>NZ_JBEFNX010000001.1:0-1166 GCF_045063915.1 Dokdonia sp. Asnod2-E02
GAGGTATGTGATGCCACGACAGATATTGATACTGATGGCGATGGGGTGATTGACGCTGGTTCTGGTTCGGATACCGATGGTTTTGAGAGCTTTGATCTTACGGGTGTGATTGCTCAGATAGGTGGAGGGGAGCCTGTAGATATCTTAGTGTATACAGATCTCGCTTTCGCGGAAGCGAACCCAGACGACCCAACGCTTGCAGTGGCAGATGTCACTAACTTTATCAATACCACATCTGGTAACCAAACGCTCTACGCACGTGTGGAAAGAAATGTGCCAGGCGATGATGACTTAGACAGCGACGGAAACTTATGTTATGTGATTGTGCCTTTTGAAGTAATTGTAAATCCGCTACCTGTATTGGCAGAAGCGGGACCTATTGATTATACCTTCTGTGAAGAATTTGATGGTGATGATACAATGGGAAGTGTTGATCTTACAACCCTTGCAGATGAGATAGGGATTCTTGCAGCGCCACAGGTGACGAGTGATTTTACAATAAGCTATCACCAGTTACTAGTGCAGGCAGAGGCAAACACGGCTGCACTAAGTTCGCCATACACGGTGGCAGATGGAGAGGAACTGTTTGTGCGTATTGAAGATAACACTACAGGTTGTGTGAACTTTACAAGCATCATCTTTACGGTCGAGAGCCGTCCAGAGGTATCTCCAGCAGATAATATGGTACAGTGTGCCGATGATCTTGGGATTAATGTTGCGCCTAATCAAGATGAGGCTACCTTTGACCTTACGCAGCAGAATGCTATGATTACCGGTGGGGTAACAGCTACCTCTGTAACCTATTACACCAGCCTTGCAGATGCAGAGGCGATGGTTAATGCAATAGACACGCCTAGTGCTTATGTGAATACGAGTAACCCACAAATCATTTATGCTAGAGCGGTTAATACAGCTAGTAACTGTGAGAGTACGATGGTGGTAGACTTTGAGATATTTGTGCAACCACTACCATATACAGACCTTAGCAATGAGGGTGGACAGATTTGTGTGGATGAGATTACGGGTGAAGCGCTTGATCCATTTACGATAGATGGTACGGTAGAAGATCCTCAGATTGGGGTGAGCTACAGCTATGCGTGGACACTAGATGGTGCATTGATATCACTAGATCCTGTGGTGACTGTAGATGCTGCAGGAACCTACCA
>NZ_JBEFNX010000002.1:0-1438 GCF_045063915.1 Dokdonia sp. Asnod2-E02
CAATACCTGCATCTAGGTCTGCTTGCGACTCATAGTAGGTCACGGTAAGGGTTGGGTCGCCACCGGTAATACCTGCATCAAGGCTGGTAAGGTCAAAAGTGGTAATCCCATCATCATCGGTTCCTACGAGGGCACCCGCACTATCACAGGCTTCAAAAAGCCCTGGTGGGGTGATGGTAGGAATCATTGCGATGTTTAGATTAAAAGTACCTACTACAGTGCAACCAGTTGTGGTGTCTTCTAGACGTACCCACAGCTGGGTAGCCGGTGCACTGGCAAGGTAGTTTACAGGATCTGCAATAGGCATATCTGCCGCACTGCCCACCATAGCTTCTGCACTGGCAAGCGTCTCGTGATACGTAAGAGTTATAGCTGCAGGGGTTTGTGTCCCGTAGATCACTGCATCGTTTTGTGTAAGGTCAAACAGCGCTTGCCCGTCCCCATCATCATCACACTCAGTTAGGTCTGGGATGGTGGTAGGTACTACCGGTGCAGGTTGCACAATAAGCTCTAACTCCACGATACGGTAACACTCAGTGCTGGTAGCTGGGTCTGTATCTGTAGCTCTTACATAAATAGTTCTTGATACCGTCTGGTAGGCTGCTGGGTTTGCAATGGCTGGTGTACCTAGCTCTGCAGCGGCAATTGTCTCGTGGAAACTAAGTCCCACAAAGGCCTCGCCATTTATAATGTCTGTCGTTACTTGACCTGTAAGATCAAAAATAGCATCCCCATCATTATCTGGGTCGCCATCATTTGCCATTGTATCACACTCTTCTATTGGTGCTATAGTGGTAGGTGATGGTAATGGATTTACCACTAAGGTTAGGGTGATGGTCTCATAACAAGACGTTACTATATCTTCTACACGTACAAAGATGGTTTGGTTTGCCATCACCACATTCTGATACATATCTGCAAGTGCTGGCGTACCCGCATCTGCATCTGCTTGGGTGAGGTGATAGCTCACACTCCAGTCATCATTACCACCAGTAATCTCATCGTCACGACTACGTAAATCAAAGCTTGCAAACTCATCGGTATCACTACCGCTTTCTATATCATCACAGAGCTCGTATTCGGCAGGTTGGATAGGGGTTGGTAATGGGTTTACAATAAGTTCTAAAGGAACAATATTACTACAGAAGGTCATTGTAGTGGTCATCTGTGCAGTATCGGTTACTAGGGCATAAACGGTAGCGGTATTACTCGTATAAGCGTTAGGAGTTGCAATGGCAGGAGTACCAGCTTCCGCGGAAGCGAGTGAAGAAAACCACTCCACCGTATGCATTGTAGGGTCTAATCCGCCTAGAATATTAGCTTCTTGTGTGCTTAAATCAAATAGCTGAAGCCCATCGGTATCGTCATCACACAAGGCGTATGGAAGCGCATCTTGGTTAGGCATCGGGGTGTTGAGCACACGCAGGGTAAGCGGTGT
>NZ_JBEFNX010000003.1:0-1321 GCF_045063915.1 Dokdonia sp. Asnod2-E02
GTAGGAACCGATGATGATGGGATTACCACTTTTGACCTTACCAGCCTTGATGCAGGTATTACCGGTGGCGACCCAACCCTTACCGTGACCTACTATGAGTCGCAAGCAGACCTAGATGCAGGTATTGCAAATGCTATTCCCACACCAGAGGCATATGTAAATGATGGTACTAGTCCGCAGACGCTTTTTATCTTAGTAAGTAGTAGTGATGCAGGAATGTGTGGTGCAGAGACTACGGTAGACCTACAGGTAAATCCGCTACCAGTTATTGGAGAACCTTTACCAGAGGCTATTGCGTGTGATGAAGACAATGATGGTTTTGGAGCCTTTGACTTACAACAGTATAATGATGACTTATTAGCAATGCTTACAGACATCACCCTACGTTTTTATGAAACCCTAGATAATGCCACGGCAGATACAGGTGCAGGGCAGATAGATATTACCGTTCCTTATAACAACATCACAGGGATGACCTCACTGTATGTGGTAGCACAAGACACCAACCCTGCTACGGCAACGGCTTGTACTAAGATTTATGAATTTGAGCTTGTGGTATATCCTATCCCTGAGATTCCTGCAGCCCTTGAAACACTTACTGAGTGTGATGATGATAATAACCTGATGGAAATCATAGACCTTACTCAAAACGAGGTTGCCATCATAGGGACACAAGATGCAACCACGCTTGTCATCACGTATCACAACACCCTAGCAGATGCAGAAACGGGTAACAACCCAATTATAGATCCAGCCAACTATAACGCAACACAGGTAGCACCACTTGAGGTAATCTGGGTACGTTTACAAGTAAATGATGGTAGTCCAAATATATGTGCTGCAGTAAGCTCTTTTGAAATCTCTGTAGAAAGCCCACCTACGGCAAACCCAGCCAATGATGATCTAGATCTAATGGTTTGTGATGATGATGCAGATACCTTTAATGTGTTTGACCTTACCGTTAATGAGGCAAGTCTTACCGGTGGTGACCCATTACTATCTGTGACCTATTATGCAAGTCTTGCAGACCAGATGAGTGATACTCCTATTGTAGACCCTACGGCTTATACAAACATTCAGAACCCACAGACGATACAGGCGGTAGTCTCTAGCGCAGCGGGATGTACCGACCAGACTACTTTTGACATTGAGGTGTTACCATTACCTACGCCTAACACAATGCCAGATGCCGTGGAGGTATGTGATGCCACGACAGATATTGATACTGATGGCGATGGGGTGATTGACGCTGGTTCTGGTTCGGATACCGATGGTTTTGAGAGCTTTGATCTTACGGGTGTGATTGCTCAGATAGGTGGAG
>NZ_JBEFNX010000004.1:0-1321 GCF_045063915.1 Dokdonia sp. Asnod2-E02
CTCCACCTATCTGAGCAATCACACCCGTAAGATCAAAGCTCTCAAAACCATCGGTATCCGAACCAGAACCAGCGTCAATCACCCCATCGCCATCAGTATCAATATCTGTCGTGGCATCACATACCTCTACGGCATCTGGCATTGTGTTAGGCGTAGGTAATGGTAACACCTCAATGTCAAAAGTAGTCTGGTCGGTACATCCTGCTGCGCTAGAGACTACTGCCTGTATCGTCTGTGGGTTCTGAATATTTGTATAAGCCGTAGGGTCTGCAATAGGTGTATCACTCGTCTGGTCTGCAAGACTCGCATAATAGGTCACAGATAGTAATGGATCACCTCCCGTAAGACTTGCCTCATTAACCGTAAGGTCAAATACATTAAAAGTATCTGCATCATCATCACAAACCATTAGATCTAGATCATCATTTGCTGGGTTTACCGTAGGTGGGCTTTCTACAGAGATTTCAAAAGAGCTTACTGCAGCACATATATTTGGACTACCATCATTTACTTGTAAACGTACCCAGATTACCTCAAGTGGTGTTATCTGTGTTGCGTTATAGTTGGCTGGATCTATAATTGGGTTGTTACCTGTTTCTGCATCTGCCAGGGTGTTGTGATAGGTGATGACAAGCGTGGTCGCATCTTGTGTCCCTATGATGGCAACCTCATTTTGAGTAAGGTCTATGATTTCCATCAGGTTATTATCATCATCACACTCGGTAAGTGTTTCAAGGGCTGCAGGAATCTCAGGGATAGGATACACCACAAGCTCAAACTCATAAATCTTAGTACAAGCCGTTGCCGTTGCAGGGTTGGTATCTTGTGCTACCACATACAGTGAGGTCATCCCTGTGATGTTGTTATAAGGAACGGTAATATCTATCTGCCCTGCACCTGTATCTGCCGTGGCATTATCTAGAGTTTCATAAAAACGTAGTGTGATGTCTGTAAGCGTTGCTAATAAGTCATCATTATACTGTTGTAAGTCAAAGGCTCCAAAACCATCATTATCTTCATCACAAGCTATCGCTTCTGGTAAAGGTTCTCCAATAACTGGTAGCGGATTCACCTGTAGGTCTACCGTAGTTTCTGCTCCACACATTCCTGCATCACTACTACTTACTAAGATAAAAAGCGTCTGCGGACTAGTACCATCATTTACATATGCCTCTGGTGTGGGAATAGCATTTACAATACCTGCATCTAGGTCTGCTTGCGACTCATAGTAGGTCACGGTAAGGGTTGGGTCGCCACCGGTAATACCTGCATCAAGGCTGGTAAGGTCAAAAGTGGTAATCCCATCATCATCGGTTCCTAC
>NZ_JBEFNX010000005.1:0-1132500 GCF_045063915.1 Dokdonia sp. Asnod2-E02
GCTGAGACAACACCTGAAGATACACCAGTAGTAATTGATGTATTAGATAATGATGGTTTCGATCCTGCTGCTGATGTAGAAGTAACTGATGTTACAGATCCTGCAAATGGAACTGTAGTAATCAACGATGATGGAACAGTAACGTATACTCCAGATCCTGATTTCAACGGAGAAGATACTTTTGAATACACAGTAACTGTAACAAACCCTGATGGAACAACAACGACTGAGACTGCTACTGTAGTAGTGACAGTAACTCCAGAAGAAGATGTTGTAGATGATGCTGAGACAACACCTGAAGATACACCAGTAGTAATTGATGTATTAGATAATGATGGTTTTGATCCTGCTGCTGATGTAGAAGTAACTGATGTTACAGATCCTGCAAACGGAACTGTAGTAATCAACGATGATGGAACAGTAACGTATACTCCAGATCCTGATTTCAACGGAGAAGATACTTTTGAATACACAGTGACTGTAACAAACCCTGATGGAACAACAACGACTGAGACTGCTACTGTAGTAGTAACAGTAACTCCAGAAGAAGATGTTGTAGATGATGCTGAGACAACACCTGAAGATACACCAGTAGTAATTGATGTATTAGATAATGATGGTTTCGATCCTGCTGCTGATGTAGAAGTAACTGATGTTACAGATCCTGCAAATGGAACTGTAGTAATCAACGATGACGGAACAGTAACGTATACTCCAGATCCTGATTTCAACGGAGAAGATACTTTTGAATACACAGTGACTGTAACAAACCCTGATGGAACAACAACTACTGAGACTGCTACTGTAGTAGTAACAGTAACTCCAGAGGAGGATGCAGTTGATGATACAATAGAAACACCTGAAGATACACCAGTAGTAATTGATGTATTAGATAATGATGGTTTTGATCCTGCTGCTGATGTAGAAGTAACTGATGTTACAGATCCTGCAAATGGAACTGTAGTAATCAACGATGACGGAACAGTAACGTATACTCCAGATCCTGATTTCAACGGAGAAGATACTTTTGAATACACAGTGACTGTAACAAACCCTGATGGAACAACAACTACTGAGACTGCTACTGTAGTAGTAACAGTAACTCCAGAGGCTGATGCAGTTGATGATACAATAGAAACACCTGAAGATACACCAGTAGTAATTGATGTATTAGATAATGATGGTTTTGATCCTGCTGCTGATGTAGAGGTAACTGATGTTACAGATCCTGCAAATGGAACTGTAGTGATCAACGATGATGGAACAGTAACGTATACTCCAGATCCGAATTTCAACGGAGAAGATACTTTTGAATACACAGTGACTGTAACAAACCCTGATGGAACAACAACTACTGAGACTGCTACTGTAGTAGTAACAGTAACTCCAGATAATCCATCACTAGATGTATTTAAAGAAGGTAATTATGAGGATACAAATGAGGATGGAGTAGTGAACCTTGGTGACTCAATTATATACAACTTTATTGTTTTCAATAATGGTGATGTACCATTGAGCGATATTACTTTAACTGATGAACTAGTTGATGTAATGGGTGGACCTATCGATCTTGAAGTTGGAGAAAGTGATTCAATGACTTTTACAGCTATATATGCAATAACTCAAGAGGATATTAATACAGGAGCTGTATACAACCAAGCAATTGCTACAGGTCAAGATCCAGCTGGAGAAATAGCAACAGATGCGTCTGAAGATCCAACTGGTATAGATCCTAATAATCCTCTTAATGATCCAGATTGTATGGAATGTACTATTACAGTTCTTAATCAGGATCCGGAGATTGCAATCGTTAAGACTGGAACGTTCAATGATGAGGATGGAGATGGCTTTGCACAAGCTGGTGAGACAATTACTTATAACTTCACAGTGACAAATACAGGAAATGTAACAGTAACAAATATTATTGTAACAGATCCATTAGTAACAGTAACTGGCGGTCCTATTGATTTAGTACCTGGAACTAGTGATGATACTACGTTTATTGCTGAGTATGTATTAACTCAAGAAGATGTAGATGCAGGTATGGTAGAAAACCAAGCGCTTGTAACTGGTCAGGATCCAAATGGAGATGATGTAGTTGATACTTCTGATGATAATAGTACAGTAGAAGGAGAAGAGGATATAACAATCACAGATTTACCAGAAGATCCAGGAGCAATAGCAATTGTTAAGACTGGAACGTTCAATGATGAAGATGGAGATGGTTTTGCAGAAGCTGGTGAGACAATCACTTATAACTTCACAGTGACAAACACAGGAAATGTAACAGTAACAAACATTATTGTAACAGATCCATTAGTAACAGTAACTGGCGGTCCTATTGATTTAGTACCTGGAACTAGTGATGCAACAACGTTTGTAGCTGAGTATGTATTAACACAAGACGATGTAGATGCAGGAATGGTAGAAAACCAAGCACTTGCAACTGGTCAGAACCCAAGTGGAGATGACGTAGAAGATACATCAGATGATGATAGTACAGTAGAAGGTGATGATGATATAACAATCACAGATTTACCAGAAGATCCAGGAACAATAGCAATTGTTAAGACTGGAATGTTCAATGATGAAGATGGAGATGGTTTTGCACAAGTAGGTGAGACAATCACTTATAACTTCACAGTGACAAACACAGGAAATGTAACGGTAACAAACATTATTGTAACAGATCCATTAGTAACAGTAACTGGCGGTCCTATTGATTTAGCACCTGGAACTAGTGATGATACTACGTTTATTGCTGAGTATGTATTAACACAAGACGATGTAGATGCAGGAATGGTAGAAAACCAAGCACTTGCAACTGGTCAGAACCCAAGTGGAGATGACGTAGAAGATACATCAGATGATGATAGTACAGTAGAAGGTGACGATGATATAACAATCACAGATTTACCAGAAGATCCAGGAGCAATAGCAATTGTTAAGACTGGAACGTTCAATGATGAAGATGGAGATGGTTTTGCAGAAGCTGGTGAGACAATCACTTATAACTTCACAGTGACAAACACAGGAAATGTAACAGTAACAAACATTATTGTAACAGATCCATTAGTAACAGTAACTGGCGGTCCTATTGATTTAGTACCTGGAACTAGTGATGCAACAACGTTTGTAGCTGAGTATGTATTAACACAAGACGATGTAGATGCAGGAATGGTAGAAAACCAAGCACTTGCAACTGGTCAGAACCCAAGTGGAGATGACGTAGAAGATACATCAGATGATGATAGTACAGTAGAAGGTGATGATGATATAACAATCACAGATTTACCAGAAGATCCAGGAACAATAGCAATTGTTAAGACTGGAACGTTCAATGATGAGGATGGAGATGGTTTTGCACAAGTAGGTGAGACAATCACTTATAACTTCACAGTGACAAACACAGGAAATGTAACAGTAACAAACATTATTGTAACAGATCCATTAGTAACAGTAACTGGCGGTCCTATCGATTTAGTACCAGGAGTTAGTGATGCAACAACGTTTGTGGCTGAGTATGTATTAACACAAGAAGATGTAGATGCAGGAATGGTAGAAAACCAAGCACTTGCAACTGGTCAGAACCCAAGTGGAGATGACGTAGAAGATACATCAGATGATGATAGTACTGAAGAAGGTGATGATGATATAACAATCACAGATCTACCAGAAGATCCAGGAACAATAGCAATTGTTAAGACTGGAACGTTCAATGATGAAGATGGAGATGGTTTTGCACAAGTAGGTGAGACAATCACTTATAACTTCACAGTGACAAACACAGGAAATGTAACAGTAACAAACATTATTGTAACAGATCCATTAGTAACAGTAACTGGCGGTCCTATTGATTTAGTACCAGGAGCTAGTGATGCGACAACGTTTGTAGCTGAGTATGTATTAACACAAGACGATGTAGATGCAGGAATGGTAGAAAACCAAGCACTTGCAACTGGTCAGAATCCTAATGGAGATGACGTAGAAGATACATCAGATGATGATAGTACTGAAGAAGGTGAGGATGATGTGACAATTACAGATTTACCTGAAGATATTGGATCTATTGCAGTTGTAAAAACTGGAACGTTCAATGATGAGGATGGAGATGGTTTTGCACAAGCTGGTGAGACAATCACTTATAACTTTACAGTATTAAATACTGGAAATGTTACGATATCAAATATTGTTATAACAGATCCATTAGTAGCTGTAACTGGAGGTCCAATAGATCTTGAGCCTGGAGCTAGTGATGCAACAACGTTTGTAGCTGAGTACGTATTAACACAAGACGATGTAGATGCAGGAATGGTAGAAAACCAAGCACTTGCAACTGGTCAGAACCCTAATGGAGATGACGTAGAAGATACATCAGATGATGATAGTACTGTTGAAGGTGAGGAAGATGTTACAATTACTATTTTACCTACAGGAGCAAATTCAATAGCTCTTGAGAAAACAGGTGAGCTTATCGATCTTAACGGTGATGGAGTATTTGAACCAGGAGAGATTATTCAATATACATTCACAGTAACAAATACTGGAGAATTAACTATTGAAGATATTGTAATTACTGATCCACTAGTTGATGTAGATGGAGGTCCTATTACATTATTACCAGGAGAATCTGATAGTACAACATTTACGGCTACATACCTTATCACTGAGGAGGATATCGAAAATGGAACAGTTATTAACCAAGCTACTGTAAGCGGTATATTACCTGATGGAGTAGAGTTAATTGACCTATCTGATGATCCTACAGATGATACAAATGTTGATATTAATGGAGATGGTAACCCTGATGATCCAACAATAACAGTAATACCAAGTGTTCTTAATGTAACAGACCTTGAAGTATTTACTGGTATGTCACCAGACGGAGATGGACAGAATGATGTATTTATTATTGAAGGAATTATAGACTTCCCAGATAATAATGTTCAGATTTTCAACAGATGGGGTGTTCAAGTGTTCGAAGGAAATGGTTATGATAACACATCAGTAGTGTTTAGAGGTATTTCAGATGGAAGAACTACTATCAATGCTGATAAGGAACTTCCAGAAGGAACATATTACTACCTAATCAACTATCAAACTGAGGACGGATTGAAACGATTAAGTGGATATTTATATATTAACCGATAATTAGAAAACCGCTTTCGCGAAAGCGTAATAACAATAACATCTAGTAAAATGACGATTCCGTTCAAACAACGGAAGTCATTTTACTAAATGATTTAAACTAAGATTAGAATGAAAAAGCTACATCTCATCGTATTGCTAGTGATTACGATGCTAAGTTTTACCGAAGTAAACGCTCAGCAAGATCCACAGTATACGCAGTATATGTATAATACCGTGGCAATCAATCCAGCTTATGCTGGAAACAGAGGCGTTACAAGTATTGTAGGACTACACAGAAGTCAATGGGTTGGTCTAGACGGCGCACCACGTACACAGAGTTTAAGTATACACTCACCTATAGGTGAAGGTAAAGTAGGTCTTGGACTTTCTATCGTAAATGATGCACTTGGACCGTCGCAAGAGACTTATGTAGGGGCAGATTTTAGTTATACAGTTAATACTTCAGAGTCTGGGAAATTAAGTTTTGGACTTAAAGCTGGAGGACACATACTAGATGTAGACTTCACTAAGCTTACATTATTTGATGTGACAGATCCTAGATTTTCTCAAAACATTGATAATAAGATCTCACCTATTATAGGTGCTGGTTTATACTATCACACAGATAATTTTTATGCTGGTGTAAGTGTGCCTAATCTTATTCAAACAGAACATTTTGATGTAGGTAATAATAGCAATGGAGCTAGTTTTATAGCAAAAGAGCGTATTCATTACTACGGTATAATGGGATACACATTTGATATAAGTGATCAACTTAAATTTAAGCCTAGTACTCTTGTAAAATTGGTTCAAGGTGCGCCATTACAAGTTGATCTTACCGCAAACTTTTTGGTAATGGAAAAGCTTCACCTTGGAGCGGCTTACAGATGGAGCGCTGCATTAAGCGGTCTTGTAGGTTTTCAAGTATCAGACAGTATGTTAATAGGGCTTGCTTATGATAGAGAGAGCACAGACTTAGGTGATACTGTCTATAATGACGGTAGTTTTGAAGTGTTTTTAAGATTTGAGCTCTTTAACGAGTATGATAGAATGTTAACACCACGATTCTTTTAATACAGTACTATGAAAAAAATTACATTATTTATATTTCTTCTTACTGCATTTTTTGGATACGCGCAGGAAAAGAAGATAGAAAGAGCAACAAAGAGATTTAATCAATATGATTATGTAAACTCTCAAGAAATTTATCAAAAAGTAGTTGATAAAGGATATGAATCTGGTGACCTCTTTAAAAGACTTGCAGACTCATATTATTTAAATGCAAAATATGATGAAGCAGCAACATATTATGGAAAGCTTATAGAGCAATTTCCTGAAGATGTAGAGCCAGAAGTATATTTTAGATATGCAACGTCATTAAGAGCAACAAAAGATTATGCATTATCTGATAAGATGATGGCTCGTTTTTATGACCTAGGTGAGGATGATACTAGAGCTGTATTATTTAGAAAAGCACCTGATTATCTTAGAGAGATTGAAAAGCAAAAAGGAGCTTACGATGTTTCTATCACTCAAATTAACTCTGGATACTCAGATTTTGGATCTGCATTGTATAAGGACAAATTGATTTTTGCCTCAAACAGAGATACAGGCGGTTATACAAAACGTGTGCATAAATGGAATGGTCAACCATTCTTAAACTTATACCAAGTAGATACTAGTAAAGTAGGGCAAGATGGTGGAACTAAGTTTGCTAAACCATTTAGCGCAAACCTTAATACGCAATATCACGAGAGTTCTCCTGTATTTGCAAAGGGGGATAGTGTTATGTATTTCACACGTAATAATTATAGCAATGGTATCTTTAGTAAAGATAGTACAGGTACTAACCAGTTAAAGTTGTACCGCGCAAGTTATAAAAATGGCGCTTGGGGCGGAGTTAAGGAATTACCATTTAATAGTGATAATTATACCGTAGCTCACCCAGCTTTAAGCCCAGATGGTAAAAAATTATACTTCTCTTCAGATATGCCAGGTACTTTAGGTCAAGCAGACTTATGGTATGTAGCAATTAATGATGATGGTACGTATGGAGAACCAGTAAATCTTGGTAATAGAATTAATACTGAAGGAAGAGAAAGTTTTCCATATGTAAGCGCAGCAAATGATCTATTCTTTGCTTCAAACGGTCATCCAGGTCTTGGAGGTTTAGATATTTTCTTAACTAATCTTGATGCAACTGGTGAGGATGTAACTATACTTAATATTGGAGAGCCTGCAAATACATCTAAAGATGATTTTGCATTCATAATTGATTCTGACACTAAAACTGGATTTCTTTCTTCTAACCGTGGTAAATCTGGTATAGATGATGATATCTATATGATAAGACAGCTTAGAAGGCCAGAACCTCTTTGTGAAATATTACTAACTGGTAATGTAACAGATAAAAACACAGAAGAGCTTTTAAAAGGTGCTACCGTTGCATTATATGATGATAATAGTAATCTTATTGAATCTATAGTTACTGGTAGAAAAGCAACTTTTGAGTTTGAGCCAGAATGTGATGCAAAATATCTTTTAAGAGGATCTAAAGATGGATACACTACAGTAGAAAAAAGAGTGTCTACGCCTAATCTATCTGGTGAAATTCAAGAGTTTTTACAATTAGAACGTGCTGTTCAAATTGCAAAACCAGGAGACGATATTGCAAAAATATTAAACCTTAATCCTATATACTTTGACTTTGATAAGTACTACATAAGACCAGATGCAGAGATTGAGCTTGCAAAAGTACTGGTGTATATGGAAACGTATCCTTCTGTACGTATAGACGTAAGATCACACACAGATAGTAGAGGTAATGATGAGTACAACCGTACACTATCTCAAAACCGTAATGTATCTACTAGAGACTGGCTTATTGCAAAGGGAATTAATCCATCTAGACTTTCTGGTCGCGGTTATGGAGAGTCTCAGCTAGTTAATGAATGTTCAAACGGTGTTCAGTGTAGTGAAGAACAACATCAACTTAACAGAAGAAGTGAGTTTATAGTTTTAAGTAATAACTAGTCACTTACTTTCAATAATTTTAAGAGCGTCTCATATGAGACGCTTTTTTTATGAGTTATTTGTATTTTTACAAAGCTTATGAAAGAAGAATTAGTCATCTTAGTAGATGAAAATGACAATAAAATAGGGTTAATGCCCAAAATGGAAGCTCACGAAAAGGCCGTACTACACCGCGCTTTTTCTGTATTTGTCTTCAATGATAAAAACGAGCTTATGCTCCAGCAGCGAGCGCTTCATAAATATCACAGCCCCGGCCTATGGACCAACACCTGTTGTAGTCACCAGCGCGATGGTGAGAGTAATATAGAAGCTGGTACCCGTAGGTTACAAGAGGAGATGGGTTTTACCGTTCCCTTAGAAGAAAGCATTTCTTTCATATACAAAGCGCCTTTTGACAATGGCCTTACAGAGCACGAGCTAGACCATATCCTTATAGGTCACTCAGAGCAAGAACCTGTTATAAATAAAGATGAAGTAGCCGCCTGGAAATGGATGAATTTAGAAAAGGTTAAGCAAGATATAGCAAGTCACCCAGAACTATATACAGCTTGGTTTAAAATTATATTTGATAAATTCTATAACCACATTAAGCAATGAGAATAACTGCACACAGAAAAGCACATTTTAACGCTGCACATAGGTTATACAGACCAGACTGGAATGATGAAAAAAATAGCCAGATTTTCGGCAAGTGTAGTAATCCTAATTTTCACGGTCATAATTACGACCTTACAGTAAGTGTTACTGGAGAGATAGATCCAGAAACCGGATTTTTGATAGATCTTAAAATTTTAAAGGATATTATAAAAGCTCAGGTAGAAGACTATCTAGATCATAAAAATCTTAATCTTGAGGTACAGGAGTTTAAAGAGCTTAACCCAACGGCAGAAAATATTGCAGTTGTTATTTATAATAGAATCAAAACAGTGTTAGAACCTAAGTTTGATCTGGAGGTGACTCTATATGAGACACCGCGCAACTTTGTAACCTATAAAGGAGAGTAAATGGCATTAAAAGTAGGAGATAAGGCACCAGGCTTTAGTTTAAAAAATCAAGACGGTACAGATGTTTCTATAGACTCACTACTAGGTCAAGTACCTCTAGTAATTTATTTTTACCCTAAGAACTTCACACCCGGTTGTACTGCGCAAGCCTGTAGTTTTAGAGATCAGTATCAAGATTTTACAGATGCAGGGGCAAAAGTATTTGGTATAAGTGCAGATAGTGTAGCGAGTCATAAACGATTTAGAGCAAAGCATAACCTACCTTTTGACACCCTTTCAGATCAAAAAAATAAAATACGTCGTTTATACGGTGTAAAGAACGAACTTCTAGGTTTGTTGCCAGGACGAGAGACCTTTGTTATAGATGCCACAGGCACCGTTAAAATGCGTTTTAATAGTATGATGGCTGGCAAGCACATTCCTAAAGCACTTTCTGTAATAAAGGGGCTGTAATCTTTTTACGCTTTCGCGAAAGCGTACTCACATTTACTTTTAATAATCGTAATGGTTTTAAAACAAAAAAGGCCTTCTATAAAAGAAGACCTTTTTGAGCCGATGGAGGGACTCGAACCCACGACCTGCTGATTACAAATCAGCTGCTCTAGCCAGCTGAGCTACATCGGCATTGCGGGTGCAAATATAATAGCATTTATATCATATTTGCAACCTCAATTTGAAAAAAAATTAAAGCTTATTAATTCTTTCAATAAGACCGCTTGCATCTCTCTCAAGATCAGTGCGTACGGCTTCTAAATTTTTTCCTCTATTTTCAACCTTACGGTCATTTACCTTTGCAATAAGGGTATCAAATGTCTTAATTGCGTCATCTATAATCGCTTCACCTTTAGCGGCATCTTCTTTTGGGTTAAGCGCTTCCCATACATACACGGCATCAATGATGTCACCTAGTACAAAATTGATATCTTTCTTTAAATCTCTAATATTTGCCATAGTTCTTATTTTGAATGCAAAAATACTGTAATTTCTGAAGATGAGCTTCAGTTTGTGATGGTAAATTGAGCGTTGTTTATCAACAGAGTGGCATTAATTTGCCTTGCGCTCTTCGAGTAATCTTTTTACCTGTTTACCATATAGAGATTGCTTAGTCTTTCTCGGGAATGTCTTGTAAAGGGTATCTAGATAAGAAGTTGCAGCATCAGGAATCTGTGTCAAAAGTAGGTAAGGAGCTACCTCCTTGTCTTTATGTACAGATGCAAAGTTACCTGTGTAAAGATACTTCCTTTTAACAAGGCTTTGTAGTGAGTCATCATAGGCTACAATATCTTCTTGTACACCGCTCTGTCTAGCCTCAAAAGAGCCTTTTATAAGATCAAGGTTTTTATCATTAAACTGCTTATTCATATTTTGAAACTCTTGCCAGTACATTTGGTTTTCTGACCCTATTACTGCTGCAAATCCTTCAAAGTTTTTGAGTGATGTAGTGATATTGATAGCTCCATCTTCTGCAAAGAAAGGTATGCGATCATCATAGCCAGACTCATTTTCTTTACTTAGGTGTAAATAGTAAACCTCTGGCTCTTTTATGTCTAGTATAAATTCAAATTCTGGCTCTCCATCTATTTCTAGAGAGTCTATATTTACTAGTGCAGTGTCTTGTATATGCTGCACATAAAGAGTCCCCTTTTTAAGGCCTTTTACGGTTCCTGTAAGTGTTAAATTACCAGATTTTGAACACGAGATAATTAAAAAGCTTACTAATAAAAGGTATGTAATTCTAGTCATAATATAGTCTTGTTAAGGCCGCAAATATCTCATTATTTTACAAACAAAACTAGCCTGCAGAGGCCATTTCCATTAAAATTGTACACAATATCGCACCATAGGTTCCTACCACGTAGCCAAAGACCGCTAGCAACACTCCCACACTCGCTAGTGACGGGTGAAACTCTGCTGCAACAACAGGAGCAGAGGCTGCTCCTCCCACGTTTGCCTGACTTCCCACAGCAAGAAAGAAAAAGGGCGCTTTTACTAGTTTTGCCACAAGTATAAGTAGGCCAGCGTGTATACCCATCCATACAAAACCTATTGCAATAAGACCTGGGTTATCAAGTATACTTAGTAAATCCATCTTCATACCTATGCTTGCAACCAGTATATAGATAAAAACACTACCTATCTTACTTGCTCCTGCACCTTCATAGTTTTTTGCCTTTGTAAACGAAAGCAAAATACCTATTGCCGTAGCAATTGTAATCATCCAGAAAAATGTAGAGCCAAAAGACGCAAGGGCAGAGTCCTTAGGTATATCAGAAAACAGTGCTGACATACCACTCGCTCCCCAGTGTGCAATACCTACAGCGCCAAAGGCAAGTCCCAGCATTACCATAAGGTCATTAAGAGTAGGGTTGCGTTTTACACCTTCGGCAAAGGTTGATACCTTTTCTTTTAATTTTTCTATAGCTGTGTTATCTGCTTTAAGCCAGTTATCTATGCGTTTTGATTTTCCTATTCCTAGAAGTAATACTGCCATCCAGATGTTTGCTACTACTATGTCTACGAGTACCATTTGCCCATACTTGGCAGGATTATATTTATAAATTTCTAGCATAGCTGCTTGATTTGCACCACCACCTATCCAGCTACCAGCAAGGGTAGACAGGCCTCTCCATATCGCATCTGGACCAGCACCACCCACCGTCTCTGGTGAAATAGCAGAGATTAATAAAATAGCAAGCGGCCCACCTATTACGATACCTAAGGTCCCTGTGAAGAACATAATAAGTGCCTTTGGGCCTAGATTTACAATAGCTTTAAGGTCTATACTTAATGTCATAAGTACAAGCGAGGCAGGTAGCAAGTAGCGACTCGCTACATAATAGAGCTGGCTACTCTCTGCATCTATTAATCCTACACTATTAAATATAGCGGGGATCAAATAACATAATAGTAAGGCTGGTACAATGCCATAAAACTTACCCCAGAAGCCTGTTTTCTTTCCAGAGGTGTAAAATATGCCCGCTAGTGCAAGAGCTATGAGGCCAAAGACGATAGCATCATTTGTAAAATAAGGTGTGTTCTCCATAGTTGTGAGGGTGTTTACGCTTTCGCGAAAGCGTAAAAAATAATCGCTCCTAATTTATCTAGAAGCGTCCCGAAAATATGAAAATCCCTATAAATAGAGCCAGTAAGTGAGCTTTAAATTTATACTTCTGAAGCGTGGCGCAAAGGTGGTATCTGTAAAATAGTTGTCATTATAAACCAAAAATAAATCTGATAAAGGAGCAAAACGCCACTGCAATCTAGAGTTGATACCAAAGTTATCTTGCAAGGTACTGTATTGAAGCAAGGTGTTCCAAAATAGGTTTTTTGTAAATGTCACTTCCACACGAGGGCTTACGAGCCAGATGTCATTATCTGAGTAGGGGGCAGGAAGGTTTATTTTATCATAACGCGCATTAAAACCTATAATTAACTTAGGTTGTAAACGTAGTGTTGCTCCTGCTCTTAGTGTTAAAATCTCACCATTAAAGTAGTCTCCATAGGTAGCATTTGAGGTATATGAAAGTGCCTTTCTTCTATCTGAATTATACTCAAGCTCTATGCTATTATAACTATACTCACTGCCTTCTGGAAGTTCTAAACCTTCTGAGCGCGACGGGTCAAAGGTGTCAAAAAGCTTAGTAAAACGAGCTCGTGGCTTTACAGCGAGGCTGGCTGTATTTTTAAACTCTGCTTCCCACTGTGGAGAGAGCGTGCGATCACCTAGGGTAAAGTCTAGCTCTGGTCGCCACACATAAAATGAGTTGAGAGAGAATATATGTCTATTTATTGCTCCAGACTTAGGGAATATGAGGCGTTCAAGTTTTGAAAAATTTCTAAAAATATCTTTACGGGGTATAAAACCTAGGTCTGAGTTAAAGTCTTCGTTTACAAAGAGGGTAGCGCTGGTTGCTCTCCAGTTATTTCTATTATACTCAATGCGGGCTCCCCCAGAAAAGTCTTTGCGCTCTACACCAGGGGTAAAAGATTTGTGTAGGTAAAATTTACCGTTCCAACTGTTATCCTCATTTGCAAGATTATAATCGAGACCTACTAGTCTGTTGTATTGCTCGCCAGGTTCTACAAAAGTTTCATTACCTGTGGCTTGTCTGTTTACAAAAATAGCAGAGATGTTTGACCGGCTAAAGACTCTATGCTGTAAGGCAATCACAGTATTATTATTTGCAGAGATCTCATTGCGCTCATCCTTTTCGGTTTGCATATTAAGGAGCCCTACGCGCAAGTTATTATTCACTTTGCCACTTAGTCTTGCTCCAGCTACAATGTTATTTATAATGGTATTTCCCTCAAAGTCTTCTGCGATACCTATGCGTCTCGAAAAAAATGGATTTGCCGCTCTAGGATCTCCAAAATCTGCAAAGAGGTCACTATTTTCTATAAAAAACTGGCGCCTCTCTGGTAGCCCCACCTCAAAACGTGAGAGATTTGTGATGGCATTATCTACCTCTACCTGTGAGAAGTCTGGGTTAATGGTGACGTCTAGATTAAGACTATTACCTATAGTAAAACGAGCATCACCACCCACTTTTACTTCTGTAAAATCATCTGGTAGTTCTCTATCTTGACCTGCTATCGCATTTATATATGGAATAACTGATATGGGACTTTTTGAGTTACCTAGCGGTTTTTCAAAAACCATATCTCCCATATAAGCCAGATTAAATATAAACTGATTTTGAGGTATGTTTATCCACGTGTTTCTAGTATTATCTTGAGTGTCAAACTGGTAACTATTAAAGCGCCATCTGGTCTCGCCTTCTCTAAATTTAAAGGCACTCATAGGGATGGCCCACTCACAAATGTAATAGCCATCATACTGCTTAGTCTCACCTACCCATTTTGTGTCCCAGCTAGTCGTAAAACCTCTTAAGTCTGTACCACCACCAGATACGAGAGCCTCCCGACGTATACCTAAGGGATTTGAGCCAAATAAGAAAGCATTGTTTCCATCGTTAAAAGTGTCAAACATTAAAGTGATATTATCACTTCCGCCAGCTCTAAAGTCACGCTTAAGCGAGGGTATCACATAGTCATCTCCTTGAGAAAATACTTTAATACCTACATAAAGTGTCTTATCTGTATATAAAAATCTTATTTCAGATTGATATGAAGCCTGTATGGTATCTGTAGGGAAGTATTGCCAGAAGTTTGTTGCTGGTTTCGTCTCGTTCCATACTGGCTCATCTAGCGAGCCGTCTACGGTAATAGGTGAATTTATAAATTTTACACCTACCTCCTTAGTCTGTGCATAGGTAGTAAGGCTCGCAACTAGTATTGCGATAGATAAAACGTATTTAAGCATTAATATTGATTGGTTATGCCTAAAAGTAAATAAAATGGCTATGCTATAACTTAAATTTAAGAAGCTTTTAACCCCATATATTAATCTTTATGCTTTCTGTTTAACGCTAGAGGTGTTACTCACGATTTATAAACGCACTTACTGTATCTATAAGCGCAGAGGCAATAGGTAAGGCGGTATTATTATATGTTTTTGAGTTTTCAAGATTGTCTTTACCTGTAATACGTAAGACGTGATTCATCCCCTCTATGTGGGATAAACTAGCTGCTGGAAGGGCAGCTTGTAGTTTTATAGCTTCTTCTGGAGAAGTTTGTAAATCATTTGTACCATCTATAATGAGAACAGGTATCTTAAGTTTTGCAATCTCTTCACTGGGGTTATAACGCATCCAGCTTGCCATAAATGGTTGCACGGCTGGCCTAAAAATAGATCCAAGGGCAGGAGAGTAGTCTTTTACCTTTCCTTTTTCTTTAAGTGTTTTAAAAGCTGTTGCCGCTTTGTCTTTAAGGTCTGGCATTTGCAATGCTATTTGATTAATAATAGATTGATCTATGGATTGTCCCGCTCCAGTGAGTGATATAAAACCACTTGTAGCTGTTTGTTGAGCAGCCACCATCCCTATGAGTGAACCTTGCCCGTGACCTATGATAAACACTTCTTTAAAACGCCCTTGTTTATTAAAGTAATCTATAACAGCCACTGCATCATCAATAAACATTGTGAAGTCCAGTTTATCTTCTTGAAGCGCATTTTTCTTTAGTAATGTAAGTACCCTCTTGTCATATCTAAAACTAGCGACACCCTCTTGAGCAAGACTTTCGGCGAGGAGTTTTAAGCTGTTATTACGCATCATTTGCTGGTTTCCATCGCGATCTGTTGGACCTGAGTCTGGAATAATTATCGCAAGTTTTGAAGTGGGAGTTTCTGGAGTGAGCAAGGTTCCATAAACCATATCTGTGATACGAAGGTCACTACTACCACTATAATTTTGAGAAAAGACACCAGTTTGTACCAGTAAACAAAGTATCGGTATAAGTAATTTTAGCTTTAGTGAAGTTTGCATTAGTATATGGAATTTATAGAGTTAAAGATAGTGTTGTTTACGCTTTCGCGAAAGCGGACTTATTCTTAATCTTTTTATAACACAGAAGAAGGTTGATTCATTGTACTTTTGCTCAAAATTTTATACAATGCGTTATTCTTTACTTTTAGTTTTTGTTTTACTTTTTTCACTACAAGCCACTGCTTTTGACTGGGGGAAAACGGGTCATAGAACCACTGGTGCTATTGCTGAAAAGTACTTAACTAAAAAGACAAAAAGAGCTATTGCAGAATTACTAGATGGGGAGTCTCTTGCACTGGTATCTACCTATGCAGATGAGATTAAGAGTGATAAAAAATATAGATCTTTTGGACCTTGGCACTATGTAAATGTACCTTTTGATAGTTCTTTTGAACAGCACCCTAGAAGTGAGAAGGGAGATATTATAAGCGGTATAGAGAAGAGTATAGCTGTTATAAAGTCTGACACTGCTACAAAAGAAGATAAAGCATTTTACTTACGTATGCTTGTGCACTTTATAGGAGATTTACACCAGCCACTGCATAACGGAATTAGTGAAGATAAAGGTGGTAACGATTTTCAAGTACGATGGTATAATGATGGTACAAATCTGCACAGAGTATGGGACACCCAGATGATAGAAAGTTACGGGATGAGCTACTCAGAACTTGCAGATAATATGCCTAGTCTTACTAAAAATCAAGAGAAAGCAATCGCCCAGGGTACTTATGTAGACTGGATGAAGGGTAGCCGTGTTCTTGTAAAAGAAATCTATGCAAATACTGAAAAAGGTGAAAAGCTAGGGTACAGATATATGTATGACTACTTTAATGTTCTTAAAGGACAATTACAAAAAGGAGGTATACGTCTGGCTACTTTACTTAATGAGATTTTAGGCTAGTGGTCTAGCTTCTTCTTGCTTCTTAAACTGTTTTGGGGTTAGATCGTTATATTTTTTAAAGATACGCGTGAGGTGACTCTCATCTGTAAAGCCTAGTTGATAAGCTATTTCAGACACTGTAAAGTCAGTATTTTTGAGTCTATACTTAACTAGCTGTATTTTATACATTAAAATATAGTGATGTAACGAGTCTCCAGTTTTCTTTTTAAAATAGGCGCTTATCCCACTGCTAGTCATATTAAACTTATCTGCAATAGCACTTATTTTCATAAGGTCTGTGTCATATACGTGCTGTCGTATATAATTAAGTAAAGACTCTATAGTGGTATGTTGATCTTTATTACCTGTTTTCTTAACAGGTTTAATATCTCTCAGAATATTTCTAGCAATAATACTCAAGGTGGTACTCACCATATTTGAGATATTATGCTTGTAAAATTCTTTACCCATCTCATACTCTTGTATAATTACATTGTGCATATGCCAGATGAGTGCCTTGTCGTAAGGATTTGTAATAATATCTCCCGGCATCTGGTTAGGACTATGTATAATACCTTCTATGCGATGTAGCCAGTACGACCTATCTGGTAGGTTCATTTTACTAGAAAATAATGACTCTGTAAATTGAAAATAACAAAACGAGGTAGTACCATCTATTTCAAACCAGTACTTATCTTCTGGTGCGATTAAAAATACATCACCTGTTGTATAGGTTACTATAAACTCGTTTACAAAATGACGACCCTTTCCTTCTTCAATAAAAATTATTTGAAAATAAGATCTGAGGTCTGTATCCTGATGCTTTCCAGTTCTCTCAAACTGTTTAATAAGGAAAGTGTCTTGTAGGCTAAATTGTTGCATATTATGACTAAGTAGGGGCTTTAAATAGTGTACCTTAAGATACAAATTTAATTTTAGATTGCATAATTACTGCTTATTATCAGATTGTTACAAGTTTTTTACAATTTTTTATCAATATTTTACTAGTTTGGATTTACTATGCGTGCATAGCTTTGCGCCCGTTAGAATAGACGAGTGTAAGAGTACAAAGTTTGAGGTATTGTCACGTTTGGTTTTAAGGTTAGTTGTTAGTTCCTTTTTGCTCTTACATTCTATATATGTTCATAATATATACACTGTTTATCGCTTAGGTTGACTTTTTTCTGAGTTCCCTAGTTTTTTAGTTAATGATTTTTTTTGGTGACAATACCTCTTTTTTAAATCATAACAGTATCACATCCCTAGTAGAGATGTACGATTATAATTATTTGATATACTGACTTAGAAGTAAAAAATTGATGCTTAGTAACCCCTAAATTACTTATTGTTTTAAGCTTCTAAGTCTTATGTAAATTGGCTTTCATCCCAAGAAAGAATTCATCTACTCGTGACTTTAATCGGGTAGATAACTAAGGCAAACGTACCCCCTAAGCGTTTGCTTTTTTTATTTTACAACCCTGAAGGTTAGATTTATACGCGGCATTACTTTTTTTGCAGTTTTTGGTACTGTATGCTGCCAGCACTCTTGCGTAAATCCTTTCATTAAAAGTAAACTTCCAGAGTCAAGCATAAGCTTTTTATTAATACTGTGATCTTTCTTATACCTTAGTTTAAAAGCTCTGGTTGCACCTAAGCTTACTGATGCTATTGCAGGGTTCTTGCCTAATTCTTTCTCATTATCTGAGTGCCACCCATTGCTGTCATTTCCATCTCTATATAGGTTAAGCAAGCAAGTAGAAAATGTAATACCCGTGATAGCTTCGACTCTTTTTTTTATTTCGCTTAAAGCGAAAGTAAATTCAAGCGGGTGCATCGTGATATTAGAGTAGGAGTAGGGTTTACCATTATTTCCATAAAGCGCAGTAAGTCTAGGTTGTGCATATGTTTTTCCAAAAACGGTAATATCATCTTGTTGCCAAGGTGTTTCCTTATAAAGTGTATTATAAAAATTTAGCGCCTCCTCTTTTAAGAGGAAGTCTTGATAGTAAGTGATATCTCCATCCGGAATATCAAGATGATATGGCTCGCTAGAAAATAATGACATTTATAAGTATTGATAAGCCCAGTACATAAGTAAAAACTGTAGTGGTAGTCTTAACCAAAGCAGCCAGCTTGGGAATTTACCTTTGTGCTTTTCATTAGTAATCATATCTATATGAACCGTAAAAAAAATAAGGAGCATTAAAATAATACCCCACACGGCAAATACTCTGGTAGTATCAAATAGAAGTCCCACACCAAGTACAACCTCTGCCACACCACTCCAGAATACCATCGCTTTCTTAAAAGGTATGTAAGGAGGCATTATTGCTCCGTAAACTCGTGGTTTTATAAAATGCATCACACCTGCAATGATGTACATTGCAGACATAATATATAAGTGCCAGATCATAAATTTCTTTTGTTTTAAAGATACGGACTAAGGTAGTTTTACGGTGTCTTTACTGGTTAAATATACTTCTTACTGCTCTCAACAACCGTTTCATTTGTAATCTGTAAATGTTTTGGTAGTCGGTTATCGCGAGGGAGTACGGCTAGGTAGCGGTCTGTATTGCTAGTAAATACATTTTTGTAAATAGGTTTTCTATTAAGATCGAGCATTATCACCAGCTCGTGTATAAACTCTTTGTGGTGTATGAGATCTGTACTACCTAAATGAAAGATACCGGAGAGTTTTCTATTTATAATATAATGTATCTGCTGGCGTAGTTTTGCATCTGTTGTAGTGTTCATCACAAGATGCGGAAATACCTCTATGGCATCACCTAGTAATAGCTCATTTTTAAGAGCTTGTATACGTGGCGAACCTACCCCAAAAACCATAGGCAATCGCACAATGGCATATTGCTCTTCTGGTAGATGTCTCATAAGGAGTGTCTCTACACGTATCTTTAATTTCCCGTATATGCTTTGTGAGAGAGTTTTATCATTCTCATAACTTGGGTAGTTTGAAAATGCGTCAAAAACATTTGCGCTTGACAAAAATATAATACGGCAACCAGTCTCTTGCGCATAACCCACCATAAGCTCGTGTGCCTCTAGCTGGTCTGAAAAAGGACCTCGCAGCGCCGAGATAATTACCGATGGTTGTACTTGTCGCAATAACTCATACACATCATCATTTACAAGGTCAAACTTTAAATAGTGCTTGTTATCACTATAAATTCTGCCAGAATGATAGGTACCGTAGGTGTTATAATACCTGTACAATTCCTTATATAGAGCATTGCCTAAAAAGCCACTGGCTCCTAGTATGAGTATCTTATCTTTTGACTTTTTAAATGCGATAGCTTACTTATTTTGTATAAAAAATCCCAAATTTCAAAAAGTAATCCTTTTTGAAATTTGGGATTAATCTTTCGGTTTATCTATCCTTTGTAAAATGGAGTCTTTACAACGGTTGCAGGTACTCTTTTCTTGCGTATCTGTATAAAGATTGCTGAGTCCGCTTTCGCGAAAGCCGTATCTACATACCCCATACCAATACCTTTATCTACAGATGGGCCCATTGTACCAGAGGTAACGTGACCTATTTTTGTCCCTTCTTCTGTAACGATATCATATCCTTGTCTTGGTATACCACGCTCTGTAAGTTCAAAGCCTACGAGACGTTGCTTTAATCCTGCTTCTTTTTGAGCCTTAAGAGCATCGCTATTTACAAAGTCTTTTGTGAATTTTGTTACCCAGCCTAAACCAGCTTCAAGAGGTGAAGTAGTGTCATCTATATCATTACCGTATAGGCAATATCCCATCTCTAGGCGTAAGGTATCACGAGCTGCAAGACCTATAGGTTTTATACCCCAGTCTGCACCAGCTTCTAGAACCTTAGTCCATAGTTGCTCTGCCTCTTCATTTTTACAATAGATTTCAAACCCTCCACTACCAGTATATCCTGTAGCACTTATAATAACGTTTTCAAGACCAGCAAAAGGTGCTACCTCAAAGGTGTAAAATTTGACACCAGCAAGATCTACTTCTGTAAGGCTTTGCATTGCCTCAATAGCTTTAGGTCCTTGTATAGCCAGTAGCGAGTGCCCTTCTGATATGTTTCTAAGATCTGCATTAAAACCTTTTTCTGCGTTTTGCTTTTCTACCCACGCCCAGTCTTTATCTATGTTGCTAGCATTTACAACGAGCATATATTGATCTTCTTTAATGCGGTAAACGATAAGGTCATCTACAATACCACCCGTAGCATTTGGGAAGCAATTGTACTGCGCACCACCTACTTTTATTTTAGACACATCGTTTGAGCATACCCATTGTAATAGGTCTAGCGCCTTTTCTCCAGAAACAAGAAATTCACCCATATGTGACACGTCAAAAACACCCACACCGTTCCTTACGGTATCGTGCTCTGCATTTACACCCTCATATGATACGGGCATATTATAGCCCGCAAACGGGACCATTTTTGCCCCAAGGGCTTCGTGTACTTTTGTTAAGGCTGTATTTTTCATATAAAATCTACTTCGTTTTGATACACAAATGTAAGGAAAGGTCCTTATTTGATAGATAAATTAAATCTAAATTATCTACGTATATCGAGAGCGATTTTTAAGCCTATTGTCGAGTAAGATTTTATGCTTCAGTGTATGTATTCATTTTTTAAAGTGCAGAGCTTAGCACTTTTTCCATCACTTCATAACCTGCTTTATTACAATGTACACCATCATAGGTGAGTAATGACTGCATCCCGTTTTGTGCATCTCTCATCACACTGTGATAATCTATGTAGGTATGACCATTTTTAAGTGCGTAGTCTTTGAGTAATGTATTGAGTTCTGTGATTTTTGTAGCAGGTAGTAAACCAGTTTTCCAAGGGTAGTCATATACTGGAAGAATAGAACTTAAGACCACATCGATATTATAAACTGTGGCAAGCTCTGCCATCGTAATAATGTTATCATAAATGGTTTGATTTGAGGTAACCCCAGTGTTACCCGCAATATCATTTGTACCTGCGAGGATAACCACTTTTTGGGGCGTTAGGTTGATCACGTCTTTTCTAAAGCGTAGTAGCATCTGTGAGGTGGTCTGGCCACCTACACCACGATTTATGTAATGAGGATTCTCTTCCCAAAACTCTGGACTTGTACTCGACCATCCCTCAGTGATAGAATCTCCCATAAAAACAATGCGTTGTGAGTTGTTTGTAGTTTTTAACCGTTCATTATCTTTTTCAAATTTTGTGAGTAGGCTGCTTTCAGAAAATTTAAGCCACTCTGGTGTGCAGTCTTCAGTGATTACCTCTGTTGTGTCAGCTGGATCACCTGTTTCTTTAGTATGTCCATATACCCACGAGAAGAAATCTGGCTCGTTAAAAGCATTTGTCCAGCTGTCGTGGTTTACGTTAGGATATAAAGAAAATCTAGGTGTTTGACCGTTTTGTAGCAACGATTCTACCATAAGTTGAGAGTAGATTACTGGCACAACAGCATCTACCTCTCCGTGAAAAATCCATACCGGTGTTTGTTGTGCCCATCTCGCAGTATTTGCAGGATAGCCACCTCCACATATTGCCGTTGCAGCCGCAAAGGTATCTGGCTTGCTGGCGAGCAACTCATATGTTCCCATACCTCCCATAGAGAGTCCACCTAGATAGATGCGATTATGATCTATATAGGTCTCGTCAAACGTTTCTTCTAGTAAGGCAGTAACCGCTTGCATTGCCCAAGTAGGAGTAGGGTTTGCAGGGTACTTAAAGACATTTTGGTTTTCTCCTCGTGTGACCTCAACATCTGCCCAGTAGTCACCTTTTGGACATTGCGGAAATATAACCACCGCAGGGTATTGCTCATTCATCTTTACAAAGAGATCACTGCCGTGTACAAGCTGAGCTTGGTTATCACTGCCACGCTCGCCTGCGCCGTGTAAAAATAAATGTAACGGGTACTTCTTACTCGTATCAAAATTCTCAGGGTACAGTATTCTATACGGAAGTTCTTTGCCTTTATAAGAGTAGGTCTTAGCCTCAAAGGCTTTTAGTGCTTCACTAGACACTTGTTGAGCAGACATTTGTAAAGTTATGATACATAGTAAAAGCGATATATAATATTTCATTGCACTAGATTTTTGGTCTATTATCGGGTATAACAACTGTAGAAAGTTACTATTTTTTTGCACGATAATGATGCAGCTACCAGTATGATGGATGAAATGGGGTTATACACGCTTTCGCGAAAGCGTTATTCTAACAAATAATTTTTAAGTTCTTGATAATCACTTATGGCGAGGGCGTCTTTTTGAGCATTCATAAGTTCTTTTATTTGCTCTGGAAGGGCTAGCGGTCCTACTACTGGCTCTACAGCTGGTAAAAATTTTATGGGATGCGCTGTTTCTAAAAAGATACCGTGCGCATCTGGGTGGTCTTTAAGGTATTCTTTTAGCCCCAAGTATCCCACAGCACCGTGTGGATCTGCAGTGTAGTTGTGTTTCTTATATATATCAAGCATCGCACCTCTAGTGGCATTATCACAGTATGAATATGATGAAAACTTAGTAGATAAAAGCTGTCTACTATTTTCAAAAAGCTGAAGCACTCTCACAAAGTTGCTAGGGTCACTTACATCCATCGCGTTGCTTATGGTAGGTACGGTAGGAGTAGGGCTGTAATCACCCGTTTTCATAAACCTAGGGATAGTGGTATTACTATTTACAGCAGCTACAAAGTGATGCACGGGCATCCCCATAAGGTGTGCCACCATACCAGCACAAATGTTTCCAAAGTTACCACTAGGCACGGAAAACACAATCTTATGTGCCTTGCCCTGTTTTTTTAATTCTTTATATGCAAATAGATAATACAGTGATTGTGGTAACCACCTAGCAACATTAATACTATTTGCAGAGGTAAGCTGTTTTATACTAGTAATGTCTGTGTCTAAAAATGCTCTTTTTACCATAGCCTGACAGTCGTCAAAGGTGCCGTCTACCTCTAGAGCAGTAATATTTTCTCCTAGCGTGGTGAGCTGTCGCTCCTGCACGTCAGACACTTTACCAGAGGGGTAGAGTATGACTACTTTTATACCGGGTACTTTATAAAAACCTCTTGCCACAGCGCCGCCAGTGTCACCACTGGTAGCCACTAGTACGGTTACTTCTTCTTGCTGGTTTTGCTCTTTAAGAAAATGACCTAAACATCTAGCCATAAAGCGAGCACCCACGTCTTTAAATGCCATTGTAGGCCCGTGAAAGAGTTCAAGCGTACCTATATGGTTTGTTATGGGAACGATAGGAAAGTCAAACGATAATACATCTGCTACAATTTCTCTAAGCGTAGTCTCATCCATCGTGTCACCTACGTACGGTTGCATCACTTGGTAAGCAATCTCTTCTTTAGACAGCTCTTCTATAGTTTCCCAAAACTGCGTAGGTAGTGTAGGTATGCGCTCAGGGAAATACAGTCCTTTATCTGGCGCAATTCCTTTTATAACTGCGGTGTCAAAGGTTACCTGTGGTGCTTTATTATTGAGACTGTAATAGTGCATTATTAAGAGAGTTACTTTATTGTTATAAGGTGTATCATTAAAAAGTAAATCTAATAGGTTTTGCGGGATTTTTCACCATTTTACCGGTAAAAGGATAGATGTTAATAGAGAATTATAAACTCATTACTAATTGAATAACAGTTATTTGTATAAAAAAATAAACGCTATTCATAAAGAATAGCGTTTGAGATTATATTTTGTTATTGCAAGCTTACTCTGCAAATGTTCCATCTGCAGGTTTTTCAAATAGATTTTTATCTAGTTGAGTAGGTGTAGCTGTGGGTTTTGTAAAGTTCATTGCGTTGCGCATCTCGGTAGGTTGTCCTTCCTCTACATTATACCATTGTAGCTCACTAGGGAGTTGTAATCCATTTACTTCTTGCCACTTGTCATATTTAATGTAGCTGTAACGCTCGCTCGGACCTTCCTTACCATAGGTAACTGTATATGCTAGCCACGCCATTTGGTTTGTACTAGGATCTCTGTAGATGATATAATTATCATCAGACGCGTCACCTACACCGTCCTCAAAGCTAATTTTTGTACCAGGGTAATCTACACCATCTTTAGATAGGGCAGGAGCCTCACTATACGTGATACCTTCATCACCTAGTACAAACGGCATTGCATAAAAGTAAAACATAAGATTGTGGTAAAAACGTGCTCTTTCTGGCTTAAAAGCAAGACTATCTTGCTTGAGCCATACTTTTTCTCCGTCAAAACCTAAAGTATATGCTGGTGTCTCGATACGTGTTTTTCTAGATTTTAAATCAACAGTATGTACTTCTTCTATATCACCTTTAGGAAGTGTAAAGCATAAGTTGTTCATTGCATTCCAAGCGTCAATACCTCCGTGCGCTTTAAAAATAGCGGCTATATCTTCTGGATATTCTCTTAGCGGTGTCTCAGCTACAGTTTCTTCTGTAATGGTAGTTTGCTTTGTTTCTGTCTTGCAACTTGCGAGCAGTACGATAGCTGCTAGTACGAGTAGATTGTTTTTCATTTTGAATTGGTTATAATTAGCTTGTTTTGTAGTAAAAATAGGCGATTACTTACAAAGGAGTTTAATCTTCTTCGGTGAGTTTAAAAAAATCGTTTACGGGTTTATTAAAAAGCGCAGATAGTTTTAAAGCAAGTACGGTAGATGGTACGTACCTATTCTTTTCTATTGAGTTTATAGTTTGTCTTGAGACGCCTATTTTTTTTGCGAGATCATCTTGAGTGAGATCTAGTATAGCGCGTTCTACCTTAAGAGAGTTAGTCATTTGCAGCGCTTTTAAAAACGTGAAAAACTAATATCTGGCAAAATAGTAATACCCATAGTACAAAGAAGTCGTTTACCGGTTTTAGTGTTGACCCACCATCTACTATAGTCTCAGCACCTAGCGTAATAAATGGCATAATAAGCGTTTGTATCACTCCTAGTATAAAAGCAATCATATATGACTTCATACGCATACTCTTGATAAACTCATCTTCTATAGGCTCTTTGGCTAGAGAGACCATAAGTAAACCTATGAGCATCGTGTATTTTACAATTATCACTATTGTTGATTTTAGACTTTCATCTGTGGTTATTATGCTAGATGCAAATAGCGATATAAAAGAAATTATAAATAGTACCCAACCCACTTTTTTAAAATGATGTGGTAGTTGAAATTTATTAACCTTCCCTAGACTCTTGCGCTCGCACGCAATAATTTTCTTTATACTCATACTGATTTTCTTTAAGTAATTACAACTTAACTTTCCAAAATGGAAAGATATTTTATTATAATGTCAAATATACTTTACATTTTGTAATTATCAACTATTTTGAGCAACTATTTATCTAATCTTCAGAATATTCTACATTTGCGCTATGTCAAAATATATTTCTAGTCTTCAAAACCCAACGGTAAAACGTTTACTTCAACTTCAAGAAAAGTCACGCACTCGTAAGAAGGAAGGTGGTTTTATAATAGAAGGTAAACGTGAGATTGAGCTCGCTATCGCTGGCGGCTATACCATTACTGAGGTGTATTATGACGAACAACTCATAACGCTATCTTTGGTAGAAGAACTTGTGGGGACCAAGATATCCCTTACGAGCCTAGCAACAGAGGTATACAAGAAAGTAGCTTACAGAGCAGGTACTGAGGGGGTGATCGCTTTCGCGAAAGCAAAAAAAACCACATTATCAGAATTACAATTACCAGTAAACCCACTCATACTAGTTGCCGAAGCGCCAGAAAAACCTGGTAACATAGGCGCACTACTTCGCACAGCAGATGCTGCCGCGGTCGATGCCGTTATTATAGCAAACCCCAAAACAGATTTATATAACCCTAACATCATACGCTCCAGTGTGGGGTGTGTGTTTACAACACAAATCGCTACTGGGAGTACGGAGGAGGTTATATCTTTCTTGCAAAAAAAGGATGTTGCTATATACAGTGCCATATTACAAGAGGCGGTAGACTATGCAACGCAGGCATATACAGGTGGTAGTGCTATTGTAGTAGGTACAGAGGCTACTGGTTTATCTCCAGAGTGGAGAACGGTGGGTACAAATATTAAAATCCCTATGCGTGGTAAAATAGACTCTATGAATGTATCTGTAGCAGCGGGAATATTAATCTTTGAGGCTAGAAGACAGCGCTCATAGAGTAAAGATTATTCTATAATCTCAATAGTCATATACACATTTTCTAGTGGCCACTCACTGCCGTCTACTTCTAGTTTATTAATTTCATCTATCACGCTCATACCTTTAGTCACGTGGCCAAAAACGGTGTGGTCTCCATCTAGGTGATGTGCACCGCGAGAAGGTTGTACTATAAAAAACTCAAAAGGAGCGGTTGCATTACTTACATTTTGCTCGGTATACTTAGCAGAAGAAAAAGCCCCTCTAGTATGCGTGTGTGAGGAATTTGCCTCATTAGGAATCAAGTAACTCCCAAAGCTTGACCGGTTGCGCGCAGTACCTTGTGTGTCATTATTACCACCCTGCACAACAAAGTTAGGCGAGACTCTATGAAACTGTGTTGTGTTAAAATAGCCATTCTTAACCAGCATAATAAAATTTGCTCTGTGTAGTGGTGTGTCCTCATAAAGTTGTACCTCAATATTTCCAAAACGAGTTGTGATTCTCACCTTACTCTCAGGGTTGTTTTCTCCATAGGTAGTAAAGAAATCAATAACGTCTTCTTGCCCTTTTATAGTAGGCTCTTTTATGGTACCCATATCTGGTGAAGGATCTTGTTCATCAAGAGTTTCTATAGGTGTGATGGTATCTTGTATCACAACTTTTTTGGCTACAGATTTACTTTCAGATTTCTTATCTTGACAACTTGTGCTTAGAGCAAAAAATATAATAATCCAGACAAAGGTGCGCATATATGAAGTTTGAGTCATTTTTAGAATTAGTTTCAAAAATAAGAAAACTACCGCTTCCTGGGCGTGATGTACAGCTTGAGATGGCACCACAAGAGCGGCTTAAAGAGCTAAAGGAAGAAGATATTGCAAAGCACAACCCTAGACAAGCTGGTGTGATGTCCCTTTTTTACCCTAATAATGAGGGGGAGACAGAGCTTATACTCATACTACGTAAGACCTATAAAGGAGTACATTCTAATCAGGTAGGGTTTCCGGGAGGGAAAGTTGAGCAAGAAGATAGAGACCTCGCACATACTGCCTTGCGTGAGACAGAGGAGGAGGTAGGTGTTGCTCAAGATGCGGTCACACTCGTGCGTGAACTTACTAATATTTATATACCACCCAGTAATTTTTATGTACAATCATTTATAGGCTACGTGCAACATACTCCCGCTTTTAAAGCTCAAGAAACAGAGGTAGAAGATCTCATACCCGTACCACTCTCAGAATTCTTGTCTGATGAGGTTGTAATTACCCAGCGCCTCACTACCTCGTATATGGATGAGGTAGAAGTACCAGCCTATATGTTGCAAGGTCACGTAGTGTGGGGAGCTACTGCAATGATGCTCAGTGAGGTAAGAGCTCTTGTTAAGAAATCTTTAATATTGTAAGGTCTTTTGTATATTTACAGGCTGTTTGTAACCAAGTACGCTTTCGCGAAAGCGCACTCAAACGCACACAACTTTAAACTATTAAATGGGGCTATTCAAAAAAAATCCATTTGGACATATACTATTCTTAAAACGCTGGCTCATTCGTATTGCAGGAGCAATGACACACAGGCGTTACCGCGGCTTTAATGAGCTGCAGATAGAAGGTTCAGAGATACTCACAAATTTACCAGATACTAACGTGCTTTTTGTGTCTAATCACCAGACCTACTTTGCAGATGTGGTGTCGATGTTTCACGTATTTAATGCGAGTCTAAGCGGTCGCACAGATTCTATAAAAAATATAGGGTACCTCTGGAGGCCAAAACTTAACTTATACTACGTTGCAGCAGGCGAGACAATGAAGGCTGGTTTATTACCGCGCATACTGGCTTATGCAGGAGCCATTACCGTGAGTCGTACCTGGAGAGAAAAAGGTAAAGAGATAGAACGTCAAGTAAACCTTAAGGATACAGAAAACATAGGTATCGCTCTGGATGATGGCTGGGTAATCACCTTCCCACAAGGAACCACAAAACCGTGGAAACCTATTAGAAAAGGAACTGCGCACATTATTAAAAATTACAAGCCTATTGTAGTGCCTATCGTGATAGATGGTTTTAGAAGAAGTTTTGATAAGAAAGGTTTGCGTATTAAAAAACGTGGCATCTTACAGTCTTTTGAGGTAAAAGAACCACTAGAGATAGATTATGAGAACGACTCTGTAGAGAAGATTGTAGAGCAGCTAGAATATGCAATAGAGCAACATCCTTCTTTCTTAAAAGTGATCCCTACAGAAGAGATAGAGGCAGAAGAAGCACTCAATAAGAAAAGACAGTGGGAATACTAGCCTAGTCTAGAAATCCAACTAAAAAAGTAAAGCGAGAATACCAGTAGGTATTCTCGCTTTTTTTATGGTAAGGCAACAGCTTGACCTATTGCCTTGTATAGAAATTTAAACCCCCTACAGTTAAATTTCTAATTTCTTAAGTTCTCTATAATTTCTATTGAGCTTTCTTAATAATAACCCATAAATAATTCTATAAAGCCCCCATAGTAATCCAAGGGCTATAGTTATTACAATAATAAACTTGAGTGAGAGATACAGTAAATTCTCATCTGCAAGGGCTGGGTTATTTTGTATCATAATTGCATAAGCAATAGTAGAGGCAATCGCTACAAATGCCATACTAAACCAGATGTAGTACTTTACCGTATTACGCGTTTTGATAATATTTTTCATTAATACTTTTGCAGAGTCTGTCGCTTGTATTTTTTTGAAATTTTTATAAAACCACACGGCAAAAACCACAAGAGCCGTAAGATGCACAACAAGTACGATAGTATCAAAGGTTTGTAACCCAAACTGTTTTTCAAAAGCTTTTGTCTCATTGTCGTTAAAAGCAAATGAGAGTACAATCCAAAAAGCAAATTCTATAAGACTTACAATAAATATAAGCTTCACTATAGAAGAAGACTTCTTAAGGAGCATAGGGTACAAATCTTCCTTTGTGTATTTAGGAAGAGTATCTTCTTGTTTTTGCCAATCTTTTTTTAGCAATTCTAATTCGTCTACCATATGATTATGGGTTTAATATTTTCTTGAGTTTTTTCTTCACTCTATTCATCTTTACTCTAGCATTTACCTCTGTGATACCTAAGGTTTCTGAGATCTCGCTATAATTTTTATCTTCTAGATATAAAAACACAAGTGCTTTATCTATATCGTTAAGCTCCTTTACAGCACTGTACATTAACTTTAATTGTTGCTCTACCGTATCATCATACTCCTCAGAAGAGATGCGGAACATCACAGAGTCAAAATCTTGTGTTTGTACCGTTCTCTTAGACTTACGATATAAAGTGATGGCAGTGTTGAGACCCACTCGGTACATCCAAGTACTGAATTTTGAATCTCCTCTAAACTTAGGGAAGGCACGCCATAACTGTATCGTTATCTCTTGAAAGAGGTCATTGTGCTGGTCACGATTGTTTGTATACAACCTGCATATTTTGTGCACAATATTCTGGTTCTCCTCCAGTAGGGTAACAAATTTTTCTTCGGTGGTTTTGTCCAATGGTTGGTGGCTTTGTTATCTATAAGTAGGTTATTCTTACAAAGTGTTACACGCTGTTGTAAAAAGTTTTTTTATTTATTGAAGGACAGTGCGTTGGTGTGTGGTTTTCTTTGTTACGCTTTCGCGAAAGCGTACTAATATCTGTTTTCTTAAAAAGAAAAAGCTCCTTTACCCAAGATAGGTAAAGGAGCTTTAATAGTAATTGTTTTTACTTAGTTCTTGATAATCTTCTGGCTTGTGCCATCTTCAAAGTTTACAATATAAACACCTGTAGTAAGTGTACTAATGTCTGCCTGTGTTACTTCCTTAGACGATATTAATACTCTACCTAAAATATCTACAAGTGTAAAGCTTGTGTTTTTTGTAAAGTAAAGTGTGTTACCTACGGTAGGGTTAGGGTAAGCCACTGTCTGACTAGCTTCTGCATTAAAGTCATCTGTTGTAAGTACATCATTTGCGAGAGTGTACACAGATACTGTAGAGCTTACCTCATTTGCCACAACTATAAGTCCCGTGTTTGTAGCGTTATCTTCTGGCTGTATGTAAACAATTCCCTCTGGAGCAAGATCACCTGCAGGATCTTCGGCATCTGGTGTTACATCGCGATTATTTACATAGGTTTCAAATACTGGCGCCTCTGGATCTGAAATATTAAATACAGCTACACCACCTATGCGCTCAAGACCTACAAAGGCATACCAAAGGTCATCTATCATTGCAAGGGTTACGGCTTCTGGTTCTGGTCCCTTATCATCAGATCTGTTTTTAAACGCATTTTGATCATCTGTAGCGTTAAAGATGGCTCCGTATACTTCATCTTCAGAAGTTATGCGCTCTAGTAAATCTCCACTGTCATAAACAATAGCACCTGTCTCTGCATTAAGAATAGCAAAAGAACGTCCACCATAAGAGTAAATCTGGTCTATATCTCCATCACCATCTATATCACCAGTAGCGTTTGTTGTTTTAAGTCTTCCCAGTGTTTCATTTTGTTGTAAGATACTTGCGTTAGGATATGCAGTAGGATCAAGGTCAAGATCTTTTACACGCTCTTCTTCACTGTAGCCATCATAATCTCTTGAGTCACCTTCATTTGCAATTACAAGGTATTGTGTGCCATCTACAGTATAGTTTGCAATAGCATCTGGTTGATACATTCCTAAAGTTTGCCAAGTAGACATAAAGACAAAGTCTAAGCTGTTTGAAGCATCTATAGCATTTTCTGGCAATTGGTGATCTTTATATCCATAAGGTATTATAGATGTAATCGTTGCAGCAGCTATATCTACTACCGCATATGCGTTGTTTTCTTGAAGTGATACATAAGCAGTAGCACCGTCGTCACTTACAGTAATATATTCTGGCTCTAAGTCTTGTGATACAGTTGCTCCTGGACCATATATACGAACCCCAGCATCTGTAAGTTCTGTAAGTTGTGAATCAAAACTTGTAAAAGAAAGCGAAGTCACATCATCTTGTACCACAGCCGCAGCGCCAGCAGCAAGGTCTATAATTGATACAGATCCTTCTGGGTCTACTGTATAATCTGCATTAGGCTCTCCTTCATTTGCTACGAGTACTTTTGATCCATCTGGAGTAAACGTTAACATATCTGGTAAAGACCCTACCATTACATTTGATAAAACTGTACCGTCTGTATCCATAAATACAACTTGACCATTACTTTGGTCTTCTGCACGTACAGCTACCGCTACAACACCATCATATGAAGATACGCTTGTTACCTCACTACCGTACGTGTCTAAAACAATAGAGTTTAGTACAGTAAGAGCAGTAGGGTCTGTAAAGTCTAAAATCTCTACAGCAGCATCACCAGCATTTGATACAAACAGCCTGCTTGATCCAGCGTCAAATGTTATAATCTCAGCTCCGTTTACTTCTATGTTATTTGAGAATACCATACCTAGGGTATTTGTTGCTGTAGGGGCGTGAGCCTCATCATCTACTACATATATTGCGTGTGATACTGTCTCACCCCCTGTAGCTCCTGTAATATCTGTAAGACTTAATGATACATAATAGTCTATAGAAAGGTCCTCATTATCTACAGGTGTAAAAGTTACTTGCTGTGTGGTAGCCTCACCTGTTACAAAGTTTACAGCATTATCTACTGTAAAAGATTCATTCTCATCATTTGTATAACTTACTTCTACTACAGCACTTACGGTTGCAGACTCAGATATTGTAACTTCTAGTGTTACCGCACCTTCGTTTTCTGTAAGTTGCGTTTCTTCTTCTGTAAAAGTAATAGTAGGTAAAGTGGTTGTTGCAGCTTCATAAGCAGCTATTGGCCACGCGTTTGTTGCTGTTGCTTGTGTAGCCATATTATCATCATCATTTTCATTAGGCCCGCTAAAGCTCCAGTTTGCAATTACAAAAGTACTTCCATCTGGTCCTGTTTCATTTACTCTAGAAGCCCATCCATCTAGGTATTCCCAAGCTTCTCCATTTCCATCTACGTTTATATCACCAAAGGTGTCAATAACCGCATCATTCATAAAAAGCTCTACGGCATCATCTCCATTTATACCAGCAGCACCATTTACATAATCTGGATCAAAACCAAAGAACGTATTAAAGTTAGGTTGCTCAGACGCGATGTATATAAAATCTCCGGCAGCTGCGCTTCCTTCTAGGCTAAGCTCAACACCATCTGTACCGCCTCCATTATTTGCAGAGCCAACACCATATATAGATAGGTCAGAAATGTCATTAAGTACATAAAGCTCTATAGCTTTAGGAGTTCCTCCAGATAGAGGCCCGTCATATACGCCCGTAATGATGAGGTCTTGAGCTTGTATACTACAGCTCAATAAGAATGTAAAAAGTAATAAAAAGTAATGTTGTTTCATCTGTGTGATTTTTGTGGTTGATTAATCCCTTAAAAGTAGAAATCAACACACTAGATGATGAAATGTAAACGTTAGTAAACCTTTACGTTTTGAGAAGTTTATCGCATATTTTACGTCTATAAAACCCTATGATAACTTAAAATTAAAACAAGGTTATTCGAGACTATAACGGCTACTATATTCTGAATTATAAATAATTACGCTTTCGCGAAAGCGTAACTACATCAAACAAAAAAATCCGCTGCCCTTTCAAACAACGAATCTTTTATGCAATCTTGAATTATAACGGGATAAAAGTATATCTAGAGCGTTACTCAATTGCAATGTTAAGGTTAAGAATGTATTAATACTTGGCCCTCATATAGGTAATCGCTCGTTCTATAATCTGTTTAAGTATGTCCAGATCTACATCTGCTAGTTTATTTATATACAGGCAGGCTTTACTCGTTTTATGTTTACCTAATGCCGGCAGAAGGTCATCTATAACACCAAAACCTGGCATAATATATATGCTCAAATTTTGCTTGCGAGGAGAAAACCCCAACATAGGCCAGTGTGCTTTTCTTCCAGAGGCATACACCATCTCATACTCATCATACCCTATAATACTATCTCCCCACATTACCGGCTTTTTTCCGGTTACGGTTTCTATAAGCTCAAGTAAGTAAAGACTGTCTCCTTTGCGTGTGGTGTGTGCAAGAGCATTTATGAAGTCTAGCGGAGATTGGTCATTTTTTTTAGTTTTTACGTCAGACACGGTGTAGGTAATTTTAAATTAGTTTTTCTTCCAGAGTGCATCTATTCCTTTACCTTCAAGTATAAATGGGATACAGCGATCTAGTCTCTTGCGCTTTGTGGCCTCTTGCTTTGCCTCATTTATATAATCTGCATAGGCGCGTTGTTTCGCTTTTGTGAGTGCAGTAAAATGTAGTTTAAGCTGTGCATCGTTATAGAGTTGATTTTTAAGCATTGTAGGCAATAGCACTTTCTTTACAGAGCGCACCACAGGCATTTTTTTACCATCTCGAGCATTTTGTATAGCCTCATCTACATAAGATGTAATGAGTTTTTCATCTATAATATCATCTTCTGTAAAGTGTAAGTGGCGCATTGCCTTGGTTTTTCCTTCTTGTGCATTACGCAGTATCTTACCAGCATCTGTAAGATAGACACCTTGATAAAACCATAAGCCATAGTGCTGCTTAAAAGAAGCAACACCTACTACATTATCATTATTAATGGTATAAACTGGCATTCCCCATTTTACATCTTCTATCAGATCTGTACTCTTGAGAAGCGCTCTTATTTTCTTTAAGCTCGCTAGCCAAGGCACTTCTTGATTATAAAAATTATTCAGCTTTTCATCTTTAGTCATAACCTCAATGTACAAAATATTACAATTGAGTTGCAGATTATGACGGTTGGGAGTATTACGCTTTCGCGAAAGCGGGACTCCCTTCATATTTGTCCCACAATCAATCTAACGAACCACTTATGAAACCTCTTTTATCACTCTTACTCATTTTATCAAGTTATTTTCTCACTGCCCAAACCACCGTTTCTGGCGTAGTGACAGATCCCAAAGGCGTGCCTATAGAAGGCGCAAATGTATTTCTGGACGGTACTTATGACGGTGCAAGCACAGACGCAAGAGGCGTATTTTCTTTTACGACTACAGAGACTGGCGAGCAGCTACTTAAAGTCACCTTCTTATCATACGAGCCTTATGAGATTTTTATGAATGTAAGCACTTTTAAAAACCTTAATATTAAACTACGAGAAGATATAAACTCACTAGACACGGTTGTACTCTCTGCAGGTACTTTTGAGGCAAGTGATAACAGTAAAGTATCTGTTTTAAAACCACTAGATGTGGTTACCACAGCAAGTGCGCTAGGTGATTTTGTAGGTGCTTTACAAACCTTACCAGGTACCACCACAGTGGCCGAAGATGGTAGACTCTTTGTGCGTGGTGGAGATGCTGGAGAGACTCAAATTTTTATAGATGGCATACGCGTTTTTACACCCTATACACCTACGGCAAACAATACACCTACAAGAGGCAGGTATAGCCCATTTCTTTTTGACGGGATCACATTTTCTACCGGAGGATATTCTGCCGAATATGGGGAAGCCCTGTCTAGCGTTTTATTGCTTAACACGGTAGATGAGCCAGATCAAAACAAAACAGATATCTCTATAATGTCTGTAGGGGCAGGGCTAGGTCTTACTAGAAAATTTGAAAAGAGTTCGCTCAGTTTGAGCACCTCATACATCAATCTGGCGCCTTATGTCGCGTTATTTCCTAATCGTAATAACTTTAACAAACCCTTTCAAGCACTGGCGGGAGAGGCAGTATATAGATATAGAACTACAGATGGACTTTTTAAACTCTATGCCGCTGGAGATCGCACTAGCTTTGACATCACGCAAGAGGATATAAACAACCCAGAAGGATTTAATCTAGGGCTTACTAACAGTAATGTATATGTAAACTCATCATACACGGGTATGCTTAATGATACGTGGAGTATACAAACAGGAGGTAGTTATACGCTTGCGCGAAATGAAGCCAACATACAATCTACAACCCAGGTGCTAGACACAGAAAACAGTGCACACCTCAAGCTCAAACTAAAGAAGAGGTTTTCAAATAGATTTAAACTCTCCTTTGGCGCCGAACAGTTTATTACAGATTTTGATGAAGATGTCACCGTTGCGGTTAATGACAATATGTTTACTGCAAACTATGATTTTAAAAGTAACATCACAGCCGCCTTTGCCGAAAGTGATATTATTTTCTCCAGAGACTTTGCTATAAAACTAGGAGCGAGAGCGAGTTATACAGACTATATGAAAGATGTTACATTTTCGCCTCGAGCGAGTATAGCCTATAAAACAGGATCAAAGAGTCAACTATCGCTAGCATATGGTGACTTTTATCAAAATCCGCTTAATGACTTTTTGAAGTTTAGTCAAGATTTTGAAGCTCAAAAAACTACACACTACATTGCAAACTATCAATACAGTGATAACGGTCGTATTTTTAGAGCAGAGGCTTATAGAAAGTCGTATAGTGATTTAATAACTTCAACAACAGAGTTTGCTAGCCCAGAGAGTGTTTTTACAAACGAGGGGAGCGGGTATGCACAAGGTGTAGACGTATTTTGGAGAGATAATACCAGTATTAAAAATATGGATTACTGGGTAAGCTATTCTTATCTTGATTCTGAGAGAAAATATCTCAACTATCCCGAGCAGGCGAGGCCTACCTTTGCTAGTCCTCATAGTGTCTCTATTGTGGCAAAGTATTTTGTAGAAGACTGGAAATCACAAATAGGGATGAGTTTTCAGCACAGTTCTGGTAGAACCTATACAGACCGAAACACTCCAGGTTTTTTACAGGCAAATACAAAGTCTTTTAATGACTTGAGTGTAAACTGGGCTTATCTTTTATCGCAACAAAAGATATTATACTTCTCTATCAATAACGTGCTAGGTTTAAGAAACATAAATGGTTACCAGTATGCAGATACCCCAGACACAGCAGGAATGTTTAACAGGCGAGCGCTTAGACCCGCAACAGATCAGTTTTTCTTTGTAGGTTTCTTCTGGACCATAAGTGATGATAAAAGTAGTAACCAGCTTGATAATCTATAAAACGCAACCTTTTTATAAATTAAGTATCTTAGTAAAAAAATGTAACTATTATGAAATACCTACTTTTTGTCTTTTGCTTTGTAACTTTAATTGCTTGTGGAGGTGATGATGATCAAGACACGCAGGACCCAGTGGCAGACTGTACTACAGAGATCCTACCTACTTTTAGTATAACCATACGTGATGCTAGTACTAATGCCTTGCTAGAAGGTGTATCCATAACCGTTATGGACCAGACTTTTACAGCAGTATTAACAGAAGTTTCTCCAGGGGTTTATGAAGGCCCAGATGAGCGAGATGGTAGCTATACAATTAGAATAGAAAAAGAAGATTACCAGACGATAATCACAGCACAAATTACTCCACAAGAAGATGAGTGTGGTCTAGTAACTGAGGTGCTAAGTTATGAGCTAGAAGAATTATAAAACGTAAGATATATTTATATATATAACAAGGCCTACAACACTGTTGTAGGCTTTTTTTTATGCGAGTTTTGTAACATAGCTTTCTATATTACTACCTATAATCACAATCAAAAACTTTAAAAATGAACGCACACGAAATAGATTATGAAATCTTCGGCGAGGAGATGCAGTATGTTGAGGTAGAGCTAGATCCTCAAGAAGGAGTCATAGCAGAAGCAGGAAGCTTTATGATGATGGAGGAAGGGATTCGTATGGAAACTATTTTTGGCGATGGCTCTGCAAAGGATACGGGGGTAATGGGTAAGATCTTTGGGGCAGGAAAGCGACTCCTTACTGGAGAAAGCCTGTTTATGACTGCATTTTATAATGATGTTGTGGGTAAAAAGAAAGTAAGCTTTGCTTCTCCATATCCCGGTAAAATCATTCCGATAGATTTAGGAGCGATAGGAGGGAAGTTTGTGTGTCAAAAAGATGCATTTCTTTGTGCTGCAAAAGGCGTATCTGTCGGGATAGAATTTTCGCGTAAGCTAGGTAGAGGACTTTTTGGAGGAGAAGGTTTTATTATGCAGCGCCTAGAGGGCGATGGCATCGCGTTTGTACACGCAGGCGGTACAATGCTTAAAAAAGAACTTGCTCCAGGCGAGCGCCTCAAAGTAGATACAGGTTGTATTATAGGCTTTGATAGCTCCGTAAACTATGATATAGAGTTTGTAGGAGGTATTAAAAACACCATTTTTGGTGGTGAAGGATTGTTTTTTGCAACCCTAACAGGTCCAGGAACTGTTTACATACAGTCCTTACCTTTTAGTCGTCTGGCAAATCGTGTGCTAGCAATGGCTCCAAAAACTGGAGGAAATAAAAGAGGCGAAGGTTCTATACTAGGTGGACTGGGAGATTTACTAGATGGAGATAATAGATTTTAGATAATTAACTATTTTTTAAGAAGTTATAACGCCGTTTGTTAGCACTTTTGTGGTCATTATGTAGTATATTTATAGAATGGAATTCAAAAAAACCAGCCTATTGTTATAAAACTACCTTTTAAAGTCTAACCTATAAAAACCTTCGAATATGGCGAGAGCAATGTTTGAATACACGAAGACTATTCTTGATAAGGTAAGTTTTGATAGTTCATTATTTTGTAAAGAACTAGAAAAGGCTATTAAGAGATTATTACCTTACGAGATAGATGAATTAAGAATCTGGATCAATACACTTGTAGAAACAAGGCCAGATTTAGGACAATGTTTAATATATCTAAAACCGTAAAAAAAGCCCCGTACTACGGGGCTTTTTTAGTTATATATCTATTGTAATCAACCTATTTGTTAAGCGGACTTATAATCTGTACGTTTTGAAAAGTAATTGCACCTTTTACAACACCAGCTATGGTAGAACGCAACGCCTCAATGATCTGCATTTTTAATTCACTTTTATGAAAAATGATACTCACTTCTCTAGCAGGAGAAGGTTCTTTAAATTCTTTAAATAATTCTTTTTCCTTAATAGGCATATCTAAAGTATGTAGATAAGGTAAAAGCGTCATCCCTAGTCCCTCGTTTGATAACTTTACAAGTGTTTCAAAACTTCCACTTTCTAGTGTAAATTTTTCTTCGTCTTTGTTGCGAGGAGTGGTACATAAATTAATAACTCCGTCTCTAAAACAGTGACCGTCCTCTAGTAACAATAAGTCTTGAGTATCTAGATCACTAGGCTCTAACACCTCTTTACTTGATAATCTATGGTTGTTTGGCACATATGCCATAAAAGGCTCATAGTATAATGGTCGTTCTTTTATATTTGGGTTTTCTAGTGGTGTTGCAGCTATGGCTGCATCTAGATGCCCCTCTTCAAGACGTTCCATTATTTGATCTGTATTGAGCTCTTCTATTTTGAGAGTAACCTTAGGGTATTTCTTTATAAAATTAGTAAGAAACATAGGTAATAACGTAGGCATTACTGTGGGTATTACACCTAGCTTAAACTCTCCACCTATATATCCCTTTTGTTGATCTACAATGTCTGTAATGCGATTTGCTTCATTTACAATATTACGCGCCTGGTGTACAATTTTTGCACCTATATCTGTAAGCTCTATGGGCTTCTTACTACGGTCAAATATTTGTACATCCAGCTGGTCCTCTAGCTTTTGTATTTGCATACTAAGCGTGGGTTGCGTAACAAAAGTTTTTTGAGCCGCTCTAGTAAAGTTTTGATGCTCTGCAACAGCAAGCACATATTTAAGCTGAGTTATAGTCATTGGTAAGGTTATCTATCACAAAAATAAGAAATGATTAATTATAACCCTCTACAAAGGTGATGAGAAGTAAACACCACAAACAAAAAAAGTCTGTGTACAAGACACAGACTTTTGTGTTGTTATATGAAACTAAAATTACATTTTAATCTCAAGTTTTAAATCATCAGATGCTACTGTAAACTTTGCGTCGTTCCAAGTAGGAGGGCCAAAACCAGCACCACTTCCAGAAATCCCATAATCCTCTTTAGGCATACCATTTGCTTCAAAGTCCATACGGTTATTGCCATTCATATCGTGTAATGTGATAATACCATACTCACCTGGTTTTACATTTTCAAAAACGAGTGTAACTGTTTTATTTTCTGGTGTTGCAGACTGTGTGTCGAGAGGAGCTGCCTTCATAAAAGTTCCTTCTGTGTATAATGAGGCAGAGGCAGCTCCGTCATTATTTGTTAGGTTTGGGATAGTAACGGTTACAGTTACTCCAGATGCTTCTTGCCCAAAAGAAAAAGATGATACGGCTGCTAGTAATAAAAAGATAATTGTTCTCATAATGATTAGATTTTAGTGTTGTTATTTTTAATTGATGATGTAAATGTATCATCACACTTTCGTGAAAACAATCTGCGGTTACCCAACTGTCATTTTATGAGACTGAGTTGTAATAATCTAAATGTAAGAGCTCATTTTTAATAAGATAGCCCTATTTGCGCTCGTATAGTATCTAGCATCATAATGAGTTTTTTACTCTTAGAAAATGTCATCACGTCACTCTCAGTCTTGCCTAGGGCAAGCATCTCTTGACAATGTAATATTTCATAATGGTAACCATTCACCCCTTCTGTAATTTTAAATTCTAATGTTTTGGTCACATCATTTTCGGTAATTGTTACAGAGCTAGGCTCGTGAAAACGACTATTTATAACAATTTCTCCCTTATCAAAAACAATGTGACAGGTAGTATCTGTTTGCTCATCTATCGCCGAAAATAGTTGTGCCTCCACACCAGTAGGGTAACGCAGTTTAATAGTACAGTTATGATCAACGCCAGTAGGGCCTAGAGTTGCCTTAGCATTTATATCATCTGTATAACCAAGTAAAGAGAGCGCTGCAAAAACAGGATAGATACCTACGTCTAGTAAACTACCGCCACCAAGTGATTTATTGTACAGCCTAGAAGTTGTGTCAAACGGACTATTAAAACCAAAATCTGCCTTAAGTGATTGTATCTCTCCTAAGGTACCACTAGCTACTTTGTCAAGTACAAATTTATAATGTGGTAAAAAGTGTGTCCATAATGCTTCCATAAGGAATATTTTTTTCGCTTTTGCGAAAGCGATCATCTCCTCAACCTCTTTAAGATTCATAGCAAAAGCTTTCTCGCAGAGCACAGCCTTGTTATTTGATAAACAGAGGAGCGTATTTTCCTTATGAAACATATGTGGCGTAGCGATATAAACAATGTCTATGTCTGGATCTTGCGCCATCTCTTCATAACTACCATAAGACTTTACAGCTTTGTAAGTGTTACCAAAGTTTACAGCCTTTTCTTTATCACGACTCGCTACGGCATATAAGTTTGCACCTTCGGTGAGGAGGAGGTCATTTGCAAATTTGCCAGCTATCTTTCCGCAGCCTAGTATTGCCCAGTTTGTCATAGTGGTTGTTATTTATAGGAGTATTTTGCTTTCACGAAAGCGTTCAAAAAAGAAAATTACACATAGTCCTTATTAGAACTTCCAAAGCTTGCTTGTAGCAACATTGCTAGTCCCATCACAAGACCACAGCCTACTACGTTTAGCCACAAGTACGGAAACTCTATAATATCATAATGTATCAAGCCGTAAACGATAATAATAATTACCTGCGTGATAAGCGCTGCAATAAATACGGCATTGCTTTTTACAAATTTGATAAAGAAGGCTAGTAAAAATATCCCTAAGATATTTCCATAAAAAATAGAACCTATAATGTTTACTAGCTGTATTAAGTTTTCAAAAAGGCTGGCCGTACAGGCTACAATAATGGCGAGTATACCCCACATAAGTGTAAAACCTTTGGTGCTTTTTACATATAACGCATCTGTCATCTCTCCTTTGTAGTTGCGCTTGTAAAGATCTACGGCTGTGGTTGCGCCCAGTGCATTGAGCTCAGATGCGGTAGATGACATTGCAGCACTTAATATTACCGCAAGAAGCAAGCCTATAAGGCCATTAGGTAAGTTGTTAAGTATAAAGTGAATGAAGACATAGTCTTTGTCATTATTTTCTACCTCTGGAGCAGCTTTTGAGATAATAGTTTTTCCTTTTTTACGTAACTGTTTATCTCTAGTTTCATAGGTAGTGATGTAAGATAGTGTCTCACCATCTCGCTCATAAGTGTCAAGAGTAGGGTCTTGAGCATAGTTAAATGCTGCTTGTTTTTGTAGTTCTTGGTTTGTAAGAAGTTGTTCTTCTAGCGAGGCAAATTCACTTGCATAAATAGATGATTTAACTGCATCTGTCGCCGCAGGATTAAAGTGCAGCGGTGCACTATTAAATTGATAAAAGACAAAAACCATCACACCTACCAGTAGTATGAAAAATTGCATAGGGATTTTAAGAGCACCGTTAAAGAGAAGACCCATTTGCATTTCCTTTACATTTTTACCAGAGAGGTAACGCTGGACTTGACTCTGGTCTGTACCAAAGTAAGAGAGCATTAAAAAAGTACCTCCTAACAGACCTGTCCAGACTGTATATCTATTACTAAGGTCAAAAGAAAAATCTAGAAGGTTCATTTTTTCGCCAGCACCGGCTATGCTTAGCGCATCTGTAAAGTTTATGTTTTCTGGAAGTTTGTCAAGTATGAGGTAAAAGGCAATTGCCATTCCTGCAAAAATGACTGCCATTTGTTGCTTTTGAGTAATACTTACTGCCTTTGTGCCACCAGAAACGGTATAGATAATCACAACGATACCTATAAGAATATTGAGCATTGTAAGATCCCAACCTAATACGGCAGAGAGAATGATGGCAGGAGCATATATAGTAATACCTGCTGCGAGACTGCGCTGTATTAAAAATAGGATAGCAGCTAGTGAGCGTGTTTTAAGATCAAACCTACTTTCTAGATACTCGTAAGCCGTAAAGACCTTAAGCCTGTGGTATATAGGGATAAAAACAAGACATATAATGACCATTGCAATAGGCAGGCCAAAATAGAATTGTACAAATCCCATTCCATCATAAAAACCTTGCCCCGTGGTAGATAAAAAAGTGATGGCACTTGCCTGTGTTGCCATTACTGAGAGACCTACGGTCCACCATTTTGAGGAGTTACCGCCTTTTATATATTCTTCGGCATTTTTACTTCCTTGTGTTTTATAGGTTCCATAAACCACAATAAAAATTAAGGTAAATGCAAGTACAGCCCAGTCTATAGTTTCCATATTATGAGAATGAGGTCATTAAGAGATAGAAAGCAATAAAGTATGCTAGATTAAGCAATAAGATGATTGTGTATTTCTTCTTCCAGGTGTATGAGGATGGCTTGTTCATAATTACTGTTTAATATCTTGCTGCTCTTGTTTACCTACACTAAGCATATTTGCAAATAGCTTGTATGCCCCAGATACTCCAGCTGGTAACTCTCTAAAAAAGCTTAAGCCAGTGTAGATATAATGTCCTTTACCATATGCTGCGATGAGAAGACTTCCATCTTTTGCAGTCTCTCCCTTATCGTTCATTGATAAAATAGGCGTGTACTCACTAGACCATTTATTCGGAAAATAAAGACCTCGCTCTTGTGTCCATCCTTGAAAATCTTGTTGAGACAACTTGTTAGGAAAATTCATAAGTGGGTGATCTTTTGCTAGGACTCTCACCTCGCTATTTTCATCTGTCACACGGTCTCTAGAAAGTGTAAGCTCATACGGAGCGCCTATTTTTGTGTTGCCCCAGCGTCCAGAGGTGTTGTATTGTGCGATAAGTGTTCCGCCATCTTTTACATAATCTAGTAGCAGTGGCTGTTTTGCTTGCATCTCATCTACCACATTATAAGCACGTATACCTACAACCACAGCGTCAAACTGTGATAGCAACTCTGGTGTTATGGTTGCAGGATCTATCACTGCAACTTGATAACCTATCTGCGCGAGGTTATCTGGTACCGCATCTCCAGCTCCTTGTATGTAACCTATGTAGTTACCCTTGCGTGCAATATCTAGTCGTACAACACGTGCTTTATTAGGCAAGAATAATGACTGCAGCGGGATGTGAGCATAGTCTATTTTTATAAGCTCTTTAGTATACGTCTTTCCTCCAGAAACCACACGCGGACTCAAATCACCCTCGCTATCACCAGCCGGTGGTGTTACTGTAAATACAAACTCTTTTTCTTCTCCCTTATTTGCTATAGAAACATCATAACTAGCAGGTGATGCCGTCCATCCAGATGGTTTATCTAGTAGCACAGTTCCTGTAAAATTAGCTTGATGTGCTGTGACTGTCACGGGTATTTTTTTTGATTCCGCTTTCGCGAAAATGATCACCTTAGACTCTAGTCTAGATGACACAGCTGGTACAATTTCAAAAGGCTCATACACTTCACCTTTTACTCTGTCATTGTATTTATAGACAATAGGTTTTGTAATACTTATAGGCACTCCCGAAATGACAAGGTCAAATGTGACTGTGTTTTCTTGTGGTGTTTCTGGTTTACCTATCATGTGCTGGTCTGCAACCTTGTACATACCTAAAGTACCTTCTTCTCGTAACCAGTAAGCCGATGTATCTTTAAAGTCATCATTTACCGTAAGAGTTGTAGATGTGGTATAACGCTCATTATTCGCTAGTGGTTGGTTAGACGCTACTACGTTATTTGCTACTGTTACGGTAGCTTTTTTGAGAATCACAGACTGTACACTTCTATTTATAGCTTCTATATCTAGTTTTATTGAGCTGCCTGTAGTTGCATAATTAGTATCTGCTTTTGCTTCTAGGTAAAGGCCTGTCACTGCAGTGATAATTTTCTCAAGTTCTTTAGACTTTATGTTTTTCCAGTGTGTGTCTTCTAGTTGTTGCACGAGGGCATATGCCTTCATAAGTTGTGGTATACTCTTATCTGGCGCAGTAAAGTCATAGGTGGCAACTACGTTGTCTAGTATTGTCTTTATTGCTTTTCCTCCTTTAACACGTGTCCAAGTGGTGTTAATACCTTGAAAAACATCATCGTTAGTAGGCATTTCTCCACGTAATAACTCAAAATAAGTATCACTAGTACCACGCGAGCCCGTATTACCAAATCCTTGAGACTTATGCTGGCTTCTACTAAGGGAAGATATTTCTGTATTTGACAACCCTAAGCCAGGGTAGAAGGTACCTACATCTACTTTCACAAGGTTAGACTTATCTGCCGCTTCAAATTTTTCTCTACTTCCATAAAACCACCAAGAGGTATTAAAAAATTGTCTTTGTGGTGACCAGGTATCTGTGTATTGTAATTGATCTAGATATTTTGCGGCATCTCCAGCAAGATCATATGCCTCTACAGAGAGCATTGCACTAGAGGTGTGGTGTCCGTGTGTGCTTCCCGGTGTTCTGTGATTAAATCTATTAATGATTACATCCGGCTTAAAAGTACGTATCGCCCATACTACATCACCCAGTACTTCTTCTTTGTTCCAGATGGCAAGTGTCTCATCTGGATGTTTTGAGTAACCAAAATCGTTTGCACGTGTAAAACGTTGCTCTCCACCATCTGTTGCGCGAGCGGCAAGTAACTCATTAGTGCGTATTACTCCTAAAAGTTCCCTTAGTTCTGGGCCTATAATATTCTGGCCACCATCACCTCTTGTAAGTGATAAGTATGCCGTTCTTGCTTTTACGGTATTTGCAAAGTAGGAGATAGCTGTTGTGTTCTCGTCATCTGGGTGTGCAGCAACATATAGTACAGAGCCTAAGAAATTTAGCTTTTTTAGGTCTTCATAAATTTCGCTAGCTGTAGGTTTACTGGGCTGTACAGTGATTCCTTGTGAGTACGCTTTCGCGAAAGCAAAAATAGAAATCAGAACAAAAATCGCATAGGATTTGCGTGTCATATTGAGAGTGTTGTTATCTCTCAAATATACCTAATATCAATGCCTAGGAGGTTTTCTTTAAGTTTTCTTTAACGATTATACAGGCTTGTTAAAGTGGTCATTATCTGATGTAGGATCAATAGGCTCTACAATGCGTGTTGCGACTCCATCTTGTACTAAGGTGACTCCTTTTTGCATAATAAGACTGTTAGGGTAGGTGTGTAGACCGCCATCATCTGTGCGCAAATTCATATGGAAGCCTTTTATGTCTTCTATAATGGCAATAATGGGAAAATCCTTATCGTGTATCTTAATGCGATCACCTATCTTGTAGGGAAGGGTGAAAAATATAATAACACCAGAGGTCATATTACTTAATACAGACCATTGAGCAAAAAAGCCTATACCTATAAGAGCAAAAACCGAAGAGGCGTACACGCCTATATCTCTAGCATTAAGGCTCCAGATGAGAAAAGCAAACACAGAGGCAATGAGGATAAGAATAAAGTCTACATACTTCATTACTAGATTTGCACGTTGCTTTACCTTATTTTTTCTATCTGAAAAACGATTTACAAAGTAAGAAATCACCATACGTAGGCCTATCATAACAACCGCTACGATGGCACTTTCTATAAGTTGCTCTCTGTATAAGTTTATAAAATCTATAGCCATTTTTTGCGCTTAAAGTATATGATAGAACCTATAAAAATAAATACCATCGCTCCCCAGAAGTAGTAGTAACCATTTTGCATTTCTAACTCTGGAATGTGTTGAAAATTCATCCCATAAATTCCTGCTAGAAAAGTCATAGGTATAAAAATAGTAGCGATAATAGTAAGAACCTTCATCACCTCGTTCATACGGTTTGCGATGTTTGTTGAGTTCATATCCATTAGTCCTGCTATGGTGTCTCTATAAACCTCTACAGTCTCAATTACCTGTATGGTATGATCATAAAGATCACGCACAAAAACTTGCGTTTTTTTAAGTATGAGGTGATTATCTACTTTTTCTAGCTTATTTACAACCTCCCGTAGCGGAAAAATTGACCTACGTACTTGTATCACCTCTTTTTTGAGCTGTTGTATCTCTTGCGAATAGTTTTCTGAAGGGTTTGTATATATTCTTTCTTCTAGCTCTTCTATTTTATCACTTAGGGTCTCTATGATTATAAAGTAGTGATCTATCACCGCATCCATAAGTGCATACATTAGGTAATCTGCTCCAGTAGTGCGCACCCGACCTTTAGACAGGCGTATACGATCTCTAATTCCATCAAAAACGTCACCATCATACTCTTGCATAAGCAAGACATAGGTCTTGCCCAGAATAAGGCTTATGTGCTCCGTGTTTAATTTACCATCTGTATCGTGATAGAGCATTTTAAAAACAATAAATAAATGATCTGGATACTCATCTAGTTTGGGTCGCTGGCTGGTATTTGCCACATCTTCCATCACCAGTGGGTGTAGCTCATACTTGTGTGATATATCTGTAAGTGCCTGTGTGTCAGAAAGACCATTTACATTTACCCAGGTAACCGTTTTTTCGTCTGTGTCTTTTGTGTAGCTGGATAACTCGTGTACCGTTTCTTCTTCTACAAAGGTTGCATTGTAGTCAAAAACATCTATGAGGACATCTTTTACTTCCTTTGTACCCGTATAAACTACGTGACCCGGGGCGTGCGACATTTGCTCTTTAATGACGCTTTTTGATATAAGGTTTACCGCTGTAAAGGGGTTAACTTTATTGAGTTGTTTACGTAACCTTCCCATTAGTTTAATTGTAATTCTGTACGCAAAGCTTCATCTGCAATACTTTTTTTACCCCAGTAGGCACTTTTTATGGTTTTCATCTTAGTGGCTGTCGTTGTCATAGGATTGCCGTCACGCCCTTGAGGAAATGTCTCTGTCCAGCCCTCTATAGTATGAGGAAACTCAGGAGTATATTGTATAGTAACTGTGCGTTTTAATTCTGGATATTCTATTGTGTAAGAATCCCCATTTAGGCTTCCTGTTGCTTGATATGCTGCAAGATCAATATGTGAGTTACGTATAAATTCAAGATTAGGTATAGCCTTAAATGATCCTGTAGGGAGTGAGGTTGGGTCAAGGCGTATTTGTGTCCATAATTCATTTTCTAGTATATCTTTTGGGAGACTCATTTCTTGGTCTGCCTCAGATTGAAAGTAGGAGTGAGAGGTCACTTCAAAGTCATCTCTGTTATTAAGTTGTGCATATACGTGACCGCACCATTCTTGTGTGCTCTGTGATACTTTTATAGCGTGTTTTTTTTCGGTAACGGGATAAAATGTGCTGGTCATTATGGAATAGGGGTAGATGCCTGTTACAAACTTTTTGGTAGCATTGAGCTTTAGGACAGGGATGTTGCTATCGTTTTGAGCATCTGCTTTTACTTGTTCTTTTGGTAAGAAATCTTCGGTTACATAAATCAAGACTGCTGTGCCTGGTCTTATCTCGCCATATCGTGCTTGATTTAGTTTATAAGAAGAAATTTCGGCAGTGCCGGCATACCAGTAATCTTTCCACTCTTGAGATAAATTACGTTTTTCTGCGGTGGTGGTTTTAGCTGAGTCCGCTTTCGCGAAAGCGATATTACCCCCAGTCTCTTTTTTACAACTTATAAGCATCGCAAGTAACGCAATAGCCACTATAGAAAAGAATATAGCACGCTCTAGGGCAAACATTTTTTTTAAGAATCCCATAATTTATTTTTAACTAAAAGTACAGAAAAGCTACTAGTCTGCCAGCTGCATTAACGTTTCGTAAACTTTATGCAGGGGCATACCCATCACATTAAAGTATGAACCCTCAAGACTTGTTACGGCTATGTAGCCAAACCATTCTTGTATACCATAACCACCAGCTTTATCATAAGGCTGGTAATTATCAATGTAGTAATTAATCTCTTCTTCTGTAAGCTCTTTAAAGGTGACGGTGGTCGTATCGTTTATCACGGTCTGACCTTCTTTTGTAGTAAAAGCTACTGAAGTAATAACCTGGTGGCTATTACCAGAAAGGGCTGCTATCATCGCATAGGCTTCATCACGATCTTCTGGTTTGTTAAGTGCTACGCCATTAAACCATACTATGGTATCACTGGTTACAAGTATATCTGTTGCTTGTAAGTCTGTAAAAGCTGCGGCTTTAAGTTTTGCTAGATAATCTGTTATCTCTGGACCTTGTAAATGGTCTGGAAAGGTCTCATCTACTGGTTTAAGTTGTATGGTAAAATCTAGGTCTAGTTCTTTAAAAAACTGCTGGCGTCTAGGAGATCCAGAGGCTAGTATGAGATTGTGATTTTTTAATTTTTCTTTAAGCATAGTAAATAGCGTGTATAAGTAATGGGATGATACATATACCTACAAACATAATTACTTTAAGGATGAGTGATATGTGTGAGAGCTCACTTTTTTTAGTCGCCTCCCATAGTTTTGAACAGCAATATCCCAATGGTGCGATAATGGCAAAAAATACAGTAGCCACAGCTATTTTATAATCGTATAAAAATGTAAAAGTATACCAGCTTATAAATGTGATTATTATAAGTGTGAGTATTACAGAAACTCTTGCTGTGCGTTGTGCGCCTAGTAATATGGGTAGCGTTTTATAACCAGCGACGTGATCTCCTTGTATGTCTTCTATATCTTTTACAAGTTCTCTTATAAGTGTGATAGCAAAGGCAAATATAGCGACCGACGTAAATACTGTAAATGCACCTAGTTGCTCCTCATTATTACTTGTGTCTATAGCAGGTATAAGTTCAAATAGTGGTACTAAAATAACCGAGAGACCTACTAAGATACTTACGAGCAAGTTACCTAATAAAGCATACTTTTTTATAAACCTAGCATAGAGGTATAAAAACCCTGCACTAAGTAAGAAGTATATAAAGTATATGGGGTGTCCCATCAGGCTTGTGAGGATAAAACCAAGCCCTAAACCAGTAAAGGTGAGTCCAAAATAAATGAGTTTTGCTTGTTTCTCATCTATAGAGACACCTACGGTGCGTTTTTTTGGCTTATTAATTTTATCTGCCACAACATCATAGCTGTCGTTAATGATGTATCCTCCAGCTGCAATTAACACGGTAGCAAGGATAAGGAACAACAGGCCTAGATTGCTTAATGTGATGTCAATATCATCTATTTGAGCAATGGCATACCTTATGACGCATTGCATAACAATGATCATAAGAAGATTATTAAATCTTATGAGGTTTAGATACTTCAACTAGGGGTTAGGTTGTTTTATTAAAAATACATAATATCTCGTTAATGAGCTGCTGCATCTATATTTTTCATCCAGTTGCCCTGCACTTTAAGAACTTGCTCTATCACATCTCTCACACAGCCCTGACCGCCATTTTTATGTGAGATGTAATTTGAGATGTCTTTTATTTCTTTTACAGCATCTTGTGGGCAGCAGGCGAGACCTGCAAATTGCATTACGGGATAGTCTGGTATATCATCTCCCATATATAGTATGTTTTGTGCTGCGATATCCTTGTCTTTAAGATAAGTGTTAAGGTGTTCCATCTTATTGTGAGCACCTAGGGCAACGTCACTTATGCCTAGTTTTTGTAGCCTTGAGCGCACACCCTCATCTGTACCACCACTTATGATGCATATATTGTATCCAGCATCTAGCGCTGCTTTTATGGCATATCCATCTTTTACATTCATCGTGCGGTGCATCTGGCCTTCTGTGGTAATATGTAGTTTACCATCTGTAAGGACACCATCTACATCAAATATAAAGGTGGTAATATTATGTAAGTATTCTTTATAACTTTTTTCCATAGGTAGTGTGTATCGCTTTTGTAAGAGCGTTGTAAATATCTTTGTGATCTGGGTTTTCTAGCAAATCTAGTTGATTGTTTATGACGGCTTTGTCACCTCTTTTTGCAGGGCCTGTTTGACTATTTTTAGGTCCATTTTCTAAAGCCTTTTGAGCTGTTTTTAAGATAAGTGGGTGTAGGGTTTTTACATCTACCTCATATTGCTCGCAGATGTCTTGAGCGATGGTATAGCAGTGGTTTGTAAAATTATTTGCAAACACGGCAGCTAGATGGAGCTGTCTTCTCTGTGTACTATTTATTACCTGTACCGTATTAGATATCATCGCACCTAGCTCGCGCAAGGTTTTTTCATCTTCATCGTTATCTGCTTCTACTAGAATTGGTATTTCGGAAAAGTTTATAGACGTATCATCTTTAGAAAAACTTTGTAAAGGGTAAAAAACGCCTTTATTATGCTTTCGCGAAAGCGTACTCATAGCCGTATATCCAGAAGTATGTACTACCAGTGTGTTATCAAAAGGAATTTGACTAGACACCTCTGCAATCACATCGTCACTCACAGCAATGATAGTCACGTCTGAAGGGGTAAGCTCTTCAATACTTACCGTATGACGAGCCATATTTTTAAAAGGCTCAAGACTAGCCTCAGTACGGCCAGCTACTTGCATTACGACTGCTCGGTTTTGTGCACCTAGTGCCTTTGCCAGATGCCACGCTACATTACCAGTACCCACAATGTTTACTTCTATCATAGTAGCAAAAATAGGCTTTTTTAAAACTGTTGAGGTTTCATATTTTATGAACCCTAGGTTTAAGGTTTTTAAGCCGTCGTAGGTTATCTTTGCACTCGTTAAAATTTGCCTGAATTATGCAAAAGAAAATCGCTTCTATTTTATTCTCCACACGCTTGATGGGGATCCTTTTTATAGCCTACTTTGTTGCAATGGCAGTAGGAACATTTTTAGATATAGGTCAAGAAACTTCACCTACGCCGTACTCAAGATACTGGATTTATGATGCTTGGTGGTTTACACTTATTCATATTCTGTTTGTAGTCAACTTTATAGGAAACATATTTAGGTATAAATTGTTACGCAAGGAGAAGATAACGACATTAGTTTTTCACCTTTCATTTGTACTTATTTTAATAGGAGCGGGTATTACAAGATATATAAGTTATGAAGGTGTTATGCCTATTGAGGAGGGTGCGACCGAAAATTCTTTCTTAAGCGAGAAAACCTACCTTGATGTTTTTATAGATGGAGAGCAAAACGGCCAACCTATGCGCCGTGCAATAGAAAAGGAGTTATCACTATCGCCTAGATTAAATAATGATTTTACGTGGACAGAAGATTTTGTGCACGATACAAATAACAGAAGTGACAAGACCACTTTTACTTTTAATTTTAACAAGTTTATAGATGGCGCTCAAGATGGATTTGTAGAAGACGAGAGCGGGTTATGGCACCTTAAAATTGTAGAGACAGGTACAGATAACCAGCGTCACGAGCACTTTCTAGTAGAAGGTGAGCTAGTGAATATTCACAATGTACTCTATGCCTTTAATAAGCCTACAGATGGCGCTATAAACATAGGTTTTGACGGTGAAAACTACACTTTTAAATCACCATTTGCAGGTTCTGTTACTGTAATGGCAACACAAGATGAGAGTGATGTGCCAGAAGATGTAGAGCAGCCACTTAAACTACGAGCACTTTATAACTTAGGCGGCAAGTTACTCGTGATACCAGACCAAGCTATACGTGGTCGTACTGGTATTGTTGCAAAAGAGGTAAAAGAAAAAAATCAAGAGGATGCACTCTTTGTAGATGTAACCGCAAATGGCGAGACCAAAACAGTAGGACTACTAGGTGGTAAAGGTTATAGTAACGATAAAAAGCATATAGAGGTAGGTGGGCACAAAGTTTATCTAGCATACGGAAGTAAGTCTATGCCACTACCGTTTTCTATAAAGCTCAATAAATTTATCGCTAGAAGATATCCTGGTACACAAAACGTATACTCGTCTTTTGAAAGCCAGATAACGGTAGAAGATCCTGAAGAAAATTTTGATTACGAAATTTATATGAACCACGTTTTAGACCACAAAGGATTTAGATTTTTTCAAGCAAGTTTCTTTCCAGATGAGTCTGGTACGATACTTTCTGTAAGTCACGATTTTTGGGGAACTTGGGTTACATACATAGGTTACTTTTTACTGTACATAGGTATGATGATGATTCTTTTTGATAAGGGGTCACGTTTTGGTGAGCTCAAGCGTCGTTTAGATAAGATTAAACTCAAGAAATCTAAACTTATGATGATTGTGTTTTTGATCGCTTTCGCGAAAGCGGGATACGCACAAGAAGATATATCTAATCAAACTACCGAAGTAAGCAACGGAAACGTAGTCGTAAAAGACACCGTAGCTGTTACTGGAGAAAATATAAGTGACATTTTAGGACTTGACAGTCACCAAGGAGAGCCACACGAGCAGGCTATGCCCTCACAAGAAGAGATAAAAAGACTCATTGTAGAAAATGCAGTACCACTAGAGCACGCAGAAAAGTTTGGCCGTCTTATCATACAAGAAGGTGGGCGTATGATGCCTATTAATACATACTCAAGTATGTTATTACGTAAGTTAAGCAGGAGTGATACTTATGAAGGCCTTACTGCAGACCAAGTAATGCTCTCAATGATGGAAAACCCGCAAATATGGAGTTTTGCAGAGATCATATACCTTCAAAAAGGAAATGATAGTTTACGTAATGTTGTGGGTGTACCGTCAGACAGAAAGTACTTTAAACAAATGGATTTCTTTACCTCAGATTTTAGGTATAAACTAGCTCCATTTTTACCAGAGGCATATGCAGAGGCAAACCCTACAAAAATTTCTAAAGAATTTATAGACGTCTCAGAGCGTATGAATCTCTTAGACAGAACACTGGTTAAAGAAGTTTTAAGAATATTCCCAAAACCAGATGATTCAAATAACACGTGGATCTCTCCTATAAAAGTAAAGGACGTCCCTTATCGAGCTACAGACTCTGTCATTGCAAATCAAATTTTTCCTGCTTATTTATTGAGTTTAAAGAAGGGTAGAGCTACTGGAGATTACACGGATGCAGATAAAGTTTTGCAAGGTATAGAGAAGTTTCAGCGCAGTCATAGTAATGATATAATGCCTTCTATAGAGAAGCGTGATGCAGAGATTTTTTACAATAAGTATGATGTCTTTACAAAGCTTTACTGGATGTATATGCTGGCAGCCGTATTTATGATGATTTTTGTTATTGCTGCTATTTTTAACAACAATAAGTTCATCAGCTGGATGACTAAGCTGGGTGCAGCTGCGATTGTTGTATTATTTATTGTACACACCATAGGCTTGATATGGCGATGGTATATTGCTGGGCACGCACCGTGGAGTAATGCTTATGAGTCTGTGCTATATGTAGGGTGGGCAACGGTATTTTTTGGTCTAGCCTTCGGGAGAAAGAGTCAACTTACTATTGCTAGTACTGCGTTTGTAGGTGCTTTTATATTATGGGCAGCCTCTATGAACTGGATGAATCCAGAGATAGAAAATTTACAAGCTGTACTAGATAGTTACTGGTTAATGATTCATACTGCAGTAATTGTAGCGAGTTATGGTCCTTTTACGCTAGGAGCTATTCTAGGAGTTGTCTCATTATTCTTAATGATATTTACAACTGAAAAAAATAAGGAAAAGATGGATCTTAATATTAAAGAGATAACCATCATTAATGAGCTTGCTCTTACAGTGGGTATGGTATTACTTGCCATAGGTACCTTCTTGGGAGGTCAGTGGGCAAACGAAAGCTGGGGGCGTTACTGGGGATGGGACCCAAAAGAGACTTGGGCGCTTATCTCACTTATCGTTTATGCCTTTGTGATACATATGAGGTTAATACCTGGATTGAGAGGTAGATGGCTATTTAACTTTGTCTCTATTGTAGCATTAAGTAGTATTATGTTTACTTACTTTGGGGTAAATTACTACTTATCTGGATTGCACGCATACCAGAGTGGTGGCGACATCGCAGACCAAAAGATACTCATCACAGCAGTTATTCTTACGGTGTTTGGTACGGTATCATATATGAGATACAGAAAGTATTATATAAAGAAGAAAAAGGCTTAAAAAGCTAGATTTTGTAAATCACCAGAAGTCTCTAAACCAAGCTTGGTATAGAGACTTTTTGTTAATTGGTTTAAGCGATCTGTAGTTAAGTTATATTTTGAAGCAATAGCTTCATTACTTAAGCCCTTAGCAATGTCATCTAGTATTTTTACCTCTATATTTTCAAGTTTAAATTGGTAAATAAGAGATTCTAGATAATCATCATCTGTGTCTTGTATATTTCTATAGGTATTTAATTCTTTTAGCTCTTCTACATACCTTTTTATTTTGTGCTTCATTATTACCCCCGTAGTTTGTATACCATAAAAGGAGAGTAATAGGAGTACGGCAATTAGGGTAAAGTTTAGTAAAGCAATCCCCGCTCCATCAAAAGTGCTACGCTCTAGCAGTGTGATTCCCAATAAATGAAATACAAATACATTAACTAAGAAAAACAGGTTTACAGAATAAATTAGTAGGAGTATGTAACGCTTAGGTCCACTAGCAATTCTCAATATAAGAATCCAGAGAAGTGCAGTTGCTAGTATAGAACAAGAGTTAACCAGTATAAGCCCCCAAAGCATCTTAGTGATCACAAAATATATTAATGAAACAGTAGAGACAGCAATTATAGAGATCATTGCATATTTAATCCATTGTTGGTTTTTTCTCAAGTTGAGATAAAAAACCATAAAAAACAACGCCATTATACCTACAGAATAATGTCCTAGTGCTTCCATATATAATGGATTACCTAGATTAATATCTAAAAAATTGAGGATATTATCTTGAGCTATTACACTAAGCAGTATACCAAAAATGATAAATGCAAAAAATAGAAATTTTGTGTTTTTGACTATAAAGAAAAATATAAGGGTTGCAATAAGTAAAGCTATACTGGTCCCATAAAAGAAACCTATACCTAGCATATTCACTCGATCATTTTTTGCATACTCGCCTTCGTTAGAAATTGTTATAGGGAAGTAGGACTCTAGTGGGAAGTTACCTTTAAGATATAGAGGAAAGCTGTGTAAATCTTTACTTATAAAATACGAGGGAAATCTCGTGTTATTCATTACAGAAATAAGCGCTCCATTATTATCATATAATTCAAGATCAGTAACGTGTGCTGTCTGAAGTTCTAATATAGCTCTAGGTTGAGAAATATTATTTATTTTAAACCAGTAAACACCATTGTCTAATCCTAAGTTTTCTGATTCTAAGTCTGTAAAAACAGCACTTTTTGCACTTGTTATGTTATGTGTGCCAGAAGCATCCTTAAGATAAGTAATGGTCTCTGGTGGTAGGCTCACACTGCAAAGCAGGAAGCTTAAAAGAACCAATAGTAGTTTCATTTCTTATGATTTGGGACCATAAAGATATGATAAGCTATTGATAAAAACAAGTTAATCGATGGTTTTGTGTATTTCATCGATTAACTTGTGTTTACTACATAAGAATTAAACCATATCTTCAGGTCGTACCCACTCGTCAAATTCTTCGGCGGTTACGTATCCTAGATTTACAGCTTCTGTCTTTAATGTTGTACCATTTTTATGTGCCGTATTTGCTATTTCGGCAGCTTTGTAATACCCTATTTTTGTGTTTAAAGCAGTTACCAGCATTAATGAGTTATCTAGTAATTCTTTAATTCTTGCATCGTTTGGCTCAATACCTGAAGCACAGTGCTCAGAAAAAGAAACACAAGCATCACCTATAAGTTGTGCAGATTGTAAAAGGTTAGAAGCCATCATAGGTTTAAATACATTAAGCTCGTAATGTCCTTGCATACCACCTACACCTACAGCAACATCATTACCCATAACTTGAGCACAAACCATTGTAAGTGCCTCACATTGTGTAGGGTTTACTTTACCTGGCATAATAGAAGATCCTGGCTCATTTGCCGGGATACTTATCTCACCTATACCACTGCGTGGTCCAGAGGCCATAAGGCGTATATCATTTGCAATCTTATTGAGAGATACCGCAAGTTGTTTTAACGCACCGTGAGTTTCAACGATTGCATCGTGTGCAGCAAGTGCTTCAAACTTATTATCTGCAGTACGGAACGGGTGACCAGAAAACTCTGCCATATACTCAGACACACGCTTTGCATATCCTTTAGGAGTATTAAGACCAGTACCTACAGCTGTTCCTCCTAGAGCAAGCTCTGCTAGGTGATCTAGTGTATTTTCTAAAGCTTTAAGCCCGTGATCTAGTTGTGATACGTATCCAGAAAACTCTTGACCCAGTGTAAGGGGAGTGGCATCCATAAGGTGCGTACGACCTATTTTTACCACGTTTTTAAAAGCATCTGCTTTGGCTTTAAGCGTGTCACGTAATGTGCGTACTCCTGGTATTGTGTTTTCTACAATCTTTTTGTAGCCTGCAATGTGCATTCCCGTAGGGAACGTATCGTTAGAAGATTGTGATTTATTTACATCATCATTAGGCGCTAGTGTTTTATCACCTTCACCTATTGTTTTTCCTGCAAGTTGGTGAGCTCTATTTGCAATCACCTCGTTTACATTCATATTACTTTGTGTTCCAGATCCCGTTTGCCAGATTACTAGTGGGAACTGGTCATTGTGCATACCTGTAAGTATCTCATCACATACAGCAGCGATAAGATCTCTCTTTTCAACCGGTAGTACACCTAGCTCACAGTTTGTATAAGCAGCTGCTTTTTTAAGAATCGCAAAGCCGTGTACCACTTCAATAGGCATAGAGCCAGGAGCTCCTATTTTAAAGTTATTGCGAGAACGCTCAGTTTGTGCTCCCCATAATTTATCTGCGGGTACTTGTACCTCGCCCATTGTATCTTTTTCGATTCTATATTCCATTGTGAATTATGTTAGAAATTTGGAACACAAATTTAAACATTTGGCTTCATTTTGCATCGTTGATAAGCTGTCAATAAATCTATTTTTTCTCTTGTGTGACATATATATTATCAAGTATCTTTGCTACAAATTAGAAAAGACACCATCCTATGTTCGATTTTGACCAATATTTAGGTTTTCTCGCATTTTTAACCATCCTTACTATAGGATTTTGGTTAATGATTTTCCTTCTTACTTTTGTAATCCCTTACTGGGTAGGAGGTTCATTTATTGAATTTATGAAAGAAAAAAGAGAAGAACGTAAGCTTAAGAGAGAGCAAGAGAACAACTAGTATCTCTCGCTTTTACGATATGTAACCTCCTGCAATTACTGTAGGAGGTTTTTTTATGCGCTTTCGCGAAAGCGTAGCTATACCCACAAAAAAAAGAGCCTCCGAAGAGGCTCTTTTCATATTTATAATGGATTGTGATTATTGCTTCACCTTTGTAAGGTCTACCTCATTACCATCTTTGTCTAACATTTTTACCTCGTCAAAGCCCATATCTTTAAACTGAGAAAACTGCGTGGCAGCATCACCTACTACTAGGTATGCCATCTTGTTTTCATCAAGATATTTATTTGCTAATGCTTTGTGCTGGTCTAGTGTCATATTTCTTATAACATCTTCTTCCTTCTCAATATAATCTGTTGGAAGGTCGAAAGCACTGCGCTCTTGTAGCATACCTAGAAGGGCAAACTGCGTCTCAAAGCGACGAGCATTAGATTTGATAAGCGCATTTTTTGTAAAGTCAAGGTCATCTTGTGAGATGCCGTCTTTATATGCCTTGATCTGATCTCTAAAGATCTCAACAGATTCTCCTGTCGTATTAGTACGTACGCTAGATGATGCTGTAAAAGTCCCTGGTATTTTAGATCCATTAAAGTAAGTACGTGCTCCATAGGTATATCCTTTTTCTTCACGTAAAATAAGATTTACAGCTCCAGAGAAAGATCCTCCCAGTTTATAGTTCATTACCTCTGCAGGGTAGAAATCCTTGTCTGTACGAGCCATCCCGATGTAGCCTATATTTATTACAGATTGTTTTGCATTAGGAATGTCTACAAATAGGAGTGAAGACTTATCTCTATTATTTGCTACTGGATATTCTGGTATGGTAACTTCTTTTGCTTCCCACTTAGACTCTATGTCACTTAGGGCTGCAAGAGCATCACTCTTATCTATTTTACCTACAATATGAAAACGGCTCACAGATGGTGAGAAGTTATTTGCATAAAAATCTTTAAGATCTTGCATTGTAATTGCTTCTACAGACTCTTCTGTACCGCTCGTAGGGTACGAGAAGATGTGATCTTCACCATAAAGCACTTTGTTATATACGTTGCTTGCCACCGCATTAGGGTTTGCAGAGCGACGTTTAATACTGTTTATAGTAGCTGTTTTGATACGACCTAGCTCTTCTTCATCCCAGCGTGGCTCAAACAGAATTTCTTCTACTAGATCCATAGTTGCGGCAAAATTTCGCGTAAGCGTGTTACCTTGTATTGTAATAGCCTCGCGAGAAGTGTACATATTAATACTTGCTCCTAGTAACTCGATAGCTTCTTCAAGCTCTTCTGGAGTTTTATTTGCAGTACCCTCCATCATTATATCTGTCATAAGGTTTGCAACCCCATTCTTTTCCATACTATCAAGTAGGTGACCTCCTTCTATTACCAGGTTAAAGTTTACTGTAGGAATCTCGTTTTGAGAAATACCATATACATCTATCCCGTTAGACAACTCTGCTTCCCAAGATTCTGGAATACTTAGTTTTGGCGCATCTCCTACTACTGGTGGCGTAGAGCGATCTATTTTTGAAGGTGTTTTTACAATTTCCTTTGCTTCATCTTCTACAACCTTAGTAACATTCTCTGTGATTTCTTCTTCTACCACCTCTGCTTTTACAGAGTTCTCTACAATGAGATCCATCTGTCCTTTAGGTACAAAACTAGTTTGTACAAAAGGCTTACCTTTTATGTAAGTGTTATACACACGCATTACATCTTCTTTAGTAACCGCCTTGATGTTTTCTATGTCTTTTTCTATAAAGTCTGGCTCTCCAGCAAATACATTGTAACTCGCTAGTTGAAACGCTTTACCGTTTACACTACTTATACCATTGTAAAACTGAGTTTCAAGACCAGCTTTAATGCGCTCTACATCTTTATCTGTAACGCCTTCTGCTTCAAACTTTGCAATACCTTCATCTATACCAGCTTCTACTTGGTCTAGATCTACACCGCTATTTGCAGTAATGATGATGTGAAATTCACCAGCAATCTCTTGACTACTATTATAAGCAACTGTTCTAGAGGTAAGGTCTTTGTCTTTTACTAGCACTTTATATAAAGGTGCCTTTTTACCACTTGAGATGATTTCTGCTAGAAAGTCTAGTGCATATGCATCATTTGTGTATTGCTGTACTGTAGGGTACACACGGTGTAGTTGTGGTGCTTGTGCAAAGTTATCTTCGTGGTATAGCTTCTTTGTTTCTGCGATAGTTACTGGCTGTGCTTCAAGTGGTGCAACCTCTTGACGTTTTTTAATCTCACCAAAGTACTTTTCAATAAGTGCCTTTGCATCTGTAGTTTTAAAATCTCCTGCTAGTACAAGTGTCGCATTGTTAGGACCATAAAACTTATCATAAAACTCACGTACATCATCTACCGTAGCATTTTGTAAATCTTCTAGCTCGCCTATAACTTGCCAGTTATATGGGTGACCTTCTGGATAGATGTTTTTATCAAGTACCCAGCTCGTATGCCCGTAAGGATTGTTATCTACACGTTGTCTTTTTTCGTTTTGAACAACCTCTTGCTGGTTTTCAAAGGCACTCTCGGTTACCGTATTAATTAAGAATCCCATACGGTCAGACTCTAGCCATAAAATAGTCTCAAGTGCATTATTTGGTACCGTTTCATAATAGATTGTACCATCTTTCCAGGTACCACCATTAAGGGTTCCTCCTGCATCTTGTACCGTTTTAAAGAATGAGTCTTGTGGTACATTTTCAGACTCTTGAAATAACATATGCTCAAATAGGTGAGCAAAACCGGTGCGCCCCGTCTTCTCGCGGTTAGAACCTACCGCATACTGTATCGCAAGTGATACAATAGGGTCACTACTATCTTGATGTAAGATCACGTCTAGACCATTCTCCAGCTCGTACTTCTCATAATCAATAGATAGTTTTGCATCTTCTGCTACGGCGGTATCTTTATTACCCTCGCAAGAAGTACATAAGAGAGCAGTTACCATCACGGCAACAGCAATCATTTTAAAACTGTTTGATTTGATCATTTTTAGTGTTTTTTGATAATCCTCTAAGATAGTGAGACGGTAGTTTTTGAGTCTTAATTATTTGTTAAAGAGTGAGCTAGCTTTGAACACCATTGCTAGGTCTATCATTTTTTAATTTTAAATATCATACAGATTAGGTATATGTGTATCTATAAAAAATATGAATAACTTTGACGTCTATCACAGCTTAGCACTACGGTAAACCTATGTTGCAAGCTTTTGTCTATTACTACAACATTGTCATCAATACTTATAAATGAAAAAGATAAAAAAACCGCTCATCGCCATATTCATCATTGCAAACTTATATGCCATCCTTTGTGGCGGATTGTATTTTTTTCAAGACAACCTCATTTTCCACCCGCAGCAATTGCCGCAGGAGTATGCTTTTGATTTTGATGGCGATTATAAGGAGGTTTGGGTAGATGCGCCAGATGGAGCTCGGCTTAATGGCTTGCACTTTACGGTTACAAACCCAAAGGGCGTGATACTTTATCACCACGGTAATGCAGGCAGTCTCGCGCAGTGGGGGCAAATCGCCCAGCCATTTGTACAAAAGGGCTATGCGGTTATTATTATGGATTACAGGCAGTATGGAAAGAGTGGCGGAGCACTCACAGAGGCGGCGCTTTATGATGATAGTTTGCTATGGTACGCTTTCGCGAAAGCGCAATACCCCACAACCCCAATAACGAGTTACGGCAGGAGCCTGGGGACGACCTTTGCAACCTACGTGGCGTCAAAAAAAGAAGTCACTAAGCTGGTGCTTGAAACTCCTTTTTATAGTATACTAGACGAGGCACAATCACGCTTTTCGATTCTTCCGGTAGAGAGGTTGCTCAACTATAGATTGCCTACGTATAGCTTTATAAATGAGGTGACGGCTCCTATAACCGTGATACACGGCACAGAAGATAGTGTAGTCGCTTATGAGCACGGTAAGGCCCTTTATGATAGCATTACGACAACTACAAAGACTTTTGTAACTGTACCTGGTGGTAATCACAATAACCTAAGCGATTTTGAGGCGTATCAAAAAGCGACGGCTGCACTTTTTGAGTAGTTAGTCATTGGTATGCTCTTTAATCCACTTTGTGATAAAGGCAAGAACCTTTGGCGCCATAGTTTGTTCTATCTCTGAGTATTCAGATAGGGCACCGGTGGTGCTTTCTTGAAAGAGATGATTAAGATCGTCAAAGGCAACAGTTCTAGCATTATCATTATTTCCAGCAGCAAAGGCTTCTTTTATAGCTGCAATATTTTGCACGTAAGGAACCTGAAAATCTTTCTTGCCATTGAGCGCAATGACAGGTGATTTTATAACACTCAGGTAGCTAGCTGGTGTAGCTTTAAGGAGGCTTACTATCTCTGGGGTGGTGATTTGATCTGTAATAGCTTCTACTTGCTGTATGGGAACCATAGGTCCCAGTTTCTCTTTGAGAGCGAGATTTACAGCATCTTTAATCGCTGCATTTGTACCGTCATTTTGTATAATAACATCATAAGCATAACCTAAGAGGTCTTGACCTTGTTTAATTTGTGCTTCTGGGATGTTCATAAGGCGCTCCATTGCTTCTTTTTGCGAGAGCATAAGTTCATTACCAGGTATGCCTGGTCCAGCAAGCATAACGGTAAAAGCCACATCTGGTGATAGTGCTGCTATTTGAGGAGCGATGATACCTCCTATACTGTGACCTATAAGACCTACTTGAGAATATTTGGTTTTCTTATACTTCTTTAAATAAGCTATGGCTGCTGTGGCATCACTTGTAAACTGTGCAATACCTGCCGTTTCAAAAGTACCTGTAGATGCACCCACGCCACGTTCGTCATAACGCAATACACCTATACCGTTACTTGATAGGTAGTCTGCAAGTACGTAGTATAGCGAGTGGCCAAACATATCTCCATCTCTGTTTTGTGGACCGCTACCACTTATAATCACCGCAATAGGCGGGTTTTTTATATCCTTAGGTAAGGTAAGTGTGCCAGCAAGGGTGATATTTTCTTCTTTGTTCTTAAAAGTCACCTCTTGTGCATCATAATTAAAAGGAGCCTTAGGTTGCTGTGGTCTATTAAGTACGAGCGCACCTTTTGCGAGAGTAAGCGGTACGGGAAAGTTATTCTGTATCAAGTTACCTTGTATGCTATCATTTTTGGTCACGCCTATGTAGCGCATTTTAAACTGCGGAAAGTCTACCTTAAGAGTATCGTTTGTATAGGCCGTGTTTGCTGCTTTACCACCTGTAAGTCCTTGGCTCGGGATATCCATTGTGGTGTGTAGGCTATCTTGTGGCTGCGTGATGTGAAAGGCAAAGTCTATGCTTTGACCTTGAAAGTTTACCGTTCCCTTCCAGTCGCCTGTGACGTTTTGGGCGTGTGATATAAAGCCAGTAAGGCAAGTAACGGCAAGAATGATAAGAGTCCTCATAGGTGTACTGTATATAAGTCTGTGACTAAGGTAGTTGTTATTATTGTGTTTTTAATATAGGAAATACATTTTCGCGAAAGCGTAAAAAAAAGAAACCCGAGGCTCTCGCGCTCGGGAATCTAACCAACCAAAGTTGTTTTGCGTTTATAAACGCAGTGGGGGAAATGTATTACTTATACATTTTATCGTTTGGTTTTACTTCATAGGTGATGGTTGTTACCGTATCATCCTCGTCATTATATTTTTCTGACACCATATTTCCATTTTTGTCAAAATAGTTTACAGAGATACCCTCCTTTGTTTTCATAAGGTATACGTCACCTTTTGCCAGTTTACGCATTGTACCATACTCAGAGGTGTTATTTTCTCTTGTTCTTTTTATGGCGTATCCATTTTGAGTTTCCTCTAGACGAAAGTCTGAGTCATTATAGGTGTATGTCACCTCTTTTTTTACCATTGTCTTACCTCGTTGTAAGGACTGGTTGAGTTGCCCTTGGTCACTTTTTTTAAGTGATGTAGGGGTTACCTCAGTTTCTTTTACCGTTTTATATACGGTCTCATTACCTAGTGAAGACTTTACGGTCGTTCTAGTTTTTGTGATTTTTTCTACTTTTTCTTGTGCTTGTACGGCTGTTGCGGTACATACAGCTAGTGCTGCTATGATAAGTGATTTTTTCATCGGTCTTGTTTTTTGTTTGTACAAATTTAAGATCCTTTTCTGCTTATGATAGCCAAAGGGATGGTAAGACTTTATTAAGCCTTTCCCAATATTACTGGGCTCACAAGGCGATTAACTTAAATTAACACAAAAGTGATGCTTTCTGTGGCTCGTCGTATAAGCCACTCGGTAGATCAATAAAATAGGATTATCTTTGCACCCTAAAAATAAAGTGGAAAGAATGGTTTTCCGCTTTCGCGAAAGCGTACTACTAATACATACTATTATATGAAAGCTGGAATCGTAGGATTACCTAATGTAGGGAAGTCAACCCTTTTTAACTGTCTGTCTAATGCCAAAGCACAGAGTGCAAACTATCCGTTTTGTACTATTGAGCCTAACGTGGGTGTGGTAAATGTACCAGATAACAGGCTAGCAAAACTAGAGGAGCTCGTAAGCCCAGAGCGTGTGATCCCTGCTACGGTAGAGATTGTAGATATTGCAGGTCTTGTAAAAGGGGCAAGTAAGGGAGAAGGACTAGGAAACCAATTTTTAGGAAACATACGTGAGACAGATGCGATACTGCACGTGCTACGTTGTTTTGATAATGATAATATTGTGCACGTAGACGGGAGTGTAGATCCTATACGTGATAAGGAAACGATAGATATAGAGCTACAACTCAAAGATCTTGAAACAGCCGATAAGAAACTAGAAAAGGTAAAACGTGCGGCTCGTACGGGTAATAAAGAAGCCCAGGCAGAAGAAGCAGCTTTACTTAAAATAAAAGAAGGTCTAGAAGCAGGTATCTCTGTACGTGCGATAGATATAGATGAAGATACACGCGAGGAGTTTGTAAAGCCTTTACAGTTTATTACTGACAAGCCAGTACTTTACGTATGTAATGTAGATGAAGATGCTGCTGTAGCTGGTAATGAGTATGTAAACAAGGTACGTGAGGCGGTAAAAGACGAAAATGCAGAGGTGATTGTACTTGCTGTAGGTACTGAGGCAGATATTACAGAACTAGATGATTATGAGGAGCGCCAGATGTTTCTTGCAGATATAGGTCTTGAGGAGCCAGGAAGCGCCGTGTTAATACGCGGAGCTTACAAGCTACTTAACCAGCAAACGTATTTTACAGCAGGTGTAAAAGAAGTGCGTGCCTGGACGGTAAACATAGGAGCAACGGCACCACAAGCTGCCGGAGTGATACACACAGATTTTGAAAAAGGCTTTATACGTGCAGAGGTCATTAAGTATAATGACTTTGTGGAGTACGGTAGTGAGGCAAAGGTACGTGAGGCTGGAAAGCTAGGCGTACAGGGTAAAGATTATATTGTAAATGATGGTGATGTGATGCACTTCTTATTTAACGTATAAGCGATACTACTATATAAGACAGTAAAAAGCCTTTCTTAGCAATGAGAAAGGCTTTTTTTATGGGTGTATGGCATCTAGTAGTCAAAGATGATAAAAGACTTAAGCAGTCGCGCTAGCTTGTCTGAGGTAGAGGAGCGTATGGCGTGCTTCTGGAGGTATTGTTTTACCTCATTAAGTTGGTCACTATTATCTATGGTTTGAAAGCGGGAGTTATAGGTAGTAAAAACGGGATCGCTTCCAGCTTTATGGATCACTTCAAAAATACTATGATGTCTCGGGTCTGTTTTTATTCTATTCTCATAGAGGTCTGTGAGATAAGCCTCGTCACCTTCTAGCACCTGAAAAAAATTACCCATCGTATGCAGTAGGATGCCACATACGCCTTTTTCATTATTTTGGTGATAGGTATGATCAAAGATCTCTTGTATCTCCTCATCTGTAAGATCTGGAGCTACTTTGCTAAAATAGCAAATGGTATACATTGGTTAGGAATGATTTGTTATGAGGTAAAGATACTATTAAAAGCGGTTTGTTGTTTATCAATTTTTTAAAATAGATAAACAAAATATATAAATTAATGATAGCTAGGGGAGTAGTGGCGAGAATAAAAGCGTGTATTGTGAGTGATAAAATTATTTTCAAAAAAACTCATTAAAAGGTTTTGGTAATTAAAAAAGCGCTGTATATTTGCACCCGCAATCAAGCAGATAGCTTGGTGAGACACTCAAGGAGAAATGGCAGAGTGGTCGAATGCGGCAGTCTTGAAAACTGTTGAGGGTCACACCTCCGGGGGTTCGAATCCCTCTTTCTCCGCAAAAGAAACCTGTAACGTATGTTACAGGTTTTTTGTTTTATACCAAGCCCCAAGCTCGCTTGGAAGGCGTAGGGATAAAACAAAAAACCAACGAGCACAGCTCGTTATGGGTTTTATGCTTGCAAAGGATACCCACCCGGGATCACCGCAGGTAATCCCATCGTAATTTTTCTTTGTAAAACAGTGAGAAATGAATATCGAATATCGAATAAGGACTATAGAACAGCTCACAGCTCACAGCTCACAGCTCACAGCTTAAAGCTTACGGCTTAGAGCTTAAAGCCAAAAACTAAGAACTACCGTCTACGAACTATAAGCCAACAGCTAAAGACTACCGTCTACCGCCTACCAACTACCGTCTACTAAAAGCCCCCTTAATTAAGCACCTCCTTGAGCGTTCCTTTTCTATAGCAGCGTTCTTCACCTAGGTATAGCGGATTACCGTGTTTTTCTGACCAGAAGCCTTCTAGTAGATCTTTGGTGATGCATTGATAGACTACGACACCTTTGTAGATGGTCTCGTCATCGCCCTCATAATTAAAATTAATCACCAGAATATTATTCTTAAAGAAACCAGTTCCTTGTTGGCGCTGATCACCACTTATTAGCCAAGTAGCAACAATTCTCTTGTGCTCGTCTAGCGCTAGTGTGAGTTCGCCCTCATAGCCAGCTGCATCTGGGCTTTGGTTGCTTCCTGTGATGGTGTATGTGCCTGCGAGGTCTTCTATGGTCATTGGGTGTGTTGTTTTGGATTGTGAAAAGTACGTATTGAACTAAGATATATTCTTATTACGCTTTCGCGAAAGTATAACAAATCACATCCTTGTGATGATATCTATGGCGTGTATCTTCTGGTATTTGAGATTCCTGCGCACGCGGTATCGTTGTAGGCAATCTCTTTTAATCATTTGTATTTTAACAGAGTACTACGACACCTTCTTTTGTTGAATACTCAATATTTGATAATTTTATTTTTAGACCGTTTCTTTGATAATGGGCATACGGTTTAATTCTCGCTTTCGCGAAACGTATACAGACAGCGCTTCAATATTTATAAATTATTTTATTTTAAAGATGAGGATTACCGTAATAGTAAGAAAAACCTTCTTCTTATATTTACAGGAGACTACCCAAAAGCATTTTAACTGAATGACAAAAAAAACATCCAAAGCCGATATTAACTTTGAACAAGAACTCTGGAAAGCCGCAAACGAACTACGTGGTGCAGTGGCAGAAAATCAATATAAAGATTACATCTTACCGCTTATTTTCTTAAAGCATATCTCAGAGCGCTATGAGATGCGACGAGATACTTTAAAGCAACTGTTTAAAGAGAAGAAATCTGAGTACTACACACTAGATACAGAAGAGCAGCATTACATTCTTGAAGATCCAGATGAGTACCTGTCTAAAAACGTGTACATCATCCCAGAGAAGGCAACTTTCCAGTTTTTACAAGACAATGCAGAGCAGGATAATATCAAGGTGCTGGTAGATGAAGCTTTTGATATACTTGATGAAACACTAGCGGCAAACCGGGCTGACCTGAAAGGAATACTGCCACGCATCTTTGTAAAAAGCCAACTCACAGCGAAGCAAGTTGCTGGCCTAATTAACTTATTATCAAACCCAAAACTCTCAGAAAAGGAAAATCCAGATAGTGATATTTTGGGGCGTGTGTATGAGTACTACATAGGCAAGTTTGCGATAGCCGAAGGTTCTGGTGCCGGGCAGTTCTTTACACCGGGAAGTATTGTGCGCTTATTAGTAGAAATGATAGAGCCGTATGAAGGTAAAATCTTTGATGCTGCTTGTGGCTCTGGTGGTATGTTTGTGCAGTCATTAAAGTTTTTGCAAGCTCACGGTGGTGATAAAAAGAATATCTCTATTTACGGGCAAGAGCGCTATGACGGCACCTTGCGACTTTGTAAAATGAACCTTGCTTTACGAGATCTTTCTTTTGATGTGCGACTAGGTGACTCCTTATTACAAGATAAATTTCCAGACCTGAAAGCCGACTTTATTATTGTAAATCCTCCTTTTAATGTGAGCCAGTGGCACCCTGAGGATTTACCAGAAAACGACCCAAGACTTTTTGGACCAAAAGAAGAGTTTGCAACCGATGGTAATGCAAATTATATGTGGATGCAAACCTTCTGGAATCACCTGAGTGATACGGGAACGGCATCTGTAGTAATGGCAAACGGTGCGATGACTTCTAATAATAAAGGAGAAAAAAACGTACGCCAGCATATGGTAGATCACAATATGGTAGACTGTATTGTACGTCTTCCAGACAAGCTCTTTCTTACTACTGGGATACCTGCTTGTATTTTTATACTGAGTAAAAATCGTGACGGTAAAGACGGCAAGCACCGTAACCGTGAGAACGAGATCCTTTTTATAGATACTAGTAAAATGGGAACGATGGAAAGCCGCAAACTACGTGTCTTTACAGATGAAGATATTGATAAGGTTACAGATACCTATCACAACTGGAGAAATGTGGGGAGTACGTATGAAAACACAGATGGCTTCGCATACAGCGCTACACTAGAGGAAGTACAAAAACAAGATTACAAACTTACTCCAGGGATTTATGTAGGAACAGAGGCTATAGAAGATGATGGAATCCCTTTTGAAGAGAAAATGGAAACCCTACAAGCACAATTGAAAAAACAGTTTGCAGAAGGAGATCGCTTGCAAGAAGAGATTTTGTTGAATTTTGAGAAGTTTTAGATGATTGACCAGAAATACACTCATATAAATACATATTTAGACGAGCCACCAAATCAGTTTGATATGGCTGTCGTTTCAATAGATGAATTTGGAAGTCCAGGTACATTAAACAGATATGTTTTATCAAGTCTTGACTATGATATCTCCGTACTCGATGGAATTAATTTAAATCAGGGATATTATTTGATAAGCGGAAATAGTGTGCCGGTATTGTTGGTAAGTACGATTGGAAAAGAATTTACAGGAATTCTACTTAAAAGAAATCTTACTAATGCATTAACGAGAATTTATAAAGATTTTAAAGGAAAAAATGTTTGGATCCCTTTAATGGGAACAGGTGCCGGTGGTCTTGAATTCGTTGATAGCTATGATACTACGGTGGGAGTTCTCAAAAATTTTCCTAAAATCAACTTTACAATTTCTATTCCCGATGACAAGAAAGGTAGAGAGTTCATAAAATTATTTGGTCAATTGGGACACGACTATAAATATTCGTCTAAAAGTTCATTTCTTGACGAAGATAGAAAACAACTAAGCCTAGCAAATGAATTTGAAATACCAGAATTGAAAAATATCTTTTTTGGACAGAAAATAGGCAATGAATTAAGAGACTATGATATTTTTATTTTGCCAAAAAGTACTTTGGGGGGAATAGGCAGAAATGGAATTGCGCATTCTGTTTTGAAAATCTTAGGATTTGATTCTTTGAGTTTTACATTCAATGAAAAACCAATTTATCCTAAGGGTTTTAAATGGTTCTTCAGAGAATTAGGAAATAAGCTTGTTTACATTGGGTTTGTTTTTACTCGTGATGAAAATAAAAATCAAATAGATTTTATTGATAATCTAAAACGGGCAATAAATAATCTCAAACAGTTCGAAGATTTTAAGGAATTGAAAGAGAAAAATCTTAAAGTTTTTATACCATTATTAGGAGCTGGTCAAGCTGGAATGAATCCATTGCTAAGTTTACGCAATGTCATTGAAGGAATTCAAATTTTACGTGGAATTCTTCCTCATCATAAAGTGAGAATCAATCTGCCGCTATCTTCATCTGAAAAGGATTTAAATGATTATGTGCATCAAATAGCAGTAGCCTTGTCTAGACCGCCAGCCCCGCCATTAGATTTATATATAAAGAGTGAAGAGGAAAAAACTGAAGTCGAGTTAAGGCAAAATACCAAAGATAAAATCCCTTTTCATTTAGACCAAGTTGTTAATGAAGACAAATTAGGTAGAGAACCAGTCGCAAGAGAATTCGTACGACTTATAAAAAAGGACATCTTTACCGAACAATTAAACCATTCTTTTATGGTTCATTTACAGGGCAAATGGGGGGCAGGAAAATCATCTTTTTTAAATTTCATTAAGAAGAATTTAAATTCCGATGGCGATAATTGGATAATTGTAGATTATAATGCTTGGCAAAATCAACATATCAAGCCACCTTGGTGGTCATTAATAGACCAGGTTTATTTAAAGAGTAAAGAACAATTATATTTAATTGGAATAAGAGCTAGTTTGCACTTATGGCGTAAAGAGGTGTTTAGAAGGATATGGCGCTATAGTCGTTGGTACAGTGTATTTCCTTTAATAATTTTTATTATTGGTGTGTTATCGATAATATATTTTGGAGATAAGATACTTGATGTTCTTAGTCTTACATCAGATGCTAATAGTAATGGTAAAAGTTTCATTTCAAATTTTGGAGATTTTCTTAAAGTAGTAGTAACATTGATTTCTATTGGTGGTGCTTTATTTGCATTAGCAAAGTTTGTAACCGTTCCACTTTTTATCAATTCTTCCAATGAAGCGAAATCATTTGTATTACGTGCTTCGGATCCTATGAACAAAATCAAAGATCATTTTAATAAGTTGGTGGATGATATTAACTCAAAAAATAAAAACAGACAACTCGCTATTTTTATTGATGACATAGATCGATGTGATAAGGAATTTATAGTTCAATTATTAGAAGGTGTACAAACATTGTTTAAGGATAAGCGGGTATTATATATTATTGCGGGTGATAAGAATTGGATATCCACAAGTTACGGGAATATTTATCAAGATTTCTCCAATGAAGAGGTCTCAAAAAAACAACTAGGAGAATTCTTTATTGAAAAGGTTTTTCAATTATCCTTTCGTCTACCAAACATTTCCGAAGAATCAAAAAAGAGATATTGGGATCATATACTTGGAATGAAATCTAAGGCTGTCGATAATAAAAATGTCTCAGTAAGTGAACTTACCGATTCTAAGAAAGATGAATTAAAATTAATTTTGAAGCAATCAAAGTCGGAACTAACTGATCCAGATTTTGTTCAAAAATTGCAGACAGATTTCAATTTTTCAGGCGATACAGCATCCAATGTCGTTATAGAAGAAAAAAATAAAAATACCGAAGAATTAAAACATCTACTCCAAGAATACCACGCTTATATTGATACAAATCCACGTTCTATAATTCGACTAGCTAATAATTATACAATGGCGAGGACTATATTGATGGCAGAGCGAGTAGTCTTTAGCGAGCATAAATTATTTAGATGGTTGATCATTGAAGATTTATGTCCTGAGGTAAAGAGAATTCTTCTGAATACGGAATCAACTGCAAAATTTGAAGAACTTATTAAGGACGGCAAAGATATTTCAAAGCGAGATAATTGTCTGAAACTTCTTAGAGGAGATGAAGAATATATGGAAAATGCCATTACAATAGAGGATATCAAAACTATAAAAGGATTTTAATGCCCCAAAACTGGAAAACATATAAACTAGGAGATTTATCCAAGAAAATTTATTCAGGAGGTACACCTTCAACAAAGCGAAGTGATTATTATGGCGGAAATATTCCTTGGTTAAATACAAAGGAAGTTAATTTTGGAATTATAAATGAAACAGCAAAGTATATTACAGAAAAGGGGCTGACTAATTCTTCTGCAAAATGGGTTCCAAAAAATTCTGTCATAATTGCTATGTATGGAAATACAGCAGGAAAATCAGCTGTAACCAATATACCTTTGACCACTAATCAGGCTTGTTGTAATTTGATAATTGATCCTGACGTTGCTGATTTTAGATACGTTTATTATCAAGTATTTAACGATTATCTTATAATAAAAGATCTTGCAAACGGTGGTGCTCAACAGAATTTAAATGCTGGAACAATAAAGAATTTAGAACTCCAACTCCCACCCCTCCCAGAACAAACCGCCATTGCCTCCATACTCTCCACTATAGATGCCAAAATAGAAAACAACCTCGCCATTAATAAAACCCTAGAAGAAATGGCAATGGCACTCTATAAAGAGTGGTTTGTAGATTTTGGTCCTTTTCAAGAGGGGAGGTTTGTAGAAAGCGAACTCGGGATGATCCCTGAGGGATGGGTGGTGAAAAGTGTTTACTCAACTGCAAAATTTATAAATGGAGCATCTTTTAAACCAAAAGATTTCACAGAAGACACTCAATTAGGTTTACCTGTTATTAAAATTGTTGAAATAAAACAAGGAGTCACTAGTCAGACAAAGTATTCAAATAAAAAATTGGACGAAAAGTACATTATAAACAATAATGATATATTATTTCCTTGGTCTGGAAATCCACATACTTCACTAGGTATTCATTTATGGGATAAAGGTGAGGCATTACTCAATCAACATATTTTTGTAGTTAGAGTAAGCAATTCAGACAGTAAATGTTATGTGTTCAATATGCTCAAAAACTTACTTCCAACATTTATAAATCTAGCAACTCATAAACAAACTACTGGTTTAGGACACGTGACTGTTTCTAATCTGAAAGAATTGAAAATACCAGTTCCAAATAAAGAGGCTATAAATGATTATGAAAAATTAGCAAAACCGATACTGGATATGATCTATAGTAATCAAATGAAAAACCAAACCCTCACCAACCTTCGAGACACTTTGCTGCCAAAACTCATAAGCGGAGAAGTTCGCCTTAACGAGTTTGCAAATACGTAGGGAGTATGTGGGTGAATACCGTTTTCGCGAAAGCGGAAGTGATAAGTAAATCAAATTAAGAGGTCGTGGAGAGATTCCCGCCTTTAAAGGAATGACAATATAACAGCAATGAAAGAAGCACACATAGAGCAAGCTTGTATAGACTGGCTAGGAGATCTGGGGTACACACACCTGCTAGGCACCTCGTTGCCGCAAAATAATGTGAGTGTGGTGCTCAAGGAGGAGCTGGCGGCATTTATTGCAAGACAGTATGCACACCTACCTAAAGAAATACAAGAACTTGCCGTTGCTACTTTTACGCATAACACAGGGGCAGATCTAGACCACCGCAACCGTGATTTTCATCTCAAGATGACAAAAGGGGTGGAGATTCCCTATGAAGATGCAAGCGGTAGTGAGAAAGCCGTTCACCTCTATCCCATAGATTTTGAGCATCCTGAGAATAATACTTTCTGGGCGGTAAACCAGTTTAGCATTACCGGTAAAAATAAACGTCGTCCAGACATCATCATCTATGTAAACGGCTTGCCACTAGTAGTTTTTGAGTTAAAAAATTGGTATGACGAGACTACAAATATTAAGGAAGCCCATAACCAGATAGGGCATTACATAAAAGATATCCCACAGTTATTTGAGTACAATGCCCTCACGGTGATAAGTGATGGTAATGAGGCGCAACACGGGATGTATGGGAGTGGGATAGAGTGGTTTGCTGCCTGGAAGAGTATAGACGGCACAAAAACCTTTAATGACGAGGATTTCCAGATGCACACCTTGCTCTTTGGGCTATTTACAAAAGAGCGACTGCTGCACTACATCAAGAATTTTATCTTTCACGAAGACCATAATGGCAGCTTGATTAAAAAAGGGGCAAAGTACCATCAGTATTTTGGCGTGACCTATGCCGTGGCTGCTGCTCAAAAGGCGGTACGTCCTGCAGGCGATGGCCGCATAGGCGTGGTCTGGCACACACAGGGATCTGGCAAGAGTATCTTTATGGCGATCTACACGGGCATCTTGCGTAGCCACCCACAGTTTAAAAATCCTACCATAGTCGTGCAGGTAGACCGTAGCGATCTGGACTACCAGCTCTATGAAAACTTTGTCGCTGCAAAGGACCTCGTGGGCGATGTGCAACACGCAGACACTACAGATGACCTACGTAAGTTACTAAGCGCAGGTGCTGGTGGTGTGATTTTTACCACCATAGAGAAGTTCCGTTTAAAACAAGGTACAGATGAGGAGCTAGGAGAAACAGAACATCCTGTTTTAAGCTTACGCGAAAATGTGATTGTGATGGCAGATGAGGCGCACCGTACACAATACGGGCTGCTAGATGGCTTTGCCAGTAACCTGCGAAAAGCATTGCCAAAAGCATCGTTTATAGGTTTTACCGGAACTCCAGTAGATAGTAAGGATGCAGATACGCAAGAAGTTTTTGGCGATACGATCCATATTTACGATATCAAACAAGCCGTGGCAGATAAGGCTACGGTAAATATCTTTTATGAACCAAGACTAGCCAAACTTCACTTGTGGAATGACAAGCTAGATGATGAGGTAGATGCCATTACAGAAGCCACCGAAGATAGCGGAAATTTAAAATGGGCAGCCATAGAAGACGCCGCAGGAAGTAAAGATCGCGTGGGCAAAGTATCTACAGATATTCTCAACCACTTTATAAACCGCACCGCTACCTTAGAAGGGAAAGCGATGATCGTCTGTATGAGTAGGCGCAACTGTGTAAAAATGTATGAAGCGATTACTGCGCTAGAAGATTGCCCAGAAGTAGCCGTAGTAATGACAGGAAACATAAGCAAAGACCCACAATCGTGGAATCCCCACTTTAGAACCAAAGAAAGCACAGAAGCCTTAAAAAAACGCTTTAAAAATCCTGAAGATCCGCTCAAGATTGTCATCGTGCGGGATATGTGGCTCACAGGTTTTGACGCTCCTTGCGTACATACGATGTATGTAGATAAGATAATGCGTGGTCATAACTTGATGCAAGCTATCACGAGAACAAATCGTGTTTTTAAAGACAAGAAAAACGGCGTCATTGTAGATTATATAGGCATAGGTGACAATCTTAAAATCGCCACTACAAAGTACACTGGCGAGGGCGGCAAAGGAAAGCCTACCATAGATATGGAACAGGCGCTAGAGCTGTTTTTTGATCAGCTAGAAAGTTGTCTGAGCTTCTTACCAGAAACGGCAGACTATCAACACTGGAAAGCATTGCGAGATGCAGATAAAGTATTGCTAGTAAAAGCAGGACTTAATCACATCATAAAAGACGATGAAGCGTCAATGAGCTTTATGAAGGCCGAAAAGACGATGTCTGGATTACTGTCTATTGTAAAAAGTCAGCCAGCGATTCAACACAGCGCGATCGATGTACTTTATGTACAACACGTGAGTAAGGCAGTGCGTAATGCCAAAAGTGTAAAAAGCACTAGAAGCGAGCAGAAGGAAAAGATCAAAGAGCTCATAAGCCAGAGTATAGACAGCGAAGAGATAGTAGATGTATTTGCAATGGCAGGCATTGAGCGAGCAGATATCTCCATACTAGACGATACTTTCTTGCTTGGCGCGAAAAAGGAAAAAGACGGTCACGCCCTAAAAATTGAGCTAATAAAAAACATACTCAAAGACGAAATAAAACTCAGGCTCCATAAAAATATCAAGAAATACACAAGCCTAAAAGAAGAGCTAGAAAAAGTAATAGACCGTTATCACAATAACGCCCTAGACAGCTACGCTACCATCGCAGAATTAGTAGAGCGCGCAAAAGACCTACAAAAAGAAGACAGCCGCATCTCAGAACTAGGACTAAGCGAGGAAGAACTCGCCTTTTATGACATACTAGCAGCAAAAAAGGAGATCATCAAAGAAGAAGGCCCCATTCAAGACATCGTGCACGCGGTGGTAAAAGCTGTAAAGAAAAACCTACAACTCGACTGGACCAAGAAAGAGAACGCAAAAGCAAGCATACGCCTAGCCGTAAAAAAGGAATTAAGAGGAAAGATTAGTATCACTAAGCTCAATGAAATCTTACAAGATATTATGGAGCAAGCAGAAGGACAGTTTGGGGAGTGGAGTGCTTAGGATAGAATATTGCGTTTAATATAAAGTTAGGAAGACAGTATATGAATCTAATATTAGGTAATTACTATGATGATATTAAGTGTGAAAGTTTTTTAGATAAGGAGACTGGACGTATTAGGGTACGTCCACTTTCTGGCCAAGGTTTACCACAAAATATAATGATAGAATGCAGTAGTAAAGAGCGAAAGTTGCATCCACTAGGAACGAGGTTTATGACAGTAAATGTAAAGGTTTGTAAAAAGCCAACAGGTAGGATATATCTATTTGCAAAGGATAGGATGATTTATAAAATAGAATAAACTCTTGTAACTGACATTTTATAAAACTTAGAGAGAAGTAAGAAAATCTATATTTAAATACCAACAAGAAAATGCATTTTCATCAAAAAATACACGACTACCTCCTAAATTATAGAACAAATTTTGATAGTAGTTTTAATTTTATTGTACGCCAGCGTGCAAGCACAAAGGATAAGAATTATCTAGGAGGAAAATTTGCACAAGGCCTAGTATTTCAGGGAACTAATGATTATTGTTTTGTTGGATTAGTTGACAAGAGTGGAGGTGCAAATGCAACAAAAAGCGTAGGCTTAGTCTTTAAGCCAATTCAAGATGGCTTTACAGTCAATCTTGATATCGTTTTCCCTGGAGAGACAGATCAATGGTTAGTGGATTTTTATAAAAGCCTAGCCAGCAAATTTGATGATATACGTTGGGACCCAAAAGGGACTAGAGCGTATAAAATAATTGGTGATTTTCAAGAAGGACAGCCCCAACTAATTTATGATTGGTTAAAACAAAATTATCCCATTATTAAGCAAGTTGCTATTGATTCAGAAATACCTGACCTAATCATAAGTGATCAAAAATTTCAAGAGTTACAGGAGAACTCACAGAGAAAATTGAAAGAGGCTAGGAAATCTGTAGAAAACAAAATCACCACATCAGAAAAAAAATATTGGTTATTATCTCCTGGTAGAAATGCTATAATGTGGGATAAATTTTATGAGGAGGGCTATATGGCTCTAGGGTGGGATGAATTAGGAGATTTAACTCAATATTCAAATAAGGATAGTATACGAGATGCACTTCGAGAATATTATGGTGGAGAAGGAAATAAGATGAATGACGTTACTGCAAATTGGGAGTTTGCAAACGATATGAGTCTCGGTGACGTGGTTATTATCAAAAAGGGAAAAAGTACTTTATTGGGCTATGGTATTATAACCTCGGAATATTATCACGAGAGTAATTATAAATACCACAATCGGAGAAAAGTAAATTGGGTAAAAAAAGGAATCTGGAATATAGACCATAGTATGGTTTTAAAAACCTTAACTGATGTTTCTTCCTATAAATCAAAGGTCGAAAATTATGAATATTATTACGAGTGGCTTATGTCTAAAATGGATAGTGTTAAAGAAAAATTTCTTGATTGGTTTTATAGCCGCCCAGAATTAAAATATAAGGATATATCTAGTGAAAGGATATCTCAAGATTTGGAGGACAGTAACACTTATTTTGACATCGATATTTTTAACGTAGATCAGAATAATTATCTTGAGGTAATTGAGATTTTGAATGAAGTGAGTACAAATAAGGACGGACTATTTTATAAATTTAGTAAAGACACAGGTACACATAGACCTAGAGCATTACTTGGTAAAGAGAATTATCAAAAATTCTTGTTAGAATATTTTAAGGAAAATAAAAATTCTTATGAAATGGAGTATGAAGATCAAAACAATTCGTTGTCCTTAAATAAAATATTATATGGTCCTCCGGGGACAGGCAAAACGTATACATTACAGAATGAGTATTTTAATAGGTATACAATTAAGGAGTCCAGCTTGACAAGTGATCAGTTTCTTGAAAAGGAATTTAGTGATTTGAGTTGGTTTCAAGTAATTACTTTGATTGTTTTGGATCTTGGAAAGACCGAAGTAACACAAATCTTAAATCACGAGTTCTTTGCTAGAAAAGCGAAAACAAGTTTATCAAATAATTTGAGACAAACTGCTTGGGGGAATCTCCAGGCTCATACCATTGAAGATTGTGAAAATGTAAACCATTCCAGAAGAGTTGCGCCTTTAATCTTCTACAAAGATGAAAATGGTCGCTGGTCTATTGTGGAAAAGGAACTGAATGATCAATTTCCAGAGGCAAGAGATATGATGCACAAGTATCAAGCATTCAAACCTATGCCGGACAAACAAATTAGAAACTACGAGTTTGTAACCTTCCATCAATCTTTCAGTTATGAAGATTTTGTAGAAGGTATAAAACCTGTAATGGAAGATGGTGAAAGAGACTTAGGATATGAAATACAAGATGGTGTTTTTAAGAAACTTTGCCAGCGCGCAAAAGTTGATCCAGAAAATAACTACGCAATCTTTATAGATGAAATTAATCGCGGTAATGTTTCTGCTATTTTTGGGGAGCTCATCACCCTTATAGAAAAAGACAAACGGGCAGGAGGTATAAATGAATTAGAGGTGCAGTTACCATACTCTAAGGATAAGTTTTCGGTTCCTGCTAACTTACATATCTACGGTACAATGAACACCGCAGACCGATCTGTGGAAGCACTAGATACTGCATTGCGAAGACGTTTTACTTTTAAAGAATTAATGCCTAACCCAAGTTTACTTTCGGACATACAATTTGATGGTTTTACTCTCGAAGAAGTGCTTAAGACAATCAATGAGCGTATAGAAGTTTTAGTAGATAGGGATCATACCATAGGTCATTCTTATTTCCTTTCTATTGATTCTGGTGATACAGAGGCATTATTTACGGTTTTTCAGAATAAAATCATTCCATTATTACAAGAGTACTTTTATCACGATTATGAAAAGATGGCATTAATTCTCGGGGCTGGATTCATTGAGCAGAAGAAAAATAATGAAGTAAAATTTGCTTCTTTTGGCAATTTAGATATACCACCTATCGATACTCAGCTTGTATTAAAAGATACTATTGGTAATATAGAAGAAGCCGTTTTGATATTGCTAAATAAAAGCAGAAATTAATTTTTGAGAACTACTAAACGCATCCAAGTTTTTGAGCACCGCACACTTTATTATGGAAGTGAATATGATGGTATCTTATTTCAAAAGAAACATTTTGATTCGCTAGCAAAGCTTAATAGCTTACACGATAATAAATATTTTACGCTCGTACATAAAGGGGTTAAGTTTAGTCAATATGTAGGAGTTGTGCGTGTAGATGATCTTAATATAGAGATTTTACCAAAAGTGGATGCTAGTCATAATAGCGAAAAGGCAGTATGGCAAGGAGTGCTTATAGAAATGCTTAAGCAAACTAAAAAATTGAAAGTTCAAAAAGTTGGACAAGCTCAGGTTAATAAGCAGAGCATTCACTTACTTGATATATACTTCGATTGGTTCTTAAGAGAGGTGCAAGATTTATGTAGAAAAGGACTAATAAAAACCTATTATAAAGAATCCAAAAACGTTAGGGCTTTAAAAGGAAAGCTTGAGTTTGCACAGCATCTAAGTCAAAACTTAATTCACAAAGAACGATTTTACACTTCCCATCAAGTTTATAATCAAGATCATACACTTCATCAGATAATTAATCAAGCATTATCAATTATAGAGTTAGTTTCAAAAGGAACATATCTATATTCTAGGTGTAAAGAGGTTCAGTTAAACTTTCCAGAAGTAACTGCGATAATTTGTAACGAAGCTACATTCTCAAAATTAGCATTCAATCGTAAAAACAAGCCATATAAGACTGCTATTGAAATTGCTCGATTAATTATTTTAAACTTTGCACCTAACGTATCTGGAGGGTCGGAGAATATGCTTGCACTACTATTTGATATGAACTCCCTATGGGAAGAATATGTTTTAATTAAATTAAAAGAAGCAACACGAGATTTAGATATTGAGGTTTTTGGTCAGAACAGTAAGAGATTTTGGAATGGTATAACCATAAGGCCAGATATCGTTGTGAAAAATGGTAACAACTCATCGATCATTGATACAAAGTGGAAAAACAATAAGGATAATAAACCCAGTACAAATGATCTAAGGCAGATGTATGTGTACAATGAGTATTGGCAAGGAAGAAATGCGTTGTTATTATATCCTGGAGTACATAGTGATGCCTTAATCACTTCACAGTTTAATGAACCAGCGGCACATAGCTGTGGCCTTGCTAATATCAATGTTTTCAATACCGACGACAAATTAGATCAAGAAATAGGTAAGAGAATATTACTCATATTAGAAAAAAACAACCTTATAGAAAGGTAGATTAGTTTTACAACCCAAACCACCAATCTTGATATACCTGTGTACTATCTTGTACAGGTATTATCTCACCTATGCGTGGGGTGATGATGGTGAGGTCTTTTGTTGCGGCGTCTTTTTGTATTCGTAGTACGGGATCTGTCCAAGGGTGGAAGGCAAGTTTAAAGCCTGCCTAGTGTATAGGCAGGCATCAGTCTTTTGGTTTGTACATCTACACCTGCCTGTGCGGTTTCTTCTGGCGTCATATTACACTTCATAAGTGCGAGGTCAAAAGGATATAGGTGTCGCCTGTTTTTTTAATCGTAAGGGTTCTTTTTACACCCAACCATCTTGTTAACAAGACGGTGATGCGGTTGAGCGGAAATTACGCTTTCGCGAAAGCGTAAAACTACTACATATGAGAGGTAAATACTATCACCTTGCTGTACCCAAAAGTAGCGCATTACTTATTTTGTGCCGTAAAGCTAGCCGTGGTATTTATATATAAAATCACTCCTTGTGCACCAGCACTAATCTGGTGTTGTGAGACACCCGTAGCGCCAAAATAGCTCCCAAGCATCGTAGTTACCGGAGTAGTTGCTGTTGCTGCCTTATAGCTTGCATCACCACTCACAATGACTGCCTTAAAATCTCCCTCACCTGTGGTGATGTTTCCCGTAAAGCCAGGCGCGAGGCGTAGGTAAAAACCTTTGTGCTTTTTATTAGTTTGTGATTGCCATAGTACTGCCAGTGACGCGCCCTCTAGAGTGCCTGTTTTGTTAAGCCAGTTTATGTCTTTGCCATCTAGCCATACTACGTTTGTATCGTGCACATTAATAGGGCGCTCTGTGGTTTCAAAAGCCTTCTCAACAGGTTTTACTACGTAAGGCCCGTTATCTATCTCTACAAAAGCCATATTAGTCGCTGAGCGTGCCGCTGTGATGTGCGTCTCCCCAGAAGGTTGCGTCCAGAAAGAGCCATCTGGCATCCAGAGTTCGCGGGCATCTTTATCTGCATTGTGAATCTCCCCATCTAGTACAATTGCTCTATAGGTCGCATCGTGTATGTGTGGTGGTGAGGCAAACCCTTCTTTAAATTTTACCAGCATACCAGAAGGACCTTCTTTAGTACGATCTCCCCATAAGTTGGTAGCGCGCGGTCCATTCTCACCACGTGCTGGGTTAAGTGCTCCCCAGGTAACATCTGTAGCGAGCATAAGCTCATAGGTAGCCTCGTTATAGGAGATGGCTTCTGTAGATGGTGTATCTTTTGTTTCTTGTTGTGACGTTTGCTCTGCGCAGCTTGCCGTAAGTATAACAAGTGCTGCTGTGGCGATGAGATGTTTCATAGGTATCGCTTTTTGTGGTTTATGAGATGTTTTTTAAAATCTGTTGTGTTGTGGTGATTAAGTGTGTGCGTTTTTCCTCACTGTAGGCATCTGTATGTGCCCTACCAAAGCTTCCTTTATCATTATCAAAATAATCACCGCTATGGCTCTCATAGTTAGGATTTGTAGCGAGGTCTTGTAAAATAGTTGCTCCTTTATCTGCTGGTGACCAGTGGTGACCGTAGGCTTCTTTTACCATATTGGTATTAAGCAAAGAACCTGGGTTTACAGGGATAACCGTAAGTGCTGGCTCTTGTATTGCTAGGTCAAAGCTCCACATTAATAAAGCAAGCTTACTCTGTGCGTAGGTCTCCTGCTGGCTCTCTTCTTTAGTACCTGCTAGCACGCTATCTATTACAGATGACTGTGCTGCAGAGCTCAGGTTTATAATGCGTGTGTGCTCGCCTTTTTTAAGAAGATCGAGTAGGGAAGTGGTGAGCAGGTAAGGCGCGATATAATTTACCGCCATACGCATATCAAGCCCATCTGCCGTAAACAGCTCGCGGCTTTTAAAAACCCCTGCGTTGTTTATGAGTATATCTAGTGTTGTGAGTTTTTCATTTACCTCACTAGCCATATCACGAACTGCTGCCATACTAGAAAAATCTGCTACAAAACCGTCTATGTGTTCATTGTTAGATTCGGCTTTTATGGTGGCGATGGTCTCTGCTACTTTTGTAGCATTACGACCGTGTATGTACAAGGTATGTCCCTGTTTTGCTAGCTGTATGGCGGCTAGTTTACCTATGCCGTCAGTACTTCCAGTAATTAATATGGTCTTGCTCATTCCTATATGTTTATGTTGATGAAAACTGACACTAGTTGTATTACCAGTTCTTTTAATTTTATTCTTGTTCTAAGTTAATAATTAACCTACGTTTCTTAAAAAGGTGCAGCGGTATCTTTAGGACCATCAGGTAAACTCCATCGCTGGCGAGCGGTTACACTTTCTAAAGCAACATCTTTAATGGTGTCGCTGTTGCTAGTATTTCCGTAGCTGCTTGTACTACCACGTGGTATTTGCATACGGTCTCCATATAACCACACTACTAAATTACTACGTTGCCCGCTTGTAATGGGGTGTGTTGCGTGTGGGACATTACCTCTATGGATGATGGCTTTACCCGGCTCAAAAATAGCTTGTACCGTTTTTCCTGAAGCTTTATCATAAAAATCAACCTCAGATCCTGTAAACTTTTCATCTGGTAAGTTGATATTGATATTCAAGGTAGCTGCAGAGGCATCGGTATGTGCGTGTAAATCCTTGTCCTTATCTGGATTGTACTGGATAGAAAAACCAAAAGTCTGATTATCATAACCGTAAGTTCCTAATAACAAACGCGCTATAGGACGCATAAAACGATCCATCATAACATTATAAAATGCCTGAAAATTAGGTACTGCCAGATGACCTTCAGAACGAGGGTCTAACATCATTCCATAACGATTTAATTGTATACCATAAGGTGCACGTTTTGGCACTCCAGAGTTTGCTACAGCTTCTAGATAGTTACGAAAATCTGCTAAACGATCTAGATCAAAAAACTGTGCTACATAAACACCAGGTATAATTTCTTCCCATAAATCGGCAACAGCAGATTCTTTTTCTGGGTTTTCCCAAGCGTCTTTAATGGCTTGTCGTAAACGTGGGTCTAGCAAGGTTTCATCAGGAATTAATACATCATCTTTGTTTTCTATTTCCCATTCTGCCCAAGCAGCTTCTAGTAATTTACGATTTTCGTTCCAAAATTGAGAAACAGATGGATCGCGTCTTAATGATAATTCTCGTGATGGTACTTCTAAAGCACGAGCTTCTGCAAGTGCATTTGTATGTTCTATGGTACTCATAATATTATGTTTTACATATAGCTACTGCTATTCTATTTTATATTTATAACAGAACTGCGTACAAAAGGCTGTTGGCTTTGGTGGTTAAAATGGTGGTTGTTATGAAAAGCAAAGTTCTGTATTTTTTTAACCTTAAACACCTATAAAATAGATGTTTAAGGTTTAAGTCCTGCCATAGTAAGCCTATGGATGAGGTCTTAGTTAGTTACAACTACTTTACCTATTGCTTTACCACTCTCTAGTCTTGCATAAGCATCACCTACATTATCTAGCGCAAATGTGCTGTCTACTAGAGGTACTAGTGCTTTGTCTTGTGCGATATTGCTTAGTTCTTTTAAAATCGCTCCGTGCTCTTCTCGCTTGTAGTTGTGTAACATAGGGATGAGCATAAACACAACGTGTAGTGATAAGCCTTTAAAGTGTGCTGGAGTAAGATCTAGGTTGCACATAGATACTGTAGTAGCTATTTGTGCATTAAGTGCTGCTGCCTCAAAAGACTTCGTAAGGTTATCTGCACCTACGGTATCATAAATAAGGTCAAAACCTGCACCATCTGTATATTTTGCTACATATGATTCAACCGTTTCTTCTTTATAGTTAATTGCCGTTGCTCCATAGCCTTCTATAATTTTTTGTTGTTCTGGTCCTCCACAAGTAGCATATACATCTGCCCCAAAGTGAATAGCTAGTTGTACCGCTACGTGGCCTACACCTCCAGATCCACCTTGTACAAGTACCTTTTGTCCTTTTTTAATCCCTGCACGCATTAACCCCTCATAAGCAGTAATTGCTACAAGTGGTAGTGATGCCGCCTCTGTCATAGATAAGTTGGCAGCTTTGTGAGCAATAAGTTTACTGTCTGCCACGATATATTCGGCTAGCGTACCTTGTAAGTCGGCAAGGCCACCTACACAACCGTATACCTCGTCACCTACTTTAAAGTCATTTACACCTTCACCTACTGCTTCTATCACTCCTGCAAAGTCCATTCCTAATATAGCTGGTGCTGCTGGTGATAAAGGTAGGTCTGACCCCATCTTGCGAATCATTGTGTCTACCGTGTTCACACTAGAGGCTGCAATCTTGATACTCACGTGACCTGAAGTTACTGCTGGTTTTGCTACTTCGCTTGCTGTGAATGCGGCATTCTCACCGTATTCGTTTATAATCATTGCTTTCATATATGCTTTCTTTTTATAGTTTGTGTTGTGTGATTTTTTTATTGTATTTCTTGAAGGTCTAATAACATTCCTTCCCAGTTTTTCTGATTGTTGTGGTCAAACTGAGCTCCATTTTCATCTGCGATGGTAAAACGTTTTATCGCCGGAGTTCTGCTAGTTGCTTGATAAAGTTGATAAGCTTCCTCTTTTAAGGCCTCTTTTATAGGTAGATCTATAGATGCATATACGGCACGTTTACAAGCTGTAATTGCTTCTGCAGGAAATTTTGATATGCGTGTGGCAAGTGCGTCTACATATGGTCCTATTTCATCTGGGTCTAGTGCTTTGTTTATCGTACCATAATGCTCTGCTTGGTCTGCATCCCAGTCTTGTGCACCTAGAATAATCTCTAGTGCTTTACCAAGACCTGCTTGTCGTGCCATACGTGATGCGCCTCCTCCACAAGGAAGAATACCCATACCTACTTCCATCTGCATAAACTTAGCGTTTCCTCTAGCTGCAAATCGCATATCTAGCGCTAGAGCCATTTCGTGTCCACCACCACGTGCAAATCCTTCTATTTTTGCGATAGTAGCTTGTGGTAAGTTGCTTAAACGTTCTAAAACCACTTGTAGATCTAGTAATGCCACTTCATCTCTGTGTACCGCCTCTGTAGACATATCTCTTAAAAGGTTGGTATCGTAATGACATACCCAGTAATCTGGATTTGACGATTCAAAAACAACTACTTTAACGCTTCTATCTCTCTCGAGACGTAGTGCAAGGCTGTTGAGGTCTGCTAGCATTTCTTGTCCTTGTACATTTACAGGGCCAAAATTAATTGTTACGGTGAGTACGCCTTCTGTTTGTGAAGCCGTAAATGTTTGGAAGTTTTTGTAATCCATCTTAGTACGTTTTAGTTTGTGAGTTTGTTTGATGATACAAATGTAGTGGGATAGCTCGCTGGTCTATTTGTATATAAAATGGTTAATTAGGTATAAATAAAGGTTGTTGGGTGTATTATGATAATTTTAACGCTATAAAACCCTAAATTTGTCCCTAAATCATACTACTATGCAAGTATTAGAAGCTTATAAACCTTTTGAAATACAAGAAATGGAGTTGTCTGAGTGGAAACAACGCCCAGTTAAAAACAACTTTTTTGAACTTGTACTTATTGAAAGTGGAGAGGGTACGCAGTGTATTAATTACAACTTTTACGATTATAAAAAGGATAGTATCTTTTTACTACCTCCCTTAAAGTGTCATTCGTTCAATATAGAGAAGCGTACAAAATTTGTCTTTTTAAAGTTTACAAATTCGTTTTTCAAAAGCTCTAATAAGATGACGCTGGATAAGTCTGAGTGGTTTAAAGAAGCCGCCTACATCTTATCTAACTACAACCAGCTGCCTGGCGATATCATTAAAAGTGATGCAGATAGGGAGCATCTCAAACAGCTTACTGCAATTATTTTAAGAGAGACTAGAAACTATGGAGAGGTCTCTGTATCGCTTATCTCAAGTCTTATGGTAAGTATTTTAGAAGTGGTTATTAGAAATATAAAAAAAGGGAGTCACTATGAGATTGTAAATACAACAAGTGATGATAGAGCAACAAATATGCTCACCTACATCAACGAGAACATTGCAAAAAGTGAACTGCTTAAAGTAGATAGACTTGCAGAAACATTTATGATGTCTGCCACCTACGTAAGTGAGTTTTTTAGAAAACAGGTAGGGATGTCTTTGCGTGAGTATATTATGAAAGCCAAACTTAGACTAGTAGAGATACGTCTTCTCAATTCAGATTTTACCCTTACTGAAATCGCAGATGAGCTAGGCTTTACAGATGTAAGTCACCTCTCAAAAACATTTAAACGCTATACAGGCACTTCTGTAAGAGAGTTTAAAAATGCTGGGGAGTATATGCTACTTAAAAGAGCCTCTTGTGCTGTGAGTGCTTAAGATGTACTCGTTTTTTATAACCAATCAAATATTAATGTATGAGTGGAGGAATACTTTTTGAAGCAATTATATTTCTAGCCGGTGCCGTGATATGTGTGCCACTAGCAAAAAAACTAGGACTCAGTTCTGTAATAGGATATTTACTAGCCGGGATGCTCATAGGACCTTATATTTTAGGTTTTGTAGGGCAAGAAGGGCAAGATATACTTGAGTTTGCAGAGTTTGGCGTAGTGGTAATGCTCTTTATTATAGGGTTAGAGATCAAACCAAGCAGCTTCTGGGAGATGCGAAAACTCGTTATAGGTATGGGGAGTATTCAAGTATTTGGGACGATGCTGCTCACGTATGGCATTCTGTACCTAGCTGGCGTAGATTGGAAAATTGCACTTACCAGTGCAATGGCAGTTTCGCTATCATCTACAGCGATTACTTTACAAACAAATAAAGAAAAAGGATTGATGGAAACCACCTACGGTACTTCTTCATTTTCTATTCTGTTATTTCAAGATATTATTGTCATTGTAATGCTTGGTGTGTTACCCCTTTTATCTAATGTGAGTGATGCTACTACAGCAAGTGAAGGTGGTCACGTGAGTTTACTTGATGACCTGCCTCTAGGACTGCAAGCACTGGCTATTCTATTATCTATCGCTATTATTATAGTAGCGGGTAGGTATCTTATTGTCCCTATGTTGCGCTTAGTAGCAAGGTCAAAGGTGAGAGAGCTACTCGTAGCCTCTGCTTTACTTATAGTAGTGGGTATCTCGTTTCTTATGGAGTTAGTAGGGCTCAGTCCTGCTCTTGGAGCCTTTTTAGGCGGGGTCGTTCTGGCTACTAGCGAGTTTAAACACGAGCTTGAAAGTACGCTAGATCCTTTTAAGGGATTATTACTAGGCTTATTTTTTATGGCAGTAGGTGCCTCCATAAATTTTATTGTTATTGCCGAAAATCCTTTATTGATTACCGGTCTTGTGGTGGGTGTCATCCTTGTGAAGGCAATTGTATTGCTCATCACGGGATTAGCCTTTAAGCTTAAACTTGACCAGCGATTACTACTTATTGTAGGACTAGCACAAATAGGGGAGTTTGCCTTTGTATTGTTATCCTTTGCTTTCCAGCTCAATATATTTGAGAGAGAGCAGCTAGATATTATGCTCGTGGTTACAGCCCTCACAATGACTATTACACCTGTACTCTGGATTGTAAACGAGCGCCTTATTTTACCCCGCAAAGGAACTAAAGAACAAGAAAAAAGACCTATGGACGATATACAGTCTAGCCATAAGGTGTTACTCATAGGTTTTGGTCATTTTGGGAGTACTGTGGGTAGATTTTTACGTGCCCACGGTATAAAAACTACAGTACTTGATCTAGACTCAAATAGAGTAGACTTCTTGCGTAAAATGGGGTTTGAGGTATTTTATGGTGATGCAAATAGAATGGATCTTCTTGAGTCTGCTGGTATTGCAGAGGCAGATTACCTTATTTGTGCCATAGATAATCCAGAGCTGGTACGACGTATTGTAAAAAAGGTAAAGGATAAGTATCCTCACATTAAACTACTCGTGCGCGCCAGAAATAGATATGATGCTTACGAGCTTCACAATATGGGAATCGATCATATTTACAGAGAGTCCCTAGATACATCTGTAAAGATGGCGAGTGATGTATTGCACTTTATGGGCTTTGATCGAGAGGCTACAGATGAGCAAGCAGCCAAGTTTATACAGCTGGATGTAGATAGTTTGAAACGTCTTGCAGTAAGCCCAAAAGACGAGAAAGAATACATCTTTAGAGCAAGAAAGGAAATTGCACAACAAGAGGAGTTGCTTAACAGTGACCTCCATATGGGAAGCAGTAGCCTGGGAGGCAAACGCTCATAAAAAAAAGCCCATCATAACGATGGGCTCAACTAGCAGACTAACTAAACAACTTAGTTAAAAGTTGTTTCGCCTTCATTAGGGTTATAGACATAGTTAAATGTGTAGTATCTACTCGCGTCTGTCTGTGGGTCTGGACTGGCAGGTGCATCTTGATAGTAGCTCAGTATCTCAACTTTTGCATAGTTACCCTCTGTAGTTTTAAATACAAGTATTTGTCCTGGTATGGGAGAGACCACGTTGTTTTGAAAGTTGTAATTGTACCATCCATTATCACTTCCTGTAGGGATAGCAAACTCGCTTTCTGAGTCTTGTGTAAACGTAAGACCTTCTGCTGTAGTCACATTATCAAAAGTACTAGTAATGATAGCTGCTGCCGCATCACCAGTGCGTGTAGGCTCATCATCTGTACCTGTTGCTACGCCACCATTTACAGCAATGGTAGTACCTCTAAAGGCAATATCCCATTCTGTATCACTTGTCGTGATTGCTCCTGTCTCAAAGTCAAATTTTGTAAAATCACCTCCTATAGGTGCTCCTTGTCCGCCCGTTTGTGGCGCATATAGATTACTTACTTGCTCTGCCTCAACAGGGCCGAGTGTAACCGTAGTATCATCATCGCTGCTGCAAGATGTAAAAGCAAGGATAAAGAGGGTTGCTAGTGTAAAAAAGTTCTTGTTCATTGTGTGTGTATTAAATGGTTAAAATTGATAATTAAGTGAGGCATACCCTTGTATGCCTGGTAAAGTTGGGATGTTACTATCTTTATAATCAAAGAGGTTATTTGCTCCTACTTGAAGCGTGAAGTCATTATAAAATGTTTTTGACGCAGCAACATTGGTCGTTAGGTAACCATCTACAAAGCTGGTGTCGTAGCGATCTATTAGGTTATTACCGTTTGTGTCAAACTGTGCGTACTTACTGCGGTAGAGTAGGCGTGCATTCATAGCTATATCTAGCGATGGGATGTTATAAAATAGCTTTGCATTTGCATTATGCCGGGATCTATTTATGAGTCCAAAATGGTCTTGCTCTTCTATAACAACCGTCTGGTTAGTCGCTGGGTCTCGTGCAAAAACTTGTCCATCTCGCACCGCCTCCCTGTTTGCATTGTTATATGCATACAGCAACTGGTATCCCGCACTAAGACGAAGATCTTTTGAGAAGGTGTAGGTCGCATTAAGCTCAAAACCTGTGGTAAATACCTTATCAAAATTTGCGTAGCTAAAGACATTTTGACCATTTTGTTTTCTAGCAATAATGCGTGTATCAATCAGATTTTTAAAGTCATTTCTAAAGCCGTTGAGCTCTGCATTCCACTTTCCTTTTTTATAGGTGACGCCTAGGTTGTAACCTACAGAACTTTCGGCGGCGAGCGGTTGTGATAAGTCATCTTGAGAGATGAGTACATCTAGTATCTGGTCTTGATCTTGCAGTTCTTGAAGCTTACTTAACGCCACATTATAGCCCAATACGGTGTAACCTACGGCCGCATTTGTAAAATCAAAGTATAGCTGTCTAAAGTCTGGCGCTTTAAAGCCATACCCCACAGAGCCCTTAATGGCAATAGCATCTGTAGCCTCGTAGCGTAGGGCAATTTTTGGACTAAGTTGATTACTATATTCAGAGTGATTATCATAACGCAATCCTGCTATAACATTCAGTTTGTCTAGGGGTGTGGTGTCATATTGTGCATAGATGTATTGCGAGTTAAAACGTACTGTCTCGTCAAAAAAGGTACGATCTAGCTGGTCATACTGTAAGCCTATACCTGTTGTGAGTGATCCCGCTTTCGCGAAAGCGTAATTACCACGTACCTCTGGCCGCCATAATTTCTGGTTAAAGTCATTATCACTAAGCACTCCTGCCGAAATAGGGTCTTGTAGCAACTCCCTCGCTTGATAGTTTGTGTAGTAAAGTTCATAGGTAGTAGTGAGTGGGGAATCAAATTTTTGATCTAATTTGAGATGGGTGTTATACTCACGCTCGTCTGTATCACCCTCGTAGCGCACATTATCTACCGTAAGGCCAGCTTCCTGCTCTTGATCATATAATCTAGCAGAGCCAAACAATGAAAGCTTGTCACTAAAGTCATAATACACACGACCATTTACAGTGTAGTTTACAAATGGATTTACGGTCTGTCCTTCATTTTCTGGTGTGAGATCATAACCATTGCTAGAGTTTCGGTTTGCAAACAGGGCATATCTCAATTTTTCAAACCCCTGCTTGATGCTGGCTTGCACGTCTTGTGTGGTATTTGAGCCTATGCGATAGGTCACATCACCATCTAGTTGTTCTGATGGTGGCTTTTCTGTAATAATATTGATAACTCCGCCCAGCGCCTCAGAGCCGTAAAGGCTACTAGAGGGACCTTTTACCACTTCTATCTGTTTGATATTGCCTACGGTGAGCCTACTCAAATCAAAGTTTCCGGCACTACGACCCACTAGTGGAACACCATCTATAAGGATAAGTATATAGTCTGATGAGATTCCTTGTATTTGCACCCCTTCAAAACCGCTCTCATCTGCAATGGTGATAATACCTGTTTGCTCATTAAGTATCTCTTGTAATCGTAAACTTCCAGATTGCTTTATGGTTTTTTGTGAGATTAAAGTTGCGGGTAGAGGGAGGGAAGATAACTGTCGCTTGGTGCGAGTAGCTGTGAGGATCACTTCTTCTAGTTCTTCTGGTGTTACAGCCTCTGGTTGCTCTTGAGAAAAAAGTGTTTGTGAGGTTATAAGAAGTACTAAGCTTATTGCTAGTGTTTTAGGGCTCATTTTATTTAGATTGATTCTTAATAGTGAGCAAATATAGTATTTATTGTTATTTAGATTTAATAAAAATAACTATTTTTACACCACAAATTATTTAACAACATACCTATCAGATGAAAAGAATATTATTTACCCTACTTATAATAAGTATAGGATTACAAACCACAGCACAGACTAATAAAAAGGAGCTCGATAAAGAAGCTATAAAGAAGATGTGCGGCTGCTTTGAAGTGACTTTTAACTTTGCAGAGACCTTTACTTATAGCAATGACTCATTATATAAACCTTCAAAAAATAAGGTAAGCAAAGGACTAGAGTGGGCGCAACTCGTTACAGATAAGGAGAATCAAATTGAGATACAACACTTATTACAAGTAGGAAGCCCAGAACAACCTATGATTGTAAAACACTGGAGACAAAACTGGCTTTATGAAAACACAAACCTCTACTCGTACAATGCAGATAATGTATGGACTTACGAAAATAAAAGTGCAGATGAAGTAGCTGGACAGTGGACACAAAAGGTATATCAAGTAGATGATAGTCCGCGTTATGAAGGCTCTGCAACCTGGGTACACGTAGATGGTAAGAGCTACTGGGAGAATACCGCAAATGCACCTTTACCTAGACGAGAGTATACTACTAGAAGTGACTATAATCTTACGGTACGTGGTAATCGCCAGGAGATTACTCCTTATGGATGGGTACACGATCAAGATAATAGTAAGGTAGTGCGCACCGCAAACCAAGAAGATCAAGTAATAGCCAAAGAAAAAGGATACAATACCTACAAGCGCGTAGATGATAGTAAATGTGCTGCCGCTGCACAGTGGTGGGTAGATAACCAAGAAAAATGGGCGCTTGTGCGCACTAAATGGGATGAAGTTTACAACAAGAACAAAGACCTACATCTAGAGCAAAAGGTAGATAATAAAGTACTATACAAGCACCTTTTTGGCGAAGGATATGAAGATCAAAAAAGTATAGACCAACTTATAGAATCATTTGTAAAAGAATAATTATGAAAAGAGCACATAACATATTACTACTGGCTATTCTTCTAGCAAGTACCCTAGTAAACGCACAAGACGATAACATTTTTCTAAATAGAGATTTTTGGAAAGGTGAAGTCACAGTAAGTACCGTCTCACAAAAAATAAAAGAGGGTAACGACCCAGCAATGCTCAATGCAAACGCCTTTGACGCTACGGTGTATGCACTACTTGAAAAGAAAGATGTAGCTGTAATTAAATATCTCCTCGCACAGCCAGGTAATGACGTAGCAAAAAAGACACACGACAGCCGTATCTATTTACACTGGGCTGCATATGCGGGTGATGTTGCGACTGTAAACTATTTACTTAACGAGGGGTCTAGTACAACAGCACTAGACAGCCATAGTTTTACTCCGCTAGCTTTTGGGATTAATGCTGGGCAGGTTCATCCAGCCATCATTGATGCTTTTGAAGATGCAGGCGTAAACCTCACCGCTCAAAAAAGTGATACCGGCGTAAACTTACTTTTACTCGCAGCACCATCATTAAAAACAGATGCAGATCTTGATTATTTTTTAAACAAAGGTTTTGATATAAATGCTACAGATACTAATGGGAATGGCATTTTTAACTATGCCGCAAAAAAAGGAAATATTGATTTTCTTAAAACCCTTTTAGCACGCGGTGTGGTTTATAAAGAGCTTGCCAGTGATGGAGGTAACGCATATATGTTTGCAGCTCAAGGTGGTCGTGGTTTTAGTAACTCACTAGCCGTTTATGAGTATCTACAATCGCTAGGTCTTGAGGCAAATGTAGTTACAAAACAAGGTACGACACCTTTACATCGTCTTGCGTATAGCAACAAAGACGCAGCTATTTTTAACTTCTTTATAAATGCAGGCGTAGATGTAAACCAGAAAGATAAAAGTGGTACAACTGCCTTTCATAATGCTGCTGCCAGAAATAATCTTGCAATCCTGCAGTTACTCGCAAAGCAACTTACAGATATTAATACAGTGAATGATAAGGGGCAAACACCTCTTATGCTTGCTGTAGGAGGTAATGATATGAGCGTTGTACAATATATACTAGATAATGGTGGTGACGCTTTCGCGAAAGATAAAGTCGGTAACTCACTAGCATCATACCTTGTACAATCATATAGGGCTAGGAATCCAAAAGTTTTTGAAAGTAAGCTTGCTTTGTTATCAAAAAAAGGAGTGTCTCTTACCACTACACAAGCCGAAGGAAATACACCATTACATCTTGCAGTCTTAAAAAATGATGTAAATCTTGTAAAGCAGCTTCTCGCATACAAACCAGCCATTAATGCAAAAAACAGTGAAGGACTTACCGCACTGCACATTGCAGCAATGAAGGCAAAAGACGACCGTCTTATGAAGTTGCTTATAGCAAGTGGTGCAGATCACAAAGTAAAAACAGATTTTGAAGAGTCTGTACTAGACCTCGCTACCGAAAACGAACTATTACAACAAAATAATATCCCTCTAACATTTTTAAAATAATGAAAAGTATCTATAAAATCATACCAGCCCTGTTACTCACGGGGCTTTTATTAAGTGCGTTTACTACAGCAACTACAAAACCTGTAAAGTGCCTTATCCAGATGACTAACTATAGTGGAGAAGGAGCCTACCTTGTAGTATCGCTTCTAGATCCTACTGGTGCGTATCAAGAGACACTTTATGTGCAAGGTAAAGACAGTGAGTGGTATAGTGAGATTACTGCCTGGTGGCAATTTTATGGGAAGCGCCGTCCTAATATAGATGCAATTTCTGGGGCTACCATAAGTGGTGGTGAGCGCACAGTGACTGTATTACAAATACCAGAAGATAAAATTGATCAAGGTTATAGTTTACGTTTTGAAACCTCTGTAGAAGATCAAGAATATTATGAAGATGATATTCAATTTGAGCTTACTTCAGAAAACCTGAAAGCCAAAAAAGAAGGTAAAGGTTTTATACGCTACGTAAGAATGTTACCTCAGTAAGATACCTATGACCCTCTCCATCTGGCGATATAGTCACTTTGTACTAGCCTTAGTTTCATCTTTATTTTTACTCGTCGCAGCTATAACGGGTGTTATACTTGCGGTAGAGCCTATTGCTCATCAAGCAAAAGGATATGATGTACGCGAGCTAGATAGCATCTCACTAGGCACTACAATAGGTGTAGTTAAAGAAAACTATGATGAGGTTTTTGCCCTAGAAGTAACCACTGCCGGATTTGTAAAAGCGGCCGTGCTTACCTCAGAGATGGAGACGCAAGATGTCTACATAGATGCGCTTACGGGTGAAACCCTTGCCATTGTACAAGAGCGCCCTTCCATCTATAGCTTTGCGACTAACTTGCACAGATCACTGTTTTTAAAAACCCTAGGGCGTGTCTTTGTAGGTATAGTAGCGCTATTATTACTCGTTATAGCTCTTACAGGGTTTCTATTGCTTATACAGCGACAAGGTGGCCTAAGAAAGATATTTGCTAGAGTTCATAAAGATTACCCAGAGTTACGATATCACGTCTTGCTTAGTAGGTGGTTTATCATCCCCATAATTATAATTGCTTTTACAGGCGTCTATCTCTCTGCCGAAAAGTTTGAATTAATACCTACTCCACAAACAGAAGTAGCGGAGTACACCCCTCAAGATAATGCTGTGAGGTATAATCGTGTTACTGAGATACCCTTTTTTAAAGAAATAATGCTCAGTGACGTGCGTGAGGTGGCTTTTCCATTTTCTAGTGATCCAGCGGAGTATTATGAGATTGCACTTTCAGATAAAGAGGTTTATGTAAATCAAGCTACTGGTGAGATTGTAAGGAGTACTACATATCCATTTATAGAAGCTGTATCTAAGATAAGTTGGGTATTACATACCGGAGAAGGAACCGTCTTATGGTCTATCGTACTACTACTGGCTAGTATTTCTATTTTATATTTTATGTACTCGGGTTGTGTAATGAGCATAAAACGACTGTCAAAGAAGGGGAGAACGCTCAAAATGCCAGATAAGGATGACTGTGAGTATATCATTCTTGTAGGTTCGGAGACAGGTACAAGTCACTCATATGCACGCGCGCTGTATCAAGATCTTACTGCAGGCGGTAAAAATGTGTTTATGACGATGCTTAACTCGTATTCCGCTTTCGCGAAAGCGCAACATATCATCATTTTTACATCTACATATGGAGAAGGTGAGGCACCTACAAATGCCAGAAAGTTTATAAAAAATTTTAAAACCATATCACAACCCAACGAGATTGCTTATGCTGTGGTAGGTTATGGCTCACGTGAGTATCCAGACTACTGTAAGTTTGCCATACAAGTAGATGCACTTTTACAAGCTCAAGCCGGTTTTATACCACAACTGCCGTTACATAAAATTAATAATGGAGATGTGGCTCAAGTAAAAGAATGGGGTGCACAATATGGAAAACGTATAGGTGTAACATTACCGCTAGACACTAAGAAAAAAGTAAAAAAGGCAGCCGCTTTACAAGACTTCAAAGTCCTTAAAAGAACTGCATTAAATGTAGATGAAACCTTCATTATTACCCTACAGCCCGTAACAAAGACCTCATTTACATCTGGCGATTTATTTGCAATCACACCACCAGATACAACAGTCGCTAGGCAGTACTCTATTGCTAAGGTAGAAGACACCATAGTTTTAAGTGTAAAAAAGCACAGTATGGGTAAAGGGTCTTCTTATTTATACAGTCTTAATGAGGGTGCTATTATTAAAGCAAGTATAAATCATAATAGCCCCTTCCATCTACCTAAAAAAGCTAGGCAAGTGGTAATGATTGCAAATGGTACTGGTATCGCACCTTTTATAGGGATGCTAGATACAAAAGCACCTACGGAGTTTTACGTGTTTTGGGGAAGTCGTACAGCGGCATCTACTGCACTTTATGATGATTACCTCTTAGAAAAGTATGCAACAAACCCACGTGTACATTTTTATAAAAGTCACTCCAGAGAGGGAGACAAGCAATATGTGCAAGATGCTTTAAGAGTACGTCGCGACATTCTCCTAAAAGCGATTGAGGATAAGGGCGTCATAATGATATGTGGATCGCTGGCGATGCAAAACGATGTACTTGACCTTCTAGAAGAAACGCTTGCTCAATACGGCACAACAGATATTGCAAGCCTTAAGGAGTCTGGACAGCTAAAAACAGATTGCTATTAAAAACAATGCTTATGTGTACTAATCTCAAAACACTTTCAAAAAATATAGAAGGAGAGCTCTCATACTGCAAGGGGTGTAAGGTATATCATCTTTATTTTAATAATATATACCTTCAGTTTACTCCTAGAGAGTTTAAGGCGTTTACCAAGTTTGTGTATGAGATAGATATAGATTACTGGGAAGCTTCTTGCCAGCGCGCATTGCTCAAGCGTAAGATACCTATACAATCTATGCAACAAAATCTGGCAATGGTTTTTAATCAAAGCGAGCTTAACGCACTTAAGGACTTATTAAAAGTTAGGACCAAAACAAACCGTTTACTCAAGCCTCACGAGATAGACTATATCTCTTTTCTAAATTAAACAAGCGTTAGATTTTCTTTAAGGATGTCCTTGAGTAAAAAAAATGAGTAATTGAGAGCATTATAATTACGACATTTGCTAAGTATTTCAAATTCAGCATATAAGTTGTTGTAAAGTAATATACTAGTAGAAAATATCATTTTGCTTTCGCGAAAGCGTAAAAAACACCCATTTTTACCACTCGTCGACACTTTTCTACCATCCGTCTACAGTAAAATGTGTGTTCAACTATTTTTCATCTAAGAATCAATTTTTAATATTCATATTTGTTGACATTTAAAAATAATGATTTGGGGTCAAAAAAATTAAAAGTTCTTTTAATAGAGGACGATGCTATTGAAGTTATGAAGCTTAAGAGAGCGATAAAAAAGCTCGAGATGCAACACGACCTCATAGAAGCAAAAAATGGAGAAGAAGCGCTTGCTATTCTTAAGGATGAAAATGTGGTTCCAGATATCATATTTTTAGACCTCAATATGCCACGTATAAATGGCATTGAATTCTTGAAAATTTTAAAAGAAGATGAGGTGTTAAGGTATTTACCTACCATCATACTTACAACATCAAGTAACCGAAAAGATGTACTAGAGTGTTACAAACACGGAGTTGCTGGTTATATCTTAAAGCCGCTTAAGTATGATGATTACGTTCAGAAAATAGAACGCACACTTAATTACTGGAGTCAGAACGAACTAATAAAAGCATAATGAAAGGAATTGTATTTACAGAATTTTTAGATCTTGTAGAAGATAAGTTTGGACTAGAAATGGTTGACACGCTTCTTTCTAACTCAGAACTTCCGTCTAATGGAGTTTATACCGCAGTAGGTACTTATAGCTTTGCAGAGATGGTGAGTTTACTTACTAATCTAAATAAGGAAACTGGTATCGCTATAGACGACTTATTATTAGTTTATGGAGAGCACTTTTTTAGTGTAGTAAAGAAGAGTTACCCAGAGTTTTTACTTCAATTTAAAGATCCTTTTGATATGCTAGGATCTATAGAAAACCACATACACGTTGAGGTTATAAAAATATATCCTGATGCAGAGCTGCCTACCTTTGAAATTGTTAAACAGACTGAAAATGAGCTGGTAATGATTTATACATCTAGTAGGGCTATGCACTCTTTTGGTAGAGGATTAATGAATAAAACATTTGAGCATTTTAATCAAAAAGCTACTATCTTAGTCGAGAAACTAAACGATAAGGGTACTGAAGTTAAATTCAGTATCACTGCAGATGAGTGAAGAAAAAATAAAAATGTATGAACGAGCGCTAGCTCGTGAAAAGGCGGCCCGAAAAGAGGCCGAACGTATTCTTGAAGATAAGTCTCGTGAACTTTTTTATAAAGGGCAAGAGCTACAAAAGGCAAATGAACAACTCGAAGGCCTTGTGCGGGAAAAAACCTCAGAACTTAAAGGGGTTTTTGAAAACATAGTTGATGCTTATGTAGTGACCAATCTTTTTGGTGACGTTTTAAAAATGAATGAAGCTGCAGAGCAGTTACTAGACTTTAATCTTTCAGAAAAGAAAAACCTCCTAGACACTTTACATCAAGATGATGTAGAGAAGGCTGCCACTGCTTTTCAAAAATTATACAGCACAGGCTCTCTCACAGGTTTTAATGTAAGGATTGTCGCTCACGGTAAAACAGTACTACTTGAACTCAATGCAAGTATCGTTTATGATGAAAATCAAATCCCAATAGCTGCACAAGGGATTGTACGTGATATAACCGCACAAAAAGCCGCAGAGCGTAAACTTCTCAATTCAGAAAATAGACTCTCTGCAGTGATCTCAAACCTTGAGAGCGGGATATTACTAGAAGACGAAAACAGAAAAGTAGTTATTGCAAACGAGCGTTTTTGCGACTTCTTTAATATGGCTAGTACTCCAGCTGAGCTCATAGGTCAAGATTGTACTAATGCAGCAGAGCGATACAAACACCTTTTTGAAAATGAAGAGCGTTTTGTAACTAGAATTAACACACTTATTAAACTTAAGGAGCAAGTAGTAGGTGATGAATTGCACCTCAAAGATGGCAGAATATTAGAAAGAGATTTTATACCCATCTATGAAGAAGGCATTTATAAAGGTCACCTTACCACTTACAGGGATGTAACATTACATAGAAGGTTTAGAAAAAATATTGAGGCAGAAAGGGCTAAGTACAGTAGTATCATTGCAAATATGGAGCTAGGTCTTGTAGAGGTAGATAATGACGACAAGATTCTTATGGTAAACCAGAGTCTTGAAGAAATGTCTGGTTATACTGAAAATGAATTAATAGGCAAGAAGGGTAGTGAAGTACTTCTTGATGAGAGCTCAAGACAGGAACTCATAGAAGAAAATCAAAAACGCCTTGAAGGCTCATCAAACTCTTATGAGGTAGTCGCAGTGACTAAAAAAGGAGAAAAGAGACACTGGCTTATAAGTGGAGCGCCAAATTATGATCTAAGTGGTAATATTATAGGCTCTATAGGTATCCATCTTGATATTACAGCTATTAAAGAACTTGAATTACAAAAAGAGAGTTTATTACAAAAGCTAGCTTCTAGTAATCACGAGTTGCAAGAATATGCACACGTAGTTTCTCACGATTTAAAGTCTCCATTGCGTAGTCTTGATGCCCTATTAACCTGGGTGAAAGAAGATAATGCAGATGTACTGTCAAGCGATAGTTTAGAAAACTTAGACTTGATGGGTACCACGTTAGAGAAGATGGAGCAACTCATATCTGATGTGCTTGAATACTCAAGTGTCTCATCAGATGATAAAGAGGAGGAAGATGTATCTGTCTCTGGAGTAATAGATGATATAGAAAAGTTACTCCACATCCCTGATAATATACGTATAGAGCGAGAAACCACTTTACCTATTTTAAAAGCAGATAGAGTGCGTATACAACAGCTCTTTCAAAACTTAATGAGTAATGCCATACGTTACTCAGATAAGGAACAGGGTGTTATTAAAATAGCTTGTAAAGAAGGAAAAACACATAATACCTTTTCTGTGTCTGATAATGGGATAGGTATTGAGAAAGAATATCATCATAAGATATTTGAGATTTTTCAATCACTTAACAAACACAAAGATTCTACAGGTATAGGGTTATCAATAGTTAAGAAGATAGTAGACTTGTACTCTGGTGAAATTTGGTTAGAAAGTATACCGGGAGAAGGAACAACATTTTTCTTCACATTAAAAAAATAATAATATGAAAACAGTACAGTTACAGCGACAAAAAGATAAAGAATGGCAGTACCTGTCTGAAAATGTTTCATTAAAATCGCCTTTGGTTCTCGTTTTTGGTAACAGGTATTTGCTTGAGGATGCTGCTATTTATGAAGAAGTACGATCACTGTTTCCAGATGGTCACCTCATTTTTGGTTCTTCTAGTGGTGAGATTGTTGCTGGTGCGGTAAATGATGAGCACATTACAATTACAGCAATTGAGTTTGAAAAGACGCGATTTGAAGTACAAACAACGTCTATTATAGAAGCTCATAATGATAGTGAGCAAGCAGGGAGAACTGTGGTAGATAAGCTTAGTAAAGAGGGGCTTAAGCACATTTTTGTAATTTCTGAAGGTAGCTCTGTAAATGGATCTGCACTTACAAAAGGAATGCAAGAGGCCGTACCAGATGTTCTTATCACTGGAGGTCTTTGTGGTGATGATGCTCGTTTTGAGAGAACACTAGCATCTTATAATGAACAACCTAAAGAAGGGGAGATTATAGTTATAGGTTTTTATGGAGAAACCTTTGAAGCCTCCTTTTCAATCTATGGTGGTTGGACGCCTTTTGGACCAGAGCGACTTATTACTAAGTCTGAAGGAAACGTTCTTTATGAAATAGATGGAAAACCGGCATTAGATTTATACAAGAGATACTTAGGAGATAAAGCAGCGGAGTTACCTGGATCTGCACTAATATATCCGCTCAATGTGAAAAGTCAGGAAAATGAACAATCTTTTGTGCGCACCATACTTAATATAGATGAGGAGCAAAATGCGATGATACTTGCTGGTGATGTTCCTGAGAAGGCTACAGTACAACTTATGATGACTAATATGGATAACATAGCCATTGCATCAGAGACCGCAGCAAATAGAGCGATGGAAGGAAGGAAAACACCACCAGAGCTTGCGCTACTTATAAGTTGCATAGGGCGTAAACTCGTACTAGACCAGCGTGTAGAAGAAGAGGTAGAGGAGGTAATGAGCGTGATAGGTAATGATACCACCATAGCCGGTATGTATTCTTATGGTGAGATTGCACCATTTTATGGTGAGCAAAGTTGCAAATTGCATAACCAGACAATGACTATCACTTTAATAAGCGAATAGATGAACCCGCTCTTAAAAAGACAAATACGAAAATACCTCCCTGATGATCTTAAGGATAGAGAGGATCTAGCTGTGTTTATGGATGCTATTAGTGGCTCTTATGACACCTTAGACAATCAGTTCAAAATGACCCAGAGAGCAATGATGCTCAGTTCAGAAGAGCTTTTTGAGGCAAATAAATTATTAAGACAAGAAACAGCTCAGCAAAAGTCATTACTAGATAGGTTACAAGCTGTAATTCATAAAGCAAATCCAGATAATATTGATGAGAATGCAGAGGAGAGAAACCTAGCAGAGTACATAAGTGAGCAAGCAGATGAGCTTATACGAGTTAATGAAAATCAAGAGTTGTTATTACAAGAACTTGCATTACAAAATCAAGAACTTAACGATTATGCTCATATCGTTTCTCACGACTTAAAATCACCACTACGTAGCATAGAAGCTCTCATAAGCTGGCTACAAGAAGATTATGAAGAGGTACTGGGTGATGACGGTAAAGAGCAAATAAAACTCATCGTATCACATCTAGAAAAGATGGATGCCCTTATCTCTGGTATATTGAGCTACTCCTCTATAGATAAGGACTTACGCAAAGAGCGAGAGCTAGATCTTAATGCATTACTAGATGAAGTAGTAAATCTACAAGCTGTCCCTAGTAATGTTGAGGTGATTATAAAAAAGCTACCCACGATCGTGGCAGATAAGGTAAAAATCCAGCAATTATTTCAAAACCTCGTAGGTAATGCCATTGCAAATATGGATAAACCAGAAGGTAAGGTGACGGTAAGTTACGAGATAGTCTCTCGGGCTCCCAGATTTAAAATAGCAGATAATGGTAAGGGTATCAACAAAGCCTACTTTGAGAAAATTTTTCAGATTTTCCAAAAATTAGATAGTAATACCTCTGGTACCGGCATAGGCCTCTCCATAGTAAAAAAGATTGTAAGCTTTTACGGTGGTAAGATCTGGCTTGAGAGCGAAGAAGGAGTAGGAACAACTTTTTATTTTACATTACCACATACTACATAAATGGAAAAGCCTAATCTAAGCTACATACAAGAACTTTCAGGTGGAGACGCATCTTTTGAAAAAGTACTCATCGGGGTAGTACAAGCAGAGCTTCCTGTGGAGATCGCAGAGTATGAAGAGAATATGAAAAATTCCGCTTTCGCGAAAGCGGCAGAAAACGTACATAAAATCAAGCACAAGCTAGGTATAGTAGGCCTCGTAGATGGGTACGAACTTGCCATCACTTATGAAGCCGAACTTAAAGAAGATAACACACGCTTGGAACAAGCATTTAAAGACATCTTAAATAGCGTCATAGATTTTATAAAAGATTTATAATCTGTAAATTGCATATACAACAATAAATGCCTCATATGTTGAATTGTATAATTGTAGATGATGAAACTGCTGCGAGAACTATAGTCTCGCATTTATGTAGTCAAGTAGATAACCTTACTGTAGTAGATGACTTCCCTAACGCGATGCAAGCGATTAAGTTTTTAAATAAAAACGAGGTCGATCTTATATTCTTGGATATACATATGCCAGATTTTACGGGTTTTGACTTTATAGACTCGCTTAAAAATCCACCAAAGATTGTTCTCACCACTTCAGACCGTGACTTTGCTATTGAGGCTTTTGAGTACGATTGTATTGTAGATTACCTAGTAAAACCTATTACATTACCTAGATTCCTTAAGGCAATGCAAAAGGTAGAAAGCTTTAAAGCACCTGTGGTTCAAAAAGCAGCTCCTGTTGTACAAGAAGCAAAGCAAGAAGAGTCAGAAAAAGAGATGTATGTAAATATAGACAGGCGTCTCATAAAGATTGTATTTGATAACATATTTCTTATCGAGGCAAAAGGTGACTACGTACTCATAAAAACCGAAGGGAAGAATTATACAGTACACTCTACACTTAAAAAGATAGAAGAAAAACTGCCAGACAGCTTGTTCTTAAAAGTACATCGCTCTTATATCATTAATATTAAGAAAATAGTTGATATTGAGGATAATAGTGTCCTTATAGCAAGAGATGTAATCCCTATAAGTCGTTCTAATAGACCAGAACTTATGAAGCGCCTTAACTTGTTGTAAATTAGGTATTTCCATTCGTCTACAGTAAACTGCCACTCGTCGATATCACGACTAGTGCTATCGAAAATTAAAAAATACAGAGTATAAACGACCTAATTTTGTTTCTATAATCAAATCCATAGAAGCACTATGAAATCAAATCTTTACTCACTAGCACAACAAGTTTTCTTAGTAGCTTGCTTAGTATGTACTTTTAATGTAAGTGCACAAGACACTCCATTTAACTGTGATTACAGTGCATACTTATTTCAGTATAATGATGTATATGCGATTGATCTTGCCTCTGGAAACTCTTTTCTAGCGGCCGAAAATATAACTACTGGTAACATTAACGCTGCAGCATATAACCCTGCAGATGGTTTTATATGGGGGTATTTATCTAGCCCATCAAAATCTATTGTTAGAATAGGTCAAGACTTTAACACAACCGTTTTTACTATAGATGCACTTACCACAGGTAATAAGTATATAGGAGACATAAGCGCTACGGGACAGTATTACTTTAAAGCTGGTGGTAGTACGTATTATAAAGTAGACTTAGACCCAACTTCAAGTACATACACAGAGTTTTTAAGCACAGAGACGCTATCACAAAGCATTAACGTGCACGACTGGGCTTTTAATGCGGTAGATAATCAACTATATACTGTAGAAAAAAATTCAAACATACTATACCGTATTAATCCAGAAAATGGAGTAGTGCAGTCACTTGGTGAAGTACCTATCTTATCTGGTCTTAAATACACCTATGGTGCTGTATATTTTGATGCATCAGGGAGATTTTATGTCTCTGCAAACCAGACAGGAACTATCTATGTAATACAAAGTGTGCAAGACCTAACGGGAAGTAATAGTATGGACTCAAACCTCTTTGCTTTTGGACCATCTAGTAATAGTAATGATGGCGCTCGTTGCCCTACTGCACCAGTGTTACAAGAAATATGTGATAACGGTATAGATGATGACGGAGACGGTCTTACAGATTGTGAAGATCCATCTTGCTCTGGATATGGAGACTGTGCAACTATAGATCCAGAAGCTTCTACTGGTAATAAGGGTGGTCTTGAGAGTAACAATAGATTATCTAATGCGATTGCAAAACGTAATTTTAACCGTGCAAAAGAGAGCTATACATTTAATAAAGACCTAGCCCCACTTAAAGAAAAAACAGCAAACTATGGAGTGAGAAATGCACAGTCATTTACACTACAAGATTTCATCCCTCTAGAAGAAATAAATGAAGACTATGTAGTAGAGTCTACTCCAGAAGACCTTGTTGATATTACAAATGCTACAGAAGTATATGCTGTAGACTATATTAAAAATGACATTTCTACCGCTTCTATACTAGCACTCAAAACTGAGAATGGCGTATATGAGCACACTAAGTATATCTGTGATCGTTTACTAGGAGCAGAGCTTACCTCTGTGTCTACCATAGAGATTAATGGACAGCAGTTTATCAAATCCCTTATAAGAAATATAGACGGCAGTGTAGAATTTGTTTTAAGCCTTTCGGCGAAAGAAGTAAATAACGGAGCAGAGTTTGCCGTAGAGAGCCACTGGAATCTAGATCGCTATGAAGAAGAGGTAACTTTTTACAACTTCCAAATATGGGCAAACTCAATAGATGACCTTCATAAACTAGGACAACAATTATTAAACTTACTTGAAGTACAAAAACCAGTAACATCTTATGAGGTAACAACACCACCTACAGTTTTTGTAAAAAGCGGTAGCTATACAAATGGTGCATTACAACTACAGATTGTAAACACAAATGCAACAGAGAGTGTAACCTTTGATGCAGGTATAAGAGCTACAGAGACAAGTGATCTCGTGACAACTACCTCTATAATAGATCTAGGAGAACAGTACATCACAGAAGTTACTATTGACACTGGTTATTTATTTGACATAGGCTTTAGAATAGGAGATGGTATAAACACACCAGATGATTTATTTCTATCTGATGGGCCTTGGGGAGTAGATGCTTCACAAGATGGTACAGAAGTACTCTCTTATGAGATTACAGAAAATGAAAACACTTATAGTGATGAGGTATATGCTATAGAGCGTAACCTTGCCTTCACAGCAACAACGACGAGTTATGTAGGAGCCTACAGAGCACTTACACCACGTTTTCAGGCAGTAGATGTAAGTAACTATAGCGCACTACAGATGAGTGCAAAAGGAACGGGTAACCTAGAAGTAACCTTTGTAAAAGCAAGCATAGAAAACTGGGAAGAACAGTACAAAGCAACCATTGAGCTTACAGATAGCTATCAAGAGATAGACTTCTCACTAGAGAACTTTGTAAACGGCTCTGGAGCACCACTAGTACTTGATGATCTTGTAACGATAGTATTTACAATGGTATCTCAAGACGGAACAGCACAAACTAAAGAGATGTTCCTTAATGACATAAGATTTGCAAACTCAGAAGCCCTTTCGGTAGAAGATGTAGATGCTACAGTAGAGGAGCTAGCTTTAACAAACTATCCTAATCCTTTTATAGGAGAAACTACGATAAGCCTAGCAAAAGCGAGTGCAACGGTACAAATCACAGTAGTAGATATGCTAGGACGCATAGTAGACACGCAAGATATAACAACAAATAATGGAGGGTTAACAGCTGTATACACAGCTCCAAACCTACAGACAGGCATCTATACCTATAAAATAATAGATAGTGCCTCACAACAACACAGTGGCAAGTTTGTCATAAAGAGATAAGTAAGTAGTTTTTTTGATTTGATTTGATGTTTGGCCATCACCGGGGACGGTGGTGGCTTTTTTTTGTGGGGTGGGGTGATAGGTTACACTGCTTAGTAAGCTTTATAGCTACGCTCTATCGGTGGTTGTAAATCTCACAAGTTCGCTTTCGCGAAATCATACCTCAAGTAAGAGAAATAGAAAGAACTCATCACGATGGTAAACAAGCTCTCAAAACAAATGTTTATCCATATAAAAATAGAATGGCAATTTGACAAGAGTTCTAGATTAGGAATAGCAAAGCTAAAGTAGGCTTGTCTTTAATAAAGCTCTATGTTTCACGTTCGTTTTCTATCCGCTAAAAATGAAAATATAGTTTTCATTTTTTTCAGCACGAGTTAGTATTGATTTGAGTTGTTCAATTCCCTCAGCTATGTGCTTTTTGTTAAACGCTTGCTCATCGGATTCAGCATCGTTCCAAACTTCAGGGTAAATTGCGTTTTTATTTAGCTCTGTTGAGTTATACTTATCAATAAATTTATGGGTTGGGATTGAATTTAAAACTGTATTTATATCCTTTATCACTTCAAGATTTAAATAATTAATAGAGTTATCCTCAATCTCTGAAAAATCAATTTGAGTAAAATCAATATTTTCATAATTTACAGGTTCACCTAAATACTGCTTTGGACTAAAAATTTCATCAATTTTTTCCGTCATATTTTTATCAATAGTTTTTTTAAGAATAAATTCAATTCCAGAAAAATTCTTCTCAAAGATTTCGTATGATTTAGATATATCCGGTTTAAATAATGAAGGATCCCTTTCTATCCTGATAAAGTCAGATATATTTATTTCATAAAGTGTAGTGCTTTGTGACATTTATACTTTTTCTAGTGACTCACAACGGACTTTCAAATAAATTAATGGCAGCTCCCGATAATAAACAAAATTGCTGGATTACCTTAATTTGTAGTCTCAATTATTTACTCTAAATATACAGAATAGTACAAGTCTAATGCCTCTTAGAGTACTTCTGTTTCACAATTTATATAAGATCAACCTACTTTATAACAATTAAAAAAACGCCCAGCTGGGCGTTTTTTTAATATCAAATAGCGTCTTCAAGATTACATCTTTATAATTCCTTTTTCAAGCACTTGCCATCTCAGCTTTAAACCTACTTCCATAAACTCAAATCCTGCTGCGGTTGCAGAGGCAATGTTACTGTACTTACCGTAAGCACCCATCTGGAAGCGGTTTGATATCGCATATTGTACTTTGGCTTCTACGCGAAAAAGAGTAGTAGCCTCATCATCTTCTACTACTTGTAAACCTCCTGCTGCGTTTGCTGCATAGCTCCACTTTCCTGCTTGACCAGTAAGATCTAAAAACAACTCAACTGCTTGGTATTTTGATGGGCTAAAATATAACGTAGGTACTTGATCCTTAAAACCTACATACTGGTAATTGATACCACCCTTGAGAGTTGGGTTTTTTGTAAAGTTGTAGTATAAAGAAGTAAATAGTAAGTTACGAGAGTTTCCATCTGTTTGCTGCGTGTGCATTAAACCAGTGTACCACCCTAGATTTATGTTTGTTCCCATATTGTAATTAAGGGAATAGTTATTCATAAAGATTTTTTCATCTAGCAGTGCGGCGTTAAAATCTTGTAACGTCCTGCTGTAACCCACCTCTAAAAACTGAAGCGGAAAAGGTCTTGACTTTACAAAAATAGATCCATTTACATCTGTATACTCATTTGCATCTGCATCTGCTTTTACAAACCCTAGTGTTCCTTCTAGCCAAGTATTATTTATAACTCTGTAATGAGCTCCAAGGCTTGCATTTGTGTTATAAGCCATCGTGTTTGTGGTCATATTTTCGGTAGTACGGTAGTTATAAGAAAATATAGCCTTAAACCTACTTGTAAATGGCAAGGTAGCGGTCAGTCCAGCCGAGTATGCTTGGTTATCACCATTATCTTCGGTGTATGCAGCTCGTGTTTCAATCACGGGAGCGAGGCTACTTTCTATTGTTTTCATTAACCCAGTAGCATCTTTCTGGTTAGGGTAGAAGGTTAAGGTATTTTTCGCGAAAGCGTAAGCCTCATCCAGATTACCCTGTGCACGGTATGCATTTGCAATCCCAAGATTCCCGTCAAAAGAGGCACTGTCCTTCTCAAGGATACCGTTATACACCTCGATACTCTTTTTAAAAGTCCCCGTGTACATCCCTAAAGTTGCCTTAAGTGCAGCCACACGCGCATTAGTCGGGAAGGTGCTTTTAAGATCTGCAATGGCAGTTCTTGCTGTGGCATATTTTCCGTTCCAGATGAGCGCTTGTATGTAGCGCTCGTTTGCAGTAATGATTTTTGTAGTGTCCGCTTTCGCGAAATTAATACTCTCCTGCGCCAGTGATAATGCGAGGTTGTCGTCCTTCTGTAAGTGAGCAACTAATGATTTACCCACTTGCGATGTTAAGGTATCAGAAAGCTTGCTGTACATCGTATTTGCATTCTCATAATCCTTCTTTGCGATATAGGTATTTGCAAGCGCGCTTATGATTTGCTGATCGTTAGGCATATCTTCAAGAGCACTTTTAAGTAATTGTATTGCCGCATCATATTGAAAGGCAGTTGTGAGTTGGTTTGCCTTACCTAAACGCATAAATTTTTTTGACACCGCAGCATTTGCATTACCAGGTTGTACGGTAAGTGCCTTGTTTACATAAGCGATTGCCGCGTCATATTCTTTAAGGTTAGAAAGCGTGTTTGCATAGCCGAGTAGGGCAGAGAAGCTTGTACTGTCTTTGGCAACGAGGGTTTCATAAAAGTCTTTTGCAGCGCCAAAATCACTATCCCATAAAAGAGACTCGGCGTAGTTTAGGCCCACTTCAAAATCTGTAGGGTAGTCTGCTTTAAGGTTTGTAAAAAGTGTTCTTGCTTTGCCACTCTCACCACTCAAACCCAGAGCACGACCGTAACAGAGTCTTGCCGTTTTATTATCCGGGTAGTCTTCAAGCACATCTCCAAAAAATGTTTTTGCCTCCTCATATTTCCCAGTTTCTAATAAAGTGAAACCAGCAGACATATCTTGGCTGTATGCTGTTGCACCTAGTAGGAAAAGAATAATATATGTTAGTTGTCTCATTGCGTATGTTTTACAAGTGCAAGTTATGGCAATATACAAAGGATTCAATCTTAATATATCTGCAATTCGTCGACACTTATCGTCGACTGGTGGAGGTTGCGTAAAGTGTGAATGGAGTTTTGAGGGAAGTGAGCTGTGAATATCTCCCCAAGGTTCTATTTATTGTTCCTAAAGTCACTTGCCTCCAACATCTCCCCAACCCCTCTTCGAAGAGGGGCTTTCATCTTTGTGTGCTCCTCCTCTTCGAAGAGGAGGCCGGGAGGAGATGTTTTGAGTTCGAGTGAGAAGTTAGTTGCCAACATCTCCCCAAATATGCCTTCCTCTAATTCATACTTCACTCGTCGGAGGCAAGTTCAAAGAGGGGCTTTCATCTTTGTGTGCTCCTCCTCTTCGAAGAGGAGGCTGGGAGGAGATGTTTTTCCGTTTGAGTGAGAATTTAGTTGCTGACATCTCCCCAAATGCGCCTTCCTCTCGTTCATACTTCACTCGTCGGAGGCAAGTTCAAAGAGGGGCTTTCTTCTTTGTGTGCTCCTCCTCTTTGAAGAGGAGGCTGGGAGGAGATGTTTTTGGGTTTGAGTGAGTAATATATAAATGCCAGAGGAGATGTTTTTGGGTTTGAGTGAGAACCACACCCCAACCACCAAAACCCACTCCTTATATAGTATCACATTAAACTTTCGCGAAAGCGACATTATCACAAAATATGCTTTAAAGATAAAACAGGACCACTCGTCTACAGTAAAATTCTACTCATCGAAATTTCAACCGAAAGCCTCTTAATTGCTCGCATATTTGTACCAGAAACAAACAACAAAACAATTATGGGACTTACAATAATAAATAACTCAAACACATTAAGAGTAGTACACAACGCTAGAAATAGACAAGCTAGTAACACATTAAGTGTAGTACACAGAAAGGTAGATAAGCCGGTTATCCAGTTAATGACTTATTAATCATTAGTTATGATCGCTATACAACACAAAATCAAAAAGATACTCTCTCCCGAGCAAATATTTATGCTCAGCGCCTTTGTGGTAAACGGAGGAAACTACCTCTATAATTTAGGACTGGGTAGAGTATTAGGCCCTGGCGCCTTTGCAGATGCTGCTATACTTATCACCTTGCTACTTGTACTATCATTTGTTGCAATGACTTTTCAGCTAGCAGTTGCAAAGTTTACAACGGAGTTTGACAAGTCAAAACAAGAAGCATTTGTACAAAGAGCTTATAAACAAGCTACCACCTTTGGAATCATATTGGGTGCGGCAATTGTAGTTTTTGCAGGATCGCTGCAAACACTTTTTCAAACAGAATCTTCTGTAATGTTTACCATTTTTGGAATAGCAGTCCCACTTTATTTCATAATGAGCGTAAACAGAGGAAACCTTCAAGGACGTAAATCCTTTATTGCATTATCAATCACCTATCAATTGGAAATGGTATGCAGACTCGCACTTACATTTGCATTATTACTTTTCTTCAATATAGAATCGTCTGTCGCGGTAGCTACAGCAATCGCAATCTCTTTTATAGCAGGTGTATTTCCATTTAAAAAATTAACGTCTAAAAAGGCAGTGCAATCTGCCCTTACCTCAAAAGAGAGCAAGGCAGTTATGAACTTCTTTGTACTTACTGCGTGCTATGAGCTTACCCAAATCATTTGTAACAACAGTGATATACTCTTAGTAAAACACTATTTTCCATCTTATGATGCAGGATTATATGCATCTCTAGCGCTTATAGGTCGCGTAGTTTACTTTGTAACCTGGATGTTTGTAATGTTACTATTACCTACAGTAGTTTCTATGCGCAAGGAAGGTAAGAACTCTGTACCTGTACTTATGAAGTATGTAGGGTACATCACAGCCCTTGCTAGTGGTATTGTGTTATTTACATTTCTGTTTCCATCATTTGCAGTACAAATATTATTTGGAGAACAGTATATGTCTATTGCTCCATTATTAGGTTGGTATGCACTTGCGACATCTTTTTTTGCCCTATCTAACATTTTTGCCTACTACTATCTATCCCTAGATCATTATAAACCTATTGTAATTGCTGCCATTTTTGGAGTGTTACAAATAGTGTTAATCATATTATTCCACGATTCATTGTTTGAAGTTGTTTTAGCCCAAGTAGTTGCAATGGGAAGTTTACTCATTGCTCAATTACTTTATTTCTGGAAGATGCAAGTAAAGTAACAGTTTCCCCAAATTGTAGTTGCCCTCTTACATAAGCATTTGCTTTTGTGAGAGGGTTTTTGTTTTGACTAACTCAAGCCTATTAGGGAGGTCTATAAGATCCTTTTATATACTCCTTATCTATATCAAATCTCTATCTGGTGATATCTAATCTTAGTTACTGCATTATAGTGACTTAGCCTATGTGAGCTGTAATTGTAAGAAAGTGCAAAATCGTTTATCGAAGGTCAAATACCATTCGTCTATACTAACGGTCGAGTAAACGTTTTTCGTCCGCTTTCGCGAAAACAAAGCCCCATATTTGTACTATCAAAAAAACATAACTACTTAAAAACAAATATTATGGCACTAGAAATAAACAACATTTACGGAGTAACTTGTATCAAAGGAAAAGTATCAAACACACACGTACAAGAAGTAAAAGGATACTTTAAAGCACTATTATCTGTAGAAGATAATGTCATCATAAATTTATGTGAGGTTAAAAAAGGAGCAAAGAAACTAGTAAGAGTTTTAGAAAGCTTACAAGCCGAAATCTCAGAAGAAAAATCACTTAAGTTTTTCAGCTATCCAGAGCCAGCAGTTGCCGAATTATATGCGCAAATTAATAACCAGTCTAACTATTATCAGGCAGCAGCATAAGACAACACAAATTACTATAACAACATCAAATCTATATATTATGAAACTAGCAATCGTAACGGCCTATCCACCGAGCAAAGTAACTTTAAACGAATATGCATACCACTTAGTAAAGCACTTTCGTCAAAACCAAGAAGTAACAGAACTGGTACTTCTTACAGATGTAACTCCAGACCAAGCAGATATCACTTTTGAAGAAGATGGATGTGAGATTACAGTAAAGCAATGTTGGAAATTCAACAGCTTAAAAAATGTATTCTCTATCGCAAAAGCCGTAAGAGCAACACAACCAGATGCAGTACTTTATAACCTACAGTTTATGAAGTTTGGTGATAAGAAGGTAGCTGCAGCGCTAGGATTGTTTTCTCCTTGGGTATCAAAAATGATGGGAGTAAAAACAACGGTATTACTTCACAATATAATGGAAACTGTAGATCTTGATAGTGCAGGTTTTACAAGTAATAAATTAAAAATAAAGGCATATAACTTCATAGGCGAGATGCTTACTCGTGTGGTACTTAAAGCAGATACTGTGGCGCTTACCATTAGTAAATATGTAGACATACTAGAAGAGAAGTATAACGCAAAAAATTGTGTGCTGATCCCTCACGGTACCTTTGAGATTCCAGAAGAGCCATCTTATGATGTTGCACCAGGTCCTTTAAAAATAATGACCTTCGGAAAATTTGGAACGTACAAGAAAGTAGAGATACTTATAGAAGCTGTTCAAATCGTAAGAGAGCAAACTGGTCGTGATCTTGAGATCGTAATTGCTGGTACAGATAGTCCTAACACGCCAGGATACCTAGCAGAAGTTCAAGAAGTATATAAACACGTTCCAAATCTTACATTTACAGGTTATGTAGAAGAAGAAGATGTACCTGTAATCTTTTCAGAAAGTGCGATGGTTGTTTTTCCATACACATCTACTACGGGAAGCTCAGGAGTATTACACCAAGCTGGAAGTTATGGTAAGGCAGTAGTAATGCCAGACTTAGGTGATCTTGGTATTCTTGTAAAAGAAGAAGGATACAGAGGTGAATTTTTTAACCCAGAGAGTTTACATAGTCTAGCTACAGGAATCCAAAACCTTGTAACAAACGACACTTACAGAACAGAAATAGCAAAAGCAAATTATCAAGCAGCAACAGCATTACCTATGAGCCGTATTGCTCAAATGTATATAGATGTTTTTAATGGCACATCAAGAAGAACAAAAAACACCACATTAATGGCAGCATAATTACCGGTTCTTAATGACCAAATAGGCATCGTCTTTCACCCCAAGTGTATTAACAATTCCAAAAAAAGCCTGTTTGTTCTTTCGCCACGGTAATCTACCAGCCACTTCACTCGGTATATCCCTAAAATCATAAAGTGTCCAAGAGAGATAGTGTATACTATCTCTTTTCTGGGTTTTATAAAACTCAGTATAATAAGCCGCTTGATCTTCTTCACCTGGACCTATAGGATTCCATAAACCGTGATAAGCGGCAAGACCAAATTCTTGTAAAACCACAGGCTTACTAGTTACATCTGTAATAGATTTATGAGCAGCACTTAGGTCCTTGAGGTCTTTGTAATAATGATAAGAGACAAGGTCTACTTTATTTTCTAGATGTAATGCGGCCTCTGGTGAAGACCAGCCTATAGTTACTGGATGTGTATTATCTATAGTCTTGAGATAATCTATCGTTTGACTCAGCCACGATAAAACCTCGCGTTGGCCACGACTTTCAAAATCTAGATTAGGCTCATTTTTTATATCCCATCCTAATAAAGCAGGATGGTCTTTTAAATGTGTTACGATACTATATAGATGAGCATTTGTAATAGTCCAGTCTTGTATGCGATAATCTCCATAAAAGTCAAAAAGAGTGACGACAACCTTAAGATTTGCTGCTTGCGCTTCATCTAGAAGTGATGTGAGTTTCTCAAGCTTTTCTCGCGGAACAGGCGCTTTGCCAAAATCCTCAAACCCCACAAAGACTCTTATAGAATTAAGCTTAAGATCATTAATGATTTTAAAATCTGCATTAAGAGTATCTTTACTAAATGTAGCACCAAAGGTATCCCAAGGGCTCCCTTGCGGGTAATAGTTAATTCCTTCTAACATTGCAAGATCAATCGGGATAGTCTCTTTTTGAGCATCATCTACTGGATGTGAGGCTACTTTTTCAAAATGTCGCACTCTCCAGAAGCCATCTTCCAGTAATAGTATGATTTTATAATCATCATTAAAAGAGCGCTCTACTAGAAATTGCTCATTTTTAAAAACACGTTCTACACCTGTGACATTGCGATCTGTAAGTACAACCAGTGTACCGTCTGCACTATAAAATTCTAGCGAGAGGTGATGGGTGAGGGTCGTACTTTCTATATATACGTTTGCCTCATTGTTTAAGGTGATTAAATCCTCAACCTTTCCGCGGGCTTGCTCTGTGAAATGATCAAAAACTCCAGCATTTTCACCTGTGTAAAAAGATCTATTTTTTACATACCAAGCGTCTAGATAATCTTCTTCTATGCTCGTAAGATTTGCTTCTTCCATAGGTCTACCAGGATTCTCAATAGACTCCCACGTCACCTGGGGTACATAGTGACGCTCTTTTGTTTCATCTAGGTGAAGCATCTTACTTCTGTCTGCACCCGTGTTTAAAAAAGCAATCACCTGACTGATACCATAGAGGATACCTGCATTTATGAGAATAAATCCAGCCAAAATTAAGATACGATATAGCGTTTTATTGGTTTTCAATCTGTAATGGTGATTTTGTATGTAGCCTCGAGTCCTAGGGTCTCAATGTTTACATCATATGTTCCTGCTGGATAGTCTTCTTCTTTAAGATAAAAGACGGCAGACCCATTTTTGGTTAAGCCGTTGTAGGTGTTATTATTTATAGTAATTTGAACGTCTATTCCATTTTGCACGAGCTGGCCTAGGTAACTCGTAAGTGGTCCTACGGTTAGATTTCTTTCGGTGATTTGTGGTGCTGGGATGCTGTCTATGATAGCTGTAAACTCTTGAGTAATGGTTTTGCTCTGTGCTATGCCTGTTGCTGCTGCCCGTACATTCCAGGTGGTAGGAAAGTGTGGGTGTAACGCTTTCGCGAAAGCGTACCCATTTATAGTACTCGCTGTAATCTGCCAGTGGGCACCTCTAGCATTCGTCATAAAAAAGGTAACGAGTGTCCCGTCTGTCATTACATTACCGTGTGCATCGCGTATTTGCGAACTATTAAATGTGATGATTTCATTACCATCTGCATAGTTGTGATTACTACTTGCGGTGATAGTAAAATCTTGAGCAACATCTGGAAATACATCTGCAACCAACTCCTTAGACGAAATATTTTCAATCGTACTTCCCGTGCTCACTCGGCCGGTCTTAAGTGGAGCATAAATACGTTTCCACACAAAGCCAGATGTAACCTCGTGAGATGTAGTTGTAATTTTAGATTTAAACTGCGACTTGAGAGCCACTTCTGTATTATCTGGCAGCGTGTTATCTAGTGTATCTGTAGGGATACTCACGAGCATCGTGTAGTCACGCACATTTGCAACAATACTACGTGGCCCAAGATAAGTTTCTACAGTGCCTAGTTGAGTAGGGTTGGGCAGTAGTCTAAAACTTCCTTCTTGCGTAACCTTATCATTAAGATATAGGCTATAATTTACCACACCACTACGTTTTGTAAAACTAGGAGGAATATAAAACTGTGGTGTATTATTAATCGCTTCGGGCTCTATAACAATCGTAGCATAGGTGCTAGAGAGAATGAGATAAGCCTGTCCCGTGGCAATAGTAGTGTCACCCATCGTGGTAATGTAGATTCCCTTTTCTGTAACTGTAGTATCCTCTATGTTGTTTATAGATAGTGTTATAGGCGTAGCTGTAACTTCAACGGGTTCTTCTTTACAACTAGACATACCGAAGCATATGAGTATACTCATATATAAAAGTAAATGCGATATGTTGGTGTGGCGCTTCATTATTTTGGGTTACCTACATAGTTATTTGTGATGATGGTGATATATGCATACGGCATACCTGCTATAGGTATAAACGTACGGTTAGTCCCAGCATCATTGCGTTGAGGCACCACTTTATCAGAGATACTCTGGTTAGGTAGTCCATTTACAGAGGCCGTTGCTAGTCCAGATGCAACTTCTGTAGGTAATGCATCTGTATAAAGTACTTCAGAAAAAGGGCGTTTGCGTTGCTGGCGCACACTCTCATCTATATATCTGCTTTCTACCCATAACAACTCTTTGTCTTCATTATAGTAGCCTATGAGTAGTTGTGGTATGGTGGCTTCTTCTATACTCGTATTAAAGAGAAAACCATTTAATGTTGTGTCTTTTTGTGTGACATTAAAAAGGTCTGCAGCTTGGTAAAGATCTGTAGTTGCTACGTTTGCGCTTACTTGTACCTCAAAGTTTACTGGGATGTCTGTAAGATCTACCTCTGTAAATGTATCTGGCTCGTAGGTAGTAGGCTTTTCTTCTAGCGCAGATACCCAAGCAATACCCTCAAAGTTTATACGATATAGCGTTGTTTCCTTAGGCAGTAGTTTATGCTTTACTACATCTTTTGCATTAAATCTTGCCAGCTCCTCATTTTCTTCATTATATAAAGCTCCTGTCACAGAGATATCTGCAGGGATATTATCTACATTCTGTATTTCGCCTACAATAGCATAGGTTGTGTCTAGCTGTACTAGTCTTGCAGAGAGTACCTCTACAACGGGTTGTTTAAGTACATCTTCGTGAAAGGTTTGCTCTGAGGTGACGGCACGCTTACCGTGATTATAATACCTAGTGCCACTTTGTATGAGCAATTGCTCTGGTGGGATGTCTGGATCTACCTTTTGAGGTATAATGTACCACTTGCTCTTCTTTTTAATGAGCTCCAGCTCATCTTGAGTTTGTATCTCCTTGAGGGGTGTAATCCAGGTAGCATCTACAACACCTTGAGCAGTTGTGTCTGTCTTAGGAGTTATATCTATGTGCAAGCTATCTAGCTTTGCATATGAACTTAACAGGCCATCTGAGACAGATATCTCAAGCATAAACTGTGAGAGTTTTTTATCACTCTCTGGATCAAGATAAGAGTGCGCACGCTCAAACTCTTTAAAATCTACAGCATCATAATAGGCCGTGACCACATTTCTAGCAGAGAGTTGTGTGGTGTTTTTTACATAAAATAGATATCCTGCATAGGCTATAATAATGAGTAAAACAATCGTCCATAAAATAGAAGCCCAGTATAATAAGGATGGTGCTCGCTTGTATTTTGCCGCAAATGCAAAATATAATGGAAGCTCATTTTTTCTATTAAAAGATCGCGTCCACAAGGCACCTAGATGCAATAGTATTGCGAGTATTACTGTTGAGAATGGAATGATGCCCCACATAAGTTTTAAAACTAGCGGTGCATCTTCTCTAGGAAGCACACTAGGTAAGGGAGCAATACCTGCTTTTTCCCAAACCATAATACCGTTTTCTAGTAAGCTTAATCTGTGCCAGCCAGCAAAGTAGAGTAGTGGGTCATAAAATTTATCATTAGAAAATACATATTTTAAATGATACTTTTCTGGTACCGTAAGAAACTGCTGTAGCGAGCCTATTCCTTCTATACCTCTATATTTTGAGTTTTCGAGACGCTCTACCGCTCGTGTGGTAAGCTCTGGCAGCCTTCTAGCAGAGTGGTAATCTCCATCTACCGTGGTTGCCTCAGTTTGTGCAGAGAGCCACGCCATCTGGTCTCCAAAACCTAGTGGTAAGTATCGCCATTTATAATGCTCATCTTCATTTAAGAAGTTTACAATAGGCGTCATCTTAATTACATCTGGCTGGCTCGGTCTAAATTTCCCTAGGGTAATTGTAAAAATGGCAATAAAAATAAAGAGTAGCGATAAAAATGCTCCAGATGCTCTATGCACCAGCGTTCCCCATTTTTCTTGCAAGTAATCCTTATAATCTCCCTCTACAAAGCGGTAACAAAATTCACCAAAAACCGGCAGTGCCATTATAGATGCCCATAATGTAAAGCGGTCTAGTGTAAGGATATTAAAGGCATTTTCGCCTAGCATTGCCAGCGGAATAGGTGTAGTACCCCCAGTACCCAAAATAAAAAGTAATGTAAATGAGATGCCAAAAAATAGAAGGCGCTTGCTATAATATCTATAAAAGAAATAAGGAAGCAAGAACATTAAAAGTCCCCAAGGGATCACAAAGAACACCAGTCCAGAAGAGAGTACTTCAAGAAAGCTGTCACGCGACCCGTGCGGTATAGGCACCTGCGTGATGGGATTGTTTTTTGTATTTACCCAGTACGGCAAGATGCACGTGATGATAAGAAACAAGGAACATCCTCCAAATATGATGATGCGTCTTAGGTGGGTCCATACCGCTTTCGCGAAAGCGATAACAGTCACCTCTTTTGTACTATTAACCTTTTCTCTCGCAGCATCCATTACCACCATTCCTAACAGCGGGAATATGAAGAAAACCATACCAAAGATAGGAGTCACGTGATGCGAAGTAACCGTTACCGAGAGTAATGCCAGTGCTTTAAAGAGGTGTCGTTTACGCGCAGTTTTTACCCAGAGATATATTTCCGGCAGGCAATGCATTAATACAGAGATACCTATAATGCTAGGAAGTTGCCCAAATATATGGAGCGTTTCTACAAAGGAAGAACTAAATACGGCTAGCACCGCAGCATAACCAGCGACTTTTTTATTAGGTATAAGCACCATCGTAAAGCGATACACTCCAGTAATAAATAGTACGACTCCCGTGAGGGCGACGGTAAACATCCCAAATTTAAGACCACCTATGTAAGAGAGTGCTCCTATAGTTTGATGCACTAGTGGTGGGTATCCCATTACTGTAAAGCCAGTATACCAGCTATAACTCCAAGGCTCAAACCAGTTAGTCGCATAGTGATTTGCAAAAAACAGGTGTATAAGAGCGTCATAAGTGCGCTCTACAGTAAAAAACATAGCCGTCCCGTGGAAAATCATTCCGAGGAGTACGGCACTTACTAAATATTTGTTAGTTCTAGACTGTTTCATTTGGGAGTGAAAAGATACCCTTTTTAATATTCTGATTCAAAGATAGTTCTTTCGATGAATGGTTCATCCTTCGACGAATGGTAACCGTCGATACAAAGAATCCAGCCATCGAAAATTCAGAAAAATAGCTGCAATTTGGAGGTATGTTTGTCTTGTAAAACAATAACAACACACAAAAACACACATTATGAAAACTGGAATAATCATCCCTTGCTACAACGAAGAAAAGAGACTTAACACAGAAGCATTTGTAAAATTCATTAAAGAAAACCGCGATTACCACCTATGTTTTGTAAACGATGGAAGTAAAGATAAAACGCTAGAGGTTCTTTATAGTATGAAAGAACAAGCGCCTAATGCAATAAGCATTGTAGATGTAAAAAAGAACTCTGGTAAAGCAACCGCTGTAAGAGCAGGAGCTAGATTCTTATACAGTAAGTCTACTATCTCTACGATAGGATTTATGGATGCAGACCTTTCTACAGACTTCAGAGATTTTAAGGACCTCGTTAAAACTCTGAAGACTGAGGGAAAGCTCGTAGTTTTTGGTTCTAGAAACGCTTTAGGAAGCGGTGAGATAGAGCGTAACTTTATGAGAAATATGTTTTCAAAATTTGTGAAGCAGTTTATCTTATTAATCTTAGGATTACCTATAAGAGATACGCAGTGTGGAGCAAAAGTATTTACAAGAAGTATCGTACCTGCGGTATATGACAAAGCTTTTACAAGTAGATGGTTATTTGACGTAGAGATCTTCTTACGTCTTAAAAAGTACTTAGGCAAAGAAAACACGATGAACAACATCTTTGAGCAGCCACTTATGAGATGGGTACACGTAGATGATTCAAAATTAGGAATGAAAGACGCTTTACAGATCCCTATGAATCTTACACAGATCTGGTTTAACTACGCAGTGAAAAACAATGCAGCTGTCAAGGTGATACCTACAGAATTTGCACTAGATACTATGACGCCAGAACTTTCTATAGCAGCATAATAACTACCGTTTCCTAGTCCCCATAAAACATCATTTATCCACATCAAATCTACTATTATGAACATCTATCCAATAAAATTTGAACCTATCCTTCAAGAAAAAATTTGGGGAGGATCAAAACTACAATCGGTACTTAACAAGAAATGTACTAGCGATACGACTGGCGAGAGCTGGGAAATATCTGGAGTAGAAGGAAATATATCACAGGTAGCAAACGGATTATACGAGGGAGAATCACTGGTTTCTCTTTTAGAAAACCACACCAGTGAGTTTGTAGGAGCTGCAAATTATGAACGATTTGGAAATGAGTTTCCGCTACTTATAAAGTTTCTAGACGCTAAGACAAATCTTTCTGTACAAGTACACCCAGATGATGAGATGGCACAAAGAGATCATAACTCATACGGTAAAACCGAAATGTGGTACATAATGGATCACGAAGAAGAAGCAGAGATCATATTAGGTCTTAAAGATAAAAATGCAAATACAGAAATCTTACGTGATGTGACAGGAGATAATGTATATGATGTATTTAATAAAGAAAAAGTAACAAGAGGCGATGCATATTTTATACCTGCAGGAAAGATACACGCCATAGGAGCAGGTGTACTCGCAGCAGAGATACAGCAAACCTCAGATATCACCTATAGAGTATATGACTGGGATCGCACAGATAAGGAAGGTCAAAAAAGAGATTTACACCTAGACCAGTCTGTTGCAGCTACTAAGGAGTTTACTGAAGAATGTAAGAAAGATTGCAAAGTAGAAGATAATCTATCACAGAATGTTGTTGCTTGTGATTATTTTACAACAAATAGCTTTAATGTAAATAGTACATTTCAAAGATCATTTACTAACCTAGATTCGTTTGTTATCCTTATGTGTGTAGAGGGTACAGCATCTGTAACTGTAAATGATAAAACAGAAATTATATCTATGGGCGAAACTATTCTCTTACCAGCACAATGTGATGAAGCTTCATTTTTTGCTCAGAATGCAAAGTTTTTAGAAGTGTATATTGATTAAGAAATAGATCTAGGGTATCACTGTGATGTAAACCTAATAATGTACGTTGTTGTTATTGTTACATTAAATAGATTAAGCATTACAGAGTAGAACTATTAGATCATAAATAAATCCGCATCAACTATAAAAAGTTGTTTGCGGATTGTTTTTTTAATTCCTCATCGCCGTTTTTAAGAATTAATTTATAGTTATGTACGAGAGGGTAAGAGCTACGTAATATATACTTCTAGTAACTTTACACCTTTTGTTATAAAGTCTATATGCTCTATAGTAGCTGGAATTAAAATAGTTTCACCTTTACTAAGTTCATAAGTAGTATTAAAACATTGTAAACTAGTCTTTCCTTCTACACATATATATATCACAAATGATTTTATGGAGCTGAGATCTCTAGAGAAACTATCTTTTAAATGTAATGAGTTCGTTTTAAAGTATGGGCTAAAAATCAGTTTATTAACCTTATTAGGACAGGTTTCATAACCTGTAGCATAAGAGGCATAATGATTATAATCTATAGCGTCTAGCGCTAGATTGGTATGTAAGTCTCTCTTTTTACCAGTGGTTTTATCTACTCTGTCATAATCATAAATCCGGTAGGTGATATCTGAGGTTTGTTGTATTTCGGCAAGTAATACTCCAGCACCTATGGCGTGTACTCGTCCTGCAGGAATGTAATAAGCACTACCTTCTTTTACTTTTTCGGTGTTAAGAATTTCTGGGAGCGTGTTGTCTTGCAAATGTTCTTGATAGTTTTCTTGAGAGACTCTCTTATTAAATCCTACTATAAGTTCGGCATCTTTTTCGGCCTGCATAACATACCACATCTCGTTTTTTCCATACGAGTTATGTCTTTGTCTTGCGAGGTCATCGTTAGGGTGAACTTGTATTGATAATGGACTTTTTGCATCTATAAATTTGATTAATAGCGGAAATGTTGAACCAAAGTTGTCATAAACACTTTGACCTACTAGCTCATCCTTATAGGTTTCTATCAGGTCTTTTAGGGTTTTTCCGGATAATGGTCCTTCACTCACCTTAGTCTCGTTACCTGGCACACCAGACACTTCCCAAGATTCACCTATTGAGTTTTGCTCATAGTTTTTATTGAGTTCAGTTTTTAATTTTTCACCTCCCCAAATACGATAGCTGTAAACGGGGGTAAACTTTAGGGGATAGAGTGTCATCTTTATAAGTATTTTGTTGCAAATGTGCTTGCTATGTGTTGTAGATGGTATTCCGCTTTCGCGAAAGCGTCATTAAGATCTCTAGCTTTTTCCATTACAGAGGCTGCATATACAATCCCTATATGCTCTAGTTCAATTTTATCAAGATCAATTGCCCCACAGAAAGCGGCAACTTTACTGTTGTTTCTTTTTGCAGAAGTGATTACTCCTTGAATGGTCTTTCCAGAGAGTGTCTGGCTGTCTAATTTACCCTCACCAGTGATAATCCAGTCTGCATCTTTGATACGATTGTCAAAATCTGAAAGTGATTTTATAAGGTCTATGCCTGGGCTAAGCTTACCATTCAAAAAAATCTTTGCGGCTATGCCCATACCACCAGCAGCACCTGCACCTTCTATAAGTTGTGGGTTTATATTAAAATGGTTTTCTATCACTTGCGCTATGTCCTTAAGTCCTTGGTCTAGCAAAGTGATATCATTTCGTGTTGCTCCCTTTTGAGCTGCATATACCTGGGCAGCACCGTTTGTACCGTAAAGGGGGTTTTTTACATCACAGGCGATTTCAAAATTTACATTTGCAAGACCTGGGTGTATTGCACTAGCGTCTATTGTGACAACGCTAGAGAGATTTGCACCTATGGGATGTACTGTGTTTCTATTTTTATCTAGAAACTGATATCCTAATGCTGTAGCCATACCTATACCACAGTCATTTGTTGCACTACCGCCTATACCTAGTATAATTGTTGTAGCGCCTTTATTTATAGCATCTACAATCAGCTCACCAGTACCTAGGGAAGTTGCGTTTTTACAATCTAATTGTTGCTCTGAGAGTAATTTTACTCCAGAGGCTTCTGCCATTTCTATAAAAGCTGTTTGAGTTTGTGATGCATATAGGTAAGTGGCTATTACTTTTTCAAAAAAAGGATTACTTACAGCTACATCTATATGCTCACCTTTAAGATAATAGTTTACAACCTCTATGGTACCATCTCCACCATCTGCCAGAGGAAGTTTAAGTATATCAATATCTGTGCAAACAGAATGTATCCCATCTATTACGGCATCACAAAACTGTAATCCTGTAAGGGAATTTTTGAACTTATCTGGTGCTAAAACTATCTTCAAAATATCTCAAATTAGCTTAAAATACGTTGCATAGACATTGCAAGAATCACAATAACTATAAAGTAGCTCAAGAGGATAATTACTTCTCTTTTTCCTGCTTTGTAGAAGAAGACTTCAAGACCTTCTTTGCGCTCACGTTTTATAATAAGGCTTATACTGTAAGCTACTGCCATAGTAACGATACATCCTATAGCGTTCCACCAGAACCAGAATATGGCAGGTACATAAAGCCATAAATACATATTAAAGAGTACACCCGCTACAATACCTATGTTTGCGCCTAGGGCGTGTGTCTTCTTAGTTAATATAGCAAGTATAAATGCGGCAAGGATAGGTCCATAAAAGATGGAGCTTATTTTATTAATAACCTCTATTACAGTACCCTCTATACTACCTGCAAAAAAAGCAAAAAACAAACATACTAGCCCCCAGAATACCGAAAGCAAACGAGAGTTCATTACATATTGCTTATCTGTCATATTAGGTTTAAAACGTTTAATAAAATCCTCAAGAGTTACTGCAGATAGGGAATTTACCGTAGAACTCAATGAAGACATCGCTGCAGACATAATTGCCACAATAAGAATACCTATAATACCATTAGGTAAATACTTGATGATAAAAACAGGCACCATCAAATCTGCTTTTTTACCTTCTAAGGAAGAAATGTTAGTTTGATACACACTATCTAAAAGCTCTTGAAAACCTGCGTCTTGTATAAGTAAGGTTCCTAGCACGAGACCCATTATACAATAGGTAAGTGTTATTGGGAATCTAAAGAGGCCATTTGCAAGTAGTAATTTTTTTATGGTAGGCATTCCTTTTGCAGAGAGAAGGCGCTGCGACTGTGTTTGATCTGTACCGTAATATGAGGCATATAAAAAGAAACCACCTATCACCATAGGCCAGAATCCAAATTCATCATTCTTATCTGCATTATCAAATCCCCACTTAGAAAAATCTACAGCGGTAAGCCTATCTTGATCTACATTAGTCAAGAAGTTTTCAAAACCACCTAGCTCACTTATTCCATAAACAAGACACACTATAATACCAAAAAAGAGAATACACATTTGTATCACATCTCCCCATATCACAGCCTTCATACCTCCTTGAAAAGAATATATCATCGTGATGACACCTATAATAAGCACAGAAATCCAGAAATCTATACCAATAGTGGCTTGTAAAATAAGCGCCATCGTATACACCATCACACCTGTCGCAACAGATCTACTTATCTGGAAAACAAAGCTAATGAGCAAACGTGAGGAGGCATCAAATCTTTTTTCTAGATACTCATAAACACTTACGATACCAGACTTATATAAAGACGGGATTATAGCTATAAGCAAGAACGCCATTGCTAGTGGCACTCCAAACTCATAAGTTAACCACTGTAAACCTCCACCATCTTTAAGCCCTACAAATGCCGGTGCCGAAATAAAACTTATGGCAGACAGCTGCGTAGCCATAGTCGATAAACTGAGCGGAAACCACCCCATAGACTGCCCTCCTAGAAAGTAATCTTTTGAGTTGTTGTTTTCTTTAAAGAAATAGCCTATTCCTAAGAAACCGAGGAGATACACGACAATGATAATGTAATCTATATAATTCATTTCTTATGCTTTGATGATTAGTAGTTGTGATATTTACGCTTTCGCGAAAGCGTAATACTCCCTGTAAAATACTTAAAAGTAATGTATTAGACTTCTTATAAGAACCTACAGGGAGATACATACTTAGAGTAAATGGGGGAACTTGGTATGTTTTAATCTTTGCTCAATAAATCTATTAATAGCGCTGCACTCCAAGAAAAGTCATTACCACCATAACCGCCGCTACCGTCCGTATGCATTTCCTTTCTTGAGTCAAAATATTCATAAAAACCATTTTTTTCTATAAGAGCAATGGTATCTTCTTTTACGCGCGCTGCAATATCATTGTATCCATAAGAGATGAGACCCTTATAAAGCATCCAGTTGAGGTTCACCCACACTGGTCCTCTCCAGTACTTTTTTGGATTAAAGCGCTCACTAGTAGGGTCAAATGATGCACATAGATATTGATGGTCACCTCCAAATTTTTTCATCATAGTCTGCACCATTTTTTCTGCACGTTCTGGTGAAGGAATACCGGCAAATAAGGGAGCAAATGATGATGAGGATAGATAGGGTAGTGGCTTTTCATTACGTAAGTCGTAGTGAATGTATGCACCCACTTCTTTATCAAATAGCTTGTTATTAAATGACTTTACAGCCTTGTCTTGCCATTTTTTGAGTTGTCCAATTTTATCATCGTTACCTCCTAACAGTTCATACAGTTCAATAAGACATTTATTAGACTTTATAAGAACTGCATTAAAAAGGGGGTCTTGTACCAGAAAAGGAGACAGCTCTGCAATTTTTGCATCATCATAGTTATTTGCTTTTGCTATCTCAATAATGTGTAGATAGTGGTCATACTCTCTTTTTGATGGTCTCTCAGAAGCATCTACGTGTGTAGTATCTCTCCTTTCAAAAGTATAATCTGGGGGATTCATTGTTTTCCAGATATCATCCCATATAGGTGAGTTATCTGTGCCAGACTCCCAGTTGTGATAAATGTATACAAGGCCCTCGTCTTGAGGGTCACGTTTATTATAAAAGTATTTGTGATTGTGATATACCTTATCTATTACAGATTGTACAAAGGCTAGTGAAGCTTTTTTGTTATTACTGGTATCATAGAGTTCTTTAAGTACAAATCCTGTAACTGGAGGTTGAGTCATCCCAGTAGATTTATATTTTTTTGAAGATTGTGGGTGTAAGCTTGATTTATGAAAATCTGCTCCTGGAAAATAGGTATCTGTTTCTGTGTGAAAAATGATGTGAGGTATAAACCCATTATCCCACTGTGCATCTAGTAGTGTTTCTATCTCTTTTTCTGCCTTAGGCATATCAAAATGGGCAAAACCAATAGCAATCAAACCAGAGTCCCAAAACCATTGAAAAGGGTAGAGGTTTGCACAAGGAATACTAAAGGTATCTTTCCAGTTTTTATTTAATACATCAATCGCTCTTTGCTGTAATGTTTTCATATAGTAAAATGATTAATAAGGACTCATTATCTACCTATTGTAGATAATGAGCCCTAACAAACTAATTAACAAGTAAATTAAAAATTAAAAGTAGCAGTCAAGAAAAGTCTGCGTGGTAGGATAGGTCTCCCGAAAAAGAACTCTCCATCTCCAGACTGCCCAGCAATACCTGCGCGAGGGTTACCCTCGGTGAGGCCACTGCTGTCAAAAAGATTAAACACAGACATACCAACTCTAAGGGAGTTGTCATCTTGTGTCTCAAAAGTATAACCAGCACCAAGTCTTGCAATAGTTATCGCATCTAGCTCTACATTATTTGTGTCATCTGTAAATTTTGCCCCTGTGTGATTTAAGCTAAAGTTTGCATCAAACTTTTTCTGACTGTAGTTAAGACCTAGACTTCCTAAAAATTTAGGTTGTCTCGCGATCTCATTACCTTCATTTATAGTGGCACTGGTATTATCAACTAGATTCAGGGTTTCGTTTTGGGTAATTTCGTGATTTTGATATGTTGCCGTAGCATTTATACTAAAGGCGTCAGATAACTTGTAGTTACCTGTTGCTTCAAGACCTATAGTACGTGTGGTTTGTTCACTTCTGGCTTGGTCTACAAGTTGTCCTCCTACGATAGCTTGATCTATACGTATACGGTCACTTAAGTTTACATAATAACCAGCCACAGATCCAGAGAAGGCTGCTGTACCAAATTTTGCTCCAGCTTCTGCTTGTATAATTGTTTCTGCATCATAGTTAGTCTCTCTTATGCCTGGTGTAGGAGCAAAACCTCTTTGTTGAGGGAAGAAAAAACCTCTTGAGAAGTTTGCATACAAGTTTGTAGCATCTGTAAGTTCATAAAGACCGGCAAGTGATACTGCCCAGTCTGTAGCATCTATTTCTCCTACAGCAAAGCTGCCATCTGCATATGATACATTCTGAAGATTATCTGTAAGTTCATCATTTTCATATACCTCAGAGGTAGCAATACCACCTCTTCTAAATGTTCCTGCAGTATTTTCAATACGTACACCTACATCAAAGCGCCATCTATCATAAACCATCTCATCTGTAAGATAAAAAGCAGTCCTGCTTTGATCTAAAAAGTTATTTGAGGTCATACCTATACGGTTATATAAACCACCAGTAGAGTAGATGACATTGCTACCTCCAGCATCTGTGTAATTAAGATTTACGAGACGAGGATCATTATTAAATTCAGACAGCACTCTGTATTGATAGTTTACATCCTCTGCTTCTGTTCTGGCAAGATATGTTCCTAATGTAAACGTGTGATTTCTATTTTCTGTTTTATAAACTAAGTTAGCCTCCCCAGAGTAGTCTGTCATAGGTCGTAAACGGTCTACGTGTAGATTTTCTACTAGGAGGTCATTACCATCTATTTGTCCACCAGCTCCATTTTGATAAGTTGCATTAAAGCCAGTATTATCTGGAGCAACGGCTGCTACATAATCGTTTAAGGTAATTGGGTTTCCATAATCACCATTTCCACCTACATAAAGAGCAAAGTTGTGCTCATAGTTTGCATATTTTGCTTTTGCATTAAACTGTAAGTTGTCAGAAAGGTTATAATCAAAATCTGCCATAAGGTAACCTCCACTTGTAAAAACACCATCATCTATAGGGCTTGTGTAAGCACCTCCTGGTGTGCGGAAAGACGTATTTGCAAGGTCTCCTGCAAGTAACTGCTCTACGGGTTCACCATCGTTACCATTTATACGTTCTCTTGATCCTCCTTGTAGTGGGAGAGGTAAGTAAAACTGGGCTCTGTCGTTAATAAATTGTCCGTGCACAGTAAAAGATCCATTATCAAATTTCTTTTTAATATTTGCTCTAAACTGTACTCCACGCGTATCAAGACCCGTATCTATAGGACCGCTATCTTTTCTTATAAATCCCGTAAATGCATAAAATGTATTTGAGTCTTCACCACCTAGTTTTCCTCCTGTGTAAAAATCTGTTTTAAGACGACCCTCTGTACCGTATTCTAGATTTATGATGTTTTCATCATTTGTGTCTCCTGTTTTACTAGTATAGTTAATAATACCAGCCACAGACCCTGCACCATATAAAACTGCAGCACCACCTCTTACAAACTCTACACCTTTAAAACCTATATCTGGTCTTGCATACACATCGTGAGCAGATGAGTTAAGACCAAAGGTGCTCATAAGTGGCATACCGTCATATTGTAACGGGTTAAATACATACTGTCCTCCAGAGGGTAAACCTCTCACAAAGAGATTTGTTGCGGTCTCACCACCACCACCTTCTGCGGTGATACCTGGGACACCACGAAGGATATCTGCCTGACTGTTTGCAGATAACTTTGTAATCTCTTCTTGTTTTACAGAACTTATAGACAGAGGTGCCTGTTTTTGAGATCTAAAGGTAGATGATGCAGTAAGCACAACTTCATCTAGGGCATTACCATCTTGTAAGACGATATTATAACTAAGTGGGGAGCCGTTTAATGTTATAGTTTCTGTAAATGTTTTATAACCTACATACGAAGTAAGAAGTGTTTGTGAGCCAGTAAGACTTGTAGAAAAAATAAAGTTTCCGTCAAAATCTGATACGGTACCTTCTGTAGTACCATCTATAGTCACATTTGCACCAGGTATAGGCATACCTGTATTATCCTTTACTGTTCCAGAAATTTCCGTTTGCGAGAAACTTATAACAGCGCTCATAGCGAGTAGTAAACTGAGTAGTAGCTTTTTCATTATAAATGCGTTTAATTGATTTTCAATGTAAATATATTTTCATATTCATAAAAATGATGCTAATAATTTAGCATATTTGTATGCAAACGTTTGCGAAAACGTTTGCAACTTTACTTTTTAGTTAATTTTATGTTATGAAGAAAGAGGTAACTACCCTTAAGACTATTGCAAAAAGATTAAATATCTCAATATCAACTGTTTCTAGAGCACTTAATGATCACCCAGATATAAGTAAAGAGACAAAGGCAAAAGTGCAGGAGCTTGCAAACGCGTTACACTACGTGCCTAATATTTTTGCAAAAGGTTTTAGAAAACATAAGTCTAATATTATAGGGGTCATTGTACCTACCATAACACACTATTTTACAACTACCATAGTGAGGGGTATACTAGAAGAAGCTGCTGTAAAGGGATATCGTGTTATTATATCTGAGTCTAATAATGATGTTACCAGCCAGAATGAGATGCTCAATACAATGATACAATTTGGCGTAGACGGGATACTTGCCTCTCTTACAAAGATGACTCGTAATATAGATACTATATTACCCATCGCACACACAGTACCATTAATTCTATTTGATAAAGTCTCAGAAAAAATACCCTGTACTCAAATAACTATTAATGATGAGCAAGCCGCTTTTAATGCAGTAGAGCATCTTATTAATATAGGAAAGAGAAGAATAGCTATCATAAAAGAGGGTGAGTTTTCTTATACCTCACAGAAGCGTTATAAAGGATATATAAAAGCCCTAGAAGCTCATAATATTGCTGTAGACGATAAAATTATATTAAGTGTAGATGACATCTCTCTAAATCAAGGGAAGCGTATGACTAATATTTTATTAAGTCTCAAAAAAAGACCAGATGCTATTTTTGCAATAACAGATAGTGCCGCAATAGGGGTCATACAGACTCTTAATAAATCAAATATTAGAATCCCAGAGGAGATTGCCGTTGTAGGCTTCAGTAATTCTAAAAGCTCAAAAATAGTAGAGCCTAATCTCACTACTGTAAGTCAGCCTGGTAATTTGATAGGGAAGACTGCAGTATCATATCTTATTAGCGAGATAGAGAATGAGAGCGATACAGAAATGACCACTAGTAAAACCGTAGAGATTAACACGGAACTTATAGTAAGGGAATCTACATTAAAATTAAGCTAGTTTGCAAGCTTCTTTTTACGCTTTCGCGAAAGCGTACTACAAAAAACATCAATTATGACTATTTATAGTACATTAGTATGCCTTAATGATTTTTAAAATAGAGCAATTTTTCTAAATTGAAAATGGTCTAATAAATCACAAACACTCGCAATAATGGAGGATCTTCTTACTTTTTCTTTAACCGTATTTACCGGTTTTTTTGCCATTACAAATCCTATATCAAATATGACAATTTTTTTGTCGCTTACAGAGGGTGCCAGTAAGAAGGTAAAAAGGGATATTAATAAAAGAGCAACAATAGTGGCCTTCATTATCGTAGCACTGTTTGTACTATTAGGTAAGTTTATTTTTGAATTATTTGATATCACCATACCTGCTTTTAAAATTTTTGGAGGGATACTCGTCTTTCTTATAGGTTTTGATTTACTTCAGTCTAAGAAGTCTAGTGTAAAGCACCTCAAAACGGTAGATGTAGATGAAAATATTGCAATATCACCTCTAGCTATACCTATTATCGCGGGACCCGGTACAATTGTTACTGCAATGAACTCTGTTGCAGATGCGAGTTATATGCAAATAGGTCTTGTGATTTTCATTTTTGGTTTAATGTGCTTATTAACTTATATCACCTTTCGTGCGAGCGATTTTATCGTAAAAGTCTTAGGTAATAATGTGATCTCTGTGATAGGAAAGATTATGGGGTTAATCATTGGTATAATAGGTACTGGGATGATTATTGAGGGAATTAAAATTTCGTTTAACTTATCATAAGTAAGCTCGTTATAGAGGTGAGTTGTGAGATATATTGTAAATTATAGTACTAAAAATCAATCCTCAGATTATGAAAATAGCAATACGTTATGTACTTGTTCTACTTTTTTTAAGCAGTTGTACATCAAGTAAATTGATACCTTCTCAATCTGTTTCTGACGCTTTTAAGGAGGCAAGTCTAGATCGTATTCTCATTTTTGGGAATACAGAAGATAAAGAGCTTCAAAACAGATTTGAAAACAAGATGGCTGTTATAATGCAGGCAGAAGGTATCGTTCCTTACAAAATGCACGAAGTTTTTCCAGATGTAGTCTATAAGGAAGAACGTACTCAAACAGAGATAGAACAGTTTATTGTAAACTGCAAATCAAAAAATATTGACAAGATTCTTTTTGCCTCACGTAAGTCTATGACTGTAGATACGGTACTATCAAAGTCTCTGCATAATTATATGAACTCCCTAGAACCACTTAGAATGGGGAGCTCGTCTTCACAAGATCTTTCATATGATAAAAAAGAAATTGTCACCTATATCATTGAGGCAGCGGTATATGATATTGCCACAACCTCAGAAGATAAGCCTATTGCTACAACTACCTTAAAAGCTGTAGCACCAAAATCTCTAGATGACCTAGAAAACAAGTTTATAAAAGCAATAGAAAAACTATTTAAGAGTAGATAAATATAGACTTACTCATTTTTACTTTTAATAATATAGAAAGGGACAGCTGCCTTACTCCCTAGTTTACTTACTACTGGCTCGTTTATAAGGTTCTCTATAAAGTTATGCTTGTATACAATCATTACTAGCATATCGATATTAAAATCTTCTATAAAAGATCCTATAAGCATTCTCTTTTTTGCAGTTGCTTCTACATAATTTATATCTGTTTCAATAGGGTGTAATAATCGCTTTAAAGAATTTAAATTGTTGAGTTGTTCTATATGTAGACTCTGTTCATCGCCTATATGTAGTATTTGAATTGTAGTATCGTCTAGTGCAGATGTTTTTTTTAATGGAGCAATATCATTATCAAACGAACGTGTAAAATCTGTGGGAAAGGCTATTTGCTGTAGTGGTTCAAATTGATAATTATCTGGTATAATAAGTACGTCACATCGTTTAGTATTTTTGACAACCTTAATGGTATTACTCCCAAAAAAAAGCTCTTTTGCTCCTGTAGCTCCTTTGGTGCCCATTACAATAAGGTCAATGTTATGTTGGTTAATGCTAGCTTCAATGCCATTAAGTAGCGAGGTATCTGTGTGTATAGCCCTAAATGTATGTTGTGCGTTTTTATGTGATTGTGCTATTTGATCTTTATAAGCAGACAATTTTTTTTCTGAAGCTTTCTTCATCTCTTCTACATAATTTGAGGTGATAGTTGCTCTGTTGCTATCAGTAGGGAAAGACCACGCGTGAAATATATAAAATGTGCAATTTTCTTGTGCATATAACTTAATTGCATACTGTATTGCACTTAATGCATTGTTAGAAAAATCGGTAGGTAGCAGTATAGATTTCATAGGTTTATTTTTCTCAAAATTATGACCATCTTATTAACTCTAAAATGACTTTGGTCAGTGTTTAAAACTTATATATACTGGTAATTTGTATCACACCTTACAAATCATAATACATTGCTATGCGTTATTATATTTTTCTAATTTGTATGCTAGTTAGCTCTTGGTCTACAAGTGCTGCACAAGTAGAAAACCGCTACTTTGATATAATACATAACAATAAAGTTATAGGGAGTTTAAAAGCCGAAAAAACCATAGATGATAACAAAACTCTTTACCAGAGCACCACAAATATTACAGCAACGATTATATGGGAAACACAAATAAACTATAATTATAAGGTGTTATTTGAGAGTGGGCTACTACAAACCTCAGACGTTGATATTTTTGTAAATGATAAACCGCGTGCTCAAACATATACAAGAAAACAAGACAGCCTTTTTATAATCTCTAGAGATAATAAAAGACCTCAGTTCTATAAAGAACCTATTAATTATACGACCATCCAATTATATTTTGAAGAACCCACAGCTATAACGAGCTGTTATTCTGAGCAGGATGGAAGTATTAATAAATTAGTAGCGCTGGGTAATCACTCGTATAAAAAGGTAAATGCCAAAGGCCGAGAAAACCTTTACTTCTATAAAGATGGGAGACTTATAAAAGCAAGTATAGACGGTGGGATTATACAATTTGAACTCGTAGCCACGGCTAAGATGTAAAAGTTCAATTATAAAAATGTGTAGAAATAAAAAAAACCTTACAATCATTTGATTGTAAGGTTTTTGTGACCTCGACAGGATTCAAACCTGTAACCTCTTGAGCCGTAATCAAGTGCGCTATTCAGTTGCGCCACGAGGCCGTTTAGAAACAATAATTACTTGTTTGTTTCGGGGTGCAAATATACAATCATTTTATTGTTACACACAAGAAAAAGATAAAAAAAATGAGATTGTTTTAAACTCAAAACGATAGTTGTCATTCATTCAGCGTTTTACAATATTGATTAATTTATAGCACAAACTTTTGTATATCTTAGTACTATAAATACTCGCTTTATCTATGCAAATTTCAGACTACATAAGAGACGTTCAAGACTTTCCTAAAGAAGGAATTACTTTTAAAGATATAACACCTTTGCTGGCAGATAAGACCGCTTTCGCGAAAGCGGAAGAAATTCTATACACACTAGTGCCAGAAGTAGCAATAGATGTTGTGGTAGGAATTGAAGCGAGAGGTTTCTTTTATGGACCACTACTTGCAAAAAGACTCAATGCTGGATTTGTACCCGTACGTAAGCCTAATAAACTACCTTATACAACCATTAAGAAAGAATATGATCTCGAGTATGGTACAGATGTACTAGAGATGCACAGTGACGCTATAAAGCCGGGAGATAAAGTGTTATTACACGATGATGTACTCGCCACGGGAGGGACGGCTGCTGCGGTAGTTGCAATGATTGAGGAGCTAGGGGGAGAGGTAGTACAGTGTAATTTTATTATAGAACTCGATTTCTTAAATGGTAGAAGCAAGCTGCCAGGTAAACACGTTGCTGCTGCTATAACGTATTAAAAACTGTACTGAAGACTAAAGTTAGGAGTGATCCCTAAAGATTTTACCGTAATTTTTTGAATTTCATCATTGCTATTTATGAGATAATAGGTGTTGAGTATATTATTGTTGTCTAGTAAATTCCATATAGAGGCTCCTACTTGTACATTTTTAGAAAACAGCTCAAATTTATAAATAGCAGATACGTCAAATCTCAAAAAGCTATCTGAAACACTACTGTTAGGTAGGTCATATATGATTTGACCATTTACAATAGGGTTTTCTTCTCTTGGGCTGGTGAGAGGTGTACCCGTACGCCAGTTAAAGCCTAGTGAAAATTTAAAATCATTAATAGTATACGTAGAGCCGTAGGTGAGTGAGTGCCTTATGTCTGTATTATTTGGGAAGCGTCTACCGTTATTTAAACTCTCAAAATCAAAATTATTCTTACTAAAAGAGTAGGAGAGCCAGGTTCCAAATTTTTGAAACTGTTTGTTTACCAAAAAGTCTATACCCATCACATCATATGAGCCTACCGCATTTGTAAATTGAAACTGATTTTGAAAACCTTGACTACGTGAAGAAATTCCATCTACATTTTTAATATATCCTTCTACACTTAACAGCCATTTACTCTTTGTATAGTCGAGGCTTACAGAAGCTTGTTTGCTCTTTAAAATAGGAAACGAATCATCATTTGCCGCAATCCAGCGACTACGTTGCAATCCTAAAAAGTCATTAGGTTGATCAATTATTTGAAAAATAGACTGACTTTTAAACTCTCCCAAAGCACTTATTTTTAAAAAACTCAAAAACCGCTGGCTAAAGCGTACTCTAGGCTCTATAATGAGGGTATTAAAAGTATCGAGATAATTACCTCTTACTCCCGTTATAAATTGTGTCCCTTTTGAGGGAGAGAGGTAAGAAAGTTCAGAATAGAGGCTATGTGTACGTATTACGTCGCGCTCATTATTAAAAAAGATGGGCCTATTAGTTTGTGCTAAGTTACGTGCGCCCACCTCTGTAAATTGATAGCCATTGTTCCAGATAAAGGTATCGGAGAGTTTGCTGCTTAGCTGAAGTTTTACTCCTACATCTAGTACCTCGTTTTCTTGATCTAGTTGTTGTCCGTTTTCTAAGTTAAAATTACGTGCATTAAGATTGTAATTTGATAGGTAAAGCTCTACATCTGTCGTGTGTTTTTTATTCCAGTTTCTGGTGTAAACTAGTCTTGCACCATTATTACTCTGGTTAATACCGCTACGCTCATTTATTTCTAAGGCTCTAATGGTCTCATCATACCCTAACTTATTATAGATTGTGGTTGCACTAAGCTTAAGTTTGTCCTTTTTTGAAATATCATAAATAAGATTTGTACTTACATCATAAAAGTAAAAATTGAGATCTGAGACTTGTGATTCTTTATCACTATTTATACTCAAGTCTGTATCTTGAAAAATACGATCGGTATAGCTTGTATATGTAGGGCTTTGTATGAAATCAGTATTAGAGCGTCTTGCAGAAAGAGAGAGGGTAAGTTTTTTTGAGACCGGAAGTGTAGCAAATCCTTTAAGATGAAGCAAGTTTGCACTCACACTGCCCTCATAATCTGTAGCGACTTTATCATCTAGTTCAATATTTATAGTACCAGATACACCATCTCCGTATCGTGCGCTTGTGCCATTTTTAATAACTTCTACACGCTTTGTTAGGTAAGGATTAAAGGCAGATATAAGACCAAAAAAATGTCCAGATTGATACATTTTAATACCGTCCCATAAGATAAGATTTTGATCATTTGTGCCTCCACGTATATTTACATCAGATACAGTTTCTTCTGTGCTAAAAATACCGGGCAATGCTTGTACAGCTTGCAAAACATCAGGTTCTATTATGCCTGGTAGTATCCCAAATTGTTCTGGGATGATACGCGTGATTCCAGATCTGGATTTTGAAATCCCTGTTGTAAGAAGGTTAGAGATGTAAATCTGGTCAAGCTCTTGTACCTCATTAATGATATTTTCTGTAATAACTATAAATCGCTCATTAAGAAAATCAAATGTGAGATCTGTATTGTTCTCAATATATTCTAGTGCTTGCGTGAGTGTAGACCCTTTAGATATATCTTTTATATATGTGGGAGCTACAATATGATCTGCATAAGAAAAGCTTACATTAAAAATAGCCTCTAGATTATTTAAAACTGTAGCTAGCGGAAGCGTTGCTGTATTTTGTTCTTGAGATTTTAGATCAGAAAAAAATAAACAACAAAGTAAAGTGAAGAATGTAAGTACACTTTTTTTAGTCACGTGATAAAGTTACCTTATTTCCCTGTTTTTTATGGGATAAATTAAACGGTAAGCTTATTGACTTTAAAGCAATCTCCATATCAAGATGTGTAAATGTACCAGTAAAGAGTAGGTTTTCTACTTCTTTATCTAATGATACAGTTACGTTATAATGTCTCTCAAATTCTTTAAGTACTTCACCTAGAGGTGTTTTTTCAAACGAGGTTTCATTAACTATCCAAGAGGGTTGAGATAGCGCAGTGCTGGTATTTGTACTAGCTATTTTTACGCTTTCGCGAAAGCGGTCTCCAGGTTTTAATATCACAGTATGCTCGCCAGTATCAACTTGTACTGATCCCTCGTAGCAGTATACTTCAAACTTATCATCTCTATTGCGCACATTAAACTGGGTCCCTAGTACTGAAATCACACCATTAGAAGTCTCAACGCTAAATGTAGCACCTTTTGCCACCTGAAAGTAGGCTTCGCCATCTAGCGTCACAGCTCTAAATTCATCCCAAGTCGCTGGGTCATAATATAAATCAGACATTGCATTAATCGTAACAATAGAATTATCTGGTAGAGTCACAACCTCTTTTTGAGCAATGGCAGTTGTTATCTCAACGGTTTGTTGTGATAATGTAGTAGCATAATAAATACCAGCAAACAAGATGAGAATTGCCGCGACTTTAAGAAATGGCTTGAGATAGATTATTCCAGATTTTTTCTTGCTGTCTAAGCTAGTCTGTAATCTCTCATACTCTTGTGTAGCCTTATATGCTGGTGGTACAAGCTGTTTTGTGGTCTCTGCGATACGCACAAGATCTTCGTAATCCTCAAGACGCTTAAACTCCTGAAGCTCTGCCTCAGACAGCTCGTTGTCTAACCACTTTGTTATTAATTGTTCTCTTTCCATAGTATTACCTGTGTATATAACAGTGTGTGTTGAGAAAGTCCTACTTAAGTTCTGTAATTTCTTTTTTAAGCTTTGCCAGCGCCCCGTAGATGCGCTTTTCTACAGCCTTTTTTGAGATGCCTAGCATCTCTGCTATTTCTTTATGTTTTTTACCTTCTATTCTGTTTAATAGAAATGCGCTGCGTTGCGCCTCACTTAGTTTTGCAATGGCCGCTTGTAATCTTGCATTGTATTCTTGTTCTTCAAGCACAAACTCTGGCGACTCATTTGTATAATTTTGAGGTTTTGTTTTCTGAAACTTTAAAACAACCTTTTGATGCGCATAGGCATTTAACGTGAGATTATTTGCAATGGTAAAGAGGTAGCTTTTTGCTTTTTCTTCAGGTACTTTTGAGCAATTTTCCCATAACTTCACAAATGCTTCTTGCACCTTATCTTCAGGACTGTAGAGGCTCCCGTATTTGTAATATAGAAAATTAAAGAGGTTTTTAGAATGCGCCATAAAGACTCTGTTATAAACAGTTTCCTTACATACGCCTTCTGTGTTTTTTGTGCTCATTAATAGTGCAATATTAAATAAACGTACATAATTACTGCGGTTAGGTAGGAGTTTTTTAAATCTAGATGTTCTATAATTGTAATCATAGAATCGATTACCAAATTATGAGTACTAAAAAACTGTCTTTGCATTTTATAACTACAAGCCTTCTTTTACTAGGAGTGCTTTTAGGTACCTCTAGTTGTCAAGATGACTTATCTCAAGATGAAGACTTTGTTGACGTTATAGACGAGGCAAATGCGAGCGCACAGTTACTACAGTATATTAATAACGTAGCACTTAATGATGGCTCTGTAGATAATATCATAGACAGAGCGAGCTGTCTCGAGATGGTACTGCCTATGACTATAGAATTAGGACCATCTACGTTTACAGTAGAAAATGAAGAAGATCTTATTACGGTAGAGGAGTATCATTATGAAAACCCCGCAGATTCTATTACGATAAACTATCCAGTAGATGTAATTTTAATGAACCACGAGGTGGTTACTGCTAGCTCACAAGATGAAATGGATGCGCTTGTAGCAACTTGTAGTGATCCTAGTATTGCAGATATAGATATAGAATGTGTAGACTTTGATTACCCAATCACGTTTAATACGTTTGACCCAGAGTTTCAAGTAGCAACGACTGTTACCGTTACGAGTGACGCAGAGATACTTGAGTTTATAAGTACATACATAGGCACAAGTACGGTGATAGGACTTACGTTTCCCATCACTCTTATTAACCACGACAGTACAAGTACAGAAATAGTAGATTATAATGAACTAGAAGAGGCACTTGCTACTGCTATCTCAAGTTGTGATGAAGATGATGGCATAGACTTCGAGACACAACAAGGCTGCCCACAAGAGCAAATAGATCAATATCTCACAAGCTGTTACTGGCAAATCACATCATATAATGAGGAAAATACGTTAAGTAATTATACCTTTTTCTTTAGTGTAGATAATGGTTATATGTTCTTTTATGATGTAAATACATTTGTTGAGTCTACCTGGTCTACCTCACAGTCTGATCAAGGAGGTGTACTCTCTTTTCCGAGTATTTCGGTGCTTAGTCAAGAATTACAAGGCGACTGGATAGTTACGGAGTGCAGCACCACCACATTATTAATGCAGCGAGGTGATGACACACTCGTTTTTGAACGTAACTGTTTTAATGAGCCACTTGACTGTTTTACAAGTTCCATACTGGGTGTTTGTGATAATGGTACTACAAATGAAGCCAGCCTAAATCTTGAAGCAGCTCTTTTAGGTTGTGATACCACAGAGGTAAATGTAGATTACTACATTTCTGAAGCAGATGCAATGGCAGAGATAAATGCTATTCCAAATCCAGAAACGTATGAGTTTACTGGTGATATAGTAATCTGGTCACGTATAAGTCTACTTAGTGATCCTAGTACATATAAAATTATATTCTTAGACCTCACTGTGGTAGATTGTTGTGATAATCCACAATTATACTTGGAAGATGCTATTATATATATGCCACTTTCTGAGTATCCACTTGAGCTTATAAGTGGTTATTACAATGAGAATGCTCTTAATGAGTGCGTGATAGATAGAGATGGTAACGACCACTGTTCTATCGCTTTCTCACAAGACGACTTTACTATACCAGTGACAGATGAAAATATGCTTGTGCAGGGAAATGCATATTCTATAAGTATATGGTTTAAAATGCAGAATGAAATTGCAGGAGATTACGAGGTGTTTTTTCAAAAAGGAACCACAACTGGAGAAGGTTTTCAGCTGGGAGTATATGACTTAAACACACCTTTGTTTTCATCTGGAAACTTTAGCATATGGGATGAAGACTGGGCAAACGAGACAGACGTTGCTTGGAATAATACAGACTGGCATCACCTAGTTGTTACCGTAGATGAGGGTAACACTGTAAAGCTTTATAGGGATGGTATTTTACGTAATGAGGTAGTAAATGCAACGCTAGATATAGGCAACACAGCACTTAATGTATACACACTTGGACAGGGCTTTCAAGGTCATCTAGATGACCTTAGAGTTTATAACAGTACTTTAAATCCTACTGAAATCAATCAACTCTATGCTTTAGAAGGAGATTGTTACACCTGTCTATAGAGCAGCTCAATTTTTAAGGTTATTGAGCTGTATAAAGGGCTATCTTCTCAGATAGCCCTTTATTTTTGATGGTTCTTACAGTATTACGCTTTCGCGAAAGCGTAACTATGAGCATTTCTTAATTAGTATCTCCTGTGGTTTTTTCTACATTAGGTAATCTATAGCTTTTTACAGCTCCCAGAAGTCCTATTATGGATAGAGCAAGTATCACACTCTCAACAGAGACTAGTGATAATACAGCACTTAGACCACCAGTGACTAGAAGTATGAGACCTATAATTGTATTACTTACAGAGACATAATTTGTTCTCTCATTACCACTTGCCATATCTATAATGTAGGTTTTTCTCCCTTGACGCACACCGCTATGAGCAACTCCTAAAACAAAGAAAGCAATAGGGTATAGCCAGAGTTGCGTTTTAAAATCACCAGCAAATGTGATTATTAAAAAAAGGATTAAACCACAAAGCGATGCTATGGTAACGGCATATGCCATTGTGTTTTTACTAGACTTATCTGCCAGTTTACCCCAGTACGGAGAGCTCACGATAGATGCAAGGCCATTTGATATAATAAGTAAGCCTAGTAAATAACTGGTGTCTTTTACACTATTTTGAGCAACAGTAACATAAAACGGTGCAGAGAGTGCAGAGCAGAGCAAAAGAGATCTTGCTATAACAAAATCTCGTAGATGTTTATCATCTTTTAATAGTTTAAGATTATCTGCTATACTGTTTTGCTCGCCAGCCTCATTTTCAATAGGAGTGGGAAACTCTTTTACAGAAGCATATATCACAGAAGCAATAATCCACATTGAGGCTGCAAAGAAAATTAGGTTAGTATAAAACTGAATGTTTTCTGTTGTTTTTGAAGTGTAGGTTATATACAGCCCAGATATAAGTACTAGTATGCCAGAAAAGGAGGAGGTATAACCGCCTAGTCTCCCTCTACGAGTTTTTGGTATCGTTTTACCCTTAATATCTTTAGAACTTACTGAGGCAAGACTACGAGCTAAACTAAAAATGATTAAACAAACTATGATTAACCAGCCAGCCACTTTTTTATCAAAGTGTAATGAGACGAGACCTATAGCAGCAATGGCTACCCCTTGTATTATAGAACCTACTACCCAAATGTATTTACGTATAGGTTTTTTCTTTACGTAATTTGAGATTGCTACCTGCGGGATAAGAGCGCCAGACTCGCGTATGGGTACAATAAGACTTATAAGAAACACAGGAGCATTTACATAATTCATTAACCAAGTGAGTACTGTTTTTGGGTTACTCAGGGTGTCACCTAGTTTTGTAAAAGTGTGAGTAAAGAGTATGGTAAAAAAATTACTAGCTACGTGATTGCAAGCCTCATCTGTTATGCCCTTGCATACACGATCTTCACTTTCATTATTGAGGTAATCATAAAGTTTATTAAAAGTAGATGTAAGCATATGGTGTGACTAAGTAGGAGGTATGTTTCTTATACTGATCCTAAATATACGTTATTTTACAAGGCGTTTATGTAGAATGATATGTTACCGTTATGTATACGCTTTCGCGAAAGCGTAAAAAAAAAGAAGACCTTACGATCTTCTTTTTTTTAATTGTACTCTCACTACCGTTATACCTATAAGGATAAGCAATATGCTTGCGGCGGCTATTTTGCCAAATATAAGCCATAGAAGCCAGTAGGCTAGTAGCAGTGCACTAGCATAAAAAGAGACTGCTAGCAGCATTACAAAGTATAAGGCTATTGTTTTCATTTACTCGGTATTCTTATTTTGTCTTAGGCTCAAAAACTGGTAATAGCTTAGTTGATACTTCGCCAAAACCTATGCGCGGGTAATCCTTAGACTTAGAGTAACCACGTATAATTACCGTGTCATTATCTTCTATAAACTTGCGGTCACCGCCTTCTTTAAGTTTTACAGGTTTCTCACCTCTCCACGATAACTCAAGCATAGAACCATATGAGTCTGGTGTAGATCCAGATAGTGTACCACTACCCATCATATCTCCAGCATTTACAGGGCAACCATTTACTGTATGGTGAGCAAGTTGCTGGCTCATATTCCAGTACATATATTTAAAGTTAGACTTACACACGGTAGTCTCCTTCATACCTTCTGGCTGTAATGCCACCTCAAGGTTAATATCAAAACTCTTTTTACCTTCAAACTTAAGGTAAGGTAAAAGCTCTTTTTTAGGCGCTGGACTTTCTACTCTAAAAGGCTCAAGAGCATCTAGTGTGACGATCCAAGGTGAGATAGATGAAGCAAAGTTTTTTGCAAGAAACGGTCCTAGTGGCACATATTCCCATTTTTGAATATCACGTGCACTCCAGTCATTAAAGAGCACTAGTCCAAAAATATTTTCTTCGGCTTCTTCTGTAGAGATAGATTCTCCCAGATTATTTGCATCTGTTGTTATAAAAGCCATCTCAAGTTCAAAATCTATAAGTCTTGATGGGCCAAATATTGGGTTTGTCGCACCGTTAGGTAGCTTTTGTCCTTTTGGTCTGTGTACTGGTATTCCAGATGGTATTACAGAAGAGCTACGACCGTGATATGCGACAGGTAGGTGTAACCAGTTAGGCATAAGCGCGTTTTCTTCTCCACGGAACATTGTACCCACATTAGTCGCGTGCTCTATACTTGAGTAAAAATCTGTGTAATCACCTATTTGTACTGGTAGTTGCATTTCTACCTCTTCTAGTTTAAAGATAACCACGTCACGATCTTTTGCATTGTCACGCAGTGCAGCATTGCTCTCCTCAAAGATTTCAGAAATGCGATTACGTACGAGTCGCCACGTCTTGCGACCATCTGCAATAAAGTCATTAAGGGTATCTTGTAAAAAGATATCATCTGTAAGAGGTATGCCCTCAAAGTATCCTAGTTGGTGTAGTGCACCTAGATCTATTGCATAATCACCTATGCGTGTACCTATTGTGATTACATCATCACGAGTTAAGAACACCCCAAAAGGAATATTCTGTATGGGAAAATCTGTATTCTTAGACGTGTCTAACCACGTTTTTCTAGAAGGATCGTTTGCAGATAGAGGCATTCTATATGTTTTAATAAGTTGTTTGTAAATCTCTTCCTCAAATATATGATTTATAGCATTCTTAAAAAGAGATTGTAGTATTTTTGTATCACTTTAACAAACATCTTAAATATGCAACGAGATACCGCCATTTTTGACCTAATACAAGAAGAAAAAGAACGCCAACTTAATGGCCTTGAGCTTATTGCTTCAGAAAACTTTGTGAGTGACCAGGTAATGGAAGCCGCAGGATCTGTACTAACTAATAAATATGCAGAGGGGTATCCCGGTAAGCGCTATTATGGTGGTTGTGAAGTAGTAGACGAGGTTGAGACACTAGCTATAGAGCGTGCAAAAGAGCTTTTTGGAGCAGCTTATGCAAACGTACAGCCGCACTCAGGTTCTCAAGCAAACACGGCAGTTTTTCACGCTTGTTTAAAACCAGGAGATAAGTTTTTAGGTTTTGACCTTGCTCACGGTGGTCACTTAACACACGGGTCGCCAGTAAACTTTTCTGGTCGCTTGTATAACCCCGTTTTTTACGGAGTAGATAAGGAAACAGGATTACTTAATTACGATAAAATACAAGAAATAGCAACTGCAGAGCAGCCTAAAATGATCATAGCAGGTGCCTCTGCATACTCACGTGAGATTGATTATAAACGCTTTCGCGAAATTGCAGACTCAGTAGGCGCCATCCTTCTTGCAGATGTTGCTCACCCAGCAGGTCTTATTGCAAAAGGAATCATAGCAGACCCTATACCACACTGTCATGTAGTAACAACTACTACGCACAAAACCCTAAGAGGGCCACGCGGTGGAATGATACTTATGGGTGAAGATTTTGAAAATCCTTTTGGAATCACACTTAAAAGTGGAAAGAAACGTATGATGTCTTCTCTACTGGATAGTGGTATTTTCCCAGGTAACCAAGGAGGACCATTAATGCACGTGATAGGAGCAAAGGCAATTGCCTTTGGAGAAGCACTTACAGATGAGTTTTTACACTATATGGTGCAGGTTAAGAAAAATGCAACTACACTAGCAGATGCACTTGTGCTTAAAGGGTATGATATTATATCTGGAGGTACAGATAACCATATGATGCTTATAGACCTACGCAATAAAGATGTAACAGGTAAAGCTGCCGAAGAAGCGCTAGGTAAGGCAGACATTACGGTAAACAAGAATATGGTTCCATTTGATGATAAGTCACCATTTGTAACTTCTGGTATACGTATAGGTACTGCAGCAGTAACTACACGTGGTCTTGTAGAAGGTGATATGCACGAGATTGCAAACTTTATAGACAAGGCAATACAGCACCACGATAATGATGAGGTGCTAGAAAACGTTGCAAAAAGTGTGAACGAGATGATGGGGCACAGACCATTGTTTAAAGCATAGTAAACACATATTTATGTAAAAGCCAGTAATTATATTGCTGGCTTTTTTTATGTTTGTTTGTAACAAAAGCTTAAAAGCGTACACCTACCGTAAGAGATTAAGATTTATGAAACATATACATTTTAACAAGAATAATTGGTTCTGGGTAACACTACTAGTACTTTCTCTGGTATGTATAGTCGCAGGCACCTTTGAGTTTTATGAATTTGAAAATCCTGGTATAAATAAGAAGATTGCTGCGGCTGGCTTCTTACTACAGGTGATATATTTTTTTCGATTTTTTATCTATAAGAATGATGTACAGGTTACTAAAAATGTAATAATGATACGTCTCAACTCGTGGAATGGTAAACGCATATATTTTGACCACATCGCTAGTACAGATCTTACAGAAAGCTCTCTTATAGTAACTAAAACCAATGGCGAGTACATCACTTTTGATGCAAAAGGAATTCACCCAGATGATTTGCAAAAATTAAACGAGCTCTTATTAAGAAAGTTAGAAAGCCCCATAAATATAGGGTAGTGCCCTATTTTAGACTTGTGAGTATCTATCCTGATTAAGGTTTTAAAACCAGTTTAATCAAAAACAGAAGCACTACAAACCCTATAAAACCTAGCAATACCCATTTACTTCCTTTGTATTGCTTTTTATGTAGCTTAAGATCTTTGCGATAGCTCCATATAATGAGTGTTATGAAAGCAATCACAAAAAAAAGTACGAATATAACCTGACCAGTGCTAAACATTTGGAGTATTTTAGAAGTGTAAAAATACGTATGAGTACGCTTTCGCGAAAGCGTAATAAAACAAATTTAACTTATGAAAAATAAAATAGCAGCTGTAACCCTTTTTCACGATACTTATGGGCTGGATAGAAAGGCTACGCCTACAGCTCAACTCTCTAAAGCCAAAAATGAGTTACGTTATAACTTGATGAAGGAAGAAAATGAAGAGTATCTAGAAGCAGCAAATAATGGAGATCTCGTAGAAGTGGCAGATGCGCTAGGGGATATGCTGTATATTTTATGTGGGACTATTATAGAACACGGTATGCAAGATAAGATAGAGGAGGTTTTTAATGAGATACAACGTTCTAATATGAGTAAGTTGGGTGAAGATGGAAAGCCTATCTATAGAGAGGATGGTAAAGTACTTAAAGGGCCTAACTATTTTAAGCCAGACATTGCAAGTATACTTAACAAGTAAAAACTATAAAAAAAGCCGCTCTCTTAAGAAAGCGGCTTTTTTTATATAGTAGTAAGGTTTTTACTCCTCTACTTTGATACCCATTTTTGCAAGTACAGCCATTGTGATGTCTGATGCAGGATCTGCATATGCAAAGTTATTATTGTTACCTATAGTAAGGATGTGTGAGAAGCCTTGCTCTTTTGCCACTGTAGTTACAACTTCACCTATTTTTTTATAAAGTGGTTGTACTACTTCAGATTGCTTAAGTTGTAAAAGCTGTGCTCCGTTCTGACGAAATTTTGAAATATCATCTTCTAATGAAATGATTTCTCCTTGCTTAGTTTTTCTTTCTTCGTCTGTAAAGCCTGCTTGTCCCGCTTGGTATAGTTTTACTTTTGCTTCATAATCTTCAATCTTTACCTTCATTTGAGACTCAAGATCAAGATTGTATTTTTTTACTTCTTCATTTGCAGCAGTAAGCTCTGGCATTTTTGTGAGGATAAAATCTGCATCTACAGTTCCTACTTTACTTTGTGCAAAAGCTGTTGCTGTAAATAGCACGACTAACATTGCGAGTACGAGTTTTTTCATTGTATGTGTTTTGTTAAGGTTTATCATTTGCGCGTGCAAATATATGTGATTGAAGACAATATCTGTGCCAAGGGCGCTTTTTTAAGTAAAGAGCTGTCCTCTGTGAGGTTTTAAGTCGTCTCTCACTGGTTTCATTGCTTCTTTGTCTACTACAAGGTAAGCAAGTGCAAAGTCTTCAGATTGTTTTTCTACTCCTGTAATAGGGGTGGCTAGTTCTTTTGCACTTGCATACTCCTTTAAGTGTATCTCGTGGTGAAGAGCAATCTTCTCTGCGTCTGGACCTCTAAAGTCCCATATAAGTTTAAGTCTTTCCAATGGTGATGATCTTAATATTCTTATGCCAAAAATATATAATATGCTTCTTACTCAAGGGTATATATGTACTAAAGATTACTTAAAACCGTTGGTATTGCACAGTAGTTGATTATGCCTATTTTTGCAATTATCTAAACCCTTATATGCGTTATCTTTTTATAGTATGTTTTTTATTCTCTTTTGCTTTAACGGGGCAAGAAAAAGTGCTACTTAAAGTAAATGATGAAGAAGTAAGTACAGAAGAATTTATACGTGTTTACGAGAAAAACTTATCACTTATTAAGGAGGTAGAACATAACTCTCCAAAACAGTATCTTGATCTCTTTATAGATTATAAGCTCAAAGTGCAAGAGGCATATAAGCAAGGGCTTGATAAGAAACAGGCTTATCAAAAAGAGATTGCATCATATAGGTTACAACTAGCAAAGAATTACCTTAATGATGTGCAAGTAACAGATGATCTTGTAAAAGAGGCATACTTTAGGAGTAAAAATGAGCTTCGTGCTCGACATATACTTATACGACTTCGTCCAGATGCATTGCCTAAAGACACTCTCGTAGCCTATAATAAACTTATAGCTGCTCGTGACCGTATCATTAAAGGGGAGGATTTTAATAAGATTGCCCGTATTTATAGTGAAGATCCATCTGCAAAGCAAAATGGTGGAGACCTAGGTTGGTTTAAGGCTTTTAAAATGGTTTATCCATTTGAAAATGCTGCGTACAGTACACCGATACAGGAAGTCTCAATGCCTTTTAGAACAAATTTTGGTTATCACATTGTACAACCTACAGCGACAAGAATATCACAAGGAACTGTACAGGTAGCACACATTATGGTTTCTTTAAATCAAAAGGATAGTACAGTCTCACCAGCGGCTAAGATTATTAAAGTAAAAGAACTTCTAGATTCTGGAGCAGATTTTGAAACGCTAGCTCTCAATTACAGTGATGATAAGAATACCGCAAAGAAAGGCGGTGTGATCAATGCGTTTGAAAAAGGACAACTTAGTAGTGATGTTTTTGAAAAGACAGCTTTTAATCTCAAAAGCATAGGAGAAATTTCAGAGCCTTTTAAAACAAAGTTTGGCTGGCATATCCTTAAGTTAGTAAAGAAAAATCCACTACAGGCATTTGAAGAGATAGAAGCTTCCTTAACACAAAAGGTTACAAGAGATGCCAGAGCACGTGTTTTATCTGAGGCTTTATATGAAAAACTACGTAAGAAATATAATGTAACAGAAGAGGTAGCAATTGTAGAATACTTTACAAGTGTCTTGCCAGAAGTGTATAACAGAGAGGAACAATTATTTACAGATAAGAGCGCATTAACAAGAACAGCCTTTACCATAGGTGACGAGACTTTTTTATACAGTGATATAGCAAAGGTGATTGATAACAAGCTTAAGCGAAAAAACTATACATCACGTTCATATTTTGTAGAAAATGAGGTGGCAAATTTTATAAATGACGCGCTTAAAACATATCATCTAGCACATTTAGAAGAAGAAAATCCTGGATTTAGGTCTCTTATTAATGAATATAAAGAAGGATTGTTGCTATTTGATCTTTTAGAAAGCCAGATTTGGAAGAAAGCGCAAAAGGACTCTGTTGGGTTAAGAGCTTTTTATAATGCAAATGCACAAAACTATAAAACTCCTAAAGTATATAACACACGAGTATTTACTACAAAACAGAAGGAAATAGCAACCACGTATAGAAAGCGTCTACTTAAGGGAGAAAAAAGTGAGATAATTATAGAGGCACTTAAAGTGAAATATAAATCACCCTTAATTGTTTCTAACAGAGAGATTGTTGAAGAAAACCTCCCATTTTCGGGAGATAATAATCTTGGTGTAAAAAACGTAATAACAGAAGGAGACAATTATATCTTGTACGAGGTTTTGAGTATAGATGAAGCAAAGTTAAATACACTGGCAGAGTCGCGAGGGGCAGTAATGAGTGATTATCAAAAGTACTTAGAGACTAATTTTGTGAAAGAATTGAGAAAAAATAGTGAGATCAATGTTAATACAACAATCTTAAACAACCTTGAAAAAAGATATGATGAGTAGATATATAACGGTCTTACTATATAGCTGTGTTGCTATACTCATATCTAGTTGTAGCTATTTTCAGAAAACTGAAGAAGAGACTGTCATTGCTAGAGTAAATGACCATACACTTACAGAAGAAACATTAAAAGATATTCTATCATCAAATACAATTACAGATAGTGCATCTTTTGTGCAAAACTACATAAATAATTGGGCGACAGACCAGTTGTTGCTTGATGGAGCAATGCGCAATTTACCCAAAGATGACCAAGAAGAATTTGAAGCGCTAGTGGCAAATTACAGAAAGGATTTATACATACGTTACTATAAAGATGCACTTATTAATAAGCAGCTTGACAGTGTTGTTTCAGATGTAGAAGCTACGACCTTTTATGAAGACAATAAACAGAATTTCTTGCTCAATGAGCCCTTGTTGCAGTTTAAGTTCATACAAGTAGAAGAGGACTATAATGGCTTAAACGATTTAAAAAAGCGATTTAGAAGTTCAGATTATGAAGATGCAAAAATATTAGACTCTCTTAAGTTTCAATATAAAAACCATTTTCTTAACGACTCTATATGGGTAAAAGAGCGGGTTGTCATAAACCAAATAAATATTATTAACAACGAAAATTCAAAACAGTTGTTAAAAAAAACCAATTTCATACAGCTACGAGATTCATTAGGATTATATTTGATCGCTGTAAAAAATACGTTAGGTCGCAATGATATCGCACCATTAGAATATGTGCGCCCTACTATCAATCAGATTATTAATAACAAAAGGAAGTTAGCCCTTATAAAAAGGCTTGAAAAGGAGATTAAGGATGATGCTATTAAAAACAAGAAATTTGAAATTTACAACTAACATATTAGTCCTACTTTTTGCTATACAAATAGGTTTTGCACAAACTACAGATGTAACATCAGAGCCTGTAACTACACAGGTTGAAGAAGTGGCAGTAGTAAAAAAGGATACCGTAAAAATATCTTATGATAAATTTAAGGTAGACGGAGTAGCAGGTGTAGTAGGTGAGTACCTTATACTTGAGAGTGATATAAATAAATTTCTTTCAGATATAAAAAACCAAGGGCAAGCAGCTTCAGAGGTTACACCTTGTCAAGTAATGGGTAATTTACTTGAGAGTAAATTACTTGCACACCAAGCGGTACAAGATAGTCTTATAGTGCAAGATGCTAGAGTAAACGGAGAAGTAGATCAAATTATACAACGTTTTTCGAGTCAGTTAGGTTCAGAACAAAAGGTTGTAGAATTCTACAAGAAAGATAATATGGCAGATTTAAGAGCCGAGCTTTTTGGAATTAGAAAAGACATTATCTTATCAGAATTAATGAATGATAAAATCATTGAGACGGTAGATGTTACACCAGACGAGGTTAAGACATTCTTTGAGAGTATTCCAGAAGATCAAGTACCTACAGTAGGAGTAGAGTTAGAAATATCAAGAATCGTAATTGAGCCTAAAGCTTCAGAAGAAGAGCGTCAGAAGGTGATAGATCGTCTTAAAGGTTTCCGTAGTGACATACTTGAGAACGGGAGTAGCTTTGCTACAAAAGCTGTACTATATACCCAAGATCCAGGTTCAAGACCAGAAGGAGGACTTATGGTAATAGACCGAAATACACCACTTGTAAAAGAGTTTAGAGACGTTGCCTTTAGTCTTCAAGACGGAGAGATAAGTGAGCCTTTTGAGACAGAGTTTGGTTTTCACATTGTTTATGTAGAAAAAACAAGAGGAGAACGTAAGGACATACGTCACATACTGCTTGTACCAGAAATTAAAGAAGCTCAAGAAGAAGAAGCAAAAGATCTTGTGAAACTCGTAAGAAAGCGCATTATAGACGGTGAGTTAACTTTTGAAGAGGCTGCAAAGGAGTTTTCAGATGAAGAAGAAACTAAGTATGATGGAGGTACGCTTACAATACCACAAACAGGTAGCAGACGTTTTGAGCTTACTAAAGTAGATCCAGACATTTACTCAAAAATAGATGACCTTGAGGAGGGTGAGGTATCACTTGTTTTTACAGATCAAACTAGAACAGGGCAAAAGCAGTATCTTTTGTACTCAGTAAACAATAGACTTGAAGAGCACAAGGCAGACTATGTAAATGATTACATAAAGATTAAAGAGCTTGCCTTACGCCAAAAGCAAATTAAAGCCATCGAGAAGTGGCAAGAAGAAAAAATTGCAGAAACTTATATCAAAATCAATGGAGAAAACCGTGATTGTGATTTTGTAAGTAACTGGTTAAAAAAATAAAGAAATAGATGTCTGACGTTGCAGCCATAAAGAATCTTGTGCAAAAGCACGGATTACTCAAAACAGAAATATCAAAAATAATAGTAGGTCAAGAAAAAGTGATAGATGAGATTCTTCTCTCTATTTTTTCTGGTGGTCACGCTTTATTAATAGGTGTTCCTGGGCTTGCAAAGACATTAATGGTAAACACTATTGCTACTACCTTAGGTCTTGATTTTAAACGTATACAGTTTACTCCAGATTTAATGCCTAGTGATATATTAGGATCAGAGATACTAGATGAGTCTAGACAGTTTAAGTTTATTAAAGGCCCTATCTTTTCTAATATTATTCTAGCAGATGAGATTAACCGTACACCACCTAAGACACAAGCAGCCCTTCTAGAAGCAATGCAAGAGCGTGTGGTTACAGTTGCCGGGCAGAGATATCCTTTGTCATTACCATATTTTGTACTAGCTACTCAAAACCCTATCGAGCAGGAGGGTACCTACCCACTGCCAGAGGCACAGCTAGATCGCTTTATGTTTTCTATTAATCTTGATTACCCATCTTTTCAAGAAGAGGTAGATGTTGTAAAAGCGACCACATCAGATAGTAAGCCAACAGTAAGTGCATTATTAAATGCAGCTCAGATTATAGAGTTTCAGCAACTAGTGAGGCGTATCCCTGTTGCAGATAATGTAATAGAGTATGCAGTAAATCTAGTAAGCAAGACAAGACCTAAGACAGAAAAGGCAGCTCAGATTGTAAATGATTACATAGACTGGGGAGCGGGACCACGTGCATCTCAAAACTTAATACTGGGAGCAAAGACACACGCAGCTGTAAATGGTAAATTCTCTCCAGATATAGAAGATGTGCAAGCCGTAGCTACCGGTATCCTTAGGCACAGAATGATTAAAAACTATAAAGCAGAGGCAGAGGGACTCACTATAGAGTCTATTATTAAAGATCTTTTTTAGTACGCTTTCGCGAAAGCGCTATTACCTAATTCTTCATATACAGCAAGTGATTGATAAACAGTACAATGTTTATTGTGGGTTTGTATTGTCTAATTTTTTTCTCAATATCTGCCATATTTAAGGTATTTCAATACCTAAGTAAAAACACAAATTTGTGTATTTCATCGAATATTTGTGTTTTTCAACGATGATTTGGGCTGTTTATTATACATTTGAATTATATGCCCCAAATCATAAGTATAATGAAGAAATATATATACTACACAGCTTTAAGTTGTTTACTAGCTTTTACCTCTTGCTCAGTAGAAGAAACGGTACCTAATAATACATTGGGTAATGAGAACGGATTTCAGTACAATAGCGTTGCTTACATTACAGATATGGTATATGTAACACCACAGGGAGACGTGATACTTTCTAATAGTAATCTCTCTGATGATGGATCTGCAAGTGATGTAGATGTGGCTGTATTTAAAACTACTGAGAATAACTTGCTAGAAAGATCATATTATGTAGGAGGTGATCTCACAAATTTTGTTACCGTAGCAAATGGTAATCTTAATCAAGGAGAAGTGACAGACGGCGACTTTATTCTTGATCAGGATAATGTTTCTTCTGGTTTTTTTAGAATTGTTTCAGTAGATAGAAATAAGAAAGAAATCCACATCATTTTTGAATTTCAGCGCACAGATGGTGATCTAGTAGCTGGCTCTTTTGATGGAAATTATGCATTAAGTACATTTTAATACAACGTTTTCGCGAAAGCGTAATTATCAACATATAAATTTAACCCCTTCAAATTATTAATATGATAATTTGAAGGGGTTCTTTTTTAGAATTGTGTAATCTGAAGTTTAATTTTTATGCACCTTCATAAATCTCACTTTCTCTAGATGAAGCGCCCATTGTACTATTGCTATTAAGTAGGGTATTTTGTACTTTCGTAGACCGTTTTTAGAACGGAATTATTTAACAACCTAATACATAAATATATGGCATTTGATATTGATATGATCAAGAAGGTTTATGCAAGTATGGCAGAGCGTGTAGACGCGGCTCGTGATCTTGTAGGTAAGCCCCTTACACTTTCTGAAAAGATTTTATATTCTCACCTTTGGGATGGGAAGCCTTCTACGGCATTTACACGTGGTAAAGACTACGTAGACTTTGCTCCAGATCGTATCGCTTGTCAAGATGCTACGGCGCAAATGGCGCTATTGCAGTTTATGCAGGCTGGTAAGGATAAAGTAGCAGTGCCTACAACGGTACACTGTGATCACCTTATACAAGCAAAAGAAGGTGCAGCAACAGACCTTAAAAATGCAAACAATGTCTCTAGCGAGGTTTTTAACTTCTTAGAGTCGGTTTCAAATAAATACGGTATTGGTTTTTGGAAACCAGGAGCTGGTATTATACACCAGGTAGTTCTTGAGAACTACGCATTTCCAGGAGGAATGATGATAGGTACAGATTCTCACACAGTAAACGCTGGTGGTCTAGGTATGGTAGCGATAGGAGTAGGTGGAGCAGATGCTGTAGATGTTATGGCTGGTATGGCTTGGGAGCTTAAATTCCCTAAGCTTATAGGTGTAAAACTTACAGGTACTATTTCTGGATGGACAGCGCCAAAAGACGTTATCCTTAAAGTAGCAGAGATTCTTACTGCAAAAGGAGGTACAGGTGCTATTGTAGAGTACTTTGGCCCTGGAGCAGAGTCTTTATCTTGTACTGGTAAAGGTACTATTTGTAATATGGGAGCAGAGATAGGAGCAACCACTTCTACATTTGGATATGATGCTTCTATGGAGCGTTACTTACGTGCTACAGATCGTGCAGATGTTGCAGATGCTGCAAACAATGTAAAAGAATATCTTACTGCAGATGCAGATGTTTATGCAAATCCAGAACAATACTTTGACCAAGTAATAGAGATTAACCTTACTGAGCTTAACCCATTACTTAACGGTCCTTTTACTCCAGACCTTTCTACAGCTGTAGGGTCTGATATGACAGAAAAAGCAACAAAAAATGAGTGGCCACTAGAAGTAGAGTGGGGACTTATAGGTTCTTGTACTAACTCTTCTTATGAAGATTTATCTAGAGCTTCATCTATTGCTCAACAAGCAATAGATAAAGGAATAAAAATGAAGGCAGAGCTTGGTATCAACCCAGGGTCTGAACTTGTACGTTATACAACAGAGCGTGATGGTATCTTAGATATTTTTGAAAATCTAGATGCTAAGATATTTACAAATGCTTGTGGACCTTGTATCGGGCAGTGGGCTCGTTATAGCGATCCTAAAAATGCGCCAAAAAACAGTATCGTACACTCGTTTAATAGAAACTTTGCAAAGCGTGCAGATGGTAACCCAAATACACACGCCTTTGTAGCATCACCAGAGATTACTGCTGCTATAGCAATTGCTGGTAGATTAGATTTTAACCCAATGACAGATACGCTTCTTAATGAAGATGGTCAAGAGGTTAAATTTGATGAGCCTACAGGATGGGAATTACCTCCTAAAGGATTTGAAGTACAAGATAATGGTTACCTAGCTCCGGTAGAAGATGGAAGTGGTGTCGTTGTAAGTGTATCTCCAGATTCTGAAAGGCTAGAGCTCTTAACACCATTTACACCTATCCAAGATAGTGAGATGCAGGGTATGAAGTTACTTATCAAAGCATTTGGTAAGTGTACAACAGACCACATCTCTATGGCAGGACCTTGGTTACGTTATAGAGGACACTTAGATAACATTTCTAACAACTGTCTTATAGGTGCTGTAAACGCCTTTGGAAAAAAGACAAACTTTGTTAAAAATCAACTTACAGGTGAGTATGGTGGAGTGCCAGACACACAACGTGAGTATAAAAAGGCAGGAATTAAAACTGTAGTTGTAGGAGATCACAACTATGGTGAAGGTTCTTCTCGTGAGCACGCGGCAATGGAGCCTCGCCACCTAGGCGTAGCTGCAGTGATTGTAAAATCTTTTGCACGTATACACGAGACAAACTTAAAGAAGCAAGGTATGTTAGGTCTTACCTTCCAGAACGAGGCAGATTATGACCTTATTCAAGAAGATGATACTTTTAACTTTGTAGATATTGCAGATTTTGCTCCAGATACTCCACTTACAGTTGAGATCGTTCACGCAGATGGAAGCAAAGACACTATTAAAGTAAACCACACGTACAACGATGCTCAAATCGCTTGGTACCGTGAGGGAAGTGCTCTTAACTTAATCAAAAAAGAGAACGCTGCATAAGCACATCTCTTTTAAGTATATAAAAAACTCCGCTAGTAATAGCGGAGTTTTTTTTGTTTATGCTGGTTTGCCTGTGTAAGCTCCAGATGAGTAGGTTAACTCATAACTATGTGTGTATACCTCAAAAACAATCCCAAAAGGATCTTCTACATAACACATCTTAAATGGTTTCTCTTTTGGGTAATACTCACGTATAGGCATTCTTTGTTTTCCACCGTGAGCGACTATTTTATCTACTAGCTCTTCAATTTGAGGATCTTGTATACAAAAATGAAATAATCCAGTATGAAATGGATTAAAAGCAGGAGCTTCTTTGACTCCGTGCGGAAATGAAAATAGCTCCACACCGATACCGTCTGATGTGGCTAGGTGCGCAATTTCAAATTCTTCCCAGTCTGTACCAAAAACATCAATACACATTTGCCCTATCGCAGTATCTGTTTCTTTTTTTACGGTAGATGGTTCCATAATTACATACCATCCCATAACCTCTGAGTAAAATTGTACTGCAGCTTTTATATCTGGAACGGTGAGCCCAATGTGGGAAAATGACTTTGGGTAATTATTTTCTGTTTTCATAGATTGTTATTTTAAAGTCAAAATTAGAGTATATTGTACCCTAAGGCAATAACGCACCATAAAGTATGATAGTTACTAAAAGGTGTAAAATAATGATTGTCAATTAAGTAAAAATAAAACTTTTGGAAAATAATAATATTTGCCCACTCCATTATACAATGCAACTTATAGGCACAAAGTGGAAACCGCTAGTTCTTTTTCATTTACTTGACCAGCCACTTAGATCTGGTCAACTCCAAAAGCACATTAATGGGATATCAAATAAAATGTTTACTCAAACGGTAAGAGAGCTCGAGAGGGATGGACTGGTTTTTAGAAAAGTATATCCTGTTGTGCCTCCTAGGGTGGAGTACGGTCTCACTAAGAGAGGAGAAACGCTTAGAGATATATTACTCAGTTTAGATAAATGGGGAGTAGATGATGCGACGAGTAGTTAGTATTTATAAGATACTCTTGTGATGATTAGTAGTTTTGAGTACGCTTTCGCGAAAGCGTGATTCACCTTTCAATATTTACTATAGTTGTAAGAAAATGTTAAAATGTTCGACATAGCTTATGATCACTAACTTCATATTGCGATGTCAAAAATTTGGTTTTTAGAAGATGTAAATGTTTTTGGAGCCTTATGCCCACACAAAACAAAAAGATATAGAGAGCGTAATCATTTTTGCCAGTACGGAAAGCAAGATTATATCTACTTTGAAGAAGATGCGGCTACAAAGGTCTATCTTATAGAAAAGGGTAAGGTAAAACTAGGTTACTATGCCGAAGATGGTAAAGAAGTGGTACGTGCAATACTTACAAAGGGAGAATTATTTGGCGAAAAAGCAATACTAGGTGAGGAGTCTCGCAGTGAGTTTGCACAATCGCTAGATGCTCAAACTATGGTGTGCCCAGTGCCAGTAGGGCAGATGCAGGAGTTAATGCGGTCTAATAGAACCTTTAGTCTTAAAGTATATAAGTTTTTAGGAATGCGTTTTAAAAAATTAGAACGTCGCTTAGATTTATTACTTTTTAAGGATGCCACGACTCGTGTAAAGGAATTTCTTGATGAACTTGCCGAAGATTTTGGCTACTGCTGCCCAAATACTGGAGACACAGTAATAAAACACCCATATACACAAAAAGATATTGCCAGTCTTATAGGAACCTCACGTCCTACTTTAAATGCTATAATGAATGATCTCAAGGAAGTAAATTTTTTAGACTTCTCGCGCAATGAAATTAGACTTAAAGTCGCATAATTTTTCCAAATGTAAGCTAGCTTACATTTAAAGATGACAGATGGTAATAGTTTTACAGTATAAAAAACAAATTACTATCAAATGAAAAAACAATTGCTATTAGGATGCTTAGCTCTAGGAGCTTTATTTGCATCTTGTGAGTCTGATGATGACAACACAAACACAATCACTCCAGAGGCAGGTATGCTAGAAGGAGGTCCATTTACATTCTTTGTAGACGGTATGCCAGATATGGTAACAGGAGTCTCAGTGAGTGGTGAACTTGCCGGTGACGTTACTACCTTTGTGGTAACAGATGCAGATCGTAATATTTTAGGAATCCCACCTACAATTGATGCCTTAGAAGGAGTAAACTTTGATGATGCTGGAGTAGGTGCTTGTTATGTGTACCATCTTGCTTATCAAGACGGTCTAGCTGGACTTGCAATGGGTGAAAATCTAGATGACTTTTCTGGAGATTTTGATTTATCTAACTTTATTATCGTAAATCGTAATGCAGGACCTATGGCAGCAGAGATTGTAGGAGGACCTTTTGAGTTTTGTGTAGATGGAACACCAGATATGGTGAGCGGTTTATCACTTACTGGTGATTCTGTAGGGTCTGAGAGGACGTGGGTAATCACATCAGACACAGGGGAGATTTTAGGATTACCACCTACACTTGAAGCGGTACAAACTGTAGTAGATTTTGATGCTGCCGGACCAGGAGTATGTCTTATATGGTATATGAGATATGAAGAAGGCGTAGAGGGTCTGGAAGTAGGAGGGAATACAAATGATCTCACTGGACCTTTTGATCTTTCAGAACCTGTAGAAGTTGTGCGTAACCAAACCCTAGCTGCCGAAATTACGGGAGGTCCTTTTACCTTTACTGTAGATGGCACTCCAGATATGGTTTCTGGTTTAGGCCTTACGGGTGACAGTATGGGCTCGCTTAATACTTGGGTAATTACATCAGATACTGGTGAGATTTTAGGATTGCCACCTACGCTTACAGCTGTAGAGGGAGTAAACTTTGATGATGCAGGTACAGGCGTTTGTCTTATCTGGTACCTACGTTATGAAGACGGACTTGAAGGTTTAATGGTAGGAGCAAATGCAAATGATCTAGAAGGATGTTATGATCTTTCTGAGCCTGTAACGGTTACTCGTAACTAGCGGTTACACCATTTTAATAATAAAATATGTAAGTTTAATGCGTGTATACGACTGTTGTATACACGCATTATATTTTATGAAAAAGCAAAAGAAGTTTACCTGGCAAAATGTTCTATTTATAGTAGGGATATTGTTGTTACTTATACCACAAACTAGAACGCCTATACAGGTGGCCTTAAATAAAGTTAAGGTGGCAATTTTTTCTCCTTCCGCTTTCGCGAAAGCGGACCAGCAACAACTTAAACCATTTACATATAGCCTTACATCACTAGATGGAGCGCCTAAAGAAGTATCTATAGGAACAGGAAAAGTAACGTTTATAAGTTACTGGGCTACCTGGTGCCCGCCTTGTATAGCAGAGCTACCATCTATAGAAGCTTTATATGAGGATTATGGCGACAAAGTAGAATTTTTACTTATCACAAATGAAAACCCAGAAGTAGTAGCCAGGTTTATGGCAAAAAAAGATCACAAACTACCGGCAGTCTTACCGGCTATGGAAACTCCAAAACAACTCTTTGAGCGTTCTATACCTACAACATATATTATAGATAAAACAGGTCATATCATTATAAAAGAAAAAGGAGCATCAAACTGGAACAGCGATGCTGTGCGTACTACACTAGATGAGCTTATTGCCGAAGATTAATCTTCCATTCTCCAGAAGATAAATGGAATCTCTGTATCCTCTGCAGAGATGGTCGCTGTGAGCACATCATCAAAGTACGAGTACGTAATTACCTTTGGGAACTCATTATCAGGATTTACAGCTGTAAATGCACTATTTGTATGTTGAGTAATTTTAAAAAGTGTAGGGTTTTCATTAGGACCACTTATAGAAAGTATCCACTGTTCTTGCTTTTTGTAAATGCGCATACGTTCATTAAAAACTGTATCCTCGTCTTCTATAGTATAACCGTGACCTCTCAAGTCTTCGCTAGTTGCCGCCCTCCAGTGTTCTGACGTTGCACTACCACCTTTACTATTAGTACGTTCCCAATCACCTATGAGGTAATCAAATTGACTACTAACAACAGCGTGTTTCTCTTCATTTTTACAAGAGTAGAGAAGGAGTGTAAAGAGAGATAATAAAAGTAATGTGTAGCGCATAATGATGACGATTATACTTTATCCGTGCATTGTTTCTTTAACGCTTAGATCTTTCATTACTTGCTTTTCAAAATCAAGTAATTCTTGCCACTTAGCGTCTACCTTTTTGCGTTCTCCATATTGACGAGCAAAATTTAAGAACATTGTGTAGTGTCCTGCCTCACTTATCATAAGCTTACGGTAAAACTTTGCGAGTTTTTTATCTTCTAGTTGTTCAGAAAGTAATCTAAAGCGCTCACAACTTCTTCCTTCTATAAGTGCTGCTACGAGTAACCTATTTATCAAGCTTTCTACTCTTGAGCCACCTTTTGGGAAGTAAAAACGTAGTTTATGTACATATTCATCTTTACGTTCTCTACCTAAATGTAAACCTCGTTCTACCATAAGGTCGTGCACCATTTTAAAATGGCTCATCTCCTCGATAGCTAGATCACTCATTGCTGCTACAAGCTCTGAGTATTCTGGAAAACCTATAATAAATGAGATTGCGCTAGAGGCTGCCTTTTGCTCACAGTAAGCGTGATCTGTAAGGATTTCTTCTATGTTTTTTTCTACTATATTTACCCACCTAGGATCTGTAGGTAGTTTAAGATGTAGCATCTGTATTGCTTCTTTATTTTCCATAGCAAAGGGTTTTATAAGTCTAGGTCAAAGGTCTTTCTCAAAATATCCAGAGCAGGATTCTGCTCTCTTAATTTATCGTATTTTTCTTGAGGAGTGTAGGCATATTTGCGCTGTACTTCTTCATTTACAGTGATATCAAGGGTGATATCATAGTTTTTTAAGCTTCTTTTTAAATATTCAAGTAATGGGCCTTGTGCTCGTTCTACCTCAATTTTCATTGTTTCGTTAGGGTACTCAAGTTCTATTGTCGTACCGTTAAGAGTTGGTTGGTCTGCCTCAAGATTTGAAGCGATGATGCGTTCTCCTTTTTGTAGTAATTTTTGTACGTAAGAAGCCCAAGCGGCTTGCATTGCGATTTCTGTAAAAGGTTCTGATGGCAGGTTTTGCACATCTACTTTTTTATCTGCCTTTTGTTGTTCAAGTTCTTTTTTGCGTTGCAATCCTTTTAGAGAAAGCCCTGATACTCTGTCTTTACGTATAGTTAGACTTGGGGTTGCCTGTGTAGTAGGTGAGCCTTGAGCAGGTACAGGTTGCTCTGGTTGAGCAGGAGTAGCTGGACTTGTTTGCTCTGTTGCTGGTACAGTTGCATTAGTTTCGACGGTGGTTGGTGAAACTTGCGTAGTCACTTGCGACTCATTATCGCTTACTGGAGTAACTATGTTGTTATTTACGGGCTGCTTTTCTGTAATAGCTGGTTCTTGCACCTGTTGTACAGGCGATGTTTGTTGAGCTTGCGTAGGGCTATGTACGGCTTGCCCTTGTGGAGTTTGCGGTTGTGCCACCTCCTGTGCGGCCGGAGTGTTAACTTGAATTTGTGTAGCACCTACCTTATAATAAGATGGCGGAACTATGAATGGACCATCATTTTTTTTTTCTCCATCAAAAGTGATAGAGGCAAGTTGCATAAGGCTTAGTTCTACCAGTAATCTCTGGTTGCGACTAGTTCTATACTTGAGATCACAACTGTTTGCAATATCTATCGCTTCCATTAAGAAAGCCATTGTTGTTTTTTGTGATTGCTCGTAATATTTTTTCTTAGTACTGTCACCTACTTCTAGTAAATGTATTGTAGGTGGGTTTTTACAAACCATTAGGTCTCTAAAGTGGGATGCAAGACCTGCTATAAAGTGATGCCCGTCAAAACCTCTTGCTAGGATATCATTAAACTGTACGAGTACCTGTGGGATATCATTTGTGAGTAAAAGATCTGTAGTTGTAAAGTAGGTGTCGTAGTCTAATACGTTTAGATTTTCGGTTACTGCTTTTCGCGAAAGCGTTTTTCCACTAAAACTTACTACTCTGTCAAAAATTGATAATGCGTCACGCATTGCTCCATCTGCTTTTTGTGCGATAATGTGCAGTGCTTCTTCGTCTGCTTCTATCCCTTCTTCGGCAGCGATTTGTACAAGGTGCTTGCGCGCGTCTGCTACTGTGATACGTTTAAAGTCAAATATTTGACAACGTGAGAGTATAGTAGGTATGATTTTATGCTTCTCTGTGGTGGCAAGTATGAATATGGCGTGCTTAGGTGGTTCTTCTAATGTTTTAAGAAAAGCGTTAAAGGCCGCTGCAGAGAGCATATGGACCTCATCTATAATATAAACTTTGTACTTACCTACTTGAGGAGGGATACGTACTTGATCTATGAGGCTTCGTATATCATCTACAGAGTTATTTGAAGCGGCATCTAGCTCAAAAACATTGAAGGCAAAGTCTTCATCTGGGCTAGTATTTTCGTCTGTATTAATCTGTTTTGCTAGTATACGTGCACAACTCGTCTTTCCCACTCCTCTAGGACCACAAAAAAGTAGTGCCTGTGCTAGGTGGTTGTTTTGAATCGCATTTTCAAGCGTGTTAGTAATAGCCTGTTGTCCCACAACATCTTTAAAGGTGGTAGGGCGATATTTTCGAGCTGATACTATGAAGGGTTCCATACTCACAAATATAAAGGGGTATGTAAAATTATACTAGTGAGTATGGCCTCTTTCTTGTTTACTTATTAACAGTAAGGGCAGATACTTTTTGATCTATGACCTTTACCATTATTTGATAGCTGTGACTTGCCATCTCGTCTGTACCGTTCCATTTTTTTGCATTTGAGATTGCTTTTTTACGGTACGCTTTTAAGCGCCTCAGTTTTTCTGAGGAATAGAATAGGGATTTCATATAAGAGTGTTTAAGGTTTGCTGTTGTAAAATAGAAAAAATCTTACAATACTTAATAGAAAATCAAAACATTATGTTAAAAAGTTATGAATGTCGTGATATCTCTTTTTCTATTTCGGCAGCTTCTGCATATAGCTTATCGCTTGCACTTCGGTCACTCTTAGATAGTTGGAAGGCTTGTTCTAGTATCTTTTTGTGTTTTTCTTGTAGTTTTTCAACTGGGCTTTTCTTTTTAAATAATCCAAACATTTCTTTTTTTTATTTTAAAGATACGGCTTGTAGCGGTCTTTTTCAAGGCTATATATGTCCGTTTTACAATTGAGGGCATATTTTCTACAATTCGGTAACTGCAACTTTAAAAAGAAGCAATTTGATATGATATTTACACCATCAATCAATAACAAAGTAATTATGAGAACTTCAGATCAAGAAAACAAATATCAAAGAGCACAAGCGAGAGTAGGAGAACTTAAAGAGTTTTATAACCATTTAGGCATTTATTTAATTTTTGTCGTATTCTTTCTAGCGCTTAACTATTTTACGAGCGGTTATTTTTGGGCAATCTTCCCTATATTAGGTTGGGGTCTTGGTATATTAGGCCACGCAGCAAATACCTTTAGATGGAATCCCTTTTTCTCAAAAGACTGGGAGCAGCGCAAGATAGATGAGTACTTACGTAATGATGATTTAAAATAATAGTATATGGAAACGCCACAAGAAAAATATCAAAGAGCTGCGGCTCACGTACAAAAGGTGCGTAAGTTTTATGGTAAAGTCATAAATGCTGTCATCGTTTGTGCCATTATCGCGGGGATAAATTATTATGTAAATGAGTTTAGAAATCCTTGGGTACTATGGGTAGTAGGATTCTCACTTCTAGGTATTGTGATAGACGGTCTCAAGCTGTTTGGTCTAGGTATCTTTTTAGGAAAAGGATGGGAACAGCGCAAAATACAAGAACACCTGGAGAGAGATGAAAGAGAAAATTCTTCAAACCCTATAATAAGAAAGTAATGGAGTACAGTAAAGAAAAATATGAACGCGCAAAAAAACGCGTAGCAGATGAGAAAGGTTTTTATAATCACCTTACCGTCTATCTCGTAATAAACACCTTACTACAGCTGTTTTATTCAGGTATCTTTTTTGACTTACATATCGGTGAGTATGCGCCGTGGTGGGTGCGATTTACAACACCATTTTTCTGGGGATTGTCTCTATTTATACATTGGATTTATGTTTTTAAAGGCTTTAGATTCTTAAAAGGTATACGTAAGTGGGAAGAGCGCAAGATTAAAGAGTTTATGCAAGAAGAGGAGGAAGAGTTTTCTTCACGCTTTCGCGAAAAATAGAAACTATGAAAACACTACTACTCACACTCCTGCTAGTTATAACTTCTATAACTAGCGCTCAAGGAGATTTTGTTATAAACAATGTAACACTATTTAATGGAGAAGAAATTTTAAAAAACCGCTCTGTGGCAGTAAGTAACGGAACGATAACTAAAGTATCTAAAAGACCCCAAAAAGCCGAAACCATCATAGACGGTCGAGGTAAATTCTTAATGCCAGCTCTTACAAATGCACACGTGCACACTTGGGCATTACCACAGCTTAAAGAAGCAGCTCAAGCGGGAGTGCTCAACCTACTAGATATGCACGGTATGGAACCTATGCAAAAAGCAATGGTAGAAGCCAGAACCTCTCTAGATGGTGCCAGATTATACAGAGCGGGATATGCTGCTACCACAGAGGGTGGTCACGGTACACAATATGGATTTCCTATACCCACTTTAAGCAAACCAGCAGATGCTGAACCGTGGGTGAATGACAGAGTAGCTGCAGGTGTAGATTATATTAAAATCATAGTAGAGCCGTGGAAAAAGACACTAGATAAAGAAACGGTAGCACAGATTATAAAAGAAGCACACAAAGCAAGTAAAATTGCAGTTGTACACGTTTCAAATGAAGAAGATGCTTATAATTCTTTAATTAGTAATGCAGATGGACTCGTACATATCTATCACGATAAACCTATGACAGACCAGCATTTGCAAAAGCTGGTAGGAGAGAAGGACTTTTTTGTAATTCCTACAATTTTAACCACGGTATTGATACAGCCTTTATACTTTAATAAAACTACAGAGGAGACAGCTCTTATAGAAGCAAATCTTTTAAAAGAGGTAAAACGTTTTTATGACGCTGGTATACCTATACTAGCAGGTACAGATCCACCTAATGCAAATATTAATATAGGAAGTGATTTGTATAAAGAGTTGGCTTTTTTCGCGAAAGCGGGATTACCCATAGAGGCTGTACTAGCAAGTGCTACGTCACTACCTGCAGAGAAGTTCTCTCTAGAAGGAGTAGGGTACATAAAGAAAGGTTATAAAGCAGATTTGCTATTGCTGGAGCAATCACCAGTAAATGATGTAATGAAGCTCAATACATTATCACATATCTGGAAAGAAGGTACCCTTGTCGAGCAAGAATAAGAATTAGTATTTTTACGTAAATCAAAGCACAAATAAATGAATGTACTCATCATAGAAGACGAAAAACCATCTGCTAGAAGACTTAATAGAATGCTAGCTGAACTAGGAGTAACTGTAAACGAAATGCTACACTCTGTAGCAGAAGCAGTGGCTTGGTTTAAGTCTAATGCGCATCCTGATTTGATTTTTTTAGATATTCAATTATCTGATGGCTTGTCTTTTGAAATTTTTGATGAGATAGAGGTTAAGAGTGCTATAATTTTTACCACAGCTTTTGATGAGTATGCTTTACAGGCTTTTAAACTTAACAGTGTAGATTATTTACTTAAACCCATAGATGATGAAGATCTTGAGAAGGCTGTAAATAAGTTTAAGGAGCGCGCACCTAAGCCGCAAGATGTGGCACTTAACTTTGAAGATATACGTAAGCTTCTAGGCGCTACGCCGGTAGAGCGGGAGTATAAAAAGCGTTTTACTACTAAGATAGGGCAGCATATAAAAATGATTCCTATAGACGAGATTGAGTGTTTTTATAGCGAAAACAAAGGAACATATGCTGGTACTATAGAGGGGCGCAATTACTTGCTAGATACTACGCTGGAGCTTCTGGAAAATGATCTGGAGCCTGAGACATTCTTTCGCGTAAGCAGAAAGTATTATGTAAATATTAATGCCATTGCAGATATTATAGCATACACAAATTCTAGACTTAAGATAAAGCTTAACAACTGGGATGAGCAAGAAATAATTGTGAGCCGTGAGCGCGTAAAAGATTTTAAAACCTGGATTGCTTAATCTTCAAGGTTTTCATTAAAAGCACTTGGAAGCATTTTTGGGATAAGTCGCACGAGTATAGGTAGTAACAAACCACCTCCAGGCAGTAAAAATACTGCCAGCGATGGTATACTTTTACAAATATCTAACAGCTGATTTTTCACCAGTTTACGTTCGTCTTTAGATAAATCCCGCGTGGTAGATTGCCCCAGTAATATGACCAGATCGCGGCTCTCACGTATCTCTCTTACTAGTCTTTTACTATTGCGAGAGATGAGATTACTTACCGTGCTAGTGGTCTGGTTATAAAAATGCTTTACAGGATTACTGTAGTTGAGATAGGCTACTTCATCACTATGCTCGGTAAGGAAGGTTTTTACAGCAAGTACACCCTCTAGATAGCCTTTTTCATCTAGGCCCATTACTGTGCAAAATTCCATAATAAAAAGACGCTCGTGCTCATCTATTTTTTGATCATCCCAGAGGGATAAACTACATAAGTCAAGTAGGTATTGTTGCTCTAGCGGTTCTGTGACTATACTTAAGTCTATCTCTGTAACCCGTGTATGTGTGTGCTTAATTAATGAGTTATAACGCAGCGAACTTTCAAAAAGCTTTATGAGTAGCTTGTTGTACTCATCTTTACTTTCTTTTTGTTGCAGGGCTAACCAGATGGTCTCAGTAAGTACGGCTTCTAGCTTTTTTGCATACTCATAAGGATCTTCTTGTGTAATAAGGTAGTGGTCAAAACTTAAGATGTCTATATAAACCAGTGCATTAGTTATAATGTGACTAAAGTTTTTTTGTAAAACAGACTCGTTAGTCTGTACACGCTGGTGTATGATTTTTTCTACCTTATACTCAAGTGACCCTTTACCTATAGGGATATTTATGATGTACTGTTCCTTCTTATCAAGTAATTTGTAAAAAGCGATGATGGCCTCCAGGCAATCTTCTTTTCTTGCATTTGTAATAGTATCGTAATAGGTGAATGCAAGTGCGTCAAAAAGGTTCACCTTGGTCTTTTCTTGAGTAGTCCAGGTAAGACCTTTTGATTCTTTTTCTGTAAGTGTGTCTAGTGAGTGTCCATAAATAAATCCCACTGCTCGCAAAGCCTCGTAGAAGTCTTCTTCATCCATCGCATTCTTGTCTATAAAATCAAGAAATGATGAGAAGTGCTTTTTTACCCAGCCAGTTGCAGAGGGATTCATTTTATTTACTTTTTAAATAGATTGCTACCTGTTATGCTTTCTTTTGAGCAGTAAGCTCTGCAATTTTTACAATGACCTCAACGGCCTTCATCATACTCTCTACGGGAACATATTCATACCTACCGTGAAAGTTATGTCCGCCAGCAAAAATATTAGGACAAGGTAATCCCATAAAAGATAGTTGCGATCCGTCTGTACCACCGCGTATAGGTTTTATGAGTGGCTCTATATCAAGTGCCTTCATAGCTTCTTCTGCAATGTCTACAATGTGCATTACGGGTTCTACCTTTTCACGCATATTAAAATATTGATCTTTTACCTCAACGGTAACGAGCTCTTTTTCTAGCTGTGCATTAAGCTCATCTGCTAGTTGTACCATCATAGCCTTGCGAGCTTCAAAATGTCCTTTATCGTGATCTCTTATGATGTACTCAAGTTTTGTGCTATCTACACTCCCTTCTATGTTATGAAGGTGAAAGAATCCTTCTCTATCTGAGGTATGCTCTGGAGTTTCTAGTCTAGGTAAGCTATTTATATAATCTGTAGCGATATACATACTGTTTACCATCTTACCTTTTGCATAACCGGGATGAACTATCTTACCCTCTATGGTAACCACAGCACCTGCGGCATTAAAATTTTCATACTCAAGTTCACCTATCTGGCTACCGTCCATTGTATATGCCCAGGCGGCTCCAAATTTATCTACATCAAATTTATGCGCTCCGCGGCCTATTTCTTCATCTGGAGTAAAGCCTACACGTATCTTACCGTGTTTTACTTGAGGATTTGCAAGCAAGTATTGCATTGCTTCCATAATCTCAGTAATACCCGCTTTATCATCTGCTCCTAGAAGGGTAGTACCATCTGTAGTTACAATAGTTTGACCTTTGTATTGTTTAAGATCTTCAAAATAATCTGGAGATAATACAATATTCTGCTCCTTGTTAAGCATAAGATCGCCTCCATCATAGTTTTCCCATATTTGCGGTTTTACATCTTTACCCGTAAAATCTGGAGTGGTGTCAAAGTGTGCGACAAACCCTATAACTGGCACCTCATAATCTACATTGCTAGGTAATGTAGCCATTACGTATGCATTCTCATCTATAGTAACCTCTGTCATCCCCATTGCTTCTAGTTCATCACGCAGTTGTCTTGCGAGGTCCCACTGGCACTCAGTACTAGGGGTTGTGTTACTTGCGGGATCACTTTCGGTATAGGTGGTTACGTAGCTTATAAATCTTTTGAGTAGTGCGTCTTTATCTATCATTGTGGGTGGTTATGAGTGCGCTTTCGCGAAAGCGTAAAAATCATCATTCAGTTCTACTTCAAAAATACCTCTTTTTGGAGTATTTTTGCACCACAGAAATCACCGAAATGTACAAACTCCTTATACGCCCGATTCTATTTTCTTTTGATCCAGAAAAAGTGCACTATTTTACCTTTAGATGGATAAAACGTCTGCATAAACTCGGACTTTCTGGAATACTCAATAATATGGGTAAAGTAGAAGATAAGCGCCTAGAGAGAAAAGTATTAGGTCTTACCTTTAAAAACCCCGTAGGGCTTGCCGCAGGGTTTGATAAAGATGCAAAACTTTTTAATGAGCTAGGAGATCTTGGTTTTGGTTTTATAGAGATAGGTACGGTCACGCCTAGAGCTCAAGAAGGAAACCCAAAGCAACGCCTCTTTAGACTAAAAGAAGATCAAGGTCTCATAAACAGAATGGGATTTAACAATGGCGGTGTAAAAGAAGCAGCAAAGCGACTTAAGACTAGAAAGAATAATTCTATTATAATAGGAGGGAACATAGGTAAAAATACCGACACAGACCCAAAAGATTATACAGAGGACTATCTTACGTGTTTTCACGAGTTACACCCAGTAGTAGATTACTTTGTACTCAATGTAAGTTGTCCTAATGTATCTAGTCACGCAAAGCTTAATGATAAGGATTACCTAGAAGAGCTTATAAAAGCAGTACAAAAAGCAAATGCGTCTTATGATATACAGCGCCCTATTGTTCTTAAAATCGCACCAGATCTAAATGACCAGCAGCTAGATGAGATTGTGGCACTTGTAAAAGACACAGGCTTAGATGGTGTAATAGCAAGTAATACATCTGTAAATCGTGAGGGACTTAAAGTTACAGATGCTAGACTAGAAGAGATAGGTAACGGTGGTTTAAGTGGTAAACCTGTAACAGATCGCTCTACAAGAGTTATAAAATATCTAGCAGATAAGAGCAATAGATCATTTCCTATTATAGGAGTGGGTGGTATACACAGTGCGCAAGATGCGCTAGATAAAATAGAAGCCGGTGCCTCGCTGGTGCAATTATATACTGGCTTTGTGTATGAAGGGCCAAGTCTCATAAAAGACATAAATAAAGCAATACTAGCGAAAGGTTAAGAAACAACTCTCGTCTACAAGGGTTTATTTACAACTATGAGAAATTCTCACAAACTTATTTTTGCCTCCATTGCCGTTATGCTTTTTGCAATGAAGCCAGATGTGGCTGCATTTATTCCACAATGGCTCAAACTTGCAGTTGCGGGCTTGTTACTAGTTTTAGGTTTTTACACAATGTGGAAAGAACGACAGTGGTAATCGTATTTGCTTTTTCCTTATTTTAGGGCTTTATAAACCTACCTATCTGTGATAGCATCTTTACTAGCCTTTCTTGCAGCAACTGCCTTACTAGCATTTTCACCTGGACCAGATAATATTTATGTACTTACCCAGAGTATTGCAAATGGGAGTAAATCTGGACTGGCAACTACGGCAGGGCTTATTACTGGTTGCATTGTGCATACAACGCTAGTTGCCTTTGGACTCTCTGCAATTATAGCAGCTTCTCCTTATCTGTTTCTCGCAATAAAAATTGTAGGGGCAATTTACTTACTCTACCTGGCTTACAAAGTGTTTAAAAGTGATAGTACTATAAACCTAGCAGAAGCAGCGCCAAAGAAAACATATCTCGCACTCTTTAAACAGGGCGTACTTATGAATATCCTTAACCCCAAGGTTACCATATTTTTTCTAGCGTTTTTCCCAGGTTTTCTCTGGGATCCTGAAGGTAATACGGTGTTTCAATTTTATGTGTTAGGTCTTCTATTTATGGTAGAGTCGTTTTTGATTTTTGGATCTATAGCCATTGTTGCTGGTAAAATATCACATATACTCCGCACCAGTGAGAAAGCTGGGGTTGTCTTAAAATGGCTACAAATTATTGTATTTATTGGTATTGCCATATTTGTACTATCAGACTACTAGTTTTCTAATTTATATACAATAGCTTGCCAAGGTCTTAATAAGAATTCTTTAAAAGTTTTATCATCAAGTATCTTGTCATTTGAGATGAGTTTTATCTTTCTATTGTAACTTAATGATAAGGGTAATGAGAATCGCTCCACCTCATCAGAAAAATTGAGAAGTATAAGGAACCTCTGGTCCTCTTGGGTTCTTGTATAGCAGTATACACGCTCGTGCTCTGGCCGTATGCACTCATAATCTCCATATACTAGCGCTGGGTGCGCTTGTCTAAGTGCAGTAATATCTTTAAAATAAGAAAGAACAGAATGCTTGGATTTTAGCTGGGCTTCTACATTTACTCCATTTTCATAATCTGGATTTACTTTTATCCAGGGAGTTGCGCTTGTAAATCCAGCATTTGCGCTTGTATCCCATTGCATAGGTGTGCGTGCATTTTCTCTAGCTGCGTGTTGCTCACTTTGCATAAAGGCTTCTAAATCGCCACCTCGATTTTGTATAGTTTTATACCTATTTATTGTATTTATATCTCTATAATCTTCTATATCTGTAAAGCATACATTAGTCATACCTATCTCATCACCTTGATAGAAGTAGGGGGTACCTCGCATAGTGAGTAAAAAGGTGTGGAGTAGGGTAGCGCTGTTTTTCCAGTGTTCTGGACTATCATTCCCCCAGCGGCTTACAGACCTTGGGAAGTCGTGGTTTGCGAGAAATAAGGAGCCCCATCCAGCTTTTGCAAAAGCAGCATCCCAGTCACTAAATACTTTTTTAAATTCCACAAGACTATATCCTCCTTCCCTCATTTTAAAAACTTCTCCAGGAGCTCTATCTAGGCTCATCAAGTCAAAGTGAAAGAACATATCCATCTCTTTACGATCTTCGTGTACGAAGTCTAGAGCTTGGTCTATAGCTATACCAGGACCTTCACCTACGGTAAATGCATCATATTTTGAGATTACCTCTGTATTAAGTTCATTAAGATACTCGTGTACCTTAGGCCCATTTGCATAATAGGCAATATACTCGTGCGGCTCTGTCGCATTAATCTCTGGATAGCTAGTGTCTTTACTTATAAAGGGAATAACATCCATACGGAAACCATCTACTCCTTTTTTAAACCAGAAATGCATCATATCATATACCTCCTTGCGCACGGCTGGGTTTTCCCACTTAAGATCTGGTTGCTTTACGGCAAAGTAGTGTAGGTAGTAGGCATCTGTTTGCTCATCATATTTCCAGGCATTTTCTTCTACATCAAAGTAGCTCCATCTTTTAGGCGGCGTTCCTTTTTCGACAGGCCACCAGTGAAAGTAATCTCGATAGGCATTATCTCTAGAAGATCTACTCTCTTTAAACCACTTGTGCTCATCACTGCAGTGATTAACTACAAGATCCATAATGAGACGTAACCCTCTTTCTTTCATACCAGAGAGTAGCTCATCAAAATCTTCCATAGTGCCAAACTCTGCCATTATCTTGCGATAATCACGAATGTCGTACCCATTATCATCATTTGGCGAGTCATATATCGGGTTTAACCATATAATGGTAACACCAAGACTTGCTATATAATCTAGTTTTTCTATAATACCACGTAAATCTCCTATACCATTTCCGGTAGTGTCATTAAAGGATCTAGGGTAAATCTGGTATACAATACCTTCTTTCCACCAGGTTTTAGTTTGCGACATAATGTGTAAAATAAGATGAGTTACGAAGTTAGGTATCTATACGCTTTCGCGAAAGCGTAAAAAGATCTTCTCTTCATCTAAGCTCGCGTTTTGATAATCAAGGTGTTAAACAAAAACAGTAAATCGAGACTTTATTAATTAATTTTTGTAAGAATAATCATCAAAATAAATTGCTAATTTTTTTAAAAAGTAGTTAATGTTAAATTCGCAAAACACTGAAAACGTTGTGGTTAATCGAGTGTTGAAAAAGAATTTTCTCACGTTATCGAAAAATTGTAAGAATTTACTTTTTGTTTAGCATTCTGTTTTAGCTTTACAATGTTGATAAAGAGCAGACGCCTTCCCCCTTTAGTTTGTATCTCAACGTCCTCCCCCGTAGTAAATTGATTAAGCGCACATTAGTGCACTCCATACTATTGTAAAATAGTAGAGATAGACTGTATTTATTAACCATTTATTTATTAATCTAATTTTTTATACTATGAAAAAATTAATGATCAGTGCTGCGGCGCTAGTATTTGCTACAACAGTTGTAGCGCAAGACAATGTAAGCTCTGTAGAGCAAGTAGGAGATGCAAACCTTTCTGCAGTATTACAAGTAGGATCTATTAACAACAACAAGCTAGTTACTAAAGGGGACAATAACACTGCAGAGGTAGTATCTCTAGGTAGAAACAACCGTAATGTAAATAGTCAAGGTGGAGATGATAACAACTTTGAAGTATTACAAACAGGAAGTCACAACTCTTCTAGAGTTAACCAAGGTCAAGTATCTAGTAACGGTGCTGTGACACGTGTAGGTAATGACAATGAGGCTCGTTTATTACAAGATGGAGTAGGAAACTCTTCTGTAATTAATCAATACTCTGCAACTCCTGGACAACTATCTAATGACAATGAGGCTGTTGTAAGTCAAGTAGGAGATGGTAATGCAAGTGTTGTAGGTCAAGACGGAGATTTTAACTTTGCAGACACTGCTCAAAATGGAAATGATAACGACGCTATCGTAAGCCAGGTTGGAGATTCTAACTTTTCTGAAGTAGATGCTCAAGGTAATTCTAACGTTGCAAGAGTATACCAAGGTGGACAGTCTAACACTAGTACAATTCTTTCTTCTGGAAATGGAAACTTTGCAGATACTGCTCAACAAGGAACTCTTAATGATTCTACAGTAGATCAGTTTGGAGACGGAAACTCTTCTGAGGTAGACGCACAAGGTAACTCAAACATTGCACGTACGTACCAAGGTGGTAATAACAACGACAGTTCTATATTTTCTACAGGAGATAGCAACTTTGCAGATACAGCACAGCAAGGTAATGGTAATAGCTCTGAAGTAATCCAGACTGGAGATTCTAACTTTTCTGAAGTAGACCAACAAGGTAACGGAAACTTAAATTTTGTTTCTCAAGTAAGTAATAATAGTAGCTCTGACGTTTTTCAAGTAGGAGACGGAAATGATACTCGTGTAAGCCAGTTAGGTGAGAGCCAGGTGTCTTTTGTATCACAACTAGGTGATTCAAATGTTGCACGTGTTTATCAAGGTGGAGATTCTAACTTAAGTGTTATTGCTCAAGACGGTACTTCAAACTTTGCAGATACAGCACAGCAAGGTACTAATAACTTATCTGGAGTTTTACAGATGGGAACAGGTAACCAGTCTGAAGTAGATCAATTAGGAACTACAAACCTTTCTTTAGTAGGTCAATTTGGAGCAGGAAACGTATCTACAGTATTACAAGACGGTACGTCTAACGGGTCTCTAGTAGGTCAGTTAGGTACAGGTAACACAAGTACAGTTTCTCAAACAGGAACTGGTAACGCTTCTGTAGTATTACAAGCTGGATTCTAAGCATAAAAACATAAAGCCATTATAGACATTGTAGTTATTATTAATTAATAATTATATAAATGGTGAAAGCACTACCGTATGGTGGTGCTTTCTTTTTTTAGAGAAGGGGTTGCAGAGTACGCTTTCGCGAAAGCGTAACAAACCCTACCAGTAAACCTTAATATTGTGTAACTTTGTCCTCCGAACAGATTTCGGAAATATCTATGAGCCAAAAAGTACTTCTTAACGCGACAGAGATCAACATCATTCTCAATCGTCTGGCTTGTCAACTCATTGAGAATCATCTAGATTTTAAAGAAACCGTTTTAATAGGTATACAGCCCAGAGGAGTCTACCTAGCCGAACGTATTAAAAAGTTATTAATAGAAGAATATGCCATAGAAGAAATAAGGCTAGGCTATCTTGATATCACTTTTTATAGAGATGATTTTAGAAGAACAGAGAAGACGCTAGAAGCAAACAAGACCAAGATTGATTTTGTAGTAGAAAAGAAAAAGGTAGTCTTTATAGACGACGTTCTTTATACAGGTAGAAGCATTAATGCTGCTCTTACTGCAGTACAAAGCTTTGGACGTCCAGAAGAGGTAGAGCTACTATGTCTTATAGATAGAAGGTTCTCTCGACACCTACCTATACAACCAGATTACAAAGGGAGACAGGTAGATGCCATAAATGAAGAAAAAGTAAAGGTGTGCTGGAAAGAAAATGAAGGCGAAGACACCGTATATCTTGTAAAAAGCTAATTTTTGAGTATGAGTGAGCTTAGTGTCAACCATTTGCTGGGTATTAAATATATCACTGCTGCAGATATTGAACTTATTTTTAAAACGGCAGATCATTTTAAGGAAGTGATTAATAGACCTATTAAAAAAGTTCCTTCTTTGCGTGATATTACCATCGCAAATCTATTTTTTGAAAACAGCACCCGTACAAAGCTCTCCTTTGAGCTAGCCGAAAAGAGACTAAGTGCAGACGTAATTAACTTCTCTGCTGCAGCCTCTTCTGTTAAGAAGGGAGAAACACTTATAGATACCGTAAATAACATCTTATCTATGAAGGTAGATATGGTGGTAATGCGTCACCCTAATCCTGGAGCAGGTATCTTTTTATCAAAACATATAAAGGCGAGTATTGTAAACGCTGGAGATGGAGCACACGAGCACCCTACGCAAGCGCTACTAGATAGTTACTCTATACGTGAGAAACTAGGTGACGTTGCTGGAAAAAATGTGGTTATAGTGGGCGATATTTTGCACAGCAGAGTAGCACTCTCAAATATTTATGCCCTCAAGCTACAAGGAGCAAATGTAAAAGTTTGTGGACCCAAAACATTAATGCCTAAGTACATTGAGTCACTAGGCGTTGAGGTAGAACTAGATTTAAGAAAAGCACTAGAGTGGTGTGATGTGGCAAATATGCTTAGAGTACAAAACGAGCGTATGGACATAAGTTACTTCCCTAGTACTAGAGAGTACACGCAGCAGTATGGAGTTAATAAACAACTGCTTAACTCACTCAATAAAGAAATTGTAATAATGCACCCAGGTCCTATAAATCGAGGTGTAGAGATTACCAGTGATGTTGCAGACTCAGATCAGGCTATTATTCTAGATCAAGTACAAAATGGGGTAGCCGTGAGGATGGCTGTCATCTATTTACTTGCGTCAAAAATTAAGCAATAATGAAAATTATAGAAAAAGATACATACACTATACTAGGAGACGAGCGTGATGACGTGTTAGACTTTGCGATGTATCTTGAGAAAATAGTACCATTACATTACGATAAAAAAAATCTTGTTATAGATTTATTAAAGTATGAGAACCTCACTCTAGACCAGCTAGTGCAGTTTATAAAACTGTCTAACTACCAGCGTGGTGGTAAGCTCTCTTATGTGATTGTAAATACAGGTATAGATTATGACCTTGTACCAGACGAGATGGTGGTAGTCCCTACGCTAGAAGAGGCTGGAGATATTATCGCGATGGAAGAGATAGAGCGTGATCTCGGTTTTTAAAAAGTAATATAATGTCTAGCAATCTACATCTTACCATATTAGGTTGTTATGCAGCTGCGCCCGGTAGTTATAAAAACCCTACTTCTCAAGTTTTAGAAATACGCAATAACCTATTTCTCATAGACTGTGGTGAAGGTACTCAAGTAGCTTTACGACGCAATAAGATTAAGTTTGCCCGTATTAAGCACATTTTTATATCACACCTGCACGGTGATCATTTTTTTGGTCTTATGGGCGTGATAACAACTTTTAGTTTACTTAAACGTACTGCACCACTTACCATTTATGGCCCTAAGGGTATAAAAGAGCTTATCTTACTGCAATTAAAACTTACAAAAGGATTTACAAGCTACCCCTTACACTTTCGTGAAATAACAAGTAAGGAGCCAGAAGTGATTTTAGAAAATGAAGAGATTACGGTAACCACTATACCACTCAAGCATCGCATCTATACAAATGGTTTTTACTTTGAAGAAAAACTAGGTGAGCGCAAGCTAGATATAACTGCTTGTTTAAAACTAGATATAGATCGTGCATATTATAATAAAATAAAGCAGGGAGGAGATATCACATTAGATAACGGGACAGTTGTAAAAAATGAACAACTCACCTTTGATCCGCCGCAACCTAAAAGTTATGCTTATTGTAGTGATACTGCTTATTATGAAGAAATTGTATCACAAATACAAGGGGCAACAGCATTGTATCACGAGGCTACATTTCTAGAAAGTCACGCACACTTGTGTAAACCTACTGGGCACAGTACAGCAGCACAAGCAGCTCAAATAGCAGCTATGGCTGGAGTAAAAAATTTAATATTAGGTCACTACTCTGTACGATATGGTGATTTACAAGAATTTATAAAAGAAGCCACACCCTACTTTGAAAATGTACACCTAGGTGACGATGGTAAGAATTTTACCTTTTAAAAAAAGATTATGATGGAAGAAGAAGTAAAGAAAATAGCAAAACCTATTTTAGCAAGATTACAAGTACATTTTGATGGTTTAATCCCACGTAACCTGTTTCTTGTTAATCCAGATATACGTCTTAAAAAAGTTAATAAAACCTACGGGTCTACCTCTGTAAAAGATAGCATAAGTATTGCGTTTAAGGTTTTCATTTTTGAAGATCAATATATCTGTGAGTACTTTTTAAATGCAGATGGATACACTGAGCACCGCAGGTATAATATAGATAGAGATCAGGTAGAAATGCTTGAAAACTTTGAGGGGCAGTTTGGTGCAGAAGATTTTGATGATGATGATATGGACTATGAAGAATTTACCCGTATTAGAAAACACAATGATAAGGTGAGAAAACTCTTGATAAAGAAAGGGTTTATGAGGAAATAATACTACCGCTTCCACTTTTAATTTTATAGCGGTCTTTGTACATTTACTACAATGAACAGGGACTTACACGACTACAGAAAATCATACGAAAAAGGCGAGTTACTTATAGAAAACGTCGCACAACATCCTATAGATCAATTTAAAACTTGGTTTAAAGAGGTAGAAGAAGCTGGAGGTGTTGCAGAGCCCAACGCTATGACTATTGCCACGCTAGGTGATGACGGTTTTCCAAAATCAAGAATTGTACTTCTTAAAGAATATGACCAGCAGGGATTTGTATTCTACACAAACTACACGAGTGAGAAAGGAGTTAGTATCGCACAACATCCTAAAGTGGGTGTTTCTTTCTTTTGGCCTAATTTAGAGAGACAAGTCATTATAAAAGGTGATATAGAAAAAGTTTCAGACGCTCGTTCGGATGCATATTTTAATAATAGACCTAAAGACAGTCAGCTAGGAGCTTTAGTTTCAGACCAAAGCACTGTTATAAAAGATAGAACTGTTCTTGAGGAAAAGATGATTTCGCTTAAAGCGAAATATAAAAATCAAGATATACAGCGTCCCTCACACTGGGGTGGATACATCATAAAACCTGTTACAGTTGAGTTCTGGCAAGGTAGACCAAGTAGATTACACGACCGTGTGCGCTATCGTAAAGAAGGTGATAACTGGATAATAGAGCGACTAGCACCTTGATATGAAAACATTATACCTAGTACGACACGCAAAGTCAAGTTGGAAATTTGATGTAATAGACCACGAGCGACCGCTCAATGAGCGAGGCCTTGAAGATGGACCAAAAATGGCTGGACATATTGCGGCTACAATGCCTAAGCCAGATCTTTTAATGAGCAGTGACGCCTTAAGAGCAAAGACTACTGCAGTATTTTTTGCAAAGGCATTTGCTATTCCAGATACAGAGATTATACTTAATCATAAAATGTACGATTTTGAAGGACGTGATCTGGTTGAGGTGATAAAGAGTGTAGGTGATGAGGTAGATACACTTATGGTTTTTGGTCATAATAATGCAATGACAAATTTTGTAAATTCCTACGGTGATTTACGAGTAGATAATGTAGCTACTGCAGCCTTTACGGCTATCACATTTGAGATTCATAATTGGCAAGATTTAATACCCGGAAAGACAATTTATCATAAGGCTCCAAAAGAACTTTAAAATGACGCAAACTAAAGAAAACAGGTATATAAATAGAGAACTAAGCTGGTTACAGTTTAACGCACGTGTGTTGCAAGAAGCAGCAGATGAGAGTGTGCCGCTTATAGAACGCTTTAGGTTTTTGGGGATTTTTTCAAATAACTTAGATGAGTTTTTTAAAGTACGATATGCTACCGTACGTAGAATTGTAGATGCGGGTAAAACGGGTAGAAAAGCACTAGGAGTATACTCTGCCGAGGAGTTGCTCGGTAAAATAACCGAGATTGTTATTGAGCAACAGACAGAAAGTCTCCAGATTCTAGAAGATATTTACAAAAAGCTAGAAGAACAAAATATTTATATGCTTACTGAGGAGGAGGTAACACTTCCTGAGCATAAGGCATTTATAAAAGACTTTTTTACAGATAAAGTAGCCCTCGCGGTAGAGACTATTATATTACGTGAGGATTTAGAATTGCCACGTATACAAGACCTTGATGCCTACCTTATGGTAAAGATGAATCTTACAGAGGAGCAAAAACCGCTATATGCACTTCTGGAGATTCCTAGTTCATTAGACCGCTTTGTGGTACTCCCACAGGTAGATGGTAAAGATTATATAATGATTCTAGATGATTTGATTCGTTATAATCTAGATACCATTTTTAGCATTTTTGAGTACGACAGTATCTCTGCACATATGATTAAAATTACTCGTGATGCAGAGTTAGATATTGAGTCAGATCTTGGTAAGAGTTTTTTAGAGAAACTTACTCGTAGTGTAAAAGGCAGAGAAGATGGTGAGCCTGTGCGTTTTGTTTTTGATAAAACAATAGAGGATGAGACCCTACAATTTTTACTTAATAAATTGGGTATTAAACGTAAGGATAGTATTATACCTGGCGGGCGTTATCATAACCGTAAGGATTATATGAACTTCCCTACATTTGGTAGGCAAGAACTTTATTACCCTAGTGTAAAGCCATTACCCATACCAGGTATAAGTCTCGAAGACAATCTATTTTCTATAGTTGCAAAAAAAGATTTCTTACAATATACTCCCTATCAAAGTTTCTCATATACCATCAAGTTTCTTAGAGAAGCTGCTTTAGATCCAAAAGTGAGATCTATAAAAATCACTATTTATAGGCTTGCAAAGCTTTCAAGTATAGCTAGCGCATTAATAAACGCGGCTCAAAACGGTAAAGAAGTAACCGTACAGATTGAGCTTAGAGCAAGATTTGACGAAGAGTCAAATATGCGCTACGCAAAAAAAATGCAAAATGAAGGCGTACGACTCATATTTGGCGTACCTGGTCTTAAAGTACACAGTAAAGTCTGTGTGATTGAGCGTGAAGAAGAAGGTAAAATTGTACGTTATGGTTTTATAAGTACGGGTAATTTTAACCACGCTACAGCACGTATATATACAGATTACACACTATTTACAGCAAATAAAGAAATACTTAAAGACCTCTCAAAACTCTTTAACTTTTTTGACACAAATTATATAGTAAATAAGTACAAACATTTAGTAGTGTCTCCACACTACTCACGTACAAGAATGTATAAGCTCATTCAAGAGCAAATAGAGGTGGTTCAAAATGGGGGAGAAGGCCTTATAAGACTTAAGCTCAACAGTATCTCAAACTATGATATTATAGATAAGCTATATGAAGCGAGTCAGGCTGGGGTAAAAATAAAAATGATTGTTCGTGGTATTTGTTGTCTCATTCCAGATGTTCCTGGTATGAGCGAAAACATTGAGGTTATAAGTATTATAGATAAGTTCTTAGAGCACCCCAGAGTATACATTTTTGGTACTGCAGGAGAAGAAAAGATATTCTTATCATCATCAGACTGGATGAGTCGTAATCTAGATAATAGGGTAGAGGTTTCTGTCCCTATTTATGATGAAGATGTAAAGCAAGAAATTATAGATACACACGAGATATCGTGGAGTGATAATGTAAAGGCGCGAATTCTTAACAAACAAATGGATAATAAGTATAAAAAAGACGAATTACCATTCGTGAGATCACAATTTGCTACTTATGATTATTACGTAAACAAACTCACAGACTTATAGTGCTTAACATATTAAAATACGCTGCAATAGATATAGGTTCTAATGCAATTAGATTACTTGTTGCAAATATAATTGAGCAAGAAAACGGGCCCACATTATTTAGAAAAAATGCCTTAGTGCGAGTGCCCATACGCCTAGGAGAAGATGTCTTTATTAATGGAGAAATCTCTTTAAAAAATCAGGCACGTATGGAAGATGCGATGAAAGCCTTTAGACTACTTATGAATGCACACCAGGTAAAAGAATACCGTGCCTGTGCTACCAGTGCGATGAGAGATGCAAAAAATGGTCACGCTTTCGCGAAAAAAATAAAAGAAACCTCAAATATTAATATTGAAATTATAGACGGAGAAGAAGAGGCCCAAATTATCGCCGCGACAGATCTTCAAAGCTTTATAAAAGAGGATAGAACATACATCTACGTAGATGTAGGAGGTGGAAGCACAGAGATAACTATTTACCATATGGGTAATGTTGTAGCCTCAAGGTCGTTTAAAATAGGAACAGTAAGACTTCTTAATGATCTGGTTTCTTCAGAAGATTGGGAGGTATTTAAAAACTGGATACATCAGCATTGTAAAGATTTTAATCACATAGACCTTATAGGCTCTGGAGGTAACATTAATAAAGTGTTTAAACTAAGTACAAAAAAACCAGGTAAAACGTTATCATATTTATTCTTATCACAACTATACAAAGATTTAAGTGATATGAGTTACGAGCAACGCGTGATAGAATTACAGCTCAATCCAGACCGTGCAGACGTTATAATACCCGCTTTAAGAATATACCTACAAGCAATGAAGTCATCAAAAGCAAAACAAATTATAGTCCCAAAAATTGGTCTTGCAGATGGTATTATCAAAAGTTTATATCTTTCAAAACAAATGTTAACATAAATAAAATGATGTATATTTGTGTCCTAACCCTCTGAAAATTCGATAAATGAAAAAATTATTACTCAGTACAATTGTCTTTAGTTTATTTGTGTTTACCGCTGTAAATGCTCAAGTTACATCTGGATTTAAAGCCGGAATTAACTTCTCAGATGTTAATAGTTTTGAGTTTAGTAATGATGGTTCTTCTGCGGCAAATACGATAAAAGATCAACTTGATGGAAAACGTACAGGTTATTTTGTAGGTTTTTTAGTTGATATTCCACTTACTGAAAAGTTAAGTTTTGTTCCAGAATTTATCTTCTCACAACAAGGTAAAAATTTAGAGAGCTTTAGACTTGATTATTTAAATCTTCCACTTGGTCTCAAATTAGAAATAAGCGATTTATATGTAAATCTAGGGCCACAAATAGGTGTGAGGGTTTGGAATCCAGATAGATCTGGTGAATTTGCAAACTTTGAAGCTTCGGCATTTGGAGGTATAGGGTATATTTTTAAATCTAATATATTTATTGAAGCTAGATATACGCTAGGATTAACAGATATTTTTCAAGATAACAACAGTACAACCTTTAGTAATGGAGGAGGAACAACTTTCTCAAACCTTGAAGGTAAAAATGCAGTAATACAATTAGGTGTTGGTTATAGACTTTAAGTCTTAAAGTGCACCTTATCGATTGTATGTTGTTTTTTATAGTGTGTAAATAGCTTTGTAGTTTAAAAGCCATATTATCTAATATATAGCATTTATCTTTACATTCTAGTAGTTTCCCAGCGACTTAAAATGTTATTAACGACTATTATATTATTGATATGAAAAAACTAGTACTTTCTTTATTATTCTTTGCATTTTTATGCAGTACACAATTGTTTGCTCAAGGAGCAAGACTTGGCTTTAAAGCTGGATTAAGCTATAGTCAAATAACCGGTTATGAGTTTAGCCTCTTTAATCAAGCAGGCGAGACCGCTAGACAAGCGCCTACTGGAGCTGAAGAAGGACGTTATGGATTTGCAGTAGCATTTCTTGCCGAATTCCCGATTAATGATAAAATAAGTTTTCAACCAGAATTTGCGTTTTCTTCTCAAGGTAATAAATACGAAGGAACACGTTTTGATAACTTACAATTACCATTAGGTTTAAGAATAAATTTCAATCAGCTTTTTGTAATTGCTGGACCACAAGCAGGAATAAAAATATCTGACCCATTACAGTCTGAAAATTATAAGTCTATAGACTTCTCTGTTTTTGGAGGTATAGGATATCACTTTAACGAGAGTGTTTTTATAGAAGCACGCTTTACAAGAGGGTTTTTAGAAGTATTTGAAGACGACTCTAAAATTGTTGTTCCTTTCACACCTAAGGACGGTGAGTCTGCAAATAGCAATAGCTTAGTAAACAGCGATAACTTCCTTGTAAATAATACAGGAAAAAATCAATACTTTACTTTAAGTGTAGGGTACAGATTATAAGATGATAATGATTAACAAAAAAGCTCAGACTAGTTGCTAGTCTGGGCTTTTTTATGCGCTATAGTCAGATTGATTAAAACTTCATACGTAACAAGATACAAATGGGTACCAGTATTGTGTAACCTATAAAAAATGGAATAATAACCTCAGGCAGCTGGATTACCAGAAGTACAGCCATAATGAGAAGTTGAAATCCTAAACCAAAGGTTGATACAAGTGTCATTAACCAGTTTGGAATTATTTTACCATCAGAGGCTTTAGGATCTAGCGTGTATATAAGCTTGTCAAAAAGCCCATACAGTAATTTATAGGTGTAAAAAAGGATATTTACCGTAGTTTGCTCTTCTCCTGGTAATGCGGTGGGAGAGCCGGTCTCGATAATACGACTAGTGGTGTCTCCATCTAGTTTATTGCGTAAAATTACATAATAGTAGTTATACAAAGTGCCTTGTACTTGTAAGGCAATAAATGCTAGAACAATGTACATAACAGAAGATCCAGTCACGTATCCTATTATAAATAAAAATAGAGCATTGAGCACTATGTCAAGTATAGAATCTAGATAGCGCCCAGTGTATGAAGGTGTTTTTTTAACCCTTGCCAGTTCTCCATCTGCGGCATCTAGTATAGATTTCAACACTAAGAAAATTGCCGCTAGCACATAGTGTCCAGTATAAATACAATAAAGGGCTACAATTCCAGATACAAAAAATAGTAAGGTAACTTGTACAGGTGTAGTAGTCGTGTCTTTAAGAATGTTTACAAGATACTGAGCAGGTTTTCTGCCATAGTCTGATAGATCTGTAAAGCGGTGAGCTTTAGGTAATTTTGACATATATTCTAGGTTGTAGCATTTTTAAAAACCTAGAAGGGCAATTTAAAACAGCAATTCTTGATTAAATATAAGTATTAAGGATGTTTTTTACGCTTTCGCGAAAGCGTAATTAATGACTTATTTATTTATTTGGTTAGTTATATATGGGTACATAGATAGCATCATAAACATAAGCACACTAAGTACCACACTTATAGATATAAAGCTGAAGATTACGTCAAGATTAAAGAGGATGATAGCTATGGGTTGAAATACTCCAAAAATAACAAGAAATACAAATAATGTGAATGCTAGTGTTATGATTTTTGGAACTCGTTTTACAGATTGTACGGTCAACCCGAGTAACTGCGGTATTACTTCATCTGAGAGCTGGATACCTAGCTTTGATATAAGTTCTTCACTAAATCCTACATTTTGATAACGCAGGGGGTCAATCTGCACGGCATACTTCATTATTTTTTCTTGGTGTCGTTCATATATACGTGACACATCAAGCTCTTCTTTAAACTGATTATATTTAAAACCAAAGTAATGGCTCCATCCAGTTCCTACTTTGTGATCTCGCCATTTTTTGAGCATACGGCGATCGTACTCTTTAGGATTCATATAATTATCTACTCTCCCTTTACTAGGGTCATTAAGAAGTAATGCTTTAGTCTCGAGATATAGTATTTCGGTCTCACCATATCTGTCTTTTTCTTCAATATATTCTAGTGCAAGTTTTGATCTTCCTTTGTAAAACTCTTTTACTAAAAAGTAGTTGAGATTTGTAAACTCGTCATCTATATATTCTTTTAAGCCAGGAGCCCAAACCTTAGAACGTACGAGTATATCTGCAATATCTCTAAAGTAATGCATTTGTTGCGTGAGCTTCTCAATCTCTGCATTAGTAGAGTCTCCTGTAAACTGTAACTGTGCTGTTTTACTTAAAATAAAACCTATAATAACGACTACAAGTACTATACTTATAATGGCAATAATTTGTAATGCAGATGAGAGTTGTGCGACGTTTTCAAGAGGGAAATAAAGTATGAGCCCTATAATAGAGAGCATACCTCCACAAACGCTTATTAACGCCGGGATAAAGGGTGTGACCAACTTGACAAAATTGCGCAATTTTATCTATCTTTTTAATAATTAAGTAGTTGGGCCCCTTACCGTAAGGTAAAACAAGGTGAGCAAATAAACAATTTATAATTGGATCTACAAAATTGTAAGAAAATGAATTGTAATGGTCGTATTTACCAGATATACGACGGGTATTAAGTAATCAATATTATAACCCTCACTCATTTATAAATGCTACACTGTGAGAGGCTACAATAGCTGCAGTCTCAGTGCGTAGTCTACTATTACCTAGTGATACTGGAGTGATACCTTTTTCTAGCGCTAGTTGTATTTCAGTTATAGAGAAGTCTCCCTCTGGACCTATTAAAATTGTGTAGTCTGTTGCGGGTGATAGTTCGTTTTTGAGTAGGCTCTTTTTATCATCTTCACAATGAGCTATAAGCGTATTACTTTGAGTACTTGCTACAAAATCTTTAAAAGAGGTAAGAGGATGTAATATAGGTAAGTGATAGTGCAGTGACTGCTTCATTGCACTTTGCAGGATTTTAAGAAAGCGCTCTTCCTTTATAACTTTGCGTTCACTATGATCGCAAAGTAGTGGCGTGATTTCTGTAACGCCTATCTCTGTTGCTTTTTCTAAAAACCACTCAAACCTATCATTGAGTTTTGTGGGAGCTACGGCAAGGTGTAAATTATAATCTCTGGGATTTTGGTACGTGTAACTTGTGATGGATAATTTACATTTATTTGGATTTGCATCATATATCTGTGCGGTAAATAAGTATCCCTTTCCATTAGTAAGATAAATGCTATCACCTGGTTGCTTGCGTAGTACACGTATAACGTGCTTACTCTCATCCTTAGGTAAAGTGTATGAGGTGCTTTCTATATCAAGACTCTTGCTGTAAAATAGTTGCATACTTATATTTTCAATCTAGATTGAGCACTTACTTCTAAGTTTTGAAAAGAATCTTTTTCTACAAGGTCTTTGTACTTAAGATATCCTACAATCCCTATCATAGCCGCGTTATCTGTGGTGTACTGAAATTTTGGTAAAAAAGTTTTCCAGCCGTGAGTAGTTTCGGCATTTTTGAGAGCTGTTCTTATACCACTGTTTGCAGAAACGCCACCACCTATAGCAATTTGAGTAATTCCGGTTTCTTTTACCGCTTTCTTAATTTTATCCATTAAGATATTTACAATTGTATATTGTATTGAGGCACACACATCGTTTCTATTTTCTTTTAAAAAGTCAGGGTTTGCCTCCTGTTGTCTTTGTACAAAGTACATTATTTGTGTTTTAAGACCACTAAAGCTAAAGTTAAGACCTCCCACTTTTGGTTTTGTAAAAGGAAAAGCTTTTGGATTACCTAGTTGTGCATACTTATCTATGAGCGGTCCTCCAGGATAGGGCAAATCCATAATTTTTGCACTTTTATCAAAAGCTTCACCCACGGCGTCATCTATGGTCTCACCTATAACCTCCATCTTAAAGTAATCATCTACACGTACTATTTGTGTATGTCCACCAGAAATAGTCACTCCTATAAAGGGAAAACTAGGTTTATCATACCCTTCTTCATCTATGAAGTGAGCGAGTATGTGTGCTTTCATATGGTTAATATCTAGCAGGGGTATATCTAGTCCCATCGCAAAAGACTTTGCAAATGAGGTGCCTACCAGAAGGGAGCCAAGTAAGCCAGGTCCACTTGTAAAAGCAATGGCGCTTAGTTGTTTTTTGTCGATATTTGCTTTACGTAATGCAGCGGTGACAACTGGTACTATATTTTGTTGATGTGCTCGCGAGGCAAGCTCTGGAACTACACCTCCATATTCTTGATGAATCGCTTGGTTTGCAACAACATTTGAGAGTACCTTATCGTTTTGTAATACGGCAGCAGCAGTATCATCACAAGAGGATTCAATAGCGAGAATGTAAGTTTTTTGAGAATCTGTATTCATAAGGCACGTAAGTTGCAATAAGTGTACAAAGTTAAAACAATAAGCCCTATCAAGAAATTTAAAAAAATAGCACTTCGCACTCTTTTGGTGTTGTTCTTACTATTTGGGCTCATTGTGCTGCTTTTTTCTATTCCCGCGGTACAAACTCGTATTGCAAAAAACGCAACAGATCGTATTAATGATAAGTATGGTACAGAGATTCATCTAGAGCGCGTAGGTCTTAAATGGAATGGTGATGTACTCGTAAAAGGTACACTTATAAAAGATCACAAAAATGACACGATGATTTACGTACGTGAGCTAGCCACAAGTGTTTTTAGCTTACAAAAAGTATTAGATAGTGATCTTGAACTGGGAGATATAAGCTTAGATGGTGTGCGATTTTATCTTACTAAATATAAGGGCGATACCTCTGATAACTTATCATTGTTTTCACGCAAGTTTGCTTCTCAAAACCCTAAAGGCAGTACAAATTTCCTTCTCTCATCAGACGACGTAGATATTACAGATGGTAGGTTTATGTATATAAACGAGGAGCTTGATGACCCTTTTGTGCTAGATTATCAAAACCTCTCTACAGACTGGCAAGACTTTGTACTTAACAATGAGACGGTAGATGCTCATATAAGAGCACTCTCTTTTGATGCCATAAAAGGATATCAAATTAGGACACTAGATGGCCTATTTCACTACGATCCAGATTTAATTTCTCTTAAAGAATTTTCATTAACTACAGATGATTCTTTACTTGAGGGCGACATTACCTTAGACACCTCAGATGGTGCACTAGATGATTTTAACACACTGGTAGAGGTGGAGGCCGCTTTCGCGAAAGCGGAAATATCAACAAACGATATACGCCCTTTTTATAATGATATTGCACCAGATATTATATTAGATATAAAAGGTAACCTCACGGGACATCTCAATGATTTTAGGGTTCCTAATCTTGAGGTCCGAGGTTTAGGGAAATCCCTGATACGCGGAAATGTTTTTTTTGAAAATTTACTTGACAGTAATGGTTTTAGAATTTCTGGTAATTATCAAACCGTACAAACAAGTTATTTTGACCTTAAAAAGTTACTGCCCAAGCCACTTGCTAGTTTACCTACAGAAATAACACAACTTGGAACAATACGTTTTACAGGAAACAATGCACTTACAAGTGAGGCTGTTGTGACAGAAGGTATTATAACCACAGATCTAGGTACAGTAAACCTTGACCTTGCAATGACTGGCTTACAAGATGCAGATAATGCTGGTTATGAAGGTACCGTGATAGTTGATAATTTTAACCTAGGTAAGTTATTTAATGATGAAAGGCTAGGTAATGCTACATTTAACCTAGATGTAGATGGTAAGGGATTTATACAAGAAACGGTAAACACAAAGCTTTCTGGGACAATCGCAAGCCTAAATTATAACGACTATACGTATAAGGATATTACAATTTTTGGAAATCTTAAAGCTCCAGTTTTTGACGGAGAAGTTCTCATAGATGATCCTAATGCTCGGGGTAAGTTTAATGGTCTGGTAGATATCTCAAAAGATGTAAATAGTTATGACCTAGAGGCACAAATAGATTATGCAGATCTGGTAACCCTCAATTTTATTAACGATAGCATCTCTATTCTTAAAGGTAATGCTGTTGTAGATATGAAGGGTACAGGTATAGAGAATATGTATGGCCGTATCTCTTTTGAGGATGCTAGTTATCAAAATAAAAATAACACCTACAGCTTTAAAGATTTTGAGATTACTTCAAAGTTTGATAAAAAGCAAGTACGCACCATTGCTATAAACTCTACAGATATCATAAGTGGAGAGGTAAGTGGTATATACAAGTTTAGTGAAGTGGTTCCTCTTTTTAAAAATGCCATAGGCAGTTTGTATACAAATTACCAACCTGAGATTCTTACAGAAAATCAGTTTATGGATTTTGAGTTTACGATCTATAATAAGATTGTAGAAGTCTTTGTGCCGGATTTAAAACTAGAGCCAGAGACTATTATAAGAGGTAGTGTGGTGGCAGACGACTCTGAGTTTAAACTCACCTTTAAGTCACCACAGATAGATGCCTTTGGGTATATGGCAGAAGCCATAGAAGTACGTGTAGATAATAAGAACCCACTATTTAATACATACGTCGCTGCAGATAGTATAAACGCAGGTTTTTATGCGGTATCAGACTTTAATCTCATTAATGTGACGCTGAAAGATACACTCTTTATGCGCTCAGAGTTTACAGGTGGCAAGCGCAATGATGACTCTTTTGACCTATCATTATACCATACAATAAATGAAGAAGGGAACTCTGTATTGGGTTTTAAGAAATCTGAAATCGTTTTTAAAGACAATCCTTGGTTTATTAATGAGAAAAATGATCAAAATAACAGTGTTGTCTTTGATAATAACTTTAAAGATATAGATATTAAAACGCTGGTGTTAAGTCATAAAGATGAGCTTATAGATCTTAAAGGACAAATACGTGATAGCACCTATAAGAACATAAAAGCAAATTTTAAAAATGTAGATTTAGCTAAGGTTACTCCAGAGCTGGACAGTCTTAATCTAGGAGGCCGTATTAATGGACAGCTAGATGTACTTCAGAAAAATGGAGCTTACTTACCTGTAACTTCTCTAGCAATTTCGGACTTCTCTGTAAATGAGACTAATCTTGGTCAGTTAGATATAAATGTAAGAGGTAATGCAACTTTATCAAAATATGAAATAGATTCCCGTCTTGCACGTGAGGGACTTAAATCTTTTACTGCTAGTGGTACTATAGATGCCGCAGGTACTACACCTATCATAGATATGGCTGTGGGTCTTCAAGATCTTGATCTAAGTCCGTTTAACCCTATGGGACAGGGCGTGATAGATAGAATACGTGGTTTAGTGAGTGGTAGAGCAAAAGTAGAAGGTGACTATCGCAATCCTGAGATAAATGGTGATTTAACACTAAAAGATGCTGGGCTACAGATTCCTTATCTTAATGTGGATTATGATTTTAAAGGTATCTCAAATGTAGTACTAAGAAAACAAGAGTTTGAGTTTCAAGCAGTGCAGCTAGAAGATACAAAGTATAAAACACTAGGTGTTCTTAATGGTAAGATAAGTCACAAGTCTTTTAGTGACTGGAAACTCGACTTAGGTATAAGTGCTGCCAGAATAGCTGTACTAGATACAGAAGAAGATCTAGAGTCACTCTATTACGGTACAGCTTTTCTAGAAGGAGAGGCATTTATAAAAGGCCCTACAGATAATCTGGTTATAGACGTTTTTGGAGAAACAGCAAAGGGTACCGTTTTTAAAATCCCTATCGACGACTCAGAAACTCTAGGAGACAATTCTTATATCAAATTTTTGAGCCCAGAGGAGAAAGAAGCTCGTATTAATGGTGAGAAAATTATCACAGAAGCTGTAAAAGGTCTTTCTGTAAATTTTGACCTAGATATAGATCCAGATGCAGAGGTAGAGGTGGTTGTAGATAAAACTAATGGAAGTACTTTGAGAGGTAGAGGAGTGGGTACCTTACTTATACAACTTGATACTAATGGTAAGTTTATAATGAACGGGGATTTTATTGCCACCGAAGGGGTATTTAATTTCCGTTATGGAGGCTTTGTGACTAAAGATTTTATATTACAACAAGACGCAAACATACGCTGGGATGGTGATCCAGCAAAAGCCATACTAGACGTAAGTGCGATTTATAGAACGCAGGCTAACCCAAGTACATTACTAGAAACTTCTACCGTAAATAGAAAAATACCAGTAAACGTAATTATTAATCTAGCTGGCGAGCTGTTAAAACCAGATATTACTTTTGACATTGAGTTTCCTGGAGCTGGTAGTACAGTGGTGTCAGAGTTAGAATTTTTATTACAAGACCGTAATGCAAAAGAGCTTAACGCTATATCTCTTGTTTCACAGGGAGCGTTCCTAAGTTCGGCTAGTGTAAATACCGCTACTGCGGCTGTAAATAATCTTCTCGAGACTACGTCTTCTATACTATCTGGTATTCTTTTTAATGACGACGATAGTATTTTTGACGTGGGTGTGGATCTTGTGCAAGCAGAGCGCGATCCCACTGCAAACATCCAGTCTGCAGGTAGAGTGGGAGTGACCCTGTCTACTCAAATTACAAACCGAGTTCTCATAAATGGTAAGGTAGGAGTGCCTACAGGAGGTATTAGTGAGAGCGTGATTGTGGGTGATGTAGAAATAGATTTCTTACTCAATGAAGACGGTACACTGCGAGCAAAAGTTTTTAATCGCCAGACAGATATCCAGTTTATAGGTGAGACAGAAGGATATACGCAAGGAGTAGGGCTCTCTTATGCTGTAGATTTTAATACTTTTAAAGAACTCTTGCGCAAAGTTTTTAAGGGTAAAGTAGAAGAAGCTGTTCTTCAAGCTCAAGGCGAAAGAGATGTGCCAAAAAAGATTGGACCAGACGGCGTTCAATTTAATAAATAGGAAAAGTCTTTTTTACGCTTTCGCGAAAGCGTAATTCTTCCTCATTTTATCAGTTTAAGCTTCTTTTTGATGTTTCATTATTAAGAATTCCAAAAAACTTTTCAACCGAAAACGTTTGAAATTGACAATCCAATAAATTACACCCCAATTCATTGATTTTTCTACATTAAGTTTGCTAAATTTAATCTAAAATTGTGCTTATATGAGTAAAAAAATCACCAAAATAGCAGTTATGACCTCTGGAGGAGACGCCCCAGGAATGAATGCTGCAGTAAGATCTGTTGTACGTGCTTGTGCCTATCACGAGCTAGAATGTGTAGGGATACACAGAGGGTATGACGGTATGATTGAGGGTGATTTTATTCCGCTAGACGCAAGAAGTGTACGTGGTATAATTAATAAAGGAGGAACCTTTTTAAAATCTGCCAGGTGCCAGCGTTTTAGAACTACAGATGGTAGACAGATTGCACATAACCAGATGGTAAAGGCAGGTGTAGATGCGCTTGTAGTTATAGGTGGTGACGGTACGTTTACGGGAGCACTTCATTTTAATGCAGAGTTTGACTTCCCAGTGATAGGTATACCAGGTACTATAGATAATGACATAAGTGGCACAGATCGCACACTAGGATATGATACAGCACTTAATACTGCTGTAGATGCAATAGATAAAATACGTGATACTGCACACTCACACGACAGACTCTTTTTTGTAGAAGTAATGGGTCGCGATGTAGGTCACATTGCTCTTAATGCTGGAGTAGGTGCTGGTGCCGAAGAGATTTTAATACCAGAAGAAGATATGGGTATAGAACGACTAGTAGAGTCACTACAGCGTTCTAAAATATCTGGAAAATCATCAAGTATCGTTGTCGTAGCCGAAGGTGATAAAATAGGCAAGTCTGTTTTTGAACTTAAAGATTATGTAGATGAAAATCTAGAGGGGTATGACGTACGTGTTTCTGTACTAGGACATATGCAACGAGGAGGATCTCCTACTTGTTATGACCGTGTGCTAGCTAGCCGTATGGGAGTAAAAGCTGTAGAAAGTCTTATAGAAGGTAAGAGCAATTTTATGGTAGGTACCATACACGATAAAATGACACTCACACCGCTAGAACAAGCAATTAAAGGTGAGAGTAAAATAAATAAAGAATTAATCCGTGTGTCTGAGATAATGACCACATAATAATAGAGAAGAACAATGGCAAATTTAAAATTAGGAATAAACGGTTTTGGACGTATTGGACGTATCGTATTTAGAGCGACAGTAAAGCGTGATAATGTAGATGTAGTAGCAATAAACGATTTACTGGATGTAGATCACCTAGCGTACCTTCTTAAATATGACTCTGTACACGGACGTTTTGATGGAACTGTAGAGGTAAAAGATGGGCACCTTGTTGTAGACGGTAAAACTATACGTGTTACTGCAGAGCGTGATCCTAAAAATCTTAAGTGGGATGAAGCTGGAGCAGACGTTGTGGCAGAGTGTACTGGTATCTTTACAACTCTAGAAACTGCAAATTACCATATAGAAGGTGGAGCAAAGAAAGTCGTAATATCTGCGCCTTCTAAGGATGCACCTATGTTTGTAATGGGAGTAAACGATGCAGATCTTACTGCAGAGCACACCGTGGTGTCTAACGCTTCTTGTACTACAAACTGTCTAGCACCTATGGCAAAAGTTATAGAAGATAACTTTGGACTTGAAGAGGCGCTTATGACTACAATACACGCAGGTACTTCTACACAGTTTGTAGTAGACGCACCTAGCCGTAAGAACTACCGTTTAGGCCGTAGTGCTTTAAATAACATTATACCTACATCTACAGGAGCTGCAAAAGCAGTAGGGAAAGTATTACCTGCAGTAGATGGAAAACTTACAGGGATGGCTTTCCGTGTACCTACGGCAGATGTTTCTGTGGTAGACTTAACTGTGAAGACTTCAAAAGCAACTTCTGTAGAAGCTATCAAAAAAGCATTTAAAGATGCTGCCGAAGGTTCTATGAAAGGTGTGGTAGGTTATACTGAAGATGCTGTAGTATCTCAAGATTTTGTAAGCGAGACACGTACTTCTGTATTTGATGCAGATAGTGCAATAGAGTTAAACCCAACTTTCTTTAAGCTTGTGTCTTGGTATGATAACGAGTTTGGATATTCTAATAAACTAGTTGATCTTGCAGAAAAAGTAAATACACTTTAAGATGCATTAACGCGCTTTTGTAGTAATATATGCTTAGCTGCTCTTAAATAGGAGGTAGGTGTATATTGCTGTAAAAGCGTTTTTATATTATTTTTCTTCATACACGTATTATATGATTTTAGTAGTAGATAGCGGTTCGACAAAAACAGACTGGATTGCGCTAACTGATGATGGTAAAAGTCTTTTTCAAACACAAACTTTAGGATTAAATCCTCAAGTTTTATCTCGAGAAATTTTAAGAGAACGTATTGTAAACAACTTTGAGCTTTATAAACATAGAAAAGATGTAAAAGCACTTTACTTCTATGGTGCTGGTTGTGGTACAGAGCGCCCTCGTGTTTTAATGAGAAGTGTTTTTGATGAGATATTTACTCAGGCTACTGATATTGTTCTTAAAGAAGATACGTATGCAGCATTATATGCTACAGCCACAGAGGGAGAGAGAAGTATTGTGTCTATATTAGGTACAGGGTCAAACTGTAGTTACTTTGATGGTACAGACATCATTCAGAAAGTAGTTTCTCTAGGTTATGTAGTAATGGATGATGCTAGTGGTAATTACTTTGGACGTCAACTCATACGTGATTATAAGTTCGGGAAAATACCGGCTGCACTAGCCCAAAAATTTGAGTCAGAATATGACTTAAGTTCAGAAAACATAAAGAATCACCTTTATAAAAATCCTAACCCTAATACATATCTAGCAACCTTTGCACGTTTCATTATTGAAAATAAAGATGAGGAGTATTGCCAGAGCGTTATAAAGGAAGGGCTTTCTGTATTTGTAGAACATCAGATTGTTCTTCAATTTCCAGATGCAAAAGACATACCTATACACTTTGTAGGATCTATAGGTTTTTATTTACAAGCCGAACTTAAGGAAGTATTAGGTAATTTTGAACTTACTGCTGGTAAGATTCTTAAACGACCTATAGACGGCCTCGTTGCGCATCATAAAGAACACATACTTGCCAAGTAGCAACACTATTAATTATAAAAAGAAAACAGCTGGAGTATATTAAGTTTTAATACCGTTATACCGAGAATTATAACCCATAAAACAACACGTATCCAGTTTTTTGAAACAAGTGACCTAAGATCTCCATCTGTGTGAGTATTTTGGGTCACTTTTTTATGTAATGGCACAAATATAAGTGCAGTGGTAACCCAGGTAGATAATACAAAGACTAGATAAATAGTCCCTATCATATATAAGCCACCAGTAAATACAGTATAAACTGCTAGTAAAAGTTGTATGACCATAAGCGGCCCTACTATTACAGCAATCTTACCTGTATACTTGTTATGCCAGTTTACAAGGTTATCACGATTATAATATAAGAAGCTAGGGTATATTATGAGCTGTACGATTAAAATAAGTACGACAAGAGCCGCATCTACTGCAAGACCTATGAGGCTTAGTGAATCTATCATAATTGTGTTAGCCTTATTAAGTGCTATAAATCCTTACGGTAGGTTCTTCTACGTTTGTGAAGCTTGTGTTCGTAATTTTTCCAGAGCTGTTGTATGGCTTTATTTTCTTCTAGTTCTGGGTTTGTTTCAACTTGAGTAATTCCTCTAGAGTTAAATAGTTCCTGCATTTTTTGAAAAATAACAGCTGTAACCCCTTTGTTTTGATATTCTGGATCAATACCTATAAGGTAGAAGGCGGCAGTATCATTTTTCTTTTTTGCTTTAAGCAAGTGATAAAACCCAAAAGGAAAGAGCGATCCATTTGCTTTTTTGAGCGCTTCATTAAAAGATGGCATTGTAATAGCAAAAGCTACTAGTTTACCCTCCTTATCTTGTACACACTTTATAAAATCTGGGTGAATATATTTTATATATTTCTCCTTATAGTGATCTATTTGATACTGCTGTATAGGTACAAAGGTGCTAAGAGTATCATAGGTTTTATTAAGTAACCCAAACATCTCATCTACATACGGCTTTACATCTGCAGAGGTTTTAAACTCTAGCGGGCTAAGCTCATAGCGCTTTGCAATAATATCTGCAAACTTCTTCACTTTTGGGTTCTGCTTTTCTGGTGGATCTATTTGAATTTTATATTCAACCCATTCGGCAGCTTTTTCAAAACCTAGTTGCTCAAAGTGATCCTTGTAATACGGGTAGTTATACCAAGTAATCATTGTGTTGAGATACTCAAATCCCTCTATAAGCAATCCTGCTTTCTCCATATTAGAAAAACCTACAGGCCCTTCTATAAACTCAAGATTGTTTTCTTTTCCTATCTCTGAGACTTTGGATAACAGTGCTTTAGTTACCTCTATGTCATCTATTACATCAAACCAGCCAAAACGCATTTTTGACTTCTTTTGCTCGTTGATTTCTATATGATTTATGATAGCACATATTCTTCCTACGGCTTCTTGTTTTCCGTTTTCCGCTTTCGCGAAAGCGAGAAAATAACGTGCCTCTGCATTTTTAAACACAGGGTTTTTTGCAGGGTCCATACTATCTAGCTCATCTGCTACAATAGGAGGTACCCACTTAGGCTCATTTTTATATAGGGAAAATGGGAACTTAACAAATTGTTTAAGTTCTTTTGGGGTAATCATTTCCTTAAGCGTAATCATCTGCAATATTTAGGGGTATTATTTAATGCCGTCACCGTCAGGATCTACTGCATCTTTACGTTTTCTGTTTTTATTTATGCGCTCTGCTTGACGCTTTGATGAGCTTTTTTTATCACCATCTGCATCTCTATCTTTTATAATCTCATCCTTCTCGTGTAAATCTAGTCTATAAGAAACTCCTGCAGAGACGTTCCAGCGTGTAGGAGTGTCTTTAAAGTTTGCCAGACCACTAAGGTCTACTTGTAGATTTTTTGTGATAAGATATGCAGCTCCTGCTCGTACTAGATAATCTGCATAGAGATCACCATCTATAAGCTGGTACTCTGCAAAGCCAGCAAATTTTGAATTAAAGGAGTGTGTTAAGGTTGTAATCCAAGAGTTAGTAGGGTATGTGGTACCTGCTCTATCTACTATAATATTATTTACCCACACCCAGCGACCCCAGTTATGCTGGAGTATAAGCGCTAAGTTAGGACTAATACCATCCTCACGTATAGAATTAAACTGGCTGTTTTCAAAATCAAAAACACCTCCAGCATATACTGTTACAGCAGGGATAAGTGACTTCCATTTAAAACGTCTATTTGCGTGGTAACTGTATAGATTTACCTCGTCACTAGCATATTTATAGGGGTCATAGATAAGATATTTAGCACCTATTTGTACCGTCTCTAGTCCTGCGATAACATCTGGCGTGGCAGATCCAGAAATAAATGATACCTCATTGCGCTGGTATCTCATAAACCCGTTAAGCTCTAGTTTTTCAAAAAATAAACCGTAACGTAAATTGAGGTTATACCCCAGTATATCTGTATCTGTTTGTAAAAGCGAGTGGGTGTCATTCCCAATGTCAAAACCAGTTTCTACCTGTAAAACACGAGTCCCTACACTAAAAGCGCCTTGAGATTCTCCAGGTCTGTTTGAGTTAATTGTCTCTGTGTATTGTGCTGTAATGGAGCTTGTTGTAGCGACACAAATTAATAGAGTAACAATAATACGTACGGTGTGCATAAAGGTTATGGGTTAGTCGTTCAAATATAGAAGAATTTATCTTTTTTTTAGGCTTCTACATCTCTTTGTTGCAAGCTATAATTACTAATTTTGAAAAAAAAGTAAAGATTATGCTGCTAGTTGCAGAAATTCCAAGTTTTATTAAAACGATTGCCATCATACTTCTGGTATATTTTGGACTTCGTTTCTTGGCAAAATTAGCTTGGCCATACATTGTACGGTACATTACAAAAAAAGCCGGTCAGAAAATGGAAAATGCCTTTAAAGGCTTCCAGCAACAGACGCAACAATATGGGCAATCACAACAAGAGCCTACAAGAGATGTTCCTAAAAAATCTTCAAAAGTAGTAGGAGAGTATGTAGACTATGAGGAAATAGATTAATGTTGAGTACGCTTTCGCGAAAGCGTAAAACCACATTTCTACCACCATTTTTTAGAGTCATTAGGCACTTCAAGATAGCAAAGCACTTATCTTTGCGCTATGTCTACACTTGTACAAATAAATGTTCTCCCACACCAAGCCGAAGATGATGACTACATCGCAGAGGTTGCTTTTAAAAAAGCCCGACTTCGTGCAGACGATGTGCGTGAGTGGGATATACGTAAGCGCTCTATAGACGCTCGTAAATCACCGGTAAAAATATCACTACAAATAGAGTTTTGGAAAAAAGGTGAGGAGCGACCTAGTATTCCTCCATTTGTACCTCAAGATGTTTCTAACGCTCCAGAGATAGCCATTATAGGAGCTGGTCCTGCTGGACTGTATGCTGCATTGCGCGCCGTAGAAGGGGGACTAAAACCCATAATTTTTGAGCGTGGTAAAGATGTAAGAGCTAGAAGACGAGATCTTGCGGCTATAAATAAAGATCATATTGTTAATCCTGATTCAAACTACTGTTTTGGAGAAGGAGGCGCAGGCACCTACTCAGACGGAAAACTTTATACACGATCAAAAAAGCGTGGTAATGTACTTAAAGCTCTCGAGTGGTTTGTACACTTTGGCGCGGTAGAAGATATACTGGTAGATGCACATCCTCACATAGGTACAAACAAGCTTCCTAAAATTATTACAGCGATGCGTGAGGCTATTATAGCACACGGCGGAGAAGTACGTTTTGATACAAAACTCACAGATCTCAAAGTGGTGGATAACCAGATTGCCGCTATACAAGTAAACGATACAGACTGGCTAGATTTTGATAATGTGATACTAGCGACTGGTCATTCGGCAAGAGATATATTTTACTTACTGCACAAGCGTAATATTAAGATTGAGGCAAAGCCATTTGCCATAGGTGTACGTATAGAGCACCAGCAAGAACTTATAGATGATATACAGTATCACTCAGATGGTGATAATCCTTATTTACCTCCAGCGTCTTATAGTCTAGTACAGCAGGTAGACGGTATGGGGGTCTACTCTTTTTGTATGTGTCCAGGTGGTATTATAGCACCTTGTGCAACAAGTCAAGAGGAAGTAGTGACAAACGGCTGGAGCCCCTCTAAGCGTGATAATCCTTATGCAAACTCTGGCATCGTAGTGAGTGTGACCCCAGAAGATTTGCCTAATTATAAAAAGGATGATCCCTTTGTATGTCTTGATTTTCAAAAGTCTGTAGAGCGTGCTTGCTGGGAAGCCGCAGGAAAAACTCAAGCAGCACCGGCACAACGTATGCGCGACTTTGTAGACGGTCGAGTGTCAAAAAACTTCCCAAAGACGTCGTATCAACCCGGTATTGTTTCTGTAGATCTCAATAAAGTTTTACCAGATATTTTATCCAAACGTTTAAAGAAGGCGTTTAGAGCTTATGGTAGAAAGATGAAGGGCTACCTTACTAATGATGCCGTAATACACGCACCAGAGAGTAGAACGTCATCACCCGTATCCATACCGCGTGAGTGGGAAACCCTAGAGCACGTAGAGGTAAAAGGCCTTTATCCTTGCGGGGAAGGAGCTGGATATGCTGGGGGTATCATCTCTGCAGCCATAGATGGTATAAATTGTGTTGATAAGATTATTGAAAAGAAGCAGGCGTAAAGTAACACAACTCTTACAAGTCCGTTTTTAAAATCCTATTTTTACAAAGTGAGTAAAAAGGTAAAAATAATAGAGTGTCCTCGTGACGCGATGCAAGGCATAAAAGATTGGATTCCTACGGAGTCTAAAATCCAGTATATCCAGTCGCTACTGCGTTGTGGTTTTGATACGATAGACGTAGGTAGCTTTGTGTCTCCTAAGGCAATCCCTCAGATGAAAGACTCTGCAGAAGTATTGCATAGCCTTGACCTCTCAAAAACAGATAGTAAACTCCTTACCATAGTCGCAAACCTGCGTGGTGCGCAAGATGCTGTACAACACGAGATGGTAGACTACCTAGGTTATCCTTTTTCTATCTCAGAAAACTTCCAAATGCGTAACACGCATAAAACCATAGACCAGTCTATAGATTTACTACAAGACATTATAGAGCTCGCAGACTCAAAAAATAAAGAGCTTGTGGTTTACATATCAATGGGATTCGGGAATCCATATGGAGACCCTTGGAATGTAGATATCGTAGGGGAGTGGACAGAACGACTAAGTAAGATGGGAGTTAAGATATTATCACTATCTGACACGGTAGGAACCTCAGACCCAGAAACTATAGACTACCTTTTTTCTAACTTAATACCAAGGTACTCAAATATAGAATTTGGTGCACATTTACATACTACACCTACTACCTGGCACGAAAAGGTAGATGCGGCGTACAAGGCAGGTTGTGTTCGTTTTGATGGAGCAATACAAGGTTTTGGCGGTTGCCCTATGGCAAAAGATGATCTTACCGGTAATATGCCTACAGAGAAGCTAGTTTCTTACTTTGCCTCTGTACAAGCATATGATAACATCAACACGATGAGTTTTGAGAGTAGCTATAACGAGGCGCTCAAAATATTTCAAAAATATCATTAGAAGAAAATAGTTTTAAGGACGCTTTCGCGAAAGCGTAATCTTACTCCCTACGAGCAAATCTATAAAAGGCAATAGACGCCACAAGCCCCACTGCCGAAAAGATGGCTAGCATCCAAAAAACAGCAAAGTGACCTTCTTTACCAGGAATGCCATCAAGGTAATAGCCTATCATAGGCCCTGCAAAAATATCTGGAGTATAGCCTATAAAAGAGATAATACCCACCGCCGTACCGGTTAACTTAAGCGGTATTTTACCCTCTTGCATAACAGCAAAGTAGAGGACTCGTGCTGCATAAACTCCAAGAGCTGTGATAATGATAGTTAAGAAGAAAAGTACGGTAGTATCTTCACTAAGTATGTCTGAGGCAAAAAGTATGGCTCCTATAATAGATAGTGCAAAGCCCATACATAGGTAAAGTGAGGCACGCGACCTATCTGCTAGAAAACCAACGATAACACCCACTAGCGGTCTTATAAATAGTAAAAATGTACCCGTCTTTGCGGCGTCTACCTCGCTATAATTCATCACATCTTTTGCATATAGAGAGATGATGTCTGTGATTTTATAACCTACATAGGCACATAAAATGATGATCATAAGTAACCACACAGATGGTAGTTTAAGGACTGTTTTTATAGCATCTAGCGTAATGGTTTGCGTGTTATTTTCTTGTTGAGCCACATTAGTTTTCAAAAATAAGAGTACAATAATACCCACCAGAGCTACTATTGCAGAAGAGGCATATACAATAGTTTGGAAAGCTTCTACTTGTTGTGCACTTGTAAGTGCTACATTATCTTCTACTATAAATAGTGAGAAGATAACAACCCCAAGCAACCCAAAAGATGCGCCTACCAGACCACGACCGCCGTCTAGAAAACCAAAGGCTTTACCTTGGTTACTAGCTCCACCCCATACACGTGTAGCTTTAATCATCGCAGCCCAAAATAAAAATATAGTCGTAAATCCCCAGAAACCGTAAAGTACCTGCAATGTTAGCAATGATGGATTACTAGCATACACGATCCCGCCCAGAGCTGTGAGTATAAGACCTATACCCATTAGATTTTTTGGCGGATATTTATCGGCTAGTGGGCCGCCTATGATGTATGATATTAAAGCTACAATTCCATAAATGGAGAAGCAATAGCCTAGTTCTGTATTTGTAATTTGAAATACGTCAAGCACTGTTGCTCTAAAAACTCTTGCTAGTACAAAAGGAAGTATAAATACTGCCTCGCCAGCTAGTACAAGTAGTATAATGTAAAAAGGAGATTGATAACGTGTGGTACTTTGCACAGAGCTGTGTATTAAATAGCTTGATAGTTTTTAGAACTATTACGCCTCATATAAGCGTCGAGCAATCCGTTTGTTTTCTGTTGGATTTTTTTACGCATAAAGCCTGTCCAACCTAAAAGTAGTCCTGGAGTGCCCAGTGCCTGTTTTGACCACTTGTACATATCAAAGGTGTCGTGATGTGCTATAATTTTTCCATCCTGAAGCTCAAACGCCGCTTGGACGTGGTTTACAACCTTTCGCTTTTTTGGGCCGTAGGTATAATGAGCCGTCCATTTTGCTGTTGCTGTATTACCAGAAACTTGGACATCACTATAATCTATAGTCATAGCGCCGTTTGAGCGTTCTATAAGCATATGCCACATAGCTTTTGCTCGATTGCCTTGAAGTTCTCCAAATGCAGGATCTGAAAATACGATATTATCGTCATAGCAAGCAGTCATCCCGCTGGCATTACCTTCTTGAAATGATTTATAAAAAGTCTCTATGATATTCATATTTTTTTGCTTTCGCGAAAGCGTCATTAAGGTTATATAATAACTATAGCGGTTTGCTATTCTTGCAATCTAAGTATACAGCGATTAGGCGGTAAGATACTTATTAAAAAAGGCAATTGTTCTATCCCAGGCTAGGGTTGCAGCTTTCTCATCATATCTAGGTGTTGTGTTATTATGAAAACCGTGATTTGCACCTTCATAAAAATGTGCGGTATGCGGGATATTATTTGCTGTGAGTACTTTCTCATAAGCAGGCCATCCAGCGTTAACACGCTCATCAAGACCACCATATTGAAGTAGTAGTGGTGCTTTTACCTCTGCGGCTTGCTCATCGTCTGGTTGTCTACCATAAAATGGGACAGCAGCAGCAAGATCTGGCACGAGTACAGCCATCATATTAGAAATCCACCCGCCAAAACAAAAGCCTACAACAGCAACCTTGCCATTACAATCTTTGTGGTTTTTGAGATGGTGATATGCAGCAATAAAATCTTCTAGCATCTCCAGTCTATCTCTCTTGCGTTGCATTGCACGACCCTCATCATCATTACCAGGATAGCCGCCTAGTGGTGATAGTGCATCTGGGGCTAGTGATAAGAACCCTGCCTTTGCAGTACGCCTGCCTACATCTTCTATATAAGGATTAAGACCTCTGTTCTCGTGTACTACAATGACCCCTGGTAATTTGCCAGAAGCATTTGCAGGTTTACTATATAGCGCCTTGATAGACCCACCTCCTTTTGGTGAGTCATAGTTTATAAAAACACTTTCTATGGTAGGATCATTTTTTGAGACCGTTTGTGTAGTCTCATAATCTGGACTTATAAAACTCAAGAGCGCTGGAAGGGTTACCGCACCTACAGCAAATACCGATAATCGCTCAATAAAAACTCTGCGATCTATTTTATTGTGAGCATAGTCATCATAAAGGTCAAAAACTTCTTGTGAGATATCTTCTTTGCGTAGTGGTTTCATATAATAGGTGTTTAATTATTATGAGTTAATCAAGTCCTCCTTTTCTTATGGGAGAACGAGGCGTAGGCCATTCTCTTTGTTTACCAGACCTTCTATCTAGTGGGAGCACTGCTTGCTCACGAGAGGTAAATTCTGGATCTTCACTAGCCATATATGTAAGTATTGCAGTAAGGATTACATTATTGCGTACATCATCAAAAACTATCTTGTCATAAGTGTCACGGTTGGTGTGCCACGTATAATTCCAGTACGACCAGCTCAAACTACTGAGACTAAATCCTGGAGCTCCAGCAGCTTGAAATGAAGCGTAGTCTGACCCTCCTCGTGCTGGCGCACCAGGAAATGTAGTTTCTATCTCATCTGTTATTTCCTTAGGTACAGCATTTAGCCATCTGTTTAAATAATCATAACTGCGTAAGAAACCGCCACCATTAAGGCGCACAACACGACCTGTGCCATTATCTTGATTAAATGATGCTTGCACTTTTGCCACAATTTCTGGGTGATCTTCTACAAAAGCTCTTGAGCCATTAAGCCCTTGTTCTTCACTTCCCCAATGACCTACTAGTATAGTACGTTTTGGGTTAGGATAGATTTTTTTAAGTACACGCATAGCTTCCATCATTACAAGAGTACCCGTTCCATTGTCTGTAGCTCCTGTACCACCATCCCAAGAGTCAAAATGAGCCGATAATATAACATACTCCTCTGGCTTTTCTGTCCCCCTTATTTCTGCTATGGTATTAAATGTAGGTACGGTACCCAGTTCTTTTGAGATTGCTGTAATATTTATTTTAGGAGTATTACCAGATTCAGATAGTCTATAAAGCATACCGTAATCTTCTAGTTCAAGATCTACGGTAGGTATTTCTTTTGTTCTAGCACTAAATATCTTATTAACTCCAAAACCTCTTGACCAGTTAGAAGTCACAATACCTACGGCTCCTGCATTTTCTAATGCTTCTGGTAAACCTCTACTAGTGTATCCCGTGCGCTGTATGTTGTCATTCCATAAGTTTGATAGAGAGTCGCGTTGTTTTTTCATTTTGGCAAACGACTTTTCGGTAGCAAACTCTTCCCAGTTATAATCTGGGCGTCCCGTGATTTGCGGTTTTGAAATAAGAACAATCTTACCCTTTACGGTTGGTAGCCATTTTTTAAACTCCGTTGCGTTTTTAATAGTAGGTAGGGTGATAACCTCTGCAGTAACACCTTCCTTTGAAGTACTTGGATTCCAGGCTAGTTGCGTACCTCTTAAACTCTGCACTCTTGGCTCAAGCATATCTATGTGAGAAATTCCTCGTTCCCATCCTCGCCATTCTCCCCATTGCTCATTGCGAGCCTCTATACCCCAAGATGCATATTGTTGTACAGCCCAGTCATTTGCAGCTTGCATTTGTGGTGTACCTACAAGTCTTGGGCCAAGCACATCTGTGATCTGGTGGGCAAGTGATTCTAACTGTGAATTTTGTGTGGCTTCCTTTATTAAAGCCTGCACCGTAGCATTGTCTCTTTGAGCTGTGAGTATTGAGCCCATAAGCATACAAAGTATAAGTGAAGTAATACGTATTTTCATTTGGATTGATTTTAGACGTAGAAGTTACGAATGATAAATCAAACTCAATTAGAAAAAGAGGCAATTAACCTCATATATACTTTGTAATGACTAGCTGGTGCTTAAAATTTAAGGGTTAAAGTTTACGCTTTCGCGAAAGCGTAATTTACCCTACTCATTAGTGATAATCACGTTCTCACCATTCTCTTGGAATGAGATTTTAAAGCGATTTGTTTTAAGGTTTGCTTGTAATACCACCCTGTTTACATCATTAGACCACGCGATATGTATTTCGTTTGCAGTACTGTTTGATATGGCCATCGTACCATTAAAAGCAGGAGATGTGTTACGTAATCGTAGCATCGCTAGTTGCATTTGTACCACTGGTTTCTGTAAGCCAGATGTAATATCTTCTTGAGTAAGAGTTGTACGATTAATCTCTTTATGACCACCTGTGCCTGCAGCGTCTGCGGCGGCATAGTCATTTTTACCAGCAAAGAGGTCTAGGTACCACACCTGTGGGATACCTGGCATAAATATTTGTAACGCTCTTGCCATTAGTAGCTTATTATCGTCTTCACCTAGCGCACTGTAAAAGGTTGCATTTACTTGGTAGTATGAGATTTTATTACCCTCTGGGTCGTATATATTTTTAACACGACCACCACGGTCAAGTATCGTATCTATAATATGCTCAATCTCTCGGTCTTTAAGTAGTCCTTGGTGTGTATTTCCTTTTTTATCTATGATGCCCTTAAGGTCTAAAACAGGAATCCCGTCGTGGCAACCTAGCATATTTACGGTCTTATAGCCCTTTGTAACGACTTCTTTTGCCCATTTTGTGAGTGCCGTATTATCACCAGTCTCAATGGTATGAATCACTAGACCCGGAAAGAAAAAATCATAAATCTGATATCCCTCGCTTGCCACCTCGTCGTGTAAACCTAGTCCATACTCTGAGTGTATTTCTGGTAAAAGGGTAAGATCATACTTTTCGGCAATCTGGCGTATGCGCTCTAAGTAGGTCCAGGTGCCAGGTTTATTAAAAAAATTAGTCTGTCCTACTTCTTTATGTAAGTAAGCAAAGGCATCAAGACGTAGTATCTTACATCCAAAACTTGCCACCTTGCGAAGTGTTTCATCATAAAAATCCCACACTTCTGGCGCATTTGCATTTACATCCATCTGGCCCAGGTATGATCGATTTTTATGTACTATGTTTAATACATCTTGCTTGTGGGGTTGTACGCTTTCGCGAAAGCGTAATTCTTCTAGTATTCCTCCTGCCTCAATGGTCTCATTAATAAGAGTTATAGCGTGATCTTTATCATCTTGTGATAGACCTAGATGTGCTATGTCTTGAAGAGTAATGGGTTGTAGGGTGATTTTTTGGTAAAAAGTATTCCAGTAAGGGCGCTCTGTGCCGTCTGGAAAAAGTACGTTAAGCACAGGTAGGCCTGGCTTACGCATAAATAGCTTGTCGAGATATTGCTTTTCTGGAACTGCAACGCCATCTTTATAACTTGCGGTATGATTTTTCCAGAAGCTATTCCAGTCTATAAAGAAGTCTTTATAAGGCGATGCGTCACCGTTTTTTAATATATCCTTAAACTGTGGAGAACCTACAGAAAGATGGTTGAGCACAATATCAAATTTGAGCATAATATCTAGCTCTTTAAGTGCGTCAAGATCTGCTTGAGAGACAAGCTCTTTATTAATATTGTAATCTACGATAGAAAACCCTCTGTCTAGATCACTATTAAAAAAGGTGGGTAAGACGTAAAATAATGAAAATACATCCTTAAGCGCTGGTTCTTGAAGCAATGTAACGATATAATTGAGGTTAGTACCTATGCTATCTGGATATGCGTTAAGCATAACGCCGTTAGGGATTTGCGAAGTATTTTTTGCCATATCGGTAGTTCTTTGTGTTAACAGCTAAAGACCGTGTTTGAGTAGTTAAAAATAAAGAAACTTAGCTAGTCACAAATAGATATGCACCTACAATTATAATGTTGTATGCTACATTACCCGTAGTAAGCTATAAAAAGAAGTTACAGCACTAAAAGTCCTTTTTCTTTAAGTGTTTCCAGAGGTTTTGAAAACCAAAAAAGCTCAAAGTGCTCAAACTGTTCTTCATACGAGCTTTTAAGTTTTGAGTAAGTCATTAGCTGCTCACTCTGAGGGCTTAGAGCCGGTAGTATAGCAATAAGCCATCTGGCTTCTCCCTCACTGAGAGTAATCGTAAACTCATCACTTATGGTGTGAAATAGGAGCGTGGCAAGCTGTCTCTTTTTCTTTGAGAAGTAACTCACGATAGGCGTTGTACCTATCCAAACTATTTTTGCCGTAGGTTTTACACTTAGATTTACCTCTGTGTTGAGACAGTCTTCTATGTAATATGGATCTATAGTAGATGTAGGAATATCAAAATCAAACCAGTCTTGTAACGGCATCTCAAAGCCTATACCGTGCATATAATTAAAGAGTGATTTCTTGAGTCCGTAGCTAAAGCTAGCGTGGTCTATCCCTGTGCTATCTGTAAAGTCTACATCATTATTTGCGAAGGTAATCTCGTTATAATGGGGTGTCACGCCATATGCTTCTGGATCTTGCCCTACAGGACTGTGAGCTGTGAGCGCAAACTGATGCCAAAATCCAGATTGTATAATACCTAGCTCAAAGAGCTGTCTCACCATCTCAAGGCTATCTACCGTTTCTTGTACCGTCTGTGTGGGATATCCATACATAAGGTAGGAGTGCACCATAATATTTGCCGCTGTAAAGTTGCGAGTAACTTGTGCCACTTGTGCAACCGTCACGCCTTTGTCTATAAGTTTAAGTAGCCTATCTGAAGCTACCTCAAGCCCTCCAGACACTGCAATACATCCAGATTCTTTAAGAAGTAGACATAGATCTGCAGTAAAGTTTTTTTCAAATCTAATATTTGTCCACCAGGTTACTACAAGCCCTCTACGAAGTATTTCTAGTGCTACAGCTTTCATTAGAGCTGGAGGAGCAGCTTCATCTACAAAGTGAAAACCGTTTTCGCCCGTTTGAGCGATAAGGGCTTCCATACGGTCTACAAGCGTGCGTGCTGCAACAGGTTCATAAATCTTTATGTAGTCTAGTGAGATATCACAAAAAGTACATTTACCCCAGTAGCAGCCGTGTGCCATTGTGAGCTTGTTCCATCTGCCATCACTCCACAGGCTGTGCATAGGGTTTGCAATCTCTATCACAGAGATATACTCATCTAGTAGCAAGTCATTATAATCTGGAGTTCCTACTTGTGCTTGCTTATAGTCTTGTCTTGCCGTGTTATTTTTATAAACCACAGCACCATTTTCTATGAGAAACGTACGTTTATAGGTTGGGTTTTCAACTTTATGTATCACTGCATCTATGAGTAGTGCAACGGGTAGCTCGCCATCATCTAGGGTGATAAAATCTGTAAACTCAAAAACTCTGGTATCTGTAATAGAGCGCAACTCTGTGTTAGGAAATCCACCGCCCATAGCCACTTTTACTTCCGGGTAATTTTTTTTGATGTAAGCACCACATCTCAGTGCACTGTATAAATTTCCGGGAAAAGGTACTGAGAGTAGTACTAGTTTTGGAACGCTTTCGCGAAAGCGGGCTTCTAGCAATCCAATTGTTATCTCATCTATATATGTGAGTTCTTGCTGTAACTCATCATATAACTCGTCAAAGTTATTTGCGCTTTGACCTAGACGTTCTGCATATCTACTAAAACCAAAATTTGGGTCCACACATTCTACTAGAAAATCTGATAAATCTTCTAGATACAAGGTAGCAAGATGCTTTGCTCTGTCTTGCATTCCCATTTCACCAAAAGCCCAAGAGAGATCATCTAGTTGCTCAAAACGAGAGGCACGCGGTAAGAAGTTATCTGTACAAATGAGTCTAGCAAGCGTCTGGTTTTTACCTTGTAAGAAGGCAATTATTCTATCTAGCGGTTGCACGTACTGCGTACTAAGTGCAAGTATGCGCTGTGCATTTTCTGAGAGTGCTAGGTCTTGGGTTTTAACACTATCAAATATTTCTTGAAAGCTATCACTGGTAAATAAATTAAGTATTACCTCAATACCCAGATCCATCTGGTAGCTTGTGATATCTATAGTATTAAGAAAACCTTTTATGTATGCTGTTGCCGGGTATGGCGTGTTAAGCTGTGTAAAGGGTGGTGTTATGAGTAATACGTCTTCCAATAGATTGAGAGGCTCTTTTGTGAGGTGCAAAGATAGCTTAATATCTTACTATCGTTGTGCTGCGATTATTTCTCCTACGGCTTTTTGATACTTCATAGGGTTGCTTGCTTTTTTTATAGCCTTAAAAACCTTCTGTGGGTTGTGTGTAGATTGTGCAAAAAACTCCCAGAAGCCTTGCATTTTCATTTTTATAGGAGTGGGGCCAGAGAGGGCAGCATCATATTGTGCATAAATCTCATCGTGAAATTCTCTAAAAATCTCCCATCTATTTTCTGGGTAGGCAGTAGTATCTGCCTTAATCATACTTGGTAAAAAAGGATCTGCAATAAGACCGCGACCTATCATAAAATGCTCGATAGAAGGGAAGCGCTCTCTCATTTTTCTAAACTGTGCTACCGTTGTGATATCACCGTTGTAATATAATTTGTGTTTTGCCGTGTCTATACATTTTTGAAAACCCTCAAGATCTACCCCGCCTTTATATAATTGCTTACCTAGACGTGCGTGTATAGCCACACTCTTGAGTGGGTATTTTTCAAGAATAGGAAAAGAATTAATAATCTCTTCTGGACTTTCATAACCTAGTCGCATTTTCATTGAGATGGTAACATCTGTTTCCGTATGCGCACGGTCAAGTATGTGGTCTATTTTTTCTGTATTGCAAATAAGTCCAGATCCCATACCGCTTTTAGTGACCATAGGGTAGGGACAGCCTAGATTCCAGTTAAGTTCTTTATAACCTAGTGACTGTATATATTTAATCACAAAAATAAAGTCATCTGGGTCTGCCGTCATTACTTGCGGGATGACCTCTAGCGATGTGTTTACTTCTGGATTTAAGTCTCGCTGGTAAGAGCCTTTTATGACTTGTTTTTTATTAAGTCGTATGTAAGGAGCATAGTAAGTGTCTATACCTCCAAAATATTTTTGTTGTGCATTGCGAAAACGAAAATCTGTAAAGCCCTGCAAGGGCGAAGAAAGGAGGTGGTAACTCATTAAAACTAGTATCTGCTGCGAAGATAATTTTAATACACCTTAGTCTCGTTATTTTGCACAAAAAGTTACACCCCTATGTATGACATTGTGCCTTACATAGAGGTGCAATAATAATACGTGTTATCTCGTCTATATCTTTACGAGCATTTTACCGGTGTTTTTACCATCAAAGAGGTCTATAAACGCTTGCGGTATATTTTCAAAACCTTCTACAATAGTATCTTCGTGGTGCAGTTTACCTTCTCCGTACCACTTACTAAGTTGTTGTACTCCTTCTGGAAAAGAATCCATATAATTAGACACTATAAATCCTTGCATTAAGGCACTATTCTTAATTAAAAACACCTGCGGACTCACGCCCGTAGGTACTTTATTGTCATTATACACGGCAATTGCACCACAGTTTATAATACGTGCTTTCTGGTTAATATTAAAGAATACAGCGTCTGAGAGTTCTCCTCCCACGTTATCCCAGTATACATCTACACCATCTGGGCAGGTTCTCTGTATAGCAGCGTTTAGATCATCTTCTGTGTTGTAATTGAAGCCATCGTCATAGCCAAAATCTTTCTTAAGCTTTTCTATCTTTTCATCAGAGCCTGCAACACCTACCACGCGGCAGCCTTTTATTTTTGCTATTTGCCCTACGATACTTCCTACGGCGCCTGCTGCACCAGATACGAGTATGGTTTCTCCTTCTTTAGGTTTTCCTATTTCTTTAAGGCCAAAGTATGCAGTAAGACCGGTCATACCTAGAGTACCAAGATATGCAGGTAGGGGAGCATTGTCTTTTGACACTTTATGTAATTCTTCTCCAGTAGATTTCTGTACCTCTTTCCAGTCTAGCATCCCAGATACATAATCTCCTTCTTTAAAATTATCATTTTTGGTCGCTATAACTTTTGCCACTACACCAGAGTGTATAGGCTTATTAAGCTCAAAAGGCGGTACGTAAGATTTGGCATCTTGCATTCTTCCTCTTAGGTAAGGATCTACAGAGACGTATGTAGTTTCTAAGAGTATCTCACCATCATTTATTTCCGGCACTTGCTCTTCTGTAAATTCAAAATCACTAGATGACGGTTTGCCGCTCGGTCTATTTTTAAGTAGTATAACTTTTGTAGTATTCATATCTATTTAGTTTTATTTTAAAGTACAAGTTGTGTTGTATAATTCCTATTCCCTAGGTGATATTAGGTTTTATTTAACGCCGGTTGTAAATATGAAGTTAAGGTACTTTTGAGATAGGGTTTTATTACGCTTTCGCGAAAGCGGACTCACAACCTATAAAAGTAATTGTACTATTGAGAACAAAAAAAGCCGCCTGTCAAGAGGCGGCTTTACCGAGTATCTCATCAAAAATTGTGAGATGCAGGGGGTGGCTTATTCAAGAGTTACAACGAGATCATCTTGAGACACCATTGTTCCATCTGTCACGATTATAGATTGTACTGTACCATCTTTAAAGGCAACAACGGTAGTTTCCATTTTCATAGCTTCTATTATAAAAAGTGGATCATTTTCTTTGACTTCTTGCCCTTTTTTGACCAGCACTTTGTAAAGAGACCCTTGTAATGGAGCACCTATGTGGTTCTCATTATCTGGATCAATTTTTACGTTTTCAACCTTTTTGATATTAAGGGAAGTGTCGTGTACCTCTACAAAACGATTTTCTCCATTTACTTTAAAGAATACCGTGCGCATTCCCTCATCATTAGGAATACCAATAGAGAGTAACTTGATGATCACCGTTTTTCCTGGTTCTAGCTCAATAAGTGTTTCTTCACCTAGTTTCATACCAAAGAAGAAATTCTTAGTAGGTACGAGCGCTAGGTTACCGTATTTCTTATAGTTTTCGTGTGCTTGCTCAAAAACCTTAGGGTAGAGCATATATGATAGAAAATCTTCTATCTCTAGTGGCCTGGTAAACCCTTTTTGGAAGGTCTTTGTAAAGACTTTATACTCCTTATTAAAATCTACTGGCGCCAGGTGTGCATTAGGTCTATCTGTATAAGCTTCTTTATTTTTTAAGATAATGGCTTGTAGCTTTTTTGGGAAACCACCTACTGGCTGACCTAGATCTCCTTTAAAGAAGTTTATAACAGACTCTGGGAAGGAAATGGTATCACCACGCTCCATCACATCTTCTGGTGTGAGGTTATTGGTCACCATAAAAATGGCCATATCACCTACCACCTTAGAGCTAGGCGTAACCTTTACTAGGTTGCCAAACATTTTATTTACAGCGGCATACATCTTTTTTACCTCTGTAAATCTATCTGCAAGACCTAGAGCAGTTGCCTGAGGGCGCAAGTTTGAGTACTGCCCACCTGGTATCTCGTGCTGAAATACTTCTGCCGTTCCGGCTTTAAGTCCAGACTCAAAAGGGTAGTAGAGCTCACGCGTATCTTCCCAATAATTTGAAAACTGATTGAGTTTTTCCATCTCAAATGGATGTTCTCTATCTTGATACTTAAGCATCTCTACTACAGCATTAAAGTTAGGTTGAGAAGTTAATCCAGAAAGTCCACCTAGAGCTACATCTACCACATCTACATTTGCCTCAATGGCTTTGAGGTAAGTAGCTGTTTGTAAAGAAGACGTGTCGTGTGTGTGCAGGTGTATAGGCACATTTACAGTATCCTTAAGTGCTGTAACAAGTTCTGTCGCGGCATAAGGTTTTAATAATCCCGCCATATCCTTAATGGCAATCATATGTGCCCCAGCATTTTCTAGATCTTTTGCAAGTTGTGTGTAGTACTTGAGGTTGTACTTAGTTTGCTTAGTATCTAGAATATCTCCCGTATAACTTATGGCACCTTCGGCTATTCCTCCTGTAAGATTACGCACGTATTTTATACTAGGTTCCATTGCTTTTACCCAGTTAAGAGAGTCAAAAATACGGAAGAGGTCTACACCATTCTCCCAAGACTTCTCTACAAACTTTTCTATAAGGTTATCTGGATATGCTTTGTAACCCACGCCATTAGATCCACGAAGGAGCATCTGGAACAAGATGTTAGGTACTGCCTTGCGTAACTCTCGTAAACGTGTCCAAGGGCTCTCGTGTAAGAATCGCATACATACATCAAAGGTTGCACCTCCCCATACTTCCATACTAAAGGTGTTAGGGTGATTTTTTGCAAAACTGGATGCTACTTTGAGCATATCATAAGAGCGCATACGCGTTGCCAGTAAAGACTGGTGTGCGTCACGCATTGTGGTATCTGTAAAGTGTATTTTTTTCTCATCTAGTAACCACTTACAAAATGCCTCTGGACCTAGCTCTGTAAGCATATCTTTTGTCCCTTTTGGAAACGGATCTGACAGGCTGTAAAGTGGCACCTTAGGGTTTGTAAATACCTTTTTTGGATCTTTTGTTTTTACATCACTATTACCATTGACACTCACATCTGCCAGAAACTGAACAACCTTAGAGGTACGATCTTGAGAAAGTTTAATATTAAATAGGGAAGGAGTATTCTGAATGAAATTTACCGTGGTCTCTCCATTTTTAAAAACGTCGGTCTGTATGACATTTTGAAGAAAATGAATGTTAGTCTCTACACCACGTATTCTAAATTCTTTTAAGGCGCGCACCATCTTGCGTATTGCTCCATCCAGCGTTCTTCCGTGAGCAGATACTTTTACAAGCATCGAATCAAAAAACGGACTCACTTTATACCCTTGATAAATGCTACCGGCATCTAGACGTATACCCATACCAGAGGCGCTACGGTAGGTTGTTATCTTTCCGTAATCTGGTGTAAATTTATTAGTAGGGTCTTCTGTTGTAAGTCTACACTGTATGGCAAAGCCGTAAGTACCTATAGACTCTTGTCCATAAATCTTTATCTGCTTATCTGATAGTTTATAACCGCCAGCCACAAAGATTTGTGTTTTTACAAGGTCAATACCTGTAACCATTTCGGTTACTGTGTGCTCTACTTGTATACGTGGGTTAACCTCGATGAAGTAAATATTATCATTTGCATCCACAAGAAACTCTACGGTACCTATGTTGTTATAATTTACCTCTGTAGCAATAGCTACAGCATACTTATAAAGGTTATCGCGTAGCGTTTGTGATAGGTTATATGAAGGAGCCATCTCTACCACCTTCTGGTGCCTGCGTTGTACAGAGCAATCACGTTCATAAAGGTGTCTTATATTACCGTGTGTGTCTGCTACTATTTGTACTTCTATATGTTTTGGATCTTCTACATATTTTTCTAAAAACATTGTATCATCTCCAAAAGAGTTGAGCGCCTCATTACGTGCAGAGTCAAAACTAAGCTGTAAATCTTCTTCCTTACGTATAATACGCATACCACGACCACCGCCACCAGAGGCAGCTTTGAGCATTACTGGATATCCTATTTTTCCAGCTTCACTTAGGGCCGTTTCTAGTGAATCTAAGGCTTTTTTATTACTTTCTATTATAGGTACTCCACAAGATTGTGCTACTTTTTTTGCGGTGATTTTATCACCTAGTGCATCCATTACTTCTGGCTCAGGGCCAATAAATATAATGCCATTTTTTGCACATCTTCTTGCAAATTCTGAGTTTTCAGATAAGAAGCCGTAGCCGGGGTGAATGGCATCTACATTTTTAGATTTTGCTAGATCAATGATTTGATCCATATCTAAATAGGGTTTAAGCGGCTCATTATCTGCTCCTATCTGGTAAGACTCATCTGCTTTGTTGCGATGTTGTGAGTATCTATCTTCATAGGTGTAGACAGCTACGGTTGTAATATTAAGTTCTGTACAGGCACGTAGTACTCTAATAGCAATTTCCCCGCGATTTGCGACGAGGACTTTTTTAATTTTCATTGTGTAAAATAGGTTGTTGTGTTACGAAATCGTTGTAGTAGTAGGGTACAAAAAAAGCCACTTCGATAGGGAAGTGGCTTCTGTTGATATTAAATTTTCGCGCAAGCGAATACATATACATTTAAGTCATTTTCAATACGTAATCTAGTACACATAGTTTTAGTGACTTAAAAAAATATATTATCCGTCAAAGCGGTATTTACCATTTTCTTCAACATCTGCAGCAATCTGGTTGCGCAGTGCGATTACATTAGGCTGGTTTGTATACTTTGTAAAACGTTTAAGTCCCATAAGCATCATACGTTGCTCATCACCTTCGGCAAAAGAGATAATAGCTTCTTTTGCTTTAGTCTGGATGATATCAACAGCGTTAAATAGGTATAGTTGAGACATTGCAACTTGTGTTGCTTGACTATCTAGACCAGTGCGCTTAATGTTTTTCTCAGTACGTAGTATAGCACTCTCTGCCATATAGATTTCTATAAGAATATCTGCAGCTGCCATAAGTAGTTGCTGATTTTTCTCTAGCTCTGTTCCAAACTTTTGAGCTGCAGATCCTGCAACCATAAGGAATACTTTCTTAAGGCTCTTGATAAGTGCTTTTTCTTCAGAAAGTGTCTCAGAGTAATCTGGAGTGTCAAAAGAAGGGATACCCATAAGTTCATCCTTTACAGCCATTGCTGGTCCCATAAAGTCTACGTGTCCTTTCATCGCTTTCTTTACCATCATACCTACAGCGAGCATACGGTTAATCTCGTTTGTACCTTCATAGATACGAGAGATACGTGCATCACGCCAAGCAGACTCCATAGGAGTATCTGCACTGAAGCCCATTCCTCCAAAAATCTGAATACCTTCATCTGTAGTATTCTGTACATCTTCAGATACTGCAACTTTAAGGATAGAACACTCTATAGCATACTCCTCAACACCTTTAAGCTCTGCTTCTTGGTGTGTGTTACCTTCTGCCTGACGCATAGCGATACGATCTTCAATGTTTTTGGCAGCACGGTAAGATGCAGACTCATCTACATAGACGTTTGTAGCCATAAGCGCAAGTTTTTGCTTAATTGCACCAAAGTTTATGATAGGAGTTTTAAACTGTACACGCTCTTTTGCATATGTTACAGCCTCGTTTATCACACGTCTCTGTGCATCAAGACAAGCAGCAGCAAGTTTAATACGACCTACGTTAAGTGCGTTCATCGCGATTTTAAAACCGTTACCACGGTCAGAAAGCATATTCTCTACAGGTACTACTGTATCATTAAAGAATACCTGACGAGTAGAAGAAGAGTGTATACCTAATTTCTTTTCTTCTTCACCTAGTGTGATTCCATTAGAAGGATCATTTTCTACGATAAACCCTGTAATGTTTTTATCATCTTCTATTCTAGCAAAAACGATAAATAGGTTACAGAAACCAGCGTTAGAAATCCACATTTTTTGTCCAGAAATCTTGTAGCTCTTTCCATCTTCAGATAAAACGGCTTTTGTTTTTCCAGAGTTTGCGTCAGATCCAGCACTAGGCTCTGTAAGACAGTATGCTCCAAACCACTCACCAGTAGCAAGTTTTGGCACATATTTCTTCTTTTGCTCTTCGTTACCATAAAGTGTGATAGGCATTGTACCTATCCCAGTATGTGCTCCAAAGGCAGTACTAAAAGATCCAGTAGCTCCAGAAATGTAATCACAAACAAGCATTGTAGATACAAATCCCATCCCAAGACCATCATACTCTTCTGGTACAGCAACACCTAGTAAACCTAGTTCACCAGCTTTGCGCATAGTCTCCTCTGTGTATGCATAATCTTTCTTTTCAAAACGCTCCCAGTGTGCCCAAAGATCGCGGTCTACAAACTCTCTTGTAGAGTCGCGCATCATCTTTTGCTCTTCATTAAGATCTTCCATTGTGAAGACATCTTCACAAGCTGTTTCCTTTACGATAAATTGACCACCGCGTAGGATATCATTTTTTGTTGTTTCTGTGCTCATTGCTATTGCTAATTAATTTTTTTCTTTCTCTATAAGAAATATGTACTATATTTTTTTGTTTTTACGCTTTCGCGAAAGCGGAATTACTTCAAGAATTCATAAATCCCTGCAGCTCCCTGTCCGGTACCTACACACATTGTAACCATACCGTATTTACCTGACATATCACGCTTGCGCATCTCGTCAAATAACTGTACTGATAGTTTACCTCCAGTACATCCTAGTGGGTGACCTAATGCAATCGCACCACCATTTACGTTTATAATATCTGGATCAAGTCCTAACTCGCGTATTACTGCAAGTGACTGTGATGCAAATGCCTCGTTAAGCTCAATAAGCTCAATATCATTTTGCTTAAGTCCAGCTTGTTTAAGGGCTTTTGGAATGGCAGCTACGGGACCTATACCCATTATACGTGGTGGTACACCTGCTGCTGCATAATTTACCATACGTGCGATAGGCTCGATGTTAAGTTCTTTTACCATCTCCTCACTCATAACCATTACAAAGGCAGCACCATCACTCATTTGTGAAGAGTTACCAGCAGTTACACTTCCTCCAGCTGCAAATACTGCTCTAAGTTTTGCAAGTGCTGCTTTATTTGTTCCTGCACGAGGACCTTCATCCTTGTTTACTGTGTAAGATTTTGTAGCTTTCTTACCGTTTGCATCTATATACGTTTGCTCTACGTCTATAGGTACAATCTGGTCTTGAAAACGATCTTCGGCTAGTGCGCGTAGGGCTTTCATATGTGAGTTATATGCAAACTCATCTTGATCTTCACGAGAGATTTTATACTCATTTGCTACTGCCTCTGCGGTGTTACCCATTCCCCAGTAGTAATCTTCGTGTCCAGACTTTACTACAGTATCGTAGTTAAGTTCTGGTTTAAATCCTGTCATAGGTACAGAAGACATAGACTCTGCTCCACCGGCGATAATACAATCACCCATACCTGCTTGAATCTTTGCTACTGCCATCCCTATAGTTTCTATCCCAGAAGAACAAAAACGATTTACAGTTACACCAGGTACGTCTATTACGTCTAGTCCCATAAGAGATATAAGACGCGCCATATTAAGACCTTGTGATCCTTCTGGCATTGCGTTACCTACAATGACGTCATCTATTCTCTTTTTATCAAATTCTGGCAGCTCCTTCATCATATACTGAATCGTTTCTGCAGCAAGCTCATCTGCTCGCTTGAATCTAAAGACACCTTTGGGAGCTTTCCCAACGGCTGTTCTATATGCTTTTACTATATATGCTGTTTTCATTTTAGTTTGCTTTTGGCTATAAGCTGAAAGCTTTAAGCGGTTTATCATTGCCTATAGCTTAGCGCTTAAGGCGTATTGCAGAAACTTTAGTTTCTTAATGGTTTTCCTTTTTGTAACATATGCTGTATACGCTCAAGTGATTTTCTCTCAGTAGCTAGAGATAAGAACGCTTCACGCTCTAGATCTAGTAAATACTGCTCAGAAACTCTTGTAGGCTCAGATAAATCTCCTCCAGCCATTACATAAGCAAGCTTGTTTGCAATTTTCTTATCGTGCTCTGATATATAGTTAGATGCTTGCATAGAGTCTGTCCCTACTAAGAACATACCTAGTGCCTGCTTACCTAATACTAGTACATCATTACGTTTTACAGGTTGTGTGTACCCCATATCTGCCATTTGGCGTGCAACAGCCTTTGCTGTAGCAATCTGGCGATCGCGGTTTACAACTACAAGGTCTTTACCGTGCTTAAGGATGTTAAGATCGTACGCCTCGTGTGCAGAGGTAGATACTTTTGCCATACCTATAGTAAGGAAGTGCTCCTGTAATACGTTAAGTTGTACATCACCTTTATCAAACTTATCTGATGCTCTAAGGGCCATTTCCTTAGATCCACCACCACCTGGTATTACACCTACACCAAACTCTACAAGTCCTATGTAAGATTCGGCAGCTGCGACAACTCTATCTGCGTGTAGTGTCATCTCACAACCACCACCTAGTGTCATACCGTGAGGTGCAACAACTGTAGGGATAGCAGAGTAGCGTAAACGCATACACGTATCTTGAAAATATTTTACAGCAGCATTAAGCTCATCATACTCTTGCTCTACAGCAAACATAAAGATCATCCCAATGTTTGCTCCTACAGAGAAATTTGTACCTTGATTACCTACTACGAGACCGTCAAAGTCTTTTTCGGCTAGATCTATTGCTTTATTTACTCCTGCAAGTACGTCACCTCCTATAGAGTTCATCTTAGAGCGGAACTCAACGTTTAAGATTCCATCTCCTAGATCTTGTACAGATACTCCCGTGTTTGAGAATACTTCTGTTTGCTTTCTAATGTTATCAAGAATGATAAATGAATCTTGACCTGGTTTCTTTACGTGCGCTTTCGCGGAAGCGGAATATACATAAGTAGCACCATTTTTTACAGAGTAGAAAGTCTCACTTCCAGCAGCAATCATATCTGTTACCCAAGTGGCAACTTCAAGACCTTCTGCCTTCATAAGCTCGATACCTTTTTCTACACCTACAGCATCCCAAATTTGGAATGGTCCGTGCTCCCAGCCAAAACCAGCCTTCATAGCATCGTCTATCTTGTAAAGCTCGTCTGTAATCTCAGGAATACGATTTTGTACATAAGCAAATAGGTGTGCAAAAGACTTGCGGTAAAACTCACCAGCTTTGTCTTTACCACCTACAAGCACTTTAAAGCGATCGTAAACGCTGTCTATATTTTTAGTAAGCTCTAGGGTAGCAAATTTTGCTTTCTTGTTAGAGCGGTACTCCATAGAGTCAAGGTCTAGTGTAAGAATTTCTTTCTTACCAGCTTCATTTACACTCTTTTTATAAAAACCTTGACCAGTTTTAGACCCTAGCCATTTGTTTTCCATCATTGTACTAATGAAGCCTGGAAGCTCAAAAAGAGACTTGCGCTCATCATTAGGACAGTTTTCTGCAATACCGTTTGCAACATGTACAAGAGTATCAAGACCTACAACATCTACCGTACGGAAGGTTGCAGATTTTGGACGTCCTATAACTGGACCTGTAAGTTTATCTACCTCTTCTACCGTCATACCCATATCTTTTACAGTATGGAAAAGTGACATAATAGAGAAGATACCTATACGGTTACCTATAAAGGCAGGTGTATCTTTTGCAACAACAGAGGTTTTCCCTAAGTATTGCTCGCCGTAGTTATTTAAGAAATCAAGAACGCTCTGGTCTGTTTTTGGCCCAGGTATGATTTCAAATAATTTTAAATAACGTGCTGGGTTAAAGAAGTGAGTTCCACAAAAGTGCTTTTGGAAATCTTCACTACGTCCCTCAGACATAAAGTTTATAGGGATACCAGATGTGTTTGAAGTAATAAGTGTACCTGGTGTTCTATGCTTTTCAAGGTTTTCAAAAACTTGTTTCTTAATATCAAGTCTCTCTACTACCACCTCAATGATCCAGTCTACGTCTTTTACTTTTGCGATATCATCTTCAAGGTTACCCGTTGAGATTCTTTTTGCAAAAGCTTGGTTGTAAATAGGTGACGGCTTACTCTTAAGTGCTGCAGTGAGCGAGTCATTTACCATTCTATTACGTACAACTTTGTCTTGAAGTGTAAGTCCTTTAGCTTCTTCTTTTGCAGTAAGCTCACGAGGAACGATATCTAGCAAAAGAACGTCAACACCTATGTTTGCAAAATGGCAAGCAATACCACTTCCCATTATTCCACTACCGATGACGGCTACTTTCTTTATTCTACGTTTTGCCATTATTTTATTGCGGTTTCTTTTTGGTTAAATACTCTTCTATTTTGAATCAAGTCATTAATGGTCTCAATGACTTCGTAAAAATTATTAATCTTTTCGTCAGATATATTGCCACGTACGGCATCGTTAAAAGTTACAACGCGGTCTTTTGAAAAATCTCTTTTTTCAAGTCCAAACTCTGTAAGGTGTATAAGAACGCCTCTGCCATCTGCAGGATTAGGTTTACGCACTATAAGACCTTTTTCTTCCATAGTCTTAAGTGTGCGAGATAGGGAAGTAGCTTCCATACCCATACGCGGTCCTAGTGCTGTAGAGGGAGTTCCCTCTTCTGGATCAATACTAAGGAGTGCAAAACCTACCGCCATAGTTACATCATATTCGGCAGCCTGTTCATTATACATTTTCATAACTGCTTGCCAGGTGGCTCTTAAACAGTAGTCTATAGTTTTATCTTTCATATAGTTCTTCACAATGTGATTGTAAAGATACTAAAAATATACTATGCACGCACAGTAATTAATGCGAATTTATATGAATATCTTGTGAATATGATAGTTACGCTTTCGCGAAAATGAGAACATCATAAATATACCCCTTATTATTTAATAAAACCGAAGTCTAACAAATAGATAATTGTAAGAGAATTCAATAGCGTTAACATATTATGCAATAAAGCAAAATTGTTTAAGGTTGAATGTTATTTTTGTATATTCTATCTTAGTTACTTAAACAGTTTGTTGTTTTTTAAATAGTACATTCTTTATGATCGCACCAGATTTCCCTCTTAATGAAAAGCAACGTATGCAAACCTTACTAGGTTTAGGGTTACTTGACACAAATCAAGAGGAAGATTTTGATTACATTACTAAGCTCGCTGCATACATATGTGGCACTCCAGTTGCATTAGTAACCCTTGTAGATGAAGATAGACAGTGGTTTAAAAGTAAAGTAGGTATGGCATTATGTGAGACTTCGCGTGATAGTTCTTTTTGTGCGCACGCCATTTTAACTCCAGATGAGATATTAGAAATACCAGATGCAACAAAAGATGATCGTTTTATAGATAACCCACTTACAAAGCTTGAAGATCCTGTCATATTTTATGCAGGAGTCCCGCTACGCACAACAGATGGTATGTCTATGGGGTCTTTATGTGTTATAGATCATAAACCTAATAAACTAAGTAAAGAACAAAGAGCCGCGCTTATAACTCTTGGAAAGCAGGTGGAGCGACTTTTTGAATTGCGCATTGTAAATAATCAATTAGAACAGGCAAAAGCGAGTCTCACAAAACATAACACATTGCTCAAAGATTTTGCAGGTACTGTTTCACACGATTTAAAAATGCCCCTCGCAAACCTTATTCTCACCTCAGATATATTAAAAAAGAAGTACACAGCATCACTAGATGAGTCTGGAGTAAATTACCTAGGTTATCTCAAGAAGTCTTCACTCTCTATGAGTAACTATATAACAAACATACTTGCTCACTACGAGAGCACGGCATATGATAGAGAAGATGCCCACGAGTTTATGTTTAACGATATGCTAGAAGATCTTGTAGATCTATTAAATATAAACTTTGAGTGTGAATTTCACTTTCCTGAGGTAAATATAGAACTTAGATGTAACCGGTCTGCACTTGACCAGATATTCTTAAACCTTATAGGTAATAGTATAAAGTATAATGATAAAGCCCATACAGTAATACATATAGATGTTCTAGAGCAAGATGAGCACTTTGAATTTTCTATAAGAGATAATGGGCGCGGTATAGAAGAAGAAAAGATAGAAGGTGTATTCACTTTATTCAGTACCGTAGGACACCTAGATAAAAATGGAGAGAAAGGCCACGGTATAGGATTATCTACAGTAGAAAAACTAGTGCATAATCTCGGTGGGACCATAAGTGTTTCTTCAGTGCTAGGGGAGTACACAAAATTTACGTTTACAGTTGCCAAAAGTTAAAGTATATTAAATATTCGGTTCTGGTGCGCTTCTTCTGTTAGTAAAGCGTTAATGGATATGGATGTTGCTGTATACTCTATTACCTTTAGTTCACACTATCCAATCTAACCAATAAATGATCAAAATTTACAAAGCATTTCTTGTGATATTATCTTTTACTATCACAAGTCAACTTGTTGCTCAAGACTTACCCGTCGCAACTATCCAGAAGAATATTAAATCTTTTAAAGAAAATCCGCGAGGCCCTTATAAAAAAATAGAGTGGTTTTGTGAAGATGGTACGATGCGAGAAGCACGTGACCCTTGTCCAGATGATATAGGTGGTGGTGTGCAGCACGCGAGTTATAGTGAAGATCTAATAACGCTAGGTACTAAGTATCACCTCTTTTTTGCAGATATACTTGCAAATACAGATAGGGTTGCTTTCTGGGATGTTACAAATGATAATAGCCGCATCAAGCAATATCAACTAGCGAGATACCTTGCAAGTGTAGATAATGGTTGGGTGCAGCGCAAGTCACAGTTTTACCGTGGTGCCATCCAGTCTGAAGATGAGGAGGCGTGGGGCGTTGAGTTTTATGAGTGGTTATTGCGTAGCGATACTCGTTTTAGACAAAACTACTATTTACTACGCCAGACCTTACGAGATATTCCTCACGATGGCGATAGCAACATTGCCCAGCGTATGCGTAGTGAGTCAAAAATACTGGCAGAGACCTACCCAAAATTTATGGATGCCCGTATTAAAATACACGGCAAGCCCAGTGTGAGTGACATCCAGATGGTTCAAGAGTTTAGAGCTAAACATAAGGGAGACCTCTCTGGTGAAGTGAAAAAGCAGTTTGACCAACTAGAAAAAACCCTCGCCGAGTTTTATACACCTATCAATTTTAAGGAACTACAGAGCCAAGTAAACGCTATCTCTGTAAAAAATGATCTAACAGAACGCATTAGCACGTTTTTAGAAAAAGCTGCTCAGGATACTTCTGCGCAAATACTTGTGCCAGAAATTGCAGATGTACTCTGTTATATACGTCAAGACGTACTTACTTTACGTAGATCTAGTGATCGTCTTGCGATGCTAGATTTATCTAATGAGCTGGAAGATATATTACTCCTAAAGACACAAGAGTGGCAACCAGAAACATTAAAGGAGCTGCTTTATAAAATACAAACCCTTTCATATGCAGCAACAGGTACAGGACTCATTGAGTTAAATGAGTGGGCAGCAGTAGAGCCGTATTTACAAGCAGATAGTTACCATAATGATAAGAGTGTCGAGCAGCTTAACGATTTCCTGGCGACAGCTAGAGGTGTTGTAGAGTGGAGCGCCTCACAAGTAAAGGCAAAGTATCAAGAAGTCGTCGATACCTACGCAACTTTTGAGCCTAAGGCTTATGGTTTTATAGATGACCGCGTGCGCTCCTCTGTTGCATTAGATTTAGGTGAGAGTGTGAGCACGCTAGGTGCGTTTATAGCAAAGCATTCTGGGCTTGAAAATAAGGTAATGGATATAGATGGACAGTCTTCTGTGAGAGGATTAAATCCTGGGTATGCCTACGGTGAGCTCGTCGTTATAGAAGGTTCTCCAGAAGGTATAGAAGTGGATACAGAGAAGATATACGTTTTTGAAAAACCGCCGTCAGACCTCAAGCCTGTGGCTGGTATTATGACGGTATCAGAAGGTAATCTGGTTTCACACGTGCAGTTACTAGCTCGTAATTTAGGAATCCCTAATGCGGCATTATCCCAAGAAAATCTTCAAGATTTGAGCAAGTATAGCGGTAATAAGGTATTCTATGCAGTTTCAAATAAAGGAAGTGTGATTATAAAAGGCGAGGACGATATTACAGATGAGGAGCGTGAGTTATTCTCAAAGAAGCAACGTTCTACAAGTCAGGTAACCGTGCCTGTAGAGAAGATAGCACTAGATAAGAAAGACATCATAAATATGCGTGATCTAGATGCAAGCGCGTCTGGAAAACTAGTAGGCCCTAAGGCGGCAAACCTTGGGCAACTCAAGAAGATGTTCCCAGAGCAGGTGGTAGAAGGTCTTGTTATTCCTTTCGGCATTTTTAAGGACCATATGGATCAAAAAATGACCAATTACGAGGGTTCTTATTGGGAGTTTTTAAATAGCGCTTTCGCGAAAGCGGAACAAATGAAAAGTAACGGCGCGTCATCAAAAGAGATAGAGACGTACCAACTGCAAGAGTTGAAGCGATTACGTGAAGCTATAAATATGATGACGCTAAAGCCGTCATTTGTAAATAGCCTGCGTGCAGATTTCCAAAAAGTCTTTAAATCGCCTATGGGTAAAACTCCTGTATTCTTGCGTAGTGATACAAATATGGAAGACCTTGAAGAATTTACTGGCGCAGGATTGAACTTGACGCTTTTTAATATTCTTGATGAGGATAAAATATTAAAAGGAATTAAAGATGTGTGGGCTTCTCCATATACGGAGCGTAGTTTTAAATGGCGCCAGCAGTATCTAAGCAACCCAGAAAATGTGTTTCCTTCTATACTTATCATTCCTTCGGTAGATGTGGAGTATAGTGGTGTGATGATTACAAAGGGTATTAATCAAGGTACAGATGAGGATCTTACTATTGCCTTTAGCCGTGGGGCAGGAGGAGCTGTAGATGGACAAGCCGCAGAAACTAGACTTGTTACCGCTACAGATGCACGCTTACTATCGCCAGCGAGACAGGCAGATTTTATTAGACTGCCAGCAACGGGAGGTGTGAAGAGAAACATCGCAACCTTTGACGAAGAGATTCTCAATGAGAAAAACATAAAGGATATACGTGCCATTGCCCAGTCTATAAGAACTAGATTACCAGAAATGACAGGTTCTGACTATGATGGGGCTTATGATGTGGAGCTTGGTTTTGAAAATGACAAACTATGGCTGTTCCAGATACGACCATTTGTAGAAAATAAAACGGCAAAGTCCTCAGAATATCTTGAGGCAATCTCACCAAAAATTGACAAAGACTTTTTAATAACGCTTGATGCACCTATAAACTAATGAAAACATATATCACACTAACATTCATCGCTTTATCGACTTTATTTGTAGCGATGCTTTATCCTATAGACGGTTATGATACGACGGGTATAAAACGATTATACCGACTTCAGAAAATGGAGATGGATAGTATTGTAAACAAGCGTATTCCTAATGGCGCTTATTTAAAACTAGAGGATATCAAGCTCAATTTGCTTTCGCGAAAGCGTGATTCTCTTGGAGCAATACTAGTAGAAGACAATGATTTTTCCAGAAAGATTGCGAGAATTACACCCGGTGGAAACTACTCACTTGCGGTACTTGATATGACTAATCCAGATAGTTTAAAATATGCGGCTCACAGAGAAAATGTAGGGTACCAGCCAGGAAGTGTAGGTAAAATTGCTGTCCTAAACGGCTTCTTTACAGAGCTTGCAGAGGTATATCCAGATAACTTTGAGTTGCGTACGGGGCTTATGTGTAATAAACGAGTGAAGGCTCGCTACTGGGGAACAGGAGATCACCACACGATACCTGTGTATGATATAGACAGTGATAAGTTAACAAAGCGACAAGTGGTTGCTAGTGATGAGTTCTCGCTGTATGAGTGGGCAGATCATATGGTCTCTGTGAGTAATAACGGAGCTGCGAGTGTGCTGTATAGAGAGACAATGCTGCTAGACGCCTTTGGACGAAAGTATGCAGACCTCACCGAAGAAGAAGCAGAAAATTACTTTGTAGAGACCGATAGAGACTCTCTTACGAGTCAAGCAAACCGAGTGGTGAATCAGCCATTAAGAGATCTAGGAATTACAGAAGACGACTGGAGACTAGGAGGGATGTTTACGCGTCCTGCTGGTAAGTACGTAGGTCGTGAGGGTGGAAGTATTGGAACTCCTAAAGGGCTTATGAAGTTTCTAGTAGCGCTAGAGCAAGGAAATGTAATAGATGAGGAAAGCTCGCTTGAGATGAAGCGATTATTATATATGACAGACAGACGTATACGTTATGCACACTCTAATAGACTAGATGACGCGGCGGTGTACTTTAAATCTGGCTCGTTTTATAAATGTGATCGAGAGAAAAACCCTAACTGTAGCGACTATGCAGGTAATGTGTTTAACTATATGAACTCAGTGATTATTGTGGAGCAGCCTAATGGTAAAAAATACATCGTATGCCTAATGACTAACGTACTTAATAAAAATTCTGCAGGTGCACATATGTACCTAGCAAGTAGTATTGATAAGGTGGTAAATCCCACATAAAAAGCATTTACAGTTCTATTAAAACGCCTTCTAGTTGTTACTAGAAGGCGTTTTACTTTTGTTGCTGTTTTACCCGTTGTAGACTTGTAGATACACGCGTAGCAAGTTTTGCAATGTTCGTGTTTTTATGCTTTGTAAAAGATTGAGTAATGGCAGTATACTTTGTGTCTTCTAGTATCTCAATAAGGTGGAGCATAGCGATATTCATCTGTCTGCTGCGATTACGAATTAAGCTTCTTACGGCATCAAATTCTGTTTGTTCTACCATTTCTTGAGAATGTAGATTATCAACATCTGTGTCAATGATATGTACTTCGAGCAATGGCAGGATCTTATTTTTAAGTTTGATATGTAAGAGGTTGTCTAGAAACTCTATGGCGTTGATTCTCGCTGTATCATCTTTACTTTTAATACCCAAAAACGCAGCACTTATATCTTCTTGATTGTAACGTATACTTAATAGTGTAAAGATGCTATGTAGACTTTGATCTACTTGTTCCCTTAAAATGAGCACTATGGCTTCACGGGCGAGTAAGACCTCTGTTTCTTTAGTTTCGTCTTGTGAGTCTGCTGGCGGATTGTTTACAAGTTTTGTGAAGGTAGCAAGGGCGTTAAGCGTGCTTTGGTAATAGTTGCTCTCTAGTAATATGTATCTAGAGATTTTGCGCTTATCTATGGTAAGCGACGGGTTTTTACTACTTAGTTTTAGTAATGATTTTGAGGCATTTTTACGTACGATGAGGTTGTTACTACCTAAAAATTTGAATAAGATTTTTACTGCATTTTGAGAGTTAAATGTTGCGATAACCTTAGGTAGATTTCTTTTTATGTCTAGACTAAAAGCATCTTCATTTTCTAGCCTGAGAAGTGTTTTTGTAATCTCTGGCCCATATTGAGTAAGACTTTTTATAGCTGCTTTACGAAGTTTTTTATTTTCTAGAAACTGGAGAAGATTCCCTACAAAGAGCGGGTCTGTGGTAATGCCTGCAGCTTCTATAGCTTTCTTTGCTACCTTTTTATTTTTATTACTAAAATGAATAGAGATAAAGTAGTAAAACTCGTTAAGCCCTGAGTAGGCAATACTAAGAAGCAGGTCAGAAGTTTCGGCAACATTTTCTAGTCCTTCTGGTGTGCCTAGTCGTTCTATTTGAGTCGCGATACGGTCTCTTAAATTAAACTGCTTACCAAGATTTGTATTGAGGCGTGCATCTTGTGCAAGGCATAACAGCGCAGCATTTGCAATGGGCTTTTCTGGATGATCTAGATAGGTTGTAAATAATTCTTGATCGTCTATTTTGGTATGATGTAGTAAATATTGTAATGTGGCTATAATAAGTGCGCTGTCGCTAGTGTGAAGGAGGGCTTTAATTTTATGTAATGCAGTACCTTCTTTATAATAATACAACTCCTCAATAGCCGCTATTTTTATAGCATTAGAAGGATGGTCTAAAAGTGCGACTATTTGCTTTTTTAAGGGATTAAGCTTAGCCGATGATAATCTAGATAATAAAGTGAGAATCTCGCTTTCTTCACCATTTTGTAAAATATGTCTTGCAGTAGCGATAGTACGTTCTTTTCTGAAGTTTCGTTTGGACTCATCTTTATTGAGTAGTAAACTCTTGAGGTTGGACCTAAACGAATCAAAGTAGGCATCTCTAAGCTTGTAGATTAACAAGAGCCATATAAACAAGAAGAAGATAGTAAGAATCGTCACAAACTTGGTATCTAGTTCCATACCCTTAATCACAAAAATGAGCAGAAAACCAGCAATACCTGTGGCTACACTATCTACCACAATATCTATAAATGATTTTGCTTGGTTCTTTATAGCATACGGTATGGGTAAAATAGAAAGCTCTGCAGCTGCTTTGTTTATAGACTGCTTAAAACTACCGTCTAACCCTTTTATGATAATAAGCACCCAAAGCTCAGGAACCGTAAGAAATAGGAGGGAGCCTAAGGCAATTCCTAGTGGGAGTATAAGCATAGTTGAGGTTACGCCTAGATAGCTTAAGACTCTATTAGTAACAAAAAGCTGTATGAGTAAAGCCACCACATTAAACGAAGAAAACCAGAACCCTAAAAAAGAAGCAAGCTCATCTGAGTCTGGAATGGCCTTGTGCGCAAAATCACTAAATTGAAAATCAACCAGCTTTGCCACCAGCACACTTATCCCGATAATAGATGCTAAGTATAGTAAATGCTTAGATTTTAAGATGATTTGAAAAGCATTACGATCCGGGTTAGACACTTGGTGTATCTCTTTCTTTCTCGTGTACATAGAAAGCGTGCGTAACCTTAAATTCCAAATACGATAGAGTATAGGCACACAGCATAAAATGAGAATCCCTGCGATAAGAATAGACGTTTTATTCCCAAAAGCCGCCGAAATTAAGGTCGTTAAGTACCCACCAAAAATTCCACCAGCAATAGCGCCAGAGCCTATAAAACCAAAGAGTCTCTTTGCCTCCCTCGCATTATAAACCATATTTGCTAGTATCCAGAATTGTGAGGTAACCACCACGGCAAACAAGGATATGAGAACGTAGTAATAGTAAAGTAGCCAGACCTCAAGAAATTTATAATGCAAGGCGACAGAAAGCAACATAAAAAAGAAGCCAAAAGCGCATAAGGTTATCGTAGCTACCTTTTTAAACGAATATCGCTTTAAAGCTTTGTTATAGAAGTAAGAACTTAAAATAGCCACAGCCGCAACAAAAAGATACCCGTAAGGCAATCGCTCTGCACCTAGCGCCGATAGAAATAATGCGTTTACAGTAGGCTTTACAATAAGTAGCACTGTAATCACCAAAAAGATGTACAGCTGCATAAAAAAAGAGATGGTGATCTCACCATCTCTTATATCAAAGGCTTTCTTGTAAAGACTTTTAAGCATTCATTGCGTTTATAATGAGGTTCCCTAGTTATAGGCTAAAGCTCGTGATTTTTTCATTGCTTTTTCTAAAGGAATTACTAAATCTCTTACAATTTGCTCACCCTGTGCATCTTCTATAAGAGCCACTAGTATATACTTGCGCTCAGGTCCCCATACCAATACAGAGTCAGAGTGCCAATTCTTCCACGATCCAGACTTCCTGTAGATATCTGCCTTAGGAGCAATTTTATCTAGCGTGTTTACAAATTTGTGGTGTAGTGCTGGGTCTTTCATAATGTCCAGCATCTCTTCAGACTTTTCTGTACTTACTAGGTTACCCATTGCAAGCTGGTAGTAAAAACTACATACCTGTCTAGCTGTAGCCGCGTGACTTAATCCCTTCATAGGGTCTGGATTACGTTTTCCGCCAGCGGCATATCTCTTGCCTACCCATAAACCACCGCCTACTTCTTCATCATAAAGCTTGAGCTGGTCACTGCGCAGTACTTGTTCTATTTTATCATAGCCCACACGGTCTATCATACGAGTAGAAGCAGCATTATTAGACTTACTTATCATAAGTCGCATATCCTTACGTATTTCTCTAGAGTCTTGTAGTTCGCCATTTTCTATAGCATCCATTGCGGCAAGAAGTATGGCAATCTTAGGTAAACTTGCGGCATACATCATAAACTCATCATTGATACCTGCATACTCTATATTCTCTAAGTTGGACATATCTACAACGCCTATAGACATTCTATTAGACTTCACTAGATTTTTCCATTTTGAGTTTTTATTAATCTCTTGTATTAAAAGCTCTCTCAATATAGGACTCGTATGAGTCTCAAGAGGCTCTACAGAGTCCATCTGTATAGGAAGCTCCTGAGCACTAAGTACAGAAGACATTATAACGCACACTATAAGCGTGATATATTTCATAAAATTCTATGTATTTATAGTTCAACCTAAGTATACAAAAAGGCTGCCAAAGATAGCTAGTATTACTGTTAATTCCATCCCAAACTGTTAATGTTTATAGCGCCCAAGTGTTAAGTCTAGAAATGGGAATTATATGTGTTTGTTCTAGGTGGTATTTGATAAATTACGCTTTCGCGAAAGGATATATATCACAAACAAATTTAAATGTCCACTTATATGTAAAGTAGATAGACTCTTATTAAAAAGATAGAAAATGAGATATCTTTTAAATTGATTGGTTATTATTAGTATGTGTAAATAAGGTCTGATAATGAAATAGTTAATAAATTTAATCAAACACAGATGATTTAAAAAAAAATAAGACTTTTGCACGGATTGAATTACAAACTATACTTAATAATATTTCTTAAAAAGATTAATATGAATATACATTATAGAAAACTATTTTATTTACAAGTACTTATGCTTTTAATCGGTTTAAGTAATTTACAAGCGCAAAATGTAACCTCAGATACAATTCTTTATAAGACTGTTGCTATTAAGAGTGGTAAATTAAAGGATGATATTAATCATCCAGTAAAAAGAATCTATAGTTTCAAAAAATACGACTCAATTAATGTTTTGGGTTATACGCAAAATAATTATCTCGTAGAAGTTGGAGGGGTAAAAGGTTACGTTTTGGCTAAATCTTATTTTAATGAAAATAAGGATTTAAGAGCATATAGGATTGGGATTAACAAGATAGAGATTGATAGCGCCGATATTTTTCGAGAAAGAAAAAACGAAAAATTTAAACAGTATGAAATTGACAAAAAGAATACTTGTGAATATGACACTAATTCTGTTGACGCCGTAACTGGTGATATTATAAAAAGCACCGAATATCATAAGGTTGGATATGTCCACGACTACGAACTTTTAATTGCCTTGCAAAGAATAGGTAAATATAAATTTGTTAATTTCAAATTAAATGTAAGATTAGGATGCTCAAGTCCTTATCAAACTTCACGTTCAAAAGTACAAGTCATACTGGAAAATGATGATAAATTAACTTTTTATCATTCAGGTGATGTTCGTTGTGCAGATGATTATTATTTAATTGGGAAGCTTAGTCCAAGTGAATTTTTAAGATTGAAAAAATCAAAAATTAAATTAGTTCGTTTGGAGGGCACCGAAGGGCATCAAGATATTGTTGATTTTGAATTTTCAGATTTTTTTCTTAATAAACTTGAGTGTATAAAATAATAGATTGATTAGGTGCGGGTCTTTCTATTATTGTGATGTATTATAGTCTTTACAATTTTTTAAATCTTTCCTTTGACAAGGGAGGAGTTACCAAGAGAATTCTAAGGTTTACTATACTTTAATTGCTGAATGGTCATTCTGCCTCAGTGAATTATAGTCGTGGTTAGATGGTGTAGTTTTATTTGTGATTTTTTTCTTCAATAATTAAGTAATTAAATCTTTTCCTATATGTGCTTTCTTTAAATAAATCAGATGTTATAATTGAATGTAGAATATCATATATTAAAACTAACTCTTTATAATTGAAGTTGTTCCAGTCTGTGTCGAAATTATGTTTGGTATCGTGAATATGAATTTTATTTCTTAATTTTCTTAAAGCGTTTATTCGACTGTAGTTTTTGAATTTATTACCAAGTAACTTTTTCTTCTCAACTTTTTTTGACATCTGGTCAAAGGTCATAGTCGTTTTTATTGGGTTTTCAGTTTTTTCAAATAAAACAACTTCATTTTTGACTTTTTTTCCATTCAATTCATATTCAGAGGTTTTTACTCTTTTAGATTCAATCCATTCCGTTTTGTTTGCTAATCCATTAATCTCTATTAGATAATAAAAAATTGCTTCTATTATTGTAGTTCCGTGAACGAGGATAGACTTAATATTTTGTGTCAATAAAACATCAGTCATATAAATGTCAGTTCTTATTTTATTTAAAAACTCAATATACTGCAATGAATACGCTATGTTTTTCCTCAGTGGATATACTTTTGAGTACGGTAAACATTGATTTGTCTTAATAAGACAACCTAAATGCATTTCAAGTGAACTAATACTGATTGGATACCACTTGCATTCCTCTTTGTCCAATAATCTATGTTTGTTGTCTACGTTCATTTAATATTACACTAAAGAGGCCACAACAAAAAGCGAGTGTCGCATTTTGTTGGTCTGCCTATTTTCATTTATTATAAAATTCTAAAGCAACTCAATCTAAATCAACCCCCTAAAACCCTACCGCAGTATCATCACCACGTCTATCTGCGCCTCCTTCAAGTGTGCCATTAGGGAGGACTAAAATACCGTCTACTTTTCCTATTACAGGAGAGCGCTCTTCATTGGTTTCATAACCTTTTTCTTGCAGTCCGCTTATGATGGCTGGATCAAAGCTGTTAGGTTCAAATAATACCACATCTGGTAACCACTGGTGGTGAAAACGTGGTGCGTTTACCGCCTCCTGCATTGTCATCCCAAACTCGTGTACGTTAAGTACCGTTTGTAACACAGAGGTAATTATGGTAGATCCTCCAGGCGTACCTACGGTCATCCAGAACTCGCCATCTTTTTCTACTAGGGTAGGAGTCATACTAGACAGCATACGCTTGCCTGGCTCAATTTTATTTGCCTCGGCGCCTATAAGCCCAAACATATTAGGCACTCCTGGTTTACTAGAGAAGTCATCCATCTCATTGTTTAAAAAGAAGCCTATATCACTCGCATATAATTTAGATCCATAAGCGCCGTTAAGCGTGGTCGTTACTGCAATGGCGTTACCATACTGGTCTACCGCGCTGTAGTGCGTTGTTTCCATACTCTCATAACCTGGCAAGGCACCGTGTGCCATATCACTAGACTTTGTAGCGGTGTCCCAAGAGAAGGTTTCCATTCTGTTTTTTGCATACACATCAGATATGAGTGTGTCTATAGGAATGTTTACAAAATCTGGATCTCCTAGGTAAAAACTTCTATCTGCATACGCGCGACGCTCTGCCTCTGTAAGTAGTTGTATACTCTCCACACTGTTGTGATCATATTGTGAGATGTCATACGGTTCTATCATCTGCATAATTTGTGATAAACAAACCCCACCAGAACTAGGCGGACTCATAGAGATCATTTTTAAGTTATCATACTCAAAGGTAACCGGCGTGCGCCACTTTGCTTCGTATGCCGCAAGATCTTCCATTGTGATGATCCCACCTTTAGATTGTAAGAAGTTTACCAGTTTTTGGCCCGTCTCACCTTGGTAAAACTCGTCTTTACCATTTGCTACGATGCGCTCTAGTGTTTGTGCGAGGGCTTCGTTTTTAAGGGTGTCCGCTTTCGCGAAAGCGTTTACATATATAATACTATCTCCGTTAAGCTCTTTAAATTTATCTTGTAAAGCGCCAAACCTTCCTGCTTGGTTTTCTGTAATCACATACCCATTGCGAGCAAGGTCAATTACGGGCTTGAGAATGGTCTCCATAGGTAGTGAGCCAAACTTTTCGTGCACGGCAAACATACCTGCAAGACCACCTGGCACACCCACAGCGAGACTTCCCTCTGTGCTTAAACCTGGTATTACATTACCGTCTTCATCTAGGTACATATCACTTGTAGCCGCACCAGGTGCCATCTCGCGATAGTCTAGCGCTCCTATATTACCATCTTTAGTACGGTATACGAGAAAACCACCACCACCTAGACTACCGGCAAACGGGTATGTCACATTGAGCGCCATATCTGTAGCAATCATTGCGTCAAAAACGTTACCACCTTGCTTCATAATCTCAACGCCTATGCGTGAAGCCTCCTCTCTCGCCGAAACGACCATAGCTTCCTGAGCAATAAGTCCCTGTACGGGCGCAGGAGCAGGCGCTTCTGTCTTACAGTTTATAAATAATAGGGGAATGCAGAGTAAGAGTAAATACTTCATAGGTTGGATTTGTAATGGATATTAAAATTTAATTTGTCCTGGTAGATATTTATAAATACCTCTGTCAAATGAACCCCAATAATAGAGTGTACCTGAAAACCAAAAGACAGTAATTTCATCGTTTATTTCAAATGGTTTTGAATTGCTACTTGCGTATTTCAGCTTTCTTAATTCAGATGTATTATCATTAATAGACACATAAGGATATGGTAACAATGTATAATCATTTCTCATAGGTCCTTTCTCATTTCTATACTCAACAACTTTTGCGGTTAAGGGCTTGCTTGCATTGCGCATTTTTAAAAATGTGACTTTAGAGTTCCACAGGATTAAATATAACAGAATCAGTATGAATAACAATCCCCAAATCATAAACTTAAAGCTCTTCTAGTTTTAATGCAACAAAGGCTTGTAATTCTTTAAAAAAGCGTGTAAACTCATCTTCAAAGGCTTCATAATGTTCCGCAAGGTCTTCTATGGCTTTATCCATTGCTACGCGGCGTTTTGTGCGTATGTTCATATTGTAAAGCACAGTGCCTATACCTTCCATAGTTGCATAGCTGAGGAGCCAGTTTTGCTCCATCATAGGGATCATCATTTTCTGTATGCGACCCGTGAGCAAGTGGTGATGGTCTTGTAGTAGCTGGTAAAAGTTATCTATGTACACATCTAGCGATGTATCGTGATAGTTGTTCCAGTTTTTGGCTAGAAAGTGATCATAAATAATATCTACTATCACACCAGAGTAGTGACCATACTTTGCGTGCAGGCGTTTTGTACTCTGCTTTACAATAGGGTGACTATCTGTGTAGCTATCTATCCAGCGATGCACGAGTATACCTCGCTGTATATCATCACTATACTTGAGGTACTTTTTACCTTTTATACCATCTGCCATAAAGTTACCTATAGTTTCCATAGGTAAGCCATCGGTAAGGTAAATGTGTGCGAGAAAATTCATAGTGGTGAAGTTAATAGGAAAAATTAACCTGTTCAAAGATTTTATGAGGCATTGTTAAGCAATGCATTCTCGTTAGGCTGGTACGTATGTGTTTTAGTACTTTTGTTTAACAATCAAAAAAACGAAGATTAATTACGCTTTCGCGAAAGCGTACTCAAAATTTACATATGACATTAATAAAATCTATATCAGGAATACGTGGTACCATAGGAGGTCGCACGGGTGAAAACCTTACACCAGTAGATGCAGTAAAATTTGCTGCAGCATACGGTGCGTGGCTCAAAAATGATCGTAATAAAGAAACCTACAGAGTAGTAGTAGGGCGTGATGCACGTATATCTGGATCTATGATACAAGAGCTTGTGATGAACACGCTCGTGGGTATGGGAATCCATATTATAGACCTTGGTCTCTCTACCACACCTACGGTAGAAGTTGCCGTACCTATGGAACACGCAGATGGTGGTATTATACTCACTGCCTCGCATAACCCAAAACAATGGAACGCGCTTAAACTATTAAACAGTAAGGGAGAGTTTCTTAATGGAGTAGAAGGGGAGAAAATTTTAAATTATGCAGATAATGAAGATTTTACCTTTGCAGAGGTAGATGATCTGGGTAAAATCACAAAAAATGATGCCTACATAGATTTGCATATAGAAGAGGTAAAAAACCTTGAGCTTGTAGATGTAAACGCTATTAAAGATGCTAAGTTTAAAGTAGTGGTAGATGGTGTAAACTCTACGGGAGGTATTGCCATACCAAGATTACTAGAAGAGCTAGGCGTAGAGGCAGTAAAATTATACTGTACACCTAACGGGGAGTTCCCTCACAACCCAGAACCGCTTAAGGAGCACCTAGGTGACATTTGTAAGATGGTGGTAGATGAGAATGCAGATTTTGGTATCGTAGTAGATCCAGATGTAGACCGTCTGGCTTTTATAGATGATAAGGGAGAAATGTTTGGAGAAGAGTATACCCTCGTTGCTTGTGCAGATTATGTACTAGGAGAGACTAAGGGTAACACGGTATCAAACTTATCTTCATCACGTGCGCTACGTGATATCACAAGAAAACACGGCGGAGAATACTTTGCAAGTGCCGTAGGAGAGGTAAACGTAGTACAAACTATGAAGGACCAAAACGCTGTAATAGGCGGAGAAGGAAATGGTGGAATTATCTACCCAGCATCGCACTACGGTCGTGATAGCCTGGTAGGTACGGCGCTTTTCCTTACACACCTTGCAAAGCTTAAAATCTCTGTGAGCGAACTCAAAGCTAGTTATCCTCCATACTTTATGAGTAAGCAAAAGATCCAGCTCACACCAGGTCTTGACGTAGATGCATTACTAGAAAAGATGGCTGCCAAATATGCAAATGAAGATGTATCTACGGTAGATGGTGTAAAAGTAGATTTTGAAAATCACTGGGTACACCTACGTAAGTCTAATACAGAACCTATTATACGTATTTATACAGAGGCAAGCACACAAGCCGAAGCAGACCAAGTTGCAAATGATATGATTGCTACTATAAAGGAAGTAGCTGGTATCTAGACAGATATAGGGATTAAAAAAAGAGGGCGATTGCCCTCTTTTTTTGTGCTTAATTTTAAATATCTTTACAGTGCAAACTATTGATTATGAATACATTAAAGTCTACTAAGCCTAGCGGTAAACTAGAGAATTACTTTTCACGCTTTCGCGAAAACATCATTGGTATTAACCAAAGTTTTCAATCTCCATACGGAACAAAGCAGCTTTTATATACAGACTGGACCGCTTCAGGAAGATTATATGGTCCCATAGAGGATAAGATGTTACGCGACTTTGGTCCCTATGTAGCAAATACCCATACAGAGACGACTGTCTCAGGTACTGCTATGACAATGAGCTATCATAAAGCAAAGCACATCATTAAAGAGCACGTAAATGCAGATGAGAATGATGTACTCATAGTAGGTGGTAATGGTATGACGGGTATGATTAATAAATTTCAGCGCATACTGGGATTGAAAGTGCCAGAAAACATAAAGAAATTTACAGAAGTACCTGCAGAGATAAAGCCCATTGTTTTTGTAACACATATGGAGCATCACAGTAATCAAACTACGTGGCTAGAGACCACGGCAACAGTAGTAGTCGTGCCTGCCAAAGAAGATGGACGCTTTTGTATACAGATGTTTGAACAAGAACTGCTCAAATATGAAGATCACCCTTTTAAAATAGCATCTATTACTGCTTGTAGTAATGTAACAGGTATACAGACACCATATCACGATGTGGCGAGACTTATGCACGCTCACGGTGGTTTATGTTTTGTAGACTTTGCGTGTAGTGCGCCTTATGTGCATATTGATATGCATCCAGAGAATAAAGAAGAGCGCCTAGACGCTATTTTCTTCTCTCCACACAAGTTTTTAGGAGGTCCAGGCTCTTCTGGAGTTTTAATCTTTAATAAAGATTTATATAAAAACGTGGTACCAGATAACCCAGGAGGAGGCACCGTATCGTGGACAAACCCTTGGGGTGAGCATAAGTATATAGATAATATAGAAGAGCGTGAAGATGGGGGTACTCCGGGTTTCTTGCAAACCATACGTACAGCCTTATCAATTAAAGTAAAAGAAGAGATGGGTGTAGATAATATACTCGCTCGTGAGCACGAACTTATAGACATCATTTGGAATGAGCTAGAAACGGTAGAAAACGTAAAAATTCTTGCAGGTGATCACAAGGATAGACTAGGTGTTATTTCTTTTTATATAGAAGAATTGCACTTTAATCTAGCAGTAAAATTACTCAATGACCGTTTTGGGATACAAACTAGGGGCGGTTGTAGCTGCGCAGGAACTTATGGGCATTATTTACTTAATGTAGATCAAAAAACATCAAACTCGCTCGCTTGTGAGATAGATGCAGGTAACTTAATACAAAAGCCAGGATGGATACGTATGTCTATTCACCCTACCATCACAAATGAGGAAATAGCTTATGTATGCGCGTGTATAAAAGAACTAGCTTTACATCACAAAGACTGGTCTCAAGATTATATATACCTACCTTACTCAAACGAGTACTTACATAAAGACGATAAGGCAACCTCTTTGAGTCGTAGTACGGCTATAGACTCTTGGTTTGAATTTTAATGCTATTTCTTAGACTTATTTATTTCAGAAAGGACTTCCTCCTTTTTGCCTAAGAGTTTAAAACGTTTATGAGTCCAGAGGTAATACTCTGGATTTTTACGTATTTGAGCTTCAAGGGCGGCGGCATAATTTGTCATAATCTCGCCATCTTCTGTTTGAGAACCATCTGGTGTAATGAGTTGGAAAGAACCTTTGTAGTAGCCACGTTTTATCTTTTCTGTACCGTAGTAAAATACGGGTAGTTTAAACTCTTTTGCAATACGTTCTACCCCAGTAAAAAAAGGCAACTCGTGACCTAAAAATTGTGTCCAGTAGCGAGCACGGTGAAATCTAGGCGATTGATCTGCTACAAAGCCATAACAGCCTGTTTTATTATCACTCTCATTTTTTCTTATAAAGCGCATTGTATCCTTAGAGTCTATAAGATAGGTGTTCCATCTACTACGTATCTTGCGTATGAGGTTATCAAACTGTTTGTGTTTTATCTTTTTATATACTCCGTAACCCGGATTTTCCATAGATAGCTGTAGTGCAAAAATCCACTCATAACTTGCGTAGTGTCCCATCATAAGGAGTGAGCTTTGTCCTTCCTTATCATATTTTGTAATGAGTTCCTTGTTAGAAAATTGGTAACGTTCAAGAAGATCCTCCTTTTTTATATTCATAGATTTTATCATCTCCAGAAACATATCACAGAGATGGCTATAAAATTTACGTTCTATGGTATGGAGTTCTTCTTCAGATTTTTCTGGGAAGGTAGTCTTTAGGTTATATCTCACTACTTTCTTACGATAACCTATAACTTTATAAATAACAAAATAACAGAAATCTGAAAGCAGGTAAAGCCCTTTAAAAGGGAGTATGGAGATGAGCCATAATAGCGGGTAAAACAACCAGAAAACAATAGCTTTCATTCAGATATAGTTAAGATATTAATCTCACAAATATAGCTATCTTTACAAGTAAAACTTAGTATTTATGGCGGATTTACATCCAGTTACAATTGCAATTATCTTAGCAAATGTCTTATTCTCTATGAGTGGTTTTAAAAACTACTCAATGTTTGAGAAATATAAATTTAACGTAGGAGCTATACGTAGAGGAGAGCAAGTACGTATGGTATCTTCTGCCTTTTTACACGCAAATACGCAGCACTTATTATTTAATATGCTCACGCTATATTTCTTTGCAAATGCTGTTATCTACACTATAGGTGTACCTAGATTTTTACTGGTGTATGTTTCAAGTCTGCTTTTAGGAAATTTACTTTCTTATTTTCTACATAAAGATGAGTATCACTACTCTGCAGTAGGAGCTAGTGGTGCAGTAATGGGTGTAGTGTATGCTGGGATACTTCTCAACCCAAGGTTAGAAATTTATTTTATGCCAGGTTGGGTATTTGGAGTGGGGTATATGATTTACTCTATTTATGGTATGGTGAAGCGTAATGATAATATAGGGCACGATGCCCATTTTGGAGGTGCTATTGCTGGCTATGTAATTGCCATTATCTCTGCGCCTATACTCCTAGAAGAGCGACTTTTAATAGTTATTGCGCTAGCTTTACCTATTATTGCTTTCTTTATTCTTTTTAAATTAGGAAAGATTTAAGGAAACCTCTTTTATTGTTTTTTATATTGAGAGAAACAAAAAACCAATAATTATGAAATATATAACCGCATTAATTCTATTAATCACAATGTCTATATCTGCTCAAAACAACACAATGCAACCCCTAGTAAATGTTACCGGTGAAGGTATTGTTAAGGTAGTGCCAGACGGTGTAAACATACGCGTGCGCGTAGAAAATCAAGGCAAGGAAGCAAAACAAGTAAAAGCAGAAAACGATCAAGCTATAGATAATGTTATAAAGTTCTTACGTAGTCAAGGTATCGATAGTAAGTATGTGCAGACAGAATACATAAATCTTAATAAAAACTATGATTATAACAGTAAGACCTACAACTATAATGCAAATCAAACACTTACCATAAAACTCAAGGATTTAAAGATGTATGAAGGTGTAATGGCAGGACTTCTTAATTCTGGCATTAATCGTATTGATAACGTACAGTTTACCTCTTCACAGATGGATGCTCTTAAGGCAGACGCGCGTGTGAAAGCAATCAAAGATGCCAAAGACAAGGCCACAGCATATGCCGGTGCTTTAGGTCAAACTATAGGTAAAGCAGTACAAATAAGTGAGCAGGGTAGTGCTTCACCACAACCACCTATGTACAAGGCCAGAATGATGTCTATGGAGATGGATAACTCTGCAGGAGGGGAGACCATCGCTCCAGGAGAGCTTACAATCACTACAAAAATCTCTGTAAGTTTTGAATTAAAATAAGCTTAACTAAGATTAACGACTTGTTAACCATCCTTATAGCTTTCTCAAAGTATCTTTAAGATATGAAAAGGAAAGAAAAGGAAACCAACAAATCTGAGCGCGAAAAAGAGATAGATGCACGCATCGTGAGAGATGACCCGCAACCCATATCTATAGGTAACGGAGTGCATAGAGATCCGTCTAAACTTGCGATAAAAGAAGCAAAAGATGAAGCCCTTCAGAGAGCAAAGAAAAAGTAATTTTATTTTGTGTGTAAATAAAAAGGTCAAGGAGATTTCTCCTTGACCTTTTTTAATTTTATGATGTCGCCTTACTATCTATTCCTGTTTCTGCGTAGGTTAGGATGTCTAGGTTCTTTAGGAGCATCTGTATGCGTCTTTGCAGAGTCTTCTACAAGTCTATTAATCTCCTCCATCTCTGTATCGCTAATGTAACGCCATTTACCCACTGGTACATCGAGTTCAATATTCATAATCCTATTTCGCTTTAAGCGAGTAACCTCATAATCTAGCGCTTCACACATTCTACGTATTTGCCTGTTGAGGCCTTGAGTGAGTATGATTTTAAAAGAAAACCTACTCAGTTGCTCTACGTGGCATTTACGTGTCACGGTATCTAGTATAGGTACACCATTACTCATTTGTTGTATAAACGAGGGTGTGATAGGCTTATCTACCCACACTTCATATTCCTTCTCGTGGTTATTACGAGCTCGTAATATCTTGTTTACAATATCACCATCATTAGTAAGGAAGATTAGACCTTCAGAAGGTTTATCAAGTCTACCTATCGGGAAGATACGAGAAGGGTAGTTTATAAAATCTATGATATTATCCTTTTCAACCCGCGTGTCTGTCGTACAAACGATACCTACAGGCTTGTTAAGAGCGATATACACAGGCTTTTCTGTAGAGCTTGTTATAAGTTCACCATTTACGCGCACTTCATCACCTTCTGTAATTTTTGTACCCATTTCTGGCACCTTACCGTTTATGGTAACGCGACCTTGGTCTATAAGTTTATCTGCAGCGCGACGTGAGCAATAGCCAGCCTCGCTGAGGTATTTATTGATACGGGTTTGTTTTTTCTCTTCCATTAGGAGCAAAAGTACTATTTATAGAATAAAAAAATGCCAGTCGTGAGACTGGCATTACAAGTTCAAAAAAGTGAACTAAAAAGTTATATGTGCTTAGTCAATTACTTTGACGTTTACTGCATTTAATCCTTTCTTACCTTCTTTTAATTCAAACTCAACAGCATCACCTTCTCTTACCTCATCGATAAGTCCTGTTACGTGTACGAAGTGCTCTTGGTTTGCTTCTTCTTCATTGATAAATCCAAAACCTTTAGTTTCATTGAAGAATTTTACTGTTCCTTTGTGCATTATAATAATTTAAATATGTTAAGTTGCAAACTTACTGCTATTTAATCCAGAAACTCACAATTGTGTGTTATTGTTTTAAAATACTTTTTTTACGCTTTCGCGAAAGCGTAATCACCTCTCATCCCATTGTTTATAGTGTGTGACAATTTTATGACATAGTCTTATGAGGATGTGTTGTGATGTTTTTGCAAATAATAAGTAGGGATATTTTGTTTGTTAACCCGTAACTTGCGCTCAAAACCGATACAAATGGCACTTACAAACAACGATATCTTTAAAAAATTACGAGTTGCGCTGCAGTTGCGAGATGATGAAATCATAGAGATATGTAAGCTTGTCGATTTTCAAGTTTCTAAAAGTGAGCTAGGAGCTATTTTTCGTAAGCCAGATCATCCTAAATTTATGGAGTGTGGTGACCAGTTTTTACGTAATTTTTTAAATGGTCTAGTAATACACAAGCGAGGACCTATGCCTCCTAAAAAGAAGTAGTGCTATTGTACCACTTTTTTAGTCGAGATAACTACTTTCTTACCATCATCTAGCGTGGTAAAAAATAGGTATACATCTCCACCATCTTTTATCTTTAACTTTTTACGTATCACATCTACTTGCATAGGGAAGTTGCGAGTAGTGATATTTGCCTTTGTGATCCCTAATTCCTTTGCAATTCTTTTTGAGTAAGGAACAATCTGCTCTATCACAAAACGACGGCCTGCAAATGAGATGAGCTCTTCTGAGGTATATAAGTGTGAGTGCTCGTGCAGTTTTGAAACATTAAAATACGTACTCACCCAGTTAAAAGCGCCACTCTTCATAAGCGCACTGTTAGGCTCATAAAGATACTTTTGAGGGGTGTCTATAACGGTTTGCGCATTAAGAGCATCACTATGAGAGAAACTCACTACAGGATCTGATGATTGTAAGTTTACAACAGTAAACTTTATGTCTTTACTGTGCTGTGAAGTAAGTTTCCATAACAACTCTTTCACCTCATTTTTTACAGCTACAATGTGTATTTCGGTCACGCTGCGCAGTTCTTCTATACCTGCTGCAATGTCTAGTATGGGAGATGTTTTTATCCAGAGGGTCTTACACTTTGACAATAACAGGTTTTTGTAAAGCGGTACATTAGGTAGACAATCTTTAAGCATAAAAACTTTTCCCTTACTATCTGTACGTCTCCCTGGGTCTAAAAAAATGGTGTCAAAACGAGTATCGCAGGTTTCAAAATAATGCATTGAATTATCTACTATAAACTCTATGTTTTCTTGCTTGAGAACTTCTGCATTAGACTGTGCAAGTCTTGATAAACTGGCGTCCATCTCTATGTGGATTACCTGCTTGTTAGTCTGTGCAAAGTGATAAGCATCTATACCAAAGCCACCTGTACCATCTGCTAGGGTAGTACCTTGCATAATACTGGCTTTGTAACTTGCCGTTGCCTCAGAAGAGGTTTGCTCCATATTGAGTTTAGGCGGGAATAAGATACCAGCGGTGTTATGCCAGCGCGGTAATTTTCCTTTGGCTTTACGTTTACCTTCAAGTTGTTGTGCAAGCTCCTGTACGGTAATATCTTTAAAAGGGCTTCCTTTTAAAATAAAAGCGTGGAGTGGTGTATGCTCGTGTTCTTGTAAATAAGCACGCACTTCGGGCTGTAAAAGCGCGGTATTCATTATAAGTCTTGTGTAAGTTTTTGTACAATCTTATACTCGCTCAAAAATTCTTTTGAGATCACTTTAAGTGCGGTATAAACAGGAACGGCAAGTATCATCCCAAATACTCCAAATAACAATCCAGCAATAATAATAGCTAAGAATATCTCTAGCGGATGTGACTTCACACTGTTTCCAAAAACAAAAGGTTGTATCACAAAATTATCAACCATTTGTGCTGCGCCATAGCATAAGGAGATCCAGAGTAATTTAGGTAAAATAATGGTTCTAAAATCCATCTCAATATTACTCGAGGTAACCAGTAATAGCATAACAGCACCACCTACAAGAGGGCCTAAATAGGGAACCAGGTTAAGTACAGCACAAAAGAGCGCTATGGCAAGCGCGTTTTCTATACCAAATGATAAGAGAATTATAGCGTATAAGACAAACATCGTAAATACTTGTATTATGAGCCCTATAAAGTAGCGAGATAGAAGGTATTTTATCTTTTCAAACACGCGTAAGAATTTGCCCTCGTTGCCTTTTTTCGCGAAAGCGAGTAAACTATTTACAAGCAATCTATTATCCTTTAAAAAGAAGAAAGTAATAAATATAATAGCAAATGTACCAATGCCCGCGGCACCTAGATTGCCTATAATTCCGTTCAAAAATGCAGGGATGATACTAAAATCAAAATTCTTTACGAGCTCTGCCTCTTGAACTCCTTGTATTATAGTCATCTTATCTAGGCCAAAATAAGTTGCAATCTCGCCAAAGAGCCTATTAATATTAACTTTTACCTCTTCAAAATCTATCTGACCCAGATGCTGGCTTTGGTCTATAACCACCGGTATAAAAAGCATAAATACCCCTAGTATTACCAGTAGTAATATAAATATTGTGACTATCGCTGCCCAGGTAGGGCTAAACTTAAGTGTGTACCTTAAAAACTTTACAACCGGTCTACCCACTAGTGATAGTACAGCTGCAACGGCAAGATAAACAAGCACGCTTTGTATGGTATAAAGAAGCCAGAGTAAGATTAAGATACCCACAACGACACCTACGGCGCGTAAGATTCCATAACTTATTTCTTTTGCTTTTAGTGGCTTCATATAAAGGTCAAAGATACTGGTTTTATTATCGTGTGAGCTCGTAAAGTGCGATGCCTGCGGCTTGTGCTACATTCATACTACTATTAATGCCGTGCATAGGTATATGTGCAATCACAGCACATTGTTCTAATACTTCTGGAGTGACACCAGTACTTTCGGCTCCTATGACAAGCGAAATTTTTGACATATTAGCAATATGAACTTCGGCAATGGGAATACTTGTAGAATCTATCTCTAGTGCGATAGAGTTAAACCCTTGCTCTCTAAGATTAATAAGTGTATTCGCTATATTCTCGCTTTCGCGAAAGCGGACTGTACGTTCTGTATTGCGAGCCGTCTTACGTAGTCTACTACTAGTAACATCTGGAGCGTTGCCGCAAAAAATGATCTCTTGTACACCAAAAGCATCTGCCAGCCTAAAAATGCTACCCACATTTGCCGGACCAGAAACGTGATCACATACAATGATAATCTCTTTGTTATGAGAAGCTGGGGTGTGATGTGTATGAGTTAATTGCAAGGGGTGAGTGTTTTAATTTTCAAAAGCATACTTAACAATGTTTGCACCCATTTGGAGCGCTTTTTGTCTCACACTCTCTGGGTCGCCGTGTACTTCTGGATCTTCCCAGCCATCTCCTATGTCTGACTCTGTTGTAAATAATACGACGAGTCTGTCTTCATAAAAGAGCCCTAGTGCTTGTGGTCTCTTTCCATCGTGTTCGTGTATTTTAGGTAGTCCCTGCGGAAATTTATAAGCACTAGAAAAAATGGGGTGGCTAGCGGCAAGCTCTGTAAGCTCTTGGTCTGGAAAAATCTTTTTGAGTTCCTTAGGTAAATACTCAGCCATTCCATAATTATCATCTATGTGTAAGAAACCGCCACTAGTTAGGTAATCCCTAAGGTTCTCTACATCGTCGTCTGTAAAAAGTACATTACCGTGACCCGTCATATGCAGCAGTGGGTATTGAAACACGTCGATACTACCAGCATCTACAGATTCTGGTTTATCATTCATCTTTGTGTTTATGTTCTTATTACAAAAACGTATGAGATTAGGCAGGGCAGTGGGATTACTGTACCAGTCTCCACCTCCTTTATATTTTAGTACTGCAAGATCTTGGGCAGTTATAAACCCGCTGGTTAACAATAGTATAATGACTGCTAGTAAGGTGCGATGCATAAATGAATTTATAAAAATTAAAAATACTGATAACTTAAATTATGAGTGTACTAAATTATATTAAAGTTAAACAGAAATCATAAAGTTCTAAAAACCAGTTCCCAGTGAGATGATAACTACTGCCTAGGCTTGCTGTTAGTATAATGAGTTCTTAAATTTACTCTAGTAAGTTGTAACAATTTACAACGATTGCGACTTACGTACTAACACTAATTTTAATTTTTAATATGAAAAAGAAAATGTATGCTTTGGCAGCTTTTATGTTGAGTGGCGTAGTCCTTACAGCACAAGAAGTTAGCTTTGAAGAGTATGATCTTGATAACGGTATGCACGTTATTTTACACCAAGATAACAGCGCACCTGTAGTAACAACATCTGTTATGTATCACGTAGGAGCAAAAGATGAAGATCCAAGTAAAACAGGATTTGCTCACTTTTTTGAACACCTTCTTTTTGAAGGGACAGAAAATATTGAGCGTGGTGAGTGGTTTAAAATAGTTACTTCTAACGGAGGTAAAAACAATGCAAATACAACACAAGACCGTACTTATTATTATGAAGTCTTTCCTTCTAATAACTTAGAGCTTGGTCTGTGGATGGAGTCTGAGCGTTTACTTCACCCTATTATTAATCAAATAGGTGTTGATACTCAAAAAGAAGTAGTTCAAGAAGAAAAGCGCTTACGAGTGGACAATCAACCTTACGGCCGTTTTCAAGAAGTAATAGGTAAGATGCTTTTTAAGAAGCACCCATACCGTTGGACTACCATAGGGTCTCTTGATCATCTCGCTAGTGCAACACTAGAAGATTTTCAAAAATTTAGTGATACATATTATGTGCCTAATAATGCCGTGCTCGTTGTGGCTGGAGATATTGATGTTGCAGAGACAAAAAAGATGATTGATACGTATTTTGCACCAATACCTAGAGGAAAGGATATTGTACGTAATACTTTTAAGGAAGATCCTGTAGTACCAGTAAGAGAGACGTTTTATGATTCTAATATACAGATACCTGCTATTTTTCTAGCTTATAGAACACCTGCTCAAACAGAGAAGGATGCTTATGTGCTCGATATGGTATCATCAGTATTAAGTGATGGTAAGAGTTCTAGACTTTATAAAAAATTAGTAGACACTAAGAAAAAGGCGCTACAAGTATTTGCTTTTAGTGGTGCACAAGAAGATTATGGATCATATTTAATAGGTGCTTTACCACTAGGTGATAACTCTCTAGATGATTTAATTACAGAGATGGATGAGGAAATTGTAAAGCTTCAAACAACTTTAATTTCAGAAAGAGACTACCAGAAGCTTCAGAACAAATTTGAAAACCGTTTTGTAAACTCTAACAGTAGTGTAGAAGGTATTGCAAACTCACTAGCGCGCAACTATATGTTATATGATGATACTAATCTTATTAATACTGAGATTGATATTTATAGATCAATAACTAGAGAAGATATTAAGGCAGCAGCTATCAAATATCTTAAAGAAAATGAGCGTGTAATATTAGAGTACTTACCAGAATCTCAAAAAGAAAAATAATGAAGAAGAATATTATAATAGGTGCAATGTTATTGCTAGCAACAGCTAGTTATGCACAAGTGGACAGAAGTAAACAACCTGAGCCGGGTCCAGCTCCTGAGATTAATCTTAAAGACCCAGCCTCTTTTGAGCTTAAAAATGGTCTTAAAGTACTAGTTGTAGAAAATAAAAAGCTACCTAGAGTATCTATACAACTTACTATAGATAACCCTCTTATTGTAGAGGGAGAAAAGGCTGGAGTAGCTGCCCTTACTTCATCTATGTTAGGTAAAGGGTCAAAGAGTATTGCAAAAGATGTGTTTGAAGAAGAGGTAGATTACCTTGGAGCAAACATTAGCTTTGGGTCTCAGAGCGCATTTGCAAGCGGTCTATCTAAGTATTTTGAACGTCTAGTTGAACTTACTGCAGATGCTGGTATAAATCCAAATTTTACACAAGTAGAGTTTGATAAAGAAAAGGAACGTCTCATAGAAGGATTAAAATCTAATGAGAAGAGTGTGACAGCTATCGCTGGTCGAGTACAAAGTGTACTAGCTTATGGTGCAGACCACCCTTATGGAGAGTTTACTACAGAGGAGACTGTAAATAATGTAACACTTGCAGATGTTGAGAAGTTTCATTCAGATTACTTTAGACCTAATAATGGTTACTTAATCATTATAGGTGATGTAAATTTTGAGACTGTAAAGAAGGTAGTAAAAGACAACTTCAAGAAGTGGAAAAAAGGAACTATACCAGAAACACCATTTTCTGAAAAGCAAAATGTCCCTACTACAGAAATCAACTTTGTTAATATGGACAATGCCGTTCAGTCAGAAATTGCAGTTCAAAATACTGTTGAGCTGAAAATGACAGACCAAGATTATTTTCCAGCTCTTATTGCAAATAACATCTTAGGAGGTGGAGGAGAAGCCCGTCTTTTTAATAACCTACGTGAAGATAAAGGATATACTTATGGTTCTTATTCTAGAATAGGTTCTAATGAAAAGACAGTAACTCGTTTTAGCGCTACAGCAAGTGTGCGTAATACAGTTACAGATAGCTCTGTGGTAGAGATTGTGAAAGAGATTAACCGTATAGGGTCTGAGCCTGTATCGCCAGAAGAGCTAGCAAATGCAAAAGCAAAGTACACTGGAAGTTTTGTACTCGCTTTAGAGCGACCACAAACTATTGCAAACTATGCATATAATATTGAGAGTAAAGGGCTCCCTAAAGATTTTTACAAAAACTACCTTTCTAATATAGATAAGGTATCTCAAAAAGATGTACAAAATGCAGCTAGTAAACTATTTAAAGGTGATAACGCAAGAATCGTTGTGACTGGTAAGGGTAGTGAGGTAATAGATAATCTAAATAAGGTGGTTATAGACGGTAAGACTATACCTGTAAAGTACTTTGACGTATACGGTGAAGGAATAGAAAAACCAGAATTCAAAAAGGAACTTCCTGCAGATCTTACGGTAAATAAGGTCCTAGAATCTTACATTGTTGCTATAGGTGGTAAAGATAAGCTTGCTGCGGTAAACTCGGTTTATATCAAAGCACAAGGAGCTATGCAAGGTATGACGCTTGATTTAGAACTTAAGAAAACTACAAAAGAGCAGTTTGTACAAAACATTATGATGGGAGGAAACTCAGTTTCAAAACAAGTACTCGATGGAGATAAAGGATATGTGGTAGTACAAGGGCAACGCAAAGATCTAGAAGGAGAAGATGTAGAGAAGGTAAAATCTGAGTCATCTCCGTTTCCAGAAGTAAACTGGTTAAACGGTGGAGCGAGCCTAGAAGGTATAGAAAAAGTAAATGGAGAAGATGCTTATGTCGTTAAAGTAGCAGACGGTAAAATGAACTACTACAGTACAAAAACGGGGCTTAAACTTCAGGAGGTAACTATACAAGAAATGCAAGGTCAGACCATAAAAACGTCTATCACCTTTAGTAAATATCAAGATGTGGGAGGAATCAAATTTCCTTTTGTATTAAGTCAGTCATTTGGCCCACAATCTATAGATTTTAATGTGACAGAAATTAAAGTTAACGAAGGAATCACAAATGCAGATTTTGAGTAATTTCATTCTATAAACTACTATTAAAGGTCAGCTTTTGCTGGCCTTTTTTATGTTATAGAGTTAACAGTTTGTAATAGAGAGTACTATAAGGTTATAAAAACAAGCTGCTATAATAGGTAGTATTACGCTTTCGCGAAAGCGTACTCATAACTAGTAAAAGTTATAGTTAGATATAATGAAATAAAAATGCTCGAAATCGATTGCAAATAATACATATTAAAACAAAGGCGGTCTTTTATTGTGAGATTGCCAAAACTGACTTTGCTAAGCGTGCGATACTTGTGGTTTACGTATTTTTAATAAAAATATTAACAGATGTCAAGAGAGCCGAAAATAGAGCGATTTAATGCAAATGTAAAGTCAAAATACGAAGTCTATAATGGAATATTTATGACGCTTCCCTTTGATGGTATTTCAAATACGGGAGTACTTTTGCCTTTGTTTCATTCTATTTGTACAGAAGGATATAGAGATAATAAAAACCCAACAGAGATTATTGAGTACTTCTTTGAACGCTATATGCGGGATGCAACCGAAAAGGAGCGAGAAGATTTACTCTTTAAGTTTATACAATATATAGAGCGTCAAGTAGTACTCTTTGATGCAATAGAGGATGCCTCATATCGTATCGTAAATAATATGGATGGTCGCGGTACCCTGCGTAATATTAAAGAAGAGGCAGAGGCAACGGGTAAAAAGGAAGAGCTCATCTCTTACTTAAACAGGTTTACCATACGCCCTGTACTTACTGCACACCCTACACAATTTTACCCAGGGGTAGTGCTTGGTATTATAAATGACCTAAGTGCAGCAATAAGAGAAGATCGTCTTGAAGATATAAAAACGCTACTAGCACAGCTAGGTAAAACGCCATTCTTTAAAAAGGAAAAACCTACACCATATGATGAGGCTGTGAGTCTTATTTGGTATCTTGAGAATGTATTTTATCACAGTGCGGGAGCTATATATGACTACCTGCACAAGCATTTAATACAAGATGAAAGCTTTAGTAATACGCTGGTAGATCTTGGTTTTTGGCCAGGAGGGGATCGTGATGGTAATCCATTTGTTACCACAGCCATTACACTTAAGGTTGCTAGAAAGTTGCGCAGCTCTGTATTGAGAAATTACTATAGAGAGGTGAAGCAACTAAGGAGAAGAATCACCTTTAGAGGAACGGAGGCACCACTTTCAGAACTAGAAGATCAACTGTATACAGCCATTTTTTCTGAAGAGAAACCAGCTATCTCACAAGCGTCTATTCTCAAAACACTTAAAGATATACGTGATGTAGTAAGAGAAAAGCACCAGAGCCTATATCTTGATAAAATAGATAGCCTCATACATAAAGTGGAGCTTTTTGGACTTCACTTTGCATCGTTAGATATACGTCAGGATAGTAGTATTCATAAAATAGTTTTTGAGCAAATTGTTGAAAATGCAACTATAGATGGGACAAATATTTTTCCGGAGGGTTATCTCGCTTTAAGCGAAAACGAGCAAATAGACTTCTTAAATAACGTGCACGGAGCGCTAGATCCAGAAAGTTTTGAAGAGGAAGTTGTGACTAAAACCCTTGGCTCTATCTATGCGATGAAAACCATTCAAGACGAAAATGGTGAGCGTGGCTCAAACAGATATATCATAAGTAACTCACAAAGCGCACTGCACGTGATGCAAGCTTTTACATTTTTAAGACTCTGTGACTGGGAATCTCCTACGGCAGATGTGGCACCACTATTTGAGACCGTACCAGATCTTATCGCTGCACCCGCTGTGATGGAAGCACTGTATACAAATCCTACATATAGTAAACACTTAAAGAGTCGCGGTATGCGACAGACTATAATGCTAGGCTTTTCTGACGGAACAAAAGATGGTGGTTATTTAATGGCAAACTGGAGTATCTTTAAGGCTAAGGAGGCAATGACCGCTATGTCTAGAAAGTATGGGGTAACCGTAATTTTCTTTGACGGTAGAGGAGGACCACCAGCACGTGGAGGTGGTAAAACACACCAGTTTTATGCATCATTAGGACCTAATATAGAAGCACAAGAAATTCAGATTACAGTACAAGGACAAACTATAAGTTCTAATTTTGGAACGGTAGATTCTTGCCAGTACAATCTAGAGCAACTACTTAGTAGTGGTGTTAATAACGAGGTCTTTAAGGGAGCACATAATGATATCTCACCATCAGATAGAGAAACGCTAGAAGCACTCGCACAAAAGAGTTATGAGGCTTATACGGCATTTAAGGGGCACTATAAGTTCTTGCCGTACCTAGAACGTATGTCTACACTTAAGTATTATGCAAAGACTAATATAGGTAGCCGCCCTAGCAAGCGATCTCAAAAAAGTACCTTAGACTTTGGGGATCTTAGAGCGATTCCATTTGTAGGTAGTTGGAGTCAACTCAAGCAAAACGTGCCAGGTTTTTATGGAGTAGGAACAGCACTTGCCTCTTTTGAAGATGCTGGTAAACTAGAGGATGTCAAGCAGCTATATAAAAATAGTTCATTCTTTAGAACGTTACTTGAGAATAGTATGATGAGTCTTACAAAGTCATTCTTTGGTCTTACAGCATATATGCAAGAAGATCAAGAGTTTGGTGAGTTCTGGAAGTTACTTTTTGAAGAGTACAAACGTAGCAAGCGTCTTATGCTAGAAGTAGCTGGTCTCACAGAACTTATGGAAAATGAGAAGGCAGGTAAAGCGTCTATACAAGAAAGAGAACGCATTGTATTGCCATTACTTACCATACAGCAATATGCGCTTAGGGCTATACAAGATATGCAACGCTCTGGTGAGCAAACAGATAAGGCAAAAGTATATGAGCGTATGGTAACGAGATCACTCTTTGGAAACATAAACGCGAGTAGAAATTCTGCATAAACTAGTAATGATAAGGGAGTATCTATTGCTCCCTTGTCATACTTAGACTACCTTTGCGCTAGCAGGCCGCCTTATTGATCCAGTAATGGATAGGAAAGTCCGGACACCACAGGATAGCATAGCGGCTAACGGCCGTCATCCCAAACTCGTTTTGGGAGAGGACAAGTGCAACAGAAAGAATGTACAGGTAATGCTGTAGCGAACCCAGGTAAACTCTATGCGGTGCAATGTCAAGTATACTCACAGTTAAGTGCGATCCGCGCGTTGTGGGAGGGTAGACAGATAGAGATTATTAGTAATGATAATCCCAGATAAATAATAAGGAATTTCTAGAAGCATCTAGATTGAACAGAATCCGGCTTATAGGCCTGCTTATTTTATGAATACAAATTAATCTAAATAACAATAAATCCCGCAAATAGCGGGATTTATTAATTTTACTGTATGTTGTTACGCTTTCGCGAAAGCGTTCTTATTCTTCTTCATCACTTTCTGGTAGTTCAAAAAAGCTAAAGGCATTACCACCATAATGACGGGTTTGTACGTAGTTTATAAAACTATCAAGTTTAGAATACTTACCGTGCTCGATGATGAGAACACCATCTTGTTCTAAAAGATTATTCTTAAATACCAGTGTTGCAATTTTTTCAAATTCTTTAATATCAATGTCGTACGGAGGGTCTGCAAATATGATGTCGTAACTGCCTGTTGCACGTTCCAAGTATTTAAAGACATCACTTTTTATGGCGTGTATAGAAAAATCAAACTCTTGTGACGTTTTATTTATAAACTGCACACAACCATAATGACCATCTACCGCAGTAATTTGATCTGTACCACGAGAGGCAAACTCATAGCTTATGTTGCCAGTGCCTGCAAAGAGGTCTAACACCCTAAGCTGGCTTATGTGATAGTTACTTCTTATAATATTAAAAAGGGCCTCCTTAGCCATATCTGTAGTAGGGCGTACGGGTAGCTTTTTTGGTGCCGCGATTCTTCGGCCTTTATATTTTCCAGATATGATACGTGTCATAATAAACTGCCAAGTATTGCTTGGGCTTGTTGTATTTGGGAATGTTCGGCATCTGCAATAGTGAGATGTCTTATATAGGTGTGTGCGATTTTATAATATGCATCTTCCTTTGTAATACTTCCTGTAAGAACTACAGCAGTGGTTTCTGAGCTTAGTTCTAGCTGCTCCATTGTAAAAAGTACGTAGTATATGAAGTCTTCTTTACTTCGTATTTCAAAGCGGTTTACAAATAAGAGTTTTTTATGTTGCACAACTCCCATTTCAAAATAAGAGCCTTGTAGGTTGATAAGTACTTGAGGATCTTCGCCACTTGTAAATTTACCTAAAAGGTATTTTGTAAAAATAGTCGTGCTATGATAATAATCAAATGATCCAAACGTGTCAAAGAAAAAATTATTTACGTTAGTATAGGGCACATACACGGTAACGATGTCATAAAAGTCTATACTATCGTGTGCAATATGGTCTGTACTAAGAATCTTTGTATTGAACTTTAAATAATCTGCTGCCTTTGTAGGGTCAAATAATGCGTTAGGCACTACTGTGAATAACTCATTTGAATATACCACAGTTACTTTATCAAAATTTTGAGATAGCACGGGACTATCTTTAAATGCATTTTGAACTTCAGTAAGTAGTGTAGCAGGATTTACTTGCGTGCTAAATGCAATAATCTGTGCATCAACAACTTCTTTACTATGGATGTTTTGAGTAAAAAAAGAAAGTCCATCCAAATGTATTTGGATGGACAGACTATATAATGAGTTTGTATTGTCTTGACTAGTCATTAGCCCCATAACTCTTAGGCCAGTTACCATTTGTATTAATAGTTTCCATAGATCCTACTGTAAGTGCATCTCCATTAACACCATCTACAGATACGATTTGCTTTTCTTTGGCAACATAATCTTTAGGTTGGTCTGCAAGTAATACATCTTTCTTTACAGAGATAAGAAACACAGGATACATCGTGTTACTCTTTTCTATCTGACCAGCGTCCATAGTATATTTTGCATTCACACCTTCTACAGGTACGTTAATCATTGTTTTGTAACGATCAGATCCTTTAAATAGAGAATCTTTTACTGGGCGAGTACCTAGTGTATCAATTACAACTATTTCTTTAAAGGTATCAACACGGAAACGCTTTGTCTTTTCTTCATCAAGTACTGTTGTATCTCTACGCTGAGTAATTGTAAATTCTGCAGTATCTATAAAACGTACTAATTTATCAAAGTCTTTCTCGTAAGTTCCTGTAACGGTTTTATGAGCTAGTTGCGCCTGTCTGAGATCACGCATATTTTTTATGGCAGCACTATAACGCGCTTCCTTAACTTCATTAAATTTTACTTCTCCCCAAATTGCGTTAAAAAGAAGGTAACCTAATGCGGCAATTACTACCCAAAGTACAAGCTGTAATACTAGTTTCATGTAATGTTGTTTAAATTAGTTATGGTGAACAACAAATCTACAATTTTTTTTTACTTACAAAAATTTATTATCTCATTTTTCCTTTGCGTAATTTCGTTGCATTCTAAGCCTTCTATGATAAAAGATTCACGAGCATTCTATAAGCTGTTAATTAAAGATTTTGCACATACACCTACTTTAAAACAAGATAGGTTGTTAGAGCAGTTATCTACTTTTTTATTTGATGATTCTAAAGATAAAGTATTCGTTCTTAAAGGGTTTGCCGGTACTGGTAAGACTACCGTTATAGGGACGGTAGTAAAGAATCTATGGCACGCAAAAATGTCATCAGTGCTTATGGCTCCTACGGGTCGAGCTGCAAAGGTTGCTAGTAATTATAGTAAAAAACAGGCCTACACAATACATCGCAAAATTTATTTTCCAAAAAAAGAACGTGGAGGAGGCGTCTCATTTACGCTTCAACCCAATAAACATAGAAACTGTCTCTTTATAGTAGATGAGGCTTCAATGATATCAGATAAAGCTACAAGTTCAAAATTTTTTGATAATGGATCTTTGCTGGATGATATGATGCAATATGTCTATAGTGGTTATAAATGCAAACTTATCTTAGTAGGTGACGAGGCACAGTTACCGCCTGTAAAACTTGAGATGTCACCAGCTCTAGATATTGATGTTTTATCATTGCAGTTTAATAAAACCGTAGAGACTATACAGCTGGACGAGGTAATGCGTCAAGGAGAAGATAGTGGTATACTTATGAATGCCACTTTTCTGAGAGAACAGCTATCAGAAGGGTTTTATGAAGATTTTAAATTTGAATTAGAAGGGTATAACGATATTGTTAGGCTCATAGATGGACACGAGATTATGGATGCCATTAATGATTGTTACAGCTCTGTAGGTACAGAAGAAACTGCAATTATTGTAAGATCAAACAAAAGAGCAAACCTATATAACCAGCAAATAAGAAATCGTATTCTCTTTCAAGAAGAAGAAATATCTGCAGGAGATCACTTAATGGTGGTAAAAAATAATTACTTCTGGCTAGATGCAAAAAGTGATGCTGGATTTATTGCAAACGGTGATATTGTAAAAGTATTAGAAATACTAGCTATTAAGGAACTCTACGGCTTTCGCTTTGCAGAGGTAAAAGTGCAAATGGTAGATTACCCACAAATGCAACCATTTGAGACTGTAGTAATGCTAGATGTGCTCACACTTGAGACACCAGCACTACCTTATGAAGATGGAGATCGGCTCTATAAAGAAGTCCAAAAAGACTATGTAGACGAAACTTCGAATTACAAACGCTTCCAAAAAATAAAAAACAACAAATACTTTAATGCCTTACAAGTTAAATTCTCTTATGCTATTACTTGTCACAAATCACAAGGTGGGCAGTGGGAAAATGTCTTTATAGAGCAACCCTACCTTCCAGACGGGATGAGTAAAGATTACCTACGCTGGCTGTATACTGCTATTACCAGAGCAAAAAGTAAGTTGTACTTAATAGGTTTTAAAGACGAAATGTTTGTAGAAGCAGAGTAGCGTTGTTATATAAAATTGCTTTAGGAGCTATTTCCCGCTTTACGCTACAATTCCTCATCGCGGCTACGCCAGCTCTTGCGGGATTTTCACTACAATCGGGGCTAGGGACTAGATAGTTATATATTTATGGCTAGTTTTTTGATTATAACGTCTGTATATAAATAAGTAAGTTTACAATTATGAGTTTTGAATTAATAGTAAGTATCATATTAGGATTTTCACTTGCCGCCGCCGCTGGTTTTAGAGTATTTGTTCCTTTATTAGTCTTAAGTTTATCTGCCCACTTTGGTTGGTTTCCTGTAAACGATACTTGGCAGTGGGTAGGTAGCGTTCCGGCGCTAGTTTTACTTGGTGTTGCTACAATATTTGAAGTAGGAGCCTATTTTATTCCTTGGATTGATAACCTGCTGGATACGATATCTGTACCACTAGCTGCAATCGCGGGTACATTACTTATGGTAGCTACTATGGGAGATATGGATCCTACTATTACTTGGGCACTGGCCATCATTGCTGGTGGCGGAGCAGCAGCAGCTGTTTCTGGTACTACGAGCGCTACCAGATTAGGGAGTACAGCAACTACAGGCGGTATTGGAAACCCACTAGTTGCGGGTACAGAAACCATTGCAGCGACTACAGTTTCAGTAGCGAGTATCTTTTCGCCTATACTTGCACTAGTGATTGTATTGTTACTTATAGGTCTTGGCTGGAAGATTATTTCTAGGCTAAGAAGGGCCTAAGTTTTACATTTCTTTTTAAGTAACTTTGCAACTTGTTTTATGGTGTTTTATGCTTTCGCGAAAGCGTAATTATAACCAGAATAAGACATCAAAACGACAATATATTGAAAGAAAATCTGAAGATTATAGCAATGATACCCGCACGTTATGCTGCGTCTAGGTTCCCCGGTAAGATGATGAAAGATCTTGCAGGTAAGCCTGTTATTGTGCGCACCTATGACAGTGTTGTAGCCACAAAGTTGTTTGACGAAGTATATGTAGTTACAGATAGTGATGTTATTTATAAGGCAATAGAAGCCGAGGGCGGTAAAGCCATAATGAGTGTTAAAGAGCACGAGTGCGGTAGTGATAGAATTGCAGAGGCAGTGGCTTCTCTAGATGTAGATGTGGTTGTAAACGTACAAGGAGATGAACCTTTTACGAGTAGGGAGGACTTAGCACCAGTGCTAGACGTGTTTTATGGAGATGATGCTGCACAAATAGATCTTGCTAGTGTGATGATGCCTATGAAGGAGGAGCAAGAGATTTTAAATCCTAATAATGTAAAAGTTATTGTGGATAATTTTGACTTTGCACTATACTTCTCTAGGTCACCACTTCCATATGTGCGCGATAATGAAGTTGGTATAATTACTTATAAGCATAAAGGTATTTATGCCTTTAGAAAGCAGGCTATACTTGACTTTGCATCTATGCATATGACACCTCTTGAAAAGGCAGAAAAAATAGAGTGCATACGCTTCTTAGAGTATGGTAAGAAAATTAAAATGGTACGTTCATCAAGGCTTGCAATAGGTATTGATACTCCAGAAGATCTAGAAAAAGCAATTAAAATTTATTCGAATAAGTAGCGCATATGGGACTTGCAAAGTTTATATATAAAAATATTTTAGGCTGGAAGGTAAAAGGTGACTTTTCTCAAGACACAGTAAAGAAGGCTGTAGTAATCGCTGTGCCCCACACCAGCTGGCACGATTTTTATATGGGTATTTTACTTCGTACTATGCTCGATGTTAAGATAGGCTTCATCGGTAAGAAAGAGCTTTTTAAATGGCCTATGGGACCTATTTTTAAAGCAATGGGAGGCGCGCCTATAGACCGTACACCAGGTCAAGATAAAGTACAATCTATCGCAAATGTTTTTAAGGATAAAGAGGAGTTTAGACTCACAATAGCCCCGGAGGGAACACGTAAAAAAGTTGATAAGCTTAAAACGGGGTTTTATTACATTGCTCTTGCAGCAGAGGTGCCTATTATAATGGTTGCTTTTGATTTTGGTAAAAAGGAGCAACGTATATCTAAGCCTTTATATCCGTCAGGTAATATAGATGAAGACCTTGCACTTATACACGAGTTTTTTAAGGGAACTGTAGGTAAGGTGCCAGAATATAGTTTTACTCCAGATGAGTAGATATTTTATAAGTACTTAAATAAAATGCCTCAATACTATTTAAAGTATTGAGGCATTTTTAATTTGTAAGAGTGATTAGCATTTATGCTTCTTTGTATGTGCCTGCAGTTTTCTTTCTCCAGGCGTCTAGCATCCAGCTTGTTTTTTCTAGTTCACGTATGTAAGCTCCTATAAGGTCTATGGTACCTTCGTCACCAGCGTCGTCTGCTTTTTTCACAACAGCGCTTAGTTGTTTGAGAATTTTTCCGTGATCTCCAAGTATCGTGTCTACCATATCTCTGTCAGACAGATCAGATTTTGACTCTTTAATGCTAGATGCTTCAAGATAATCTGAGAGATTACTTACTGGTGCAAAACGCAATGTTAGGATACGCTCTGCAATCTCATCGATTTTAATTTTGGCATCATCATAAAGTTGTTCAAACTGCTCGTGTAAGTCAAAAAAGTTCTCACCAGAAACATTCCAGTGAAAATTGCGAAGTTTTTGGTAGTATACGTGATAGTCAGATAAAAGTATGTTGAGCTCTGTAACTGTCTCTTTAGTTTTTTTTGTGTCTAAGTTTAAATAATTCATAGTTCTTTGGTTTTTATATAAAATTACAAAGGCTTAGAGGTCTGAGGGTTATTTGAGAGTTGGTTTGGGATAAGTTTAACCCGATATGCTAAGATTGTGATAAAAAACAATGTTCTGACGGCATAGAAAATACTTTATATTTGCCAAAAATTAGATGAATGTTAGAGAGTATACAGTCTCAAGTAAAGGATAAGAAAATTTTAGTAACAGGAGGTGCTGGTTTTATAGGTTCTAATATATGTGAAGTTCTTATAAAGAATGGTGCAATTGTAACCTGTTTAGATAACCTTGCTACAGGGCATAAACATAATTTAGATGCTATTAGAGATCATTCAAATTTCACTTTTATAGAAGGTGATATAAGAGATATAGAAACTTGTAAAAAGGCAGTATCTCAGAGTGACTATGTATTGCATCAGGCTGCATTAGGATCTGTACCAAGATCAATAAAAGATCCTGCAACGAGTAATGAAGTCAATGTAGGTGGATTTTTGAATATGCTCATCGCATCTAAAGATAAAGGTGTAAAACGTTTTGTGTATGCGGCAAGTTCTTCGACTTACGGAGACTCTCAAGGATTACCAAAGCAAGAAGATATCATAGGGAAACCATTGTCTCCTTATGCGATAACAAAATATGTAAATGAGTTGTATGCAGATGTGTTTCATAAAACATATGGGATAGATTGTATAGGGCTTAGGTATTTTAATGTTTTCGGTAGAAAACAAGACCCAAATGGCGCTTATGCGGCTGTTATTCCTAAGTTTACAAAACTACTAATGGATCACGATTCTCCTGTTATGAACGGAGATGGAAGCTATTCTAGAGATTTCACGTATATTGATAATGTTATCGAAATGAATATACGCGCAATGCTTACTGACAACAAAGACGCACTTAACACTGTTTATAATGTTGCATTCGGAGAGCGCACAGACCTCAATGAACTTGTAAATATTTTAAAAGAGGAATTAAGTCAATTTGATGAGAAAATTGCACAAGTAGAGGTGAAGTATGGACCGAAAAGAGCCGGTGATGTGCCTCACAGTTTAGCAAGTATCGATAGAGCTAGAGAACGAGTAGGTTATAATCCAGAATTTAGTATTAAAGATGGTCTCAAAGAGGCAATGGCTTGGTACTGGAAGAATTTAAAATAATTTTTTTTGCTTTCGCGAAAGCGTAAATACAACAATATATGACAAAAATTAAAGTAGGAGTTATAGGGTTAGGCTATGTTGGTCTTCCATTAGCAAGGTTATTTGGAACAAAGTATAATACGGTAGGTTTTGATATTAATCAAGAGCGTATAGATGAGTTAAGGTCTGGTACTGATAGTACATTAGAAGTGTCTGACGAGGTTCTTCAAAGCGTATTAAAAACTGAGGTAAATGATGCTAATGGACTTTTTTGTAGCGCAGATAGTAAGGATATAGAAGACTGTAACTATTATGTAGTTACAGTACCTACACCAGTAGATAAAAATAATAGACCAGTACTCACGCCTCTTTATAAAAGTAGCGAGACTGTAGGGAAGGTTCTAAAAAAAGGTGACATTGTTATATATGAAAGCACAGTATATCCTGGAGTAACAGAGGATGAGTGTGTTCCTGTGTTAGAGCGTGTGAGCGGACTCAAATTTAATGAAGACTTTTATGTAGGCTATTCTCCAGAAAGAATCAATCCAGGAGATAAAGAGCATACTGTAGAAAAAATTCTTAAAGTTACTTCTGGAAGCACACCAGAAATAGGTAAGAAGGTAGATGATTTATATGCTTCTGTGATAACCGCTGGGACGCACTTAGCGCCTACAATTAAAGTAGCCGAGGCTGCAAAAGTTATTGAAAACTCACAACGTGATATAAACATTGCATTTGTAAATGAGCTGGCTAAGATTTTTAACCTTATGGAGATCAATACACACGATGTACTTGAAGCTGCTGGCACAAAATGGAATTTCCTTCCATTTAAGCCAGGTTTAGTTGGTGGGCACTGTATTGGAGTAGATCCTTATTACCTAGCTCAAAAGGCACAAGAACTAGGATATCATCCAGAAATTATTCTTGCCGGTAGAAGGCTTAATGACAGTATGGGAGCTTATGTAGCAGCAGAAGTTGTGAAGCTTATGCTTAAAAATGATATAAAAGTGAAAAGTGCAAACCTACTTTTATTAGGAATTACATTTAAGGAAAACTGCCCTGATGTTCGCAATACTAAAGTCGTCGATGTAATCAAACATCTTGAAGATTTTGGCATTAACGTGACTGTATATGATCCTTGGGTTAATGCAGATGAAGTTGAGCACGAGTATGGTCTTAAAGCCTTAACTGAGTTGCCAAATGCGAAGTTTGATACTATTGTTCAAGCAGTATCACACAATGAATTTAGAACATTAGATTTAGATATATTAAAAAATGATAATTCTGTTGTCTATGACGTCAAAGGAGTTTTAGGCAATAAAGCAGATGCTAAGCTGTAATGAACATTCTTATTACAGGAGGAGCAGGTTTTATAGGTTCTCACGTAGTGAGGCTATTTCTAGAAGTTTTTCCAGAGAGTCATATTTACAATCTTGATGCACTTACATATGCAGGTAACCTAGAGAACCTGGCTGATGTAGAAGCGTCTAGCAATTATACATTTATAAAAGGGGACATCAATGATGCCCCCTTTTTGATGACCTTATTTTCCAAATATCAATTTGATAAGGTAATCCACCTAGCAGCAGAGTCTCACGTAGATAGAAGTATTAAAAACCCTCTAACTTTTGTGCAGACTAACGTTATTGGAACATTAAACTTGCTCAATGCATCTAAGGAAATATGGAAAGATAACTTTAATAACAAGCTTTTCTACCATATAAGCACAGACGAGGTGTATGGTACACTTGGTGAGACAGGCTTGTTTACAGAAACTACGTCATACGACCCAAACTCACCCTATGCTGCGTCTAAGGCAAGCTCAGATCATTTTGTTAGAGCTTATGGAGAAACCTATGGTTTACCATATATCATTAGTAATTGCTCTAACAATTATGGACCTAATCAGTTTCCAGAAAAACTCATTCCTCTATTTATAAATAATATTATTTTAAACAAGGCGCTTCCTGTTTACGGTGATGGCAACTATACAAGAGATTGGTTATTTGTAAAAGATCACGCAAGCGCTATAGCACGTATATTTAAAGAGGGAAAACTAAGCGAAACCTACAATATAGGTGGGGTTAATGAATGGAAAAATATTGATCTCGTAAAGTTATTATGTGATAAGATGGATGAGAAGCTTTCGCGAAAGCGTAATACCTCTCAATCTCTTATTACCTTTATAAAAGACAGACCAGGTCACGACAAGCGATATGCCATAGATGCCTCAAAAATTGAAAAAGAACTGGGGTGGAAACCATCTGTTACTTTTGAGGAAGGGCTAGAACTCACAATAGATTGGTATCTTGCCAATGGCTCTTGGCTAGAGAACGTCACTTCTGGAGCATATCAAGAATATTACAATAAAATGTATACTTAATGAAAGGTATTGTACTTGCTGGAGGGTCTGGAACTAGACTGTCACCACTTACCATTGCTGTAAGCAAGCAATTGCTACCTGTGTATGATAAGCCTATGATATATTACCCTATATCAGTACTTATGCTTGCTGGTATACGTGAGATTCTCATTATCACAACGCCGGAAGATTGTCATCTATTTGAAAGGCTATTAGGTGATGGATCAGGACTTGGATGTTCCTTTTCTTATGAGGTGCAAGAACAGCCCAACGGACTTGCAGAAGCCTTCATTATAGGAGAATCCTTTATTGGAAATGATAAAGTAGCTCTTGTACTAGGTGATAATATCTTTTATGGGAATGGTCTCAGTAAGCTATTACAAAGCAAAGTAACAGTAGATGGAGGTGCAATATTTGCATATCCTGTGCGTGACCCAGAGCGTTTTGGAGTTGTCGCTTTTGATAAGGATATGAATGTCACGAGTATCGAAGAAAAACCAGAGAGTCCACAATCTAACTACGCCGTACCTGGTATTTATTTTTATGATAATGATGTAGTTGCTATTGCAAAAGAAATTAAGCCCTCTCATAGGGGAGAGCTTGAGATTACAGCAATAAATCAAGAATATTTACTTCGTAAAAAGCTTACTGTAGGTGTTATGAGTAGAGGGATGTCTTGGTTTGATACAGGCACAGTAGATGCACTAGATGATGCGACAGAATTTATAAGAGTTTTACAACGTAATCAAAGCACAATGATAGCTTGTCTTGAGGAGATTGCTTACAAGATGAATTGGATATCATACGAAGCTCTTAAGGCAAGTGCTTCAAGATATGGTAAAGGTGCATATGCACAATACATAAATACACTATAGTGGAATTTCAAAAAACAGCATTCAAAGATTTAATTATATGCACTCCTAAGGTGTTTGAAGATGATCGAGGTTATTTTTATGAATCCTTTAATGCAAAAGCATTTCAAAGCTTTGCAGGATTTGAACCAGATTTTGTTCAAGATAATCAGTCGGAGTCTACATATGGCGTCTTGCGTGGGCTTCATTTTCAAATAGGGGAGTTTGCACAATCTAAGCTCGTACGGGTTGTAGCAGGTGAGGTACTTGATGTAGTTGTTGATTTAAGAAAAAACGAACCTACTTATAAGAAAGCTTATAGCATACACCTCAGTGCAGAAAATAAAAAACAACTTTTCGTTCCAAAAGGGATGGCGCACGGTTTTGTAACACTTAGCGATACCGCAACGTTTATTTATAAATGCGATAACTACTATAATAAAGAGAGTGAGCGTGGTCTGGCATATAACGATCCATCATTGCAAATCGATTGGTTATTAGATAAGCAGGATGTCATCCTTTCAGAAAAAGATAAGGAAAATACGATGCTTTCAGATTTACCGTCTAACCTATTTTAAATGAGTACGCTTTCGCGAAATATACGATTACTCATTACAGGTGGTGGTGGTCAGCTGGCACAAGCCATAAAGGAGGAAGAAGCTACTTTTGAGAATGTTACGAGTGTACATCTGTCAAAATCTAAGTTAGATATCACATCAACATCTTCTATTAAAAAAGCGATTGATTTACATCAACCAGATGTTATAATAAACACAGCCGCATACACTGCTGTAGATGCCGCCGAAGAGGATAAAGAGAAAGCTTTCCTAGTAAATGTAATAGGAGTAAAGAATCTAGCTCAAGCTTGTAAGGATAATGGAATCAAACTCATTCACATTTCTACAGATTATGTCTTTGACGGAGAAAAACCAGAAGAATATACAGAGGAAGATATTACAAATCCAACAACGGTTTATGGCAAGTCTAAACTTGCTGGTGAGCAGGCCATAATTACTTCAGGGCTTCTCGACTATGCTATTATAAGAACCTCCTGGGTCTATAGTGTTTACGAGAGTAATTTTGTGAAGACTATGTTACGATTAGGTAATGAGAAAGACGAGATTTCGGTTGTAAACGATCAATATGGATCACCTACGTTGGCAAATAATCTAGCTTGTATTATTTTACAGTTGTCAAACGTGCTTACTACACATAATGCAGGTGTATATCATTATACAAATGAGGGTGTCACTACGTGGTACGCATTCGCGAAAGCGGTATTCAGCTACAAGAAAATGAGTATAAACGTTTTACCTGTGTCCAGCGACCGCTTTGTAACAAAGGCCACGCGCCCAAAAAATAGTAAATTAGAAAGTTCTAAAATCATCAACCTTTTAGGGATTAAAAATGTGCCTTGGGAAGAAAGTCTTGAGAAAATGCTGGTTAAATTATGATAAGTGATCAATTTAAAAGTATCGCTGTCAAAGCTGCGCTTCAAGCTGGTGATGTAATTAGAGAGGTGTATGCGACAGCATTTGACAGCATTCTTAAAAGTGATGATTCACCCCTTACAGTTGCAGATACTCGTGCCCACGAGGTAATCTGTAAGGAGCTGAGTGCTACAAACATTCCTGTTTTAAGTGAAGAAGCCGCCGAAATCCCTTATGAAGAAAGAAGTACTTGGGACATCTTTTGGCTCGTGGATCCATTAGACGGCACCAAAGAGTTTATAAATCGCAATGGAGAATTTACTGTAAACATTGCATTGATAATAGGAGCTAGGCCAGTTTTTGGTATTATCTATATTCCGGTGTCTGATACACTATATCTAGGTGGAAGCTCACTAGGCAAAAGCTATAAGATTTCAAATCCTACAATAGAGATGGGGTGGAATCAAGTAGTGGATGATAAGCATATAATTTTTACAAATAAGCTAAAATCACAAAAAGAGATACGAGTCGTGACAAGTCGCTCTCACCTCAATGAGCAAACAGTAGCGTATATAGAGGATTTAAAAAAAAATACCAATTCGGTAAGCTTACTTCCTGCGGGTAGTGCGCTTAAATTCTGTCTGCTTGCAGAAGGAAAGGCAGATAGATACCCTAGATTTGCTCCTTGTATGGAGTGGGATACGGCTGCTGGTGATGCTATATGTGAGACCGCTGGAATTACTGTTTTTATTGCAGGAACAACGGAGAAATTAACATATAATAAGAAGTCCTTATTTAGTCCTAACTTTGAAGCTTATTAATACTGTTTATGAAAATTCTTGTTACAGGTGGCGCTGGTTTTATTGGGTATCATCTTTGTGAGCAATTGCTCAACGAGGGACATACTGTAGTGGCTCTTGATAATGTTAACGATTATTACGACCCTAATCTTAAGTATGATAGATTATCGCAATTAGGTATATCAAAAGCAGAAGCATCAGTCTGGAATTTGACAGTGGCAAGCCACAAGCATAAAGCACTGAAATTTGTGCGTATGAATCTTGAGGATAGGGAAGCGTTGCCTGAGCTTTTTAAAAAAGAGTCTTTCGACCTCGTATGTAATCTTGCAGCTCAAGCGGGCGTAAGATATTCTATTGAAAATCCAGAGGTATATATAGATACAAATGTTGTAGGCTTTTTAAATATATTAGAATGCTGTCGTAATTATGATATAAAAAAACTTGTTTATGCAAGTAGCTCTAGTGTATACGGCAATAGTCTTAATGTTCCATTTACAGAAAAACAGTCTGTAGACGAGCCCATAAGTATCTATGCCGCTACAAAAAAATCTAATGAGTTAATGGCGCATACCTACGCACATCTATTCGGTATAAATGCTGTTGGTTTACGTTTTTTCACAGTGTATGGTCCCTGGGGAAGACCAGATATGGCAATGTTTTTATTTACAGATGCGATAATAAATAATAAACCTATTAAGGTTTTTAATGAAGGTAATCTCTCACGTGATTTCACTTTCATATCAGACATCATAGATGGTGTTAAGTCTGTAATACAAAATAAAGTGCAATCCGGAAATACGATTTTAAACATAGGTAATAGCAAGCCTGTAAAGCTATTAGACTTTATAGAAGCCTTAGAACTAGAACTTAGTAAAAAAGCAAAAAAAGAAATGCTTCCTATGCAAGATGGTGATGTAAACCAGACTTGGGCAAGTGTAAAGGCTATGCGTGAACATTATAACTATCAACCATCTGTAAGTGTCGAAGATGGGATAGCGGCCTTTGTAAAATGGTATAAAAGTTATTATAAGGATTAGTACGCTTTCGCGAAAGCGTAAGATTTTCCTGTCATTAGTATGCAAACTGCTATATTTGCGATTTGCCAATAATTTAAAAATATGAGCATAAAAAACATTTGTTGCATTGGAGCAGGCTATGTAGGAGGACCTACAATGTCTGTAATTGCGTTAAAATGTCCAGATATAAAAGTTACTGTAGTTGACCTTAATGAGAAGCGCATCGCAGCTTGGAATGATGAAGATGTAAGTAACCTACCCATTTATGAACCAGGCCTGGCTGAAGTTGTAAAAGAAGCTAGAGGGAGAAATCTATTTTTTTCTACAGAAGTAGATAAGGCGATAGATGAAGCAGAGCTTATTTTTATATCTGTAAACACACCTACTAAAACGTATGGAGTAGGTAAAGGGATGGCAGCAGATCTAAAGTACATAGAACTATGTGCTCGCCAGATTGCCAGAGTAGCGACTACAGATAAAATTGTAGTAGAAAAATCTACACTACCTGTACGTACTGCCGAAGCATTACAGAATATACTTCACAATACAGGTAAAGGTGTACGCTTTGATATTTTATCAAACCCAGAGTTTCTAGCCGAGGGTACTGCAATTCAAGATTTACTTAATGCAGATCGTGTACTTATAGGGGGAGAAAATACTCCTGGTGGTGAAAAGGCTACAGAAGCTCTTGCAGACATTTATTCAAATTGGATTCCAGAAGAGCGTATCTTAAGAACAAATGTATGGTCCTCAGAGCTGTCTAAACTCACGGCAAACGCCTTTCTTGCTCAACGCGTTTCTTCTATTAACGCGATGTCTGAGCTTTGTGAAGTTACTGGAGCAGATGTTCAAGAAGTTGCCAGAGCCATAGGCACAGACTCGAGGATAGGGCCAAAGTTTTTAAAGGCTTCCGTTGGTTTTGGTGGATCTTGTTTTCAAAAAGATATCTTAAACCTCGTTTATATTGCAAAGTCATATGGACTTAATGAGGTGGCAGATTACTGGGAGCAGGTTATTATTATGAATGACCACCAAAAAAGACGATTTGCAGAAAAGATAGTAAAGACCCTGTTTAACACCGTTTCTGGTAAGAAGATTACATTATTAGGTTGGGCATTTAAAAAGGATACTAATGATACGCGAGAATCGGCAGCCATTTATGTGGCAGACTATTTGCTCAATGAACAAGCAGAGGTAGTTATATATGACCCAAAGGTTTCTGAGGAACAGATTCTAGCAGATCTGGATTATTTAAACACGCGTTCTGAAGCTGAAAATAGAGCTTTGGTTACAGTAGTTAACGACCCTATGGAAGCCTGTGATAATGCGCACGCCATTGCTATTATGACAGAATGGGATGAGTTTGTTAATTATGACTGGGAACAAATTTATAATGAGATGCAAAAGCCTGCTTTTGTTTTTGATGGAAGGGGCCTGCTCGACACGCAAAAAATTGTGAATATAGGTTTTGAATGTTATACAATAGGGAAAGGTTAGTTTTTCACTTTGAATGAAGTGTATAACAGTTAAAAGCTTAGAATTTTAGCCAATCTTTTAATTAGTAGATGCGATACAGAAAAACTATATTTGCAACTTAAACAAAGCTTAGAAAAATAATTTTTATCGATGTCAAAAACAACTTATTTTGCCCACGAAACGGCAGTTATAGATGATAATTGTTCCATTGGTGATGGAAGTAAAATTTGGCATTTTTCACATATTATGACAAATTCTACACTAGGAGAGAATTGTAACGTAGGTCAAAACGTTGTTATTTCGCCAGATGTAATATTAGGTAGTAACGTGAAAGTTCAAAATAATGTCTCAATATATACAGGGGTTACTTGTGAGGATAATGTTTTTTTAGGCCCATCGATGGTTTTTACAAATGTCATAAATCCAAGAAGTGCAGTAAACCGTAAATCTGAGTATGCACGAACCATTGTTAGGGAAGGAGCATCAATCGGGGCAAATGCAACAATTGTTTGTGGTAATGATATAGGTAAGTTTGCATTTATAGGAGCTGGAGCGGTAGTTACAAAAGAGATTGCTGACTATGAATTGGTAGTAGGAAACCCCGCAAAACAACTTGGCTGGGTAAGTGAATATGGTCATAGATTGACATTTGATAACAATAATATAGCTATCTGTCCTGAGACTAGTCAGCAGTATAGTCTAAATGATAATAAAGTTAAACGCATAGCATAAATTATATGAAGAATTTCGCATTAATAGGGGCTGCAGGATATATTGCACCTAGGCATATGAAGGCCATTAAGGAAACTGGGAATGATTTAATTGCAGGCTTAGATAATTTTGATAGTGTAGGGGTTATAGATAGTTATTTTCCAAATGCTGATTTTTTTGTTGAATTTGAGCGTTTTGATCGTCATATCTCTAAGCTTAAGTACGATAAAAATATAAACTTAGATTATGTAAGTATTTGTACACCGAATTATTTACACGATGCTCATATACGTTTTGCATTAAGACAGGGGGCAGATGCTATATGTGAGAAACCACTTGTCTTAAATCCTTGGAGTGTAGATTCATTAAAGAATATACAAAAGGAGACGGGTAAAAAAATATATAATATTCTTCAGCTACGTGTACATCAAAGTATAATAGATCTTAAGAAAAAAATAGATGACGGGCCCAAAGATAAAATTTATGATGTAGACCTTACTTATTTAACCTCAAGAGGTAACTGGTACTATACATCTTGGAAAGGTGATGAGTCAAAATCTGGCGGTATAGCAACAAATATCGGTGTACATTTCTTTGATATGTTATCTTGGATTTTTGGAGGTGTAAAACAAAATATCACGCATATCTATGAGCACGATAGAGCTTCTGGTTATCTAGAACTTGAGCGTGCAAGAGTAAGGTGGTTTTTGTCTATAAATGATGAAGTCTTACCAAAAGAAGTTGTAGAGAAAGGACAGAGAACATATAGATCTATTACCATTGAGGGGGAAGAGTTAGAGTTTAGTGGAGGCTTTACAGATTTGCATACTACCAGTTATAAAGAAATATTAAATGGTAATGGTTATGGTATAGAAGATGCTGCACAAGCCATAGATATTGTCTATGATATCCGTAATTCAGAAGCAATAGGTCTCAAAGGAGAATATCACCCTTTTGCAAAGAAAGCACTGGCTATACACCCTTTTAGAAAAAAATAAATAATGAAAGTCGTTACAATTATAGGAGCTAGACCTCAATTTATTAAATCTGGAGCGGTTAGTAGATCTTTTATAGAGTACAATCAAACCAATCCAAAGGAATCTATAAGTGAGGTTATAGTGCATACGGGACAGCATTACGACAGCAATATGAGTGATGTCTTTTTTGAGCAAATGGATATTCCAAAGCCTGCATATCAACTCGATATAAATGGACTTGGACACGGTGCTATGACGGGACAAATGCTAGAGGAAATAGAAAAAGTATTACTTATAGAAAAACCAGATTGGGTGATGGTTTATGGTGATACTAACTCAACACTTGCTGGAGCTCTAGCTGCATCAAAACTGCATATTAAATTAGCTCATATAGAAGCAGGGTTACGTTCTTTTAATATGCGTATGCCAGAAGAGGTTAATCGTATTCTGACAGATAGAGTAAGTAGTGTGCTTTTTTGCCCCACAGATTCGGCAATAAGTAATCTAGAAAAAGAAGGGTATAATGATCTTGATATCGCAATCGTTAAGAATGGTGATGTGATGATGGATGCAAGTCTTATGTTTTCCGCTTTCGCGAAAGCACCACAAGAAGAAATCCCATCTAACTTTATCCTTACAACTGTTCATAGGGCAGAAAACACTGATGACCCTGAAAGATTAAAGAATATTTTTAAAGCACTAAACACCATATCTCAAGAGACTCCTGTAGTCTTACCATTGCACCCTAGAACTAAAAGTTTTATAAAAAAATATGATATACAAATAGGAAGTAACCTACACTGTATAGACCCTGTGGGTTATGTTGAAATGTTGTATTTACTAAAAAACTGTTCTCTTGTACTAACAGATAGTGGAGGTTTACAAAAAGAGGCCTATTTTTTTAAGAAATACTGTCTAACCTTACGTGATGAGACCGAGTGGGTTGAATTGATAGATAATGGTTTTAACAAACTTGTAGGAGCCGATTTTGAAACTATTATGGCTGCCTTTAAAAATGCTCATTCTCAATCACCAGATTTTTCGTTAGATCTATACGGTAATGGAGAGGCTAGTAAAAAAATTATAGAAGGTTTACTTAAGCATAAATGAATAATTAAATCAAAATGAAATTGATTTAGATTTAATAAATTTTGACGAAAAATATTTTACGATATATGACAATAATTAAGAATTTACGCTCTCTATGTGTTTTTTGTTTTATTATACTAATAACAACAAATTCTTACAGCCAGACCGTAGAAGATATAAACGCTATGCCGTCACAAGATGTGCAAAGCTTAGTTTCCAAAGCTAAAGCTAGCGGATATACTCCAGAGCAGCTTAGGGCGCTTGCAGCCTCAAAAGGGTTGTCACCAGAACAGGTAAACGCACTTGCAGGTAAAATGCAAGGTGCGCAAGATGTAGGTAATAATAGTCAAGACCTATTAGCAATTCGTAAGGATACTACAGATGTAAATCAAGAAAATTTTAGAGAGTTAAAAAAGTCTACCTTGTTTGGATACGATTTTTTTAATAATCCAAAGATTAGTTTTCAACCTAATTTAAATCTTGCAACTCCTGTAAATTATCAGTTAGGGCCTGGTGACGGGCTTGTAGTGAGTTTATGGGGTGCTGCCGAAAATACTTTTGATCTAGAGGTTAATAGAAATGGAAGTGTAAAAATTCCTAATATAGGTCAAGTATTAGTAAGTGGTTTAACTATTGAGGAGGCAAGCTCTAAAATTAAAAGTAAGTTACTTAACGTATATAGAGGTATCTCTGCACCAGCTAGTAGTCCTTATAAAATTTTTACAGATATTTCTTTATCTAGTGTGAGAACAGTCCAGGTTAATATAATAGGAGAGGTGGCAGTACCTGGCACATATTCTTTAAGCGCATTATCTACAGTTCTCAATGCATTATATGCAGCTGGAGGCCCTACAGATCAAGGTACTTTTAGAGAAATAAAGCTTGTGCGTAATGGTGTTGAACTTCCGTACTTTGATATTTATAATTATTTAGTAAATGGTAGTCAGACAGGAAATGCTACATTGAGGGATCAAGATGTCATTATTGTCAAACCATATATATCTAAAGTAAATGTTAGTGGGATGGTAAAACGTCCAGGAGTCTATGAGATGAAGACAAATGAAACTTTTGCAGACCTTCTTAAGTACGTAAGTGGTTTTACATCAAATGCTTTTAAAGATGTAATAAAATTAGAACGTATAGAAGGTGATAGAAGGGTTTTAAAAGAATTGAATATCGGAGATTTTAGAAATGCTAGGTTGCGTGATGGTGATGCAATTGTAATCAATGAAATTATTGATAAGGTAGAAAATAGAGTCTCGATAAATGGAGCGGTTTATAGGCCTGGTGATTATGAGTTTACACCTAATATGTCACTAAAGCAACTATTAGATAAAGCGAGTGGAGTTTTGGAAACGGCATATTTAGATAGGGTAGTGATAACAAGTAATCCAGAAGGAAAAAATAGTACTTCATCATCATATTCACTTGAAGACGTAATTGACGGTAGTGTAGATATTACATTACAGGTTAATGATGTCGTAAGTGTTTTTGATAAGTATAGTTTAAAAGAGCAAGGCACACTCACCATAGGTGGAGCAGTAAAAAACCCACAGACTATGTCTTATATAGATGGAGTAGGACTAGAAGAACTAGTTCTCCTAGCTGGTGGATATGAAAAAGATGCAGATCCTAGAGTAATAGATGTTACAAGAGAGATTATTGATGATGATTATAAAACCATTAATCAGACTTTTAAAATATCTGGTAATACTAAGCTAGATATGAATACAAATACACCTTTTGTATTTATGCCTAATGATAAGATTACTGTAAGATATCTTAAAGGTTCTGGAGATCAAATAGGTATTTCTGTAGTGGGAGAGGTAATGTTCCCTGGAGCGTATGATGTAACTTATAGAAATGAACGTATTCTTGATCTGATAGAAAAGGCTGGTGGTTTATCTCCTTATGCTTTTAAGCAAGGAGGAAGCCTTGTGAGAAGAAATCCATATTATAAGGAAGTTATACAACAATTAACTTCAGATAGAATTAATGACAGTACGTCAACAAAAAACGTAAATATTGATTTAAATAATCTTGAGGAGTACCGCGTTGCTATAGATTTTAATAAGTTACTTAAAGAGGGACCAGGATCTTCACAGAATATGGTCTTAAAAGATGGTGATAGAATTATAATTCCTACGATAAAGGAAACTATTAAGATAGAAGGTCAAGTGCTACTTCCATCACTAGTAAGATATGATAAAAGGCTAAGATTTAAAGATTACATAAGCAAGTCTGGAGGTTTTAATAATCAAGCCAAGAAGAGAAAGTCTTATGTGATTTATCCCAATGGTGATATTGCAGCAACAAAAAGCTTTTTATTTTTTAAGACCTATCCACCTATACAACCAGGTTCGTTAGTAGTAGTGCCCTCAAAAGCTGAACGCACAGGTGGTATGAGTACCGAAGAAGTGTTGGGTATTACAACAGGATTTGCTACTATAGCGCTCCTAGTAGAAAGATTATTTTCAAACTAATATGGAAGAAAGAATTGATCACTCAAATGAGAATGATTATAAAATCATCCTCAGCTTAGTTAAAGGTTTTCTGCAAACTAAGAAATTTATCATTGTATCTATTTTAATATTTGTTCTATTAGGTATTGTGGTGGTATTATTTACTCCAAAATCTTATAGCTCGAGGGTGTTATTTATTACCCAAGACTCTAGTAGTGCTCAATCTAGTGGTCTTGGGGGTATAGCTTCCCTAATTAGTGGAGGATCTATTAAGTCTTCAAGTTCTAGTGATATACCAACATTTTTGTATCCACAAATAATAAATAGTTGGGAATTTAGAAAACAACTTTTTGATATTCCAATTAAACTTAAAAATGAAGATTCTTTAATTACTTTTGAAGAATATGTTATAAATAAAGAGGGATTATCCTTAAGTGAGAATATCGTAAAATATACGATAGGGTTACCTAAACTAATCTTTAGTGATGACTCTTCTCCAGAAAGAGTTGTTAATAAATTAGATTCACTAGAATATATAACTAGTGATGATAAAAAAGTTCTCAAATCTTTAAAAGACAAACTTTCTTTTAGCATAAGTGAAGAGGATGGTACGCTAGAAATAAAGACCATTATAAACGAAGAACCGATTGCAGCTGCACAGCTTGCCCAACAAGTTCAAGTTCGTTTACAGAAAGAAATTATACGATATAGAATAGCCAAAGCTAGAGAGAAATATAATTTTATAGAAAGCCAATATCAAGAGACAAAGCAAGAATATAAAGATGCTCAGGTTAGGCTGGCGAGCTATACAGACCGCAATAGATTTAATGCTACAGAGTCATCTCTTATAAGGAAAAGACAGCTCGAAAATGAGGCTACTTTACTCTATACCTTATATTCAGATCTTGAACAACAGCGAATCTCTCAAAGTTTAAAAATAAAAGAAGATACTCCAAATTTCACATTAATTAATCCCGCCGTAGTTCCTCTACAACCGGAAAATGGTAATACGTTAATTAAAATTCTCCTATTTGCTATTATAGGATTTATGTTTGCAGTATTTAGGTACGTGTTTATTGTATCAAAAAAATATATAAGGAGTCTGTGGACTGAAGTTTAATTTTATTGCCTTTTATAGAGTAACCTTAATTTATTTTGAATTTGTACAAGAAAGTTATTTCAATATTGGAGAAATATAGAAGTGGGACTACAGTTAAATCATTTCACATTGCGATATCACAGAGTTTTGTGGCCGTCCTTTTTATTGCAATTGATTTTATTTTTTCGAAAAAACTCGAAGTGAATGATTTTGGATTATGGAAAGAAGTTTTTTTTCTACTCAATTTAGGTATTCCATTAGTTTCATTTGGTTTTGCAGAAAGTTATAAATTTTTCATTGCTAAAGACATAGTTAATGTCGAGTATTATCTAAATAATGTAATACTTATTTTCTTTCGAATAGGTATTATTCTATTTACTATACTATGCGTTTTCAATCTCTTTCACTTTTTTAATTTGGTAAATCTTGGGAGTTATTATCTATATTCTATTTTTTTTCCATTACCACTTTTAGCATATCTTTTAAATAAAATCCTTCGATATACTTATATAAATATTAATCTAGAGGAAAAGTTAACAATGTTGTCTATTTATGGAGCATTGAGTAGTTTGTGTATTGTATTTTTAGGCTGCTATATTTTAGATTTAAAACCCGAATACTATATTGGAGTTGCTATACTCACTTATTTTTCTGTGTTTTTTTTTCCTAGTCTATTTTATTTCTATAATTCTGGTTTAACATTTAAGGTTTTATCAATTGATAAAGGTATTTTAAAAAAGTTATGGGTTTATGGGTTTCCACTTTACTTGGCTACATTTACAGGCCTCTTTAGTGCATATCTAGATAAGGCCATAGTTAATATTTTTGAAGATGATACCACATTCGCAATTTTTGCTGTGGGTGCTTTTGAGATACCAATATTTGCAATGTTTAGTGCGGCATTTTCACAGCAAATATTTCCAAAAATGGTTAGATTAATTGAGTCCAATAAAGAATCTGAGGCAAAACTCTTGTGGCTGCTAACCACAAAAAAGGTTTCTTTTATAACCTATCCTTTTATATTATTAGCAATGTTTTTTGCTGATGATATTATTTTCTTTGTTTATAGTAAAGACTACACTGCATCAGTAACATTATTTAAAACATATTTATTGGTTTTACTTTTTAGAAATAATAACTATGGTATTTTATTAACTGCAAAAGGTCAAACTAAATTGATAACAAAAATTAGTTTATTGGTTTTATTTTTAAATTTAATAGTTTCTGTCGGCTTATATTACTTCTTAGGTATTAGGGGAGTTGTTTTTGGTACTCTATTCTCTACCTCTGTAATGTGGATCATCTATTTAGTAAAAGAAGATATGTTAAAACGATATTTGCAGATAGTCACTTTTAACAAATTAATATTTGTATTACAAATATTAATTATAATAGCTTATTTGAGATGATGAAAATTGTTAAGTTTTTTGCATTTATTCCATTCGTAAATAGACTAATTGAAAGAAAGTATTATGCTACAGGCATAGGAACTTATCTTCTAAATTCATTTGTTAAGGTTATATTGCGTATTAATGCCCCTAGTCCTTTTCTATTACATTATACTTCTAGGGTCAATAATCCATCTAATGTTAAATTAACGGGTAATAATCTTAAGAGTGTCTATTTAAGTCTCGCAACTTCAGGCGGATGTTACTATCAGGCAATAAACGGTATTGAATTTGGTGAGGGAACCATATGGGCATATAATTGTAGTTTTATTAGCGCAAATCATTCAAGTGATGATTTAACTAAACATAGTTTAAGCGAGCCAATTATTATAGGTAAAAATGTGTGGTTGGGTAGTAATTGTGTAGTGCTTCCAGAAGTTAATATAGGAGATAATTCCATAATTGGTGCTGGTGCTATTGTTACTAAAAATATACCTAGTAATTCAATCGCAGTAGGAAACCCAGCTAAAGTTATAGCATATATTTGTACTAAATGCGAAAAAAAGCATAAGGCAAATAGTAATTGTAGTTGTAGCTCTTAATTAATTTGAAATAATCTTGTTTGTTATTGTTAAATGAAAAATAAAAACTCATTATTAAACATACCTATATTTTTCATTTTTCCTTTTGTATCTTTTTTAATAGCTATACGAAATTTGAAATCTAGAACGAATGGGATTCTGTTTGTTGCATTCTGTACCTTATTTGGGTTTTCCTTTGCATTTTCAAATGACTCTGTAGATTCTTATCGAGTAGCACTAGTTTTTAATGAGTTTAATTATCAGTCTATTTATGATATATATCAGTTATATTTATTAGGTGGAGCTCCAGATCTTTATAGATTTCTTACTTATGCCTTTTTGAAGTCTTTCACTGATAATCCTAAGATACTTTTTGCGAGTTTTGGTTTAGTTTTTGGTTTTTTTTGGTATTTCTCTATTCGTCTTTTCAAAAAAGAACAAGCTAACTATTCTGGGTTCTACGCATCTTTATTATTCTTTTTATTTATAATAATCAATCCAATAACTAATATTAATGGAGCTCGTTTTAATACTGCTATTTGGGTATTCTTTTATGGAGTCATTAATGTCGTCCTTTATAATAAGAATAGATATTTATTATTAGTTCTGTGTGCACCTTTGGTCCATTTTTCTTTCTTATTCGGTGTTATAGTTATTCTATTATACGTAATTATTAAAAAATTCACCTACAGTAATACTGGCGTAAATAACTTATTATATTATTCTTTTATTTTCAGTTTCATCGCTTCTTGGGTATTGGCATCTAATATTATAAGTTTAGACTTTATAGGGTCTCTTGTACCTTCAGATAGTATATCAAATAAAATTGGCACATATAATAGCTCCGAAGTAGCTGATATTTACAAAGAGAGAGCTTCAAGTTCCCCATTTTTAATGGTATCTAATTTCTTTCAGAATCTTATAAAAATAGCTTTTTTCACTATACTTATTTATTTGAAGCGTGAATTACAAAAGAATAGTGTTAAAGACTTAGTGATAAATAAGATGTTGGCTTTTGTTTTCTTTTATTTTACTTTTTCATTCATTATTGCAACTATGCCTTCTGGTGGGAGATTTCTTATGGTAGGCTATTTATTTGCTTTGTTTGTAATTTTAATGATTCTGAGAGAATATGAAAATTATTTAAATAGTAGATTTGTATTGTTATTAATTCCTGCCTATTCATTCACGTTCTTTTTTAATGTCATTTTTCTAAGCATTTCCATTACGAGTAAAACTATCTGGTACGGTAACTTACTCTGGATCATTTATGAAGGTTGGGATTATACTTTCATTTATTTATAAAAATTCATCTATTTAATAGAAAAACCAATGAAAAACATACTCATCATAAGTTACATCTACCCACCTTATAATGCACCTGCAGCCAGAAGACCTTATAGCTGGGCAAAATATTTAGATAAGAGTAAGTATAAGGTAACTGTATTAACGTGTAGTAATCCAGATAGTTCACTTGGTACGGATAGTTCTATGGATAATGCATTACCTGCTGTTGAGCTTATCGCTGTAAAAAGTTTATTAAAAAGTAATATAGGAAAAGACTTAAGAAGTGCTAAAATGGATAGCACATCAAAGGGGTTTAAAACGAAATTGAAAAGAGGTATTGTTAAGATAGGCTCTTATTTTCTAATACCAGACAAAGCAATTTTTTGGTATAAGGAAGCAAAAAAGTATTTATTGGAGAACCAAAGTCTTATAGATGGTTTGGATTCTGTTATTTCAACATCACCATCAATGACAAATCATTTACTTGGGATGCACGTAAAGAAGATGAATCCAAACGTGCAACTTATAGGAGACTTAAGAGATTATCATTACATACACGGTCAGGAATTACATTCGCCCTGGCCACTCTCTCTTTTTCATAAGAGATTTGAAAATAAAATCCTTAAAAAGGCTGATAAGATTACTTTTATTTCAAATGCAATGCGTGATATTTATGCAAAGCATTATCAAAATGATGCCGAAAAATTTTCTGTGATTTACAATGGGTTTGATGCAGATGATTTTAACGTGGAGACAGAGGCAATAACGAGAAGCTCAGAGAAGATAAGGATATTTTATGCTGGTAGCTTCTATGGCGGTATTAGGTCTCCAAAAGGGCTTTTGCAATTATTAGATTGGGCAATAGAGGAGGGACTGATGTCTCTAGATGATGTTGAAGTTGTGATTGCTGGTAATTTTGAAAAATCACTACAAGATGAAATGGCAAGTTTTAAATCTTATGCAGTAGTAGATTACATAGGTAAAATACCGCGCAATGAGGTCTTGAAACAATATCAACAGTCTACCATATTGTGGTTAATAGTAGGGGAGAAGCTCTCACATTATACAGGGGTTCCTTTAAAATTTTATGAATACCTCGCAGCAAATAAATATATTATTAATTTCGCGCCAAATGCTTCAGAACCATCAGCTCTCATCGATACATATAATCTAGGATCAAATTTTGATATTTACAATGATACAAAGGAGAACCAGCTTGATAAGCTTACGAATATAATAAAAATGTGGAAGGGTGATGAGCTAAGTGTAGTATCTCAAGAGAAAGTGCTAGGTATATTTGATAGGAAAAATCAAACTAAGCTTTTAGAGAGAATAATTGAATAAAAATAATGTTTGTTTTTTAATTACAACACCGATTATTATATAAATACTAAGGAGCAATTTTTAGTCCAAGTGAAAACTGTAATTACATAATTATATGAGAGAAAAAGTTTACAAATTACTTCCTCATCTTTTTCAAAATTTCTTAATCTCTTTATACAACTATTCTAACAATAGAATAAGATATGGTGGGAAGTACAAGAACTACAGAAAGATTTTTAAGGAAAATAGTACTTTAAGTCTTCAACAACTTAAAGTAGTACAAAAAGATCGTTATAAATCTTTCATATGCAACGCCATTGAACGCTCGGATTACTTTAAAAAAAAATTTAACAATATAGAAAGCCCAACAGATTTTTCGCTAATATCTCAATTACCCATTTTATCTAAAGAAGATATAAGAGTTAATCTCAATGATGTTTATACCATTAGTAAGAAAGGGGCTGTTATTTCAAAAACGGGGGGTACTACAGGCAAATCTTTAGAAGTTTACTTTACTAAAGAAGATTACCAAGAGCGTTTTGCAATGTTGGATAATTTTAGATCTAACTTTGGTTATGAATTAGGTAAAAAGACTGCCTGGTTTTCTGGAAAAAATATTCTTACAGACAAAGACGTTAAAAAAAATAGATTCTGGAAAGAAGACTATATTTATAACGTTAAGTATTATTCAACTTTTCACATAAAGAAAGACTATTTAAGGTTTTATATTAAAGATTTGATTGAATTTGCTCCAGAATTTTTAGTTGGTTTTCCTTCAAACATAGTTGAAATTGCAAAATATGGTATTGCAGAAAATATATCTTTTCCCAAAGGAATTGTAAAGGCTATATTTCCCACTGCAGAGAGTATCACAGAGGTTAATAAAAATATTATAGAATCATTTTTTCACTGTGGTGTATATGATCAGTATGCATCATCAGAAGGAGCACCATTTATTATAGAATGCTCAAATAGGAATCTTCATTTAGAACTTCAAAGTGGAGTTTTTGAGGTTTTAAATAAGGATAATGAGCCTGCTCAATCTGGAAAACTTGTTGTAACGAGTTTTACTACTCACGGTACACCCCTAATAAGATATGATATAGGAGATTCTATAGAATTAAGTACTGAAGTTTGCAATTGCGGAAATAATAACCCCTTAGTAAAAGAGATTTTGGGTAGAATAGATGACTATGTTTATTCTATAGAAAAAGGTAAAATTAATCTTGGAAATGTTTCAAATACACTCAAGGATATAAATGGAATCATTAAGTTTCAAGCAGAGCAAAATCATATTGACCATATTTTGATAAAAATTATAAAAGATCCAAAATCGTTCACCACAAAAAGCGAAGATAAATTTCGTCAAAATTGGATAGATAGGGTTGGAAGTAAAATCGATTTGAAATTTGAATATGTATCTCAAATACCCCTAGAAAAAAGTGGTAAATTCCGATTGGTGAAAAATAATATTAAGCATTTGATAGATTAATTACTTGAACAATTTATTGTAAATTCATCAAAGTTTTACTTAACTCATATCTTTTCGAAACCTTAAAAGATTTATTTAATGACAAGAAAACCTAAAATACTCTACGTTGTAAACGTAGACTGGTTCTTTATCTCGCATAGACTCTGTATAGCTGAACAGGCAATAGAAAACGGTTGGGAAGTTATAGTTGCAGCAGAAGATAGTGGTAGAAGTAAAGAAATTACTGCTAGTGGGATAAATTTTATATCATTTCCTTTCTCCAGATCTGGAACTAATCCTTTTATTGAGTTACAACTGCTTATAAAATTCAGACAATTGTATAAAGATAGTGCACCAGATATAGTGCATCACATTACTTTAAAACCGGTCATTTATGGTTCGCTCGCTGCTAAATTCACTAAGATTCCATCCGTTGTTAATGCAGTAAGTGGTTTAGGATATAATTTCACCGGAGACAATCAAGGTAGAGTAGCTAAGATTATGATTAAGCTTATGAAGGTAGGTTTCAAACATAAGAATATAGGTTTTATCTTTCAAAACAAAGACGATTACTCAGAACTTAGAGATCTAGGAGTCCTAAATGAAAAAAATAAAATATTTTATATAAAAGGTTCTGGCGTTGATTTAAAAAAATTCAATCAAACTCCACTACCTAATGAAGATAGGTTAGTTATCTTATTTCCTGTGCGAATGTTATGGGATAAAGGAGTTGCAGAGCTTAGAGAAGCAACCCGCTTATTAAAAGATAAGTATAGCAACCGTATACAATTTATATTATCTGGACTTGCTGATAATGATAACAAAGCAGGAGTAAGCTCTAATTATCTTAAAGATTGGGAAGATGGTGAATATGTCAAATGGATAGGTTATCAAAAAGATATGGTAGCGGTTTATAACAGTTCTAATATAGTGGTTTTACCATCCTATAGAGAAGGTATGCCTAGAACTTTAATAGAAGCCTGTGCTATAGGAAGACCCATTGTTACTACAAATGCCATAGGGTGTAGAGAGTGTGTTGACGAAGGTGTTAACGGATTTAAAGTCCCTGTAAAGTCTACTATTGAACTAGCAAATGCAATTGAAAAATTAATCGTCAATCCAGAATTGATGTTAAAAATGGGGTTAGCTTCAAGAGTTAAGGCTGAGAAAGAATTTGACCAGTTAAATGTCGTTAGGAAACATTTTGAAATCTATCAAGAACTTTATGAGCAATAAATTAATTATTTCTGGATCAAGTGGTTTTGTAGGACAAAATTTAGTTCCTTATCTAGAGACTAAAAACTGGAATGTTATACCGCTTTCGCGAAGACAGAAAAGTAGTATTTCTTTAGATTACAATAATCTTACTGTTAATGATTTTAGTAGCTCATATGCATTCATTCATTTGGCAGGAAAAGCACACGATTTAAAAAAAACCTCTAATGACAAAGAATACTATGAGGTAAATACAGAGCTCACAAAACGTCTTTTCGATTTATTTCTAGAGTCTGATGCTAAAGTATTTATATATTTTAGTTCTGTAAAAGCGGTTGCAGATGAAGTAGAAGGTGTTTTAACTGAAAATCATCCCTATGAACCAGGAACCGTTTATGGTAAATCAAAAGCACTAGCCGAACAATATTTATTAAATAAAGAATTACCTTCAAATAAAAAATTATACATACTCCGACCTTGTATGATTCACGGTCCTGGGAACAAGGGAAATTTAAATTTACTATATAAGGTTGTTTACAAAGGTATACCTTACCCATTAGGAGCATTTGATAATAAGCGTTCTTTTGTTTCTATTAATACTATCACGCAGGTTATAGATAAGTTATTAAATAGGTTACCTGATTCTAACGTTTTTAATTTGGCAGATGATTATGCAATCTCAACTAATGATTTGATAAGAGTTATAGCCCTTGCCATTAATAGAAAACCAAAAGTACTTTCGGTAAATAATTCTTTAGTAATATTTATTGCAGGTCTAGGGACATCATTACGACTTCCCTTTAATAAAGAGCGGTTACAAAAACTGACAGAGTCTTACGAAGTGAGTAATAATAAAATAAAGGATGTTTTGAAAATTGATAAACATTTTGACACTAGAACTGGATTAACAGCTACTATAAAATCTTTTAAAGCGATCTAATGACATATATTATAGTATTTATCTTATTGGTAGCCCTATCTTTTGGTTATTATAAGCTCGCAGATAGATTTAATATTATTGATAAACCCAACCACAGGAGCTCTCACACTCAGATAACCATAAGAGGAGGTGGGGTCATATTTTATCTAGCTCTCGTTATATTTTTTGTTACAAGTGGCTTTTTATACCCTTATTTATTTCTAGGAACTTCTATTATTGCTCTAGTTAGCTTTATAGATGATATAAAGCCGCTACCTCCGTTAGTTAGATTACCTGTTCAATTTGTTGCTATAACAATGGCGATTTATGAGGTTAGTATTAGTTTTCCGATTATCTCTTTAATTATCCTTCTTATTGTAGGCGTAGGGTTTATAAATGCCTACAATTTTATGGATGGCATCAATGCTTTAACAGGTATTTATTCTATTGTTATAGTTGGCTTTTTATTTTTCTTTAATGCTACTCAAACAATTTTTGTAAATGGGGAATTGTTAGCATACTTACTATTTTCATTAGTGATTTTTGGATATTATAATTTTAGAAAGAAGGCGCTTTTCTTCTCTGGAGATGTAGGAAGTATTTCGTTGGCTGTAGTTGTGTTTTTTCTTGTTTATAAGTTTTATGTCGTTACAAAAGCCCCAGTGAGCCTATTGCTAGTAGCAGTATATGGTATAGATAGTGTACTTACTATTGTAAGAAGAATTAAGATGAAGGAAAAAATATCTGAGGCACACAGACATCACTTGTATCAGATAATTGTAGATTCTAATAAATTATCCCACATAGACACCTCATTGATATATGCCTTCATACAGTTATTATGTTGTCTTGTGGTTTATTCTACTTATAACCTTGCAATGTCTATTCAAATTCTAATTGCATTAATTGTATTAATAAGTCTAGCGGTTAGCTACTTCTTATTTGTACGACGTTTTTTGAATTTACGTTCAAGAGCCGTTTAAGTTTTATGGAGAAGCCTATATATCTATCACCACCAGTTTACGAAGATCGTATTGTTATTCCAGATATAAAATCTGGGGATGTTTACGAAAGTATAAACAAAGTCATTCTAGACTTTGAGACTCGTGTACAAGAATTTCTAGATACTACAAAGCAGGTAGTCGCACTTAATTCTGGTACATCTGCCATTCATCTGGCATTAATACTTGCAGGTGTTCAAAAAGGAGATTTCGTTCTATGCCAGTCAATGACATTTGTAGCTTGTGCAAATCCTATTTTATATCAAGGTGCGATACCCGTGTTTGTTGATAGCGAAGAAAATACGTGGAATATGTCTCCAACATTTTTAAAAGAAGCATATTTTGATTGTTGTAAAAGAGGAAAGGTACCTAAAGCTATTATTGTAACTAGTTTGTATGGTTTATCGAGCAATATGGATGCTATTCTTGCTTTTGCTAAAGCTAAAAATATAAAAGTAATTGAAGACAGTGCAGAAGCATTAGGTAGCACTTATCGTAATAAAAAACTCTCAACTATAGGTGATTATGGGATACTCTCTTTCAACTTAAATAAAATTGTCACTACTGGAGGAGGTGGGGTACTTGTAGTAAATACCTTAAAAGAAAAGGAAAGGGCAGTCTTTTTAGCGACTCAAGCTAAGGAGAAGTTAAGTTATTACCACCATACGACACTGGGGTATAATTATAGAATTGGTCATTTAAATGCTGCATTAGGCATAATTCAGTTTAATAAATTGAAAGTTAATTTAGAGAAAAAAATACTTAATTTTAATTTTTACAATTCTTTATTTAAAAATATTATCGGTGTGACATTACATGAGGAACCTAGTGCAGATTATAATTCTAATTACTGGCTTAATACTGTACTTATAGATCCCTTAAAGACAAGAGGTATTGATAGAGAGAATTTACGTAACGCTTTCGCGAAAGCGAATATTGAGTCCAGGCCATTGTGGAAACCGATGCATCTGCAACCCATTTTTGAGAAAGCAGAGTTCTATGGGGCAGGAGTTTCTGATAAGCTTTTTAAAAACGGATTATGTTTACCGTCCGGATCAAATTTAACAAATGATGATAAAGAACGAATTCAAAAAGTTATATTTGAATTATTTAAAAGATTTTAATAAATGTTAAGTAGATTAAAAGCCGCTATAGATAGGTTGTTTTCTGACGAAAACAAGTTAGATATTCGTAATGTTCGCTATTTACCTAGATGGACAGTCCTGTTTATAGATACTTCGTTGATTTTGGTATCAATACTTATTACTTATTTTTTATTATCAGATCTACATATAAAGCCATTAAGCGTTATAAGCAGTGGACAACAGTTAAGCTTAGTAATAGGAGTCAATTTTGTTTTTTTACTTGTTTTTAAAACATATGCAGGTCTCATAAGACATTCTTCTTTTATGGATGCTATGAAGCTTTTGTTTGCAACTGTTGCAACTTTTGCTACATTGATGGTCTTCAATTTGACTTGGCAATATATATATGACCTGAAAGTTTTTATTACAACGGGTCTGATTCTTTTTTCATTTATATCGTTTACAGCATTATTTACTTTTAGGCTTGCAGTAAAACAACTGTATGAACGTTTTAAAATCGCTCAAAACAATGCAGAGATAATTAACGCAGTTATTGTAGGTGTAGATGATGGGGCAATATCTGTTGCAGCTGCCCTAGATATAGAGCATCCACAGCGTTTTATAATCAAAGGGTTTATTTCTAAAAGGCAGAATAAGAGTTTAAGAATTCTTGACAAACCAGTATTGGAACTTGATAAAAGCGTCCAGCATTTAGTGCAAAAACTAAATGCTGAGGCAATTGTCTTTGCTGGAAACTCAATGAGTGCAGAAGAACGGTTTTCAATCGTAAAAGAATGTCTCGAGCACGATATTAAAGTGTATAACTCTCCGCTTGTGATAAATTGGAGTGAAAAGACAACGGTAACAGATCAGCTAAAAAGTCTCCAGATTGAAGATTTATTAAACAGAGATCCCATACAGCTTAATGATAGTGTAAAGTCTAGTAAACTTCAAGGAAAGACAATTTTAGTAACGGGAGGAGCTGGTTCTATAGGTAGCGAAATAGCAAGGCAAGTTGCTTCTTATAATCCAAATAAATTAATTGTATTAGACCAAGCAGAAACACCTTTGCATTCTCTTAGCTTAGAATTACAAGGAGCTTTTCCAGATATAGATTTTGAGTTTGTAATATGTGATGTAGCAAATAGAAATAGGTTGAGAATTCTTTTTGATGCGTTTAAAATTGATATAATTTATCACGCAGCGGCCTACAAGCACGTACCTTTAATGGAGAATAACCCTTCTGAAGCTATACTCACAAATATATATGGTACAAAAAACCTTGCAGACATTGCAGCTAAGCATAAAGTGAGTCATTTTGTGATGGTAAGTACAGATAAGGCGGTAAACCCAACAAATGTTATGGGTGCTACAAAAAGGGCTGCCGAAATGTATGTGCAGTCTAAGTATTTTAATTTACAAGCCAAAGGAAAAAAGAAGAGCACCAGATTTATTACAACTAGGTTTGGTAATGTACTTGGGTCTAATGGGTCTGTGGTTCCATTATTTAAGAAGCAAATAGAGAGTGGAGGGCCAGTTACGATAACACATCCAGATATCATACGCTATTTTATGACCATACCTGAAGCTTGTCAACTAGTTTTGGAAGCTGGAACAATGGGTAAAGGAGGTGAGATTTTTATATTTGATATGGGAGAGCCTGTACGCATTATGGATCTTGCAGAAAAGATGATTAAACTAGCGGGGCACACTCTTAATGAAGATATAGAAATAAAAATTACAGGACTGCGACCTGGAGAAAAACTCTATGAGGAATTGCTAAGTAATGAAAGTAAAACCTTGCCTACTCATCATAATAAAATAATGATAAGTGAGGACCTAGAGAATGACTATGAGCAGGTAAATACGGTCATAAATTCAATTATCAAAGCCGCAATAAAAAATAATAACACGATAAGTGTAGCAAAGCTTAAATCTTTAGTTCCTGAGTTTAAAAGTAATAATTCTGAATATGAGATTCTTGATGTAGAAGTGACAGAAGATATTTCGAAGAACTTAGGAATGGAAGAAGACTTACCTCAAGATCTTTTTAAGTAGGCAATATGAGTAATGGAAATTATTGCAAATCCAGAGAATATCTTTAGCTAAATATTTCAAAGGCTATAACTTTAATTATATACAAAAGTAGTTTTATGAAGTTTGGGAAATTATTGTTTTTATTAGTATTAATTTCATCCCAACTCGAGGCTCAGGAAAATATAGAAATTAATGGAGCTATAAACGTAAACACTTATTTAAGTGAAAGTGAATTGCCTTTCTGGTTTTACAGAAATACTGAAGGTCTTGTTAAATCCAACTCAAACGCTGCATTGAGTGCATTCTCTAGCTTTAAATACAAATTAACCCCATTATCTACTTTAGAAGGAGGCATATCATTGTTTTACAGGGATGGTAGTCTAGAACGTTTACAACGTGGAGACTTATATGTACGTTTTAAGGCTAAACATTATCAAATTACACTAGGTTCTAAAAGTGCAGACGTTGTAAATAGTCTCTCAAGTACCAATAATAATATTTTAAATAGCGGAAATACACGTACTTTTCCAGGTTTAGTTATTGAGTCGCCAAAATTTATACCTCTTCTAAAGAATATGTATATAGATTATGGACTGGGTCATTACGTACTAAATGATATGCGTTATGTAAAAAATACTCGAGTGCACTATAAGCGTATAAACGTAAAATATACAACGGAATCATATGGCGTATTTACCGCTGGTGTGCAACATTATGCTCAGTGGGGAGGTAAAAGCCCAATTGATGGAGATTTACCTAATAGTGCTAGTGATTTTTTTAAAATATTCTTAGCTCAATCAGGTGGGGATAATTCTGATGAAGGCGAACAAGTAAATGCCTTAGGCAACCACTTGGGGAGTTTTGATTTTTCATACCAAAGAAACTTTGAGAATGGAACTTTGAAAATGTATCATTTACACCTTTTTGATGATGGTTCTGGAACGGCATTCAAAAATTTTCCGGATGGTGTTTGGGGAATTAATTATGCATTTAAAAATAATAAGTTTTTTAAAAACCTTTTATACGAGTACGTAGATACTCGAAGTCAAAGCGGAAGTTCAGGGAGAAGCGGTCGTGATAATTATTTTAGCAATATCATTTATAGAAGTGGCTGGACGTATGAGAGCGATATAATAGGTTTGCCTTTTTTTGAACTTAATCCAGAGACAGGACTAGGTATTACAAATAATAGGGTTATCGCTCACCATTTTGGCGCGGGTGCAGCCACAGGTAACTTTTATTTTCAAGCAAAACTAACATATCTTGAGAGCTCAGGTACATACGCAGCTCCCTTTGAACCAAAGCAGAAAAGCTTCTTAGGCTATTTATCCACAAAATATAATACCGACAAATTTGGAATCTTTAATATAGATTTAGGCTTAGATGTAAAAAACTATGAAAAACCTGTTTTTGGTCTTAGTCTAGGATATTATTATACAATAAATAACTAGTAGAATCAAGGTTGTTTAAGTGTTGCATCTCAAAAACAGATACTTACCTTCTAACCACTTCAAAAAGATCTGTGCGTCTATCACGTAAATTTTTTACCGCGCCAAATTGATTGAGTTCTTTTAGTAAATCTAGGTCAACATCTGCAATTAATATCATCTCTGTATTTGGTGTTGCTTCTGCTTTTATGCCATTAGTAGGGAAGGAGAAGTCACAAGGAGTAAACACCATAGATTGTGCAAACTGTATATCCATATTTTCTACATTAGGTAAGTTACCTACACTACCAGCAATTGCTACATAACATTCATTTTCTATAGCTCTTGCTTGTGAACAGTGGCGCACTCTTGAATATCCATTTTGTGTATCTGTAAGAAAGGGAACAAAGAGTATATCCATTCCTTCATTTGCTAGTAACCTACTTAACTCTGGAAACTCCGAGTCATAGCATATTAATATTCCTATTTTACCACAATCTGTATCATATGTTTTAAGCTCAGTACCACCCTGCATACCCCACACTTTTGCCTCGTCTGGAGTAACGTGTAGTTTTTCATACCGTTCTGTACTGCCGTCACGTCTACATAGATAGCCTACATTGTATAAGCGTCCATCACGTATCTCAGGCATACTACCGGCTATAATATTGATATTATAGGTTATAGCAAATTCAGAAAATTGTTTAACTATAGCTTCCGTATGCCTTGCAAGTTTTCTTATCGCATCTGACGTTTTGAGATGATTATCTTTTGCCATAAGGGGTGCATTAAAAAACTCTGGAAATAACACAAAGTCAGATCTGTAACCAGCAACAGCATCTATAAAATATTCTGCTTGGTTAAGTAACTCCTCTAAGCTATTATAAGGTCGCATTTGCCACTGTATGAGCCCTAGACGAACATTTGATTTATTTGTAGCTGCTTTTCTAGATGGTTTTTTATAGTAAATGTTATCCCATTCCATCAGTATAGCAAACTCTCCAGATGCTTTATCTCCTTCTAGATATCCTCTCATAACTTTTGCTGGGTGAAAGTCATTAGAGATTTGAAAGTTAAGCACTGGGTCATTTATCTCTTTGCGCTTAACTTGCTCTATATATTCTTTAGGTTTCAGGTCTTCTGCATAAAGACTGTAATTGGGCATTCTACCGCCAAAGGTGATGCCTTTTAAGTTAAGTTCTTCACATAGCTCTTTGCGATAATCGTAGAGCCTTCTACCTAAGCGCAGGCCTCTATATGCCGGTTTGATAAATACATCTATACCATAAAGAACATCACCATCATCTGAGTGGGTAGAAAATGTGTAGTTGCCAGTAATATCTCTATACGTGTGGTCGTCTTCAAAATCATCATAGTTGACAATGATAGATAGTGCACAGCCGGCAATTTGGCCATTAATTTTTATGACCGCTTGTCCCTTTGGGAACTTTTTAATCAATGTTGATATATGTTTCTCCTCCCAGTATGAATCTGGCATATTTGTATATGCAGATATCATAGCCGTTTTAAGTTCTTGATAGTCATTGAGCTCAAGATACTTGAGCTCAATGTGTTGTATATCTCCAGTTTTCATTATTCTTTTATATCCTCGTCTGTGTCAAAAGGATCTTGCACAGCTGTGGGGTCATTATCTTGGTATGACTCGTAGTCATCCTCATCATATTGTTCCATCACACGTTCTAGTTTTGCACTAATTTTTACTAGGTATTTTGTGTCCTCTGTAATAATTTCAATACACTTTACGAGTTCATCTTTTACGTTTCTAAAACGTATGATATCATTATCATCATAACCGTAAGGATACTTCTCGACCACTAGGGCAAGTATCTCAGGAGTTAATTTCTTGAAGTCTACGATTACTCTATTGAGGTTTGGATTATTTGAGCTTTTCATAATTACATATCTAGAAGGTAAGCAAATATGAGTGGTGCTACGATGGTTGCATCACTTTCTATAATAAACTTAGGCGTGTTCATATCTAGTTTACCCCAGGTTATCTTTTCATTAGGCACAGCACCACTATAAGAGCCATAGCTAGTTGTGGAGTCACTTATCTGGCAGAAATAACTCCAGAATGGTGTATCTGTGCGCTCCATATCTTGATAAAGCATAGGCACAACACAAATAGGAAAATCGCCAGCGATACCACCACCTATCTGAAAGAAACCTATACCGTTATCTGAGTTTGCCGTATACCAGTCTGCTAGATAGGTCATATACTCAATACCAGATTTTACGGTACTTGCTTTAAGTTCACCCTTCATCACGTAGCTAGCAAAAATGTTACCCATTGTACTATCTTCCCAACCTGGCACTATGATAGGTAGGTTTGCCTGTGCGGCAGCATACATCCACGAGTCTTTTATGTCTATCTCATAGTATTCTTCAAGCACGCCAGAGAGTAATAATTTATACATAAACTCGTGTGGGAAGTAGCGCTCACCGGCAGCCTCTGCATCTTTCCAGATTTTTACAATATGTTCTTGTATTCTCCTAAAGGCTTCCTCTTCTGGAATACACGTATCTGTAACTCTATTTAAACCACGTTCTAATAAATCCCACTCATCTTGTGGGGTTAGATCGCGATAGTTAGGCACGCGCTCGTAGTGGCTGTGCGCTACAAGATTCATTACATCTTCTTCTAGGTTTGCACCAGTACAAGAGATGATCTGTACTTTATCTTTACGTATCATCTCTGCAAATATTTTACCTAGCTCTGCCGTACTCATAGCACCTGCAAGAGATACAAGCATTTTTGAGCCCTTATTAAGTTGCTCCTCGTAGGCTTTTGCTGCATCTACTACAGAGGCTGCGTTAAAGTGTAGGTAGTACTTCTCTATAAATTGAGAGATTGCTCCTTTAGTCTTCATCTTGATCGTATTTTAACTTTGTGATTGTGTTTTGATTTTTTGCATAGAGATTATCATTATCCTCATCTGCATCGTGCTCCATAAATTTGTAGCTCAGCATTTTATAGTAAAGCTTAGCCGCTAGAAAGTCTGAAGATTTTTCTGAGGTATTAGGACATAGCTCTACGATGTCAAAGCCAACCACATTCTTTTCTTCAAAAACCTTTCTTAAAAACTCAAGTGTCTCATACCATAAAAGTCCACCTGGTTCTGGAGTACCGGTAGATGGCATAATAGAAGGGTCTAAGGCATCAAGATCTAGCGTTATGTACACATTATCTGTAATAAGCTCTAAGGCATTATCCATCCAGTAGTCATCTGTACTCATATCGTGTGCATAAAATACGTTTTCTTCATTGAGCACTGTTTTTTCTGAGGCATCCATACTGCGTATACCTACTTGCACAAGGTTTGTAGTCTCATTTGCTTCATACATCGCACAAGCGTGATTATATACAGAGCCTTCATATTCCTTACGTAGGTCTGTGTGTGCATCTAGTTGTAGTACAGTTAAGTCATCATAACACTCATTAAAAGCACGTATAGCCCCTATAGATACAGAGTGTTCTCCACCCATCATCGTGACAAACTTATTGCGTAAAATAGCGGCTTTTACCTCCTTGTGTACTTCAGCTACCATTTCTTCTGGAGTGTTATGCCCCGTAAGAGCCTCTGCAAGAAATACACCTTGTTTATAAACCTCTGTATCTGTCTCTATATCGTACAGCTCCATATTTTCAGATGCGTGTAAAAAGGCTTCAGGACCTTTATCTGCACCTTTTCCCCAGGTACTAGTACCGTCATAAGGGACAGGAATTAATACGATTTTTGAAGATTCGGCGCTGGCATATTTTTCATCTATACCGGCATACGTTTTTTGAGATTTCATTGTAATTTGTTTAAGTTTTGTTATTTGTGTTAGTTTACTGTTTCTTGGTTTGTGAGGTAGTTTTTGATTCCGCTTTCGCGAAAGCGTCATTAACCCCATAATCATATCCCAAAATGGATAGCAATTGCTCAGAGGTTTGCTGCTCTGCAAAAACGCTAGTTACCAGCTTACCATCTTCATCACGATCTATTAAAACGTGTTTTGGGGTAGGGATGAGGCAGTGTTGTAACCCGCCAAAACCGCCTATAGTTTCTTGATAAGCACCCGTATTAAAAAAGCCTATGTATAGCGGTTTATCTTTATTATATTTAGGTAGATAGATCCCGTTCATATGCTGCTCACTGTTATAATAATCATCGCTATCACAGGTAAGACCACCTAGTAAAACGCGCTCATATTCTTTTTGCCAGCCGTTTATGGCAAGCATTACAAAACGTTTATTAATCGCCCAGGTATCTGGTATGGTGGTGATAAATGATGAGTTTATCATATTCCACTTTTCGCGATCATTCTGTTGTTTTTGATATAGCACTTGGTAAATCGCACCTCCACTTTCTCCTACGGTAAAACTGCCGAACTCTGTAAAAATGTGAGGCACCGCCACGCCAGCCTCATCACAAGTTTGCTTAATCTGGCCTATAATCTCGCTCACCATATATGCATAATCATAGTCGAAGGCGAGTGAGTTTTTTATAGGAAAACCACCACCTATGTTAAGGCTATCTAGTGATGGGCACACCTTTTTAAGAGAGACATACACCTTCATACATTTAAGAAGCTCGTTCCAGTAGTATGCGGTGTCGCGTATGCCCGTATTTATAAAAAAGTGCAGCATCTTAAGGGTCACCTTAGGGTTATCCTTTATCTCTTTATTAAAAAAGGGCACAATGTTTTTATAACCCAGGCCTAAACGAGAGGTGTAAAACTCAAACTTAGGCTCCTCTTCTGAGGCGATACGTATACCTATGTTATAATTACCATCTATAGCATCACTCAGCAGGGTGATCTCTTCATAATTATCTATAACCGTGATACAGTTTTTATGACCATTGTTTATGAGACGTGCGATGTTTTGAACATATTGGTCACGTTTAAAACCGTTGCTTATCACAAAGGTGTCGTCATTGATCTTGCCCTGTGCCTTGAGATTTTCTACAATATCTATATCAAAAGCAGAGGATGTCTCGATATGGATATCATTTTTTAAAGCCTCGTCTAGCACGTGCTTAAAATGCGAACTCTTAGTACAATAGCAGTAGTTATAACTACCGGCGTAGTTGTGCTCTTTTATAGCAGCTGTAAACCAGGTTTTTGCTCTGTTTATATTATCAGAGATTTTAGGTAGGTATGTAAACTTAAGTGGTGCACCGTGTTCTTTTATAAGTGCCATTAAATCTATCCCGTGGAACTGGAGCTCATTTGTTTTTAGGGTGAACTCTTCCTGCGGAAAATCAAAAGTTTGATCTATAAGATCAAAGTATTTTGTCTTCATTATAAAGTTGTAAAATATGTAAATAGAGATGTGGGCCCAGTGATAATAGGGCAATGGAGTGATCTTCTAGTACATTCAGATGCGGAAAATGAATACCGTATAAGGATCAAAGCTTAGAAGCTTTAATGAAGTAAGGGTAGTAATGATTTCAGAAGTCAGCCTAAAAATTCGGGTCTCTATCCCTAGAGCAGCTTTCGAAGTAGACTTCCTTATCCTTCTAAGCCCGAATATGAAAAAAGATTTCATCGTTATGACAATTCGATTTAACTATGCTCGAATTATGCGGTAAACATAGTGAAAAAAACAAATCAAAAAACTTTTTTGTAAAAATTTTAAAATTATTTTCAACTAACTGAATAGCAATAGTTTGATTTGTGTTTTAAGGAGATAATTGTTACTCAGGTATGCTATATTCTAGACTTAAAACATCTTGATGTAGTGTGATTACGCTTTCGCGAAAGCGTACTTAATACCGTTATGCCGCTAGCGTACATAATAAGTGTTAAGAATGTGTTTAAGGATGCGATGTACCTATTAAGACGTTCTTAATATCTTATCCATCTTGCGACCTTTGGCCAGCTCGTCTATAAGTTTTTCCATCTGCCTGCACTGCCTGTAGAGCTCAAACTCATCATCTATCTCCTCAATGCGGTAACCGCATACAACACCCTTTATGAGATGGGCATTAGGGTGAATGGTTGCTTCTTTAAAAAAGGTTTGAAATGTCACTTTCTCGTCTATAAGTGCCTGTAGTTGTGCCTCATTATAACCGGTATACCATTCTATAACTTGATGAAACTCCTCCCTGGTACGTCCATTTTTTTCTAGTCTATTCCAGTAAAGTGGGTATATGGATGCAAATATCATTTGTGCAACCTTATCTTCTTTTGCAGTAGTAACTTTCATAGTGTTGTGTATATTAATGAACTTAAATATACAATTATTTACAGATAGCGATGAAGATGTGATGATGTGCTGAATGTAATTGAGGTAGAGTTGTTTTTAACTCAGTTCTTTGTTGGCAACAGTTTTTCTTTTTTTATTCAGCTATTTCTGTATTTTCTTTTGTTCCACCAAATAATATGGCAATTGCAGAGATTATCGCTGGTGAGAACAAAATAAATAAGGTCAATATCGCAACGTAAGAGTTTCCAAAGCCAAACTGAGAAGCAAAAATAATTGGTGTAAATACAAGAAAAAACATTCCAAATATCAATGTCAAAATTCCGAGTATTTTTGAATATTTATTTACATTAAAATTTGTTGAACCAAACTTCCGAGCGTTCCAACCTGTTGCTGACATTAATAGAAACATAAAAAATGTTATTATTATTCCATATTCAATTTTTTCGACAAACATTATTACTAAACTCACGAAAGACATAATCAAATAGAATATTGACGAAAACCAAGCACTTATTCTTACTAATATTAATTTCATTAAATTTTGTTTTCAAATTGTGGGTGATATTTTTTTAATCTCCTTGTCCTTTTGGAACTATAACAAAAGCCCATTCAACCTCTTCAGGAACTTTATATTCATCTAAAAACTTTCCGCCAAGACCACTAACTTGAGATTTCTTATCCTCAATTTCGAGTCCATAAGTTTCTCCAAACATAAATTTCACTCCGTTGTCTAATTTAAGTGTATCAATGTCTTTTAAGTTAAAAACTCGGAACTCATTTGGTTCTATTTTTAGGTTCTCAATAATTCCTATATCGTGAGAAGTTTCATTGTAAATAAAGATTTGGTATGTTTTACCAGTTTTATTGTATTTGGCAGGAATTATAGAAATTTCATTGCCTTTTTCGGTGAAAACGTTGCCATTCGAATCAGTCCATTTTTCCAATTTTTCAGGTTCAGTTTTTTGTTCCGATTTCACAAACTTTTCATTAACATTTTCTGTTGTTTTCTTTTCAGTTTCTTTTTGTCCACAAGCAGATAATGTCAAAATGATTATAAAAATTTTAACGTATTTCGTCATTTCTTAAATTTTTGCCAACAGGCCACTACATAAAGCGAGTGCGGCATACTTCGACAAGTTCAGTACAAGCTTTGCTGGAGTGCCTGTTTTTTGTTATTTAATTGATTGTTTAAATATACACTTATTTGTGAATCTGTCGCCGCGCATAGAGCTTTCAAATCCCGATGTACTTCGGGACGCGTTATGTAATAGTTCTTACATCCGACGAGAGAGGAACGACCGAGAGGAAGGCACAAGGTGGCGGCTGATTGAGTAGGGTGAGAGCTTTAAAATCTTAGCAGATTTGCTCTATGATCCATCTGTTCCAGAACCTTGATTTTTGCTCTTACAATCGCTCTTAAACCGATTTTGAAGCGTAGCCATACGATTGCGGTAATAACCAAGTATGCAACTGCCTTTTGTGAAGCTTATTTTATCGTGAACTGCGAGCCCTTGGGCAATCAGCCGCCACGTCTGCGTATATGAAACGTAGCGTGTAAAAAGACACTATCGTTTCGGATTATACACGAGCCGAATTTTTAAATTATTCTTTTTATCTTAATTTTTTCAAAAAGCCAAATTTAAAAATTTGGCGGTCTTCGTAAATACACACAAACCTCTCGGAAAGCCTATAATAGCTATGTTTTATATACATTGTTGTAAGTAGTTTATTGACTTGATTTCGATTTATAATTGCAATTTGTAAAAATCAGAACTACACCATTTTTGGAATAAACATCACCATAATATTCTGCTATTTTAACTCCTTTTACGACTTTCACGACTCTAATATCCTCTTCAAATAAATTTTCAACTTTTTTTTCAACAGGTTTTCGGTCAACAATAAATAACGGTTGGCCACCATTACGAATAGATTCGGACATATTCTTGTTTCTTTCTAATTCGAAAACAAATAACTCGTAGTCAAAGCCCATTATAATTTTATTTCTTCTGTATTTAGACACCTTTTTTTGATTTCCAAAATACCCTTCTTTACTAAATTTTAATGTGTCTTTTTTTGAGGCTTTAATTTGATAATTGCCTTCGCAATCAGATTGAACTGAAGATTTATTTGATAAATTATATACAGTTACATTATCTACAGGTATTCCTAAATCGTCAATTATATTTCCAGAAACATCTTTTGATTGCCCAAAAGCCACTGATACTGTCAGAATTAGAAATCCTAGATACTTAAACATTATGACATCTGTTTTTTAAATTACTTACAACAGGCCACTACATAAAGCGAGTGCGGCATTTTCCTGGTTTGCTTTGTATTGCGGTCTAGTTTGTTTGGACTAAATATACAATGAATTTTGAATTTGTGCGCCGCGCATAGAGCTTTCAAGCCTGCTTCCGACGAGTGAGGAACGAAGAAGATGAAGGCACAAGGTGGCGGCTGATTGAGTAGGGTGGGAGCTTTAAAATCTTAGCAGATTTGCTCTATGATCCATCTGTTCCAGATCCTTGATTATAGCTCTTACAATCGCTCTTAAAACGATTTTGAAGCGTAGCCATACGATTGCGGTAATCACCAAGTATGCAACTGCCTTTTGTGTAGCTTATTTTATCGTGAACTGCGAGCCCTTGGGCAATCAGCCGCCACGGTCTCGTATATGAAACGTTGCGTATAAATAAACACTAATTTTTCGGATTATACGCGAGCCGAATTTTTATTTTTTATGATTAACTTTCATTTTTTTAAATATACAAAAAGAAAAATTTGGTGGACTTAATAAAGAAGCAAAAAACTTTCGAAAAGCCTTTAATAGCTATGTTTTATATACATTGTTGTGCATAGTGCTTTTCACGTTCAGCTTGGTTTTCCGATGTTTGTTGTTTAGTTAAGATGTGAGCGTTAGCAAGACATACTCTTTTACAGTTTTGGCGAGTTTGGATGATGCGACTGTAAATGTGTATGGCTTAAGCGTTGGCATTTTGGTTATCGATTTTTCAAGTTTGTAGCGAATTTTTCCGCAATGTTATTCAATCCCAATTCATTTTTTGTAATCGGACTGCATTTAAAATTGCTAATAATGCTACACCTACATCTGCAAAAACTGCTTCCCACATTGTAGCTAAACCACCTGCTCCCAAAATCAAGACAATGACTTTAACACCAAAAGCTAAAATGATATTCTGCCAAACAATTTTTCGTGTGGAACGACTTATTTTAATGGCTCTAACTACTTTCGAAGGCTGGTCGGTTTGAATGATAACGTCTGCTGTTTCAATAGCTACATCACTACCTAAACCACCCATTGCAATACCAACGTTACTCGCTGCTAACACTGGTGCATCGTTAATACCATCGCCTATAAAGGCTATTTTGTTTTCAGGATTTTTCTTTAAAATTTCTACTTCGTTTAATTTATCTTCTGGTAGCAAACCACCTTTAGCATTTTCGATGTTCAACTCTTTAGCGACTTGTTGCGTAATGGAATCTTTATCACCGGAAAGCATCATAATATTTTTAATGCCTACTTTTTGTAATGCTGTAATAGTTTCTTTTGCATCTTCCTTTAATTCATCTGCTATGACTACATAACCTGCAAATTGATTATCGATTGCAACTAATACTATCGATTCTACAATTGATTCCGTTTCAGATGGTACATCAATATTATTAGTTGTCATTAAGGCTTTATTACCTACTAAAACTGTTTTACCATTTACAATGCCTTTTAAACCTTTACCAGCAATTTCAGAAACGTCTTGTGCTTCAAAATCCTCTCCTTCAGCCTTATACTCTAAAATTGCTTTAGCAATTGGATGCGTGGATTGTTCTTCCATCGCCATTAAGTATTGCATAAATTCGGTTTCATTCCAACCGATTGCTTTTACTTCTTTGATTTTAAAAACACCTTTGGTAACGGTTCCTGTTTTGTCCATTACCAAAGTATTTATCTTGGTCATTGCATCTAAAAATGAAGCACCTTTAAATAATATTCCATTTTTTGAAGCTGCTCCTAATCCACCGAAATAACCTAATGGAATTGAAATCACTAACGCACAAGGACAAGATATTACCAAGAAAATTAATGCTCTGTATAACCAATCTCTAAAGAAATAATCATCTACAAAAAAGTAAGGTATAAAAGTAACACCAATAGCTAAAAACACTACAATTGGTGTGTAGATACGAGCAAACTGTCTGATAAACAATTCTGTTTTAGATTTACGTGCTGTAGCATTTTGAACCAAGTCTAATATTCTCGCAATAGAACTGTCTTCAAACTTATTGGTTACCTCAACTTCAATAACGCTTTCTAAATTAATACTACCTGCGTAAACCTTGGCTTCTTTCTGAATAGAATCTGGTTTGCTTTCGCCTGTTAATGCTGCTGTATTTAAAGATGCTTTTTCGGATAATAAAATACCATCCAATGGAATTTTTTCGCCTACACGAATTTGAATTTTCTCTCCAATATTTACAGCTTCTGGCGACACACTAACATAATCACCATCACGAAATACATTGGCTTCTTTTGGCCTAACATCCAATAATGCTTTAATATTTCCTTTTGCTCTATTTACTGCTGCGTTTTGAAATAATTCACCTACTGCATAAAATAGCATTACTGCAACACCTTCTGGATATTCACCAATTATAAATGCACCAATTGTAGCAATAGACATTAAAAAGAACTCGGTAAAAACATCGCCTTTTATAAGACTTTTCCATCCTTCTTTAATTACTGGAAATCCAACAGGAATATATGCTAAAGTGTACCAAACTACTCGAATCCATCCTTCAAATTGAGGAATGGCATCAAAATAATCTACAGCGATACCTACCATTAACATAACAAAACTTATAATAGCAGGAATGTATGTTTTGAATGCACTTCCATTTCCGTGGTCGTGACCATCATCGTGAGAATGTTGTTCTTCTGAATTTGGTTTTAAATCTCTTAAATTGACTTTCTTTTTTTTCATTTAATATCTAATAATTTTTTAATGTCATTGGGAATAGGCATTCGTTTTAATGGTGGTACGTTTGCTCCACCTGTATTACCAAGTGGAACGTGATTTATAAATGATTTCCAGCCACCCACAAGCAACCTAATTATTTGACCTATTACTTCTTTAGTATCTTTTTGTCTAAATCCAAACTTTAGCATAAGCCAATGTGAATAGGTATGTTCTATTGGGTAAGATTGTCCTATTATATGACTACGTTCTAAATGATACCAAGCATCACCAAATTGTTTATTTTCTAAACAGAAACTGTATTGTTTTAATTCTTCGTTATACGCCTGTTTTAGATGTTTAGGTATTTTAGTATTAAACTTCATATCCTCTAATTTTGGATAAATGTACTTTAATAGTAAGTGCAATGGAAGTGCAATAATTAGCTACTACACTTATCGCAAATACCTTTTACCACCAAATTTACATTCTCTGACACAAAACCATCAGGTACTTTAATCTGCGGTATTTTATGTTCTGTTAAGCATACGGTTTCATTGCAATTGTTACAATGGAAATGTAAGTGCAAATCGGTTTTTATATCACAATTACATCCCTTTTCGCATAACGCATATTTTGTAATCCCTGTACCATCGTCAATTTGATGCACAATATCCTTTTCTTCAAAGGTTTTAATAGTTCTGTACAAGGTAGTTCTATCTGCTTTTTCAAAAGCATTTTCAATATCACTTAATGTTACCGCTATCTCTTTTTCTGCAAGAAACTTATAAATTAACATACGCATTGCTGTTACACGAATATTTTTTGACTCTAATACTTGTTCTATTGTTTCCATAGCTAATCGTGGTCTTCGTTTCCAAATGGTTTGATAATAAGACCTACACTAAATATAAAACCATCTGTAGGTGCATAAATCTCTGGAAAAACAGGATTGTCGTGTGGCGGTAAAACCAAAGGTGAAAATCTGCTTTGTCTTCTATCTGTAAAGTTTTCAAAATTTACAAATACACTTCCTAATTTAAAGTTACGCATAACCAATAAACCCATAGTTACAAAGTCTGTAGTCTCTGTTCCGTTAGATAAAAACTGTTTCCCTGTATAAAAGGTTTCGTAACCAATTCGCCATTTTTCAGATTCGTACATTAAAACACTACCTGCGTTATGTTTTGCGGTTAATGGCTTCTGTGGATTACCAGGTAAATAATTTAGTTTGGTATCAATAAGCGCATAGTTTAAAAACCATCTAAAGTCTTTGTAAGTAAATTTTATATTGGTTTCTGCTCCTTTGCTAAAGATTTCATCTGGTGCATTTTCAAACTGAAATAAACCGTTATTAGTTGAATTTAAGAGTAAGCCATCATTTATTGCAGTCACATAGAATAATTGGTTTATAGAAAAACCAATCTCATCAGATAATCGTGTTTGATAGTTTACATCGAAATTAACACCATAAGAACGTTCTGCATCTATTGTTGATTTATCTATGGCGAGGACATTTTCAAAGTTAATATACTCTGCTTCTTCTGTAAAAATATCTGGAATCTTATACCCTAAACCTCCACCAATTCTACTTGAAAATCCACTATCATTTTTGTAGAGTAGTGAAATTCTTGGAAGTGGAAAAAAACCAAAATCAGTATTATAATCTGCTCTTAATCCTGTTTCTAATATCCAATTATCTGATAAGTCATAAATATTATTTGCAAATGCGCCAAAGGTCACATCTTTCTGGTCTCGCTGTAGTTGTGCGTTATCATTTTCATCAAAATTTGAGGTATAAAGATTAGCTCCAACTATCCAATCCGTTTTTTCTGATACTGTATTATATGAGATTTCAGTAAACGTATTTGTTTGTTTGCCATCAAAATTAAAATCTGGAACTGTTAAATTCCTATCGAAAAAAGAGACACTATTTTTAAACTCTAATGAACTAACAGAATCTAATTGTGTTTGATATACCAATTGACTGCTTAATCGTTTTGAATTGTTTTCTTCAGTATATTGATGTACGCCATTTTCTCCACTTTCAATTTTTGTCATATCTCCACCAATTCTATCATCATACGTTCCGTTTAATCCAAACCAAAGTGTTGTTTTCTCTGATGGGTAATAAAACAATTTAGGATTAAATGAAATTGATGTTGTTTTTGGTAGATTGCTAAAGCCATCATCTTCTGGGTCGTATGCTTTTTGGTAATGACCAGAGCCATAAAGTGAAATACCAAATTTTTCATTTCGTTTGCTATAAAATACATTGGCTGTGCTTCCTAACGCTTGTGTTTGTGTAAGCATTATGTCTAATGCAGGTTCAAAGTCTGGTGTTTTAGATACCATATTTACTAATCCTGCAATAGCACCTCCACCGTAAAGTGTTGACGAACTTCCTTTTATAATTTCAAATTGTTGTAAGTCTAAAGGTGGTATTTGTAAAATACTCAAACCACTTGAGAAACCACCATATAATGGAAACCCATCTCTTAAAAGCTGTGTGTACCTGCCATCTAATCCTTGAATACGAATATTGGTACTCCCACTACTTAATGATGTTTGTTGCATTTGTATTCCTGTGCTTTCTCGAAGCACCATAGAAATATTAGTAGGATTCATTATTGCTTTTTCTCCTAATTCCTCTGCACCTATAAACTCTATACGTGTCGGTATTTTTCTTACGGTTCTTGTACTTCTTGAAGATTGCAATACTACTGCATCTAATTGATTGCCACCTTCTTTTAATTTAAAGACTAACGCTGAATTGCTTGGAATTTGAATTGTTGTCTCAAATGTTTCAAAGCCTAAAAAAGAAATTATTATTTGATGCTGACCATCTGGAATTTCTGTAAAAGTTGCAATACCATCAAAATCGGTTACTGCTCCTTTTTCTAATGCTTCAAAGTAAACCGTAGCACCCAGTAAAGGCTCGTTATCAGCTTCTGTTAGGACTTTTATTTGTATGTCTGACGTTTGTGCCTGTAACGATAGGCAAAGTATTGATATGAGCTTTATGCTCAATAGGTATTTATTCATTGAATTGTATTTGTAATTAACTAAATAATTGATATAAAATCGATTTGTTTTAGCTTATTACTTGTGGCGGATGCCAAATATTGGAAAGGAAATTAAACCCGTAAATAGGCTGATATGTAGAAATTAACTCCGTTGAGATTTCAACATTAAGTTTTAAATCAAACGTCTTGATTGGTTCGTAAGTAATAGTCATACCGCAACAATTACAAATACAAGTTACAGGACAAGAATCGTCACTATCTTCTTGATGATTGTTATTTGTACTTATTTCGTCTTGATGCTGGTCTTCTATGTTTAGACCATCAGAACAAGGCTTTGCTGAAAGCAATAGTATTATTAAGGATAATATGATTGTTGCAAATTTCACAATTACAAAGATAAAAATTTAATGATGCAATGGCGTTGCAAAGTTTTTTATTCCTATTGTCAAGAACGGAATTAGCGTTGGCAAAGAAACAGCTCTTTTATTTTTTAAGCGTTGGCTTTCGCGTTGGCAAAAAAATAAATGTGCTGTTTGCGCGTTGGCTTTTTTAGTTCAAACTTTCAATTTCAGAATGATTTTTCGCATTATGCACAACAGGCCACTACATAAAGCGAGTGCGGCATACTTCGACAAGCTCAGTACAAGCCTTGCTGGAGTACCTGTTTTTTGTTTTTTAATTAATTTTTTAAATATACACTTATTTGTGAATCTGTCGTCGCTCATAGAGCTTTCAAACCTGCCTCCGACGAGAAGGAACGAAGAAGATGAAGGCACAAGTTGGCGGCTCGTTGAGTAGGGAGGGAGCTTTAAAATCCTAGCAGATTTGCTTTACAATACATCTCTGCCATTTATGCGTGTAATGTGGTGCAATACCCTTTCGCGAAAGCGGAATTAAGCAAGGTACAACTTCAAAGTTAAGACAAAATCATCACCAGGGTGCTATACATTTGCGTATTTAAACCGTCTCGTGAGAAATAACAAATGACTACAAAACAGACGCTTACTGCCCGTTTTGCAAAAGATACATCTTTCCAAAATTAGAAAAGCTCAGAAAGAAATATCAATCTGAGCTTTTTAAAAAATTAGCGATGTCTTTGTACGTCTATTTTGATAGGCTTCATATGAATGAGATGTATACGGTGTAAAAATCGCATAATGAGATACGTCACATCTATCTCATACCAACGCACACCTCCAAAGTTAGGTCTAGAACCAAACTTGTGATGATTGTTATGATATCCTTCTCCCATCATCAAGAAGTCAAAGCGAAAGAGATTTTTAGAAGTATCCTTCGTTTTAAAGTTTCGGTAACCTAAAATATGTCCAAACCAGTTAATAATCACACCGTGTATAGGCGCCATAGCAAGTACTACTGGTAAAAATAGCCATTGCCACCAGGCGGTTGTAAATACGACAAAAAAGGCAATATATAATGCGCCCCAAAGCAATCTAGAGAAACGAGAACTAGCAAAAGCATCAAAACGTTTCCATTGTGGAACGTTCTTTTTAAACTTTTCATCTACTGCTACTCGGTCGTTATTAATGTCTTGGTAGATATTTTTTGTTTTCCACATCATAGCAAATGGATTTTCATCATAACTAGGGGAGTGTGGGTCCTTATCTGTATCTGTATAGGCGTGGTGCATTCTATGCATAATACCATAGCCATATGCGCTAAGGTAACTAGGCCCTTGAAAAAGCCAGGTTAGTACAAAGGTTATTTTTTCGGCAGTTTTTGACATTGTAAATGTCTGGTGAGCGGCATATCTATGTAGAAAGAATGACTGAAAAAACAGGCCACTATACCACATCACTATAACAAAGATGAGAATAAGCATTTCTTTTTTATGCAAAGGTACTCTGGCAGTAAAGGCAATACAATGAACCTACATTAAGTAATACGCTTGCGTATACGGCTTAGGGCTTGTGGGGTCACGCCTATGTAAGAGCTTATGTATTTGAGAGATACCTCCTTGAGAAGCTGTGGTCGTTCTTTAAATATACTTAAATAGCGTTGCTCTGCCGTTTGATCAAGAAGCGATTGTAGCCTTTTTGACTTAGTAATAAAGAGGTTTTCGGCAGTGAGCCTTCCTATAAGGTTACCTATGGCCGTCTTATTGTAAATTTCTTGAAGATCATTATAAGAAATACTAAGCATACTCGTATTAGAAAGTGCCTGTACAGCGTGCTCAGAAGGTTGTTGTAACAAAAACGAGTCGTAAGCACTCACAAATTGATTCTCAAAACAAAAGCCAAAGGTGATTTCTTTTTCGGTTTTGGGTTTTGGTATAAATAATCGCACCGTACCTGTAGTAATAAAGGAGATATAATTTTCTACTACACCAGCTTTATGAATGATTTCTTTTTTCTTAAAAGTACGCTCTTTTAGCTTAGAGCTAAAGAGCTCCCAATCACTGTCTGAAACGGGTGAAAACTTATTTATATAATTACGTATCTCTGTCAACGGTTTGCAAATGTTTGTATAGCAAAGATACTACTCATACATCTCTTTAAAATCGTTATCTAAAGATGTTTTTACTTTAGTAATTATCGTTATGTTCGTATAGCCTTATTTATCCCCCATAAAACAGTCACTTATGAAAAAGGAAACCTACTTAATTATTCTTGCGTTTTTCTCAATTTATGTCTTTTGGGGCTCTACTTATTTATGGAATAAGATTGTAGTGAGTGAGGCTCCCGCTTTTATGCTTGCGGGATTGCGATTTACAATGGCTGGATCGCTTATTTTTCTCATAGCAAAGATGACAGGAAAATCACTTAAGGTTACTCCAAAACAGCTGCGCAACTGTGTTCTGGCGGGGTTTTTCTTTCTGGTGTATGGTAATGGAGTTTTTGTATGGGCACTTAATTATGTAGATAGTGGTTTTGCCGCATTGCTTGCTGCGCTGCAACCGCTATCCATCTTATTGTTAATGAGAATTACCCAAAAGAAAGGTCTCAAGCCTAAATCTATTATAGGCGTACTATTAGGGCTTATAGGTATGTATTTACTCGTGTCACAGCAAGAAATTGCGATGAAAGAAGGTGCTGCTCTAGGTATAGGAATGATTTTCACCTGTATTTTAAGTTGGAGTATAGGGAGTCTATTTGTAGCAAAAGCAGACCTTCCTAAAAACTTCTTCATCACAACAGGGTACCAGATGGTAAGCGCTGGTATCTTATTATGGATTATAAGCCTAATTATTAATGAATCGTGGGTTTTTCCAAACGCCTGGAGCACACGCGCACAAATATCTATGGTGTGCCTCGTTATATTTGGTGGGATTGCTGCATTTACCTCTTTTAACTATTTACTCAAGAAAGTATCTACAGAGAAGGTTGCAACCTCTGCCTATGTAAATCCAGTGGTTGCATTATTTTTAGGGTGGTATTTTCTTGATGAGCAAGTCACCTTACAATCTATGATTGCTGCCGTAGTACTTCTAAGCGGTGTTTATTTTATAAATAGTGTAAAGAAAACTCATAATACAGCCTTAAGAAAGCCCTGGCGTAGAGGTAGGGGCTAAAGGATTTAAAACGCTTTATAGTATATAAAAAAGTCTCGCTTCAAGGCGAGACTTTTTTTATGATAAGCTATGAATTCTACTATACAAACTTTGTTTCTTGTGTATCTAGAGCTTCCTTTGCATCTACTATAGTTGCGTCTTCAATATCACTTGCGTGAGCAGTTTTATGTTGTGCCGTATTATTTGCCTTAGATAACTCTCTGTCAAGAGCATTTTTTAAACTTGTGAGTTTTTCAGACACTTGATCTTCTACTTCGTTATAACTTTCTTTAAGTGTATCACCAGCCTTTCTTGCTTTGTCCTTAAGAGCTGCTTTCTCCTCTGGTGATAGTTTATTGTATTTATATAAGCCTAGAGCTCCCGCTGCAACAGCAAGTAGGCCTAGTATTCCCTTTGTGTTATTATTCATAATTATATCTTTTAAGTTGAATATATAATATACAAATTCTGAACCAATTCTTTTTACAGCAGTAGGGTATTGGGATTTTGTTAATACACTTTTAGCAAAAAGCAGAATTTATTTATGACATCATCACTTTACATATGTGATTACGCTTTCGCGAAAGCATAACAAAAAATAGCTCAATTATTACTAAGCTACAGCCTCTGTCATTGCATAATAGTGCAAGATGTTTTTATAAAAAGAGATGTTTTCTTTAGTCTCACGTATACAAGATTTTAAAAACTTCTGTAAATCGTCAAAAGTAATTTCTACCTCGGCTCCTTTTTCTAGCATATCTACACCTAGTAATGCGGTGCCATTATCTATATCAAGTACCACAGATGTAGCATTAAAATGATTTTTAATAATAGCGATATGCAATTGTTTAAAGCTGGCTCTACGTTGATAACGGAAGTCTGTAGAGTACTCTATAAGATTACTAATACTTCTTACGATGGTGTTGTTTGGTTGGATCATAGCGTTTGGTTTTTTTCTTTTGAACATCATAAAAGTAAAATGTTAAGTGTTAATAAAAATCTAACTATCAGTAATTTATAAATTGTTTAACTTGAATTGTTAAAGGTTGCACAAAACAAGAAGACGCTAGTAATTGTACGTTTTACATAGCCCAGTTAGATCTTTTGTGAGCTACACTTTATTGATCAAATTAAGTATTGTTCTGATTATTAGCGCTATATGTTTTTCTGCTTACGTTTTTGATAAAGGACGGCACTGAGCTCTTAAGTAATTTGTTGTGTTATTTTCTTTAAATAAACGCGCTCTTAAAACCATAAATAAGGCGTACTTTCGCGCTCTTATAAAAGCCCTGATTATGAAGCGAATAAATGAATACAAAAAACTCTTTGGAGTTGAAAAAGAAATAGATCTTAAAATGCTCAAAAAGAGCTATAGAAACCTTGTAAAAGAGTGGCATCCAGATAAGTTTCAAGCAGGAGATCCTAAGCAAGAAGAGGCAGAGCTGCAAAGCCGTCGCATCATAGATGGTTACCACTTTCTAGTAAGTATGGCACCTGAGACTAAGGAAGCAAATCTTGAAGCATATACAGAAACCATAACAAATGCTGCCATTGCAGATTACCAACATAAAGGGTTACTTCTTGAGGTTACTTTTACAGATGGGACAACTTACGAGTATTTTGGCGTTACTAAGAAAACGTATATAAAGATGGTTAACGCAGGTAATCTTAACCGTTTTGCAAAGCGTAGTATTTACCCTAAGCATAACTACCGTAAGTCAAAAAGACATTTACAAGAAGCATAAAACAAACGCACATCTAGTAAACAGATTATAAGGCACATTATATATGACAAGTACATTTACAGCACTAGGAATCACAAACTCAATACAAGAAGCACTGGCTGCTCTTGATATCACACAACCTACAGACATACAGCAACAAGCAATACCTGCACTACTTACGTCAAAAAAGGATGTCGTGGCCCTAGCGCAAACTGGTACTGGTAAAACGCTAGCCTTTGGCGTGCCTTTATTGCAACTTATAGATCGTACTAATCCTACGGTGCAGGCTGTTATACTTGTCCCTACACGAGAACTAGGACAACAGATATATTCAAACATTGTAGCCTATGCAGCACAATTACCAGAAGTATCGGCAGCGGTGTTTTATGGAGGAATACCTGTAAAAGAAAATGTAGAACGTCTTAAAGAGCCCGCTCAGATTGTAATTGCAACACCTGGACGTCTTATAGACTTAATGGAGCGTAAAGCAATAAACATCTCTCAAGCCAATTATCTTGTGCTAGATGAGGCAGATGAGATGGTAAGTGCTCTTAAAGATAGTATAGATATCATTGTAGAGACAATGCCTAATAATAGGCGTACCTTCTTATTTTCTGCAACGATGCCTGGTACGGTTAAACAACTCGTACAAAATTACCTGTCTAAAAATCCGCTAGAGATTACTGCAGAGCGAGCAAATCTCGCTAGTCACAAAATCACACACGATTATGTAGTCGTAGAGCCTATAGAGAAGCTAGATGTATTAATGCATTTCTTAAACTCAAAAATAGGGGAGCGTGGTATTATCTTCTGTAAGACAAAGGCAGCTGTAAATAAACTTGCAAAAAACCTGGCTATTAATAAGTTTTCTTCTGGGGCCTTGCACGGTAGCTTGAGCCAGGCTATACGTGACCGTATGATGGGACAGTTTAGAGAAGGTCATATAGACATACTCGTAGCGACAGATCTTGCGGCACGTGGTATAGATGTAAAAGAAATCTCTTATGTGGTTAACTACCACTTACCAGAGTTTTATGATATGTATGTACATAGAACGGGACGTACTGCCAGAGCAGGAAAAACAGGCTATGCGCTTACTGTTTTACAACAAGAAGAAGTTGCAGAAATACCAGAATTTGAAGAAGAGCTGGGAATCACTTTTTCCGCTTTCGCGAAAGCGTCACCTCAAGAAATCGCAGATAATAATCTCATACTCTGGGCGCGTAAAATTTTTAAAACAAAGCCTAATCGTGAGCTCTCACCAGAACTAAGAGATAAAGTACACAAGGTTTTTCACCACCTTACTAAGGAAGAACTTATAGATAAGCTACTTGCAGGGCAGACCTCTTAAAACTGTAAGTCTGCCTTAAATTCTATTGCTTCAGAGATGGCTCGGTTCTTTACTTCATTATTATAAGTAATACCCCAGCGCGTACGATCTATTTTAAAATGAGCTTTAAAGGATCTTGCTTGACCATCTAAGATGGCATAAAACTTTATATTTTTTGTAACCTCTTTAATAGTAAGGTCTGCAAAGACTTCGTGTGTATTAGTATCTTCAAAATATGTAATAGAAGTAATGGTTAGACTCGCCTCTGGGTATTTTTCTATATAGAAGAAGTCTTCATCTTTGAGATGCGTCACAGGACCTCTGTTATGTAGATGATCTTCATTAGTAATAGACGTCATATCTATCGTAAAAGAACCACCTATCACATTATCATTTATACTGTTGAGATAACCATCTTTAAAGTATACCTCGCCATTGTGTTCACTTACGTTAAAAACGTATGACCCCTTCCAGTGCAAGATACTTTTACCCGTGTCGAGATTGTGAGTTTCTGGTGCGACTACTTGTGAGTGTATTTGAGAAGTTACTACTAAAATAATGAGTGTGCTTATGAGCTTATACATAGGTTTAATATTTTGGAAGTAAAACTAGAAGCACACCGCTACAAAAGTGTCAAAAGAATGTAAAAGAACTGTCAACGGTTGTAAAATCTCGATTTTTTGGCGGTTCTTTGTGATAGGATGAATAAAACGAGACTCTTATTAATATGTCTTTTTGTAATGTGTGCAAGCATATCTTGGTTATTACCTCAAGCCGATATGCCGGCTACTATGCGTGAAGAACGCAGTAAGATTGTTATACGCGAAGTGGGTAACCAGCTATTACTTGCACAACGAGACACTATATCTCGCATACTACCTGTGCGTCAACTTGAGAGCGACATTTACGTACTTGCTTTCTCTAGTGATTTATCCTTCTTACCAGAACAGCTTGTAGCCATCGCTAGTGAGCAATTTACTAGAGCTCAGTTTCCTAAAAATTATATTATCGAAGTTTATCAGTGCTATGATAATGAGGTAGCTTATAGTTTTGAAATCAATAAAACCATTGCAAATACGATTGTTCCCTGCTCTGGCCGCAAGTTGCCGTTAGATTGTTATACAATCAAAATCCAATTTATAGAAGAAAATATTGCCCCTTCTCAAACATCCTATTCAAAGATGGGACTACTATTTATAGCAGGTGGTGCTTTATTATTTTTAGGATTCCGCTTTCGCGAAAGCAAAAAAGAAATCATTTCAATTTCTAAAAAAGGAGTGAGCCTAGGTAGTTTTAATTTCTACCCAGAAGAGCATAAGCTTATGAGAGATAACGATGAACTTGTCTTATCAAAAAAAGAATGTGAATTACTAACCCTATTTGCTCAAAAACCTAATGAAATAATTAAACGGGAAGAGTTATCAAAAAAGGTCTGGGAAGATAATGGAGTGATTGTGGGTAGAAGTCTAGACACTTATGTCTCAAAACTTAGAAAAAAACTGCAAACAGACCCTTCTATAAGGCTAACAAACATACACGGAGTTGGGTATAAACTAGAGATAAGGTAGTAGATAAAAGCAATTTTTCATTTTCAAATTTACTGCAGATAAATAATTATAGCCTTGTTATTATTACTTAGCTTTGGCTATGACATTAAAACAAAGCCTTTTACTAGTGAGTCTTATCTTAACTAGTAACCTATTTGCTCAAGAAAAGCAACCTTCAGATATATTTTGGGAAACACTCGCTAGTCATTGCGGTAAAGCTTACAAGGGTCATCTTGCTTTACCAGAAAATGATGAAGCCTTTGGCGGTAAAGAGCTCGTAATGCACGTGCGCTCTTGCTCAGATAACGAGATAAAGGTTCCTTTCTTTGTAGGAGAAGATAGATCGCGTACTTGGGTCTTTACAAAGAAGGATGGTATTATCACTTTAAAACACGATCATCGCCACGAGGACGGTAGTGAAGATGCCGTAACTCAATATGGAGGTACAGCAAGTAATATGGGGAAGGTAGATATTCAATTCTTTCCTGCAGATCCACATACACAACAACTTATACCTGCCGCAGCAACAAACGTCTGGTGGGTAACTCTAGATGACACCACCTTTACATATAATTTAAGAAGACTAGGCCGCGATAGTGTCTTTAAAGTAGTGATGGATATCACAAAGCCTATTGCCACACCAGAAGCGCCTTGGGGCTGGAAAGATTAAATAATAACGAGATTACAACAAACACAACCAACTATGAAAAAACTATGGTATCTCTCAATGATTGCTGCTAGCTTTATAGCCTGTGAGCAGTCTGAGCAAAAAAACGAAACACACCCTGAGGTAGTCTTTGACGGAATATCTGAACAATTTGCTCCAGGTGATGATTTTTATAATCACGTGAATAAAAACTGGTATGATAATGCTGTCATTGCAGATGACCAAGTGGGAGTGGGAGCATATCGTTTTCTTAACATACCACAACAAGAGCTTCTTAAAAATATACTCGAAGAGGTTTCTGAGCAATCACACGACAAGGGTAGTGTTGAGCAACTAGTGGGAGATTTTTATGCCTCTGGTATGGATGCGCTCAGTATTGATAAGCGTGGTATCACGCCTATACAACCACTGCTAGAAAAGATAGATGGTACTTCTACTACAGAGGAGTTGATGGATGTAGTAGCAAATCAAATTAAAACGGGTGATTATTCCTTTCTAGCACCTTACATCTCACCAGATCAAAAAAACAGCAAGCTTAACATCTTGCATCTAGCTCAAACGGGATTAGGTCTACCAGATCGTGATTACTACTTTAATGAAGATCCTTCATCTGTAGCCATACAAGATGCGTATAAAACGTATTTAACTACACTTTTTGAATTAGTAGGTGATACAGAAGCGGCGGCGAACGCTGCAATAGTCTACGCTATAGAAAAAGAACTTGCAGATTCTCATAAAACAAGAATACAGCGTCGCGTTATAAAAGATAATTACAACAAAGTCTCGGTAGTAGATCTAAATAATGGACATAATCAAATAGACTGGAAACATATTTTTACAACGCTAGGTACAGATATAGACTCATTAAATGTGAGACAGCCGGCATACTATGATAAAGTAAATGATGTACTTGCGAGTACTTCTCTCAAAGATTTAAAACTTTATGTAAAGGCAAAGTCTTTAAGTAACCACGATAATATATTAAGTACACCTTTTCAAGATGCCTCTTTTGCATATACTAAGGTGATCTCTGGACAAAGCGAGCAACAGTCACGTACTAAACGTATGGTGCGCAATGTAGATAGACAAATAGGATTTGCCTTAGGCCAGCTGTATGTAAAGCGATATTTTAATGAAGAAGCAAAGGAAAGAGCACTTGACCTGGTGAACAATTTTCAGAAATCACTCGAGCAACGCATAGAAAACCTGGAGTGGATGAGTGATAGTACTAAAGTAAAAGCCAAGGAGAAACTCTTTGCTATCAATAAAAAAATAGGATATCCAGATGTATGGAGAACCTACGACGTAGAGATAAACAGAGATCAGTTTTTTGAGAATGTAGTTGCCTTACGTAATGACAGTTACCAGTACGAACTTAAACAACTTAATAAGGCACCTAACCGTGATGAATGGGGTACTACACCATCTACAGTTACCGCTTATTACAACCCATCACTTAACGAGATAGTATTCCCTGCAGGAATATTACAGGCGCCATACTTTGATTTATATGCAGACGATGCTGTAAACTATGGTGGTATAGGGATGGTAATAGGTCACGAGTTTACACACGCCTTTGACGATCAAGGAGCCCAATATGACAAAGAAGGAAATGTAAAAAACTGGTGGACAGAAGAAGATTATACCAAGTTTAAAGCAAAAACACAGCAAATTATAGAGCAGTACGACAGCTTTACTGTTCTTGACAGTGTACACCTTAAAGGAGCACTTACAGTAGGAGAAAACACGGCAGATAATGGCGGAATCTCTATCGCTTATGATGCCTTTAAAAGAACAAAGCAAGGTCAAGACACCACAAAAATAGGAGGTTTTACTCCAGACCAGCGCTTCTTTTTATCTGTAGCGCGTATCTGGCGTGTCAAGACAAGAGATGAGTATTTAAGAAATTATGTAGCTACAGATCCGCACTCACCACCTATCTGGCGTGTAAATGGACCACTTATGAACTTCACTCCATTTTATGAAGCTTTTGACGTAAAAGAGGGGCAAAAGAACTTTAAAACACTAGAAGAAAGAATTAAAATCTGGTAATACGATTTACAAGAGATTTGTATTTACGATATTTGCCACGTAAAAAATTAAAAATAGTGATGAGGAAGAAGAGATTACAATCACTAGGACTTAATTAAAACAACCAAAATAAAATTAAGATATAATGATTAAAGCATTTTTTAATAGACTCTTTGGGTCTACTAAAGCATCGATACGAAAAGAAGGAAAGGTAAAATTTTTCAATACAAAAAAAGGATTTGGATTTATTGCCATAGACAATTCTGACGAGGAGGTTTTTGTACATACTACAAACGTAACTGGAAGATTGAGAGAGAATGACAAAGTTACATTTGAAGTAGAAGACGGAGAAAAAGGACCTAGCGCTGTAAATGTAAAGCGAGTTAAGAAATAATCTTTACTACATATTTTATACGCTCAAGGCGAAATTTTAATAGCGAGTATCAATCTGATACTCGCTATTTTTTTGTGGAATGTTAGATTCTTAAAGTTTTATTAAAATAAACTACCTAACCACCTAGAATACAATTAAATATTGCCATATTCATAAAAAAAAACTTCCATTCTTAAATAGGGTATTTACAAGTGTATTAATTGTTAAAATAGTTTAGATTTGTGTGAAAATTCTCAATATTCCGTTTATAATATGATGTGTATTTAAACTTAATATGACAATATATTACATCAATCAATGAAAAAACGCTTAGCAGTACTATTACTTATAGTATGCTCCTTATCGGTTTACGCACAAGAACCTACCAATAATCAACAGGATGATGATTTATTTGCAGAACTAGACGATCTAACCATCGAGAGTGATAACGAAGTAATTGCCACATTTAAGTCTACACGATTACTTATAGGCCAGTCTACAGAGAGAGTAAAGCAACGCCAGCTTCATTTTAGAATTTCCCACGTCTTTGGAAAAATTAAGGGCATTGATAATTTTTTTGGTCTCGACCAGATTAATAATATGCACATAAGTCTTGAATACGGGTTGACAGACTTCATACAACTGGGCATTGCAAGATCAAACAAACCAGATAAAACCTATTCTAATAGTATTAAAATAAGTGCATTGAGACAGCGAGATGGTGCATCACCTTTTCCTTTCGCTTTAAGCTATTTTGGAAGTCTTGATATAAAAACTAGGGAGTATTTTCCAGAAGCTCGCAATAAAAACTTTAGTGGTAGACTAGAGTATGTAAACCAGCTACTCATAAGCCGTAAGTTCAATAAAGACCTTTCTTTACAAGTGTCACCTACATTTGTATATAGAAACCTTACTGAGACAGAAAATGACCCTAATGCTATATTTTCTATAGCTATGGGAGGACGTTATCTTATATCACGATCTATATCACTTAATGCAGAGTATTACTATACGCTACCCACTTTTGACACGCACGACGGTAGTAAAAACACGCTGGCCGTAGGGATGGATATAGAAACTGGAGGTCACGTTTTTCAATTATACTTTACAAATGCCTTTGCATTACACCCTGGTAAGTTTGCTATTAACCAAAGTGGTGATTTCTTTAATAGAGATATCAATTTTGGGTTCAGTATTCTTAGGGAATTTTCATTTTCAAAAAAATCAAAATAACGCATATATTATGAACAAATCACTTACACTCTTACTCGTACTTCTTACTGTTGCTGTCACTCAGGCACAAGAAAAACTTATCACTCGTACAGGTGTGATCACCTTTTCTTCAGAGACTTCTATGGAAAACATAGAAGCTACTAGCAGCCAGGCTGCTAGTATTTTTGACACTTCAAAAAATGTAATTGCATTTAATGTTCTTTTAAAGTCCTTCAAGTTTGAAAAAGCACTTATGGAAGAACACTTTAATGAAAAGTATGTGCACTCAGATAAGTACCCTGCAGCAAAGTTTAAAGGGACTATAGATCAAGATATAGATCTTAATACTGCACAAGTATATAATGATGTGACTATAAGCGGCTCTATGATTTTACACGGTGTGACGTCTCCAAAAACTGTAAAAGCTGTTATAGAAGTAATGGAAGATAAATCTGTAAAAGTAACAAGTGATTTTAAAATCACCCTTGCAACATACAAGGTTGAGATCCCATCACTGGTAAAAGATAAAATCTCTGCAGATATAGATGTAAACTTAGAAGCAAACTACAAGTAATATGATTAAAAAGATCCTATCGGTAGGTATTGTGGTTGTTATGGTAGCAGCCTCATATGCTTTGTATTTATACAACCTACCGGCAAAAACAGCAGTAGGCGCTACTGCAGATATCACAATGAGCGCAGAAGACTTAATCACAAAATTTGATAGCGAATCTGAGGTAGCAACAACGCTACTAAGTGATATAATAGAAGTAACCGGTACCATAACTCTTATTGAAAAAGGAGAGCTTACAAGCATTATCGTAATCAATGAGCGCATTACTTGTGAGGTTGAAAATGCACAAATAGATAGTACCATTACAACAGGTAGCCAGGTTACTATACGTGGTATTTATAGTGGACTAGAAGAAATGTTTAATGAAATTATACTTTCAAAATGCGTTATTGTAAAGCAATCATAATACTACTTATTTGCACTGCTATAAGTTGTACAACAGAGCAGGCAGATAGTTTGTATCCTGTAAATGATGCACAGGCGCAAGCCTTTTATACTAGTACACTTAAAAATGTAATAGACACCAAGTGTATCTCCTGTCATATCTACCACGTAGAGGGTAATAATCGATATGATAATTATGAGAAGACCAAGTCTAACATTGTACAGATGGTGAGTAGAATTAACTCTAGCTCAAATACCGTAATGCCTCCAGCAGATGCCACACAACTTACCGAAGAAGAGGCAAGTTACTTTCAAGAGTTTCTAGACCTTCTCAATGCAGATGATGATACTCCAGAGCCACGCGTGCAAATAGAGTGGACAGCTTATAAATATCCAGATTATGATAATAGGGCAGGAGTGAGCGGTACATTTGATACAGTAACATATACTTTTAATGAAAGTGGTGATACACCGGTTTCAATTCTAGAAGATGCAATTGTAACAGTAGATGCCAGTTCTGTAAACGTGGGTAATGAGTCAGAACGCACTCAAAATGTATTTACATTTTTTGCGGCATTTACCCCAGATATAGTAGGGACAGTAACAAGCTTTACTGACACAACTGTCACTATAGATTTTGAAATGAACTCAATTACCACTACTCAAGTTTTTGACGTAACAATACTTTCGGATAGACTTGTACTCACGGGATCCATTCCTGATCTAAGTATTTATAACTGGGATGCTGGTTATGATGCTCTAGAAGCCGTTTGTGGTGAATATCACGAGAATAAACTATGGGAAGATGTAGATGTTACAATAGACATTCTCTTAGAAGAATAGATAAAGACATATAACAAGGTTAAACTCCATAAGCATATTCGTGTTTATGGAGTTTTTTTTACGCTTTCGCGAAAGCGTAATATCGCTATATAAAAGAATCGCAGAGTATAAAGGGGCTTTTACAGAAAGTCATACTGTAACGACTTAAAATCAAAAAAGCACACGTTTAATCACAGTACATTTATCAAACAAAAAGATAAGCTTACTATGACAAAAACACTAGCCATACTACTAATTGTGATGAATGTAGCCCTTGTAAATGCTACATCTCCTAATGACTATCGTAAAAAGAAGGATACAAAGATTACACCAACTGCCACCACAGATGGTACGTATATCTATGTAGACATACGCACTGCAGATCAGGGGGTTATCACTTCATTTTTAAGAAGAGGTTTTACAGTATATTTTGATAAAAAGGGAAAAAAGAAAAAAAGAGTAGGAGTAAGCAGTCCTACATTAGATCGAAAAAAACTAGGTAATACCCCGTCAAATTCTAACGAAAGAGAATCTAGAAACTCTGACGAAGAAAGAGAATTGCCCGTTGCACGTATGATAGAAGATATAGACCGTAAAGCTGTTTATATAAAAGACGACAGCGCGCAAGAGTTTCACCTAGACTTTAATGCGCTAGATATCACAATTAACTACAGTTATCAAAAAGAACCACAAGGAGGCATTCTTGTATATAAACTCAAAATACCCGTTTCAAAAATTGATGAGAATCCTATTGATTTTGAAAAACTAACTTTAGGTATCATTTCTACATCACTACCCGAAAGAGAAAATCAAGGCCCTCAAGACCGTGGAGGTTTGTCTCTAGGTGGTGGCGGTAGATCACAAGGTGGTCCTGGTGGAGGAAACCGTGGTGGAGGTGGAGGCCGTCCCGGTGGACAAGGACAGGGTGGTGGTCAAAAAAAGGCACCACAACAATCTGAAGACGTAGCGCTATGGTTTGGTCTCACAATAGGCTAAATCTCCCCATTTGATAAAGCACCAATAATTGGTGGTTGACTATGTATGTTTAAAAAGGCTTCTCTTGATTGAGAGGCTTTTTTTACGCTTTCGCGAAAGCGTACTTATAGGTTTTAATAGTAAATAGATAAAGGCGGTCTACTTGATGTAAACCGCCTTCATAAAAGTTATAGACATCTGTTATTCTTCTTCGCCAGTAAGAGAGTCTGCCATTGCAAGCTCTTCATTCTCACTATTATCTACAGGCACAGAATCTTTTACTCTTGTAAACTCTTCCAGACGTTCTAGATCTCCTTCTTCACCAGAAAAGTATGGAAAGACATCTTCTATAGGTGACTCAGCAATGGCCGGTATGGTGTATTCACCCATAGTATCCTTCATAGTAGAAACCGTGTTATCAAAGGCTTCTTTAACGTCATTTGCTTGCACGAGTAGGTATAGACTCGTTTTGCGCTCCTTACCGCTTTCCTCATCATAAGCTATGAGAGATACACGTGATTTAAACCATCTGTCTGTATTTTCAAAAGGGTGAATCTCTGCATAGTTTGCCACCTTGATGTTTGTAATTTTAATTTCTTCACTATCTGGAAGGTAAGCTGCCATCTCTTGTGTGATTCTACTTTCGGCCTCTGTATATGAAATTGCATCTACTAGAAAAGGTGCTGTTTTAACCTTTTGCGTTCCCGATGCTTCATCTAATTTTCTATATTTTACTTTACACTCGTACCACGTTGCGCTCATATCTATTTTGTTTTAAGGTTGCCAAAAATAGGGTATTGTAAATGTCAAAAAAGTAATGCCTTGTAATAGATATTCACAATTTGAATATGTGATTTATACAGTGTTTATAGTGAATACTTTAAAGGTTTTATGTCGCAAAAAATTTCGGTTAAAGATGCTATAGATGTAATAAAACGATATGTTGCGAATAAATATGAACGTAGTACGGTTGATATAGCACCTTAAAGAATACCTAATACTGATTACAATACACTGTAAATTAGTGCATCTTATTTATAACTAATGTTATGCTCTTAGTCATAATTATAGGCTTTTCACCTATTTTTAAAATATTCTTGTCTATCTTTTAACACCCCAAAAAATAATTCTCTTGAAAAACAAGCTCCTCATTATCATAATAATATGTTGTTACGGTGGGCTCGTTTATTGCCAGACTGGTAATAATAAAGTAGTAGATAGTGTAACTGTTCTTCTGTCTTTATCTAAAGATGAAAACATAAGCGGTAACTACAAAGAGGGGCTACAATATGCCACCTCTGCTGTGCAATATGCAAATCAGTATAAGGATAAATCACTACAGGCAAAGGCCTACGTAAGTCTAGCCAATACCTATCAAGCTATAAAAGATTATGCTGAGGCAAAAAAATACTACAACCTCGCATTAGATAAAAATACGGATGATTACTTTGTAAACGTAGCTTCACTTAATGGTCTCGGTAATATATATTCTATGGATATTGCCACTGCAGACAAGGCTGCAGCTTTCTTTGAAAGATCAATAGATTATACATTAGAAGCAGGTAACACTGAGCATTCTTTTTACACCTACTATAATATAGCTGGTATGTATCTTAATTTTAAAGATCCAGATAAGGCTTATCCCTACATTTTAGAAGCTAATAAGTTGTTACCTACTATTCAAGAAGAAGATCCTATCTATGTACTCTTACAACAGTTAAACTTTGCTATCTATTACAACCAAAAGGAAAACCATACACTCGCGCTAACATATATTGATAAAGCGCTAGAAATAGGAGAGGAGCATACCCTCACCAGAGAACTTATAGATATTTATGATTTTAAAAGTGAGATACATCAAGAGCGAGGGGAATATGATTTAGCACTAGCAAGTCTAAAAAAACATTTTTATTATAAAGATTTAGATTTTAATGAGGTAAAAACTCTTCAAATAGAGCAGGTTGAAGCAGATTTTAAAGTAAAAGAGTTTCAACAAAAAGCAGAAGCATCTCAATTAAAATCAAATTTTATCGCCATATTAGGAGTTGGTATACTATTATTTTTAAGTACTTGCTTTCTTGTATTTTATAATTATAAGAGACGGTTATCTTTTACACAACTTGAGAAAAAAAATGATGCCTTATTGCAAGCAAAAAATGAAGCTGAACACGCAAATCAAATCAAATCAGAGCTACTAGTCAATATTAGTCACGATTTAAGAACACCACTTTATGGCGTTGTAGGCATTACTGAGATGCTTATGGAAAATCCTTCCATCATTAAAACGAAAAAAGGACTTTTAAACTCTTTAAAATTCTCTGGAGATCATTTAAAATCTGTTGTAAATAACATTCTAAAAATTAACGAGGTAGAATCTAATAAAATCACAGTCAATCAATCTAAGGTCAATATAAAAACCCTTCTAGAGAACGTTGTAAACTCATTAAAATATCTCGCAGATCAACAAGAAACTCAACTGATATTAGATATTAAAGAAGAGGTTTACACGTATTATATGCTGGATGAAGTAAATCTCTCTGATGTACTATTAAAGCTTATTGATAATGCGATAAAAAACACTCAAAAAGGTACCGTAACTCTAAGTGTAAGCTTATCAAAAAGAGAAAAAAGCAAAGATCATGTAACATTTAAAATCTCAGACACTGGAACAGGAATTTCTAAAGAAAATCTAGCCGTTATTTTTGATAGTTTTAAACAAGGTAACTCAGAAGAAAACACCGCGTACGGCATTGGTTTGGGACTGCCTATTGTTAAGTCGTTGATAGAGGTTATGGGTAGTAAATTAACTGTAGTTAGTGATATAGGTTTAGGGTCACAATTCTCATTTACACTAGAATGTGAAATTACAAACGAAGACAATCAGTTAGACGATATTTCTATACATAAGAGTTTACATATCCTAATAGTTGAAGACAACAAAATCAACCAGTTAGTAACCCAAAAACTAATAAGCTCATTGGGTCACAGCTGTACCATTACTGTAAATGGAGAAGAGGCTATAAAAGAATGCAACAACACCCATTTTGACTTAATACTTATGGATCTCAATATGCCTGTGATGAATGGATTTGAAGCCTCAGAAGTAATCTCCACAGAAAATAAAAATATCCCTATCATTGCATTAACAGCACTAGAAATTAGCGAGGTTAAAGAACGATGTCACAATGTGGGAATATGTGCTATCGTAAATAAACCTGTAGATAAAGAAGCTCTAGAGGATATTATAAGAAAGAATCTCTCCTTCGTAAAAAGTACCTAGCTTCTTAAAGTGTATAACTTCTACAGCATAGCATTTTATTGCTTTCTATTACCAAAGCTCACACCTTGAGTACTATCAATCACTTTAACTGGCAAAAATAGGGTCTAAGGAGAATCAACTAAGGCTCTTTACAACAGCTCTTGCATATACTTTTTGATATCAACGTCATTGTAAAAATGATTGACCATCTCTGTGTATAGATCTGTAAATCTCTTGTTATCAATAAGGTTTCCAAAAATACATTCCAGCTTTATAAAGCTTAAAGCATCTTCTGTAGTCTTCTTTGCTGCTTGATGCAACTCCTCTTTCATTTCGTCTTGAATGACTAGTTTTTGGCCGTTTTGATTTTCTTGTTTATCACTATAATAACACCAAGCAACTAAAACAAGTGTTGCATATTTGATACTCCCACCAGCAGCTAAATTCTCTTGAATGGTTGCAATTAGAAACTTTGGAAGCTTTGCCGAGCTCTCTGAACAGATACGATCTACATTATCCTTAATGTTAGGATTTCCAAATCGCTCCAGCAAGCTGTCTTTATAATCTGCTAGATTAATGCCTTTAATCTCACCTAAAACGGGTGTTGCTTCTTCGTCAAAAAAGGCACGTAAATACTGTGCAAATAGCTCATCTTGTACACATACATCTATAGTAGTGTGGCCGTGTAGCACACCTAAAAGTCCTAACACAGAATGTCCAGCGTTAAGGAGGCGTAATTTCATTTTCTCATAAGGAACTACATCGGGTACAAACTGGACGCCAACTTTTTCAAAAGCGGGTCTTCCATTAGAAAAATTATCTTCTACTACCCACTGTATAAAAGGTTCGCAGGTAACGGGCCATTCATCTTCCACGCCATAAGTTTCGGCTAGTAGTTTGATGTCTTCTTGCGTGGTTACTGGCGTGATACGATCTACCATACTATTGGGAAAACTTACCTCTTTTTCTATCCACTGTGCTAGTGTAGGGTCTTGCGCTTTCGCGAAAGCGAGCAACATTTTCTGTATCATATTGCCGTTATGCTCAATATTGTCACAAGACAGTACGGTAAAAGCAGGAAGTCCTTCATCACGGCGTCTTTTTAAGGATGCTGTAAGAAAACCATATACCGTTTTTGGGTCGTCAGGATGTGCGAGTTCGTGCTGAATCTGCGGATTTTCAAAATTGAATTCACCTGTATTAGGATTAAAATTGTATCCACCTTCAGTGATAGTCAATGATACAATCTTTGTTTCAGGTGCTGCCATACGAGTGATGACAGCTTCTGGACTGTCTGTACCCATTTTAAAATCTACGATAGAGCCAATGACTTCTGCCTCCTTTTTTCCGTCTGGATGCTGTACCATCAAGGTGTATAGATGGTCTTGTTTCTTGAAAATATCGTGAAGTTTTTTATCATTTTGGCGCAAGCCTATCCCGCAAATTTCCCATTCTGATGCTTCACCCAGTTGTCTTAGTTGATGCACGTAGTATGCAAGGTGAGCGCGATGAAAACCACCTACGCCTATGTGTACAATGCTCGCCTTATCTGGCGAACGGTCATAGGTAGGTACTGATATTTTATTGCCTATTTCGGCTAGATTTTCTTGATTAAGTGGTGTCAATTCTCCCATTAGATAGTTGCGTTATTTAATTTTCCTCTGCGTAATGCCCAATATGCTAATACAAAATAAAGGATAGTACAGATAAAAGTGTACGTATAAAATAGTTGTCTATTGTCAATATATTCTGCCTCAGAAGCACTGCCAAACATCACATTGCAAGCCAGTGCTAGACTAGCTACAAGTGCTGAAATTGCTAGAAATTTTAATGCCTTTGAAAACATAGAAGTATCCTTAACCTGCACATCTTCTTGAGCGGCTTGTTGCTCTTGAAAACGTTTTATAGTTTCCTCTCTAAGGGCTTCTTCTTTTACCTCTTCTGTATAGCTATCTTTTGCCCCATATCTAGATGCAAGGAAGGTGTACATAGCGATGGTAAAAAACCAAGTAGGGATAAAGAGGTAGTAAAAGGATATCACATCTAGCGCTTGCAGTCCGAAGCCGAAAACCAAGCCTAATCCCCAAGAGGCAACAGCCGGCATACTAAATTTAAGCTTGCGGTATGATGACCAGTATCTTGTAAAACCTATTCGAGGGAAGATTTGGTGCTCTGTAAATACAATCGCACCTACTGGGACTACGAGCAATCCTGCATAGGTGAGGAGTGGTAAAATCTGTGAGAATACAAAAGGAAAACAAGCGATGGTCACGGTTACCAAGCCAACGACAATAGTTGTTTTCTTTCTAGAATGGTTTGAAAAAATGGCCTGAGCAGCAAGACCTGCTCTATATAAATTTGTTATTGCCGTGGTCCATCCTGCAACAATCACAATGACAAAACCGGACCAACCTAAAGCATAATATGCAACATCACCTGGATCAAGTTCTACAATAGATTTACCTAAAATTACGGCAGCACCAGCTCCCATAATTCCTGCAGCAATCCACGCTACGTAGTGACCAAACATCATACCCGTACTAGAAGCATAGGCATAGTTTTTCTTTTTGGCAAAACGTAACAATGCCATATCCACGAGTCCAAAATGGGTGATTGTATTTGCCGCCCATCCAAAACCGATAACTTCTACAAGTCCAATTCCAGTTTCTCCATCGCTATTAATACCTGTCCAGATGGACTGATTACCCAGCGTCATAAAATCTGCCCAATTTGACGGTATGGTTTTATCTAATACATCTAGAGACAATGCAGGCAGCAGTACCATTGCACCTCCTGTAAACATTACAAATAGCCAGGGCGCACAAAGCCCAGAGAACTCAGAAACAGCATTAAAACCATAAAGAGCGATGGAAACCACAACAATACCCACTGCCAATACAATCAATACAAACCAAGCATTTGTGGGATACCAATTAAGTTGTGCTGGGATATCAAATGCAAAACGTACCGCCGTAGACGATACCGTAATCATCGCCGCCGAAATAACAGAAAAGATAATCACATTTGCCCAATTATATAACTTGGTCATCGAGTCACCCGCAATCTTATTAAGATAGGTGTAGAGGCTTAAACGAGTTTCTACAGCGATAGGGGAGGTGATGAATCTCCAACTTAATACAGCCAGAATATTACCAATTAACAAACCTAGAATAATATCTGAAGTTTTGGCGCCAAGTGCAACAAAGGTCGCCCCAATAACAAACTCTGTTGCTGCTACGTGCTCTGCAGCGTAGAGACCCGCAAAATGAGTCCAATCTTTTAATTTGTTTTTTCCTACGGGTAACTGTTCTTCATCTACCGATTTTAAGTGGTCGAACTCTTTGGTTTGTTTACTCATATGTTGCGATCATTTTTCTGGAACTTCTAAGGTAAATAAAAACTGTAAGTGAGCAGTAATATGACACGGTCTTTTATGTGGATAGTTAATCGCTTTTGTGGTGGGGACATTACAGAAAGGAATTGGACGGTGACTGTTTACAAGTGTTTTTTGCAACCTTAATTTATTTTCTACGCAAAAACACAATCCACGAGAATCGCTCAAACAAAATTATCCCGCACATTTTCCCATATAAGCGAATTATAAGCAAAAGAAAAAACGAAGGATTTTACAGCTGTAAGTATTGATCAATTTGAAAAAGAGCTTTGAAATAATTACTCACAGGTTTATATTGTAGTTATGGGATTCCGTGAATCTTTTAAAGTCAACTATAGCAATAAGTCTGAAAAAGAGCTTTGACATAATTACTATCGATATAAAACACCTGTGGTGTCGTTATATCTGTAACTATGTCAAATAGAGCTGAAAAGCGCGCTATCCTCTCTTTTTTAGATATATCAATTTGTATTATAATTTATATTATGTCAAATAGGATATTTAGAAACCTACAACAAGGCCTCTAGTACCTCACGCTCCTTCATAATCTGTTTTCTAAAAATATCAAGCTCTGCATAGTATGCTATAACAATAGTAAACTCAAAGTATGCCACACGGTTTCTATAATCTGAGCTATTTTGAAAATAGTCTAAACAATCTCCTTCGCAGCTACCTCTAGATAAGTATCCGGCAAACCAGTCATAATTATTTTTCCAATGATTAATATTTTCTGTGAGTTGATCATACACTACTTGATCATAAAGCTCCTGTTGCTGTAAAGCATCATTATAAAGAAGTTCTATCTTATGTAACTGTTTTTCAATATTTCCCTTAACTAAGGGATTCTGTCTTATAAGATTAGGAACACGCACCGATGTATTGGGCACTGGCGATCCTAATAAAACTTGAAAACAACTCGCACAGTTTGCATCTATAGACTTATTTTGTGGCGTTTTATATAAAACCGTATCAATCATTTTTTCAAGTAAATCCAGTTCTTTTAGAGTCTTCTCTATGTTTTTCTCATCATCTTTCATTTGAGATTGTACTAACTCTGCAATGCGATACATTTCCTTGCGCTTATCACCTTCCTCAGACGCCTGATTAATACCCAGTGCAATAAGTATCCCAAAAACGACCAATATGATCTCTCCTACAGCATATAAAAGATACTTTTTAAGACCGCTGCCTGCTATTACATTCTTTCTAAAACGATTAAATAATTTCATAAACACTTCATTAGCTAGCTGAAAATACAAATAAATTACGTTTTAGATACTAGTTTATAACGAGTTATCACCCTTTTCGGTATTGTAACTAACTGTATAAGCCTGGTATCTATAAGTTTATTTTTTGGAGTGTCTCCCCTATGCTTTTATTAGGTTTTGAGTACGCTTTCGCGAAAGCGTAACCTTACTCATAACAAATGCTCCACACAGTGCTAAAAGCTCGTTAAACCTTTATAAACTGGCGTTAAAGACCTAGCGATTGCCTCACACGAGCGCTAACTTTATGAAAAAAGAAACATTATGAGCACAAAGAACCTATCTAATCAAGAAGCATACGATAAACTGAAAGAACTAGCCGAAAGCATAGACTATGCAATGTTTGAGACTAATCTGGGCGCAAGACCTACACACGTGATCCCTATGAGTACAAAAAAGTGTGATCAAGAAGGAAGCCTCTGGTTTTTAAGTAATAAAGACAGTGATCACAATAGCTTTATCCATAAAGACAAAGACGTACAACTACTCTACTCAAAGCCTACAGCGATGGAGTATATGAGCATCTACGGTCAAGCTTTTATTTACAACGATCTGGAGACCATAAAAAAGCTATACACAACCAGCGATGATGCCTGGTTTAACGGGCCTACAGATCCTAATATTACAGCCATCAAGGTCGTACCGCAAGAAGCACATTATTGGGACACAAAAGATGGTATGATTACTACTTTATTTAAAATTGGACTAGGAGCCTTAACTGGCCACAAGCAAGATCTAGGTGAGTCTGGAGATCTAGATTTATAGAGCTACTACCCTACTGAGATTTTCATAGTCAGCTATTGCTGGCTTTTATATGCGTTAAGGTCACACACTTTTAATATTCCTTTAAGGAAATAGCAACGGCTAGCTTATAAATACGGCGTACTTTTGCCGGATGCAAAAATCCCGTAGTTCGCAAATAGAATTTATCGCCCTTATGGCAGCACTTATGTCTGTCACGGCGCTCGCTATAGATGCATTGCTTCCTGCTCTTGATATCATAGGAGAAGCCATACAAACTAAGACACCGGCAGATAACCAACTGCTCATCACAATGATCTTTTTAGGGCTAGGTATTGGTCCGCTTATTTTTGGGCCACTGGCAGATGCTCGCGGGCGTAAATCGTCGGTTTATATAGGTTTTTTTATTTTTATAATCGCTTCATTTATATGTGTTTATACGCGTAGTTTTGAAGTGATGATTTTAGGTAGAATATTACAAGGAGTTGGACTTTCTGCACCGCGTACTATTTGTGTTGCTATTATAAGAGACCTATATGAAGGTGATTATATGGCACGTATAATGTCTTTTGTAACGGTAGTTTTTTTACTCATACCCATCGTTGCTCCCGCAATGGGAAAAGTAGTTTTAGACACCTGGAACTGGCAAGGTATTTTTATAGTACAGGTTATCATAAGTGTGCTCGTTATGTTCTGGTTTTGGAAACGCCAGCACGAGACGCTCACTCCAGACAAGCGCATACCTTACTCAGTAAAACGAATTTTAAGTGGCTTTTATGAAACCATAAAGTACAAGCGCACCATCGCATTTACTATTATACAGGGATTCATCGTTGGCTCTTTTCTAGTATACCTAAGTGCCAGCCAGCAGATTTTTGAAAATCAATATGGCCTCGAAGATGAGTTTCCATACATATTTGCAGGTCTAGCCGCCTCTATAGGTGCTGCTATACTTCTTAATGCCACACTGGTAGTACGTCTAGGTATGGAAAAACTAGTTACCTATGCCCTTGCAGGCTTTTTTTGTGTGTCATTACTATATGTGATACTCTTTTATGATGTACTACACCCTTCTATTTATATACTTGTCGCTTTCTTTGCGCTACAGTTCTTTTGTATAGGTTTTATGTTTGGAAACTTACGTGCGCTCGCAATGGAGCCTGTAGGTCATATTGCTGGTATAGGAGCGGCTATCACTGGGCTCATCTCCACACTTATGGCTGTACCTATAAGTACTTTTATAGGTCGCTTTGTAGAGAACACTACCCTACCGCTTTTTATAGGTTTTTCTAGTTGTGCAGCAATATCGTTAGGTATTCTATTCTGGATAAAGAAAAAGGCCCCAAGGAAAATTTCCTTGAAGCCCTCATCATAATATGGATCTTTAGTTCGCTTTCGCGAAAGCGTATATCTTACGACTCCTCTACGAGCATTACAGATTTTGCATTTACAAACTCTTTAAGTCCAAAACCTCCGTGCTCTCTACCATACCCAGAGTCTTTTACGCCTCCAAAAGGCATCATAGGCTGGGCAAGTCCGTATGAGTTTACAAATACCATCCCAGTATCAAAGTGCTTTTGAGCAAGTTCTATAGCAGCTTTTTCATCTTTTGAGAAGATTCCTCCTCCTAGTCCAAAACGACTATCATTTGCAATGCGCATCGCATCTTCATTATCTTTTGCACGTATAAGTGATGCTACTGGGCCAAAAAGCTCATCATCATAAGCGGGTTGCCCTGGCTCTACATTACTTAATACGGTAGATGGGTAATAATACCCCGTGTTATCTGGCACCTCTCCTCCTACTTCTATCACGGCACCTTTTTTTACACTTTCCTTTACCTGTTCTGCAAGTAAATCTCTTAAATCTTCACGTGCAATAGGTCCTAGCTGTGTATCTTCATTGTTAGGATCTCCCATTACGGCATCTTTCATACCTTGTACAAATCCTTCCTTAAAAGCATCATACACTTCATCTACCACCACAAAACGTTTGGCAGCGATACAGGTTTCTCCGTTATTAATAAGGCGTCCTTGTACACAAGCCTTTACAGCCATTTCAATATCTGCATCATCTAGAACTAAATATGCGTCGTTACTACCTAACTCAAGAACTGTTTTCTTGATGGCAGCACCAGCTTTTTCGGCTACTTTGCGTCCACCGGCAGAGCTTCCTGTAAAAGTCACTCCACGTACCTTATCATTCTTAATCACATCATTAGACTGGCTGTGATCTATTACTAGTACTTTAAAAAGTCCTTCTGGCACTCCTGCTTTACGTAGCACTTCTTCTACGAGCAATGCACTTCCGGTCACATTTTGCGCGTGCTTTAATAGTACTCCATTACCAGCCATTAAGTTTGCTATCACAACACGTAGCGGTTGGTATGTTGGAAAATTCCACGGTTGTATACTGTATATTACACCTTCTGGTGAGTAGGTAATGATTCCTTTACCTCCATTTGGTAACTCACGCTCTATAGGTTCTAATTCTTTTCCTGCATTTGCTGCAGTATATTCTGTTATGCCTATACACAAATCTATTTCAGATCCTCCTTGTGTCACCACTTTCCCCATCTCGTCTGTCATTAAATGTACGAGTTGTTCTTTATGATTTTTAAGCTCCTTACCTATATTTTTTATAATAGTGGCGCGCTCTTCTAGTGACTTATCTTTCCACTCTAGAAAAGCTTCGTGACAATTGTCTATTGCATCATTTACTTCACTTTCTGTAAAGTATGTATAGGTTGCAATCTCTTTTTCAGTATGCGGATTAATGGTTCTAAAACCTCCTTTTATCTCTCTTTCCATAATATCTTGTTTGGTTTTTTTTATAAAATTACAAGGATTGTGTGCTGAGCAAAGTGGCTTTAATAGTTTTTGTGAAGTGTATTGAGAGAAGTTTAACAATGGAGTTTTACGCTTTCGCGAAAGCAAAAAAAAAGAAGCCTCTCTATCATATTGATAAAAAGGCTTCTCTTATTGTGTAAATAAATTTTAGGCTCGTGCCTAGTTCTCTTCTGTATCTAAAGTCACGTTGCCATCACCCTCTACGGCAAAAGTTTCCTTTGGGATAATGCGTCTAAAATTTGACGAACGACGATAGGGATCTTGAAAATCTGCGTGTTTTTTTGTGGTTGACTTATGCATAGCTTTTTTATTGTAAAGGTATTTTAAAATCTAAATGCTGTCTTTTTAAATAACAGATTATTAACAATTTACCTATTACTCAAACTTATTTTTATAAGAATATGGGATATTTCAAATACCATAATTTATCATAGATACATATATAATTATCAAAATAAATTAGATTTTAAATAACTGTATTTCAGACAATTATATCTGTTTAATCCTTGTTGCGCTTTCGCGAAAGCGTAAATACACACCCTCTTAACACGATAACGTTTTCGGACTTTGGCACGCTACTTGTATTTAGGTAATCGTGAACATCAATCCACATTGATAAAAAACGAATATTATGAAACAGATAGCATTATTATTTATAGGTCTACTCACCTTTGCAGGAAGTACCTATGCAGCAGAAGAAGATACATCAATAAGACGAGGAACAGTTTACGACGGAAGTAAATACATCTTTGTAGAAAACGGGATAGAGTTTTCTGTCTTTCCAGATGGCGAATTTGATTTTTACATTCCAGAATATGTAGAGGGCGTAAGTCTATCTGTAAACGCTGGACCTGTAGGGATAAGTTTTAACACAGGTTTTGATTATGACCCTTACGTACAATATGATGAGTATGGAGCTGTGATACAGATAGAAAATACACCTCTATATTATGACAACTATGGTCGTATCTCACAAGCAGGTGATGTAAATATCTTTTACAGAAACAACAGAATCTCTCGTGTAGGTGGCTTACAGGTATTCTATAATAACTTTGGCGCTTTTTCACACTACACAGGTTTTATAAATGTGTATAACAGAAACTATGTATTTCACCCATATCACAACTATTACTATAGACCACTCTTTAATAGATGTCTAGTGTATACAACGCCTTACAGAAGATTTTACACTCCTATACGTTATAACTACGCGTTTCATAGAAACAACTATTACAGAGGTTATAATAATGGATATAGAAATGCTCGTAGAGACTTTAGACGTCCAGATAGAGGTCGTGTAGCACATAACAATGGTCGTCGTGATAATGTAGATCGTAACAACGCTCGCTTTACTCGTGCAAATACTGGTAGAGTAGCAAGTCGAGGAAACTCACAAAGAACTATAAGTCGTGCAAACCGCACTACTTCAAGAGGTAATACAGCTGCAAGAACTACAAATACAAAAAGAAATACTGCAGTAGCTCGTGATGGTGCTCAACGTGGGAGACCTACTACAACAGCAAGAGGAAACTCAAGCAGAGGTACAAAGGCAATAACGTCAAGATCTGGTAATACAGCTCGCAAGGCTTCTACTAGAACGACGAGACCAGCAACAAGACCTACTACTAGAACAGCGACAAAACGCTCTAGCAATAAGTCTGTAGCAAGTAACAGAACATCACGCCCACAGGCGAGAACAACGCAACGCTCTTCTCAAAAGAGAGCAACTACATCAAGAAGTACTAATGCAAGAAAAGCAACTTCACAACGTAGTACACAGCGTAAAGCAACACCACAGCGCAGCACAAGAAGTACAAGCGCTAGATCTTCATCAAGTAAAAAATCAAGTAGAGCAACCACTACGAGATCAAGAAGAGGATAGGAGATAATAACTTTGGTTGGTTAGTTTGGAAGACCCTAGTTGCTATATGCGCTAGGGTTTTCTTTTTGTTATATAGTGCCATATCTTTTAGACGATAAAGCAGACATTTTTAGTACCTTAGGATGCTTAATCCAAACATCCTAACCAATGAATAAACTATTTTATGTTGTTGCTTGTGTGCTACTCTTACAATCTTGTCAAGAGAAAGAAGTAAAAACTCCAGAAAAAATGACAGAAAGCCAACTTATAGCAAAGGCCACGGCCATCCATAAAAATGTTATGACGCTAGACACGCACTGTGATATAAACGTCAAGAACTTTACAGACTCTATAAATTACACACAAAAGCTTACCTCTCAAGTAAACTTACCAAAAATGCAAGAAGGCGGTCTAGATGTGCCTTGGTTTATCGTTTACACAGGTCAAGGTGAACTTAATGAAGAAGGCTATAAAGCCGCCTATGAAAATGCTATGTCAAAATTTGACGCTATCCATAAACTTTGTGAAGAGATAGCTCCAGAGCAAATCCAGCTAGCCACAAGTGCAAAAGAAGCTAGAGAGATCTGGAAATCTGGTAAAAAAGTGGCAATGATAGGAATAGAGAACGGATATCCTGTAGGTACAGACATTACAAACGTTGAGAAGTTTTACGACCTAGGTGCGCGCTATATGTCTCTTGCTCATAATGGCCACAGCCAGCTAAGTGATAGTAATACCGGTGAGGCAGATGATGTATGGCTTCACAATGGTCTCAGTGATCTAGGTAAAGAGGTTATTGCAGAGATGAATCGCGTAGGTATGATGATAGATGTATCACACCCTAGTAAAGAAGCTATGCGACAAATGATAGAACTAAGTGAGACACCTATAATCGCTTCACACTCCTCTGCGAGAGCATTATGTAACCACAGCCGTAATCTCGATGATGAACAACTACAGTGGATGGTAGAAAACGGTGGCGTTGTACAGACAGTGGCTTTTAAAAGCTACCTAAACACAGAGAAGCACGATGCCTATGAAGCAGAAGCACAGCAAATACTAAAAGAAATTGCAGACTCTATAGGTCTTAAATGGATGGAGCGCAAAGAGGTAATGGCTTTACCACAAGAGCAGCGAGCAGATTATTATGAGAAGTATACAACCGTAATGCTACCGGTACAAAAAAAGAAACTCGCACAGCGCACAGACCTCCCTCCTGCTGTAGATGTGACAGACTTTGTAGATCATATAGATTACCTAGTTGAGAAGATGGGAATAGATCAAGTAGGCATCTCATCAGATTTTGATGGTGGTGGCGGTATAGAAGGATGGAGCGATGCTTCAGAAACGATGAATGTTACTATAGAACTTGTAAGGAGAGGGTATACAGAAGCACAAATAGAACAACTATGGAGTGGTAATTTATTACGCGTACTTGACGAGGTGCAAACCTATGCCACTGAGATGAAATCTTAGTGAGCTGTAAATGATTAAAAAGAAAGAGCCCAAACAATCTCGTATTGTTTGGGCTCTTTTATATTATATGATTGAGAGATATTACATATCTCGCTCACGACATATTTGGTTAATCCTACGCTTTAACTTACGCTCGTAATCTTCTTGTAACCAGTCTCTATAGTTTTGAGTGTTATTCATAATACTATAAGAATACTGGCGTACTCTATAAGCAATATCATCTCGTAATTTACGAGCCAGCACACGAGCATCAAAAACGTCTTCACTGTTTTCTACCACCATCTGTGCGTGTTGCTCGATGGCATTTTCTAGTGCGGTCTTTGCTTTCTTACCTTCTTTAATTACCTTTTTATATTCCTTCTTTATATCAAAGTGTATCTTTTCTGTATTTGCAAACTCTTTACGAAGATCTGGAGGCATAACGTATGTAAAGTTGCGCTCTATCTCCTCATCTGCAATAAGATTTTCAAGGTAAAAATCTGGGTATGCAAATATCTCTTTCCAGTCTATAGGTGCTTCCCAAAGACCAAAACGTGCTGCATTGTTACCTAAGTCTAATACTTTAAAGGTAGTCTTACCAGGCGCTATACGTGACCCACGACCTATCATCTGGAAGTAAAGTGTAAGCGACTTTGTTGCTCTGTTGAGTATAATGGTATCTACCGTAGGTTCATCAAAACCTGTTGTAAGGATACTTACAGAGGTAAGTATCGCGTCTGGTGTGTTTTTAAACCAGTCTAATATCTCTGCACGCTCCTTAGCACTATTTGTGTTATCTAAATGGCGTATGTCGTATCCCGCTTGTCTAAAGGTCTCGTGTACGTATCTAGACGTATTAATACCATTATTAAAAATAAGCGTCTTCTTACCCTTAGATTGATCTTCGTAGGCGCTAAGCAGCTTTTGCTGCATAGAGGCATCTGTATATAAGATATCAGAAGATTTTACAGTATAATCTCCATTAATACCCAGCTTTAAGGTACTTAGTCCTACGTTATAACTTATGGTTTCTGCCTTAGACAAGAACCCTCTTTTTATAAGTGCAGGTATGCTCTCTCCTATCATAAGTTCTTGATAGTTGTCCTTCATAGGCAACTTTATGTTAGAACTTAGCGGTGTTGCTGTCACACCTAGTATAAAAGCATTTTTAAAGTAGCTAAAGAGTTTTCTAAACGAGTTATAGTGTGCCTCATCTATAATCACGAGCCCCACATCTTCCATTGTGATTTGCTCTTCTTGTAGTCTGTTTGTGAGTGTCTCAACCATTGCTACGTAGCACATATAATCATCTGCTTCGTCTAGGGTTTTTACATCACTACTTATAATCATATTAGGCACCTTAAACTCCGTAAGCATACGCGAGGTCTGGTTAGAGAGCTCAATACGGTGTGTAAGGATAACTACCTTCTTATTTGCACGTTTTATATAGTTACGTACAATCTCAGAAAATATTACCGTCTTACCACCGCCGGTAGGCAGCTGGTACAACAGGTTATAATCTGGAGTGGTTCTATCCATCACGCTAAAAACGGCGTCTAGATCCTTCAGCTGGTAGTCGTATAATTTCTTTTCTGGAGTGTCTTTTTCTTTAATGAGGTCGCTCAAAAGTGTAGGTTTCTTCGGTTAAAAGTGAATCTTGCAAAACTAAGGGATTTTTCTGCTTTCGCGAAAGCGTACCGCAAAAAAAATAGTACTAATCTTACAAAATCTTACTCTGGGTCTGCTGCTTCGTCAAAAAGTGCTGCATTAGGCCAGCGCTCATCTTCGGTAAGACTTACAATGCGCTCTATGCGATCTCCTACCTCTTCTAGTAAATGATGATAGGTCGCATACTGCACAAGTTCTTTAAAAGAGTTGAGCATACTTTTATAAAAAGCATCTGGTTGTGGTGTGGTGCCCTGGGCGTAGGTTTGTGCTATCTCAATATTAAAAAGCATTACATCTACAAGAAGTAAGGGGTTCATCCCTAGTGTTTTAAAGTGCTTGATGTATTTTTGAGCAACAGACCTCCTTTTTCTTGCTCGTTTACGGCGGGTAGGAAAATATTCATTACTTATTTTAACCTTTGCCTCGTCTACCAGCTTGTCTTCTTTAGGGTTGAAAACAAAATCATAATAGGTCTTAACCGCTGGTATACGGTCATATAACTCGATAATTTGCTCTTGTAAGGCAGCGTTATCTAAGGTGGTAAGATGTTTTTTAAGTGCTCGTTTACTCATTAAGAAGTGATTACCTGTAGCGAATTTAAAATAAAAAATAGTGGCAAGAAGCGATTCAAAAACCTATTTTTGTAACAATACCAATACAGTTACTAAACCACCACCTGCAATGAATACATTACAAGATAGTAAAGCCGTAAACTTGATCAAAAAAATGATCGCTGATGTTGCTCAAAACGGAATCATTACAAATACCGTAGTTGAAGACCTTAAAGCTTTACGCCCACATACTATTACAGAACAATTACCATTACTTGCAAAGGCTACACGCCTCTCTGCAGAGCATATAGAAGAGTATGGAACTTTTGCCATCCCTATCCCACAAGATGAGGATATCGCAGATGAGAATGATGAAATCATCTCTGAAGTAGAAGTTGCCGAAAGTACTCCAGAAGAGAGTTTTCACTACTTTATGTCTCTTATAAAGAATATAGACAAAAAGACTAATGAAGACGAGCTACGTGTGTATGTACAGGCGCTTAGAGATTACTAAGCCTATAAGTCACTTATAAAAAAAGCCTCAAATTGATATTTGAGGCTTTTTTTATGTCCTTATTTTGTGGGCGGTTTTGCCGGTCTCACCTCTACTTTGCTAGGTAACGTTCTAGGGTGCATCTTAAGCAAGTCTACAGTGAGTTGCCCTAGATCTTCTGGCTGTATGCGCCAGTCTGTACCCTCATCTGGCGTTCTCCCGCCAAAATGGCTACTCACAGACCCAGGCATAATAGTCGTTACCTTAACATCATCCTGACGTACATCCATCATTAAGGCTTGTGAAAACCCTGTAAGGCCAAATTTACTCGCATTATATGCCGTACCCTTCTCAAAGAAGTTGGTACCCGCAAGGCTAGAGATGGTAATCATATACCCTTTTGACTCTTTTATAGCCTCTAGCGACGCTTTTACAGAGTAAAATACGCCCGTGAGGTTTGTATCTATAGTCTCGTTCCATTGCTGGGGTGTCATATCTGTGATGTTTTCAAAATGTCCCAAGCCCGCGTTTGCAATGAGTACATCTATCTTCCCAAACTTGTCAAGAGTTGCCTTTACGGCAGCCTGCTGGCTATCGTAATCTCTTACATCTGCAGCGACGCCTAGTATGTAATTATCGTTTTCGGTGAGCTCTGTGGCAGCTTCTTTGGTGCTTTTTTCATCTCTTCCGGTGATGGCTACTTTCATTCCTTGATGGAGTAATGCTTCGGCTATGCCTCTCCCTATTCCTTTGGTACCGCCCGTGATGAGGGCAACTTTATCTTTTAAATCTTCCATTGTGATTGAGTTTTGTATAAAGGTAATCACGCTTTCGCGAAAGCGGAAACATACTATTTTAAAGTATTGTGAAAATTTGCCACGCCCTTAATATAGAATGATAACGTTATATTATCATAAAATGACAGACCTTTGTAGCCTAAAATGATATGCACCTATGCAGCTACGTAGCCTACTCCCGCTTCTTTGTTTATTACTCATAACTTCTTGCAACTCCTTACCAAAAGGCGTAAAAAACACCGCTAAGGCCGAAATTACAGCGCTCACTTTTATAGATGAGACTATTATACCTGCAGCTACCACTTATAACGGGACTAAGGTGGGCGGTCTCTCTTCTATAGATTATGCAAACGGACAGTGGTTTATGATTTGTGATGACAGAGCACAACCTAGATTTTATACAGCGCGCATAGCAACTAGCGCTGCCGGTATATCACAACCTGTGTTTACAGCAGTTACTTATTTTAAGGATAAGGATAGCGTGTTTACACCTGGCATTGCAGATCCCGAGGCGCTGCGCGTTACAAATGATAATCACATTATATGGAGCAGTGAGGGCAATGTGGCAAAAGGGATACAACCCTTTGTACGTGTGGCATCAAAAGACGGAGCTTATGTAAAAGATATGACGGTTGCTCCTAAGTTTTTGATCTCTCAAAAGTATAAAGGACCTCGTAATAATGGCGTTTTTGAAGCACTCACAAGAGACTATAGCGATAATAGCTACTGGATTACCACAGAGTTACCGCTTATGCAAGACGGTAATGAACCTACATATAAAAAAGCACAGTCACCGGTGCGTATGGCACATATAGAGGCAGATGGCACCTTTGCAGCAGAGTATGTGTATCTACTAGATAAGGTGGCAAGACCTGGCAAGCTAGAGGTAAATGGTGTGACAGAGATCCTCTCTTATGATAAAGATTCTTTTCTGGTACTAGAGCGCTCTTATGCCTCTGGCCATAGTGATGGCGGTAATGATGTCAAGATTTATAAGGTAAATACCGCAGGTGCTACAAACGTGCGTGATATAGCAAGCTTGCAGGAGGCATCATATACTCCTATGACTAAAACGCTTTTACTAGATATGGAGACCTTGCGACCACAACTTACAGATGGTATGATAGATAATATAGAGGGAATGACCTTTGGACCCTTGCTAGAGAGCGGGAAACGGTCACTTATAGTAATATCTGATAATAATTTTAACTCTTTTGGGAAACAGCTTAACCAGCTTATCCTCTTTGCGGTAGAATAAGTGTGGCTTATTGTTGGCTCATTTTACGTTGCGTATTATTTTTGTCAAAAAAATAAACAATGCTCAAAAGCTTTAGAATACTTAGTTTACTAGAAGGAGTTTCATTTCTTGTGATTCTCTTTATCACGATGCCGTTAAAATATGCTTTTGACAATGGTGCGCCAAACAAAGTAATCGGGATGGCACACGGTTTTTTATTTCTTGCCTATGTCGTGATGGCTATTATGATGAAGCCCGTATTAAAATGGAACAATAAAACACTTGCCATTGTACTGCTGTGTTCTATCATTCCATTTGGTACTTTCTGGATGGATAAAAAATATCTCCGCCCGCTAGCTTAAAAACTTGATGCTTATATAATAATTAGGCTTCTCTCCCCTATTTACTCTTACGGCATTTACAATAGGTAGTACAAACCCTAAGATAGCGACCCCTAGTAATGTGATGAGCCCCAGGCCTAGTAAAAGGATAGCCGGTATGCTCAATAGTGCATATATAATAAGGCTTATCTGGAAGTTAAGTATCTGCTTTCCATTTTCATCTAGTTCTTGCACGCGCTCCTTGTTTGCCGCCCAGATAATGAGTGGTACGATAAGACCGCCAAAACCTACTACATAATGTAATAGCTGTGATAAATGTGTGAGTACTAGAAGCGTTTTGTCTTCCCTTACGTGTGGTGTTTGTTGTATAATTTCCATAATAACAGATTTTTGATTGATTAACATATACGTCTACGCTTACGCGAAAATGTTACACGTTTGTTTAATTTTGCAGTGATGAATATACAAGACACCATAGTTGCCCTCGCCAGTCCTGCAGGAGCTGGAGCCATTGCCGTGATACGCGTTTCTGGTCCAGAAGCACTTGCCATATGCTCACCCATTTTTAAATCTGTAAGCGGCAAAGTACTTGCAAATCAAAAAACCCACACCATACACCTAGGGCATATTATGGACGGGCAGCGCACCATAGACGAGGTACTTGTATCCCTTTTTAAGGGCACAAACTCTTATACTGGAGAACCCACAGTAGAGATTTCTTGTCACGGCTCAAGCTATATACAGCAAGAGATTATACAGCTCTTACTGCGCTCTGGTTGTAGAGCAGCAAAGGCTGGAGAGTTTACCCTGCGCTCCTTTATAAACGGTAAGATGGACTTGAGCCAGGCAGAAGCCGTGGCAGATCTTATTGCAAGTGATAATGAGGCAGCACACCAGATAGCAATGCAGCAAATGCGTGGAGGCTTTTCTAACGAGATTGCACAACTGCGACAGGAGCTACTCAACTTTGCCTCACTTATAGAACTAGAACTAGACTTCTCTGAAGAAGATGTAGAGTTTGCAGATCGTACCCAGTTTAAAGACCTCATAGCTCGTATTACAAAAGTACTCAAGCGCCTTATAGACTCCTTTGCCACCGGTAACGTTATAAAAAACGGTATACCTGTAGCCATTGTAGGAGAACCTAATGTGGGCAAGTCTACCCTGCTCAATGCCTTGCTTAATGAGGAGCGTGCCATCGTGTCTGACATAGCGGGTACCACCAGAGACACTATAGAAGACGAGCTATCTATAGGCGGGATAGGCTTTAGATTTATAGATACAGCAGGGATACGTGAGACCCAAGACGTGATAGAAGGTCTTGGGATTAAAAAGACTTTTGAAAAGATAAAACAAGCACAAGTAGTTGTATTACTACACACCGCTAGCGAAGTCATACACCAGACAGCCAGCGTAAAACTTGAGATAGAAAAAATTAAAAATCAATTCCCACTCAAGCCACTACTTGTTGTGGCAAATAAAATAGATGCCCTATCTCCTACAGAACTCAATGAGATAGCGACAAAAATAGACAACCTACACCTACTCTCTGCCAAAGAAAACGAAGGCGTAGACGCTCTTAAAAACAAACTCTTAGACTTTGTAAACACAGGCGCCCTGCGCAATGACGAGACCATAGTTACAAACTCACGTCACTATGATGCCCTCCTCAAAGCCCTAGAAGAAATAGAAAAAGTACAGTACGGTCTTGACACCGGCCTCTCTGGCGACCTTATGGCGATAGATATACGTGAGGCGCTCTACCATTTTGGGGAGATTACTGGCCAGGTGACTAATGATGAGCTACTGGGTAACATCTTTGCAAACTTTTGTATTGGGAAGTAGGAGGTGCTTTACTTTATGAGAGGATAGCTATACCAATGTATTGTGGTAGTTACGCTTTCGCGAAACTGTAATTACTAAGTTTTAATAATCTGTTTGGGTAGTTAAAATGATTTAGAATTCATTGTATATTTAGATCAAACAAATCAAGACCACAAAGTAAAGCAAACCAGCAAGGCTTGTACTGAGCTTGTCGAAGTATGCCGCACTCGCTTTATGTAGTGGCCTGTTAGCAAACATATGACCATACAGCTACTAATAATAATCGGAATTTTAATTTCACTCAATTCTTGTAAGCAAACCGAATCGAAAAAAATGGACGAATCAGAAGTAAAAGATGTCGTGGAAATAGAAAAAGAAACGTCTGAATCAAATTCTGTTGCAGAATCGTATATTGAAAATGATAGTTTGGTAATTGTGTTAAAATCTGAATTGGAAAAAATTGCTCTTAACGAAAAGTTCACGATTGAGAAAAAACCAATACAAAATAGACACGTTGACAATTTAGTAGATACTATCATAACTCGGCTTTTGAAAACACAAAACTTACGTCTTATAAAGCAACAACTGAAGAATGGATTTATAAAGCTAAAATCGAGAATTCTGAATTTGAATTGAACGACTTTATAAAAGTTGGAACGAAAAAATATGTTGTTGAAAAATCTCTTGCAAAAGGAATTCAAAACGACACATTAAAAATCGGAAATTTAGAACAAATGTCTGTTTTCAATTTAATATTTGAATCTGGAATCTTAAAACTGATTGAATACGATGGATATATGGATTAAAATACGATTTGCTAACACCGTGTATAATTCATTGTTAGTTATAGCTTTCTTATGAAAGTCCTCGCGAACTTTCTATCTGTGATTTATTTGCTAACTTTAGTGCTGAAATTCGCAACGAAATCATACACAAACACGTTGTACACAAGCCCTGAAAAGCCAACCGCACAGTCAAGCACATTTCATTTTTTTCGTGCCTCAAAAAATAAGAAGAGCTTACCTTTCCCCCAACGCTTAAGATTGTTAATAAATATTTAGCTCATTAAGTGAGATAATAAAATATCACTGTATTTTTGAGAAATAGAAAACATTCTTAAATGAATCGGATTAAAGAAGTTTTAGAAGAAAAAGGTATAAAGCAAACTTGGCTTGCTGAAAAACTAGGTAAAAGTTACAATATGGTTAACTCCTATGTTCAAAACAGAAGACAACCAAGTATTGAAGATTTATTCAAGATTGGAGAAATTTTAAATATTGAAGCTAAAGATTTACTTGTAACATCTTTAGAAAAAAAGAACTAAAATATATGCTAGCAACTTACAAGTTAGACAGAGAATTTTTATCACTTCTACAAGAACCTCAATTGAGGTTGTTTGAAAGTGATTTTAAAATAAAAAAAGATGAGTTCCTAGGAATTAAATTTGACAAACGTGGTTACACTGTCAATGATAAAGTTGAGCAAATAATTGACAGCAAAATTCAAACTATTGGGTTCTTTTCAGGTGCAGGAGGTTTAGACATAGGCTCTCAATTAGGAGGAAGTAAAGTAATATCTAGTTTAGATTTTGATAGAGATAGTGTTGCTACAATGAAAAGGAACAAATACTTTTCACATTCAGCACATTTTCATAGAGATATTAAAGAAATGAGTGCTTTAGACTATTCGAAAATAATTAAAGAGAATAATCCTGAAAAATTAATTCTAGTCGGAGGTCCACCTTGTCAACCATTTTCCAAAGCTGGTTATTGGGTTACACATAAAAACAGACTAGGTAGTGAAGACCCAAGAAATATGATTGGTAATTATTTGCGAATGATTGATGAATTGAGTCCAGACGGTTTTATTCTTGAAAATGTTGAGAGTTTACTTCACCCTAAAAACAAACAAGCTGTACAAGATTTAGAGGAAGCAATAGACAAATTAGGTTACAAATACATTATTTACAGAGCCAACGCTCTTGATTTTGGTGTACCTCAAAAAAGAAAAAGAGTTTTCTTTATTGCTTCAAAGAGTGGTATTTCAGGAGAACCCGTTAAAACACACGGAACGGAAAAAGAAATAATTCTAAATAGTAATTTAAAACCACACGAACGAGTAATTGATTGGATTGGTAAATTTGATAAGGACAAATACTTTGAACCTGAAGAATTAACAACAGGAAAAACTTATGACGAAGAATTAAAACAAATTCCTCCTGGTAAAAACTATTTCGCATTAACCGAGCGAGACGGACACCCAAATCCAAAATTTGAGGCGAACAAAAGATTTTGGAGTTTTCTGCTAAAATTGCATCCAAATTTACCTTCTTGGACTGTTGCTGCTCAACCTGGTCCTTGGGTTGGTCCCTTTCATTGGAATAATAGAAGATTAAGAGTTCCTGAAATAGCTGCATTACAAACCTTTCCTGAAGATTACCATTTTGTTGGAACAAGACGTTCAATACAAAAACAAATTGGAAATGCTGTTCCTTCTTTGTTAGGAGAAGCAATTGTTAAACATTTAATTTCTAACATATGACAAAACCAAAAATTGTAAGTATTTTTTCAGGTGTAGGTGGTATTGATTTTGGTTTTGAAAAAGCTGGATTTCAAACCATTTTTGCATCTGACATTTGGGATAGAGCTTGTGATTCATTAAAAGTAAATTTCAATGATTCTGAAGTAGTTTGTGATGACATTGTTAATATAAACTTTAAGAAAATAAAAGCAAAACATAAGGAAATTGATGGTTTAGTTGGAGGTCCTCCTTGCCCTCCTTTCTCTAAATCTAGATTTTACAGAACTGAAAAAGATAGAGGTATTGATGATATCGACGGATTCACAACAGTTTCAAATTATTTTCGAGCTGTGGAAGAACTACAACCAAAGTTCTTTTTCTTTGAAAACGTTCACGGCTTTGTATTTAAACCTCATAAAGCAGCTTTAGAATTGGTTGAGGCAGAAAGTGAAAGATTAGGTTATAAAATTTTTCACAGAGTTGTTAATGCAGCTGATTATGGAGTAGCACAAACTCGTCAAAGGTTTATTTGTATTGGAGTAAAGAAAGAAATGAAAGACTTTAAATATCCTGAACCTTCACACTCGGACCCTAAAAAAGATGTAAAAGGTACATTGCCTTGGGTAACTTGTGGAGACATCTTAAATGATATTGATTTTGACTTGCCAGAAGATGAAAAAATGCAAGCTGGCTCAAAACATAAAGACCTTTTAAAATTAGTTCCACCAGGCGACAATTATTTGTTTTTCACAAAAGAAAGAGGTCATCCAAATCCAATTTTTAAATGGCGCTCACGCTATTGGTCTTTTTTATTGAAATTATCTCCAAATAGACCCTCTTGGACAATTCAAGCAAGTCATTCTAACAATATGGGACCATTTCATTGGAAAAATAGATTTTTAAGAATTAAAGAAATTAAACGCATTCAATCGTTTGAAGACAAACATATTTTTTTAGGAAATTTTAGAGAACAATGGAGACAAGTGGGTAATGCTGTCCCTCCAAAACTAGCTAACGTTTTTGCTGAACAATTGAAAAAACAATATTTTAGTAACTATGAGCGTAAGAGACACGATAATACTAGACAGGAAAGACTTAAGGTATCTACTTATTGATAGTTTAAGACTTTATTCTGATAACGTCGCGTTTATTGATGGTAACAATCCTTACAGGTTTTCAATAAACAAAAAAACTTATTATGTACTGATTAAAAATGTACACGAATCAGGAGACGGAAGAGGTAATCAAGATGAATGTCGAATTCAAGTTGCGAAATCACAAAATTTCAATGCAGCTTTAAATTCAGGGAATGACGTTATTGTTTTGGGTTATTTTGCTGATGAAAAAATTTTTACGGCTTGGAATCCTTTTATGATGCGAGATAGATTTAACCAAAGACAGACAATTTCATTGTACTCAAGATTTTCAATTCAAAAACTTGCTAAAGTTCAAAAAATCGCAGCTTACAGAGACAATAATGACCAATCTGTAATTAGCTTCATACCAGATTATCTTGGATTATATCTTGAAAATCTGAATTCAATTCACCTTCTTTCTGATTTAGAATTAAAAAACCTCGTAGAACAATCTGACAATCTTAATAATCAAAATGCGGATGGAGAATTTGACACTTCAGAAGGTGTTCTTACTATTACACACGCAAGACAAAAAAGAGATCCAAATTTCAGAATTAAAGTTTATGATGCTTATAATAAAAAGTGTGCAATGTGCGGAATTGGTTTAGAATTAATTGAGGCTGCTCATATTGTACCACATTCACACGAATTAGGTACAGATGCAATTGACAACGGCATAAGCCTTTGTGCATTACATCATACAGCATATGACCGCTCGTTGATATATTTTGATGAACAATTAGATATACTTATTAATGAGAGTAAAATGGAATATCTTGAAAAAGTTGGACTAGATTCTGGAATTAGAAAATTTGAGAAACTTGCTTTCGACAAAATTCAGATTCCTGCAAATCACACTCTTCGACCAAATATAGGAAATATAAAAATTGCTAATCAAACCAGAGGAATATCCAATGATTAAGCCAACGCTTGAAGCCATAAACATTTGCAATTCGCTACAGCCAATGCACAAGCCGAAAATTGCAAAAAAAAGTATGGTTTCTGCCCACGCTAGCAAGTTTGCGGAATGAAAGCCAGTGTACAACACCGTGTATAATTCATTGCTAGTTATCGCCTACTTACGAAAGTCCTCGCGGATTTTATAATCGGTTTTTATTTGCTAAATTAGGTGCTTAAACCACGCAACAAACCATATACAAACACGTGGCGGCTGATTGCCCAAGGGCTCGCAGTTCACCACAAAATAAGCCACATAAAAGGCAGTTGCGCACTTGGTAATTACCGCAATCGTATGGCTACGCTTCAAAATCGGTTTAAGAGCGATTGTAAGAGCTATAATCAAGGATCTGGTACAGATAGATCATAGAGCAAATCTGCTAGGATTTTAAAGCTCCCACCCTACTCAATCAGCCGCCACAGGCCACTACTCAAAAATGCCTAGGGCATATATCTCAATTATAGAAAGCTCAAACGTAGTTGCAACCAGCCACAACTATTACATAACGCGAATTTATGCCTTCCTCTCACTACGCTCGTCGGAGGCAGGTTTGAAAGCTCTATGCGCGGCGTACAAATCCAAAATTCATTGTATATTTAGTCCAAACAAATCGAGACCACAAAGTAAAGCAAACCATCAAAATGCCGCACTCGCTTTATGTAGTGGCCTGTTAGCACCTATTAAAAAAGACGACAGTGAATTTTAATGACATTGACGACATAAAGAAAAATGGTTTCACAGATTTTAAAACAATCCGTGACCTATGGACAGACAAATCGAGTATTCCAAAAATTAAAGGAGTTTATCTCGTTATCAACCCGACATTTAAGAAAACTGAATTTATTAATCCAGGAGTAGGTGGATTTTTTAAAGGGAAAGACCCAAATGTTTCAATTACTGAACTGCAAAACAATCACGTTGACAACTCACAAGTCGTTTATATTGGAAAAGCAGGAAGCCCAACAGGACAAGCCACATTAAACTCAAGACTTGGACAGTATTTGAGATTTGGAGAAACGAAAAATGTTGGACATTGGGGCGGTAGATTAATATGGCAACTTAAAAACCATAGCGACCTAGTGTTCTGTTGGAAGCCAACACCAAAAGATGAACCAAGAGAAATTGAAAAGCAATTATTGAGCGCATACATTAAACAATTTGGTGTTAGACCATTTGCAAACTTGACCGGATGAGACCTGATGAATATGAACATATTGTAGCAGAACACTTTGAAACAAAAGGTTACAAAACAACCGTTTCTCAATACTCAAATGATTACGGTGTTGACGTATTTGCGACTAAAGGCAAAGAAAAAATAGCAATTCAAGCAAAAATGTTTGGTGGTTCAACTCGACCAATAAATAGACAAATGGTTATGGAACTTCACGGAGCAAAAGACTATTTCGACTGCACAAAAGCAATCATAGCAACAAACGGAAGAATAATAGACAATGCACTTGAAGTCGCCAACAAGTTAAGTATTGAAATTTTAGACATACCAGCAATTAGGACTTCCAACAAAACCAAAAGGACGACTAAATCAAACTCATTTGAAAACATTTGGGAGAAATATGTAATGCCATTGGAAGGTAAAATAATCAAAAGACCAGATGGAAAGACAAACAAAATTGAGAAAGTAGATTGGTCAGGAATTCAGCGTATTACTTCCAATGGAAAACCTCAAAGAATAAAAATTGAGATTTTCAAAAAGACAATAAATCACCTACTCGAAAATGGAGAAATTACTCGGTCTTACATTAATGAAGAATACAAAGATAGAGCTTCTTCGGGTATTGTTTTAATTCTTGGAAATACAGAAATATTTGACCTAACAAACAGACCTACGGGACTGAAAATGAAAAAATAACAGGTGCTAACAATGTATATAAAAAATAGGCGGGACAGTAGTAAAAACAAGGCTTTTAGTTCGTATCAAGCTCAGTGCTTTACTGAAAATTTGGTGCTTCGAAATCGCCTACTTTTCATATACTAACCGTTACACACAATTTGAGAAAACCAATGAAATTCAAAGAAGAATCGAATAAAGAATTATCTACTTCACTTAAAGAAACTATTTCAAGTTCTGAATTAAGTGGAATTGGAACTGAAATCGCAGAAATCACAATTGATTCTATAATGAATGAAGGTGTTTTAAGAGATTTCCCAATTGTTGGTGCATTAGTTGGTGTTTGGAAAACTGGAGTAGCTATTAACGACCATCGATTTTTGAGAAAAATGCTATTGTTTCTCAGCGAATCCTCGAAATTATCTGATGAAGCTAGAAAAGATATTATCGAAAAGTTAGACGAAGAAGATTATCAAGCAGAATCTGGAGAGAAACTAATTGCTATAATCGATAAGTTAGAAACAGGTTCTAAATCAATTCTACTTGGTCGTGCACTAGCTCTTTTTGGAAATAAAATAATAAATAAAGATGAATTCTGGAGAGTTTCTTTTATTATAGAAAGACTTCCAATGTCAGATATTATTGCACTAAAAGAATGGAAAGAAACGGACTTAAACAAAGTGTTTGATATTAGAAAGCATCTTTACCTCTCAGTTGGAATTGGTTGGTTCGTATTGAACGCATCATCGACCGGATTTTGTTGGCAAGAGAGACTTTGTGAAATATTTGCCGAACATCTATTAGAATAAAAACTGCGTGTAACAATGTATAAAAATAATTGCGGTTTAGTACTTAATCAAAGGTAGTTGCGTATTTGCTACGTCTGAATTTCCTGCGGAAATTCCTCGCACGCAAACACGCAACTATTCTTATACGAGACCGTGGCGGCTGATTGCCCAAGGGCTCGCAGTTCACGATAAAATAAGCTACACAAAAGGCAGTTGCATACTTGGTTATTACCGCAATCGTATGGCTACGCTTCAAAATCGCTTTTAGAGCGATTGTAAGAGCAAAAATCAAGGATCTGCCACAGAGTTACCATAGAGCAAACCCGCTAGGATTTTAAAGCTCCTACCCTACTCAATCAGTCGCTACTTTGTGCCTTCCTCTCGCTACGCTCGTCGGAGGCAGGTTTGAAAGCTCTATGCGCGGCGACAGATTCACAAATAAGTGTATATTTAAACAATCAATTAAAAAACAAAAAACAGGCACACCAGCAAAATGCCGCACTCGCTTTATGTAGTGGCCTGTTAGCCCACATTAAAGAAACACCGAAAAACTAAATGAACTTTACAGATAGAATTAAACCAACTGACAAAGGAATAACAACTTACCTTGACGAATTAAAAAATCAAGATTATCAAATACCTACTTTTCAAAGAGACGTAGTTTGGGAAAAAGAAAACGTAAAAAAACTTTGGGACAGCATTTACAAATTCTATCCTTTAGGTAGTATTCTTGTTTGGAAAACTGATTTAAAACTTCAAAATCACAGAGAAATTGGAGGGCACAAAATTGTTAACGATAATTTCAACCGAACTGAATATCAATACTTATTAGACGGACAACAAAGAACCACTTCTCTACTGACTTCACTTTATGGTGGGAAAATTGAGGGAAGAGAAGATTTTGACCCAGCACTTTATGTAGATATTACAGTAGAAAGTTCTGATGACACAGATGATGAAAGTTACAAAAAACGATTTCTGTATTGGGACGAAATAGATGATAAAAAAGGAACTTTCAAAAGGAATATAAGCAAGAAAAAAAAGTTTGACGAAGGACTGATTTTAAAACTGATTGACATAAAAGAGAAATATAATGACATTCAAAAAACAGTTATTAAACATCCAGAAATTGACTTAAACTTTGACCACCAATATATTGAAGAACTTGGTCGAATTAAACAAGTTCTTGATAATTATAGACTTTCATTTATTGAACTAAAAGGAATTCAAGTTTCAGAAGTGTGCCAAATATTTGAGCGAATAAACCAAGCAGGTAAACCATTAGATATTTTTGATATTGTTGTTGCCAAAACATTTAGACCAAAATCGGACTCTGAAAACGGTTTTTATTTAAGAGATTTAATAGACGGTTTTCGTGAAATCAACAACAGCAGATTTCTACAATTAAGTGATTTTGACTATTTACAAATTTTATCAATTCTAATTCGAGAAAACATAGAAAACTCGGGAATTGTGAATATTACACCTAGATATTTAAATGATATAAAAACTGAACAAATAGAAACAATTTGGACAGATTCAAAAAAAGCAATTTTAAAGACATTTGACTTCTTTGAGAACACGCTAAATTTAAAAGGTCCACAGCTTATTCCATACAGATATTTCTATTTGACAATATCGAATTACTTTTATCAAAACAGTAATCCAAACTACGATTTTCTTAAAAAATACTTTTGGTTTAATAGTTTACACAGAGACGACCTATTAAGCAATACCACAGATATTAAAAACCATATCGCATTTTTAAACCAAGAGAAAAATAAAGAAGAATATCAATTTGAACGTTTCTTAATAGACCGTGACGCTTTGAGAAATGCTTCATATAGTTCAAAAGGTGTTTATTCAAGAGCAATACTTGCACTTTATGCAACTAATCAACCGAAAGATTGGAAATTTACAGATAGAAATGTAATTGCAGAAAATTTCTTTTTCTCAACAGACAAACCAAATTTACACCATATTTTCCCGACAGATTATATCGCTAAAAATCCAGGAGCTAATATCATTAACAATAATTCATTAATGAATATTGCATATTTAACTCAAATTACAAATTTGGAGATTAGCAATAAAAATCCATTAGATTATATCTGTGATTATGAAACAAATCCTGATTTTCCAAAAGCTATTGAATCACATTTAATTCCTGAACAAATATTGGAATGGTCAAGTTTGCCCGAAATGCCAGAAAACGCATTGGACTTATTTATCGAACAAAGAATTGATTTAATAATTGAGCAATTAAGGTCAAGACTAAACGGAATTAAATTTGAAGTGATTGATACGAGAGAAAGTGTGTTAGCGGAAGATAAATAACGTGGGCTAACAACGTATATAAAACATATCTATTACAGGCTTTCCGAAAGGTTTGTGTGTATTTGCAAAGACCGCCAAATTTTTAAATTTGGCTTTTAGTAAAATAAAGATAAAAAGAAAAATTTAAAAATTTGGCTCGTGTTTAATCCGAAAAGTCAGCGTCTTTTACACGCTACGTTTCATATACAAGACCGTGGCGGCTGATTGCCCAAGGGCTCGCAGTTCACGAAAAAATAAGCTTCACAAAAGGCAGTTGCATACTTGGTAATTTCCGCAATCGTATGGCTACGCTTCAAAATCGGTTTAAGAACGATTGTAAGAGCTATAATCAAGGATCTAGCACAGATAGATCATAGAGCAAATCCGCTAGGATTTTAAAGCTCCCACCCTACTCAATCAGCCGCCACCTTGTGCCTTCCTCTCGGTCGTTCCTCTCTCGGCGGATGCAAGAACTATTACATAACGCGAATTTATGCCTTCATCTTCTTCGTTCCTCACTCGTCAGTGGCAGGTTTGAAAGCTCTATGCGCGACGACAGATTCACAAATAAGTGTATATTTAAAAAATTAATTAAAAAACAAAAAACAGGCACTCCAGCAAAGCTTGTACTGAGCTTGTCGAAGTATGCCACACTCACTTTATGTAGTGGCCTGTTACAAGCAAGCCAAGAAAAACATTCGTACTTAATGACCGAATTTACTGAATTATACCAAAAGCTGTCAAATAGTGAACTTTTAAAAATTGTTGCGGAATCGGAAAAATATAATCCAATTGCAGTCGAGACAGCCAAAACGGAAATAGAAAGCCGACAACTTACCGAGCACGATTTAAATCAAGCTAAATCCAATATAGCCGAAAAAGAGAATGCTAAAAAGCGTGAAATTGAGAAAAGAAAAGAGCGTGAGAAAAGAATAAAAAAGAGTACTTCCACTCTATTTGAGACTATAAACCCAATTCAAAACGGAATTCAAACACCTGAAAAAATTATAAGATTGACAATTCTAATTTTTGGTTGTTTAGCAGTCTATCGACTTTACCAACAATTCGGAATGTTTCAAATTATATTTCACGAAGGGATTTCAGATTGGGATTTGAGTATGGTAGAATACTTTTTCCCGATAATTATACTTCCGATAGCAGTAATTCTATTTTGGAAAAGCAATAAAGTTGGGTGGATTTTACTCTCAATATTTTTGACCTATTCTGCATTTAATGCAATTGTATTGCTCTTTATGAATTTAAGAAGACAACCTTTTGACATTCCAGCACTCGAAAATATTTTTCCAAGAGTTTCGCCAGCTGTGTACATAATGACCTTATTATTTTATGGCGGATTTTTATTTCTAAACTGTAAAGATGGAGTTAGAGATATTTTTAAGATTTCTAAACAGACAATGTTTGTTACAATCGGATTAACATTAATCGTCAATTTGATTTTTATTTACTCAATATTTGGATAATGAATTTGATTTTGAACATATTTAAGTGGATTTTGATAATATTATTTTTCCCATTATCATTGATATTTGTTGCTTATTATAAACAGAAAAAAGCGAAGAAAGAATACTATAAAACTGGAAAAAAGACCAGCTTATAACAAAGAACTGAGTTAAAAACAAGCCTACTTCTACAGAACTCAGCACAGGCTTTTAAGCTAATTTCATTCTATAATTCTCATCGCAATGTCTTCTTGATTTTAAGCTTTCGCGAAAGCGTCATCTTTCTTAAATACTTGTATATTTAGAGAATCAATTAAAAACAACCACCCAGGTAAACTGGCGGTCCCGATGGCTATCGGCAGTCGTACTCGATTATGCAGTGGCCTGTTGTGTATAATTAAACAAGACCTACATTGATAGAAGAATTAAAAATCACAATAGAATGTGAAGATGGTTTTAAACTATCTGGAAAGTTATTTAAGCCACAAAAGATCTCATCTGCTGTAATGATTGCACCCGCTACGGGAATTAAAAAGGAGTTTTATGCCTCATTTGCATATTATCTTGCCGAAAATGGATTTGCTACTTTGACTTTTGATAATAGAGGAATTGGTGAGTCTAAGGGTGATAACATAAACTCTTCAAATGCATCGCTTACTAACTGGGGAAAACTAGATATGACAGCAGCACTAGAATATCTTAAAGCCGAAATCCCTAATACTGATTATCATCTTATAGGACACAGTGCTGGTGGGCAATTAGTAGGACTAATGAAAAATGCTCGAGAAATAAAGTCAATGTTCAACTTTGGCAGTTCATCAGGGAGTTTACAAAATGCAACATACCCGTTTAAACTAAAATCTTCTTTTTGGCTCAATTTTTACATTCCAGTAAGTAATCTCTTTTTTGGACATACAAAATCACAATGGGTAGGTATGGGAGAACCGCTCCCTAAAAATGTGGGAAAGGAGTGGACTAAGTGGTGTAACGGAAAAGGGTATGTAAAAGTAGATTTAGACACTAAAATAACAGAACACCTATACAACGAGTTAGACCTTAATACACTTTGGGTTCACGCAAAGGATGATGACATTGCAAATTATGCAAATGTTGAAGATATGATTAGCGTGCATCCTCATATCAAATCAACCATATTGACTTTATCTCCTGCAGACTACGGTTACAAAGATATTGGACATATGAAATTCTTTAGTAAGAGAAAAAAAGAATTATGGAGTCTAGCCACAAATTGGTTGAATGAAAATGAATAACTAGACAAGGCTCTACAGAGCTTCTAAACCTTTTTTAATCTAAAATTTTTCATCATAGCGTCTTCCTGATTTTACGCTTTCGCGAAAGCGTACTCTTTCTCAAATACTCGTATATTTAAACAATCAATTTAAAAACAAAAAACAGGCACACAAGCAATCCCGATGGCTATCGGGAGCCGTATTCGCTTTGTGTAGTGGTCTGTTAGGCACAATTAGAAAAAAAACATTGGAACGACCGAATAAAGCAGAAACCGAATTTTTAACTTTAGCTTATAATCGATTTTTAGATTTGTATGCTGAAGTTTTTGATGACAATTTTTGGAAAAAAGATAAATGGGAAAGATTTTCGAAAATCAAACAAGCATTTTCTATATATGCAGAACTATTAAATTACGAACCCATAAAACAAGTAATTGAGCATTTAAAAACTGCTCGACCACCAATGGAATCTGAAATAGGTAGTGAACTATTCAAATTTGTCCGAAATGTAGTTTCTCATTTTCCTTTTTACGCATCTTGGGACGAAGTATTTATAACCAAATCACTTGTGAATTGGTATAGGAAAGGTTTAACGATTGACAAATTTTTAAATAAATACCAAGGTCATAAAGAGATTAAATATAGATTTTGGGAAGAAGAAAAGAAAGAAATGACATATTTAAGTATTGAATTTCCGTATAAATATGAAACTGAATCAAAAATTTATTTAAAAAACATTATTTCGGAAAAGGAAGGTGTGAAGTTTTCGTTCATACTAATGAGACAAATAATGAATACTCAAATAGATAAAATAACTGTGCCTAACTCCTTATGAAAATAATTGCGGCTTAGTGCTTAATCAAACGTAGTTGCGTGTTTGTAACGTCTGATTTTCCTGCGGATAATCCTCGCAAGTAAACCCGCAACTACTAATCGCCGAGAATGTGGTGGCTGATTGCCCAAGGGCTCGCAGTTCACGACAAAATAAGCTTTACAAAAGGTAGTTGTATACTTAGTCATTAAACTTATAAGTTAAGAATAGCCGTGGTGCGCTGTAATTCTTTATTAAAATGCTCTTTGGTGATTTCTTCCTTGTAGCTGGGTACAATTTCTTTAAGTTTTTTCTTTCCTTCTGGGGAGTTCATTATCTCTGGGAAGGCTTGCTCTAGTACGTCTAGCATTATTTTGGGCGCGGTAGATGCTCCTGGAGATGCACCAAGTAAACAAGTGATTTTACCGTCAGAACCACTTACGATTTGAGTTCCAAATTCTAGTTTACCACCTTTAAACTCATCTCGTTTTATGGTTTGTACACGCTGGCCGGCAACTTCTATACGCCAGTCTTCGTTTTTTGCATCTTTTATAAAATTACGTAGCTCGTTCATACGGTCATCAAAGGTCATAGTGACCTGGCCTATGAGATATTTTGTAAGATCTAGATTATGCCAGAAAGCACCTAGCATAGAAGGAATATTATTAAAATTGACACTTTTTACGAGATCTAGATTAGACCCCTGCTTTAAAAACTTGGGACTAAAACCAGCAAAAGGGCCAAACATAAGTTGCTTCTCACCATCTACGTAGCGAGTGTCTAGGTGCGGCATACTCATAGGTGGCGCGCCTTCTCCCGCTTTGCTATATACTTTTGCATTGTGTTGCTCTATAAGCTCTTTGTTTTTACAAACCAGCCAGCCACCACTCACAGGAAAACCGCCAAAACCATCCTTCTCCTCTATCTCTACGGTCTCAAGTAGTAACAACGCGCCGCCACCTGCACCTATAAAAATATGGTCTGCCTCTATAGATTGTTTCTTACCTGTTTTAAGATCTTTTGTAATTGCAGTCCAGTTACCATTGTCTAACGGGTCAAGATCTTCTACCTCTTTGTGAAAGTGTACGGGTGTGTCAAACGTTGTTGCTAGTATTTCATATAAACGCTTAGTAAGTACGCCAAAGTTAACCTCTGTGCCACGATCTATACGTGATCCAGCCATTACCTCATCTTCTGTGCGATCGTGCATTATAAGCGGGAACCAGTCCCTCATCTTACTTATTTGATCTGTATACTCTATGGTGTCAAACATAAAGTTCTCTTTAAAGGCTTCAAAACGCTTTTTAAGAAACGTGACGTTCTCCTCTCCTGTTACCCAACTATGATGTGGTATGGGTTTTAAAAAGCGCTGAGGGTCCTCTATAAATCCTTTTTCTACGAGATGTGCCCAGAACTGTTTTGTAATTTCAAATTGCTTACAGATCTCTATGGCCTTTTTTATGGAGACAGAACCATCTTCTTGCTCTGGGCAATAATTGAGTTCACAAAGTGCGGAGTGACCCGTACCTGCATTATTCCAAGCGGCCGAACTTTCTTGAGCAACATCACCTAGACGTTCTAAAATTAAAATGCTTAAATCTGGCTTGAGCATCTTTGCCATAAGTGCAAGATTTGCACTCATAATTCCACCACCTACACAAATGAGGTCGTAATGATTTTTTGGAATTTCTCTGTTCATAAAAAAGGGTTTATGGTATAAAGGTATCGAAATCTAAACTTACAATTTGAACCCTCATTTATTAATAAAATATATAACCTGCTATGTTGCTAAACTGGCCTCAAAAACCCAGTATAGACATCTCTTATACGTTAAATTTTAACTTAAAATCACTATTTTGAGAGTAATAGAGTTTCTCTATAAAGCACATATTTAGTATTAAATAAAAACTTTATATAAATCCTATAAGTATTTGATTATAAGTGTTTAGAATAAATATGTTTAATCTAAAACTCCCACTATAAACAATGTCTATAGTGGGAGTTTTAGACAAATTATGCACTACTGTAGCAGTCCTTCTATTTTTTCTATGACAGCTTGAGCAGCTCTTTCTCCAGAGATCATTGCGGCGTTAAGAGAGCCGTTAAGAAGATGGTCTCCAGCAAGAAAAATCGTGTCTTTAAGTTGCGTTTCAGACGCTTCACAATCCATACGTAAATTGTCAAGTTTAGGTAAAGCTCGCGGAATCACATATGCTTTTAAGAAAGTAACATCTGTGATATTACAGTAAGTTGCAAGCTCTGAAGTAACGGTTGCAACAAGTGCTTTTTCAGATAAATCTTGATCGTCTACTACGGTTACAGAGAGTAGATTTTTTGCTCCAGTAGTTGCAGTTTCTAGCCCATCTACATAGAAGAGGTTATTGATTCTCGTATTCTCATCTGCTACAAGTTGGATTAAGGGTTGCTTCTTCCCTACTGCTTCCACTTCATAATATAAGTTTACACAAGACTTCCAGGGAGTCTCTTGGCCTCTTAGGTTTGCTATAAACTGGCTAGCCTCTGTAGCTATAATGGTATAATCGCTCTCTAGGGAGGTTCCGTTTGTGAGGGTAATGGTGTTATCTTTTACACTTGCTACACTCGTATTAAACATAAAAGTGGTGTTTTTGAGCTGTGAAGAGAGTTGTTTAGGTATTGCTTCTATTCCGGCTTTTGGCACAGTAGCCATCCCTTCTCCAAACATTTTATACACAAACTCAAACATACGGCTTGAGGTGCTAAGCGCTGTCTCTAAGAAAATACCACTGAAAAACGGCTTAAAGAAATCTGTAATCATCGCCTGGCTAAAGCCTCTCTTGCGCAGGTAAACTAACGTAGAGCTCTCTGGAGTATTAAAAATCTCTTCTATAGATTTGTTTTTTAAATCTTTATTAAGCTTAAGCACCTTAACCTTGTCACCTAGTGTACCTACAGATGAGGTCATTGTAGGTATAAGCATCTTGATACTGCGTGTAGGGTCGCCTATAGATTGAGATTTGCGGTTTTTAAATATGGTAGCGCCTGGTAAGAAAGATTGTAGTTCTAAGGCCTTATAATCTAGATACTCCTTTGCTTTTGGGTATGCGTCTAGTAGCACTTGAAAACCGTGATCTAGCTGGTAACCGTTTACAACATCTGTCTTTACACGACCACCAGCACGATCTGTAGCTTCTATAATGGTGGGTGCATATCCCTTCTGTTCCAATTGTATGGCAGCAATGAGGCCACTTATTCCGGCGCCTATAATGTGTATTTTATGAGTAGAATTGTTCATATATGAAGTAGTATGAGTGTTATTTTTTTGCTTTCGCGAAAGCGTAAATTATTTAAAAAGGATAGCCTATAGCAAAATTAAAGATAGGCTCATCAAATTTGAAATCCCAGCGTTCTCCCTCTGCAAGCGATGGATCGTGGAAGGGAGCAGCGAGATCAAAACGTATTACAAAGCCTTGTACATCTACACGTAGTCCAAAACCACCACCTATACCAAGCTCTTTTATAAAATCTGAGGTAAACTTATCTTTGCCCGGCAGATCTTCGTTCTCAACGCTATTCCAGATATTACCCGCATCTACAAAAAAGGCTCCTTTAAGGTAATTAAAGATAGGAAATCTATACTCTGCATTTGCCTCTAAGCGTATGTTACCTATCTGGTCAAAAAAGCTCCCACTCTCAGAGTTACCTGTTGACGTACCAGGCCCTAAAGACCGTATTCTGAACGCTCGCACGCTGTATGGACCGCCTGCATAATATTGTTTTACAAAAGGTAATATCTCTGAGTTGCCGTATGCATACCCATAACCAGCAAATAAACGAGTGGCAATTTTTTGCTCCTTACCAAAGTTAAAATGATACCTAAAATCTGCATCTATCTTTGCAAACTGTGCATACTCTAGTCCTAAAAAGGTGTTGTTTTCGGTATCCTCATTTTCTTGACCAAGTAGACTTACCGTGTTACCAGCAATCTCAACATTTGTATTAAGAAATATTTGGTGTGTATCACTAGTATCTACCATCCCATTGTAGGTAAAACTATAGGTGAGACCGGCGATAAATTGCTGCTCAAAACTCTGTTCTAAAAATGGGTTTTCTTCAAGTATCTCGTCAAAGGCCTCAGTAGTATTAGACAATCTCGTGTAGCTTAATGAGATAGGGTTTATTTTATGCGTCACATATTTATTTGCATCCCAAGTGTAGCCAAAGCCTGCGTTACCAGAGAGAAGCGTGTATAGCTTTGACCTGTTTAAATAATCAAAACCTAGCGCAGTGACCGTTTTTGGAATGTTGTATTTAAAGAAATCTGTATTAATCTTAATTGGGAAAATCACTCTAGGGAATACAAGCTCACTTGCAAGTCCCAGCTCAATACTGCTCAAAGACTCGCCACCACCTACTTGCACTTCATAACCTGCAGAGCCCGTAATGTTTAGTACTTCTCCCCCTTTAAAGAGGTTTCGATTGCTGTAGGTAAGTGCCAGGCCGGGCCCAGCAAAATTATTAGACTTTGTGACTGCTTGTATCTCTGCTCTTATGGCTCTTTTATTAAGAGGTGATAAGTATATGTTTGCCTCTAGAATCCCTAAGCTATCTGTGCGCAGGCTGTCTACTTCTCCATACTGGATATTTACAAATTTATAAGCCCCTATGGTAGATAATCGTCTGGCTGTGTTGCGTGAGATATCTGGATTATAAAGCGATCCTTCTTTAAGTGTGATGTATGGCGCAAGATATTTAGGTTTAAAATAGGTCTCGTTTTGTATCATATTGAGACTATCGTAGCGGACTATATTTTGCTGTAAGGTATCCTTTAGCTCATAGTTAGGATACACATTAATTTTTTGCACTTTGTAAGGCACAATGACCTTGTTAGGAACATCTTTTTTAATCTTTAAGAACATATCAAAACGCTTGTTCTTATATTGATTTGTGTCAATCTCAAAAATGAGAAACGATGGGTTAAAGTTGTAATACCCCTTTCTCTTAAGCTTGTAGTCTATGCGGTCGCGCTCTTGTTTTAGATTTGAGAGGTCATATCGCATTCCCTTTTTGAATGGCGAACTCTTAACCGTACTTATCATCTCTCTATAAATAGGCGGCGAGAGTGTGTCGAGCTGATAGGTCTCCATACGGTATGGTGTAGGCACCTTAACCGTATATGCTATAGAAGCTCTTTTCTTTGTTTCGCTTTCGCGAAAGCGAGAACTCACATCACTATAAAAGAAGCCACGGTTCTCAAGTCTGTTTCTTAATAATGCCTCTACCTCAAACTCCTCTACATCTGACTGGTAAACGGGCTCCTCTCCTATTTTTTTATTGAGCCATTTATTTATCACTCCGGGATTTTCTCGCTGTGCTTTGTAGTGTACACTTAGATTAGGATACATTCCCAAGACTTTAGTGTTAGGAGAAGGTCTTAAAACACTTTCTAGCTCTGCCTTGAGTAAATTTTGATTAACTATAGTACTATCTGAGGTAATTATAACCTCACCACCCGTATATAATCGTTCTCCCTCAGGTATATACTTTTCTACACTACACGAGCAGAGCGTGATACTTACTATGAAAAGGACTATGTGTATTAATTTACGGTACTGCACGTGCTTAATCTATCTTATTAGTTTTTCTATTTTCCAGGGAAGGTTTGGGTTCTTCCTTTTGCTCTTCTTCTTGAAGGAGTTGTTGTTGCTTCTTTCTCAAAATAGCACTCCACAACTGACTAAATTTATTAAACTCTTGCTGGAATATGAGCGAGATCCCACTTACAATGGTCTGTCCATCTATCACGTTTTCAAACTCACTACGTCTAAAGCCTTTGAGACGGTACTGTCCATCTTCAGTAAGTTCATACTCTAGACTTACATTACCTATAAGCGGTGTGGCATCGCCACTTGCACTCTCGCCCGCCACGTCTACACTACTCCCCACACGTACGGTAAGTTTATCGTTAAAGAACTTACGCTGTGCAGCAATGTCCAGCTGCGTGCGTTCTTGTGGAGTTGTTCCTTGATAATCTGTAAACGTATCGAGTCCAAAATCTAACTGGAATCCTGTGTTGCCTAATAATTTATCAGAAAAAATATTAAGCTGGTCAGACAAGGCATCATTAAGGTTATCTCTAGCAATACTAGCAAACCCTCCCTGACTCCCATCTGAGTTAGAGTCAGGATAAAATCTATTGAGTACTAAGAGTGAAAAGACCTGTCTGTTTAACTCTCCAGTTTGTTGATTAACTTGTTGTACGCGACTATATACCTCACCTCCTAGTGCTCCTTGCTCATCTTCTGGCAGGTCTAAAGCAAAGTTTATCTCTGGACTAAGTAGGTCCCCGTCTATGTTTAGGTAAACTAAAAACGGCAATTGTTGCCTGTATTGTGACTGGGCTGCGGGATCATCACTAGTGCTTGTAATAGCCATAAGTGGCGCCGCAGAAGCATCAACCGAATATACGGCACGCACATCAAGTTTTGCGTCAAAAGGATCTCCAGACCAAGATACTCGGCTGCTTGGGTCAAGCGTAAATGTGCGGTTAACTAGGTTATATAAGTTCATCTCATATTGCCCACCAGCCACGTCGTACACCCCTGTTAGATTCATACGCCCATTGGGTTGTAGTGTGAAATTTAAATCTGCATCACCATTTACCTTTAGATTATCACCTGTCTCTTCATCTATAAGTATGGTTACTTGTGCATCTCTATTTACTTTAAGCAGTGATTTTATATCAAAACCTGTAATTGTTCCCGTTTCTTCTTCGGTGCGTGTGAGAATGGCGTCTGGATTTTCTCTATTAACAAACACTACAATACCATCACTAGACTCTATGTTTGCCGCTGCTGTAGGCATAATGTAGGTGATATCTGTACTACCGCCCACTGTAGCGTCAAGATCTATTATGGGGATTTGTAAATCACCGGTGATGGAGGCAGTAGCGTCAAAAACCGCTGTCCCGTATACAAAGTCGTTATCGCCTTTTTCGGCATTAAGGGCTTGAAAGTCATTTGCAACCACTTTTAAATCAAACGTTGGGTTTATAAAACGCTCTGTACCTACAAGTCCGTCAACTGTTAGTTTGTTTTCTTTTGCATCACGTATGGTAAAATTTGACATTGAGATACCTTCATTGTCTATAGAAACAGTTTCTTTAAGTAAAGTAAATGGTGCATTGAGCTTAGTTACTGTAAACGCGGCATTATTAAAACGCAAGAAACCTTGATACTCAAGATCTACCAGCTTACCATTCATTTTAAAATTACCATTGAGAGTTCCGGAACCATCATTAAGCTCGCCTAGAGAAAAACCATCTAAGGCTTCCATTTTGAGTTCATTAATGTCTAGATCCATATTAATGGTAGCGCCATCTATATCTGCAATGTAGTCTCCGGTAAGTTCTAGATCTGCCACCCCTTCAGAAACAGCTAGATTAAAGTCGTATTTATTGCCATTTATTGATCTACCTGTAAGTTCTAAAATACCTAGGTCTTCTTCTAGTACTCGTAGCTGCTCAACATAAATATCTGCCAGAAAACCTATGTCACCAAAGGGCTCTTCTACCACAAAGTCACCATTGAGACTACCGCTTGCAAGTTTTTCATCTGGATTAAGATAAGCCAGAAACTCACTTATTTTAAAATTCTGAAAATCGATAGCTATGTGATTCTTTTCAAGTGTAGGAAGTTTGTCTGTAAATTCGACAGATTGCAATTTTCGCGTAAAGCGAAAATCATTAAAAGCCAATTTTCCATCTGTAATAAGAACTTCATTACTCGACGGAGTTTTCCAATCTTTTTTATTAAAAATAAGACTGTCTTCACTTACGTGAAAACGTAATCGCTCCCTACTCCCTGTAATGTCTGACTGTACTTGTATGAGTTTGTCATCATTTGCATAGGCAAGAAAATCTAGTGAAAGCTCATTGTTAATTTGATTACCCTTTATACGTGTTTCTTGTATAGCGATAGGCCCTGCAGTTAAGCCGTCAAAACCTAAATCAAAGGTAAATGCATCTCGGTCTGTGTTCATACTAAATGAGAGGCTATCCAGCTCATTACCTGCATAATTAATGTGTGGTGCTTTTATCGAGGCATCTAATTTACGGGTAGCCTCACTAAAATCAAGGTCAACAGCAATCGTGTCTAGATCCTTCATATTTACTAGAAAAACCTCATTGAGTAAGGGTGATTGTCTCACCTTCCCTTTAAGTACAACATTTACTGGGTTTGTAATGGTATCTTTTATAATAGCATCTCTGTAAAAATAACTGTTTACGTGATTTTGTAAAGCAGTTGCTATCCTCGCTGGGTCAGCATTAGATCTTAAATCAAGGTTCAATATCTTGTTGTCAAATTGTACAGAAGTACTATCTGGACGTACACGCGCAGACCCTTCTAGATTACCTATTAAATACGTACGGTCGTCATAAACGATCACTCCATCATCCATTACTGCTGTTACATCATAACTCGCTATAGTGCCTTTAAAGGTACTGGTTAGTTTAAAACCTGTCCGTACATCACGTTGCATTAGTCCTAGAGCTTGTAAGTCTGCTCCTATGACATCAAGATTAATACTAGCTGCAGTTGCAATTGTGTCTAGCACAACGAAGCCTGTAAGGTTTGTATTAAGATTACTGTCTTTGTAGCTTGATGTAATAGCACCCTCACCATCTTTTATTTTACTAGTAATCGTTAGGTCTTTTATAGCATAGTCATTGTATAAAAACGATGCTACAGTAGCTTCTACATTTGCATCAAGCGTGTTTAATGAAGTGCCCGAGCCCTGTCCCTTGAGTGTGAGATTGAGGTTCCCTAAGCTATTGTTTTGAAGAAGCTCACCTAGGTTGTACTCTTCTATTGCCAGTGTGGTGTTAAAAGCAATAGTATTATCATTCTTAAAAGTACCATCTATGGTTGCGAGACCTTGTGTAGTCGTAAGCCTTGCAGTAGTCGTAATGTCTGTAAGGGTACCTTTTGCGGCAGCTACTAGCTTTAAGTCTTGCGGCAGATTAATACTTAAAGAATCTGTTGCTATAAATTTTGATATGTCGTTCTTACTAGTAGAAGCATTAATGTTAGGCAGATTAAAATATAGACTCTCTATATCATTTATATTCTTAAGGTTACCATTTGCCTTTAAATCAGTGTTAGACCAACTTAAAGCAAGATTAGGAACCGTCAAATCTGCTAGCGTGCCTGATGCCGTTATTGCCCCAGCAATGCGATTTTTACTTACTGTCTGTAAATACGTGTTAGTTCTTAGAGATGGTTGAAATAGAAATAAATCACCTAGCGCTACCTTTACGTCTGTAATGTTAAGGTCTAATTGCACATTTTCTGGTTGTGTCGCTATCTTATCTAGCGAAGGGTAACTCATCACGATATCTCCTCTCAGTGTGTTTGAGTTGATAGCCGCATTCATATTTTCAAGCTGTAAATCTGTTTCAGAAACAAGAAAATTTGTAGAAACTGATTTGACATTTATACCAGAGACTTCTCTTCCTGACAGACTTTTTACATTACCACCCGCCACAAAATCTTTTAGATAAGTGTCTGTACTTTCTAGATTCACATTAGAGAGAAACACCGCTTCAGGATTAAAGACACCTTTTGTAGCTACCGCACCATTTACGGTATATCGTATACTCGTATTAGTCACGCTAGCCTTATCTACTGTAATATTATAGTCTGGAAATGGGGAATTGCTAGATTCAATAGGTACTTGTGATGCGGTAGTAGTACTAGACATATCAATACCTATCGCGCTATCATTTATTACAATGTCATTTATAGCAATGACAAAGCTGTTAAAATCTGCTTTGGGAATACTTGTTTCGAGCTCTTTAAAGTCAAAATCAAAAGACACGCCTACCTCCTCACCTGTATAGTTTCCGCTTACGTCTTTTAGGGTAAGCTTGTTAAAAGCTAGGTATGGCAGTGGTATTTCTTCGGCATTTGGGTCTGATGGTACTGGTACCTGATTAACCTTAATTTGAGCATTTTCTATATATCCCTCACTGGCAGTAAATCTCATCTCGTCCAGGTTTACTGTATCTGGTGATATGCGTAGCTCTTTAAAAGTGTACCTACTATCTATACCTGTAACAACATCGTTATACACTACATCAAAATCTTTGAGGTCTAGATCACCTATAATAAGATCCATTGGTGCCGTGCTAGTTGTATCTGTTTGTTGAGATGGTGGAGTTGCAAAAGCAGCTGCAATAAAGTCAAAGTTGAATCCGCTTATCGTATTTTTTCTAATAATATTTGCTCGTACACCTTCCCATTGTGCATTCTCTATGCCTATACCAGTACCATTTATAATGGGCCACAAAGGGATATCTGCCTCTAGAGACCTACTGTATACAAGCGTGTCGCCTTGCTTATCTTCGAGATATAGGCCTTCTATAGCAACATCTCCGTCAAAGGTTATAAAAGCCCTTTCAAGCTCAATTTTAGTTTGCGTTTTTTCAGAAAAATAACTCACTGCTTTAGAAACAACAATGTTTTGTCCCCACTCACTTCTTATGAATAAAAGCAAGAGTATCATAAGTACAAGAAGAACAAATAACGTGCGAGCCAGAATGCGTAGCCACCTAAATTTTCGTTTAGGTTTTTGTGTTTGTGGCGCTTTGTTTTCAGGGTTTGTCACCAGAGGGCTTCAATTTTTTAACAAATTAACGCCGTTTGCTCATTTTAACATAATTTGCCGCTGTAAAGTATTGTTAAAACGCCATCTATGACACTATAAAGCTGTTTTTTGAGTGTTTTTATTGCGCTTTCGCGAAAGCGTGAATCTATTTATCTTACCTCAGTAAAGAGAAGTGACCTCGAAAGATACGACCATCCTGCAGCTCTACAAGATACCAGTAGTCATTTCGCGGAAGCGTAGCCCCTTTGTACTTCCCGTTCCATCCACTACCCATTGCACGTGATTGATACAGTTTCTTCCCAAAGCGGTCAAATATGATAAACCTGACCGTAGTGGTGAGGTCTTGACGAGCGCCTTCAAGCTTCCAAGTGTCATTTATACCATCACCATTAGGTGTGAAATAGGTAGGAAAACCTATGACGGATATCTCTTGAGTAACAATACCACAACCATTAAGATCGCGTATAAATACGTTATATAAACCAGCGGGTACGTTTTGAAAGGTAGATTCTTCTTGATAGGGACCTAAAATACTTCCCAAGGCATACTCATAAACGCCACTACCTTCTGCAGTGATCGTTACGGTATTGTTTTCTCCTCCGTCTACAACCGAAACATTAGTTATAGTTGCTGTACTTGATGGAGTTACATTAATACTTCTTGACGACTCACAGCCATTAGCTCCTACAGCGGTTACGAGATAGTTCCCGGGTTCATTAATCGCAATAGTTGATGTGTTGTCTATAAGTAGCGTGCCATTATGTTGCCAGGCATACTGTAAACCAGCAGTATTGCTTATTACTCCCGCACTAAGCGTTATAGTTTCAGGAAAGTTATTTATACAATAAAAACGCAATTCATCATCGGCCATTACTGGTGGAGACAGAATAACTATATCTGCCGTTGTGATAGACAGGCACTGCCCATTATCATTAACACGGATATAAATGGTTTGATTAAAAGCCTCTGTGTTAGTAAATGAAGTAGTGATTTCCCCTTGCTGATTAAATGCAGCCTCCTCGTTCTCATAAAAGCTTATGGTTGCTCCTGCAGGCACTTGGTCTTGTACCTGTGATGAGAGCGTGCTTAAATCAATCTCTGTAATACCATCTATAAAACCATCTGTGTCGCACACTTCTAATGAATCCAAAACTAGCGTACTATTGCCCGTAGTAAGTTGTACGCTAGCAAGAGCACTACATCCTAATTGTGATGCAACACGTGCGTATACAACCTGATTTACTTGTGTGTTTTGAAATGTATTAGGATTTGCAATTACATTTACTTCACTTTCGGCATCTGTAAGGCTGTAATAAAATCCTGTTATGACGAGGCTACTATCGTTTACAGTTACGTCATCTAATGCGTCAAATAAGTTATACTGCGATAAGCCGTCTCCATTTGCATCACACTGTTGTAACGTACTATTAGAAACGGTAGGGTTCTGAGCAAACTCTATTGTGACTTCTCCAAAGGCTTCGCAACCATTATCAAGCGTAATCTCTACAGTATAGAATCCATCTTGGTTAACCGTAAGTTCATTAGAAGTTTCTGATAGTGGTATACCGTCACGTTGCCACATAAATGCTGTTGCCAGAGGTTCATTTACTACAAGTGTGGTTTCTCCTGCACCGCAAATGGGATTTCCCCCGGCTACGGTTCTGTCTGGACCTAAATCTGTGCCTAACTGAAAACTTCCCGCCTCTAAAAAGACAGCAGAGTCAAATCTAAAGTTTTGCTCATCTGCTATTACTAGCTTAACTTGATAGTTTACATTAGGCTGTATAATTGCTTTTGCTTCAATTACTTTGGTTTGCCCATTAAAGTTAATGGGTGCTGTGTTACCATTAAAGCTTTCAAAGTAAAACTCGTTTATGGCAGGACAGCCATTAGGTATTTCTGGATGTACGGTTGTAACCTTTACAGGGGTAGTTGTGTCTGGAACTAAGGCAATATTTTCATATCCTTGCTCTCCTTCTTCTCTAATAAGAAACCCAAATAAATCTGAAAAATTACAAGTGTTAGGATTACCTTCTTGATACTCTTCTGAGGCAAATACATATCTAAAGCGTACCTCTGAGGCTGTAGATTGAAAAGTAAACTCTAGTATAGTTGCGTTAGTCGTATTTTGCTCATCAAGTACAAACTCAAGATCTGTATCTCCTAGCCAGTCTGGAGCATCATCATCACTGAGACTCGTGTTAGGGCCTTGCACATTCTGCAATCTTCCGGTACTTAAAACAATCCCTTCTTGAAGAGGGAAGTCACTATCGTTTGCATTAAAGTAGCCATAGCTCTTCTCCTGACCTCCAAAATCTCCTCCTACAACGTTTGTGACCTGTATGTTTGAGATACAGTTACTATCTATGAGAATATCTTCTATTAATTGCTGTGGAGTATATGTTTGACTATCTACCACCACGTTTTGTGCTATGAGACTATTAGATATTATAAGAAAACAAAAAACTATAAAGTGCCGCATTAGTAGTTTATGGATGTTACAAATGTAATTACTACTGCTTTTATATTGCAATGAACTTACTAATAACAGAAAGATGGATCTTAAACCTAGGGTCATAAAAAAAGCGAACTTAAAAGTTCGCTTTTTTTAATTGTAATATGATTTTAACTCAATGATTCCATATCGATTACAAATCGGTATTTCACATCGTTGTTTTGTACACGCTCATAAGCCTCGTTAATGCTAGACATATCTATCATCTCAATATCACTTACAATATTGTGCTCACCACAAAAATCAAGCATTTCTTGAGTTTCTTTTATGCCTCCTATAAGAGATCCAGCTACACTTTTACGACCAGAGATGAGGTTACCACCGTGCACATCTGGTAGCGGCTCTATGGCTCCTACCATACACATTGTGCCATCTATCGCTAGCAGCTCCAGGTATGGATTAATGTCGTGGCTTACAGGCACGGTATTAAGAATAAAATCAAAAGACCCTTTATGAGCTTTCATAGCGTCTTTATCTTTTGATATAAGTACATCATCTGCGCCTAGTCTCCTTGCATCTTCTGCCTTTCCTTCAGAAGTTGTAATCATTACTGTCTCTGCTCCCATTGCGTGAGAAAATTTAAGTCCCATATGACCTAAACCTCCTAGACCTACAACCCCTACTTTCATTCCTTCTTTTACACCCCAGTGATGTAATGGAGAGAAGGTTGTAATACCTGCACATAATAGTGGTGCTACTGCTTTTGTGTCTAGGTTTTTTGGAATGTTAAGTACAAAATTTTGATCAACCACTACCTCTTGAGAATACCCTCCAAAGGTGTGACCATCTGTGTGCTTGTCTTTACTGTTATACGTCCACGTAGCGCCGTTGAGGCAAAATTGCTCTAGATCGCTCTCACAAGATGAGCACTCCTGGCAAGAATCTACTAGACATCCTACGCCTACTAGGTCTCCTTTTTTAAATTTTGAAACCTCGTCTCCTACTTCTATTACTTCACCTACAATCTCGTGACCAGGTACTACAGGGTACATAGAAGGTCCCCAGTCACTGCGCACAGTGTGTATGTCACTGTGACAAACGCCACAATAGGTTATTTTAATTTTTACATCTGTAGGTAAGGTGTCACGACGTTCTATTGTCATTTCCTTTAAATCTGCCTCTTTATCTTGAGCACCGTATGCTTTTACTTCTGTCATAATAATTTTTTAAACTAATTAGTTAGTGTTTTTGCTTTCGCGAAAGCGTAATTATAACCACTCTTAGGGGTTACTTACTTTCTTCTAGCGTTGGGTAATCTGTGTATCCTTCTTTACCCGGAGTATAAAATGTATCTTGATGTGGTTCATTAAGGGATGCATCTTTTTTAAATCGCGTTACCAAATCTGGATTTGCAATAAATTTACGGCCAAAGGCAACAAGATTACCTTTATTATCTTCTAAGGCTTTATTTGCGCTTTGAGCATCATATCCTCCACTTAAGAGAAGTATACCGTTATAATTGCCACGTATATTAGTACGTATGTCATCTGGTAAAGCTGGCGCTCCCATAGAGCCGTGATTTACAAGGTGTATATAAACTACATCTAGTTTTTCTAGCTCTTTTGATAGATAATCAAACGTCTCTTCTTGCCCTTCAAAAGGTCCTAAATCATTCATCGCCCCATTAGGAGATAAGCGTATACCTACTTTATCTTTTCCTATAGCCTCAATAACTTGTGCAGTGACTTCTAGTGTTAATCTGCTTCTGTTTTCGGCAGAGCCTCCGTAATTGTCTGTTCTTTTATTTGTACCTGCGTTTACAAATTGATCCAATAAATAGCCGTTTGCGCTGTGTACCTCTACTCCGTCAAAACCAGCTTCAATAGCATTTTTTGCCGCTTGTACATATTCCTCAACCACGGTATTAATGTCTTCTTGAGTCATCGCAGCAGGCTCTGGGATTTCTAACTCGCCCTTACCATCCACATACATTTTTGTATCTTCTGGTTGTATGGCAGATGGTGCAAGTATTTTTGCCCCTTCTGGCATATTATCTGGATGCGAGATTCTACCCGTATGCATAAGTTGCATAAAGATCTTACCACCTTTATTATGAACGGCCTCTGTTGCAGGTTTCCAAGCTTCTACTTGGTCACTATTATATATACCTGGTATGCGTGCGTAGCCTACACCATTAGGTGAAGGAGCTGTTCCTTCTGTGATTATTAATCCAGCACCAGCGCGCTGCCCGTAATAGAGTGACATTATTGCTGTAGGTATATGTTCTTGCGTAGCTCTAGACCTTGTGAGAGGTGCCATTACTACTTTATTTTTAAGCTCTAGACGACTATTGCTAAGAGGAGATAATAGTTGGTTATTAATATCCATAGTTTCTTTTTTTAACAAATTTAGAGCGTCTCAACGTGCTTCTCCGTTAATGCGTTGTTAAATGAAAATAAAGGGTTTCACAAAGAATTTCACTTTCGTGAAAATGGAAACTCTCACTATTTAAGCCGAGCAATAGACAATAGATTATGTATTTTTAAAATGCGACAAGCATAGAAAAACAGATATATAATTTAAAATAATACAGTTATGGCTACCAAAGATATGATCCTCAATAAACTGCAAATCCTCATAACTCAAGAATTTGATAGCCCTGAGCAGGCTTTTGCATTTTTTGATAAAGATGGAAATGGCACACTCTCTAAAAGCGAAATCAAGACCCTTCTAAAAAAAGCTGAAATAAGCGGATTTATAAGATCTATCGTGGCAAATGCCTTAATAGATGGGTATAGCAAAGATGGAAATGATAATGTGAGCTGGGAAGAATTTAAGGCAGCACTTGATGAAATTAAAGATAAAGACTAATGAGTTCACATTTTGTCCAATAGAGCGCATATTTTATTCCATTTTTTAGGAATAATTCCTAATAGTCAAAAATAAAGTGTAGTTTTGTTACTCAATTATGACTGAGTTAGCACCTACATATCATTGTATTATAGACGTTGAGACCACGGGTAAAGGAATAAACGGTAATCGCATTACCGAGTTTTGCGCCGTACGTCTTAAGGATGGAGAAATAATAGACAAGTTTACATCGCTTGTAAATCCTGAGCAATACATTCCACCATTTATTACTAATCTTACTGGTATAGATGATGCAATGGTAGAAGATGCACCCCTCTTTGAAGAGATCGCTCAGCGCGTTTTGGAAATTACAGAGGGTGCCATTTTTGTAGCTCACAATGTCAACTTTGACTTTAATGTGATTAAAGGAGAGTTTAAAAGACTTGGAGTTTCATTTGTGCGTAAAAAGTTGTGCACGGTACGTCTTTCGCGCAAGCTTATTCCTAATTTATTTAGTTACTCCCTAGGTAATCTCTGTGCGTCAATAGGGATCCCTCTTAATAACAGACACCGAGCAGAAGGTGATACAGATGCTACTGTTATTCTTTTTAAAAGGTTACTAGATCTAGATGAGGGCAAAAAGGTTATGAACGCATTTCTAAATGTACGGTCTAAAGAGGCTACATTACCTCCTCACCTACCTTCACGTATTATTCAAGAGCTTCCAGAAACGGCAGGTATTTATTTATTTAAAGACCGTGCCGGTAAAATCATTTATGTAGGGAAAGCAATTAATATCAAGAAGCGCGTATTATCGCATTTTTATGATAAAAAGAATAAGGAATATCTCCTAGGTCAAGAAACATATCAAATAGATTATGAAGTAACAGGTAATGAGCTTTGCGCACTACTACTTGAGTCTGAATATATAGAACAGTATTTTCCAAAATTTAATAGAGCGCAAAAAATACCTGTGAGCACCTATGCCATTGTTTCTTATGAAAATAGGAAAGGAATACTACAGCTAGCGGTTGCAAAGTCTAAGTATCGTGCAAGTGCAACAGATAAAGTTTATACGAAAGCAAAAGCCACAGAGCGTTTAATGGAACTTTGTGAAACGTATCACCTATGCGCCCGTTATTGTGGGTTACAAGCCACTTTTGGTCAGTGTTCACATTACCGTCTTAAAGGTTGTAAAGGAGTGTGTAATGACGAAGAAGCCATCGCAGATTATAATGAGCGAGTACATCAAGCACTAGCAGCTTATTACTCAGAAAATGAAACATATCTTATTAAAGAACGTGGCCGTACTGAAGATGAAACGGCTTTTATCTACATAGATAAAGGAGTTTATAAAGGTTTTGGTTTTGTGCCAGAGACAGAGCAGCTTAGTCATTTTGATGAAGTGGCTTCATATCTTAATCTTAAGAAAAGTACCTACCACACAGATGTTATTTTGAGAAGTTACCTGCGTAGACATAAAAACCCAAGTATAATTCCCCTAGCTATTTCTGCCTGATATGAACACCACATTAGATTATAAAACCTACTACCTACAGCTACCTGATACACTAGCACAAAAGTATCCAGAGCTCAATTTTGAGAACCACTGTTACTTGCGCATTGCACTAGACAATGTAGTAGGTACAAAATGGGATAAACGTATTGCCCGGCCAGCTTATAAGAACTTATCTACAGAGCAACGCGCTCTTGTCATATCTTATTTGTCTACCTATCTGGATGATAAAAGCACACTATTGTCTCATAATATGATATCTCTCGCATACAGAGGTAAACTTGCTTAACTAGTCATAAGACGTATTTACTAAGAATTGTAAGGGGTGATACCAGCATTAGTTGTAGTTTTGTGCTTCTTAAAAGCACAAGGAAATACTTAATTATTCTTATTGTGCTCAAATACAATTTTATGCACCCAGATAATAAGAATATAGGTCCTTACCTCTTTAAACAATTACGTAAAGCAAATAAGGAGCTTGCACCTCATATACTTGAAACTAACAGAGGTATTCAAACCATAGATTTTTCTAATCCCAAAGCTGTATTAGAGCTTAACAGAGCCATCTTACTAAATGATTACTCTCTTAACTGGTATGACATTCCAGAGGGATATCTGGCACCTGCAATACCTGGTCGTGCAGATTATATCTTATATCTTAAAGACTTTCTTAATACAGATAAGCAAGCGCAAGGCCTTGATGTAGGTACTGGTGCAAACTTTATATATCCATTACTAGGAGGATCATTATTTAACTGGAAAATAAAAGGTGTCGATATAGACCCAAAGGCCGTACAAAACGCAAATTTATTACTAGAAAAAAACACCCACCTCAAAGGTTTTCTCTCTGCTGTATACCAGCAACAAAGAGCTCAAATTTTTGAAGGTGCTATTCTTCCTGGTGAGCAGTATGACTTTACAATGTGTAACCCTCCTTTTTATAGCTCAGAAAAAGAGGCTTTTAAGGCAACTAAAGAAAAATCAAAAAACCTAAAGCTCAAAGAGGTTGAACGTAACTTTGCAGGGCAATCTAACGAGTTGTGGTGTAACGGTGGTGAGGCACTATTTATAAAACGTATGGTAAAAGAAAGTGTACACTTTAAAGATCAAGTAGGCTGGTTTACTACCCTAGTATCAAAAAGCGAGCACTTGCCTAAAATAAGAAAGCAATTAGAAAAACTTAAGGCAGAGCATAAAACGGTAGATATGTCTCAGGGCAATAAGAAATCAAGATTTCTAGCTTGGCGTTTTAAAGAGTAATTAGTGATGAAACTTACGGTCAGGTATGCTTAGTTCTTCACTCACAAGATAATCTGAGATTCTTCGCTTTTTACCAAATTGTTTATGAGTATATGATAGGTGTAAAGAATCTTTACTAGCATAAAAGATTCTAAAATCCTTATAATCTTCGTCTATATGAAGGAGCTCTTTGAGTTTTACACTTGTTATTCTAATATGAGTATATCCTAGGCTATCTGTTATGACACTCCAAGTGCCAGATAAAGATGGTCCACAAGATGGGTGTTGTGCATTATTGTCTGTTACAGTGCCATTGCTATAAAAGCTTTGCCTGTAGTGTAAAAAGCAATCTCCCATATTCATACGGGTTTTACCATTATACCTTTTGGCAAGTTTCCAAGTCTTTAAACTATCACCCGCGATAAGTTTTTTAATATTACTAGAAACCTTAAATGGAGTAGATTTCTCATTTGTACAAGAAGTTGTAAATAAGAATATAACCAAGCATACTATTAATTTTTGCATTAATAAATATAAGAATTATAATGAATCCTATACTTTCGTTAGACTTTCTCACAATCTATGCATAGACACTTTAAATTGTTCAAACCGTATGGTTATTTAAGTCAGCTCATTACTAATGATGCAAGGCAAGCTCGTAAAAAAAAGTTTTTAAAAGAGTTTTATGATTTTCCAGAAGGCACAATGGCTGTGGGGCGACTTGATGAGCACTCAGAAGGTTTACTATTTATGACTACAGACGGTAAGCTGTCTCACACTATAAACACTTCTGGGGTAGAAAAAGAGTATTATGCTCAAGTAGATGGCGCTATTACAGATGAGGCAATTCTCGCATTAACTCAAGGAGTGGAAATAAGTGTAGAGGGTAAAAAATATATAACAAAGCCTTGTAAAGCAAGACGTATAGATGGTGACCCTGGTTTTCCAGAACGAGCAAAAAAGATAAGAGACTTACGACACGGTCCAGCACCGTGGATCTCAATTACCATTACTGAGGGTAAATTTAGACAAGTACGTAAGATGACTAGCGCGGTAGGTTTTGCTACACTACGACTTGTAAGAATAAGAATAGGCTCACAAACCCTAAAGGGTCTGGAGCCTAGCCAAGTTATTGAGGTAAAAGAATTACTTTAAGTAATCTTATTAACGCGTACAGCGTTCATTCCTTTTTGTCCTCTTTCTATTTCGTAAGAAACTTTGTTTCCTTCTTTAAGTTCTCCTTCTATAACTTCAGATATGTGAACGAAGTACTTTTCTGGAGTATCTGCATCTTTAATAAATCCAAAACCTTTTGAAGAGTCAAAAAACTCTACAAAACCAGTTTTTATAGGATCTGGTTCATCACCTTCTACCTTTTTAGGAATTCCTAAAACGATGTCTTCTACATCTACTTCTTCTTTAAGTGACGGGTCTGGTGGCGTATCCACTAGTTGACCTAGGTGGTTTACGTATACAAACTCATTTAATTTCTCTCCGCTCTCTTTACGGGCAAGTTTTTTCTTGCGTTTGTCTTCTGCTTTTTTAAGCCTCTTCTTTTCTCTTTCTTTTTTACCAAAGGTTTCTTGTGGTCTAGCCATTAACTCTTTTATCGTGTTTAATTATTACGTTGCGAGAATATCTCTTAACGTTCACATATTAGTCGCTATTTATTATAAGAACTTACATAAATAACTGTGACTCTGCTTGTAGTATGCTTTGCCATATATTGTGATTATTGTAAAGATAGGAATTAAAAGTGGTTTTTACGCTTTCGCGAAAGCGTAATTATTCTTACAACACACTACTACGTTGTATTAAGAGCTTATTTACATAACATATAGAAGTCTTTTGGGGCAGTAAAGTCAAAAGTTAAGACAGCCCACTATTTTAACAAGTCTGTTATCTTTTTCTTAGTGGCGGGTTAAAATAGTCTTGAAAGGTGGTACATAGTCGTAACTTTAATAAAAAAGAACATTATGAAACCAATGAAAGATACAAGCAATAAGCTTACAGCCGAAAAAACAGATACTACTTACAACTCTGATGTTACACCAGAAGATCTTAAGGTTTTAGGTCAAGATTTTGAAAATAACATACGCCAAGATGGTGGGGATGATGTAGCTCTTACTAATAGATCAGAAAAAGTAGACTTTGCTGGTAAAGACCTAGATGTACCAGGAAGAACGCAGGCCAGTAAAAAAACTACAAACCGAATTAAAGATGAAGAAAATATGCTCTATAGTCAAGGTGGTGAGTCTAATGAAAACTTAGAAGAGCAAAGTAGTCAGTATATTAAATAGATATAATAATCATATTAAAAGCGACCTACGGGTCGCTTTTATTTTATGTGGGTAGTACATTTGTAAAACAATTATTAACTATGAAAACAGCACATATAATTCTTATAGGTTTGATAGGGTTTTCATTCTTATACTACGGCATAAGTTGTTTATCTTCAAACTTTATGACTACCGAGTTTAAACGTTTTGGTCTCTCTGCAACACAACGTAAAATTACTGGTGTTGCACAAATACTAGGTGGTTTGGGTATTATTATAGGTTTCTTTTATAGACCATTACAAATAAGTGCCTTAATAGGTATTTCACTTCTTATGCTATTGGGATGGTTTGTAAGACTTCGCATAAAAGATAGCTTTATTGCCTCACTACCTGCGTTTACATTTTTTGTTCTCAATGCTTACTTAGCCTATTATCTAATAGTTCTTAGATAAGAATAATTAGAACGGAAATTGCCAGAAATAAAAATGCTGGGAAAGACTTTTTAAGAGCATCACCTACCTTAAGGTGCATACTAATAGCTCCAGCCATCATTATCGCAATACCTAAGGCGCTATAAAATTCTAACGGACTATAAAAAATTGAAACTAGTAAACCTACAGCAAGTAAACATTTTATAGTTCCTACAATCTTCATTGTACTTTCTGATAGTCCATAGTGTGCAAACTCTTCTTTGAGCGTGCTCGCATTACCGCCTCTCCATTGTGAAGATGTACCCGTGCGCAGTAACCATACGTTTAAGATGCTTAGTCCTACAATACACTTTAAGATAATTGATAAATAATCCATTTTTAATTTTCTTATGATTAGTTGTTTATAAATTTAGCGTTTTTATTAAACAAGGATTTACATATTGTGATAATTATAAGAAGGTATAACCGTAACTTTATATCTTTATTAAGAACACGCTATAATCATTAACAAATTTTTAGAAATGAGTCATACACCATCATCTACTATAGAATATAATGTTTACGGAGAAACACTTATAGGCTGTTGTACAGAACCTATGACTGGTTATTTTAGAGATGGTTACTGCCGCACGGCAAGTATAGATAGAGGCACACACGTAGTTTGTGCTGTTATGACCGAGGCATTTTTAAACTACACCAAGACTAGAGGAAATGATCTTTCTACTCCTATACCTCAATATAATTTTCCCGGTCTTAAACCTAACGATGGATGGTGCCTTTGCATAATGCGCTGGCTAGAAGCAGAAAAAGCTGGGGTTGCTCCCCTACTCAATCTAGCAGCTACACATCAAAAAGCACTAGAGTATACAACTATTGAGGTACTGGAGGCCTATGCTCTTTAGGTTTTATCCTAGATTTTAGCTTGATAAGTATATAAGTCATAATACCTTCCCTCCTTTGCTATGAGAGACTCGTGCGTACCTTGCTCTGCTATGCGCCCATCTTCTATCACTAGAATTTGATCTGCTTTTTTAATGGTGCTTAGTCTGTGGGCAATAACAATAGTAGTTCTATCTTTTACAAGCTCAGAAAGCGATTTTTGAATAAGCGCCTCACTCTCTGTGTCAAGGTTAGAAGTGGCTTCATCTAGAATGATTATCTTAGGATCTGCAAGAATGGCTCTTGCAATGGCAATGCGCTGGCGCTGTCCTCCAGAAAGTTTTACGCCACGTTCTCCTATTAATGTATCTAGACCTTCCTCAAAACGATCTGTAAACTCATTTACATAACCTGCTTTTACAGCCTGCTGTAATTGCTCCTCACTTGCCTCTGGTCTTGGGAACAAAATATTGTCGCGTATAGTTCCCTCAAAAAGAAACTCATCTTGTAGTACAACCCCAAGATACTTTCTAAAACTTGCCAGTTTTACTTTTGATAAATCCACTCCATCTATAGAAACCACTCCTGCCTGGGGATTTAAAAAAGTAGCAGATAGTCCAGCAATGGTAGATTTTCCAGAACCCGAACTTCCTACTAGGGCTACAGTAGTGCCAGCTTTTGCTTCAAAAGAGATGTTATGTATCACTTGTTTACCTTTCTCGTAAGAGAAGGAAACATTATCAAACTTAATATCACCGTGTAGCTTGTCAAGTATAACATCTCGATTACCTAGCTCATCTTCTGGAGTCATATTCATTAACTCCTCTGTACGATCTAGGCCCGCAAGCGCCTCTGTGAGCTGGCTGCCTATATTACTCATTTGTACAATGGGAGCAATCATAAAACCTAGTAAGAGTGTAAAAAATAAAAACTCACCAGTAGTCATCTCCCCTTGTATCATAAAGTAACCACCTATACCCATTATACCTACAGAGGCAAGACCTAGTAAAAATGTAGAGCTACTGGTCATTACTGCTGTTGCAGTAAGACTTTTCTTTACATTTTGAAATAGCTTGTCTACACCTTCTTCAAAAGTTTTATTTTCTTGTGCCTCTGCTCCAAAACCTTTTATGACGCGCACCCCTGCAAGCGTTTCGGTAAGTCTTCCTTTTACTTCGGCATTTATTTTACCTCTATTTCTAAAAATGGGACGTATATACTTAAATGCTCGCAACGCTACATAGCCAAAAATGGCTACTGGTAAAAAGACAAATAACGTCATTAACGCATTAATTCTTATTAATAATACTAGTGAGACTATGGCAGTAATCGTTCCTCCTACTAGTTGAACGAGCCCTGTACCTATAAGGTTTCTCACTCCTTCTACATCACTCATTATACGAGATACAAGAGCTCCAGACTTGGTATTGTCAAAAAAACTAATAGGCAATGACAGTACCTTTTTTTGAACTTGAGCACGTAGTTCTGATATGAGGTACTGTGCTTGTACGCTTAGTATCCTGGTGAGTAAAAAGGAAGTGATTGCTTGTATGAGTAATGCAAAACCTACGAGCCAGAGTAGATCATAAAGAGCACTCATATCCTTATTAGGAATGATATCATCAAGAAGTGCCTTAGATTTCCAAGGTAAAACAAGACTAGCGAGTCTACCTATAACAATTAAAATAAGACCTATAAAGACTAGCTTGCGGCGCGGCCAGATAATTGATTTAAATGCTGATGCTATAGTAACTTTACTCTTCTTATCTGTTTTCTTTGTCATAAGGTAAAGCTAGTTATAAATGCGCTTTCGCGAAAGCGTACTCATAATTACATAGCATCTCTAAAGTATTTTTTAACTATAGTATCTGGGTAGCATCATACACAATAACTTTCTCCCATAAATGAGCACACTCGTCTATAAATACTTTGTGAGCAGGCTCATCTTGATATGCCTCCTGCGCCTGGGCCGAATCAAAACTTAATATAAGATTGTAAGTAAAACTATCATCTACCACATCACGCGTTGCTCTAGGTGGTGTCCCTATAAAGTTAGTCTTTACATATTTTGACTTGTTTAAAAACGTGCGTAATGACTTCTCAAATAGTGCTCGATCGTTTTGAGTGGTACCCTCTTTGAACCAGAAATACACAACGTGTGCATAAGTGGGGTCAAAAGTGGTGTATATATCACTATCTTTTGAGGTAATTGTATCCTTAGAGTTACTTTTTTCGACATTACTAGTATTATTACAAGAGACGTAACACATTAGTAATAAGAATATAACGGCTAATAATCTTTTCATTTTAAATAATTTTTATTAATAAATGTAACAAAATAGAAATTTCTACGTATAAATTAATTAGAGGCCAGAGAGTATAATGTAAAAAAGTACAAGTACTTATATATTTCTTACTTTCAGAGGCTATTAATTAACAGGTTTAGTTAAATAGTTGTTTTTAACTCTTATTTAGATTATACTAAACCATATACTTTAATTCAATTATACCATATGAGACAACTCAAAATCACCAAGCAGGTTACTAACAGAGAGACGAAATCCCTGAATAATTATCTTCAGGATGTGAGCAAGATAGATTTGATTACTGCCGAAGAGGAGGTTGAGTTAGCACAGCGTATTCAAAAAGGAGATGAGCGAGCACTAGATGCACTTACACGCGCAAACCTTCGTTTTGTTATATCTGTAGCAAAGCAATATCAAAACCAAGGTCTATCACTTTCTGACCTTATTAATGAAGGAAACGTAGGGCTTGTAAAGGCTGCCAAACGTTTTGACGAAACTAGAGGTTTCAAATTTATATCTTATGCTGTATGGTGGATTAGACAGTCTATCTTACAAGCAATAGCAGAGCACGCACGTACGGTACGTTTACCTCTCAATAAAATTGGAGAAATAAGCAAGATTAACAAAGCAATGGTATACTTACAGCAGGTACACGAGCGTAAGCCTACCTCTGGTGAGATTGCAAAGTATCTTGATATCTCTGAGGAGAAAGTAAAAATATCTCTTAAAAACGTGAGTCGTAGCCTTAGTATGGATGCGCCATTTGCAGAAGGAGAAAATGATAATAACCTTTATGACGTATTAAGTTCTAGCGAGTCACCTCGTCCAGATAGAGAGCTTATGCAAGAGTCACTAAGTATTGAGATCAATAGAGCGCTAGATACACTTACAGAAAAAGAAGCAGAGGTTGTACGTCTTAACTACGGTTTAGGTAATCAACCAGCGATGACACTTCAAGAAATAGGTGATATTTTTGACCTAAGTCGTGAGCGTGTACGTCAGATTAGAGAGAAAGCAATTAAAAGATTGCGCCATACCTCTAAGAGTAAAATCTTAATGAAATACTTAGGATAATACGTAGTTCTAATTCATAAAAAAAGCCCGTTTATACGGGCTTTTTTAGTTTAGTAGGTTAGATAAAAAATGCCCAATTTGGGGTAAGGCACTTATCAATCATTAAATCAATATATGAATTGGGGTATTCTTAAATTAATCAACTTCTTTATGATGGTGTAAATATAAAAGATGTTTTTAAAGCTCACAAGCATTTTGTGTATTTTATCGCTATAAAATGCACTTTATCGATAAAAGTGAAATTTTAATGTTAAATAAAGACTACCATAAAGTTATTATTGAAGATAATTAAACCTTCTACAAGTTATAGAGTCCAATAATTAAGAAAAGTATACTAAAATAGAAGAACAAGAACTCATAGCATCTCTCCAGAAGGACGACACTAGGTCCTTCTCGTTATTACTTGACACGTATCAAAAGCCTCTCTATTGGCATATACGAGGGATTGTAAAAAATCACGAAGATGCAGATGATGTACTTCAAAATGTGTTTATAAAAGTTTACAAGAGTATAAAAAACTTTAAGGGTGATAGTAAACTGTACACCTGGCTTTATAGAATCGCCACAAACGAGTCGCTTACCTTTCTAAAAAAAAGAGCAAAACAAGCCCAGATATCAAGTGAGGAGTTACAAGATAGAATAATAGACAATCTAGAAAGTGATGTTTACTTCACAGGTAGTGATATACAAATCGCGCTAGAAAAGGCACTCTCACAATTACCAGAAAAGCAAAGGCTTGTCTTCCAGATGAAGTACTATCAAGATATGAAGTATGACGATATAAGCGAGATTTTAGGCACATCTGTGGGCGCATTAAAGAGTTCTTATCACATCGCAACAAAAAAATTAACAAGCATTTTAACTCAAGATTAAACCTTTAGACATTTTAAACGTCTCATAAGTAACGTGAAAACAATAAACAACATACCAAAGGATAGAGGCTACACCACTCCAGAAAACTATTTTAAAGATAGTAAAGAGCGGTTATTAAGTCAGATAGCACTAGATGAAAAGTTGCATAATACTGTTGTTCCAGCTTTTGAAGTACCAGAAGATTATTTTGATACGAGTAAGGAACATATTTTAGATACGCTTTCGCGAAAGCGTAATGAAGACGCAACTATAAATCTAAATGCTGAAGCTAGCCAGACTAAGGTTATTAGTTTGAGGAAGTACCTCTACCCTATTGCGGGTATTGCGGCAGCACTACTTATAATGGTAAGTATTTTTTGGACCCAAGTACAAAGTTCTTCAAGTGAAGATCTCAATTCTATTGCAGCTTATTTTGATGATGACGCTGCAGACCTAGAAGGCATAGAATTTGCAGAGTGGCTTACAGAAGATGATATAAACGATCTTCAAAATGATCTCGCACTAGATGAGTCTACTATTATAGATTATCTAGATGAGCGCGTAGATGGTTTTGATTTATACATAGATTAATTATGAAAGCATATATAACATTAGTACTCACATTTATCATAGCTACAACAGCTATAGCACAAGAAGATAAAGGAAGTAAACGTGAGAAAATAAAAGCGCTTAAAGTAGCCTTTATTACAGAACGACTAGAACTTACCCCAGATGAGGCTCAAACTTTCTGGCCGGTATATAATATATATGACGGTCGTATGGGTGATATCTATGATAACGAGCGTAAGGTTATGAGAGAGCTCAAGTCTGAGTTTGACTCGATGGATGAGGCTACTGCAACAACCACATTAAAGAACATACAAGCACTAGAAAAACAAAAACTTGAAGCACGCACAAAATTATTGAGCGGCTTAAAAGATAAAATCACCTCAAAGAAGATATTAGTCCTCCTGAAGGCCGAAAATGATTTTAGACGTGACTTGATACGTAAGTTACGTGGTGATAAAAATCACAAACGTGACAAAAGATAACTCGCTAGTTACTACGAGTTCTTTTAAAGGTAAGTTTTGCAAGGGCATTACGACCGCCAGCATATGCAGTACTGTCGTTTGCAAATCTAAAACTTAAAAACGGTGCGTCTGAGATTTGTGACCAGCTTTCTCCCCCATCTTTTGAGTAAGAAATACCTGTAAACCCTGAAGCTATAAGTTCTTGTCCATTTGAGTTAGGCACATATTGCACACAGCTTTTGTAACCATCATTTGCTCCAGAGGCTATAATCTGCCATTGTTTACCTCCATCTGTTGTTATCGCAATATTATCATTGTTATCTTGAGCTTGCTCATAATCTCCTCCATAAATAATACCGCGATTTTCATCATAAAAATCCATAGTATAAGCACCTAGTGTACTTTTACCCTGAGCGACAGGTGTACTATAAATATTCCAGCTTCTACCTTTATCTCCAGAGTAATAGACACGTGAAGTACCTCCACCAGTAATTATCCAAGTTTTATCGCCTATGGTTTTTATGTTAGTATTACTTGCTGCAAAAGCACCTTCAGAAGCTATTTGATTTGGTAAAGAGCTACACGCTAGCTTGCCCCAACTTAAACCTCCATCTCTAGTCACTATAATAGATAAACATCCATCTAGTGAATCACCTACTGCGATACCTTCATTATCATTCCAAAACGTCATAGCATCATAAAACACATTTTCATTTTGCTCTGTATAAACTAAGGTAACAGCGTTACTCTCTTTATCATATCTATATAACAATGCAGGATTCTCAATAGACAATATGTAGAAAGCCTTGCTTGTACTTGCTATACTTCTAAAAGAAGGGTTCTTGCCTAAGAAGTCAATACGCCCTTTATTTGCTACTTCATATTGTGATGCAACGGCGGCATCTGTAGTCTTTAAATTATTAATGTTTAGTTTATAAATGCCGTAATGCCCGTTACTTCCTGCATACATTACAGCATCTTCTGTAACTTCTATAGCTCTTATACTCGTACTATCTTGGTGTAAAAATTCTATCTCAATGTTAGAAAAAGGAGTAATAACCTCATTCTCTGTTTTTTGCGTGTTTTTACTCTCTTGTTTACAAGAAAGTGATATAAGTAGTAAAAGTGATAAAATAGATAGTATTCTCATTGTCAAAATTTTAGTAAAAATAGTACTATTCATTCAAGAACCAATACCTTTGCACCTTCAAAATAAAGTATGAAATTACACAGAAATCTAGTCTTTGCAGCAGTAGATGCATTGGGAATGATATTTAATGATGGAGAACAAGCAGATAAAGTACTGCGCAAGGTTCTCAAATTTGATAAACGCTGGGGATCAAGAGATCGCAGTTTTATTGCAGAAACAGTTTATGACATTGTAAGATGGAAACGTTTATACTCTGAGATTGCAGAGGTAAAAGCACCATATAGTAGACCTAATTTATTTAGGCTATTTGCAGTGTGGGCGACACTACGTGGTATAGAGGTGCCAGATTGGAAACAAATGGAGCCTATCCCTACTCGCCGTATTAAAGGACGTTTTGATGAATTATCAAAAATTAGAAAATACAAAGAGTCTATTCCAGACTGGATGGATGAGATGGGTGAAAAAGCCCTCGGAAAAAAATGGGGAGCAGAGCTAGCAGCACTTAACACGCAAGCTCAGGTTGTATTAAGGGCAAATTCCCTTAAAGCTACGGTAAAAGAAGTGCGCAATACACTTGCAGACCAAGATATAGATACTAAAATACTTGATAACCACCCAGATGCACTCGAACTTGTAGAGCGTAAAAATGTTTTTACCTCAGAAGCATTTAAAAATGGATTTTTTGAGGTACAAGATGCTTCATCTCAAAAGGTTGCTCGTATGCTAGAGGTAGAACCTGGTATGCGTGTGGTAGATGCTTGTGCAGGAGCTGGTGGTAAGACACTTCACCTAGCTGCTCTTATGGAAAACAAAGGGCAAATAATAGCAATGGATATTTATGCTGGTAAGCTTAAAGAGCTCAAAAGAAGATCTAAGCGTGCAGGAGCACATAATATCGAGACAAGAGAAATTACCTCTACTAAAGTCTTTAAAAAGCTATACAACTCTGCAGATCGGGTTCTTATAGATGCACCTTGTACAGGTCTTGGTACTATAAAACGTAACCCAGATTTAAAATGGAAATTACAACCAGACTTTGTAGATAAGGTAGTACAGCGTCAAGCAGACTTACTCCAGAGCTACAGCAAGATTTTAAAAGAGGGTGGTAAGATGGTGTATGCAACCTGTTCTATTCTTCCTAGAGAAAATCAAGAACAAGTGCAAGCATTTTTGGCTACAGAGCAGGGTCAGAAATTTGAATTAGAAAAAGAAGAGACAGTAAGCCCAGCAAAATCTGGATATGATGGATTTTATATGGCTTTGCTTTCGCGAAAGCAATAAAAGAAGACTATGAAAAGATATTCCTCACTTTTACTTTTACTCCTACCCATTATAAGTATAGCGCAGCAATCGTATTATGATGATACAGCTGTATATCTTACGGGTACAGAATTGTTGCAAGAGCTACGGTTAAAACTTTCTGTTTATAATGAAAATTATACTTACGGAGATTTTAGAGATACTACCAAAATTACAGATGCCAATCCTGAGGATGACTCTGAGGTTTTACTTATTTATGGCTTTAATGATAACGATGGCAACTGTACCACAGATATTACAAGATCAAATGATGAATTTGGTGGAGATAACTGTGAGTATAATAGAGAGCATACCTTCCCACGTAGCCTAGCAAACCCTGCTATGGGTTCTGCTAGTAATAGTAGTAATGGTATCGTAGCAGATCCCCATAACTTACGACCTAGTGATGTGCAGCGCAATGGTAACCGAGGCTCAAAAAAGTTTAACGATGGCACAGGAAACTCTGGTGACGTAGGTTCTGGTGACTGGTATCCTGGTGATGAGTGGAAAGGTGATGTTGCACGTGCGATGATGTATATGTATGTGCGCTATGGTGAGCAATGTTTACCATCACTTGTGGGACAAGGTCCATTACAGGGTGATACACAGATGTTGCAACTATTTTTAGAATGGAATGTAGAAGATCCAGTATCTGACGTAGAGATGCAACGCAATGACCCTCTAGAGGCAGAATATGGAAGTAGAAACCCCTTTATAGACAACCCTATACTGGCTACAAATATTTGGGGAGGCGAACCTGCTGAGGATTTTTGGGGAGAGCTCTCTGCTCCTTCTTCTGAGTTTATAGAGGCTAGTATTTTTCCTAACCCAGCAAATACGTTGGTTCAAGTTGAAAGCAATCAAGATATTACTTCTTTAAAAATATATAACTTATTAGGACAAGTTTTATATAATGAGACTACCTCTAACCGTAAAAGATATAAAACACTAGACGTTTCAAATCTTACATCCGGTATATATATATTACAAATTAATGATGCTTCAAAGAGACTAGTCATAAGGTAGTTTACATAACTACATCTAGTTATTTGAAAATCAAAAAGGGATAGACCACGAGGTCCATCCCTTTTTGATTAAGCTGAAAATTGAATTTACTCAACTAGAATTTTAGCTGTTTTTACAAAATCACCTCTTAAGTCATTTACCTTGATAACATAAATCCCTGAAGAAAGACTTGATAAGTCAAGGTTGACACGATATCCGTTTGCATCTTTCGCTATAGGCTTATACTTCAATTGTTGTCCTAATATGTTTGAGAGCCCTATAAATACACGGCCTTCAAAATTTGTAGTAAGCAACACATCAAAATTATTATTCTCAAGTTTAGTAACTGTAAGTGCCGTATAGTCTGTACTTAAGTCATCTACCGTAAGCGTAGATTCCACAGTAGTGGTAGCCGCATTATTAGTGTCATTAGAGTCAGATGCTAGTAGTGTTCTAGCTTCAAACTCATAAGTATTTATTTCACTTAAGTCTGCTTGTTGTGCAAAAGTGTATGAGATAGACGACCCAGGACCTATTGCAGTATCAATAGTTTCTACAACTGGAGTACCTCCATTAACAGTATACTGTACATCAAAATTAATTTGCTCTAATGAACCAAAATTTGACATCTCGATGGTAACATCTTGATTACCTAGCTCTACACCAGACTCTGGTGCTGTGATAGCTACTACTCCAATATCTGCTGTTTGTATTTGGTCTGTTATAAGAACTGTATAATCGTGTACTTCTCCATAAGAAAAATCACTACAGGGATTATTTATATCTCCATTTGCAGAAGTGTCAATTGCTTTTGCACGAAGCCTGTGAGAGCCTAGAGCCGCTCCTTCAGGTATAGTAAGTGTAAAGTCTTCTAATACATTTGATGATTGAAAAAACTCACCAGCTATAAGCTGTTCTTCTGGTTCAAAACCTCCATTGTCATTAAAATCAATCCAAACAGAAAGCGCTTCAACACCGGCTCCGCCTCCCCAGTTTTGTCTTGCTCTCAGTGTATATACATTTGACCCTGCAAGATTACTTAATTCTGTACTAAGGTCTGTTCTATCTGCATATCCAGCTGGGCTGCCGTCTGGCTCAGTATTACAACCATCTGCCCCATCATCTGCACTTATTGTATTAAGGATAAATTGTTTAATACCATCTACATTACAACCTAATAGGGCTGTTGGCAAGCATACTTGATTTTCTATTGTAGTTGTAAACACATCATTTGCTACTACTTGATCACCAGGTAAGGCAGTTTCAATCACAAAATCATAAGAACCTATGCTAGAAAGATCTGCAGTGGTAGCAAAGGAGAATGAGGCTGTGCTAGCTGCTGCTAGAGTTTCCGTATACGTTTCTACAACAGGAGTGCCTCCATTTATTGTGTATTGTACAGGGAAACCTGTTTGATCTTGAGAACCAAAGTTTGTAATGTCTACAGTTATAGTTTCAACATCTGTTAATCCCGATGCATCTACAGGCGTTATTAGTGCTGTTACTCCTACATCTGCCATAAAGAGGTGCATAACTTCTTTAATCGCAGAGTCATTAACAGCAGCCTGATCTCCAGATAAGCCAGTTGTAGCTTCAAGTATATAAGTCTGTCCTTCTGTAGACATATCTGCTGTAGCAGTAAATGTGTAATTTATAGAAGTACCCGGTTCAATAGGCCCAGGGATAACTTCATTTGCAATCTCGACACCGTCTAAGGTTAAGGTAACAGGGATATCACTTTGAGCTACTGTTCCAAAGTTACGTACAGTAACTTCTACAGTTTCTGCATTGGTAAGTGCTCCATCTTCTGGTGTTACTATAGAAAGAACACCTAAATCTGTTTCAAAACCAGCAGAAAGATTAAAAGACGCGATGCGTGTATTCCAAAAATTGTCAGCAGAAAAATATTCTGAAGTATGCCAGAATGTAAAGTTATCTGGATCCATAGTAAGGTGAGAATAATCTCCAAAGCGGTTTGTATTAGACTGTACTCCTCCACCTTCTACTATGATTTCCTCAGCTGCTGTCATTTCTCCTAGAGTATCACCGTCAAAACGTCCAGTATAACTAATACCTACTTCTAGATCTGGTCCACCTACATTAAAGGCAAGCCCTATATTACCTTGTGCATCCATAGCACCACTTCCCATAAAACGGCTATTACCATCATCTGGTGCGTAGGTTCCTTCTTGAAAAATTGACCAAGGCTCTGTGTCGCTATTACGTAACTCTATCCAGCGTATACCAGATGTGGTATTATCACTATTTACATCTACATTAAAAGTGATAAGCCAAGAGTTGTGATCTTCAAAAGTTCTATAATTTGCTGCATAAGAAATAATACCACTTAGCATATCAATTTTATTCGTAGTACCTGGTTGATCAAGTTCTCCAGCTCCAAAAGGTGCAATAAAAGAATCAAAAGGTGCAGTTGGTATTTCTAAAGGTGCAGATACCGTTGAGTTTGCTGAGTTTTCAAAATCTATATCTAGCTCCCATACTTTAAGGTGGTCAAAAGCCGCACCCCATCCGTCATCTTGTAAATAAACAATGTAGCCTGGCACATCACCCTGAGGAAATGAAAATCCTGTTAGATTTGCCGGTTCTGGGCTAAATACTGTATTAGGGTTTGCAATAACACCAGGTAAATTAAAACCTTGTATTGCGGGATTTGCTTCACCAGCAAGTAATGCATCACGGTCTAATGCGTATGTGGTTGCGCCACCCTTGTTTGATGTAAGGTAATAAGCATCTGGCCAGATTGCATAGTGTGGATAATCTGGAAATGAATCTAGCGGATATTCATATAAGAAATAAGCACCAGTAGGGTCTGGAGTTTCAGATATACCTATAATTAATGCATTATTTGAAGTTTGAAATTGGCTTACAAACCATCTATCTGCAAGTTGATCATACATTATAATAGGATCTCCATTATTTGCGCCATTTCCTAAAAATTCTCCTAATGATGTAGGCCCGGCTAGTAGAGTACCTGTTTTGTCATATATTTTAATCACAAGGTTTACACCTTGTACATAGTGATTAGGTCCTACAGCCCCAGATGGATCTGGTGGTGTAGCTTGACCTTCAGAAGCATTTGCTCCATCAAAGTTTACTATGGGCGCATAGCTCATATTTTCTCCCATCGTACGCTGCCCTATGGGATCTCCATTAAGTGGTAACGCATTTTCTGATGCGCCGGGTGACACACCAAAATTATTTTCTACAATATTGAGTTCAGAAAATCCATAACTTGGACTTGAAGAAAGAGTGGGGAAATCTCGTAGGGGTTCAGTTTTACCTAAATAAGTTCCAGTGCCAACAGTAGAAACAGGTTGTGTTTCTTGTGCAAATACCGACATACTCATTACTAGTAAAGAAATTGCAAGTAATTTTCTTATCATTTTGGATACATTTTATTGTGAGTCTTTAAGATACAGCTTTAATAATAATTTATTCACATTTGTGGTTAACAACTCATTTAATAAACATTTCAATCTCCTTAATTCCTACCATTAACATAAATAAATATTAAGTAATTTTACTTTTTCAAAAACACACAACAAAACCACTCGGATGATCCACTTTTTTGGTAACCCTCAGAGCACTGTGTATGCGGTGCAAACTACACAAGACTTTACACAAGAAGATATTGCTAAGCTTGTATGGCTTTTTGGCAACTCCCCACAAATTGAAGCGTCTACTATTGACGCTTTTTTTATTGGCCCTCGTGCAGCTATGATTACTCCGTGGAGTACTAATGCGGTTGAGATTACTCAAAATATGGGTATTACGGGTATTGTGAGAATAGAAGAGTTCGCTTTCGCGAAAGCGGAAACAACTTTTGACCCAATGATATCTCAACAGTTTGATTCATTAGACCAAACTATTTTTGATATTGAGGTTACACCAGAAGAAATTCTCCCTATAACAGACATTGCCGCATATAATGAAAAAGAAGGGCTATCGCTGAGTGATGAGGAAGTGGCATATCTAGAAGGTGTAGCTGCCAAAATAGGAAGACCGCTCACAGACTCTGAAGTTTTTGGTTTTAGCCAAGTAAATTCTGAGCACTGCCGTCACAAGATTTTTAATGGAACGTTTGTGATAGACGGCGAAGAAATGCCATCTTCACTATTTAAGCTTATTAAAAAGACTTCTGCCGAAAATCCGAATACGATTGTCTCTGCTTATAAAGATAATGTTGCATTTATAGAAGGGCCTAAGGCTACTCAGTTTGCACCAAATACGGCAGACAAACCAGATTACTACACAGAAAAAGAGTTTGAATCTGTGATTTCTATTAAAGCTGAGACTCACAACTTCCCTACTACGGTTGAGCCGTTTAATGGTGCAGCTACAGGTTCTGGTGGTGAGATAAGAGATAGACTAGCAGGTGGTAAAGGATCTTTACCGCTAGCAGGTACTGCTGTGTATATGACGCCGTACTCAAGGCTTGAGCAAGACCGCCCTTGGGAACAGGGTATGCAAGAAAGAAAGTGGCTTTATCAAAACCCAATAGACCTTCTTATAAAAGCATCAAATGGAGCTTCAGACTTTGGAAATAAATTTGGACAACCACTTATAGTTGGTTCAGTACTCACTTTTGAGCATCAAGAAGATGGGCAACGTCTAGGTTATGACAAAGTAATTATGCAAGCCGGAGGTATAGGTTACGGAAAGAAAGAACAGGCATTAAAAGATACACCTCAAGATGGTGACAAAATTGTAATACTAGGTGGTGAGAATTATAGAATAGGTATGGGTGGTGCTGCAGTATCAAGTGCAGATACAGGAGCTCTAGACTCTGGTATTGAACTTAATGCCGTACAACGCTCTAATCCTGAAATGCAAAAGCGTGCTGCAAATGCTGTACGTGGTATGGTGGAGAGTGATGTAAACCCTATTGTATCTATTCACGATCACGGTGCTGGTGGACACTTAAACTGTCTGTCAGAACTTGTAGAAGATACTGGGGGTCTTATAGATTTAGATAAACTTCCTGTAGGTGACCCTACCCTATCTGCAAAAGAAATTATAGGTAACGAGTCTCAAGAGCGTATGGGACTCGTGATAGGAAAGGAAGACATTGATACATTACAACGTATAGCAGATCGTGAGAGATCTCCTATGTATGAAGTAGGTGACGTGACGACAGATCACAGGTTTACATTTAAAAGTGCTACCACAGGAAAAAGTCCTATGGATTTGCACCTAGATGATATGTTTGGTAGTTCGCCTAAAACAGTAATGACAGATGTTACGGTAGCACGTAATTATAAAGAGCCAACTTATGAGTTAGGTAAGATACACGACTATTTAGAGCAGGTCTTGCAGCTAGAAGCAGTAGCTTGTAAAGACTGGCTTACTAACAAAGTAGATCGCTGTGTAGGTGGTAGAGTAGCAAAGCAACAATGTGTAGGTCCGTTACAACTTCCTTTAAATAATGTAGGTGTGATGGCTATGGATTTTAAGAGTACAGAAGGTATTGCAACCTCTATAGGTCATTCACCAGTATCTGGACTTATAAACCCAGTAGCTGGTAGTAAAAACAGTATCGCAGAGTCACTTACTAATATTGTTTGGGCGCCACTTACAGATGGATTACAGTCTGTAAGTCTATCTGCAAACTGGATGTGGCCTTGTAAAAATGAAGGAGAAGATGCTAGACTTTACAAAGCAGTAGAAGCTATATCTGAGATGGCTATTAACCTAGGTATAAACGTACCTACAGGTAAAGACAGTCTCTCTATGAAGCAAAAATATCCAGATGGAGATGTAATTGCTCCGGGTACCGTTGTGATAAGTGCAGCTGGTAGCTGTAATAATATAAATCAAGTAGTAGAACCAGTACTTCAAAAGGATGGTGGCGCCATTTATTACATCAATATGTCTGGTGATAGTCATAAACTAGGTGGTTCTAGTTTTGCACAAGTATGTCATAGCATAGGTAATGAAGCTCCTACTGTTGTAAGTGATGATAACTTCAAAACAGCTTTTAACACATTACAGGAGTTAATAAAAGATAATAAAATACAAGCAGGACACGATGTAGCTAGTGGTGGTCTTATCACAACACTTCTTGAACTTTGCTTTGCGGATACAAATCTTGGTGCAAGTCTTGATCTCACAGAAATAGGAGAACAAGATCTTATAAAATTACTCTTCTCAGAAAATGCTGGTGTTGTCTTTCAGGCAGATGCTGGTGTAGAAGATGTTCTTACAGCAAATAATGTAGCCTTCTTTAAAATAGGAAATGTAACAGATACCGCAGAGCTTGTAATTAAAAGCAATGGTGTCGAGATGGGTCTTAACGTGAGTTCACTACGTGATACTTGGTTTAAAACTTCATTCTTACTAGATAATAAGCAAACAGCAAATGGACTTGCTCAAGATCGTTTTGACAACTATAAAAATCAAGCGCTAGATTATACATTTCCTGCACACTTTACAGGTAAAAAACCAGTACTTGACACAAGTAAACCTAGACCTAAAGCCGCTATACTAAGAGAGAAAGGAAGTAACTCTGAGCGTGAAATGGCAAATGCAATGTACCTAGCTGGTTTTGATGTTAAGGATGTGCATATGACAGACTTAATAGAAGGACGTGAGACGCTAGAAGACATCCAGTTTTTAGGAGCTGTAGGTGGTTTTTCAAATAGTGATGTGCTTGGATCTGCAAAGGGTTGGGCAGGTGCTATAAAATATAATGAGAAGGCAAATAAGGCCATAAAGAATTTCTTTGCTCGTGAGGATACGCTCTCAGTAGGTATTTGTAATGGTTGCCAGTTGTTTTTAGAACTTGACCTTATCAATCCAGAGCATAAGCAACTTGCAAAGATGTCTCATAATGATAGTCACAAGCACGAGAGCAATTTTACCTCTGTAAAAATTGAAAAGAACAATAGTGTAATGTTATCTTCACTAGAAGGTACTACGCTAGGCGTATGGATATCACACGGAGAAGGTAAGTTTAACTTACCTATGGGCAAAGATGCTTATGATATTGTAGCAACCTACGGTTATGAAGGGTACCCTGCAAATCCTAATGGATCTGACTTTAATACCGCAATGATTTGTGATACTACAGGACGTCACCTTGCAACTATGCCGCACATAGAGCGATCTACTTTCCCTTGGAACTGGGCACACTACCCTGCTCAACATACAGACGAGTTAAGTCCTTGGCTAGAGGCTTTTGTAAATGCAAGACTTTGGGTAGAGAAGAATAAATAAGAAAGCAACATCGCATATTTATAGACTCCCACGCTCTTTTAAAGATAGTGGGAGTTTTTATTTTGCTTTCGCGAAAGCGTATATTTACTCAAACCGCCACACTTTATAATCCTGGAAAATCAAAATATCATAACCCAAATTTTTAAGAACATAGATCTTGATACTATAGCCATAAACCTTATAAATCAAGGGATGGAGCGCATTGAAGTAAAAAAAGGAGAAATTCTTATAGATGTAAACCAGGTTGTAATAGATCAATACTATGTGCATAGTGGCTGTCTACGCTCCTATTTTACAGATACTGTGGGTAAGGAGCACACACTTATGTTTGCCATAAATGACTGGTGGATAAGTGACTATACAGCATACTTTACAAAGGCGCCGGCCATTGTCACTATAGAGTGTCTTCAAGATGCGGTGATTTATAAATTACCTAAGGAAAAACTAGATAATCTCTACGAGAACATCCCATCGCTTGAATCTTTTTTTAGAAAGAAAATGGAAGGAGCTTTTGCTAGTTTTCAGAAGCGTATTCTGGGTAATATCTCCTTATCTGCCAGGGAACGTTACCACAGTTTTATTACCACCTACCCTACTATAGAAAAAACGGTAAAGAACTATCATATAGCATCTTACTTAGGGATAACTACCGAAAGTTTAAGCCGCATACGCAAGGAAATTGCCAAAGGATAGTTAAAAATCCCTTTTATTATCATAAATCAATTTTTTGAGAAATTGAGCACTGTATTTTTGTGTCAACTAAAAAATACTAATGAAAAAAACGCTCACAGCGATTGTATTGCTTGCAGTTGCATTGTCTTGTAAACAAGGAAATGAAAACGAAGTAACTACTTTAACTAATGTAGAATCAAAAAAAGAAAATGCTATGAAAAAGGTACTATTTGTTTTAACAAGTCACGAAGACTTAGGAGACACAGGAGAAAAAACAGGATTTTGGGTAGAGGAGTTTGCTGCACCATATTACCTACTTAAGGACAAAGGTGTAAATATCACACTTGCTTCGCCTAAAGGTGGACAACCGCCTATAGACCCAAAAAGTAATACAGAAGATGCACAAACACCTGCAACCAAAAGATACTTTGCAGACCAAGAAACGCAAGATAAACTTGCTGCTACTATTAAGCTAGAGACGGTTAGTCAAGAAGATTATGACGCTGTTTTTTATCCAGGAGGTCACGGGCCATTATGGGATCTTGCAGAAGACAAAAATTCTATCGCCCTTATTGAGAGCTTTTATGCAAATGAGAAGCCAGTAGCTGCTGTATGTCACGCACCAGCTATCTTCAAGAACACAAAAAATGAAGATGGTACACCACTAGTAAGTGGTAAACGTGTTACAGGTTTTACAAATTCTGAAGAAGATGCTGTACAACTTACAGATGTAGTACCATTCTTAGTAGAAGATATGCTCATTGCAAACGGAGGAAAGTATGAAAAAGTTGCAGACTGGGGTGAGTTTGCTGTAGAAGATGGACTTCTTATTACTGGACAAAACCCAGCTTCTTCTGAGCTAGTAGCAGAAAAACTATTACATAAATTATCCCTATAATTCCCCCTCAATATAGTGGATATTCCAGAGCCTAAGCTTTATAAGCTTAGGCTTTTTTCTTACCATAAAAGTAGGAAAATCATAAGCTTAGGTGTTATATCTTTATAAACCTTATTGTATAAAGACTACTAGATGAAAAAACTACTTACGCTGCTTGTTGTTATAACATTTTACGCTTTCGCGAAAGCGCAACAAACCCCTTTAACATATCATAAAGCAAAAATATATCTATCTAGCAGCCACACGCTTCAAAATCTTAAAAATCTAGATGTAGCCGTAGACCACGTAGTCCATAAGGACGGTACTTTTGTAATCTCAGACTTCTCTACAGATGAGATTAATCTGGCTAGACAAAGTGGTTATAAAGTGGACGTTTTAATTAATGATGTAGCCTCATTTTATAAATCTCAAAGCAATAGATCACAATCTCAACAACAAAACACAAGCTGCTCAACAAGTGAAGCTAGTTACCCTACCCCAGTAAATTTTAATCAAGGTTCTATGGGAGGATATCTCACCTACCAAGAGTTTCTGGAAGAGGTAGATGCAATGGTGGCTCAGTACCCAGAACTTATCACTGCAAAGTCACCTATAAGTGATTTTCTTACAGAAGGCGAGCCAGATACATCTGTAACACCATCCATAGGTTCTAACCCTATATATTGGCTTAAAATAAGTGAGAACCCTAACGTAGATGAAACCGAACCAGAAATACTATATACGGCTATACATCACGCACGTGAGCCTATGTCACTTATGCAGCTTGTTTATTATATGTGGTATTTATTAGAAAATTATGAGGACAATTTAGAAGTAAAAGCGATTGTAGATAATACTGAGCTCTATTTTGTACCTGTGATTAACCCAGATGGTTATTTATATAATCAAGTGACCGATCCTAATGGAGGTGGACTATGGCGTAAAAATAGAAAAAATGGCAACGGTGTAGATAATAATAGAAATTATGATTACCATATAAATGGAGATCCTAATAATGGCTCTTGGGGAGGCCCAGGATCATCTACAAATCCGGGATCTAACACTTATCACGGTACAGGGCCATTTTCTGAGATAGAAAATCAGGCAATAAAATGGTTTGTAGAGCAACATAACTTTGTGCTGGCACTTAATAATCACACCTTTGGTGAGTTGTTGTACTATCCATTTGGGTATGCAGATGTCGCAACGGCAGATGATGCATTGTATCAAGGTCTAGGTGCGCAACTCACATCTATAAACGGTTATACTCCTATACGAGACAATCCATTTGCTGGCGAGAGTGATGATTTTATGTATGGTACAGTAGGTACTCACGATAAGATTTTTGCCTTCACTCCAGAGATAGGGACTTCTTTCTGGCCACCAGCAAGTGACATTATATCTATTTCACAAGAGATGATGTTTATGAACCTTACGGCTGCACAGATGGTAACAAACTATGGTGCTCTTGTAGAAACTACAAATAGCTTTGTAGGAGAAAACACGTCTCTCTCGACCTCTTTTGATTTAAAACGATTAGGAGTTGCAAGTACTGGGGACTTTATCGTAAGCTTTAGCCCTGTATCGAGCAATATTACTAGTAATGGTAGTGCGGTAAATTTTGATGCTTTAGCGCCATTAGAAACTGCTAGCGGAACAATCACTTATACACTAGACCCTACTATTGAGATAGGTGATAGTATAGAATTTGACCTCGTGGTTAACAATGGGTTTTATGATAATAATATCCGTGTAAGTAAAGTATATGGAGCGTTAACTAATGTATTTCTTGATAATGGAGATACAATAGATAGTTATGAGAATACTAGCTGGGGAGTAACAAGTTCCACTTTTGTATCACCTTCATCATCTATTACAGATTCACCTTCTGGTAATTATAGCGATAATGAAAATAGTAGTATCACACTTACAGACCCCATAGATCTTACTCAAAGCACAGCCGCAGCTGTATCATTTTATGCAAAGTGGGATATTGAAAATACTTGGGATTATGTACAATTTGAAATATCTACAGATAATGGTGCCAGCTGGCAACCACAATGCGGTAATTTTACAAGTGCAGGAACTAATGCACAACCAGTAGGAGAGCCTTTATATGATGGGGTACAGAATGACTGGGTATTTGAGGAAATTAATTTAAGTGATTATATAGGAGAGGTTATCTTGGCCAGATTCAGACTTGTTTCTGATGGAGCTGTAACAAGAGATGGCTTTTATTATGATGATCTTAATTTTTCTGTAATTACAGATGAGGCGCTGCAGGTAGAAAATGTAAATTTTAAAGCAGGTTTTGAGTTATTTCCTAATCCTGTAAAGAACCTATTAAAAGTACGTACTTCTCTAGGCTCATACACAAGCAGCGTTTATAATGTCTTAGGTCAAGAAGTTTCAAACGCTACAGTACAGCAAGGAAATGCGTTTATAGATTATACTGGTCTACCAGATGGAATTTACTTTTTGAGACTAGAAACAGAGGAAAACAGTGCAATTTTTAAAATTGTTAAGAATTAAGTAAAAAACGCATCTTATAGTAAATCAATGTAATATCTCCAAATTGTAAAATATAGTGCCTTATTTTAAGAATAACTCAATAGAAACCGTGCATTTTTTCATATTTTGTCACCGAATTAAATGAAACTTATGGAAATTACTAGATTATTTGACTTTCCTTATCATCAACTGGAAACAAACAACCTGCCTGATGCCCTATGTACGAAAGTAAATGGAGAATGGATTAAGACATCTACGCAAGAATATATTGATAAAGCAAATGCTTTTAGTAGAGGACTATTACGATTAGGAGTAAAACCTAATGATAAAATTGCAGTTATCTCAATGACTAACCGCACAGAGTGGCATATCTGTGATGTAGGTATTTTACAAATAGGTGCTCAAAACGTACCTATGTACCCTACCATCTCTGCCGAAGATTATGCATATGTACTTAATCACTCTGAAAGTAAATATGTATTTGTTTCTTGTACAGAAACACTAGCAAAAGTTAGAGAAGCTCAAGATAAAGTACCATCATTACAAGGGGTATACTCTTTTGATGATATAGACGGTTGTGATAACTGGCAACAGGTATTAGATCAAGGAGCAGATGATAGTAATCAACCAGAAGTACAAGCGCTTATGGATTCTGTAAAGACAGATGACCTTGCTACGCTTATTTATACATCTGGAACTACCGGTAGACCTAAAGGCGTGATGCTATCGCATAGAAATATTGTGAGTAACGCCATATCAAGTACAGAACGTGTACCTACTGGCGGCGAAGGCATAAAGGCATTGAGCTTTTTACCTATTTGCCACATATATGAGCGTATGATTACGTATCTATATCAGTACAATAGTGTAGCAATCTACTTTGCAGAGTCGCTAGAGACTATCTCAGACAACCTTAAGGAGGTAAAACCTGAGATTATGACAGCTGTACCTAGATTACTAGAGAAGGTATACGACAAGATTATTGCAAAGGGAGCAGATCTTACAGGTATAAAGAAAAAACTATTTTTCTGGGCTGTAGATGTAGGTTTAGAATATGAGCCATATGGTCAAAATGGATGGTTATATGAGCGTAAACTTGCAATTGCCCGTAAATTAATCTTTTCAAAATGGCAAGAGGCATTAGGAGGTAATCTTAAAGTGATTGCTTCTGGTAGTGCTGCACTACAACCACGTCTAGCTAGAATATACAATGCTGCGCAGATGGGTGTTATGGAAGGTTACGGTCTTACCGAAACATCACCAGTATGTTCTGTAAATGATATGCGAGGTGGTAATTTTAGAATAGGTACTGTAGGAAAGCTTATAAAGGACGTAGAAGTAAAAATAGCAGAAGATGGAGAGATCCTTGTAAAAGGACCTAATGTAATGCTAGGTTATTATAAGGATGCAGAAAAGACAAACGAAGTCCTTAAAAATGGCTACTTCCACACGGGGGATATAGGTCACATAGATGAAGATGGTTTCCTTAAAATTACAGATCGTAAGAAGGAAATGTTTAAAACATCTGGAGGTAAATATGTTGCACCACAATTATTAGAAAACAGATTTAAGCAATCACGTTTTATAGAGCAAATAATGGTTATAGGTGAAGGGCAAAAAATGCCAGCTGCATTAATACAACCTAATTTTGAGTTTCTTGAAGACTGGGCAAAGATGAAAAATGTGACTTACACCTCACAAAAAGATCTTATTGCAAACCCAGAAGTGCAAGCGCGCTACCAAAAGGAAGTTGATGAGGCAAACGAGAGCTTTGCAAAATGGGAAAAGGTAAAAGCCTTTAGACTTACGCCAGATGCTTGGACCGTAGAAGGTGGTCACCTCACTCCTACTATGAAGCTTAAACGTAAAATCATTAAAGAGAACTACGTTCATCTTTACAATGACATCTACGGATTATAAAATTTTCAAAAGGGTTACGATATCGTAACCCTTTTTTAATACATAAAACCCTAGTAAATTTAACATCGTGTCTCGATCTTCATTAATACTCGTCATTGCTCAAGGTTTCCTCATAGGCGCCCTACTCTACAGTTCAGATAGTTTTAGTGTGGAGTATATACCGCTGTTGTTTAAGGTATTTGGGTTTGCGATAGCTTTATGGGGAGTACTTGCAATGCGTATCGGTAATTTTAATATTCAGCCAGAGGTTAAATCTGAGGCTTTAGTAACCCGTGGTCCTTATCAAATCTTGCGCAATCCTATGTATACGGGTATTCTCTTATTTTTTATTCCGGCTGCTTTTATTCCTTTGAGTATTATAAATTCAATGCTATATATAGCACTTGTTGTAGTGCTAATTTTAAAGATTTACAGAGAAGAGCAACTGCTGTCAAGTCATTTTGGAGCTACCTATAAAGCATATAAGAAGACAACCTACCGTCTTATTCCGTTATTGTTTTAAAAAAAATATCTTGCAATTTCATATAGTTTTATGGGGTAGAATCACGCTTTCGCGAAAGCGTAAAAAAACCACGCTCAGGCATTAATATTAACAATCTCTTATAGTAGTACTCACTTTCTAATTAAGCCTTAAAGCGGTAAATTTGTTACTTGCCTAAAATTCTATGACAGAACAAGAAGAACGTATTGAAGTATATGGTGCTCGCGCTCATAACCTAAAGAATATTGATGTAATGATACCTAGAGAAAAACTGGTTGTTATTACTGGACTTTCGGGCAGTGGTAAGAGTTCGCTCGCTTTTGATACGATTTATGCAGAGGGACAACGTCGTTATATCGAAACTTTTTCGGCTTATGCTAGACAATTTCTGGGTGGGTTAGAGCGTCCAGATGTAGATCAAATTTTAGGTTTATCTCCAGTAATTGCCATTGAGCAAAAAACCACGAGTAAAAGCCCGCGTTCTACCGTTGGGACTATTACAGAGATTTATGACTTTTTACGCCTACTCTATGCCCGTGCAGCAGATGCTTACTCGTACAATACGGGGGAGAAAATGGTGAGCTATAGTGATGAGCAAATACAGGAGCTCATTACAGAGAGTTATGAGGGTAAACGTATAAATATACTGGCTCCTACCATACGCTCTCGTAAAGGGCATTACAGGGAGCTTTTTGAACAAATTGCGAAGCAGGGATTTGTAAAAGTGCGTGTAGATGGTGAAGTGCGTGATATTACAAAAGGAATGAAGGTAGACCGTTACAAGGTGCACGACATTGAGATTGTGATAGACCGTATGCAGGTTAAAAAAAGTGATGAGGATAGTAAACGCTTGCGCGAAAGTATAAATACTGCGATGTATCACGGTGATGATGTACTTATGGTGCTAGATCACGATACACAAGAGGTGCGCTATTTTAGCCGTAACTTGATGTGTCCTACTTCCGGCATCTCATACCCTAATCCTGAGCCTAATAATTTTTCTTTTAATTCGCCAAAGGGTGCTTGTCCTAATTGTAATGGTATAGGTGAGCTTTATAAGGTAAACCCCAAAAAGATTGTTCCAGATCCTAAAAAGTCTATAAATGCTGGAGGGCTTGACCCACACGGTCCAAAAAAGAATAATTGGATTTTTAAACAGTTACAGCTCATAGCAGAGCGTTTTGACTTTAAACTTACAGACCCCATAGAAAGCATCCCACAAGAGGCGATGGACTTTATCTTTTACGGAGGTAATGAGAAATTTTCTGTTTCTTCAAAACAACTAGGAGTTACAAGAGATTATAAAATAGATTTTGAAGGTGTCGCAAATTTTATAGAAAGCACCTATAAAGATAGTGAGTCTACCTCTCTCGTAAGATGGGCAAAAAGCTATATGAATAAAGTAGCTTGTCCAGTTTGTGAGGGATCACGATTACGTAAAGAATCTCTTTATTTTAAAGTAGATAACCAGAGCATTGCAGACCTCGCATCTATGGATATCCTTGAGCTTAAAGACTGGTTTGAAACAGTAGACTCGAGACTTTCAGAAAAGCAACTTAAGATAGGTTCTGAAATTATAAAAGAAATAAAATCAAGAATACAATTCCTTGTAGATGTAGGTCTTACCTATTTAAACTTAAACAGAAGCTCTAAGTCTCTTTCTGGTGGAGAAGCACAACGTATACGTCTAGCTACGCAAATAGGTTCACAACTTGTAGGAGTACTTTACATTCTAGATGAGCCCAGTATAGGGCTTCACCAGCGAGACAATGAGAAGCTTATAAACTCCCTTGTATCACTTAGAGATATAGGGAACTCTGTGATAGTTGTAGAGCACGATAAGGATATGATAGAGCGTGCAGATCACGTGATAGACATAGGTCCAAAAGCTGGTAATTATGGGGGTGAGATTATAAGTGAAGGAACACCAGAAGAACTTTTAAATCACAGCACCCTTACTGCACAATATCTCAATGGAGAGAAGGAAATTACAATCCCTAAAAAACGTAGAAAAGGAAACGGGAAATTTATAGAGCTTAAAGGTGCTACGGGTAATAATCTCAAAAATGTATCTATAAAAATACCGCTAGGTAAAATGATAGCGGTCACCGGTGTTTCTGGTAGTGGTAAGTCTACACTTATTAATGAGACCCTCTACCCTATTATGAATGCACATTACTTTAATGGCGTTAAGAAACCTATGCCCTATAAGAGTATAAAGGGTCTAGATGAATGTGATAAGGTTATAGACATCAATCAATCACCTATAGGTAGAACGCCTAGATCAAATCCCGCTACTTATACAAAGGCCTTTGATGAGATACGTAGTCTATTTGCAAAAACTCCAGAAGCACTTATAAGAGGCTACAAGCCTGGACGTTTTAGTTTTAACGTTACAGGAGGTAGGTGTGAGACCTGTAAAGGTGGCGGCCTTAGGGTTATAGAGATGAATTTTCTACCAGATGTATATGTAGAATGTGAGACCTGTCAAGGTAAACGTTTTAATAGAGAGACACTTGAGATACGTTATAAGGGTAAATCTATCGCAGATGTACTAGAAATGACGATGAATGAGGCGACAGACTTCTTTGAAAACATCCCAAAAATACACCGAAAGTTAAAAACTATAAAAGATGTAGGGCTAGGCTATATAACTCTAGGACAGCAAAGTACTACCCTTTCTGGTGGAGAGGCTCAACGTATCAAGCTGGCTTCAGAGCTTAGTAAGCGTGATACTGGCAATACTTTTTATATATTAGATGAGCCTACCACGGGACTCCATTTTGAAGATATACGAGTATTAATGGAAGTTCTTAATAAGCTTGTAGATAAAGGAAACACCATTCTTATCATTGAGCACAATCTGGATGTTGTAAAAATTGCAGACCATATAATTGATATAGGTTATGAAGGTGGTAAAGGCGGTGGCGAGGTAGTGGCCGTAGGTACGCCAGAACAAATAATTAAAAAGAATAAAGGCTACACGGCTGAGTTCTTAAAAAAAGAAATGAACTAGACGCAACGCTTACATAGCAAAAACGTCTTACTAACAATATAAAAATACTAGAATGCGCAACGAAAGTAGACCAAAAGGTTGGAACGAGAAAAAAACAAACGACTCTTGGGCCATATTTAAAATAATGGGTGAGTTTGTAAATGGTTTTGAAAAAATGAGCCGTATAGGGCCTTGTGTATCCATTTTTGGAAGTGCACGTACAAAACCAGACCACAAATATTACAAACTAGCCGTAGAGGTTGCCGAAAAGATTGCAGATAACGGTTACGGAGTCATCACAGGTGGAGGGCCAGGTATTATGGAAGCTGGTAACCGCGGTGCTCACCTTGCAGGAGGAACATCTGTTGGGCTTAATATTGAACTACCGTTTGAGCAACACGATAACCCATATATAGACAGTGATAAAAGTCTAGACTTTGATTACTTCTTTGTAAGAAAAGTAATGTTTGTTAAGTACTCTCAGGGCTTTGTGGTAATGCCAGGAGGTTTTGGTACACTAGACGAACTCTTTGAAGCAATCACACTTATACAAACTCATAAAATTCAGAAGTTTCCTATCATTCTTGTGGGTACTGAGTTTTGGGGAGGTTTAATGGACTGGGTAAAAGAAACTTTGCTTGACTCATTTAATAATATAAGTGCAGGAGATTTAGATCTCATACACCTTGTAGACACGTCTGACGAGGTTATTGAAGTACTCAACAACTTCTATGATGAGTATAAATTAAGTCCTAACTTCTAGTAGGTTTACGCTTTCGCGAAAGCGTAACTTACACCATACAAGTTTACTAAGAGATCTTAAGGAGATTTATAAAGTGTTTAAACACCGTGCATATCATAAATCTCCTTTAATATCGTTTTAATAATAAACCCCATTTACATCTATATTGAAACATTTTTACTCATTTCTATTTTTGATTATATCTAGCTTTGTTGCGGTAGGTCAGAATGCGATGACCATAAATGCTCAATTACAGCCAGATGATAGATCCATTATCATCCAGCAACAAATCTCTATACAAAACAACTCTACAGATGTTTGGGAAGAGGTATATCTCACAGACTGGGCAAATAGTTTTTCTAGTAAGACTACTCCCCTAGCAAAAAGATTTGCTGAGTCTTTTGAGAAAAAATTTCACTTAGCAACAGATGCCGAACGTGGCTTTACAAAAGTTAAAGCAATATCCAGCTCAGACGGTATTTTACAATATACACGCCCAGAAGGCTTTCCAGATATAATTAAAGTACTTCTCAAAACGGCTATACAACCTGGCACGACGGTTTCTTTAAATTTGCAATACAACATAACACTACCAGATGCTAAGTTTACAGATTATGGAATTACTCGCAATGGAGATTATAACCTGCGATACTGGTTTATGACACCCGCGGTTTATGATGGAGGATGGCAATTTTACAGTAATAAAAATCTTAATGACAGATACTTCCCGCAGTCTGATATTACCGTTAGTTTTTCTATACCTAATGGCTTTACACTAGTAACAGATCTAGAAAAAGCGATTCAAGGTTCTTCATACGCTCAAGGCGAAAAGCTGACACGTCTCACCGGAAAACAGCGTACAGATGCCAAAATATTTCTTCTTAAAAATTCTAATTATCAAGAAGTACAAACAGACTATGTAACTATTGTGTCAAACTTGCATAATGGTACACTCCCACCTCAAATAAGAGCGGTTATAACAGATCGTATTGCGGGTTATCTTGATAAAAACTTAGGAGCTTATCCGTTTGATAAAATTCTCGTAACAGATTTAGATTATAGGGAGCAACCTGTTTATGGTCTTAATGAGTTGCCTAGCTTTATAAGCCCATTTCCAGATGGGTTTAAGTATGAGATTAAACTCCTTAAAACTACCATAAACAATTATGTAAATAATACACTACTTGTAAACCCTCGTACAGATAGGTGGCTTATAGATGGTATAAAAGTATACCTACTGCAGAATTATATAGACACTTTTTATCCCGACCTAAAAGTTGTGGGTGGCTTAGATAAATACTGGCTTGTAAGGCAGTTTTATGCATCACAGTTAGAGTTTAACGATCAGTTTTCTGTGTTGTACAGTCATATATCAAGACTCAACCTTGATCAAGGTCTTAATACTCCATATGATAAGCTCATAAAGTACAACAAGAATATAGGCTATTCTTATAAAAGTGGTGTGGGCTTAGTTTATCTTAATGAGTATCTAGATAATGACGCACTAGATGGAATCATAAAATCATTTTATGAAGCAAACGCCTCTATGCCTATTAAATCTAAGGCTTTTAAGGATTTAGTTCTTAAAAAAACGGAGAAGGATGTTAGTTGGTTTTTTAATGACTACATCACCTCAAATGAGCGTATAGATTATGCGCTTAAAAACTCTAAGGTAAAAGGAGATTCTATCTACGTAACTGTAAAGAATAAAAAGAGACGTAAAACTCCTATACCAGTTTATAGTTTTAAAGATGATAGTCTTACAAGTACACGTTGGGTTTCTGGAAAAGAAAAGCTTACCACACTTTCATACCCTAAAGGAGAAGCAGATCGTTTTGTTCTCAATTATAAAAATATAGTTCCCGAAAATAATCTTAGAAATAATTATGAAAAGCCTGGAGCTTTATTAGGCATAGACAAGCCATTGCAATTTAAATTTTTTCAAGATTTTGAAAACCCTTCAAAAAACCAGTTATTCTTTATGCCTGTGGCAGAGTTTAATATATATGATGGTTTTTCTCCAGGAGTAAAATTGTATAATAAAACATTACTTACAAAAGCACTTAACTATAAAATAGAACCACAGATAGGGCTCAAATCAAAAAAGCTCATAGGTAGTGCCTCTATATCATACCGACACGATTTTCAAAACCAAGGGCTTTATGGACTGCGCTATGGTATTTCTGGCAATAGATTTTCTTATGCTCCAGATTTACTATTTACTAGGGTAACTCCCTTTGTAAACTTGAGGTTTAGAACTTCAAATTTACGAGCAGATAAGCGTCAATTTGTGTCTGCAAGATATGTGAGTGTGCAGCGTCAAGAAGACCCACTAGTACCGCTGCCTACACCTAATTATGATGTGCTTAATTTAAGATATAGTCGGTTTAATCCAGGTATTATTCACACACTTAATCTTATGGGTGATGTGCAATTTGCAAGAAACTTTGGTAAGCTCTCTGGAAGCATCTTTTACAGAAGACTCTTTTTAAATAACAGACAGCTTAATGTGCGCCTTTTTGGAGGAGTATTTACGTATAACAAAACACAGTCTGATGGCAATTTCTTTAGTTTTGCACTTGATAGACCTACAGACTATCTTTTTGATTATAATTATTATGGTCGTTCTGAAAGTAGTGGATTGTTCTCTCAACAAATAATTATAGCAGAAGGTGGTTTTAAATCGCAACTCGATGCAGTTGCACCTGTATTTGCAAACGAGTGGATGTTTACAGCAAATGCTAGTACGACTCTTTGGAAATACTTCTATGCATATGGAGACGTAGGTGTTGTAAAAAATAAAAGAGCAAATGGCGAGCTTGTATATGACTCCGGGATACAAGTAAGTTTACTAGATGACTACTTTGAGTTGTACTTCCCGATTTATTCAAACCTTGGGTGGGAAATTGGTCAACCCAACTATGATCAAAAAATAAGATTTCAACTTCAATTAAGTGTTGATACTGTTATAGGGTTGTTTTCACGAAAGTGGTATTAAAAGTCTACAAAAAACACGCTCTACAGTTGACATATCCGCAATAGAAAAGAAGATTGTTGCATTTTTTTAAAAATAAAGTCAAATCAAGCCAGCTTTAGTGCGAATTTTATAAGTATTTAACGCATTGCTGTATTGCATTACGACAATCTTTTGGCTATTTTTACGACTTAATCCAAATATACCTATGGCAAGTAAACCAGATACTAAAGCAGCTTTATCTTATGAAGATTTTAAACAATCTGTACTTAATGATTATCGCATTGCGGTAACGAGTAGAGAGTGTAGCTTGTTGGGACGAAGAGAAGTTCTTACAGGTAAGGCAAAGTTTGGAATTTTTGGTGATGGTAAGGAGTTGCCGCAACTTGCTTGGGCTCGTGCTTTTCAAAATGGTGACTTTAGATCAGGGTACTACCGTGATCAAACATTTATGATGGCCATAGACCATCTCTCTATAGAAGAGTTTTTTGCAGGTCTGTATGCTCATACAGATATCGCTTTTGACCCTATGAGTGCCGGGAAGCAAATGGGTGGACATTTTGCCACTCATAGTCTTGATCCAGATGGAAATTGGAAAAACCTACTACAACAAAAGAATTCAAGTTCTGATATCTCACCTACGGCTGGGCAAATGCCTAGATTATTAGGTCTTGCACAAGCATCAAAGATTTACAGAAATGTAAAAGAAGCTCAAGGCGAAAATTTCTCAAACAACGGTGATGAAGTAGCTTGGGGAACTATAGGTAACGCAAGTACCAGTGAAGGTTTATTTTTTGAAACTATAAACGCTGCTGGTGTACTACAAGTACCTATGGTAATAAGTGTATGGGATGATGAGTATGGGATCTCAGTACACGCCAGACATCAAACTACAAAAGAAAGTATATCAAAAATTCTTGCAGGCTTCCAGCGTGATGAAGAAGATAATGGTTATGAGATTATAAAAGTAAAAGGATGGGACTACCCTGCCCTAGTAGATGCTTATGAGCGTGCTGGTGCTATTGCTCGTAAAGAGCACGTACCTGTTTTAGTACACGTGGTAGAACTTACACAACCACAAGGACACTCTACGTCTGGTTCACACGAGCGTTATAAAGATCAAGATAGATTACAGTGGGAGCGTGAGTCTGACTGTAATGTACAGTTTAGAACCTGGATTTTAGATCAAGGACTCGCTACAGATGAAGAGCTTAAGGTGATAGATAAAGACCTTAAGAAAAAAGTAAGAGATGGTAAAAAAGCTGCTTGGGAAGCATTTTTACATCCTATCAAAAATGAAAAGCAAAAAATTGTTACCATATTAGAAACACTTATAAGTAATTCTAGTAACGGTAGTTTTATAAAGCCACTACTCACACCACTAGTAGAAAATAAAGAAGCTCTTAAGTCTGATCTTTTAGGCACAGCTAGAAAGGCGCTTAGGTTTACAATAGGAGAAGATAGTCCAGCTAGAACGCAACTCATAGAGTGGATAGATAACTACACAGCAAAAATACAGCCTCAATACAGTGCTCATTTATATAATGAGAATGGTAATGGTGCAACGTCTGTACCTGCTATTGCTCCTACTTACGGAGAAGAAAACCTAGTAGATGGTCGTGTTGTATTAAGAGATAACTTTGATGCAATTTTTGCAAAATATCCTAATACATTAGTTTTTGGAGAAGATGCAGGAGCTATAGGTGATGTAAACCAAGGTCTTGAGGGAATGCAAGAAAAGTATGGTGAGCTGCGCGTGGCAGATGTAGGTATACGAGAAGCAACAATTATAGGTCAAGGTATTGGTATGGCTATGAGAGGTCTCCGCCCTATTGCAGAGATTCAATATTTAGATTACATACTATATGCTATCCAAATAATGAGTGATGACCTTGCTACATTAAGATATAGAACTCACGGTAAGCAAAAAGCGCCACTAATAGTGCGAACTCGTGGTCACAGGCTAGAAGGTATCTGGCATAGTGGGTCTCAAATGGGAGCGATTATACACCTGTTAAGAGGTATGTATGTCCTTACCCCACGTAATATGGTAAAAGCAGCAGGTTTTTATAACACACTTTTAGAAAGTGATGAACCTGCACTAGTTGTAGAGTGTCTTAATGGCTATAGACTAAAAGAAAACTTACCTACTAATATAGGAGAATTTAAAACACCTATAGGAGTTGTAGAGACTGTAAAAGAAGGTACAGATATTACAATTTTATCGTACGGTAGTACTTTGCGTATTATTATGGACGTAGCAAAAGATCTATTATCTGTAGGTATTAATGCAGAAGTTATAGATGCACAATCACTACTACCTTTTGACCTTAATCACGATGTCGTTGAGAGTATAAAGAAAACAAATCGTTTTATCGTAATAGATGAGGATATGCCTGGAGGGGCAAGTGCTTATCTTCTTGATGAAGTACTTAACAAACAAGATGCTTATAAATATCTTGACAGTAAGCCAGAAACACTCGCTGCACAACAGCATAGGCCAGCATATGGTACCGATGGTGATTACTTCTCAAAACCATCTGCAGATGATATTTTTGAAAAGATATATGGAATGATGCACGAGGCAAATCCTTCAAGTTTTCCAAAACTACGATAGATTAAAACAGAAATAGATAGTTATAAAAAAACGAGATACATAATGTGTCTCGTTTTTTAGTTTTATGCTTTCGCGAAAGCGGAATAATAACATACTCCCTACTCTGGGTACTCTATTCTAAGGTGATAGATATTATTGAGCTTCTTTTTAAGAACCTTCTTTATTTGCTGGATTTCTTTAAATGTAATATCAGCATTTAGATACTGATCTTCGTCCATTTGCTTCTTGATAATCTTCTCCACAAAAGCATCTATAAGTGTTGATGTAGGATTCTTAAGACTCTTACTTGCCGCCTCAACACTATCTGCCATCATTAAAATAGCGGTTTCCTTACTAAATGGTAGAGGTCCTGGGTACTGAAAATCTTCAAGGGCAGCATCTTCATTTTTTTCCTTTTCCTTAAAGTAGAAATATTGCACAGTACTGGTACCGTGATGAGTTCTTATAAAATCTATGACACGATCTGGTAGATTATACTTTCGCGCAAGCTCAATACCATTAAGAACGTGATCTATAATGATACGTGCACTTTCCTTTGGTGATAAGTCGTCGTGACTATTAATCCCTGTGGCTTGGTTTTCTGTAAAATCTGTAGGGTTTTCTATCTTTCCTATATCGTGATAGAGAGCCCCTACTCGTACAAGCATTGCATTTGCCCCTATTTCATTTGCTGCTGCTTCTGATAGATTTGCAACGTTAAGACTATGGTGAAAAGTCCCTGGAGCCTCATCTGCAAGTCTTTTTAAAAGCTTACTATTTGTGTCTGAAAGTTCAAGAAGTGAGACGTCACTCACGAGCCCAAACATTTTCTCATAAATATATATAAGCGGTTGCACAAAGAGTGTGGCAAGCCCTGCAAGCATAAACATACCGAAATCTGGCCAGGCAAGCCCCTCTACTCCTCCCTCACTAATAATATGAAAAGCAAAATATGCAAGTATGTAAATTAATGTTATTTGACCAACAGAAATAAACAAGTTTGCTCTCTTATAAAGTTCTGGTACAGTAAGAATAGTTACTATACCTGCAATAACTTGTAAGAAGAAATATTCAAAACTGTCTGGAACTATAAACCCTAAAAGAAGTATAGCAATAACGTGTGTAAAAAGCCCTAATCGCGCATCAAAAAACGCCTTTATAATAAGAGGCAGTATACACATAGGTACAGCATATACATACTGTGGGCTCCACTTTATCACAATGGTTGTAAGTAAAACCATAAGCAGGACATTAAAGAATACAAAGGTCACTTTTGTGTTATTAAGAAACACAGAAGGTCTATAAGTTCTTATAAAAAGGAGCAGCATTACTAAGGCTAGCAATACAAGCAACACATAACCAAAAAGCACCCAGTTATATCTAGACTCGCTTATGTTTTGTGATTCATACTTCTCTTTGAGAGATAATAATTTTTGAAGGTTTTCTCCTTCTACTAGTTCTCCTCTTGCAATAATGATACTTCCCTTAGGAACTATATTATGAGTTTCTGATATACTCGACAACTCAAGATCAAGTGTCTCTCTAGTAAGTTCTTGATCTAAAGAAATATTTGCCTCTAAACCATCAAAAAATGCTTGTAGATATTTGTTTGAGTAGTCCCTGTAAGTGCTAGATTGGGTTGCAGCACTTAATGCGTCTGGTAAGTTACTCAACACAGTAATCTCATCCAGCTTCATTTCTGAAACTTCGTTACCTCTTTTTAAATAGACTAGTCTACCTGTATTATAAACTGGTTTATCTTTTACGACTCCTTTTTTATAAAAACTACTAAGAAGGTTGTTACCATAATCTCTAAGCTCTTGCTTTGCAAACTTATAAGTTATGCTATCTGGAAAGGCCTTATCAAAATTTGTATTAAAAACAGACTGTACTTGACCTAATACATCTTGATTATAATCATAATACACTGCAGATTGTGACTTGATTTGCTCTCTTTCTTCTGCTATCTCGTCTGCACTTTTGAGTATTGCAAAATCTTCGTCTGCATAAAGGTTTTCATACTGCCACGGGAAACCTTTTTGTATCTCATATTTAAATTTTCCACTCTTAGGGAAAAAGTACACTATAAAACCAGCACATATAATGATAAGCAAGAATTTATATAAAAGATCTTGATGTTTATAAAACTTCTGTGCGGTTGTACTCATAAGGTATATTAGTGAGAAGCTAAAGTACTAAAATAATATCGCTTCAAATAGCCTTAGACACTGATGTCGAGCCTCAAAAATCTTAGAATTTTTCTTACATTCGCAAGACTAAAATTAAGCACTTCAAACACAAAAAATATGAGTAAAAACGTTGTTATAGTTGCTGCGGCACGTACACCTATAGGTAGTTTTATGGGGTCATTATCCTCTGTAACTGCAAGTAAGCTAGGAGCTATCGCTATAAAAGGAGCTCTAGATAAAATTAATCTTGACCCCACTTCTGTAAATGAAGTATTTATGGGCAATGTTGTACAAGCTGGTGTAGGTCAAGCTCCTGCTAGACAAGCGGCACTAGGTGCTGGTATTCCAGATACTGTTCCTTGTACAACGGTAAACAAAGTATGTGCCTCAGGTATGAAAGCCGTGATGATGGCAGCTCAAGCTGTTGCTCTAGGAGATGCAGATGTTGTAGTAGCCGGTGGTATGGAAAATATGAGTAGAATCCCTCATTATGTACACCTACGCAACGGTCATAAATTTGGACCACAATCTATGATAGACGGTATGCAAAAAGACGGTCTTGTAGATGCCTATGACGGTAATGCTATGGGCGTATGTGCAGATGCTTGTGCTACAGAGTATGAGTTTTCTCGTGAAGATCAAGATAATTATGCTATTCAATCATACAAGCGTAGTGCGGCTGCTTGGGATGCAGGAAAATTTGACAATGAGGTTGTACCAGTACCAGTACCACAAAGACGTGGTGACGATATTATTGTAGATCGTGATGAGGAGTACACAAATGTAAAGATGGAGAAAATACCTGCTTTACGTCCAGCTTTTACAAAAGACGGGACCGTAACAGCTGCAAACGCATCTACTATAAACGATGGTGCCGGAGCTGTGATTGTTATGAGTGAAGAAAAGGCAAAAGAGCTCAACCTCACACCGCTATGTACAATAAAAGGATATGCAGATGCTGCTCACGAACCAGAATGGTTTACCACTTCTCCATCTAAGGCTTTACCTAAAGCACTTGCAAAAGCTGGAGTTTCTCAAGATGAGATAGACTTTTTTGAATTTAACGAAGCATTTTCTGTAGTAGGTCTTGCAAATATGAAAATATTAGGTCTTACAGATGAAAATACAAATGTAAACGGTGGTGCAGTATCATTAGGACATCCATTAGGATGTAGTGGTGTACGTATACTTATCACCCTTATGAATGTTTTAAAACAAAACAATGCTACACTAGGTGCAGCAGCCATTTGTAATGGTGGCGGTGGCGCATCTGCAATGGTTATAGAAAATCACAACTAAGAGAATTTTATAAAAACTATGCGTTACGGTATCTGCCAGCTTAGTATTGTCCCAATGCGTGCCGAACCTTCGGACCCTAGCGAACTTGTAAACCAGGTTCTCTATGGTGAACATTTTAAAGTTGTAGAGCAACGTAAAAAATGGAGCCGCATTAAACTTTCACACGATAAGTATGAGGGCTGGATAGATAACAAGCAATATATAGAAATAAGTGAGGATGAATACGCTTTCGCGAAAGCGCAACCTATCACCCTCACTACAGATCCCGTACAGTTTATAACCACAGAGCACAAACAACTACTTACCGTGGTTCTAGGAGCTGCTGTAGAAAATATAAGCTTGCTTAAAGATACCTATGAAGGAAACAGCTTCACAGGAAAGACCAGTAAGGAACAGCTTATAGAAACAGCTATGCTTTATTTAAAATCTCCTTATCTATGGGGTGGTAGAACTCCTTTTGGGATAGACTGTAGTGGTTTTACACAAATGGTTTATAGACTTAATGGTTATAGTCTTAAAAGAGATGCATCACAGCAAGCTACGCAAGGCGAAGCTTTAAGTTTTATAGAAGAGAGTGAACCAGGAGATCTGGCATTTTTTGATAATGCAGAAGGTGCTATAACGCACGTAGGTATTATTATGGAAGATAATTATATCATACACGCTCACGGTGAAGTACGTATAGATAGATTAGATCACTCTGGTATATATAATGTGCATAAACGTACGCATACACATAAACTAAGAGTTATCAAGAAAATCATCTAATTATATATTTTCTTAAAGAGAATATTGAAAAACAAAAAACCCGCCTTACTGGCGGGTTTTTTTATGGATATGAAACAATGATTAGTTCATTGCGTCAATTTTTGCTTTCATAGCGTCTGCTTTATTTGTATCCTCAAGTACTTGATACAGGTTAAGTAGGTTATTTGCTATCTCGGCATTATCTGGTTTAAGCTCTAATACTTTCTCCATATAAGTTACCGCTTTTCTGATGTTTGCTTTACGCTCAACTTTAAGAGATTCATACTTATCAAAATCTGCATTTGAAGTACCTAAGCTGTTCATCTGATCTACAAATGTTGCATCTTTTCTTAAAATAAGTGCTCCAAGGTTATTATATGCATTTGCATAACCAGCATCTAGCTCAATTGCTTTATTGTAGTATTCAACAGCTGTCGCGTCATCACCTTGTTGATCTGCAGTTACACCTAGGTTATAGTGAAGTTCTGCATTATTAGGATCAAGTTGTAATACTTTTTCAATGATAGCTCTGTACTCATCTTTCTTATCCATCTTTAAATAGATATTAGATTTTGAAGTAAGAAGCTTTACATCGTTAGGCTTTTTCTCTAGTGCAGTATCTAACATTGCAAGTGCTTTGTCATTCTTATCTTGAAAAGAGTAGATGCTGATTAAATATTCAGTAATAACATTTTCTTTAGACTCGCTCAACCTTTCGCTAGGCTTTACATATTCCTTAGAAAGAACTACGATATCTCTTTCTTGTTTGTTATCAAACTTCTTTTCTTCTCCAGAAGCAGCATTTACTGCATAAAACTCATTTACTTGACCAGTATAACCGGTAGCCATTAGATCTTCAAAGATAGCAGCAGCTTTATCATACTCTTTTGAGTTAAGATAGTTTGAAGCTGCATAGTATTGATAATCTTTATTATCATTACTAAAAGCATACGCTTTTTCTAGCTTTGCTCCAGCATCGCTAAATTTATCTGTGTTTTGATCTTGTACTGCACTATTTACAAGTGCTGCTACAACGTTAGATAGTCCAGTTTGTGCTTGACCATCCATTTTTGTTCCTACAAGAGCCTTAAATGCTTCACCAGCCTTAGTTAAGTCTGCTACATTTTTATTATCAACTCCTAAAAATGCTTGAGCTTTTAAAAGCATAAACTTGCTTTTAGTCTTATCGTCCATCTGGCCTAAAAGAGCATCTGCTGCTCCTACTAAAGACTTAGCCTCTCCATAGCTACCAGATTTGATAGCTTTTTCGATTGCTTTTACTTCCTTCTTTTGTGCAAAAGCCATAGACGTTACGGCAAATGCTATTGCAAATAAAATTTTAGTTTTCATTATAAGTGTTTAATTAATATAAGGGTTTCAAAATTACTCTTTTTTTTCTCAACCCTTATGTGTCTATTCTTCTTCTTCAGAAGAGTTTTCGTTTTGGGTTGTTTCTGAAGCAGTTGTCCCTCCTTCTACTGGAGTTCCATCTACTGTGTCATCTTCATCATCTATATCGTCCTCATCACTTTTTACTTTCGCGACAGCGGCAATAGAATCGTTTCCTTTAAGGTTAATAAGTCGTACTCCTTGTGTTGCACGTCCCATAACTCTTAGTGAAGCTACTTCCATTCTTATAGCGATACCTGATTTATTGATAATCATAAGATCATCTGCATCAGTAACGTTTTTAATAGATACTAGTTCTCCAGTCTTTTCGGTAACAGAGATTGTTTTTACTCCTTTACCTCCACGGTTTGTTATTCTGTAATCTTCAAGACTACTACGCTTACCATACCCTTTTTCTGAAACAACTAGGATGTTACTTTCTGTATCGTTTACAGACACCATTCCTACTACTTCATCTTCATCATTAGCAAGAGTTATGCCACGAACACCAGAGGCGTTTCTTCCCATAGGTCTTGTCTTACTTTCTTCAAAGCGTATTGCCTTACCAGATTTAAGCGCAAGCATCACTTGACTCTCTCCCGTTGTAAGCTTTGCAGACAGTAGCTCATCATTGTCCTTAATAGTAATCGCGTTGATACCGTTAGTACGAGGACGTGAGTATTGCTCTAGTGCTGTTTTCTTCACTTGTCCTTTTTTGGTCGCCATAATGATGTAGTGATTATTTATATAATCTTCATCTTTAAGGTCTCCTGTACATACAAATGCTTTTACCTCGTCATCTTGCTCTATATTAATAAGGTTCTGGATAGCTCTACCTTTTGAAGTCTTACTTCCTTCTGGTATTTCAAAAACACGCATCCAGAAACATTTACCCTTTTGTGTAAAGAATAACATATACTGGTGGTTAGTCCCTACAAATAGATGCTCTAAGAAATCTTCATTACGAGTAGTAGATGCTTTTGTACCTACTCCTCCTCTATTTTGAGTTTTGTATTCTGTAAGTGATGTACGTTTTATGTAACCAGCATTTGAGATAGTAATCACTACCTTTTTATCTGGAATAAGATCTGTGATGCTTACATCACCTCCTGCATACTCTATAATAGAGCGACGCTCATCTCCATACTTATCTTTTATTTCTTGAAGCTCTTCTCTAATGATAGACATACGACGCTCCTTCTTTGCAAGGATATCTTTTAAGTCTTCTATAGTCTTCATTATCTCTTCGTACTCACTACGTAGTTTGTCTTGCTCTAGACCTGTAAGCTGGCGTAAACGCATCTCTACGATAGCCTTTGCTTGAATCTCTGAGAGTTTAAAACGCTCTATTAAGTTTTGTCTCGCCTCATCACCATTTGCACTTGCACGTATGATGGCAATTACTTCATCTATATTATCTGAAGCAATAATAAGACCTTCTAGTATGTGTGCACGAGCTTCTGCTTTTTTAAGCTCAAACTCTGTTCTTCTCACTACTACCTCGTGGCGGTGCTCAACAAAGTGGTGTATCATATCCTTAAGATTTAACATCTCAGGACGCCCGTTTACAAGAGCAATGTTATTTACACTAAATGATGATTGTAGTGCCGTGTACTTATATAACTTGTTAAGTACGATATTTGGGATAGCATCACGTTTTATAACATAAACGATACGCATACCATTACGGTCTGACTCGTCACGTATGGCAGATATACCCTCGATCTTCTTATCGTTGATCATATCGGCCGTTTTCTTAATCATATCAGCCTTATTGACTTGATATGGTATTTCGGTCACAATGATACACTCTCTACCTTTTACTTCTTCAAACTCTGCCTTGGCGCGCATTACAACACGACCACGCCCTGTTTTAAAAGCCTCGCGTACTCCGTCATAACCATAAATAGTTCCTCCGGTAGGAAAATCTGGAGCCTTTACGTGCTCCATAAGTTCATCTATAGTAACGTCATTATTATCTATGTAAGCGTGTATACCGTCTACAACTTCAGAAAGGTTGTGTGGTGGCATATTAGTCGCCATACCCACAGCAATACCAGATGCACCATTTATAAGTAACCCTGGTACACGTGTAGGTAATACGGTAGGTTCTTTAAGGGTATCATCAAAGTTAAGTTGGTGATCTACTGTGTCTTTTTCAATATCTGCAAGCATATCTTCAGATATCTTGCGCATTCTAGCCTCGGTATAACGCATTGCTGCTGGGCTATCACCATCTACAGACCCAAAGTTACCTTGACCATCTACAAGCATATAACGTAAACTCCACTCTTGAGCCATACGTACCATTGCATCATATACAGAGGTGTCACCGTGTGGGTGATACTTACCTAGTACCTCTCCTACTATTCTTGCAGATTTTTTGTGAGCACCACTCGCTCGTATTCCTAACTCGTGCATTCCGTAAAGAACACGACGGTGTACTGGTTTTAGACCATCACGCACGTCAGGTAGTGCACGTGATACGATAACTGACATCGAGTAATCGATGTAAGCAGATTTCATTTCATCTTCAATATTAATCGAGATCAGCTTTTCTCCTTCAGCCATATATAAATTGATTAGATTTTAAGTCAAATTTTTTACAAATAGCAATGTAACCATTTTCGTTATTTTTTATGGGGTTACGCTTTCGCGAAAGCGTACTATTTATCAACAAATTTTAACACGTTCTTTTAATAACTACCCTGTTAATTGTAGGGCAAACTGTCAGGTATTTTTGGTAATTTGGACTGAGGACTTTAAGCGGAATGATTTTTGAACCAGTTTGCTTAAATTTACATAAGAACGAACGAGGAAAGATATGGATGATAATTTTTCGCCAAGAGTAAAAGATGTTATTGCTTATAGTAAGGAAGAGGCATTGCGCCTGGGCCACGATTTTATAGGTACAGAACACTTACTGCTTGGTTTATTAAGAGATGGTAGCGGTAAAGCGATAGATATACTAGGAGCTCTAGAAATAGACCTTGAGCACTTGAGACGTAAGGTAGAAATCTTAAGTCCAGCAAATCCTAATGTGAGCTTGCAAAATAATGACAAGAAGAACTTACATCTTACCAGACAGGCAGAGCGCGCCCTAAAAACAACATTTTTAGAAGCAAAACTTTTTCAAAGCTCTGCTATAAATACGGCTCACCTCCTACTTTGTGTTTTACGCAATGAGAATGACCCAACAACAAAGTTGTTAAACCGCCTCAAGGTAGATTATGACAACGTAAAAGACCAATTTAAACTAATGATGGCAAACGAAAGCGACGAATATATAGAACCTATAAAGTCTGAATCATTTAGCGATGATGCAGATAATGGTGATGAGCAGTCTAAGGAAAACCCCTTTAACAGCCCTACAACCCCTAAGGGTACTAAAAAAAGTAAGACTCCGGTTCTTGATAACTTTGGACGTGATCTTACTGCAATGGCAGACGAGGGTAAACTAGATCCCGTTGTAGGCCGTAGTAAAGAGATTGAGCGTGTATCACAGATACTGAGTAGACGTAAGAAAAATAACCCTCTCCTTATAGGTGAGCCTGGAGTAGGTAAATCTGCCATAGCAGAAGGACTTGCACTACGTATTGTACAGCGTAAGGTATCTCGTATCCTTTTTGACAAACGAGTGGTTACTCTTGATCTTGCTAGCCTTGTAGCTGGAACAAAGTATAGAGGGCAGTTTGAAGAGCGTATGAAAGCCGTTATGAACGAGCTTGAAAAGAATGATGACATTATCTTATTTATAGATGAGATACATACCATTGTAGGAGCTGGAGGAGCAACAGGATCTCTTGATGCTTCAAATATGTTTAAACCTGCTCTCGCTCGAGGCGAAATACAATGTGTAGGTGCAACAACTCTAGATGAATTCCGCCAGCACATTGAGAAAGACGGTGCTCTAGAGCGACGTTTTCAAAAAGTAATTGTAGAACCTACGTCTGTAGAAGAAACAATTGAGATACTACAAAATATTAAAGGTAAGTATGAAGAGCATCATAATGTCTCATATACAGATGAGGCACTTGAAGCGTGTGTAAAACTTACTAATAGATATATGACCGATAGATTTCTTCCAGATAAGGCTATAGATGCTCTAGACGAAGCAGGATCTCGCGTGCATATTACTAATATTGATGTTCCTAAAAAGATTTTAGAATTAGAAAATAAGCTAGAAGAGGTAAGAGAACTCAAAACCTCTGTGGTAAAGAAGCAGAAATATGAAGAGGCCGCAAAGCTGCGTGATGATGAGAAAAATTTAGAAAAAGAACTTGCAATCGCACAAGAGCGATGGGAAGAAGATTCTAAACTTCATAAAGAAGTTGTCTCTGAAGATAATGTGGCAGATGTAGTGAGTATGATGACGGGCATACCTGTTAACCGCATTGCACAAACAGAAAGTAACAAACTTGCAGAACTACCAGCAACAATAAAAGAAAACGTAATAGGTCAAGATGAGGCGGTTGCAAAGGTTGCAAAAGCAATACAACGTAACAGAGCTGGATTAAAAGACCCTAACAAACCTATAGGCTCGTTTATATTCTTAGGACAGACTGGTGTAGGTAAAACGCAACTTGCAAAGGTTCTTGCAAAAGAGCTTTTTGATAATCAAGATGCACTCATCCGTATCGATATGAGTGAGTATATGGAGAAGTTTTCTATCTCAAGACTCGTAGGAGCGCCTCCTGGATACGTAGGATATGAAGAAGGTGGTCAACTCACAGAAAAAGTAAGACGTAAGCCTTACTCTGTAGTTTTACTAGATGAGATAGAGAAAGCGCATCCAGATGTCTTTAATATGTTACTGCAAGTGCTAGATGATGGTTTCTTAACAGATTCTCTAGGCCGTAAGATAGATTTTAGAAATACTATTATCATAATGACATCAAATATCGGGGCAAGAAAGCTTAAAGACTTTGGTCAAGGAGTAGGTTTTGGCACATCATCTCGTAAAACTCAAGCAGATGAAAACGCACGTAGTGTTATTCAAAATGCACTTAAAAAGGCATTTGCTCCAGAATTCTTAAACCGTATAGATGACGTTGTAGTATTTAATGCACTAGAGCGTGAGGATATCCATAAAATTATTGATATCGAGCTAGAAAAACTCTTTACAAGAATCAAAGGACTTGGTTACAACCTATCTTTAAGTGAGAAAGCTAAAGATTACATAAGTGACAAAGGTTTTGATAAAGAGTATGGAGCCAGACCTCTTAAAAGAGCTATACAGAAGTATATAGAAGATGCACTAGCTGAAGAGATTATAAACTCTAAGCTAGAAGAAGGAGATAGCATCTTTATGGATTTTGATACAGATAAGGATGAACTTATTATAGATATCAAAAAAGGAGAGACTACAGAGTCCTAAAAATCTCTTATAATTAAATTAAATCCCTTACTAAACTTAAGTGTTTAGTAAGGGATTTTTTAATTACATAATAGTTAAAGTGCTGGTAATTAATAATTTATTTAATTACATTTAATTATATTCTATTCAAATATCCCCAACTTATGAAAGAATTACAACTCGGTATTCAACTAGAATTCTCGTTTGGCAAAGTCACGGTCTATGAAGACTATGTATATGTCATTATGGATGAAGGTGTAACTGTGCACACAAATTTTAATGATGTATTAATAGCTGTTGCAGAAACCCACTTTGCAGGAAGGAATTTTATTTACATTACCCACAGAATTTATTCTTACTCTATAGATCCTACTATTTATTTAAAAACTGCCAAGGTTAAAAACCTTAAAGGTTTTATAGTAGTTAGTCCCAACAAAGACTTTAAAGATGCTCAAAATATAGAAAAATTATTTTTCTGTAAACCTTTTGCACTGTTTGCAACTATGGAAGAGGCTCTTATTCATAAAGATATAATGCTTTTAGAGTAGCATATTTTTTATAGGAAAATTCTTTACTATTTGAATTGAATTCATCAATTTTGCGGCTCAATAAATCCCCTACATCCGTTGAAAATTACTAAAGAATTTGAATTTGGAGAACTTCACATAGAAGATAATCTTGTTATCGGAATAATGAAAGAAGGCTCTCATATAGACCCCGCATCTAACAGGTTGCTCCTCTCCTATTGTAACGAAGTTTTTGAAAAAAAACCTTTTGGCTATCTATCTCATAGACAGCACTCCTACTCGGTAGACCCAACTGTTTATATAGATGCAGCAAATCATTTTGGACTCAAAGCTATTGCTGTTGTTTCTCAAAATCCAGTTATTGAGACAAACGTCATTATCGAAAAACAGTTTTTTAATCAACCCTTTGAAACATTTAAAACGGTTGAAGATGCAAAAAACTGGTTATCACAAGTTTTAATATAAATCTTCTGGATCTATATTAAGGCTACCTATAAAGGTTTTTCCCAGTTTAATATCGTTAGCAAAGATTCTATCCTCATCTGCAAAGGGTACAACTTCTCTATAGCTTTTTGTAAAAGACTGAAGAAAACTTGACGTATGAAGTGGTTGCCTGTAATGTAATGCCTGTACTGCATTAAGTAATTCTATAGATAGTAATGTTTCCACATTTTCTACAACTTTAAGAAGCTTTGTAGCGGCGTTTGCTCCCATACTTACGTGATCCTCTTGTCCATTTGATGATACGATTGAGTCTACACTTGCTGGAGTACAAAGTTGCTTGTTTTGGCTTACAATGCTTGCTGCAGTATATTGAGGTATCATCATACCACTATTAAGACCAGGGCTATCTACTAAAAATGGCGGTAAACCTCGTAAACCTCCTATTAGCTGGTAAACACGTCGTTCACTTATACTACCCAGTTCAGATAAGGCTATACATAAATAATCTAAAGCAAGAGCTAAGGGCTGACCGTGAAAATTTCCACCACTTATAATCAAATCATCTGCCGGAAAAATGTTAGGATTATCTGTAACACTATTAATTTCTGTTTTAAATGTTTTTGTTGTAAAATCTATAACATCCTTAGTAGCTCCGTGTACTTGAGGTATGCATCTAAAAGAGTATGGGTCTTGTACATTTTCTTTTTCTGTGGCAGCAATCTCGCTGTCATCAAGAAAAGATAAGATACGAGCCGCAGTTTTGATCTGGCCCCTATGCGGTCTTACATAATGTACAAGAGGACTAAAAGGTGATAAATTACAATTAAAAGCATCTATAGATATTGCTCCTATCACATCTGCAAGATATGATAATTTGTGTGCTTTTATGAGAGCAATTACACCATAAGCACTCATAAACTGAGTACCATTAAGGAGAGCAAGACCTTCTTTAGATTGTAAGGTTATTTTAGAGAGTTTATTCTTTTTAAGAGCTTCTCTAGCGTTTATTATAGTATCACCACTCCACACTTCACCCTCACCTAGTAGCGGTAATGCTAGATGAGCTAGAGGAGCTAGATCACCACTTGCGCCAAGAGATCCCTGGTTATAAACTACGGGAAGAATGTCTAAATTAAAAAAATCTATGAGCCGTTGCACAGTATTAATATGCACACCGCTATGACCATAACTTAAGGACTGCACTTTAAGAAGTAGCATTAATTTTACGATATCCTTAGGCACATAATCACCCGTACCACAGGCGTGAGATCTTACTAAGTTTTCTTGAAGCTTAGTTAAGTTTTCGTCTTGAATAGCTACATTACACAAGCTTCCAAAACCAGTATTAACGCCATATACTGGAGTCTTACTGTTCTTTATCTTTTTATCTAAATAAGTTCTTGATGTATTTATATTGAGGATACTCTCCTCACTAAGTTGTAGTTTTTTATGCTCTTCTAAGATAGCAGCAATTGTCTTTAGATCAAGAATTTCACTACTTATATAGTGTATTTGAGACATATGGTCTTATTTTTTACGCAATTTCGTAAAAAACAATGATATAATTAAGAATTATACAATCAAGAGCGTAAAAAGTATCTTACAATAAGCGATTACTAAAGTTTAGAATTCATTTTATCTTCAATATCAATTAAGATAATCATAATTAAAAAATTGAAAATCAGATATTTAAAAATTACAAAATCAATTGTATTTCATCAATTAAAAATTTGCAGAAAAACAATTTAGATTAACAATATGACAATAGATTAGTTATTTATAACAGTAAATTAAATTATGTGATTACTAATTACGCTTTCGCGAAAGCGTAAAAATTATGCAATGGAGAGAACTAATCTAACTTGTTCTCAAGCATTTTACTCACTTTTGAATCTTTAAAAACATAGGTGTATAACCACATAAGCGTAAATGATGGAATTATATCTACCCCAGGGATTAGCTCCTCAACAAAGGTGACTACTCCTCCTACCTTACCGGCCGTCCCTTTATATAATCGAGTCATAAGCCAGGCAGAAAGTGGTGCCCAGGCAATGTCTGCAAAGTCACCTATAACTGGTAAAACCCAGCTTGAGGTCACTATGCCTAGCCCGTCTATGAGCAGTCCGATAAGTAAAAGTTTAAATTTATTAGTTTGATTATCCATAAGTGTATTAAATATAACACTTTAGTTTAATCAAAATACATTCCAAAAATGATTAGTCTAGATTTGAAGATATTAATTTTAAGAATTCATTACGTGTTTCTTGTTTTTCAAACTGACCTCTAAAACCTGAAGTTGTGGTAGTAGAATTTTGTTTTTGAACTCCTCTCATCATCATACACATATGTGAAGCTTCAATAACAACCGCAACTCCTTTAGGTTGCAAAGTTGTATTAATACACTCTAAAATATCGTGAGTAAGTCGTTCTTGTACCTGTAATCTACGAGAAAAAACATCTACAATACGAGGGAGTTTACTTAGGCCCACTATATGTCCATTAGGGATATAAGCAATGTGAGCTTTTCCAAAGAATGGGAGCATATGATGCTCACATAGAGAGTAGAGTTCTATATTCTTTACGATAACCATATCATCATAGTCCTCCTTAAACATAGCACCTTTGAGTATCGCTGCAGGATCCATCTCATAACCAGAGGTTAAATATTGCATAGCCTTTGCAGCTCTCTCTGGAGTTTTTACAATACCTTCTCTTGTGGTATCTTCTCCTAAGCTCTCTATTATAGAAGAAAAATTATTCTTTACATCTTCTGTTACTTCGATGTTGTACTCTTCAAATTTTCTGTATGGCATTCTCTAGTTTCAAAATTGTTTAACCAAAGATACGATTTATTAAACATTATAATTTTCATATTTAACTTTTTATTTAGAGTTTGCTCACTATGACAACTCTAGATTTGTTGGGTCAAATAATCTTTTTTTATGCGTTTTATTGTTTTAGGACTTCTTAGTCTGCTCTATTCTAACCACCTACTTTCTCAAGGTACAAAAACCTTGAACGCAGAGCGCATAGACGAGGTGCCAAAAATAGATGGGATACTAGATGATAATATTTGGAAAACGCTACCCACTTATGGTGACTTTCATATGTTTGAGCCTGGTAATGAAGGAACTATAGAAGAAAATCAACGCACTGAGATTAAAATGGCATATGATGATAAAGCCATTTACATTGCGGCATATTTATATGACCCAAACCCTAAAGATATTGCAAGTCAGTTTAGCCAGCGTGATGAAGTATTTGCTCAGGCAGATCATTTTATGGTAGCTCTGAACACTTATGATGATGGTATAAATGAAACTAGATTTTATGTAACAAGCGCAGGAACCATAGGTGATCAGAGAGTAACTCAAAATACAAGAGACTTTGGTTTTAATGTGGTTTTTGAATGTAAAGTATCTAGAGATGATAAAGGCTGGTATGCTGAGTATCGTATTCCTTATAATGCTTTACGTTTTCCTGAGAGTGAGGTACAAAACTGGAGTGTAAATTTTTATAGACGACTTGTAAATAAAAATGAGACTCATACTTGGAGCAGAATAGAACGTGGAATAGGCAGAGATACACAATATAATGGCACAGTAACCGGAGTACGTAATATAGACCCTCCTGTACGACTTACTTTTTTTCCTTTTGTACAAACTGCTGTTAGTTCTCAAGATGGAAACACAGAAACAAACTTTGCTGGTGGACTTGACATTAAATATGGTCTTACGGATAGTTTTACACTAGACGCCCAGCTTATACCAGATTTTGGTCAAGTAGCTTTTGACAATGTAGTACTTAACTTAGGTCCTTTTGAGCAAACCTTTGGTGAGAACAGAGCCTTTTTTACAGAAGGTATTGACTTGTTTAATAAAGGGAGAATCTTTTTCTCAAGGCGTATAGGTGGTCCTGCAACTGGAAGTGTAACTCTAGAAGAAAGCGACACTGTAAGTGAAGAAATTATAGACTACCCTGCAAAGGTTAAATTACTTAACTCTATTAAAATATCTGGACGTACAAAGGGTGGCCTAGGTATAGGTTTTTTAAACTCCATAGGTAGTAAAACCTTTGCTACAGTAGAGCGTACAGAGATAGACGAAGACGACACCAGTAGCATTATTGAGACCTCACGTCGCGAGGTGCTTATAGAACCTTTATCTAACTATAATGTTTTTGTACTAGATCAACAGTTTAATCAAAACTCTTCTGTATCGCTCATAAATACAAATGTAACAAGAAGCGGTAGCGGTTTTAGAAATGCAAATGTTACAGGAGGGGTATTTGACATTGCAGATAAGGACAATAACTATAATGTATCTGGTAGGGGGATTTTTAGTAATGTAAGAGAGTCTGGTGAGACTACTACGGGTTTTCAGTCTGAATTTGATTTTAGAAAAATATCTGGGAACTGGAGGTATCGCGTGGGTCACGACTTTGCAAATACTAAACTTGATATAAATGATCTAGGTGTTAATTTTAGAAACAACTTCAATAATTTTACTCTAGGAGGTTCTTATCAACTCATACAGCCTAAGGGAAAATTTAATAACTATAGATTTGATGTTACTGTACGCCACCAGCGCTTATACAAGCCCAGCGTAAAAACTCGTAACAGCATACGTTTTAACTCATTTTTTGCTACAACAAAGCGACTCGCCTTTGGTGGTAACTTAAGTCTTAATGGTAAAAATCAAGATTACTTTGAGCCACGTGTAGATGGTAGATTTGTAACTTTTGAGTCTAACTTAGGTGGTGGAGGTTTTGTCTCAACAGACTTTAGAAAGAAATTTGCATTTGATGCTGGAGGAGCGGTAAGGCAATGGTTTGGGAATCAAGACCAGTTTAATTACAGTTTTAATTTTTCTCCTCGATATCGATTTTCAGAAAAATTGCTTGTTATTTTTGCTACAAATTACTCAAGTAGAAAGAATAACTTTGGGTGGGTAGATAATACAGATACTGAAGTCTTTTTAGGACTAAGAGATGTAGTGTCTTTTGAAAACAGAGTTACTGCAAACTTTAATTTTGATCCTTATAAGGCCATAAACCTTAGTTTACGTAATTTCTGGGCAGCCTCAGATCATAGTAGTAATATCTATTATACACTCAATGATGACGGCTCAAGGTCTCAAATTGCAGATTATAATTTTGATGAGCGTAGAGACCCTAATGCAAATTTTAATGTATGGAATTTAGACTTAAGTTTTAGATGGCGATTTGCTCCAGGGAGTGAAGCTTCCCTACTCTATCGTAATCAAATTTCTAAGTTTGATGAGCAATCTACAATAGGGTATAATGAAAGTCTATCTAACCTCTTTCAAGAACCACTTAATCACACATTATCACTAAGAGTAACTTACTTCATAGACTATAATAATATTAAACACGTCTTTAAAAAGGTTTCTTAATTTCTTAGACTAATAAGTTATTATAGTATTTTCACAGCTAAGCAATTTTTTTATGGTTAAGGCACAGCATATTTCTAAAACTTTTGGTGAACTTAAAGTATTAAAAGACGTCTCACTTACTGTAAATAAAGGTGAAGTCGTCTCTATAGTAGGGCAAAGTGGTGCTGGTAAAACAACATTACTGCAGATAATAGGTACGCTAGATAGTCCTGATGTAACCGCAGATGCTAGTCTTAATATTAATGGTAAAGAGATCATTGGTATGAAAGCAAAACTTATGAGTGTCTTTCGTAATGAGCATATAGGTTTTATATTTCAATTTCATCAATTACTACCAGAATTTACTGCATTAGAAAATGTATGTATACCGGCCTACATTGCAAAAAAAGACAAAGCACCTACTGAAAAAAGAGCAAAAGAATTACTTGACTTTTTAGGCCTATCACATCGTTATGACCACAAGCCTAATGAGCTCTCTGGAGGTGAGCAACAGCGAGTGGCTGTCGCTCGTGCACTTATAAACAATCCTTCTCTCATACTTGCAGATGAACCTTCTGGAAATCTTGACACAGAAAGTGCAGATCACCTACATAAATTATTTTTCAAGCTACGAGATGAGTATAATCAAACAGTGATTATTGTAACTCACAATGAAGAGCTTGCAGATATGGCAGATCGCAAACTTGTGATGAAAGATGGAAGTTTTGTAACTTCTTAAAAGGCTACGCAGTTTGTACTTATTGTGCGATGGCTACACTATGTATTAATCTCTAATTTTAAGATGAACAAAAAGGAGCTCAAAATATTTTTAGACGAGAAGGCCGCTCAGTATGAAAACAATGATTTTATACCCCACGACCCTATCCAAATTCCGCACAGGTTTGATACTAAAGAAGATATTGAGATAGCCGCATTTCTTACTGCTACCATAGCCTGGGGGAATAGAAAGAGCATTATTAATAATGCTACAAAAATGATGAATATAATGGGCAATACTCCACACGATTTTGTCTTAAATTATCATCCTGACCAGTCATATTTATTTGACGGTTTTGTACACCGTACTTTTAATAGTATCGATTTAGAAACGTTTATACGTGCGCTTCAAAATATTTATACAAATCACGGAGGCTTAGAACAGGTCTTTTTATCAGGAATTAAAGATGGTGATTTACAACCCGCAATCACTCACTTTAAAAAAGTATTTTTTGAGGTAGACCACCTACCTCGCACGCAAAAGCACGTCAGTGATCCGTCTAAAAATTCAGCAGCAAAGCGTATTAATATGTTTTTAAGGTGGATGATAAGAGATGCAAGCCGTGGTGTAGACTTCGGTATATGGAAATCAATCTCTCCTGCCCTATTATCTTGCCCTCTTGATGTACATACGAGCAATGTTGCAAGGAAGCTGAGATTGCTTTCGCGAAAGCAAAATGATGGTAAAACCCTTGCAGAGCTAGATAAGGCCCTCAGAAAAATGGATCCTAATGATCCTGTAAAATATGATTTTGCGCTATTTGGACTCGGTGCTTTTGAAAATTTTTAATTTATCTTTAATTATTCTTTGAGCGGCGTGTTATGTCGCTATATTAAAACCTACTAACTAGTTTTATCTATACCTGTGAAGAAACCAGAACAACCCGTAAATGAGCAAGAAAGACTCAAGGCTTTACATTCCTATGAGTTACTTGACACACTTCCAGAAGAGGCTTATGACACTATCACAAAGCTAGCTTCTTATATATGTGATACCCCTATATCACTAGTTACACTTCTAGATGCAGATAGAAATTTTCTAAAATCTAGATTAGGTATAGATATGTCTGAGTCACCTAGAGATATCTCATTTTGTGGGCACGCAATACTCACAGAGAAACCTATTTTTATAGTAGAAGATGCACGTCTAGATGAGCGTTTTCAAGATAATCCGCTCGTAAAGGATTTTAAAGCAATATTTTATGCTGGTGTCCCTCTCAAAACGGCAGATGGTCACGCACTAGGTACACTTTGTGTATATGATCACAAGCCCAGAATACTTGACGAGCAACAGCAAGAAGCGCTACTAGGTCTTGCAAAACAAGTGATTTTACTATTTGAAGCCCATAAGCAGAATATAGAATTACAGAGGTCGCAAGAAGAGGCAGCTTTACGTAACGATAGACTAGAAGATTTTGCAAGGCTTATAGCTCACGATCTAAAATCACCACTTGCAAGTATAGAAGGCTTAGTAAATTTATTATCTGAAGATTATGCAGAAGATAATGATGAAGATTTTACAATGTTTATGGGTCATCTCAGCACATCTGCAAAATCTATGAGAAATTACATAGATGGCTTATTAGAGTATTATAGAGCAGATACACTACTGGCAAAAAGAGCAGATATAACTCTTGAGACTATTGTAAACGAGGTGAAAAACATTCATAAATCTGGTGATATTATAATCTCTCTAGCAAATACAATAAATCTTAAAGCAGTACCTGTAGTAGCTATAGAGCAAGTTATATCTAACCTTATAGATAATGGTGTTAAGTACAACACAAGTGAGCATCCAGAGATAACTCTAAGTGGTGATATAACTAAAGATTTTTATAGTATCTCTGTGGCAGATAATGGTGTAGGTATACCACAAGATATGCAAGCAACTATATTTGAACCTTTTAAGACTATGGGTACAAATGATCGTAATGGTAATAAAGGTACCGGGATGGGTCTAGCTACAGTAAAAAAACTAGTCGAAGCTCTAGGTGGCGTTATTACCGTAGACTCTACTGTTAATAAAGGGAGTATTTTCACTTTTACCATTAGGCGATAAAGTGTCTTTTATCTATTTTTGAACAAATCAGAAAACCCTTATGCAGTTTAGACATCCAGAACTACTTTATGCCCTGTTCTTGCTGCTTATTCCTATTCTCGTTCACTTATTTCAGTTACGTAAGTTTAAGACAGAGTCTTTTACAAACGTTGCATTTCTAAAGAAAATAAAAACGCAGACCCGTAAAAGCAATTCCATAAAAAAATGGCTTGTATTACTCACTCGTATGGCAGCGCTAACAGCAATAGTCATTGCTTTTGCTCAACCTTTTATTACAGAGACTAGCGAGGCTACCTTACCTAAAGAGACCATAATCTACCTAGATAACTCTTTTAGTATGCAAGCAAAAGGTCCATCTGGCCAACTTTTAAGAACTGCTGCTCAAGATCTTGTTACAACTATAAAGGAAGATCAAAAGTTTACATTGCTTACTAATAATGCTACCTATAGAGATATCACTATTAAAGATATTAGAAACGACCTACTCCAGTTACCCTTTACTTCTAATCAATTATCTGAAGAGGCAATTACTCTTAGAGCTCAGAAGGAATTTACAAATGATGCTTCTACAAGTAAACGACTTGTCTTTATATCAGATTTTCAAGATAATGCTAGTACATACCAGCAAGACGTTGCTTCCATCACAAAAAGTTATATTCAGGTAGCTCCAGTTATAAAAAACAACGTAAGCATCGATTCTATTTACGTTTCTTCAAGAAAACCTTCAGGAATTGAACTCTCAGTAACTATCTCAACACTTGAAAAGAGAGAGACTAATACCGCGGTATCCTTATATGATGGTAATAAATTACTTGCAAAAGGAACTGCTTCATTTAACGAAAACTTAGATGCTACCGTAGTATTTGATGTAGACGCAACAGCAGGTATAGAAGGCCGCGTAGAGATAGATGATCCATTATTACCCTATGATAACACACTTTTCTTTACGATTAACAAGGATAGACCTATACGTGTACTGGTTATTAACGGTGGTAATTCTAGCTATTTACAGCGCATCTTTACAGCTCCAGAGTTTGAGTATAAAGCCACTAGTATTCAAGATTTAGATTACAGCATCATACCAGATGTAAACTATATCGTAATTAATGAGGTAGAAGACATATCACCATCATTAAGTGGAGCTATAAACGCTTTCGCGAAAGCGGGAGGAATCTGCACCATTATACCTAGCAGTACAACATCACCTAGCTCGTATAGCACCGTACTGCAAAATGTGAGTTCATTACAAATAAGTAACACTAGTAAAGAGAAAAAACTAGTAACAACTATAAACTATGACCATCCTATTTATCGAGATGTTTTTGATACAAGAATAGAAAATTTTCAATACCCATCTGTAAGTGAATCATTTGTAATCTCTGGAGGTGATCCTATTTTAAAATATCAAGATGGAAGCAATTTTCTTACTACACAAAATGGCATTTATACCTTCTCAGGAAGCATAGCTCAAAAAAATTCAAACTTTAAAAGTTCGCCACTCATTGTACCTACTTTTTACAATATGGCTAGGCAGAGTTTACAGCTACCAGAGTTATATATGACTGCCGGTGTGACTAATGTTTATGATATACCTATCGTACTGCAAGAAGATGGTATCTTAACACTAGAACAAAACACAAGTGCTTCAAATAACCTCATACCACTACAACAGTCTAAAGGTAGTAAAGTGCAAATTACTACTACACAAACCCCCGCAGCTGCAGGTATTTATAATGTAGTCTCTGGCTCAACAATGGTACAGCAAGTAAGCTATAATTACAACAGGTCAGAAAGTAACTTGAGGTACGTACAGCTAGACAAAAACGATAACTATCACACCAGTGTTACTAGTTTATTTGATGCATTTGAGACTAGAGATAACATACAATCTCTTTGGAAATGGTTTATTATTTTTGCCTTACTATTTCTAGTATTAGAAATCCTGATTTTAAAATTCTATAAATGAAAGTACTCATAAAGAACGCCACAATCATAGATACCGAGAGCTCGTATCACGGCTCAACGCAAGATATCAGGATTAAAGATGGTGTGATTATAGAGATTAACCAGAATCTCGCTAGTCTTAAAGGAGAAACCATCATAGAAAAAGAAGATTTATACATCTCACAAGGCTGGTTTGACACGAGTGTGAGTATGGGTCAACCTGGTTATGAAGAGAGAGAAACTATAGATAACGGGCTTAACGTAGCAGCTAGTAGTGGTTTTACAGCAGTGGCTCTCAACCCAAACACACATCCTATAGTAGACACAAGCTCTGATGTTACTTTTGTAAAAAAAATGGCCGAAGGTCACGCAACATCATTATATCCTATAGGTGCGCTTACGCGAAATAGTGAGAGCGTAGATCTTGCAGAGTTATATGATATGCAACAATCTGGAGCGGTCGCTTATGGCGATTACCAGACGCCTATTAAAAATCCAAATCTCCTTAAAATTGCATTACAATACACACAGGGATTTAATGGACTTGTTTTATCATTTCCGCAAGAGCAGCAAATAGCTGGTAAAGGGATGGTAAATGAAGGTGTGATGAGCACAAGAGTAGGCCTTAAAGGTATACCTGCCATTGCAGAGAGTTTACAGATAGCAAGAGATTTACATATACTAGAATATGCAGGTGGTAAACTGCACATACCCACAGTCTCAACAAAGGAAGGACTTGCCTTAATACGAGCTGCAAAAAGTAAAAAACTTAACGTCACTTGTAGTGTTGCAATTCATAATTTATGCCTTACAGATGATCTTATAGAAGATTTTGATACACGTTATAAAGTCTTACCTCCTCTTAGAAATAAAGAACACATAGAGGCCTTAGTAGCGGCTGTAAAAGATGGCACTATAGATACTGTTACGAGTGATCACAATCCGCTGGATATAGAGCGCAAAAATGTAGAGTTTGACAATGCTATGTATGGAACCATCGCACAAGAAGCTACATTTAAGGCACTTCTTACCATCGTGTCAGAAAAGAGAGCTGTCACTTTGCTCACCGCTGGAAGAGCAATATTTACAAAACAAACGAACCCAGTAAAAGAACAAGCTACAGCAAACCTCACACTTTTCTCAACGAAAGGAACAAGTATATTTAAAAAAGAACATATAAAGTCTAGTTCTCATAACGCCATTTTCCTCAACCAAAAGATGAAGGGAGAAGTATATGGTATTATAGCAAATAATCAAGTAGTACTTAACTAATGGATGAAAACACAGTATTTGAAGGAAAAACAGCTGCCGTTGTAAGCTACATTACCTTTGTAGGTCTTATCATAGCTTATTTTATAAATAGCGAGTCAAAAAATGAATTTGCAGCCTTTCACTTAAGACAATCATTAGGATTAACATTAAGCTACTTCTTAATTATGATGCCCCTTAGCTATCTTAATATACCTATGGCATCTGGTGGGTTTTTAGTGCTATTTTTTGCCCTCTGGTTATATGGTATCATCTCTGCCTTTCAAGGAAAGAGACAACTGGTCCCTTTAGTAGGATCATTTTATCAAAATATTTTTGGAGGAAATAACTAGTCTTAGACTAACACTACATTTATGAAGCTCTCACTAGAACACATAATTAGAAAACCCGTAAGTACAACATCGCAACCTGCTCCTCTCCTACTCTTATTGCACGGTTATGGTAGTAATGAAGAAGATCTTTTTAGCTTTGCCGAAGAGTTGCCAGATCATTACTTCATAATTTCTGCGAGGGCTCCTATCGCAATGCAGCCGTATGGTAATGCGTGGTATCATATAAGTATAGATCCAGATGGAGTAAAATCTTCAGATAATGATGGTGCACGTCAATCTAGAGATCTCATTGCAAATTTTATAGATGAAGCAATTACAGCTTATAAACTAGACAAGCATAATGTGACGTTATTAGGCTTTAGCCAAGGAACCATTTTAAGCTATGCTGTAGCTCTTACCTATCCAGAAAAAATTAAAAATGTGATAGGTCTAAGTGGCTATATTAATGAGGAAATTATTGAGCTTAAAAGTAATCCTTCTTATGCGCACCTCAATGTATATAACTCACACGGTACGGTAGACCAAGTAATACCTATAGATGCTGCTCGCAAAACACCTCCTTACCTTGAGAAAGTAGGTATAAGCTCTACTCTAAGTGAGTTTCCGGTAGGTCACGGCGTGCATCCTACTAATTTTTATGAGTTTAAAAAGTGGCTTGAAGAGCAAGTATAATTTAGTTAGGATATACTAAACTTTCTACACGATTGTAATCTACAGACCCATCTTCATTTACAAAATATTCAACTAGCAGCTCTCCCCATTTTTTACCATCTGAGAAGTCGGCTATAATCCATCTGTGGTTTAAAACCTGTACACGATTGATTTGAAAAGGTCTCCCATCACCTACAAAGTTTATAAGATCATTCCCCTTTGCCGTATTCTTTGCATATAAACCATCTACTATAACTGGTTTAATATCTTCCACAACAAGGTTATCATTATCAAAGTATTCCTTTGTGTTTTCATTACCTAAAAGTGTAAAGTACTCTGTATTTGCAAGTCTATCTTCCAGAACGCTATAAAGAGAATCTTTCTTGGCTATCTTATTCTCAAGTTTATTAATCCTGCGTTCTTGATACTCAAGACCTTTACTACTATTAATAGATTGAAAAATGATATACAACGCTGCAAATAAAAATAGGTATAGAAAAATATTTCTTCTCATAATTATGTAGTTAGGGTAAGGCCATCATAGGCTATGTAAACGTTTTCTGGGAGTTTTGCTTCTGCTTCTGCGTGAAAACCTAGATGATGACTTATATGTGTTAAATATGCTTTTTTTGGATTAATTCTAGCTATTAATGATAGAGCTTCATCAACGTTAAGATGCGTTCTGTGCGGCTCTTCACGTAAGCAATTTATAACAAGTATCTCAAGGTTTTTCAGTTTCGCTATCTCCTCATCTGCAATAGTTTTTACATCTGTGAGATATGCAATTTTATCAAAGCGATACCCAAAAACTTGTAAATCGCCGTGATAAACTTCTATAGGGGTTACCGCTATATTACCCAGAGAGATTGGTTCATTATTTTTAACCTCGTGAGAAGTTACACTTGGGGCGCCGGGGTATCTATTTTCTGTAGTGAAGATATATTCAAAACGTTCCTCTAGATTTTTAATCACTCTTTTATGTCCGTAAATAGGCATATCACCTTGTCTAAAAACAAAAGGTCTTATATCATCTAGCCCTGCAACGTGGTCTGCGTGCTCGTGGGTAAATAATATACCGTGTAAAGGAGCAGGATCGCCTGCTGGGGTGCGCTTTCGCGAAAGCGTACTTAACATCTGTTGTCTAAAATCTGGCCCACAATCTATCACATAGTTATACTCCTCCCACTCTATGAGCACAGACACGCGCAATCGTTTATCACGTGCGTCATCACTAAGACACACGGGATGCGTGCTTCCTATAATGGGAATGCCTTGTGAGGTGCCGGTACCGAGAAAGGTGATTTTCACGTAAGTGTAACTAGATTAAGAAACTGTGATAGCTAATAATTCTCTCACAAAAATACAGTTATTTTTTTGGCTAGTAGACCCTTTTTGTATCTTTGGTTAACCATTAAAAGATGGAAAAAACAATACTATGGCTGTTACAATTTTAGGAGATAAAGACTTTGAAAAGGTACCTCCCCTCAAGAACAAAGTTCTTAGAGTAAATCTTAACAATAATATATACGGAACGTTTGCAGAGATAGGTGCTGGACAGGAGACTGTGCGCCACTTTTTTAGAGCAGGCGGTGCGAGTGGTACCATTGCAAAAGCAATGAGTGCTTATGACAAAGACTTTTCTGATGCTATATATGGTGTAGAAGATGACGGTCGCTACGTGACCGAAAAGCGTCTTAAAAAGATGCTTTCTCACGAGATGAAGCTTATAGAAGACCGCATATCTCGTTACAAACAGCCAGATAAAATCTTCTTTACGTATGCAAATACGGTTGCTACCATAGATTTTGCAAAGAAGTATAAAGGACACGGATGGGTAGGTATACGTTTTCAAATCTCTCCAGAAGGTGAGTTTAATGAGATTATTTTACACGTTCGTTTTCACGAAAATGATGCTCGTTTACAACAGTTAACTCTAGGTACACTAGGTGTAAACCTTATATATGGTGCTTTTTACAAGCACGATAACCCTAAGAATTTATTGCGTTACCTGTATGATCACATAGATCAAGATCAGATAGAGATAGACACGATAAACTTCTCTGGACCTCAGTTTGAACACGTAGATAACCGTCTTATGAGTTTACAACTTGTAAAGAATGGTATGACAGAGGCCGTAATGTTTGATGCAAAAGGTAACAACATCTTACCAGCAGCTTTACTTTACAAGAAAAACGTTCTAGCCCTACGTGGTAGCTTTAGACCAGTTACTAAGGTTAATATGGATATGTTTGAGAAAGCATATAAAATGTTTGTAGAAGCAAACCGTGTTAATGAGAAGAAGACAGAGGCCATTTTTGAAATTACCTTATCAAACCTCCGTGCAGAGGGAGATATAGATGAAGAAGATTTTATGGCAAGAGCAAGACTGTTAGGCTCACTAGGGCAAACAGTGATGATCTCAAACTTTAAAGAGTACTACCGTGTAGTTGAGTATTTTTCAAACTACACAAAAGAGCGTATGGGTCTAGTAATGGGCGTAAACAATCTCATAGATATATTTGACACGAGCTACTATCGTCACTTGAGTGGAGGTATACTAGAGGCTTTTGGAAAATTATTCTTTAAAGATCTTAAGGTATTCTTATACCCTATGAAAGATTCTAAAACTGGAGAGTACACTACAAGCGATAATCTTAAGGTACACCCACGTATGAAAGAGCTTTACAAGTTCTTTAAGCTTAATGGTAAAGTACTAGATATAGAAAATTATGATCCAGCAATCACAGATATATTCTCTAGAGAAGTATTACGTATGATTTCTGATGGTGAAAAAGGATGGGAAGAAATGCTGCCAGAAGGCGTTTCTGAACTTATAAAGTCTCGTAACCTATTCGGTTACCAACCATCTGCATTACTAGAAGCAGATAAATAGCATCAATATTATAGCAATAGAAAAAGCCTTAAGTATTTTACTTAAGGCTTTTTTGATTTTAATTCACTTGTTAAGCATCTAGCAGTTGAGCAGCGTGATCCTTAGTTTTTACTTTTTTGATAACATCAGTTACTATACCTTCCTCATCTACCTTAAAGGTCATACGGTGTATGCCGTCATATTCTTTACCCATAAACTTTTTAAGTCCCCATACACCAAAGGCGTTTATCACTGTCTTGTCTTCATCTGCAAGAAGCTGGAAAGGAAACTCATACTTAGTTGCAAAATTTTTCTGGCGCTTCTCAGAGTCTGCACTTACACCTAGTAGGTGGTAGCCTTGGTCTTGTAGTTCCTTATAATTATCTCTAAGATTACAAGCCTCTGCCGTACATCCAGGTGTACTAGCCTTAGGATAAAAAAATACAATAAGCTTCTTCCCTTTAAAATCAGAAAGGCTTACACTATTTCCGTCTTGATCTGTTGTAGTAAAATCTGGGACCTTATCCCCTACTTCTAATGTATTCATCTTCAATTTAAAATTTATTGTGGTTGTGATATCTCATTTCACATCTCACAATGGTTAATTACCTTTACATAACAATAGGATCATCTCATAAAGACCATCACTTTTATAAAGTTACGAGTTATCTCTATTAACAAAAAGAAATACACTTTTAAGGTGCTATAAATTCTCAATAAAGCAATGACTAAGCAAGAAAAGGTTGACTTCACTATAGATACACTACAAGAACTTTATCCTCAAATCCCTATCCCTCTAGATCATAAAGATCCCTACACGCTTCTTATAGCCGTACTTATGAGTGCACAGAGCACAGATGTACGAGTAAACCAGATTACACCACTATTATTTGAGGTGGCAGATAATCCTTATGATATGGTAAAGCTTACCGTAGAAGAAATAAGAGAGATTATAAAGCCTGTAGGACTCTCCCCTATGAAGGCAAAAGGAATACACGGGCTATCACAAATCCTTATAGATAAATATAATGGCGTTGTACCTGCTAGCATAGAGAAGCTTACAGAGTTTCCCGCTGTCGGCCATAAAACTGCAAGTGTTGTTGTTGCTCAGGCCTTTGGTATACCAGCTTTTCCTGTAGATACGCATATACATAGACTTATGTACCGCTGGGGCTTTACAAATGGTAAAAATGTGGTGCAAACAGAAAAGGATGCAAAGCGCCTCTTTCCAGAACATCTCTGGAATGATCTTCACCTCCAAATCATCTGGTACGGCCGTGATTACTCACCTGCTAGAGGATGGGACTTAGAAAAAGATATCATTACAAAAACCATAGGCCGTAAGACAGTACTTGCAGACTATGAAAAAATGATGGCCAAAAGAAAGAAGAAGAAATAAGTTTTACGCTTTCGCGAAAGCGTACTCAAAACCCATAAAAAAACCCCGATGACTAGTCGGGGTTTTCTCAAAGTTTAGTTGATGAGTGCTTCAAACTTCATCGATTTATAATGTATAACACTTAAAGCCTTAGAGTAGTTCAAGAGATAATCTACAGTCTCTTGTTTTGGTTCATATGGGGTCGTCTTTTTATTACCTGACGAAGGTTTAGAGTAAAGTTTTGCCATTCGGATTTTCTTTGGTTCTTATCAAGAACGCAAAAAAGTATGGCTTATTATGTTAATTTGTTAAAACTATGTTATTTGTATCAATCACTTTTCTCAAATTGATCAATGCATAACGCATTCTACCCAGTGCAGTATTAATACTCACTCCCGTGCGCTCTGAGATTTCTTTAAAACTCATCTCTTGGTAAATACGCATTTTAAGTACTTCCTTTTGATCTTCTGGTAGCTCTTCAATGATGCGTTTTACATCTCTGTTTACTTGATCACGTACCATTTGCTTCTCAGCATTAAGACTATTATCACTTAGTACAGAAAATATTGAAAACTCACCTGTGTTATCAAATTTAGGCATACGGTTATTACGTCTAAAGTGGTCTATCACTAGATTGTGAGCGATACGCATTACCCAAGGTAAAAATTTACCCTCTTCATTGTACTTTCCTTTTTTGAGCGTTTTAATGACTTTAATAAAAGTATCTTGAAAAATATCTTCAGAGATATCGCGGTCATACACCTTTGAGTATATAAAACTATATATACGCTGCTTATGCCTTGCGATAAGCATAGCCAATGATTTTTCGTCTCCTTTGATGTAATTGCTAACGAGCGTAGCATCTGTAATTAAAACACTTTTCATAAGTACCACTTTGTAGATTAAAATTGCTAGAACCTCCATTCTAGCCCAAAATTTTATAAAGTAGTATTATGCTATACGCAGTTTGTTTTTGTGTTTATAACGGTAAATATATAATAATTATGTTAACCTTTCTTAAAAAATAGGGTATTTACACAATATTTTAATCAAAACATCTTAAAACCCGTCTTTACTCGGTTTTAATAGCACTACACTTTCGGTATCTTTGTTAGATATCTAAAGAATTGCGATGCTTATAGACGTTGAGGATGTAAATCCTAAGAAGAATATTATCATTAAGGGTGCCAAACTCCACAATCTCAAAAATATTAATGCTGTTATCCCTAGAAACAAACTTGTGGTCATCACAGGGCTCTCTGGATCTGGTAAATCATCATTAGCCTTTGACACACTCTATGCCGAAGGACAGCGTCGCTATGTAGAAAGTTTATCATCATATGCCAGACAGTTTTTAGGCAGGCTAGATAAACCTAAGGTAGACTATATAAAAGGTATTGCTCCTGCTATTGCTATTGAGCAAAAGGTAAACAGCACAAATCCTAGATCTACCGTAGGTACCTCTACAGAGATTTATGATTATCTCAAATTACTTTTTGCCCGTATAGGCAAGACCTACTCGCCTGTGTCTGGCAATGAAGTAAAAAAGGATACCGTTACAGATGTGGTAAAGTATATTTTGGCTTTCACCAAAAGAGAAAAACTCCTGCTCCTCGCTCCTATTCACTTAGAAAAAGGAAGAAAAATTGAATCAAAACTTCAAGCCCTTTTACAACAAGGATATGCTCGTATACAAGTAAAGGGAGAAGTAAAACGCCTAGATGAAGTAGCCGAAATAGGTTCTAAGCTTAAAGCGAAAGACATCCTACTTGTGGTAGACCGTATCATCACAAATCCAGAAGATGAAGATTTTGTAAATCGTCTCTCAGACGCTATACAAACGGCGTTTTTTGAAGGTAAAGGAACGCTCTTTATAGAAAAAATGGAAGACGGCTCACGGCGCCAGTTCTCAAATAAGTTTGAGCTAGATGGAATGTCATTCTTAGAGCCTAACGTACATTTATTTTCTTTTAACAATCCTTATGGTGCCTGCCCTACTTGTGAGGGCTATGGTGATGTAATAGGTATAGATGAAGATCTTGTAGTGCCTAACACGGCACTCTCTGTGTATGAGAATGCTATTTTTCCTTGGAGAGGTGATAGTATGAGTCATTACAGAGACCAGCTAGTTAATCGTGCATATAAGTTTGACTTCCCTATACACAAACCTTGGTTTGAACTCACGCAAGAACAGCAGCAGCTTGTTTGGGAAGGTAATACACACTTTGACGGACTCAACAAGTTCTTTAAATTCTTAGAGTCTAAAGCTTATAAAATACAAAACCGGGTGATGCTCTCTCGCTACCGCGGTAAGACAAAATGTAATACCTGTAAAGGTAAACGCCTGCGCCCAGAGGCAACTTACGTGAAGATAGGAGGAAAAAACATTGTAGACCTTGTAGAGTTACCACTTAACGAAGTAGAAGACTTTTTTAATGGATTAACGCTTAATGAATATGATACTACGGTAGCAAAGCGATTACTTACAGAAATAAAAAGTAGGTTACAGTTTTTACAAAAAGTAGGACTCAACTATCTCACACTTAATAGAAAATCTAATACTCTCTCTGGTGGTGAGTCACAACGTATTAACCTCGCCACATCATTAGGTAGTAGCCTTGTAGGCTCTATGTATATTCTTGATGAACCTAGCATAGGTTTACACCCTAGAGATACAGAAAAACTCATAGAGGTCCTTAAGTCTCTAAGAGATTTAGGCAACACAGTCATCGTAGTAGAGCACGATGAGGATATTATGAAACAAGCAGACTTCATAATAGATATAGGCCCTGAAGCAGGAACCTTTGGGGGTGACGTAGTTGCAGTAGGTGACTATGATGATATTCTTAAAAGTGAGTCACTCACGGCAGGATATCTGAATGGAACATTAGAAATAGAGGTACCTAAAAAGCGTAAAACTTCAAAATACTATGCAGAGGTTATAGGTGCTCGAGAAAATAATCTTAAAAATGTAGATGTCCGTTTTCCTCTAGGAGTTTTTACGGCTGTTACAGGTGTTTCTGGAAGTGGTAAGTCTACACTTGTGCGTAAGATTCTCTACCCTGCTATGCTTAAAGCAATAGGAGGTTATGGTGAGAAAGCAGGACAGTTTACAAAACTCACCGGTAATTATGATAACATAAAAACCATAGAGTATGTAGATCAAAACCCAATAGGAAGGTCTTCTAGATCAAATCCGGTAACTTATATCAAAGCTTACGATGATATTAGAAAACTATTTGAAAGTCAGAAACTTAGTAAAATAAGAAATTATAAAGCAAAGCACTTTTCTTTTAATGTAGATGGTGGTCGCTGTGAGACTTGCAAAGGTGAAGGCGAGGTAACTATAGAGATGCAATTTATGGCAGATGTGCATCTTGTATGTGAGACGTGTAAAGGCAAGAGATTTAAAAAAGAAGTGCTTGAGGTAGCTTTTAATGGTAAAAATATAGACGATATCCTCACGATGACTATTGACGATGCGGTGTCATTTTTCACAGAACATAATGAGGCAAAAATAACACGTAAATTAAAGCCACTTCAAGATGTAGGCCTAGGATATGTAACTTTAGGACAAAGCTCTTCTACCCTCTCTGGTGGTGAGGCACAACGTATAAAGCTTGCAAGCTTTCTCGTAAAAGGAACTACAAAGGACAAGACGCTATTCATTTTTGATGAACCTACTACGGGACTTCACTTTCACGATATAAAAAAGCTCCTAGCTTCTTTTGAGGCTCTTATTGAAAAAGGTCACTCTATCATTGTTGTAGAGCATAATATGGACCTTGTGAAATGTGCAGACTATGTTATCGATATGGGACCAGAAGGTGGTAAAAATGGAGGAAAACTCGTAGCGGCCGGAACACCAGAAGAAGTTGCAAAAAATAAGAAATCATTTACCGGTACATACTTAAAGGAAAAACTCTAAGCATCTACTAATTAGATATTACCTCCGAAAGTCCTATTTTAGTACAATGGGACTTTCTAATTTTATAAAAAACCTCGTTCAAGCTACAAAAACTACAGCTTTTGATCCTGGTGTATTTAATGATGAGCTTGCCAGTAAGGTTAGTTGGTCACCTAAGGCTGGCGGTGGCGCAAACTTCAAGACCAAAAGCTTAGTAAAAATCTCTGATAGCGAACTTCAATATAAAGCCTCCTCTTTTGGAAAAATACTTGGTGCACTATTTATTATTTTCCCTATAGTATTTATCCTTGTAGGAACTACAACTATTATTAAAACAGGCTTTAAGGTAGAAGCGTTAATTTTTGTACTAATCCCTCTTATTTTTATTGGTGTAGGGATCTTTATAATTAAAAAATTCAATACTACAATTACATTTAATAAGTCATCAGGCTATTTTCATAGAAGTAAAAAGAAAGAAGTAACAAGCCTAGCTGTGCAAGAAGATGCACATAATTTCAAGCTAGACACGATAAAGGCTTTACAAATTTTACCAGAGCGTGTGCGTGGTGATAAAAGCTCTTACACCAGCTATGAGATTAACCTTGTATTTGAAGATGGTAGCCGTTATAATATTGTTGATCACGGCCACAGAAAGAGTATTGAAACAGATGCTGTAACACTAAGTGATTTTTTAGGAGTTCCCGCCTGGAATAAAATGACAGGAACCACCTATTTATCTTCATCTAGTGCTACTAGCTCTTCATATAACAGCCTTGAACCTCACGATCTGAGATCAAATAAAAATAAAACAAGTTATGATTCGTCATCAACGACTTATGCTAGTGATAGTATTTATGAGACAGATGATCTAGATAGTGATTATGACTCAACAAAACCTCGAGAAATGTAGTATCACGCTTTCGCGAAAACGTAACAAAAACCATCAACACGTTTAATTATGAAAAACCTATTACTACTGTTACTTCTGTTTTCAATTACGTTTGTGAGGTCACAATCTAATACAGAGATTTTTCTATTTGATATCGATGCCACGCAAGAAAAACCTGTGCTTAACAACAAAAAAAACATTAGTCAAAATAAAGGCTATGACAGCCAGCCACAATTTCTGGCAGATAATGTGATTATTTATGCTGGTACTCTTGAAGGGCAAACAGAAATCATACAGTATACGAGAGGCACTTCAAAACAGTTTAACATAAGCACTCAAGGAGGAGAATACTCTCCGCAGTTTATGATGGGTACACGAGGAATCTCTGCAGTGCGTCTAGATCCAGATGGCTTACAGCGTTTATATCACTACCTACCTAGAAAAACAGAAACTCCTACCCTAGTTAAAGATGCGGTAGTGGCTTACTATACTTGGTTTGACAAGAATACCATTGTAGGAGCAGATATTGTTAAAGATAATTTACATCTAGTAATTCATCACTTAGATAGTAAAAAAACAGAAGACCTGAAGATAGCAGTAGGTAGATCTTTTCATAAAATACCTGATACTCATCTGGTAAGTTTTATAGACAAAACTTCACAACCCTGGATGGTAAAATCTATTGACCCAGCTACAAAAAAGATAAAAAACATAATACCGCTAGATGAGGGCGTAGAAGATATAAACTGGCTACCAGATGGTCGATTACTTGCGGCAAAGGGGAATACCATTTTTGTAAAAAACAAAAACGCGTGGAAGGTCTTCCATAGTTTTAAAGATACTGCGCTACAAGACATCACACGGTTTGCTATTGCGCCTAGTGGTAATCAGATTGCTATTGTATCTACAATCTCACAACCAAAATCTGAGTAATCATTTATCTATCATAAAGATGAAAAACAAGAGCGCAATGAAGACAAAAATGAATAGGCAGCTTATTTTGAGTATGACATTCATACTCACATCTGTAATTGTCACTGCTCAAGGCTTTACTTATAATGAGGGGACTGACGGTGACCTCTCAGACCAATTTGACGCTCCTAGTGGTCCTTTTATTCTCGAGGTAGGAGATAATAGCATTACAGCAGACCAACAGGGTAATCCTCGTGATATAGATTATATCACGATTACATTACCTCCAGATTTACAGCTAGATCAACTTGTTCTTGACGGATATACCGCAGAGGGCACCAATAATGAGGCATTTATAGGCTTGCAAGAAGGCAATGCGTTTACAACAGATGCAATGACTACAACGGCAAGTGATTTACTAGGAGGTATGACGTACGGTGGCGGTAATCTAGATACAGATTTACTACCACAAATTGGGCAACTAGGCACAGGCTTTACCCCACCACTACCTACCGGAACTTATACCTTCTGGCTTAATCAAACAGGACCTAACTCTCAGGCTACGCTTAGATTTGTAGTTTCAGGAACTCTAGATATAGAAGAAGTTACCACACAAAATGATATAGTAATCTACCCTAACCCAGTACGCGAGACGCTACATATAAGCGCTCCAGGCACAGCCGTTCAGAAACTCGAAATCTACAATATCACAGGAAAATTAATAGTCTCGCAGGCTACTCTATCACCTGTAACATTTAGTGCCACACCGTCCGGAATCTATTTTGTAAAAGTCTTTACAAGCTCTGGTATTATTACTCAAAAAATCAACAAACTATAATATTAATGAAACACCTATTAACCATCTGTTTACTCACACTCGCATTATCGAGCTGTAAAGAATCTACAACAACTGTATCCCCATCTTCAGACCTTGTTGAAGATACAAGCGAGATACCTAATAATAAGATAGACCACCAGTTACTACAAGTTCAAAAGGCCACTATTGCACCAGAGCTGGACGGAAAGGCAGATGATCCCATATGGAATAGTGTGAGCTGGCAACAATTAGATCAAAAATGGCTAGGAGATGATTATACTGCACAAGACTTCGCTGGTCGTTACAAACTTGCTTGGACTCCAGAGGCCTTATATATACTTGCAGAAATTACAGATGACGTAATTTATGATAAAGAAAAAGACCCACTCACCCTATGGTGGGATGATGACTGCCTAGAGATTTTTATAGATGAAGACAACTCTGGTGGTGGTCACCAGTTTACCCACAATGCCTTTGCATATCACGTAGCTCTAGACGGCAATGTGGTAGATGTTGCTCCAGGTAAAACACCTACATTATACAATAGCCACGTACAATCTAAAACTACAAGTGTAGGAGAAAATACGATGCTGTGGGAGTGTAAGATGACCATCTATGATGCTACTTATAAAGATGGTGGTGTGAACGAGCAAAAAATACTAGCACCTAATAAAAAAATGGGCTTTGCCCTAGCCTATTGTGATAATGATGCAAGTGAAGAGCGAGAAAACTTTATAGGCTCTGTAGCTGTGCCAGGTGAAGATAAAAACAGAGGCTGGATAGACGCAGGTATTTTTGGCACTATTGAGCTCGTGGAGTAAATCTTCGGTTGCTGTAATTCAGCTGTAAGGTTTATATACACGCTTTCGCGAAAGCGGTCTACACATCAACACATTCTTTACTATCTTTAAAACAAAAATTTATACTTTATATCAATGTTAAGAAATTTACCCACCCTACACATTCCAAATCCAAAACAACTCATCACTACCTCTGTACTTACTGCTTTTACATTTTGCCTTTCTATAGGTACAAGTGTAGCGCAAACAGATACAAGAATCTATGATATCATAGATGCCGTATCTGAAGACAGATTACGGGCAGATGTAAAAAAACTTGCAGATTTTGGAACAAGGCACACCTTAAGTGATACCGTTTCAAACACTCGCGGCATAGGCGCCGCTAGAAGATGGATAAAAAGTGAATTTGAAAAAACATCTCAAGCTTGTAATAACTGTCTAGATGTTTTTTACCAGAGTGATTTAGTAAAAAAAGGTACAAACCCTCGTATTGTAAAGGATGTAGAAGTAGTAAATGTTGTAGCCGTACAAAAAGGCAGCAAGTACCCTAACCGTTACATACTAATGAGCGGTGATATAGATAGTAGAATTTCTGATCCTACAAATTATACAGATGACGCTCCTGGGGCAAATGATAATGCGAGCGGTATGGCTGGTACACTAGAAGCGGCAAGAGTATTATCAAAATATACTTTTGAAAACAGTATCATATATGTAGGCCTCTCTGGAGAAGAGCAAGGACTCTTTGGAGGAAAAGGGCTCGCAGCTTACGCAAAAGAGCAAGGCTGGGAGATTATAGGTATTATGAACAATGATATGATAGGTAATATAGAAGGTGTAGATGGGGTAATAGATAATAGAACCTTTAGAATATTTTCTGAGCCAGTCCCTCCTACTGAGACAGAGAGACAGCGCAACGCAAGACGTTTTTATGGCGGTGAGGTAGATGGTATATCAAGACAACTAGCTCGTTTTATTTACAAAACCACAAAGACGTATATGCCAGAGATGAACCCTATGATGATTTATAGACTAGATCGTTTTGGTCGTGGTGGTCACCACAGACCTTTTAACGATGCTGGTTTTGCTGGAATACGTATAATGGAAGCACACGAAAATTATACACAGCAACACCAAGACATACGTACAGAAAATGGAATCAATTATGGAGATACTTTTGAGCACGTAAACTTCCCATATAATGCAAAACTTACAGCCGTAAATGCCTTAAACCTTGCAAGCATCGCCTGGGCGCCTCCTACTCCTAGTAATGTAGGTATAGGTGGTATTGTTGAGGCAAATGCACGTTTACAGTGGGATGCCGTAGAGGGCGCAGTAGCTTATAAAGTGTACTGGAGAGACACCACCTCTCCTACTTGGGATAACTCAAGACTTATTACAAGTGGTACAAGTGCCACTCTTAAAGGTATTGTGATAGATAACTTTTTCTTTGGTGTAGCTGCTGTAGGTAAAGATGGTCACGAGAGTCCAGTAGCATTCCCTAGCACTATTATAAGAGATTAACCTAATACCATATAGACTCAAATGTGGGTCTGCTTAATAACAACTATATGAAATACACAAAAACCTTATGCATTGTAGGGACTATTTTAGTTTCCGCTTTCGCGAAAGCGCAAACCTCTTTTGATCAAGACATCGCTGCAGTAAAAGATAAAGTAATAGAATGGCGCAGAGACTTTCATCAAAACCCTGAACTAGGAAACAGAGAGTTTAAAACCGCCGAAAAAATAGCCAAACACTTGAAATCACTGGGTATAGAAGTACAAACCGGTGTAGCAAAGACTGGTGTTGTAGGACTTTTAAAAGGAGACTTACCGGGCAAAGTGGTTGCACTGCGAGCAGATATAGATGCATTACCAGTTACAGAGCGTAATGATCTTCCTTTTAAATCTAATGTTACCACTACGTTCCTAGGTGCCGAAACTGGTGTAATGCACGCTTGTGGTCACGATACTCACACGGCTATACTTATGGGTGTTGCAGAAGTACTGGCTAAGAATAAGGATAAAATAAAAGGTTCTGTAAAGTTTGTCTTTCAACCTGCAGAAGAGGGACCACCACCAGGTGAAGAAGGAGGTGCAAAACTTATGGTGAAGGAAGGTGTATTACAAAATCCTCAGGTAGATGCCATTTTTGGGTTACATATTAATAGCGCTACCCCGGCGGGAACTATACGATATAAACCTGGAGGGACTATGGCCGCAACAGAGCGCTTTGTTGTAAAAGTAAAAGGAAAGCAATCACACGGTAGCCAGCCGTGGTCTGGTGTAGACCCTATTCTTATCTCTGCTCAAATTATAGACGGTTTTCAAAGTATTATCTCTCGTGAGAGTAACTTAACAGAAGAGGCTGCCGTAATAACTGTGGGTAAGATAACTTCTGGATTACGCTTTAATATCATACCAGAAAGTGCAGAAATGATAGGTACTGTACGTACGCTTGATCCAAATATGCGTGAGAAAATCATAAGACGTATGAATGAGATGGCACGCGACATTGCAAAGGCTTACGGTGGTGAGGCAGAAATTGAATGGCAAAATATGACTGTGGTAACCTATAATGACCTGGATCTTACGGCGCAATCATTACCAACACTTCAAAAAGTAAGCGGTGCCGAAAATGTAAAATTACAGAAAGCAGTTACTGGTGGTGAAGATTTCTCTTTCTTTCAAGAAAAAGTGCCTGGATTCTATTTCTTTTTAGGCGGAATGACTCCTGGAAACAAAGAAGCTTTTCCGCATCACACGCCAGATTTCTATATAGATGAAAGCGGATTTCAGCTAGGTGTAAAAGCCCTTAGTCAGCTTACAGTAGATTACCTTTCGAAATAAGTTAAACAAAACACGATTTAAAGAGCGTCTCTTCCTTGTGAAGAGGCGCTTTTTTGGTTTTAATTAAGATATAATTATCATAAATATATGTTAAGAGCAATGTTACCTTAAGGTAAACTTTAAGAGCGATTTTTGTTAAACATTTATTAAAAAATAAACTTGAAAATGTTAAGAAAATTCCTACTTGATAGATTTTCAATCAATTATAAATGTTAAAGGATTTTTGTAAGAAAAATTAACATAAAATGTGAATTCTTAAATTTATGATAAACTTAGGTTAATTGTGATGTGACATTCTTAACGATTAGGCCAAATGAATAATTTTATCGCATCATTAAAAACATACATAAATGAAAAAAACTATTATCCAAAAGTATCTGTTTTTGGCTCTTCTAGGCTTTATGGCGCAAGTCACTTTTGCTCAGAAAACAATTACAGGTACAGTGAAAGAACAAAATGGCCCGCTACCAGGAGCCAGTGTTTTAATTCAAGGTACCACTACGGGTACCCAAACTGATTTTGATGGAAACTTCTCTATAGAAGCATCATCAACAGATGTATTAATTTTTAGCTATGTAGGCTTTAAAGAAGTTTCTATTCCTGTAGGAAATCAGTCTATTATTAATGTGACACTAGAAGAAGATAATGCACTGGATGAGGTCGTTATTGTAGCTTTTGGATCACAAACAAAAAAGAAAAATGTTCAATCTGTATCTGTAATTGGTCAGGATGCTATTAAAGATATCCCGGCAAACTCTCCACAAGAGTTACTACAAGGTCAAGCAGCAGGTGTACAGGTTGTACAATCTTCTGGAGTACTGGGAGCAGCTCCTACTATTAAAATTAGAGGTGTCGCTTCAGTATCATCTGGATCTAGACCACTATTTGTTGTAGACGGTGTACCACTTAACGACACAGATCTTACATCTAACCAAGGTGCAAACCAAGGTCTTAACCCACTAGCAAACATTAACCCAAATGATATAGAGTCTATCTCTGTATTAAAAGATGCTTCGGCAACTGCTATCTACGGTTCACGTGGATCTAATGGTGTTGTAATTGTGACAACAAAATCTGGTTCTAAAGGAGGACAGACTACTGTTACTTTAAACGTTAGTACAGGAATCAGTGAGTCTACAGACACTTTTCAAATGATGAATGCAGATCAGTTTAGACAATATGCTGTAGATGCAAACTATTTTGGAATAGATAATCCTGCAGATCTTCCTCAAGGAAGTTTTGACTGGGTAGATGGTGTTACTAGAACGGGTATTTCAAATAATATAGATGCATCTGTAAGTGGTGGTAGTGAGAAAACTTCTTTTTACATCAGTACTAACTTTAAAGATGAAGAAGGATTTATCATTGGTAATGATTTAAAAAGACGTGCTGGTCGTTTAAACATTAACCACACTGCAACAGATTGGTTAGAAATAGGTGCAAACATAGGGATAACAAGAAATGAGTTTGACCGTGTAGGTGCAGAAAACAGTACGTTTGCTCCACTTACTTCTGCTTACTTAATCCGTCCGTGGGTAGAACCTAGAGATGAGAATGGAAACCTGGTAAACACTGGTTTTATTGCAAACACAATTGCAATTGAATCACTTGATATCAATAATTCTGACGTAACAAGAACTACAGGTAACGTATCTGCAAAGGTTTCTTTAATGGATGGATTATCTTTTAACTCTCGCTTTGGTATAGATAGAGTTCTTGTTGAAGAGCAGCAACGTTCTTTTGAACTTAACTCACCAGGAGGAACAGGATCTAACTTTTATGCTCAAGACAACCGTTACATCCTTACTAACACACTTAACTACGATACTACTTTCGGAGATAAGCACGATTTAGGAGCAGTAGCAGGTATCTCTTATGAAGAGAATACAATTAGAACTATTGCGGTTGCAGGTACAGGTTTTGCTAGTGATTCTAGTTTAAACATTGAGTCTGCTGCACAAAAGACTACGACTACATCTAGTGCTACGGCAAACAGCCTTGTAGGTTACTTTGCACGTGTTAACTATGCATATGACAGTAAATACGTTCTTGAAGGTTCTTTACGTCGTGATGGATCATCACGTTTTGGAGAAGATAACCGTTTTGGTACATTCTTCGCACTAGGTGGTGCTTGGAACCTTTCTGAAGAAAAATTCTTAGAAGATAGCTCTTGGATTAATAACCTTAAACTTAGAGCAAGTTTCGGTACAACAGGTAACGATCGTATAGGTAACTTCCAGTCTCTAGCGCTTTACAGTGGTGGTACTTTTGGACAGTACAATGATCAAGCTGGTCTTGCTCCTGTTTCTGCACCAAACCCAGATTTAAAATGGGAACGTTCTAAAGCTTTTGATATTGGACTAGCAGGAGACCTGTTTAACAACAGACTTTCTTTTAGTGTTGATTATTACAAGAAGAGAACAGATGACCTTATCTTAAACCTTCCACTTCCTATCTCTACTGCAGCAGGTACAAATAATACTATTGCTCGTAACGTAGGTGAGATTGAAAACAGAGGTTTTGATGTTAGTCTTACTTCTAATAACTTTAGAGATGGTGATTTCAAATGGACAACAACTCTTAACATAGGTTTCAATACAAACGAAGTAATCTCTTTACCAGGAGCATCTATTGATACAGAAGGAAGAGAGTTTATAGCTGGATCTGCTTCTCAAAGAGCTATTGTAGGTGAGTCTATTAACACATTTTACTTAGTACGTTACAAAGGTGTAAACCCACAAACTGGTGATGCAGAGTGGCTAGATGCAGATGGTAATGCAACTACAAACCCTAACCCATCTACAGATAGAGTTATTGCAGGAGATGCAAACCCAGACTTTGTAGGAGGACTTACAAACTCGTTCAAGTACAAAAACTTTGACTTAAACGTTTTAACTAACTTTAGTGTTGGTAACGATATCTATGTAGACGGTTTACGTTTTACAGATAACGCTGCTTCAGGATCATTTAACAATAGAGCTGCTTTATTAGATGTATGGCAACAACCAGGAGACAATGCTTTTGTACCTGCTTTTGACAGCCCAACATTTAGCACATTTGCACAGAGATCTACTGCACAGTTAAGAGATGGTTCTTTCTTAAGATTTAAGAATATAACATTAGGATATACAATACCTAAGTCTGTATTAGAAAAGACTAAGCACCTTAAAAACATCAGGTTATATGCTACGGCAACAAACCTTATTACTATAAAAGGAAGTGACTTAGAAGGTATAGACCCAGAGGTTACAGATACTAGTGCTGCTTTAGGACAAGGAGAAACTTTCTTTACTCCACCACAATCAAAGTCTTTCATCTTTGGAGCAACGATCCAATTATAATATAAAACCAAATAATAATATGAAAATTTTTAAATACACACTTATTTTCCTTTTGAGCGTAGGGTTCTACTCTTGTGAGGACGATTTAGATATACTTCCAGAAGACGATCAGTCTCCTGAGCAAGTATTCTCTAGTGAAGCAGGTGCAAATGGTGCACTAGTAGGGGTTTATAGTCTTGCACAGCAAGATGATGTACTTAACGGTACTTCTGCCCTAGCTACAGAATGGCAATCTGATAACATTGACTTTGTAGGGTCTTTCCCAACATTTAATGACATCAGAACTTATGACACGAGATCTACAAACACCTCTATTCAAGGAATCTATGATGACAATTATGAGGTAATTAATGCCGCAAACAGAATCATTGCTTTCGTACCAGAAATTGCAGATGAAACTTTTGTAGAAGAAAGTAGAGCAAATGTTATAGCTCAGGCTAAGTTTATGAGAGCGCTTGTATACTTTAAGCTAGCAGATCTTTTTGCACAGCCACTTCAAGTAGGTGGTGGCACAAACCTTGCTGTGCCATTAGTGGTTAACCCAGTTAACCCTACATCTGCAACAGATGAGGAGTTATTCCCAAAAAGAGCAACACTTAATGAGATTCACACTCAGATTGAAGTTGATCTTGTAGATGCAATTCCTGCACTTACTAACAGTGATAACTCTAGAGCAACGCAAGCAGCTGCACAGCAGTTACTAGCACGTCTGTACTTATACCAAGAGCGTTTTGAAGAAGCTGCTACCCTATCTAACGATGCGATAAACAGTTCTTTCCAACTAGCAGAGAATTATGAATTCTTTAATGACCAATCACCAGAGCACTTATTTACATTAGTAAACACCTCTGCAGATGGTCAAGATTCTGGAGAAGGATTCTCAGGTCTTACTAACCCTGCTCCTACTGGTCGTGGTGATGCGCCTTTTAGCGATAACCTAATTGCGGCTTACCTTGAAGAATTCCAAATCGATGAAGATGGAAACCCACTTCTTGATGATGAAGGTAACCCAGTACCAGATGCTAGATATACTGATCTTGTACAAATAGGAGAGTCTGCGCCAGGTAATGATCGTTTATTTACAGCAAAATTTCCTGATGGAATAAACAATGCAGATAACGCACCAGTACTTAGAATTACTGAAGCATACCTTACAAGAGCCGAGGCTAACTTAAGAAACGGTTCATCTATAGGTGCAGATCCACTTACAGATATCAACCTACTTAGAGCACGTGCAGGTCTTGTAGCACTTACAGCTGTAACACTTGACGATATTTTAAATGAGCGTCGTAAAGAACTTGCCTTTGAAGGGCAACGTAGAATGGACTTGTTAAGAAACGGTCTTGACTTAAGAAGAGCAGGAATGCCTAACGAAGTTGAGAGCGCATTTGGAGCAGATAAAACAATCTTCCCTATTCCTAATAGAGAGATTGAGTTATCTCAACTACAACAAAACCCAGGATACTAAATCATTTAGATTCCACTAGATGTATTAAATCCCTAGCTAGCCACTAGGGATTTTTTTATGTCTTATTTTCTATAAACTATCACTTTATTATGACCTCTTGTTTCATAAATCATTTGTAAATTAAGCACTATTAAACAGCAAATCATACTTATGAAACTAAAACTCGCAGCAGTAGCCTTTTTGGTATTCGCTTTCGCGAAAGCGCAAAACAATCTAGAGCAACAAATTAATGATATAGAATCTAAGGTCATAGAGTGGCGTCGTGATTTTCATCAAAATCCAGAACTAGGAAACAGAGAGTTTAAAACTGCCGAAAAAATCGCCACACACCTCAAATCCTTAGGGATGAAGGTACAAACCGGTGTTGCCAAAACTGGAGTTGTGGGCATACTAGAAGGAAAGCGTAAAGGAAAAGTACTCGCACTACGAGCAGATATAGATGGATTACCCGTAAAAGAACGTGCAGACTTACCGTTTAAATCTGAAGCAATGGGAGAATATCGTGGTGAGGCCGTGCCTGTAATGCACGCTTGTGGTCACGATACACACATCGCAATCCTTATGGGCGTGGCAGAGATACTTGCAAAAAATAATGACTTTGCAGGAACCGTAAAATTCATCTTTCAACCAGCCGAGGAAGGTGCGCCTCCTGGCGAAGAAGGTGGTGCAGAGCTTATGGTAAAAGAAAATGTGCTCAAAAACCCAGATGTAGATGCCATTTTTGGCCTTCACATAGGTTCTGGGCAAGATGTAAATACCATAGCCTATAAGCCTGGCGGAATTATGGCGGCTTCACAGAGCTTTGAGATACATATAAAAGGAAAACAAAGTCACGGCTCAACCCCGTGGACTAGTCGTGACCCTATTATGGCTGCCGTAAAAATTATAGATGGTTTACAAACCATCATATCACGTGAGATCCCACTCACAGACGAGGCTGCAGTATTATCTATAGGTAAAATTAATGCGGGAGTACGTAGTAATATTATACCAGAAGAAACACATATAGTAGGTACATTACGTACACTAGATTATGATATGCAAACCTATATTAATAACCGTATGAAGGAAATGGTACCGGCTATTGCTGCGGCTTACCGCACAGAAGCGACCATTACCATACCTGAAGGGTATCCTATTACATATAATGATGAAAATCTTACGAGCCAGATGGTACCTTCACTAGAGAAGGCGGCTGGTAAAGAAAACGTACACGTGATAAAAGCAATTACTGGTGCAGAAGACTTTTCATTCTTTCAGAAAGAAGTTCCTGGGCTTTATTTCTTCTTAGGAGGTAAAACTCCAGGCACCACAGAGGCGTTCCCGCACCACACACCAGATTTTTATATAGATGAAAGTGGGATGCTTCTAGGTGTAAAAACGTTTGTACAAATGACACAAGACTATCTAGGGCAATAACCCCTACTCTAGCATTATAGATTGAGCTACATTAAACCGTAAATAGTTATAAGTTATTTACGGTTTTTTTATACCCAAATCCCTCATAAACTATAAATTTCGTTATATAACTATAAAAATAGTTGTTTAACTATATTTTTCGTTGTATGTTTGAATCATCAATCAAATCACTAATATACAATCGCTTGCAAAGCGCTATTATAAAATTGTTTCTTATGGATAAACTCACAAATAAAGAAGAACAGGTTATGCACGCTTTATGGAAGCTTGAGCGCGCCTTTGTAAAAGAGGTCGTAGCCGCATTACCAGAAGGGAATCATTATAATACAGTTTCTACCATTATAAGAAATCTGGCAGATAAAGGATATGTAGGATACCAAGCCTTTGGAAAAACACACCAGTACTTCCCTACTGTGTCTTTAGAATCCTATCGTAAGGAGTTTATGGAGACGACTAGTCAAAAGTATTTTGGTAACTCGTATAAGAATATGGTTTCCTTTTTTGCCAAAGAAGAAAAGATCTCTGCAGATGAGCTTAGAGAAATACTAGCAATCATAGAAGAAAAATAAGCTTATGGAAACGCTCATACTCCTTGCAAAAAGCGCCTCCATACTCGGGCTCTTCTATGTAATCTACCTAACCGTACTTTATAAAAACACCTTGTTTACCGCAAAAAGGCATTACTTTATAGCCGGTATCATTGCTGCTATCACACTTCCTTTTATAGAATTTACACGTGAGATCGAGGTGATTATACCCTCGCAAGCGCTTGTGATGCCCGCTTTGGATATAAGCTCAGTAAACACTGCACCCATCGCTGTAGCACCGCAACCTGTAGAACAGGCTATAAACTGGTGGCAAGTACTTGTCATAATATATATAATAGGTATCTGTATAATGCTCTTTAGGCTTTGTGCGCAATACATATCCTTACGACAGCTCATTGCATCTGGCAGTCGCAGTACAAAAGGGCACTATACATTTGTAGCAGTTACAAGAGCGATAAGTCCGTTTTCTTTCTTTTCAAAAATTGTTTACAATCCTGCGCTTCACACGCCAGAAGAACTAGAGATGATTATCGCTCACGAAAAAGTGCACGCACAGCAAAGGCACTCTCTAGATATGCTCTTATCTCAAATAACGCTTGTGGTACAATGGTGTAACCCATTTGCCTGGTTGTATAAAAACAGTCTTGAGCAAAATCTAGAATACCTAGCAGATCACCAAGCTATACAAGAAATTAAGAATCCAAAACAATATCAACGCACGCTGGTACAGGTCTCATCCCCCTCATTTGCCCCAGCACTTACTAATCAATTTTATCAATCATTTATCAAAAAACGAATCGTTATGATCAATACACCACAATCCCACAAAAACAATCTTTGGAGGCTATCACTTATCATTCCCGTGCTTGCGCTCTTTATGTACTCTTTTAATGTAAAAGAAGTGACTAATTATGTGGAGGAGGATAATACCGCTTTCGCGAAAGCGGAAAAAGACACCACCTATGCAAATCAAGGTAGAGATGTTTTCTTTATAGATAGCAATACCACTCCGGCAAAACTAGATCGAATAGAAGCCTATGTATCAAACCACTGGGAGAACGTAGCCATTAAGTTTAACAAAAGAAAATTCAATGCAAAAAACACGCTTACTGGTTTCTTTCTACAAGCGAAGTTTGAAAACCAAGAAGCTTTTACCAATAAATTCTCTTTTAATGCAAAAGAAAATACCTCTTGGGAAGGCTATAGTCTAATGGTTAATACGGAACAGGAGATTGTTGTAATGGAACAAAAAGATGGCACATTTATAAACATCACTCCAGATAAAACAATCATCACAGATGAGAAGGTTGCTGTAAATACAGAAAAAACAGCAGCTAAAGAAAATAATACGACAAAGGATGCACTAGGACCTAATCCCGTTATAGTTGTGAATAATAACGTTGTACTGGGCGAAGAAAAAGAGAAAAGAGTCACAGGTGATAGTATCACAAGCTTACCTCCTGCCCAAGCTATCAAAGCCTACGGAACTATTGCACAAGACGGTGCGCTCATTGTACACAGCAGTCCCAAGGCAGACACCAGACGAGTAGTATCGCGAATAGTACAAGAAACTTATAACTATATCATTACTAAAAACACATTAGACTGGGAGATTGATGGACTCAGTAAAGTAATGAGAGAAAAGCACAACGCTACTCTCAAGGTGAGTGGTATTAAAAGGAATAAGAGTCAAGAGATTACAAGTATTGCAATTAATCTCATAGATGATAAGGGTAATAATAAGAACTACACCTTACAAACACCTAAGCCTATTAATGACATTTACATCTATAAAGATGAAAATGGTTTTACGGGTATGGGTAATGTAAATATGGATAAAGGTTCAAAAGCTTCATATGACAATTTGAGAGCTCAGATGGAAGAACGTCGTAAGGCGTTATTGAGCAATAGAGATAGCCTACGTGCAGGTATGGCGGTTCGTAAGCAAGAACTACGCGCTCGTATGGATGAACGTAGAAACCTGCAAGGCCGTGCACAAAGCGACTCTATGCGCCAGTACATAATGGCTAGACGTGATAGTATGAAAATGCAAATGAAAGAGCAACGTGAGGGTATTAAATCGAAAAGAAAAAAGCTTAAGAAAACAGCTAAAAATAATAAAGCGGGTTATGTCACTTTAGAAAACGGCACATACTACTATGTAGAAACCCCAGATAGATCAAGAAAATTTTACAATAGATGGGGAGTGCAGATACAAGAGAGTGATGCCCTCTATAAAGAACTTGTAAATGCCAAGGAGTCCACGGCAGAAGATAAAAGTAAAGAAGAATCAAAGACGTTATCTCGTGAAGAAGATATGATAAAACGTGGTGGGCTTGATAAAGCAATCTATTACATAAATGATAAAGAGGCTTCTAAAGAAATGATAGATGCCTTAGATCCTACATTTATTAAGAGTGTTACTATATATAAAGGTGAGAAAGCAATTAAGCTTTATGGTAAAAAAGGAAAGAACGGAGTAATTCAGATAGATACCACCTATTAAATATATCCTCAATTAGTATTTAAGTCCGCTTTCCATTAGAAAGTGGACTTTTTTTATGTGCTGTTTTTTACAAGAGTCTCTTGTAAAAAACTGGACAAAAATGATGAAAACACCATTTTAAGCATATTTATAGCCCATTTTCCTCTACAGATTTTCAAAAGAGGTCAAAAACCCTCTACAAAACTAACAGATACGGCAATATCATTCAGCACAGGTTACAGTTACTAACTCAATCGGAGATAATTGCATTACACATATAAAGTGTTGTTGTTTTTTTAGTTACAATATTGCTGTTAATTTCATTAAAAACTTCTTTTCTATTTGTTTTATCGAGCTCAAGGTGACTTCTTTGCTTCATAAATAACAAACAACGATACAATTACTAATCAAAATCTCACTATTATGAAAACGCCAGTCCACACTCAGAAACAAGTAAAAACAAACAAAGTATTAGGTCTATATACCATCTTTATGGTAAGCCTTAGCATCTCTTACATTGTAACGACCTTTTTACAACTAGGTAAGTAATAATAGTAATCATTAATCACATTCGTCAATTAATCACATTCATCAATCAATCAATCATTCATCAATCAATTTTCATTCATCAATCATTTTTTTAAATAATCATTTTCAATCCAAACCCATTCATTATGACACAAGTAATCATTACCATTTTAGAAATACTAATAGGATAATATATCCTGCACCTCCTACCGCATCTAGCAACCCAACTGCTAGACGCATAAGGACCACATAAAAGCACACGTACATAGTTTTACTTAACTATCATAACGCGTAGCAGAATTAGCCAACTAATAAAGCCGTAACGCATTGCGTTACGGCTTTGTTTTTTAGCTACTTTTGACGGTATGCAAACACTCTATAAATTTCTTGCCAAAGTTAATAAGGCAGTACTTCCCTCCTATTCAAAACGTGGTCTTGACCTTACACAAGCCACAAAGTTTCAGCTTGCCATTATTGGCTATAGAACGTGGGTGACAAAAAAAGCGTTAGGTTAAATCTTTTCGGCAAGTGCTTGTGCGCTTATCGCTCCGTGGCTGTCAGAATACACAGCGGTTCCATTCTTAATCAATATAATCTGCGGGCTTTGGTGCATTACCTGAAATTTATATCCCACCTCATTAGACACTTCTCTGTACGCCTTGAGGTCTAAGTAATAAATATCTAGCTGGTTTGGGTCTATATCATATTGTGCCTCTAGCTGGCGTATTGCCATACGGCTTATACCGCAAGTTGTAGAGTGCTTAAATATCGCCTGTGGCTTCGTTTCAGAATCTTTTGCGATTTGATCCAGTTGCTCGAGTGTGGTAAGTTGTTTCCACGGCATTGGTGTTTTTTCCTCTTGAGGTTCTTTATCTCCTCCAAAAATCGAATTAAATATTCCCATTCTTCAATATGCTTTTATACAAAGGTAGTCGTTGTGTCTGTGTTACGCTTTCGCGAAAGCGTAAAATAGTTCTTAAATAAGTCATAAAGTCAGTTAATTCAAGCCTTCACAAGACATTATGTCGTAATACGGTCTTGGAACAATACTTGACTATTGTCTCTCAAAAAAAGTACAACCAGAAATCATTAGCAAGCGCTTTACAGCAAGTAATGGTCTCTTAAAACATATGAAATGAATATTAACAATTTTACGATAAAGTCGCAGGAGGCCATACAGCGAGCACAGCAAATTGCTCAAGAGCTAGGTCACCAGCAAATAGAAAATGAGCACATTTTTAAAGCAATTTTTGAAGTAGATGAGCACGTAACGCCTTTCTTGCTTCAAAAACTTGATGTAAATGTGCCTTTATTACAGCAAATTTTAGACAGCACCCTTGAGAGTTATCCTAAGGTGTCTGGTGGTGATATAATGCTAGGGAGAGAAGCAAATAAAGCAATCACTCAGGCTAATATTATTGCCAAAAATATGAATGATGAGTATGTCTCTATCGAGCATCTTATACTCGCTATTTTCGGAACAAAAAGTAAAGTAGCCCAGATCTTAAAGGATCAAGGGGTGACTGAGAAGCACTTACAAGCTGCTATTACAGAAGTGCGCAAGGGTAACCGTGTGACCTCACAAAGTGCAGAAGAGACGTATAACTCACTAAGCAAGTATGCAAAAAACCTTAACGAACTAGCACGCACAGGCAAGCTAGACCCCGTGATAGGTAGAGATGAAGAGATACGACGCATCTTACAGATTTTAACACGCCGTACCAAAAACAACCCTATACTAGTAGGAGAGCCAGGTACGGGTAAAACAGCTATTGCCGAAGGTCTTGCACATAGAATTGTAGATGGTGATATCCCAGAAAACCTACAGAACAAGCAAATATTTGCGCTGGATATGGGAGCGCTTATTGCGGGTGCAAAATTTAAAGGAGAGTTTGAGGAGCGTCTTAAGGCGGTAATTAAAGAAGTAACAGAAAGTGATGGCGATATTGTACTCTTTATAGATGAGATACACACCCTAGTGGGAGCCGGTGGTGGTCAAGGTGCGATGGATGCGGCAAACATCTTAAAACCTGCCCTTGCTCGTGGGGAGCTACGCGCCATAGGTGCTACCACGCTTGATGAGTATCAAAAATACTTTGAAGCAGATAAGGCCCTCGAGCGTAGATTCCAGAAGGTAACCGTAGATGAGCCAGATACAGAGAGTGCTATTTCTATCTTACGTGGTATTAAAGACAAGTATGAGACACACCACAAGGTGCGTATTAAGGATGATGCTATCATTGCTGCTGTAAAGTTATCACAGCGCTATATCACGAGCAGATTTTTACCAGACAAGGCGATTGACTTGATGGATGAAGCTGCCGCAAAAATGCGAATGGAAATCAACTCTAAGCCAGAAGAGCTGGATGTGTTAGACCGTCGTGTGATGCAACTAGAGATTGAGATTGAGGCGATAAAACGTGAGAAAGATGAAGATAAGCTCAAAAGCCTACGTGCAGATCTAGCAAACCTTAAAGAGGAGCGCAACGATCTTAACGCACAGTGGCAATCTGAAAAGGATATTGTAGAGAGTGTACAAAGTGCAAAACAAGACATAGAAAACTACAAGCTAGAAGCCGAAAAAGCAGAGCGAGAAGGAAACTATGGCCTAGTTGCAGAGCTACGTTATGGTAAAATAAAAGAGGCTCAAGAGCATCTTGAGGAGCTACAAAAGGATCTTGCAAGTCAAGCAGATACTTCGCTTATTAAGGAAGAAGTAACCAGCGAAGACATTGCAGAGGTCGTTGCAAAATGGACAGGAATCCCAGTGCAAAAAATGCTACAGGGAGAACGTGAGAAGCTACTCAAGCTAGAAGATGAGTTGCACAAACGTGTGGTAGGACAACGTGAGGCTATTGTTGCCGTGAGTGATGCCGTACGACGCAGCCGTGCAGGATTGCAGGATCAGAAAAAGCCAATAGGTTCGTTCTTATTTTTAGGAACAACCGGTGTAGGTAAAACAGAACTTGCAAAGGCACTGGCAGAGTATCTTTTTGATGATGAGAATGCGATGACGCGCATAGATATGAGTGAGTATCAAGAGCGTCACAGTGTGAGCCGTCTGGTGGGAGCACCTCCAGGATATGTGGGATATGATGAAGGTGGCCAGCTTACGGAGGCCGTGCGACGTCGCCCCTACTCTGTGGTGTTACTCGATGAGATTGAGAAGGCACACCCAGATACGTTTAACGTGTTGTTACAAGTACTTGATGAAGGTAGACTTACAGATAACAAAGGCCGCACTGCCGACTTTAGAAATGCGATTATCATAATGACGTCAAATATGGGTAGTCATATCATAAAAGAGCGTTTTGAGGCAATTCCAGATGTAGATGCTGCAATGGAGTCTGCAAAGGTAGATGTGCTAGGATTATTAAAACAAAACATACGTCCAGAGTTCTTAAATAGAATAGATGACATTGTAATGTTTAGTCCGCTTACGCGAAAAGATATACGTGATATTGTAAAACTACAGTTCAAGGGTATTAGAAAGATGCTCTCACAGCAGAATATCACGCTAGACGCAACAAAGCAAGCCATAGACTTCCTTGCCGAAGCAGGTTTCCAGCCAGAATATGGGGCAAGACCTGTAAAACGAGCAATGCAGCGCGAGGTGCTTAACCAGTTATCAAAAGAAATTTTGAGCGGTAAAGTAGCATCAGACAGTGTGATACTCGTAGATTCCTTTGACGACAAACTCGTCTTTAGAAACGAAGGAGAACGCACAGGAGAAGAAGAATAAAGATTGATTGATGATTATATAAAGTGGATATCTAGCAATAGGTATCCACTTTTTTTGTGGCTAAATGGTGAGTTTTTCAGATTCTTTGTGCGGTAACAAATACACTAATAAGTGTATATTTAAACAATCAATTAAAAAACAATCAAAATAGGCACATCATAAAATAGAGCACTCGCTTTGTGTGGTGGCTATTGACTACAATTTGACTAAACTATGACCATAACTGAAAAAATTGAACATATTTCCAAGTGGACTGCAGAAAATTTTGAGAAAGAAGTCAATGAAATTAATATAGGAAGTGGTGAGAATGATTTTGCTCAGATAGAAAAAATGGTATCTGAAAAACTACCAAAAGAATTTGTTGAGGTTTATTCTAAATTCAATGGTGAAGGAGGTAATCAATATGGAATTTTATTCGGACTTGAATTCATATCAACTAAAAAAGTAATATCAAATCTTGATTTTGCATTAAGTCTTGTTAAACCAACTGAACGAAAAATAATTAACCAAAAAAAGGCAGAAGAAATACTCAATGGAATTTCGGAATTGTTTTTAAAATCTATTCCAAATAAAAAAAAGTTTGGGCTTTTCTCTAAAAAATGGGAGAAAGCATCATTTAATTCTTCACACGAATCATATAGTGGAGTTATGGTCAAGTATGAAAATGGTCAAACCGAAAACTTTAAGGTGAAAGAAAAGTATTCAGACAAAATTTTTGCTCTTGGAAGAGAACTTCATCAATTGGAACAGAAAAACTACAATTGGGATAGCTTAGAATTTGATATGACACCAGATGGTAAATTTACAGTAGAAAGGAAAGATTATGTTTGGGAAGATGAAATTGATTTTTCTTCTTATCCAAAAGATAAAATCAAAAAGAAATATTTCCATTATAAGTGGTTACCTATTTTTCACGATTTTGGAGGGAATTTTATTGGAATTGATCTCGACCCTGACATAAATGGAGTAAAAGGTCAAATCATTATTTTCGGACGTGATGAGGAAAAAATGATTGTTTTAGCTGACAGCTTTGACGAATTCTTGGATTTGTCAATTAAAGAAATGAATGAGAATCCAAAACAATTTATTTCTGAAAAACATATTCACGAAGTATATAAACAAATAAAAAACTGCACCTAACTAAGAACTGAGTAAAAACAAGCCTAATTCGGCTGCACCCAGCACAAGCCATTAAGTTAATTTCAATCAATAATTCACACCTCAGAGCCTTCCTCAAATTACCCTTTCGCGAAAGCGTCATCTTTCTCAAATACTTGTATATTTATATAATCAATTAAAAAACAATCAAATAGGCTCATCTGCAGTTCCAATAGTCAATGGAGTTGTACTCGCTTTATGTTGTGGCCTGTTGCTAGTAATTTGAATGAACCACTTCAATATTATAACAAGTTTAATTTTATTCGGATTAACCGTCCTTTGTTTTTGGCTACCTTTTAAAGTCGGAAATAAAATAACTGGAATTATAACAGGGGTTATTTTAAGCTTAACAATTGCTTGGACAATATTAGCTAAATTGGAATTTCTCGTGATTTTCATTTGGCCATTTATTTTGGTCTTTCAAATCATATTTTTGACTTACTGGACTTTTAGAATATTTAAAAGACCTAAAACTGGAAAATATATCTCATCATTTTTGACTTTAGGTTTTATCCTATTATGTATGTCACCTTGGATAAGTGACTGGACTTTTAGCAAAAATGACGCTCGAAAGTTATTAGAGAAACATAATATTGAATTAAAAGATGACTTCAAAATTCTGAAAAATGAAAGTGGTGGATTTATGGACTATGCACACACACTAAAAATTCAAATTTCAGATTCCGACAAATCGAGAATTGCAACGGAAATAAGAGAATCTAAAGGATTTTTAGAAGTTGAAGATTTTAGAAATAATTTTCCTTCCGCGGACTATGAAACTTTTGAAGAATTGAATTTTGAAACAGAGAATTATCTTAACCGAGAATACTATATAAGAGAACCTCTGGAAGATGGAACTGTTCACTTTCACTTTCAACTTTCAAAAACAAAAAACGAATTACAATATATTGGAATTGATGAATAAAAAAATACTGGCAACGAAGATCTGAGTTAAAAAACCAGTCTACTTCGGCTGCGCTAAGCTCAAGCTTTTAAGCTAATTTTGATCCATAATTCTAACAGCAGAGACTATCTCAAATTACCCTTTCGCGAAAGCGTCATCTTTCTTAAATACTTGTATATTTAGAAAATCAATTAAAAAACAATCAAATAGGCTCATCTGCAGTTCCAATAGTTGTCGGAGCTGTACTTGCTTTATGTGAAGTCCTATTTTAAACAATTTGAAATTTACCTCTAGATTTCACCCATTATTTTAATGATTTTGTTCTTTTAAGAATGCATTAAAAACTAGTATTTACTAATGAATAGAGAACCTACTTATAAGGAATTAAAGAAGCAAAATGAATTTTTGCAATTAGAGCTTGATCGAGTAACAGACCATATTAAACAAGCCCAACGTATCAACGAGAAAGCAAATAGTAGAATCCACTATTTAGAATCTACTTTAGATCAATTAGACACATACATCTACATAAAAGACAATCAAAAAAAGTATGTATATGCTAATAAGAAAACACTCAAATTCTTTGAGTGTACAGATAACGAACTAAAAGGGAGTGATGACTCAAGCTATTTTCCCAAAGAAACCGTTAAGGTAATATCCAAAATTGACGATAGCATAATAAAGCTTGGGGAGAACACAAATTTTGAAGTAGAATCAAAAGATAACGACGGAAATAGATTAGTATTTTTAGAAATTAAATCTCCCCTATTTGATAAAAATGATAAAAACAAGATAGTAGGACTGTGCGGAATTTCTACAGACATTACCGAGCGTAAAAAACAAGAAGACGCAATCAAAGAGAACCATTTACAATTAAAACTGCTTAATAAAACTAAGGATAAATTGTTTTCAATCATTGCCCACGATTTAAGAAGCCCTTTTTATGGTATAAATGGCCTTTCGGAACTACTTATTGAGAATTTAAACAATACGGAGAATGAAGAAGCCAAAGAATATATTTTTCTAATAAATTCTTTAACCAAGAATACATTAACATTACTAGACAACTTATTAACCTGGGTAAAATCACAAACTAAAGAACTTCATTTTAATCCAGAAAAAATCACATTATCAGAAGAAATAGTTGAAGTAATAACTCTAAAAAGATCAATATCAAAAGCCAAGAATATTTCTTTGAGCTACAGTCCAAAGGATAAAATTGAATTATATACAGATAAAAATATCTTACAAACTATCTTAAGAAATCTAATTTCAAATGCAATAAAATTTACTCACGTAGGTGGCAACGTCAATATTTCTGTCACCAGAAATAAAGAACTCATTGAAATTTCAGTTTCTGATAACGGAGTTGGGATGAGCGAAGAAACAATTAGTAAAATCTTTGACTTATCTAATAATACTCCATTGCCAGGCACTAATAATGAACAAGGCTCTGGATTGGGTCTTGTACTTTGCAAAGAATTAGTTGAAAAGCTTGGTGGGAAATTTTGGGTTGAAAGTAAAGTCGAAAAAGGAAGTGATTTTAGATTTACCTTACCTATGTCTATTTCTGAATAAATAAAAGAAAACAAGCACACAAAATGCAACTTCAAATCAGACTAAAATAAAACAGTTTCTAATGCAGTGGCTCAAATCACCATATCCTTTGTTACAAAACACTAGATACAAGTGGTTATTTGCATTATTGTCAGGCGTTTTTGTTTACCTGTTTTTAATTGTTTTTGAACCCTTTGGTGCGGGACAGTCTATAAATTACAAATATGTATTCTTGGCGGGTTTTGGAGTTTCCGTTTTTCTGGGTGTTTGTGTAACCTACTTTGTTCTACCTAAATTATTTCCCATATTTTTTCGTCCAGAAAAGTGGACCATAGCAAGGGAAATTATATTACTATCAACCTGCATCTTGATAATAAGTACTTTTAATTCCTCTCATTATTACTATTGGCGGGGTGATGGTGTCTTTTACAAAACCTTCTTTAGTTTTCTTAAAATCACTACTTCGATAGGGATTTTTCCTATTGTAGGTTTAATCTTTTTTACAGAACGTACACTTTCAAAACAAAACCTCAATAAAGCACAATTACTTTCTACTAAGCTACAACGCCCAGCTATAGAAGAAACGGCTACAGTACAAATACAAGAAGAGAGTGTAAAAGCGACGCCTATTGCAATGCGATTATCGCAGTTTGTATATGCTCAATCCGAAGGGAATTATGTGACGATATTTTATCTAGATGATAGTACGCTTTCGCGAAAGCTAATTAGACTTTCTTTAAAACAGCTTGAACTACAATTTAAAAATCACTCTCAGGTAAAACGTTGTCATCGCTCATACCTTATTAATACGGAACATATAATAACTATTGACGGTAATGCAAGATCGCTCACTATACAACTAGATAGAGTACCTACGAGCATTCCCGTCTCTAGATCTTTTTCAAAAGCCGACTTTTACTAGCCTTCCCGTTCATCACAAAAGTGGCACATACGTCCCATATTAACATAACGTATTGATTTACAGTCTATTTTTGGGGTAATTAATTTTAAAACATAGACTTATGAAAAAGCGTATAAACATCTTTTTAATCTTACTGGCAGGCATCTTATTATTAAGCAGCGCCGCTAGTATAGAATCAAAAAGAAACAATTCTGACCTCAAAGTAAAACTCGATGAGGTGGCATCCTATAGTAATGTGCGAGATACAAAAAACCTTGAAGTGTCTGAAGCTGCTGTTGCGTGGCATATGGATCACATTTTTCTAGTTGTAAATCAGGTATCAAAAGCACTAGAGCAATCTAATGAAAGTGAATATAAAACTAAATTTAATATGAAACGTGCCTATGTATTTACTTTTAATAGAATGCCTAGAGGAAAAGCCACTGCGCCAAAGGCAGCAAGGCCAAAGGATAATATAGATCTCAATACAATACAAATGCATTATGAACAGGCGCTTGCCACGGTTGATAAACTATCTAATCTCCCAGAAAAGAAACATTTTAATCACCCTGTACTCGGTACTCTAAACAGAGACAAGACCATTAAGTTTCTCGCTATTCATACAGAACATCACCTTAAAATCATACGTGATATTTTAGAAGACAAGTAGCCTACTGATTGTTTTAAGAATAACTCAGTTAGAAACAAAATCAAAATTTATAGTGTCCTAAACTATAGTAACAAAATCAACCCTAAAACTTACTAAGGCACGATAAATGTATATAGGTGCGTGTTTGATAGCAATAGCTATCTTTGTAACACATACCTATGATGATGAAAAAAATACAATGCTTATTTATATTATTCTTTGCGCTAGCGCTTAACGCGCAAGACAACTACTACGTTTTTCAAGGTGACACCTATAATGAGGAGGCTTTTCAAGCCAAACTAAAATCTATTGAGGAGGTTTATGGTGCGCAAGGAAGCTGGAAATACACAAAAGCCAACTTTAAAGTTCGCCATATGCGTGTGCGTCAAGACTCAATTATACAAGAGGTAGAAGTGATGCTATCGCAATCTAATAGCGCGCCTCTAGACATTAATGTAGGTGTAAATGGATTAATTAATAAACCCCTACCCGACTTTCAGCTGCAAGATCTTGCAAACGGGCTCAAGTCTAAGGAGAGTTATAATGATAAAATTACACTCATTAACTTGTGGTTTACGAGCTGCCCTCCTTGTATCGCAGAGATCCCATATCTCAATGACCTTAAAAAGCAATATGAGGGTCGCGTAAATTTTGTAGCCATCACTTTTGAACCAAAAAGCAAAATCGACGCTTTTTTAACTAAGAAACCTTTTGATTTTGAACACCTAGTAGATGGTGCTAGCTATTTAAAGCAAGATTTAAAAACTAATACGTATCCTAAGCTTGTATTTATGGATCGCAATGGTACTGTGCGCTTTGTAGAAAATGCTGTGATGGCTCAAGGAAGAGGTCCAGCAGCAGAGGTTACAGAAATCCTTAAGGAACACCTAGATTACTTACTCGCAGATAACTAATGGAAAACACCGCAGCCCCAACTCCAGATTACTCCCCACAAGAGGAACGACTTAATGTATGGACACACGGTTTTGGTTTTGTAGCAAGTGTTTTTGGGTTGATATTATTTTGCTTTCGCGAAAGCGTAACTACAACCGCCACCATAAGTCTTATTGTTTTTGGGATAAGTTTATGTGTATTATACTTTGCCTCTACAGCGTATCATAGCGCGACAAAACCTTTACGTAGAGCAAGACTTAAAATATTTGACCACGCGGCGATCTATGTACTCATTGCGGGCACATACACGCCTTTTACGCTAGTAACTCTAGATGGCACTACTGGGTGGTGGATTTTTGGGATAGCCTGGTCTATCGCTCTCTTTGGGATGATATTAAAACTCTTCTTTACCGGACGATTTGATATCCTTTCTACTATCCTTTATGTGGCGATGGGATGGCTTATTGTTTTTGCATATAAACCATTACTTGCAAATCTTCATCCTGCTGGTGTGCAATGGTTATTTGCAGGAGGTATTTTATATACGATAGGTGCTGTACTTTACAGTATATCTCGCATTCCTTATAACCACGCTATATTCCACGTATTTGTATTGGGAGGATCTTTTGCACATTTTATGGCGGTCTACTTTTATGTAGGAGTTGTTTAGACCATACAGAGCCTGTAGTTTTACATTATATAAATAAAAAACCGCCTGCAATTTCTTGCAGGCGGTTTTTATATGTGGTCGTAAGGTTCTAGTTAAAGATGTAACGTAACCCTACTTGTGCTTGCCATCTGTTAAGAAGGCTTGCATCTGTACCAAAAGTTTGTGTTAACTCCTCATTATAAGTATATGTAGGAACACCATCTGTAACAGATACACTTACTGGCTGTATACTGTTAGGCTGCTCTACAAGTCCCCAATCAGAACTGATAAGGTTACCTACATTAAGGATGTCAAGGCTAAACTGTAATGTGTTTTTCTTTCCTTTTACATTAAAGTTATAATCTTGAAGTAAACGGAAATCTACACGACTTCTCCAAGGTGCAAGTGCTCCATAACGCTCTGCATAACCACCTCTGTTTTCGCTCAGGTAATCATCTTGCTGGATGTACTGCTCAAATGCTTGTGCTTGCTCTGGCGTAGCAAAGTTTTGCTGTGCTAGCTCGTCTGCAGTAGGGATATAGATAAGGTCATTAAAGTTACTACCGTCACCGTTTATATCACCAGCATAAGTGTAGTTAAAACGTCCTCCTCTAGCCCACTCTCCAAAAGCAGAAACTGTAGTTGCAAATTTACCATCTCCGTACTCAAATTTCTTTGAAGCTACTGCGATAATACGGTGTTGATCACCATAACGAGAGTTTGCAAGGATATCATCATTTGCGTTTCCTCTTATTGCATTTGCGTTAAAAGCATCTCCTGTAATCTCTGCGTCAATAGAGTTTACATCTTTTGAGTCAAGGTAGTTATATGCTAGACTTGCAAATAAACCATTGCTGAAAGACTTCTCTGCCTTAAACGTTGCGTTATACGTACGTCCAGAGTTTGAGTTTGTAAATACATACGCATTTGTAGGACCTCCAAACTGGTTTGTAGCAAAATCTGACGTCTGATAGATAGGTCTGTTATCTACACCTTCTAGTGTAGAAGATGGATCATTAAGTGCCCAGTTCTGTACGTGTGCAGCGTTAAGATCTTCTGTATAAGAAAGGTCTGCAGTAAGAACGATACCATTATCAAAACGGTAATCTGCTCCTATGTTAGATCTCCATACTTGTGGCCATTTAAAATCTTGATCTACCGTCTGATAGAAGAAAAAATCTACACCTTGCACTTGGTTACCTAACCATACAAATGGGAAACGACCTGTAAATACTCCAGTTCCTCCACGTACTTGGAACGTCTTATCTCCTTTTACATCCCAGTTAAAACCTAATCTAGGTGACCATAAGAATGCATTGTCTGGAAGTACTGTACTGTCTAATAAGATATCTTCTCCAGTTGATGGATCTACATATACGTTATCTGGCTGGTAAGTACCTTTTCTATCAATATTCTCTTGAATCTTGTCTTGAGTATCAAAGTATAAAGGCTTATCAAATCTCATTCCTAGTGTAAGTGTAAAGTCTTCACTCATTTTCCACTGGTCTTGAGCATAAAGGCTAAACTGTCCTACGTTAGTCTCTGCAAGTGACCATCCGTTTGGATCACCTATTGGTAAACCATTGTTTTCATTAAACTCTGCCTCTGCAGCAGTAAATGTATCTTGGTAACGATCTATAAGGAACTGCTGGAAAGCATCTAGATCTGTCTCACCTGTTACATCGTTTATGTAATCTGTATCTGCGATACCATCTCCATCAAGATCTGTTTCTTGATCTATTGCTACACTCCCGAATAAGTCAAAACCATAACCTGTAAGGTTAAAAGAGTTATAGAAGCTGAATTTTTCAAAAGAAGTACCAAGCGTAATTGTGTGATCACCAGATACAATGTTTAAGTTGTTTGTGATTTGAAAAACTTCTTGCTCGAGCTTGTTTCCTATTGAGAATGGCTCGTGACCTGCAATGATATAGTTCTGACCACCTTTTGTAATGTTTATAGAAGGTGCTGGCGTAGAGAATGGCTCTCTAAAATCATCAAAGAATGTGTAACCTGCCTGAAACTTGTTTGACACGTTAGGTGCAAACTCACTATTCCACTCTAGTTGGAAAGAGTCTATGTTATTGTTTATTGCATATCCTGCGTTTTCAAACTGTATCGTAGACTGGCTTGGTCCACGTAATGCAATTGCATTAGGGTTTGCCGGGTTGTCTTTAGAAGATCTTAGTAAGTTATATACTAATGCAACACGGTTTTTATCATTTACGTTCCAATCTAGCTTAAATAATGCTTTTGTAGAACCTCCGTCAAAGTTAAATCCTTCATATCTACCTGGATCGTAAGAGCTTCCATCTGCATAAGTAATACTACTTAATGCTGCAGAGACTGCATCTAGATCTGATGGTAATACACGTGACTCATTAATAGCTCCTGTATTACGATTAGGTGCCCAAGGTGCTCCTAGGTCAGAACGGCTCTCATCTTCAAAGTTTGCAAAGAAGAAAAGTTTGTTCTTAATGATAGGACCTCCTATACTTATACCATATGTGTTCTGGCTTAAGTCTGCTTTAAAAACGTCATCACCTGCAACTTTTCCACCAGTAAGATCTTCGTTTCTATAAAAACCGTAAACAGTTCCTTTAAACTCATTAGTACCACTCTTAGTTACGGCATTTACAGATGCTCCTGTAAATCCAGAAAGAGTTACATCATAAGGTGCAGTAGTTACTTGAATTTGCTCAATCGCATCAAGAGAGATAGGCTGTGATCCTGTTTGTCCTCCTGGAGTAGCAGCATCAAGACCAAATGGGTTATTAAAAACTGCTCCATCAAGACTAAAATTGTTGAACTGATCATTACGACCTCCAAAAGATCCATTACTAGAAGCACTAGGCTCTAGACGGTAAAAATCTGCAGCAGATCTTGATATAGTAGGTAATGCCTTAAGCTGGCGCTCTCCTACGTTTGTAGCAGATCCAGTACGTCCATCACTAAAAGTGTTGTTACGGCTACCTGTAATTACAACTTCTTCAAGAGCATTACTATCTTCAGATAGTGTTACCTCTACGTTATAAGTTTCTCCTAAGTTAAGAGTCACTCCAGTGTATTCTTGTGCTTGAAAACCTACATAACTTACTGTTATTGTATAAGGTCCTCCCACACGTAAATTAAAAAGATTAAAACGACCGTCAAAGTTTGTGATCGCTCCATACGTAGTACCAGTAGGTGTGTGTACCGCTACCACGTTTGCACCCGGAAGCGTTTGCTCACCAGCATTTACAACTCCAGAGATAGCAGAAGTAGTCGTCTGTGCGCCTACAGCTACTGCCATTAGAAGTGTTACTAAAAATAAAAGTTTTTTGAACATAAGATTTTTGTAAAATTATTTTGCGCGAATTTAAGAAGGTGTTAACACTTACTAAACCTTAAGTTAATTTAATTTTCACATTTAATTAACAATTGTGAATATGTTATTTAAGGGTATTACGCTTTCGCGAAAGCGTAATAAAACCCCACAAAACTTATCACATAGACAATCAAGCTGTTGAATATTTGCGCTCTTACCATACAACGCGCATTGAAAGAAAGTTCTACCTTTGTACCCTATGATAAGTAATCAAAAAAATCAGCAACAAATTCTAGCTAAACTAGGAATCACCTCACTTAACGAGATGCAGGAGGCGGCACAACTTGCCATACACTCAGCAAAAGAAGTGATCTTACTATCTCCTACAGGTACTGGTAAAACGCTTGCGTTTTTACTACCTGTAATTGCAGAGTTAGACTTAAGTATAGAAGAAGTACAACTACTTATAGTCGTACCTTCTAGAGAGCTTGCCATACAGATTGAAAACGTTGCCCGCAATATGGGTACGGGTTATAAGATACACGCCGCTTATGGTGGTCAAAGTTTTAATACAGATAGACAAGCCATAAAGCACCGTCCAGCAATATTAATAGGAACACCAGGTAGACTTGCAGACCACCTACGCAGGGAAACTTTCTCTACAAACTATATAAAAACCCTAGTACTTGATGAGTTTGACAAGTCGCTAGAAGTAGGTTTTGAAGGAGAGATGACAGAGATTATGAGCTTTTTACCTGCTTTAGAAAAAAAGGTACTTACCTCTGCAACTCAAGGTATAGACATACCAAGATTTGTAGGACTTAACAGCCCTGTAGAAGTAGATTATTTACATCAGGGAGGTTCTAAGCTAGAAATAAAAGCGATTATATCACCAGAAAAAGATAAGCTAGACACGCTTGTAAAAGCTTTGTGTCACTTAGGTGATCAACCGGGTATTATCTTCTGTAATTTTAAAGATACCATCTCTAGAATAAGTGATTATCTCAACGATCACGGTATCGCACACGGCACTTTTTATGGAGGAATGGAGCAGCGTGAGCGAGAGCTATCACTTCTTAAATTTAGAAATGGTACACACCAACTACTGCTAGCAACAGATCTTGCTGCACGTGGTATAGATGTACCAGAAATCAAGTTTATTATACATTACCACCTTCCTATACACTCAGAAGAGTTTACACACCGTAATGGTCGTACGGCTCGTATGCAGTCTGAAGGTACGGCTTATGTACTACACTGGCGCAACGAGCGATTACCAGACTTTATGCCGGTAATGGATGAAGAATACTTACACGACAGAGAGATACCAGAAGGATCACAGTGGACGACCCTTGAGCTCTCTGGTGGTCGTAAAGACAAGATATCAAAAGGTGATATCGCTGGTTTTTTCTTTAAAGAAGGAAATGCACAACGCGAGCAACTAGGAACCATTGAGGTAAAAAACACACAATCTTTTGTAGCGGTGCACAAAAGTGCTGCTCAATCTTTTATAGAAAAACTAGATAACAAACGCCTTAAAAAAGCAAAATTGAGGATACGACTAGCTTAGTCTTATCCTCAATTTTACATTTATTGCTGGTATGAGTAGTTATAATTACTTCACATCCACAAAGCGCTCAAACCATTTATAAAGATCGCCACGTGTGATTACTGCGCCTTCACTTATGAGTTTAAACTTATCTGCATTGCGGTCTTCACTATAGTCTTTACTTGCGCTCATAAATACCACATCATCATCACCTAAGTTTTCCTTAAGCCATCCATACCCTTCTGCGGTAGTGATATCTATGTTTTCTTTATTGATTTTTATGGCTATAAGTGCCATATTGTTTTCTCTTAAAAAGAAAAGGTGCATCTGGTTAGGCGAGATATGCTCTAGGTATTGAGCCTTTGTGAGTACACCTTCCCATACTAGATCAGAAAAGACGTCTATCTCTTCTTCTGCAACGAGGGGTTGTTTTTCTTTAATAGTTGCCCACTCATCTGCAGTGATAGACTGGGTAGCTAGAAAGTTTATAAACTCTGGGTGTAATTCTTCTAGTTGTTCTTTTGTAAGGCGAGCGTATTTCATTGTGAGTGATATTTTTTCGCGAAAGCGTATTTAAAAAGTAAATTTCATAAAAAAACCGTCCTTATTAGATAAGAACGGTTTTGTATAAAGTGCCTAAGGACTTAGTTTGCTTCTGCAACTACGTCAAAAGGAAGTGTAGCCACCACATCTCTGTGGAAACGTACTTTTGCTTCATAGTTACCTAAACGTTTTACTGTGTTACCAGCGATAGCGATATACTTTTTGTCTACCTCTACTCCTTCTTTTGCTAGGTATTCTGCTACGTCTGCATTTGTAATAGATCCGAAAAGTTTGTCTCCGTCTCCAGTTTTTGCTGATATCTTAACTTCTAAAGCGTTAAGTTTATCTGCTTGCTTCTGTGCATCATCTACAACTTTTTGCTCTTTGTGAGCACGTTGCTTTAGGTTTTCTGCAAGTACTTTCTTTGCGCTAGGCGTAGCAAGTACTGCGTGACCGTTAGGGATTAGGTAATTTCTACCGTATCCGTTTTTTACTTGTACTATATCGTCTGCAAATCCTAGATTCTCAACGTCCTTCTTTAATATAAGTTCCATCTGTTATCTAGTTTCTATTTGTATAAATCAGTTACATAAGGCATCAATGCAAGGTGACGAGCTCTTTTTACAGCTACAGACACTTTACGTTGGTACTTTAAAGAAGTTCCTGTAAGACGACGTGGTAACAATTTACCTTGCTCGTTTACAAAACCTGCTAGCCAGTCTGCATCTTTGTAATCTACATACTTGATACCAGACTTCTTAAAGCGACAGTACTTCTTTGCTTTGTTAGTTTCAATATTAAGAGGAGTAAGATATCTGATATCTCCGTCCTTCTTTCCTTTTGCTTGTTGTTGTAAAGATGCCATAACTTACGCTTTTTGCTTTTTTAGTTTTTCACGTCTTCTTTCAGCCCACGAGATCGCGTGCTTATCCATAGCTACCGTAAGGTAACGCATAACGCGCTCGTCACGGCGAAAAGCTAGTTCGTAATCATTGATAGCTTGTCCATCAACAGTAAATTCAAGTAAGTGGTAAAAACCGCTTTTCTTGTTTTGGATAGGATATGCAAGCTTTTTTAAGCCCCAATCCTCTTTACTAATCATCTTAGCACCCTTTTCTTTAAGAAGTCCTTCGTACTTCTTTACTGTTTCCTTTATCTGATCATCAGATAAAACGGGATTCAAGATGAAAACAGTTTCGTAATGGTTCATATAATATGAGTTAAATTAAAAATGAGTGCAAAAGTAAGGATTCTCTTTTGATTTTCAAATAGCTATTAATATATATTCTTAAAATTTTCTCGATGCTCGCTAATGCTATATAATACGGTATGTAATTACGCTTTCGCGAAAGCGTAAACCTGTAAACTCTTTTGTAAGACATTATAATAAGGTATTACATACTATAACTCACCTACTCTTCTTACTATCAAAACCCTATGAAACTAATGTGTTAAAATTTTAGTAATCTATTTGTAAGAATTATACGATAATGCCGACTAATAGACATAACCTACTCATTGCTAACAGACTGCACTTAGAAGGTTTTTAACAATAAAGATATTAGTCAATTTTAGGTCGATAAAGAACATAATTCTTCGATGAAAGTCACTTTTTTGTTGGTATTATGGAGTTTTTTACCTAATATTGACCTGCTTAACCTAATTAAACATAAATCACTGTGGAAGGAGTATTATTAGACTGTGCTGTTGTAGATGATTCTAGCCTACAACGACTAGCAATCGTAAAGATGATAAATGATCATCCTAATTTACGACTGGTAGCTGAATATAACAATGCCATCGAAACTAAAAATGGTCTCTTAGACACTAAGGTAGATCTTATATTTTTAGATATTGAGATGCCTATACTCTCTGGGTTTGACCTACTAGATGACCTTATACACAAACCACAAATTATATTTGTGACTGGTAAAACAAAGTATGCATATAAGGCATTTAACTATAATGCTATAGATTACCTACGCAAACCACTTACTAAGGATCGTTTTACAAACGCTGTTTATAAAGCTATAAGCCTTCACAAACTAAAAACCGAAGGGGCTGTAGAAGATGACGATTACATATTTGTAAAAAGTAATCTCAAAAAGAAAAAGGTGATGCTTAACGAGCTTAAGTATATTACTGCCCTTGGAGATTATGTAAAGCTTGTAACTGTGCACGACCCTATAGTAGTACTTGCTACGATGAAGTCTTTTGTAGCGCAATTACCTCCAGAACGTTTTATGCGTATACACAAGTCTTATATTATAAATATAGACAAGGTAGATAAGTACAACAGTAGAAATATTGAAATAGATGGTGAAAAAATACCACTATCTAGACATAAAAAATCTGAGCTTATAGATGCGCTCTCTGCTTAAAAGGAGATTTTAATATAAAAAAACCACTCATTGAGTGGTTTTTTTATGCTTAATAACAATCTACATCTACTACTAATCGAACACTACGATACTGAGCAATAGCATTAAAACTTGTTACTACTCTACCTATGGTTTTTTTGGTTTCGAGTAAATTTTGTCTTCTACTTATTTTAATAAGGATATTACGCCTGTAGAGGTTTCTTATTCTTGCTATAGATGGTGTTTCTGGACCTAGTACCGCCTCTGCACCTAGAGTTTGTCGCAATGCCTTAGATAACCAAATACTAGACTCATCTATTTTTTGATAATCTCTATGTTTTAATGTAATGCGTATCAACCTATGAAAAGGTGGATACTTAAAGTTGCGACGCTCTTCTAATTGCTCTTTATACATCTCTTCAAATTTATTTGAAGAAACCTGCTGTAATATTTGATGATAAGGATTATAAGTCTGCACAAGCACTTTACCTTGCTTTTCGGTACGTCCTGCCCTACCTGATACCTGAGCAATTAATTGATAGCTACGCTCGTGTGCCCTAAAGTCTGGGAAGTTGAGCATACTATCTGCATTCATAATTCCTACTAAGGTTACGTTTCTAAAGTCTAACCCTTTGGTAAGCATTTGCGTGCCTACTAAAATATCTATCTGCTCTTGCTCAAAAGCTGTAATGAGCTTCTCAAAACCATACTTACCTCTTGTGGTGTCTGAGTCCATACGAGCAATATTATTATCTGGATACAACTCCTTGAGCTCTGCTTCTATTTGTTCTGTACCAAACCCCTTTGTTGTAAGATCTGTGCTACCACAAGCCATACACTTTTGCTGTAAGGCAATATTATAACCACAATAATGACAACGAAGTTGTGATCTATACTTATGATAGGTAAGACTCACATCACAATTAGGACATTGCGGAGCGTGCCCGCAAGTATTACACTCTAATATAGGAGAAAAACCACGCCTGTTTTGAAATAAAATAACCTGCTCACCAAGTGCAAGTGCATCTGTAATTGCTCGTAATAATGTATCAGAAAAGTGCCCTGTCATCTCCCTTTTACGAGACTTTTCTTTTATGTCTACAAGGTTAATTTCTGGCATTAAAATATTACCGTGACGCTGTTTTAAAGAGACATAACCATACTTTCCGCTCTGGGCATTATAAATGGTCTCGATAGATGGTGTTGCAGAACCTAATAAGACTTTGGCTTTAAAAAACGCCCCTAGCACAATAGCACAGTCGCGAGCGTGATACCTTGGCGCGGGATCATATTGCTTAAAGCTACTCTCGTGCTCTTCATCTACCACAATAAGTTTTAAATCTCTAAACGGTAGTAGTAATGCGCTTCTAGCCCCAATAACGATTTGGGCCTTGTCCATTTTTTTAAGGACATTATTCCATACTTCTACACGCTCATTTACAGAATACTTAGAATGAAATATAGCTACTCTTTCTCCAAAATAAGTTTGCAGCCTGCTTATTAACTGTGTAGTAAGAGCAATCTCCGGCAGGAGGTATAGAATTTGATCTCCAGTTGAGAGCATTTCTTCAATGAGCTGAACATAAATCTCTGTCTTACCAGAAGCAGTTACACCGTGTAATAATGTAACGTCTTTTGTTTCAAAATGTGTTTTAATCTCAGACAGTGCTGTTGCTTGATAAGTGTTGAGAGTCTTCGTCTCAAAAACTTCTCCCTCAAACCCCACTCTATCTTGGCGTTTTTGATATGTTTGAAAAACTCCTTTATCTACCAAGGCATTGAGCTGACTAGCCGTTGCTCCAGATGCTTTTTGCAACTCTTGTGAAGATATAGGTTTATTGGTTTTCGCTTTAAGCGAAAAAAAAGTGAGCACCATCTCTCTTTGTTTTGGTGCGCGAGATAATTCTTCTAGAATAACAGGCAAAGCCTCCTCACTGTCATACTCTGGGGCTATTGTAATAAACTTTACAAGTTTAGGGACATACTGCTCGTAAATCTCTTCTTGCATTTCTAAAACCCCTTGATCTATGAGGCGCTGTATAGAAGGTAGTATTTTCTTTTTATCAAGAATATCCATCACTTCGTGCACTTTAAGCTCTGAGCGATGTTGTAATGCTTCATAAATTAAAAACTCATCATCTTGAAGCTCTTCATCATTAATTACAAGACCATCAGACTTGAGCCTTATAACGGTCTCACTCTCTAATAAAAATGCTTTGGGTAATGCTGCTCGCATCACTTCCCCCTCGGTACACATATAATAATTTGCTATCCAAGACCAGAATGTGAGTTGCTGCTCTGTGACTATAGGCTCTTCATCTAAAATTTGCTGAATTTCCTTTGCCTCATAGATTGTAGGAGCAATAGTGTGCTTATTTTTTACGATTGAGGCATACACTTTCTTTTTCCCGAAAGGAACCGCAACACGCATTCCTTTCTGAATGTAATTATATTCTGCCTCTGAGACGAGGTAGGTAAACGTATTTTCTACAGGTATAGGAAGTATGACGTCTATAAAGTGGGGCATAAATGAGCAGTGTGTACTTCAAAAGTACTGTTAAGTAAAGTTTTGCGAAAGCATAGCACAAAAAAAGAGCCGCAATCTTTACAAAAGCGGCTCTCATTGTCAATAATAATGATGTTACTTAACACGTATCCACTCTTGAGTTCTATATAAAAAAGCAATATAACCTCTAAGATAGAGCTTATCTGGATTATCATTTTCTATCCAGATTTTTGCCTTATAGGTTTTCCCTTTTTCTGGATCAAAAACAGTACCTCCGGTATACTCATCATCATCTCTTTCTAGGTTTTTGATAATGTCTAGACCAAGTACAGGCTTGTTATACTCTTCTCCCTCGCAGTAAATACATAGTTTATCTCGATCTTGAGGATTAAGTATATCTATAATCTTACCATAAACTTTATCACCTTTTTTATAAATCTCTACGATAGATTTTGCCTCACCAGTCTCATCATCTATAGTTTTCCATTTACCAAAAACAGCGTCTTGTTGCGCCACAGCACTTGCAGTAAACAGTATTACGATAAAAAAACTAATTAAATACTTCATAATGTGATAAGTGTATTTGTGTTTTAAACCAAAAAATGGCAATTCTTGAGAATCGCCATTTTTTTATAAAAGTTGTAATCTACTAGTTTTTACCTAGCATTGCTTCTTTAAGATCATCATCTGCAGGCTCGCTACCTAACCAAATTCCAAAAAGTGCTTTTTTGAATTCTAATCCTGGTATCATTCCTACTTCTTTACCGTTTTTACTAACAACAGTTCCTTTTCCTTTTACATAAGCAATATCAAAAACATTTGTTTTTACAATCTTATCGCTAAAGAAACCTTTAAATTTTGTGATTTGTGCATCTAGGGAACTTGTATCTCCGTTCATAGAAGCGTCAAAACCATCATCTACAGCTCCTATCATTTTCTTACTTGACACCATACCAGAAACGATATCTAGTTTCATAGCCATTGTCTCATCTGCATTTACAATAGCAGTGGCATCACTCTTTTTTGAAGCGAGGTATAATCCTCCTGCATATAGATCAAAGATTACTTTTTCTCTCATTCCCGCACCGTTTAGTACAAGATTTGTTCCTTCTACAGTCATTGTGTTAGGTAATGTTGCATCACCTACAACTGTTTGAGCTTGGCTAAAAGTAAGACTACATACTGCTACTAGTGCTAATAAATACTTTTTCATAATTTACGTTTGTGTTAATTTAATTAGGGTTTTTGTGTAATATCCTTAGTTTTTGCAATGTTGCATTGAGCTCAAATCCTAATAATATAAGATTTGAGTTCAACCAAATATAAAGCATCATTATCAATAATGCACCAATTGAGCCATACAACTCATTATATCTCCCAAAAGTGTCGATATAAATACCAAAAAGGTACGTGGTTATCATAAATAATATAGTAGTCATTAATGCACCTGGTGAAAAAAACCTGCTTTTGCGCCCCTCTTTGGTACCAAAATAATAGAGCGTTGCAATCACAGCATATATCATTATCAATACAAACACGTTTTTTCCAACCGATAGCAATGTTATATCTAAATCTGTACTCATAAAGTCTCTCTCCTTGAGAGAAACGAGTAAATACTCAAAATAAACAACTACTGATATAGTAGTAACCAACAACAATGCCAAGATAATAGAAGTCGCTATAGCCACAGCATACTGCCTAAAAAAGCTTCGATTAATCTCATTATAATGAGATCCCTCAAAACCACTAAAAATGGAGTTAATACCATTTGCCGTAAGAAACAAAGCAAGAAGACCAGCTACAGACAGCAAACCTGCACGCTCATTTTGTGCAATATCACTTATAATAGGCCTAAAAAAATCTAGCGACTGTGATGGTATGAGCTCATAAATAAACGCCATAAACTTAATATCAAAGTCTGGCACAGGTACATAAGGTATAAGATTAAGCACAAATATAAGCGCAGGAAAAATGGCCATAAAAAAACTATATGCAATAGATCCTGCTCTAGATCCCAGCGCACCCTTTATAATACCAGTAAAGTAAGCGCGTGACAAGTTTAGTAATGTCATCCCTTCAAAACCAGGAATAACGACCTTATCTAGCATAGCTACGATCCAGCAAAAAGGCTTGAACCGCATAAGGCGTTGCTCTAAGGTCTTGTCTGAGGCCATTATACCGCTTTAAGGCTTAAATCTAGATTATAAACAGAGTGTGTAAGTGCTCCACTAGAGATATAATCTACACCACAAAGTGCATACTCACGTATGGTCTCTTCATTAATACCACCAGAAGATTCTGTAAGGCATTTATCACCTATAAGAGCAACCGCCTTACGCGTATCTTCATAATTAAAATTATCAATAAGAATACGGTATACGTGCTCGTGATTTTCAAGAATCTCTTCTATCTCCTCAAGGCTTCTCGCCTCTACGATTATTTTAAGATCTCGATTTTCAGTTTTAAGATACGCTACAGTTTTAAGTATCGCCTTAGTCACTCCTCCAGCAAAGTCTATGTGATTATCCTTAAGCATAATCATATCATATAATGCAAAACGATGATTTTCTCCCCCTCCTATTTTTACTGCCCATTTTTCTAAGGCGCGTATACCTGGAGTGGTCTTTCTGGTGTCGAGTATTTTTGTGCCTGTTCCTTCTAGGAGGTTAACAAAGAACTTTGTTTTGGTCGCTATGGCACTCATACGTTGCATTGCGTTAAGTACCAGTCGCTCTGCCTTTAAGATGCTTTGGCTCGAGCCAGATACATAAAATGCAATGTCTCCATACTTTACCTGGTCACCATCTGTAAGTACATCTTCTACTACGAGGCTGTTATCTACGTAGGCAAATACCGCTTTCGCGAAAGCGCAACCTGCAAGAATCCCTTCATCCTTCACCAGTAACTTTGCTTTGCCCGTCGCATCTGCCGGAATACAAGCTAGACTACTGTGATCTCCATCACCTACATCTTCTCTTATTGCATTAGAAATTATACCATCTATCTCAAGCTGAAACTGCGCTTCTGTTATCATAAAAATATAAAATACGGTTTCTGTAAAAATAAGGAAACACAAACACATCCATCGTCATAGAGAGATTTGTATTTTTGCAAAATGAATATAAAACTTCTATGCGTAGGCAAGACAGATAACAAGCAGCTACAGGCACTCGTAGATGAGTACAGCAAGCGCTTGAATTTTTATATTAAATACACTATTGAGACTCTTCCAGATATAAAGAATGTAAAAAATCTCAGTGAGCAAGAGCAAAAGACTAAAGAAGGTGCTCTCATACTTTCAAAATTGGGTCCCTATGACCACCTTGTGCTCTTTGACGAGAATGGCAAATCATTTTCAAGTGTAGGGTTTTCTAAGTTTTTACAAAAAAAGATGAACAGTGGTATAAAAACCTTAGTCTTCGTGATAGGAGGTCCTTATGGTTTCTCTCAAGAAGTTTACAATAAAGCGATAGGTAAAGTATCTTTGTCACAAATGACCTTCTCCCACCAGATGGTACGTTTATTTATCACAGAGCAAATTTATAGAGGGTTTACCATTTTAAAAGGAGAACCTTATCATCATCAATAAACCGAGCCCTACATAGTTTAACCAATATTTATGAGTACTAAAGATACTAAGACGCCGTACTCACGTTATTTTTGTAATACATATACGACTACTATTTAATGAGTTCAAAATCAGGCATAAAAAAGAAAAATAGACTACAGTTACTGCACCAGTATTATGTATACACTGGCTTTTACTCTTTTCTTAAGGATGCACTTAAAAAAGCGCTACCACCTATACTATTTGTTGTAGCCGCCATAGTATGTATACACTACTTTGTAATAGACCTTAACACGGCATTACAATATGTGATAGATAATTACTCTAATTTTTTAGTACTTACTTTATTCTTTGTTTCGGAGTCTATACTCGGTATTATCCCTCCAGAACTTTTTATAGCTTGGAGCGATAAAACTAGTGACCCTATATTATACCTTTCTATAATAGCCCTATTATCTTACCTGGGCGGTGCTGTATCTTATTTTACAGGGAGAGCTTCTCTTAAAATCCCAGCAGTACATAACTACCTTGAGGTAAAAATGGAAAAGCATTTAAAAAATGCTCGTAAATGGGGTGGATTCTTAATTTTAGTAGGAGCCTTGCTCCCACTACCCTTTGCCGTAGCAAGTCTTGCTGCTGGTATGATTCGTTTTGATTTTAAATATTGGGCACTCTTTGGTCTAGCGCGTTTTGTACGCTATGCAATTTATGGAGCAGCCATTTTTAGCCTTGTCTCTTAAATGAAGTTAGTCTTTGCAACGCACAACCTTAATAAACTTAAGGAAGTACAAGCTCTTGTACCAGAGCATATCACTATATTATCACTTACAGATATAGGATGTGATGAAGATATTATAGAAGATGCGCCTACTATAGAAGGCAATGCGATTATAAAAGCACAATACGTACGTGATCATTATGGGTATGATTGCTTTGCAGATGATACAGGTCTCGAGGTTACCGCGCTAGATGGTGCTCCAGGAGTATACTCTGCACGATATGCAGGACCTCAAAGAAGCGCTTCAGATAATATGGATAAGCTTCTTATAGCTCTTGCAGTTAAACAAGATAGAACGGCGAGGTTTAAGACGGTTATCGCTTTCGCGAAAGCAGAAAAAATAGAGACTTTTACAGGTATATGTGAGGGAGAGATTACAAAAGAACGCTATGGAGATGACGGTTTTGGTTATGATCCTATCTTTAAACCTAACGGCTACGAGGCCACTTTTGCCCAAATGGCAATATCCCTAAAAGGTAAAATAGGCCATAGAGGGCGCGCGATGCAGCAGTTTTTATCTTACTTAAGAGACGAGTAAATTACGTTCTTTAAAAAATTACCAAGTCACTTTACGATTATTCAATTATATATAGTACTTTTGCACCTTGAAAAACCTCAGGGTGAGGTACTGCCACTATTTATGGCACGTGTTGATTGAAGCAATTGGTTAATAAGTCGTTGCGCTTCCTACAGCACGATAACTTATTAAAATTTTGTCTTATGACATTTGATCAACTGGGCCTAAACGCGCCCTTACTTCAGGCTATCGCCGATATGGGATTTGAAACCCCATCAAAAATCCAAGAAGAAGCTATCCCACAACTACTCGCCGAAGATCGCGATATGGTTGCACTTGCACAAACAGGTACAGGTAAAACTGCTGCTTTTGGTTTTCCACTATTACAAAACATTGATGCTTCAAGCAAGACCACACAAGGTCTTATTATAGCCCCTACTCGTGAGCTATGTCTCCAGATTACTAATGAGATGAAAAACTATGCAAAACACATTAAAGGTGTGCGCGTAGTAGCTGTTTATGGTGGTTCTAATATACAAGAGCAAGCTCGTGAGATCTCACGTGGTGCTCAAATTGTAGTAGCTACACCAGGACGTATGCAAGATATGATGCGTCGTCGTATGGTAGACATTACAAAATTAAGCTACTGTGTTCTTGATGAAGCAGATGAGATGCTTAATATGGGATTCTATGAGGATATTACAAATATTCTTGCAGACACTCCAGAAGATAAACTTACGTGGCTCTTTAGCGCGACAATGCCCAGAGAGGTTGCACGTATCGCAAAAGAGTTTATGCACGACCCACTAGAGATTACAGTAGGTCATAAAAATGAAGGTGCAAAAAATGTATCACACGAGTACTACGTTGTACACACACGTGATCGTTACCAAGCGCTTAAACGTCTTTCTGATGCAAATCCAGATATATTTTCGGTAATATTCTGTCGTACTAAGAGAGATACTCAAAAAGTTGCAGAGCAACTTATAGAAGATGGATATAATGCAGGTGCGCTACACGGTGACTTAAGTCAGAACCAGCGTGACCTTGTTATGAAGAGCTTTAGAAATAATCAAATACAGATGCTTGTTGCAACAGATGTTGCTGCACGTGGTATAGATGTAGATGATATTACACACGTTATAAACTACCAACTTCCAGATGAGATAGAGACTTATACGCACCGTTCTGGTCGTACAGGTCGTGCTGGTAAAACTGGTACCTCTATGGTTATTGTGACCAAGAGTGAAATGCGTAAAATCAAGCAGCTCGAAAAGATTTTAGCAAAGAAGTTTGATCAAAAAACAATTCCTGACGGAAAAGAGATTACACAAGTACAGTTATTTCACCTTGCAAATAGCATAAATAACACAGAGATCAACCAAGAGATTGATGCTTATCTTCCAGAAATAGAAGAAGTACTTAAAGACAATACTAAAGAAGAGCTTATAAAGAAAGTGTTTTCTGTAGAGTTTACACGCTTCTTTAATTATTACAAAAAGGCAAAAGATCTTAATCAAAATGCTGTTGCAGCGTTTAAAGAAGAGTCTGGTGATACAACACGTTACTTTATAAACGTAGGTCGTAAAGACGATTTTGACTGGATGAAGCTTAAGGACTTCTTAAAAGAAATGACAGGCTTAGGTCAAGACGGGATATACCGTGTAGATTGTAAAGACGCCTTCTCATTCTTTAATACAGATACAGAGCATAAAGAAAAAGTACTTGCACTCTTTGAAGATTATCAACTTGATGGTCGTCGTGTAAGTGTAGAAGAGACACAAGGCGGCGGAGGTCGCGGTGGTAACCGTGGCGGTGGCGGAAGAGGCCGCAGTGGCGGTGGCCGTAGAGGTGGCAATGATGGCTTTAGAGGAGGTCGTAGCGGTGGCGGTGATCGTCGTCGTAGCGGTGGTGATCGAGACAGATCAGACAGAAAACGCAGTGACCGTCGTGGCGGTGACCGTGATCGCAAATCTAGTTATGGAGAAGATCAAGGAAGGTCTAGAAATCGCTCAGAAAGATCAAGTAGATCAGAAGGTAGATCAGATCGTAGAGGACCAAGTCGTACTCCAGACAGGGCTACAGAAGGTAATAAAAGCCCATTTTCTGGCAAAAGACGCCGTCGCAGCTAGCCTAAAGTGTTAGAATTATTGTAAAAGTTAAATTTTGGTATGGTTTTCTCATAGGATTGCATAAATTGCTACTCTATATGATGAAAACCATACTTTTTTTATTGCTACTTGCCGTATGCACAGTAGGATACTCGCAAGAACCAGCTACCCCAACTGGAGAAACTTCTACAAAGGAGCTTCAAGATGGATATATAGATGGTAAAGTTTTAAGCAGCAGTACAGATATTGCTTTACAAAACGTAAATATTCTCAACCTTTCAAACTTTAAAGGAGCTACTACAGATAAGCTAGGTAACTTTGACATTAAGGCTGCCGTAAATGACACATTATACTTTTCATATTTAGGTTATAAATCGCTCAAAGTAAGAGTAAGTTCTGACTGGATAAAATATGGAGATGTAAAGATTAAAATGACAGAGATAGGAATTGCACTAGAAGAAGTGGTTGTAGAAGAGATAGAACTTACCGGCTACTTAGAGATAGATGCAAAGAGAATCCCTATTTACAGCAACCAGCGCTATAGCATTTCTGGTCTTAACTCTGGTTATGAAGTAGGTCAAGGACAGCCTGGTGCCGTGTCACGCGTGCTGAGCTCTATTTTTAACCCTGCAGATTTTCTTTACAATATATTCAGCCGTAAGAAAGGTCAATTGCGCAAGCTACGCCAGATGAAAGAAGATGACAAAGTGCGTAACCTTCTTGAACGTAAATTTGACCGCGAGACACTAGGAGCTCTACTTCAAATAGACCGTGTAGATATAGATGCTATATTAAAAAATTGTAGTTATTCAGATAACTTTATAATGACTGCAAATGACCTTCAGATTCTAGATGCCATAAGTGAGTGTTATGAAGAGTATCGTGTCTTACAAAATAAAGATTAAGAGATTGTTTTAATTACGCTTTCGCGAAAGCGTACTCCTACCCTCTTTCATCTAGATAGCGCTGCTCAATGCGCTCTACATCTTTAATCATTTTACGAGTCCAAGCCAGCTTTTTATCAAAAAGTTCTTGCTTAGAAAACTTCCAGTCTACAGCCGAAGATTTGAGCTTAGTCATTATATGCTGTAATGTTATTGCCGCCGAAACTGAGATGTTAAGACTCTCAGTAAAGCCTACCATAGGTATATAAATAAAATCGTCTGCCTCCTCCATCACCAGGTCGCTTAAACCTTCTGTCTCTCTACCAAAAAATATAGCAGCCTTCTCTGTCACATCAAACTCTTCTAGCCTGTGTGCATCTTTATGTGGTGACGTGGCAACAATCTTATAGCCCTGCTCACGCAATGATTTGATACAACTAGAAGCACTATTGTGACGAGATACATCTACCCACTTTTGAGCCCCCATAGCAATCTCACGATCTATACGCTTTGCATTTACCTCCTCTATAACGTGCAGTTCTTGCACTCCAAAAGATTCACAACTACGTATTACAGCACTCGTGTTGTGTAATTGATATACATCCTCTACAGCCACGGTAAAATGTGTTGTACGCTCACGTAATACTTTATCAAATAATTGTACGCGACGTTCGGTTAAAAATGATTGCAGGTAGGTTAAAAGGTCTTGATCCATTAAAAATTGTTTACAGGGTAAAGATACTGTACTTTTAAAGTGTAAAAAACCTATTGAGGAGTATGCAAAAAGTTGTTGTATTATCTGGCGCTGGTATGAGTGCAGAGAGCGGTCTTAAAACCTTTAGAGATGCAAACGGTCTTTGGGAAGGTCACGATGTAATGCAAGTGGCGACACCAGAAGGCTGGAAAGCAAACCAAGAGCTTGTTTTAAGATTTTACAACGAGCGCAGGAAGCAACTACTAGAAGTATTACCTAACAAAGGACATCTTGATCTTGTAAAATTAGAAGAAGCCTATGACGTACATATCATCACTCAAAATGTAGACGATTTGCACGAGAGAGCAGGTAGCTCAAAAGTTATACACCTACACGGTGAATTACTTAAGGTGCGTAGCTGCAAAGACCCATCTCAAGTTTTAGAATGGGAAAAAGATTTAAAAACTGGTGATTTATGTCCTCAAGGAGGCCAGCTTAGACCACATATTGTTTGGTTTGGAGAAGAAGTACCGCTTATGGAAGAAGCTGCTAATATTGTTAGTCAGGCAGATTATATCATCATAGTAGGCACCTCTATGCAAGTATATCCAGCAGCTGGACTTATCACCCTAGCCCAGCCAGATGCAGAGGTGTTTTTTATTGACCCTGCACCATCTATCTCACAAAAAAAAGGACTAACGATACTCCCAGAGAGAGCAACAACAGGAGTCAAAAAGGTGGTAGATACACTTCTTTCTAAATAAACTAACAATTGACACTTAACGAGCTTTATAAAGATCTAGACTACGTCAATCACAGTCGTGAGAAGCGCGCCTACTATGCGCAACTTATTGTTGATAATCCTGGTGCAATGAGACACGTACTAGAAATTCTATTTATGGTAGACGACCCTAGATCTAATCGTGCCGGATGGCTTGCGGAGTTTGCCACAAAAATGAATATAACAATTATCTTACCGCATCTTGATTATTTTACAAAGCATATGCATACTGTCTATCAAGACTCCGCCTTGAGACCTGTTGCAAAAATTTGCGAATACCTTACAATATCATATTACACAGAAAAGCACCCAGAAACTAGAAAGATGCTTTTATCAAGCCACAAGAATTGTATTATAGAATGTGGTTTTGACTGGTTAATCACAGATCAAAAGGTGGCTGTAAAAGCATACACACTTACTTCTTTATACCACTTAGGCACAGAAACAGATTGGGTTCATCCAGAATTAAAGCGTTTTATGGAAGATGGATACCATACCGGAAGCGCAGCTTTTAAGGCCAGATGCAGACACGTTAAAAAATGGATTAAAAAATTCAACAAAAAGCAATCTTAACACTACAAAAAGCAGTAAAATCAAGAATTACATAATGTAATGTTTAAAGAAAAGTTAAATGTAGTTAAAGAATGCATTTTAACACTTAAAACTTTCTTAATCCTGTTATATTTGGAACTTTAAACACAAAAACTTCTTATGATTTTACGTACACTATTTATTGCTGGTTTCCTACTAACAGCAACGGTTTCAACAGGACAGAACACCTTTGGAGGTGGAGGCTCTTCTACATCTTCAAATTCAGTATTTAATCAGAAAATGAATTTAGGTTACAAAGCCGGAGCAAACCGAGTTGAAGATAAGAAAGTAGATGGATCACCATACCTTTTTGAAAATTGGGATCGTTCTGCAACTGTAGTAACAAAGGCAGGCGAAAATCTAAAAATTGAGAATGTAAACTTTGACGGTAGAAGAAATAAAATTGTCGCAAAAATCAATAGTGATTCTATTTATACCTTTAACTCTCTTGCAATTGATAAAGCCATTATAAATGGTAAAACGTTTGTAAATATTGAAGCGCCTAACAGTGCTGTTATTAAAGTTTACGAACTTGTTGTAGAGACACCAGAATTTAAAATATTAAAAGATCACGTAGTAGATATAAACGAGGGAAGCTCAAACCCTATGCGCGGGACAACTATTGCTCGTTACATACCTAGAGAGTTCTATATGCTTCTTAAAAACGATAGTTTTGAAAGATTTAGTCTCAGAAAGAAAAAAATATTGAAACTTCTTGCAGCACAAGAAGAAAAGGTAAAAACCTTTGTAGATCAAAATGATCTTAATTATAAAAATGAAGACGACATAAATAAAATTATGGACTTCTATACAGGTCTTTAACACACAATCCTACTATATAAAAGCCACCTTCTGGGTGGTTTTTTCTTTTATACATTTATTGGTAGAAATGCATACATTCGCACTTTGCTAGTTATTTTATGTATAAAAAATGTTTTGTTGCTTTAAGCCTTCTCTACTGCAGTTTTATAACCGCACAAGAGGTTAGTCCTTTTGAAGTTGAGCTCAATTATTTTTACGGAAGTATATTGAGACACAACAAAGACATCACGTCACTCATAACTGGACATCCAGAAGGTTTAATTTTAAGCTATAACAAGAAAACTTATGGTGAGCAAGAGTGGTCAAGAAGGTATAATTACCCTGACTACGGATTTACATTTGCCTATCAGGATCTTAAAAATGACAACTTAGGCAAAACCTATAACGCCCTAGCGCATTACAGCTTCTACTTTCTTAACCGGAAACTAATGGCTAGAGTTGGTCAAGGTATTGGGTACACTACAAATCCATTTGACATTGAAACCAATGTAGCAAACAATGCTTATGGCTCAAGATTTTTTAGCGCAACGCTAGTAATGCTTAACTACAAACAACCTATCACTCCACAAATATCATTACAAACAGGACTTACCTTTTTACACGGGTCAAATGGTAATTTTAAAGCACCTAATACAAGTACAAACACGCTAGCAATTAACGCAGGTGTGGTCTATAAAAATAAACCGATTCCAGACTATATCCCCAGAGTACCTAGAGAACGCTATACAGAGCCTATAGGTTTTAATTTTGCTCTTAATATGGGGCTTAACGAGAGTGATTATGTTGGGCTGGGTCAAGAACCATTCTTAATCTTGACTGCTTATGCAGATAAGAGATTGAGTAAAAAAAGTACCATTCTTGCTGGAGGAGAATTCTTTTTCTCAAAATTCTTAAAGAACGAAATTGAGTTTCTATCTGTAGCCTTCCCCTCATTTGGTGTTACAAAAGACCAAGATTGGAAACGAGCAGGTGTATTTGTTGGTCACGAATTGCGATTTAATAAAACCGCACTTATGACGCACGCCGGTTATTATGTGTACTATCCTTATGATTTTGAAGGTAGGTTCTACCAGCGCGTGGGGCTTAAACACTATATACAAGAAAAATACTTTGTTTCTGCTGCCGTAAAAACGCACGGAGCAAAAGCAGAGGCAGTAGAATTTGGATTAGGAATACGATTATGATGACAACAAACTTCAAATTTATAAGGGCTATATCTACGCTTTCGCGAAAGCGTAACCCCCTCCTACTCGCCCTACTGCTAGCATTTTTTATTTCTTGCGACTCTGAAGATGCAAGTGATTGTTTTCAAACAGATGGAGATATCATAACGTATACTCTTGATGTGGATACATTTTCAAAAATCCAAATGGAAGATGACATACGCGTTATTCTTAAAGAAGGACCTCAACAAGAAGTTATCGTTGAAACTGGTGAAAATCTAGTACCAGACCTCAACCTCTTTGTAGAACAAGAAACACTTGTACTGCAAAACCTAAATGGTTGTAATTTTTTACGCGAGTATGGTAGAACTCTTGTAACTGTAACTTCACCAAATATTACTCGCATACGCCAGGCCTCTGCCTTTGAGATTACCAGTGAAGGTTTACTCAACTATGAATCATTAACTATAGTGAGCAACTCAACTGCTAATAGCCTTAACATTACAGATATTAATAAAAGTGGTGCTGTGACGCTCCATATAAACAGTACTAACCTGGTGGTTTCTGCAAATGGATCAAGTAATATTACAATGTCTGGAAGTGTTGAAACGGCCTCAATAAACTTTAGCGATGAGTTTCCGCAATTCAACGGTAGAAACCTTGAGATAGGCGATTTAACCTTTAATCATACCAGTGCTGCACAAATGGTCGTAAATCCTCAAAACAGCCTGCAAGGCGTTATAAAAGCCACAGGAGACCTTATATCTGTCACAGAACCACCGCTAGTCGATGTAGATGTGCTTTTTACAGGTCAATTAATTTTTGAGGATTAGATTAATTACAATATCTTAAACACTTTGTATATTAAAAATAAATTAACACTAATACTTAAATAATGGTAAAAGCAAAATATCAAAACGTTCTTGACCTAGGAGAAAAACTTAACATCCAGAACGGAGATGTAAAAGAAGAAAATGGAGTACTTCACGTAACAGGTACCGCAACAAATCAATATGAGAAAAACCAACTTTGGGATGCTATAAAAGCGGCCGGAGGAGAAAATCCAGGTGACATTGTAGCAGACATTAAAGTCGCAGATACATCTGTTTATGCACGTCATACAGTTGCGAGTGGAGACACACTAGGCAAGATTGCAAAGCATTATTATGGAGATGCAATGAAGTACAAAGAGATTTTTGAAGCAAATAAAGACATCCTTAAAAACCCAGATGTTATACATCCAGATCAGAATCTTGTGATTCCTAATCTAGGATAATATTCAATAACAACATTGAATTACAATCATAAAAAAAGCTCCCAAATTGGGAGCTTTTTAAATTTTAGTCTAATCTAAACATTATACCTTAAGTACTTAAAATCAAATACTTACAATGATTATTTAAATCAATAATTTATATTCTAAAATTATCCTAATCCTGAGATATAATTTCCATAAAGATCATTAAAACGCATTCCTGTGGTGAGTTTATACTTGCTCAGTTTCTTATATTCTACAAGTCCAAAAAGAATAAACTCTTTTAAGAAATAGCGGTCCTCCTCTACTGTTTCGGGCTGATATTTATTTACGAGTTCTTCTAAAGGAGTAATGCTGTCTAGCATTAATTTGTATTCTTTGTCAGTCAAATTATCTTCAAGTTCAAAACCACTTTGCTCAAAGAACCAAGCCAAAACATCACCATAAGGATCTTCTTGATTATCTTTTACAAGCTTTTCGATCTTTGGGAAATAATCATCAAAAAGTGAACGCGTTGCATCACCAATAAGAATTTTTGCAACCTCATCTGCTCCCTCTTGTTCTCCTTCATATACTAATTCTACCTTTCCGGTAATCGCAGGAATTATACCCATAAGATCAGAATATCGTATTGCAGTAGTAGCATCTCCAGATAACAACATACGACGCTCTGCTGTACTCATTAAGTTTTCAAATGCCGTTATACTCATACGTGCACTTATACCACTCTTTTCATCTATATACTCGCTCTCTCTAGCCACAAAACCTATCTCTTCTATAAGGTCTTTTACTAGGTTAGGTACGTGCACTTTAGTTTTCTGGCGCTCGTCTAGATTTGCTTCTTGATCTGTTATAGTACGCGCGATAGCCACTGTTTCTGGATAGTGAGTAAGTATTTGAGAACCTATACGATCTTTAAGCGGTGTAACTATACTTCCTCTATTTGTATAATCTTCTGGATTTGCAGTAAATACAAACTGCATATCAAGTGGTAGTCTCAATTTAAAGCCGCGTATTTGAATATCACCTTCTTGTAGAATATTAAACAAAGCCACTTGTATACGTGCTTGTAAATCTGGCAACTCGTTGATTACAAAAATTGACCTGTTTGCACGAGGAATCATTCCGTAGTGTATCACGCGGTCATCTGCATAACTTAATTTAAGGTTTGCTGCCTTTATAGGATCTACGTCACCTACTATATCTGCAACAGTTACATCTGGTGTTGCAAGTTTCTCTGCAAAGCGCTCAGATCTATGTACCCAGTCGATAGGTGTGTCATCTCCTTTTTCCTTAATAAGCTCTGTAGCATACCTCGAGATAGGATTAAGTGGATCATCATTAATTTCTGATCCTGCTACTATAGGCATCCACTCATCTAGCAGATTTACCATCTGTCTTGCAAGTCTAGTTTTTGCCTGGCCACGTAGCCCTAAAAGATTGATATTATGTTTACTTAATATGGCCCTTTCTAGTTCTGGTATAACCGTATGCTCATAACCGTGTATACCTGTAAATGTAGGTGTACCGGCTTGTAATTTTGATATAAGGTGCTCGCGCAACTCTTCTTTTATACTTCTAGATGTCCACGATGCTTTTTTAAGAGCTCCTAGTGTTTTTATTTCTGTATGATTCATAGCTATTCTTGTTTTATCTCATCTCACAATGAAGTATCTATTCTTTTTTTTACAATTATTTTATTCTCTTCTTTCTGTTGCTTTCATAATCTTGAAAGATCATCTCCCCTAGACCTTGCAGTCCTGTATAGAACGCTTTTCCTTGGTTTGCCTCAGTAAAATTATCTACAAACTGTTGCAGGTAAGGGTCATTTGCAATCATAAAAGTGGTGATAGGTATATGAAGCTTACGTGCTTGTCTAGCCATACTGTAACACTTGTTTACAATATACTCGTCTAGTCCATTTGGGTTTTTATAGTAGCGCCCGTCTTTAAGCTTTATACAAGACGGTTTACCATCTGTAATATTAAAGATCTGTTTATTTGAGTTACGCTTACGTCTCAAGATATCCATAGCGAGATTAAGACCTGCTACTGTGTTAGTGTGATAAGGCCCCACTTGTAAATACGGTAAATCCTTAATTTTAATAGGCCAGGCATCGTTCCCATATACAATTATATCTAAAGAGTCTTTGGGATACCTCGTTGTGATGAGCTGGGCAAGTGCCATCGCTACCTTTTTGGCTGGAGTAATACGGTCTTCTCCATAGAGTATCATACTGTGTGATATATCTATCATAAGTACGGTACTCATCTGTGCCTTAAAGTGGGTTTCTTCTACCACGAGGTCGCTTTCGCGTAAGCGGAAATCTTCTGCACCATTATTAATTTGGGCATTACGCAAACTTTCTGTCATAGAGATACGCTCTAGCCCATCACCAAAACGATACTCGCGATAATCACCAGTATGCTCATCTCCTCTACCGTTAAGTTTTGACCTGTGGTTACCCTGAGAGCTCTTTTTAAGCTTCCCAAAAATTTGATCTAGGGCTCTCTTACGTATGGCGCGCTCTGTCTTCTCTGTGATAGCCGTGCCGTTATTACCGTCTGGCTTAATTTCTTCTCGTATGTAGCCTTTGTCTTTAAGCTCCTGTATAAAGTCGTCTAAGGTATACTCATCATTTGTGAGTTTATATTCTTTATCAAGCTCTTTAAGCCAGTCCATCGCCTCGTCAAAATCACCAGAGGTGTGGGTGATGAGCTCTTGAAATATATCAAGCAGCTGGTCAAAAAGGGATTTTTGCGGAGCGTCATAGGTTTTGAATACAAAACCGCTCCTATTTTGTTGTTTTCTCATAGCTGTATAAAATTACTACCTAATAGGTCAATAAAAAAGCGCCTCGACAGAGGCGCTTCTTAATTCTTTATTAAAAGTGAGTGGTAATTACTTCCCTTTAGGCATAATTACCGTGTCTATAGCGTGTATCACTCCATTTGAAGCATCTACATCTGTCATAATAATTACAGATGTCCCACCTTTTGCATCCTTAATAACGACGTTTTCTCCGTCCATCATTAAAGTAATTTGCTCTCCCATCACTGTGTTTGTACTAAAAGAACCATTGTTCTTTTTAATAGCAGCAACTACGTCTCCAGCCATATACTCACCAGCTACTACGTGGTACGTTAAGATATCTGTTAACAGTGCTTTGTTTTCTGGCTTTACTAGAGTACCTACAGTTCCTTCAGGTAGTTTTGCAAAGGCATCATTTGTAGGTGCAAATACAGTAAATGGTCCTGTACTAGCTAAAGTCTCTACAAGTCCTGCTGCTTTTACAGCTGTTACTAGTGTTGTAAAATTTTCATTACCTACAGCGATGTCTACTATGGTACCTGGCTCTTCTACCACAGGCTCCTCTAGTTCTACTACTGCTTGTGCAACTTCCTCATTTGTTTCTGTTGCTTTTTCTTTAGTTCCTTCGGCGCAAGAAGCAAATAATAATCCTGCTGTTGCTGCCATTAATAAAATCTTTTTCATAACAATTGGTTTTTTTCTTTGTTCAAAGATATGTCCATATTCTTAAACAAAAAGCCAATGTTATACCAATGTCTTGTTAATTATTTCATAAGACCTTATTAGGGATACAATTACGCTTTCGCGAAAGCGTGAATAAAACCTTTAAAACATAGCGCATCCATTAACAACTATTTAAGAAATTAAGATTGTCTTTTAATTAACTTTAGTCCCTTGACCGAAAGGTCATTATAATTCAACCAAAATTTTATAATGAAACAACTCTTCTCACTCCTACTGCTATGCATCTGCACAGTAGTATCTGCTCAAAAACTTGATATGTCCTTGCTCAAGGATGTACAACCCCGTAACATAGGCCCAGGCGGTATGTCTGGACGTGTGACTGCTATAGATGTGGTTACAGATAATCCAGATGTAATGTACGTAGGTACAGCTTCTGGAGGTTTATGGAAATCTACTTCTGGCGGAATAAAATGGGATCCTGTTTTTGAAAACGAGCTTACAGCATCTATAGGAGCTGTAGCGATACAGCAATCTAACCCATCTGTGATATGGGTAGGTACAGGTGAAGGAAACCCACGTAACTCCCTTAATGGTGGTTATGGTGTTTATAAATCACTAGATGGCGGTAAGACGTGGCAATCTATGGGATTAGAAAAAACCCGTCACATACACCGTGTTATTATAGATCCTACTAATCCAGATGTGGTTTATGTGGGCGCCATAGGTTCTCCTTGGGGAGAACACCCAGAACGTGGTGTTTTTAAAACTACAGATGGTGGTAAGACTTGGAACAAGATTTTATTTACAAACATCAAGTCTGGTGTGGCAGATATGGTTATGGACCCTACAAATCCTAATAAACTTATTGTAGCAATGTGGGAGCACAAACGTGACCCTTGGTTTTTTAAGTCTGGTGGTGAAGGTTCTGGTATGTATATGACGCACGATGGTGGTGACACTTGGAAAGAGCTCACAGATCAAGATGGACTTCCTAAAGGAGAACTAGGTCGTATAGGTCTCTCTATTGCGCCTGGAAGCCCTAACGTGGTTTATGCGCTTGTAGAAGCAAAGAAGAATGCATTGTACCGCTCTAATGATGGTGGCTTTAACTGGAAAAAGATTAATGACAAGAGTGATATAGGTAACAGACCATTTTACTATAGTGATATACACGTAGATCCACAAAATGAAAATCGTGTGTTTTCTGTATTTACTTATGTAAACGTATCTGAAGATGGTGGGAAGAACTTTGACCAACTTATGGGCGCTTATGGAGTAGATAATGGAGTACACCCAGATCACCACGCCTGGTGGATACACCCTAATAACGGTAAGTTTATGATGGACGGTAATGACGGTGGTCTTAACATCACAAAAGACGGTGGTAAGACGTGGCGTTTTATAGGCAACTTACCTGTAGCTCAGTTTTATCACATTAATGTAGATAATGAGTTTCCTTATAATGTATATGGAGGTATGCAAGATAATGGATCGTGGAGAGGACCTGCTTATGTATGGAAAGCTCAAGGAATACGTAACGATTACTGGCAAGAAATCTCTTTTGGAGATGGTTTTGACGTAGTGCCAGATCGCGATGACAGCCAGTACGGGTGGTCTATGAGTCAGCAGGGGTTTGTGAGCCGTTATGATTACAAAACAGGAAATAACTATGGTGTGAAGCCTACGCACCCAGATGCAGATGTAAAACTTCGTTTTAACTGGAACAGTGCTATTAATATCGATCCTTTTGATAACAGTACCATATACTTTGGTAGTCAGTTTGTACACAAGTCTACAGATAAGGGACTCACTTGGGAAGTAATTTCTCCAGACCTTACTACAAACGACCCAGAGAAACAAAAGCAATCTGAATCTGGCGGTCTTACTATGGATGCCACGGGTGCAGAAAATCACACTACCATTCTTGTTATAGAACCTTCTCCGCTTGAAAAAGATATGTTTTGGGTAGGTACAGACGATGGCCGTGTACATTATACTACAAATGGCGGATCATCATATACAGAAGTGTCTAATAACTTAAAAAGTTTACCAAAAGGAAGCTGGATAGTACAAATTAAAGCAAGTGACAAGAATAAAGGTGAAGCGCTTCTAGTTGCAAACGACTATAGACGCTTTAACTACACTCCTTATGCCTACAGAACCACAAATTATGGTAAAAGCTGGACGCGCATTGTAGATGAGAATGATGTGCAGAGTTATGCATTATCAATTATAGAAGATTCAGAAGAAAAGAATCTTTTGTTCTTAGGTACAGATGACGGTCTTTATGTGTCTATTGATGCAGGTAACAACTGGCAAAAGTGGACTAAAGGATTCCCTACTACTTCGGTAAAAGATTTAGTAATTCACCCTAGAGAGCACGATCTTGTCATTGGGACCTTTGGGCGTGCAGCCTGGGTTCTTGATGATATAAGACCACTGCGTAAGATAGCGAGTGATAGAAGTACGCTTTCGCGAAAGCTACAACTCTTCCCCCCTCCTACTGCATATGACGCATCTTACCAGCAACCTACGGGAAGTCGTTTTGGAGCAGATGCGATTTATAACGGTGAGAATAGAAAAAGTGGTGCGCAAATCGCTTACTATGTTACTAAGCAAAAAGTAGATAAAAAGAAAAAAGGCGACGATAAAGATGCCGAAGAAGCAGATGAAGCAAAAGTAACTTGGGATTCTATCCACCTTAAAATATATGATGGTGCTAGACAGATACGTCACCTTAAATGGAAAACTCCAGACAGTACAGGTATCTACAAAACTACTTGGTATATGAATGAGTCTGGTGGTGATCGCCCATCTAGACGTATAAGAAAACGTAAGAATGAACCTAGAGGGGTTTCTGTTAAACCAGGAACTTACAAGCTTGTAATGCAATATGGAGATCAAACAAGCGAGAGCGCTATCACAGTAGAGAGCGACCCAAGGTATGATGTGCCGCAAAAAGCAATAGACGATAGTTACAATGCTGCCAAAGATCTTGAAACGATGACTCAAGTAGCCGCAGATGCTGTAAAACAACTTGTAGAAAGCAAGAACCTTGCAAATGATTACAAGAAAATGATTAACAAGCTTGATGATAAAAAGGCGTATAAAGATGAGCTAGCCTCTATAAAAGATATGGATAAGCGCATAGATGAAGTAATCTCATTATACATAGGTAAGGTAGATAAAAGGCAGGGTATCACTCGTAATCCAGAAATCACAGTGATGAATCGTATAGGTGCTGCCAGTGGTTATGTACGTAGTCGCCCTAACGGACTTACTACGACAGAGACTACTCTTATGTCACACGCACGTAATGAGCTACAGAGCGCTCTAGAGAAGACTAATACATTCTTTAGCACGGAGTGGACACCATTTGAAACTACGCTAAAAGCTATGGATGTAAGTAGCTTTAAAGAGATAAAAACGTTTAAATTAAACTAAGTATGAAAAAGCTTTTAGCCTTAATACTATTATTCTCATCTCTTGTATCATTACAAGCCCAAGACCGCGGCGAAGATGATCTAGGCGCGTGGGCAATGATATTTACAAATAATAGAATATCAGAAAAGCTAAGCATACACGCAGAGGCACAGTATAGAACGTATGAGTTTGGGAGTAACTTTAATCAGTTACTCCTGCGTACGGCTCTTAACTACCATATATCAGACAAGGCTATGGCTTCTTTTGGGTATGGTAACATCACCACAGACACAAACTTTCTTGAGTTTGCAGGTGAAGAGAATGTAAATGAAAATCGTCTGTATGAGCAGTTTGTTCTTAAAAATAGTCTTGGCAAGTTTAACTTTAGCCATAGATATCGACTAGAGCAACGTTTTATAAATAGACCTGCTGGTGAGAACACAACAGAGCATAGAGCGCGTTACTTTTTACGAGTAACTTATCCTCTTAATGATAAATGGTTTCTAACCGCATATGATGAGATTTTTATAAATCTGCAGAATGACTTTTTTGGGCAGAATAGACTGTACGGTGCTTTAGGCTACAACTTTAGCGAGAACCTAAGTGCACAAATGGGATATCTCAAAAATGATTTTGCGGTAGACACCTATGACAGGTTTCAACTCGCTGTTTTTATAAAAACAGACCGGCGAAAGTCAAAATCATAATACTAATTTTAAAAAGCCTCAATTATCAATTGAGGCTTTTTTATATTCTTTCTTTTTTAAGCGGTAAAACTTTCCAGTAAGACACACATCTCCATAACCACTCTAAAGGCCCAAATTTAAAATAACGGAGCCATAAATTACTCAATAACACTTGCAAGCAAAAGATTACAATTGCAAGCACTAAAGTTTCAAAAGGACTTAGTCGCTCATATAAACTTAAACCGCTAGAGGTAAATATAAATAAGCTTATTACACTCTGTAATATATAATTGGTTAATGCCATTCTCCCTACGTGTCTAAGTGGCAAAATCATCTTTTTGAAAATAACGTTCTTATAAAGTGAGATAATAAGCCAGACATAAAAAAGTGCTGTGAGAACATCACATAGTTCTTGAAAATAAATAAGTGTACTTCTCCAGACATCTATTTTCCAAAATGCTGTATCCCAAGTAAAAAATAAAAATATGACCCTATAGATGGTAATTACTACAAACATTATAAGAACAGGACGTTTTATACGAAGTGCAAAATCTTGAAGCTTATGTAACACTCCTTCCCTACCTAATAGTAATCCTATCAAAAACATTGCGAAAGCCTTAGGAGCTAAAAACACATAAAGCACCCCAACATTACTCTTGTATTCTTGTATACGTAGCATTACATTATCATAATAACTTCCGCTTCTTATTGTTTCTCTTATATCGTCTGGTGTGTAGGTAGATAAATAGGACATCATATCATAACCTACCCATTTCATTAAGTATGTCGCTACTGAGTTATAAAAGGGAAACAATAAAAGTAGCACTGCACATATTACCAAATAGTTGTTCTTAAACCTTGAGACAACAAGTGTTAAAAGACCTAGAATCGCATATAGATGTATCACATCACCACTCCAAAGAAATATAATATGTAATACCCCAAACACAAATAAGGCAAACATCCTTCTATAAAAGAAAAAATGGCCTATTCCCTTGCGTTTCATACTTGCGAGCTGGATACTTACCCCAACACCAAAGAGTAATGAAAATATTGGGAAAAACTTTGAGTAAAAGAATAACTGCTTTACTCTTACAGCTAGACTGTCAAGAACGCTGGTAAATTGCTCTGCGAATGCATCACCATTTATAAACGTGCAATTCATTATCTCTATGTTTACTACAAAAATTCCAAAGATTGCAAAGCCTCTAAGTATATCAAGTAATACTATTCTGTGATTTTGATTTACAGGTGATAACATAAAAGTAAGATGACTTTATAGAATTTTTGCGTTTCTAAATGTACTATTTGCTCTTTAATATTTGTAATTTAAAACCTTTTAAGATAGGTTATCATTTGATTAACGACTTACACTATCTAACCATAAAACAACCATATGAGATCGAGTAAAATAAACTTTACAAATGCACACGGAGAAGTATTGGCTGGAAGATTAGATCTACCGGCAAATCAAGACCCGCATAACTTTGCCATTTTTGCACATTGCTTTACTTGTACAAAAGATTTTAGCGCTGTGCGCAATGTAAGTAGAGCACTTGCCTCTCAAGGTTTTGGCGTGCTACGCTTTGATTTTACAGGTTTAGGTGACAGTGATGGTGACTTTGCAGATACAAACTTCTCCAGTAATGTTGATGATCTCATAAGCGCTGCAGATTTTCTTGCCAAAGAATATAAAGCGCCCTCTTTACTTGTGGGACACTCGCTAGGTGGTGCTGCAGCAATTTTTGCAGGTGGTAAGATTGATACGATAAAGGCTGTCGCAACTATAGGAGCTCCTAGCAACCCAGTACACGTACAAAAGCAACTAGGCTCTCAGCTTTCAGTAATAAAAGATAAAGGTCAGGCTAATGTAAAACTCGCAGGGCGTGACTTTACTTTTAAAAAGCAGTTTATAGATAATCTAGAAGAAAACTCTTGTGTAGAAGCTGCTCGTAACCTTCACGAAGCTTTACTCATACTCCACTCACCCCAAGACGATACTGTATCTATAAAAAATGCCGAAGAAATTTACCACGCCGCGCATCACCCTAAGAGCTTTGTTACCCTAGATGGATCTGAGCACTTACTTATTGATAAAGAAAATGCAGCTTACGTGGGTAAAATTATCGCTGGATGGGCTGCGAGATACATACCACAACCTGTTCAAGAGACCATAAAAACCACCTTTCAAGTGGTGGCAAGCCTAGATGACGAAGAGGGCTTTACAACCTTATTAAAACTAGGTAATCACCATATGAAGGCAGATGAGCCGGTACGCGTAGGCGGAAACGACTATGGCCCTACTCCATATGAGTTACTCGCAGGTAGTCTTTCTGCCTGTACCGCAATGACCATACAGATGTATGCAAAGCGTAAAAAGTGGCTTGTAGAAAACGTTGAGGTTCACACTAGTTACAGTAAAACGCACGCTCAAGATTGTGTTGCTTGTGAAGACAACCCTTCAGCAAAGATTGATACCTTTCATCGTGAGATTAAAATAACGTCAGATCTTGATGAGAAGCAGCTCAATCGTCTGTTACAAATTGCAGATAAATGTCCAGTACATAAGACGTTACACAGCGAGACACAGGTAATAACAACGCTTAGTTAGAATTACGCTTTCGCGAAAGCGCACTCATAACCATACACTCATTATCTAGTAAGAATCAAAACGTCAAAAGTCATACAAGTTCAACTCCAAAAGGGAGGCTTCATATTGCCTAATAAGCAGGGTAATGAGTGGTCTAATGCTGGTCATAAGCGTGTCCTGCTCAAAGCTAGTAATGATATAAATACGCTAGAAACACATATAGCAATACGTAAATTGAAAGGCGTTTACTGGGTTCTATTTGGGAAGCAACACCATAAAACATTACAAATTGAGCCGCTGGATAATTTTAGCATTCAGCTCATAGAAGATACCACTAAGTACGGTGTGGTCACTCCAGAAGCATTTGACGCGGTTTATGATAGTGACCCAGAGGGCGCAGCTATTTTTGAATCGCTCACAGATGGTAAAAAAAGAGGTCTTATTTATCAAGTAAGACGCTATAAAAATGAGCAAACTCAAGTAGATAAAATGCTTATACTCTTTGAAAATCTCAAACGTGGCTTACGTGACCCAAAAACCTTATTTAAAGCACTCTAACATTAAATAATTGTAAACTATTACTTAGCACACGCAACGTATAGGTAGTTACTGCATCTTATGCAAAACTATATTATATGAAACACGTATGTATCCTACTACTCGTATCTTTCTCACTACTGAGCTGTGTAACAGACAGAAATAGTGATGATGTAGATACCATTGACCTATTAACAAACTATGACGCGATTACACTTGATCGTCCTACGTTTGAAGCAAGCGTCACTCTTGAAGACGCTAGAACCATTGTAAACTCAGGTAAAATTTATGTTCTTAATGGTTTACTATTTGTAAACGAAAAGAACAAGGGTTTTCACATTTTTGATAATGAAAATCCATCTTCACCTATTGCTCTTGCCTATATAAAGGCACCTGGAGCAACAGATCTCGCAATTAAAAATAATGTGTATTACATCAATCAAGCTGTAGACCTTATTGCGGTTACTTATGATAAACAAACAGCAAACTTGCAGGTAACAAAGCGCATTAGAGAGGTATTTCCTCCTAAAGTGTCTCCAGATGGATTTATACACGACATCCCAGATGGAGAAATTATCATTGATTACGAACTTGAAGATTAAATAAGATGAAAAAGTATATATACATAATTGCCCTAGTGATAGTTGCACTGGGATGTAGTTCTGACGGAACTAGCAGTGGTGAGTCTTTGAGCACAGCAGATAGTGTAGGTCAAGGCGGCTCACTTGCAACCTTTGTTATAAAAGGCAACTACCTCTATACGGTAGATAATGAAGATCTTAATGTATTTAATATTACAAATACTACAGAGCCAGTACTGGTTAATACGGTACGCATAGGTTTTGATATTGAAACACTATTCAGCTACAGGGATTATCTTTATATAGGATCTCGTAATGGGATGTTTATTTATAGTGTAAATAATCCAGAGTTTCCAGAACAATTATCTTCTGTACAGCACTTCACTTCTTGTGATCCCGTGGTAGCAAATGATCAATATGCATTTGTAACCTTATGGAGCGATCTAGGGTGTAATGGTTTTGTAAACCAGCTAGAAGTGTATGATGTGACAGATGTACTCAATCCTATGCTTGTTAACGTTCGCCAGCTCACATTCCCAAAAGGATTAGGCCTATATGGTGATTACCTTATCGTATGTGATGATGAGATTAAAATATTTGATGTATCAAACCCTGCAGAATCTGTGCTAGTGCATAGTATTGATAAACTGGCATTTGATGTGATAATTCAAGGTGACTTGCTTATTGCTGTAGGTGAAAGTGGTGTATATCAATATAGTCTTGATGCTCAAAATATCACAAACACTTCACAATTAAGCACCATAAGTATCTAAAAGGTTTTATAAAATCTTAGTATTTCTTAAGTTGTCGTGGTATATTAGAGCTAATTAATCACTAATTATCAAAACCAAAAGATGATGAAATACAGATTTATGACAATAGCCTTACTATCTCTAGCCACACTAGCGAGTTGTAAAGGTGATAAAAAAGAAAGCGAAGAAGTAATAGAAGTTGTTGAGGTAGAAGAAGTAGAAGTTATGCCAGAGGTGCAAAAACTCACTTTAAAACTTGAACCTAAAAGTGACAGTAAAGCTTCTGGAAGTGTTGTTTTTAAAGAAGAAGACGGTGTTGTAAAATTTACAGCAGTAATAGGTGGACTAGATGAAGGTATGCACGCCATACACATACACGACAAGGCAGACTGTTCAAGCGCAGATGGAAAATCTACAGGAGGACACTGGAACCCTACAAACGAGCAGCACGGTAAGTGGGGCGCAACAGAGGGATATCATAAAGGTGATATAGGTAACTTCCCAGCAGATGAAAACGGAAACGGAACCATCACAATGAGCACAGACCAGTGGTGTATAGGTTGTGGAGATCCTAAAAAAGATGTTGTAGGTAAAGCAATTATCGTACACCAAGGTACAGATGATTTTACATCGCAACCTAGTGGTGCTGCAGGAGCAAGAATTTCTTGCGGTGGTATTATTAAATAATTAATTGCACTATAAAATAAAAAAGGCTCTTGCTTACCGCAAGAGCCTTTTTTATGGGTTATATTAGGTTATTACTGTCACTCACTTAATGCTTATACATTCCCACTTATATGCTTGTAAGCATATAAGTGTCAAATAATAGAAGACATAAAAAAAGCCCCCGCAAATGCGAGGGCTTATATATAATAATTAGAAAAGACTATTTCTTTGTTTCTACAACGCTTTTGTTAAGCGACTGAGACATCTCAATAGATAGTGCAGATCTTTCAAACTTCATTTTACCAGACATTGTTTCCAATACACAGGTACCATTATCATTAAGTTCTAAAATCTTACCGTGTAGACCACTTTTTGTAATTACACGATCACCCTTCTTAAGATCTTTATCAAAGTTCTTTTCTTGTTTGAGTTTCTTACGTTGTGGTAATACTATAAAGAATACAATAAATACCGTAAACAATAAGAGAGGACCTAATATGCCCTGCAATCCTTCACCCATAATTCTTATTTAGCTGCTCCAGCAGCAGGGTTTACAAATGCCTTGATCTTTACAGTCTCTGTACCTCTCTCAGTATTTGCTTTTATTGTTACAGTTTTAGTTACTTGGTTAGTACCGCTACCGTTATATTTTACAAGAAGTTCACCTTTCTCACCTGGTGCAACTGGATTTTTAGAATATTCTGGTACTGTACATCCACAAGAACTCTTTGCGTCTACAATTACTAGTGGTGCTTTACCTGTGTTAGTAAATGTAAATTTGTGCTCTACAGTGTTTCCTTTTTCAATGTTTCCGAAATCAAATTCAGTCTCATCAAAAGCGATTACTGGATATGTTGTAGCTTGAGCGTCTCTTGCCGCTGCAACTTCAACATTTTCTTCTTTTACTTTGCTCGCTGCATCCTCCTTACAAGAAGTAAATACCATAGCCGAAAGTACTCCTAATACTAATAAACCTTTTTTCATTGTTGTTTTTTTATAAATAATGATTCGTAAAAATAAGAAAAAGTATACTATTTTAAACCTCTACCCTCTTTCTTTAACCTTTTTTCTCGCTCATATTGTTTTACAAGCTTATCAAGTATACCGTTTATAAAGATGCTACTCTTAGGTGTTGAGTATTCCTTAGAAATTTCTAAGTACTCATTTATAGTCACTTTAACAGGTATAGTAGGGAATTTTAAAAACTCACAAAGTGCCATCTTTATAAGCACCATATCTACATCTGCGATACGTTCTTTATCCCAGTTTGGTGTGTTTTCTGTAATCTCGTTTGCTAGAAAAGTCTCATTTGCAACCGTCTTCTCTAGTAACTCTGTACCAAAATGTACATCCTCCTCATTTTTAAATAAGCTAGGTAGTAATGAAGACTCTGGTGATGCCGGTTTTAGCTTGCCCAGTCTTCTTAGCACTGCCATATTAATCATAGGCAAGTCATCTATCCAGGTAAGGCGTGCATCTTCTATATAATCATATAGCTTATCATTAGGCGCTATTATCTCTGTATATAAATCTATAATAAGCTTACGATCTATTTTAAAAGTAGTCTCCTCCTCTTCCATATATGAGGCATAGCGATCACTAGCTACAATCTCGTTATATATGATAGCAACATACTCATCATTCTGTCTCCAGTGTTTGAGTTTACGCTTGCTTATTTCATCACGTAGCTCACCATTGTCAGACAGTTTAGTCAAGACCTGGTTGTTAATGAATTTTGTGTTGGGATTTTTTTCTTCTTCGGTAGCTAGAATCTTTTTAGAGATTTTTTCTTGTTCCGCTTTCGCGAAAGCGTGAACCTCCACCATCAAATCTAGCATTAAGAGATACAGATTGTACATCTGGTTCATACTCTCTACTGTAAATTTATCTTCATTTTGAAGATCAAACTGCTCCTTACTCCCAAGGGCGTAAATGGTTTGCATTACTTTGACACGGATATGGCGTCTGTTTAACATAGCAACAAAGAACTTTTATAGTTATAAAAACGAATTATGGTCATTTTTAAATCGGTGCAAAAATACGGTATTTCTAAAAGTATCATCACATATTATCAATTATGTTACAGGAAAATTTGGCTCGCACAGGTCTTAAAAAAAACCGACCTTAGCGCTTCAAAAAAATTGCAGTACGGTGATGGGTGCATTAAAATCTCTTAACAAATATTTTTTACGTTATAAATGGCGTCTTATAGCCGGTTTCTTTATAGTTATCGCGGCTCGTGTCTTTGCCGTTTTTAATGTAGATATTGTAGGTGATATCGTAAATGATGTTGAGACTTACATAAAAAGTGGAGACACAAACCTAGATGGGCTTAAAGATAGTATGCTTTTAAAACTGGGTTTACTTCTAGGTGCTGCCCTACTCTCTGGTTTTTTTACATTCTTAATGCGACAACTCATCATTGTAGTCTCTAGATTTATAGAGGCAGATCTTAAAGATGATGTCTATGCACAGTACCAGCGTCTCAGCCTAGGTTTTTATAAAAAAAATAGAACTGGTGACCTTATGAACCGCATCTCTGAAGATGTAACCAAAGTACGTATGTACGTAGGTCCTGCAATTATGTATCTTCTACAAGCACTTGTACTCTTTGCAGTTGTGATACCTTATATGGTGCGTATGGCGCCATCACTAGCCGCATATACCTTAATACCCTTACCAGTTTTATCTATCGCTATTTATAAACTAAGCCGCGCGATACACGTGCGCAGTACTATAGTTCAAGAGTACCTGTCTAAACTTACTACGTTTACACAAGAGTCTTTTAGCGGTATATCTGTCATAAAAGCATATACACTAGAGCCTAATACGTTTAGAGACTTTGCAACACTTAGCGAAGACAGCAAGCAAAAAAATCTTGACCTTGTAAAAGTGCAGGCCTTTTTCTTCCCACTTATGATAGGACTTATAGGTGCGAGTAACCTTATTGTGATATTTGTAGGAGGGCAACAGTATATAGATGGTACTATACCAGAACTAGGCACGCTTGTAGAGTTTATAATGTATGTAAATATGCTCACCTGGCCAGTTGCTACTGTAGGCTGGGTAACCTCTATTATAAAAGCAGCAGAAGCTTCTCAAGTACGCATTAATGAATTTTTAGAAATCGAACCAGATATCGTAAATACCATTACAGAGCACACACCTATAAATGGTGCTATCGCTTTTAAGAATGTCACTTTTACGTATGAAGACACACTCATTACCGCTCTTAAGGATATAAGCTTTACCGTACAACCAGGGCAAACACTTGCTATAATAGGGCCTACTGGTTCTGGTAAATCTACCATTTTAGAACTTATAGGGCGTCTCTATGATGTTACAGACGGAAACATTGCCATAGATGGGACAGCTATAAAAAACCTTAATCTTAATGATTTTCGTTCTGAGATAGGTTATGTGCCTCAAGATGCTTTCTTATTTTCTGATACCATAGGTGAGAATATAAAATTTGGGAAGACAGATGCTAGTGATGAAGAGGTTTACGCTTTCGCGAAAGCGGCCTCCGTACACCACAACATAATAGACTTTAAGGATGGGTATGACACCGTACTTGGTGAGCGGGGCATTACCTTATCTGGAGGACAGAAACAACGTGTATCTATCGCAAGAGCGCTTATAGGATCTCCTAAAATCTTATTACTAGATGACTCGTTAAGCGCAGTAGATACCGAGACAGAAGAAGAAATACTCAATAATTTACAGCAGCTCACAACAAATACAACCACTATTATCGTGAGCCACAGAATCTCATCTGCAAAAAATGCCGATCAGATTATCATTCTCGAAGATGGTAAAATAACCCAGCAAGGCTCTCATAATCAATTAATAACAGAAGAGGGTTACTATAAAGAGTTGTATGTAAAGCAGCTGGACGAGAAAGAAATGTAAAAAATAATTGGGCAATGGTATATTTTTTACCATTTTTGAAACAACAAACACACAATCCAAAACAAGAAGGACCATTATGAGTGATTACGACGGAAGAGACAATGAAGAGATTTTTTCAAAAGTACTTAGAGCAGGACGACGCACGTACTTCTTTGATGTAAGATCTACAAAGGCAGGAGATTATTACCTTACCATTACAGAGAGTAAAAAGTTTACTAATGATGATGGTTCTTTCCACTTTAAGAAACACAAAATCTATTTATATAAAGAAGACTTTGCTGGATTTACAGAAAATCTTAACGAGATGACTTCTTACATACTAGAAGAAAAAGGTGAAGAAGTAATATCTGACCGTCACCAGAATGATTACTCAAGACCTGTAGCATCAGAAGTGGTAGATTCTGGAGGTGTAACCTCAGAAGAGCCTACTGCAACGGCAGATAAGTTTACAGATGTAAGCTTTGATGATATATAAGCCCTAGCATAAATTAAATAAAAAAGCCACGTTTATGACGTGGCTTTTTTATTGATCTAGGTTAAAAATATTTTAGTTAAATATGATAGGTATTTCCACAAGACTATTTGGTCTTATGTCTCCAGTACTCGCTGTTTGTATTACCGTTAAATCTCTATTGAGAATTACCACCACCCCTTGAGTCTCTCCATCTACTTCTGTAGTACCCATTACAATATAATAAGATGTAAACTGCGCTATATCTGTATTGCGTATGTTTATACTCATCCCAGTCTGATCTAAAATAGTATTGATAAGACCTACCTCCGTATAATTACTAATGCTGTTTGTATTATAATTATAAGTATTAGTGATTTTATCTGTTACATCTTTAAATGCAAGCTCTTGAGCTAGTGCTTTTGTTTGATTAAATCCATCAGTGACCGTAAAACCTTCTGGAAAAGAAGTCTGCTCACTTATCGCAAGTGTTTCAAAATCTAGTGTGGCGTGAGAAAGAGAGGTTCCATTAAAATCAAATAAGTACATCACGTCAAGATTCTCATCATATATGTAAGCGCCATATTGATCTATATCCCACACTCCTACTGCATCACCAATGTCTGCATTGTGAACAAATAGCTTCTTTACCCCGGTAAGAGTGTCTGTTCCCACAATAAATGTCTTATCACCCTTTGCCATTATACTAGATGCTGCATTGCTTACAGAAACATTACCTATATAAGCTTCTGTAATTACAGCAGTAGTCTTATTATAGGTACTTATATATAGGTTACAACAGGTGCTTGACCCGTCTACATAATAAGTAATAATATTATTTTCGGTGTTTGTTGTGTAAAGCTCAAATTCATTTACAGGATTAGATGGTGTAAAGTAATCACTATATATCTCTTGATCTCCATTAACGACACCATATGTAATAAACTGAGAAGTAGGTATGCCAGAAGCTATCGCTAGTCGATCCCCAATGGTATTCCTTAAAAAACCAAACTCAAAGCCTATTTCTTCTTGTAAATTAATGGTTGTACTTTCTTCATTAAGATAATTCCAAGTAACTACATTACCACTAGATCCAGTAACTAGGTTGTCTCCTATTACAGCTATTTGAGCCAGTGAGGTATTTACATCAGACTCGGGCATACTAGCCGTATCGTCGTCATTATTACAGGCCGTAACGCCAAGAAGTAAAAAAGGTAAAAATTTAAAAAGTTTCATTGATTGATGATGTTTTAATTTATTGAGTAAAAGTAAGTTATTTCTTTCTTACTGCTATAACTTCAATCTCAATTTTTGCCCCTGCGGCAAGTGCCTTTGCTGCAAAGGTGGTTCTCGCAGGCTTTTGTGGCAAGTACGATTTATAGATAGCGTTAAATGTTGCAAAGTCCTCAATATCTTCTAGCACAACCATTGCTTTTACAACATCTGTCATTTCTAGATTGTGATGTGCAAGCACCGCTTTTATGTTTTCTAAGGTTTGCTTTGTTTCGGCTTCAATGCCCCCTGTTACGAGTGTTCTCGTGCTTTGATCCATCCCTATTTGTCCAGATAGAAAATACATATCACCTACTTGCACCGCATCAGAAAATGGTGCGTCTGCCTTAGTGGGTTCGTGAGACGTGTGGAACACTGGTGCTCTCTTTTCCATATGACCTTCTGGAGGTGGTGTGTGGGGTCTTTGTAACTCCTCTTTACAAGAAGTGAGTAAAAGCATCCCAAAGATTGTCAATATAATAGGTCTCATAGTTGTAGATTTTGGTAATAAATGTACGGATAGATGGCAACATTTTTTAACTATTATGTATTTTTAAACTTTGAGATAAATGCGATTTAGTACGCTTTCGCGAAAGCGTAAACACAACAATCTACTATGGACAGAAAAGAAGAGTTTCTAAAATCTATTACAAAAGGAAACACCTTTAAGGGTGACTTTATCACTATGGGAGCAGCAATGCTAGATGGCGAGACCATCACAAATGCTCACGTAAAAGTACCTCTTAAAACTCTTAATCGTCACGGTCTCATTGCTGGTGCTACAGGTACTGGTAAAACAAAAACATTACAAGTACTTGCCGAAAATCTGTCTGATAAAGGGATACCGGTACTACTTATGGATATGAAAGGTGATCTCTCTGGTATTGCAAAAGCAAGTCCTGGTCACGCAAAGATAGATGAGCGCCACGAGAAGATAGGCCTACCCTTTGATGCCAAAGACTTCCCAGTAGAACTCCTCACACTTTCTGAACAAAATGGTGTGCGCCTTAGAGCCACAGTAAGTGAGTTTGGACCTGTACTGTTCTCACGTATACTTGATGCTACAGTGGCACAATCTGGTATTATCTCTATACTTTTTAAGTACAGTGATGATAAAAAATTACCGCTGCTAGATCTTAAAGACTTTAAAAAGATTTTACAATATGCGACAAAAGAAGGTAAGGCAGAAATAGAAGAAGAGTATGGGCGTATTTCTCCAGCTTCTTCTGGTTCTATCCTGCGTAAAATAGTAGAACTTGAACAGCAGGGAGCAGATATTTTCTTTGGAGAAAAATCTTTTGACACAGATGACCTTACTCGCACCACCTCTGACGGTCGTGGAGTAATTAATGTGATACGCCTTACAGATATACAAGACAGACCTAAATTATTCTCAACTTTTATGTTGAGTCTACTTGCAGAGATTTACTCTACATTTCCAGAGCAAGGAGATAGCGGCCAGCCAGAGCTTGTAATTTTTATAGATGAAGCGCACCTTATTTTTAAAGAAGCTTCAAAAGCGTTACATAGCCAGATAGAGAGTATTGTAAAGTTAATACGATCTAAAGGTGTAGGTATTTATTTTGTAACTCAAAACCCAACAGATATTCCAGATGGCGTATTGAGCCAGCTAGGTCTTAAAGTGCAGCACGCATTACGTGCGTTTACTGCAAAAGATAGAAAAGCCATAAAACTCACTGCCGAAAACTATCCAGATTCTGAATATTATGACACAAAGACCGTTCTTACATCTTTAGGTATAGGAGAAGCACTTGTATCTGCTCTAGATGAGAAGGGTCGCCCTACTCCCCTTGCAGCTACAATGCTACGCGCACCTATGTCACGTATGGATGTATTAACCCAAAAGGAAATAGACGGTATAAACGACAGGTCTGAGCTTGTAGAAAAATATAGCGAAATTTCAGATAGAGAGAGTGCCTACGAGCTACTCAAAAAGAAAATAGATAAAGCTAACGAAGCTGAAGCAAAGGAAAAGGCTAAAAAAGAAAGAGCCAAAGCCTCAAAAACATCATCAAAATCTAAGAGCACAAGATCAACTCAAAGTGCTGGATCAAAAGCATTAATTAAAGTGCTTACAAGCGCAACCGTTATACGTGGTGTCTTTGGGATACTAGGTAAAATGTTGAAATAATAATGACACATAACAAATGTGTACCCTCAATTTAATCTTATGAAAAGAAATATAATCGCCCTTTCTATACTAGGTTTAATAGCTAGTAGCTGTAGTAACTCTGGAAACTTTGCTATTACAAATGAAGGTGTTGGACCACTTACAAAAACAACAAAAGTAAGCGAACTCAAAACTACCTTTGTAAATGATAGTCTTGTAGATGCAAATGGATCTACAGAACTAAAAGCACCCGTGCAGTACATCTCAGTTTTTGAAAAAGGAGGTAAAAAACTACTAGAACTAGAACCTACCACAGGCGACTCTGATGCTACAATAAACTACATACGTTTATATGACGAGCGCTATACGACAGAAGGTGGAGTTACTGTAAAAAGTACCTTTAAGGACATTCTAGATGGGCACGAGATAAAGCGCATAGAAAACCTTATATCTACTATAGTTGTACTTGTAGAAGATAGTGATGTGTATTTTACTATTGATAAAAAACACTTGCCATCAGAGCTTATGTTTGATACAACCACCAAGGTTGAACTCACTCAAATCCCTGATGATGCACCTATCAAGTATATTCAAATAAGCTGGTAATATGAGTTATAAGATTCAAAAAAGCCCTTTTATTGTACCTACTACAGATGGTAAAACCATAGAAGAGCACTGGGGAAAAGCGACAGATGGCAATAATGATATAAGCATCGCTCATATGATTGCTCCACCTGGGTGGAGTGAGCCATTTCAAACTCCAGAGTTTGATGAGTACACGTATATCATAAAAGGTAAAAAACAGTTTATTATAGGCGGAGACACTATTGTACTACACGCAGGGCAAAGTATTAAGATCAATCGTAACACGAGAGTACAATACAGCAATCCCTTTGATGCAGAGTGTGAGTATATGGCTATTTGTACTCCTGCGTTTTCACCAGATTCTGTTCACCGAGAAGAATAAAAATTTTGAAAAAGACTTTACAAAGATTTATTCCTAAATTAATAGGAGCAAAAATCAACGCACTAAGTATAGCAAACCCTAAAGCTGCGGCACAGCAAGCTTTTAATATATTTTGTACTCCGCGCAAAGGAAAACCTTATGGTGAGCAAATAGATTACCTTAATAAGGCTACCTATGAGCGCTTTACTTCTGGATCGTGTGATTTACAAGCATATCGCTGGGAAGGCACTGGTAAAAAAGTACTTCTCATACACGGCTGGGAAAGCAACACGCATCGCTGGTTTAAACTAGTGGAAGAACTACAGCAAGAAAACTATGACATCTATGCCATAGATGCACCGGCTCACGGTAACTCTACAGGGACATTGCTCAATGTGCCTCGTTATGCAAAAGCCATAGAAGAAGCTGTACAACGATACCAACCGGACCATATTATAGGGCACTCTATAGGTGGACTAGCTACGGTTTTTCATCAGTATACTTATAAACCTACACAATTTACATCTGCAGTAATACTAGGATCTGCATCAGAGCTTAGTGAGATAATGGTAGGTTATAGAGCTATACTTGGACTCAACAATAGAACGATGAATTCTCTTGAACAGCTCGTAAAGGAATTATTTGGTTTTGGTTTTAAAGGCTTTTCTGGCGCAGCCTTTGCAAAAGAGCTTACCCTACCGGCTTTAATAATCCACGATAAGTTTGATAAAATCACTCCTGTATCTGCCTCACAAAACATCCATAAAAACTGGAAAGGAAGCACCTACATTGAGACCGAAGGTTTTGGTCACTCACTCTATCAAGAGGAAGTAAGATCTGAAATTATTAAATTTTTAAAGAAAGATTTTTAATCTTCTTCATTAAGGGTGTTTAAGTTCATTCCCTCATAAAATCCAAGGGGCTGGTCTATAACAAGTTTTACTTGCATAGCGATCTGCCCCGTGTGATATGAGAAGTGCTCAACTGCGTGTAATACGATACCAGTACCAGAAAGCTCAAAACCTTGTACGTTTCTCTTTTTTAAAAGATTTTCTGGTGTAGCATCATCAATAATAGTAGTAGAAGTTTGAACCGTAAGTAAAAGTCGTTGTAGCAACTCATCTTTTGTAAAACCATCTTCAGTATTAAACTCCTCTTCTCTATTACGCTCATCTGGATTACCGCCTAGTCCAGAAACGATATATTGTGTCATATTCCCACAGATATGTAATAACTGGTTACCAAGTGTATTGAGACTCTGGTTTTGCTTTGTCCACAGCTCCTCTTCTACCACTTTAGAAAGCGCAATACTTATCATACGCACATTCTCTTCTAGTCTAAAAATAGCATTGTCCTTAAAATCTTGATGCCAAGTATTAATCATATCTATACATTCTAACTTAGTATAAAATCTTCTAGTTGCTTCAATGAGATTCTATTCTCATAGATCGCCTTCCCTATAATGGTTCCCTCACAGCCCATCTCTGCAAGCTTTGGCAACTCGTCAAAGGTAGAAATTCCTCCAGAAGCAATAAGTTTTAAATCTGGTGTGCTAGCAAGTATTTCTTGATATAAGTCAAAACTAGGCCCTTCTAGCATACCGTCTTTGCTTATATCTGTACAGATTACATAAGAGACACCTTCTTTTTGATAAGCGTTTATAAACTCCACCACATCATCATCAGACTCCTCTAGCCAGCCAGAGATAGCAATTTTACGATGATGAGCATCTGCTCCCAAGATAATATTATCACTGCCATATTTTGACAACCAGCTTTTAAACGTGTCTGGATTTTTCACAGCAATACTACCACCAGTTATTTGAGAAGCTCCGCTCTCAAAGGCAATGCGTAAATCTTCGTCTGTTTTAAGACCTCCTCCAAAGTCTACTTTTAACGCAGTCTTTGTAGCTATTTGCTCAAGGATTTTATGGTTTACAATGTGCTTGCTTTTTGCGCCATCTAGATCTACAAGGTGTAAATGCGTGATCCCGTGTGCCTCAAACTGCTTTGCAACCTCCAGCGGATTTTCATTATATATTTTCTTTGTATTATAATCTCCCTTTGAGAGACGCACACAATTACCATCTATGATATCTATAGCAGGTATTATTCTCATAATTCTAAAAAGTTTTTAAGTATTTGCTCTCCTACAGCGCTACTTTTTTCTGGGTGGAACTGGGTTCCATAAAAATTATTTTTGGCAAGAGCACTACTATAAGGAAGTCCGTACGTAGTAGTCGCAATTGTATCTTCTACTACGGGAGCATAAAAACTGTGCACCATATATATAAAAGAATCTTCGGCTACTTGATTAAAAAGTGGTGATGATAGATTATTAATGGTGTTCCACTGTATTTGTGGGACTTTTACGCTTTCGCGAAAGCGTACTACATCTACATTAAAAATATCAAGACCTATAGTATCTCCTTCTTCTGAACCTGTACACATTAATTGCATACCCAGACAGATACCCAGCACAGGCTGTGTGAGTGTAGGAATCACTTTATCAAGACCAGTCTCTCGTAATTTACTCATAGCACTACTCGCCTCTCCTACTCCAGGAAAAATGACCTTATCTGCACTACGTATTTCTTCTTCACTATCACTTAAAACGGCTTGATAACCAAGACGCTCTATCGCAAATTTTATGCTCTGGATATTTCCAGCACCATAATTAATGATCACAATTTTCATTATAACATTCCTTTTGTAGATGGAAGAATCATTTTATCTGCATCACGCTTTACAGCTACTTTAATCGCTTTTGCAAATGCCTTAAAGATAGCTTCAATCTTGTGGTGCTCGTTTGTTCCTTCGGCTTTAATATTTAGGTTTGCCTTTGCACCGTCTGTAAATGATTTAAAGAAGTGGTAAAACATCTCCGTAGGCATTTTACCTATCATCTCACGGTTAAAATCTGCTTCCCATACGAGCCAGTTTCTACCACCAAAATCTATAGCAACTTGTGCAAGACAGTCATCCATAGGCAGGCAAAAACCGTAACGCTCTATTCCTAATTTATTACCTAAAGCAATGGCAAACACTTCTCCTAGTGCAATTGCCGTGTCTTCTATAGTGTGGTGCTCATCTACTTCTAGGTCTCCTTTTACTTGGATGTCTAGATCCATTTGCCCGTGACGCGCTATCTGGTCAAGCATATGGTCAAAGAAAGCTAGACCTGTATCTATGCTAGATTTACCCGTACCGTCTAGGTTAAGGGTGATGTTTATGTCTGTCTCATTAGTTTTTCGCGCAAGCGTAGCAACACGACTTTCTAATTTTAAAAACTCGTATATTTTTTGCCAGTCGTTTGTCTCTAGCGCAATGTCTTTATTGAGCTCATCTTCAGATATGGTAATCTCACCAGTACCGAGGTTTGTGTTATCATTTATATAGATTCCTTTGGCTCCCAGATTTGTCGCTAGTTGCATATCTGTAAGCCTATCACCTATTACAAAAGAGTTTTTGAGATCATACTCCTCAGAAAAGTATTGTGTAAGTAAACCGGTCCCAGGCTTTCTAGTGTCTTTATTTTCGTGCGGAAAAGTTCTATCTAAAAATACATTATCAAAAACAACACCTTCATTTTCAAAAGACTTCATAATGAAGTTGTGCACTGGCCAGAATGTATCTTCTGGAAAAGAATCTGTACCTAAACCATCTTGATTTGTGATCATCACTAGCTCATAATCGAGCTCTTGAGCAATCTTACCTAACCAAGTAAAACACTTAGGGTAAAAAATCATTTTTTCAAACGCATCGATTTGTTCATCTACCGTTTCTTTAATCATTGTACCATCGCGGTCGATAAAAAGTACTTTTTTTGCCATTACTGTATTGTATTTAATGCGTTTATTAGTGTTGTATTTTCTTCTTTGGTCCCTACTGTAAAACGTAGTGTGTTCTCACAAAGCGCCTGTGAGCTGCGATTGCGCACAACTATTCCTTTTTCTATAAGCTGGTTATAACGCTTGTTTGCATCGTCTACTTTAGTTAAAATAAAATTTGCGTCAGACGGATATACTTTTTCCACAAAAGCCACATCTTTAAGCACAGCTGCTAGTGTTTTTCTATTATCAAGTAAGGTATCTACCTCATTATGAATCATACGTAAATCGCTCAATCTATCGTAAGCGCGATTTTGCGTTAATGCATTTACATTATAAGGAGGCTTAATTTTATTAAGAATCGCAATAACTTCTTTACTTGCAAAGCATAAACCTAGACGTATACCAGCAAGACCGTAAGCCTTAGAAAGCGTTTGAGTGATTACAAGGTTAGGATAATTTTCTAACTGTGATATCCAACTCTCTGCTGCTGCAAAATCTATATATGCCTCATCAAGAACTACTAACCCATTAAAGTTTTCTAACACCTCAATAATAAGATCTGGTTTGATCATATTACCCGTAGGGTTGTTTGGTGAGCATATAAAAATGAGCTTTGTAGTATCACTCACAGCATTCAGAATACCTTTAGTATCCAGTTGGAAATCTTCGGTAAGAAGTACCTCTGTATTTGCTACGTCATTTGTACCTGCCAGTACATTATACATACCGTAAGTAGGTGGTACCGTTATAATACCATCTACTCCAGGATTACAGAATGCTCTAAAAATAAGATCGAGCACCTCGTCGCTTCCATTACCTAGTAAAATCTGAGATTCTGAGACCTTTTTTTGAGAGGCTATCAAACTCTTTAAACTACGCTGTTGCGGGTCTGGATAACGGTTTACGCCATTATTAAAAGGGTTTTCGTTTGCATCTAGAAAAACCATTTCTTTATCAAAATCTGTAAACTCATCTCGCGCAGAAGAGTACGGTTTCATCCTTGCAACATTTGCTCTAACGAGCTTATTTATGTCAAATTTGTTCATTGTGCTATACGTACTTAATAATCTTTACTGCTTTATTTTAATGCGTTAAGTCTAAGAGTTACCGCATTTTTATGAGCATCAAGACCCTCTGCCTCTGCCATAAGTTCTATAGCACGACCTATATTTTTTATTCCAGTTTCAGATATTTTTTGAAATGTCATAGACTTCATAAAACTATCTAGATTTACACCGCTGTACTGCTTAGCATAACCGTTTGTAGGTAAGGTGTGGTTTGTACCAGATGCATAATCTCCCGCGCTTTCTGGAGTATAGTTGCCTATGAAAACAGATCCCGCATTACCTATATTATCTACATAGTAGTCATCATTTGAGGTGCAAACTATAAAGTGTTCTGGACCGTACTCATCTATAAGCGCGAGTGCCGTCTCATCATCTTTTACATAAATGAGCTTACTATTATCAATAGCTTTTTCTGCAATACGCTTTCGCGAAAGCGTACTCATCTGCTCTTCTACTTCTTTTTCTACCTCGTCTATCAAATCCTTTGAAGTAGAAACCAAAATCACCTGACTATCAACACCGTGCTCTGCCTGACTTAATAAGTCTGAAGCTACAAAACTTGCCTGAGCAGCATCATCTGCCACAACAAGTAATTCTGATGGGCCTGCTGGCATATCTATAGCTACACCGTGCTTTGTAGCAAGCTGTTTTGCAACAGTCACAAACTGATTACCTGGTCCAAATATTTTATAAACTTGAGGAACGCTCTCTGTACCAAAGGTCATCGCAGCAATAGCCTGAATACCTCCTACTTTAAAGATTTTTGTTACTCCGCTCAGCTTTGCTGTATAAAGAATGGCAGGGTTTACCTTTCCTTCTATATCTGGTGGTGTGCATAATACAATCTCTTTACAACCAGCGATATTTGCTGGCGTTGCAAGCATTAAGATGGTAGAAAATAATGGCGCTGTACCTCCCGGTATATAAAGCCCAACTTTTTGAATAGGCCTTTTTTCTTGCCAGCAATCTACACCTTCTGTAGTAGCAATAGCTACTCTCTCTGTTTTTTGAGCTGTGTGAAAACGTTCAATATTACCTTTTGCAAGTTGTATGGCTTCCTTTAACTCGGTAGATATAAGCTCTTGCGCTTCCTCTATTTCTGTATCAGTTACTGCTGTGCTCTCAAGAGTCACATTATCAAAGATACTTGTGTATTTTGCAACCGCTGTATCTCCTTTCTCCTTTACTTCCTTAAAAATATCGGTGACGGTGGCTTCTATATCATCTACAGTTTGAGTAGGTCTTTTTAGAATTTCTGCCCACTCACTTCTTTCTGGATTATAAATCTTATTCATAGCAACGTAAAATTATAGCACCATTTTTTCGATTGGGCATACAAGTATTCCTTCTGCACCTGCTTTTTTGAGATTATCTATCACATCCCAAAAGCTATCTTTATTTATTACTGAGTGTACACTACTCCAGCCTTCTTGTGCTAGTGGTAAAACCGTAGGACTTCTCATACCTGGAAGCATTGCGATAACATCATCAAGCTTTGCATCTGGCACATTCATAAGTACATACTTACTGCGTTGTCCTGCAAGTACAGATTGTATACGGAATTTAAGCGTTTCTAATAGCTCCTTACGCTCATCAGAAATAGTAGGTGATGCAGTAAGAACAGCCTCAGAAGTGAGCATTTGCTCTACTTCCTTAAGATTATTTTTAAATAATGTACTACCGCTAGAAACTATATCACAGATAGCATCTGCAAGTCCAATATTTGGAGCAATTTCTACCGAACCGTTAATGATGTGTAGCTCTGCGTTTACACCTTTTTCGGCTAGATATTCTCTTACTGTATTAGGATATGAAGTTGCAATGCGCTTACCTTCAAGATCTTTTACAGAGTTGTATTCTTGTCCTTTTGGGATTGCTAGTGACACCTTGCATTTTGAAAAACCTAGTCTCTCTATAATAGGAAGATCCTTTCCTTTTTCTATAAGAGTATTTTCTCCAAGTATTGCGATATCTACCACTCCGTCTCTTAAGTATTGTGGGATATCACCATTACGTAAGTATAAAACTTCTAGCGGAAAATTTCTAGCAGTTGCTTTGAGTTGATCTTTACCGTTATCAATAGAAACACCACAATTTTTTAATAGTTGTAGAGATTCCTCATTAAGGCGTCCAGACTTTTGAATAGCAATTCTAATTTTTTGACTCATTTTTGTTGGTTTGTGTTTAAAGTACCCAAAAAAGAAAAAACCCGTTTGAGTATCTCAAACGGGTTTTATATGATTTATTTACATACCAAACTACCTCGCTTGAGCGATTGCTGTAGTGTGGTGATGATGTGTTTTGTTCAATTTCATTTCTGTAGCAAATTTAAGAAGTCTTTTGTTAAAAACAAGTGAATAAACTGATTTAATAATTACTTAACACACGTAACTTTTTAGTAGATTTGAAATAGCGCTTTAAAAATTATAATTAAAGCACAGATATGTTACTATGAAAGGATTTTTGGGGGCCTTCCTTGTTTTTTTGCTTTGGTCATTTACGTGTATTTACTACGTAAGTACTAGGACATCTCCATCTGTAGCAGATCTAGACTCCACATCTACTCGTGAGTCTCAAGTTAAACTCAACGCTGCCAATACTGGAAAAATTAATAAAAGTAAGAGTATCACAAACGAGCTACATATAGATAGCACTACAAACACGCACATTGATCGCGAAGCATCAATATTATTAGCAGAGGAGATTCAAAAATCTATCGCTATTAGCGATACGATAGACATAACAAAGGACGAACCTATAATTACTTTTGAAAATGAATTTGACATTCCAGATGGACCATCATTTTCAAGTAAAGTGTTTTACCCTAGATACAACAATACAGATCTTATACTAGACAAAGAGCTCGTAGCTTATGCTTCTGAACTTAAACAACTACTCAAAAATAATCCCAATAAAAAAGTTACCATACTAGGTCATACTGATAATGTAGGGAGTGATCGAGACAATTTTACGACAGGATTAAAGAAGTCTAGACAGATAAAATGGTATCTTACCGCCAGAAGAGGAATCCCTCGCAGTAAAATTACAGCCACCTCTAGAGGTGAAGAAGAACCTATAGCGTCTAATAATACTGTATCTGGACGCCGTCAAAACAATAGAATAGAAATTATAGTAGATTAATGCTCGTATTACAAGAGGCCATATCAATACCTATCGCATACATAGAGACCTTTGTTATGACGCTTGTTGCATTTATAATAGGTTATACAGGCGCACAGCTATCTAATAAGGTTAAAGCAAAACGTAAACTACAAGCGCACAAAGATGAGGTTGCAAAACTTTCAAACAAGCTTAACAATCTCCAAGATGAACTAGATAGAAAGGCAGATGGTGTTTTTAGAAAAGATCGTATGGATGAGGAGTTTGAACATCTTCAAATACGAAATAGAGCCTTTTCTGAAGATGTACTTACCGAAAAACTTATAAAGTCAGACGTCAAAGATCCTATAAGTTATGAACGTATAGGTAAAGCTACTATCGAGGAGCGCAATGATTTACAAAAAATAACAGGTATAGGACCTTATACTGAAGAAAAACTTAACGAGTTAGGTATTTATACATTTGAGCAAATAAGCCGTTTTAATAATGAAGACATTCTGGCTGTGACAAAGCTTATAAAATTCTTTCCCGATAGAATTAAAAAGGACAGATGGGTTGCAAAAGCAAAGCTACTAACCGCGACTGCACAACTAGAAAATGTAAATACTGAGAACTCAAAAAAGAAGATTATGAATGAAAAAACCACCTAGTAGGTGGTTTTTTTTATAGAATACAAACAGGAAACTAGTTAATCTTCTCCCCTGCCTCATTAAACTCTACATCTTTATTTTTACCTTTTCTCTTAAACTCTACGTCATAAAACAGCCCTTTTTCAGCGCTCTGTACACGTTCTATCTCTGTGATTTTCTCGTGACTGTAGTCTTTATCTATAGCCTTTCTTACTGCCTTAGGTAGCTCATCTTTTTCAATACTCACCTCTGTTTCTATCCACGCACCATTTGGGTTAAAGTCTGCACGGTGCCTTATACCGTCTATTCTAAATCTTGACTCATAGTTTCCATTTGAGTCTACGTGCCAGTCTGGATCATTCTCTCCTGGATATTTGGCTTGAAATGTCGCCTTTACAGCCTCTGGTGCATATCCTTTCTTACTATTTTGACTTTCAACTTTTTGACCACAACTCACTGCGAGTATAAAGCCAAATAATAAAAGTACTTTCTGATATTTAAACATAAAAAAAATCTTTACAATCTACCCATTATGACGAGTAGACTGTAAAGATATAAGCTTTCGCGAAAGCGTCATCTTAACACTTTCATATAATTTTAGAGAGTATTCTAATTATTTCCTAAAATTAATGGTAGTCCAGATTCACCAGAACCTACAACTATCACCTTAGAATTTGGAGATTTTGATAACTCTATTGTTGCATCAATACCTTTATCTTGTAGAATCTTATCTGTAAGTGACGCACTAAGAATCTTGTTTGCATCTGCCTTACCTTGTGCTTCTATACGTACTTTTTCTGCCTCTTTTGTAGCTGTTACTAGGCGGAACTCATACTCAAGAGACTCTTGCTCTTGCTTTAATTTTCGCTCGATAGCTTCTTTAATTGTATTTGGCAGGGTTACATCTCTTACTAGTATCTCATCTAGCTCGATGTACTGATCCTTTATAATCTTCTTTGTTTCTTCAAAAATTTCTGACTGTATCGCATCTCTCTTAGAAGAATATAACTGCTCTGGCGTATAACGCCCCACAACAGATCTCGCTGCAGATCGTATAGTAGGCAATAAGATACGTTGTAAGTAGTCTTCACCTATCTCTTGGTGCAACTTCCCTACATCTGTATATCTAGGCTTGTACCAAGCAGATGCGTCTAGTTGTATATCTAGTCCGTTTGAAGATAGTACTTTCATTTTTTCAAAAAGCTCTTGACGACGCACTTCATAAACGTACACCTTGTTCCAAGGGGCTACTAGATGAAATCCTTCTCCTAGTGGTGGCTCATCTGTTACCACACCACCGCCAAATGTTTTATACAACACGCCCGCCTCTCCAGAGTCTATTGTGATGGCAGATTTTGTGATAATCACGAGTAGAATAACGAGGCCTATTACGACAGGCACTCCAATTTTAGGTAATTTTTCCATAGCTAATTTTTAATTTTGATTTTAAGTAAGTCCATTATACTTGCGCATAAACCACTCCAAAGCGAGCAATAATGCCAAAATTGCAAGTAGTAATTTCCAGTCTATAAAAGGTACACTATTTTTTGTACTCTTCTGTATAGGTTTATATCTATTATCTGCAATGAGCGACGTTATAAGTTTATCTAAACTTACAGGGTTATATAAACCGCCATCTGTATGAGACGCTAGAAGTTGTAGCTGTGTTACATTTGCATTTAAAAATTGTTGCTCTATATCAAAAGGAACAATTGTAAAAGATCCAGAACGCGCGATACCTTGATCTGCTACAGATACGGTAAACTTATAACTTCCAGGCTCAAGATTATTCATATCTACCTGATAGGTGTTCTTTTTAAGTAATAATGGAATCTCTGTAAGCTTTTTTGACTCCTGGTTTATCACTTTTATAGACACCTTAGCCCTTGCATCAAAATTGTAATTTTTATCAAAGTACTGTGCATAAAGCATCACTGCTTTATTGCCATAGTAAAACGACTCATAATCTAAGTTAAGTCTACTTTTCTTCTTGTTTGAAGCAGCATATTGTACTAGATTATCTATAAAATTATCAAAAGATTTGAAATCACGCTTGTCTACAAAACTCTGTGCTCGCCACTTCCATAAACCTTCTCCTAATATATATACCTCTCTTCTTCCACTATCTTCTGTTGTGGCTATAAGTGGTTGATTAGTCTCTACAAGGCCTATACTTTGTGATAAAGCAATGTCTGCTTTTGTATTAAAACGAGTCTCTCCAAAGGCCGCTACTAAAGGTGGGAAATCGTCAAAACCTATATCTTCAATTACAAATGCAGAAAAGTTAGGATTAAGCCGAGCTTGTACTTCTTCTGTTTGACCTGTAATCTCTTGTATGATTGTTTTTTGAAATTTATTTATAGCATTCCAGCCAGTGTGCTCTCCAGTTATTGTTATACTATTTTTAGCTAGTGTTTCTAGTTGTTTATAGACATCATTAAAGCTTGCGTCTGGTTGATAGAGTATAATAAGTTCATACTCATTTATTTTAGAAACCGCGTCTGATGGTTTTGTGAAGGTAACCGTGCGCAATCTATTACTCTCAATACTCTTTTTGAGCATTCCCACATCTGGGTGAACTATATTACTTATAAGAAGTACATTCGTTTTTTGATCTATAACCTCTATCGCAAAGTTTTTATAGTTATTGCTTTTATTCTTCTCACTTGCAACAGGCACAAGACTCACACTATATTGTCTCACTCCTACTTGTGTTGCAGGGACTTCTATATTAAAAATTTGTGATGCTTTTTCTGGGCTAAAATTTACAGACTCTCGATGAAGCACCTTCCCGCCAGAACGCACAGATAAAGTAGAGTTTATAGTCCCCTCACCGTTATATGTGGCAAATATCTCAACAGGAAATTTATTATTTATATAAGCATACCTATTTACATTGATCTGTCCCAGCTTAAGATCATCATAAATGATAGTGTCTCCCAGTACAACAGGATACACTTGTTGATTGTAATTTTGAGCAACATACTGGTAGGCCTCACCATAGGTTTGATTACCATCAGAGAGTAAAATTACCGGAGCTACATCTGTTGTATAAATATCTTCAAGACCACGCAAAGCGTTTGAGATATTAGTCTGCTTATTAGTAAATGAAAGGGAATCTAGTGAATTAAAATCATCTCCAAATTGATAGTACTGAATATCAAAAGCATCGTTGAGTTTTTCGCTTTCGCGAAAGCGGGATATCACATCTTGAGACACACCATCATAACCAAGGTGGGCAATACTAGAAGAATTATCTACAGCGACAGCCAGTGAAGGCTTCTCTGTGTAGTAAGATACTTGCTCATACTTAGGGTTGATAAGTAAAAGCAGTAAGCCAAAAATGGTTAAAAATCGTAAAAATGTATAAACGCGATTGCGCTTACTTTTATATTTAACACGATAGAAATATTGAAAAACCGCTACTCCCAGTGAGAGAATAGCAGCTCCAATAATTAATAATAGTGTCTCTGTTTGCAATAGTATATGACTAAATTATATTGAGTTTTACCTTGTTTTAGGTAAGCATCCCTCCATCTACATTAATCACTTGACCTGTGATGTAGGCACTCATATCACTTGCTAAAAATACACAAGCGTTTGCAATATCTTCTGGGCTTCCACCACGTTTAAGCGGTATAGCATCTCTCCACGATGCAACAGTAGCCTCATCTAGCTTACCTGTCATTTCTGTCTCGATAAATCCTGGTGCAATCACGTTAGTACGTATGTTACGAGAACCTAGCTCTAGTGCCATAGATTTTGAAAAACCTATCATACCTGCCTTTGATGCTGCATAGTTTGCCTGCCCAGCATTACCTTTTACTCCTACTACAGAGCTCATATTTATGATACTTCCCTTACGAGCCTTAAGCATTGTGCGCTGTACAGCCTTAGTCATATTAAAAATAGACTTAAGGTTTACTTCTATCACTTTATCAAAATCTTCTTCAGACATACGCATAAGGAGATTATCTTTTGTGATACCTGCGTTGTTTATCAAGATATCAATCGCGCCAAAATCTTCAAGCACATTTTTTACAAGCTCTTGTGCCTGCTCAAAATCTGCAGCGTTACTTTTATATCCTTTTACCTTTACTCCAGATCCTTCTAAGCTTTTCTCAAGCTCATCTGCCGCGGCAGATGATGAGCTGTATGTAAAAGCTACATTTGCTCCGTGTTGTGCAAAAACCTCTGCTATTCCTTTTCCTATACCACGGCTAGCACCTGTAATAATGGCTGTTTTTCCCTCTAGTAATTTCATTATAAATATTGTGTCTGTTGGCTGTTTTGTTTTTATAATAAGTGCTCGGTATACTTAACATATTCTTTATTACGCTTTCGCGAAAGCGTAATACCCCACTTATTTATATATCAAATATAAGAATTACGATAACCATAAAGCACAAAAAAACCTCTCGATACTTGAGAGGTTTTTTTAATAGTTATTAGATAAAATACTAGCCTAAAACTTCTGCTACTTTCTTACCTATTTCTGCTGGAGAATCTACTACGTGTATTCCACATTCTCTCATAATTGCTTTTTTAGCTTGAGCTGTATCATCAGATCCACCTACAATTGCACCTGCGTGCCCCATTGTACGTCCTGCTGGTGCAGTCTCTCCGGCTATAAATCCTATAACTGGCTTCTTGCTTCCGCTTTCTTTATACCACTTTGCAGCATCACCTTCTAGTTGACCACCTATCTCACCTATCATTACGACAGCTTCTGTTGCTGGGTCATTTATAAGTAACTCTACAGCTTCTTTTGTAGTTGTCCCGATAATTGGGTCACCACCTATACCGATAGCTGTTGTGATACCAAGACCTTGTTTTACAACCTGGTCTGCAGCTTCATAAGTAAGTGTTCCAGATTTTGAAACGATACCTACTTTTCCTTCTTTAAAAACAAAACCTGGCATAATACCTACTTTTGCTTCTCCTGGAGTGATTACACCTGGACAGTTAGGTCCTATAAGGCGACACTCTTTTGTAGCGATATAGTCTGATGCTTTGATCATATCTGCAACAGGGATACCTTCTGTAATTGTTATAATTACTTTGATACCTGCATCTGCAGCTTCCATAATTGCATCTGCAGCAAATGCTGGCGGTACAAAAATAATAGTTGTGTCTGCTCCTACTTTTTCTACAGCTTCTTGTACTGTGTTAAAAACAGGCTTATCTAGGTGTACTTGTCCTCCTTTACCTGGAGTAACTCCACCTACTACATTTGTTCCATAGTCGATCATCTGGCCCGCGTGGAAAGTTCCCTCGCTACCTGTAAATCCTTGAACAATTATTTTTGAATCTTTATTTACTAAAACGCTCATCAGTTTGTTTTAAAATTTTGCTCTGCAAAAATAGCAGTTTGATTAAGTATTCTCAAGTAAAATATTAATGAATTTTACTTCCAAGACTTCATAGCCTTTTTATCTTCTTCTATAGGTTGGCTCATTTGGTAACCACGGTACATTAATCCGTCTTTAAGTTCCCATATAGCCATAAAGTGTGCTATAGGCTCTTCTACCTCTGGTGTTTCTATAGTAGTTACGTGATATGTAAAGCGTATCACTACATTATCACCGTCAGACAGAAGGTGTGTAATTTGAGGTCGTACCGCATCAAAAGACTTACCAGCCTCTGTTGCCATATCCTTTACAGCCTGGATATCCATATGATTGTATCCGGTTTTTGCATTCCAGTAAAGCTCCATTTCTGGATGCATATACTTATCAAGGTTAGAGGTGTCATTAAAAAAATCTGACTTATAAAACTCTTGTACGATCTTCTTCTTACTCTTAGCCATTATTGTTTATTTAATTTGTCTAATAATTCTTGAACCTGTCGCAATGCCGCAAGCTCTTTATATTTTGTTCTAAAATCTCCTGCTGGAGATCCAAAATAACTTTTACCACCTTCTAGTGACTTACTTACACCACTTTGTGCAGAGATAACTGCTTTACCACCTACGGTTATACCACTGGTTACACCTACCTGACCCCACAATGTCACTTCATCTTCTATAACTACACATCCAGCTATACCTGTCTGAGAAGCTATTAAAACCTTCTCTCCTATAACCGTATCGTGACCTATGTGCACCTGGTTATCTATTTTAGTGCCAGCACCTACAGTAGTATCTCCTGTAACGCCTTTATCTATTGTACAAGCAGCACCTATATCTACATTATCTTTTATAACTACACGACCACCAGATTTAAGTTTATCAAAACCTTCTGGACGTTTTTTATAATAAAAAGCATCTGCACCCAGTATACTCCCAGCGTGTATTGTCACATTATCACCTATTACCGTATGGTCGTAAAGGCTTACGTTAGAGTGTATGGTACAATTTTTACCTATTGTAACGTGATTACCTATAAAGGCATTAGGTTGTATAACGGTTCCCTCACCTATTGTTGCTGTTGTGGCAACACTGGCTCCTGCACTCTCAAAAGGTTTAAAATGCGTAGTAAGTTTATTAAAATCTCTAAAAGGATCATCAGAGATAAGTAGTCCTTTGCCTTCTGGACAATCTACCTCTTTATTGATAAGTATAACCGTTGCAGCACTGTTAAGCGCTTTATCATAATACTTAGGGTGATCTACAAATACGATATCTCCCTCCTCTACGACGTGTATCTCATTCATACCAAGTACTGGAAATGATGGTTCACCCACAAATGTGGCGTCTATAAGACTAGCAACTTCTTGAAGTGTATGTTGTTTTTTAAATTTCACGATTACGAATATAATAAGAAAATCCCGCGAAATTGCGGGATTTTTATAATTAGTTAGCTAGTATTATTTATTCTTTAACACGCTCCTTGTACGTACCTTTTACAGTCTCGATTTTGATCTTATCTCCTTCATTTATAAATAAAGGCACGTTTACCTCTGCACCTGTCTCTACTGTTGCAGGTTTTGTAGCATTTGTAGCTGTATTTCCTTTTACTCCAGGCTCAGTATGTGTTACTTCTAGTATAACAGAACCAGGCATATCTACAGATAGCGGAGAGTTGTCTTCAGAGTTAATAAGTACAGTTACTACTTCACCTTCCTTTAATAAGTCAGAACGATCTAGCGCTGTTTCTTGTAAAGCAATCTGTGTGTAATCTTCGGTATTCATAAAGTGATACCCTTCTCCATCATTGTATAAAAACTGAAATTTGTGAGTTTCTACACGTACTTCTTCAATTTTATGTCCTGCCGAAAATGTGTTATCTAACACTTTTCCAGTTGTCACGCTCTTCATTTTTGTACGTACAAAAGCTGGACCTTTACCAGGTTTTACGTGTAAAAATTCTACAATTTTATAGATGTCATTATTGTAGTGTAAACAAAGACCGTTACGGATATCTGATGTTGTTGCCATAAATTAAAATTAATCGACTACCTCTTAGCTCGAGATACTCATATTGATATTGTTGTTAAAATAACGCTTTCGCGAAAATAGGAAAAGATTACCACTCTCCCCTCTTGATTATTATTCTGTCACCTCGCGCCTAAAGCTAGAGGTTGTTTGATATGGTTTATATTCCGCTTTCGCGAAAGCGTAAACATAGCTATTAAGAGCTAAAGTACCCCTTCATAATACCGCGTTGAGAGTTCTTTATAAACTGTAAGATCTCATCACGCTCTTGAGTTGCCTCCATCTCTGCTTCTATAATAGTGACCGCTTGTGAGTTGTTATAATTCTTTTGGTATAGTATACGGAAGATATCTTGTATCTCTCTTATCTTTTCTGTCGTAAAACCACGTCTACGTAGTCCTATAGAGTTTATACCTACATAACTTAATGGCTCACGACCTGCTTTTACAAATGGCGGTACATCCTTACGTACTAGCGATCCACCTGTTACAAAGGCGTGGCTCCCTATGGTACAAAATTGCTGTATGGCTGCCATACCTGCAAGGACCACATAATCACCTACGGTAATGTGTCCTGCTAGTGTACTATTGTTAGAAAAAATACAGTTATCGCCCACGATACAATCGTGTGCTATGTGACAGTATGCCATAATCCAGCAATTATTACCTACTTGAGTTTTCATACGGTCTGATGTACCACGGTTTATGGTAACACACTCACGTATCGTGGTGTTATCACCTATAATGGTAACAGTATCTTCGTCATTAAACTTTTTATCTTGCGGCACTGCAGAGATTACTGCTCCCGGAAAGATACTTACGTTCTTCCCTATACGAGCTCCCTCCATAATAGTTACGTTAGAACCTATCCAGCTTCCCTCTCCTATCACAACATTATTATGTATGGTTGTAAAAGGCTCTATCACTACATTCTTTGCAATTTTTGCACCTGGGTGCACATATGCTAATGGCTGATTCATATTAGTTATTTTTTACTTTAACGATCTGAGCCATTATCTCTGCCTCCGACACTAATTTTCCATTTGCATAAGCACGTGCTTGCATCTGGCAAATTCCTCTACGTATAGGCGCCATAAGGTCTAGCTTAAAAATAAGCGTATCACCAGGCACCACTTGATGTTTATATCTTACGTTATCTATTTTAAGTAAATAAGTAAGATAGTTTTCTGGATCTGGCACTGTACTTAATACAAGTATACCTCCCGTTTGTGCCATTGCCTCAATCTGAAGTACTCCTGGCATTACAGGTGCACCAGGAAAATGCCCTACGAAGAATGGTTCATTCATCGTGACATTTTTTATACCTATTACGTGCTCTTCTGTAAGTTCTAGAATTTTATCTACCAGTAAGAATGGAGGTCTGTGTGGTAACATCTCCATAATTTGATTAATATCCTTTACCGGCGCTGCGTGTAAGTCTACATCTGGCACATAGTTACGACGCTCATTTTTTATAATTTTCTGTAGCTTCTTTGCAAACTGTGTATTTACAAAATGCCCAGGCTTATTTGCTATTACTTTACCACGTATACGAGTACCTGCAAGTGCAAGGTCACCTATTACATCAAGTAATTTATGACGTGCTGCCTCGTTTGCGTGATGCAAAGTAAGGTTGTCTAAAATACCGTTAGGTTTTACCGCAATGTGATCTTTATTAAAGGCTACGCGTAACTTTTCCATTGTACTAGGCGATAATTCCTTATCTACATATACAATTGCATTGTTAAGATCACCTCCTTTTATAAGACCGTGCTCAAGTAGCATCTCTATCTCGTGTAGAAAACTAAATGTTCTACTATCTGATATCTCTTCTTTAAACTCTGAGATGTGCTGTATACTTGCATTTTGAGTACCTAGCACCTTTGTACCAAAGTCTACCATTGTAGTTACCTGATACTCGTCTGATGGCATAAGAATAATCTCACTACCCGTTTCTTCATCTCTGTAGGTAATCACTTCTTTTACAATATACTCATCTCGTATAGCTTCTTGCTCTTGTATACCTGCCTCTTCTAGTGCTTCTACAAAAAACTTTGACGATCCATCCATAATAGGCGGCTCAGATGCGTCTAGCTCGATAAGCAGGTTATCTATCTCTAGACCTACACAAGCTGCAAGAACGTGCTCTGTAGTTTGTATAGCAACACCGTTCTTCTCAAGGTTAGTCCCTCGCTGCGTGTTAGTCACAAGAGAGGCATCTGCATTGAGAATAGGCTCGCCTTCAATGTCTAATCGCTTAAACTTGTACCCGTGATTTTCTGGTGCTGGCTTAAATGTCATTTTTACATTTGCGCCAGTATGCAAACCTACTCCTGTAAGGCTTACTTCTTTTGCTATCGTACGTTGTTGTGCTTTAGCGTTACCCATTGTTTTGTTGTTTTTCTAGTTTGTTTACCGCTTGTACAATTTTTGGTAAATTTTTAAAATGTACATAAGAGCGGTTCCAGTCTGCGTAGTTAAATGATGGAGAGCCTTGCAGCACTTCACCATCTTTTATATTTCTTCCTATACCAGATTGTGCTTGTATACGCACTTTATCGCCTATAGTGAGGTGACCAGAGATACCTACTTGCCCACCTATAAGACAATGCTTACCTATCTTAGTAGACCCCGCAACTCCAGTCTGAGCAGCAATAGCGGTGTGTGCACCTATCTCTACGTTATGTGCAATCTGTATTTGGTTATCTAGTTTTACTCCTTTTCTTATAATAGTAGATCCTAGGGTAGCACGATCTATAGTAGTACCAGCACCTATATCTACGTGATCTTCTATAATTACATTACCTGTTTGTGGTACTTTACTATACTCCCCTTTTTCATTTGGCGTAAAGCCAAATCCATCTGCGCCCACTATAGCACCACTGTGTATATAAACAGTATTACCTATCACACTGTCTGAGTATACCTTAGACCCTGCAAAAAGCACGCAGTTATCACCTATAGTTACATTATCACCTATATATACATTAGGATAGATCTTTACATTATCACCTATACGTACGTTATCACCTAAGTAAGAAAATGCACCTAGATATAGTCCTTCACCATAACTAGCCGTATCAGATATAAAGCAAGGTTGCTCTATACCAGACTTATTAAGTTTTACTTGATTATAGTATTCTAGTAATTTTGAAAAAGACTTATAAGCATCTTCTACACGTATGAGCGTAGGCTTAACTTCTTGATCTGCCACAAAGTCATTACCAACAATGGCAATACTTGCCTCTGTTGAGTAGATGTATGATGTATACTTAGGGTTTGCCAGAAAAGTAAGAGACCCAGGGGTTCCTTCTTCTATTTTGGCGAGCTTAGAGACCTCTACTTCTGGGTTACCTTCTACGGTCCCTTCTAGTATGCCTGCGATTTGGGTTGCGGTAAATTTCATAAAGCACAAAAATAGGAAAAATTAACGTTTAGGTTTTGGGTAACACAGATAGTTTTTAACTACTTCTTTAGTAAGCGATTTTAAACTAAGCTGGTCACTAGCCTTTACAACATCTACAATCTTTCCATTACTCAATAATATATTGATACCCCCTTTTTTATAATTATACGCTTGATTAGATATCGTACCCGTAATTACAAAGTAATTTGCCTCTTCTTGAGAGATACCATACTGCTCCATAAGAGCGCTTCTATGCTTCTCTAGCTTTGCTGGAGCAAAGGGCTTCTTACGTATTTTTACTTTTAATAAGTCTCTATTTATAATACTCTTAGACAGCTCAGAAAGCACAAAGTCCTTATGCGAGCACCACTCCTTCATTGCCGAAATAATATCATAATCATCAAGCTGTGCAAAGGTATCTAAGCTCTTTTTTATGGTATCGCTATCTATTTGATTTTGTAAAAAGAACTGCAGTGCCTTGCTAGAAGGTAATATCTCACCCTCTCGCGAGAGCTCTTTTGCTCTTTTAAGTACCCTGGTAAGCAATTGCTCTGCCACAATACCTGTTTTATGCAAATACACTTGCCAGTACATAAGGCGTCGCGCCACGAGAAACTTCTCTACCGTATACACACCTTTTTCTTCTACCACTAGGTGGTCATCCTTTACATTGAGCATTGCGACTATGCGCTCTGTATTAATGTTACCCTCTGCCATACCCGTATAAAAGCTATCGCGCTTGAGGTAGTCTGTACGATCCATATCTAGCTGCCCAGAAACCAGCTGATTTAAAAAGGAGCGATGATATGACCCTTCAAAAATTTGTATGGCGAGCGTTAAACTTCCGTTAAACTCCTCATTGAGAGCCTCCATAAATAAGGTAGAAATGTCTTCGTGACTCACCCCGTCTACAATGCTATGCTCCATCGCGTGAGAAAAAGGACCGTGACCTATGTCGTGCAATAAGATGGCTATAAGTACAGCTTCTTGCTCTTCCTCAGATATAACAACACCTTTATCTACAAGGACTTTGAGCGCTTTTTGCATTACACCCAGACAGCCTATAGCGTGCTGAAATCTGGTGTGGTGCGCCCCAGGATATACGAGATAAGAAAGTCCCATCTGGGTGATACGTCTCAGTCGCTGAAAATATTTGTGCTGTATGAGATCAAAGAGCACCCCATTTGGTATGGTAATAAACCCATAAATTGGGTCGTTAATAATTGTAACTTTGGAAGACTGCAATAGAAAAAGTTTAAATTCTGTTGTTTTACGCTTTCGCGAAAGCGTACTCCTTACAAATATAAGGTTTCACCATACAACGGTAAGGCCACTAAAGAACTAACTATATATATGAGCAACATACAAATACTCTGGGTAGACGACGAAATAGACTTATTAAAACCACACATCCTCTTTCTGGAAAAGAAAAACTATAGTGTGACCACCTGTGATAACGGTGCAGAGGCAGTAGATATGATAGATGAGCAAAATTTTGATATCATATTTCTAGACGAGAATATGCCTGGCCTCACGGGACTTGAGACGCTCAATGAGATAAAAAATAAAAGAGAAAATGTACCCGTCGTAATGATCACTAAGAGTGAGGAAGAGTACATTATGGAGGAAGCCATAGGCTCAAAAATAGTAGACTACCTTATAAAACCGGTAAACCCTAACCAGATCTTACTAAGCTTAAAGAAAAATCTTGACCATAGCCGTCTGATAAGCCAGAAGACAACATCCTCATACCAGCAAGAGTTTAGAAAAATTGCGATGGACCTCTCTATGATAAATAGTTTTGAGGAGTGGAGCGAACTGTACCAGAAGCTCATTTACTGGGAGATGGAGCTAGAAGGCATAGAAGATAGCGGGATGTTTGAGATTCTAGAGTCTCAAAAAACAGAGGCAAATAACCAGTTTTGTAAATTTATAGATAAAAATTACCCAGACTGGTTTGACGGTTATGAGGCCCCTACAATGTCTCACACTTTGTTTAAAGACAAGGTACAGCCTCATATTAAAAAAGGTAGTCCTACCCTCTTTGTGGTGATAGATAATATGCGCTATGACCAGTGGAAGGCTTTTGAGCCACACCTTGCTGCTCATTATAAAAAAGTACAAGAAGAGCCTTACTACAGTATACTCCCTACGGCAACACAGTATGCTCGTAATGCCATATTTTCTGGGCTTATGCCAGAAGATATGAAAAAGAAACACCCCAATCTATGGCTTGATGATACAGATGAGGGAGGAAAAAATATGCACGAGGCGGCCTTTCTTGAGGCGCAACTTAAGAGATTAAGCCTAGATGTAAAGTGGGAATACCACAAAATCACTAATCTTAAAAATGGTAAAAAGCTAGCAGACAACTTTAAGTCTCAAAAGGATAACGACCTTACTGTGGTGGTTTATAACTTTGTAGATATGCTCTCCCACTCTAAAACCGAGATGGAAGTTATAAAAGAGCTAGCTAGTAATGATAAGGCATACCGCTCCCTTACAGAGAGCTGGTTTAAAAACTCGCCGCTGCTCTCTATGATACAGCAAGCACAGGAGCTGGGTATGAAGCTGGTACTTACTACAGACCACGGTACCATAAATGTAAAAAATCCTTCTAAGGTAATAGGTGATAAAAACACGAGTCTTAACCTACGTTATAAAACAGGCCGTAGCCTTACGTATGAAGATAAAGATGTACTCGCAGCACCAGACCCGCGCACCATACACTTACCTTCTATAAATATGAGTAGCTCTTATATTTTTGCAAAGAGTGACCTCTTTTTTGCCTACCCAAATAATTTTAATCACTACGTGAGTTATTATAGAAATACCTACCAGCACGGAGGCGTGAGCCTTGAAGAAATGGTGATTCCATTTGTTGTAATGGAACCTAAATAGACGTATTACGCTTTCGCGAAAGCGTAAACTCAACTAAAAAAACCACAGCCAGAAGCTGTGGTTTTTTTATGTTATTATGGAAAATCTCAGCGCGATTATTATTAGGAATATTTATAAAACAAGGCTGCTTTTTTATGATTCTTCGTAAACACATTTTGTACGTCATCTAAGAAAAGAGCATCTTTAAATTATAAAACAATTAAAATGCTCAAAGCAAAATACCTCCCTCTTTTATTTTTAATATTACATAGTGCCTTTGGATTATCTCAAGAACAAGAAACCAAAAGAAAAAAGTTCTCCTTCTCTATAGGTACAGAATATAGAATAACAACTATAAGAGAACTTGAGCCAGGTCTTATTATGTCTTTAGCGCCTGTATCATTTAATACTGATGATATGTTAATAGGTCCCTCCATAAACTATGAGTTGGGGTGGGAGTTTGTAAAAAATTGGAGTTTTAACTTTTCACACTCCTTACGTTATAACTTTGTCTATAACGAGAGAGCAAACGTTCCAAATAATTTGGAAATAACTTATGACAAGCCTATATATAGATTAATAATGGATTATAATTTTTATATAGAAAAGCATTTTATGCTCTCACAAGGCAAGAGCCTTTACGTGAGGTTTGGAACAAGTATTGCAAATACTGGAACAAGATATGCCACTACGCAATTTTTAGATATACCTGAACTGGGTGAATTTGGTAGTATAGCTACTAGAAGAGATGGAAATTTTACGTGGTATCCTACTAATGCGGCTTTAGGTTATGAAAGCAATGGCATAAGCTTTACAGGTGGGATATACTTTTCTACACAACACGAGTTTGGTACGACCACAAGACCTAATGCTTCTATTATATTGCCTTACTTTAACCTGAGCTATCGTCTTAAGAAGTTTTAAACACCCTCATTTTTAAATAAAAAACCACAGCCAGAGCTGTGGTTTTTTTATGATGCTATAAGATATCAAAACGTAGTTACCCCGTTTTATTAATTCGCTCTAAAAAGTCTATCACATTATCATCTTTTTTTGTCACAGCAGTCTCTTTAATACCCTCTAGATTCTTAATAAAATAAGATACAGAGAGTCCAGTCACACGCTTAAAGTGTGTAGAAAATGATTTTACGTTAGAAAAACCTATCTCCTCTGCAATGGCGGCAACGGTATATGAACGTAGTTTGTGAGAAGCATACAGCTCCTTAAGCACATAATTAACACGTAAATCACTTAGGTAGGTAGAAAAATTATCAGATTTTTCTACATTAATGTATTTAGAAAGATAGGAGGCGTTTGTTCCTATTTGTGCAGCAAGACTCTTAAGCGTCACGTTATGAGAAGTAAAAAGGGCCTTTTTCTCAAAACGGTCTAGACCTTCTTGTATCTTTTCTAGTTGTGCTGGCTTTATGTGTGATAAAGGCCCGTCTATCTCAGGTTCTACAACAGCTAAGGCTGGTTCGGCTTCCTTTATAGGGTTTGTTTCTTGTACGACCCACTCACTATATATGGCGCGCAATTTTTCAAAACGTTGTTTTAAAATACGTCGCTTTCTATATTGAATAAGCGCATAAAATAGGGCAAGTAACCCTAGGCTTATAAAAAAAATAAGACCAACGTTGCGCTGTTTTTTATCACCCTCAAGACTTTGTATGACTGCTTCCTTTTCTGAGAGTAATTGAGGGATTGTATAAGATGCCACAATACCATCACCTATGGTTTTACTAAGTGAACCATAATCCTCTTCATAGGTTATCATTTTATTGAGGTACTCAATTTGTTTTGTGCTATTACCCGTGTTTTTGTAATGTGTAAGGAGGTAATCATAGGTGGTTTTAAGTTCTTGAAAGAAATAATCTGCACCACCAGTCTCGTGTAAACTATCAGTTTTAAGAAACGCAGCGAGCGCTTCTTCCGGTTGCTGTAGTCCCTTGTGAGCTATGCCTTTTAAAGCATAAGAGTGTGATAGCTCATCATCATCTGCATCTAGATTTTCAACCAAATATTGATTAGTAAACTTTAAACCCTCTTTAAAATTATGTGATTTAATATAGATGCCTGCTTGTAACCCTACGTAGGATAAATAATAGTCATTATCACTAGCATCTTTTGCATATTGCTCAATCTTTGATATATAATGTGTGGCGCTGTCTAATTTATTTATATCATAATAAGCAGTAGCAATACTATATTGCACAGATGCCAATGTTTCTTTATGAGAAGCTTCATCACCATATGGAAATATATTTCTGATCTTATCTGTACTGTAGGTTTCTTCAATTTCTTTCAAAACCTGTATTCCCTCAACGGCTTTATTATTATTAACAAGTAATACGGCTATTAAGTTTTTTAGAGACCATTCATTTGATAAGTTTTTAGATTTTTCTGCAAATTTTAAGGCCTCTTGAGCGATCTCATAAGATTCTTGAAGTTGATCAATGTAAAGAAGATTGATAGCCTTTTCAATTAATATCTGCTCATATAAGTCTGATGATTCTTGTTTGTCTGTATGTTGAAGTGCATAATCTATACTTGCAATATCTCCTCTAAAAGTACCCAAATTACTATAAAATTTAGCAAAGTCAGCTTTTAGTTCTTTTTGCTGAGCTTCTATAATCAGAGACTTAGCATAGAGTTCTATAGTGAGTGAATCAACATTTGCAGGTGGCTCAACTGCAAATTTAAAAAACTGTTTTCTAAGTACTGAGTAGTCTATAGAGGCTATAGAATCTGGTACTTCTTGATCTGTGATATAGGGTAGGTCTTGGCTGGATACCAAAGCTGGTAGACAAAGAAGTATTGTAAAAAAATATAAGGTGTAAACCTTCATAAGGGAAACTAACTAATAGCCGACAAAAATAGAGATTACATTTTAAATTTTACGAAATTTCTTACGATTTCACAATGTAGATTATCCTTTTAGCCACCTATTGATCATATAAAACTTCAATATTACAAAGAGTAATTACGCTTTCGCGAAAGCGTACTAAAAAACAAATGTTAATTAACCAGCTTTATTCACACGATCAGAAAGGTTGATAACGCCGTCCTTCTCCTCATTAGAAAAGCTGTCTCGCTCACTAGAAAGATTTTTTATAAAATAGGAGACCGAAAGCCCAGTGACACGTTTAAAGTGTGTTGAAAATGATTTTACGTTAGAAAAGCCTACCTCCTCTGCTATAGCGGCGACTGTGTAAGATTTTAATTTGGGATTGTTGTAAAGCTCTTTAAGGACATAATTAATTCTCAAATCATTTAAGTAAGTAGAAAAATTTTCAGATTTTTCAACATTAATATATTTTGAAAGGTATGAAGCGTTTGTCCCTATTTGTTTGGCTAGGCTCTTGAGGGTCACGTTATGAGATGTAAAAAGAGCCTTTTTCTCAAAACTGTCTAAGCCTTCTTGTATTTTTTCAAGCTGGGCTGGTTTAATATGTGATAATGCGCCTTCTATATGATCTTCTACAACAGGCAGCTTGACTGCAGTAGCTTCTTCTCGTCTCTCCTCAGTGGTTATGCGTTCACTATAAGTATCTCTTAAGTTTATAAAACGTTGCTTTAACTTGAGTCGTCTTCTATACTGGTAAATCGCAAAGGTTACCGCTAGCACTCCCAATATTACAAAGAGAATTATACCAATGTTTCTACTTTCTTTTTCTTGTTCTAATGTCTTTATCGCGTTTTCTTTTTCTGACAGCAACTCTGGTAACGTGTAAGACGCTATTATCTCGTCACCTACATTCTGGCTAAGTTTACCATACTCCTCTTCACAAGCAATCATCTTATTGAGATATTCAATTTGTCTAGCTACATCTCCTATTTGTTTATAATGATTGTGTAGATAATCATAAGTAACTTTTAAATCTGAAAAGAAATAATCTGATCCTGCAATATCACGTAAACTATCGGCTGTGAGAAATGAAGTTAGAGCCTTCTCTGGTTGTTGTAAGCCCCTATAAGCGATGCCTTGCATTGTATAGGAGTGAGAAAACTCGTTATTATTTCGGTTAATAGAAAGGTCTAGATATTCGTTGGTTAATTTCAAACCTTCTGTATAGTTTTCTTTTCTTATTAAAATACCACCTTTTAAGCCTAAATACGCGCTAAGATATTCTTTACTACCAGAGATATCTGCATACTCCTTTACTTTGTTAATATATTCAGAAGCTTTTTTATATTTTTTAAGTTTAAAATATGTTAAAGCCAGACCATACTGTATTTCTGTAAGAGCCTCCTTAATATATTGATCAGTGTTAAACTTAAATATTTCATTAATTACATCAGTATGATATAACTCTTCAAGTTCCAAATACATTTTAATAGCATCATTAAATTTACCACTGTCTTCTAGCAATACTCCCATAATATTTTTTGTGGTATACGCTATAACTGGATTATTAAAATGTTGATTCTTATCGTAAGCCTCTTGAGCTAAACTATAAGCTTCTTCTAAATTAGATTCTATCCTTATAAAATAAAGAGCTTTACTTATTAAAGCCTCAATGTAAAACTCGTCAAGATTATGTGTTGTGGTATACCCTATTACATAATCAATGGTAGGTAAACTATTCTCTCGGTAATTACTTAGTGTAATATAAAATTTAGAGACTTCTAGATAGTCATTCTTCTCTGTTGCTTTAATTATTAAATCTTTACTGTACAACTCTAATAATAGCGTATCAATTACTTGAGGGTCTTTGTGAGTAAGTTCAAAGAATTTTTTCCTTACTGCTTGATAATCTTGTAGTCGTATAGAGTCTGGGACTTTATCATCTATTAGGAAGGGTAAATCTTGAGCATTACCAGAAATAGTTACAATAGAATAAAATAAAAAGAGGAGAAAAACGCGCTTCTTCATAAATAGCAAGTAAAAGTCAAAAATATACATTCATTGATAAACAAACGAAATTTCTTACTTATTTCATTAAATGAATAACACCTCATAGTTTTTACTTAACACATAGAAGTAAGTGTATGTCGTGCCGATATTTTATGCCATTATTTTAGCAGATTTTTTGACTTCAAATGTCTATTTGAAATACATTATGTTCTTTTTACTTTAAATGGACAAAACAACAATCAAACCATTGTTTTTCAGCGCATTGAAATTTCGGTAAAAAGATAAATATAGACGGTATATTTATAAATGTACCTACACCCTAGTTGATTGGTATGGTATAAAACAAGACCTTTAAATTATTAATGTCGTTTAAGGACAATCAAAAAATGGACAAGTACCTGATGTAATTTACTATTACAATGGATTAATTGTAATTTAAGGTACTATCACAATTCTAATAATCGGTGTTTATTAACTCGTTTTTATACTACATATTAGGGGTTTGCAACTAAAACAAGTTATATGAAGGGGTCTAACAGTTAATCAAATGTTACCTTCAAATCTATTACAGATTGACATCGATTTATTAGAATTATATTAAGTATTGCTCTCGCACTACTTCTTTCAAAATTTTTATTTCTTTTTATTAGAAGACAACAGTTTTGTACTCCTCCTTCCTACTTCTTAAGGAAAGGAGTAAAATTCTATTCAAAAAATTTACCTCGGTTTTTCTAAATGAATTGACAATAGCTCTTATTAATCTTAATTGAAAGAATATTCCTACGTATTTGGATATATTAAGACTCCTATATAGTATTTGAACGATAAAAGTTTAAAAAATTCTTATATTAGCAACGCCCTTAAAATACTTAATAATGCAAATATCTTATGATTTATCTGATATAGAAGCTATTGCAGATAAAATCGTCACTACCGTGCAAAGCAACGTATTGCTTTTTTATGGAGAGATGGGTGCTGGTAAAACAACACTTATTAAAGCCATTGCAAAAAAACTTGGTGTGACAGACACCATAAGTAGCCCCACTTTTTCAATTGTTAATGAATATGTCACAGGTAATGACCAGCTCATTTACCACTTTGACTTTTATAGAATCACAAATCAAGAAGAAGCGCTTGATATGGGATTTGAAGAATATATATATAATGGTGACTGGATATTTATTGAGTGGCCTGATAATATTTCAAAATTTTTACCAAAAGAAGCAGATATTATCAAGATAGAGAAGCAAAACACTAATAAAAGAGTAATATCAATAAATTAATTATGTTAAAATTATGTTAATCTGATTTAATTAAAATGTAAGTTTTTTCTGATAATTGAATTTTACTTATTGATAAAAAACATAACATAAAACTTTTAATCGAAAAATAGTATTTTAATAGATAACCCCTAACAAGTGTAATATGTTGTTTTCGCGTATTTTTTTTCAAAAAGGGCGCGAATATACAAAAAAAAGCAATTGGTTATAATTTAAAAGAATTGGGTGATGTTTGTATCAACAAATCATTAATACTCAAAACACTCTAAATTATGAAAATTAAAGCTTTACTATTAGGCCTGCTTATCGCAGGAGCAACAGCATTAACGTACACTGCCATTACAGAAAATGCAGAACAAGCAATCGAAAAAGCAAGAGTTAAAGCACCAAGTAACGGATAAAAGAAAAAATTTATCTATAGGTACTATTATTGCCTTATGTATAGTGTTATCACCTATACTCTCATATGTTTATCAAGGATTCCCAGATGTAAAAACTTGGGAATCCTCTTTGTTTGGTGCGATACACAGTAATTATTACGAGAGTATTCAAATCTTAGTTTGGGTAGTTTTTAGCAAAGTTGTTCCCTTTATCTTATTATTAATCTGGTTTTTCACTTGTAAACACTGGTGGTATCATTCTATTTTAGTCCCAATAGCGATGTATGTTTTCCAGATTTATAGTACAATCAACGAAGATTTACAATTTGCAGATGATGATGAATTCTACATTATCATACCTATTATTGCCGTTGTCGCAGCTATAACGTATACAATAAGAACAAAAATCTTTGATCGTTTATATGGTGTAAATCTAGATCAAGAGCTCAAACGTGTACGTTGGAATGGTAAAATTGTTACAATACCTGCAGACTCTCCTTTAGACCTAAAACTAATTAATGATGAAGACGATGAGATTATAGAAGAAGAGGAAGAAGAAAAGGATGTCTCTTAAACCTATTTTATAAAAATCACTCATTAGTTTAGATAATAAATATACATACTATAAGATCCTTATAACTTGTTTTACGCTTCCGCGAAAGTAGCCACTCCCCTATTAAATATAAATTAAGTTATTATATATAGCTTCTAAAAATTAAGGCTAAAAGAACTTCATAAAAAAACTCCCTACAGCTCTGTAGGGAGTTTTTTTATGCTAGAACATTATGGTTACCTATCGCTTCAACGTAAAGTGACCATTAACCGTTCTCTGTGTGCCTAAGTCATCTACCTCTGTAAATTCTACTCTAAACCAGTAGTCGTTACTCGGCATCGGTTGTCCATTAAAGGTACCGTCCCATCCTGGGCTTGTAGGGCTCAACTGTTTTAAGAGCTTCCCGTATCTATCAAAGATAAAAATCTTCGCATTCAGGTTAGGATCCACGCCTAGCCCTATAATATTCCACGTATCGTGGAAGCCATCTGCATTAGGTGTAAAGAAACGTGGGTAATCTATAATCCCTATCTCAAACTCAGAGATAGAACAGTTACCACTTGCCAGTCTCCCAAAAATGGTGTGGGTCCCCGGAGTCACATTTGTAAAAGTCGTACTACTCTGGAACGGACCATCATCTAGTGCAAACTCATACTCAGAGGTAGGATTTGCTCCCGTGATGTTTATCACCTCTACCGTGTACAATCCGCTACTGTTAAAAGAAGGTTCTAATACAATCGCCTCAAACACCGGCGCACTCTCTGCCGTATATACCGCCTCTGCTAGGTAATCACACTCCGTACCATCTACATACGTAGCTGTGACCAGCACCTGGTAGGTTCCTGCAGCATCTACAGTCACCACAGGATCTAGTGATATCAATGCACCATCTAGTGTCCACGCATAGCTGTAGCTCACCCCAATCTGAGGATCTTCTACCGTACCATCTATCGTAAATGTCATCTACAACATCTTCTTCTGGAGTTACTGTTACTACTACAGTAGCAGTCTCAGTAGTTGTTGTTCCATCAGGGTTTGTTACAGTTACTGTGTATTCAAAAGTATCTTCTCCGTTGAAATCAGGATCTGGAGTATACGTTACTGTTCCATCATCGTTGATTACTACAGTTCCGTTTGCAGGATCTGTAACATCAGTTACCTCTACATCAGCAGCAGGATCAAAACCATCATTATCTAATACATCAATTACTACTGGTGTATCTTCAGGTGTTGTCTCAGCGTCATCTACAACATCAGCCTCTGGAGTTACTGTTACTACTACAGTAGCAGTCTCAGAGTCTCCATTGCTATCAGTAATTTCATATTCGAAAGTGTCAGTCCCATTAAAGTCTGGATCTGGAGTATAAATTACAGAATCATCAGTTGGATCATTTGGTGTTCCACCATCATCAACTGTAACTGTTCCATTATCTGGTTGTTCTGTTATAACTATTACAGAATCATTTGGACCGTCAGATCCAAAATTATCATTATCCGTAACATCAATTTCTACAGCTGTATCTTCATTTGTAGTTGCCGAATCGTTTACAGGAGCAGGAACTTGATTTGTAGAAGCTACAGTAACTGTTTCTTCATATCTACAACCATTAGCATCTGTTACAACAACTGTATAATCACCAGCATCAAGACCACTAATAGTTTCTGAAGTTTCACCATTACTCCAAGATATAGTGTACGGCGGCGTACCCCCTTCTGGGATTGCAGTTGCAGTACCATCATTAGAAGTTGCTCCGTTTTCGTTTGTGCTTGACACATCAGCAGTCACAGCACTAGTAGGCTCACTTATTACAGCAGATGCTGTAGTTGTACAACCATTCCCATCTGTTACAACTACTGAATAACTACCCGCAGGTAAGCCTGTTAAATCCTCAATAGTTTGACCACTACTCCATTCATAAGAGTAATCTAAAGTACCTCCAGAAACAGTAAGGTTTAAAGAACCTGTTGACTCTCCAAAACACAATACATTATTAACAGCTATACCAGCACTTAAGACCGTAGGCTCGTTTACCGTAACTGTTGACTGAGCAGTACAATTTGTAAAAGTATCAGTAACTGTAACTGTGTAAGAACCAGCTGTTACATCATTAATATTTTCTGTTGTCGCTCCATTACTCCAAGAATAAGTAAATGGACCATTTCCTCCGGTTGTCGTTGATGTAATAGAACCATCTGAAAAACCATTACAAGTTACATCTTCTACCCCTGTAGTAATTGCTAAGTTATTACAACTTCCAGGATTAATAGTTACAGTACTTTCAACTGTACACCCATTATCATCTGTAACTTCTACAGTATAATCTCCAGGGCTTAAATTTTCAATTTGAGCTGTGGTTGCTCCATTACTCCAAGAGTATGTATAAGGCGCCACCCCTCCATTAGCAGAAGCTGTAGCCTCACCATTAGATAGACCAGGGCCCGTTTCATCTTCTGTAGAAATCGCAACCCCTACAGCTGAACTTGGTTCAGATATTGTCACACTTTGCTCTACTGGCTGACACACAGTACCATCTATAGTAACACTCACCGTATAAACACCAGCACCTATATTATTTAATGTACTAGCAGTTACACCTGCATCAACCTCACCATTACTCCAAGTAAATGTAAAAAGAGCGTCTGGATTTGCCTCAGAACTAGCACTTACAGTAGTTGAACCAGTTTCTTCTGCTGCACATAACACATCTGTTACAGTACCAATAGCGATAACTGCATCACAAGTGTTTATACAGTCTACAACAACACTTTGAGTAAGCTCACAACCATTTGCATCTGTAACAGTTACAGAATATGTACCATCAGAAAGATCTGAAATAGTTGCAACAGTTGCACCGTTACTCCATAGATATGAATAAGGAGCTGTTCCTCCAGTAACCGCTGCAGTTGCTACTCCGTCTTCACAATTTTGAGCTGTAGTTGCATTTTCTCTTGTAAGATTTATACTTAAAGGTGAGTCTGGCTCAGTAATAGTATAAGATTCTTGAAGCTCACAATCATTAGCATCAGTCACAGTAACAGAATAACTACCAGCAGCAACATCTTCTAATGTTGCAGAAGTTGATCCATCACTCCACTCATAAGAGTAAGGAGGTGTTCCTCCTGTTATTGTTAATTGAACAACACCAGTACTATCTCCATTACACAATACATTAGTTATTGAAGCTGACTCTGCTAATGCTGCAGTAGGTTGCTCAACTGTAAATGTAGCCTCAGCCTCACACTGTCGTGAATCTTTTACTGTTACTGTATAAGAACCCGCTTCTAGATTTGAAATATCTTGAGTAGTAGCACCATTACTCCATATATAAGTATAAGGAGCTGTTCCTCCTTGAGGTGTTATATTTATAGCGCCTTCGTTACCATCGAAACAAGAAACATCTGTAATCACGGTATCAGGAGCGATACTTACAGCCATCGCCGGACCACTTACAACTGCAGTTGCCTCAAGCTCACATCCAAAAGAATCTGTAACAACAACGGTATAAGAACCCGCAGTTAAACCACTTATATCCTCTGTGGTTGCTCCATTACTCCACTCAAACTCATAAGGAGGCGTACCACCAGATGGCTCAAGATTAATCGCACCATCATCTCCACCAAAACAACTAACATCTGTAACATCTATAGGTACTGCTACCTCTAGATTTTCTATAACAAAACCAGATGCAGATGCTTGAAAACATCCCGTATTTATATCACGTACGGTTACAATGTATGAACCTTCAGATAAATTTGAAAAAGTAGTATTAGACTGGAAAGGTCCGTTATTTATAGAATATTCTAAGTTACTTCCTAAAGGACTAGTAACTATTAGATTTGTTGTTCCGTTTGCATTACAATCTAAATCAACAATCGCAGCCTCTGGAGGACTTACATAATTAAGAGTTACAAAAGCTCTATCACATACACTAGAGTTAGGCGCAGGTAAACACACTTGATATTCAAAAACCACATCACCAGTAAAACCTGGTTGAGGCGTATAACTAAAAGTACCATCTCCATTTAGATTAAATCCAGCTCCTGCTGGAGAAGGACCATCTACTAATGTATAATGAGAACCATCTGGCACATTATTAGAAAGATCAATATTTCCTTCAAACATCTCATCAAGACACCCTATCTCTAATTGATCTACAGCATATTTCTGAAGTATAAATAACTTTCCATCTCCGTGGTCATTAGATGCAGCAACAAATTCAACTCTTGAAATTTTTGACCCTACAGGTGCAATATCGTTTAACTCAAAAAGCGCTATTGCTATAGTTTGTCCGTTTTCAAGCATTCTACCAGAAGCCCAGTAATCAGACTCATCTCCACTAGCTGCTGTTCCTTGATTAGGAGGCTGCACATTTGCAGTTCTTAAGTCTCCATTTGTTCTCACAAATGTCTCTCCTAATTTTTGCTCAGGACCACCACCTGCCGGCGTTCCCCACATCTCTATATAGTAACAGTTGTTACCACCACGCTCAGTAACTGCAAGAACACCATCCTGATTAGATGGTATTGCAGGACTATAAAACAAGGTTTGCTTTTGAGCATTTGTAGTTGCAGCCGCAGAAAAATTACCACAAAAATTAGCTCCATTTGGATTTGAAGTAAAATAATGATTTAAATTTTTGTCCTGAAATGCGTCTAATGCAGCATCATCCCAAGTATTAGAATCATTAATATTAAGTGTAGCTGTCGAACTCGTATTAACGATAAGACTTCCATTACGGTAAATTCCATTTGGATTATGTCCAGAACTTCCTAGCCTAGTTAACTGGTAATTAGAAGGAACTACAAATGTATTATACACATTTGACCCAACACTAATAGACCTAATAGTAGCTGGTCTATTTCTCTCTAAACCAGTAATAAAACCATCATTATTAACATCTTGAACATCGCTATAATCAAACGTCACACCAGAAGTAATTGAGGGTGATTGCGACTGTGCGCTCACCTCAAAACAACTTAACATTGCAACAATAGCAATACAAGAGATTTTAATAAAACTGCTTAATTGTAATTTTCTTTTCATCTTATTCAATTATTATGCAAAAGCATAATTATACATTTTAAGTACGAAATCAATTCGACTCAAAATTGGTTTAAAAAAATTTTAGTGATTTAAGTTCTGTGAGAAAACACATTACTTATGTTTTTGTGCAGGTTTGCAATAAAATAGACCACAACAAAAAAATCAAAAAAAACTTCAAAAACCTCAATTTGAGATTTAGTTAATTTATGTCATTCTAAGTTGGGGATACAAATATACGTCATTATTGAAATTCGAAATTTGAAAAATCAACTTTTAGTCCAATTGCATTTTATACTCGGTAAAATACACAAAAAAAGCAGTTCAACAGAAATGTTTGCAACTTAAATCCTCTAATATCAAAATAATATCTTAACGCTTTCGCGAAAGCGAACCCCTCAAAACGCTACATATCAAACACTTATTACCACAAATCAAACTATCACAAGTGCTCTGTATCAATAACTAAACACTAACCACTATATAGTATATTTGCAAGCTAATAGAATGCACATCTTATGAGTTTCAAAAAAGAAATAGCACGTAGAAGAACCTTTGGGATTGTATCTCACCCAGATGCAGGAAAGACTACTCTTACAGAAAAACTACTCCTTTTTGGAGGAGCAATACAAGAAGCCGGAGCGGTAAAATCCAATAAAATTAAAAAAGGAGCAACTAGTGACTTTATGGAAATAGAGCGCCAGCGTGGTATATCTGTAGCCACTTCTGTACTAGCCTTTGAGTATAATGGTATTAAAGTAAACATACTTGATACACCAGGACACAAAGATTTTGCCGAAGATACCTTTAGAACACTCACAGCTGTAGATAGTGTAATTGTAGTGGTAGACGTAGCAAAAGGGGTCGAACCACAAACAGAGAAGCTTGTAGAGGTGTGTAGAATGCGTAATATACCTATGATCGTGTTTGTAAACAAGCTGGATCGTGAAGGTAAAGACGCTTTTGAACTGCTTGATGAAATAGAAGAAAAGCTACACCTTAAAGTGACTCCATTAAGTTTTCCTATAGGTATGGGCTACGACTTTAAAGGTATTTACAACTTATGGGAGAAGAATGTCAATCTTTTTAGTGGTGATAGTAGAAAGAATATAGAAGAAACTATTAAGGTATCAGACCTGCAAGACAGCATACTAGATGAACTCGTTGGTGAGAAATCTGCAAATGATTTAAGAGAAGAACTTGAACTTGTGCAAGGCGTATACCCCGAGTTTAATCAAGAAGACTATCTAGCTGGACATCAACAACCTGTGTTTTTTGGGTCGGCGTTAAATAATTTTGGAGTGAGAGAGCTCTTAGATTGTTTTGTAAAGATTGCACCGCCACCAAGGCCTAAAATGAGCGAGGAGCGCCTTGTTTTACCTAATGAAGATGCTTTTTCTGGATTTGTATTTAAAATACACGCAAATATGGACCCTAAGCACCGAGATAGACTTGCCTTTATAAAGATTGTTTCTGGTGTTTTTGAGCGTAATAAACCATACTTGCACGTACGTAATAAGAAAAACCTAAAATTTTCAAGTCCTAATGCATTTTTTGCAGAGCGTAAGGAAATTGTAGACATCTCTTACCCTGGTGATATTGTGGGCTTACACGACACAGGTAACTTTAAAATAGGCGACACCTTAACCTCTGGAGAAATACTACACTATAAAGGTATACCTGCTTTCTCTCCAGAACACTTTAGATATATAAACAATGCTGACCCTATGAAATCTAAGCAGTTAGCAAAAGGTATAGATCAACTTATGGATGAAGGTGTAGCACAATTATTTACACTAGAACTCAACGGAAGAAAGGTTATAGGTACCGTAGGTGCATTACAATATGAAGTAATACAATACAGACTAGAGCACGAGTATGGCGCAAAATGTACATATGAACCTCTAGGCGTATCAAAAGCTTGCTGGGTAGATCCAGAAGACCCAAAAAGTGAAGAATTTAAAGAATTCTTGAGAGTTAAACAGCGTTTTATGGCCAAAGACAAAAGAGGTCAACTCGTATTTCTTGCCGACTCCCCTTTTACTTTACAGATGACTCAACAAAAATATCCATCTGTAAAAATGCACTACGTGAGTGAATTTAAAGATTAAACAATGAGACATAAAAATTAAAATTTTATAAAATATTCATTTTAAGCGACTCTAAGAGTTTTTTAAGGCAATACCACTACAAGTGGGTGGTTTAAATTTAAAAACCCATTAAAAACCTTTAAAAGAACTGAATTTTAATAATTTTAATTTATTGTTATTAATTTTTAATTAGTAAAATCTATAATTAATAGAAGTTATATTTACCACGTATACAATAGAATTTAACTATCTGCTATGAGGAAATTTCCAATAGCACACGATAGACATTTATTTACATCACAATATTGAGATTTTAATTCTAAAAGCGCCTGAGTCTCTTGGGCGTTTTTTGCTTTTGCTCTAATCTGTTCAAATTTCTTAATGACACTATTTTTTTCAGGCTTTATAGTTTGTATCATTTTGAGCAACAACTCACCTTCATCTTTCCCTAGATATTGTGAATAATAAAAACGTAACGGCAAGACCGCATTGATAAGCAAAATATCTACAAAAGATTTTGTGAGCTTTTTTACTCGTTTCTTTTGTTCTTTTCCAAAAGAATAATGTGTATCCCAATATAAGGACGCTTTTATATCAAAAAGCAAGTATAATTCCTCTACGCTTTTTGCAGTCATCACTTTACTGAATAAATTAGGATGCTTGTGATATAGTTGCGCTATTTGAGATAACCGTATGGTGGGAAAATTATCTGGACGCAATTTAAAAAACTGCACGGGCAAAATACCACTACTGTCAAGAGAAAATTTATGTAGTATAAATTCAAATTCACCCTGCAGCTGCATAGGGTAAGAATCTATAGTATCTTCTGGCAGGAGGTTTGCCATACCAAGCAATAACGCCTCTAGCTTAAAGGGCTCTGGAGCACATTTACGTATTACAGAAAAAGGGAGCTTCTCTCCTATTGATTGAAAAGAACTTGCATTGATTTTGGTCCCAAAGCCTTTGAGTAACAATATAAAAAATGTAGCCTCCCAGTCATTATTTACCATCTCTAGCAAAGGCTTGATAAGGTCGGTTTTGCGAGCTAGTCTTTCAAAATATAAACGCTCCAGCCAGTTATTTTCTATCATATCTGGCACACGCTTGATATCTACATCACAATTTATCCACTTTTGAGATTGATTTGCAAATAGCTTTTCATAACTCTCGAGCGCCTGTGGTGAGACATAATCTTTAAGAACCAGAGTGGGTATGGCGTCATTATTTGCTCTATAAATCTCAACATCGTGCTCCCAGACTACGTGCAGTATCACATTGTCATATGCTGGATCACTCTCGTGATGATGAGCATACCAGTCAGAAGATTTTAAGTGTATCTCTACATTTCCTGCCCATAACTGATCACCTATATGCAAACTTGCATTAAAAAAATCTGGACCCGAGAGTTCATTATGTTGTCCTGTGGCTACTAAGGTTATAGGTACGCCTGTGATGGTTTTCGCTTTCGCGAAAGCGTACTTCTTAAATTTCCATAAATAATGAAGAAAATCTTCTTGCATAGACACCAAGTATTAAGGTTCTAAAATAGAAAATTCTCACAACTAATGTTACTATTTACAAGCAATTAGATTGTAAATCAATAGTATAAGGATGCACTATTACTTCTATGAGGTCGAAAAAAAAAGAGGTAGACAATGTCCACCTCTTTAGCTCTTACCTTATCTATGCAACGACTAGATAGCGTTTATGATATCGTGCTTTGTAATTATGTGATGTTTACCTTCTCCCAGATCTACAAGCACTGCATTATTTTCTTTTGTGATAAGTTTTGACACTTCAGAAATAACTGCAGTTTTTTGAACTACTGGATATGGAGCTCCCATAACGTCTTTAATAGGTGTATCTGCCACATCATTATTTTCCATATAGGCTCTAAAAAGGTCGGCCTCATCTACAGACCCTACTATGCCAGTTGTATCTTCTACAGGGATTTGAGATATTTTAAACTCACGCATACGCTCTATAGCGTGCGATACAAGCTCTTCTGTTTTTACAGTAATTAATGGTTTATCTATGTGGTTTTTAATAAGATCACTAGCAACCTTATACTCTTGATCTAAGAAACCGCGCTCACGCATCCAGTCATCATTAAACATTTTACCCACATAACGACTACCGTGATCGTGAAAAAGAACCACCACTACGTCATCTGGGCCAAATTTACCTTCTTCATTAAGTTGCAGTAACCCCTTTATGGCAGACCCGGCAGAGTTTCCTAAAAACATCCCCTCTTCCTTTGCTAGTCTTCTTGTATATACTGCGGCATCTTTATCTGTCACCTTAGTAAATCCATCTATAATAGAAAAATCTACGTTTTTTGGTAAAATATCCTCTCCTATTCCTTCTGTGATATATGGATAAATCTCATTCTCATCAAAAATACCCGTCTCGTGATACTTTTTAAATACAGATCCATAGGTATCTACTCCCCATACTTTTACATTAGGGTTATGTTCTTTAAGATATTTACCTACTCCAGAAATTGTTCCTCCGGTACCTACACCCACTATAAAGTGTGTAACCTTACCTTCGGTTTGCTCCCATATTTCTGGACCCGTGCTTTGGTAATGTGCTTTTGCGTTACTAGGGTTGTCATACTGGTTAACATACCAGCTATTAGGCGTTTCTTTTGCCAGACGTGCAGATGTCGAGTAGTATGACCTTGGATCATCTGGCTCTACATTAGTAGGACAAACAATTACCTCACTCCCCACAGCTCTCAATATGTCCATCTTTTCTTTAGACTGCTTGTCTGAAATAACACAAACCATCTTATATCCCTTTATAATAGCCGCAAGAGCGAGCCCCATACCTGTGTTACCAGATGTACCTTCTATAATTGTACCTCCTGGTTTAAGTTTTCCATCTGCCTCTGCATCTTCTATCATCTGTAAAGCCATACGGTCTTTTACAGAGTTACCAGGGTTAAAAGTCTCATACTTTGCAAGGACAAGACAAGGCAAGTCTTTTACAAGTGCGTTCATCTTTACCATAGGTGTGTTTCCTATAGTTCCTAATATATTTTCGGCGTAGTTCATCTCCTTTAATTTTTGATTGCAAAGATACTTAGTAAGACGCAGATGCATCACCCGCATTACAAATAATTAGTAAGGGTATGAGTACGCTTTCGCGAAAGCGCAATACAAATCTCTATAAGCACCTCTAGGGGACTATAAGTAAAGTTTTGGTAAATAATTCCTTACTTTTGAGTAACTACTTACCAAACTACAATGGACACGAGCAGCTCACCCTTTACCAAAGAAATGTTACTTCCTCAAGAAGAATGCCTTGAGGTCGAAAAGAAACGTGGCGAGCTCTTTATAGGCATCCCTAGAGAGACGCATTTTCAAGAGCGACGTGTATGTCTCACGCCAGATGCTGTAGGTGCGCTTACTGCAAATGGCCACCGTGTAATGGTAGAGTCTAAGGCTGGAAAGGGCGCTCGATATACCGATAAAGATTACTCAGAAAACGGTGCCGAGATCACAAAAGATACCGCAAAGGTTTTTTCTTGCCCTATGATCTTAAAGGTAGAACCGCCTTCACTAGAGGAAATCGAGATGATGAACCCACAGACGGTACTCATATCTGCCTTGCAAATTAAAACACAAGAAAAAAAATATTTTGAAACCCTTGCTAGCAAGCGCATCACAGCACTTGCCTTTGAGTTTATAAAAGACGAAGATGGTACTTACCCTGCCGTACGTACACTCTCTGAAATAGCAGGAACCGCTGCTGTACAAATGGCTGCCGAAATTATGTCTAGCTCAGAAACAGGTACTGGTATGCTACTAGGCAATATAAGTGGTGTGCCACCTGCAGAGATTGTTATAATAGGTGCGGGAACTGTGGGAGAATTTGCCGCTAGATCTGCTATAGGTCTTGGAGCAAACGTAAAAATATTTGACAACTCTATTACTAAACTACGCTCTATACAAACTAATGTAGGGAGACCACTATACACTTCTACCATACAGCCTAAAAACCTTGTAAAAGCATTAAAAAGATGCGACGTGGTTATAGGTGCTGTAAGAGGCGCAAATCGCGCTCCTGTTATTGTAAGTGAGGTGATGGTAGAAGGAATGAAGAATGGAGCTGTCATTATAGATGTAAGTATAGATATGGGTGGTTGCTTTGAAACTTCTGAAGTAACAACACACGATGCTCCTACATATAAAAAACACGGAGTGACTCATTATTGCGTGCCTAATATACCTGCTAGATTTGCGCGTACGGCTTCTGTATCACTTAGTAATATTTTTACTCCTTACTTACTAGATATTGCAGAGGAAGGTGGTATAGAAAATAAGCTGCGCTTTGACCGAGGATTAAAAAATGGATTGTATTTTTACCACGGTATTTTAACCAAAAAATCGGTAGCAGACTGGTTTAATCTTTCTCACCGAGACATCAACCTTTTGATTTTCTAGCAAGCATATGCACATTCTAAAACGTATAGGTTATTACCTAGGTGGTTTTTCTATAGGACTTATCGTACTCGCATTCTTTTTTAGCGGTAAAAAAACAAGTTGTGCCTATTTTCCGCAGCAGCGGGTTTTAAAAAACTTACGAATTAAACCCTATACATTGTCACCAGATGCTACAGCAGAGCTTGCGTCTATGCAACGTGACACTGTAACTATAAATAGACTTTTAAAACTAGGAGAAGTAGACTTTGGTGAAAGCGAGACACGCAAAGAGCCTTGTGGTTTTTATGTGATTACCGGAGAGGATGAAACTGGTAAAGATCTTAAAATGACGCTAGATAATTGTGAAGAGTCGGTACGCATAGTTTCTATAAAAGAAATTAAAGAATAACGCTATACCACTATGAGAACAGCAACATACGCTATACTTCTACTACTAGTTATAAGTGCTTGTTCCTCAAAAGAAGCTTCACGTATTGCGACGGTAAAAAATTACTACAGCGGCTTTAATAATGGTGATTATAAATTAATAGAGACTCAGCTCTCAGACAGCCTCACAATCACTGAAGGTAATTATGTAATGAATTTTACACCAGAGACTTTTAAAACTCATTTTAAATGGGATTCTGTATTTGTGCCTCAGGTAAAGATTATTAATATTGAGCAACAAGAAAATGACCTTCTCGTAACTATATCTGCAAGCTCTAAACGATTTGAGTTTTTAAGAAACAATCCTCTTGTTACTAAACATTTAGTACATTTTACTAATGGTAAAATAAGTAGGATTGATAATGTTGATTTTATCAATACTGACTGGAAATTATGGACCGAGCAAAAGGAAGGTCTTACCCAGTGGATAGTAAATAATCACAAGGAGCTAGATGGTTTTATGATAGATCAAACACTTCAAGGCGGCCTTAACTACCTCAAGGCAATAGATCTTTATACTAACCGAGAAAACAACAGCACTAAGCCACTAGAAGAATAACTATAACTTTCTTCTCTTACGCTCTGCTTTAATAAGCTCTAGCTCACGATTAGTTTGTCCCGCTACAGAGGTATTTTCTTCGGCGCGACGTATGAGGTATGGCATTACATCTTTTACGGGGCCAAAGGGAAGGTATTTTGCCACATTATACCCTTCAAGAGATAGGTTAAAACTTATATGATCACTCATACCATATAATTGTCCAAACCAAACTCGGTTATCATCTTTTGCGATTCCCATCTCCCCCATAAGCTTCACTGCAAGTAAAGAACTGTCTTCATTGTGTGTTCCTAAAAATAGAGAGATGTCATTTATATTTTCAAAAATATAACGCATCGTCGCATTAAAGTTTTCGTCTGTAGCGCGCTTATCTTTACATATGGGCGTTGGATATCCTTTTTCTTTAGCGCGTTTATTTTCCTTTTCCATATAGGCACCTCGCACGATTTTCATACCTATTTTAAAATCTCTAGCACGCGCTTCAAGGTGTAGTTTTTTCAAGTACTCTAAGCGGTCGTGACGGTAACACTGTAAGGTATTATAGACAATGGGTTTTTCTTTGTTGTAAGTTGCCATAAGCTCTGCCACCATATCATCTGCGGCATCTTGCATCCACGATTCTTCTCCATCTATGAGCACCTCTACATCACGCTCTTTTGCTATCTTACATATAGCGTGCATACGCTCTTTAATACGCTCCCATTCTACCTGTTCTTCTGAGGTAAGTTCAGTTCCTTCTGTAAGCTTTTGCCAGATTGCAAAACGACCTACACCAGTAGGTTTAAAAACCACGATAGGCATTGCATCTTTCTCATCTGCAAACTCTACAAGACCTATTACTTTATTCATACACTCGTCAAAAGAAGCTTCTTCTTCCTTACCCTCTACAGAATAATCTAGAACAGAACACACATTTGCACTGTACAGTTTATCTACAGATGTCATACAGTCTTCTTCATTAACACCTCCACAAAAGTGATCAAAAACAGTAGATCGTATAAGACCTTCTACAGGCAGGTTTGCATTAAGTGCAAAACGAGTTGCTGCTGTACCTATGCGCACAAGTGGTTCTTTAGAAATCATTTTAAAAAGAAAGTACGCGCGTTCTAACTCACTATCAGATTTGAGCTTAAAGGCATTTTCTGTATTATCAAAAAGAGAGGTTTGCATATGCTTAAATTAGTTAGACAAATATACATCTAGATTACACTTTTTTAAACCAAAAGTGAGTAATTTGCAACTGTTAAAATTACATTATAATGACTACCATTCAAGCTGCCTCATACGATATCGTTTTTAATCAATCTGGATATGATGCCCTTAATGTACTATTACTCCAAAGCTCTTACAGTAAGATATTTGTAATAGTAGATGATCATACCCACGAAGATTGTCTCGCTCCTTTTTTAGGCAATCTAGCTACCGAAATACCTATAGAAGTCATAGAGATACCACACGGTGAGATTAATAAAACGATAGAAACCTGTAGTGGAGTTTGGGATGCCCTAGCAACACTAGATGCAGATAGAAAAGGACTTGTGATTAACGTAGGTGGAGGAGTTGTTACAGATCTAGGTGGCTTTGTAGCAAGTACTTTTAAACGTGGTATGGACTTTATAAATGTCCCGACCTCTCTTCTCTCTATGGTAGATGCCAGTGTAGGTGGCAAAACAGGTGTTGATCTAGGCACACTTAAAAATCTCATAGGTGTTATAAACAACCCACAAATGGTACTTATAGACGGTGGCTTTCTGGCAACATTACCACCAGAAGAACTCCGTTCTGGCCTTGCAGAAATGTATAAACACGGACTCATTGCAGATCAATCTTACTGGAACAAGCTTAAAAACTTGAGCGAGATGACCACAGATGATTTGAGCCAACTCATCTATGAGAGCATCATCATAAAAAATGAAATTGTACTTCAAGACCCTAGAGAACAAAGCATTAGAAAAACCCTCAATTACGGCCACACACTGGGTCACGCTATTGAGTCATACTGCCTAGCTTCAGACACTAGAAAGACGCTTTTACACGGAGAGGCAATAGCAATTGGGATGATTTTAGAAAGCTACCTTTCGGTGGAGCTTACGGGGCTTAGTAAGGATGCGCTAGATGATATTACAACTACGCTTAATGATATGTATGAGGAGGTCGCTTTCGCGAAAGCGGACATAGAACCCATTATAGAATACCTCAAGCACGATAAGAAAAATACAAATGGTAATATAAATTTTGTACTTCTAGAAAGTATAGGAAGTGCCGTTATAGACAAACAAGCTCCAAACGAACTTATATATAAGGCCTTTGATCATTATCTAGAGAGCACACAGCAAGCTACTTTATAAATACCTTTCTTTAATTATGGTAATGTGGTGACGCTCGTGACCCGCGATTATAAATCCTGCTGCGCGAGGGCTTAACGGGCTTTGACTTGCTTCTCCTATTACACGCACAGTCTCTTTTGTCATAGATGTAAAGAGACTTAAGCTTGCTAGACGCACACTAGCATACTCCTCAAGTAGAGATGATATAGTACGCTCATTTGCATTGCTTGAAGCCACAAAATCATCTTGCTCAAAACCCTGCAAAGGCGTAGCGTCCATTCTAGAAAAGCGTAATGCACGATATGAAAATATGCGCTCAGTGTCTATAAGGTGTAACAATACCTCTTTAGGAGTCCATTTACCAGGCGCATAACGCAAGAGTAATTGCTCTTCTGATAAACTATTATAAAACGACACGGTAAAATCTAGCCCAGATTGTAATGCCTCAAGTAAATCTGTTTCTTCTGGTACCTGAGAGATATACTGATTATAGTAGGTGTTATATTCTGGCTCTTTAACTTCTGCTCGCGTTGTCATAGTCTAAAAAATTTAAGTTAAAAGTAATAAAAAACCCTTTCTCGTTGTGAGAAAGGGTTTTAAAATATTCTGCGGTTCTAATTATACTAGATCTTGAAAGATAGAGTGCATTAATCTTTTCTTGTCATTAATGCTCTCTTCTAGCGAGATCATCGTTTCTGTACGATATACACCATCTATATCATCTAGTAAGAATATAACATTCTTTGCGTGATTCGTATCTCTTGCTCTTATTTTACAGAAGATATTAAACTTACCTGTAGTTACGTGAGCGACAGTTACAAACGGGATTTGAGCAATGCGCTCAAGCACAAAAGTAGTTTGTGATGTCTTATTAATATATACACCCACGTATGCTATAAAAGAATAGCCTAATTTTCCGTAATCTAGTGTAAGTGAGGAACCTGTGATAATTCCCGCTTCTTCCATCTTCTTAACACGTACGTGTACAGTACCTGCAGAGATGAGTAATTTTTTTGCTATATCTGTAAAAGGAGTTCTTGTATTCTCGATAAGCATATCGAGTATCTGGTGGTCTACTTCGTCTAATTTGAACTTTGCCATTGTATCTGCGTTTTTTGAATATAATGCAAAAATAATAGAATATTACTGATTATTCTGCAACAAGCGCCTCTTATTTACTAAAACGTTATCGTAAACTTTTTACCCCCTATTTTTTACCTTAAATCGAGACTATACTACACAAGTTTGAAGCTAGATGCACTATCTACTTCTTGATGACAAAAAACACCTGTACCTAGCACCTCTCCAAGAGGTTCTGGAGTAAATAAAATAGCTCCATCTTCTACCGTTTCTTTATACTGCGATTTCTCAATAGCTACTCCTTTACTATGCAAATCACAATAACACTTACTATGCTCTGGTATCATTTTATAATCCTCAACGGGGTAGGATATATCTTTTTGACAAGCCTCAATAGCATACAATAATGATGCAAAAATGTATGCTCGTGTTTTTTCGCGAGCATAGTCATTTGGGTAATGACCTGCTTCAAAAAGTACGGTTGCTACCCCAGCTTCTTGAAAAGCATCTCCCACACAATTGTTATTAAAAGCATCATTATATAGCCCTATATTTCCACTTAAATCGTCTTGCAAATTTTTAAAAATATGTGTGATTACACTAGCAGATTGCTTACGCGAAAATGTAAAATTTCTTTCCTCATTTGCCGAAGGTGCAAGGAAGGAAAGTATAGATGGTTTACCTGTATTTTCAAAACCATAAATGGTGCGTTGCCCGTGTAAGTTGAAACAAAAATCTGGCTTAAAATCATTAAAAACCTGAAGTAATAATTTTGATTCTGGCTGACTCAAATCTTGAGAATCTCGATTAAGATCTACGTCGTTTGCATTATTTCTAGTCCACATTTTTGACCCGTCAGGATTAAGCATAGGGATCATAAAAAACGTACAATTATCAAGCACATTTTTCACATCATTTTGATGCTCATTTTTTTGTAAAAAATTACAAAAATCAAGTACAGATTTTGTGGTTGTAGATTCGTTACCGTGCATCTGTGACCACATTAAAATTTTAGTTTTTCCAGATCCAAATTTTACCGAATAAATAGGACGTTTTTCCACAGACTTACCTTCTATAGAAACAGTAAATTCTTCTGGTAAATTTTCAACAAAATTTGTAATAAATTCTGGCAAAATGTAGCGACCAGAAATAGCTTTCTCACGGCAACTTACAAACTCTTCTAAAACCTTAGATAATATCATAATCTTACTTTGAATGACAAAGATACTTTTTTTGAAATTAGCTCTTACAAGTGTTGCGTTACAATTGTAAACAAGGATTCTTTACACAAATGGAGCGTTACTATTGTAAAATACAGTTCAAATAGATAAAATTCATACTCATTATAATTTTTACATTGTAAATCAGTTACTTAAATATTAAAATATAAACTGAAACTTTAATCTATTTATAAGTAAATTTTATGTTTAACAAGTATAGATTGCCATAGTTTACAATTGTAACGTATCTTTGTTGTATACAAATGGAAACACTACTTGACAATACAAAATTTGCAAAGCGACTTCAAAAAATTATGGAGTCACACGAGCTTAGCGCCACATCATTTGCAGAAAAACTATCTGTAGGTCGTGCAACAATTTCCCACCTTATGGCGGGCAGAAACAAGCCCAGCTTAGACTTTGTTATGAAGGTAGTAGACACCTTTCCAAATGTAGAATTAGAATGGTTACTTTACGGGAAGAAAACCACTCCAAAACCGCCCCCTCCTACTCTAGAAAAAACGATAATTGAGCCACAAGAAAACTCACAAAAAAACCTCTCCAACTCGCTCCAAAAAACTACCGAAGAGCAGACCCCAAAAACAGCTCAAAAAAGCATAGAAAATATAGGCACTTTTTCTTCATCAAAATCGGTAATTAAGAGAGTGATTATTTTCTTAGAAGATGGAACTTTTGAAAGTTATGAAATGTAGTTTATCTCATTATCTAATTAAATAACCTAGGTCATTTTCGGCAATTTAAAACCTTCTAAAAAAGAGGTCTCAAATTACGAGTTCCAACTCTTTGTATATTATTTTTGTAGTCTATGAAACGTATCTTTTTTTACTCGGTTGCTGCTTGTTTTTTTTTCGCTTTAAGCTGTAAAAGTCCAGAGCGAGATTGCGCAAATTTTAAGACCGGCACCTTTACTTTTGAGACACTTCTAGATGGCGAACTTGTAGCCACAACATTTACACGTAACGATACTCTTGAAGTAGATTTTTTTAACGGTAAAGCAGACTCCTCTTCTGTGCGATGGATTAATGATTGTGAGTACATCGTTAAGAAGTTGAACCCAAAAAGTATGAGTGAAGAAAAAGCACTCCATATGAAAATCATAGCTACTGACGGAGATTTTTATACCTTTGAGTACTCCCTCGTAGGAGAAACCAACAAACAACGCGGAACCGCAAAAAAAACGACTAACTAATGTTTGACATTCTTACCACTGCAGATGCTTGGATTGCACTGCTTACGCTTACCTTTCTTGAAATCATATTAGGTATAGATAACATCATCTTTATATCTATCGCCGCAGAAAAGCTTCCGCAAAAGGATCGTAAAAAAGCGACTAATATTGGTCTTGCACTTGCAATGGGTATGCGTATCGCATTACTTTTTGGGATATCGTGGCTTGTGGCCTTAAGTGCTCCTTTCTGGCATATAAACGCAAGCTGGATAACAGGAGGGATAAGCTGGCAAGCGGTTATACTTCTTGCAGGAGGTATCTTCCTTATCTGGAAGTCTGTACACGAGATACACGAGAAGGTGGATGAAACAGGACTAGAAGAAGAAGAGATTTCAAAAAAGAGCTCTACTACGCTAGGTAATGCCATTGTACAAATTGCAGTAATCAACCTTGTATTCTCTTTTGACTCTATACTTACGGCTGTCGGGATGACTAACGGACTCTCTGACAATCCAACAGATGCATTAATCATTATGGTGATAGCAGTTGTTATCTCTGTGGGGATAATGATGCTCTTTGCAAACCCTGTAGGAAACTTTATTGCAAAGCACCCATCTTTACAGATTTTAGGGCTGTCATTCTTAATTTTAATAGGTTTTATGCTTATTGCAGAAGGCGCGCACCTATCACACCTAGAAATCTTTGGATCAAGCGTAGGAGCCATCCCTAAGGGTTATTTATACTTTACGATTGCCTTCTCATTACTGGTAGAGTTTATAAACTTCAAATACAGAGCGATGAAAACAAAAGACTCTGGAGCACAAATACAAATGAAGAAAAATGTAGAGCACCTTAAAAAGGACTAACATCTTTCTTACAGAATGTAAAAAGTGTCTTTAGGCTACGGCTTAAAGACACTTTTTTTTATGTGATAAATTATCGATTTATTTTATGGAGCTTAGTTTTACAACTTAGAAATCATCATCATCCATAAGTCTTTCTATCTTGCGTTTTTCCCAAGTTTTATTAAATATAGGGCTCCAGCCATACACCTCAGAGGCGTGACCTACAACACCCCAGCCCCATCCTAGTATAGGAAAAAGTGCCCAAGGAAAACTGGTAGACATCACATTAAAATAAATAAAGACAGGCACCATAATTGCATAAATAGTGAAGTGTATGTAAAATCCTTTGAGTTCTTCTACCTTCTTTTTTGCACGTTGATAACGTTTATCCTCTAGATACTCTGTTTGCTTAGGTTCAAAACTAGCTTGTCCAGCTTGTGTAAGTAACGGCACACCTACTTGAAAGTTTGCACCATCATCTTTTATAACAACATCACTACTCGTAAGCAGGCCGTAGCGCTGGCGTATGTTTTGTAAACCTACACCGCTACTCTTCTTGACTACTTGTTTTTTCTGGATGTTATTAGTCACATATAGCGTATTTCCCTCTTCATAGATTCTTATATGAAGCTTATTTGAAGGAGTGACTTGGTTATGCTTTACAGCATTTTCTAATAGTAATTGTAACGATAGCGGCACCACCTTGTACTCTGAGTGAGAAGATTGCTCTGGTATGTCTACCACAATACTGTCTTCAAAACGCATTTTGATAAGATTCATATACGTACGAGCAAAGGCAAGCTCCTCTTCTAGAGGCACTAGTTCTTTATTTTTTTGCTCCAGTACATATCTGTATACTTTTGAAAGCGAAGTGGTAAACTTGGTTGCCTGTCTTGGGTTTTCCTCAATAAGACTTGCCAGCACATTTAAACTGTTGAATAAAAAATGAGGATCCAGCTGATTTTTAAGTGCATCAAACTTTGCAGAAGCGGCTCCTGCAATAATTTTAGATTCCTTTACTTTACTCTCTTGCTTTCTCTTCCAGCGACTCACCGCATAAAACGAGGTAGTTGCGACAGCTGTTATTATAAAAGGAAATATATAATCCTCCAGACCTTCACTAGCCCAATATTGTTCTAAAGGAATGTTGTAATACCTTGTGATAAGTAGTAATCGCAGTACAAACACCGTAACTAAAGTCACAGCAATATGCGCAATAAGCGCATAAGTAAGCACCTTAAAATTCCACAGAGTAGCGGTAAAACGTTTTCTAAAGTTTACTATAACCATCGTATTTACTGCATACAGCGCTACAGAAAAGATTTGATTTTGGATAAAAAAGGTTATCACTCCATCTCCATACCAAGGGTTACCCAGCACATACAGTATGATACTATGAACGATAAATATGGTTAAGCCTACAATATTTGCCTTTGCAAACTCTGTTAGATAATACTTCATTTCTTCTTAATTACAAGCCTCTGCACTTTCTAAAGCTCTTTTTACATTTCCTTTGGGATGGAACTCCGTCTCAGGTTTAAAGGTAGCAAAAAGCTCAATGGCGCGCTTTAACTCTGCGCAATACGGTTCTATTGAGCTGCCAAAGTACTTTGCACTCCCCATATCCCACTGTGCCTTATCTGCTATAAAAATGGGATTATCTGGATCTTTCTTAACCATTTTCTGGTACAGTTCGCCTATGGTACCGGCATATTTCATTCCGTACTTCATACCATCATAAGCTACCCACACGGTATATAGCTGCGCTTGTAGATAATCTGCATACGGGTTATCTTTTTCTATCGTACGCATTGCATTGATATACTCCTGCGCCTTATCTCCATTTACTTTAAGCGTTGTTTCATTTTGGTTTTCAAAATCTCGCCAGTTCTTCACAATGGCTATTTGTGCCACGTGGTACGAGGGCAACCAGTTATCCTTTTCTACCGTTGCGATACGCTCAAAAAGATTTGAAGCTTCATCAAGTTTATCTTGATCCCAGAGTTCCATTGCTTTGCGCATACCCTGCTCATATTTAGTTTGAGCTACAAGGAAGGTACTGCTGCATAATGCGATAATAATAAGTAAGTGTTTCATAATAGTGTTGTTTTGATTGATGATGTAAAGATGGTTTTAAGTACGCTTTTGCGAAAGCGTAATCTACCCAATTGTCATTTATACAGTCTCAGCTGTAATTTTCTTACCAAGTCTCGTCTTACGCATCCAGTAAGAGATGAAAATTATCCCAAAAACCGAAGGTAATAGCCAACTCAACAATGACGGTAACACGCTATTTGTAACAAAAAAGGCTGTAAAAGCAGCAATGTATGCCCCAGAAATTTTTGCTATATGTAGTCGTAAGTATTTCTTGCGCAATAGTTTTAAATCTCGCATTGCTCTTAAATCATTTATGGCGTTAAGTAAGCCGATGGTGCCAAAAACCACAAGCACCCAGCCCATTGTAAAACTTTTAAAAACGAGATACAATCCGTAACCTACCATACCTAAACCTATGATAGCCATAGACCAAGAGATCACTTTGTCCCAGCGTAGATCTGCCATTTTGCGCACGCTCTTAAACCTAAGCGCTCTGTACCCAGAAAGCACGAGATAGACACTAAAGAGTCCTACCACAAACAGAAACGGATTGTTGTGATCTGGCAGTAGCGAAGCCACAATACCCGAAATACCCGCTGTAAGCATCCCATAATAAAAAATCATCCCAGACTTTTTGTGCCACACATTACCCTTACGAGCAATGACAGAAATAGTACCAGAGATGAGAGAAATAAACCCACCTACTGCGTGTAGCGTGATAAATATCTTAAAGAAAGTAGCATAGTCCATAATTGATATATTTTGATGTTGAGGATATCGGCTATTGATTGACACTACAAATATGAACCGTAACTTAAGGATTACAAAAACCATACGACCCAATTGAACAAATAAGCTACCGAGTTGTAGTTTTGTATCAACCAGTACATTTACTTATGATTGTAAAAGAGCTTTTCCCTAGATTTCATCCAGAACTTATAGAAGAGATCAACACGCACGGCATCATAAAAGAGCTCCCTGCTCAAACAGAGTTACTACGTGAGGGACAATATGCAAAGGTTATACCTATTGTGATAGAAGGCCTTGTAAAAGTGTACTCTCGTTATGGAGATAGAGAGCTCCTGCTCTACTACATTCATCCAGCAGAGAGTTGTATTATTTCTTTTTCTTCTGGCATCTCACAATTACCTAGCCGTGGCTATGCTATCACAGAGACGGCAGCGACATTGCTCCTTCTGCCTGTCAAAAATGTACAACAATGGCTTAAAAGCTATCCAGCGCTCAACACCCTTTTCTTTAAAAATTATGATGCTCGCTATCTTGATATGATGAATGCCGTAAACCACCTCCTGTTTGATAAGATGGACACCCGCATACTAGATTACCTCAAAGAAAAAACACGTGTGACCTCTTCTCAAACATTACATATCACTCATAAAGAAATAGCCACAGACTTAGGTACTGCTCGAGAAGTAGTAAGCAGGATTTTAAAAAAGCTAGAGGCCGAAAACCATATCACCCAAGAGGGACGCACCATAAAAATCAAGTAAGTGTGACCATAGTCACCGTTTAATGGAAAAGCTCCCATTACATTTGTGCTGTATTATTATCTAAAACAACACATTATGAAAAAGAATATGGGAAATCTAGACCGCGGTTTACGTATTGCAGCAGCGGTAATAATAGGTATACTTTATGCAACCCACGTTATAAATGGCACCCTTGCACTTATACTAGGCATTCTAGCATTGGTATTTATCGCGACAAGTTTTATCTCATTTTGCCCGCTTTATGCTCCATTTAAACTGAGCACCTACAGAGCCAAAAAATAACCCCCTTACATCGCAAGCCCTCACAAGTCATATGGTGAGGGTTTGTTTTTTATACGCTTTCGCGAAAATAGGTATCGTAATTATCCTAAAACGAGCACTGTCTATACTTTAAGAATACCCTATCTTTGCGGCTTCTTAAAAACGACCTATGAAACGCATTTTTAACAACTTTACTGCAAATCCTAAAAACGATATTCTATCTGGCATCACCGTTTCTCTAGCAATGATACCTGAAGTAGTTGCCTTTGCCTTTGTAGCACAAATAAGCCCTATTGTTGCTTTATTTGGAGCATTTGTTATTGGTATTATCTCTGCGCTTTTTGGCGGTAGACCAGGGTTAATCTCTGGTGCTGCAGGAGCTGTTGCTGTGATTTTTGTACAGATGATTCAAGAAGGCCACGCAAAGGGATTACTATTTGATCAGCCTGTTGAAAATATGGGGTACTTCTATTTACTCGCCGCTGTGGTATTAATGGGAGTTATTCAGGTATTTGCTGGCTTATTCAAGCTAGGGAAGTTTGTGCGTTTAATACCACACCCAGTAATGATGGGGTTTGTAAACGGTCTAGCCATCGTTATATTTCTTGCACAACTAGGGATGTTTAAAGAAAATAAGAAAGATTACGCTGGTGACAATATGCGTAAAACAGCTTCAAAAGAGCTCGTTTATACCGTATCTGACAATGAGGTAAAAGACAAAGTTTCTAATACCGTACTATTTACAATAGAAGGAAACTCAGTCATAAACAAAGCAACAAACAAGGAAGTTTTTGTACTCTCAGACGGACAAGTTTATGATACAAATACACAAAAGGTAGTTTTTAATGCTTCACAAGATGGCTTTTACTCTGTAAAAGACAAAGGAGTTGTAAAAACCTGGATGAAAGGCAAGTCACTCTTTACAATGATAGGCCTTGTACTACTTACAATGCTCATTGTATGGGGATTACCAAAATTAACTCCTAAAATTCCTGCCGCACTTACAGCTATTGTTATTGTATCCTTAATATCGATTTTTGGAGGCTTAGATGCTGTAAACGTAGGTGAGTTTATAAGAGATGGTGGTGGTGCCGGTTTAAATGGTATGGCAGAAATTTCAAGCAAGCTCAATGTATTTCACCTATGGAGCAACCTACCATTTAACCTTGACACACTTAAATTTATAGCGCCATATGCATTTCTTGCAGCTTCTGTAGGACTTATAGAAACCTTGATGACTATGAACCTGGTAGATGAGATGACAGACTCTAGAGGTAATGGAAACAGAGAGTGTGTCGCACAAGGAGCAGGTAACATCGTGAGTGGTGTTTTTGGAGGAACTGGTGGTTGTGGTATGATAGGCCAAACAGTTATAAACATTAACGCTGGAGGTCGTGGTAGACTCTCTGGTGTAATGATGGCAGTCACGCTACTTACCTTTATCTTATTTGCAGACCGTTTTATAGAGCAAGTGCCTATTGCTGCACTCGTGGGTGTAATGTTTATGATGGTTATTGAGACATTTGCTTGGTCTAGTTTTAGAATTTTAAAGAAAATACCAGTATCAGATGCATTTGTTCTTATTATAGTATCTGCAGTGACTGTATTTTTTGATCTTGCTATTGCTGTATTTGTAGGTGTAATTATAGCAGCCTTATCATTTGCTTGGAGTAGCGCTAAGAAAATTAGAGCTAGAAAGAAATTTAAAGCAGATGGCACAAAGGTATATGAGATCTGGGGCCCATTATTCTTTGGAAGTATTCAGAGTTTTAATTCTAAGTTTGACATAAACGGTGATCCAGACCACATAGAAATTGACTTCATAGAGGCAAAAGTCGCAGACCACTCTGCCCTAGAAGCTATTTTTGTACTCCTTGAGAAGTATGAAGCCGTAGGTAAAACAATCACACTCAAGCACCTCAGTACAGAGTGTAAAGACTTAATGCGCAAAGCCTCTCCTAAATTTGACAAAGTAATTGAAGAAAGTGTAGATGACCCTCGTTATCACGTACTTTCTGGAGTGCTAGACACTGAGGCCTAGCAATATAAAAAATGAAACTTGTCTAAGAGGAAACACACACCTCTAAAAACAATAGAGGCAATCTCTAACGAGCTATAACACTCACATCAACCAATTGAGTTGAAAGACAAAAAAAAGGCGCTATAAAGCGCCTTTTTTAATATCGAATAGTATCCAACAACTATGACATATTAAGAACCTATAAAACCTACACCCGCTGTTGCGTGTGATTGCGTATCAATAAGTATAAATGACCCTGTTTGCTTATTATCTAAAAACTGATCATTAAGCACCTGCTTACTAAGTTGTATCGTTACCTTACCTATATCGTTAAGCACAAGTTTATCTGTAGCATCTACACCAGAAAAGTCTGTATGTACAATGCTATTTATACTTTTTACTTTTCCTAAAATTTGAGCCGTACCCTGCTGTACTAAGTATTTTGTACCAGGTACAAGTGCATTATTATCCATCCAGCATACAGTAGCCTGTAGCTCTTTAGTAAGACTAGGTGCTTGCGCACTTTTAACTAAGATATCACCACGACTTACATTTACATCATCCTCTAGCGTGATGGTACACGAGTTACCAGCATCTACTTTAGTAAAAGATGCATTATAAAATAAAATATCTTTTATTACAGAAGATCTACCAGAAGGAAGAACCGTCACAGCATCACCTACTGCTAGCGCTCCTCCAGAAACTTTACCTGCATATCCTCTAAAATCGTGATATTGATCCTGCTTAGGGCGTATAACGGTTTGCACTGGAAACCTTGCTCCCACCTCCTCTACTTGAGAAGGATTTAATTGTTCTAAATGTTCTAGTAAAGTCTCACCGTCATACCAAGGCATCTCAGTAGAGGCATTTACCACATTATCACCTTTTAAAGCACTTATAGGCACAAAAGTGATACGTTGCGCTTTAAACTGTTGCTTTTGCGTAAGCGCTCCAAAATCTGAAACAATCTTATTAAAAGCCTCCTCATTATAATCTACAAGATCCATCTTGTTTACCGCAACCACAATATCTTCTACACGTAGTAAATCGTTTATAAAAAAGTGACGGTACGTTTGCTCTACCACTCCTTTACGTGCATCTACAAGAATAATAGATGCTTGTGATGTAGATGCTCCAGTCACCATATTACGAGTATACTCCACGTGCCCAGGTGTATCTGCAATGATATAACTCTTCTTTGCCGTGCTAAAATAGATGTGTGCTACATCTATAGTAATACCCTGCTCGCGCTCTGCTACCAGACCATCTGTTGCAAGTGAGAAGTCTAGATAATCAAATCCATTTGCCTTACTCTTCTTTTCTATCGCCTCCAGCTTATCTGTAGTGAGCGATTTTGTGTCGTATAGTAACCTCCCTATTAGAGTACTCTTACCATCATCTACGCTTCCAGCGGTTGCTATCTTTAATACGTCCATTGTATTGTGTCTTAATCTTTGAATTTCTTTTACGCTTTCGCGAAAAGTTAAACAGCCTTACTTCTAGAAGTATCCCTGTTGTTTACGTTTTTCCATTGCGGCCTCAGAGCGCTTGTCATCAATACGAGCACCTCGTTCTGAAATGGTAGAGGTACGTATCTCTCCTACTACTTTCTCAATAGTGTCTGCTGTAGAGAGTACTGCTGCTGTACAAGACATATCACCTACCGTTCTAAAACGCACTGTGCGCTCTACTACCTCTTCATCTTCTGCTCTAAAAACTACATCATCTTGTGCAGACCATAACATACCATCTCTTAAGAAGGTCTTGCGCTGGTGTGCAAAATAGATACTAGGAATTTCTATTTTTTCTGAAGCAATATAGCTCCATACATCTAGTTCTGTCCAGTTACTTATGGGAAACACGCGCACATTCTGACCGTGATCAATATTTCCGTTTAAGAAGTTAAATAACTCTGGACGCTGGTTCTTTTCATCCCACTGTCCAAAATCATCACGCACAGAAAAGATACGCTCCTTAGCTCTTGCTTTTTCCTCATCACGACGTGCACCACCTATAGCCGCGTCAAATTTAAACTCCTCTAGCGCATCTAGAAGTGTGGTGGTTTGCAACATATTACGACTGGCATATTTACCCGTCTCCTCTGTAACCCTACCCTCATCTATGGCATCTTGTACGTTACGTACTATAAGCTCAAGACCTAGCTCTTTTACAAGCTTATCTCTAAAGGCAATTGTCTCTGGGAAGTTGTGCCCAGTGTCTATATGTAATAATGGAAAAGGAATCTTAGCCGGAAAAAAGGCTTTTTGTGCTAGTCGTACAAGCGTTATACTGTCTTTCCCTCCAGAAAATAATAACACTGGACGGTCAAACTGAGCTACGACTTCTCTAAAAATGTAAACCGCCTCACTCTCTAATGGATTGAGTGCAAGAGTAGCCTTAGTATCTATAATAGGTTGTGTTGTAATATCCATAATTTTTTTAAAGGTGTATGCCGCACTCACGGTGTGCTAGCACTTTTGTAGGATCATAATAATCTGTCTCGTTAGGAAGGTTATGCTCCTTAAGGTAGACATCTAGATCACTATCGCTATAATTATAAAACGGACTCACTTTAAGTACGCCTGCTTTACTTACACTAAAAATATCTAGTGAGTCGCGCAGAGCAGTTTGCCCCTTGCGTAAGTTTGTAAACCACACATCTGGCTTTTGTGTCGCCATTGCTCTAGTAAATGGTTCAATCTTTACTTGCTCTGTAAACACTGCGTGCTGTGGGTCATCTATAGATGGGATACCCATAAGGATATCTCTGTGAGCCCTCGTTTGTTTAGGCACATAGAGGTCTATTTGTAAGTCTAGCGTCTCTATAAGCTCTTGTGCGTGTGTGTAGGTTGCTTTTGTGTTATAACCCGAGTCACACCATACAACAGGCAGTTGTGGTGCTACTTGTGTCACTGCGTGTAGCAATGCTCCCTCGTAGGGTCTAAAATTTGTTGTTATAATAGCTTTGCTAGCCTGTGCTATGGCGTAGCTTATTACCTCTTGCGGCGTTGCAGTTGCAAAGCGCGCGTTGAGGGCGTCTATATCACTTGCTGTGTACATAGTTATGATGCGGTTTTTCCCCAGTTAATTTTATTCCAAATGCGCTCGTGCGCAAAGTAAAGAATAAGTTTTGTTAAAAAATCAATAGAGGCAATAGAAGTGGCTAGTAACCACTCACCTGTTAATAGGTATGAAACAAAAAGAGTATCTAATGTACCAACGAGTCTCCAGCTTAATGCCTTTACGATACTACGCATAGGCTTTTCTGAAGTTTTATCTTTTTGGTATGATTTACTTTTCTCTTTGTCTCTTTGTAAAAAGATTTGATCTAAAATCATTGTTTTGTCTAATATACATCTATTAATCTATGGGATTACTAGACTAATGGGCAAAAGTAAGTAAATTTTTGGGCTGAGCAACAATTTTAGCATTGCTTTTACATTTACCCATAGCCCACATACAATTCAAAACATTGATATACAATAGACTATCTACAACACCCTACATACAAACTCACTTCTTCATTTAGAAAAAAATGCTATATCCATACTCGCTAGCCCCGATTGTAATGAAAATCCCGCAATGTAGCGCAGCGCAATGAGGAATTGCAATGTAAAGCGGGTTACTACTTTTAATGAGAAGCTCCTACCCTAGTGCTCCTTAAACGAACACGTTAAACAAAAAAACCTCTTGAGATAGCTCAAGAGGTTTTTTATAAGGGTTATGAAGTGGTCTTACTGATTCATAGAAATCAAGAATTCTTCATTATTTTTTGTGCTACGTATACGATCACTCATAAACTGCATTGCCTCTACTGGGTTCATATCTGCTAGATACTTACGTAATACCCATAGACGTTGTGAGGTGTCTTTACTGTGTAGTAAATCATCACGACGTGTAGATGAAGAGGTAAGATCTATAGCTGGGAAGATACGGCGGTTTGCAATATTGCGATCCAACTGTAGCTCCATATTACCGGTACCTTTAAACTCTTCAAAGATTACTTCGTCCATTTTTGAACCAGTCTCTGTAAGTGCTGTCGCTATAATAGAAAGTGATCCTCCACCTTCTATATTACGTGCTGCTCCAAAGAAACGCTTAGGTTTATGTAGTGCATTTGCGTCTACCCCTCCTGAAAGAATCTTACCAGAAGCTGGCTGTACGGTGTTATATGCTCTTGCGAGACGTGTGATAGAATCTAGTAGTATGACTACATCGTGACCACACTCTACAAGGCGTTTTGCCTTCTCAAGTACAATGTTTGCCACTTTTACGTGCTCGTGTGCTTCTTTATCAAAGGTAGAGGCTACAACCTCTCCCTTTACATTACGTTGCATATCTGTTACCTCTTCTGGTCGTTCATCTATAAGGAGTACAATCTGGTATACCTCTGGATGGTTTGCAGCAATGGCATTTGCAACGTCTTTAAGTAACATTGTTTTACCCGTTTTAGGCTGTGATACTATCATACCACGCTGCCCTTTACCTATAGGTGCAAACATATCCATCACTCGTGTTGAGATACTGGCTTGACGCTCTGCTAGGTTAAACTTTTCTGTAGGAAATAATGGTGTGAGATGCTCAAAAGAGACACGATCTCTCACAATGTTAGGGTTGAGACCGTTTATACGGCTTACTTTAATAAGTGGGAAGTACTTTTCTCCCTCTTTTGGCGGGCGTATCACACCTAGTACAGTGTCTCCTGTTTTAAGACCAAAGAGACGTATTTGTGATTGTGATACATAAATATCGTCTGGTGATGCTAGGTAATTATAATCTGAGCTACGTAAAAAGCCGTAACCATCTTGCATAATGTCTAGTACTCCCTCGCTTTCTATAATACCTTCAAACTCATAATCTGGCTCGCGGTAGCGGTTGCGATTATCCTTATTACCGTTGTTACCGTGTGTATTACCATCTTTCTGGTTACGGTTATTACGGTTGTTATTGCGGTTATTATTATTGTTACGATTATTATCGCGAGATGAGCGCTTGTCGTTGCTCTGGCGGTTGTCATTGCTAGAGCGCTTATCGTTATTATTATTAGAACGCTTGTCTTTATGAGTATCGCGTTTTTGAGGTGTTTTTGCCTCTTCTGTATCTTTTACCTTAGCTTTTGCTGGCTCACGCTTTACGGCTTCCTTCTTTGCTGGAGCCTCTTTTTGTGCTGGGGCTTCTTTTTTGTCTTCTGGAGTGGTAGCTTTTGCCTCTGTAGTAGCCTTAGGTGCTCTAGGTGTACGTGGCTTACGCTCTTGCTTAGGCTTAGGTGCTGGAGCAGCTTCTTCCTTACCTTTTGGCACTACGGCCTCTACCTTTTTTGGGTCTGCAGCTTGCAGGTCTAGTATTTTATAAACTAGATCTAGTTTTTTTAAGGATCTAAACTTAGGAACGTTTATTCCTTTTGCAATTTCTTGAAGCTCGGGAAGCTTCTTTGCTTTTAATTCTGAAATGTCAAACATCTAATAATGTAGTAAATTAAAAATCGAGTGATTATTATGTATCAAAAGAAGAATTTGATACGAATATTGAAGTAATTAAATAACAAGCGGAGAGCTTGTTATGATATTATACAACAATGATACAATTTTATTTTTAAAGTTTTCTTAGCAATATCACAAAATGAAACTTATTTTTGCTGGTAGATAAAAAATGTAAAAGATTTGATACAACGTATTCAAACCGTTTATTTATTACTTGCAGCGCTTGCCTCTTTAGGCTTGCCGTACGCCTTTAGCCTATATGCAGATGCTACGGGTGAAGCTGTATGGGCTGCAGATGAGGTACTTTACATTACTCTTTTTAGTGTAAGTGCTGTACTCTCATTTATTTCCATATTTTTATGGAGCAAAAGACAAAACCAATTCGTCTTAGGACGTCTTAATATCTTATTAAACTTTGTTTTATTAGGTGTATTGGTATATCGATCACAAATCTTATCTGGAGGGACGGCGGTTCTTGAGAAGGGTATTGGGATGATCATTCCGCTTGTTTCTATCGTTTTACTAGTCTTGGCAAACAAGGCAATCAAGCGCGATGAAGATCTTGTAAAATCTGTAGATAGATTACGATAGACTTATAAAATCTTAGTTTTATTAGTGCGTAGAAGCCTCCTTTTAATCTTGGGAGGCTTTTTTTATGGCTTGTTTTTTGGCGATGAATGGAGGATGTAGCTGCTATTATACTAGTTGCCATTAAGATGGAAGAAATTAAATTGCGGTGGTTATAGTTCTATGTACGCTTTCGCGAAAGCGTATTTACATTTCAAATCAAATAACTTTACAAACACAAAACGAGCTTGTAATATCTCTCCATTAAACCTTTTCATAAAAACTGCGTCTTAACATAAGGACTAACCAACTCTCTCTTTATGAAAAATCTTATCGCAACGCTCTTACTTATGGTAATTGTTCTTTGCTCTTGTAGCACTACAGATGATGAGCAGTATACTCCAATAGATGATAATCAACTAGCAGAATTAAACTTACCTGAGGATTATTTTAACTATGCAAATATTGAACTTCCTGATTACTATGCAGAGAGTCAATTTCCTGATCAGTTCCAGTTTCAGTCTGTAACGGCATATGACAACACGCCAAGCAACAACGTAGTTACAGATGCAGGAGCAACACTGGGGAGAGTACTTTTTTATGATAAAAAATTAAGCGCAAATGGTTCAACCTCTTGCGCGTCTTGTCATCAAGCTGCAAACGGTTTTTCTGACGTACGTGTTTTAAGTGAAGGTTTTGATGGTGAGTTTACTAGAAGACATTCTATGGGTCTTGCAAATGCTAGATTTTATGCCGACGGACAGTTTTTTTGGGATGAACGAGCACAAACGCTAGAAGAACAAGTATTAATGCCTTTTCAAGATGAAGTAGAGATGGGACTAACCCTCACAGAGCTTGTCCAGATAGTAAATGACCAAGAGTATTACCCACCATTAATGAGTGAAGCCTTTGGAGACGCTACAATTAACACAGACAGAATTTCTAGTGCGCTCGCTCAGTTTGTAAGAAGTATGGTAAGTACCACCTCAAGGTATGATCAAGCGAGAAGTGAAGTTTCTTCTCCTCTTGCTCCTTTTCCAAGTTTTACAACGGAAGAAAACCAAGGAAAACAGCTCTTTTTTATACCTAGAGAACTTACTAATGGTGAGATGGCAAACTGTGCCGCTTGCCATCAAACAGAAGCTTTTGTAGGCCCATTACCTAATACTAATTTTACACTTACTTCTTTTGCTACAACAAATGGCCTAGATGCGACATCTACAACAGACTTAGGTGTAAATGAAGCTACTGGAAATCCTAATGACATAGGGAAGTTTAAAGTGCCTTCTCTTAAAAATATAGGTATAACTCCGCCATATATGCACGACGGTAGATTTCCTACCCTTGAGGAAGTAGTGAGCCATTATAGTTCTGGGATAAAAAATCATTCTAGCCTTATCACTCCTCTCGTAAACTCAAATGGTGAGGTGGGCCAGTTTAACTTCACACAAGCAGAACAAAATGCTCTTGTTGCTTTTCTTAATACACTTACAGATATACAAATGATAAGTGATGAGAAATACAGCAACCCTTTCAACTAAATATCTCCTATTTTATGAAATTTTACTTTTTGAGCTGCTCTTTACTGCTCCTTCTACGTTGTAGCTCTACAGATGAGACATCAGTAACACAGTCAACAAATGATAATACAGAAAATGCTCCAAACATTTTATTTATTATAGCAGATGATTTAGGAAAGGATGCAATATCAGGATTTACAGAAGGAACCATAAAAGCTCTTACTCCTCACATAGATGCCATTAGAAATGAAGGACTCTCTTTTTCTAATTTCTGGTCTTATCCTACCTGCTCCCCTACTAGGGCTTCTATACTTACTGGTAAATACGGTTATAGAACAGGGGTAAAATGGGCTGGTGATGAGATTAATCTATCAGAAAGAAGTTTGCAGCAATATATTACCGAAGAAAGTAGCAATGACTATGCGACCGCTATTATAGGTAAATGGCATCTTTCTGGCAATAGTAGCACCTTTAATCCAGAGGTATTTGGTATTGATTACTACGCTGGACTATTAAGAGGTGAGCCACAAAGTTACTATAACTGGCTACTTACAGAAGATGAAGTGAGCAATATCGAGACAGCTTATGCTACTACAAAATTTACAGACCTAGCTATAAACTGGGTAAATGCACAAGACAAGCCCTGGTTTTTATGGCTAGCCTATAATGCCCCTCACACGCCTTATCACGTACCACCTAGCGATATGCACTCTCAAGGCAACTTGCCTCCTTTTACAGATGGAATGGATGAAACACCATACTATATGGCTGCAATAGAGGCTATGGATTTTCAGATAGGGAAACTACTAGATTCTTTACCTGAAGAAGAAAAAGACAATACTGTACTTATTTTTATAGGAGATAATGGCACCCCTAATGAGGTAGCACAAAATCCATATAGCTTCTTTACGGCAAAAGGCTCCCTTAATCAAGGTGGTATAAATGTACCACTATTTATAGCTGGCAAAGGAGTTTTAAGAACAGGTAGTGATCACAACTTAATAACAAGTACAGACGTATTTACCACAATTGCACAACTAGCTGGTGTCTCTAGTAGCAGTATTAATGATAGTAAAAGTTTTAAACCCCTACTGTCACAGTCAGCCAGTATAAGAGATTATCAATATTGTGAAAAAGATGACGGAGTAAACAACCTCTGGACTATAAGCAATGGTGATTATAAGCTTTTCCAAACCATTGATGGCGATGCCCAACTTTATGATCTTACTAGTGATCCTTACGAACAAGAGAATTTATTAAACGGAACACTTACAACTACCCAAAACGCCATAAAAACAGCATTGGAAACCGAACTGAACGGGATAAGAAATTAAGCTCCAGAAGCTACTAAGTTTATTTTTACCGCAATGAGTTATCGTTACAGAGAATCTTAAGTACGCTTTCGCGAAAGCGGGATCCCCTCCAGAAAAATTGAGCCACCCGAAGATAAAACCATAGCGTCTTAAATAAGTGTATATTTAAGCCAATCAATTAAACAACAAAACAATACAGGCTATCTAGCAATCCCGGTCGTTACCGGGAGCTTCGCTTGGTTTTAAAGTGGCCAGTTGTACAACGAGCTTTACAAATTAAAACCAAGAGTGTTTTACTAATCACGTTATCAAAGGCTAGCTTTTGATAAGCTTCGTATTGTAAAAAGAACGTCATTTATTAATGTGTGAATTCAATTTAAATTTTTTTAACCTTATTATAATAGCATCTGTATTTATAGGTTTCACATTTGGGCTACTACTTATTTTCACTAGGCGGATAAATCAAAAGGCTAATGTATTACTGGGCCTAGTAACGTTCATTATTGTTTTTTGGAATATATGGGTATTGAGTATAGATTTTCAAATAACAAATTATCTACCACATTTTTACTTAATACCGTTAAACTATTCTTTAGCTCTTGGTCCATTATTATATTTATATGTAAAAAAGACAACTAACTATAGTTATCACCTTTCTAAGAGAGATAGTATTCATTTCTTGCCTGTAATTATAGAACTATGCGTACATATTATTATTAGTCAAGATGCTCTTTCAAATAATGTTATTGGTATAGAAACAGAAACTTATCTTATACTAATGCCTATTACTCAACTTCTGGCAATTATCTCTATTATAACCTATTGTATATATGCACTTAGATTAATAAAAACCTATCATTCTTGGCTCAAGAAAAACTATAGTAATAATGATGCATATAGTTTAAGGTGGTTGTACAGATTACTTATCTTATTTGCAATACTTTGGTTTTTATTAGTGCCCTATACGTTTATAGACTATATAATCTATGATTTTCAATTAGATATAAGTGACTATTACCCTATTTATATGCTACTCTCTATTATAACAATTTGGATTAGTGCAGAAGCATTTTTAAGACCTGAAATAATTTTACTTGAGGCTAACAAACAAAATGATATTTACAAGACTAACTCATCTCAAGAAACCACAAAAAGTCCCTCTGAAGAAATCTTAACCAAAGCATCTTGGCTTAAAGAACAGATGGAAACTAATCTTTTTTACCTTAATTCAGAATTAACATTAAAGTCTCTGGCAGATAATCTCAATATACATCCCAATTTATTGTCCAAAATAATAAACGATGGCTTAGGTAAAAACTTTTCTGACTTTGTAAATGAATATCGTGTAAATGCCATTATTGATAAATTACACAGTGATAAATACGATCACATAACGCTATTAGGAATGTCTTATGAATGCGGTTTCAATTCAAAAACTACTTTTAATAGGGTTTTCAAAAATATTACGGGCGTAACTCCTATATATTATAAAAAGTCAATAAAAAGTACCCCTAAGAAGGATTAAAACTAGTGCCATTCTATAATATGGGGCTTTTGATACTTTACTTACGTACTAGATTTGATGAATATTTCAATCAAAAATCAAATGACATTTATGAACTCAAACTATTACTTAGTGCTCCTTGCTTGTTTAATAATATCTTGCAAAGGTAGGACGCAATCAACCGCAAAAAATTCTCAAACAAATGAAATAGAGAATTTGCATTTTTCAAAAGTTGACTTTAAAAAAAATAAGCCTACACCAAATAATTATTCAAATAGTTTTACTCTCAATAAAGATAAATTTCTCAGCATTGACTTTACCTTAGAAAAACCCCTTATTGAAAGTATTAAATCGCTAGCACCACACTTATCACAAGATCAATTATTAAATAAGGGAAATTTTCAGTTCTCATTTTTAGTTGATGGTGAAGTAATTTATGTAGAAAACCTAAACAAGGGAGCAGGAACAATTGACTCAAAAACTACGCAACTCAAACATTTAGTACCATTAGTTTATCCCACACAAATTGACTTTTGGGGTTGGTTTATGTGGTTAAAATTTATGAAACTAGGAGGAGGTCAAGATGTTCTTCTAGAAGGCAATCATTCTTTAAGTATCGAAGTAAGACCATATATAAAAGAAGATACATTGAAGATAGGCGAGATTCTTGCAAAAGGTACTATTAACACACAAGCCTTTATAGATAAAAGCTTAGTCCCTATTCAAAAAATACAACCTGATAGTGGTTGGGAATTATCTAATGACACTTACAACAGTACTAAAATAGAAGCTCTAAACAGAAAAATTGCACAAGGACGTTTTGAAGATATTAATGGCATAGTGGTTATAAAAGACAATAAGCTTTTAATAGAAGAATACTTTAATGGTGAAAACAGAAATAGCCTGCACGACCCAAGATCTGTGGGTAAAACTATTGCTTCAACAATGATGGGAATTGCAATTCAAGAGGGTTTCATAAAAAACGAAAACATCTTATTAAAAGATTTTTACAACCTAAAGTCTTTTGATAATTATAGTCCTAAAAAAGATGCTATAACCTTAAAATCTCTTTTAACAATGAGTTCTGGGCTTCTTGGTGATGATGCAGACTATAGCAACCCGGGAAATGAAGAAAATATGTACCCTACAAAAAATTGGGTAAAATTTACACTTGATTTACCTATGCAACAAGGTAGAACTATAGGAGAAGACTACATTTATTTTACAGCAGGTGTAGTGGTACTAGGAGATGTCATACATCAATCTGTCCCTAGTGGTTTAGTGTCTTATGCAGATAAAAAACTATTTAACCCTCTTGATATAACTGATTATAAGTGGCAATACACACCTCAAAAAGTTGGTAATACCGCTGGCGGGATACAGTTAAGAGCTATTGATTTTGCCAAATACGGACAATTATATAAGAATAATGGAAAGTGGAATGGCAAGCAAATTTTAAGTAAACAATGGGTTAAAAAGAGCTTAGCTAAGCAAGTAAAACGACCAACAGAAAATGGTCACTATGGCTATTTATTTTGGAATAAAGTCTATAAATATAACGACAAACAATATGAAGTATCTTATTGTAGCGGAAGAGGTGGAAATAAGATTTTTATTTTCAAAAACATCCCATTTGTCATCGTTATAACTGCTTCGGCATATAATAGTCCCAGTGCCCATACTAATGTTGATAAGATGATAAGTGAATATCTTTTACCAGCAATAATAGATAAAGATTAACGCCATTTCCCTTCTTTTAATAAGTAAAACAAGTCTACTCTAGGTGCGCCTGGAGTAGAATCTTAAAACTATTGACCTACAACAATCTATATAGAGTCTTCTAGATTTTATATTAAAAAAGGCTTTCTAAAATAGAAAGCCTTTAAAAGTGAATTTTTTATTTAACAGGTAACAACTCTTCATTTTTTAATGCCGTATCAACATCTACAGTTACATATTTATGACTGTTAAAAAACCTTCCTGAATCAGCAAGTTTTACTGTTGCGACTTTCTTCCCATTACTTTTCTCTTTAATTGAGGTTATTACCACTCTTTGACCTTTAACATTCTCGTAATTTGCAATTCCGCCTTTTTTAATAATAAAGTTTGCTTTCGGAAAATTGATATGCTTATAATTATTATAATCTACAGTACCAATTTGAAAAACATCTCCTTCATTAAAACTTGATTGAGGCTCTTGAGCATACAAAGAGACTGAAATAAATAACGCTAAAACTGAACTTAAAATGTAATTTTTCATAAAATTAAATTTAATATTGACACTACCTAATTTTGAAGAATCTTCAAAATATCAACACAATAAAATTGATAGTTAAAAATAAGGACATAATAAGTGAAAATAATTTAATAAAAAGTTAAACAACAAAAGACTGAGTTAAAAATCACCTTTGCTTAGACGAGGCTAAACGGTAGCTTTTGAGCTCATTGTGATTTGTAATTTTCATCATAAAGATTTTCTCATTTTATGATGGCAATAGCTTGTTTTAAAAGGTTATTTGACGCTGTGATATCGGTGATTTTTCGCGTTCTTATATTTACGCTTTCGCGAAAGCGGATTACTTCACAAAAAAAAGTAAGCAATGCGATGCTAAGGCCTTAACCTCATAAATAAATGTATATTTAAGCCGACAATTAAAAAACAAATTAATAGAGACTTAACAAGGAGTGTACAGGACTTGTATAGAGTAGTATTATCATAACCAATATTTGAAAGAACACTTTAAAATACACAATAAACTAATTAGAAAGATAGCTCTAGACAACTTAAGAGTTTTTGGAGTCATCATTATCTTTTTACCTATTTATTACAAATGGCGTAACGGAACTGATTTTATTTATAATGAAATTTGGCTTTGGATGTTTTTAGGATTTATTGCACTATTGAATATCCCTGTATTAATAATGTACCTCAACTATTATTTTGAAAATAAAAACACAATTTTCACTCTAGACAATGAAAAGGAAAAAATTATTATAACTCACTGTGGTATTAAAAAAGCGTATTTAAAAAGTGAGATAAAAAAATCCATCTATCACTTAGGTATTTATTACAAAAATGCACTAGACCGAGGAAGTAGAATGCCAATGCTTATATCTGATTTCGGATATTGGGAACTGGAATTTGAAAATGGAGATAGATACTATTTGACAAATATTTTGCACGATTTTATTCACGACACACCAAAAGTCGCTAATACTAAATATAGATTTCGATTTTATCCATACATAAAAAGAAATGACAGTAAACAAGCTATAGACTTAGATAAAATAAAAGTAAAGAACTAAATCACAGTTTTACTTAGTTATGAAATAACTAAAAATGAAGAAAACCGGCAGTGGTTAAATTAAAGTCTAAGCACATAACAGAACTTAATTCTAAGATTAGAAAATCTACTAAATAATATGAAATTCTACCTAAAAGGCCTTACCATTTTATTTACACTTCTTTGTTTCAGTTGTACCTGTGACGAGTCAGTTATTGATACATTTTCACTTTCGGATTTTGAAAAATCATTAATCCCATTTGACAATTATCAAGATTTGTTTTATGTAAATGAAAATGGTGAGCAAATAAGAGCCACTACTCAACCGCGAACTATTCAAATAGAGAAAAAATCTCGAGGAGCTGAAAGATGCGGATATTGGGAAGTTGAAACTATAACAAATTTCATCAATTTTAGTCAAAATGGGTTTTCAATACAATTAAATATGGAAACGTCTAATGATATTACTTCATTTGATATTAATTATGGTATTCAAAATAGTGATAATACTGAAAATGAATATTTTGAAACTCTAAGAAACCCTTCCAATGAGCAAATTGTTAATATCAATGTAAATGGATTTGAATTTGAAAATGTTTATGTTTTCAATAACAGTTTTTTAAACGAAAACAACACAATTGAGCTTATTTTGTATTCATCAGAAGGAAGAGGAATAGAACTTATAAGTTTTGAAAATGGAAATTACCTGAAGCTAGAATAATATTTTTTACTGACCAAAAACACTTAACAAAAAACAACCCTCTTCAAATTAAAACCCTTCTACCATTCAGCAGGTCATAGAGTATCATTAACTACATACTAATAGAAAGCAAGATTTTATCGAGGTAGTATTTGTTGATTTTAAAATTTCGCGAAAGCGGAATACCATAACACCACATACACTTATACTTTTTTGCACCTTCTAAGGGACTGATTACCAAAATCTATACTACATCTGAAAATCTGTATAAGAAACCTCCCACTTCTCACTCTTACCTTTGCCCCAGTAATTAAAAACGAAGCAAGATGAAAGATTATCAGTTTGGAAAAGATGGATGGATGCCAGATAGAATTACAGATGTTAAGGATAAAACCTTTTTAATTACAGGTACCACGAGTGGTACTGGTTATGAAGCAGCAAAAATTTTACTCGCTAAGGGTGCGACTGTTGTAATGCTTAATCGTAATAATACTAAATCTGCAAATACCATTGCTACTTTAAAACAAGAAATAGGAGACACCGTTAATGTGTCTAATATCGAGATGGACCTAGCCTCACTTGCATCTGTGAGAAAAGCAGCCGCAGAAGTACTTAAAACAGTACCTCGCATAGATGCCCTTATGCTTAATGCAGCCATTGCCCAAGTTCCCCAACAACAACTTACCGTAGATGGTTTTGAAAGTCAGCTAGGTGTAAATCACTACGGTAATTTCTTATTACAAGGTTTGTTGTTTCCGCTAGTAGAGCAATCTAATGGTCGTATTGTCACCGTAGGTAGTGAAGGATATAAAATGGGTATAAAAACGATACAGTTTAACGATATGAACTGGGATCATAACTATAACCCTAATAGTGTATACAGCCAGAGTAAGCTTGCACAAATTATGACTACCTATGAGTTACAAGACAGACTCAAAAAAGCTGGTAAGACTAATGTAAAAACCTATGCGTGTCACCCAGGTGCCTCACGTACCTCATTAATTAAGACAAGTGGCAGCCTTATAACTCGTTTTATGTGGCAACTTATGAAGCTATCACCCTTTGTACAATCTGCAGAGAAGGGTGCATATCCAGAGCTTATGTGTGCTACAGAGCCAGATCTTGATCAAACTGCCTTTTATGGCCCCACAGGAAGAAACTACTGGACGGGACCCGTGGGTGAATGCACCTTAGAGCCACACGCAAAAAATAAAGAAGTGATGGAGCAACTATGGAAAATGTCTGAAGAAGCAACAGGCTTTAGCTGGAATTTATAACGTGTTATACAAACATTTAGACTTAAAATTATACTATAACCTTAAGATATGGATATATTAAAAGCCGCAACAGACTGGGCAAAAGCAGAGCTATTTTCTACACCTTTTTTTGTACTCTTTGGGGTGGTGTTTATAGCTGCAAGTATAGGCTTCTGGCAACTGGGAAAAACAGATATTGCAAGAGCATACATTATACCTACACTGGTAGCGGGAGTATTATTAGTCACCATAGGTTTAGGGTTGTTTTTTACAAATAAGGCTAGAATCACACAGTTTGAGACCGCATACCAGCAGGACGCAACAGCTTTTATTACCTCTGAGATTGACCGTACAGAAGCAACCCTTAAGGAGTATACTACAGTTGTGTTTAGAGCTATCCCCATCATAATTATTATAGCTGCATTGCTCATTATATTTGTAAACACACCTAGCTGGCGTGCCATAAGTATCACTACCATAGCAATGCTTATCGTAATCTTACTTATAGATGGTACGGCTTATGCAAGAATAAACGATTATAACAAGCATCTAGTAAGTGCACAAAAGGATAATAGCTACTAGATAGTTAAAATAAAATAGAGATCTAAAACGTTATAAGTAACTTCACAAAAGCGACTTAGTACAATTAGTTTTTTAATATGGAGCATTTTAAAACCTTATCATCATATATTAACTACTTAGGATTACCTCCAGCAGAGCACCCTATGCTTAGTGTTTTTACAACCGTGGGAGATGGATATCTACCTTGTCCAAGAGAAAGCTCCCCTCCTATCACAAATGATTGCTACACCATAAGCCTTAAGAAAATAATAAAAGGTGACTTAACCTATGGTCGCACTAAGTATGACTTTACAAATGGTGCACTCATTTTTATTGCACCTAGACAGGTTCTTCAATGGGATAGTAGTGTGATTTATGATCAAAAAGGTTTTTCTCTTACCTTTCACGAAGACTTTATAAAAGGCACAGACCTTGTGGCTCAAATCAAGAAGTACAACTTCTTTTCTTACAATGTAAATGAAGCACTACACCTCTCACCAAAAGAAGAAAAGCAAATAGAGTCTATCGTAACTAATATAAACACAGAGTATCATAATAATCAAGACGAGTTTAGTAAAGATATTATCATCTCACAGCTTAGCACCCTACTTAAGTACGCAAACCGCTTTTATGAACGTCAGTTCTTAAATCGTAAAGAATTCTCTACAGATTTACTAAGTCTATTTAATCAACAACTAGACACCTATTTTGAAACTGGACAGCTGCAAGAAAACGGCATCCCCAGCATAGAACAAATAGCAGGCAAGCTTTCTGTATCACAACGCTACCTGAGCGACACGCTCAAAAAAGAAACAGGTAAAACCACAACAGAACACTTACAGTTGTACTTAATAGACGAGGCTAAAAACACCTTACTTAATCCGCAGAAGTCTATTTCTGAAGTAGCTTATGAACTAGGGTTTGAATACCCTCCTTATTTCTCAAGACTCTTTAAAAAGAAAGAAGGCATAAGCCCTAGCCAGTACAGGCAGAAGTATAAAATGAATTAGTATTATATTGTGCTCTATAGAACCCTAAGAGACCTATATTTTGAAATACATTTTACTACTCACATTTGCTATATGCCTAGCAAGCTGCAATTCAAAAGGTGAAACCGCCACCGCCACGACGTATCCAGATGTAAAGGTGGTGGGTGCTATGAAAAACGTGATGTGGAAAGGGGAACTAGAAGGTTCTATATTACTAGACACCATCACAAATAAGGAAGGACTTTATGGTTTAGGCCCTGAGAGTTATCTCACTGGCGAACTTCTCATTATAAACGGTACTAGCTATCTATCAAAAGTGAACTCAGACACTACAATGACAGTAACATCTACTTATGAAGTCTCTGCACCTTTTTTTGTGTATACTAACGTGACAGACTGGTATGAGATAAATCTTCCCGCGTCTGTGAAGACTATAAAAGATATAGAAGACTTTGTAAGTGAACGCACAAAAGAAGCAAAGCGACCATTTGCATTTAGGCTAGAGGGTACTGTATCTAAGGCAGAGATACACATACAAAACTTGCCTAGAGACACAAAAGTTTCTTCTCCACAAGAAGCGCATCAAGGGCAAACAAATTACACGCTGCAAGACGAAGAAGTAGAAATTATAGGATTTTTCTCTATAATGCATAAGGGTATCTTTACCCATCACGACAGCAACATTCACCTACATCTCATTACAAAAGACCAGTCCAAAATGGGGCATCTTGACAATTTAACTATTGATAATTTAAAGCTGTTCTTACCTAAAAAGTAAATTAATAAGTACCTTTAAAAGAGTTATTAAAACTTAAATTACTATAAATGAAAACATTCCTCCTCCTTATTTGCCTTACTTTTTTAGGTCAACTAGATAGCTTTGCTCAAGAAACTGTTGAGATAGGCGCTTCAGAAAGTATGCTACTCACTGGTAAAGGCCAGGGGCAAGACGGCGTAATAAATCCGTATGATGGTAAAGAATGTTACGCTATCATACGCAATATAGGCAGTGCCCACTTTATCTTAAGGATACAACAAGAAGGGAAGATTATAGATACCATCGAGATCTCTTCACACACGCCAGAAAAAATAAAGCTTCTCAAAAATTATGAGCTTTACATAGACGCTGGACCAGAACTTGGAGTTAATGCTACAATTACTTTTGAACCTCTCAAAGAGGATGACAAGTCTGAGAGTAAGTATTAATAAACTGAAATCATACTTATAATTGCTCAATCTATAAAGTTGAGAATTACGCTTTCGCGAAAGCGTAAATACACGCTTCCCACCTCAACTGGTCAATCCATACATAGCTATCTGTCGGCATATATAATAAGCAGCACGTTAATACCTTCACAATAGATATTAAACCTTTGTTATGGGTCGTGGGTTTACTGTGATTATTTAATAATTTACAGTCTAACCAATAATAGCTTATCACAACTTGTGAATAAACTATGCTCAAAAAACAACAATATGGATTGGATTTACAGCACAGATGACCCGCTCTTTCAAACACTCGCAGGTAGCTTAATGATTTTTATAGTAGTAATCATTCTAACACGTATTATAGGGTTGCGATCTTTTGCAAAATTTACGGCTTATGATTTTGCTTTTACCATCGCAATAGGTAGTATCATATCTTCTACACTAACTTCTAGTACCTCAATTGCACACGGATCTGTAGCTGTGGGAGCCTTACTGATTCTTACATTTATATTTTCTTACTTACAGCGTGCTGTGCCGGCCATAAACAAACTTATATCAAATAAACCCCTACTCCTTATGGACGGAAGTACCATTCTTGAAGAAAACCTAAAGTATGCTCGTATAGAAAAAGGGCAACTTATTGCCAAACTTAGAGAGGCAAATGTACTCACCTATGAGCAAGTAGAGGCAGTCGTACTAGAATCTACAGGTGACATATCTGTGTTACACACCTCATCGTCAGATGATGATGGTGTGCTTAACAAGGCATTGTTAAATGGTGTGCGTAAAACGCCATAAGGGTATTCTTATTTTATAAATCGTGATAGATTTGATGATTAAATAACGACTTTTGCATTATGGAAAAATCAGAGTTTTTAGAACAACAAGTATTTGCAGGATTAACACCAGAAAATGATGGATCAGGAACAGATACTGCTTATCAATTTTCTGAAGCAGATTTTGAAACTGTACTAGATCGTGCAGAGCATTATGGGCTGGGTATCTATACCATTGAGTCATTCTTTAAAGGGACTCCATATGCTACAACCACTCACGAAGATTTAAAGAAAAGAGCTACCGACCATCGCTGGTTTAAAAGAGCATTCTTAACTTCAAAAACAAAACAAGCAGGTCTTACCTACGCTGCAACCTACAAAGTATCTGCAAAGTTGCTCGCAAGAGATACTTTCCAAGACGAAGAGGAGTAAAAACTAGTCTTTACTTACCCAAGTGCCTAGTGTACTTTTATCATAACTGTAACCCAGCGACATACCAGTCTCTTTTATGACAAGCGATTTGCCCGGAGCTGTTATTACTCCCTCAGTAAGTAAATAGCTGTTTATCTTCTTAACATCACTGTTAGTCAAGGCAACATTATCTACTACAACTGAACTTCCGTTAAGCATCATTTTTACAGATCTACTAGAACTAGCTATGTAATCATTACGTACTAACCACATTACAATCTTTTCTACAGCTGTAAAGCCATCTACAATAACAATATGGTTTCCCTTTTTATAGAAACTCACCTCTGTAACATCTTGCATACCATATTTTCTAAAAACACTATTTACCTTAGACCATTGAGTAGTAGATAAACGTGTACCGTTTATATATGCTCCAGCATCTTCTTTTACAAATACAATAGTTTCTTCACCTTTAAGTAATCCTTCAGCATTTAGAGTGCTAATGAGAGCTTCTTGTACCTCCGGCCACTGCCAGAGACTACTCTTCTCATCACTTGCTGCCATTTTTGTACTAGGTAACTCTAGTAAATCACGCACGTAACTATCTATACCTCCACCTCTTTTTGAGTTAAGACCTAGTCGCTCTGCTTCATTAGAGAGGCGCAGTGCCTCTCTCTCTAGCCGTGCAGCATCTCTTACAGAAACTTCCCTAAGTCGTGCAGCCTCTCGCTGCATACGTGCTGCATCACGTCTTGCACGGTCTGCATCGCGTTCTAATCGTTGTATTTCTTGTCGCTCGCTTCCTCCAGAAACAAGGGTACGTAAGATGTTACCCATATCTGTAAACTTTGCAATCATATCTGGTGCAGCGATCGTTTTATCTAGTTCAATCTTGAGGCGTTTCTCACTCAGTGCGATTTCATAAACGGTATCTTCATCACCCTCAAGACTCCAGACCATATCCTTCCCGCTAGATTGCATATTTTTTGTGCCCATTTCGGCTACTAAGAAGTCTTTTATAGCGGCATATCTATTACTCGGGTAACGAGATTTTACTCGGTACTCATCATTTGAGTTACTTACTGAGTATGACGTACTGCCGCCACTTCCATAATTACCGTTTTGGGTAATTACAGATACATTAGACGAGTTTGTAGTTACCGTGGTGGTTGCATCTTCATAAACCGTTGCTGGTGGTGCAGGTGGCGCTGGCGGAGCAGGTGGTACTGTTTGTGCTATTACATTCATTCCTAAGCCTATGAGGGCTGCTGTGCATATATTTCTTACTGTTTTCATTGTGTTACTTTTTTAGTCTTCCGCTTTCGCGAAAGCGATTACCTATTCATTTTTTGATAATTCAATTGTAAAGGTTAACCCTACACCTCTTGTGCTAGCGATTGAAATGGAAGAATCATCTTTAAAATATTTTCGAAGCCGACTGATAAAGACATCCATACTGCGGCCTGAGAAAAAGTCGTCGTTTCCCCAGATTTTAGACAGAATATCTTCTCTTCGAAGTAGCTGATTTTTGTTTTCGTAAAAAAACTGAATCAACTGTGCTTCCTTTTCTGTGAGAGATTGTACGGTCTCTCCAAAGGTGAGCGTGTGATTGTGAGCATCAAAGTGATAGTTTCCTATCGCAGTGATTTCATTTATATCTGGTCTAACCTTTGCGAGGTTAGGTCTAGATCGTTTTAAAATATTAGTAAGGCGTAGCACGAGTATATCTGCCTCAAAGGGTTTTACGATATAATCGTCTGCTCCTAGCTTGAGCCCCTGTATGCGGTCTTCCTTCATCTTGCGTGCGGTGAGAAACACAAAGGGAACTTCTGGGTTAATACTTATCACTTTCTCTGCAAGTGTAAACCCATCCATCTTAGGCATCATCACATCAAAAACACAGATGTCATAGGTTACTCCTTCTGAGTGCGCTTTCGCGAAAGCGTTATGAGCCTCTTCCCCATCTTTACACCAAGTAACTTGAAAATTGTGTATCTCGAGATATTGCTTGAGGATACTCCCAAAATCAAAATCATCTTCGGCGAGTAGTATGTTGTTTTTTGCAATCATTATAAAGGCAATTTTATGGTGAAGGTGCTTCCCTCGTTTTCTATGCTTTTAAGGGTTATCGTTCCCCCGTGAGCAGTAATAATTTGGTGTGTAAAATAGAGACCGAGACCTAGCCCTTTTACGTTATGTATATCACTATTACCAGCGCGATAAAACTTGTCAAAAATAGCTTTCTGATCTGTTGGTGAGACACCCATCCCGTTATCTGATATCTCAATGCAATAGTTTCTATTTACAAGGCGCGTGATGACCGTCACGGTAACTTGGTCTTTACCATACTTTACTGCGTTCTCTAGCACATTAAGGAGTGCCGTAGTGAGGTGAAATCTGTCTATGCGCAAGAGCACTTCTGGACTGTAGACCTTGTTTAAGACTGTGAGATGTGCGTGCTGTGTAGCAATCTCAAAATCTGAAAGTAAGTTGTTAAAAAACACATTATCACTTACCTGCTCTTTATTAAGTTGTAGCTCCTCTGCGCTCAAGCTATTAGTAAGTACTTGATCTATGAGTTTTTGTAATCTACTATTTTGTCGCTCTACGATACCCAGCGTGTTATTAAAGGCATCTGGATTACTTTTTATTGCTTCATTGCGTAAGCTTTTGGTAGCGATACCTAGTGTTGCGAGCGGTGTTTTGAGCTCGTGAGTGACATTATTAATAAAGTCTGTTTTTACCTCGGCAATTTTTTTCTGAGTAATTAGGTTTTTTATTGAGTAGTAGAGTAACCCTATTACAAAAAGGAACAAAATGATACTTCCCACAATGAGTACCCACATTCTTTTAAGTACCAGAGATTTCCAGTTAGGTACTTGTATCTCTTGTGTAGTGCGCACTTCAAAATCGTACGAGCTTATACTTATACTGTCACCCCTACGGTCTATAAACTCATTTGTATCAAAGGTGCGTGCATAGTTGATACTTCTTGAAATTCCTGTTTTAAACTTCTGCCCAAAAATGCGTTCTCTCTCATTATCTTTTATAGGAAAAATAGTGTCTGTATTAGGATAGTCTATGATGACAATGCTTAACAAATTCTGTCTATAAGCAACCTCATAACCCAATTCTTTTTGTAATTGCAAGGCTTCATAGCGTTGCATATACTGCTCGTTATAAGTATCTGCATTGCGGTAAAATCGTTCTACCACCTGTCGCTTAGTTATACTCTCATTAAAGTAATCTGCTAGGTGATCTTCTAGGTCTACTTCTATAAGTGCGTCATAGAGAGAATCTAGTTCTCTATCATTTGCAATCTCAGAAACCGCATTTGAGGTTTCATTAAAGAAAGCGGTTTTTTTGAGCTCGTAGGTATTACTTATTAAATAAGCTTGTATGGCACATAACGCTAGTAATGCTAGTGCAGATATTGCTATTAATAAGGAGAATTTACTTTTCATCTGTGGCTGGTTGATGTTGTAAATGTAGTGGGAAAGTACAGTTAGACATAATTAATACCCATCGTTAACCGAGCATTAACCTTAAAATTGCTTGTAACCCTTACTCAGTATGTACTTCGCTCTTAGGTTAATACAACGACTGTTGTTCTTGCTTTTACATTAACCTAGCCCTTAACCCGTGGTTAACCTGATTATCAAATAGATGATCTCACTTTTGTGCCATCAAACAAAAGAACCAACCTTATGAAAACAGTACTCATTTTTATACTCACCTTACTCACAGCAAGCGTCACTGCACAGCAATCTCTTAAAGCGCATCGCACAGGAGAGGCACCTAAAATAGATGGAAACCTCACAGAGGCAGTCTGGAAAGCACAACTAGAAACCAAAACGTTTACACAAAAAGCACCTAATGCTGGGCAACCCTCTCTACGAGCAACAGAGATTGCCGTACTATATGATGATAATTACCTCTACGTAGGCGCTGTACTCCATACAAATGATAAAGATGAAATAAGACGCCTCCTTACCGCTCGTGATGATGTGGGTAATGCAGACTATTTTGGGGTGCAAATTGATCCCTTTGGGCAGACACGCGAGGGTTATGACTTTACTGTGACGGCAGCCGGTGTGCAGTTTGACAGTAAGATATCTGGTAACACTGGTGCAGACGAAAACTTTAATGTTATCTGGGAAAGTGAAGTCACCGTGCACGATACTCACTGGGACATTGAGATACGCATCCCCTGGAATAGCATACGTTTCCCAAAAGAAGACCTATCAGATTTTACGATTAACTTTCAGCGTTTTTCTGGGGCGCTTAATGAAGAATCTTTCTGGAGTCCCATAGATCCTACTATAGATGGATACCTCAACCAGTTTGGGTCGCTTGTAGGTATCGAGCCTGTAAACCCACCGCTCAACTTGTCTTTTGTACCCTTTGTATCTGCCGTACACGAGACAGATAGCGATGGCGCTACAGAGACCACGCTTAACCCTGGACTCGATGTAAAGTATGTGATTGATAATGCATACACGCTTGATGTATCTCTTATTCCAGATTTTAGCCAGGCACGCAGTGATGACCAGGTTTTAAACCTCTCTCCTTTTGAAGTACAGTTTGCAGAGCAACGTCCTTTCTTTATTGAAGGTACAGAGCTTTTTGATAAAGGCGGCTACCTCTTTACGCGTCGCATAGGTGGTAGACCTATAAATGCAAATGCTTTTATACTTTCAGAAAATGAGACGGTGGTTACTAACCCTACTAGTTCAAATATTATAAATCTTGTAAAATTTACCGGAAAGTCACAAAACGGACTCTCCATAGGGGTGCTTAATGGGGTAACCGCTTTCGCGAAAGCGGAAATAAAAAACACATCTACAGATGAAGTAAGAGAGGTAATTACAAATCCGCTCACGAATTATAATGCGCTGGTGATAGATAAACAACTCAAAAACAATAGTTCTGTCACGCTCATAAATAACTCCGTATTACGATCTGGAAGTGCTTATGACAGTAACTTTAGCGCACTTTTATACGAATGGTTTAATGCAAAACGCACTTATAGGGCTAGCTTTAAGAAAGCCGTATCACAGCAATATGGGCTGGGCGGAGATAATGTTTTTGGACACGAGTATAATGCTTATGTATCAAAAGTAAGTGGTGCCTGGACGGGAGGCGTGAGCTGGAACTTAAAGGATGAAGATTTTGATAATAATGATTTTGGCTTCTTGCAGCGTAACAACAGTATGGTTTTCCGTGGTAATGTAAATTATCGCAATACTGCTCCAAAAAAATGGTTCCAGCAGTATCAACTAGACCTAGATCACCAGCAGCGATTTTATTACAGCCTTATGGAACGTGAGCGCTCACAATATCGTTTCTCAAGTTTTGCTACGACCAAGGGTAACCAAAATCTGTTTGTCACGCTAAGCTACGTCTCAAAACGTCAAGACTTTTTTGAAGCACGAGTACAAGACCGCGTTTTTAATAGACCTGCGCTCTCTGAGATCGTTCTAGAATATCAAACTAACCGAAACAAAAATTTATCGTGGGCTGGCTACTTTGTAGCAGTAGATTATAAAAATCACAACATACAAACCGAACAGTACGTGATGGGTTATGGTTTACGTGCAAGACTGGGGCAACATTTCTTTGCAGAGTTTGAGCAAGATTATACAGATAACCCTAACGATATAGGTTATATCACAAATCAAGAGGAACAGATCATCATAGGCCAGCGTTCTATAAACCAGCTCACCAATGCAATACAGCTCAACTATGCGGTAAACGCAAAAATCAATATGAATCTAAGACTACGTCACTACTGGATTAAAGTAGATTATAAAAATCAATACGCTTTACAGCAAGACGGGAACCTGGCGGTAAATAATCTCTCTATAGATCCTGATAGTTTTGACAGCACATTTAATGCCTTTAACCTTGACTTTGTTGCGCGCTGGCAGTTTGCTCCCGCAAGTGAGCTATCACTAGGGTATCGTGTAGGTAAAACTGCCTTTGCAGATAATGTAAATGGAGATTACTTAGACGGAATACATACACTTAGTGATGCTACTGGTTTAGAAACCTTGAGTTTACGTATGCGTTGGTTTTTAGACTTTAACAGATTAAAAAAACGTAGTTAATGTAACAAAATGAAATACTTTCCTACATATAGGGTATGTATAAATCATTTTTTCAAAATATAGCGACAGAGCAAGGAGGTACTTTTTTATACCAAGATCAAGATACTAGTATAGGTGGCGGCATACGCCTTCCTAAGGTTCAGTATTTATTAAAAATACCTGTAGGAGATACTGAGATGAATATCATTAATATCACTGGAAAAGAATTTTCTGGTCATATCTCTATGAAGTTACCAAAACAGCCAGAGAGTCACACTTTTGAACTCACTACAAACTCGCATATTAAATCACTTTTTATAGGCAAATCAAAGCGCTTTAACATCAATAGCGACAGCTCTAAAATGATTGACTTTTTAAGAAACAACAGTCATATTGCAATCTTAAAAGAAATTGCTCAAGAAGATAGCTTCCAGCCTATAATTAAGGGTACAAACGAAGATGATCATTATCTATTGATAGCAAAATATCATCTAGAATTTGATAATTGGAACAGTCCTGTGCTTCCACTTATGGATTTATTTAAAGAGTTGCACACACGGTTTGTGGTTAACAACGAGCGCTTTGCAAATGATGTTACTATCAGTATGGGGTCTTAAATAACTCCTAACACAATCTTAAACAACTACCGTCTAGCGTAGTAATGCCATAGCTTTGTTACACTTGCCCTTTTATAAAGGGTGAGTATAACAACCAATCTATGAAACACTACGCCATAATAGGAGGAGGTCCCAGAGGACTTTTTGCTCTTGAAAGCCTTTTTACCGCGCTCTACAATAACGCTCCAAAAGCTCAAATAAAGGTCACCTTATTTGAACCTTTTAAATATCCTGGAGCAGGCTGGGTATGGAATCCTGAGCAAGTAGAAAGCAACTGGCTTAATATTACTGAGCGCGCCTTACAAGACTTACCTGGCAGACCAGAAATGAAATTAGGTGATGATATCATCCCTGCATTTCCCTCATATACGGAGTGGTTACCAGAAAAACAACAAAACCCACCAGCGACGCATCCAGATCAGTTTCCTCCACGGGCAAAGATGGGAACCTACCTTAATACTCGTTTTGAGACTATTGCTAGTGCGCTTAAGGGGTTTGATTTATTAAATATTGTTGAGGAAACTGTTACCAAACTCACCTATATCGCACCAGAATTCACAGCAATTACAGAAAACACATCAATCAACACAATAGATGAAGTGGTTCTCACAATAGGACATCAGGATACGGAGCTATCAGAGCAGTTGCAAGAGTGGAAAGATTACGTTGCACAAACTGATAACGCCTTACTATTTACAGAAGCCTATCCCGTAGAAAAAATGATAAATGCAAACATCACCTCAGAGAGCGTAGTTGCTTTTAGAGGTTTTGGACTTGCAATGATTGATCAGATACGTGCGCTCACCTTGCGACGCGGTGCACATTTTGAAATACTTGACAATGATTCCAAAGAAGTAGCTTTTCACGCTGGAGAAAACCATCCGCAGCGGTTTATTCCCTTTTCCTTAGACGGACTTCCTATGGTGCCAAAACCTATAAATAAAGCGGTAGATAAATGGTTTATACCAACTGATAATGCTATAAACGCTTTCGCGAAAGCGATACATAAAGGCGCCTGCGGCGATCACCCTGCAAAAGATCAATACTTTCTACTAGAAGCAATGGCAGCTGTTGTGGCTCCTTTGTTTTTAAAATTAGAAGACAAAGCCATACAACACGATCTTACCGAAGAAGAAGTTTATTTCTTAACCATAAATTACCTCAACAATAAATCACTATCGCATCCCCTACTCCTATCACACCATACGCCCATATTAGAAATGATGCAACAGCAGGTGGAAATGGCAGTAGGAGAAGCACCGATAAGTCTTGACTATTTTATAGGTCAAGTATGGCGACACTGCCAGCCTACCATCTATAGAGATTTCTCATATCCAGCAATTTCAGATGATGTAGTGGCAGAAGTTATTGCGCTAGACGAAGCATCAAAACGATATTCTTACGGCCCGCCTGTTGAAAGTATACAACAACTTATTGCGCTTGCAAAAGCAGGATTGTTAGATCTTGACTTTGTAAATAATCCAGAAATCACTTGCGTTGATGGAGGCTGGCAACTTGAATCGGATGGTAATAAGGTTACCGTAGACGTAATGCTTAACGCTGTACTAGACTCTCCACAGCTTGTTACGGTAAATACACCAATTATTAAAAACTTGCTTAGCTATGAAATGATTGAGCCTAAACATACTGATCTAGGCATACGCACAGACGATTATGGTTATGTAGAAGTACCCGAGGGTAAAAGTTTTGTGCCACTAGCGGTATTAGGTAGACTATCTAAGGGAAGTGTGATAGGTGTAGATGCAATTTTAGAGTGTTTTGGACCGCGCACTATAAGCTGGTCTGAGCGCAGTATAGCCTTAATGAAGAACGAAAAATAAAGAAGATGAGCAGAGGATTTGTAAAAGAAGATGACCAAGAAGAAACTCCTATAATTCCGCCTAGGGCAGCACTACCAGATGGTGTAACAAACTACGTCACTAGCCACGGATTAACGCAACTTAAGGAAGAGCTTAGTACGCTAGATAATAAAATCTCCACCCTAGATGAGACAGATGAGCGCGAGCGTAGGCGCGCACTCGCCGTACTTAATGGGAAGCGCAACTTACTACTGGAACGCATACAGAGCGCAAGACTACTTGATCACATAAAGGATGAGGGAGAAATACGTTTTGGCGCCACAGTCACCTATACCATCGCTGGTATGCCTAAGCCCATTACCATCCAGATTGTGGGCGTAGATGAGGCTAGTGTAAAAGACAAAAAAATTGCGTTCACCGCTCCTATTGCTAGAGCCCTTATTGGCAAAAAGGTGGATGAAACAACTACATTTCAGCTAGGTAATGAGGAGAAGAAACTCACTATTAAAAATATATCCTACGTAGAGTAGTATGAGGTTTACGCTTTCGCGAAAGCGTAACAAACACATTTAAAAACAAGTACACATATCGTAACTTTATCACTAAAAATAGAGCTACTAAACTCCTAATTTATCACCTATGCAAACGATTCTATATAAAGCAAACAGTCGAGGAAACGCAAACCACGGCTGGTTACAGAGTTTTCACACCTTTAGCTTTGCAAGCTACCATAACCCCAATCGTATGAACTTTGGGGCGATGCGTGTGCTCAATGATGACACGGTTGCGGCTGGTAGAGGTTTTGATATGCACAGGCATCTCAATATGGAAATTGTATCCATCCCGCTCTCTGGTGATCTAGAGCATAAAGATAGTATGGGTAATCAGACGGTGATACAGCAAGGTGACATCCAGGTGATGAGTGCTGGGACTGGAATAGATCACAGTGAGTATAATAAAAATAGTGATCGTGAGGTGCAGTTTTTACAAATCTGGATTATGCCTAACCAGCGTCCAGTCTCGCCTCGTTATGACCAGATTAAAATAAATGAGCATCATCTCAAAAATGAATTTATACAAATACTATCACCAAATCAAGATGATGAGGGCGTATGGATTTACCAAGACGCTTGGTTTCATATGGGTGAGTTTACACAAGAGCAAACACTTGTACACAAATTACATAAAAAAGGAAATGGCCTTTTTATTTTTGTACTTGAAGGTAGCGCCCACGCCGCTGGCGAACTACTAGACAGACGTGATGCCATAGGAGTTTATGACATTGCCCAGCTAGAAATTACCGCACAATCTGACTCTAAAATATTACTTATCGAGGTGCCTATGCAGTTTTAATAGTTGGGCGTTACCTGTCGGTCGGGCTTTCGGCAGTCGCTCTCTACGAGGAGCTTCAACAATTGCCTCTATCCCTAACGCATTACGATTTCTTGTTAATGACAGACATATATTTATTTAACTCATTTGCAACCTTAGGAGCAAGTATCACAAGCCCTATCATATTAGGTACCATCATCGCAAATACCATTGCGTCAGAAAAGCCTATGACCGCTCCTAGACTAGCTGCACCACCAATTACTACAAATATGCAAAAGAGCGTCTTATAGGCATACTCCACTTTTTTACCTCTCCCAAAGAGATAACTCCACGATTGATACCCATAATAAGACCACGATACCATAGATGAAAAGGCAAAAAGTATCACTGCAAAAGAAAGTAAATAAGGAAACCAAGAAATCCCGCTCTCTAGCGCAGATGCCGTGAGCAAGACGCCTTGCTCATCATTCAAAATTGCCCCTACCACTAGTGTATCTGTTATAATAAGTGCTAACGCAGTCATTGTACAAACCAGAACGGTATCTATAAAAGGCTCTAGCAAAGCTACTAATCCCTCACTTGCTGGATAATTGGTCTTCACAGCACTGTGTGCGATAGAGGCACTTCCTATACCCGCCTCATTAGAAAAAGCGCCACGCCTAAAGCCTTGTATCATCACACCTACAAAACCACCAGTAACACCTTCTGGGCTAAATGCTCCGTCCCATATACTTAGTAATGCTGCAGGCAAAGCGTCTATATTTAGTCCTATTACTGTGAGCACGGCAAGTACATACATCACCACCATAGCTGGAACAATTTTATCTGTAACCGTGGCTATTTTCTTTATTCCTCCTATGATAACGATGCCCACAAGTATGGACATTATAAGTCCAAAAAGCCATCCCTTACCATAAAACCAACTTTGCTCTGCTCCCGTGACGTGTTCAAATAACTTAAATGCTTGATTTACCTGAAACATATTACCTCCACCAAAAGACCCACCTATACACATTATAGCAAAAACAACAGCTAGCACCTTTCCTAGTTTTGTGAATCCTTTACTTCTAAGACCTTTACTCAAATAATACATAGGCCCTCCATATACAGTTCCATTTGCTGCTACTTCTCTATAAGAAACACCTAGCGTGCACTCAACAAACTTTGATGACATACCTAGCAACCCGACAACAATCATCCAGAAAGTTGCACCTGGACCACCTATAGAAAGCGCGATTGCAACACCTGCAATATTACCAAGTCCTACTGTTGCAGATAATGCTGCTGTGAGGGCTTGAAAGTGACTCACCTCTCCCTGCTCACTTTCATCTCTTATAGTGTCAGGTATATCTACTGTGGGTGTATGCATTTCTCCTCCCTTTTCTATTGCATCATACTTACCTCGCACAACCTGAATAGAAGTCCAGAAACCTCTTACATTAATAGCCTTAAAATAGAAGGTGAAATATGTAGCTCCAGCAATAAGAACGATAAGTACCCAAGGCAAGCCTACATTTTCTGTAATGGGAATTTGCCACATTACTGCATCTACAAACCAGCTAGTTGCCTTATCAAATTGTTCATTAATACGCTCATCTAGAGAGCTGTTTTGAATACATAAAAGGAGATTCATAGTATATGTTTTTGATCTTCTCAAAAGTCATATACTTATGCTCACTATAAAAGGTTACGCAGTGTTCAAAAAGACATAGTTAAGTACTTAAGTACTTCTTAACCCTCTTGTTTTATAGAAGCGTGTTGCAGTAAATCATTTGCTTTTGCAAATGCAATAAGTCGCTCCTTACCTCCTGTTCCGCTTATGCTTAGCATCTTTTTGATTTGGTGTATATGGGCTTGAAAACCATCTAGCGAGATGTGCATCGCCTCTGCCATCTCTCCATAAGACATTATATCGCCATATAACCCTAAGTTGCCTAAAACTTCTTTTTGCCTGTCTGAGAGTTCAATCTTATGTGCTGCCTTGAGCGTTTTAAGTTCAGACTTCATACTTTTTATAGTATCAAGATGGCTCTCATTTGCCAGTGTAAGTTGCTCTTGATTTTTAAGTAGTCTACTATTTTCAAGGGTGAGTGATGCAACTCTACTTTCTTCTTGTTCTTTTTCTGATAAGAATTTCCAACTATATAACAAGATGGAAAATAATAAAATAAAGAGAAACTTAAATGATATAGAAGTTACCGCACCTATGGCTGCCCAACTTGCTGCTAGTGATGTATTCTCTATATAGCTATTTGGTATAATACGATGCGTCACTGCAATTACAATCAGGATAAAAAGAGCAATTACAGGGATTACCATAAATCGCATATCTCTATTATTAAATGCTTTATGCAACTCGATAAGTAATGCCACCGCCACAACAATAGAAATAGGGATATCTATAAGCCAGATAAGTGTATTGCTTATAGCTGTATTATTATACGAGGTTACTATAAAAACAAAAGAGATCATCATAAGTATCCCTAAAAATACGCGCACAAACTCACGCTCTGTAAAACGTTCTACTAGTCGTACAACTAGGCTACGCTCTTTGTTATGTTCTATAGATGGTAATGAGAGTAAAATACACAGCGAGTTTACTAAGGAAAAAAGTACACCTAGATATATGATTGATCTACTGCTGTAATTACTGTCAAATATCCCTACCAGTACAAGGTTAGATAATGCGCCTACTCCCCAAACTAAAATGGCCCATCCAAACCATTTTATACCGTTTACAGCCTTCAAAGAAGCTCCGCGTTGTAATTCCTTAAAGTAAATGCGCTGTATAACCACAGCCGTAATAAGACAGACAATGGCAGTAACGGTGTAAACAGTGGTCGTGAGCATAGAGTACTAATATAAGAGATTGTTTACTATTAAATACCTCTGTAATTTTGATTGTTTTCAATTACGCTTTCGCGAAAGCGTAACAAAACCATTTTAAAAGCTACTTACATACAAACTCATATAAATGATTATAACAACTACAAACAGTATACAAGGAAGAGAGATTACACAGTACGTAGGGGTGATTACAGACTTCATCTATGCAAAGATTTACGATACTAAAGGGCTTAGTTTTCGAGATTCACTCAATAGAGATAAGATTTATGAGCGAAGTGAGGAAGGAATAGACGCTGCAAAACAAGAAGTACTCAAGAAATTGGAAGCGAAAGCTAAGGAAATGGGAGCCCACGCGATTGTAGGAGTTACAATGGATGTAGAGGTCATAAATGAAGGTTTTAAATTAGGAATCTCTTCAATGGGTACCGCTGTAGTATTAAGGTGATGATACTTTTAGAACGTACAAGCTCGTCGCATCCAGACTTTATAAAACTAGTCGCATTACTTGATGCATATCTAGCTCAAGTAGATGGTGACGACCACCATTTTTATAACCAGTTTAATGGCATAACTACCTTGCAACACTGCCTCGTAATTTATGATGATAACGTTGCCGTAGGTTGTGGTGCCATCAAAAAGTTTGAGTCCACAAGCTTTGAAATAAAAAGAATGTACGTACACCACACTGCAAGAGGTAAAGGATATGCAATACAACTTGTAAATGCACTAGAAGAATGGGCGCAAGAACTAGGTGCCACACATACCGTACTAGAAACTGGTAAGCGTATGCAAGATGCCGTCCAACTCTACAACAAGTTAGGTTACACTAGTATCGCAAACTATGGGCAATATAAAGGAGTAGCAAATAGCCTCTGTTTTATGAAACAATTAAAATCTTAAATCTATCCCATTTAATATGGTTTTAAGATAGTTAGGCTAGGTTAGAAGTAACTTTACTGTACTAACCAATCACATTAAATGAAATTCTCACTTAAAAACTTCCTACAAGGTTTTGGTATTATAGCCATTATCCTCACCTTATTACCGCTTATTGCTATAGACTACTGGTGGATACGCATTTTTGATTTTCCGCACGCGCAGCTTACGCTGCTTACGTTTATAGCTCTTGTCACCTATTTTATACGCTTTAATATCAAGTATGTAGGAGATTATATTTTTGTGAGTGTTCTCGCTGCGTGTTTTATATTTCAGCTTGTTAAGATTTATGACTATACACCACTTGCAGCTCCAGAAGCACTAGAAAATACAATCACAGACACTAGCAAGTCTATAAAAATATATAGTGCAAACGTTTTACAAAAAAACACACAATATGACCTTCTACTATCTCAAGTAGCAGATTATAATCCAGACATTGTATTACTTATGGAAACAGATACAGTCTGGAAAAAAGCGGTACACAGTAGTCTCGCATCTACATACTCCCACCATTTACTTGAGCCACGTGGTAATACGTATGGAATGCTACTTTATTCAAAACTACCGCTTACCCAAAAAAAGGTAAGACACCTCGTAGATAAGGAAGTTCCATCTATGGAGGCTATAGTCACTTTAGAGAGCGGAGATCAGGTACAACTTTATGCCATACACCCTACTCCGCCTATGCCTCAACACAACCCTATGAGTTCGGATAGAGACACAGAGATGATGAAAACGGCATTTACAGTAAATAAAAGAACGCTTCCCGTAATTGTGATGGGTGATTTTAATGATGTGGCTTGGTCAAGAACGACTTCGCTCTTTAGAAAAGTGAGTAAACTACTAGACCCCCGCATAGGCCGTGGTTTTTACAACACATTTAATGCGAAAAATATATTGATGAGATGGCCTCTTGATCACCTTTTTACCTCTCAAGAGTTTAGAGTAAAAAAGCTAGAGCGCACAGGTCATATAAAATCTGATCATTTCCCAGTATATTCAGAGCTTACCTATGAGCCACAAGGAGCAAGTTTACAACTTCCCCAAGAACCAACAGACTCTGAAATAAAAAGTGCAAAAAGTCAACTCAAAGAGCAGAACTTACTCAATATGGATGTAAACTAGTTGTTTTAGTAATTTGTTCTCAAGGGACTTAACGCTCACTTAACACCCCTAGAACACTTAAGTAATAATTTTGTAGCTACAATATCTCTTGTATGAAACATTTTTACTTAGTTGCTTTTCTTATTTCTATTTGCTGTAATCCTTTAATAGCGCAGGTCACTATAAATGAACTTGATGCAGATACACCTAGTACAGATGACCAAGAGTTTATAGAACTCCTTACCACTCCAGAAGCTTCTCTAGACGGCTATGTACTTGTTTTATTTAATGGATCTAGTAGTGGCGGTGATAGCAGCTACTTTGCACTTGATCTAGATGGCCTTGTGGCAGATATAAACGGTATTGTACTTATAGGCAGTAATAATGTGGTGCCTGTACCAGATTTTATATTGTTTGATAATACGATACAAAACGGCGCAGATGCCGTTGCAATATATCAAGGAGACGAACAAGACTTTCCCGAAGGTACGCTCGCAACCACAGCAAATCTTGTAGATGCACTGGTTTATGATACTAATGATAGTGATGATACAAACCTCCTCAATCTACTAGGAGAAACCACACAAGTAAACGAAGGTGGTAATGGTGCATCATCTAGTAACTCCATCCAACTTAATAGTACGGGAGGATATGATGTCACAACCCCTACCCCAGGACAACTTAATGATGGATCTGGAGTGGTATTTAATTTTATAGGCGCTAGTACTTCTCAAACAGCTTATAATGAAGGCGAAGAGATTACCATAAACTTCACCACGACTACAGCCGTTACAAATACTACCGATTTTACATTTATTCTTGACAATGCAGGCTTTAACTCGGCAGATTTTATGGGTGACACAAGTGTTACCATTTCAGCGGGTGCTTCTACAGGACAAACTACCATTACAATTATAGACGATCAAGACGATGAGGGTGATGAGGAGCTGAAAATCACCTTTGGCGAAATGCCAGATGGTTTTAAAAGAGCAAATGATAATATTATCATACGTATCATAGACAATGACTTTACAACTGCCTCATTCGGTACTCCACTAGCTCCTACCTATGACCAAGTAGAAAGTACACAACCTGATGGCTATTACAACTCCATTGACACACTTGCAGATGACGCACTTATACAAGCCTTACAAGATATCATAGCAGATCCTTCTACGGTACGTGCACAAACCTATGCAGATATTATAGATATTTTAAAAGAGGCAGACCAGAGTCCGCTTAACAGTAATCAGGTATGGCTAGTCTATACAGAGCAGCAGCGACCTAAGTTAGATTTTCAGACTTCTGGAGGTAGTAATGAGGGCTTATGGAACAGAGAGCACACCTACCCACGATCACGTGGAGGTTTTAATGACATAGAGTACGATCAAGTAGCAGATGGCATAGACATTTTTACAACTACAAAGGCAGACTCACTACGCCACGCAAATAGTGATGCCCACGCACTGCGTGCAGCAGATGGACCAGAAAATAGCTCTCGCGGTAACCAAGACTACGGCGAGTATAGTGGCCCCACAGGTAATCAAGGTAGTTTTTATGGTGATGTAGCGCGTAGTATCTTTTTCTTAACCATACGCTATAACGGGCTTGACGTAGTATCTGGTAACCCTGCAAATACGACTGTAGGAGCTCTAGGTGACCTAGATATTTTACTAGACTGGCACCGCAACGACCCACCAGATGATTATGAGATGAATCGTAATAACGTTATTTACAACTGGCAGTTTAACCGTAATCCCTTTATAGATATGCCAGACCTTGTAGAGTATATCTGGGGTACAAACGTAGGTGAGCAGTGGACTAATCCGTTGGGGGTTGAAGATAATGAGCTTAGTGATATGACTATATATCCTAACCCATCTTCGGGTGCAATTACTATAACTACCCCTCAAGAAACTGGTGAGGTATTCTTGTTTGACACTCTAGGTCGTGAGGTTTATAAAGATAACTTTCAGAGTGGTAGCCCTATAATTCACAACCTACCTAGCGGTGTATATATTGTAAAAGTGATGACAAAAACAACTGCCACAACACGTAAACTCATTGTGAGATAAAACAAAGGGGCTGAGGAATTACGCTTTCGCGAAAGCGTACCACTACACCCTTTAGGTTTTAACATTGTGTCATTTTCTTTTAACCCTTTTTTAGTACAAAATGGGATGTTACAACTGTATCTTACAGGTTATGATACATTTAGACAAAGAAGAAAACAAAAACAACGCATTTTTAAACACGACCATTACCTATCTTGAAAACAAAGGTTTTGAAAATATCAAAGCAGATGTAGTTGGCTATGAGACGCCTACATCCTTTACAAGACAAGAAACCGGAAACACCATCATACCAGATATCGTGGCCGAAAAGCGTGGCATAAAATACTTCTTTGAGGTGAGTTTAAAATCTACAAAGCCTCAGCTACTTAAAACCAAGTGGCTACTACTAGACACACTTACAAAAATGAAAGACTATCGCTTTAGAATTATCACCACAAAAGGGCATCTAAGTTTTACACGTGATATGATAGCAGATACGAACCTCAACAAAAATTATATTCGCATTTAGACAAAGACATAAAGCTTCTTTAGACTGCCTATTTCATTAATGAGATAGGCAGTTTTTATTTAACAAACATTAATCTTTTGCTAAGGATAATTATGAAAAATGATGTGTAGATTGAATAAAATTAAAACGTGAATAAAACAGTACACTCCCTTTCATTTATAATCACAAAATTCCTCCTGCTAGGGGCCATAGTACTATGTGCATCTTGTGCTGTACATCACGACTTGTATAGAGAACAAACACATAACATAACAGTTGACACCAGCCAAAATTATGTAAGTTTCTTCCAGCTAGGTAACGCTGGTGCCTATGCGCGCGGTGCAAATGAGTCATTGCTAAATGATGTAGGTAACTATATAAAAAAACATAGTAAAAAAGAAGATTACTTTTTATTTACGGGCGATAACCTACATCGCAATGACCTAAAAGATAGTCGCAGTAAAAAACAACTTTTACAACAGCTTGAGATCACCAAAAACTTTAAGGGCACCGCACTCTTTTTACCAGGAGAACTTGAGTGGAACGAGACTGGTCTAAAAGGAATGGAAGAAATAGAAGATGCCATAGAAGACTTTTATGACGAAGAAGATCATTTTATGCCGAAAAATGGTTGCCCATTAGAAACCATAGAAATTAATGACGAAGTTGAGCTCATTCTCATAAACTCACAGTGGTATATAGAAGACTGGAGTAAAGTAAAAGAGATGAACGACAAGTGTGAGCTTAAGACACGCGAGCAGTTTACGACATTACTAAGTAGTGAGATACGCAAGGCTCGTCACAAAACAATTATTATAGGGATGCACCACCCGCTCTATGCAAATGGTGTATACGGAGGCGAAATACCTGCAGAGGTTGCATATCGTCCCACGGCAGAAAATCTTTTTATCCCAGGCGTGGGAACATTTTGGTCTTTTTTAAGATCACAAGGAGGATTATCAAAACAAGACAGATACAACCCACTTATGAACGAGCTTATGTCTCATATAGAGCTGGCTAGTTTTGACGCACCTAGGGTTATTATCCTCTCTTCACACGAGCGATCTATGCAATACATAGACCAGAGTGAAATAAAGCAAGTCATTGCCGGTACGGGAAGTTCTGTAAAGCCTGCAAGATTGAGTAAAAAAGGACTTTTTACGTCTACAAAACCTGGTTTTTCTGAGGTGAGACTGTATGAGGGAGGTGCATCTTCTGTTCATTTTTATGGATTACAAGATGGGGCCCTGACAGAACTATACTCAAAAACAGCTTTTCAAAAACCTAAGGATTATAATATAGACAGCCTTCCTACCCGTTTTCCAAAAACGATGGTGGCATCTATTTACCCCCAAGAAAGCGTTATAAAAAGTGCTAAGTATGAGAAATTCTGGGGAAAGCACTATAGGTATGTATATGGAGTGCCTGTTGAAGCTCCCGTTGCCCTGCTCGACACATTGTATGGAGGCCTTACGGTACAACGTGCTGGTGGCGGAAATCAAACTAATGGTCTACGCCTTGAGGACAAAGAAGGGCGTGAGTATAATATGCGAGCTATTGCAAAAGATCCGCTTGCTTTTTTAAAATCGGCGGGGTATAATGATCTTGATGCCGAAAATTATTTTGAAGATACCGTGCCCGCAACTGTAATTGAAGACTTTTATACAGCCGCGCATCCATATGGTGCATTTGCAATACCAAGACTTGCTGGTGCTATAGATGTCCCACATACACACCCAAAACTATATTATATACCTAAGCAAAAAGCACTAGGCAATTTTAATAAAGACCACGGTAATGTGCTTTATATGATTGTAGAAAAACCTAGTGGTGACTTTAATAGGTCACATATGTTTGAATTTAGTAATGAGGTAGAAAGCACACCAGATTTATTTAAAGAACTACGCGAAGATGAGTCTAACCAGCTTAATGAACGTATGTACATACGAGCGCGCATATTTGATATGCTCATAGGTGACTGGGATAGACACGAAGACCAGTGGCGCTGGGCACAAGATAAGGTAGATGAGGCAGATGGTGTCATAAAATATCTTGCTGTCCCAAGAGATAGGGATCAGGTGTTTGCAAAATTTGACGGAGCATTTTTAGAAAACGCACAAAAAATAATGAGCGGGATGCGACAGTTTGGTAACTATGGGCCAGACATTCCATTTATTGAGCAATTTAGCGAGAGTGCCGTAAACCTAGACAGAGCCATATTACAGCGAGCAGATCTATCGCTTTGGCTAGAGGAGGTAACTTATATTCAAGAACGCATTACAGAAGAGGTTGTGCAAAGCGCTTTTAAAGCTGCTCCAAAAGAAATCCAAGATGCTACGTGGATGGAGATACAGGAGAGTTTGCTTTCGCGAAAGCGTAATCTTCCCAATATCGTACAACGTTATTATAGCCATTTAAGCAAGTTTGTATCTCTTAAAGGAACTGATAAAGATGATCACTTTATCATTGAAAATCTGTCAAATGGAAATGTACGAGTGATGGCTTATCGTATTAAGGACGGTGAGAAAGGTACACTACTCTTTGACCGAACACTGGATAAAGACGTGACAGAAAACATATGGATTTATGGCCTTGATGATAAAGATATATTTGAAGTAAACGGCTCACTTATTAGTCCTATAAAAATAGTGCTTGTAGGAGGACTAGAGAATGACACGTTTACTGTAAATGGCGGAAAGAATATTACCATTTATGATCAAAAGTCTTATAAAAATACGATTGTAGATAAAGGGAAAGCAACTCGCCACATAGATGATATATACGAGAATCATATTTATGACAGCGAGCGTAGACCAGATAGCGGCGGTACTTTTGGCCTTGAGGCAAATTACAATCCGGATGAGGGCTTCTCACCGCGACTTATTTTTGGGAAATCTACGTTGGGTTACGAGAGGCATCCTTTTACAACAAAGATTGAGCTAGATGCCCGTTATATATCACTTACACAGGCGGTAGACGCTTCACTAGAGTGGCATAAAGCCCACCTCTTTCACGATTGGAATTTTAAAGCTTTTGGGCGTTTGACATCTGCAAATTATACAGAGAACTTTTTTGGACTCGGTAATGGTAGCTTGAACAATGCAAATAGCTTTGATGACAATAGAGTGTACACTCAATATTTACAAGGTGGGATAGGTCTATACTATACTGGTGAATATGGCTCTTCTACAGCTTTTGATCTTACTTATGAAAACACAGATCTGAGAGGTATAAACGTCACGACTCCTGCACTAGCAAGTACAGAGTATCTCTCCCTCACTGGGAAATATGAGTATGAAAGTAGAGATGATGAAGCTTTTACCACAAGAGGAATGCATTTTACAATACGTAGTAGTGTAGCAGATGAGCTTACCTCATCACAATATGTGGGAGCCATAGATCCTAGTATAACATTCTGGAATGCTATAGATAGATCACGCAATATTGTTTTAAAAACAAGTATTGCTAGTGAGTTAAGATTTGGTGATGATATTCCATTTTATAGACTTGCAAGGCTAGGTGCAAATAATGGATTGAGATCTTATAGACAAGGTCGTTTTAGAGGTGAGCAATCACTTGCTGGATCTGTAGATATAGGCTTTAAATTCAAACCCATACGCACCTTTTTATTCCCTGTGCGTACGCAAGGATACGTAGGTTACGATACGGGACGCGTCTGGACTGGCGGAAATGAAGATAGCACATTACATTACAGCTATGGCGGCGGATTACAATTTACTACCGCTGCAGTGCTTAAAACAGATGTATATTATTTTTACGGTCCAGAAGGAGGCAGACTAGGTTTTGGGTTATCATTAGGTTTGTAAAGGTATGCTTGAGATTAGACTAATAAAAAGGCTCCCACTTGGGAGCCTTTATTTGTTAAAGCTATTTGATTTATAGATAATTACAATCTAACTCCAAATCTAAAATCTATACGCATCCCGTCTTCACCAGCAAAGGCTCCTATTTGTCCAGATACAGTTTCTACCATATTTATCCAGAAACCACCTCCAAAGTCGTTGTGCCATTTCTTACTGTCTTCACCATCAACCCACACACGACCTACATCTGCTCCTCCAAAAACTCCTAGCTGTATAGGGATAAGACCTGTACTAAAACGATCAAAACTATATCTTATATCTCCAGAAGCTGCTAGTGATGACTCCCCAGTAAATCTATTAAAGCGATAACCTCTCAATCCTGTTCTTGCTCCTAGTGAGGCTGCTTGATAAAATTCAAAGTCGTCACCTATTCTTATTTGTGATTGTACGAGTGTTTTTAGGACTAATTTCCTATTTTGCGAAAGCGCATTATAAAACCCTATTTTTGGGTTGATATATGCATACATTCTATCACCAGAGCTCAAGTTGCGCTTAGCACCTATAACTGTTTCAAACTCCATACCTCTAGTTGGGTTTGCTTGATTATCTGCACTTATATAACTGTATGAACCTTCTACACCTATAAAAGATTGCCCTCCAAAAAAGTTATCTGTATCGGGAGTAAATAGTGTAGCATCATCTATAATACGTCCTCCTGTTTGCTCTATTTCTATACGCTCAAAGTTTGCTACAAAACGTAGTTTACTACCAAAGGTATTATCACTCTCTACACCTATGTGTGCACCAATCTCGCCATTACGTACACGGTTAAAGTCGAGTCCTAAATCGTCGTCATTATTTACTGTTTCATTTCCAAAACCAAAGAAGTTACGAGAGAATGCCTCGTTTGTAAACTTACCTCCTACTACGAGATTCCACTGTCCGAAAGCATTTGCAAAGTCGCCTTCATATTTTAAATTAAGTGACTCTGTCGCAAATGAATATGTCGCATTAAGTGTATGCCTACTGCTAAAAGGGTCATTTTTAAACCCATATGTAGAAAAGACATTAGTCACGCCTATGAGAAGCCCATCATCTGGGTTAAAGCCTATGGCTGGTAATGTACTATTTGCTGTACTTTTTTTCTTGAGTGGGTCGTATGTATTAAAGTTATAGATATTTGAGTACTTCACATTTGCTCCGCTCTTTTCTTTTACGGTATTTGGCTTAGTTTTATGCTCATATACTTTAAGTCTACGACCGTCTTTTATCTCATAAATGTCGTTGTTTTGACCACCTACAATTTTCATTTTAATAGGTCTCTTCCCTCCTCCACTTACATTAAAAACATCATCATCATCGAGACCGTAAATCCATATTTCGCTAGTCTCTTGTGATGAAATTGTTCTATCTACAAAAGGTTTTTTAACCTCTCCATCTTTTATTCTAGAGATTTGTACTCTGGTACTCTCATCACCTCTTGTAATCTCAAAGTGATCATCTTTATCTGTCCCCGTAAGAATTACGAGTGTAGAGATATAGTCATAGTAAGTCTCTGCTATATCTACAATATTAGACCTTCTTTCTCGCAGGCTCTTTTTAATTTCATCAACTCCTAGGTTTTGCACCTCTAGAGGTAAAGCTTTAAAAGCCTCATCTATCTCTTGATCTGTTAGATTTTCTTGTAGATATGTAGCCTCACGTAGCCAGTCTTCTTTTACGGCATTTTTGAGTAGTGCGCGATCCATTTTGATACCTGCCTCATTAATCCACTTTACGTTTTCTAGATCTCCATCATAGTTTTGAAATTGTTTTACCGCTGGGATAAGCGTTTTAAGAAGACCTAAAATTGCTCCATCAAATTTTGAAAACACTTGATCTCTATCACGAGGTATAGGTCTATAAAGTTTTGTTCCTTTTGAATCAAATCGAGCCCACCTCCACTGGTCTGCGTGACGGTCCCAATCACCTATAAGCATATCAAAAATACGTGCTCTCAGGTAAGCTGCTTCATCTATCTGGTACTCCTCATCATCTCTTAAATTTTCATATACGTCATCTGTACTATCTATACTGTCTGGGTTACCAAAAGAGTCTACATCTGTAAAATCTTCGTCTGGTCGTTCTTCTATGAGATATAGTTCATCTCCATAATCTGCATTATACTTACCAAGAGCTTTATGCTTAGGCACATAAATTAAACGCGGATTAGTATGGTATATACCTACCGCATCAGAGAGTTGTGCCACCGCAAGTGAAGCATAAGGGTGTGCAGATGTGTAAAAATCAAGAATTAAGTCTTCTGTAAACGTATCCCTAAAATCTTCTTGAATAAAATTATCCTTAAATGCCACGCTCTGTAAGAACTGAACTGCACTCTTGCGTACGGCTCTCAAGTTATAAGCGCGCCCGTCTTTATCCTTAAGTCGTAAAGAGCGTGTCTGGTGCCCACCACCCTTTCTATCTACTGTAAAACCTCCCATAAGCGTGTCTAGCGTTGCAACAGGAGCGGTAACTGGCGTACCATAAACTTCTCTATAATGATCTCCCCAGAGTGACGTATGTACATCTGAGACGTCTGTATCATTTTGTTCGTATACCGTTGCCATTACCGTCTCTGGATAAAACTCTGGCAGCGAGTCTAGATTAACCGGCTCGCGAGGTGGATGTACTTGTGAGGTAAATAATAATTCTGGCTCTCCTTGGTTTGCCGCATAAAATCGTACTGCCGAAGACTCGTCTTCATAAATATCTAATATTGCAAAGCCTTGACCTCCGTAAGAGAAAAGCCCATCTTCTCCCAGTGCTGCTGCAGAGTTTTTTGCCCCGGCTCCACTCACGATCTGCTTGATACCGTCCTTTTCTATATATTGTATACTATGCTCGTGACCAGACGCAAAAATTACTTTATCTGTATCTGTAGCAAGTACCGCTATACGTTTCATAAGCTCATTGTAGCGTTTATTATATCTATCTTGTATAGAAACACCACCTTGTGATCTAATCTGTGCTACAAGAGAAGCTAGCACCGGAAGCGGAAACTTACCTTGCGTAGGATATAATTGCTTATCAAAACTGAATTTACCACCGTGTACCCCATTTGTATACATAGGGTGATGCATTACAACAACTATCGTTTTCTCATTGTTCTTTTTAAACTCATTTTCTATTTCTAAAAATAGACCCTCACGAGTACGTATGTTACAATCGTCATTTATAGTAGGATTTTCATCCCAGTCTTCTAGATACCACTGCGTGTCTATAATCATTAACTCCACATCTTCACTTACCTCTTTCATCTCGATAGGGCATCCATTTTCTGGCTGAAAAGCTTCTTTATCATCTAGCGCCTTTTCGATATACTTTTCTTGACGTTTTACACCTTCTACTCCACCTGCATACCAGTCGTGATTACCAGGTATAAAAAGTGTTTTCCCCTTAAAGTTTTCTACAGCAGCGGTTTGTATATCAAGTCTGCGCTCTGCTTCTGCGCGCTCTGGGTGATCTTTTTTAGGCAATCCAGCATCATAAATATTATCTCCCAGAAAGACTGCATAGTCATTTTCTGTATCTGCTGTATCTATTACTTTTTTGAAAGCATCAAGCGCATATGTACTACCGCCGTCTTTGTCACCACCAGCATCACCTATAAGGTAAAAGGTTTTATGTATACGCTTTCGCGAAAGCGTACTACTATCAAAATTTTGAGGCTCAGCTACTTCATTTGCATACTTAGGCGCATACGTCGCACAACCACTTAAAAAGAGGGCGAGTAAGAAGTTAAGAAAAACGTAATATTTGTTCATATGGCTATTTTTAATGTACTTTAGAAGTCTAATCGTTTACGATCACTATGACCGAATTACTGGAAAAAACTGATAACTATATCTCACAACTTTTTGATAACGAACTACCTAAGACGTGTATATATCATAATTACGTACATACTAAGAGAGTCCTTAAAAGTACCCAAGAAATTATAGATAATAGTGAAGAAAACCTTAAAGATGAAGAAAAACTCATTCTTCAACTAGGTGCACTATTGCACGATATAGGATATGTAGACGGTACAAAAGAGCACGAAGCACGTAGTGCACAAATGGCTGAGACCTTCTTAAAAGGTGAAGGTGTAGATGATCATATCATCTCTGAAGTTAAAAAAGTAATACTCGCAACAGATATGCGAGTAGAGCCAGAAACCTACCTAGAGAAGGTGCTTAGAGATGCAGATGCATCACACTTTGCAAAAGACTACTTTCCTGAAGCTAGCGAATATTTACGCCAAGAACTTAAAATTAAAGATATAAAAGAATATACTCCGGAGGAGTGGACAAAGGCTAATATAGAGATGTTTACAGTTAAGCATAGGTACTATACCACCTATGCCCAAGAAAACTGGAAACCCAAGAAAGATAGTAACCTCAATGACCTAACAAAGGCCCGTAAAAAGGCAAAAAAAGCCAAAAAGAAGGAAAAACTTAAAATGCAACTTAAAGATGCAAGCCCAGAGAAAGGTATACAGTCTATGTATCGCATCGCCTTGCGTAATCATATCAAGCTTAGTGATATTGCTGATACGAAGGCAAACATTTTACTCTCTGTAAACGCTATTGTGATCTCTCTTGCTCTTGCAAATCTTATCCCAAAACTTGAGAATGAAAGTAATGCTCACTTAATATATCCTACTGCCGTATTTGTACTATTTGCTATGATCTCTATGGTAATGTCTATTATAGCTACTAGACCAAATGTTACTCGTGGTGAATTTGACAAAGAAGATGTGCGCCAGAAAAAGGTAAACCTACTCTTCTTTGGAAATTTTCATAAAATGAAACTTGAAGATTATGAGTGGGCTATAGGAGAGATGTTACAAGATAAAGAATACATATACTCTGCACTTACAAAGGACTTATACTTTTTAGGCGTTGTACTGGATAGAAAATATAAGTTGTTACGTATGACCTATAATGTCTTTATGATAGGTATTATCATATCTGTAATCACGTTTGCAGTATTCTTTATCTATAGAGATAAGGCTGCAACAGTGGTAGAAGGCGTGGGAGATCTCACTAATATGACCTTAGGGTTTATATAAATAAAACCTAAGATATATTATTTATGCCTTTATCTCTTCCATAAGATCTTCATAGGTATAGAAGCTCTTTTTTGCTTTTCCCTTTTTCTGAGCGTAAAGTACGTTAACGCGTAATGCCTTGAGGCCAGTAACCGCTTGTAAATCTTCTAACTGCAATATCTCTATCTCAGATCCTAAATAATTTTTAGTTTGCAAAAATTTAATGTAGCGTAGGTATTCTTGTTCGTCTTCATATTGCGAGTACACGATGGTAATTTTACCAGCTTGTGTAATACGCTCTTGAGTGCCTTTTATATAAGCTTTATCTACACGTTTTTTTACAACTTCATATCTTGCGTTGTAAGTACCATCTACGTCAAAACGTTTTTCGTCCATTCTATAACGTACAGATAATGAGGTGTTAAAAACTAATATCATAGAAGCAACTTCTAGTGGGTGATCCATTTTTCGCGAAAGCGAGAAATGTTCATTCTCCATCTCACACATTACTTGTAGTTGCCACAAGCGTAAATTATAGAGGTAAATTTTATTGAAGCTATCGTCTTTTGTTATAGACTCTCCCAGGTACATATTGTGCTCTACTCCATCTGTTTTAAACAATTCAAAAAAGTGTGGATACATTTTTTGAGCCGTTTTTTGCTTCTTTTCAAGTACGGCCGCCATACGCTTGTTAAGCAACATAACAGACTCATCATACTCTTTACGGTGTCGGTACACAAGCCCTAGATTATCTTCTATCTGGCTTCTATATGATGTGATGAGTGATTTAAGCTTATCACTGCGTTTTAATAAATGGCTGAATAATGGGCGTATATTCTCTTTTAAAAAGTTAAGTATTTTACGCTCACTGTCTACCTCAAGTTGCTCAGTAGTTTCAATTAGAAACTCATTAAGATTAAACTCTAGTTGCTCATATATGGGTAAATTCTCAATGCTACGCGCTTCTTTTAGAATTTCTATAGCCTTATCTAGCTGTAACAAGATATCCTTTTGGGTTGCTTTATTACGTGACTCTGATGACCCTTTTATGTCAATCTGACCAAATAACGGATATACATCCTTAAAAACAACATCTCTAAACTGAACATTTGCATCTCCTTGAGCTTGCAACTTTAAGAAGCGTTTTGCCTCTTGCTCAAACTTCCAGTAAACACTCTGATGTATTGAGGTACACTCATTTTGAATAATGAGCTCTATCTCATTTTCTTGCTGCTCTTTATTTCTAACTACTGCCTCTACAATGTAAGGCATTACATCTTCTAGCTTATTTGCATTAATAGTGTTAAGCTCACCTACATTAGGAGAAGCTAACTCAAAAATACCTAGTAACTTGCCCTTATACCTCACAGGGGCAAGAATCACACTCCCTATACCTTGGTCTTTAAAGTTTTCATACATCTTGATGTCTGGAAAACTTTTATGATGATGGTTGATGTCTGAAACTGCAAAATACTTACCTGTCTTAAAAACGGCGTCATATGATCCTGTACAGAGTGCAGATGTACAGGTAGCCTCAGTCTCACCATAAAGGATATAGCTGTTTATTTTTTTAAGGGGTACCAGCTCAAATTTACCTTCTTGCTCATTATAGTTAGAAAAACCTATTTGGATTTCTGGTAAATTGAATATTGCCTGAAAGATTTTATGGAAATCTTCTGTAAAGTTTGTGTTCTCTTGGTCATATTGTAATAGACCAGATTTAAGGTTTGATATGGATACATCTACCGTAGCATCATATAGATTTGCAATTACAAAGCCCTTAAAAATATAACCTTGAGAGGGGAATTTTTCTTTCCACACCTCTATGTTATCAAAGTTATCTAGTAACACGGCAACATCCTCTTCTGTGATTTCTGGAGTTTCTGGCTTTTTTTCTATACCTACAAAGTCTCCGTTATATAGCATTCTATATGAACGTGTCATACCACTTGCATCTGGTATCTCGTAATAAAATGGCCTTCTAAAATCAATCTTATATCCGTAATACTGCATTAAGATAATGCTGCAGCCCATTATGTAATAATGGTTATCATCAAAATTTGTTATCTCTGGAGTATACTCTTCACCTCCGCTAGCTATAATAGACTTATATCGCTTTGTAGATTGTAATACCGTCTCTTGAAATGGCATTGAGACTATTTTTATCTCATTGCCTTGTAATACTGCAGGAAAAAGATCTAAGAGTAAATTATCTATCTGCTCTTGATATTGTGATAAGTTGTCTAGATCGCTTATACCTGTTACAAGCTCTGGAAACTTTTGTGTTATTTGAGTAAGCTCTTTAATTCTATTTTGAGCCTGTAGATGATCTGTTGCTGCTTCTTGCGTGTAGTGCGCCATAAGCTTCTCCACGCTAAAACGTAGGTCCAACGGAAAATCTTGATTTTTAAATTGCATACTCGTTTTCATAACTTCTGGCTTCTATAGCCCTCTTTCTTTCTTTATTATACGCACTATTCTTATTTTTGTTACTTAAAATAATCATTTATGAAACAATTAGTAGCGATAGCCGTACTTTTCTTACTTTATTCTTGTGGGAATAATGACATTTCTCCAATACAAGGTACCGCTGCTGGAATGCCTGATGGCACTGAGCTTTACTTAGAAGAATTAGGTTCTAACAATAAACGTGTAGCTGTAGATACTGCTCTTGTAACAGCAGAAAAGTTTACTTTTCAAAAACCTATTACTGACGGTACAGGCATTTTAATCTTAAGCCAAGGAAAACCAAATAACCAACTCTTACTAGTAAAGGATGCAAAACCTCTTACTGTAGAATTGTACAAAGATAGTCTAGGCGCATCAATTGTGACAGGAAGTTTAGAAAATGAATTATTTAATTCTTACAGAAATAGCGCTAGACAGACTGCTGTAAAAAAACAACAATACATTAAAGAAATGCAAAAAGCGCAACGTGAGACAGATGGCGTAATGGTCACTCTTATGCGTGAAAAAATTTCAGACATAGACGAGCAATTTATTGTTGATAAAAAAGCCGTAGTAGAGAATAATACAGACAAGATGGTCTCAATTATAGCTCTATCTGATCTTATTAATGCAAAAGTTCTTAAGGTAGAAGAGTCTGATGCTTATTTCCAGAGCTTATCAAAAGACATACAAGATTCTCCTATAGGTGAAAGTGTAGAAAACTATATCGCACAGCTCAAATCACAACGCATTGCAAGTGCTCTGGCTAGTGTGGGTAATAAAGCTCCAGAGTTTAGCGCAAAGACTCCAGAAGGTAAAGAACTTGCCTTATCTGATGCATTAGGAAAGTACACGATTATAGACTTTTGGGCTTCTTGGTGTAGACCTTGTCGTATGGAAAACCCTAATGTTGTAAATGTATACAACCAGTATCACGATAAAGGACTTAACATTATAAGTGTATCTCTAGATAGACCAGGGCAAGATGCTAGGTGGAAAAAAGCTATTAAAGATGATAAAATGGACTGGTACCACGTCTCTAACTTAAACTACTGGCAAGACCCAATACCTAGAAGCTATGGTGTGCGTGCAATACCAGCTACATTTTTACTTGATGAGAATGGAGTTATTATCGCAAAAGACCTTAGAGGATCTGCCCTAGGTGCAAAAATGAAAGAGCTTTTAGGCGAGAGCTAAAAGCTGTCGTCACAAAGTATTGTAAAAAATATAGCAAATATCATATAGCCTGTTTACATTTACTACTATGTTAATAGGGCTTATCTGTTTGTTTATTGTAGCACCACTGCTACCGCTATTGCCTAAATCTCACTGGACCGTTAGGTTTTTTGATTTTGTGCGATTACAAACGGTTGTTATACAAGTTATACTCATTGCCCTTGCTTTTATATTCTGGAAGCAATTTAATGTCTTGCAAATAATTGCTATTTCTGCCATTGCTGCTGTACTGCTATACCAGGTCATTCTTATAAGACCATACACGCCTTTTTATCACCGCCGCAAGCCTAAGCAGCAATTTCACAAAGAACAACTCACGCTGGTCACAGCAAACGTTTTACAAACTAATACAAATTATGATGCCTTTATAGAGCTCATAAAAGAAAGCAAACCTCATATATTTATTACAATGGAGTCAGACCAAAAGTGGGATGACGCCATCTCTGCGGCATTTCCAGAGTATATTCATACTGTTAAAGCTACGCTAGATAACTTTTATGGGATGCATATATATTCTAAAATTCCCTTTAAGAGTGCAGATGTACATTATCTAGTAGAAAAGGATATTCCTTCCATACATTGTGAGATAAACTACGCAAACCAGCTATTTAATCTCATAGCAATACACCCTGCTCCACCTAGCCCTACAGAAAATGAAACGTCAAAAGAACGGGATGCAGAGCTTATGCTTGTGGGTAAAAAATGTAGAGAGTCACAAGACGCTACCGTAGTATGTGGTGATCTCAATGATGTGGTATGGTCTAAAACCTCACGCCTTTTTAGTAAAATGACAGGATATCTTGACCCACGTGTAGGAAGAGGTTTGTATCCATCCTTCCACGCAAACTACTGGTTGCTTAGATTTCCGCTAGATCATTTATTTTATTCAAAGGATTTGCACGTCACCCAGATGAAGCGCTTACCACGATTTGGTTCAGATCATTTTGCGATGTATTATAACATCGCCTTCCCGCTTGTAGATGTTGACGTTCCTAACCCTAGTATGTCAAAAGAAGAAGTTCAAGACATCAAAGAGATCATAGCAGATGGGAGGATTTCTGCCCGCATTGCAGAGCAAGAAGAGCTAGAGGCGACGAGATAGCTTTCGCGAAAGCGTACTCCTATTTTTCTTAATTTTTTTTAGAAATACCCATATTTACTAGTTAATGAAGGTTAAATGAGATAGAAATTTTAACATTTGACGGTAATTTGGTTTTAAACCAAAGAAAAACCCTAATGGATAAAATAACAGAATCATTAAATAACCTATCGACCAAATTATGGGGATGGGTAGAAGCATTTATAAGAAACCTTCCTAATCTAGCAGTCGCTATACTTGTACTTGTGATCGCATACTTTGTATCGCGCCTAGTAAACAAGTACTCACAAAAGGTAGTAAAGAAGTATGTACCGCAAAAGTCTATTACAAAACTTATAGGTAGAGCCCTTGCCGTAATCGTTGTGCTTGTAGGCTTATTTCTTGCCTTAGGCGTTCTTAATCTTGATAAAACGCTCAACACACTTATAGCTGGTGCTGGTGTATCTGGACTCGTTATAGGTCTAGCCCTACAAGGAGCGCTTGCAAATGGTATTGCAGGGATTATACTCTCCTTTAGAAAACGAGTTAATATAGGTGACTGGATCGAAACGAGTGGGTATACTGGCTATGTAGAAGACATAAAACTCAATAACTTTAGCTTACGTGAACCAGATAACAATATTGTAATCATTCCTAACAAAACGATTACAGATAATCCACTCAAGAATTACTCTATCACAGACCGCGCACGTATAGTTATAGAATGTGGTGTAGGCTATGAGTCTGATCTTGAGATGGTAGAAAAGCTTACTAAAGAGACCATTAATAATACATTTGCACAAGATGGGTCTAATGAGGAGGTAGAATTCTTTTACACGGCCTTTGGTGGCAGTTCTATAGACTTTGTATGTCGTTACTGGGTAGACTGTCAAAACGGAAAAGAGAAGCTCACAGCAAAGCACAAAGGGATGCTAGCTATTAAAAAAGCATTTGATGCAAATGATGTAAATATTCCATTCCCTATAAGAACGCTGCAATTTGATAACAAACTATCAATGGTAAAGGAAAGTGAATAGTTGTTATTACGCTTTCGCGAAAGCATAAAAAAACCCGTTACTATAACTAGTAACGGGTTTTCATTTTTATTATCCTTAAGACTTAAGCTCCAAAAGCCTCTGCCACCTTTGCCGAAAGTCTCTTGTACGTTCCATTATCAAGACGCTCACGTATCGCCTCAAAAGCGTTAAGTGTTTCTTCTACGTCTGTAAGCGTATGTGATGCCGTAGGTATCATTCTAAGAAGTATAAGACCTTTAGGTATTACAGGGTATACAACAATAGAACAGAATACTCCGTGGTTCTCACGTAAGTCTTTTACAAGTGCCATTGCTTCTGGCACAGATCCTTTAAGATATACTGGTGTTACACAAGATTGTGTTGTACCTATATCAAAACCTCTTTCCTTAAGACCACCTTGTAATGCATTTACATTCTCCCATAACTTCTCACGAAGTTCTGGCATAGAGCGTAGCATATCTAATCTCTTAAGTGCTCCTACCACAAGTTGCATTTGCAGTGACTTTGCAAACATTTGTGAACGTAGGTTATATTTTAAGTAATCTATTATTTCTTGATCTCCAGCAATAAATGCTCCTGTAGATGCCATAGACTTTGCAAACGTTGCAAAGTATACATCTATATCATCTTGAACACCTTGCTCCTCACCTGCTCCTGCACCAGTAGCACCTAGTGTACCAAAACCGTGTGCATCGTCAACAAGTAAACGGAAGTTAAATTTTTTCTTAAGAGCAACTATTTCCTTTAGTTTTCCTTGCTCTCCACGCATACCAAACACACCTTCAGAAATCACTAAGATTCCACCACCTGTCTGTTCTGCCATTTTTGTAGCACGCTCAAGATTTTTTTCGATACTTGCCATATCGTTATGCTTGTAGGTAAAACGTTTACCCATATGCAATCTCACACCATCTATAATACAAGCGTGGGTATCTACATCATACACAATGATATCATCCTTACCTACCAGCGCGTCTATAGTAGACATAATGCCCTGATAACCAAAGTTAAGTAAGTAAGCTGCTTCCTTTTGTACAAAGGCTGCACACTCATTTTGAAGTTGCTCGTGTAGCTCTGTGTGACCAGACATCATACGAGCACCCATAGGGTAAGCAGATCCATAATCTGCAGCTGCTTGTGCATCTACTGCTCTTACTTCTGGACGATTTGCAAGACCTAAATAATCATTTACACTCCACGTGATCACTTCTTTCCCTTGAAACTTCATACGGTTAGAAATAGGCCCTTCTAACTTTGGGAATACAAAATATCCCTCTGCTACTGATGCCCATTTACCTAATGGTCCCTTATCCTTGTAAATTTTATCAAATAAATCTTTCATATGCTTGTTTTGAAAACAGGTGCAAAAGTACACAATTTTGACATTTTTACCTAACAGTAAAATCTAATAGTATGATTGCCAAAAACAAAAAACTCCTACACGAGGTAGGAGTTTAAATATACGTAATATTTTAGATTACTTTATGTATTCTATAGTTGCGACAGCTTCTTCATTTTGACTATCAAAAAAGCCTTGGTCACTCATCCATTTATCAGAGAAGACCTTACTCATATAGCGGCTTCCGTGATCTGGAAATATGATAACTACTTTACTATCTTTTGTAAACTCCCCTTGTGCAGCAAGCTGCTTTAAACCTTGTATAGCGGCACCACTTGTATAACCTACAAATAACCCCTCTCTGGTCGCAATCTCTCTAGCACTATGTGCTGCCTCTTCATCACTTACTTTTACAAACTCGTCTATAGCGTCAAAATCTGTAGCTGTAGGTATTAAGTTTTTACCTAAACCTTCTATTCTGTATGGATAAATCTCTGTAGCGTCAAACTCACGTGTCTGGTGATACTTTTGAATCACAGACCCATAAGCATCTATTCCTATTACTTTTATCTCTGGGTTTTGCTCTTTTAAGAATCTAGCCGTACCAGATATTGTGCCACCTGTACCACTACAAGCAATGAGGTGAGTAATCTTCCCTTCTGTCTGATTCCACACTTCTGGACCTGTAGATAAGTAATGAGCATCTATATTGAGCTCATTAAAATACTGATTAATGTATACAGAACCCTTAGTTTCTTCGTGCAGTCTTTTTGCTACACTATAATAAGATCTAGAGTCGTCTGCACTTACATTTGCCGGGCATACATACACCTTTGCTCCCATTGCTTTAAGAGCATCAATTTTATCTGGAGAAGATTTTGAGCTTACAGCGAGTATGCACTCATAACCTTTTATAATACTTACCATAGCAATACTAAAACCTGTATTACCAGATGTAGTTTCTATAATGGTATCACCAGGTTTAAGTACTCCCGTACGCTCTGCTTCTTCTATAATGTGAAGTGCTATACGATCTTTTGATGAGTGGCCTGGGTTAAAAGCTTCAACTTTGGCTAAAAATTCACCATCAAAGTCTGCCGTAATGCTATTTAATTTTATGAGTGGTGTGTTACCTATAAGTTGTAACGCGTTATCATAAACATTTAAGTCCTTGTTCATATATCTAGGTTAGCGCCTTGAGCGGTTTCTGGTTAAAACTTGTGCTCAAAACAGGGCAAAAGTACCATAATTTTTAAAAATAAGTTCTTTCTTATGGGTTCTATTCCACACAGTTATAAACAACACCGCTCACCACTACTTAGTAACCCCTTCTAAATCAAGCAAAAACGCATAATCTTGCGCCACCTCTTTTAGAGCCTCAAAACGTCCTGATGCTCCGCCGTGACCTGCATCCATATTACACTGAAAGATGATTTGGTTATTAGAAGTGTTATTCTCCCTTAGCTTTGCAATCCATTTGGCTGGCTCCCAATATTGCACCTGGCTATCGTGATATCCTGTTGTTACTAATAAGTTTGGGTACGCTTTCGCGAAAGCGTTATCATATGGACTGTAACTCTTCATATATTCATAAAACTCCTTATCATTAGGGTTACCCCACTCATCATACTCTCCGGTGGTGAGTGGTATGGTATCATCAAGCATTGTTGTAACTACGTCTACAAAAGGAACAGCAGCAATGACCCCGTTGTAAAGCTCTGGTGCCATATTTATTACCGCACCCATAAGCAACCCTCCGGCAGACCCTCCGTAGGCATACAAGTGTTTTGAAGACGTATAATTTTGTGCTATTAGATGTTTTGAAACATCTATAAAATCTGTAAAAGTGTTTTTCTTCTTTAAGAGTTTTCCATCTTCATACCATTTACGACCTAGATACTCACCACCTCGTATATGGGCAATGGCATAGATAAAACCTCTGTCAAGCAGAGAAAGACGTATACTGCTAAAGGATGGATCTATGGTACTTCCATAGCTTCCGTATGCATATTGTAATAGCGGAGCGTTTCCATCTAGTACTGTATCTTTATGATAAACGATAGAGATTGGAATTTTTGCACTGTCTTGAGCAGGTGCCCAGATGCGCTCCATCTTATAGTTATCTTTTGAGAAATTACCACCCAGAATTTCTTGTTCTTTAAGAACCGTTTTTTCTTGAGTTTTCATATCAAAGTCTATAACAGATGCAGGCGTATTTAGAGCATTGTAGGCATATCTGAGTACCGGAGTATCAAAATCTATATTTGTCGTAGGGTATGCATCATAAGTTTCATTATCAAAAGGAAGGTAATAGTCTACGCTATCATCCCAGCTTTTGATTCTTATCTTATTTAACCCGTTGCTGCGCTCACTTATCACTAAGTACTCCTTAAAAATCTCTACATCTTCTATAAGCGTGTCTTCTCTATGAGGTATAAGGTCTTCCCAGTGCTGCATCGCTGTTTGGTTTTCTGGGGTTCTCATTACCTTAAAGTTAGTAGCCTTATCTTTATTAGTCTGTATATAAAACGCGTTATCATAATGCGATACTGCATACTCAAGACCTCGTGTACGCTCTTGAAAAACTTTAAAATCTGTTGTTCCTCGGGCTGCAGATGCAAATCTAAACTCACTCGTCATCGTACTGTCAGAACCTATGAGAATATATTTTTTTGACTTTGACTTAAAGACATATGTATAAAAAGTCTCGTCGTCTTCTTGATAAACAAGCACATCTTCACTAGGATCTGTACCTAATGTGTGTTTAAATATCTGATTAGAGCGCAGTGTCTCTTCGTCTTTTCTAGAGTAATAGACAGTTTTATTATCATTTGCCCATACAGCACCACCGGTTGTATTTTTAATTTCTGTACTAAATATCTCTCCAGTAAGGAGGTTCTTAAAACGTATGGTATACTGGCGTCTACTTACAGTATCAACACCGTAAGCTGCAATGGTATTATCTTCTGAGACAGAGTAACTAGCTTGACTAAAATATGAATGACCAGAAGCCATCTCATTATTATCAAAAACGATGATTTCTGGGGCATCTAAATTTCCCTCTTTTCTACAATATAATGGGTAATCCTTACCTGTTTCAAAACGCCTATAATACCAGTATCCATTATGCTTATAAGGTACAGAGGTATCATCTTCTTTTATTCTACCTTTCATCTCCTCAAAAAGTTCAGTTTGAAAAGCTTTGGTATGGGACGTCATCTCATCATAATACCTATTTTCTTCTTTAAGATGTGATAACACCTCTGGACTATCTCTTTCATTCATCCAGAAATAATCATCTACTCGGGTATCATTATGCTTTTCTAGTTGAACAGCGATTTTTTTGGCTACAGGTGGTATATTATTTTTTATCAAGAGCTTTATATTTTATAGAAATGCAAAAGTACAACCCATCTGTCTAACAATTCTGGCTTGTATGAAATAGGTCATCAAAGCTTTTAATAACTTTGTACTCACTAATGATTAAAAACAATACTTATGTTTGGAGATATGATGGGCTTAATGGGAAAACTACAAGAAGCCAAAGCAAAAGCTGAAGAAACAAAAGAAAGACTTAAAACAGTTTTAATAGACGAAGTATCGTCAGACCAATTGCTTAAAACTACTGTTACAGCAAGTGGACGTATAAAAGAGATTAGCCTTGATGAAGCGTTACTTGAAGATAAAGAACAACTAGAGGACTATCTTGTATTAACCCTTAATAAGGCACTAGAAAAGGCACAAGGTATACACGACACAGAAATGGCTGCCGTTGCTAAGGAAGGTATGCCTAATATACCAGGAATGGATATGTTTAAATAATACAATATATATTATGCATTAAAAAAGGCAACCACATACCGTGGTTGCCTTTTTTGTTATAATCACTTATTTGAGTATAAAGCAAAAAAAAGCGCCTTCATTATGAAGGCGCTTTAATATATAACTGATTAGCTAGTGCTAATGTAAGTCTTAGTTGTTGATAAGACGGAACTCAGTACGACGGTTTGCAGCGTGCTGACGCTCAGTACAAGAAACACCATCTGCACAACGGTTTTTAAGCTTACGCTCACCAAATCCGTTTGCTACAAGAAGACTGTTGTTTACTCCCTTAGAGATAAGGTAGTTTGCTACAGACTGTGCACGACGCTCAGAAAGATCTTGGTTAGAAGAAGCAGCTCCTCTAGAATCTGTGTGAGAAGCGATCTCTAATTTTACACCTGGGTTTTCAGCAAGTAATGGCATTAATCTAGTATCGATAATGTTTTTTGCAGCAGGAGTTAAAGTTGCAGAGTTAGTATTCCAGTTGATAGGAAGTGCTTGGTACTCAACAAGAGCACACTCAACTTCTCTCCAAGTAGTAAGACCACCTTTTTGCTTAAGAACTTCTTTAGAAACAGTGTTGAAAGTTGCAGGTACTACATCTTCAGTAGTAGTAGCATCTTTTACAAGAACAGTTTTTGTGATAGTTGCAAATTCAGCAGGAATTTCTTCTTCTACTACGCTTGCAGGCTGATCAACAACTCTCTTAGTGTAAGTTCCGTTTGCAGAACCTCCTGGAGTAGACTGTACAGTTGCATCTGCAGCAAGTACACGCTTAGATACTGTAGTATACTCAGCTGGGTATCCTTTGTAACACCAGTAACGACAATCGTCTGGGTTAGAAGAAGCACAATCAGGAGCTGGAGCACCTAATTCCCACTGCGCGTAAGCAGACTTAACTTCGATAGTTTCAGAATCGTTAGAAAAAGAAGCAGGAACTACTCTTAAAGAAGAACCTGAAGTACTCTTTACATAAGTTACTGTTTCAGTCTTGTAAGTAGCTGGTATAATTCTAAGACGCTTAGAAGCTTCTTTTACCATTACACGCTCAGTTACTGTATCGTATTGAGCTGGTACTACTTTAAGTACTTTGTAAGCAGGTGTTTTTTGGATCTGTACACTCTGAGTCTCATAGATGTCTGGAGTTGTACAACGTACGTAACACTTACCTGGTTCTGGATTTGTAGGTAAATCTTGTGCTTGAACATTTGCAAATGCAAATCCTACTAATGCACATAAAAATAAAATTTTCTTCATAATAATTGATAGTTAAAAGATTAAAGTGTTGGAATTCAATTTTAAAAGTACAAAAATAACCGCTTTCCCTTATAAAGACGTTAACTTTTTTTTAAGAAAGTTTAAAAAGGATTAAATACACGTTTAAAACGACCAACAACACAAAAAAACTCAATCTCCACGTCTTAACGCATTTTTAGTGATTTTTCTAATTATGATAAATCGCTCAAAATCTGCCTAAAACGTCTAGAACACGGGCGTGTGCAATTTTATTATAATCATAATGAGTAACTATTCTTAATTTACCCTGGCCCATATCACTTATAGCTATCTCATTATCAAAAAGATACTTTACAAATGAAGTCTCATTAATTGTTTCTTTAAGGTTAAATATGACAATATTAGTTTCTGTAGGCTCAACAGATTTAACGTAAGTTTGACTTTTTAATAAAGTTGCTATCTCTTGCGCTCGCTGGTGATCTTCTACCATTCTATCTACGTGATTATCTAACGCATACAGCCCTGCAGCCGCCATATAACCTACTTGACGCATACCGCCGCCTAAAACTTTACGCACGCGCATTGCCTTATCCATAAATTGCTGCTTGCCTATTAATACAGATCCCATAGGCGCTCCAAGACCTTTTGAAAGACACACAGATATTGTATCAAATAGTTCTCCATAACTAGATGGCTCCTCTCCTTTTGCCACAAGAGCATTCCATAATCTTGCACCATCTAGGTGTAAACCTAAACCGTGTTTATTGCATACTGCTTTAATTTTCTTTATCTCTTCTAGATCATAACAAGCTCCTCCACCTTTATTTGTTGTGTTTTCTAGACACACTAATGTTGTGAGCGGACTATGATAAAAATCTGGCGGATTTATAGCTGCCTCTACTTGGGATGCAGTTATCATACCCCTAGTGCCATTAATAAGCTTGCACGACACGCCACTATTAAAGGATACTCCTCCTCCTTCATAATTATAAACGTGCGCATATTGGTCTGCTATAAGTTGCTCTCCTGGCTGTGTGTGTAACTTAATGGCTGCTTGATTTGCCATACTCCCCGTAGGAAAGTATAGAGCGCTATCCATCTTAAACATTCTAGCCAGGCGACTTTCTAACTCGTTTACTGTAGGGTCCTCCTTGTAAACATCATCACCCACTTGTGCTTTCATCATAAAATCGAGCATAGCCGGAGTAGGCTTTGTGAGTGTATCTGAGCGTAAATCTATTTTCATTAATTCTAGTGTATGATATAATTATAATATGTGGTGGTGAGTTTTAAGTTTACGCTTTCGCGAAAGCGTACTTACATACATCCTATAGGTGATCCATCTGGAATTTTTGGTGATGGTAACACCTTAAACTTTTCTGGTGCTTTTAAGAATGTCTCAATTTCATCTACCATAAATGCCGCATTTGCATCTGTAGTTTGACTAGCGAGTTTTGCTCTCACCTGTTTAAGCTGTGCTCTCGTAAAAGCTTTAGTCTGTGGTATAGACTTACTATGCGCCGAAAGATTCATAAGATGTTTAAGTACATTGTAATTTATAGTTTGTTGTACTCCTGCTTTATAAGAATCTTGCTCGTTGCTGAATATGGTGCTATTTACAAGCGTAGAGAGCATTCCATCAAGTCCCATTTGAGACGGGTCTATCGCCTTCTGTTGCACAAGTCTGTTTGCTCTTTCTGGATGAAGAAGCAGTGACAACGTCATATCACTTGCTGTTGCTGCAGCGCCTAAAGCATCAAAGCCTACGCCATCATTACTTTTAAAACTTTCACGTGATCTCCCATACCCTTGTGCTCGAGGAGGGAATAAGGCCAACTTGTCTTTAGGTATAGCCAGCTCTGTTGCAGTTAAGGTTATTAAAACACTACTAAGCGCTGCTTTTTGCTCACCAGCGTCAAGAATTTTTGTAACGTCAAGATTATTATCTCCTTTTACAGCATAGTTATACTCAAGACCTCCCACCATTTTTACCGCTGCCTCAGTTTGATATCTGTGGTAAAAATATAGTGGTACAAATACATCTTCAAGCACAGAGTAGGGCTCATTGCTACGTATGTTATCTACAGAGAAGTTTGTGATAGCTCCTTTTCTTAAAGCAAGCATCTTATCTAACTCTTGGTAAGCACTAGCGCCATTATCCCATAGATGCGCCTTAGCGTGAGCTCCTCCCTGCGGTCTTGCATCACTATCTGTTATATAACGTAAGCCGCTTTGCTCTGCTTTAGTTAAGATAGTATTGAGAAAGTCTTTTTCTGAAACTCCCTTAGGAGCCACTCCGTAGTTATACTGTACAGTAACTTTATCCCACTCTCCTATACCTGTTGCATAGGCATTAGAAAAATCTACTTCACTTCCATCCCACGTAAGTGTAGGATGCGGGTAGTCCATAACGCTGGCTCTACCGTTTGAACTTGCTGCAAAGTTGTGTGCAAACCCTATAGTGTGACCTACCTCGTGAGCGCTTAATTGTCTTATTCTTGCGAGCGCCATCTCTAGCATAGGCTCATAATTATCATCACGCTCTGCAAAAGGCTTATTCATCAAAGCTTGAGCGATTAAAAAATCTTGACGTATTCTTAAACTCCCTAGGCTTACGTGACCTTTTATGATCTCCCCAGTGCGTGGGTCACGCACGCTTGCTCCATAACTCCACCCTCTAGTACTACGGTGTACCCACTGTATTACATTGTAACGCACATCCATAGGGTCTGCATCCTTAGGCAACATTTTTACCTGAAATGCATCCTTAAATCCCGCCGACTCATATGCTTGATTCCACCAGCTTGCTCCCTCAAGTAATGCAGATCTTACTGGCTCTGGTGTACCAGGATCTAGGTAGTAGATAATAGGCTCTACTGCTTCACTCATAGCTGCATTAGGATTTTTCTTCTCCAGTCTATGACGGTTTGCATAGCGCTTTATTATAGGCTCTTGTACCGGTGTTGCGTAATCTAGGTATGTAGTTGCGTTTACTCCAGCACGAGGATCAAAAGGACGAGGCACGTACTTATTATCTGGCAACTTTACAAATGAGTAGTGCTGTACCACAGTAAGTGCCTTTGCATCTGGTGCAACAGAGCGTATGTTTCTTCCCGTTGGGCTTCCTTTAAAAGTGAGTAACGCCTCAAACTCTGTGTTTTCTGGAAAAGCCTTTGTGCGCTCCATATACATAGCGCTTCTTGTTTTGTCTAATTTATAAGTACCTTCCTTACCACGTTTTAATCTCGCAGCTACACCGTGTGTGTCTTCTAGTAAAAACGGTGTGAAGTCTATGAGGTACTTCCCTCCTTTTTGCTCTTTTATAGGAAACCCAAAGAGTACAGACTTTGCAAAGGCTTCTTCTATAGATTTGCGTTCTAGCTCATTTGTAGTATTTGCTCTATAGCGCATATTAGGCTGTACCAGCATTATTTTATTACCTACTTTCTGAAATTTTACTACTGCATTACCACCTAGTTGCCCTCTATCTAGACCTATGTCGTTGCTTCCTAAGCCTGTACGCAGTGAGTGTACGTATAAAAATTCTTCATCTAGCTTATCTACTTCTACATATATCTTATCATCACTCTCATCATAATGCAGTGTGAAAAATCCTTTTGAGGTTACTAGATCTTTTTTTGAATCTAAAAACTGTGCAAAGGTGCTGGTTGCGACTAATAAACAAATGGCAAGAATGCTGTATTTTTTCATATCGTAAAATTAGGTTGTCTAAGATACACGTTTAGATGAAAATATACTTGCCAATTATAAGGTACTAAGGGAGTACTCTATAAATCTCATAGCTAGCCCCGATTGTAGTGTAAATCCCGCAGGGCTGGCTGTGCCATCCTGAGGAATTGCAACGTAAAGCGGGATACTGCTCTTGTAAATACACCTGCTGAATATACTCCAAAAAAAAAGAGGCACCCTTGCGGGTACCTCTATATATGGAAAGCCTATCGCCAAATAGGGCTTATGCGTTCAACATTTTTTGACTTTATTTATTATCAAAAACTTCCATAATGCTTCCAAATTGTGATACATCTATATCACTCTTTTCTAGAGACTCTGCCATACGCATCATATCTCCTATATTCATATCATTACCTAGTAAGCGAGCAAGCATAAAACCTTTATTATCATCTGCACCAAAGAAGATCACCTCATCTATAGCATCTTCTTCTCCTTTAAAATAGAGACGCATTTGTCCCATATCTCCGCTGGCTTTCATAAGCTCCTCATAATCATCTGAGGTAAGGATGTCTTTTACCTTATCGCGCTCTACTTGCATTGCTGCCGTGTCACCAGACTTAGTCTGGTATGCCATTAGGTTTATTTTACGCACGGTTTTAAAAACCTCTTGCTGCTCTTCACTTAACGCCTCTACATTTTTACCTAGTAAACTAGTAGGTACGTCTACAAGAATAAAGTCGCCGTTTTCTTGATTATCTACATAATACTCTTGCAACGATTGTTTATTACTACAACTTGCAAGTGTGAGCACCACCGCAAAGGCTGCTACTACTGTTTTTATTGTGTTATACATATTATGACTTTTTTGCGTTTTGAACTTCCTTAAGAGCTTCACTCCCTTTAAAATCTAGGTCTTGAGCTAGCTTAGATATTTGCTTTAAATCTATGTTTCCAGTTACCTGAAAGAATACAGCGCGTTGCTCACCTTCCATATTTCCGTTTAAGAACATTACAAACTCTTTTACATAGTCTTCACTACTTCCTTCTTTATAGTAAAACTTTACATTCTTACCATCATCCTTTGCTCGCATTAGTTCTTGTAAGCCGCTGCTTGCTATGTAGCCTTTCATAGAGGCGTTCATCTGGTCCATTATACCTGCATTTGCACTGGTATACATCTTTACATTTTCTAGATTATCTACTAGGTTTATGTACTGCTGCATCTCTGGGTCTGATGAGTTAAGGTCTACTTTACTGAGTAGCTTAAACATCTTCTGGTTCATTACTATAGAGCTTACTCCTTTAAGGTCTTCGTACTTATCAAAAGGGCTCTGAGCTTTACTTGCTAGGGTTACTAATGCAAGAGCTGCTATCATTATTAACTTTTTCATCTTCTTTGTTTTTTGATTTTTATTTAAATAAGGTGCTAGAGGCTTTGTCAAATTCTTCTACCACATCCAGCTGTGTGGTGCTACTGTTAATCATTTGAGACATCATACCAAGGGCTTGCTTGGTTTTTAAGATGGCTACTTCTTCGTTTTCATAATTTGTAGAGATACGATTATCTACCTGAGTACCTTGTGTCCAGATTACTAGTCCTACTATTACCGCTGCTGCTGCACTTGCCATAAATCTATATCTAGGCTTGTGCTGCTTAGGTAATACAATAGGTCTATCATAAGTCTCTTCACTTGCTACGGCAAATGCTGTAAACATACTTTCATACTCTTTAAGATGTGGCGCCACGTTATCACCCGTAAAGTAGTCACGTAGTTGTGCTTCTTGCTGGAGCGTAGTACTTCCTTCAAAGTAATCTTCTAGTAGTTTCTCTATATTATGAGATTCCATAATTTCGTTTTTTAATCAATTCTTCTCTTAGTTTTTTGCGGGCTCTAGAGAGTGCTACTCGCACAGCGGTCTCATTCATCTGGAGTGCCACGGCAATCTCTGCATTATCCATTTGCTCTACATCTCTCATTTGTACAATAAGTCGTTGTTGCTCTGGTAGGTCTTCCATAAGTTTAAACACCCACGCGACCTCATCTGCAACCTCAATATGCTTGCTTGTATTACCTGAGTGATCTTCATAATTGTTATGAACGATTTTAAGATTATTGCTTCCCTTAGCTTTAAGCTTATCGTAGCAATAATTTTTTGTCATCGTCATCGCAAATGCTTCAACACTTCGATATTCTTTTATTTTAGACCTCTTTGTCCATAGTCGCAGTAGTACTTCCTGCGTAGCATCTTGCGCCTCATCTTGTGATACGAGCAATCGCTTTGCAACGCGATATATCTTATCCTTAAAAGGATTTACAAGCTTTATGAACGAGTGTTGGTCCATCGATTAATTGGTTAGTTATTAGGAAGACGATACATCATAGGTTTTGTTACAGCAGTTGTTACATTTTCTTTTTACGCTTTCGCGAAAGCGCTCTCATACCCCATAAAACTTAAAAAACTCCTACCTGAAGAGGTAGGAGTTTGTGATATGATACTTATAAAAGAGCAGCTTACTTTTTGTTTTTCTGCTGTTGCTCTGCTTGCTCCATCATTTGTTGCATTTTCTTTGCAAACTTACCTTGCTTCTTAGGCTTAGCTTTTTTCACTTCTATCTTTGCTCTTATCTTCTCTTCGTCGATAATCACGTTTTTAATAACTAAGATAATACCTATAGTAAGTAAGTTAGAAATAAAGTAATATAAACTCAGACCACTTGCATACTGGTTAAAGAAAACAAGCATAAGTAATGGTGAGAAATACATCATATACTTCATCATCTTACTCATATCTGGCATACCTTCTTGAGTAGGCTGTTGCATTTGCTGGTTACCTGTAGTTAATCTCATAGAGAAGAAAATAGTAACTGCAGCTAGTATAGGAAATAAACTCACGTGATCACCATAAAAAGGAATCTCAAACGGAAGCTTTGCAATCTCATCATAGCTAGATAAATCATCTGCCCATAAGAAGCTTTTTCCTCTTAAATCAAACGCAGATGGGAAGAACGTAAATAGCGCATAAAACACTGGAATTTGTAATAACGCTGGTAAACAACCTGCGGCGGGACTTGCCCCTGCCTTACTATACAGCGCCATAGTCTCCTGCTGCTTCTTCATTGCGTTATCTTTATACTTCTCTGAGATAGCAGCAATTTCTGGCTTAAGAATCTTCATCTTAGCCTGTGACGTGTACTGTTTATACTGTACAGGAGATAAAAATAATTTTATAACAATAGTCATTACTATAATAGCAATACCTGCTGGTAAGAATCCAGATAAGAATCCAAAAAACGGAATCACAAGGTACTTGTTTAAGAACCCAAATATCCCCCACCCTAATGGCATAGCCTCATCTAGTCCTTGATCATAAGACTTAAGGATTGTGTAATCTGTAGGACCGTAGTACATCTGCATTGCATAGTCTAACTCTCCATTTTTGGCTTCTAGTAAAACGTCAGACCCATATTGTTTTGTAAATATGGTTTCTTCATCTCTATCGTCTGCTTCTTTATAAAGATCTTTTGAGGTAAGTCTCGCTTCTTTAAATGGAGTTTCAGAAATAAGCATTGAGCTAAAGAAGTGCTGGCGGTAGTTCATCCACACAAGATCCTCTTCTATCTCATCATCATCTCCTGCTGGTGAGAGCTTATCTGTTTTATCTTCTTCATACTTGTATGTAAGGCGCGTGTATCTATTTTCATAAGACTGGCTACGTGCGTGACGCATCCCTTTAAAGTCCCACTGCATACGCATAGGGTTTGATGTGTTAAGCCTAGTAGAAAGTCCTTGAGAACGCATCCCAAAATCCATCATATAATCGCCTTCCTTAAGCTCGTAACGGTACTCTAGGTACTCATTATTAGAAACTTTAAGCTTCATAGATAACACATCATTGTTACCATTTTTAGAAAGACTAGGCTCAAAAAACAAGTCTTTAGTATTAAGATTACGGTTATCAGACGTACTAAAACTTACATTAAAAGTACTGTTTCCATCTTTAATAAGGTATACAGGTATCGAGTCATAAGTGCTATGCTGTAGCATCTTCACCTCTGTTATATATCCACCTTTATTGCTCACTTTAATTTCTAAAACATCATTAGAAATAGTAGTGGTTGCTCCCTCCTTTGCAGATGGTAAAGAGCCAGAGTAAGCAAATGCACCTAGTCTGTTTTGTAATGCAATATTTGTAATAGAGTCTGATGCTACTGCAGGAGCTGTTTGTGCAACTGGCAGGCTAGCTACATCTGTATCTTGTGATTCTACCTGTTCTGTTTGTGCTGCTTTCTCAGCTTCTAGCTCTTCGGCTGTAGGCTTATTAAAGTAGATGATCCATAAAAGGATTCCTCCCATAAGGAGCATTCCAATAAGTGAATTTGTGTCAAAGTTCTTTTTCATTAATCCTGTTTAGGTGGGTGTTTTTTGATTACGCTTTCGCGAAAGCGTGATTTTCTCAAAGCAATTTACTCGCCAAAGGGTTTATTTATGCCATACTGGCACGCGTACTGTCTTGAGCATAACTAACGGCTGCTCTCACAAACGCTACAAATAGCGGGTGCGGGTTGCTTACCGTACTCTTATACTCTGGGTGATATTGCACGCCTACAAACCAAGGGTGATCTTCTATTTCTACAATCTCCACAAGACCTGTATCTGGGTTAGTACCTGTAATTTTCATACCGGCTTTTTCTAATCGCTCGCGATATGCGTCATTAAACTCATATCTATGGCGGTGTCTTTCCATAATGATTTCATCGCCATATACGTCTTTTACAATACTATCTGGCGCAAGCTTACAAGCCCAAGCCCCTAGACGCATTGTTCCTCCCATATCTGTGATACTCTTTTGTTCCTCCATTATATCTATGACTGGGTGCGGAGTGTTTGGGTCCATCTCTGTTGAGTTTGCTTTTGTAAACTCACAAACATTTCTTCCGTACTCAATAACTGCCATTTGCATACCAAGACATATCCCTAAAAACGGAATCTTATGCTCTCTTGCATATTGCACTGCCTTAATTTTACCTTCTATACCGCGCTCTCCAAAACCTGGTGCTACTAGCACACCGTCAAGGTTTGCAATTTTATTTTTAATCACCTCTGGAGTGATATGCTCACTATGTATGCTCTCTATATTTACCTTTACCTCATTTTCTGCACCTGCGTGTATAAATGCTTCAAGTATAGATTTATAAGAATCTTGAAGTTCTACATATTTACCTATAAGGCCTATCGTTACTTCAGATTTTGGGTTTTTATGCTTTGCTAGAAACTCATTCCATCTCGTAAGTTCTGGTTGTGTAGCATCTGGCAGGTCTAATTTTTTAAGAGAGATTGCATCAAGACCTTCTTCAAGCATCAAGTTTGGTACGTCATATATAGTACTAGCATCTCTAGACTCTATAACAGCTTCTTGCTCTACGTTACAAAAACGTGCAAGTTTTGCCTTAAGATCATACCCTAGCTCGTGTTCTGTACGGCATACAAGTATATCTGCCATAATACCGCTCTCCATAAGTGTTTTTACACTGTGCTGGGTAGGCTTAGTTTTAAGCTCTCCTGCTGCTGCAAGGTATGGTATAAGTGTAAGATGTATAACTAGCGAGTTCTTTTTACCTAGCTCCCATTTGAGCTGGCGTATACTCTCTATATATGGTAGTGACTCTATATCACCTACAGTTCCTCCTATCTCAGTAATAACGATATCATAATCTCCGCTCTTCCCTAAAATCTGGATACGCTCCTTGATCTCATTTGTAATGTGAGGTATTACTTGCACTGTTTTACCTAAAAACTCACCTCTACGCTCTTTATCTATCACACTTTGATAGATACGCCCCGTTGTAACATTGTTAGCCTGTGAGGTAGGTGCATTAAGAAAACGCTCGTAATGTCCCAGATCAAGATCTGTCTCTGCACCATCATCTGTCACATAGCATTCTCCGTGCTCATAAGGATTAAGTGTACCAGGATCTATATTAATATAAGGATCTAGTTTTTGAATAGTGACTCTGTATCCTCGCGCTTGCAAAAGTTTTGCTAGTGATGCTGCGATAATACCTTTACCTAGTGAAGAGGATACTCCGCCCGTTACGAAGATGTATTTTGTAGATGCCATTTAAGGATTTTCTGAAGGTTCGTTTACGGGATGTAAAAGTACGGGATTTTAAGGAGACATTAAGACACTTCACCCGTTAATTTACAGAAAGAAAATAGGGTCTTCTTTATTTATAAGAAGACCCTATTATTGTGGGTGTTATTACGCTTTCGCGAAAGCGTAATTAAAAAAATTCTATCTACTATAGTTAGGAGCTTCCTTTGTGATAGTCACATCGTGTGGGTGACTCTCGTTTATACCACTAGCAGTGATTTTTACAAATTGTCCGTTTTCTTTAAGAGCCTCGATGCTGCCAGCTCCGCAGTAACCCATACCAGCTCTAAGACCTCCTACAAACTGGTGGATACTCTCGTTAAGCTCACCTTTGTAAGGTACACGACCTACAATACCTTCTGGCACTAGTTTCTTAATATCATCTTCTACATCTTGAAAGTAACGATCTTTTGAGCCTTGCTTCATAGCCTCTACAGATCCCATACCTCTATATGATTTGAACTTACGTCCTTCATAAATAATAGTCTCTCCTGGTGACTCTTTTGTACCTGCAAGTAAAGAACCTAGCATCACACAGTCTGCTCCTGCGGCAACTGCTTTAGGAATATCACCTGTATAACGTATACCTCCATCTGCAATTACTGGTACTCCTGTTCCTTTAATTGCTGCTGCACACTCTAGCACAGCGCTAAACTGAGGAAAACCAACTCCTGCAACAACACGTGTTGTACAGATTGATCCTGGGCCTATACCTACTTTTACAGCATCTGCACCCGCTTCTACAAGATATTTTGCTGCTGCTCCAGTAGCTATATTACCTACCACACAATCTAGTTCTGGGTAAGATGCTTTTACAGACTTTAAGACCTCTACCACACCTTTAGTATGACCGTGAGCTGTATCTATAACAATAGCATCTACTCCAGCTTTTACAAGTGCTCCAGCACGCTCTACAGCATCACCAGTAACACCTATAGCAGCAGCTACGCGTAGGCGACCAAATTTATCTTTATTTGCGTTAGGCTTTAACGTAAGTTTTGTGATATCTCTAAAAGTGATGAGACCCACGAGTGTATTATCTCCTGTTACAACAGGTAGTTTTTCTATTTTATGATTTTGAAGTATCTCTTCTGCTTGTTGTAGAGAGGTTCCCTCTGCTGCAGTAACAAGATTTTCTGATGTCATTACCTCGCTTACCGGACGGTCATTGTCTTTTTCAAAACGTAAGTCACGGTTTGTAACAATACCTATCAATTTCCCATTATCATCTACAATAGGAATTCCTCCTATACTATGCTCACGCATTGCAGCTTTTGCATCACTTACTAAAGATTTAAGAGGTAATGTCACAGGGTCTATAATCATCCCGCTCTCTGCACGCTTTACTTTACGCACCTTGATAGCCTGCTCATCTATAGTCATATTTTTGTGCAATACTCCTATACCACCTTCTTGAGCAATAGCAATTGCCATACGACTCTCTGTAACCGTATCCATCGCCGCAGAGACAATAGGTACATTAAGAGTGATGTTGCGAGTAAATTTTGATTGTATGCTTACTTCTCTAGGTAATACTTCAGAAAAAGCAGGAACTAGAAGTACGTCGTCATAGGTGAGCCCTTCTCCTAGAATTTTATTTTCGTGTGCAGTCATAGCAATTATTGTTTTAAGAGGTGAGAGTGGAGTTTTTTACGCTTTCGCGAAAGCGTACTACTATAAATCCACGCTAACAATTAATTGCGTGCAAAGATACGCTTAATTAATCAATATAACTCGCCCATCTATCAAATCTACATTTAAGACACTTAAAATGAGTGATTTAAATAGAATATCGCTAAGAAATTTTGAAACAATTTTACCGCAACTATCTCTTTATTCTTAATCAATCTAAATACAAACAACCTGATTAACAGTTATTTATAATTTTCAAACATCCTTTATTCATAACTTTAAGAAAGAATACGAACTTAGAAAAAGAAAAAGATGGCTATTAAACTCGCACATAACTGTATAAACTGTGATCAACTTAAAGACGATAATTATTGTAACAAGCACCAAGTACACGTAAACTCCGCATACACTTGTGACAGCTTTGAAATGAAGGCTGCTCTTAAGGATGACCGTAACTGTGTTACTTGCAAGCGCTATGAAGAAAGTGATTGTGCAAACCCAAAAACTGCTGCACCAGGTATGCTCTGTGCATCGTGGGCACCACAAGCACAAGCTTAGTACTTTACTTATTAATAAATAACAAAAGCCCTCTCATACCTTTATGAGAGGGCTTTTGTTGTAAGTAACATATCTCGTAAAAGATAGGCTTACAATTTAATTTGTAATGTAGTATAAAATGTGAGAGGCTCTGCAGGTATAATACCAGGACCAGGATACCCGGTTGCTCTTCTTGTAAAATATGACTCATCAAGTGCATTATTAAGCCCAGCCTCTAACTTAAACTGTTTCCAAGAGTAAGCTGCCGAAACATCTAGCACTCCGTATGAGGGAATACTCCCCTCTATACCACGTTGATTATCATTTACATCTTGTGGCGCATTTGTAGCATCTGTAAATTGCTCTGTGAGGTATGTATATTGAACACTTGCTGTAAGGTTGTTATAACCAAAATTTAATCCTGTTTTTAAATTTACATCTGGTATAAACTCTACCTCATTACCCTCTACCCCTATCTCCTCAGAACTAAGATACTCTGAACTAGTAAGCGCGAGGTTTGTAAATAAATTGAGTTTAAACTCTTTATGACTTTCAAAAAAAGTATTGCGTAGGTTCCAGTCTGTAAAAACTTCAAGACCATAAATAAAAGCATCACCTATATTACCACGACGCCTTTTTATACTACCATCTGTATCTTCAAAAAGCACTTCTCCCAGACGGTCATCATAGCGCACACCAAAGGCACTTACATCATAAGCAAATTTATTATCTATGCGACCTCTTGCCCCTATATCTACGGTAAAGCCTTCTTCATCTTTAATATCTTCATCTACCACAAAAGATGGATTTACCACTCGTATATCATTAAAAGTAACAGAACGATAGTTTTGACTAAAGTTACCATACAACTCAACAGCAGGAGATAGCTGGTATGTAGTACCAAGTCCCAATAATAAAAAGTCACGTTCAAAATCACGATTATCTGCCAGGTCTTGATTTACAAGCACGTTACCTGCTAGATCTAACACGATGTCTTTATAAGAACCAGTACTTGCTGTTTTTATATACTCAAATCTAAAGCCTGGTGTAACCGTAAATCTATCTGTAAGATTAAAAATATTTTCTCCAAAAACCGCTAGGTTCTTATTAGGAAAATCAAACTGTGCCTGGCGTTCATAATTAGGAAACTGCTCTGTTGCAAAACTAAAATCTGCATCGGCAGCTGTAGTTCCGGGTCCTTGTTGCTGGCTATTACTAGCATCATAGTACTTACTTCCTATCAAGAAGACCGCATCCTTATGACCTATGCGATACCTGCTAAGTAATCTTGCCTCTGCTCCCCAGTTTGTAAAATTATCTACAAGAAGTTCTCTAGGCTCTTCTACATCATCTGGTTGTGATACTCTATTTGTTCTAAAACCTACAGCGCTACGTTGTGCATCAAGTCCAAAAACATTTAAACTAAAATCTGTTTTATCACTAAAAGCGTGATCAAGACGCAGTGAGTACACCTTCCAGTCTACATCAAACCAGTTACGATCACGGTTACTAAAGTTAGGGTCTTCTATAAATTGAGCATCTGTAAGACCTCCAGCTTGTTTTGCTAAATAATTAAAAAGGGTAAGTTCTCCCGTAAGTGTAGTGCGCTCGCTTAACTCATATGCCACGTGTGCAAAATAATTACGACTATTAAACTGAGAGTTAGGTCTCCAGCCGTCGCCTTCTTTGTAATTAAAATATGTGTAATAGCTCAATTTACCTACCGTACCACTTAGGCTATTAAAAGAGGTAAGCAATCCATACGAGCCTGCGGTTTGCCTTGATATTAATTCAATCTTCTTGTCTTTCTCGGGCTCTCTGAATTTAAAATTTATCAATCCGCCAAACTGTGTTCCGTACTGTAAAGATGCAGCACCACGCACTACTTGTATCTCTTTAAGCGCCTCTGCTGGTGGTGTATAGTAACTCTCTGGGTACCCCAGCACATCTGCGCTTATGTCATAATTATTCTGTCGTATATTAAAGTTTGCAGAGCGATTAGGGTCTAGACCGCGGCCACCTATATTAAGCTGCAACCCTGCATCGCCGTTCTCGTAGATATTAAGGCCTACTACCTGGCTATATATTTGTCTCGGGGCATTTGCAGCAAGGTTTGCCGTAAGTTGATCTACCAGTACTACTTCACTTTTTTTACCCGCATAAATTGCAGTTCCTTCTACTTTTTTTAGAGATCGTAAGGCAAAAATCTTTTCTCTTCGGCTTGTGAGTACTACCTCGCTTAGGGATTCACCTAGTGGTGTAAGTGTATAGTCTTTTACAGTTTCTCCTTCTATACGTATTTGTTGCTCTACGAGTTCATAGGCCAGTCCAAAAACGATGAGGTTATACGTGCCATTTTCTATATTTTCAAAACGGTATTTTCCAGACGCATCTGTACTAGCTACTTGATTTGCTTCTCTTAAGTAGATCTCAACATCTTCTAGCGCCTTCCCATCTTGAGAAGAGATCGTACCGCTCAGGCTGTTTTGGGCAATAACAGTAGTTGCTATAAGTATAAAAATAAGTGTATTATAAACCTTTAATCTCATCTGTAAATGGGGTAACCCACGTTTTGTGTTTAAAAGAATCTTCTATTTCTGCCAGATTTACCTCTGGATCTATATATGTTGTACTCAATCTCCCATTAAGCGCAACATATGACTCAACATATACTTGTACCTCTTGATGGCCTTGACTCTCAAAATGGTCGCGAAGATAGTGAGCATACTCGAGAATAAAGTCTGGCTGGAAACTCATTTGCTTTTCTTGCAACGGAGTTAAAAAATCTGTGTTATCTACATAAAAACGTCTGCCCGTCACACCGTCTACTATTTTAAACTGAGCATATCCAGATTTTTCCATAAGCATCACGCGCCAGGAAAAACGATAACCCTCTTCGGTCCAGAATAACTCACCAGGATAAGCCAGGTATCGCCACGGTAATAATATCTGTATCATAAAGAATATTACAACAACAGCAACCGCATAATTTTTTGAAATAGCAGAACTAGCAACGTATTGCCTACTCGTTTTAAGTAGTGCTGTGGGGTATTTTAACGCTTTCGCGAAAGCGTAAATAATCTTTTTATGAAACGCTGCGTCAAAAAAGATAAGTGCGCTCACAATCATCACATAAGGAAACATCCCGATAGGAAACAACACGCGTGTAAGCACGTGAAAGATTATCACCATTACAAAGGCATAAGGGCGCGTTTTTTTATACAGCAAAAAGAAGGGAATAAACAAGTCATAACCCGCACCAAACCAGCTAAAGGCATACTGAACCCACTCCTCACCCATAAGATTACCTATGAGGGGTATATCAAATTTAGACGGTAACCATATTTTAAGCGGCATCGCTTTAAAGAGCCAGTCACTATTAAGTTTTGCCAGACCAGCATACACATAAACAATACCCAAAAGCAATTTTATACTATCAATAGTCCACGATGGGATGAATTGTGGTGGGGTTGTGTTACGCTTTCCCGAAAGCGTAATAGCATCTACAGAGAAGTAAGCTCCAGCTGGAAGAAATATCATCAAGAAGCTCAACATACTGATGAAGTAGTAGTGGTTAAGATACATTGTCTTATCCATAAGCTCTATGTAAGTAAAGCTTAAAAAGAAAATTATAATTGCCCAGCGGTACTTATAACCTACCATTATAAAGAGGCTACTCAATGCACAAATGGCAAATAGTAAGTAGGTATAATCACCTAAGGGTCTCACCCACTCAAACCCATAGAAAGTAAAGTGAAAGCTAGGAGTGATATAAAATTTTTCTATCCATCCATAACTCCAAAAGCGCACAATACTCGCAAACATTAGTACACCAAAAAACACACGAAAGACCGCTAGTGGTGCGGCCTCTCTTTGGGTATTAAAATATGTTGTTATGCGTGTACTCATTAGTTATCTAATCACCATCTGCATCTGCAAAGTCTATGCTTATACTCATAGCGCTTACCATATCTACTTTGAGTAATGGCACAAGGCGTTGTACCTCATCATAAGCGTTTAAGAAATTTGTAGGAGGGTTTATGGCCAGCTCCTGCTCAAAGTTACCTAAAGCCGAAACTACGGTTCTTGAGACATCAAATTGAGAGTTAATTATCTCGCTTAAATCTGCCCCATCCTTTATTGCATTAAGTTCATCTAAGTAACTTGCAAGGCTCTCACCTTGTGTGCTACTGTTATATGCTTTACCATTAAAGAAATCTTGTGTAGCGTTAAGTCCTACTATAAAAAGATCTTTTGAGATACCTCCAGCATAAAGTGCTTCTATATTATTAGGCTCAACACTTCCAGAAAACACGCCTCCAGGGATTCCCATTTTTCCCGCTCTTAAGTGCTTCTCAAAATAAAAGATATAATCATTTACAAAACGATCTGTAGATGCCGTTGCAGAGGCACCATCGTTTGCAATAAAAGTATCTCTGTAATCTCCTTCCCACTCGTTAAGTACTGTGATTGAAAGAGTTTTCATATCTGCTGTTATATCTAGAAGATATTGCTTGTAAGCATCACCATCTGTACCATTATATATTGCAAGTATAGCTGCGTCGTCTTCACCTAGACCATATAGTAAATAGTCTATTGCTGGAAAACCTTTGGCTGCTCTGTTAGAAGAAAGATCTAAGTTATAAGACCCTGCTGTGATGTTATCTTCTATAGTAGCAACATTTGCCGGATATATATTTACATTAAGACGTAAGTTAACCGTCTCTGCAGGTCCTACTTCAAACATAGATACACGTTGCCAAGTGGTATATGCATCTAGCCAAGCTGCTCTTACCGCGGTAAGATCACTAGGCGTATCTGTAAACGAGGCTACTTGCGCTTCTAAGGTGTTAACTTTTGCAACGAAGTCTTGATAACCTGGTATTATAATATTATCTGCCCAGTTTGTGAGCATTGCACTACGATCAAAAGTTACTGGAGTTACAGTATCTGTATCATCTGTACTTACTGTAGTGTCATCTCCTCCACAGGCATAAATGAATAGCGAAATTGCTAGTATTCCAAAAATTCTTTTCATAATTAATTATTCTTTTTACCACCAAAAGGGAGCCAATGGGCTCCCTTGTTGAAAACATACAAACTTAAATTAACTTCCTGCTTGCTCCACTGTAAAGTCAAATTGTGCCGCAATAGCAGTAGATATAGCATCAAGTGTTTCTGGAGTAACATCCCATAAACCATTATCTGCTGTAAGCTGACTAATAAATGTATTTACCTCTTCTGTAGAAAGGTAAGGTGCATCTGTATTAGGGTTACGTGTAAACTGTAAGCTATATACAAATCCAAATCCTTCTGATAAGTCGTGAAAAGCTGTCCCAAAGTTTTCTGCTTCTATTGCATTTTTACCTTGCTGTAAGTAGTATACAGCACGTATTCCTACTACTTCAGACAATCTTGTTCTTAATATTTCTGCTTGCTCATCTCTAAGCTCATAATCTCCGGCTACAATAGCAGCACGACCTAGTTTAAAAGCATCAAATACTTCCTGAGCAATTCCTGCAAAATCTTCATCTCCTTCTACTCTACCTAAGTACTTATTAAGGAAGTTGTCATCTGTTCCTGCTGTAGCATTTGCATTTGCCGCATCTGCAGCATTACCGTATAGGTAACCAAATGCTTCATCCCACTTGTGTTCCATATTAGTATAAGACTTCCCTTCTACTACAACACCGTTATCATTATCTTCTACATTAGTAGCTTCGTCAAGAACAGCCGTACCTAAATAGTTATTAAGCGCTTGATCTATCATAAGAGCTCCTATAAGTCCCTTTGCAACTATCTGGTTGTACTCAAAACCTTGAGCGTTTACATATCTTGTACTCTCTCCATCTGCAATTTGTCCAGCTACGCCTTCTGTAGCAACTGTGTTTTGAGCAGGAAAAACTTCGTTTACTTGATCTGCAAGACGTGCTTCAAAAAATGCCTTTACTGTTGCAGATGCTGCAGTATTACCAGCATAATAATCTGCTGAGGCAGCAACCTTGCTCTTTATACTTTTATCTGAAGCATTTAAATCTTCATTCTCAAAAGGGTTTTCTTCATTTGAAAACATATTAGATAGTGATGCTACAGTTGCATTATCAAAATCACTCATCTCGCTTACAAGCTCTTGAGCCATTTGTATTCTAGTAGTTTGACCAGAAAAGCTTACAGTACTCTCTCCATCTCTCTCAAAAGAGTATGTAGCCGGTGCCGTCACTTCTATATCTGTACCTCCATCAGTTATTACTGTATCATCATCTTCACAAGATGTAAATGCAATTGTCGTAAGTGCTAGTGCTAGTGGTAAGTAGTTCTTCATTTTTATTTAGACTTATTATAAATAGTAAATTTGTTTACGACGGCAAAAATAATAGAGAGAAGTGGTCTACACAACTTTATTTAGAATAAATAAGAATAAGAAATTGTTAAGACAAGTTTACATAGCACAATTAACCACACACACGACTTATTATCAATACATTAAACACCTACTTAATGATTTTCAAAATTTATGAAAAGTCAAAAAAAAAGTCCCCTTGATTATCTTCAAGGGGACTTTTGAATAAATTCTTCATAAAAACTATAAACCTACCTTCTTCTTCTAGACTTATTAGAACGGCTATTAAAAGTATCTCCACCTCTATTACCAGATGGTTTGTTATTACGACTATTACGGCGTCCTTGCTGGTGACGCGCTTTATTTTCGGCTGCCTCCTTTTTAAGTTGCTCTATTGTATCTGTAGGTTGAAAACCTTCTAGCACCTCGCTATGAAGTTTTTCTCCTAATAGTTTTTCTATACCTCGTACATAAGCAACCTCATCTACACCTACTAAAGATATAGCCTGGCCGCTAGCTCCTGCTCTACCCGTACGACCTATTCTATGCACATAATCTTCTGGCACATTAGGAAGCTCGTAGTTTATAACATAAGGTAGTAATGGAATATCAAGACCACGTGCAGCAATATCTGTTGCTACAAGCACTCTTATTTTACCACTTTTAAAACCTGCAAGTGCTTTTACTCTCGCATTTTGTGTTTTATTACCGTGAATAGCTGCAGATGTTATTCCTGCTTTATCTAGTTTTTGACTAAGACGGTTTGCACCGTGCTTTGTTCTCGTAAATACCAGTACCTGATCCCAGTTACCTTCATTAATAAACTTTATAAGCATTTCAGTCTTACGAGACTTATCTACTCTATACGTCTTCTGGTCTACTTTTTCAGCGGTTGTGTTTTCTGGTGTTGCTTCTACTAGTACCGGATTTGTAAGTATACTACTTGCAAGTTTCTTAATATCTTTATTAAAAGTAGCGCTAAAAAGCAGGTTCTGTCTCTTTGCAGGCACTAGTCTTAATACTTTTTTAATATCGTGTATGAACCCCATATCAAGCATACGGTCTGCTTCATCAAGTACTAAAAACTCAATATCAGAAAGACTAAGTAGGCCTTGATTCTCAAGATCAAGTAGTCTCCCAGGTGTTGCCACAAGGATATCTACTCCTTGACGTATGGTACGTACTTGAGGATTTTGGTTTACTCCTCCAAAAATTACTGTAGATTTAATGTCTACATACTTACTATACTCGCGCACATTATCATAGATCTGAGCAGCTAGCTCTCTAGTAGGTGTAAGTACAAGCGCTCTTACTTTGCGCCTACCTTGTCGCGGGTTTGCGATAAGGTTGTGTAACATAGGTAGTGTAAAGCCTGCGGTTTTACCGGTACCTGTTTGAGCACTGGCAAGAACATCCTTACCTTCTAGTACTTTTGGAATTGCTTTTTGTTGAATAGGTGATGGCGTTGTATAGCCTTTTTCGCTCACAGCTTTGAGCAGGGCGTCAGATAGCCCCAAAGATTTAAATGACATAAATAGGTTTTCTGAAATGACCTATATGCAGCCACTTCTATATAATCGCGAAGGTAGAACTAAATAACGACTTGCTGTCTTAATATCTCTAGTAAGAATTAATCTAGATACAATAGACGCAACTTTATGCTTTCTTCCAGAATTTTAGCTTCTTTTTGAGCTTTTGCTTTTTATGAAATTTCTCTTGAAAAGACTGAGTTGCATTGCATATAGCTTTGTAAACTTTTTCTTGATCTTCTCCACTTTCTTTCGCGTAAGCTTTTGCCATAATAGCAATATCACTCTCATTATATGAAAGGCGTGCAAAATTTGCCATACGAGTTTCAAAATCCATAGGTCCAAAATTCATCCTATTGAGATCTACGAGGTAAAAATCATAGCCATCATCATTGATAACTATAAGCGTATTACCAGGAGAATGATCTAGAAAATGTATGCCTTTATTGTGAAGTGTATACGTGAACTTTGCAAAGGCTGCCAGTATCTCTTTATTACCCTTGTAAATACCTTCGGTTGTGAGTTCTCTATACGTAAGGTCGTACTTAAGATGCTTACTTACATAATAACTATGGCCAAAGAGTATAGTTTCTTCTTCAAAATAAGCAATAGGCGCAGGAGTTAAGATCCCGTTCTCAAGTAACTTATGTGCGTAAGTAAATGAGCGTTCGGCCTTTGAGCTTCTAAAAAATTTATAAGCAATTTTATTTACAAGGTGAGGAACTTTAAATGACTTTACATTAATCGTCTCATCACCTATATTAAATAGTTTAAGTGAGTTACGATCACGCTCATCAAAGGATTTTCCTTGCGTATCAAAATTTGCAATCATTGCGCAAATTTCCTCTTGCTCGCCTGTATATGTATCAGAAAAAGTGTGTTTCACGAGGTAAAAGTACAGATTTGTGAACTATGAAACCTAGCATTAGTATTGCTATCTTTGCGGTTATGTCAAATCAGTCCTCTATCTTTTTAGAAAGCCATAACCTCAAAAATGAATTTTCTGGGTTCGGGCAATTTAACAAGCATCTTATAGACGCACTCATACGTCAAAATTCAAATAATTTTCAATTTGTAATACACGCAAGAGATAAGAATAAATGGAGTGAACATTTTGGTCAAAATGTAGCAATAAAAAAGTATTACAACTTTACAAGAAATAAAAGTATTGGTATACGGAAACGTTTTGATATATGGCATTCACTCAATCAAAATACGAAAATTGAACCTCTACGCGATTTACCTTATGTACTAACAGTACACGATGTAAACTTCATAGATGAAATTTCATCTGATCTAAATCATAAGAGAAACAAACGTTTTCAAGAAAAACTAGATAGAGCGACAGCTATTACTTACATATCTACTTTTGCAAAACAATCTACACATCGATATTTCAAAGTGCCAGAGGTTCCAGAGTATATTATTTATAATGGAAATACTATAAAAGAGGTCGAAATTTCAGACACATACACTCCAGAGATATCACCTTCCAGGCCATTCCTATTTACTATAGGAGACGTATGTGAACGCAAAAATCAACACGCACTGGTTAAGATGCTCAAGTATTTAAATGGATTTGACCTGGTGATTTCGGGTAAAATGGCATCAGAATATGCACAAGGAAAACTAAAAGCAACAATAAAAGATTTGGGCTTAGAAAATCGTGTACACCTCACTGGACGTATCTCTGACTTAGATAAATTTTATTACTATAAAAATTGTGAAGCTTTTATGTTTCCTACGTTGAGAGAAGGTTTTGGTATACCAGCAATCGAAGCTATGCGTTTTGGCAAACCTGCTTTTATATCTAACAACACTTCCTTACCAGAGGTAGGCGGTGATGTCGCTTTTTACTGGGATCACTATGATGCCAAATATATGGCAGAAATAGTAACATCAGGTCTTGCAGAGGTAGCTCACAACAAAAGCGCTTTTCAAGAGAAAAGTATAACACACTCAAAAAAGTTTTGCTGGGATGAGGCGGCGAGACAATATATAAACGTATACCGAGAGGTACTCAATAAATAAACTAAATGAAAGAAGAACACGACGCAGCACTAGCAGTACTTAAACGCGGGGGTCTCATCCTCTACCCTACAGATACCGTATGGGGTATAGGTTGTGATGCGACTAATCCAGACGCCGTAGATAAAGTATATGCCCTAAAAAAACGAGCAGAAAGTAAATCTCTAATCTGCTTAGTTAGTGACTTCAAAATGCTCAACCAGTATGTAGAAAATATACCTGAGGTAGCTTATGATATTCTTAAATATGCTGCAAAGCCCACTACCATTATCTACGACGATCCTATACGTGTAGCGACTAATGTTATTGCACCAAATAACAGTACAGCCTTTAGAGTGTGTCGCAATCAGTTTTGTAATTTTCTTCTTAAAAAGTTTAAAAAACCTATCGTTTCAACGAGTGCAAATATTACTGGACAACCTACACCACAAAGCTTTAGCGAGATCTCACAAGAGATTATAGATGGTGTAGATTATGTAGTAAACATAGATCGTAGTCGTAAATCTAGCAAACCAAGTGCTATTATAAAACTTACAGAAGACGGTAAAGTAACTATTATTAGAAAGTAGTTTTTTACGCTTTCGCGAAAGCGTAATTACCCCCACATAAACATACTACATAGGCAACCCTTTTTACAGCTCATTCTACTTTTACAAAGAGGGAATGAAGCCGTACCTTTGCCTTATATTTTACATACCTAATGAATCTTAAAAACGCTTTAAACAATCCTATTTTTAATACCATCTCACGCGCTGCAGATGATTTACAACTCGAGACATACGTCATAGGAGGGTTTGTGCGTGACTACATCCTTAAACGTGGTGAGGTAAAAGATATAGACGTTGTAGCCGTAGGGAGCGGTATAAAGCTAGCTCGCAAAGTCTCTGAACTGTTACCTAACAAACCTAAAGTTCAAGTTTTTAAAACCTACGGGACCGCAATGTTGCGCTCTAACCAGATAGATGTAGAGTTTGTAGGAGCCCGCAAGGAGTCTTACTCAAAAGATAGCCGCAACCCAGTAGTAGAAGACGGCACGCTAGCAGATGATCAAAACCGTAGAGACTTTACTATAAATGCGCTAGCCATACGTCTTAATGATGAGGGTTATGGAGATTTAATTGACCCCTTTGGAGGGATAAGTGATTTGGATCGCAAAATAATACGCACTCCACTTGATCCAGATATTACCTATAGTGATGACCCGTTGCGTATGATGCGTGCCATAAGATTTGCCACACAGCTTGATTTTATGATAGAACGCAAGTCTATGGAGTCTATCACACGTAATGCAGAGCGTATTAAGATTATTACTAATGAACGCATTGTAGACGAGCTTAACAAGATAATGTTGAGCCCAGTGCCTTCTAAAGGATTCTTATTATTAGAAAAAACAGGCTTACTTCCTTATATCTTGCCAGAGCTTGTTGCTCTTAAGGGTATAGACGAGATAGAGGGGCAAAAACATAAGGACAACTTTTACCACACCCTAGAGGTGGTAGATAATATCTCTCGCCATACAGATAATCTATGGTTGAGATGGGCAGCGCTTTTACACGATATAGGAAAAGCACCTACTAAGAAGTTTTCAAAAAAAGTGGGGTGGACCTTTCACGGGCACGAGTTTGTAGGGTCAAAGATGGTTTACAAACTATTTAAGCGCCTTAAAATGCCTCTTAATGACAAGATGAAGTTTGTTCAAAAGATGGTATTGATGAGCTCACGCCCTATTGTTATCTCTGAAGATCACGTGACAGATAGTGCTGTGCGCAGACTCATTTTTGACGCAGGAGATTATATAGAAGATCTTATGACGCTTTGTGAGGCAGATATTACTACAAAAAACCCAAAACGCTTTAGACGCTACCATAACAACTTTAAGGTTGTGCGTGAGAAGATGAAAGAGGTTGAGGAGCGCGATCACATACGTAACTTCCAGCCACCAGTATCTGGTGAAGAAATTATGGAAACCTTTAATCTAAAACCTTGTCGTGAGATAGGAACGCTCAAAGAAGCCATAAAGGAAGCTATACTAGAAGGAGAGATACCTAACGAAAAAGAAGCTGCCGTTGCCTTTATGATGGATAAAGCAAAGACTATGGGGCTTACTGCATAAGATTATAGCTTATAAAACAAAAATCCCCTTGAAGTATATCAAGGGGATTTTTTATATCTATAAATGACCGTTTTAACCTATCTCGCAGGTTTTATGACTCCCATCACAATAAGGAGGATTTTTAGTCATCTTACAATTACATAAATAGGCAGTGCCTGTTTTTACTGCCTCAAAACGTAAACTAGGGGTACTCTCTGCCGCTTTATGTCCGCCATCACAAAATGGCTGTTTTGCAGAGTGTCCACAAGTACACCAAGAGTATTTTTTTCCTTCTTCAAGCTCTACGGCTATAGGTGCTAGACCTGCTACTTTTTTATTATTCTCCATTATATATTAGTTATAATTGAACAGTTTCCTGCTCAGTGGTGTTTGTTAATTCTTTAATTATGGGCTTTTCCTCCTGAAACATTTTTATGGTATAGGTAAGCAGTGTGCTGTCTCCACGCATCCCGTGACCTGGTATTACTTGCTTTACATCTGGATACAGATACTTTGCTGTGGCTACGGTCTTTGCCCATTCCTTTAGGTTTGCATCTGCTAGATTGCCTTTTCCTGCTTCTAGAGATTTTATCATACACCCGCCTAGTAATACCTCTGGTCCTTCTAGATAGGCTATCGCATTATCATCTGTATGTGCAGGACCTAAGTAATCCATCTTTACGAGGGTCTTCCCTAGCATCAAACTATCTTTACGCTGAAAAGTATTACTTAAGGTGATTGTATCTCTAGCAAGTAATGCTGCTGTTTTTGACGAGCCATATGTAGGTATGCCTGCTTCATTAAATGCTTTTACACCGCCTGCGCCATCTATATGAGCGTGACTCACCATAACGGCCTTTATGGTCGCGTTAAGGTCATTCTGTATAAAGTCAATAAGTTGTACAGATGTTGAATCATCTAGGGGTGTCTCAAATACAAAAACCTCATCACCCTCCTTACGTATATAACCATTACAAGGTATGTAACCATCTTTACCGTCCTTAAGATATGAGACGTGCATATAGTCTTGATCAGATAGTTTTATTATCTCTAGCGGCCTTAAGTAAGGCTCGGGGGCATACTTACTCTTGTCAAAACAAGAATGTAATAGTAGTACGGCTAGACAGATCCCTAACATCTGCAGTAGTCGCTTCATTGTTTACTTGCGTTTATTTCTTTTATTATAGTTTTTATCGCCTCTGGTCTTAGGCTTCTTGTATTTTTTTGCAATTTCTCTTCTGTAAGAACCTCCCAGATTTACCTTAGAGTTTTTCTCACTCTTCTCGTGAAAAGCTGGTCCCGGAGCATCCTCATCATTTTTATTCCATTTATGAGGATTAAAAATTTCTTTGGCTTCTGGTCGCTCTTCTGGTGTGAGTTCTTTAGAGATTTGAACATCTTCTGGCAGCGTCTCTATAGGTACTTTTATACCCATAAGCGCTTCTATCTCTTCTAGAAAAGCATCTTCGGCTGGAGTGCTTAATACTATTGAAGTACCTTCTTTTTGTGCTCTACCGGTACGCCCTATTCTATGCAAATAGTTTTCAGGAAAACGAGGTGTGTTTACATTTATAACGTGTGTTATGTCATCTATATCAAGACCACGCGCCATTACATCTGTCGCTACCATCATACGTACTTTACCTTCAGAAAAGGCATTTATACTGTTTATACGGTAATTTTGTGTCTTGTTAGAGTGTATGAGATCTACTTGCCCTGGAAACGCTTCTTCAAGCTTGAGGTATAGCCTGTCTGCCATACGCTTGTCTCTTACAAATAACAACGTTTTTGGGTACGCTTTCGCGGAAGCGAGCTCTTCTAGTAAAAAGTTAACCTTGGTATAGAAGTTAGGTATCTTATACCCTACTTGCTTTATATTTTCTAGTGGTGTCCCACTACGAGCAACTTTTATGAACTGAGGTTTGTTAAAATAATCTTTAATAAGCGCATCTACATCCTCTGTCATCGTGGCGCTAAACATAATGTGCTGTCTCCTTTTTGGGAGAATGTCAAAAATGTTCATAAGCTGTGGTCTAAAACCTAGATCCAGCATCACATCTACCTCATCTATCACTACCTTTTGGATAGATTTAAGTTGTAATACTCTACTCACGGCTAGATCATACAGTCTACCAGGTGTCGCTACTACAATATCTTGCCCTTGAGCAATGAGTGCCTTTTGGGTATTAATATTAGAACCACCATAAACACCCGCAATACGCACATCTATGTATTTTGTGAGCTTTTCAAGTTCGTTTACCACTTGTAGTACAAGTTCTCTAGTAGGGACTAGAATAAGTACACGAGGGTTTTCTTGTCTTGAGTATGGTAATGTTCTTAATATAGGTAAGAGGTATGCAAATGTTTTACCTGTTCCGGTTTGAGCAATTCCTACTACGTCACTTCCAGACATTACAGGCGCAAGTGCATCTACCTGTATAGGAGTAGGTTGTGTGTACCCCATATCATCTAGGGCATTCCACAAAAATTTATCGAGATTGAGATCTTTAAAGGTCATAGACATTCTCGCGAAAATAGGTTATTTTTTAAGATTCACAGTACTTTACAGGGTATTATCCTTTTAATTTTCAGCTATAAACGGGGTTTCAACTACCATCACTTTCTCAAGATTATTAAAGCATTAGGTTTTTAAGTCACCGCTAGGGCTGTTTTCTGATATGAATATACAAAAAATGCAACCCTTTTGAGGTTGCATTGTGATTGATTACGCTTTCGCGAAAGCGTGATGCTACAAGTCTCTTTTCTTTAACAATAATAAACTTGCATATATAAATAAGAACGTCCATACCGATACGATAGCTATCTCGTGAAAGTATACTGTGTAATCTGAAAGGACATCTGCCTGAATTTGATTTGCTGCAGACTGTACAATATTGAGCCTTGTGAGTGGTTGTTCTATAAGATTACTCATACTCTCAAGTGGTAAAAATTGTGACACATTGCTGCGCAGTCCTTCCATATCATACTTCTCTTGAAAGAATAAACAGATGAGCTGCACGACCCCTTCAAAGAAATACCACATTAATAAAAAGCCAAGTGCAAATGCAGAGCGTTTTATAAGTATCCCTAAAAATAAACAGAATGAGAAAAAGGCAACCAGCTTAAGGAAAAAGGCAAATAAGAACTCTAGGTCAGAAAATATGATAGACATCTCTGTAAAGTCTGAAAACGAGAAGCCTAAGATAAGACTGAGTACCGCCACAAATAAAGTAGAGATAGCTGAGAAGACAACAACGGTTAAGAACTTAGAGAGTATAAATTCCTTCTTACTCAAACCGTCTATGAGGTTTTGTTTAAGCGTTCTATTGCTGTACTCGTTTGCGGTCATTGATACTATTACAACGGCTAAGAAAAATTTGAGTATTGCCGCTACATACGTATTAAAGTGCCAGATGTATGGAAAGTTAAAAATACCTTGGTCTGCCAGTCTAAATTCGGCTCCAAAAAGGTTAAACTTAATTGAGGCAAGCAGTGCTATAGCAGATAGTAACACAAAGTACCCTATGATAAGGACACGTGATGTCTTACTATGTCTGAGTTTATGATATTCTATGGTGAGTAGTCGTAACATTGGGTTGTTTAGTTTTTAGTTAATTCAAGGAATTGCTCTTCTAAGCTCTCTTTGCGCTTTACAAGGTGCGTGAGCACGATACCTTGCTGGTGTAGTTGCGTGTTGAGCTCTTTGGCTTCTAGCGGATTTAATAAAAATCCAGTGAGCAAGTCGCCTTCTATCTTTACCTCGCCAAAATCTGAGTGGGCATTGAGATAGGTCTCGAGCATAGATAAGTTATCTGTGCGCAACTCAAAAAAGCCGTGACTTGCATTCATGGCATCTACTCGTCCTGAATATAACTTTACGCCTTTACGTAAGATAACTACGTGTGTACATACTTTTTCTACCTCATCTAGTAAGTGAGAGGCAAGTAGAATGGTAGTACCTCCTGCGGCAATTTTCTTTATAATCTCACGTATCTGGTGTATACCTTGTGGGTCAAGACCATTTGTAGGCTCATCTAGTATAAGTATCTCTGGATCGTTAAGAAGTGCCGAGGCAATGGCTAGACGTTGTTTCATACCTAGTGAGTAGGTACTAAACTTGCTATGCATACGATCTAGAAGTCCTACAATCTCAAGTTTTTCTTGAATCTTATCTGACGGGACATCTTTTATCTTGCAGACTAACTGTAAGTTTTGTGCCGCAGTCATATATGGGTAAAAGTTAGGTCGCTCTATAATAGCTCCCACCTTTTTTAAAGCATTATGTGTGGTGTCTGACCCATCAAACCAGTGAAAGTTTCCAGAAGTAGGGTTTACCACATTAAGTACCATACCTAAGGTGGTAGATTTACCACTACCGTTAGGGCCTAGTATGCCATATACGTTTCCTTTTTCTATCGTAAACGAGAGGTCATTTACAGCCTTTACAAGGCCGTAATGTTTCGTTAGATTATTAATCGTTAGGATTGTTTCCAATATGAAGTATGTTTTTTGATTGCTAGTGTTTACAAGACGGCTATGTAGACCTTTTGTTACACGCCTTTAGTATCTTTACATAAAAACGCCCCGCAATGGAAAACAAACTGATGTCTAAAAAGAAACCCTCATTTCCCGTAAATGAGAAGCTTCTTTCCTATCTAGACACCTACGCAAGGACATCTGAGGTTACAATCTCTTATGAAGATCTGCTTAGGTTTTCTGGTGGTGTGAGTGTTTTTGATAAAGAAGATAATGACACGCTGTGGATACGTGTTTACTATCCCGAGTTTGAACAAGATGAGATAGAGTATAATCTTAAACGTATTTATACCCAGCTGCACTCAGATGGTAATGAGAATATCTTTGACTACCTACGCATTGCGGGTATAGACTTTTGCACTTTTGGTAACTCTAAGCCCTTTCGTATTAAGGTGCTTAATATTTATAATAATAACTACGTATACTTTTATGTAAAGCAGGCAGATGCTAGTAGAGTTTATGGACTTGAGCTTGAGCACATCTTATCGCCTAACCGTATTAACTTTCTGGTATATGAAGACACGCTTATAGAAGAGCACATCTCTGGTATACCTGGTGATGAGTTTATAAAAAATCACCTAAGCGAGTGTGACGACCTAGGTCTTACACAAATCGCAAAGGAGTTTGTAAAGTTTAACGAGCGCTGTATGATTACCCTACTGGGTGATATGAGAGCTTATAACTACGTTATCATCCCTACCCACGATTTTGACACGGTACGTTATAAAATACGCGCAATAGATTTTGACCAACAGTGTTTTGAAGGTAATTTTAAAGTATATCAACCTGCTATTTTTAAAGAAAACATAAGACTGGTACAACTGGTTGCAAAACGACTAGACAACCGCTCTATCGAGCAATACCGTAATGAAGAGAGAGCCCTACTTGCAAGGAGAATTCTCAATGGTAAAAAGAGACTCACGAGATTAATACGTGTAATGGCTACAGATAACATCTCTCCTCGTGAGAATGTGCGCCAACTACGAGCAGATATTTTTGACTTTACAAGTGATCTCAAATTTAAACGTGCTGCAAATATGGGAGCCGTACTACGCGCAGCGCTAGAGTTTGTAAAACGTAATTATGAAGACATCAGTCTTAAACGTCTCATAAAGGAGATTTAGAGCAAAAAAAAAAGCGTAGCTATCTGCTACGCTTTTTTTTATATAATATGGTAAGGCTTAGTTCTGCTCCTTGTTAAAGTACACAAGGTAGTAGTACATCTGCTTTTCTTCATCCCATCCTTTTTCTACAAATTTCTCTGCGCTTTCTGGGTTAATAAAGTCCATTTTAATCTGGATATTGGTATCGAGATTAATCACACTTTTTATTTTCTTACGCTGTGCTGTAACCGCTTTATTGCTTATCGAGAAGTCTGTAAGGTCTTCTATTTTATACTTAGGCGACTGCTCTGTTTTATAATGGCGAAACTCTGGAATAAGATCCGGATTATCTATCACGTCATTCATAAAAGCCGTTTCCTCAAAGGTGTCATTTTTTGCAAAGTGATTTACCGCGCGGTTCATAAACAGCACTTCTTCCTTTTTATCTTCGGCAGGGAGTACTACGTCTTTTGCAAAGTCTTGACAAAACTTAAGATACTTCTTTGTGTAGAAGTTATCATCTTCAAAGGTCTCTACACCCATAAAATTCTCTAGCCAGTACTTTGTGTCATAACGGTTAGAATCTACAGAGAGTACCTTATACCCTTCATCCTCCTTATGGTTAAAGATAAGACAGCCTTTATCTAGTTTATTAAGATTAATACCTTGCTCAAGTATCATCTCTAGGTTTGTCCCGCTTTCGCGAAACTGTAAGAAATCCTGCTTTAACTCACTCTTAAAGATCCCTAAAGCATCTGTCTTGATATTATCTATCTGTACGCCTTCTAGGTGTGCGATATACAACTCACCAGCCTTAATGTGCGGATGATCACTTTGTGCATATAAGTGTTTTGCAATATCCTCAGAGAGTAAATGCGTCCCGTGTGGGTTATCAAAAACTTTCTTTGCTAACGTAAAAAGCGTGTTAAACTCTAAATCTTGATCGTGAAAAAACTTATAGTAGTTCTCTTCCTTTTCTCTAAAAGGCTTAAAGAAAAACTCCTTAATAAGCGGAGTAAGCTCATCACTTAAAGGATATGGGTCTTGAGATACAAAAAGTCCTTCTGCCTTTCCTTTATTACCTATACGGTGTATAGATAGTGACTCTATCTGAGCGCTATATAGATTTATCATAGTCGTATGTATATGTTGTGATGTATGCGATGCACACAGGTTAGGTTATAAAGAGATACAAGAATACTAATTCCAGTTCTCATCAAAACTTAAATCGTCAAAATCGTCGATGTTGTAATCATCATTAAACTCATCATCATCCTCATCTTCCTCGTCTTGTGGCTCCATCTCAAACTCTGGCGCTTGGTCTGGCACTTGCCCTTGTACAAACATAAGGTTAGGATACGTCACACCATCTTCTGGCTCTGTAATCTCTGCAAGCTCTACAAGAAAACGCCACATATTTAAGAAGTCATATACATATATAAGACGCGTCTGGTGTTCTCCCAGAAGCCCGTCTAGTGACGTCTCATTCATAAGGCGCAACTGGCTCTCACCCTCACCCATTTCAAACTGGGCAAACTCTTCGCCCTGCATCCAGGTATCATCACTTAGGTAAAAAGCAGCAACCTCTGCCCCATCAAACCCAAAAGACTGGTTTATAGCATTATGCAAGTCTTCAAGCGTAGCCGCAGCTTCGATCTCAAGATCGCGAAAAACATCTTCTTCTGTGTCTAGAATTGCTCTAAAACGGTAAATCATTGTACAAATTTTAAGATGGTAAAGATACTTGGTTTATCCCTATATCGTAGGTGTGATAGCCTCCCTTTTTGGGAAACTTTCTAACAAAATATAAAACTGAACCCCAAAAAGTAATGACGCTAAGACTAAATGTAATGGCTGACTCCCAAACGGGAAATCTATATAATACATCGCGATACCCGTCACCACCTCTAAGGCTATAAGTATGAGTGTCCAGTTAAGTAACTTGGTATGCCCTAGCAGTAAGTTTTTATTACGCCAGAATATATATAGGTTTAATAATGTCACGAGTATAGAAAACGATCTATGTACATAAAACCATACCGTAGCCGGGTTAAGCCATAACTCCTTTGCCTCATAACCTACCTCTGCCACGCGCTCATCTACATACTGTCGCACTTGTGTGCCTAGTGCAATTTGCACAAGCGTGAGTATACTAGCGACCACAATGAGGTTTTTAAAAACAGGGTCATAAGTACGCTTTCGCGAAAGCGTAATCCCCATCTCTTTATGCTGCGATTTATACCACAAGAACAAGAGTAGCGCTACTATGAAGAGGGCCGCAATCATATGGATGGTAATTTTTACCGGTAGTAAGTTTGAGTCTACTACTTGCTTACCCAGCCACGCCTGAAAAAGCATTAAAGGCAACACCATAAAGGTGGCAAAAATAAGCCCCTTGCGCCCCTTCCAGTACCAGAAAGCGAGAATCACCATAAGTAACATAGGGATACCGGCTAGTGCCGTTACAAGCCTGTTTATATACTCTATCCAGGTGTGCCATACGTTAAAGCTGGCATAGTCGTGCGTGTCATAAGTGTCCCAGTTTTGCTCATTATAGGTGGCTCCAGAAGTAAAATCTGCTGGGGCAACGCGCAGAGACTCATTGCGTATAATGACCTGTCCATCTTCATAACTATGGTTAGGCTCCCATTGCAGCTCGCTCTCTTCTGTAGGAGGTACTAAGTACCCAAAACACTGCGGCCAGTCTGGGCAACCCATACCGCTTCCCGTCATACGTACCACCGCCCCTGCGATGATAATGAGGTATAAGAAAATGATTGATATTTTAAGCGCGCGTCTGTACCACATATGTACTCTTTTTAAGAGCTGCAAAAATACAAAACGACCTTATTTTATTTCTCCTTTGGTGTTCAAAATAGTTGAAAATTGGGAGGATATAGTAAGAGAAACTATAATGTTGATAACCCATAAAAACTAAAGTAAAAACATAGTGATTTCAAACTTTTATAGCGTGTATATTTATGTAATCAATTAAAAAACAAACAACAGACTCAACAAAAATCTTTAGAGCTACTGGGAGTAGCATTTGAAATCGGTTCGCTTTTGGTGTATATTTACATCAAAAGAAAATTATGGCAAGACAAAGTATATCATTCACAAAGCCAAACGACGAATGGCTAAAAAATCAAGTGGATAAAGGAGAGTACTCTAGTAAGAGTGAACTTGTAAATGATCTTATAAGGCAAACTCGAAAACAACAATTAGAAATTGACTGGATTCGAGCTAAATTAGAGAAAGCCGAAAAAAGTGGATTTACAAGTGACAGTAAAGTAGATATTTTAGCGCGATCAAAGTCTTTGCTTAATGATGAAGTATAGATTAAGTAATGAAGCAAAAAATGACTTGATACGGATACATCAATACGGTGTAAAAAAGTTTGGAATGGTTCAAGCAGATAAATATTTTGAATCGTTCTTTAAATACTTTGACATAATTACTCAAAGACCTTTCTCATTCGAATCTGTCGACTATATAAAGAAAGACTACAGACGCTGTGTTTGCGGGGTTGATAGTATTTATTTTAAAGTAAATGAGAACTTCATAGATATAATGACAATTGTAGGAAGACAGGATTTGAATGAAAAATTGTGACCTCAGTAATAAAACCTGTTTTTGAAGAATTAGTAAAAAAAGAAAACTTAGGCACACCAGCAATCCTGATAATTATCGGGAGTGTCACTTGCTTTATGTATTTTATGTATATTTTTTAGATGGCCATTCACTAACTAAAAAGCCTGGATCACTCAATTACAATTTTCTCATTTCCCTATTAGATTTACATTTGAGAAACCAAAAATCAAAAATGAAATTAAAGGCATTAATATTATTAACATTTGGTACTATTACAATTTCCTTTGGACAGGAATTTGCCCAAATTAAATCTGAATTAGAAAAAAGAATCCCAAACGACTCCTTAATTATAGCTGATGGAAGTTGGTATTATTATCCTGAAAGAGGAGAAATTCAAAAAATTATTAAGCCAAAAGTGAATAAAATTCTTCCATATTATGAATTTTATAAAGTCCATTTAACAAACTATTTAGGCTACCATATCAATCGCTCTAATTGTTTGATTTTATTAAATACAGCAAACTCTAACTCACTATTAATTGAGCCAATATGGTTCAGTGGAATTAATAAGAATTTTCTCAAAATACTTATAGGAGCGAATTTTGAAACTAAAGAAGCATTTTTATCGTTTTTAATAGAATTACAAGAATTGTTACTTATTGGTTCTGGGAATAAAATTAACAGGTCATTTGAAAATACAGAATTTAGTGATGACGAAGTGACTTTTGAACTTGTTGAAAATTATTCCGATAGAAAAGTCTTGCGTAAAATTGTAGTCAAAATTAAAAATTTAACCATAAAAAGATTTAAAATATTAAAACCTGTGCTTAAAAATTAATTCTTTTAAACAATCACCCACACAACAAAGAACTGAGTTAAAATTAAGCTCATTTCGAATTCGCTTAACCAAAGCTTTTTCTAAGAGTTTATTCGCTGTAATACCGAGCAGGTTTGAAAGCTCTATTCGTGGTGCACAAATAGTTTTATATTTAGATAACCAAATAAAATCAGTATAACAAGACTTATTTTATTTGTTAGTTTAAGTCATTTACAACCAAGAAAATGAGACCTATAAAATCAGCAGAACTTAAATTATTGCAAAAGCTTACAAATGGACAATTTGATATTCCTCAAATGGTACGTGAACTAAACGATGGTGGGATGGGATCAATATCATTTGACTTAGAAAATTTACAATCACGTAAAAAACAGATAATTTCTGCAGAATACATTGATAAGGATGGAATTTTAGTTGATATCGAATTGACCTGTGATAATAATGATGAACTTTTTGAATTAGACTTTTGGAAAGTTGACTTTAGTCCCTTAATTTCTTTTCCACATTTTGAAAACTTGAAACTAAGAACTCCTAAGAATGAAATTACCTAGAATAAAAATAGTAATATAAGCCACTAATAATTTTCGCGAAAGCGTAATAACCCACAAACCAAAAAAAAACCTGCTATCACTAGCAGGTTTTTTTTATAATATATCATTCTAGTGTTGACTAGATGTGTATAGGTCTATCTTCGGTTGCAGCGAGGGCAGCTTCTTTTACAGCTTCTGCATACGTAGGGTGTGCGTGGCTCATACGTGCAATATCTTCTGCACTTGCTCTAAACTCCATTGCGGTTACTCCTTCGGCTATAAGGTCTGCTACACGAGCTCCTACCATATGTACGCCTAGTACCTCATCTGTTTCCTTATCTGCAAGTATTTTTACAAATCCGTCTGTATCACCACTCGCGCGGCTACGTCCTAATGCACGCATAGGGAACTGTCCAGACTTGTAGGCTACTCCAGCTTCTTTAAGTTGCTCTTCGGTTTTACCTACAGAGGCAACTTCTGGCCAAGTGTATACTACACCTGGTATAAGGTTGTAATCTATATGTGGTTTTTGACCTGCAAGAATTTCGGCAACGAGTGTTCCTTCTTCTTCGGCTTTGTGAGCGAGCATTGCTCCTTTTATCACGTCACCTATGGCATAAATGTTTGACACATTAGTTTGCAGGTGCTCGTTTACTTCTACTTTACCACGCTCGTCTGTCTTGATACCTACGGCATCAAGGTTAAGACCGTCTGTATAAGCACGACGTCCCACAGCTACAAGTACGTAGTCTGCCTTAAACTCTACATCTACACCTTTTTTATTATTTGTCGCTTTGATGGTAATCTCATCTCCGTCACGCTCTACAGCAGTAACTCCGTGAGATAGGGCAAATTTTACTTTTTGCTTCTTAAAGACCTTAAGTAATTCTTTACTCTGAGCGCCATCCATCGTAGGGATAATGCGATCCATATACTCTACTACGGTTACCTCTGCACCTAGACGCTTGTATACTTGACCAAGCTCAAGACCTATCACACCACCACCTATGACAACAAGGTGCTTAGGTACTTCTGGAAGTTTTAATGCTTCTGTAGAAGTGATGATACGTTCTTTATCTATGTTTATAAAAGGTAATGTGCTAGGCTTAGATCCTGTTGCTATAATGGTATTTTTTGCCTCTATAGTTAGGTTTTTCTCTCCTGCGATATCTATATGTGTAGCATCTTTAAAAGATCCCACACCCTGGTAAACGTCTATCTCATTTTTACCCATTAAGAACTCGATACCCTTTGTAGTAACGTCAACTACGCTTTGCTTGCGGGCAATCATTTTCTCTAGGTTAAATTTTACATCACCTACCTCGATACCGTGCTCTTCAAAATGTTTGATGGCATCTTCATAATGGTGTGATGAGTCTAGAAGCGCCTTAGACGGGATACACCCTACGTTAAGACAAGTTCCTCCTAGTGTACTATATTTTTCTATTATTGCTGTTTTCATTCCTAGTTGTGCACAACGTATTGCTGCAACATATCCACCAGGACCAGAGCCTATAACGGCTACATCGTATGAACTCATAATTTGTTTTTAAAAGTTACACAAAGATACAAAGAGCTGCGAAGTTAAAAGCGCAATGAATGGCTCTTTTTTACACGCATCTGCCAGGTAATTTGTGACCACTAGACATAAAAAAAGCCCTCGTGTGAGGGCTCTTACTTTTTCGCGAAAGCGAACTAAACAATGATTACATCGCTCCCCACTCTTTTAGTGAGTCCGTGTTCATCTTTACGTAGTCTTGATTTTTTGCTTCTTTTGCTCCTTTAAGTGACGCTTGTGCTGCTTTTATAGCTCCTTTTTTGTCTCCTACCTTTGCAAGTAATAATGACTGCTGGCGTAGTTGCCAGAACTTAGGGTCTTTGTTCATAGACATCGCTTTGTCCATATACGTCTTTGCTTTATCTAGTGACTGTCCAGTGCTAGAAAGATATACTGCTGCAGCATAGTAATCTCCCATACCTGGTCCTGCCATCATCTTATCTATACTCGCAAGTACTGTCTGGTTTGCCGGTACTGTAAATGGTACAGCTACATACGTTTGATCCCATTGCATTGTAAGGTGTGCACCATCGTTAGACAGGTGGTTGATTCCCATAGTAAAAGACTCTGCTGGCATATTGCTCATTTGTGCCTTTGCCGTTGCCTTTGCAGCAACCTTGCTATCGTCCCACTTTTGAGGTGTACCCCAGTTATTTGTATCTGTGTAGAAGTATACTTCCCAAGTAGATGCTGTAGGCTTTGTGTATACTGCATATTTTCCTGCCTTAAGCTCTGTACCTGCAACTGTTACTGGTGTAGAAAACTCAACGGTTGTATTTGCATTTGCTCCTGTGCGCCACATTGCACCGTAAGGTACAAGGTCACCCATAATAGTACGTCCTCTCATTGCAGGTCTAGAGTACTCAAGAGTAACATCTGTAAGACCTACCGTTTGCATCACCTTTGCTGCTGGGCTAGGTGCTGGTGTTTTAATTTGTGCTGTAGTTCCTGCCGTCATAAGACCTAAGAAGGCTACAAAAAGTAATTTTTTCATAATGCTTGATTTTATTGGTTATGGATTGTTTTACGCTTTCGCGAAAATTTCCTCACACAAAAATAAGATGTTAAAATGCGTCATATGTTAACAAAACCTTAATATAACGCTCTGTATCTTTATCGCAAAACAGCACATATGAAACGCTACATAGCCGAAATAATAGGAACATTTACAATGGTTTTTTGTGGTTGTGGCGCTATGACAGTAAACGAGACTACAGGCGGCGCCGTTACCCACCCCGGTGTTGCAATTACCTGGGGGCTTATTGTGATGGCTATGATCTATGCTTTTGGCGATATATCTGGTGCGCACTTTAACCCTGCGGTGACAGTAGCTTTTGCTTATGCAAAGAAATTTGCGTGGAGAGAGGTGCCTAAGTATATCATTGCACAAGTAGTAGGAGCTACACTTGCCGGTGCGATGTTGTGGTTCTTGTTTCCTGAGAGTGAATTTTTAGGAAGCACCGTTCCCTCTTTTGAACATTATAAGGCTTTTGTACTAGAGATACTCCTCACCTTTTTCTTAATGCTGGTCATCATAAACGTATCTACAGGCGCAAAAGAAATAGGTGTCATCGCGGGTATCGCCATAGGTGGTGTCGTATTGCTAGAAGCAATGTTTGCGGGACCTATGACTAATGCGTCTATGAATCCTGCGCGATCTATAGGTCCTGCCATATTTTCTGGTCAATGGGAACCTATGTGGCTATATGTTACCGCTCCATTTATAGGTGCAATACTAGCCGTAGCAAGTTGCAAGCTCGTAAAAGACGAGCAGTGTTGTGATGCTTAATACATACCTACCCCACACATCTTCAACCAAAATCTTTGCACAACTCACAATTATTTAATTTTTGTTTAACTAAATAGCTTGTTTTGATAAACATTTTGATTGTATTTTTATAATTAGAAAATAAGTTATGAAAATCTATCAAATACATTCTAAGCAAAATCTACCTATAAGTGTAGATGAGGCTTGGCAGTTTTTATCAAACGCACGTAACCTAGGTACCATCACTCCAGATTATATGAATTTTAATATCATCTCTGGTGCAGATAGACCGGTGTATGCTGGCCAACTTATACAATACACCGTCACCCCTATTGCAAATATTAAGATGCAGTGGGTTACAGAAATCATAAGTGTAAAGGAAGGTGCCTATTTTGTAGATGAGCAAAAGTACGGCCCTTATGCCCTATGGCATCACAAGCATTTTATAAAAGAGATACCAGGCGGCGTAGAGATGGAAGATATTGTAGACTATAAAGTACCTGCAGGCTTTTTAGGAAGACTTGCACACCCTTTTCTGGTAAAACCAAAACTAGAAGAGATTTTTGAATACAGAAAGAAAGCACTCGAAGACAAATTTGGTGTTTATAAAAACCCAGAACAAACAGCAACTACACTTAAACAAGATATACTAGCCTAACACGCATAAAAATAACACTATGAGCAAAAACATACTATTAATAGGAGGAAGCCACGGAATAGGTTTTGAAATCGCAAGCAAGCTATACCAAGACCACACAGTATATGTCGCTTCTCGTACTAACGAGAATCTAGGTAATCTAGATGTAAACTACATCGAGTATGACACAGAAAAGGATGAGCTAGACCTAAGCCAGTTGCCAGACCACCTAGATGGTTTTGTGTTTTGTCCAGGCACTATAAACTTAAAGCCCTTTAAAATGCTCACGGTAGATACCTTCCGTAAAGATATGGAGCTTAATTTTTTGAGTATGGTAAACGTGGTACACCAAGTAATGGAGCACCTTAAGAAATCTGAGCAAGCAAGTCTTGTTTTCTTTAGTACAGTTGCTGTAAAGGTGGGAATGCCTTTTCACACAAGTGTTGCCGCTGCAAAGGGAGCTATAGAAGGATTTGCCAAAGCACTCGCAGCGGAGTATGCGCCTAAGCTACGTGTAAATGTAATAGCACCATCACTTACAGACACTCCACTTGCAAAGCGTCTCTTAAGCAACGACAAGAAAAAAGAAATGATGAACGAGCGCCACCCGCTTAAGCGTGTAGGTACCTCAGAAGATATTGCAAATGCAGCAGCCTTCTTACTTGGTGATGACAGCACTTGGATCACTGGTCAAGTGATAGGTGTAGATGGTGGTATGAGTACACTTAATGTAAACTAAGTATTTAATAAAGAGGTTTAGAACGCTTTCGCGAAAGCGTATAAAAACCCAATCAAGGCTTTAAGAAACCCCCATTTCTTAAAGCCTTAAATTTGTAATCTATGAGCACAAAAAAAGTAACAATATTTTGGTTTCGTCGTGATTTACGACTGGATGATAATGTAGGTTTTCTAGAAGCACTAAAGGGAGACTACCCGGTCTTACCTATTTTTATCTTTGATAAAGAAATTCTTGATAAACTCCCAGAAGACGACGCTCGCGTTACTTTTATTTATAATGAATTACAAAAAATGCGTGACACCTTGCAAGCAGAGCACGACAGCTCGCTGGCAATGTTTTACAGCACTCCAGAGCAAGTTTTTAAAGAGCTCATAGCAGATTATGATGTGCAGGCAGTAGTCACAAATAGAGATTATGAGCCGTATGCACTAGAGCGTGATAAAAAAATTGCATCACTACTAGAAGAAAATGATATCTCATTTACCACCTTTAAAGATCAAGTGATTTTTGAAAAAGATGAGATTGTAAAAGGAGATGGCGATCCTTATGTGGTCTACACACCTTTTAAAAATAAGTGGAAAGCGACTTTTGATGAAGATAAAGACCTCATCATACATTACACCTCGCAGTATCTTGACAATCTTATAGATCATAGTAGACTGCCTAATGTCACACTGGCAGATATGGGTTTTAAAAAATCTAGCATTGAGGTACCAGATTATGACGTCACTCCTACTCTTATTGAAAATTATGAGGACACACGCAATTTTCCTGCGCAAAATGGGACATCGCGATTGGGGCCGCACTTACGTTTTGGTACAGTTTCGGTACGTAAAATGGTAAAAAAAGCGATCGCTCAGACTAACGAGGTTTTCTGGAGCGAACTCATATGGCGTGAGTTTTTTATGCAAATTTTATATCACTTCCCGCATACTAAAGACAAAGCCTTTAGATCAAAATATGACCGTATAGACTGGCGTGATAATGAAGAAGAGTTTGAAAAATGGAAAAACGGCCAGACGGGCTATGCCCTAGTAGATGCTGGTATGCGCGAGCTCAATGCAACGGGTTATATGCACAACCGTGTGCGTATGCTCACAGCGAGCTTTTTATGCAAGCACCTACTTATAGACTGGCGCTGGGGAGAAACCTACTTTGCGGAAAAGCTACTCGATTATGATATGAGCTCAAACGTGGGTAACTGGCAGTGGGCAGCAGGTTCTGGAGTAGATGCTGCACCTTACTTTAGAATTTTTAACCCTATGACACAGGTTGATAAATTTGACAAGCAAAAGGAATATATCAATAAATGGGTGCCAGAGCTACAAGAGCTTTCGTATCCAGATAAAATGGTAGACCACAAAGAGGCTAGAGAGCGCTGTCTTAAAACGTATAAAGAGGCGGTTGCTTAGAACGCTTTCGCGAAAGCGTAATACCTATATATTCTAAACCTTACAAAATAAATAGAGTTTAACACCGCTCGCTAATGTTTTCATAAAGAATCTCAAATTACGTTTGAAAGCCAACTCATACTTGGCATATTTGAGAAAAAAAAAAGAATGAAAACAAAAAGAACAGCCACGGTACTTACCGTTATAGCGATTATAGCCATTGGGTATTTTGCGATACCTAAACTCATTGGACTAGAGCAAAGTGTAAAAGGTTTTTCTAATTTTGAGGAAGTTATAGGAATACCAAATGATCTTGCGAGATATATTACAGGTGTAGTAGAGATAATTACAGCAATACTTCTTGCACTCTCACTTACGGTTGCTAAAAGAGCAGAGACTACTCATATAGCAGGCTATTTGCTACTAAGTGGTACAATGGTAGGTGGCCTACTTACCGAATTTTTGATACGCCCAGAGCCAAAAATGATGCTCGTGTATATAGCAATTGTATTACTTGCGATAGCTATATATCAATTACTTAACACGCACACCTTAAAAGCACTTGATAATGAATAATCTTACTAATAAAGTCATCTTAATTACTGGTTCTTCAAAAGGGATAGGTAGTGCAACTGCACAACTACTTGCTCAACAAGGAGCACAAGTAGTGATAAACTATGCCTCTAGTGATGAAGATGCACAACACACACTAGATGCTATAAGAAACGAAGGTGGCAACGCCATAAAAATAAAAGCAGATGTAAGTGACACAGAGCAGGTAAAAGCTATGTTTAAGGAGGTTCTTACTGTTTATGGTAAACTTGATATGCTCATAAACTGTGCAGGCATTATGAAAAATAAGCCGTTTAATGAAGTTACTCAAGATGACTATACATCACAATATGATGTAAACGTACGAGGAATATTTAATACAATGCAGGAGGCCTTTAATCACTTACAAGATGACGGTAAGATTATAAATTTTTCCTCCAGCACCACTAAGATGATGTTACCATCATATGCAATCTATTCTTCTACAAAAGCGGCTATCGAGCAAATGTCTCGTGTAGTTAGCCAAGAGATAGGCAGAGGCATAACGGTAAATTGTATAGCTCCTGGCCCTACAGAGACAGACCTATTTTTAAAAGGTAAATCTCAAGAGTTTATAAAAGAGCTTGAAGGTAAATCACCCTTTAACAGACTTGCCCAGCCAGAGGATATCGCAAAGGTAGTACAGCTTATGGTAAGCGATAACTCACAATGGATCACTGGCCAAGTGATAAATGCAAACGGAGGTATTGTCTAGCAGGGATTAAAAATTACGCTTTCGCGAAAGCGTATATTACCTTACTTTTAGCATTCACACATAGACATCAACTTGTGCTTAAATACTGGAAGTCCTTATCATTTACCACCCGTTTTTCTATAATTGCCGCAATAGTCACCTGCGCACTAGGACTCTTGAGTATGGGAGCGCTAGGGGCTGCACTATATTATACGGTATCTTTTCTATTTACATCGTACCCAAGTTTTTCTAGCTGGACGGGAGACTGGGTCTGGCCAGCGGTTATAAGTGCTGGTATGTTCTGGTCGTTAGGCTTCATCTGGGCAGGACTGGCAGCTCACTTTGTAAAAAAAATCATCGCTTCTCCCCTATTACGTACCATTCTATATATCATAATATGCTGGTTATGGGCGGTGACGGTCTGGTACATTATACTCACTGTACATTTTTAGAGAAGGTATAATAGATGTATATAGTAGCTATAATGGGTAAGAAATTTGTCTTATCCTTTTTTACTATCTTAGAAGCTACTATAAATCAACCATTTTATGAAGAAAAAAGTACTCCTCTACGCATTAGGACTTATGACGTTGAGCCTCTCTGCTCAAAAGATGTCTGTAAACAAGAAGGCCGTAATTGCCTCTGTCGAAAAACACGAAAAAGAACTCATACGCATCTCAGACGAGATCTGGGCACTGGCAGAAACTGCCTTTGAAGAAACACAATCGGCTAAAATTCTAGCAGACTATGCAGAAAAACAAGGATTTACCGTAGAGCGCGGCGTTGCTGGTATGCCTACTGCCTTTGTTGCTACCTATGGATCTGGTAGCCCAGTGATAAGTGTACTAGGCGAGTTTGACGCATTACCAGGACTCTCTCAAAAAACAGAGCCTACTAAGAATCCGCTTAACGAGGGGCAGGCTGGTCACGGTTGTGGTCACAATATGTTTGGTGCGGCAAGCCTAGGGGCAGCAATTGCTATTAAAGAGCAAATAGAAGCAGGAAAAATAAAAGGAACTGTAAAATTTATGGGTACCCCATCTGAAGAAAAATTCTTTGGAAAAATATGGATGGTACGTGACGGCGTTTGGGACGGTGTAGATGTAAATGTATCGTGGCACCCAGCTGCCGAAATTAAGGCAGATGTACAAAGCTCACTTGCCCTTGTAGATTTTAAAATAGAATTTTTTGGTCAAGCAGCACACGCCAGCGCAGACCCTTGGAATGGTCGCTCTGCCTCTGATGCATTAGAACTTTATACAACAGGTATAAACTACTACCGTGAGCACGTAAAACCTACGGTACGTATGCACTACCACATACAAGATGGTGGACAAGTAGTAAACGTGGTTCCAGATTACTCTAGATTATGGATGCGCGTGCGTGACACAGAACGCAAAGGAATGATGCCAGTATACAAGCGCGTACAAGAAATGGCAGAAGGCGCAGCAATACTCGCAAATGTAGATTACAAAGTATCTCTCATTTCTGGTATTTATGAAGTGCTCGTAAACAGAACCGGTGGTGCAGCAATGCAAAAAAACCTAGAGCTGCTAGGCCCTATCACATACACTCCAGAAGAAATCGCCTTTGGTAAAAAGATACAAGAAGTAACAGGAAAACCACAAGTAGGTATGGATAGTGCTATCAAGCCACTTGAAGAAACTAGAGAAAACCCAGGTGGCGGAAGCACAGATGTAGGTGATGTAAGCTGGAATGTAGCAAACATTAATCTAGGTGTAACTACGGCTCCTAAGGATACACCGTGGCACTCGTGGGCAGTTGTAGCCTGTGGTGGTATGTCTATAGGACATAAAGGAATGACCTATGCCAGCAAGGCAATGGGTATGACAATGCTAGACCTTTTTGAAAACCCAAAACTTGTAGAAGAGGTAAAAGCAGAGTATAAAGAGCGCAAAGGCGATGCCGTTTATGAAGCTATTGTACCTCCAGGACCACCACCAGTAGATCAAGGGAAATAATATGAAAAATATACATATCAAAGCAGTAGCACTTGTTGCTACTGCTTTTTTTATCCAGAGTTGCAAGGAGCAAGCACTATCAGACACAAGTGAGGCTACAACACAACAAATAGAAGTGGCTATAGATCACTATGCAATAAATGTAAATGATCTAGAGAGAAGTGTTGATTTCTACCAAAAGATATTTGGCTTACAAGAAATAGAAGATGGCACAGAGCAACCCCACATACGCTGGTTTAGACTAGGCAGCACACAAGAGTTACACATTATCGAGGTAGATAGCCTAGATAAACGTATTCCAAAAGGAGTACACCTGGCGCTTGCTGTGCGGGATTTTGATCGCTTTCGCGAAAGCATTATAAACTACAATCTAGATTATTATGACTGGCCAGGTACTAAAAACGCAATATCAACACGCCCGGATAAGGTGAGACAATTATATATACAAGACCCAGACGGTTACTGGGTAGAAGTAAATGATGGTAACCAATTTTAACTAAAGCAAAAGCTATGGACACACGCGCACAGATGAAAGAAAATGCTATTAACTTTTACAAAATGGCTTATGAGGGCAATCCTAAAAAGGCTGTTGAGCTCTATGTAGGAGATGAGTATATACAGCACAATCCAGATGTGGCAAATGGCACACAAGGGTTTATAGATTACTTTGAAAGAATGCAGGCTGAGTATCCCCAAAAGTCAATTAACTTTGTACGTGCCATTGCCGAAGATGACCTCGTTGCCTTACACACACATCAAGTATGGCCGGGTAATGATCAATACATCACGATGGACTTTTTTAGATTTGACAACAATCTAAAAATTGTAGAACACTGGGACTCTATACAACAGGTGCCAGAAAAAAGTGCAAATCCTAATACGATGTATTAAGACTTCATAAGATCTATCTCTTTTAGGTTTTCTATGCGATTACGCTTTAAGAAAGCATCTATTGTTTCAAAATGCTCTATCACGCGCTTTTCTTTAAACTCAAATACTTTTTTTGATAAGCCTTGCAAGAAATCTCTATCGTGAGAGACAAGTATGAGGGTACCATCATAAGTTTGTAACGCCTCCTTAAGCACATCTTTTGATTTGATATCTAAGTGATTTGTAGGCTCATCTAGTATTAAGAGATTTACAGGCTCTAGTAATAGTTTTACCATCGCAAGACGGGTCTTTTCTCCTCCTGAGAGTACACTTACCTTTTTATCTATCGCATCACCAGAAAACATAAAACGCCCAAGGATATTTTTTATCTGTGTGCGCATATCTCCTTTTGCAACCTCATCTACCGTTTGGAAGATAGTGAGCTCTGGATCTAGTAGCGCTGCTTGATTTTGAGCAAAATACCCCACTTTTACGTTATGACCTAGTTCGCAGTCTCCTTCTACTTCTATCTCGCCCAGAATGGCTTTAATCATTGTAGATTTTCCCTCGCCATTTCTACCTACAAAACTCACCTTTTCGCCTCGAGCGATATCCATACTTGCGTTGCTAAAAACGGTATGATCATCATATTTTTTTGTGAGCTCTTTTACCTTTACCGGAAAGTCTCCAGAGCGTGGTGCCGGCGGAAATTTAAGTGCTAGCGCAGAGTTATCTACCTCATCTATCTCTATAATCTCAAGCTTCTCGAGCATACGTTCTCTAGATGAGACTTGATTTGTCTTACTGTAAGTTCCTTTAAACCTGTCTATAAAGGCCTGGTTATCTGCAATAAATTTTTGTTGCTCTTGGTACGCTTTTATTTGATGCGAGCGACGGTCTGCACGCAACTCAAGATAGTGAGAGTAGTTTGCTTTATAATCATATATACGCCCCATCGTAACCTCTATGGTACGGTTTGTAATATTATCTATAAACGCCTTATCGTGAGAGATCACAATAACGGCTTTTGCCTTGTTAAGTAAGAAATCTTCTAGCCAAATTACCGACTCAATATCTACGTGGTTAGTAGGCTCATCTAGTAGTATAAGATCAGGCTTTTTGAGTAAAATTTTGGCGAGCTCAATACGCATACGCCACCCTCCAGAAAACTCACTGGTAGGCCTATTAAAATCTGACCTTTTAAAGCCCAAACCTCTTAGCGCCTTCTCTACCTCTTCTTCTATATTTACCTCCTCAATGGCATAAAATTTCTCACCGATATCTGTCACCTTAGTAATGATATCCATATACTCTTGAGACTCATAATCTGTACGTGTCTCTAGCTCTTTATTGAGACGATCCATCTCTGCCTTCATATCTAGCACGGTAGAAAACGCCTTTGAAGCCTCCTCCATAACTGTACAATCATCATCTGTAAGGAGGTGTTGCGGTAGGTATGCAATGACAGCATCCTTAGGCGTACGCACGTTACCACGTGTGGCTTTCTGTACACCAGCAATAATCTTCATCATAGTAGACTTACCCGCACCATTTTTACCCATAAGGGCAATTTTGTCATTTTCATTTATGGTGAAAGAAACGTTACTAAAAAGCGTGTCGCCGCTAAACTCTACTGCAAGATTATCTACTGCTATCATTGTATTAATTTAAGTGTGCAAAAGTAATTAAATCAAGAGGTATGATGTAGATTTTTATTACGCTTTCGCGAAAGCGTAATTATCCCAAGAAGACTTCTAAAAGAAATAAGATAAATAGGACCGATAATTTATAACTGCAAGGTCGCCTCTTCATCCATAAACCAGTGCAGCTCGCCAGATTGAGGTGAGACTAGGCTTGCAGGGTAATCAAGAAAGTTATCTTCTTTATTAATAATTACCTTAACCTTTTCTTGTTTTGAAGCTCCCGTGACAAGAAATGCTACAGTCTTTGCATTGTTTATAATATCTCCTGTAATACTTACACGCTGCTGCCCAGACTCAGGGTGTGTGGCTACCTCACACCAGTTTTCTGAATCCCAAAGACCTATCTCGTGCGGAAATATAGATGCCGTATGCCCATCATCTCCCATTCCTAAAATCACGAGGTCAAATTGTGGCACCTCATTTTCAGAAGCTAGTGTTTGTTCTAGCTCTTTTGAGTAGCGCACCGCCTCTGCCTCTGGAATATTTTCACCTAGTATGCGGTGTATGTTTGCCTCTGGTAGTTGGATTTTAGAAAACAAGTGATCTACCGTCATTTTATAATTACTCTGCTCATCTGTAGGAAGCACGCAACGCTCATCACCCCAGTAAAAGTGGAATTTTGACCAGTCTGTTTCCTTATAATTAGCCGCGAGGTAATCAAAAACTATTTTTGGGGTACTTCCTCCAGAAAGGGCTACTGTAATAGACTTTTCATCACTTGCAAGGCCCATTAGAAATTTTGCAAAATCTTGAGCAACGTCGCTTTTAGTTTTTGATATATGTAGTTTCATCGTGTTTCTTTAGTTATTCTATAACGCAATATCCAGCATCGTCTGCGAGGTTCTCACAAGGGTTACGCCACATACTCTTTCCTTCTATAAGCTCATCTGCGTGTTGTGGTCCCCACACACCAGCAGAGTATCCATAAATCTTTGCATCACCTTTTTTCCAGTGATCTAAGATAGGGTCTGTAAATCTCCAGGCTGCCTCTACCTCATCTGCACGGGCATACAAGGTAGCGTCACCTTGCATTGCGTCTAGTAATAAACGTTCATAAGCCTCCATAATATGTGACTCGTCACCTAGGCTTTCATAATAAAAGTCTAGATTACCACGCTCTACTGCAAATCCTTGACCTGGTACTTTTACACCAAATTTTACTAAGATTCCCTCATCTGGCTGTATGCGTATAATGAGCTTGTTATCCTTGTTCATATCAGAATTTTTAAAAATCTGATGGTGTGGAGACTTAAAGTGTATCACCACTTCTGTAACCTTAGTAGGCATACGCTTTGCCGTACGCACATAAAATGGCACATCTGCCCATCTCCAGTTATCTACATAAAACTTGACAGCGGCATAGGTCTCTGTAGTACTATCTGGATCTACATCTACCTCTTCTCTGTATCCTTTTACTTTCTCTCCTTCTATTTCTGAGGCTAGATATTGACCGCGTATGGTATTTTCTTCCAGCACCTTTGGGTCAGTCATTAATCGTAGAGACTTAAGGGCTTTCATCTTTTCATTACGTATCTCCTCAGGATTTGCACTTAGTGGTGGCTCCATAACTATAAGTGCTACAAGCTGCAGTAAGTGACTCTGAAACATATCTCTAAGTGCTCCAGACTTGTCATAATAACCACCTCTAGACTCTACGCCTCCACTCTCTGCATTTGTAATCTCTACGTGGTGTATGTAATCACGATTCCATAAAGGTTCAAAAATACTGTTTGCAAATCGTGTGACGAGTATATTTTGAACGGTCTCTTTACCTAGGTAATGATCTATTCTATAAATCTGTGATTCTTTAAAATATCTGTGTAATCCCTCATTAAGTGACTTTGCAGTCTCAAGACTGTAACCAAATGGCTTCTCTACAATAAGGCGTTTCCACCCTAGACGCTCATCATTAAGACCCTTTGCTGTGAGATTTTTTGCAATAGCCTCAAATAAACTAGGCGGTGTAGATAGATAAAATATGATGTTATTATCACATTGATACGTCGTATTAAGATCTTGTACGCGCTCGTTAAGCTCTCTATAATCTACATCGTACTTTTTATGTAGGTCCTCATAAAACAGCTTTTCTGAAAATGCAGCTATAAACTCCTCACTATCATCAAGATACTTACTCTCTAATGCTACACGTTTTCTAAACTCCTCATCTGTCATAAAGCTACGCGCCACCCCTAGCACAGCAAAGTGCTCTGGTAAATGCTTGTCTTTGTAAAGCTTATATAATGCAGGAACTAATTTACGGGCAGTGAGGTCTCCCGATGCGCCAAAAATGACTAATAATTGATTCTCTGTCTTGCGCATAATGAGCTAGTTTTATTTAAGGTCAAAAGTATTGAAACTTTACACCATTCCCAACGGACTTTGACACCACTTACCCACAAAAAACCAATATTTTTCCACTATTTTTGATGTGCGATGCGTGGTGTATTGTAACAGACAAAATTTCGGCTACAAGGCGGTGTTGTTTTGTAGTAAAAGAAAGATCAATTATGGAAAATACTTATGATTTTGGCTTAGTAGGACTAGGCGTTATGGGACGTAACTTTATACTTAACGTTGCAGACAATGGTTTTACAGCAATGGGTAATGATCTTGATACAGAAAAGGTACAAGCACTCATAGATGAAGGCGGCAATGTAGATAAAGTAAATGCGACTGTAGAAGTTTCCGCTTTCGCGAAAGCGCTCTCATCACCACGTAAAATTATGCTATTAGTACCTGCCGGAAAAGTAGTAGACATCGTGATAGAAAGCCTCTTACCGCACTTGGATAAAGGTGATATCATTATAGATGGAGGAAACTCCTTCTTTACAGACACAGACCGAAGAGAAGCCTACCTTGCCGAAAAGGGAATACACTTTTTTGGCGCTGGTGTTTCTGGTGGTGCAAAAGGAGCTCGCAAAGGCCCAAGCATAATGCCTGGAGGATCAAAACCTGGCTATGCCGCCGTACAACCTATTTTTGAAGCAGTATCTGCCAAATATAATGGCGAACCTTGTGTGGCATACCTAGGACCAAAATCTGCCGGAAACTATGTGAAAATGGTACATAACGGTATTGAGTACGGACTTATGCAACTCACGTCTGAAATGTATGACGTGCTTAAAAAAGCTGGAAAACTAAGTAATCAAGAACTACACGAGACATATAAGTCTTGGAATGAGGGAAGACTACAATCTTTTCTGGTTGAAATAACCTCAGAAATTTTTGCCGAAAAAGACACCCTCACAGATGGTGACCTAGTAGATCAAATACTAGATAAAGCAAAGCAAAAAGGAACTGGAAAATGGACATCGCAAAACGCAATGGATCTAGGTATACCAGTACCCTCTATAGATATTGCCGTAAGTATGCGTGAGATTTCTGCACTTAAGGATGAACGCACAGTTGCAGACTCGCTTTATGACCGCCCAGAGGTTGCTACGATGGCAAAAGAAAAACTTACTGACCTTACAGAAAAAGCACTTTACTTCTCTTATATCATCACCTACGCACAAGGATTACACCAACTCGCAGATGCATCTAAGGAGTATGGTTATAACCTAGATATCGCGGTTATTGCAAAGATATGGCGTGCAGGATGTATCATAAGAGCAAAGCTACTGGCAGATATTACTGACGCCTTTACAGAAGATAGTGAGCTACCTAACCTGTTACTGTCACCATCATTTATTCCAAAAATTCAAGATACGGTAGATGCGGCAAGAGAGCTTGTAGCCTTTGGTGCTGTAAATGGGATACCCCTACCAGGTTTATCTAACTCACTCACGTATTTTGACGCATACACCTCAACACGACTACCACTTAATGTGATACAGGCGCAGCGAGATTATTTTGGATCACACACGTATGAGCGACTAGACCGTGAGGGTATTTTTCACACAGAGTGGGAGAAATAAACTAGTGACTTTTTAAAAATTTACTTCTAGCAGCGACTGCCTCATTTGTGTAGTCGCTAAAGACACCATCTACACCTGCTTCAAAAAAGCGTAGATACTCGTCTATATGATTAGTATCTTTCACCCACTTGGTATCTTCATTTCTAAAGGTGTAAGGATGCACCTCAAGATTGTGGCTATGAGCGAGCGCAACAAAGTTTGTTACTGGGGTTAATACACCCTCTGAGGTTACAGAGATAATAAAAGGTTTCCAAGGGCCTACAGCATCTGCATAGGTTGCCATAAACTCAACCCCTTCTTTTGATGTAAAAAACTGGTATGAGCGCTTATCTTTATTTTTTATAAAATCATATGGTTGACCTTCTGGGTCGTAGCTTCCATCTTCTTTTGTAAATAGTAGATTACCATCATTTTTAATACCAGCTGCGCCTAGTAGCTGTATGAGTTTTATATCACTTTTTGAACGCAAGTATTGCAGGGTTGCAACCTCAAAACATTGTACATAGATAGAGGACTCTTTGCTGTTATAACCTGCCTCATTAATCATTTTTAAAAAATGATCTTCCATAGGCAAGCCAAGCTCTTTATGATAGGTAGGATGTTTGAGTTCTGGGTAAACTCCTACGGGGTTTCCTGCTGTGGTTTTGTGCGCTTTCGCGAAAGCGAGAATCTCCTCAAAGGTAGGTATCTCAAAAAGGTCATCGTACTCGTGCGTTCTGTTTGCCCACGACTGTCTAGCTCGTAATGTTTTTAACTCTCCAAGGGTAAAATCAGACACAAACCAGTCTGTAACAGCAACGCCATCAAGGAGCTTTGTGGTCTTACGATTTGCATACTGTGGTAGTGTTGAGACATTTGTTGTAGTAGATATAAATGGCTCGTGACGGGCTATGAGCACACCATCTTTAGTCATCACAAGGTCTGGCTCAATATAATCTGCACCTAGTTGTACTGCCATTTTATATCCTTGCATTGTATGCTCTGGATAGATAGACTGTGCTCCTCTATGCGCTATGATTATGGGTTTATTTTTTGTCACGGGGTTTTCAACTTTTACTGTAATATACAGATCGTTTTAGAAATGACATTAACAAAAAAAGGCGCAAATTAAATTTGCGCCTTTGTTATATCTATAATAATCAGATTAATCTATTCTTGTAATCTTAGCTCCTATGGCTCTAAGACGCTCATCTATATTTTCATACCCACGATCTATTTGCTCGATATTATGAATGGTAGATGTTCCTTTTGCACTTAAGGCTGCTATAAGTAATGAGATACCAGCGCGTATATCTGGCGATGTCATTGTTGTTGCTTTAAGTGTAGACTGGAAATTGTGTCCTATTACGGTTGCACGGTGTGGATCACAAAGTATCACTTTTGCTCCCATATCTATAAGCTTATCTGTAAAGAAAAGACGGCTTTCAAACATCTTTTGGTGCACCATAAGTTCACCTTTTGCCTGTGTAGCCACAACGAGTATGATACTTAGTAAGTCTGGTGTAAAACCTGGCCAAGGCGCATCTGCAATGGTCATAAATGATCCATCTATATATGACTCAACCTCGTACCCATCTGTATGAGCAGGGATATAAATATCATCTCCTTTGCGCTCTAATGTGATACCTAGTTTTCTAAAGGTGTTAGGAATCACACCTAGATCATCCCAGCTCACGTTTTTGATTGTTATCTCACTTTTAGTCATCGCAGCAAGACCTATCCACGAGCCTATCTCAATCATATCTGGTAAAACGCGGTGATCGCAACCACCTAGTTTTTCTACTCCTTCTATAATTAACATATTAGAACCTATACCCTTTATATCTGCTCCCATACGTACCATCATCTTACAGAGTTGCTGTAAGTACGGTTCACAAGCGGCATTATAAATTGTAGTCGTTCCTTTTGCAAGCACAGCTGCCATTACAATGTTTGCAGTACCAGTAACCGAAGCTTCATCTAGTAACATATAGGCACCTGTGAGTCCTTCTGGAGCTTCTACTCCATAAAAACGCTCCTCACGGTTATAGCGAAATTTTGCTCCTAATTTTATAAACCCTTCAAAGTGCGTATCTAGACGACGGCGACCTATTTTATCTCCACCCGGACGAGGAATGTATCCTTTACCAAAACGTGCTAGTAAAGGCCCTACAATCATTATAGAACCACGTAGACCGCTTCCTTCTTTCTTAAATTTCTCGCTTTCTAGATAATCAAGATCTAGCTCATCTGCCTGAAAGGTAAAGACGCCTTTTTCTAACTTCTCAACCTTTACACCTAGATTTTGCAAGATCATAATGAGCTTGTTTACATCTATAATGTCTGGTACGTTACTGATGGTTACTTTTTCAGGAGTAAGCAGTACGCCACATAGTATCTGTAATGCTTCGTTTTTTGCTCCTTGTGGTTGAATATCACCTTTAAGCTGGTGACCGCCTTCTATCTGAAATGTTGCCATAGGTAGATTGAGGTATATTTTTTAATAACGCTTCTTACGGTTATTGTTTTTTGAATAATTTCTTTTCTTTACTGGGTTGTCTGCAGCTTTAGCCTTTTTATTAGCACGTATTAATCTATCAGAATCACGTAACTGCTCGTCACGTTCTTTAAGGTTAATCTCACCGTTACTAAGTTCAAAAAGGTGATCAAAGATTACATCATCCTCTACGGTGTCTTTGTTCCAGTTTAAGAAACACTTTTTCATATGATTTGCAATAGTCATTGCAAGCCCTTCACGCATCTCTCCTTTTTCCCAAGAGACCGCTACATCTATCATACGCTTTATGTTATTACCATAAAAACGATATTTGGGATGATTTTGTGGGTACTCTAGAGGTTCTGGACGCTCTGCAAGCTCTTCTCTAGATGGTTTTCCGTATGGAGACTCTACATCTAGTTTAAAATCAGACATTATAAATAACTGATCCCATAATTTATGTTGAAAATCTGGTACATCACGCAAGTGCGGTTGTAAATTACCCATCACCGCAATAATTGCTTTTGCAGTTTTGTTACGCTCTTCGGCGTCTTCCATTGCCGTCGCATCATTTACCATTTTTTGAATATGGCGCCCGTACTCGGGTATGATGAGATGGACTCTCTCCGTGTTGTACTCTAATTGATCTATCAATTGTAAAAAATTAAGTGAAGTTATCTTTTATGTAAAGACATCTGCAAAATACTAAAATTTGTATAAATGCTTACAGGTTTAATAAATTGATAACAGTTATTTGTTATAAGTACGCTTTCGCGAAAGCGTAATCACACCCTATAAAGAGATGACACCCTCTACCTCTGCCACTTCTTTATACTTTGCTATAACCGCGTCTGGGTTTTTCATACGCACGTTTATAGAAACGCTAGTGTACTTACCTGTGCGTGATGCATTTTTCTTTATGACGGCACCTAGATGATCAAAAATCTTAACGATTTGTGCTTCCTTTTCGGCGCTTGCTGGTACTATAAATTTATACAAATATGGTGCTGGCCACATTGAAGTGTCTGCTAACTGTGCTTTTAATTTTGTGTAAAATTCTTCTGTTTTCTTTCCTGAATCCATCTTCTTATTTTCTATTGCAAAGATACTGAAATCACATTCCCTGTAGTTTGCTTAATTTTGCTTTAAAGATTACCATTTTTATGCCAAAAAGAATACTCCTCATAGGTGGCCCTTCTACAGGAAAAACAACATTACTTAATCACTTAGAAAATCTAGGCTATGCCTGCCTAGAAGAAATATCACGACAAGTGATAAGCAATGCCCAAAAGGAGGGCATTGACCAGCTTTTTTTAGAGAAGCCATTACTCTTTTCTACCCTGTTAAGAGATGCACGTATCAAGCAATTTAAGGATGTAGAGGGTTTTAAAAATGATTTTGTTTTTATAGATCGCGGCATACCTGACACGGTGGCATATATGGACTTTGTAAATCAAGAATATCCAGAAGATTTTATTGAGGCTTGTAAGACACACACTTATGACCTTGTTTTTATATTACCTACTTGGGAAAAAATACACGTGATTGATCAAGAACGTTATGAAACCTTTGACCAAGCAAAGGAAATAGAAGAACATCTTGTACAGACATATAAACAGTATGGCTACTCACCTATACCTGTACCAACTGGTCCTGTAGAAGAGAGAGCGCAATTTATACTTAACACACTTACTTCTTGATAGATAAAGCAAAAGATATACTCACCACATACTGGGGTCATAGTAATTTTAGACCGCAACAAGCAGAGATTATAAAAAACGTTCTTGCTGGTGAGGATAGCATTGCTTTATTACCTACTGGCGGTGGTAAATCATTATGTTACCAGCTGCCCTCACTTCTATTAGATGGAATTACTATTGTAGTATCGCCACTCATAGCCTTGATGAAAGATCAAGTGATGGGGCTTCAAGAAAAAGGGATAAAAGCACTGTCTATTACAAGCGGCATAAGCTATGGAGAACTAGACACCTTACTTGATAATTGTATTTATGGCAATTACAAGCTTCTTTACCTATCACCAGAACGATTACAGCAAGAACTAGTGCAAGAACGCATAAAGCTTATGAATGTAAGCCTTATTGCGGTAGATGAGGCTCACTGTATCTCGCAATGGGGTCACGATTTTAGACCGGCATATAGAGATATTTCAAAACTTAGAGCTTTAAAACCTAACTGCCCCATTATTGCTCTCACCGCCACTGCTACAACTAAGGTACTTGAGGATATAACTACTTTACTAGATCTCAAACAACCACAATTATTTAAAACTTCATATCATAGAAAAAACCTCACATATAAAATACAACTTGCTACAGATAAGTTTTATGAGCTAGAAACCATACTAGCAAACACACAGCAAAGCGCTATTGTATATGTACGTAATAGAAAGGCAACACTTAATACAGCTCATTTTTTAAAGGGACGAGGCATCACAGCCACCTCATATCACGGGGGTATGTCTCGGGAGGAACGTCATAAACAATACTTAGCCTGGCGTACAAATAAAGTACAGGTAATGGTGGGTACAAGTGCCTTTGGTATGGGAATAGACAAAGCAGATGTAGATACCGTAGTGCACTTAGAAATTCCTGACAGTATAGAAAACTACTTTCAAGAAGCAGGAAGAGCAGGAAGGGCAGGTCAAGAATCTCAAGCCGTATTATTATATAATGAGAACGACGAGGTACGTCTAGAAAACCAGTTTCTTAAAGTAATACCAGACACTCATACGGTAAAAAAAACCTATAAACATCTAGTAAACTATTTTCAAATCTCATACGGAGAAGGACAAGATAGCTTACACCGCTTTAACTTTAGTGAGTTTTGTGGCGCATATAAATTGCACACCATTCTCACCTATAATGCGTTACAGGTATTAGATCGCAATAGCGTCATAAGTTTATCTCAAGAGTTTACAAAGAGAGCAACTATTAACTTTAAAGTAAATGACTTTGCACTCACCTATTACTTACTACGAAACAATCAACTAGACGATGTTGTAAAGGCTGTATTACGTACGTATGGAGCAGTCTTTGAACAGGTGACTAATATCAACTATAATATCATTGCAAATAAAGCTGGTAAAACCCTAGAGCAAGTACATCAAGTGCTTCTCACGCTAGACCAAGATGATATAATAGATTACGAGCATCAAAACTTTGACACGGCAATTACCTTTTTAGTCCCTAGAGAAGATGACCGTACTATTAATGTGATTGCTCCCTTTATAAAAACCCAAGAAAACTACAAGAAAAACCAAGTACAAGCCGTTAAAGACTATATAGCAAATGATACTACGTGTAGAGCTATACAGCTTATGCATTACTTTGACGAAGTGCTTGATGAGCCTTGTGGTAATTGTGATGTATGCAGAAACCGTACAGTTATAAAAACCAGAACATCTATAGATAATGCCATTATAGATTTACTTAAAGACGGTGCAAAAAGTTCACGAGAAATTGCACAACTAGCATACCCACAACAGACAATAATCAATTCTATTCGACTACTTTTGGAACAGAAAAAAATAGCCATTTTACCTAATAACACATACACCCTATTATGAGAGATTTACGCATAGTTTTTATGGGCACGCCAGAGTTTGCAGTGACCATCTTACACGGTTTACTAGACGAAGGATATAACGTAGTAGGTGTAATTACGGCACCAGATAGACCAGCAGGTAGAGGACAAAAAATACGAGAGAGCGATGTCAAGGCATTTGCAAAAGCGAGAAACCTCAACATCTTACAACCTACTAATCTTAAGAGCGAATCTTTTCTAGAAGAACTTGAAGCACTTAAGGCAAACCTTCAAATTGTGGTTGCCTTTAGAATGTTACCAGAAGCGGTATGGAAGATGCCTGCTTATGGCACATTTAACCTACACGCATCATTACTTCCTCAATATCGTGGTGCAGCGCCTATAAACTGGGCAATTATAAACGGTGAGACAGAAACAGGTGTAACTACATTTTTTATAGACGAAAAAATAGACACCGGAGAAATCATCTTACAAGAATCACTAGCTATAGATGATAAAGAAAATGCAGGTCACCTGCACGACCGTCTTATGATAGCTGGTAAAGAACTTGTAATTAAAACGGTTAAGGCAATTGAGCGAGATGATGTAAAGACACATATACAAGACTCATCAAAAGAATTAAAGACCGCTTACAAATTACATAGTGAGAATACGAGAATAAACTGGGACGCCCCACTTCAAGAAATCTACAATCACATAAGAGGGCTAAGCCCTTACCCTGCTGCTTATACCATACTAGAAAATGGTGGCAAGGAGCAACGCGTAAAAATTTATGGCGCTTTCGCCAAAGCAGATAAAGAGATGCTCATTCCCTCAGGAGCCGTAACGCAGGTAGATGATCATCTCGCCATTGCAACTCCAGAAGGATACATTTGTATCACAGAAATCCAGCTTTCTGGAAAGAAAAAGATGGCGGTAAAGGACCTACTTAATGGTTACAAGTTTGATAAAAATGCCAAAATGCGCTAAACCCCCATAACCATTGACGTTAAGAGAATTACAAAATACACCCCTCTTTATCAACAAATGGGCATACTTATTAACAAAAACCCCGATTTCCCTTGCTATAGCTTGCGTAAGCGAATAATCCGTATAAATTTGTTAGGGAATTAAACATACAGTTTAACCACAATTAATTAATTAACAAATTATATTATGAACAAATCAGAATTAATCGACGGAATGGCAGAGCACGCTGGTATCACTAAAGCTGCAGCAAAAAAAGCATTAGAATCTTTCTTAGGAGACGTTGAAGGTACTCTTAAAAAAGGAGGACGTGTTTCTCTAGTAGGTTTTGGATCTTGGTCTGTATCTAAGCGTAATGCTCGTGAAGGAAGAAATCCTCAAACTGGAAAAACTATCAAGATCGCTGCAAAAAATGTAGTAAAGTTTAAAGCTGGATCTGAGCTTGCATCTTCTGTAAACTAGTCGATTTTAAGTGTTATATAAAGAAAGGAAGCAGTAATGCTTCCTTTTTTTTATGCCCTATTTATAAATACTAGAACTATTATGGTTTATGTTACGCTTTCGCGAAAGCGTAAAAACTACATTTAAAAGTAACTCCCCATAAAGAATAGCAAGGCGAGTAAAAATGTAGACAACGCCACTTTCTTTAACTCTGGATCAAGCAAGGCGTGCTCCCTTGTATTTCTCACCGTAAGCATATGCTTAACCAGCGGTAAGAATGCTATGATAGATACATAGTCTAAAAGATCTGTTGCCCTCAAGGCTATAAAACTAACCCAGCAACAAATCGCTACTAGAAACAAGATGTTATGGTAACGCACAGCTCCCTTCTGCCCCAAAATAACGGCTAGGGTATTTTTACCCACACGAGTATCAGACACACGATCACGCATATTATTGAGATGTAATACCATTACAGAAAGTGCACCTATTGTTATAGCGGGTAATATATGTATGAACTGTATGTATTGTGTAAATAAAAAGAAAGAGCCCAGCACACCTACTAACCCAAAAAACAAAAAGACAAATACATCTCCTAATCCTTTATAACCATAAGCACTTCTACCTACGGTGTACTTTATTGCAGCTATAATGGCGGCTATACCTAATAAAAAGAATACGAGAGATAGTATAAATTGATCCTTCCCAAAAGCTGTATAAATAAGGCTTAGTACTATTACAATAGTGATAATCGAGGTGATAATAATAGCTTTTTTGAGGTGCGTTGCGGTGAGCAAGCCACTTTGCATTGCCCTTGCAGGCCCCACACGCTCATCATTATCAGTACCTTTTACACCGTCACCATAATCATTTGCATAGTTAGATAAGATTTGAAACCCCAGTGTAGCTAGTATAGCAAGGCCAAAGATGAGACCATTATAAGCATTTTCTTTTAACGCTAGGCCACCACCTACTAGTATACCGGCTATAGAGAGTGGTAAGGTACGAGGGCGAGCGGCACTAAGCCAGACTTTAAATGAAGGCATAAAATATTTTAAGTGCGTAAATGTACTATTTTCTTTAGGCATCTACTCGTCTCAACTTTCAAAAGGATTTACTAGATTAGCTACCATTAAAACACCCATCGTTATGAAACTAAAATATGCACTACTAAGCGCCTCTGTAATTCTTTTACTTATAGCTTGTAAAAAGGAAGAGACTACTGTTGCAACAGCCCCAGTAAAGGAGAAAGCACCTTTCTTTTGGGAAGCTTCAAATATGTACTTCCTCCTTACAGATCGTTTCTATAACGGAGACACATCAAATGATGTAAATTTTAATAGAACAGAAGAAACTGCCACTTTAAGAGGTTTTGAAGGAGGAGACATAAAAGGAATCACAAAAAAAATTAAAGAGGGTTACTTTACAGATTTAGGAATTAATGCTATCTGGTTTACTCCTGTTGTTGAGCAAGTACACGGCCCGGTAGATGAAGGTACAGGTGTTACTTATGGCTATCACGGGTACTGGACAAAAGACTGGACAGCTCTTGACCCAAACTTTGGGACAAAAGAAGACCTCAAAGAGCTTATAGAGACGGCACATACTAATGATATACGTATCGTTATGGATGTGGTTCTTAATCATACAGGACCGGTAACAGAGCAAGATCCTTTCTGGGGTACAGACTGGGCTAGAGAAAATCCTAACTGCGCTTTTAGCACCTATGAGAACACAACAGCTTGTAGCCTTGTAGAAAATCTACCAGATATCCTTACAGAAAGCTCAAAAGAAGTAACACTACCTCCCACGCTTATCGAAAAGTGGAAAAAAGAAGGACGCTATGAAGAAGAAATTGCAGAGCTAGATGCCTACTTTGTTTCAAATAATCTTAAAAAGACACCACGTAACTATATCATAAAATGGCTTACAGATTATATACGAGAGTATGGTGTAGATGCTTTTAGAGTAGACACGACAAAACACGTAGATGAAGAGTCTTGGGTGGTATTGCGTGCTCAAGCAGATAAAGCATTTGCAGATTTTAAGACCAACAACCCAGATCTAGTACTAGATGACACAGACTTTTTTATGTTTGGCGAAGTGTATAACTACTCTGTAGACGGTGGACTGGCTTATGATTTTGGCGATAAAAAGGTAAACTATTTCGAAAATGGATTTGATAACCTCATCAACTTTCAATTTAAGTATGATGCGCAGGGTAGCTATGAGTCCTTATTTAATAAATATGCTACCATAAAAGACTCACTATTTAAAGACAAGAGTTTTGTAAACTATGCAACCTCTCACGATGATGGGCAGCCATTTGACAAAGACCGCACTAAAACTATAGAAACTGGTACAAAACTCCTCCTCACAACAGGTATCTCACAAGTATATTATGGTGATGAGACGGCACGTGATCTTACTATAGAAGGTACTCAAGGTGATGCAACCCTAAGAAGCTTTATGAACTGGGGCACAATAGACACAGAGACTACTGGCGATGTGCTCTCTCACTGGCAAAAACTAGGTGTTTTTAGAAAGAATCATCCATCTGTGGGTGCTGGTACTCACGAGATGCTTAGCCAGGCTCCTTATGTCTTTAAAAGAGCATTTACAAAAGACAACTTTACAGATACAGTAGTCGTAGGTTTAGACCTAGCTGTGGGTAAAAAGGAAATTGAAGTGGGTAACGCTTTCGCGAAAGCGGAAAAACTTAGAGACGCATACTCAGGAAAAGAGGTTACCGCAATAAATGGAAAGGTATCAATAGACACGCCTTATAGTATAGTACTACTTGAAGTTGCTAGAGATTACTAATCTAGTGCTTGTAAAAAAGAAGCCACAACTTGGCTAATACCCATCTCAAGATCTGAGTTTGTAATACTAGACTGGGTTACGTCAAAGTTATCTTGAAATGATGGGAAGCTAAAACTCTCTACTACCTCACCTCCAAAACGTGGTGCCGTCTCTTTTATATAATTTAAAGCAGATGCTGCACCGCGAGCTCCTGGAGAGGTACTTACCACAAGAAGTTTTTTACCGGCTAGAAAATTACGGTCTGCACGTGAAAGCCAGTCAAATATGTTTTTAAAAAAGGCAGATACCATTCCGTTGTGTTCATTTACGGCTATTATGACACCATCTGCTTCGGCTATTTTATTCTTTATAATCTGCACATCCACAGGTATACCCCTCTCCTGCTCTAAATCTAGATTATACATAGGTATATCATAGGATAATAATGATAGTCTAGACGCCTTGTGAGAATGAATAGTAGTAACTATATAATCTAGCAACATCGTGTTTATAGATTTTGTACTGTTACTTCCTGATAATGCAATAATTGAGCTCATATTAAAATAAAAAAAGACCACCCGAAGATAGTCTTTTATTGATTGATGAATAAATAAAATTATTATTACAAGCTCAATGAAAGCGTAGCGATAATAGAGGTATTATCACGCTCTACGGTTACATCATTAACTAAACCTGTTGAATATAGTGGACTTGTGCGGTCTTGAGTAAAGTTATCATATGCAACGTCTACTTTAATATTTCCAAAATTATAACCTATACCCGCTGAGTAACCTGTTAACTCACTTACAGTTGTTTCATCTTTAAAAGGGCTGTCTTCATATCTGTAACCTGCTCTAAAACTCCACTCCTGAGCTCTTATCTCTCCTCCTAGCTTATAAGCATTAACCGGCTGAAGTAGATTATCTATAGCCGCATTTTGAGCATTAAAAAATGCATCATTATCTGGTCTAAAACTTAGTGTTGTGTAATCTTTATAAGAATAGTCAAAACTTATGAGGCCTTTCTTGCCAAATAGATATGCCGCACTACCTGTATATTTACCCGGTGACTTAATCTCATAGCTCTCATACACATTAGTTACTCTAGGGTTAACTACTGTGGTAAACACACCTGCATCATCTACAGCTGTGGTTGTGATTCTCTGAGTGGTTTCTTCATCTATTGTAGTCCAGGTAGGTGAATCGTAAGTTAGACCTAAACGAAGGTTTTCTGTCACTTTAGAGATTGCTCCTAGCTGGAAAGAAAAACCACTACCTATTGTTCTTAAATTGTTTTCAAATCTTACATCTGTAACATTTGTAAAACCTTGATCTGGCCCAGCATCATTAGACTCAAAAAGCACCGTAGATTGATTATAATCTAAAAAGTGAGAATTTAAGTTAAGACCTAAGTATAATTTATCATTATACTGTGCCCCTAGATTAAAAGAAGCTTTACCACTATAACCCTCAGAAGCAAATAAATATTCTTGCTCATAAGACTCTCCTACTGTATTTACAAAGTACTCCGTATTACCTGCATCATTTGTTACAGGGTCGAGAATAAATGATTGAAATCCTAATAAAGCCTGTTGCGCTCCAAAACCTTCAGTCTCTCCGAGAAATTGATATAAATCAGTCACAGACTCACCATCTAGTGTCTCCAGTAAATCAAGTGGTACTCCTTGTGCAAAATCTGAAAAATATGAAGATATTGAGTTTGTATTGGTACCTATGGCTCTGTATTGATTGTCTAGATTACCTATGCGATCGTAATTAAAGCCAAGAGTAAATTTATTCCATTTTGAGTTTCCAGCTCCATCTATAACAAAAACACCTCCAGCTTGATTGACAGAAAGATCAGAATCTGATGATGTAGTTCCATTTCCCAGAAATGTAGTACTATTATCTATATTATCGCTTGATAGCGAAAACGCTACAGTTCCTTTAGTAAAAACCGCGCTCGAGGCTGGATTATCACCTATAGCACTTAGATCACCTCCTAATGCTCCAAAGGCACCTCCCATTGCTCTATATCTTGCCGTACCAGTAGTATTTGATGTACTATAATTAAGTGCTTCTGTTATACTTTGGGCAAAAGTTGTTCCAGAGGCCGCAATGGCCACCATTAATAATAACTTTTTCATATGTAGTTTTTTTTTTAATGTAGTTTGCAGTTATTATCCTCTGCGTCCACCGCTTCTGCTTGAACTTGAGCTAGATCTTGATCCGCTGCTTCTAGATGAAGAAGAAGATGGTCTACTATAAGAACTTCTTCTAGATGAAGAGCTAGGTCTAGACGTAGGTCTCGAAGAAGGCCTTGAAGAAGGTCTTGCTTTACTTCCACTAGGTCTTGAAGAAGGTCTTGATTGAGTTCCGCTTGGTCGAGTAGGACGACTGCTAGGTCTAGTTGTAGGTCTTGTTCTTGAAGAAGGTCTTGAGTACGTATTAGGTCTAGAACCAGTAGATGGTCTTTGAGCTGAATTTGGCGTTCCTCTAGACACTCCATTTCTATAAGTACCGTTACGGTTAGATGTAGGTCTTGCAGTACCTTTGTTACGACTATAAGTTGCTCTACTTCTAGATGATGTTCTTAATCTTGATCTTGATGCAGCGATAGCATCTGTTGCTCCCATTCTTCTTCCAGAACCGTTTATCGATCTTCTACCTGTATTGTAAGCTACTCTATTACCGTTATATCTACGGTTTCCGTAATAAAAATTATTATTAAAATGGTTAAAATTACCATAGTAAAATGGGCTATTGTAAGCAAAGCCTCCACCCCAGAAAGGGTTGTAATAACCACCATACCAAGGTGACCAGAAGTTTCCTCCCCAGCCAAAGCCTCTACCCCAGCCAAAGCCACCGTTCCAGCCAAATCCACCGTTCCATCCTAAACCGCCCCAGCGATTCCATCCCCATAAAGGACTATTATTATAAATCGTTACTTGCACATCTTGAACTTCGTCACCCCAAGCACCATAACCGGTAGCAGATTCAAAATCTGTTCCGTCCACATAGATAGCATTACTATCTTCAGAAGAATATTCTTCTATATCTGTAAATATGGCTCCTTCTTCTTGAATCTCTCCAAGTTCTTGGGCACCCTTTTCAAAATAGTTTTTATAGACTTGTGTGTTAGACCCATTTGAAGTAGTTGCCTCTTGGGTAGTCGAATTAGCACTTTCATTACTACTATAAATACCATCATCGTCATAAACTGTTTGTGATGCACTACAAGCAACTAGTAATGTAGCTGCCAGTGCAGATAATGATAAACTCTTAATTGAGGTTGTGAGTGATGTAGAAAAATTCATATCGGTGCTGTTTTAATTGTTGCTTGGTGTAAAAATACCTAATTTCGCTTGGTAATTTTACGATAAGCAAAGTCACAATATTTGTGCCAAAATAGGTTTTTATGGGCAAGAAACTCACAAAAAGGAGTGAAGATTATTCAAAATGGTATAACGAGCTAGTAGTTCAAGCAGATCTTGCAGAAAATTCTGCAGTACGCGGTTGTATGGTAATTAAACCCTACGGATATGCAATCTGGGAAAAAATGCAAGCAGAGCTTGACCGTATGTTTAAGGAGACAGGACACGAGAATGCATATTTTCCATTATTTGTCCCAAAAAGCTTATTTGAGGCTGAAGAAAAAAACGCCGAAGGTTTTGCTAAGGAATGTGCTGTAGTTACTCACTACAGATTAAAGACAGATCCAGAAGATTCAAGCAAACTTATAGTAGATCCTAATGCAAAACTAGAAGAAGAATTAATAGTAAGACCTACAAGTGAAGCTATTATATGGAATACCTACAAAGGCTGGATACAGTCGTATAGAGACCTTCCATTACTTATTAATCAATGGGCAAATGTTGTAAGATGGGAAATGCGCACACGCCTTTTCTTAAGAACGGCAGAATTTTTATGGCAAGAGGGACATACGGCACACGCAACAAAAGAAGAAGCACTACAAGAAGCTGAGCTTATGAATAATGTGTATGCAGAGTTTGCAGAAAACTTTCTTGCTGTACCCGTTATAAAAGGAGTTAAAACAGAAAGTGAACGCTTTGCAGGTGCAGATGAGACCTATTGTATAGAGGCGCTTATGCAAGACGGTAAAGCACTACAAGCAGGAACCTCTCACTTCTTAGGTCAGAATTTTGCAAAAGCATTCGATGTTAAATTTACCTCAAACCAAGGAAAACAAGAGCACGTTTGGGCAACCTCTTGGGGGGTGTCAACACGACTTATGGGAGCACTAATTATGACACATAGTGATGATCAAGGCTTAGTACTACCTCCTAACTTAGCACCTTTTCAGGTAGTAATTGTTCCTATTTACAAGAACCAAGAGCAACTTGACGCTATATCTCAAGTAGCAAATGAACTGGTGCAAGATCTGAAACTACACGGTGTATCTGTAAAATTTGACAATAGAGATACTCATAAACCAGGATGGAAATTTAATGAGTATGAACTAAAAGGAGTGCCTTTAAGAATAGGCATAGGACCAAAAGATCTTGAGAAGCGCACAGTAGAACTAGCTAGAAGAGATACATTAACAAAGGAATTTGTTGCAAAAGAAACAGTAGTAGAAACTGTTATCACACTTTTAAAGGAGATACAAGAAAATCTCTACACTAAGGCTAAGAATTACAGAAACGACCATATAACACCTGTAGACACCTTTGAAGAATTCAAGGATGTGTTAAACACTAAAGGTGGATTTATAAGCGCACACTGGGATGGCACCACCGAAACTGAAGACAAAATCAAAGAAATTACTAAAGCAACTATCAGATGTATTCCTATGGATGCAATTATTGAAGAAGGAACTTGTGTGTTTTCTGGAAAAAGTTCGTCTCGTAGAGTGCTGTTTGCCAAGGCTTACTAAAAAAGTTTAAAAAAAGTTTAAAAATGGTTTGTATCATCTAGAAATATGTTTATTTTTGCATCCGCAATTTAAGCGATTGTTCTAGGCCCGTTCGTCTATCGGCTAGGACGCATGGTTTTCATCCATGTAAGAGGGGTTCGATTCCCCTACGGGCTACAATTTTTGATTTACAATTCTAGAGGTAATATTGAGAAATATGAAACTAGAATTTCTGGCCCGTTCGTCTATCGGCTAGGACGCATGGTTTTCATCCATGTAAGAGGGGTTCGATTCCCCTACGGGCTACAATTTTTATAATTATTAGAAAAAACAATAATGGCAAATCACAAGTCAGCTTTAAAGAGAATTAGAAGCAACGAAGCAAAGCGTCTTAGAAATCGTTACCAGCACAGAACGACTCGTAACGCGATTAAGAGATTACGCGATATGACTGAGCAGAAAGATGCTCAGGCTTTATATCCAGCAGTAGCTTCTATGATTGATAAGTTAGCTAAACGCAATATTATCCACGATAATAAAGCTGCTAACTTAAAATCTAAGCTTGCAAAGCACGTAGCAGCTCTTTAAGGGTTATACGTTATAGACATACAGAGAACTTCTATATTTATATAGGGGTTCTTTTTGTTATTTAAAATGCTGCTTAGTATTGCTTTCGCGAAAGCGTTAAAAATTACATTAAAAGGCATTTTAAAAAAATTAAAACCGCAAGTAATATTGCACCCGCTTAGGCTAACCTCTGACGATGTTCGTGAATGTTGCCCTAACGTAAAATCACTTTAATATCCATAAAATGGAAGATTTAGTAAAATTCGTACAAGACGAATTCATCCCAAAAAATGATTTCCCAACCTTTGCAGCAGGTGATACTATCACTGTGTACTATGAAATTAAGGAAGGTGAAAAAAGTAGAACACAGTTCTTTAGAGGAGTTGTATTACAATTAAGAGGTACTGGAAGAACTCAGACTTTTACAATCCGTAAGATGTCTGGTACTGTAGGTGTAGAGCGTGTATTCCCGCTTAACCTTCCAGCTATCCAGAAGATTGAAGTAAACAAAAGAGGTATTGTACGTCGTGCACGTATCTTCTACTTCAGAGGTCTTACAGGTAAGAAAGCCCGTATCAAAGAAAGACGCGGATAGTCTTACTGGACAATTTTATTCAAAAAGCTTCACTTTTATAGTGAGGCTTTTTTTATGAACAAAAGTTAAGAACTCAAGTTAATAATAGGTTGAAAATTAAATAAATACATTTTAAACTAACGAATCAAAACTATTACTACATTTATATAGTTCTAATCCACTAGACGATTTTAACCATCCAGAAAACTACAATAGTATTACCATATTATTTTAGTTAAGTTGTGGTTACTAATAAGACCCGCTGCACAAGCTAGATGAGTAGATATTGTAAATCATCTACTTATCAAATAATCTTAAGTAACGCGACATCCCTGAGATAGTTTGTTTTATATTGACAAACAACACTATTTCAGCAGAAATTGAACGGTTACAGTCATTAAAACACTGTTATAAAACTTCAAGGGTTTACCGGTAAAGCAATTTCTAAAAAGCCATATCAACGTACTTTGTACAGGGATATGGCTTTTGTTTTTCATATAAATGAACGTTATAATGCTCAAAACTTGTGGAAACTTTTATCGGATAGTACTATTATTTTAACATTTCCCACGATATTTAAAACTAACTAAACATCAATCAAATATGAAAATAATATACCTATCAGTGATAGTATCACTATTGGTTTTTACATCTTGTGAAGAACCAGACAACGCAATTAATTATGTCTTAGATAACGTAAGAAACGGAGCTGTGCTACGTACCCGCGCAATTAACAACTCAGTATATGATGTACAATCACCTGCTACACCTATTTCTTACGTCCTTGAGATGCAAGATGGAAACGAGGGAGAATTACTTGACCGTGTAGACGTCTTTCTATCATTTGTAGATCGAACATCTGAAAATGGAGACAATAGCACATCTTCAGTGCTCTTTAAAACACTTAGCGCATCAGATTTTACACAAGGTGAGCGAGGTTACCCAGTCACAGAACTAACAATAACAACCCAAGAGCTTCTTGAAAACACTAATCTTACTATCAATGAAATATCTTGTACTGATAAATTTGTTATAGACTTGACGCTGCATCTTACCAATGGACTGGCCTTTAATCACGAGAACAGCATAGGCCCTATTATAAGTTACCCAGGCTCAATAAACTCTCCATTCAGCTATGATATATACGTTGTAGAAGGCATCGATAATGATAAGTTTACAGGAGTTTATGACTACAGCAGTGTAGTAAATGGATTTGATGGTCCTACTTTTATAACTCCAAATCAATTTACACTTGAAAGATCACGACCTAATGTTCGTCATTTTGAAATATTTAGAGACACGCAACAAATGTTTGATGGTACATTTATATTATCTGAAGTTGAGTTTACTATAGCCTGTGACCAAGCTATAATGACTCGATACATACGCTCAGCTATAGTCTGTTCATCACGTGTAGAAGCTGACCATCAAGTGCTATTAGGTCCATCTAACGATTTAAACGGCACAATAGACGAAATAGACGACACGGTATTTGATTTACGTTTTATTGAAGGATTTGAAGGTAATGACGGATTTTGTGGTTGGCCTGTAACTCCTTCCACTTTTAGACTTACAAAGCAATAATTGTAATACAGACATATTGTCAAAATATCAAATAAGAAGCATAGCGAGTTTTGTGATAGATAAACATAAATAATTAGGCTGAAATTAACAGAAAAGATGACTTAAGTTAGACGTGATTTTAGGTGGAAAAATGCCCTACAAATTACTATATTTGCTAGGCTTGCTCAGCAAGTAAATTTCAACTGATTTATTAAATAAAAAAACTCCTGAATGGCGACAGATAAAACCACCATTAAATATACACTTACGGATGAAGCTCCTATGCTTGCAACACATTCATTCCTCCCTATTGTAAAGCGCTTTACAAAATCTTCTGATATTGAGATGGAGCTAGTGGATATCTCTCTGGCTGGTCGTATCATAGCAAACTTTTCTGAATATCTTACAGAAGATCAAAGACAAGAAGATGCGCTTGCAGCACTAGGAGAACTTGCAAAAAAACCAGAAGCAAATATTATAAAGCTTCCTAATATCTCTGCTTCTATACCACAGCTTACAGCGGCTATAAAAGAATTACAGAGTGATGGATATGCAATTCCAGATTTTCCGGAAGAGCCTACAACAGATGAAGAAAAATCTATACGTGCAAGATTTGCAAAAGTACTAGGTAGTGCTGTAAACCCAGTACTACGTGAGGGTAACTCAGACAGACGTGCACCTAAGCCAGTTAAGCAATATGCTCGCAATAACCCGCACAGTATGGGTGCTTGGAGTGCAGATTCACAGTCTCACGTAGCGACGATGTCTCACGGAGACTTTAGAAACAACGAAAAGTCTGTTACAATAAAAGAGGCAGGTAACATACGTATAGAACACGTAGATGCTACTGGTAAAGTAACAGTACTTAAAGCCGAGACTCCGGTTCTTGCAGAAGAGATTATAGATGCTTCTCTTATGGAGAAACAAGCGCTTATAAACTTTTTAGAAACTCAAGTTGCAGATGCAAAGGAGAAAGAACTTTTATTCTCTCTGCATATGAAGGCGACAATGATGAAGGTTTCTGATCCAAAAATATTTGGTCACGCAGTAAAAGTCTTTTTTGCTCCAGTATTTGAAAAGTATGGTGCTACTCTTGATAAAATAGGTGTAGATGTAAATAATGGTTTTGGAGATTTACTTGCCAAAATAGAGGAATTACCAGCATCTGAGAGAGAAGAAATCAAGGCGGCTATACAAGCCTGTTATGATGCTCGTCCAGACCTAGCAATGGTAAACTCAGATAAAGGCATCACAAACCTACACGTACCTAGTGATGTGATTATAGATGCATCTATGCCAGCTATGATACGCGCTTCTGGACAAATGTGGAATGCACAAGGAAAGCAACAAGATACTAAGGCAGTTATACCAGATAGTAGCTATGCAGGTGTTTTTCAAGAAACCATAGAGTTTTGTAAAAAGCACGGTGCCTTTGACCCTACTACTATGGGTACAGTACCTAACGTAGGTCTTATGGCTCAAAAAGCCGAAGAATACGGATCTCACGATAAGACTTTTGAAATACCTACTGCAGGAACAGTACGTACGGTAGACAATGCTGGTAACGTTCTTACAGAACACACGGTAAGTGAAGGTGATATCTGGAGAATGTGTCAAGTAAAGGACGCACCTATACGTGACTGGGTAAAACTTGCTGTAAGTCGTGCTAGAGCAACTGGATCTCCAGCTGTATTCTGGCTAGACAGTGAGCGTGCACACGATGCAGAGCTTATTAAAAAGGTAAATCTTTACCTTAAAGATCACGATACAGAGGGACTAGATATACAGATTATGTCTCCCGTACTAGCCACACGTTTCTCACTTGAGCGTATTAAAAATGGTCAAGACACTATCTCTGTAACTGGTAACGTATTGCGTGATTACAACACAGATCTTTTCCCAATACTTGAAGTAGGGACAAGTGCAAAAATGTTATCTATTGTACCACTTATGAATGGTGGTGGACTTTTTGAAACAGGTGCTGGAGGATCTGCGCCTAAGCACATACAGCAGTTTCTAGAAGAAGGTCACCTGCGTTGGGATTCTCTTGGAGAATTTCTTGCACTAGCAGTATCACTAGAGCACGTGGCTACTACTAAGGGTAATGAGAGAGCACAAATACTTGCAGACACACTAGACGAGGCGACTATCAAGTTTTTAGAAAACAGAAAATCACCTTCTCGTAAAGTAAACGAGTTAGATAACCGTGGTAGTCACTTCTACCTTGCATTATACTGGGCACAAGGACTAGCTAGCCAAACTAAAAATGCAGATCTAGCCGCAGAGTTTGCTCCTATTGCAAAGAAAATGGAAGAAAATGAGCAAACTATCATAAATGAACTTAACGCAGCACAAGGAAGTCCTCAAGATATAGAGGGTTACTACAGTGTGAGTAGCGACAAAACATTTGCAGCAATGCGACCAAGCGCAACATTTAACGCGATTATAGATTAAGGTTTTTACGCTTTCGCGAAAGCGTAATCATCACCCACAAAAGCCTCTTCATTTTTGAAGAGGCTTTTTATTTTTAACAAGTTTATCGGTATTTTGTCACTAGCTTTACTTCAAATCTTTACAATGAAAAATATTTTATACGTACTGATATTTTTAGGGTCGTTACACCCCCTACTCTCTCAAGAAAAATACACCTTGAGCGGTACCATTACAGATGTATCAAGTAATGAAACCTTGATAGGAGTAAGCATCTTATTTCCTGAGCTTAATGATGGTGTTGTGACTAACTCATATGGCTTTTACTCTATCACACTACCCGAAGGCATTTATAAGGTACAGGTAAGCTACTTAGGCTATAAAGATGTGATAGAAACTATAGAGCTCAATAAAGATATACGTAACAATATAGCCCTCTCTACATCACTAGAACAACTAGATGAGATTGTCATAGAAGAGAAGGTAGAACGTGTGAGAATACGCAAACCACAAATGAGTGTAAATGCACTCACTTCTGAGTCTATTAAAAGCATCCCAGTTGTACTAGGAGAAGCAGATGTTATAAAAGCGATACTCCTGCTACCTGGTGTAACGAGTGCTGGTGAGGGAGCCTCTGGATTTAATGTACGAGGTGGCGCTGCAGATCAAAACTTAATTCTTCTAGACGAGGCTACCATTTTTAACTCCTCACACCTCTTTGGTTTTTTTTCCGTGTTTAACCCAGATGCTATTAAGGATTTGAAACTATATAAAGGAGGTATACCAGCTAGATATGGTGGACGGGTATCTTCTGTTTTAGATATTTATCAAAAGGAAGGTAACAGCAAGAAAACAAAGGTTACCGGAGGTATAGGCGCTGTAGCAAGTAGACTGCTGGTAGAAGGACCTATTGTAGAGGATAAAGCAGCTTTCCTCTTTGGCGGTAGAGCATCATATGCACATTTATTTTTACCACTATTTGATATAGACAATAAAGCCTATTTCTACGATCTTAATACAAAGATTAATTACAAAATTAATGATAACAATAGCTTGTATCTATCTGGTTATTTTGGTCGAGACCTTTTTAGCGTAAGCGATAGTTTTAAAAATGTATATGGTAATGCGGTAGGTAATTTAAGATGGAATCACATTTTTAGTGACAAGCTATTTTCAAACGCCTCTCTTATTTATAGTGATTACTACTATGGGCTTGATCTAGATTTTGTAGGCTTTGAGTGGAACTCTGGTATTAATAATATAAATATCAAATATGATCTTACCCACTACCTTAACGACAAGATGAAGATCTACTCAGGTATTAATAACTTATACTATACTTTTAATCCTGGTAAAATTCAACCTAATGGTCCAGACTCTGGTATTGTAGAAGAGCAGCTTGTAAAAAAATATGCAAATGAGTTTGCTGCATATGTAGACGTAGAACATAAATTATCGCAAAACCTTACAGTTGAGTATGGTTTACGCTTTAGTAATTTTACGAGATTGGGACAAGACGAGGTTAACATTTACAGAGATGACCAGCCAGTATCTTTTGATCCCTTCTTACTTATTTATCAAAGCGAAGACCCTATAGGTGTAGATACCTCTTTTTCTAGAGGAGATAAGCTAGCAACATTTAATGCGCTTGAACCTCGCATTGCGGCTTCTTATGCTTTTAATGACGATACGTCTATCAAAGCGAGTTATACTAGACTAGTACAATACTTGCATTTATTATCTAACACAAGCTCCCCTACTCCGCTTGATATCTGGACACCTAGTGGTGAGTTTACTGCACCACAACAACTGGATCAATATGCTATAGGTTATTTTAAAAACTTTGAGATAGGTAGCAGTGAGTATACCATAGAGACCGAGGCTTTTTATAAAGACATAGATGGTCGTATAGACTATATAGACGGTGCTCAACTCATTGCAAACGAAGCCATAGAGCAAGTTATTTTACAAGGTGAGGCTAGAGCCTATGGACTTGAATTTTTATTGCGTAAAAATGACGGAAAGTTTAAAGGCTTTCTAGCATATACTTTATCTAAGTCTGAGCAGCGCACCCCAGGTCGAACTGCAAATGAGTTAGGTATTAATCGCGGGCAATGGTATAACACACCTTATGATAAAACTCACGATATCTCTATGAATCTTAATTATGAGCTTAGTGATAAATGGAAATTTGGAAGTAATTTCTTATTTCAAACAGGACAGCCTACTAACTTCCCAGTGGGGCAATTTGAGTTTCAAGGTATTGTCATCCCTACATATGGACCCCGTAATGAGCAAAGATTACCTAGTTACCATAGACTAGACTTAAGCGCGACACTTACGCCAGAAAAAAACAAGAACAGATCGTGGCAATCAGAATGGGTTTTTAGTATTTATAATGCCTATAACCGCCGTAATGCCGCCTCTATAAACTTTAGACAAAATGCAGACACTGGTAATAACGAGGCAGTAAGAACTGCCATTTTTGGAATCATTCCTGCGGTTACCTATAATTTTAAATTTTAGTAAGAGATGAGATATATAACACTCCTTATAGCATTATTACTAGTATTTACATCGTGCGAAGATGTAATAGATGTAGATCTTAATGATGAAGACCCTCGCCTTATTGTAGATGCCCTCATACGCATTGACACTACGCAACAATTAACAGCGGCAAACATAAAGGTGTCACTTTCTTCTTCGTTCTTTGGTGAGATACAACCGGCAGAGGTAGAGAATATGTTTATTCAAAAAAGTGATGAGTCTGGGTTTGTACCTTATGAGGCTGTACCGGGTGAACCAGGTGTATACAGACCATTTGCGACAACAGTTTCTCCTGTTACAGATAATAAGATTGTTACCAGCTGGCTTACTAGCGAGTCTGAGTATTTATTTTTTGTCACGCACCAGGGGCAAGATTATTTTGCCAGAACTACATTTGCACCGTCTGTTCCTATAGATACTATTGAGCAAGGTGATGGAGGACTTTTTGATGAAGACGATAAGGAAGTAATTATTGCATTTACAGATATTCCAGAACAAGAAAATTACTATCTCATTGATTTAGATTTTAATGAATACCTCCCTACAGAAGATCGTTTTTACCCAGGACAACAATTTGAGTTCTCTTATTTTTATGATGCAGAAGACACACCACTTAACCCCGGTGATACTGTAGATATAAGTATTCTGGGAGCAAATGAGCAGTTTTATGATTATATGAACGGACTTTTAGAACAAAGTGAACAGGGCGATAACGGCCCCTTCCAGACACCTACTGCAACGGTGAGAGGGAATATTCTTAATATTACAGACATAGATAATATAGATCAGTTTGATAATTTAAATAGACCAGATGCGTTTATACTGGGGTATTTCTCATTGTCGCAACAGTTTTCGGCGAGCTTGATTATAGAAGAATAGAATTACGCTTTCGCGAAAGCGGACTTATTACCACCATCACTTTTAATTATACAAAGCTATTACTTACTTTAGTACCTATGTCAAAACGATTGCTATTATCATTTGCACTAGTCCTGATAACCGGATTAATATATTCTCAAAATGAAATTCCTGAAAACTACTTTGTAAATCCGCTAGATGGCGAGCTTGTACTTGCTGGAAGTTTTGGGGAGTTACGCAGTAACCACTTTCATAGTGGGCTTGATTTAAAAACACAGCGCAGAACTGGTTTACCCGTTTATGCAGCTGCCGAAGGTAGTATCACACGCATAAAAATATCTCACTACGGTTATGGGAAAGCTATTTATGTGGCTCACCCTAATGGATATACAACTGTGTATGGACACTTACAAAAATTTTGTCCAGAGGTAGAAGCTTATATAAAACGAGCACAATACAAAAAACAGTCTTATGAGATTGAGCTATTTCCTAAAAAAGGAGAGCTTACCATAGGCAAGGGAGAAATACTTGCATATAGTGGAAACACAGGTAGTAGTGGCGGTCCTCACCTTCACTTTGAAATAAGAGATGGTAATGCAAGACCTATGAATCCTTTCTTATTTGGACTTACGGCAAAAGACACTAGAAAGCCTACTATAAATCACTTACGTGCATACCCTATAGGTGATCAATCAACCATCAATAAAGGAACCGAAGCTATAGATGTGCGCCTCACCCAAAAGGCAGACGGGAGTTACCAAGCAGAAAATATAAAGGCCATAGGAGCTATAGGTTTTGCGATAGGTACCATAGACCAGCAAGACCTAGCAAATAATAAGAATGGTATCTATACCATCACGACCTCTATAAATGGTGAGACTAATTTTGAGGTGAAAATGGATAAATTCTCCTTTGCAGAAACCAGATACCTCAACCGAATGATAGATTATGGGTTGTATAAAGACAAAAGAAAGCGCGTACAGAAGTTGTTTATAGAAAGAAACAATCCGCTTAGTATATACACGCAGCAGGTCGATAACGGTATACTTACCATAGAAGATAGTCTTGCTTACCAGTATCAAATAAAAGTAAAAGATTTTGCACATAACGAAGTAATCATAAACATACCTATAAGTGGTAAAAAAGATAGCCTAAGCTCACCAAGAACAAATACAGAGGGTAAAGACTTTGTATATAGTGACCAAGGATACAATTTTAATGAAGGAAAATTTGAGGTATATATTCCTAAAGGAGCATTTTATGATGACTACTTTTTAAATCTCAAAGCAGAGGGTGACAAACTAACTTTGCACAAGGATGTACTACCCGTACATAAAAATATAAGTATATCATATGACCTATCTGGTTATAATGAGTCAGATCGCGATAAGCTATATCTAGGTAGAATAAATTACAAAGGTGATGTGTATTACAGTAATACCCGTATTAAGGATAATAAACTTCAAATTAACACACGTACCCTAGGAGAATATACAATTGCAAAAGACACAGACCCGCCGGTGGTAAAGGCGAGCAATTTTACAAAAGGTAAATGGATGTCAAAATATCGCTACCTTAAATTTGAGATAAAAGACCTGGCAAGTGGTATAAAGGGATACCGTGCTACAGTAAACGGTAAGTTTATCTTACTTGAGTATGAGCCAAAAACCAAAACACTCACACACGATTTTAACGATAATGCCGTTACAGATACTAAGAACGAACTCAAACTTATCGTGACTGATAATGTGGGAAATAGTACTACATTTGAAACTACATTCTTTAGAAAACCATCCATTGAAAAATAACTACCTCCTACTCATCCTACTTTTATGTTTTACAACTCTAGGTCTTGCCCAAACGGCAACTATAAGAGGCATCATACTAGATGATAAAAACACACCTGTACCAGGAGCTTCTGTTGCATTTATGGGAGATGGCACTGTTACAAATGACAATGGTTTTTATGTAATAGTGATTCCTGCAAATGAAGATATCGCAATATCTTATACCTATGTAGGTTTTAAAAAAATAACACAAACCTTCAACCTTAAAGCAAATGCCGATATTGAGTTTAACCCAGTATTAAAAACCGATATTGAACAACTAGGTACAGTTATTATTACCACTACTACCAGGCAGCGTGTAGAAGGCGTGACTACCATAGCTCCAGAGACTATACGCAAGACACCAGGTGCAAATGCGGGAGTAGAAAATCTTCTCAAGTCATTACCAGGAGTGAGTAATAACAATGAGCTCAGTACACAATATGCTGTGCGCGGTGGTAACTTTGACGAGAACCTAGTATACATTAATGAAATAGAAGTTTACCGTCCATTTTTAGTACGCTCTGGACAGCAAGAAGGATTGAGTTTTGTAAACAGTGATCTAGTTCAAAATGTAGCTTTTAGTGCTGGAGGATTTCAGGCAAAATATGGAGACAAACTTTCTTCTGTACTTGACATTACCTACAGAAGGCCTGTAGATTTTGCGGCCAGTGTAGATGCCAGCCTTCTAGGCGGTAGTATCTCTGGTGAAGGAATTTCTAAAGACGGGAGATTTACAGCACTTGCAGGTGTACGTTATCGCGATAATAGCCTTCTTGTAAATGCAAAACAAACAGAAACTAACTTTAAACCACGTTTTTTTGACGCTCAGTCATTGCTTACGTATAAGTTTACAAATAAATTTCAACTAGACTTTTTAGGGAACATTGCGATAAATAAATATGACTATGAGCCACTTACACGACAAACCAATTTTGGTAGTCTTGCAGATCCTCTAGCCCTTATTGTCTTTTATGAAGGTCAAGAAGAAGATAAGTATGAGACTTACTTTGGAGCCTTAAAAGGTACTTACCAACTTAATGAGCATACCACACTCAAAGTTTTAGGATCTGCATATCACACACAAGAGCAAGAGTATTTTGATATTTTTGCAGACTATCGCTTAGGAAGACCTAATACTAACATAGGTGATGAAGACCTAGGTGATGTAGAGTTTACACAAGGTATAGGCTCACAACTTACACACGCTCGTAATGATCTAGATGCACTTTTTATAAATGTAGAGCATAAAGGAACGTATCTGAAAGATACAGACCAGATAGATTGGGGCATAAAATATACTCGTGAAGATATACGTGATAGACTAGAAGAATATGAGGTTATAGACTCTGCTGGGTTTTCTATAAGACCACCTATAGGAGATTTTACAAATGAGCAACCTTATGCGGCATTTGATGCGCCTCTTGAGCCATTTACAAACATACGTGCCCGTAATAATGTCCAGATTAATAGACTCTCTGCTTATGGACAATACAGCAAACGTACCGAGATAGGAAATAATGAACTCTGGATAAATGCTGGAGTACGAGCACAACAGTGGACGGTAAGCGGAGATAACATTGAGAATACAACACAAACCGTGGTAAGCCCGAGAGCACAACTTAGTTTAAAACCTGGTGGCAACTCAGATATGATTTTTAGATTATCTGGAGGTCTCTATGCCCAACCTCCTTTATATAGAGAGTTGAGAGACTCACTGGGACAGGTACGACCAGATGTAAAAGCTCAAAAATCTTTTCATCTTGTAGCTGGCCACGACTGGAGTTTTAATCTTTGGGAACGCCCATTTAAACTAGTGACAGAAGCATATTATAAAGGTCTTACAGATGTAAATCCATATACCTTAGAAAATGTACGCATACGTTACAGAGCTACAAATAATGCTACGGCAAGAGCTTATGGTATAGATACCAGACTTAATGGTGAGTTTGTACCAGGTACACAAAGCTGGATAAGTCTAGGTGTACTGCGCACAGAAGAAAATATAGATAATCAAGGGTATATACCAAGACCTACAGACCAACGATTAAAGGTTGCTTTTCTATTTCAAGACTACGCGCCTAATATTCCTAGCTTGAAACTTTACATTAATATGGTATACCAGACAGGCCTACCAGGAGGATCACCTAGTTATGCAGATCCTTATGTGTTTTCAGAATTACCTAGGTTGAGAGACTATTTTAGAGCAGATGCAGGTATAAATTATGTATTTACAGATGCATCAAAACCGTTCCCAAAGGGTCACTGGCTGCACGTCTTCAAGGATCTTACAGCTGGTTTTGAAATCTATAACATATTTGATAGACTGAACTCGATTACAAACACCTTTGTAAGAGACGCAAGTACACAACAGCAGTTTGCAATTCCTAACTTTTTATCTCCTAGAGTTTTTAATGTACGAGTATCTGCTAAGTTCTAGACTACGCAAGTACACCTTCTAGAAACTCTTTAAGTACACTTATCACGTAGTCTACCTCCTCTTTTGTATTATACTTTGAGAAAGAAAAACGCACGCTAGGCTTTTTAAGATCATCTTCAGATAAGATTTCTTGAAGTACGTGTGATCCTTTATCACTCCCACTCTGGCAAGCGCTTCCTTTAGAGCAAGCAATACCCTTCATATCTAATTGAAAAAGCAGCAATAATGCCTTTTCTGAAGCAATAGGTAAGCATACATTAAGTAATGTATATGTACTCTTCTCTGGATTGCTACAATTCCCATTAAGTTTTACACTAGGGATTTCTTTTTTAAGCCTTTCGGCGAAATAGGTTTTTACCCCTTTCACATAATTGCTCTCTTCTTCAAGATGAGTATATGCACATTGCATTGCTGTCTCAAGTCCTGCAATATTATGTACACCCTCTGTACCAGCTCGTAAACCACGCTCTTGTGAACCACCAAAGATAAGTGGCTTAAGACCACTATTTTTTCTTATAAATGCAAACCCTACACCTTTTGGCCCGTGAAATTTATGACCAGCAGCCGCTACAAAATCTACAGGAATCTCCTGAAGGTCTATAGCATAATGGCCAATGCTTTGCACCATATCTGAGTGTACCAGTGCTCCATATGATTTACACATAGTCGCGATTGCTTTTATGTCTATCATATTACCCACCTCATTATTAACGTGCATAAGGCTCACGAGCGTTTTTGCATCATTTGATACGAGCATTTCTTCTAGCTTTTTTTCGTCTGGAGTACCACATTCTTTTAAGGGAACGTACTCTAGTAAAATGTTATAAGTTTTTGCTGCTTCTTCTGCTGCGTGTAGCACTGCGTGATGCTCTATACGAGAGGTAATAATGCGTTGTACTCCTAGGTCTCGAGCTGCACTATTTATGACAAGATTATCTGCCTCTGTACCTCCAGATGTGAAAATAATCTCTCCCGCGGTAACATTAAGAATCTTTGCTATGGTTTTACGTGCACTTTCTACGTGACTTTTTGCGGTGCGACCTACGGCGTGTGTAGAAGATGGATTACCAGGCACCTCTCTCATAACTTCCATCATACGTTCTAATACTTCTTGACGTATTTGAGTGGTTGCAGCATTATCAAAATAAACCTGAGACATAAACGTTATTCCTTAGGGATTAGTCTACAAAAATAACTAAAATATCCCGACAGCTCTTACACTTTAGCGTTTCTATATGATGAGCAAGCTTGTACCGAAGCGGCACATTGTAACTAGTAAGTGCAGGGTGTTAATGCTGTTTAAATAACTTTTTTCGCGAAAGCGTAATTACATCTCTTTACCCTATTTTTGTCATAAACATAATTTATATGAAAAAGCTTCTAGCCTTAGTTATCCTTTCTTTTATCGCTACCTCGTGTGACGATGGTGATCTTATTGTCACAGAGATAGATTTTGATGATCTTGAGCTAGAACTTTGTACAGATAGCGAGTATGTGTTTTATAAAATTAACACAAGTACTAACGAGACGCTAGCGCTACAGTTTACAACCTCTCAAGATATTTTTGGGGGAGTAGATGAACTTGATGACATTACACTCTCTGGTGATGACCAAGTTTCATACAGACGTTTTAATGACGCGGTATCTAGTGATTACTTTTGTAGCCTTATACCACCTGCAACACCGGTGGTGGCAGAAGAGTTTATAAGTACAGAGGGAGAAGTGCTCATTACAAGATCAGGGACCGAAACTGATGAGGATGGCATACCTTCTGAGATAGAAGACCCAGAAGGTGTCGCGGGTACTGCAGATCTTAAGGATACTGATGAGGATGGCATTCCAGACATATTAGACTCTGATGATGATGGTGATAACGTACCTACCGAGCTAGAAGGTGTGGTTCTCAATGTAGATGGGACTGCTATAGATACAATGCTCTCTAGAGATACAGATGGTGATGAGATACCAGATTACCTTGACCCAGATGATGATGGTGATGGAGTGCTCACACGCAACGAAGATGCAAATATGGATCTCAACCCAGCAAATGACAACTCAAACCCCGATGCGCCTACCGAAGATGATTACTTAAATCCAGCTATTGCGGTAGAGACCACTGTAGATGAGTATCGTGATAACGAGTATGTTATTACAGACTTCCAGATATCTATATTTACAAGGTTACTTGTCTATATAAACCCTGCAAACCAAGATGAGCAGCGTGATGAGTCTACTCAAAATTTTGGGGTATATACATCACCAGACGTTGTTATAACAGAAAAGCCAGATTTTAACGAGTAGTGGCGTTTTGGTAGAGGTAGACCTCGGTTGCTCCTGCTCCATATTTTTGAAAATCTGCATCATAAAATTTAATACCGTCATATCTACGTAGTAAAGTATAGAGCTCCTCTCGCAGTACGCCCTCACCTACTCCGTGTATAAAAACCATTTTTGGAATGCGCTTTCGTATGGCAAAATCTAGTTGACCTCTTGCCGTATCAAGCTGTAGGGTGAGTATCTCATAATTGCTCATACCACGCTTAGATTTTACAAGTTTATTAATATGTAGATCTACCTCAAACATAGGAGCATTGCGCTCTTTTGCAGAGACTTTTGGGGCTTGTCGTCTTTTAGGCTGCTCTTTTTCAGAGATTACACTATCTGGTACATAAGCAAGATCACGGTTAAGTCTATCATCTATAATGGGTATGAGTTCGCTTTCGCGAAAGCGTAAAATAAACCCATCACTATCTTCTACAAGTATCTCTCCATCTACCGTCTCTACTACCAGACCTTCAAAATCGTCATCTAGTGCTTGTACGCGTGTTCCTTTTACCATAACATAGAAGTATTAAACCTTATAGGTAAAAATAAGCATTGTGTATAAAATGAATCTAGATACTGACTTTATACTGCTTTCTCATAATGCATAAAATATTGCATTTTTTATCGCATAAGGAGGGCTATCTCCTCTAATAGTTATTAAATTTGAGAGCGCTTGCATAATAACTGAAGCGTTTACACACTTAGAGTGAACTGAATGGAAGAATATATGCTACCCTGTATTAATAAGAAATACCTCGGATATGAGTGTATGGGGTGTGGTATACAGCGTTCTATTGCTTTAATACTAAGAGGTGAGTTTGTAGATGCATTTTATATGTACCCTGCCATCTATCCTTTAATTACACTCTTACTTTTATTAGTACTCAATCACTTTATAAGTTTTAAATATGCTAATAAGGGTATCATAATTTTAGCTATATTGACAGTCGCTACAATTATTGTGAGCTACATTATAAAAATGACAACTAACTAATTAACCACTCAAAAAATGGAAAAACAAAAATTACCTAATGTAACGATATCTCTTGTACTAGGGATTATATCATTTGTTGCTTGTTGCTGTTCTGCTGGATTAGGAGGAATAGTACTTTCTGGTATTGCTTTCTTTTTACTTAAGAAAGACGAAAAGTTACTAATGGAGAACCCTGAAATTTATGATAATGCAGGACAATTTAAAACGGCAAAAATTATTGCTATTGTAGGTCTTATACTAGGTGTAATTTCGCTTTTATGGTCTGTTTATTCTATCGTTTCTATGGGAGGATGGGATGCATATATGGAAAGTCAACGTGAGATGATGGAACAAATGGGACTTCCTACAGAATAATTCATTTATGTAAAAGATGAATTAAAGTAAAGAAAAAAGCCGCTTCATAACTGAAGCGGCTTTTTTACTTTATATCATTAAGAGTTATTACTTCTCAAATTGCTTAAGCGTTTTTGTAATAATCGCAACACATTCTAGTAATTGCTCTTTAGTCATTACAAGCGGTGGTGCAAAACGTATGATATTACCGTGGGTAGGTTTTGCTAGTAATCCATTATCACGTAAAGCGATACAAATATCCCAAGCGGTAGAGCTATCTTCTGTATCGTTAATAAGGATAGCGTTAAGTAATCCTTTACCACGTACACCATTTACAATAGAGCTTGTCTCTATAAATTTTGCAAGCTCTGCTCTAAAGAGTTCACCTAGCTCTTGTGCATTATCTGCAAGCTCTTCATCTTTAATAACTTCAAGTGCTGCAATACCAATAGCCGCTGCAACCGGATTTCCTCCAAAGGTACTACCGTGATTACCAGGCTTTATTACACCCATAATATCATCATTTGCTAGTACTGCAGATACAGGATATGCGCCTCCAGATAAGGCTTTACCTAGTATTAAGATATCTGCTTTTACCTCTGGTGTACCAGAACAGTGCTTATCTAAACAATCGCAGTTACCACAGGTAGCAAGTAAACGTCCTGTTCTTGCTATACCTGTCTGCACCTCGTCTGCTATGAAGAGTACATTATGTTTTTTACACAGTTCTTTTGCCGCTGCTAGGTAACCCTCACTAGGTACATATACCCCTGCTTCTCCTTGTATAGGCTCTACTAGAAAACCTGCTATATTAGAACTGCTGTTAAGTGCTTCTTCTAGGGCTTTAAGATTATCATACTCTATTTTAATAAATCCTTTTGTGTAAGGACCAAAGTTTTTACGAGCCACAGGGTCGTTAGAAAATGAGATGATGGTTGTGGTTCTCCCGTGAAAGTTGTTCTCACATACTATAATCTCTGCCTCGTTCTCGTCTATTCCTTTTACCTCATAAGCCCACTTTCTACAAAGTTTAAGAGCTGTCTCTACTGCCTCTGCACCTGTATTCATAGGTAAGAGCTTGTCATAGTTAAAAGTCTCTGTAGCATACTTCTCAAACTTACCTAGCATATCGTTATAGAATGCTCTTGACGTAAGTGTAAGTGTTTGTGCTTGACTTGTCATTGCTCCTACAATTTTAGGATGACAATGACCTTGATTTACTGCCGAGTATGCAGATAAAAAATCAAAGTACTTTTTTCCTTCTACGTCCCAGACGTAAACGCCTTCTCCCTTTGAAAGTACAACTGGAAGCGGGTGGTAGTTGTGTGCTCCGTACTTGTCTTCGAGAGCGATTGCCTGTTGTGATGTAAGTTGATCAACAGTGGCCATAATTTGTAAGTTTTTTTAATCTATAATTTACAATTCCTAATTCTTAACAATTATGTCAGAGGAGAGAAATCAACCTCATAAAACATAGTACAACTGTGTATTATGTCGTGTTTTATATGCATTTCATCTTTAACGTCTTGATGCTTCTAGAAATAAAATAGCACCCTAAGTAATCGAAGTACATTTGACTAAACTAAAATAATTAATCAAAATGGACTATCTCAACGATTTACTTAAAAACTTAAGTAGTGGTGATTACTTAATCAACGCACTTGTCGCTATACTACTTCTTATAGTAGGTATATTTATAGCAAAGCTACTCAAAAAATTAACTGCAAAGATCATTAAAAAGAGTGGTCTTGATGAGAAATTAAAAAGTGACACCATCACTTTATCAAAATTTATATCAAAACTAGTTTACTTACTAGTAATGATATTTGTTTTTACACTTGTGCTAGGTCGTTTAGGTCTTACCTCTGCCCTAGATCCTCTTAAAAATATGCTGGATGATTTTCTAGGCTTCATACCTCGCATAGTAGGTGCCGGTCTTGTAACATACATAGGGTATATGCTGGCAACAATCGTTGCAGAGTTTGTAGGAATGTCTGGAGATACCATACGTAAAGCACTGCCTAAATTAAAAATCTCTACTAAAATTGATGTTGTAAACATCCTTAAAAAAGTAGTTTTCATTTTTGTGTTTATACCATTACTTATAGTAGCACTTAATATATTAGAGATGGACTCTATCTCTATACCGGCAACTACAATGCTATCTAGCTTTATGGCAGCCATACCAAAAATAGCTGTTGCAGCAATCATACTTCTTGCCTTTACAATAGGTGCTCGTTTCTTAAGTGGTCTTGTAAAAGATCTTCTTAACGGGATGAATATGAATGCTACGCTTCAAAAAATGCAACTTGATAAAATGACGGGTAACACAAATGTGGTAAACCTTATAGGTAACATTGTTTACTTTTTTATCCTCCTTTTTGGTATCACTACCGCTATAGAAAAGTTAGAGTTTAAACAACTTTCAGAAATCTTTGCAACTATAAATGTATATGGTGGTAAAATATTATTTGGACTTGTTATTCTAGTAATAGGTAACTGGATTGCAAGCATCGTTTATAAAAATATGGCAGCCAAAGAAAATGCTTTCTTAGCATCTATCGTACGTATGGCTATCATCGCTATCTTCCTTGCAATAGGGTTAAGCACTATGGGCATTGCAGATGAGATTATTAACCTTGCCTTTGGTCTTACACTTGGTACTATAGCACTTACAGTGGTTCTGAGCTTTGGTCTAGGAGGTAGAGAAGCTGCAGGAGAGCAAATGAAAAAAATCTTACATAAGTTCAACAATAAAGTTGACTAACACCTCATAAATAATTCCCTCAATAATTAGGCTACTATATTTTTATAGTAGCCTTTTTTTATGCTCTAGTGATTACAAAACACAAGAAGCGTCATACTTTACAAACTATTGATAATCTCTTATAATTTTCGGAAAATAGCTTTAATATAAATCCTACTTTTGCCACTATGGGTAGACGTAAAACTAATCGTAAGATTTTTGAAAATATAGCCGTAACAGATGCCGGCGCAAAAGGTAAAGCCATAGGTCACGCACCAGATGGTAAGGTGTTATTTATAAACAACGCTGTACCAGGAGATGTGGTACACGTACAGACTACAAAAAAACGTAAAGCCTACTATGAGGGTACTGCAACAGAGGTGGTTACGCTTTCGCAAAAGCGTACAGAACCACAATGCCAGCACTTTGAGTTTTGTGGTGGTTGCAAGTGGCAGCATATGGATTATAAATACCAGCTTGAGTACAAACAGCAAGAGGTAGTAAATAATCTAACCCGCCTAGGAAAAATTGAATTACCAGAAGTTACTCCTATTGCCGGAAGCAAAGAGCAGTACTTCTATAGAAATAAAATGGAGTTTGGATTTTCTGACTCAAAATGGCTCACACTAGAGCAAATAAAAAGTGGCGAGGTGATAGAAGATCGCAACGCCCTTGGTTTTCATATTGCAGGTATGTGGGATAAGATACTTGATATTGAAAAATGTCACCTACAGCGCGACCCTAGTAATGCTATACGTAATGGTATAAAAGAATTTGCTACCGCAAATGATATGGCTTTTTACAATGCCAGAAATCAAGAAGGTCTTTTACGCACGCTTATGATACGCACCTCTACTACTGGGGAGCTTATGGTACTCGTACAGTTTTATAAGGAAGATGTACAAAAAAGAGAACTACTTCTTAACTACATAAAAGACACCTTTACAGAGGTTACATCTTTACTATATGTAATTAATGGTAAGGGCAATGACACCATTTATGATCAGGAGGTAATTTGTTATGCAGGGCGTGATCACATCTTTGAAGAGATGGAAGGTCTTAAGTTTAAGATCAATGCTAAGTCCTTTTACCAGACTAACTCAGAGCAAGCGTACGAGTTATATAAAATTACAAGAGACTTTGCTGGCCTTACAGGTAATGAGCTTGTATATGACTTATATACAGGTACAGGAACTATCGCACAGTTTGTTGCAAAAAAAGCTAAAAAAGTGATAGGTGTAGAGGCTGTACCAGATGCTATCACCGCTGCAAAGGAAAATGCAAAACTCAATGGTATAGAAAATGCTGAGTTCTTTGTAGGGGATATGAAGAAGGTTTTTAACTCAGAGTTTATTGCCACACACGGTGAGCCAGATATTATAATAACAGACCCACCTAGGGATGGTATGCACAAAGACGTTGTAGACCAGATATTAAATATCTCACCTCAAAAAATTGTATATGTAAGCTGTAATAGTGCAACACAAGCAAGAGATCTTGCGTTACTAGATGACGTGTATAAGGTAACTAAGGTACAACCTGTAGATATGTTTCCTCAAACTCATCACGTAGAGAATGTTGTACTTTTAGAGAAAAGATCATAATGAAAAAACTCTTTTATATACTGTTACTCATTATATGCTTTGGGCAAAGCGCCTGTGAGCGTGATGACATTTGTGCAGAAACTACACCCACTACCCCACTGCTTATTATAAAGTTTTATGATGCAGACAGCCCTTCAGATCCAAAAGCTCCTAATAATCTTGCTATCGTAGCAGAAGGATCTATACCAGAAGATACAGGCTTTACAGTGAGTGCAGGCATAGACAGTATTGCTATCCCTCTACGTACTATAGAAGATGTTACAACCTACTCATTTATAATAAACTCTCAAGAAGAAGATGACGAGCCTATAAATGTAGATGACCTAGTGTTTACCTACATACGCGATGAGGAGTATGTAAGCAAGGCTTGCGGCTTTAGAGTGATATATGACGAGTTACTAGCAGAACTAGTTCCTCAAGATGATGGCACTTGGATACAGAATATTATAATAGAAAACCCAACGGTAAATGATCAAGTTGAAGCACACATTAGTATTTTTCACTAGCCTACTTTTTACCGTTATATCTGCTGGTGTTAGTGCTCAAGATATAGGAGAAGAAGCTATAGCAGTTGATACAGTAGCAAAAGTCCCTACAGATTACTACGGCCTCAGAGTAGGTATAGATTTATCAAAACCTGTACGATCTTTTCTTGATGACAATTACACAGGCTTTGAAGTAGTAGGCGATTTTAGAATAAAGAAAAACTACTATCTAGCCGCAGAGTTAGGCAACGAAACCAAAGTAACAGATTTACCCAATATTGAGAATACTACAAAAGGTAGTTACATAAAAGCCGGTTTTAATTACAATGCTTATGAGAACTGGTTTGGGATGAATAACCTAATCTATGCAGGTGTACGTGCTGGTTTTTCTAGTTTTAGTCAAGAGCTAGACAGCTATACCATATACACTACAAATCCCCTTTTTGGTGATGACACAAGACTAGACTCCCAAGATTTTTCTGGACTCAATGCTACTTGGCTAGAGCTTAAATTAGGTCTAGAAGTAGAACTTTTTAGCAATATCTACCTAGGTGTTAATGTTCAGATTAAGAGATCTATCACAACAAAAGACCCAGATGGATATGCAAATCTTTATATTCCGGGCTTCGGTAAAGTTACCGAAGACTCTACGGTAGGTGTGGGTTATGGATATACGCTATCATATCTTATCCCTATTTTTAAAAAGTAGGGGATTAATTACGCTTTCGCGAAAGCGTACAACTATTCATTATCATCTTGGTACTTAGCCTTCTTGCTTCCCTCGTACATCTCATATTTAACCAGACGACTTTCTAAACTACCGTTAAAACACTTAATTTTTCTACTAGGTCTAAGCCCCACGTGCTTAAGTGACTCCATATTAGAAGTAATCATCCAGGCGTGAGATCCAGGATAACCACCTTTAAGTGTATCACCTATCTCTTTGTAAAACGCTTCCATCTCTATAGGTAAACGCTCACCATAAGGTGGGTTAAACACCATTTGTAAGAAGTCACTACCTTGTTTTTTAGTTTCAAAAAAGTTCTTCTCACTTATAGTGATAAAATCTGAAAGCTGCGCGTTTTTTACATTTTCACGAGCCTTCTCTACGGCAGATGGTGCTTTATCATAACCAGTAATCGTGTATCTAAAATCTTTAACACGTTTAAGAGCAGATGCCTCTATGAGTTCATACAGATCTACATCCCAATCTCCCCATTTTTCGAAAGCAAATTCTTTTCTATTTAAGTTTGCAGGCACATTACAGGCTATCATTGCAGCCTCTATACACATTGTACCAGACCCACACATAGGATCAAGAAAATCTGACTGACCGTGCCAGCCACTCATTATAATTAAACCAGCCGCGAGTGCTTCGTTAATAGGTGCTATGTTTGTTGCAGTTCTGTAACCACGGTGGTGTAATGATGCGCCACTACTATCTAGTGACAATGTACACCAGTTGTCTTGTATATGGACGTTGAGCCTAAGATCTGGGTGCTTAGTATCAACACTAGGACGTACGTTTTCTTCTTTTCTAAATTTATCTACAATAGCATCTTTAGTTTTAAAGGCAACATACTGCGAGTGTGTAAATGTATTACCGCTTACAGTTGCATTAATCGCAAAGGTCTTCTTTACATCTAGATATTTCCTCCAGTTTATGCGTTGCATACGTCTATAGAGATCATCCTCATTCATCACCCTAAACTCGGCAATGGGCTTTAAAATTTTAATAGCGGTACGACAGCACAAATTTGCTTTGTACATAAACCCCTTATCACCTTCAAAAGAGACATTACGCGTCCCTATTTCTACATTTCCAGCGCCTAAGTTTCTAAGCTCTTCTGCTAGAATTTTTTCAAAGCCAAAAAACGTTTTGGCCACCATCTTAAAGTTTTCACTACTCTTACTCATATGCCGCAAAAATACGTTAATTTTACCGCCTTAACGACCCAAAACTTCATTCCATTTGCTTGCAATTATTCTTCCCATCATAGCCGTCTTAATAGGACTCACATTTGCACTTATTTTTAAGCCAGCTGTAAATAATGGGATTAAGCTTTTACTTTCTTTTAGTGGAGCTTTTTTACTTTCAGTAGTCATATTTGAATTTTTGCCTGAAGTATACAGTAGTAATAATTCTAACATTGGGATTTTTATAATGCTAGGCTTACTTATTCAGATCATCTTAGAATTTGGATCTAAAGGGGCAGAGCACGGTCACGTTCACCATAAAGATGAAGGAACGTTTCCTATATTATTATTTATAAGTCTTTGCTTACACTCTCTTATAGAGGGTTTCCCACTTGCCGAAAATCAAGATTTACTATATGGAGTTATAGTTCATAAAATTCCCATTGCAGTTATTTTATCTGCTTTTTTATTAAACTCAAAAATGTCTACCATACAAACAAGCATTTTTCTAATCATATTTGCTTGTATGACACCGCTAGGAGCTTTCTTAAAGACACAGTCATCACTTCTGGAGACTTACAGTAGCGAAGTAAATGCATTAGTAGTAGGAGTATTATTACACGTGTCAACAACCATACTTTTTGAATCTTCAAAAAATCATCAGTTTAACGCAACAAAGCTTGGTGTAATTTTAATAGGTATAATTATCGCATATTTCTTATAGTTATGTACTCTAAAGAAGAAGCTAAAAAAGTACGGAAGCAGTTTTGGATTTTCTTTGCAAAAAGATATCCCCGTAAATGGATACTTTATAACACAGGAATAAAAGACGTAACCTTAAAATTTGATTTTACTAATGGCTATGCCTTGGTGGCTATAGATTCTGAATCTAATGACGAAATTGATAAGGCATACTATTACGAAAAACTTCTAAGTCTAAAATCTTTACTACTGGAAGAAGTGTCTCCTAATCTTATTTTTGATGATGAATATCTTCTTGATAGTGGAAAGGTCATCTCTAGAGTTTACATAAGACTCGAAGGAGTGAAAATCAATAATAAAAATGACTGGCCAAAAGTTTTTGACTTTTTATATGAGTATATGTCAAAACTGGAGCTATTCTATCTAGAATATCAAGACTTTATAAAAGACTAGTTGTAATTTCAGTCGCATATATACCCTATACTTTTAAGATTAGAATTCAGAGTGAGTGTATTTATATCTCTTAATAAGTAATTCTTTAGTAGCGCCTATCCTTCATAGCACCTGGTTACAAACATTCTAATATTTCTTACCGTTTGGATAGCTCTATAAGCGACCTGTAACTCTATGTAGTAAAGGATACTTAAGAATGGTAAACAAGTAATTTGAGATTTATAAACTATAAAAGATAATGCTCGATTTAATACAGCATTAAATTTAGATCTCTCCAATATATACGCCCATCACACCCGCACAAAGATATCTGTATTTTATAACCGTAAAGAAGGAATAGATAATAAGGCCGCCCTACATTACTCAGATGAGAGCTAATCATAGTGCCTCTATTATGTAATTCTAGAACTACATATATGTAAACAAGAGATTATCTTTGATTTTCTTGTATAAAAAAAGCTCCAACACATTTCTGTATTGGAGCTTAAAAAGGCGGCGACCTACTCTCCCACGAGTGCAGTACCATCGGCGCTGGCGGGCTTAACTTCTCTGTTCGGAATGGGAAGAGGTGAGCCCCGTCGCTATAACCACCTTAGTTTTAGAATAAAATGATATAAAATCATCTTAAACTCTTTCGCTCAAGGCGAAAGAAAATATCTTAACATAAANACTTTACAAACTATCTTTTGAAAATAATTTGAAATAAATTTTAAAGCCAATTAAACAAACATTTATAAGAACTACCGCTCACATTTAAACGGACGGCAAAGATACACAGAAGTTCAAGTCTGACAAGAAAAAATGGGAAATATTTCTAAAATCGCTCTCAAAAACCCAACTACAACAGCTATTAAAACCATAGAACGCTGATATACTATTAATTGAAATTAAAACACCTTTCGCGAAAGCGTAAAAAACTTTGTCCTATATATAATGTAAAACAGATTACCTAGTTATTGTAAACCTACATCGAACATCCTATCTTTGCTTCTTATAAATAATCGAACTATGATCAATATCACTTTGCCAGATGGCAATGTAAAACAGATAGACAAGGGAGCTACTCCTATGGATGTCGCAAAGAGCATCAGCGAGGGGCTGGCGCGCAACGTTATTTCTGCAAAATTTAATGGGGAGACCGTAGAGACCTCTACCCCACTTACAGAAGATGGATCGATTACCTTATTTACCTGGAATGACGATGAAGGGAAGACTGCTTTTAGACACTCTTCTTCTCACGTGCTTGCTCAAGCTATATTAAAGTTATACCCTGGAGCAAAACTTACTATAGGCCCAGCTATAGAAAATGGTTTTTATTATGATGTTGATCTAGGTGATCAAACTATTTCTGATAAAGACTTTAAGAAGATAGAAGATAAGATGCTCGAGATTGCTCGTGGAAAGCACGATTTTAAAATGCGATCTGTAACAAAGCAAGAAGCTCTTGACAAATATAAAGGTGAAGGAAATGAGTTTAAGGTAGAACTTATTGAAAATCTAGAAGATGGTACTATCACTTTTTGTAATCACGACGACTTTACAGATTTATGTCGCGGGGGACATATACCTAATACAGGTATCATAAAAGCCGTAAAGATTATGAGTGTTGCTGGTGCATACTGGCGTGGTGATGAAAACAAACCACAACTTACTCGTGTTTATGGAACTTCTTTCCCAAAACAAAAAGATCTTAAGCAATACCTAGAACTTCTAGAAGAAGCAAAGAAGCGTGACCACAGAAAACTAGGGAAAGAACTAGAACTATTTACCTTCTCACAGCGAGTAGGTCAAGGTTTACCTTTATGGCTACCTAAGGGAGCTGCTTTACGTGAGCGTTTAGAAAACTTCCTTAAGGCTGCACAAAAGAAACAGGGTTACGAGATGGTGGTATCACCACATATAGGGCAAAAAGAACTCTATGAAACATCTGGCCACTATGCAAAGTATGGAGCAGACAGTTTTCAACCTATACAAACACCTAACGAGGGTGAAGAGTTTTTACTCAAACCTATGAACTGCCCTCATCACTGTGAGATATATAACAGTCGCCCGTGGAGTTATAAAGAACTACCTAAGCGCTTTGCAGAGTTTGGAACCGTATATCGATATGAGCAGTCTGGAGAGCTACACGGTCTTACGCGTGTAAGAGGATTTACTCAAGATGATGCACACATATTTTGTACACCAGACCAGCTGGATGAAGAGTTTATGAAAGTAATAGACTTGGTACTTTATGTTTTTGGCTCATTAGGGTTTGAAGACTTTACAGCTCAAGTCTCTTTACGTGATCCAGAAAATCCAGATAAGTATATAGGAGAAGACGAAAACTGGGTAAAAGCAGAAAGTGCCATTCTTAACGCTGCAAAAGCAAAAGGGCTTAACTATGTTGTTGAAACTGGTGAGGCAGCATTTTATGGACCTAAGCTAGACTTTATGGTAAAAGATGCCTTAGGTCGCAGCTGGCAACTAGGGACTATACAGGTAGATTACAACTTGCCTGAGCGTTTTGAATTACAGTACAAAGGGAGTGACAATGAGATGCACAGGCCGGTAATGATACACCGCGCCCCTTTTGGCAGTATGGAGCGATTTGTTGCTATATTATTAGAACATACAGGCGGTAATTTCCCACTTTGGCTTATGCCACAGCAAGCTACAATTCTGACATTGAGTGAGAAATATGAGAAATATGCTCAGAATGTATTAAATTTGCTAGAAAATCACGAAATTCGCGCTCTTATAGATAACCGAGGCGAGACTATGGGTAAGAAAATACGGGAAGCAGAGATGCAAAAACTTCCGTTTATGCTTATTATAGGAGAGCAAGAGGAAAAAGATGGCACAATATCTGTAAGAAGACACGGTGGTGAGGATTTAGGTAGTATGACTATTGACGCTTTCGCGAAAATTGTATCTACCGAGATTGCATCGACAATGAAAACATTTGATTAAGTTTAATTTAAAATAGAAAAGCCATAGCAATACGTAGAAAAAGATCGAGAGGTCCTGCAAGGATCATTAAGGAAGACCAACACAAAATCAACCAAAAGATACGTGCAAAAGAAGTACGTCTAGTGGGAGACAATGTGGAAGTAGGGATATACCCTATCCAAAAAGCACAAGCACTAGCTAGCGAACTAGAGCTAGACCTTGTTGAAATATCACCTAACGCTGCTCCACCAGTTTGTAAGATTATAGACTATAAAAAGTTTGTATACGAGCAAAAGAAGCGTGAGAAGATAATGAAGGCAAAAGCCTCAAAAGTGATAATCAAGGAGATTCGTTTTGGTCCTAACACAGATGATCACGACTACGAGTTTAAAAAGAAACACGCAGAGAAGTTCCTTAAAGAAGGAGCAAAACTTAAAGCGTATGTTTTCTTTAAAGGTCGTTCTATCATCTATAAAGACAAAGGAGAAATACTACTTCTTAAACTAGCTCAAGAGCTAGAAGAGTTAGGAAAAGTAGAGCAACTCCCAAGACTAGAAGGAAAGCGTATGACAATGTTCATCGCACCTAAAAAGAAATAAATACAATACAGACTCGAGTGTAAACTCAAGAGCTGTAGTTATTATAAAAACCCTCCTACTCATTGAGTAAGGAGGGTTTAGTAAGAAAATAAGTGAGATAATTTAAAAAATAGGAACAGATGCCTAAAATGAAAACAAAATCCAGTGCTAAGAAGCGTTTTAAGCTTACCGGAACTGGTAAAATCAAAAGAAAGCACGCTTTTAAGAGTCACATTTTGACAAAAAAATCTAAAAAGCGCAAGCTAGCTCTGACGCACGACGGTCTTGTACACGAAGCAGATGAGAACAATGTTAAATTGATGCTTAACCTTAAGTAATCACTTTAACCGGTTAAAACAAATTATTTTTAAACCCTGGAGTATGGCCGTCTCGCCGCTTAAGAGCGAGATACACAAGAGCACACAGCGTGTGTCGCCTGCTACAAAAACACATTAAATTATGCCTAGATCAGTAAATTCAGTTGCTAAAAGAGCCCGAAGAAAAAAGGTGATGAAGCAAGCCAAAGGATACTTTGGAAGACGTAAAAACGTATGGACAGTTGCAAAGAATGCAGTAGACAAAGCAATGTCTTATGCATACAGAGACCGTCGTCAGAAGAAAAGAAATTTCCGTTCATTATGGATTACTCGTATTAATGCGGGTGCTCGTATGCACGGTATGTCTTATTCTCAGTTTATGGGAGGAGTTAAAGCAAATGGAATCGAGCTTAACCGTAAGGTGCTTGCAGACCTTGCTATGAACCACCCAGAAGCGTTTGAAGCAATAATTAATAAAGTAAAGTAAGGCGCAAGCCTCATTTAATAATACATCTCACTTATATAAAATCCCGCTCTTTTGAGCGGGATTTTTGTTTTTAAACTCATTTACTTACGGTTTTCACCTCTATAGTTTACAAGAGTGTTTACGCTTTCGCGAAAGCGGAATACAACACCTCACACCTCCAAAAGCAGATAATTACCTCCCCTCTAGTACCCTGATAGTCAAAATATCACTATTTTTAAGGCACACCTTATACCAACTAGAGGTTATGAAAATCCAAAACTACGCTCTACTTATAGTACTCACTCTATGTACACTTCCTGTATTTGCACAACTGGGTAGCACTCATTACATACCGCCTGTACACGCGAGAGACGTGGGAGGACAAGATATTACATCTGCTTATTTATATTTTTCTACTCCTTATGATAATCCGGCAACTGCTACAACAGATCCTATAGTTATCACTATAAGCCTAGGTAATGGAACAGTACTAGGGACACAAACCATATCTGCTGGGGCTCCCGCATCTTTTAATATTGGCGCTAATATTCTAATAACTAATACAGAACTTAATCAAGCTTTAAGCACTAAAGGGATAGTTGTAAGTTCTACTGAATTATTTTATACATCCTTAAGAGTTCAATCTTCCTCTGGAAATCATTCTGGTTATCTAACTGGAAAGGGAGCTGATGCATTAGGATCACGCTTTAGAGTAGGTTTATCGCAGTTAAATAGCAATGCGGGTAACCACAGTTTCTTTACAAGTATAATGGCCCAAGAAGACAATACGGTTGTTACTATAAGTGAGTACGATAATGATCTTGTTTTTGAACCCAACATAACTACGGATTCACCACTAGTAATTAATCTAAACGCTGGAGAAAGCTATACAATTACCGGATATTCAAGTCTAGTTAATACTGCAAATGCCGAAGGATTTATAGGTGCACTTATACAGTCTGATGACGCACATCCTATTGTTGTAAATGTAGGTAACTTAAATAGTAATGAACCCACAAGTAATATTGCTAATGGTAGTGATATAATGATGGATCAAATCGTGCCTGAGAACCTCGTAGGTAGTGAGTATATGCTTGTAAGAGGTAATGGAAATGATCTTCTAGAGCGAGTTCTTGTAGTAATCACGCAAGACAATACAGATTTATATATTAATGGTTCGGCTACGCCAAATTTTACATTAGGTACTGCTGGTGATTACATATTTATAGATCAAGCTAATCTATTTTTACCTGATGATGGCTCTGCACATCGCAATATGTTTATTGAAGCAAGCGAGAGTAAAGGCATTTATGTTTATCAATTTATAGGAGGTAGAGCTGGAGCAAATGACCCTACCATTCCGGATGTGCCAGATGCCACTCCAGGTATGATATTTGTGCCACCACTAAGTTGCTTCTTTCAAAACGATGTGAATGCTATACCAAGTGTAAATGAAGTTTCACCAATATTTGATCAATACGTAGCTAATGTATTTATCACATCTAGAGTAGGTAATACAGTAACCCTTAATGGAACTACATTAGATCCTGCTACCGCTCTTGCAAATCCAGGTACCACAGAATGGGAAACATTTAATATATCTATGCTCACAGATGACATAGCTGTTGTAGCAGATGGTCCTATAGCTATAGGGTTAGTAGGAGCAAATAATAGTGCAGGATTTGGTGGCTACTACTCAGGATTTGCTGTAACACCAGAAGATACAGATACAGATATATGTGCTGCCGCTGGACCCATAAATCTTCTGGAGCGTTTTGATGGTAATCCTCCCACGGGAGGGACCTGGACACCTCCTTTAGATAGTGGTACAGATATTTTTGATCCTACTACAGATCCCATATCTAATCCCTCACTCATATATAATTACGTTGCTGTGGGCGATTGCGATCCTATAGATGTTGATATCACAATAACCCTAGTAGATAATCCTTCTATTGATGTTATAGATGATCTTACTGCTTGTGAAACTTTTACACTCGCTGACCCCGCTACCCTTTCGGGAAATTTTCTCAACAACCCTCAATATTACACAGCTCTACAATCTGACCCTACTGCTACGCTTATAGACTGGACAACTCCCATCACCACAACAACCACTGTGTTTGTTTATGATGAAAATCCCGCAGACCCAGATATGTGTCCAGATGAACTGAGCTTTACCGTAACTATTACAGATGAAGCAATAGCAAACCCTGTTCCACCAGTACGTATATGTGATGATAATACAAATGATGGTACCGCGATTTTCAACTTAGAAATGTTGACCGAAAGTATCATTTTAGGTACTCAAAGCGCTTCAAATTTTACAGTAAGCTGGCACGCTACAGAGCAACAAGCTATTGATAATATAATGCCTTTTGTTACTCCTACTGCTTATGACACAACAAGCACAACCATTTACGCTAGAATAGAGAGTAACTCTAGTGCGATTTGTTTTGACACCACCGCTATTGACCTCATAGTAGACAGTCAACCCACAGCAAATGCAGTTCCTACACAAAACATTTGCGATGATAGCTCTGCAGATGGAATAGAAAACTTTGACCTAACAACCCTTAACAGTATTATTTTAGGAACTCAAAGTGATACATTATATAATATAGACTTCTACCCCACTCCTACTGATGCTTCTTCAGAAACTAATCTAATTACAACTCCTACAAATTTTACTGTTACCGGCACAGAAACTATTACTGCCAGAATAGATAATGTAAGCAACGATAACTGCGCAGATTTTACAGACATTACTTTAACTATTATACCGCAAGCTACAGCTACAGACCCTGGATCATATATAGTGTGCGATGACAGTGCAGATGGAGATGACACAAACCAGTTTACTACCTTTGACTTATCTACACTAGATGATGATATTCTCAATGGTCAAGATCCTACAATTTTTACTGTTACATATCACGATAATCCAGGAGATGCAAATGCAAACAATGGTGCTCTACCCACCACATTCATTAATACTGACGCAGAAGTACAACCTATCACGGCAAGAGTTTCAAACACTCAAAACGATGCCTGCTTTGCTATTGTTACTTTTAATATAGTTGTAGCACCTTTACCAGTTATAAACTCTCCTGTGTCACTAAGTCAGTGTGATATTGATCAAGATGGCTTTGCGTTCTTTAATCTAACAGAGTCGCAAGTTTTATTAAGCAGTGATTCCGAAAATGAGACATTTCTATATTATGACCTTAGTGGTGCTGCAATAGCTAATCCTACAGCGTACACAAACCAAATACAAAACAACGAATCCGTAAGCGTTACTATTTCTACCATAAATGGATGTACACGTCAGGCTCAGATTGATCTTGAGGTGGATACTTCAGAGATTCCTGATACTTTTCAATTAGAATATTTTGAGTGTGATACAGATAGTGATGGTCAGTCAGTATTTGATTTCTCTGATGCTACAGCACAAGTGCTAGCTTTATTCCCTGCGGGGCAAATGCTCACTGTAAGCTACTACGAAACCCAGCAAGAAGCAGAAACAGAGACCAATCCTATCACGGCAACTATTGATGCCTATACAAATAACCTCACCTATACAGATACAAATGGACAGCAAGGCATATGGGTACGTGTAGATGGCGATACCGCAAACGACTGTCGTGGTCTAGGGATACACGTATTACTCAATGTGGAGGCTAACCCCACCTTTTTACCCAACATCTCTTCACTTGAAGAATGTTCACCTATCGCAAATGCTGCACAATTTGATCTAACCGAGAACGATGCTCAGATCACTGGCGGTGATTCTAATATTCTAGTTACTTATTATGAGAATGTAGGGAATTACACGGCAATGAATGATATTGCTAACCCTACTGCTTTTTCAAACAGCAGCAACCCTCAGACCATTTACTACAGTCTAGGAATATTAGCTTCTTGTGTGCTTAAATCAAATAGCTGAAGCCCATCGGTATCGTCATCACACAAGGCGTATGGAAGCGCATCTTGGTTAGGCATCGGGGTGTTGAGCACACGCAGGGTAAGCGGTGTAGTGCTGTAACAACCGGCATCGTTAAAAACACGGGCATACACAATTTGCTCAAAAGGCTCATTGTTGATATACATCATATTGTCAAGCTCCTGACCCACCGGTGCATTATCTGCATCTGCCTGGGTGAGGTAATAGGCGACGGTAAGGGTTGGGTCACCACCGGTGATTTCGGCGTCTCTAGAGGAAAGCACGAAGAAGTCAAAAACTCCGTCGTTATCATCATCACACTCCTCATAATCTGCAGGGGTTACGGGTACTGGCACCGGGAAGCTACGCACACTAAGGTTGACTGTAGAATAACAAGCCGTGGTATTATCGGTCACACGAGCCACTACAATCTGAGGATTGGTGGTCATTGTAAACATTGTTTTGTCTGGAATACTTGCATCACCAGCATCAGCCCCAGCAAGATCTAGGTGGTAGGTGATGGTAAGGTTTGCATCAAAACCACCCGTGATCTCAATATCTTTTGAAGAGAGGTCTACTGTGGTAAGTCCATCTATCACACCATCATCATCACAAACTTGAAGCTCGGTAGGTGTGGTGAGTACAGGGTTTTGGTTTACGATGAGCTCAAAGCTCATTGCCAGGTTTACAAAATCAAATGTGGTACAACCCGTAGTGGCATTCTCTAGACTGTAGTAAATGGTCTGAGGGTTGCTGCTGTTTGAAAAAGCAGTAGGGTTAGCAATATCATTCATTGCCGTGTAATTCCCTACATTCTCATAATAAGTAACTAGAATATTAGAATCACCGCCCGTAATCTGGGCATCGTTCTCGGTTAGATCAAATTGTGCAGCATTTGCGATAGGTGAACATTCTTCAAGTGAAGAGATGTTGGGTAAAAAGGTGGGGTTAGGTACAACGGTAAGACGTACGTGCTCTCCAAGACCTACACAACCATTGTCTGTGTCTGCTTCAACTCGTACCCAGATATCTTGAACACCTCCAGCACTTGTGTACGTAAGGTTGTTATTATAAGCAGAAGGATCTGCAATAGGATTTACTTCAGATAAAGCTTCTTGTTGTGTTTCATAGTAAGACACGATAACAACTTGCGGAGCAAACGATGCTTCTATAGCTGCTGTAGCTGCAGAAAAATCAAATAAAGCCACTCCATCACTATCTGTATCACACTCCATCTCATCTGCAAATAATGTGTCTGCAGGTATTTGAGAAGCACTAATTATAAGATTTATGGTCCCATCGCGAGAACACCCATTTAAGTTTGTTACCGTAACTCCAATTGCTTCAACAAATGGGTTACTACTATTCATATAAGCAGTAGGGTCTGGGATAGCTGCCCCAGAAGAATCAAAATAAACAAAGGTTTCATTTGCGGCATTTGTGCTTAACTCGCCTTCTGCTTGGGTTAAATTTATAATGCTTACCCCATTCATATCATCATCACACTGGCGTAGCGTCACAGGTGAAGTTAATACAGGTAGAGGATTTACTCGTAAATTTACTGGGGTGATAGAAAAACAACCCGTAAAAGCCGTATTCTCAACACGTGCAAAGATTTGATCATTATTTGGAGAACCTACGTTTTCATAAGCAAGTGGTAATGGATTTGCATTTGCAGTCGCATCAGGACCTGTTGCGTGATAACTCACCACAAATTGCATAGGGTCAAGTCCATTTAAAACATCATCATTAAGTGTAGATAGGTCAAAGGTGGCAATACCATTTGTATCATCACCATCTGCAGCATCATCACAAATCTCATAAAGACCTGGTGCTGTTGCTACAGGTAAGTCTACAACGTTAATCATAAAACTTGTAGTCGCTACACATTCAGCCAAGTTTGCATTTTCTACACGCACAAATATCTCATCTGTAGTAGAAGTGTAAGCTGCGGTACCTGTAAGGGCTCCTATTCCTGCCGGACCAGAAGCATCTGCAAGACTTAAGTGAAAAGTCACATCAAACTCATTAGGGTCTTGCCCGTTAAGGATATCTCCTATTTGTGTGTCTAGATTAAAAGTAGCCGATCCGTCTGCATCTGTATCACACTCAAAAAGATCTGCTGGCTCTGTCGCTGTAGGTACCGTAAAGAATGTAACTAACGCCTCATCTTCACCCGTGTCACCATTAAAATCTGTTATAGTCACTTGGTAGTTACCAGAAGTGGTTACATCTAGAGTTGCTGTAGTTACTTGTGTACCCGTACCATCTAGTACTGGCATAAAACCTGCACCTGTATCTACTGCCCAAGCATATCCAGCAGCATCTGGTGATGTAGCATCTAGCGTTACTGTCTCTCCTTCACAGGCCTCTTGATCTGCACCTAAAGAAGCATTAACAATTGAACAATCTGTATTTCCTGCGTTGTTATTATTTTGATTAGTCTGAGATACAAATATTTCACCTTGATCTTCATCATAATTAGTTATAACCAATACAAAAATTTGGCCTGGCATTGCATTTACAATTGTAAAGGTTTCCACGGCAGCATTAGAATAGCTTGATGAATAAGGTGCTCCCAAATTACCGCAAACATTGGTGTCGTTAAAAGGCCCCCAAAGTGCATAATCTACATCAAGCCCGGTTCCTGTTGGGGTACCATCATCAGCAATAGCTGTATTTTGAATAATTTCAAATTCTAGATTTCCAGGTTCATCTATTTGTAAAAAATACCAAGTCGGGTAGGGTGTTGTTAACACATCACCATAATCTATACCTGATTCTCCTGAGGACGAACAATTAGGGTTGGGACTGCCGGCGTAACAATTATCAAAAGGTTGTGCCAAATCTTCCGTACAAAAAGGTACAGCCTCTGCACAATTAGGTCCACCAGGACTAGACTGTCCAAAAACCAAGGTATTAGAAAAAGAAAATAGTATGAAAGCTAATGCTAGACGTAGGATTTTCATCATAGATATGTTTAAGAGGTGAAAAATAGCATTTTTTTGCCAAAATTCTGTTAATCAAAGGCGGTTTTGTGTATCCTAACGGAGATTAATTGCAATTGTTATAAAACCTAATCTTATTAAGACAAGTTAGGTATCAAAGCATTTGAGAGTGATATCACCTCCATAGCTTCCTTAACATCGTGTACTCGCAGTATACGTGCACCTTTACTTATTGCCACCGTATTAAGAACAGTCGTGCCATTAAGGGCATTATCTGCTGTCACATCTAAAGTTTTATAAATCATAGATTTACGAGAAACACCAGCTAGCACGGGTACTTCAAAAGCATCAAGCAAGTCAAGGTTATTGAGTAGCTCAAAACTTTGCGCTGTAGTTTTTGCAAAGCCAAAACCAGGGTCTATAATAAGGTCATTAATCTTATGACTTTTTGCCACTGCAACTCGCTCTGAGAAGTAGTACATCACCTCTTTAAGAAAATTATCATAAGTGGTAAGTTGCTTCATAGTTTGAGGCGTCCCTCGCATATGCATCATTATATAAGGCACCTGCAATGCCCCTACGACAGCCATCATATCATCATCCAGCATCCCGGCACTTATATCATTTACTACAGCTGCACCTGCCTCAATTGCTTTTTTTGCTACGCTTGCGCGAAAGGTGTCTACGCTTATCACAATCTCCGGAAAAGTAGTAACTAACTGCCTTACCACCGGTATGAGCCTGCGCTCCTCCTCCTCTACCGAAATATCTGTCGCACCAGGTCTAGAGCTATATGCACCTACATCTATAAACGTAGCGCCATCGCTAAGCATCACCTCAACCTGACTTATGGCAGCATCTATATCACCATACTTTCCTCCATCATAAAAGCTATCTGGTGTGAGATTGAGAATACCCATTACCTTTGGTGTGGTGAGATCTATTAGCTTTCCGTTGCAGTTTATGGTCATTATAGGTTAACGTTGTTTAGATGTAGTTAGGTATTTATATACAGTAGTATCACTTATAAAGTCTCGAGGTATAGACTACCTCTAGTCTCTAGCCCCGATTGCCGTGTAAATCCCACAGCTGGCTGGTGCAACCGCCGCGAGGAATTGCAACAGAAAGCGGGATACTCCCCCAAAAGTACACCATAAATTGTGTGCTTCAAAAAGATAGTACACTTCTCTCTTTATAAGGCAAGGGGTATTTCTTATATTGAAGTTTTTAACCGAAATTTACCAAAAATCAAAAGAAACCCTATGGCCGATACGTCTGCGCAATATGATGCGGTAATCACTCAATGTAGAGATTTGTATATAAAAAAGATGAAGGATTACGGGAGTGCGTGGCGCATACTGCGCTTGCCGTCTCTTACAGATCAGATTTTTATAAAAGCACAACGCATACGTGGCTTACAGCAAAACGAGGTGCAAAAGGTAGATGAGGGACAGCAATCTGAGTTTATAGGCATTATAAATTACTGTGCGATGGCGCTAGTAAACCTAGAGCGCGGTGTAGTAGAGCAACCCGACCTCGAGCTTGAGGAGGCTGTAAAGGTTTATGACGAGAAAATCGCACTCACAAAACAGTTGATGATGGATAAAAATCACGACTATGGTGAGGCCTGGAGAGATATGCGTGTGAGCAGCCTTACTGATCTTATATTGCAGAAGCTGTTACGTGTAAAACAGATAGAGGATAATAAAGGTAAAACACTGGTGTCTGAGGGGATTGATGCAAATTATCAAGATATGATAAACTATGCGGTGTTTGCAATGATACACTTAGGAGAGGCTTAATATTTATTACTGACTACAGATATATTAAAAACGACCAAAGCTTTTTTATGATGAAGGTACTTACACACATAGCACGCTTTATAGTAGGTGCTTTGTTTATTTTTTCTGGTTTTATAAAACTCAATGACCCGCTTGGGTTCTCATATAAACTTCAAGAATATTTTAGCGCAGAGGTGCTAGGGTTAGAGTTTTTATCTCCTTATGCACTGCTTATCTCCATCATACTGGTTGTAGTAGAGGTGTTACTGGGTATTGCACTGCTCGTAGGTTTTAGAAAGAAAATCACCTTGTGGCTGCTGTTTGGGATGATTGTATTTTTTACATTTCTCACGTTTTACTCGGCTTACTTTAATAAGGTGACAGATTGTGGGTGTTTTGGCGATGCGATACCGCTCGTGCCTTGGGAGTCTTTTGCAAAGGATGTGATACTTCTAGTATTGATTCTCTTCTTAATGATTAACCAGAAACACATTAAACCACTCTTCTCAAAACTTATAAATGCATCGCTTGTTTTTGTATCATTTTTAGGATGTATGTTTTTTGGTATGCACGTACTTGAGCACCTACCGTGGCTAGATTTTAGAGCATATAAAGTAGGGTCTAATATTGCAGAGGGTATGGTGGTACCAGAAGGAGCACCAGAGGCGACCTTTGAGTATCAATGGACCTTTCTTGTAGATGGTAAAGAAGAGGTAATCACTACAGATGGTGGGTATCCAGAGGTAGATGGCACATACGTATCTTATGAGGTAGTACAAACTAGTGAGGGATATGAACCACCTGTGCACGACTTTACTATAGAGCGTGACGGTAGGGATTATACAACCACTTATCTTGAGAAAGAAAATCTAATCGTAATCATTGCCTATAATTTACTCAACACAGAACCTCAGGGTTATTACAACATACGTAATATAACAGAAGAGGCTATACGCAAAGGGTATAATGTAATAGGGCTAAGCTCATCTGCCCAAGACGCCGCAGACGCTTTTGTACAAGAAAACAGATTGCCATTTAAGTTTTTCTTTACAGATGAGACGGTACTTAAAACCATTGTACGCGCAAACCCTGGTATTGTGAGTATGCATAAAGGAACCATTCTTCAAAAATTGCATTACAATGATGCAGAAGATTTACGACTTGTACCACAAGAAAATAGTAAACCAGAAATGGACTTTGCGCTTAAATATGAGCTAGACAGTATTGCATATCTTGACCAGAAGTACCGCAAACTAATGTACCTCTCTGAAGGTCCAGAAAAAATAGCAGAGGCTAAAAAAGCAGGTGTAGCCCCAGAAGAGTTGCAAGGCTTTTTATGGAAACAGCAGGAACTACTAGACAGCATAAATTTACAGCGGGTAGAACGCATACTTACTACATCTGGTTATCCAGGTAAAAGCATTGTAGGAGAACCTACAAACACCGCAGCCTGGTATGTAGTGCAGCATTCTAATAAAATAGACACTTATCTAGACACTATAAAGGAGGCTGGAGCAAAGGGAGAATTACCTATGCGCCTCGTTGCAATGATGGAGGATCGTTATCTCTCACAGCAAGACCTCCCACAAGTATATGGAACGCAAGGCGTAAACTATGGGTCTGGTGATTTTATGTGGCCTGTAAAAAACCCAGAAGAGGTAAATGCAATGCGCGCTCAAGCAGGTTTTACACAAACTATTGAGGAGTATGCACAAGCACTCTTTGGTGAAGGCTTTGAGTATAAAGCAATTTCTCTAGAAGATGCGCTTGCCATAAAACAAGGAAAACTTACTCCTAGTGATATAAAATAACTTGGTCAAGCAACTTATATATAAACTAGGTTATGCACTTCTCACCTTATGGGGAGTTGTGACGGTTATCTTCTTTTTATTTACGGTACTACCCGGTGATCCCGCTCGTATGATGCTAGATCAAAATGAAGACCCAGAACAACTAGCAAAGGTGCGTGCAAAGTATGGTTTTGATAAGCCTGTAAGTACTCAGTATGGGTATTACCTCAATGACTTGTCACCATTATCTTTTCACGCAAGTGATCATACTAACTACACCTCTCTCACTTCTGGAAAGTATAACGCTACTCCCCTATTTACGATAGGTAACACTACTGTAGTATTAAAATATCCATACTTACGAGAAAGCTTTCAGAAAACGGGTAAACCGGTCACTCAGGTTATTGCAGAAACGCTACCTAACACTATTGTACTGGCCGTAAGCGCCATACTTATAGCGGTAGTTATTGGGATTATACTCGGTATTATTTCGGCGCAAATGAGGGACACCTGGGTAGATAAGACCATACAAATTGTGAGCACCCTGGGGATGAGTGTTCCTAGTTTTTTTAGTGCTATTTTGTTTGCTTGGCTATTTGGCTATGCATTGCACTCATTTACTAATCTTAATATGACGGGTAGTCTGTATGAGATGAATGATTTTGGCGAAGAGGTACACATACGCTGGAAAAACCTCATATTACCAGCCCTTGTTTTAGGCATACGCCCACTAGCAGTTGTGATACAACTTATGCGCAACTCACTTCTCGAAGTATATAATCAAGAGTACATACGTACCGCCCGTGCAAAAGGGCTTAGCACCTACCAGATTATTAAAAACCACGCTATTAAAAATGCGCTCAACCCGGTTGTAACTGCTATTTCTGGGTGGTTTGCATCTATGCTAGCCGGTGCTGTTTTTGTAGAATACATCTTCGGGTGGAACGGACTTGGTAAAGAGATAGTAGACGCGCTCAATACGTTAGATCTCCCTATTATTATGGGAGCTGTACTAGTGATTGCAACCCTATTTGTTATCATTAATATCTTAGTAGACTTTGTATATAAATGGCTAGACCCAAAGGTAAAACTGGGATAAGACACTGCAACCTTACGAAAACGGTATCGTGAAAACTACGTTAACCGCACCCCAAACTTCAATTACGGGTGTTATATTTGTTATGATGAGTACGCTTTCGCGAAAGCGTACTCATCATAACAACCCTTATTAATCACTTTGATAAGCTCATCTATAATCACATACAACTAACAAGCTACTACCCTAGCGCCGAAAAATATACATAATGAGAAAACACATCGTTGCCGGAAACTGGAAAATGAACAATGACCTTGCTGCCACAGCTGGTCTCATCACAGACTTAAAACGCAAAGTAAATAATGGTGATGCAGAGGTTATTATTGCTCCTACATACATTAATTTACATAGCGCCTTTGAGAGTTTAAGCGATAGTAACATCACAGTAGCCGCACAAAATATGCACCAGGCAAAAAGTGGAGCTTACACTGGTGAGATCTCTGCAGCGATGCTTAAAAGTGTGGGGGTAAATACAGTAATTTTAGGTCATAGCGAGCGTCGTGCTTATTTTAATGAAGGAGATGAGCTTCTTACAGAAAAGGTGAATGCTGCTCTTGAAAACGAGATGCGAGTGATATTTTGTTTTGGAGAAGAGCTAGAAGATCGCAAGGCTGGCAACCAAGAAAAGGTTGTAGAGAGCCAGCTCAAAAACGCACTTTTTCACCTTGATGCTTCGGCTTGGTCTAGTATCGTGCTAGCATACGAACCCGTATGGGCAATAGGTACGGGAGAGACGGCCTCACCAGAGCAGGCACAAGATATGCACGCGTTTATAAGAAAAACAGTTGCAGAGACCTATAACGAAGAAGTAGCAGAAAATGTAACTATACTTTACGGAGGATCTGTAAAACCTGGTAATGCAAAAGAGATTTTTGGCAAGCCAGACGTAGATGGAGGCCTCATAGGTGGCGCATCGCTTAAGGCAGATGACTTTTTTGAAATTGTAAATGCTTTTGCTTAAAAGCAGCCACATTTTATCATAAATAGGAATGCGCTAGCCATCACGGCTGGCGCATTTTTATTTTATATCAATTGGTATTAGTATTTTAGAGCTAAATCTTATTGTAATGAAAATACTTACGCTCGCTCTACTTATAATGTTAACTACCTCAAGCTGTGCCGCTCAAACTACTAGTGAGACTGCCACAAACCGTGATGGATCACTCGCCCTCTTTAAAAACAAAAAAGAAAGCAACGCCATTTATGTGACTAAAAGTGGCAATATGGGCATAGGCAAAAAGAAGCCTACAGATAAGCTAGAAGTAAACGGACGCATACACGCTCGCTCTGTAAAAGTAGATCTAAAGGAATGGGCAGATACTGTTTTTGAAGACGGGTATGATTTAGCCCGCTTACGCGAAATTGAGAACTACATAAACACAAACGGGCATCTACCAGAAATACCCTCTACCGAAGAGGTACTTAAAAACGGTATAGAACTAGGTGAGATGAATAGATTACTCCTCAAAAAAGTAGAAGAACTCACACTACACCTCATACGCCAAGAGAAACAAATAGAACAAGCACTAGATAAGGTCGCAACGCTCGAAAAAGAAATAGCTACGATTAAAAAATCATAGGTATGAAGCGGCTAGTCATCATCATACTTATTGCTTTCTCTTACACCATTACGGCACAAGAGGACAGATTTTATATAAGAACTGTTTCAAATGCTATAGAAATACCTACACAAACGCAAGACTCTGTTGTTACGTATACAGGAGATGACTTGCGTTTAAAAACGCTTTTTGAAAAACACGACGTAAAGATCTTTAGAAGAGGGTTTAAATACGCTACTCGTGATAAGCTCAAGCGCACCTTCTTTGCTATTGCCACTACACCTGCCTTTCAGAAAGAGTTAAAAATGATTGCTCCAGATATATTTGAGTTTTCCGAAAGCATAACGGCTCAAAAACTACAAATCTATGAGCCTAATGATTATGGAGTAACAAGTACTACGGGACAAAATCTGGGCTCATCTTTATTATTTGACTACTATGACTTTATGGGAGTACCCCAAGCCTGGTATTACACAACGGGTTCTCCAGATGTGCACATTGGTATTTCTGATGGATATGTAGATCCAGAAGACCCAGAGTTTGCTGGTAAACTTACAATGGTAAAAAAAAGCAGCCTCTCTAGTGGTCACGGTTATAATATTGCCGCAATTGCAGCTGCTCAAGGTGATAATGCCTATGCTGGTGCAGGTGTATGTTATGATTGTAGTATAAAAACCACAACTTATGGAGATTTTAAAGAGTTTAATCAACTACTAGAACTTGCGAGAAGCGGCGTGAAAGTAATAAACTGCAGCTGGGGAAGTCGCACTTATTACGAGACCGCTCAAGAGGCAATTAATGAGATGCGAGATCTAGGGACCATTATTATATCTGTACCCCATAATACACCTTATAGTAAAACCAACGGAACACAATTAAGATACCCAGGCGCCTATGAGCACGTACTATCTGTAGGTAGTGTGCAACATAAATATGATACTATAGAAGATGGTCTCAACATAGAAGAAAAGAATGGTAAATATTATGCCGAAAAACAACAGTATCACCTCTCCCGCACAGGAGGATTTGTAAATAATGACCCAAAAGACACCTATAGACTGTACTTAAGCTCTACAAATAATCTTGACGCTACAGTAGATATTGTGGCACCGGGTAATGACATCTTTCAGTATTACAAGTTTCAAAAAAATGGAGAGATTGCATACAATCCTTATCAAGCTACCTCACCGGCAGCACCACTAGTAACCGGCACTATAGGTCTTATGCTCTCTGTAAACAATGACTTATCTGTAGATGAGATGAGTAGCATTATAAAACTCTCTGCTACAAACATAGATCACATTAAGGCTAACGAGCCGCTACGTGGACTCTATGGCGCAGGTTCTTTACACACTGGCAGAGCAGTAAAAATGACACACGAGATGCTGCAACCAGACAGCTATACGCTTTTAGAAAATCAAAACTTTACAAGATGGAATTTTAGCTTACGAGCTCCTTATAAAGTACTTATAAGAAATGAGCAATTTAGAGAAGCTGCCCGAGTAGATTTTACTGCAAAAGAAGAGATTCTCATCGATACAGAAACCGTATTTTTGCCCGATGTAAATGGATCTATACTTCTCACCATAGACCCAGAAGCAACATACAACTTACAAAAAAACAACTAATGACTCCCATCTACCTAGGCTACACATTTACTATAGAACCACGTGACCCTGCTACAGAAATTCTCATTGCAGAGCTAGGCTACGCAGGTTTTGAAAGCTTTACAGAGACCTCTACCGGTGTAATTGCATACATACAGAAGCAAGAGGCGTTTCCAGAAGGTGAGGTACACTTTGACCAACTACTCAATGATATACAGATTTTAAATTCTCAAGAATTTAAAATCACATATACTGCAGAAGAGATAGAGCAAGTAAACTGGAATGAGGAGTGGGAAAAGAATTTTGAACCTATAGAAGTAGATGGTAAATGTGCCGTGAGAGCGCCCTTTCACAAAAAAACAGACGTAGCCTTTGATATCGTAATAGAGCCAAAAATGTCTTTTGGGACCGGCCATCACGAGACTACCCATATGATGATCAAGCACCTTCTTAAACTTGATGTTACAGGTAAGAAAACACTAGATATGGGATGTGGAACAGGCGTGCTTGCTATACTTGCAGAGATGCGTGGCGCACAACCTATAGATGCTATAGATATAGACAACTGGTGCTACCTTAACACTATAGAAAATGTGGAACGTAACAACTGTAAACACATCACCACCTATGAGGGAGAAGCCTCTTTACTTAGTGACAAAAATTACGACATCATCATCGCAAATATAAATCGCAACATATTACTAAGTGACATCCCTACCTATGCTAGCTGTCTTCCCGAAGATGGAATTTTATTATTAAGTGGATTTTATACAGAAGATATTCCGCTTATTTCTGAAAAATGCAATGAACACGGACTTTATTTCGTTAGTAACTACGAGCGCAATAATTGGGTCGCTTGTAAGTTTGAGAAGCGAGGCTAGACACAGTTAGAGAGTTGATAATATTATGTTAGAATTACGCTTTCGCGAAAGCGTAAACCCACAAAATTTGTAAATTTGTAGCAAAAATCTTAATGATATGAGCAATCAAGAAAAATATCAAGAAGAACTAGACATCTTAACCGAAGAATCACCGGCACACGAGATTATACTCTATAATGATGATGTAAATACCTTTGATCACGTGATCAATACACTCATCTATGCTTGTGATCACGAAGAAAATCAAGCACACCAGTGTGCACTACTAGTACACTACAAAGGGAAGTGCTCTGTAAAGTCTGGCGATTACAAAGATTTAGAGCCTCGTTGTTCTAAACTTTTACAAGCGGGACTCAGTGCAGAAATTGTATAAAATCATTCCTCAGAATTAATCACAAAAACTATTGCGCTCCCGTAGCGCATTTGTTATTTTTGCGAGGCAAATTAAGCATCTTAAACGAAGATTATGAATCTACACGAATATCAAGGAAAAGAGATATTAAATAGTTTTGGCGTACGTATCCAACGCGGTTATGTAGCACAGACTCCAGATGAAGCTGTTGCAGCTGCCAAAAAACTTACAGAAGAAACCGGTACTGGATGGCACGTAATCAAAGCCCAAGTACACGCAGGTGGACGCGGTAAAGGTGGCGGTGTAAAACTCGCAAAAAGTCTTGATGAAGTAAAAACAATCGCAGACCAGATTATAGGGATGGATCTTGTAACACCTCAGACTAGCGCTGAAGGTAAGAGAGTACACCAAGTACTTGTTGCAGAGGATGTATACTACCCAGGTGACAGCGAGCCAGAAGAATATTATATGTCTGTACTTCTTAACAGAGGGACAGGTCGCAATATGATTATGTACTCTACAGAAGGTGGGATGGATATTGAGACGGTAGCAGAGGAGACTCCGCACCTTATCTTTCACGAAGAGATAGATCCTGCAACAGGATTACTTCCTTTCCAAGCACGTAAAATCGCTTTTAACCTTGGGTTAAGTGGTGCTGCTTTTAAGGATATGACAAAGTTTGTTGCTGCTCTTTATAAAGCATACACAGATTCTGACAGTTCACTTTTTGAGATCAACCCTGTTCTTAAAACAAGCGACGATAAGATTATGGCAGTAGATGCTAAGGTATCACTAGATGATAACGCATTATACCGTCGTAAAGATTATGCAGCTATGCGTGACAAGCGTGAGGAAAACCAAGTAGAGGTTGAAGCTGGTGAGAAAGGACTTAACTATGTAGACCTAGACGGAAACGTAGGGTGTATGGTAAATGGTGCTGGACTTGCAATGGCAACTATGGACCTTATCAAGCAATCTGGTGGTGAGCCTGCAAACTTCCTTGACGTAGGAGGTACTGCAGATGCTGAGCGTGTTGAGGCTGCTTTCCAATTAATACTTAAAGATCCAGCTGTAAAGGCAATCTTAGTAAACATTTTTGGAGGAATTGTACGTTGTGACCGTGTGGCACAAGGTATTATCGATGCATATAAAAATATGGGAACTATAAACGTGCCTATCATTGTACGTTTACAAGGTACTAATGCAGATATCGCAAAGAAACTTATAGATGATTCTGGACTTGACGTTCAATCTGCTATCGAGTTTAAAGAAGCTGCAGATAAAGTTCAGGCTGTACTAGCTTAAGACTTACATTATATAAACGTGAGTTATCACGTTGCAAAATCCCGCTTTTATAGAGCGGGATTTTTTTGTTTTGGTAACATTGCACTATATGTAATAAAATCTCATAATCGATATCTATTCGGTCATAAAAATTGCTTAATTAAGGTGACATAAATAAGGTTTTTAAAGATTACTTAGGGTGTGCTTTATGACGCTTTCGCGAAAGCGTTATTTGAAAATCAACACAACGTTAACGACTGTAAATGAGGGTTAAAGAACAGTTAAGCTTCAAGTCGAGGTGTCACATATTGAAAAAATAGCCGTCTCTTTGTTATAGAATTAATCAAAAAAACAAAAACCTATTATGAAAAAAGTAAACCTATTAGTACTTGTAGCCTTATTATCAATAAGCACAGTATTTGCAACCGAAACTGAACCAACGTCTGACGAGAAAGGAAAGACTGTAACTCAACAAGTGGCAACTCTATTAAGCGAGCCAGGATTTGAGGTAAAAAAAGATCTAACTGCACAGGTTACCTTAATGGTAAACAAAGCAAATGAGGTAGTTGTTATAGATGTAGACACTAAAGAAGAATATGTAGCTGCTTTTATTAAGTCACGCCTTAATTATGAAAAACTAGACACCCAAACTGTAGGAACTCAATTTACAGTGCCTGTACGTATCGTACCGGGTGTATAAAACTTCTTTAATATTGTAAAGCCAGACTATGTCTGGCTTTTTTTATGGGTTTAAGTTACTAGATAGGCTTTGCTCCTTAATCGTATCTCAACTATCTTTACCATCTATGAAAAAGGCACTACTCCTACTTTTACTCGCTTACTCTTTTATTTGTGAGGCACAGCAACGATTTCCTACACTCTCTACAGAGGCAAGTATCGAGCTCATAACTATAGGACCTGGTCCAGAACTTTATGATGCCTTTGGGCACACTTCTGTGCGTGTTAAAGATGTGCCTAACAAGATAGACCTGGTTTTTAATTATGGTGTTTTTGACTTTGACACGCCTAATTTTTACTTAAAATTTGCTAGAGGAAAACTACTTTACAAGCTAGCTGCCGCTCCTTATAAAAATTTTGAGTACAGCTATAAAGCACAAAAGCGCTGGATAAAATCACAAGAGCTCAACCTAAACCAGCAAGAAAAGCAAGGTGCCTATGAGTTTTTACTCAATAATTTAAGTGAGACTAATCGCTACTATAAATATGATTTCTTTTATGACAACTGTGCAACACGACCTTATTATGCCGTTGCATCTTCTGTAGAAGGGTCTCTTGCATTACAACATACAGGTATAGATACAACGCTCACTCATAGAGATCTTATAAGACAGTATGTACCCTGGAACAGCTGGGGAAGTTTAGGAATAGATGTAGCTCTAGGATCTGTGATAGATCGTGTTGCCACGCCAGAGGAGCATTTATTTTTACCTAACGAGCTTATGGCTTCTTTTAAAACAGCCCAAGTAACTAGTGGAAATAGTTCAAAAGCACTGGTTAAAAACTCTCAGACTATATTTGAACCTAGTTTTATACACTCTTATGGAGTACCTTTTTATGTAAGCCCACTATTTATACTAGGACTCATTGCTTTATTTATCATTTACAAGACCTATAAAGACTTTAAAGGTGATAATGGAATAGGGTGGCTAGATACTACTCTTCTACTTTTTACGGGTGTTACGGGTGTGCTAGTGGCTTTTTTGTGGTTTGGGACAGATCATATTGCTACCGCTTGGAATTATAATATTCTCTGGGCATTTCCTTTTCACATACTTGCAGCATTTGCCGTTAAGAAGGTGCAACCTGCAAGATGGATTTATCCTTATATGAAACTAGCAGTTATATTAATGTGTTTACTATTTGCTCACTGGGCGATAGGAGTACAGAGTTATGCTCCCTCATTGTTGCCGCTTCTTATAGCAATAACTGTAAGGTATATTTATATATTGAGAAATATAAAACTTACACGCATAGAAGCATAGTTTTATTATTGCCCTCTAAAATTGATTACCGTACTTATAGTCTTAAGGATAATACTCAAATCCATAAAAAGGTTACGGTGCTTGATATAATATAAATCATATTGCAACTTTTCTAGTGCCCCTTCTTCAGAAGTGGTGTAACTTCCCATTACTTGTGCCCAGCCAGTGAGACCAGGTTTTACAATATGCCTTGTCTCATAAAAAGGAATTTCTTTAGATAATTCTTTCACAAATACTGGACGCTCTGGTCGAGGTCCTATCACGCTCATCTCTCCTAAAATTACATTGAAAAATTGAGGAATCTCATCTACTCTACTCATTCTTAAAAACCTCCCAAAGCTGGTGATACGACTATCACCTTTCTGGGCATAGGCAGCTCCATCTTTTTCGGCATTAACAATCATTGTGCGTAGCTTGATAATTTTAAAAGGTTTACCATTATGCCCTACTCGCGTTTGTGTATAAAAAAGTGGCCCCCTATTACCTATTAAATTACCTAACCAAATAAATGGAGCAAAGACTACAAAGAAGCTTATACCAATAATGCCTAGTAAAAGATCAAACACCCTATGTATAAGTCTATAAAACTTATTTTGATTACTTCTGCTAAAAGGAAAGTAGCGATAAAAATCTTTGTCTACGTGTTGAACAGGTACCCGCTGCACAATCTCCTCATAAACCTGCATATACTCCCTTATAGGGAATCCTTTTTCTAAAAGAAGTATGAGCTCGTTGTATAACGGCAAGGTAATACCATCTGAGTAGCTGCTTGCAACAATAATCTCTGAGATACCATTATCACTTATAGTTTGTAATAAGCCTTCTGGCGGGTAACGCTTAGCATCTGTTGCAATTACTTCTTCTATAGACATAGGTTCTGTATTTACATAACCCGCTATTTTATAATTAGGATCTGCACTTTCTAAATTTTTAATTATTGTGGTAATATTAAAAGAGTCTCCTACTACAATGGCTTTTTTGTAAAATCTAGGAGCGGCAATAACAGTGATATATAACCATCTCCAGAGACTTATACCTACAACCATAGCCAAGAAGAAAAACACAATCTGTAATCTGTTTTCTGGTAAAATAGGTGTGTAAAAAGGGGTCAGTAAATAAAACAATACGGTAACAGATACTGTAAGAATAACATTCTTAAGCATTGTTTGAAACTTTACTGTTTTGGGTAAGAAGTACAGTTCAAAAACAGTCCCAAAAATAGAGAGGTACGCAATGAGCACAATAATAGCTACACGATTCTCACTATTAAGTTCTAGGTAGTCAAACTGGAGAAAAATTTGTGTAAGATATAACGTGCCCAGTACCGCTATAATATCAAAAATACGCAACAAAACTTTACGTTCTGAAACGTCAAAATGTATATCTGGCAAACGCGACATTAGAGGGTTGGTTAGTACGGTAAATATATCACAAAATTAGCAGAGCACTTGATGCCACTTACTTTTTACGTTTTGCCAGGCAAAAGAGTTTGCCTTCTCACGTGCATTTTTTGTGATATCTATAGAGTCTTGATTACTAGAAATCACACTAAGTACTTTTGAAACAAATAGTTGAACATCTCCAGCAGGAGTAAGACATCCATCTTCACCATCTTTTATAAGATATGGGAGACCTCCCACATTTGTAGATATTACAATTAATCCTAATGCCATTGCTTCAATTACACTTAGCGGCATATTATCAAAATTTGTGGTATTTATAAAGAAATCGTGTTTTGTGCTCTCTTTAATCCACTCCTTTTTTGATAATTTTCCAGTAAAAGTCACGGGTAAATTATTAGTTCTAGCATACTCTTTACAGCTTTGCAAACTCCCATCCTTTTCTGGCCCTACCATCGTGAGCGTAGCATCCGGATGATGAGTGAGGAGCTGTTCTAAAACTTTAATCGCCATTAAAGGATTGTATATTTTGGCAAATGATCGCACCCAGAGTAACTTGGGTTTAAAGTTCTCCCTCTCTGTAAACGGGTACTTTTCTATCTCAAGTGTATTAGGAATGTGTATAAGGTTTGAGAATCCCGCTTTCGCGAAAGCGGAATATAAATAACCACTAGGCGCAACATTACAGCTGGCATCACCAAATAACTTTTTACAGATACCCGCTTTTTTTTCTAACCGCTCTGGTAAATTACCACCGTGTAAGATGGGAATGTAAGGAAGGTTACTCTTGCTACAAAGCCTCCCTATGATCACTGCATACCAAAAGTTAAGCGTGCTGTAGGTATCAATTAGAACGACATCTACAGTGTCCCTTACCTTGTAAAAGGTAGCAATCATATCCAGCAACCTGAGAAGTTTATTAGGCTTTTGAGATGTAATTATTACGTCATAGCTCTCCTGCTCGAGCAGCGGGCTCAAGGTTTCTATAGTAGTAAGCGTTTTACCACTAGCGGAGAGCGCGCTGCCTACGTACAGGAGTTTTCTTGTTTTCATTTACAATATTTAATAGGCATAAAGCATAAATAAAACCTGGTGCCGCAATACGCATTGAAGAGTGGTTTATAGTTAAAAACCAAAACAACAGCGCAGAAAAAAACAAATAGTTACGCCTGTTTTTGGATCTATAAACTAATGGATAAATGATTAAAATGCCAAGTATTACTAAACCTAGTATACCGTGTTCTGATAATAGTCTACTTATCTCATTGTGAGAGGCAACTCCAACAATGTTTTCATTACCTCTTAACTCTTTTACCTTTCCTGCACCAACTCCTACAAGCGGATTATTATAAAATGCAGATATCTCTGTCTCTAGTAACTCTGCTCTACCTGTTGTGATATCACTCTTAAGTCTACCAGCTGCATCTCTATTTGTATATCGTTTATTTATAAGTCCATTGGTTTGAAAGGAGCTATACAATGAAGCCCCTACTACAACACCACCCAGTAAGATGAGATAGGTTATCATCTTCCTTCTAACTTTTCCTTTGGATCCAGCAAAATAGATTATTAAAAAAGCACCACTACAGACTAAACCTGTGATAACCCCACCACGCGAAAAAGTAATTATACCCTTATAAAGCAAAAAGCCTATTAAGGCCAGATGAACGAATAACAGCACTTTATTCTTACTATTAACAATTAATTGTACTAGAGCCATAAACATACCTAAACCTAGTACGGTAGATACTTGATTAGGTCCAAAACCACCGGTAGCCGCATAATTTGCTCCAGTACTGCGTAAAGTCTCCCTCAGATCTGGAGTTCCAAGAGTTATATAAATAGACATTGCGACTATGGGTAATAGAATCCATTTTGTAAGATTAGATAGCTGGCGATACGTTATTCTTCTATCTATACAATATAATGCAGATATTCCTAAACACACGGGACCGCTAAGGTTAAAGAAAACGGCTTTCTTCACATCTGTACCTAAGTCAAGTGTTATTGAAGCTACAAGCACACTAGGTAATAGTAAGAATATATATATCCAGTAAACACCAGATTTTCGGCTAGCACCGCTCAAAAAGAGCCCAATTAGCATAAATGAAATTACAGAATACTTCCCTGCTTCATAAATAGGGACGGCATTACTCATTCTAAAAAAAACCTCTGCCCCTGCTATATAAGCCGCCCCCATAAGGGCTTCATTATTTTTATTCCCAGTCCTTAAAATCTGGATTATAAAATAAGCTACAACACCAAGAAAATAAACAATTGCAAATGGCTTTACAAAGTACACCAAAACCCCAATGATAATATGAATTATCAAAAAGACTGTATATGTTTTATTTTGAGAAATACTCACCACCCTAAGATATTAAATCATTATAAATGAGCATTAACTTTTCTATAAAAGCGTCTTTGCTATAGGTTGTACTTACGCTTTCGCGAAAGCGGTCTCCCATTACCCCTCGTATATTATCTTTGTTTTTGATTAATTGAGTAAGCACATCAGGAAGCTCTTCAATAACGTTATTAATAACAAATCCATTTTGACCTACTACCTCAGCACATTGCCCAACATTTGTTACTACAACCGGCAAACCACAATTTGCATACTCAAGTAGAGATACCGGCAGCCCTTCTGATAAAGAAGTTAAGACCCCAATAGTGCTTTGGTTAAGTATGTGACTTATATCTTGACAACTTCCGTACAAAAAGACATTATTAGATAGGTTATTTGTAATAATACTATCCATCACAGATTTTGAATAATCGTCATTAAAAGACTTCCCCACAAGATGAAGCGTCCAATCTGGAAACTGCAATTGTGTTTTTGCAAAAGCATCAATAAGCGCTAAATGATTTTTTTGAGGGCGTAAATTTGCTAGACACACTATGCGCTTCCCTGCTTCTCCATTAAGCAACGTCTTTTTAGATTGATTAACCGTTACAGTGGCAAAATTTTGTAAAAAGTGTACTTTATTAATCTTAAGCATTTCCTTAGACCATATGGCAAGCTTAGGATTTACAACTATCGCTGTATTTATATAAGGTCCTAGTAGCTTGAGTAAATAGGCTTTTCTATTTTCTAAAGAGTCACTCATTCCATAATGATCGTGCCAGATAACCTTGATATTATTGTTATAAATTTTTGCAAAAATTGCAAGATGTATTGAAGTAGAATGTGCGTGAATTATATTTATTTGTTTTCTCTTTAACCATTTAAAAAATCGAAAAAAAGCAATTACGTCTAGGGTCGCTTTTTTATTTAAAATAAAAAGGCTCTCTTTTACAAACAGTTCATTTTCTAGCGATCCGCCTCGTCTTGTGGCACATATATATGATTCTACACCATTCTGAGATAAAGCATTTGCTATATTTACTGCCATACGCTCTGCCCCTCCTGCATCTAGTGAGTCTATAAGTTGTAATACTCTCATTAAAGCAATTCTTTTATCTGAGCTGTAAATGTGTCCATCGTATATTGCCTAGACCATTGTGTGGCAGCATTACTCATTTTATGTAAAGATGCACTATCTTCTAGCTGTTTGATTAGTTGAGTGGTGTTTATTTTATCTGGATCTTCAACAAGTATTCCTCTGCTGCCATTATCTAGCATCCAAGGAACACAAGAAACTTGAGTAACTATAGGAATTGCTCCCCAAAACATACCCTCTGCAATAACCTTAGGCCAGCCTTCACTTTTTGATAATAGTATGACAAGATCAGATCTTTTGTAAGCTTCTTTTACAGCGTTTGCCGGTTGGTTTCCTCTTAAAATGACGTAATCAAGGAGACCATTTTCCTTCCTATACCATTTAATATCTTCCATTTGTGGACCATCGCCAAACATCTCAAGCACTATATCAAGACCAGCTTTACGTAACTTGTTTATAAACTGTACCGTTTCAAATGGTCGTTTATTACTTCCCATTGTACCTACAAAAATTGCTCTTAAAGGTTTATCAAAATTTCTCTTTTTAAAAGAGTCTATCTCTTCTAGGTAATAACTTGCTGTAAAAAAAGGGGTGATATTACTGGTACTATTTTCCCACTCTCCATACACTAGTACTTGTATATTTTTAGTAAGTGTGGTACTCGATAAAATCTTTTTTTGAAGTCTGTAAGCGAGTGGTTGTTTTGACAAAGGGTCCCAATTTCCAGCATACTTGGCAGTTTTCTTCTTATTAGGGAACAGAACTTGTACCATACAAGCAAGTAAGCACAGGTTACCCGGAGCCCGCAAGTGTATGTGATCTGCCTTACGCATAGCACTCCATAAAACGATGGCTTGATACGGCAATGTAAGTATAGATATAAGTGCGACAAAAAAGCTGTTAAATTCTAGTCTTCGGAGACTTTTAATATTGATGTCCTGTCTATCAAATGGAGCAGTGAGTAGTGCTCTTTTATAACTAGTGGGACATACAAAGGTTACTTGATCTACAGAATCAAGCCAAATATTCATCTCTTTTATATAAGGGGCATACCCTTCATATATTCCCTTTTTATCTAAGATAGGAGCGTCAGAAATAACTAAAAAATCCATTATATGTAATCTTTAGAATCTTTAGCACTTACCATCTTTGCGGGTACTCCCAATACTGTAGTACCTTCTTTAACATCTGTAATTACTAAGGAGTTTGCTCCTATAACAGCCCCATCACCTACATTTATTCCTCCTGCGATAACAGCTCCAGCAGCCATATAAACACGATTACCTATTGTAGGAACACCGCGGTGTGCTCCTCGTCCACTCACACCTATCGTTACTCCTTGCGAGATATTACAATGCTTTCCTATTACGGTTTCTGGACTAATAATTATACCTGAGTAGTGACCTATATATAAGCCTTCACCTATTGTTGCTGCATAGGGTAATGTTATCCCTGTAATCACTTCAATCCATTTCTGAAAAAAAACACCAACAACCAGTAAGGGTGCTTTTACAATCTTGGGCATTGTAGATCTATAAATGGCATTAAAGAAACGATATACAAACAAAGCCCACAATCCTTGCTGTGTTAACACCAGTAATAATGCACTGCTCTTACTGTACTCTTTATAACGTTGTATGTCCTTTTTATAACGCATTATCTAGGTTTGCTTAAAAGTAAGCTAAAAAGACCAACAGTGCGACCCAGAGCTTCTGTTAATGCTTCTTTACGGCTAGAAGTAGTAACCACATTTACAAAACGAATAAGTGTCAAAACACTACTTATCGCATACCATTTTATAATATTAATAAATCCAGGCTTAGGGTGCATCACTCTCCACACATACCAGCCATTACGTGTTACCATTTTACCATAATGATATTGATTAGGCCTTCCAGAAGCGTCGTGATGATGCGCAAGGTTTGCGCCTGTATGTACATATAGCTGTCCTAGTTTTGAAATTCTGAATGTATAATCTGCATCCTCATAAAGACCGTAACCTTCAAAATATTCAGAGAATTTATTCTTTTTCAAAACCTCTAGAGGAAAGCTGGAGACTCCTCCCATAAGCTGTTTTACTTTATAAATTTTTCCAGTAGGAGGCAGGAAACTAACAGACCTGCCGTGACCATATTTCGGTAGGACGCCTGGTGGAGTATTTGCATCTAGACCTAACTTTCTTCTTAATTTAAAACGCGCTCCCTCTTTCCTTCTATACCCATCATAATAGAAGTGATGTATATCTCTTGGGTTTAATGTTTCTGCACGCTCCCACTGCACTTCGTTGTTAATATAACCTCCTACACCATAAGCATTAGGATATGCTTGATACACGTCAAGTATTTTCTCAAAATATGTAGGTTCAAGCACTGTATCATCATCTAGAAAGCACACCACATCCATCGTATTACTTACTCGATCTATTCCGTAATTCCGCTGTTTAGTAAGACCTCTTTGTGCGTCTGAAACTTTGTAGTAGACGAGGTTTTTTATTCCGCTTTCGCGAAAGCGGACCCCTGTCTCATCATTAACACTTCCGTCTATAATAAGGATCTCATCTGGGTAAACCGTTTGGGTTTTTACAGAGTCTAGTAGCGCGGTAAGCGCTACTGGACGCATATAGGTGCAAATTATTAGAGAGAATTTCAAATTATATAATACGTTTTAAAGAATGATATAAATTGCAAAAAAAACGATCTCTTACCAAATAATCTACATATAATTTACGATTAGACTTTTGCAAGGTTGCAAAAGAAACTTGATCATATTTTTTATGAAAAGCCAGTAGCGCTTCCTCTATATTATCTTCTACAGTTAATTTACAAATATGTTGCTCCCAATTTATTATACCTTCAAGTGGCAAGTGGCAATCTGTATCTATTAAAACTGGGATACGACCACAGGCTAGGGCTTCATAAAATCTTACAGAAAAATTACCTGCTCCTCTTAGGCAAAAGGTATACGGAGCGCCGTTTAAATTTTCAAAAAATTCTTTTGAAGTTTTCTGTCTTTCGGCTTTAGATCTGGCACCTGCTCTGTATTTTGATCGATAAATAAAACTGGTCTCTACACGATCAGATTTTTCTAATTTCTTCAGATATTTATAACGTTGCAAAGCAGCATAAAAGACATTTTGGAAATCTGTTTCATCTTTAAAAAAAGCTCTTAGCAAGTTTCTTTTTATAACAGAGATTATAACACGAGATCGCTCTAGATAATTTTTTGAAGCAAATCCAGTAAAAGAAATTTGAGGTGAACTTGTATAATTTATTACTTCTCCAGAGACCTCGTCTCGACCTATAGGATCATCTATAAATGCTGGTATAATTACAGTCTGCTTGTCGTTATGACTTTTAAATCCTGCATTACGCCATACAATTACATTATCATCATTAAAGGTTTTACCATAGTCTCCACCAGAGTAGACCATTATTTTTTTTTCAAATTTTAAGGCGGTATTGTATAAATCTCTGTAATGCTTTTTATAACCTCTTTTATTTATGAAATGATAGTTTATAGGAAATAGAAAAACATCAGCGCTTTCAGGGGTATCTACTAGACTGTAAAGCGCTAAGACATCTTTATGAGTTTTCTCAAAATAGTACAAATCAAATATTAAGGGATGCGCTATCCCTCTATTTTCTGGATTGAGAAGTGAGTTATCTGTATATATTTTAATCATAACCTAGATGCCCATTTTTCACTTTGTACCCAGGCTTTTTTAAATCTCGCTAAGTGAGACAGAGGGTTCTTAGTTTTAAAAAATCCAAATGTTTTAAATAATTGAACAACCTTATACCCCCTTACTTGCTCTAAGGTGTAATTTTTCTTCCTGAGATACATTATTTGAGGAGATGGCTTTGGGGTTAAGGCTTCTGTGCTCCAAGGAAACTTGTGCGGACTTCTAAAACCACCTGTAGGAGCCTTGAGGTGTAGTATCTGTATGCAAGGTGCATATATTACATCCTTACCCATATTACGTACCTGCATTCCATAATCCACATCTTCGCCATATCCATTTTCAAAAGCCATATCAAAGGAACATTTACTGTATATGTCTCTATGTACAATAGAGCAGCCCGAGCCAAAAGATTCCCATTGTTTATAAGCTTTCATTGTCTCCTTTTCACCCTTTTGTAAACAAGCAAACGTAATACAAGTTGCTTTGGTTCTATTTATAAATGAAGTTACCTCATCAATAAACGTTGACTCAACACGTACATCATCATCAAAAAATAATAACCAAGGAGCAGTAGCAAGTGACACTGCTATATTTCTTGCTCTACAAGCTCCCGCAGTGTCTAGTAATTTATGAACTATAGTAAAATTCCATTTTTCATCATTTATGTAATAAAGTTTTGATTCTTTATCCTCACTAGGGTTTTGCTCTATTATAATGACCTGAGATGGAGGATTTGGTTGTTTATTTAAATCTTCTAAAACGTCCTTAAGGTATTCCTCCCTCCCTATCGTAGGTATAATGACATCGTATTTAAGAGGTGCATAATCTTTACAAGAATCTACCTCTTGCAAAGACTCCATATCTAAGGATAATGAACGGGTTTTATAAAATTGCGCTTTCGCGAAAGCGTACAAAGGCATTTTTTTATCATAATACAAATGGCACAACAGCAAGTGTAGCGTCCATCTTCTTTTATAATGCTGTTTTACAAAACGATACAAAAGTTCATTGCTAAAAGAGGCTACATCATTAAAAATGGGAATTTGATAATTGAGTACTCCAAGTGGAATTGTAAGCTTTCCTAGAGAATTTATCCAGTACAAATAATTGTCACTTGGCTTAATCTGATTTGCGACCTGATTAATTAATGATGCGTGAATAAGCAAAGCGGTGGTTCCCTTTTTCCAGGTTGGGTACACCACCCTATTATTTGTAGGTATAAACGGTTTATCCTCTACATAGCCAAAATCTGAATTAAGTGCATTATATGATGAGACGTAATGATTTTTGGACTTAAAAGATATTGCTTGCTCTAAAAAGCGTTCTATATCGCAACCAGTCTTATATATTACAAGAAACTTATCAGGATTATTTTTGGCAATTGTGTAGATACAAGCGACAATAGCATCGCCCTTTCCTTCAGCACTCTTAACCTTACTACCATCGTGTTTTATAAAAATCATAGGCTTATGACTTTATTATAAAATGAAACATTAGTCTGAGCAATGTGATTTATATCAAATCGTTCTTCTATAGTTTCTCTTGCCGCTTCTGTAATTTTAATTCTAAGAGCATCATTTTTAAACACTGTACTTATAGTGTCCACGTAAGCATCAATATCATCTGGATGATGCATAAAACCATCCTTACCGTGTTCTATAAGGTCTTGTGCCCACCCTATACTAGTATTAACTACCACCTTTTGCAAAGCCATAGATTCAATAGTAACCATACCAAGTGTTTCTGCAAGAGAAGGAAAAATGCATATATGTGCTTTTTGTATCTCTTCTTTAACTTGGTCATAAGGTACTTTACCTAAATATGTAATCGCCTCTCTAGCTGCAGGGCTCATACGTTCTTGCATAAGCTCCCAAGTAGAAGCACTACCGGTTTGTACATCATAACTATCTGCTCCTATAAAAAAAAGCTTTGCTTTGGGATGCGCAACTATAATTTTATTAAACATCTCTATCAATTGGAACACCCCTTTCTTTCTAATAAGTGTCCCTATATTAAGTAAACGTTTCGATGTAAATACCTCTGGAGAACTGTTATTAAAATTTTCAAGATTAAGACCGTGACATATAACTTTCACATTAGAATACTGTAGTTTAAAAAGCTCAATACTTTTTTTTCCTGCAAAATGCGTAGGTGCTATAAATGCCTTTGCTTTTCTTACCGCTTGCTTTTCAAAAAAAGCATTTTTCCATTTTTGTGGTCTTCCCTCAATATGACAGAAATACGTATCACTTCCGTGAAAACGTATTACAAGTGGTTTTCTTAAGCTCATAAAGGCAGTGATGCCTGTCCAATCTGGAGCCTCGATAATATCGACATCACTACTATGCTTATTTATATACTGCTCTATATGCTTTCTATAAAAGTAGAAGCCTCCTATCTTATAATGCTTTTTGGCAATCAAATGGAAGGTTATCCCATCTTCGATAAAAGTGTCCGTTTTATGTTGATTATAAACAAATAAGCTGACTTTATGACCCATTTTACAAAAAGCCATAACGAGGTTTTTGATACTCGTACCCATCCCTCCAGAATTACCTAATTCTGGATGTGGATATTCTGGAGTTATAAAGGCTATATGCATTAATCAAGAATTTGATTTACACCCTCCCAAATACGCTCACTTGCCTTCTCAGGCTGTTCTGGGTTGTTTACAATCCCAAACCACTTCTTAGTAACGGGCACAGGATTAAGACTACCATTAAGTAATCCTTTAATTCCATCATAAATCTCCTCTTTATTCATTGCCCAAGTGACACTTGTATCATAATCTGGCATTGATCGGAAGTGAACGTATTTATAGTTCTGCCCTATGTCACGTATTCCTTTCTTAAGTTGTGGCTGCTCATAATTGGGGTAAATAGTAGGCTTATCGTGCGCCACAAAGTCAAACACCATACTCGAGCATATGTTTACCACAAGTTCGCAGTGATGACAAGTATTTACTAATAAAGCAAAATCTTCTTTGGTAGGCATTACCTGATTCCATTGACTCCCCATAGGTTTCCATAAAGGATCTATAGGTGTTATGACATCACTATATTTAGCTAAAACCTCATCATATCTACCCGAAAAGTCAATAGGAACTTTTCTATATACAATTGCTACATCTTCACCTTCTTGTCTCAATTTGCGTACAGCAATTGCCGTATCTTCTAGATAATATTGATCCAATGGTGATGTGGTTTGATCATCCCCAGAGAAGCAAATATATCGTGTCTCTTCACTAAGGTTATGCTCTAGACAAAATTGCTTTCGCGAAAGCAATAAATCCTTATCATAATGAGGCTCAAATTGCGGAGTCCCTGTTACAAATATCTGTTCTTCTCTCGTTTTTGGGTAATACTGTAAGAGCTGCTCCTTCATCAACTCAGACCATACAAAATAGTAATCTGTTTCTACCGTAGTCATTCCCTTAGGTAGGTTGTCCCAACTGTATATCCAGCACGCCGTTTTTATCCCAAGATCCTGCGCTGCTAGTATAGGTGCAATGGCCTGTGTAGCCCGCTGTGTGGTACAAAAAACAATATCTGGACGGTGTTCTTCTAGTTGTGCTTTAAGATCCTGGTAGCGAACAGTAGATCGTTCGGCAGCTTGCATTTGGTTCATTATGCGTTGCCATCCCTTTGGTGTGGCACTAAATGTTTCGTGATACTTTACAAAAGCACTTTTTAAGGCTTTCTTTATACTATTCCACTGCAATGGAAAACGATAAGTAGGATAGACATTATCCTTTTCACGCTTTCGCGAAAGCGCTAGTTCTACCCTTTTTCTTGCGTGACTAAGTGCAGGCGTTTTAGGGTGAATCCTTGTGTTTTCAATCACCACTTCTTTATAACCCAGTTCCTTTTCTAACGAAAATATGGTGTTATTCCAGTATGTGATGTCAAACCCTTGCGCCTCTCCTACTTCTTTGAACTTAGTAAAAGCAAAGTTGCGCAAGCCTACACCATCTGGAAAAAGAATGAAAACTTTTTTACCCATTATTATGCTTTACGATACTTAAGCTTATCGCGTTGTACTTGCTCAATAGGCAAGATATCTGTCGCTTTATAGTCTAATGCTTGATATACTGCTCTCAAGTCTCTCGCAAGCTTACGCATACCTGCTGGCTCTAGTGAGGCACTGTGGTCTGTACCCTTCCAAGTACGGTCTAGTGTATAATGGCGTTCTACTATATTTGCTCCTAGGGTATAAGCAGCAACATCTACAGCAATACCTAGATGGTGACCAGAAAACCCAATGTGTTTTACACGATCGCCATACTTCTCTATGAGTGTTTTAATATCAAGTAAACACACATCTGGAAAGGGTACTGGATATCCAGACGTACAGTTATAAAGCACTAGGTCTTTACCTCTGTTATGCTTTTCAAAAAACTGTACTAGTTCCTCTATCTCATCTCTAGTAGTCATCCCAGTAGAGCAGTGAATTTCCCCTTTATAATTCTCACATAACCACCCTAGCATTTCGTAATGATTATTACAAGCACTTGGTATTTTTATAAACTCAGGATGAAGCCCTGCTATTTCCTTTGCACTCGTAGTATCCCAAACCGAAGTTGCATAGGTAATGCCTAGCTCTTCGCAAAAAGTCTTAAGCTCTGCGTGCTGGTTTACATCAAATTCTAAAAACTCCCTGTGTGCCCCATACGTATCTCCATATGAATTTATAGGGTTAGGGTGTGGAGCTTCATATTGCTCCTTAGTGAGCAGTTCTATATTGTGTCGCTTCTGAAATTTTACGGCATCTACCTTAGAAAAGATAGCGGCTACTTTTATCATTTCTTTTGCTATCTCCATATCACCTTTATGGTTACCACCTATCTCTGCAATGGTGTATGGAGCTTTATAATTACTCATATCTATTGTTATATTTTATAATAAAGTCACAGGCCTCGCGTATCGCTCCCTCTGCGCTATTATTTTGTAGTATTACGTCTGCGTGATTTTTGATAGGCATTGTTGCATTAGCCGGAGTAAATGACCATCCTGCCGCACAAATATTTGCCATATCATTTACGTCATCACCTATGTAAGCAATGTTTGAAAAGGAGAGGTCTCTATCAGTTATGATTCTAGAAAGCAGACTATATTTATCTTTTACGCCCATAAAGACGTCTTTAATTTTGAGCTTCTTCATTCTAGAAGCCACAATCTGCGAGTCTTCAGAGGTCATTACCATTACCTCTACATTGTACTGTCTCAATATCTCTAGCCCCATACCATCGCGCATATCAAACTTTTTCATAAGCTCGCCCTCTGCACCATAATAAATACAACCATCTGTAAAAACGCCGTCTACATCGAGTATAAGATGCGTGATACGATTACTTTGTTTCTTAGTTTTTAAACGAGCAGCTAGTAACTCTTCTGCTATTTTCCAGTCTGTGAGGGTATCTATCTCTGTGAGGCTATCTTCAGGCATTTGCACTGTTGCAATGTTACCGCTTATTCTGTTTTTGCTTTCGCGAAAAGCGCTACTTGTCGTCACATAACACGCTCCATTTTCTATAAGTAAACCTTCAAAATCTTGTCTACGTGGGCGGTTAAAAACGTCATAATTTTTTGGTGTACCGTCTTCATACCAAGTAAAACGATGCGTATTTACAACCGTAAGTGCCGAATCATAATTTGCTCCCGATTGCACTTTATCTAAGCAAGCATTTATATCAAATGAAGTAGTAAAAGGAGAGGTTGCTTGCAGTAAGCATAACATATCAAAAGGCTCTTCTAAACGATTTACAAACTCTAGCATTCCCATCTCTGTAGAGGCTGTATCTGTAGCGCTTTCTTCACTACGTTTTACGGTCTTTACCTTGTCTGTCCAATGGTATTCCTTATGAACAAAAGTGATGATATCTTCATCATCTGTAAAAATATAAATTGTGTCTAATTGAGATGCAATTGCCTCACCAAGCGCCCAGCAAAATAAAGGACGGCCTAGCAGCTTCTTTTTATTTTTACCTGGTATGCCCTTTGAGCCTTTGCGCAAGGGGATAAATCCAATGGATTTCATTTGTTTAAATTTTGGTGAATTTATAAAAATATTAAATACCAGTGCGCCCTTCAGTGTATTTTATCGGTAAAAAAAGTCAGATAATCGATTTAAGAGCCTATTCTCGATATAACTCTTTTTGCTATTAATTTAAAGGCTTTCCAGTATTGTAAGGTAGTTATTTTGTTCTCTTTTAACCAACTATCTAAAAACTCTCGCTCGTGGATGGATACTTTCTTTGATATGAGTTTGGCTATATAATTGTCAATTTTACTATGATAAATATTTAAATCGAAAACTTTATCAAATGTAGGTAAAGAATCATACAGCTCTAATGTTGCTGCCGTACGAAGACATTTATCACAAGATGTGCAGTTCTGCACGTTCATTTTCTTAGCAAGTATGGAATTTGTACAAATATCTAGGTAAGCATTAGCAACATCATAATGTTGAATATAAGAAATGCGCTCTAAGCGAGTTTTTGTTTGCAGTGTAGAATGTGTATTAAAATAAGAGGTAAATAATAGTGGCAATAAAAAATTATCAAAATTACTTGTATCACCAGGTTTGAAATTACTTTGAGATACAGCATATGCAGATGCATAATGATAGTTATTTATCAGGCCTAGTGTTGCTAGACTACAAGAAATATTTAAAAAACTGTGAGCAGATTCAAATGAGCCACGTATGAAACTATGCGCATTAGTCTTGACTTTTACCAAAGGTAAACCAATTGTAGTGGCAGCTCTTTCGCTGTTTTTCAACCTATACTCATAATTTTCCTTAGCATAATTACCATTATAAATACCGTGTGAACCAGCATCAAAAAAAGTTAGATAATCTAAGCCTATATCATTGTCAAAAAAATATTTTACAGTTGCCAAACTGTCTACCCCACAAGACAGTCCCGTTGCATTGACTTGTTTATTAAGAGTAATGGCATTTTCTGTAACATCTGGTATAACTTTGAGAGTTATAGCTATCTTATTGACTTGACAAAGTCTCGGTATTAAGACATCATTTAACTGCTTACAGAGTACGTCATCCATAGTACCTTGAACCACTATGTCTTCTTGTTTTTCTAATAAAAGTGGTAGAAGCGCTACGACAAATGCATCGTACACTAATGAAATATTAGAATTAATATGCGATAATGTAAAATAAATAGAATTGCCGTCTAGTAGGCATTCTAATTTAGAATAATCTTTTTCCTGTTGTAAAGAAATGTCAGATAAAATCATACAGCTAAAGAATTATAAATAGCTAACACCTTTGCCTGGATTTCATTTCTTTCATAGGCTTTTTTAATCTCTTTATTTTCCATTAATATAGATGATGGGTTTGATAACAGCGCCATTTCTATACTATTGGCAATTGCATTTACATCTTCTGGATTACTTATAATAAATCCATTTATTGTATCCTTAATAATTTCTTCGGTTGCACCTCCGGGATTAGACTGGATAGGTATACAGTCACAAAAAATAGATTCTAACAGTGTATTAGGAAGACCATCACTTATACTATTACCTATATAAAACTTAGATTGAAGCATTAAATCTATGACCTCTGAGTTACTTACTTTCCCAAACACTTTAACCTCATAATCTCTCCCAGTATTCCTATTAAGATATTCAGTAACCTTCTTAGAAGCTCCAAATATTATGATAGATATGTCAGTATGTTTTCTGGCAATGACATCTATTGCTTTTAATACATTAATACATCTTCCCAGTGCATCCTCATAACCTTTTACTACAAAAGAAGAATTTTTTACATAATATTTATCTGTATGAGATTCAAAACCTCCACCTCCAGGCACAACGCCTAAAAATCTTCCAGAAAAGCCACCATTTTTTGCTATATGGTAGTCTCTTAAACAATCTGTAAAAAGGTAATCAACTCTTGCGAGCACAGCAGGAACCTCCTTGTGATAATTGGGTTTATTTTCCTTGTAAAATAAGTCACTTCCCCAGCTAGAATATATCCATTTTATGTTTACTTCCTTATTCATAATATGTAATATGGGTAAACAAGAAGTATATAATGCAAAGCTGTGTACAACATCTGGCTTTATGTCTTGTAACGCTTTCGCGAAAGCGGTCTCAACTTTAGTGTCAAGTTTATCGCTCAGGTAGTTATAAATTTTTGGGAAATATTTTTTTATTGTTGTCCTTCCTCTTTTTATCAAAAAACCCTTTTTCCAACCTGTTATTTGGGTCATCCAAGACATTGATGGTGCATACCCTTGATCTAAAATATCAAACCAATACACCTCGTGACCACTATCCCGGAGTTGGTCAGACCAACGACGAAAATGTATAGAATTCATTGATACTAGTAAGATCTTCATTGTTATACTATAGACTTTTTTAAGGAGTAAATGTATCGCTTAAATAATGTCAAGGATAGATTTGACTTAAGTATTTGTAACATTAAAAAAGCTCCTTTTAAAAACTTTTTATCTCTATTGTAAGATGTTACTAGTGCCAATTGATGGTGCTCTAAACTATGTTTAAATAATGCTTCATTAGGTTTTAGAACTTCCAAATGCATTAAGCTTTTAATAATTTCTAAATTTTGAAGAGCCACATTAGTATTATCCTCTCTCATACGTGCAGACACACCTATAGTACTTCTATAAACAGCCGTAACCTCTGCTAGTTTAAATGCTGCAGTATTTGTTAAAGACATAACTAGTAAATACGATGGCCAGTCGCCATAAGGAAATTTATGAAAAAACTGTGGTAATTCTAGAACACGATACACATTGAGAAACACTGCAGTAGGTGCTATAATTTTATTTTCTAGAGAAAGCTCACTTAACGCAATAGGCCCAGTATATTTATCTATATCTATTTTATTTATTTTATCATCTATAGATTTAAAACAATTTGTACCTACTACACTATACTCTTTATTCTTTTCTAAAAAGTCAACTTGAAGTTGAAGTTTATTATTATTAATCCAGTAGTCATCACCATCACAAATTGCAACGTATTTGCCTCTGAGCCGCTTTGAAGTATTTACAAAGTTACCCATCAAGCCTAGATTCTTTTCCTGCTTAATAAAAGTGATATTACTATTTATAGCAGCTAAACTTTCACAAATTTGTGGCGTTTTATCGCTACTTGAATCATCACTTATAATGATGTCAAATGGAAAATTAGTTTTCTGAGAAAGAATACTCTCTATGGTTTGAAGGATATAAGGTTCTTGATTATAACAAAGTACAAAAACACTTACGGTAGGTTCTTGGTCTCTAAGTAAATTTAGCTTTTCAAAATACATAGGCATTTTCATCTATAATGTACTTCAAGTGTGATGACATTACTTTCAGACATTTTATATTGATAAAAAGAATCTCTAGCTTTAGAAACAACCCATTCTAAGATAATGTTATTTGCTTCTTTAATCGTTATAAAATTCAAGGCTTTACCTCTCGCTTTTCTCTTTATTTTCTTAATAAAGTCGTGCCTTTCTGGATGCTCTCTTACTGTTAATAAAACTCTCTTCCCTACACAGTTTTCTATATAATACAAGGCAGATTTTACTTGATCACGAGTTGTAAGAACATTGATTTTGACCTCGTCTACATTAAGGTCATATGAATCAGGAATTATGCCTGTGCCAGATGAATTATTTGCCTTTACAACACTTCCTTTTTGTACCCTGTTTAGGTATTGACCATTTATTAATTCTAAAGTTTCAGCAAAAGGATAGTTACTCTTGAAACTTCGATACATTTTAGGGTGCCATTGATGCTTGAAGTAAAGAGTGTTTTCTACGAACTCTACTGTAACACCTGCTCTTTGCAGTCTTATATGTACATCTGTATCCTCCCCTCCCCATCCGTGATAAAATTCATCAAAACCACCTATAGACTTGAGTTTTACCGTTGGAAAAATCGAAATTCCGGTTGCTTCGTGAGTTGAGATACCCTTAACGATATATTTATGAAATGAAACTTCTCTTTTACTTTCGCTCTCCGTTAGGAAACCCACGGGAAAATAAAGGACTTTTGAACTGTGTAAATATGAGTGTACTTCTTCCAAAAAATCAGGATGCCACAGCATATCTATATCACTTACCATAAAGTATTGAGAAGAACAGTCTTTTAGTACTGAATTTATAATTCTAGACTTGTTCCAAAGCTGCCCTTGTGTTTGATATAAGATAATTTGGAGTTTAGAAAATTTCGCACAGACATTTTTCAGTTCCTTTTGATAACCTACTGGGCTTCCATAATCTACCAGAATTAGCTTAACATTTTCTTCGATCTGACTGTAAACAGAGCTTATAGACTTTACAACAAGTTGTAAATCTCTATTCCTGTTGGGTAAGACTACGGTTAAAAGATCTTGCATTCTATTTTAAATATTTATGGCTTTATTGTAGGTAAATTAGATTATTTCAGTGCTTTATATGTCTCTTCTAGATACTGTTTACCCCACTTTTGACAAGGCTCTAAGTGATTTCCTTCAGCCCACTCATTCCAAGCATTTATAAATAGATAATTTTCTGGCATTTTTTGCCAAGGATAATTTAAAATGATATGCTTTAACCATTTTGCATATTTCTGCGGAGTTGAATTATGTAAAGCAAAATAATTCTTTTTTCGTCTAGCGGTATTATCCCACATAGGAGTTATTCCAGGATAGACCTTCGATTTAAACTCAGTATTTATCTGCAAATCAACAAACTGTTCATAATCATAAAATAACTCATAACGATTATCTATAGTCCATTTAAATTTACGTAGTAATGCGGTAGTATACCTCTTAAACAGATTATTTTTAATACTGGAAGGTCTACTACTAAAATTAGGTTGAAAGTCATAAGAGAAATCAAATCCTCCTTCTCCAAGAAGCGACTGGTTTTTTTCTCCTAGCGCGTACCCCAAATAGATATCAGAAAAACCTGCTACCTTAACCTCCTCTCGCCATATCGCTATTGTTTTTTTAATATCAGGAAACAAGTTAGGTCGGTATATAACAAATACGGGTTTTCCATTAGATTTTATGTAGCGCTCATCTTTAAAGTATCTTATCAATTCCCTAATATGTAGTAAATCATCTTCGTGCGAATACTTTTGCTCTAAAAGAATATTCTTTTCCCCACCGTCCCAAACTCTTGTCCAGTTCTCATTTGCCCAACATAACATAAAAGGAAAATCTTCCTTAATATTTTTAAGTTTACGCTCTAATGGTGTTTCTAGTATACGTTTTCCATTAAACCAATAGTGATAATAACAAAATCCGAATATTCCATTAGCACGAGCTAGATCCTCCTGTGCAATCCTTGCCTCCTCAAGTCTTAAGTCATAAAAACCAAGATCTGCTGGTAAATGAGGTTGATAATGTCCATCAAAAAAAGGCTTTGCTTTAGAAACATTAGTCCATTCGGTAAAACCATTACCCCACCATTCATTATTTTCTTTAATGGGGTGAAATTGCGGTAAATGAATAGCGATTGCTTTAATTTCCTTTGACATTCTTGTACTTACTTATAATTTTACGGTATAACCGCTTAGGGTATTTAATCAAAAGCGGCTCTCTACCTCTTCTTAAAATTTCTCGCCTTTTTTTTAATAAAACTCTTGCGTATTCAGGCTGTTTGTTATTCTTAAAAAACTCTTCTAAAAGTCGTATGGCTTGCAAAAAGCCATTCTTCATTTTAAAATAGTCTTGTGTCATTGAGTAAGGATGGATTCTATACTCTGCTAGCATCTCCCTGTTAAAACTAACCTTTTGAGAATAATAAAAATACTTCACCCAAAACACCCAGTCTTCGTGATTATCAAGAGACTCATCAAAATTTAATGCATTATCTAATAGAATATCATTTCTAAATAACGCAGTATGGCAAGGTATTGACAGCTTAGACTCCCAGTTGAGTATAACACTATTAACCAAATTATTAGGGGATACAAAAGGAGTTAAATATCTATGGACTACATCTTGATTTGTCTCATTATCAAATGGCCTGTAATCACAAATACAGATATCTGTATTATTTAAATTTACAAGTTGCTTCTCAAACTTAGTAGGCATAAGCAAGTCATCAGAATCTAACAATTGAATGTAAGTGCCCTGAGCAAGTTTAAGTCCGTAGTTGCGTGCACTGCTTAACCCGCCGTTATCTTTTTTAAAATATTTAAATCTATCATCTTTAATCACCCATTTATGGGCTACAGCGGCAGTCTCATCTGTACTACCATCATCAATGATTAAGCACTCCCAACTTTTCTCTGTTTGAAGAAAAACAGAATCAAGTGTTTCATCAAGAAACATTGCTTGATTGTAAGAAGGTATTATGATTGATATTTTAATAATTTGTATTTAAAAATTATACTATTTTCTATTGAAAAGACATAGGAAAAACATACAGCACTACTGAAGATTATTTATATATCTAAAACTTTTTTGGTTTATTAAAGTAAAACTTTATAGTATAAACAAAGCGCCTTAGGGCATACCATAAATCAACAACTAGGGCTTTTTTAAGCCTCCATCCAGTAGCAATAAAACCTTTACCAGCAGAAAGGATACTTACATCTTTATGCCAAAGCTGATAATTGCCTACTAAATCATTCTTCCACCTAAAAAATTGCTGCTTTTTTGTTCTGCGTATTTCATAACTAAAGATAGCAGGTGCAAACTCAATATCAAACCCTGCATTAACCACTCTTTTTGTCCACTCCTTATCTTCGAATGTAGCGACATCTTCTCTAAATGGATACTTCTCCCAAACTTTTTTACTAAAAGCAGAACCCGAGAATATTAACCCTGATTTATTAGGGTCAGTATTTGCACTTATTTTGTTTATGTAATTTCTATAATCATTTGGGCTATGCAAGCAACGTACACCAGCCAGGTTATTATTTGATTCAAATCTATCCTTTATTGTTTTAAAAAAATCGTGACTCACGGGATATGAATGCGCACTAAATATTACGACTATAGAAAATTGAGCTTTACTAGCAGCAAAGTTTGCACTACCACCATAACTAAACTCTTTTATAGTTTCAAAGCGTGCACTATATCTAGCGGTTATCTCCTTACTTCTATCTGTAGATAAATTATCTACTACTATGATTTCAGAAATATCTTCACTGTATCGCTGTGTCAGGTTTTTTAATAAAAACTCCAGTGCTACTTCTTGATTTTTATTACGTATAACAACAGATATCATAAGCTATTTATTTTTTGATTTATTTAATTTGGCAATAAATCTAAAAGGCTTTGTTACAGCTTTTCCTATTCTATATTCAAGAGATTTTTTTAAATTATCCTCACTAGCTTTATGCTTTTTAATTAAATAAAAAACATAATCCATAGTGGTATCAAACTTATTTATATAAACCTCAGGGTGCTTTTTATAAATATATTTTGTTACTGATTCTAGATGATTTGCAACTGTATTGGTTAACATTGACGCTGCAGCTTTACGATAGTAAAAAAGGAACTCTGGGACAATTTTAAATTCTGCTCCATCCTTTAAAATAGAAATCCAAAAATCCCAATCTTCAAAGCCATCTTTCATACTTTCATCATAGCCTCCTACGCGGTTCCAAGATTCCTTTCTATATAAAGATGTTGCCATTATCATATTTTCATATAATAAAGCATCTATTGTTGTACCAGTGGGTTTTCTTGTATTTACTACATTATCAATAGTATTTCTAAAAAAAATACTATAACAAGAAACTACTTCTATAGCGTCATTATTTTCTATTACTGGTAAGAGCTTTTGTAAATAGTCTGAATGTATCAAATCATCTGCATCTAGTGGAAGGATAAAATCTCCACGACTTATCGCTATACCTGCATTACGAGCGCTAGATAAACCACCATTAGTTTTTTTTATATACTTAAACCTTGCATCTTTTGCACACCACTTTTGAGCTACTTCTTCTGTATTATCTGGGCTACCATCATTTACTATAATACACTCCCAAGCGTCAAAAATCTGATTTAAAACAGATTGCAAGCTGTCATTTAAAAAATGAGCCTGGTTATAACAAGGTACTATTATAGAAACTTCAGGGCTATTCATTAAAATTTGTTTAGAAACTTAAGCTTCACTAGTAAACTTATAATCCTTGATTTTTTTAAACTATTAAGTGTTTTTCTCATATGTAAGGTATCATTAACATCTTGATAAAATGCTGTATACTCCTTACTTAAAACTTCAGTACGCTCATTATTTTTTAGGTCATAATTTTTTGGATCAGAACTCATTCCTCCTATGTAGAATGTAGTTATAGTTTCGGATACTTTTTTGTAAGATAACTGATATCTACATATGGCATCTATAAAAAATTTCCAGTCTGATACTATCTTAAAATCTTCTCTGTAGGTTCCCGCTTTCGCGAAAGCGGTCTTCTTTATAAAAGTAGCTGGGTGAGGTAATGTATCCTCTACAAAATAAGAAAATGACAAACGACTAGGATAGGTCTTTGTAAAGTCACGTGAGCCTTCTACCACGTGAAGGTTAAAATAAATTATATGCTCTCCTGATAAATGGGTTAAAGCGCGTTGTAAGGACTGCTCATTTATAAAATGATCACCTGCATTAAGGAATAGCAAGTACTCGCCTGAAGCTCGCTCAATCCCTTTATTCATAGCATTATAAACACCTTTATCAGGTTCACTCACCCAGTATGAGAAACTATCCTGATGTTTTTTTATATACTCAACACTTGCATCTGTAGATCCTCCATCAATGATGATATGCTCAAATTCTTGAGAAGTCTGAGTATGCACGCTCTGAACGGTTTTTTTAAGACCGTTCAGATTATTGTAATTAACTGTGACAATGGAGAGTTTGGGCATTTTAATTTAATAATAAGGTAATTCAATTATAAAATCTTGGAAACAAGCGCTTTCTTAATCTAATAATTGGAAAATACTTTATGGCTAGTATAGATAACATTAATCGTGGGTTTTTGAAAATAAAAGCTATCCAATACCGAGTATAAGCTCCCACTGTCTTTTTCTGTTCGAATTTATGGAACCACTGCCAGTTTAATAGCGTATCTATCTTATCCTTTTTAATTTTATTTTTTAAGGACCAACTCACAAGTGATTCAAAAAGCTTAGGATTATACTCTTTATATATTTCACTCTTGGTAAAAACATTTTCTGTATGAATTCCTCTTTTTGAAACTGGCTCTTCTATATTGCTTGGGTACAAATTGCACACAAGCGCCATTTTAAAGATAATATCTGAATCTTGAGTTACTCTTAGCGTTTCATTAAAATAGCCACTTTTGTCGAATACGGATTTCTTTACAGTGAGACCATTTAAATGTAAGTACCCATATTTACTTGACACAATACCATCAAAGAGTTCCTCTGGTTTCAATCTCTTAGAAAGAGTGTTAGGTTTGAAGTGTATTTTTTCAGAATCTAGTGGTTCTCTATAGAAATGAAACCCAACTGCATTATAAACCCCATCGACATTACTATCGTTAAATACGTGCTCATCACCTTTGAAACGATCTTCAAGATAAAAATCGTCTGCGTCTAAAAAAGCAATATAGTCTTGTGTAGCTTTATGTATTCCTAGATTTCTTGTGGCGCCACGACCCTTATTTATTCCATCCTTGTGTTGATACACTTTTAAAATAGGTGTAGAGGCCTGTAACTCACTAACTATCTGCAAGGTGCTATCTGTACTACCATCATCTATTACAATCACTTCTCCAACTTGTGACTGATCAAGAGCCGATTTGATTGTTTTTTTTATAAAACGTTCTACGTTGTAGGCTGGTATTATAACTGAAATGAGCATCTCAAAAATTTATTTGCTATTTACACCATAGATGATTCCTGCATTAGGACCTAGACTTCTTGAGAAAACCTGAAATTTGTTTTCTTTAAGTACTTTTTCAATAAAATGAGGACCTTTATCGTGCCACTCTAACATAATTATATCAATGTCCTTTAATAGACCTGTGTGATTTAAATCTTCTATGATTTCATATTCAGCTCCTTCACAATCCATCTTTATAACAATACTACCTAAAGAGTGACGCTCTACAATAGGCCTCAACTGCTTAGATGCATTTTCTATTTGAACCTTTCTTGTTTCATTGTTTGTTAAGTTAGACATCGTCTTGCTTAGTAAACCTCTTACTCCCGTATTACCTTTAAAATGCTTATTGTAAATAAAAGTTTCTTCTCTAGTAGATTTCCCTAAACCTATGTTTTTTATAGTACTTAATTTTTCTGAGGGGTTCATCTCAAAATTCATAAGAGCCTGCTTATAGGTGTCTAAAACTGGTTCAAATGAATAAACATTTTTCACATTTTCAAGAGTTGAGAAGAATAGTGAACTAATTCCAATATTTGCTCCTATATCGATTACCGTAGCATCACAAAGAGTACTAAAATTATAGTCATTTGTTAGAAAAACTTCATCTATAATAAAAAACTCCTCTATGGTTTCTACATAAACTTTTAAGTTCAAAAATTGCACTATAAGACCCTTATCTTGAGCCTCTAGTTTAAAATTATCATACCTTGAGTTTAAACGCTCAATATAGGGTTTAGCCCCAAAGAAAAGGTTGAGATTATTTTTTATCTCATAAATCTGATGGTTCTCCCAAAGCTCCTCTCTAGTTCTTTTTCTTTCTATTCTATATCCCAGACGGTTAATAGACTTATAAATATATTTTCTTAGCATAGTTATATTGAGTCTATTCTACTTATTGAAACATTAGGTATAATTTGTGACTTTACAGTTGTGGTGTTAATACTATCACTATTTACATCTACAATTTGAAATGGTAAGGTGTTTTCTACCCATAACAGTACGTTCTTAACCTTATCATATACATAAGCGATTATAGTATACTCTCCCATTACTAAGCGAGGGTTTTCTATTTGTATTGTAAACTTATTTGTACCTGGATATAAAATCATAGGGTTACAATTAACATCCATCCTATAATGAAGGACAAATTCTTCTAACTTGTTTACAACTGCGATATCTATGTAGGCATTTTTAGAAGTTGATAATAAAGAATTTGCACATAAATCAATAGTAAAGTTTTCGTCAAAATGGTAAACACTTTTTTGATGTAGCTTGATATCAAAATTAGGATCTAAGGCTTTTATCTCTGAGCTTCTTTTGCTTAGACTCAAATACTTCTCTACCCCTATTATAGCTGGATCACCATCATTATTTACTATTTTACCCTTATCTAAAATGAGTACTCGATTACAGAGGTTTTGTACAGCGGCCATATTGTGACTAACAAAAAGAACCGTTCTACCTCCAGACTGAGATATATCCTGCATCTTACCTATGGCCTTCTTTTGAAACTCTGCATCACCTACTGCTAGTACCTCATCAATCACAAGAATATCGGGTTCTAAAAAGGCAGCTACCGCAAAGCCTAGTCGCACACGCATACCACTAGAGTACCTCTTTACGGGTGTATCTATATACATCTTGCAACCAGAAAAATCTACTATCTCATCTATTTTAGTGCTTATCTCAACTTTTGTCATTCCCAGTATAGCACCATTAAGGTATATGTTTTCTCTACCTGTAAGCTCGGGATGCATTCCAGTTCCTACTTCTAGCAAACTGGCAATTCTACCTCTTGTTTTAATAGAGCCTGTTGTGGGGCTTGTTACTCGTGACAATATCTTAAGCAAGGTCGACTTACCTGCTCCATTTTTACCAATGATTCCTAATATTTCTCCACGCTTAACTTCAAAGTTAATATCTTTAAGTGCCCACACATAATCAGACTTAGATTGTAGAGCCCTATCATTTTCAGCACCTATCTTCAGATAGGGATCTTTTTTTCCTCTTATTTTATGCCACAATCTATTAATGTCGTGGCTTAACGTCCCAGTCCCTACAAGACCCAATCTGTATTGTTTAGAAATATTTGAAGCTTTTAGAATAATATGATCCTCCATATAAGTCTATTTAAAAGGGCAAACCTCAATAAGTTGTTTTTGAATTTCTTGTATTTTTTCTAAAGAAGGTAAAGATTCCTTATGATTTTTTACGAGCATAATTAATTCTTCTTCTTTAAGAGCCACTCCCATAGGTAAAGGTTGATAAGGTTCTAAGTTTACAGACATAAAGTAATCGTGATACTTAACGCCATCCCCTAGAATTTTATCAGACAAACGTATTTGAATAGCAGGAATTTGATAAGCGTGAGACACTATGAGTCCGTGTAGTGAAGACGACAATATAAACTCACAAGACAATATATCTCTAGTAGTTTTTTCAATATCATTTGTCATAAAATCAATCACTAAAATATCTTTGTCCTTCACATATAAATCGAGAGTTCTATTATAATCGTTTATATGAGGTACTATACCTACTTTAAATATCTTATCAACTTTAGGATTAAAATAAGATGGTAATAATAATGCTGGGTCACCATAAACTTCTGGACAAGTATAGTTGAGTTCTTGTAAACGCTTTCGCGAAAGCGGACCTCTTACTGCTAAAAAATGTGCATTAGCAACTTGAGAATCTTTGGCTATTATACCACTTCCCCACACAGTACAATGCGCTCCTATATGCTCTAAAATACTACCCACTGTCACATACAAGGGTTTCCAAAAGTTTTTTAAATAAAATCTATTAGCTCTTAGCCACTGTACTTCTTTACCAGAAATCTTTTCAACTAGATACTTCCCGATAAGGTCACCATAATTTTCCTTCTTCTTTTTTTGAATATGAACCTCACTCCACCAATACAATCTAATTTTATCTTTCATCACACTGTATCTATAAAATTACGCTCGGTACGATTAAAAATAACAAGTCCTACCAGAAAACATATGACGCCTATTAAAAGACTTATTCCCATCATAGCAAAATTGACTTGTGCCGTACCTAATAGTAAATTTCTATATAACTCAATCGTTTGTGCTATAGGATTATACTCTATGAGCCAATAATACTCTGGTAACTTTGCTCGCATCTCTTCTAGAGGATACATAACCCCGCTTACATACATAAGTAGGTTGATACCAAAGGATACTAGTATGGTCAAATCTCGATACTTTGTCGTAAGTGCACTTAGAATCATCCCAACTCCCAGACCTATGAGTGCCATATTAAAGACTAATAAAAGGCTCAATATAAAGAATGGAGAGGGTGCTATATCTACACCTTTATAGAAAACAAAATAGAGGTAAAATAAAACAAAGATCAATACCTGAATACTATACTTAAAGAGGCCAGAAATAACTCGTGAAGCCGGTACTATAAATCTAGGAAAGTATACTTTTCCAAAAAGCCCAGCATTTGCCGTAAAGGTTGTGCTACTTGTAGTAAGACACTCCTTAAAATAATTCCATAAGGTTATACCAGCTAGGTTGAATAAAAAAGCAGGAACCGCACCAGTACTCACATTACCTATATTATTAAAAATAAGCGTAAAAACAATACTGGTAAACAATGGCTGAATCAAGAACCATAGCGGGCCAAGTATAGTCTGTTTATAAACTGTAACGATATCACGCTTAACAAAAAGCACGAGGAGGTCTCTATAACTCCAAATCTCTTTAAAGTTAAGATCAATAAGTTTGCCTTTAGGCTTAATTTCATAAAGCCAACTATCTTCTGTTATCGTATTACGGCTCATAAATCTTAGTTGCGCCTAGTAAACAGCTTTTTAAACCTGCCTAAGATACCCGTAGGTGCATCATCCTCGTGGTAGCCATTATTATAAGTTCCGTAACCATAGCCATAACCGTAGCCATATTTTCGTTTTTGCTGGAAATAGTTAAGTACAAAACTTATGTGTGTCACCTCTTCTCTTTGATACTTCTCATTAACAAGACCTAGCATATCCTTACGAGTATAACCTTGACGTACCATATATAGAGAAGCATCTGCATAAGGCATCAGTTCAAATGCATCAGATACTAACCCTAATGGTGGCGTGTCAAATACAATATAATCATACTCTTGTTTAAGAGTATCAATAAACTCACCCATAGCATCACTTATAATAAGCTCAGAAGGGTTAGGCGGGATAGGCCCAGAAAGAATAACGTCTAGATGATTAATACCAGATTTCTGCTTTACCTCATCCAGCGTAGCATCGCCTATCAAGTAATTAACTACACCTTTATCATTTTCTAACTCAAAATCGTCAAATATTTTAGGCTTCCTTAAATCGAGTCCTACCAGTACTGTTTTCTTTTCGCTTAAAGCGAAAACCGAAGCAAGATTCATTGAAGTAAATGTCTTTCCTTCACCACTTACACTAGAAGTTACTAAAACCGTTTTTGCTCCCTCCACACCACGCTTCTTATACATAAACTGCAACCCAGATCGCAACCCTCTAAAAGCCTCTGCCATTGCAGAACGTGGATAATCTCTCACAACAAGACCGGAGGAACGCTTACTCTTCCCTATTGTGCCTAAAATAGGAATACTAGAGCGTTTCTTGACATCTTCTGGAGTTCCTACTTTTGTGTCTAAAAAGAAGATAATAAGTACAAAAGCAATCGGAATTACCATACCAAATACGCCTGCAAGTACCTTGTTTAGTTTTGTATTAGGACCTATAGGCCCCTTCCCAACATCTTTTGCTCTATCTATAAATAGAATATCAGATACATTTGAGGCTTTTATAATCTCTGCCTCGCTACGTTTTTCTGTATACAGGTTATAGGCTTCTTGACTTATTGTAAAGCGTCTTTGTATTTCTGCCAGTTCTTGTTCTTCTTTTGGAAACTGTTTTAATTTTCCTTGAGCCTGCCCTATCTGTCTATTAAGATTGGATATTTGTGCTTTGATTAACCGGTTACTTGACTTTATATTTTCAAAAAGAACCTCTTTTTCGGCATCTATACGTCTGTCTAAATCTCTAAAAGCAGGGTTACCCTCCTTTGCTGTGTAGGCTAGGTTACTACGCTGTAATGCTAATTGTACAATATTTGCCACCCCAGCGGTAATACTACCTTCATCTATAAGAGATACAGAGGGAGCAGGCACATTTGTATAATCTGTACGTGTGCGTAGGTAATCTTCTAGTTGCTTGTAATAAACTAGCTGTCGTGACAGACCGTCTTTCTCATTATCAAGGTCTTGTAAAGCAATACTTATTTGCTCTGCACCACCAGAAAGTGTCACAGCACTATTTTTATTTTGAAACTTATTAAGATCTTCTAAGGCCTTATCAAGGTCTACATTGCTAGTTTTAAGACTACTATCTATATACTTTATGGTCTTTGTTGCAAATAGATTTTTCTGCCTTAGTTGTTCTTCTGTACGCACCTGTACACTAGCATTTAAGTAATCTATAAGGCGTTTTTTATTTGTGCCTACCAGGCTTAATTCTAGTGTAGAGCTCCCTCTCGGAGTTTGAGTTACTCCTATACCTCTATATCTTCCAGCGGTACCATTAAAATTGCCTAGACTTACAAAATACTCTTGCCCTTCTTGAGGATAAACATCTGTAGGTAATAAAGTTGCTTTTAAAAATGGGGTATTGATAGTATCTCCTAGTTGAAATACTTCATCATAGTCCGTATTAGGAGCTGTAATAGATGAGGGTTTAAGCGTAGAATAATTAAACAAAGGGGCTGTACCACCCGTAAAAGGAATCTTCACCCTTATGTTTCCATTACCTTCATCTATAAAGGTCATACGCTTACCGTATAACTGCGGGAATGAGTCATTGAGTTTTAAAGTAAATGGTGTGTAACCATATACATCTTCTATATTGTACTTGCCTTGTCTTTGGTAATTGGTGTAAAATTGTAAATACTGTACCACTCGCTCTGCGTGTGTACGCGATTTAAGCATTATAATACTAGTCTGGACCTTGTCTGTAGTTCCTCCCCAGTTAAATACGAGACTGGTATTGCCCCCAAACATTTGGTTTTGATCATCTTTAATGGAGATCAAGCTGGTCTCTCTATAAATTGGGACTTTGCGCACATTGATATAGCGAGCTATAGAAAATGTGATGGCTAGACATATTAAAAACAGCCACCAGTAACTAAGTAATCTATATAAGAAGCCCTTAAAATCAAAAAAACTTCCAGAACTCTGTGGGTCAAACTCTTCTTCCATCTTCTATCGTGTTGCTAGTAAAATAACAGAAGCTAGTGTTGTGACTAGTCCCAGTATGGTGGTAAAGGCCTGTAAGCCGGTAGTACCTATCCCTATCGCTTTTTGTGGCAATGGGTTTACGGTAATAATATCGTTAGGTTGTATGTAGTAATAAGGTGACTGCATTACATCTATTTTAGTCAGGTCTATGTGATGCACGCGTTGCCCACCTGGATACTGTCTTATAATGAGTACATCTGTAAGATCTCCCGTTATAGGTACTCCACCAGCGTTTGCTATGGCTTCTAGTATAGTCACTTTTTCGGCGAGTACATTTTGCGTTCCTGAGCTCCCTATTTCTCCTACTAGCGTGTATCGTATACCTGGTAGCTTAACTGTCACAAAAAGATCTGCTTCGTCTTTTATATAATCTGCTAGTAATCGTTGCTCTATAATCTCACGTATTTCTTCGGTTGTTCTCCCTAGTACATTTATCTCTCCTAGTTCTGGCACACGTATATTACCGTGAGTATCTATAGCAAAGCCATCGTAATAAAAACCCTCGTTAAGCGATACACCCTCTTCTCCAGATGGATTAAAAAACTCAACAAGTTGCTGGTCTAGTGCTTTGAGACGTATACTTAATATATCACCTACTTGAACTCTGTACGGAGGTTGCTGTTGTTGTAGCGAGACTATACTATCTGTAGCAGTCTCATTTTCTTGAAGATATGTGATATCCTTGAGAGGTACACAAGATGCTGTACTCGCCATAATCACGAGTATCAATAATAATAATGGGTATCTCATTTAAGTTGTGTTAGGCTCACAAATATAGACTTTCATCGATAAAAATAAAACTTTCATAGAGAGGTGTGCATTTCATCGCTTAAAATTTTCCAAAAAAAGTATCAATAATCGGCGAGAGAGCATCTCGTAAAACGCTATAGTTCTTTTGGGAAGCCTTATTTTTGCTTTCGCGAAAGCGTAAAAAAAACCTTTATCATATTTATAGTTTACAGATTTACACTGTACTATATCATAAAAGATGCAGCATACCGCATCCACACAACACACAATGAACTACCTCTCTGTAGAAAACGTATCAAAATCATTTGGTGAACGCCACCTTTTTAAAGACATCGCTTTTGGAATTAATAAGGACCAAAAAATAGGTTTTGTTGCCAAAAACGGTACAGGTAAAACCTCGCTCCTTAATATCATTGCTGGTCTTGAATCGCCAGATGATGGACAGGTTGTGAGCAGAAAGGGTATTACCATCTCTTTCTTACCACAAGAACCAGACTTAGACCCAAGCCTTACGATAGAAGAAACCATATTTGCAGGAGATAACCCTATACTTAAAACTATTGCAAACTATGAGAAGGCACTTCTTCATATGGAAGAGGCAGATGCTTATCAAAAAGCCTTTGATGCTATGGAGGCAGCACAAGCTTGGGATTTTGAGACGCAGTATAAACAGATTCTCTTTAAGCTTAAGCTAGACGACCTAGGTCGTAAGGTTGAGTTACTAAGTGGTGGACAAAAGAAGCGCCTCGCACTTGCCCAGATGATGCTTACTAAACCTGATCTGGCTATTCTAGATGAACCTACTAACCACCTTGACCTAGAGATGATAGAGTGGCTCGAGGATTATTTTAGAACAGAAAACATCACGCTTTTTATGGTTACACACGACCGTTACTTTTTAGAAAACGTGTGTAATGAGATTGTAGAGCTAGAAAATGGAAAACTCTATAACTATAAAGGTAACTATGCTTATTATCTAGAAAACAAAGATGCTCGCGTTGCTGCCTGGGAGGCAGAAACGGGTAAAGCAAAACAGCTATATAAAAAAGAACTGGAGTGGATGCGCCGCCAGCCTAAAGCTCGTACCACAAAGTCAAAATCTCGTATAGACGACTTTGCAGAGATAAAATCACGTGCTCACGAGCGCCGCAATGATCACACGGTACAACTAGAAATTAATATGGAGCGTATGGGGAGTAAAATCCTTGAGTTTCATAATGTAGGTAAATCGTACGGAGATCTCACCTTACTCAACAAGTTTGAGTATGTTTTTAAAACGGGTGAGCGTGTAGGTATCATAGGTAAAAATGGTACTGGCAAAACTACATTTCTTAATATAATGACCGGTGCACTACCTCCAGATTCTGGAAAGGTGATTGTGGGCGACACGGTAAAATTTGGTTATTACACTCAGAAAGGAATCGCCATAAAAGAGGGTCAGAAGGTGATAGATGTTATAAAGGAGTTTGGAGATCACATCCCTCTTAAAAAAGGACGTACCATCTCTGCTGGCCAACTATTAGAACGTTTCTTGTTTGACCGCAAGAAGCAGTATGACTTTGTAGAGCGACTAAGTGGTGGAGAGCGCAAGCGACTCTATTTATGTACCGTTTTTATTCAGAATCCTAACTTTTTAATTCTAGATGAGCCTACAAATGATCTAGATGTAGTAACGCTCAACGTGCTTGAACAATTTTTATTAGACTTCCCAGGGTGTCTAGTGGTGGTTTCTCACGACCGTTACTTTATGGATAAAATAGTAGACCACCTCTTTGTTTTTAAAGGAGATGCCGTGGTAGAAAACTTCCCGGGTAACTACTCAGACTTTAGAGCATACGAGGGTGGGATAAGTAACGCTTTCGCGAAAGCAGAAAAAGAACAAGCACAGCTAGAAAACAAGCAAAAATTTGAAGCATCCGTAACTCAAACAACAAGTGACACCAAAAGCTGGAAAGAAAAACAGCACAAAGGAGCACTCTCTTTTAATGAGCAAAAGGAGCACGCAAAACTAGAACGCGAGATTGCAAAGCTAGAGAGACAAAAGGAAGAAAAACAAAAAGTGTTTTTAAATCCTGATCTCTCTCAAGATGAGATCACAGAAGAGAGCATAAAACTTCAAAAAATAATAGACGACATAGAGACAAAAGAGGAACGCTGGTTTGAACTGAGCTCAAAAATGGAAGAGTAACCGTTATCCAAACACCTGTAAACCCTCGGTTTTAAAAACACTAGTTATCGCAAATAATAATAGTTTACATACTGCGCTTGCATACATAAAATGGCTCCCTAAAACCTTTCATCTACACGGGATACACTCCCCTTTTATATTCAAACTAGAGAAGGAAGTATTACGGGGAAAGAGTGACCCTAGCATCTCACAACAGTTATACGCCTACAAAAAGTCATTGCTAGATAACCAGCAAACCATCACAGTAACAGATTATGGTGCTGGCTCACGCGTTTTTAAGTCTGCCGAAAGAAAGATAAAGGACATCGCCACCTATGCTGGAGCAACTCATAAACGTATTTTATTACTCCAGCGCCTTATTGCCTACTTTCAGCCTCAAGAGGTACTAGAACTAGGTACTTCACTAGGTATTGCGACTGCAGCACTAGCTATAAAAAGTAATGCCCAAATTACAAGTATAGAAGGCTGCCCTCAGACGGCTCAAATAGCACAACAAGAGCTGGATAATGCCGGTATAAAAAACGTAAAAATTTGCGTAGGCGACTTTACTACAGAGCTAGATAACCACATCAAGAAGAATTTTGACTTCATATACTTTGATGGTAATCACGCCAAAGACGCTACTATAAACTATGTAAATAAACTTCTAGTTACTGTAAACGATGAGAGTGTATGGGTTTTTGACGACATACACTGGTCGCAAGAAATGACAGAAGCCTGGGAGTATATAAAAGCAATACCACAAGCAACTGCTACGGTAGATGCATTTTATTTTGGAATGGTATTTTTTAGACCCAAACAAGCCAAAGAAGATTTTTACATCAAGTTATAATTGAGGATAATCTATACCATTATAACTGAGGTTAAATCAAGCATCTTTACATCTTACTTACATTTTTAAGTAAATTGTGTAACAAATTGTGTGTAACATCTTCTAATAGCAAACTAAACACATCTATGGGTAACCTCATTAAAATAAGAAACATCATACGTGACTTCCCTCTAGGAAACGAAATTGTACACGTACTTAAAGGTATAGATCTAGATATAGACAAGGGCGAGTATGTAGCATTTATGGGACCTTCTGGGTCTGGTAAATCTACATTAATGAATCTCTTAGGGTGTCTTGACACACCTACCGCAGGATCTTATGTTCTTAATGGTCGAGATGTAAGCCAGATGAGTGATGATGAGCTTGCAGATGTACGTAATACAGAGATAGGTTTTGTTTTTCAAACATTTAACCTACTACCGAGAACAACAGCTTTAGATAATGTCGCACTGCCTATGGTATATGCTGGATTATCAAAGTCTGCTCGTAATAAAAGAGCCGAAGAGGTTCTTACAGATGTGGGCCTTGCAGACCGTATGGATCATAAACCTAACCAGCTCTCTGGAGGACAGCGCCAGCGTGTAGCCGTAGGTCGTGCACTTGTAAATAAACCGTCTATCATACTTGCAGATGAGCCTACGGGTAACTTAGACTCAAAAACAGGGGTTGAGATTATGGCACTATTTGACGCTATACACGCAGCAGGTAATACAGTGATCCTAGTTACACACGAAGAAGATATTGCAGAGCACGCGCATAGAGTAATACGCCTTAGAGATGGAGTTATAGAGAGCGATGTAAAAAATAAAAAGTAACTAAATCCTACTCAAAAAAACTATTTAAAACGCCACTTGCTGGCGTTTTTTTGTTTTACATACTTACCACTTTTCAAAGAAGAATCATATCCTTTTTTTTATCTTCACGACACAATAACAAACTATGGACTTTTTTAACAACCTCTCTCCTATCACACAGATACTTGTAAGTATCATAGGGGTTGCCGTTTTATTCTTACTAGTTTTTACAAATACAAAACGTAATACCACAAAGCAACGTGGGAGAAGAACGCGCAACTTTAATGAAGGTTTTCAAAAAAAACGCAAGGAAAGAGAAAAAGAACAACAATAACAGCATACAACTTCATCACAAATGAAAGTATACACAAAAACTGGTGACGCCGGTACTACAGCCTTATTTGGCGGTACGCGAGTCCCAAAACATCATATAAGAATAGACAGCTACGGTACTGTAGATGAGCTCAACTCATTTATAGGGCTCATACGTGATCAAGAGATTGATGTGCGTAGCAAGGAGATTCTTATACATATTCAAAACAAACTCTTTACCGTAGGAGCTGTACTCGCTACAGACCCAGAGAAGATGATTCTCAAAAATGGCAAAGAGCGCCTCAATATCCCAAAAATTAACGAAGAAGATATTGAACTACTAGAAAATGAAATAGATAAGATGGAAACAGAGCTTCCACCTATGACTCATTTTGTACTCCCTGGAGGTCACACCACCGTGTCACATTGTCACGTAGCACGTACTGTATGTAGGCGCGCAGAGCGTTTGGCAACAGCGCTTTACGAGCTAGAGCCGTTTGACAAGCATACACTTAAATACCTAAACCGCCTTTCTGACTACCTATTTGTACTGGCACGAAAGTTGTCTAAAGACTTACAAGCAGATGAGGTAAAATGGATACCTACCAAGCTAGATTAAGAGTACCGAATACAGAAAACAATTATTGAGAGGTATCACGCTTTCGCGAAAGCGTAATTATACTCTCTACAAGGTCTGAAAGCCACGTTCTTACATTTATTTTGAAATAATCTTCAATTCACTTGCATTTCTGCTTAGAAAAATTATTTTTGCACAAATTAAAAAACACAAATGCTATGTACTGGACACTTGAACTAGCTTCTTACCTAAGTGACGCGCCTTGGCCTGCTACTAAAGATGAGTTGATCGATTATGCGATTAGAACTGGAGCACCACTTGAAGTTGTAGAAAATCTACAAGCTATCGAAGACGAAGGTGATTCTTATGATTCTATCGAAGAGATCTGGCCAGACTATCCCTCAGACGAGGATTATCTCTGGAACGAAGACGAATATTAAATATATACCCGTTAAAACACTAAAAAGTCTCTCTATGAGGCTTTTTTTTTGATTAAATTTACGGGTTCAAAATTGACACAAAACAACACCATATTATGGGATTTTTAGATAGTGTATTAAAAATTTTTGTAGGCGATAAGTCTAAGCAAGATGTAGGAGCAATTACTCCTATCGTTGAAAAAATTAAAGCACACGAAGCAGCATTAGCAAAGTTATCACTAGATGGCTTAAGAGATAAAACCACTGAGTTTAAGGCTACTCTAGCTGCTGCTCTTAAAGAAAATACAGAAGCTACCGAAGCACTCAAAACAAAAGCAGAAGCTACCGAAGATATAGATGAGCGTGAAGACGTTTACCTAGCGATAGACAAGCTTAAAGACGAGGCTTACGAGATTTCTGAAAAAACACTTACAGAAATACTTCCAGAAGCATTTGCAGTTGTAAAAGAAACTGCAAAGCGATTTACTAATAACACAGCACTTGAGGTAACAGCCTCAGAGTATGATCGCTTACTTAGTGGGACAAAAGATTATGTAACACTAGAAGGTGATAAAGCCATCTGGTCAAATAGCTGGGATGCTGCTGGTAAAGAAGTAACCTGGGATATGATACACTATGACGTACAGCTCATAGGTGGTGTGGCAATGCATCAAGGTAAAATAGCAGAGATGCAAACAGGTGAAGGTAAAACACTCGTGGCGACGCTACCTGTTTACCTTAACGCACTTACTGGTAATGGTGTACACCTTGTAACGGTAAATGATTACCTAGCTAAGCGTGATAGCGCGTGGATGGCTCCTTTATTCCAGTTTCACGGGATGACTATAGATTGTATAGATTATCACAGACCTAACAGTCCTGAGCGTCGTGCAGCATATGCGGCAGATATTACATATGGTACAAATAACGAATTTGGTTTTGACTACCTACGTGATAATATGTCTCATAAACCAGAAGATCTAGTACAACGCCCACATAACTATGCAATTGTAGATGAGGTAGATTCTGTACTTGTAGATGATGCTCGTACACCACTTATTATATCTGGACCTGTACCTAAAGGTGATGTGCACGAGTTTAATGATCTTAAACCACAAATAGAGAAGATTGTAAACCTACAACGCCAGGAGCTTGTAAAAGTTTTACCAGAAGCAAAAAAACTTATTGCTGCAGGTGACACAAAAGAAGGTGGTAAACAACTCTTAAGAGTATACCGCGGATTACCTAAAAATAAAGCCCTCATAAAATACTTGAGTGAAGAAGGAATACGCCAGTTATTACAAAAGACGGAGAACTTCTATATGCAAGACAATAATCGTGAAATGCATCAAATAGATGAGGCACTATACTTCACGATAGATGAAAAGAACAATCAGATTGAACTTACAGACAGAGGTATCGAGACACTTTCTGGTAAAGACAATCCAGATTTCTTCACAATGCCAGAGATAGGTCTTGAGATAGGAAAAATAGAAGCAAAAGGATTATCACCAGAAGAAGAAGCTACAGAAAAGGAAGAACTCTTTAAAGATTTTGGAATCAAGTCTGAGCGTATTCACACAATGAACCAGCTGCTTAAAGCATACACGTTATTTGAAAAAGATACCGAGTATGTTGTGATGGAAAACAAGGTGATGATTGTAGATGAGCAAACTGGTCGTATTATGGATGGTCGTCGTTATAGTGACGGTCTGCACCAAGCGATTGAGGCAAAAGAAAATGTAAAAATTGAAGATGCTACACAAACTTTTGCAACAGTAACGCTTCAAAACTACTTCCGTATGTATCGCAAGTTATCTGGTATGACAGGTACAGCGGTTACAGAGGCTGGAGAATTCTGGGAGATCTACAAACTAGACGTAGTAGAAATACCTACTAACCGCCCTATTGCAAGAAAAGATAAAGATGACTTAGTTTACAAAACGAAGCGCGAGAAGTATAACGCCGTTATAGATGAAGTTACAGAACTTTCAAAATCTGGACGTCCAGTCTTGATAGGTACAACTTCTGTAGAGATATCAGAATTACTAGGTAAAATGCTTACCCTGCGTAAAATACCTCATAACGTACTTAACGCAAAGCTACATAAACGTGAGGCAGACATCGTTGCAGAGGCTGGTAACCCCGGAGTGGTAACCATTGCAACAAATATGGCAGGTCGTGGTACAGATATTAAGTTATCTGACGAGGTAAAGGCAGCCGGTGGTCTTGCCATAATAGGTACAGAGCGTCACGACTCACGTCGTGTAGACAGACAGTTACGTGGTCGTTCTGGGCGTCAAGGAGATCCAGGAAGCTCACAGTTTTATGTATCGCTTGAGGATAACCTAATGCGTTTATTTGGGTCTGAGCGTATTGCAAAGATGATGGATAGAATGGGGCTCAAAGAAGGAGAAGTGATACAACACGGTATGATTTCAAAATCTATAGAGCGCGCACAGAAAAAAGTAGAAGAAAACAACTTTGGAGTACGTAAGAACTTACTTGAGTATGATGATGTGATGAATATGCAACGTGAGGTTGTATACAAGCGTCGTCGTCACGCACTATATGGAGAGCGTTTACGTGTAGACCTTGCAAATATGATCTATGACACCTCTGAGGTTATTGTAGAGTCAAACAAGCAAGCACAAGACTTTAAGAACTTTGAGTTTGAGCTCATTCGTTATTTCTCTATGACGAGCCCAGTAAGCGAGAACGACTTTAACAGTAAGTCTGCAAAAGATCTTACAGACCTCATTTACAAAGCAGCTTTTGATCACTATAAAGAAAAGATGACTAAGAATGCAGACCTTGCCTTCCCTATCATCAAGAGAGTGTATGAAGATCCTAATGCAAAGTTTGAGCGTATCGTGGTACCATTTACAGATGGTACAAAAGAGCTACGTGTAGTTACAAATCTTAAAGAAGCTTACGACTCAGACGGTAAGCAACTCGTGACAGATTTTGAAAAGAACATCACACTTGCCATTATAGATGACGCTTGGAAAACACACCTTCGTAAGATGGATGAGCTTAAGCAAAGTGTACGCCTTGCTGTACACGAGCAAAAAGATCCATTATTAATCTATAAGTTTGAAGCATTTGAGCTTTTCAAAAAAATGATTGATAAGGTTAATAAAGAGGTGATTTCATTCCTATTTAAAGGAGAGATTCCTCAGGGTAACCAAGAGCAGGTGAGCGATGCATCACAAATACGTGAGCGCCGTGAAGAAATGCAAACTCAAAAGGAAGAAATTCCTAATATGGATGAGCGTTCTGCACAGGCTAGAGCTGCTGGTAACACACAACCACAGCAACAACAGGTTACCGAAACTATTGTAAGATCTCAACCTAAAATAGGTCGTAACGATCGTGTTACGATTAAAAATGTAATAAATGGTGAGACAAAAGAAGTAAAGTACAAACAGGCTGAACCACTTATTGCAAAAGGACAATGGGTGATTGTAAACAGCTAGATTGTTTTAATAATTTTCTACATAAGGCGGCTCTCTTTTGAGGCCGCCTTATTATTTTTATAGCTATGACAGACTCCATAAAGCTTTTATGTTCAGATATAGACGGTACGTTACTCAATGCAGACCGATGGTTGAGTGATGCTACTATTTCAGCTTTCGCGAAAGCGGAATTACCCCTCATACTAGCTTCCTCACGCCCACCACAAGCTATGCGCTACTTACAAGAAGGGCTGGGCAATCTAGGTGAGGCACTTATTGCCTTTAATGGAGGACTTATTATAGGAAAGGATGGAACTATAATAGAAAATAATAGCTACGATACGCAAGTACTGTCTACACTTATCCCACATCATACAAAACATTCTTACAACTTAAGTATTTATAGCAACCAGCACTGGTTTACAGACCAAGAAGATAAATGGAGCTTACGCGAAATAAACAACACAAGAGCTACTCCTATCTATCAAGCGGCTACTGAAAGTCTTAACTTTCTAAATAACAAAAAGCTAGGCATACACAAACTAATGTGTATGGGAGCCCCAGAAGAACTTGATAGTCTAGTTGCATTACTAGAACCACTCTATAGTGATAAAGTTCATCTTTATAGATCTAAGGACACCTACCTTGAGATTACCCCAAAATACATAGACAAAGCGAAGGCGCTAGCGGTCTTATTAAAGAGGGAACATAACTTTGGGCTAGAGGCTGTAATGGCCTTTGGCGATAATCATAATGATGATGAGTTGATACGTTGTGCTGGTTTTGGAGTTGCCGTGGCAAATGCAACAGATACTCTAAAATCACTAGCAGATTATACGAGCGCTTTTACAAATAAAGAAGATGCCGTCGCAAAGGCTATTCATAAATTTTTAATAGCAGATTAGGGTCTGGGCAATTCTTTTTATAAAACTCAAGATCATTTTGGCTTCCTACACCAGGGTAGTCACCCTCTTTACCTTGCATATCTATAACTATCTGAAAGTGTAGATGAGGCGCATAATCACCATTTACATCTGGAGTACCTAGAGTGGCAATTACTTCACCAGCTTTCACCTTTTGACCAATCTTTTTATTATGCAAAGATGCTACACTTAAGTGACCATATAGCGTGTGAAACTCTTGTCCGTCTATGGTGTGCTTTACAATAAGCGTAGGTCCATAATCACCAAAATTTTTATTGTGTTTAAAGCTATGTATCTCTCCATCTAGCGGGCTCACAATACTTTCTCCTGCGTTGCACCACAAATCTACACCAAGATGAATATTGCGCTTATCTCCCGGATCTTGTGCCTGAAAATAATCTGATCTATCATAGAGAGGTCGTTTCTCTAGATAACCGCCGTAGGCTACCTTAGAACCACTTATCTTAAGATACAGCTGTAAGAACTTATGATGATCATAAGGTCTTGTAAGGAGCTCAACATCTAGCTCATTATTTGACGTAGATAAATCTAGCGGATAGAAGTCTTCTTTTTGAAAAGGAGTGTGGAGAGGAGATGTAAATTCTTTTGTAAGCGCACTAAAAAAACTAGTATCCATTGGTTGTTATTTGTTGCCTAAAAATACAACTTCAATACAAAACACAAAAAGCAGCCATAGCTGCACAATAATTTAGTATGTAATCGCTGTTTATTGCAATACTACGTCGCTATACTTAGCATTAATCGTAATGGTATTACCAGTACTTCTAGATTTATGAAACCCATTTACCATCTCTGTAGATCCATTTTTCATAGACTGTGTCTCGAGTTGCTTAGGGATAAAGAAGTCATTATGATCACCACTGTAACTAAAGTTAAATGCCGCCTGCGGTAATTTTAAAGCGAGGTCGCTATTTTCTAAAAATAAAGTAAGCGTCCCAAAGTTATCACTCACTTGAGGGATTGACAACTTACCAAATGACCCAGATATCATACCAGAACCATCTAGACGATTAATGTGTACGTTACTAGAGTTAGACGTTACTTTAATGTCTGTAGCTGTGTTTATATTACAATCTTTAACGTGATTAGTCACGAGAGTTCCTTTGTTCCAGTTTGTGATGGTTACCGGGCTGTAAGAAACATCGATGGAGGTGTTTCCTCCATCGATGGTTGTGGCAGCAAGGCTACCGTGTGAGATAACAGCTTTTGCATTATAAGCATCTGCCATTTTTACTTTACCGTAACGTACATTAAGATCTAGCTCTGCACGCTTAGGCATTTTTATGATAATAACACGTTTTACGTTTCGGTTAGACTTTTTTGATGAAGCCTTATCAGAATCATAATTAAGGCTGTAGTGGCTACTTCTATTTCCGTTTTCATCTCTTGTATGCGTTTCTTCCCACTCACCTTCGTGCTCTTCTGCCCATTTTTCCATTTTCTTGCCGAAGTTTTCTCCCCACTTCTCCATATCTTTTCCAAAAGACTCTCCCCACTTCTCCATAGACTTCCCGAAGTTTTCACCAAAATTTTCACCCCACTTCTCCATAGATTTACCAAAGTTCTCACCCCAATCTTCCATTCTCTCTCCAAAATCTTCTCCCCAGGCCTCAACATCTTCAAGCCAGCTATCTACCTCACGCACACTCACTCTTGTACCATACTTTCGGTTTAACTTATTTACATAAGCTTGCTTGTCTTTTTCATACTCATCACTATCAAAAGTGATATTTCCTTTGCTATTAAAAGGCCATTTTGGGATGCCAGATTGCTCTATAAGGCGCTCGCTCCAGTCTTCAGACCTTTGCTCTGCTTCTTTCTCCCACTTCTCCATTTTACGCTCAAACTCTGGGCCAAAACTCTTATCCATCTCACGCTCCCATCGCTTTATGTAAGCTCTACCTTCTCTTTTATATGCCTCGTGGTCAAATTTCATTTTCCCCATTTCTTCATAATATTCATCTGGAAGTCTTGCTCCAGAGATACCTTCTAGTAGCGGCCCTACAAGACCATTCATCACAGGCTCAACAATACTAAGTGACTGCCCTATAATTTCTCCTAGATCAAGATCTAGGTGTACGTTATCTAGATCACTTATATCATAAACTTTTGAATCTCCATAACCTCCTTTACTTGTAACTCGTACCTGGTTACTATTACCACTCACGTCAAGATCCCAAGACCTTGCTGCTTCACTTGCATTTGCTCCCTCTACATATGCCTCTATTGCGACTTCATTTTTGTTCCAAGTTTCAAAAATCACATCTGCATAACGTGTGTCTACATCTATCTGCACGTCTTTGTTTACAGAAAAGCGCTCGTTTAACTTTGTTTTTTTAGCCTGCGCAAATACGCTCCCAGATGCTACAAATAGTAACATCATCACTGGCCATAATATCTTATACTGTTTCATCTTATACCGTTTGAATGGCTGCTTCTTGTTGAGCAGCGTTTTTCATTTCTTTAAGTTTTGCTTTGAGCTTTATCATAAGCTCCACACGCAATTTTAAGTTTTCTATCATTGCGTTTACCATCTCTTCACTTACACCACTTTCGGTAATCTCACGATTGAGACTTTTATACTCTGCATCAAGATCTGACAGCTGTTTCATAAAAGCATCTATAAGCTCTTTATTATCATCTGTTATCTCAAGGCGGGCAATCTCTAGGTTTACACTAGCGAGGTAGTAATCTTCTACTTTTTTAAATTCTGGTGATATAGCACTTAATAAGATTTCTGGTTCTACCGTTTCTGTATTTTCTGGGGTAGCTTGTACTATGGGTGCGTCTTCCGCTTTCGCGAAAGCGTTATTATACACCATCATTACAATACCACCAGCTACAATAAGCACGGCTGCTATCTTCATCCATAAAAATATACCGCCTTTAGGCTTAGAAGGTTTCTGCTCTTCTGGCATACGCTCTTCAAGTAATTGCTCAAAACGTGATAAGTGGCCTTCTCGCAGCTGCTCTTGCTCACCGCTCTCGCTCTTGATAAGCTCTCTAATATCCTGTGCCATAATTAAGGGTCTTTAAGTGTTGTTGAAGCTTCTTTTTACCGCGGTGCACCAGCGTTCTAGAAGCGACTTCTGTAATCTGTAATATCTCTGAGATCTCCTGGTGATCGTATCCCTCTATTAAGAATAGCATAAGAGGATACTCATATCGCTCAGGAAGCTCACTGATGGTTTTCTTAATGTGATCTACGGTTACTCCGTCTGCCACATTCCAATCATTATCATCATCTACCTTGCCCATTACTTCCTCATTAAGTGGGATAAGTGTTGCTTTTTTTGCCTTGATCATATCGAGACTTTTATTAATCACGATACGCTTAAGCCAGGCTCCAAAGGTGACTTCTCCCGTAAACTGATGAAGCTTTGCAAAGGCATTTATAAAGCCCTCGTGCATTGCCTCTTCTGCCTCAAATGCATTTTTCAAAAATCTAAAGGCTACGCAATACATACCATCACAGTATTTATTGTACAGCTGCAGCTGTGCCTTTCTATCATTTGCCTTGCATTTTTGTATGAGATCACTAACTAGCAAAATGGATGGTTGGTTTTGATTGGTTTATTATTGCTATTCTTCTTAAAGACGAGGTCTTTTTTGCAATGTTGCAAAAAGTTTTATTTTTTTTGAGTTAACAGCCCATTAAGATACTACTAGATTATAAATAAACTATTCATAATTTTTAAGTAATAATGAAGTAAGACTATTTTAAATACCGCGACTAGTCTATATTTGAAGCTCAGTATATGAATCACCTCGATATTGCATATGAAAATCTTAACGACCTGCTAGACGAATGTTTCTGGGCAGAGCGTCGCTATTTTAATGCTGCAGAAGAAATTGAGATTACAGAGTACAAAAGATTTCTAGCAAAGGAAAGCGTAAGCCGTAATAAGTTTTGTCACAAGATAGTATCCCGAATGGCAGAAGAAGGTATCACGCCAAACAGGCTAGATATTGTAAAGGGTAGTGCAGATCGTGACTGGCTAGATGTAATAGCTGCTATGGAGCATAAAACACCTACAAACATTGTGGGCGCTTGTATGATTCAAGACGAGATGGTACTCATACTCCTCAAACGTCTTATAGATGACAGCTGGTTACCCGTACATATACTAGAAGTGCTTGTACCTATGGAGTTCCAGATAAAGCAATCACACGCAGATCTTGCAAAGCTTAAAGCCAAGGTTAAAAAGAAGTACAAAGACTCATAAGTCTAGTTTTACTTCTTTACACTTGGCAATTCTTTTAGGGATAAAACGCAACTCTTAAACTCATATAATTATGAAGAAAGTAGTAATTTGGTACTTCTGTGAGTAAAGATGCTACACATATCAACAAGAGTATTAATCCTGCGTTTTACAAGACTCGTAAAAGGCAAAAAACTATAAATACTCAAGAGCTAGCAACCGCTATTGCTCAAGGAGATATCACGGCACTCTCTCAAGGCATCACTCTCATTGAGAGCACAGTGCAATCACATCAAGATAAAGGACAACAACTTATAGAAGCTTGCCTAAGTAAGGCTAATAAATCTGTAAGGATAGGTATTACCGGCGTGCCTGGCGTGGGCAAGAGCACTTTTATAGAAACCTTTGGCAACTATCTTACCTCACAAGGACATAAAGTTGCCGTACTAGCGGTAGACCCTACAAGCTCAGTCTCCCACGGTAGTATTCTAGGCGATAAAACTAGAATGTATGAACTTGCTCAAAACCCTAAAGCTTATATACGTCCCAGCGCATCTGGACAATCACTAGGTGGCGTGGCTCGTAAAACTAGAGAGGCCATTATACTCTGTGAGGCTGCAGGTTATGACGTGATTATAATCGAAACGGTGGGTGTAGGTCAGAGCGAGACCATCGTACACTCTATGGTAGACTTCTTTTTGCTACTCAAACTAGCTGGGGCTGGTGATGAGTTACAAGGCATTAAAAGAGGTATTATTGAGATGGCAGATGCCATTGTGATCAATAAAGCAGACGGTGATAATACAAAAGCTGCAAAGCTGGCTAAGACCGCTTTCGCGAAAGCGTTACACCTCTTCCCTCCTAAACCCAGCAACTGGAAACCAAAGGTTACAACCTGTAGTGCGCTAGAAAACACGGGGATTGAAGAAGTATGGAAACTCATATCTGATTATACCGCAACAACAAAAACCTCAACTTACTTTAAAACAAAAAGAGCCGAACAAAATAAATTCTGGCTACTACAAACTATAGAAAATAAGCTCAAAGACGCCTTTTATGCAAATGACAAGGTGGTAGGTAAACTAGATGCTGTCTTATCTAAAGTAGCTCAGGGAGAAGTTTCTCCCTTTATAGCAGCGCAGCAATTGCTAGACATCGCAAGTAAGTAATAGTCTAACTACTTATCATATTTCACAATCAAAAACTGCTGCAATTTATAAAGACCATAGCCTATGGCTGCTCCTATAATCCACCCAGTAAGGACATCGCCAGGATAATGTACTCCCACATAAATGCGACTATAACCCACTACCGCAGACCAAAAAAGCAAAAAGAAAATCAAATTCTTATAACTACGCCTAAGCGCTAGACCTGCAAAAACGGCAACAGCCATACTATTACCAGCGTGTGCAGAATAATATCCATAACGACCACAGCGCTCTGCAATGTATCTTATGGTAGTTTCAAAAGCGGCAACTCTACACGGTCTTGGTCTCATAAAACCGTGCTTAAAAGCATTTGCAAGCTGGTCTACCCCAGTAATGAGTAATGCCACGCATACCACAGTAATGAGTGTGCCCTTCATCCCGTACTGCTTGTAAATAAAGAAAAGTAAGAGTGCATATAAGGGTATAGAGCTAAGCTTATTTGTTACAATAAGCCAGAACTGATCCCAGGTAGTACTACCCAGACCGTTTAAGAATAAAAAAAGCTCTTGATCATATTGTACGAGTTGCTCCATTACCTACTCGTTCTCAAATTTTTCCATTTCGGCGTCGTACCACTCTGTAGCTTCTTTTATAGCATTTTCGGTCTCTGAGGCAAGCTCATCTTCGTCTTGACGGTCAAACTCTTCAAACCACTCTATCTCATCAATAGTGAGGTCTATTATAAAACGAGGGAACTCTGTATGAATCACAAAAATATGATCAGAAAAATCTGAATTATCACCTAGTAAGAACTTTGGTACTGTCATAATTATCTATTTATATATCTCTTGTTATGGTGCGGTTACACCCCACTTATCAACTTTTTACTAAGGTAGTTAAATCTAAAATATAGCATTGTGGCAGATGCTGTGAGCCCTACCAGTAGCCCTACCCAGATGCCTTGAACACCCATTTGCGCCTCTTTTCCAAAATACCACATCACCGGGAAGCCTATTACCCAGTAAGCTATAAAACATATCACCGTAGGGATATTTACATCTTGTAAACCTCTTAACGCACCTAGAATGGTAACTTGTACTCCATCACTGAGCTGAAACAATGCTGCGACAACGAGTAATTGTGCTGCCATAAAAATCACCTCTGGATTATCTATATAAAAAGGAGGTAACCAGTCTTTGAGCACTATAAAACCTACGGCAAAGACCGCCTCGATAAGGAAACAAAGTATAAAGATAGAAAAAGCGATACGTCTCAAGTTTGGATAATCCCTTTTCCCCTTTTGGTTTCCTACACGTATGGTACCCGTGACTCCCAGCCCTACAGCTATCATAAATGTCATAGACGCAAGGTTAAGCGCAATTTGATTTGCCGCCTGGGCATTAGTCCCCAGAATTCCAGATAAGAAAATAGCCGCCGTAAACACACCTACTTCAAAAAGCATTTGTAAAGCTGTGGGAAAACCTAATTTTATAAGTGTTTTAAACTCGCTAAGCTGTATGTGACTTGCACCATCCCAGAAAAAGTAAGATTTAAATTTACGCTTTCGCGAAAGCATAAAAATGAGCAGCCCCAGCATAAAAAATCGTGATATGAGTGTTCCCCAGGCAGCCCCCTCAACCTCAAGCCTTGGGAAAATCCAGATCCCGTAAATGAGCACATAGTTAAATAAGACATTTACAATATTTGCAAGTATAGTGGCATACATCGCATATTTAGTTTGTGACAATCCATCTGCAAACTGCTTAAAAGCTTGAAAAATCATAAGCGGAATCATAGACAGCGCTACAATCTCAAGGTACGGTATCGCAAGCGCTACCACCTCTGGCGGTTGATCTAGCATATACAAAACCGGCTTTGCAATAAGCAAGGTTACAAAAAGCAACACACCGTTTACAGCACACATAATCACCCCGTGGTGAAAGTGCAGTCGCCCCTTCTCTATATTACCTTGACCATCTGCCTCTGCCACAAGTGGCGTGATGGCAAAAGAAAAACCTATACCTATAGAGAGTGCTATAAAAACGAGACTATTACCCAGACTTACTGCAGCCAGTTGTGCGGCACCTAGCTGCCCTACCATCAAGTTATCTGCGAGAGCTACAAGTATATGACCCAGCTGTCCCAGCATTATAGGGAATGCTATTTTAAGGTTTGTGCCAAATTCTTTTGTGTAGTCTGAAAACTGCATTGGGTTGGATTTTTTTACGCTTTCGCGAAAGCGCAAAAATACTTCATCCATAAACAAAGACCGAGTAGTTTAATAGCAAATTCTTATCTTAAAGCATTAATCACATAGTACATCATACCTATGCTCACTAACCCTATAGAAATAGACCTAGCTTTAAGAACACTTATTAAAGCACACGAAGACAAGCTACAACTCAGAAAAGACGACAGCGCAGGTCTTGAGGCGGCGGGAACTATACCCACAATGCAAGGCAAACAAAAAGTAGATGGTCATTACTTTGCAAGTGTGATACCCAAACCCAAAGATTGCAGACTTTACTTCTTCCCCATTTATACAGATGTTGCGGCTTTTACAGACCTAGACCCTGTGCTTAAAAAATGTCTTAAGGGCAAGAGTTGTTTTCATATAAAAAAAATGGACGCCTCGCTAGAAGCATCCATTAGTGATATGATAGATAAAGGTATTGCCATTTATCAAGAAAAAGGCATTATCTAAAACCCTTATTGCTTTATGGGTGCCTGTATTAATTTGGCAGGTTTTTGAATATAGTTATCCATTAAGTACACAAGACTTGTCATAGTTGCTGCGCCTAGTTCTAGTTCTCGTTTATTTACCGCATCAAAAGTATCATTTGCCGCGTGGTGATGGTCAAAATAACGTTGCGAGTCTGGTCGTAAGCCAGCTAGTACAATACCATCATTTGTAGCTTTAAGCGGACCAATATCTGCACCACTACCTCCTCTTGTAAAGTCGTGTATGAGGTAAGGTTCAAAAAGTGATTTCCAGCTTAGTACTTCATTATAATTGCGATCATCTGTATCAAATGAGAAACCTCTAGGTGTAAACCCACCTGAGTCACTCTCTAGTGCAAAGATGTGTTGTTCACCTTTTGCCTTAGCTTCTTCTGCATATTTTCTACCGCCACGTAAACCGTTTTCTTCATTCATAAATAATACCACACGTATGCTATGCTTAGGTTTATATCCTACTGCCTTCATAAGTCGTAACACTTCCATACTCTGTACAACTCCTGCACCGTCATCGTGAGAGCCATCTCCTAGATCCCAAGAGTCTAAATGACCACCTACAACCATATATTTATTAGGAAACTCACTCCCTGTTATCTCACCTATCACATTGTATGACTCAACTTCTCCCATATTTTTACAAGACATCTTGTAAAAGAATTTTAACTCTGGATTGAGCTTTAAAGATGTACTTAAAAGGTTTGCCCCTTTTGTACTTATGGCAGCGGCAGGTATACGTTTTGACGCAGGTAAATCTCCATAAGACATAGACCCCGTATGTGGGTAATCATCTATACTGTGCGTAACAGATCTTACTATCACTCCCACGGCACCTAGCTTTGCAGCCTCCATAGCTCCTGCATATCGCTGGTCTACACAACCACCATACGCTTGAAAGGTGCGTATAAGCTCATCATTCATAGGGCGGTTATAAAAGACTATTTTACCTTTTACATTTTCCTCCCCAAGCGCTTTGAGCTCTTCTATACCCATTACCTCTACTACGTTTGCTCTAAGCCCTACAGACTTAGTTGCCACAGATCCTCCTAGTGCACAAATAGGCACAGAGGTTATGCGTGCATTTTCTCCTTCTATATGTGCTCTTTCTGCCTCGCCACGCACCCATTTAGGTACCATTACCGGTTGTAACCAGACTTTATCAAGGCCTGCTTTTACAAGTTCGGCTTTTGTCCAGGTTACGGCTCTTTCGGCACCTAGACTTCCGCTTAGGCGAGAGCCTATATCATTAGAGAGGTAATCAAGCCACTGGTAGCTCTGCCCTTTTGTTAATGCTTCTGTATAGATGTTACGTACGGTGATTGAATCGTTTTGCGCTTTCGCGAAAGCGGAAACCCCCACCACCAAAGCAACCGTAAAGATGTTTTTGAGTACTTTATTCATTTGCTAACTGTTCTTTGTATGCTGAAAGATTTGCTTTTGTTTTATCATCTAGTTCTGGCTCTTGTATATCTTCATATTGCGAGAGTGTCTCTAGTAAAATGCTTGCAACTGCTAGACGAGCAGCGGGTTTATTATCTGCAGGGATAACGTACCACGGTGCCTTATCTGTGGAGGTGCGGTTTATAGCGTCTTCATAATAAGTTTGATAGGTATCCCATAGCTTGCGCTCTTTGAGGTCGCCGGCAGAAAATTTCCAATTTTTTTCTTTTTTTTCCAGACGACGTAGCAATCTATTTTTTTGTTCATCTTTTGATAGATGCATAAAGAACTTATAGATAAGTGTCCCGTTTTCTACAAGATGCTTTTCAAAGTTTTTGATCTGCTCAAAGCGCTTATCCCAGAAAGCGTCATTTACATCTTCTACCGTGTGGACATCTGGTAGGTTTTCACCCAGAATATACTCGGGATGTACGCGCGTGACTAGTACATTTTCATAATGTGTGCGGTTGTGAACACCAAATTTTCCTCTCTGAGGTAGTGCGATATAATGACGCCACAGGTAATCGTGACCCAGCTCAAGATCTGTAGGTACTTTAAAGCTTTGTACCTCAACACCACGAGCATTAAAGTCTTTAAAGACTTCTCTTATAAGGCTGTCTTTACCAGAGGTATCCATACCCTGCAAACATACGAGTACCGCATACTTATCGTGTGCGTACATTGTGTCTTGAAGTTTACCGAGCTGTTTACGTACTTTTTTGAGTTTTTTCTCTAGTTCTTTTTCTTCTTGATCTTGAAAAAGCGTCGTGCTCTTATCTGAAAGCTTTACGGGCGCTGTTACTTTAAATGTGTTGTAATCCATATCACTCATACCAAATGTTATTTACTTGCAAATAGCTTAACATCTCCCTCGGTAACCTCTGCCCCACTTAAGATAATAAGACGCTCTACCACGTTGCGTAATTCTCGTATATTACCCGTCCAGTCATAGGCTTTTAAAAGATCTATGGCTTTGTTTGAAAACGTTTTAAGCGCGGTGCCTTGCTCTTGTGAGATCTTCTTTGCAAAATGTGCTATAAGGATAGGAATATCGTTACGACGGTCATTAAGTGCAGGTACTTTGATTAGTATAACCGCAAGCCTGTGATATAAATCTTCTCTAAAATTTCCATCTGCAATTTCTTGCTTTAGGTTTTTATTAGTCGCTGCTACTACGCGCACGTCTACTTTAATGTCTTTATCACTACCTACTCGCTGCACTCTACTTTCTTGAAGTGCTCTTAGTACTTTGGCTTGTGCAGATAGGCTCATATCGCCTATCTCATCAAGAAAGATGGTACCCCCATTTGCTGCTTCAAATTTTCCTGCGCGATCTTTATTTGCACTTGTAAAAGCTCCTTTTACGTGGCCAAAGAGTTCGCTTTCTATAAGCTCAGATGGTATTGCGGCACAGTTTACCTCTACAAGTGGTCCTTTAGAACGTTCACTTTTTTCGTGTAGCCAGTGTGCCACAAGTTCTTTACCTGTTCCATTAGGTCCTGTAATAAGTACTCGTGCATCTGTAGGAGCCACCTTCTCAATCATCGCTTTGATTTGCCCTATTTCTTCACTCTCACCTACCATCTCGTACTTCTTGCTCACTTTCTTTTTGAGCTTTATATTTTCTACCACGAGCGTTTTGCGGTCTAGTGCGTTGCGCACAGTATTAAGTAATCTATTGAGGTCTGGTGGTTTTGATATATAATCAAAAGCGCCTAGGCGCATTGTGTTTACAGCTGTATCAAGATCACCGTGACCAGAGATCATTACCATAGGTACTTCTGGCTTGAGCTTACGTGCAGCCTCTAGCACCTCAACACCATCCATTTTTGGCATTTTAATATCACAAAGCACAAGGTCATAATCTTCTTCTCTAATTTTGTTTATACCCTCTAGGCCATCTCCAGCTTCTTCTACCTGATACTCTTTACTCTCTTCAGATAATATTTTGGTAAGAACGCGTCTTATCGCAGCCTCATCTTCTATAATTAAAATCTTTGCCATTATTATAATTTAAATTTTATTCCAGAACGACCATAAAAGGTGTTCTTATCATTTATTGTAAAAACGTCATTACGATCTCCATCACGTAGTCGTATGTCGTTTATAACGGTGTGTCCAGCATAAAAATAAAACACTAGATGTTTTGTAAAGCAATATTCATACCCTAATCCAAAAAGAGCAACCGTCATAGAGATACTCTCTGCTGTTTCAAACTCCCCTTCTGGTATATTTACTTCTACATTATCTTGAATGTTTGCATAAAAACCGTCAAGACTTAAAAAACTCTGAATGATATGCTCTCTGTTTTTACCAAAATAGCGCTTTATATTAGACTTAGGAACACCCAAGGTAAACGACCAGTCTGGATGAAACTCACGATAGTAATTTACAAAAGGTAATGGAAACGGTCTACCAGACTCTGTGTCATATCTCCCACCTACAATAAGTCTCCACGGTTTATCAAGACCATCTTTAGTCTTATCATTTATAAAATATATTGCGCCGGTGTGCACTACATCACTACTAGAAAAAGATTCTGTACTAAAATTTGAGGTAATCCTTGTGCCTATTTTTGCACCCAAACGCCATTTATCATTTAATTTTTGCGTGTAGCCTAGCGAAAAACTAAACGATTGAAATCTATCCAGATCCTCACGGCTAAAAGGAGTAACATCTTCAAACTTTAAATTTACATTACGGTACTCAAAACCTGGTACGAGATAAACATCTTCTTTAAGTTTTACAGGTACGTTTATAAATGATCTAAACCTCCTAAAAGAATTATCTGAATCACTCTGTGGGAAATAGGTATACTCTACTCGTGCCAAATCTGTCAACTGTGCGCTCATTGTCCCTGTAAACAATAATAAAGCAATAATAAATCTGGCTTGTTTAATCATCTATAGTGTCATTTTTTGAAAGTGAAATGTTCTCCTCAGATTTCTCCTTTGGCACAAACACTGGTCTATCTGTATTAAAAAGATGTAAATCGCGCTGCGGGAACGGGATGGTAATTCCGCTTTCGCGAAAGCGGTCATCTATCGCATACCTAAGCGCACTTTTTATTCTAGGATCTACAAAACTATCACGTACAAAAAAATACAACCCAAAATCTAGTGAGCTATCGCCAAAGTTTTCAAAAAGCGCAAAAGGTTTAGGATGTTTTAAAATATCTGGATGCTCTGTTGCACAGTCCAGTAATATCTTTTCTACGGCTCTGGTATCGCTACCGTATGCAACACCTACTTTTACATTTTCTCTTGTAGTTTTATGGTTCTGGGTGTAGTTATAGACCGTGTCTGTAATAAACTTGTGATTAGGTATTATAATCACTTTATCATCTCTAGTAAGAGCTCTAGTGGTGCGTAGTTTTATTTCAAAAACTCTACCTACACGACCATCCATCTCAATAATATCACCTGCCGAAATTGATTTATCTACCATTATTAAAATCCCACCTATTACATCTTGAAAGACTTCTTGGAGAGCAAGACCAAGACCTACAAATAATGCTGCAGAGGCTGTAAGTAGCACGGTTATATTTATCCCAGAAGCACTCATCGTTGCGAGTACTACTACTATATAAGCAATGTATTTTATAAATTTAAAAACACTTACAAACTTCAGCTTGTCATCACCTTCCATCCTACGTGTCATTAAAACACGTACCCACTTAAGAACAATACTTGTGAGTATAAAGGCAACAATAAGCATAATAAGGTGGCCTACAGTAAAGCCTATATGATTAGGTTCTTTACCTAAACTTATAAGTTCAAAACTAAGCCACTCTTTTATTGTGCCCCAGATATCTTGCTCTATGATGTCCTTTACCTTATCTACCGTTTCTTCTTGTAGATAAAGAAGAAACGCTAGTACTTTAACCATTTAATTAAGTCTTTGTAAGTAGGCTTTTTTCCATACATAAGGATTCCTACTCGATATATTTTTGATCCAAACCACACTGTAAAAACAAAGGTGGCTATAAGTAATGTTATGGATAGTATAATTTGCCATAGTGGCACTTCAAAGGGTATGCGCATTAACATCACAATAGGTGATGTAAGCGGTATAATAGAAAACACAGTTGCTACCGTACCGTGAGGATTATCTATTACAGCAAAAAAGCCTACATATATAGCCAGCATAAGTGGCATAATGATAGGTAGCATAAATTGCTGTGTATCTGTCTCATTATCTACCGCTGCGCCTATGGCCGCATAAATAGAACTATATAAAAAGTACCCGCCTATAAAGTAGATAAAGAAACCTCCCACTAGCTGTAGCAAAGGTAATTTTTGCACCTCTTGGAGCAATTCTATCATCATATTAGGGTCTTGGGCTATTTGTTGAGCTTGCGATGCAGCTGGGTTTACAGCTGTGGCGGCAGATGGATCTACCCCAAAAAATGCCGTAAGTACCACTAGTAAAACTCCACCTACTAAAACCCATATAGCAAACTGCGTGATGCCTGCTAGAGTTGTACCCAATATTTTACCCATCATAAGCTGGAAAGGCTTTACAGAAGAGATTATTACCTCTATAATTCTATTGGTCTTTTCCTCAATCACAGAACGCATTACCATATTACCATATATAATAATAAACATCATAAGAAGATAACCAGCCGCGCCACCAAAACCTGCTTTTACCCAGTTACTCATCTTTGAGCTAGACTCACCAGAAAAGTTTTCTATATTAATATCAATCGTACTTTTTGCAGTCTCTAGCGCCGTTAGATTTATGCCCTGTGCAACTAGGTTTTGATCTGTAATCCTCTTTTCGATACGATCTTCTATATCTCCTATATAATCAAAAGAGGGAGTCTCATTACCGTAAAACGTAACAGGGTTTGTAGCAGTTTCTGGGTTTTTTGAGATATGAATGAGACCATAATAAGCATCATCTTTTGCAACTTCTTTACCAGCATCAAGCCCTTGATCACTAAGGTTTACATAGCTTGTTTTATCTGTATTAAAAAATACAGATTCAAATTGTCCAGACTCATCAACCACTACAATTGTGCGTTTATCTTCACTATTGAGCTGCGTTAAATAAGAGATAAGCAGTATCATACCTACCAAAATAAGCGGACTCAGAAAAGTCATTATCAAGAATGACTTATTTCTTACTCGTGCGATATACTCTCGCTTTATTATTAAAGAAAGGATGCTCATTTGTTCTGACTAACGGTTTGAATAAAAATATCGTTTACACTCGGGATCACTTCTACAAAGTGTGTTACTTGTCCATATGTTTGTAAGGTGCTTAATAGTTCATTTGGCGTGCCATTATCACCCATTTCAACTCGCAATTTATGCTCATTACCTAAACTCTTAAACTGTGCAGGAGTAACTTTAAAAGAAGAGGCTAGTTGTTGTTGCGCTTTCGCGAAAGCGGTCTCATCTACCACCTGTACCCCTATATCAAATGTATTGTTTTGATATGCTCTCTTTATGGTGTTTATCTCACCATCCAAAATCTTGTTAGATTTATTTATGAGTGCAATATGATCACATAGCTCCTCTACAGACTCCATACGGTGTGTGCTAAAAATGACTGTTGCACCCTCATCTCTAAGTTGTAAAATCTCGTCTTTAATAAGATTTGCATTAATAGGATCAAAACCACTGAAAGGCTCATCAAAAATGAGCAATTTAGGCTGGTGCATTACCGTAACCACAAACTGTATTTTTTGGGCTTGTCCCTTAGAGAGTTCTTGTATTTTTTTACCCCACCAGTCACCTATCTCAAGTTTTTCAAACCAGTGCTTTGCTCTCGTTTTTGCTTCTGCCTTAGACATTCCTTTGAGCTGCGCTAGATAGAGCACCTGCTCTCCTACCTTCATAGATTTATACAAACCGCGCTCTTCTGGCATATAGCCTATATCGCGTATGTGATGTTGCTGTAAAGGTTCTCCCCCTAAGGTCACACTACCAGTATCTGGCATTGTAATCTGGTTAATGATGCGTATAAGTGTCGTTTTACCAGCTCCATTAGGACCTAAAAGCCCAAAAATACTTCCCTCTGGCACGGTAATAGACACATCGTTAAGTGCAGTAAAGTCTCCAAACTTTTTTGAAACTGTATCTGCTACAAGTAGTGAATTCATATAAAGACGTTAATCAAGCTAAGATAGGGATATGACCTGAGTGACGTATGCGTGTTGGGTATATTTTAGGAAATTTATAAACCCGTAGATGCAAGAATAATTAAAGAGCGCTCACCAGTGTACAATGACTTAATTACAAAACGTCTTAAAAGCAAAACCCACCCTAGGCGTAAGCTCAGGATGGGAAAAAAAATTGCTATGAAAAAGAAAAATAACGTCAAACATTGTTTAACGTTATTCAAATATAACTTTTTTTTATGAACCCGATTAATTTGGTTTCATAAAATTTGAAAGGGTCTTGTTATGAGAACATATCTTTTACCTTCTCAAAGAATGATTTATCACCTGTTTCTGGGTTTGGTGAGAAGTTATCATCGGCAGCCATTTTTTCAAAAAACTGCTTTTGCTCCTTGTTAAGAATCTTAGGTGTCCACACATTTACGTGCACAAGTAAATCTCCTTTACCATATCCATTTATAGATGGGATACCTTTACCTCGTAAACGTAAAATCTTGCCACTCTGTACACCTTCTTCTATTTTGATACGCACTTTACCAGTTACAGTATCTATCTCTTTTGATGTACCAAGTACGGCCTCACTTATACTTATATAGAGGTCGTAGTGTAAATTATCTCCTTCTCTCTGTAAAAAGTCGTGATCTTTTTCTTCTATAGCTACAAGTAGATCTCCAGCGATTCCATTACCTGGTGCCTCGTTACCTTTACCCGTCACTTTAAGTTGCATTCCATCTACAACTCCTGCTGGTATTTTGATACTTACAGTTTCTTCCTCTACAGTAAGTCCTTGAGCATCTGCTCCAGAAGGACGCTTGTCTATCATCTGTCCTGAGCCACCACAAGTAGTACAAGGTGCACTAGTTTGCATACGACCTAAGATAGTGTTCTGGATTTTGGTTACTTGTCCAGCACCATTACAAGTTGTACAAGTCTTATATGAAACACCAGCTGCTTGCTTCTTACGTTTTACCTTGATTTTTTTCTCTACGCCGTTTGCTATTTCTTCTAATGTGAGCTTTACTCGTATACGAAGGTTACTTCCTTTCACACGGCGCTGACCACCGCCAAAGCCACCACCAAAACCAGAGAAACCACCTCCGCCACCGCCAAAAGCGCCGCCAAAGATATCCCCAAACTGGCTAAAGATATCATCCATATTCATCCCGCCGCCGCCAAAGCCGCCGCCGCCCTCAAAGGCTTGATGACCATACTGATCATATCGAGCACGTTTTTGCTCATCACTTAATACCTCATAGGCCTCTGCTGCTTTCTTAAAGTTTGCCTCTGCAGTCTCATCTCCTGGGTTTTTATCAGGGTGATACTGTACTGCCTTCTTACGGTATGCCTTCTTAATCTCTGCTGCAGTAGCTCCTTTTGAGATACCTAATATGTCGTAAAAATCTTCTTTCATAATAAAAACTCAGTAAGACTGAGTACTCTTAAATCATTAAGGATGGTAAGCCCTCACCTACACTTCTCCTTATACTATTTATATTATTGCCCTGTAACTACTTTAGGAAACCGGATGATCTTGTCACCTAGTTTATACCCCTTTTCAATCACATCTACAATTTTACCCTTTAGCTTCTTGCTAGGTGCAGGAATTTGGGTGATAGCCTCGTGCTGGTCTGCATCAAAAGCATCTCCAGCCTTTACTTCCATTTCTTCAAGCCCTTTAGACTTAAGGGTCTCCTTAAATTTATTACTAATAAGAGTCATACCTTTCACGTGTACGTCATCCTTATCACCTTTAAACTCATTAAGCGCTCTATCAAAATCATCTACCACAGGTAGTAATGCTTGTATTACCTCTTGACCGGCAGTTTTATATAATTCTATACGTTCTTTTGTAGTGCGTCTTTTGTAGTTTTCAAACTCTGCAAATAGGCGTAAAAACTTATCTTTTTCGGCAGCAAGATCGTCTTGAGCAACCTCTAGCTCTGTACGCTCATCTTTAGGAGCCGCTTCTTCGGCATCTTTAGTATCATTTGCTTGTGCTGCCTCGTTTACAAGTTGCTCTTGAGCAGCCTCGTCTACGGTTGTATCTTGTTTTTTATCTTCTGTTGCCATAATGGTCTTAAATCAATTTTTTACTGAAGTGGCAAAAGTACTGCCAATTGCTATAAAATGTCAAAATGTCACTGCTTTTTTAGAATCAAAATAAGCAGGTGTACCACTCTTTGAAATTAATAATATGAAGCATACTACTTACTGGTGACAGGCATACTTCTTATTAAATCACGCATTTATGAAATAATTAAGAAAGCTACTTCTAATAAATGTTAATTTTGCAACTCACTAATTAAATATCAAAATGAAAAAACAAATTTTAAATACACTCGCAGTGGTTGCTCTTATCGCAGGTACTGTGTCTTGTAAAGGAGACAAAACAAATGAAACTGACGCTACCGAAGCTAAAGAAGTTGCAACTGTAGTAGATGCAATGAAATTTACTGTAGACACTAGTACGTCTACCATAGACTGGGTAGGAAGCAAACCTACAGAAAATCACACGGGTACTATAAACATCGAGAGTGGTGTTGTAAAAGTGGCTGGAGACAAAATTACAGGTACCTTCTTAATAGATATGACTAGTATTACTGTTACAGATCTTGAAGGAAAAGGAAAAGCTTCTCTTGAAGGACACCTTAAAGGACAGGCCGAGGGTAAAGAAGATCACTTCTTTAATGTGGCAAAATATCCTACAGCAGCTTTTGAAGTAACTGGAGTTACAGAAAAAGAAGGAAAGAAAATGATGCAAGGTAATCTTACAATAAGAGATCAGAAAAAGAACATTGAGTTCCCTGTAACTTACAGCGTAGATGGAGCAAATATGACACTTACAAGTGAGCCATTTACAATAGACCGCACAAACTGGGGAGTAAACTATGGATCAAAATCTATTTTTGATAACTTAGGAGATAAATTTATCTCAGATGACATCCAGCTTACTGTAAAGCTACAAGCTACAAAAGCTTAAGCTCAAAAAGTTATATAATTAAAAAGCCACTCTATTGAGTGGCTTTTTTTATGCAAGCAAGTCTGCTACCGCACTATCTATATCACTGTATTTAAACCTATAACCGTCTTCTTGTATTTTATTTGAACTTACTTTCTGGCTTTCTAAAACCACCGCTGCCATATCGCCCAGCATAAGTTTAAGAGCAAATGCAGGTACTTTAGGAAGTATAAGTGGTTTACCTAGCTCATCTGCCACCACTTCTGTAAACTTTTTATTGGTTACTGGTGAGGGTGCAACGCCGTTATAAACGCCAGATAATTTATTTTTATAAATGTGGTAATATATACCAACCATATCATCTATATGTATCCACGATTGCCATTGTTTACCAGTACCTAACGGCGCACCTGCTCCATAAGAAATAGGCTTCATTAGCTTAGGTAACGCTCCTGCTTCTTTATCAAGTATTACCCCTGTGCGTACTCTAGAGGTCATAACATCTATTTTTTGAAACTCCAGCGCAGCGGTCTCCCATTGCTCTACTACTTGACCTAAAAAGCCAGAAGCATATTCAGGATAAGACTCATCATATAGTTTTGTAAAAGAAGATGGATACCCTCCTACAGCACTGGCTGTAATAAAATGCTTTACAGTTATATTTTCACCTTTTTTACGCTTTCGCGAAAGCGTACTATAAAGTAATCTAGTTGTAACAACCCGACTTTCAAAAATTGCTTTTTTATTTTCTACAGACCAGCGTTGTGCAATTGTAGCTCCAGCTAGGTGAAATATAGTTTCTACGCCGTCAAAACAAGCTTCATCTATCTCGTCTGTTTTTGTATTCCAGTAAAATCCTTGGTAATTATTTTTTGATTGTATTTTATCTTTTGATGTTGTTAGATAGTTAACATCAATTCCATTATTGTGACATAATTCTGTTAGGGCTGTCCCCACTAATCCCGTAGCACCTGTGATTAAAACTTTCATCTAATTATTTTGCATTCAGCAACTAAAGATACGAACGGCACCAAAGTATAAATCCACATATGTAAGAAAATTATGCCATTTTTAACACTATTCCTTACCATCTACATAATCCTGAAGATAAGCATAGCGTTGTGTAAGCTTACCATCTTGTGTCATACGAGCGCGCTCAAGTATACCATCTTTATCACCGTTAAAAAACGCAGGAATGACGTGTTCTAAAAATAATTCACCAAAACCTTCACTAGCATCCTTAGGTAACTCACAAGGAAGATTATCTACCGCCATCACAGCTATCACGCTCTCATTCTTATAGTTATCTTCTTTCTCTGTATGTGGATTGTACCCATAAAAAGGCTCAGCTATAGTAGATGGTCTTATGGTGCTTGCCACGGGGCCATCTATATCACAAGATATGTCTGCAACTAGGTTGATTTTGAAATCTGGGTGTTTTGCGTCTTCTCGTGTAAACAAGTAAGGGGCTCCATCTCCATAAAAATGACCGGCTATAAAGTAGTCTGTAACTTTTGCATACTTCATAAAATCGCTCTCATAACCAGAAGGATCTTTATAAAACTCTGCTCTGCTACCTGGCTGTCCATCTGTTCTTTTATTATACTCTAGTACATCTATGAGGCAATATACTGGCTCTGTAAATTCTTGACTTAAGTATTCTTGATCTGTCACCTCTCTTATTTTAAGGTGATCTAGTATTTCTTTTGCGCCTCTAGCTACTTTACCACTTCCAGAAAGACAAATTTTTATGGCAGGTACTGAGATTTTATCAAGTTCTGCTTTTACGGCATTAAGATCTGCTAGGTTCTCTACTTTAGGAAGCTCAAATAGGTTATCGCGTTGTCCAAGTAATCTAAAACCGTTGTAAGCGCCTACGAGTCCTGCATAACGGCCAAAACCTATAAGACGTGCTCCATTTGCTCTAGTAATAACCTCGTGATCATACATCTCGATATTTTTATCAAGAATAGCCTTGAGCAACTTGCGGTTATAAGGCTGCTTTTTTATGGTGTGACTAAAAAAGAAATACTTTTTACCAGGTATTAAAGCATCAAGAGGCACTTCCTTCACTCCTATCATTACATCTGCATCTGTAATATCTTCCTCTACATCAAAACCGTTTATGGTATATGCCATATCTGGAAAAACGCGTATGTCTGACTCCTCAACCACAAAACTTGCATCTTCAAACTGCTCTCGAGCTTCGGCTAGTTTTTCTGGTGAGAAAACAACTCTTCTGTCTGGTGGATTCTTACGTTCTGTGATGATGGCAAATTTCATAATGTGTGTGAAGTTTTGGCAGGCTATATTGTTGGTATAGCTTTTGCATTTTATTAAGAGCAAATATAAGGTTTAGTGCTATATTTGCTATTCCGCTTTCGCGAAAGCGTACAAGAGATCTTATAAACTTTACAGCTTATGAGTTACGGAGTACGTGTGAGAGTGATACTACTGGGGTCGACTGGTTTTGACAGCGAGATCAATGGTATTGTAAGCGTGTCGAGCGCTGGAAAATAGCTCGTAAATCTCATATTTCAACTTTTTTAAACGGCGAGAATAACTACGCCCTAGCTGCATAATCTGAATTATAGTAAGATTACGCCTCGGTCTACAAGGTAGACAAGCAGGAAGTCACTCGAGAGCCTTGGTTTACGGCAATCGATATAGTGACTTCGTAAAAGTAAACCTATCTCTTGTAGGGCTTTGATGCGAGAGAGAAACTTAATTGAAGATAAGGGGTGCGTTGGTAGTCACTGACCGGCAATCTCACGAAAATCTAAACAGAGACTACACACGTAGAAAGCAATAACATTGCTTGTTTGGACGAGGGTTCGAATCCCTCCGACTCCACAATTAAACCCCGTAAGACTAGTGTTTACGGGGTTTATTATTTTTGGGTAACAAATAGGTTGACAAGAATACTTAATCAATTCTATTCATTTTTAAAATTGATAAAACACGATAACTTACTTTTATGTCTAGATTATTTTTATTGTCTAAAATATTAATATTGGCTAAACCACAACTATGTACCATTACCTCATTAAAATATGCAGCGGTTACGTATCATTCCTTACTTCAGGATATAACAACAAAACGATCCTCTCATTCTCTTATTTATTCAAATTCAACACTAACACATCATTTGAGCCCTAAAAAGCCCGCTTAGAGCGACCAATGTTATTCAGTTTCAATATTTAGGTTACGTTTCTAAAAGAATATACCTTAATTATCGTCATCGAGTGATTTTAAATAGTTATCTGAACCAATCCTCTCTATATAATCCTTCCTCTTAGTGAATAACTCTAATTGAGTTTTAGCGTTTTCCGCTGCACTACTTTCTTTATCTGCAAGTGCTATAGTCTCTGCACTTTCAACAATTTTCATAAAAATTTTTTCCGTCACAGAGTCTATTTCACATTTAGAATTTTGAATTTCAGCAAGTCTGTAAAGGGCATCTCTTAAAATATTTACTGCTTCGGTACGCTCACCTAGTTTTGTAACAGCCTGTGTGATATCAACCGCTTGATCTGCTGTAAATTTACCTTTAATATCTAATTTATTAGTGAACTTCATAACTGAAGATATAATAGCATCTGGTTGTACTTCTGAAAGCATAGTCGCTTGTCCATCTTTAACCACTATAAGGCTTCCTCTTTTATCTGCTTTGTAACTTGCAAGATGAGCACCTTCACCTAGATTATTTATAGTGCCGCAACTTGTTAAAAGCAATATGGTAAGTATTACCAATGTCGAGTAAAAAAATTTCATAAATTATGTCTTTTTAGAATTACAAAAAATCAAAACTAGTATACCTCCTGTCTAATTTTTATACCCAACCTTAGGGATATCTATTGCATTATTCTTATTTTCAATATATTGCAACCTCACCTAGTAAATCCTTGTTAAATTTCCCCATAACGATTGTGCAAAAGACAATATGCAAACTACCTAAGATTGGGTATTTTCAAAAGTGATAATATGAGAGATATTTACAAATAATTTTAAAAAATAAAATATATGACAAGTAAAAGTAATATCGGTGGTGGAGAACCATTAGATAATTTTCATATTACAGATGATGCGTACATTGAATCTGACGGTAGCTATTCTTTTGTAGTATGCTTGCCTAAGGACAATATGACTAATGGAAAACCTAAGTATAATTTTTTGTACAAAAATGACACAGCTAAAAGTAAGCATAGCCTATTGTATTCAGGTAACAAAGTCGCAGGAATACTTTATGTTTACAACCACAAAGCTACTGGTAATAATACTGCAATTAGTGATAATTTTAAGCTAGAATTTTATACAGAAAAAGGACAATTCGATGAACTTATTGATTTTAAAAAAAGTTTACCGGTAATTACAGTTCACGAAGAAAATGTCAATTTATTTGAGGATGAAATTTTGAAAAATCTTGGAGTACTTTTATTTAAGGCTTTTGAACACACTAACAATGGAAGGATACCAAGGACAGAATTAAACGAAATGGTTACTGAAGTCGTAGAAGAATATAAGAAAAAATCAAGCGTCGATGGAATAGCACAACCCTTAACAACAAACGGCGGCGTCCTAAAACCAGGTACAGAATAAAAAAATGCCAGTAAAAAGACTTTACATATTACTCCTTTTTTTCTGCGCTTTGAGCATCCGACTTAGTGCGCAGATTAAAACTATTGACTCATTACTGCAATACAAGCAAGTAGATAAAGCAGCTTTAGTACTAGAAGGTTTTGAGTCGTCACAGACTAACAAAAATGTTCTTCTCAACATACAGGTCTTGTTTAGAATGTATGAGAAGGAAATGAATACAGCGTCTGTTTATCTTAAAAAAATCGATAGCACAGCACTTTCAGGTATAGACAGAGCATACTACAACAAAAGCCTTGGTAAATCTTATAGCTATGCAAACCAAGAAGATCTTGCCTATCGTAACCTCACGATTGCCCAGAAGTTATTTAAAGAATCTAACGCTCCTATTCAAGCAAATAGATTAAACTATGAACTGCATTATATTATTAGTTCGCAAGAGCATCTAGCTATAGAAAACAAGAATTTACTCAATACGTTGTTGACTAATAGCCAGCAGCTCAATGACCCAATAGGTGAGTTACTTGCTAGAATAGGTCTAGCGGCAGCAAAATTTGATGCTACTCACAAAAAAGAGTTTTTCTCTCAAATGAATAAGGCAAAAGCAATTGCCAGAAGAATAGGAGATTCATCGCGAGTGGAGCTTTATCACAGTTACTTAGGCTTGTATTATTCAAATTTTACGACGCAACAGGATTCGGCTATTTATCACTTTGACAAGTCGTTGCAACTTTCAGAATTATATGGAACTTCAGACGATCTGTTTTATGCTCATCTCAATAGAGCTACCGTACCTCGCTCTAATGAAAATTTTAAAGAGGCCATCACCTATATGCGTCGAGCAGATAAGATTGGGATAAAACAGTTTAAGATAAATAATAAACGTAACCTCTATAATTACCTCGCTTCAGATTATAAAAATATTGCGGCGCTTGATAGCGCTCTTTATTATAAAGAATTATATGTACAGTATACAGATAGCGCACAAATTGAAAGTCAGAATAAAAACTTGACCCTATATAGAACGCGCGAACTAGAACTAGAAAATGAGCTTGAGAAAAAGAAACGTTTACTTAATCGTTCATTACTCATTGCCACACTCCTTGCGCTTATTGCAATTGCCCTTACAGCTATTTTCTTGATTAAAAATCAGCGTAAAAAGCGATTACTCACAGAGCGAGAAAACGAGATACTTTTAAGAAACCAAGAACTCTCCAGCATAGACGCTATGGTAGAAGGTCAAGCAAAAGAAAGACAGCGCATAGCAGAGGACCTACACGACAATTTAGGTGGACTTCTTGCAACCTTAAAGCTGTATATGGAAAATCTTAAGATTAAGAAAAATAGGCTTGAAGAAGAGCAAGAAACTCTCATTAAAAAAACAGATGATATACTTGAGCTTGCCTATCAAAAAGTACGCAGCATTGCTCACGAGCGCAACTCTGGAAATCCTATTTCTCTAGGTTTGCTTCCTGCTATTAAGGAGTATGCGGCACAGGTTTCAGGTGCAAACCAACTGGTCATTGAGGTGTTTTCTCACGGGGAGGACACTCGTATAGGTAATGCGGTGGAGCTTACGCTTTTCAGGATTATTCAAGAACTTATTACAAATACAATTAAGCACGCTTTCGCGAAAGCGGTAACCATCGACCTCACTTATTTTGAAGATAAAATTAATCTTGTATATGAAGATGACGGCAAAGGATTTGATCCAGAAAAAACATCATTAAAAACAGACGGAATGGGCTTATCCTCTATAGAAAGACGTATAAAGGCGCTTGACGGAAACTTAACAATAGACGCCAAAGAAGGTCGCGGAACGTCAATCATAATCAACATCCCAATAGTATGATACGACTCGCCATTGCTGAAGATCATTTGAGTTTTAGTGAAGGGATTGCACTCTTTCTAAAATATGAGGTAGATATTGAACTCGTAGGCTTCGCAAAAAATGGTGAGGAATTAATTGACTTAGTTAGCAAAAAAAGACCATCGATTGTAGTCACAGATGTACGAATGCCCATTATAGATGGCATAGCAGCAACGACACAAATTTTAAAAGAATTTCCAGAAACTAAGGTGATTGCCTTCACAATGTTTGATCAAAAGAAAGCGATTGACCAGATGATTGCTGCAGGTGCAAAAGGCTATGTACTCAAAAACTCTAGTCTCTCCATACTCCTTGAAGCCGTGCGTAAAGTAAATGCTGGCGAAGATTATTATGACAAAGGTGTTGCTACTCCCGCCTCCTCTCAAAATAATGTAGGAATTAATGTGCTCACACAGCGACAAAAGGAAATCCTAAAACTCATTACAGAAGGAAAAAACAATCCTGAAATAGCCGAACTCCTATTTATATCGAGAAGCACAGTAGAAACACATCGTAAGAATATGATCCAGAAATTAGGCCTTAGTGGCTCCGGAGAATTGTTGCGCTATGGGTTACAAAAGCGATACGATTTTGAATAGTGATTGCATTCTAGTATCTTCTTAAGAAACTTTAACTGCGTTGAGAACGAGTTAAATCTATAAAACAAGTAATCACTTACATACCATATTTACCCAAGTTTGGGTATTTATCTTGGGTATCTAAGATTTTATTTTTGAGTGAATTAAAACCATTCAAAATGAGAATCTTCTTAACAACCATTCTAATTTTAATCAGCAACTATGGGTTTTCTCAGTCGTACGACTATGACAAAGCAGAAAAAGCTCAAGACAAAATATATCGTGGCACCAATTTGAAAACTGGAAAATTATTTTTTCAGGACATCTATGGTACTACAGCGATTGTGACATACCCAGGAGGCAATCCCGAAACTATCCCCGTCTCTGTAATCAAATCAAATATTAAAGTATTAAATGAAGTAAAGGCAGATTGGAACAACCCAATCGACGGTGATATAATAGTGATAACTAATTACTATAAAGATTTTAAAAGGATTTGTAATGATGATTCTAGGTACTGTAATAGTATGGACAATTATCACAAAGATAAAATCATAAACGCTGAAGGGTATTGGAATCAAATGTATGCCGCTTGGAATAAACTATTAACTTCAAATCAAAATATCACCAATGATGAGGACAGTGAAAACTATTCAAATAATACGAGCAATACTAACTCGAAAACAGATAATAGTGATAATGCAACATCCAACGAAAGTAATGATACAAATTCAACTGATTTTAGCGTAAAAGAATCTCCAGCAGAAAAGGCAGCTCGACTAGATAGAGAGCGAGGAGCCGAAATTATGCAAGAAACACAAGATCGTGTCGCTAGCGTTAAAACTTCTTCTCAACAACTTGGAAATGCTGTAAGCCAAATCTCAAATAGTATAGTTTCGGGACTACAAGAAAGAGATAGGAGAAAATCTATAGAGAGCGAAAAGAAAGAAAGAGCATATCAAAACGCTATTGCAAAAAGAGATAATGATATAGCCGAAATAGCAAAAAAACAAAGTCTTATCACTGATGAGAAAATGGCTAGTCTAAAAAAAGCCGAGTTTGCTAATTGGAATTCTTATAAGCTTAGCCAAAACATTAATAACCTTATAAATTTAAGGAGTCTCACACTAAGAAATTATAAGAGTAAAAGTTTACCTAAAGACATTGAAAAATTAGTAAACCTAGAAAGCCTAACCTTAGATTTGTACTCTACAGGAGATTTAACTTCAGATCTATTAAATGGAGGGTCTTTTACCCTAAACTCAGAGATTAAAGAGTTAAGTAATCTTAATGATATCACATTTATTGGAAATGGTTACTTAACCCACATAAATGTTGACTCTTCTGTTTTTGACGAATTAGATAACCTAGAAACGTTTTCTGTGTATTCTAAGTATCTCAAATCACTACCTCAAAGTTTACTAGACAGTGAATATGTAGAAAAAATCGAACTCTATTATCACCCTAAGAATAGAAAAAATGCAAATAATGACCAATTAAAAAAGGATTTAAAATATATCAAAAGCAAGACGTGCTTAGTAGTAAAATTTCAAGATGGCACGAAGCCAATTTTTGGAAAGAAGTGTGATTAACAAACTAATAACTATAATATGAAAACAGTAAAATTAATTTTGACAACAGTAATTCTATGTGCAGTACAACTCTTGAATGCTCAAGACGGAAAAGAAATGATAGGACAGGTTTATGAGTATGATAAAGTTCTAGATTTTTTTTATGATTGCTTTGAAGACGAACCAACCTTTCAAGGTGAAGAACCGCTAGCCATAGTAAAATATGAGGGTAAATACGGTGTTATTAATAAAGCCAACGAAGTTGTTATCCCTATAATCTATAAAGAACTAGGCGAGAGATGCCAAGGATTGTTTTCTGTAAAATTAAACAAGAAATATGGCTTCATCAATACTAAAGGAGAGCTTGTCATTGACTATAAATATGATGACTTGTTGTACGGTTTTGGAGGTGCACAAGGATATAAGGATGACCAGTGTGCTGTAAAATATAAACGTAAGTGGGGCGTAATTAACACCAAAGGTAAGATTATTAGAAAGTTTAAATATGTTGATGTTTGGGATGTCCCTGCCACTAGGAAGATGAACTAGTCTAAATCTGCACTTAAAAATTATGAGAACCATTAATTATTATCCGTGAGGCTTAAGTTCCATCAAATTAAAATTAACTTCATAGGAACCTACAATTCATTAAACCCCGTAAGACTAGTGTTTGCGGGGTTTATTATTTTTGGGTAACAAATACGTTAAGAGTTTATGAAGCTATGAGCTTACGTTGCTATCTTTAAGTGCTTGTTTATTGTGCTTATGAGTTGTGAGGTAGAAATAGGTTTTGATACATAGTCGGTAAAGCCAGCATTGAGCATTTTTTCTTTATCACCAGACATAGCGAGACCGGTCTGAGCAATTATTTTTATTTCTTTATTTGTTTTCCTTATTTCTACTAGAGCATCGTTACCGTCCATTTCTGGCATATTTATATCCATTAATACGAGATCTAGTGAGGGGTTTTTATTAACAATTTTTACGGCCTCCTTACCATTAACAGCTCGTATAACGGTACAGTTATAATTAGAAAGACAAGCTTTTACATAAAGAAAACTCAAATTATCATCTTCGGCTATTAAAATTGTAAAATCACCATTTTCTAAAGTTGTTTCACTAGGGTCATTTACAATAGTAATCTTATCTACTACTTTTTTATAAGGAATTGTAAAATAAAATATTGATCCTTCACCCATTTTTGATTCTATCCATACAGATCCATTCAAAATTTTAATTAGGCCTTTTACAATAGACAAACCTAATCCTACACCTAGATTATGAGTTTGCTCCCTTTTACCCTGCGTAAATCGGTCAAAGATGTTTTTTTGTTCTTCTTCATCTATTCCTATTCCAGAATCTTTAACATAGAACTGTAGTATTTCTTCCTTTAATGTGTAGCCAAATTCTATAGAGCCCTCCTTTGTAAATTTTATTGCGTTTTCTAGTAGGTTAGATAATATTTGAACGAGTTTATTCTCATCAGTTTCTATACCGCTATCTGTACCTGATAGCCCCTTATTAACTTCAAGTTTAACATTTGTACCTTCTAGTTTTAATTGATATTTTGAATATAAATCATCAATAAGGGAATTGAGATTAAGATGAGAATTTTCAATATTTATGATGTTAGACTCTATCTTAGAGATATCAACAATGTTAGAGATAAAACTCAAAAGACGGTGTCCTTCTTTTTCTATAAGTTCTAGATAAATATCCTTTTTTTCTTCAGATATGTTTTTTCTCCTTAGTAATTCTGAAAACCCTAAAATACCATTCATAGGGGTGCGCATCTCGTGGCTTAAATTTGCAAGAAATGCAGATTTTAATCGGTCACTCTCCTCTGCTTTTTCTTTTGCTCTTATAAGTTCTTGAGCTATTTTTTTTTGTTGAGTTATATCTTGATTAGTACCCGCTAGGCTTATTACTTCACCATCATTATCAGTTACCGGTTGACATATTGATCTTATCGTTTTCTGAGGTTTGTGGGGGATTAAAATTCTGAATTCTACATTGTATGGTTTGCCTAAAGTAAAGGCTTTGTCAAGAATTTTTTGGAGCTCTAATTTATCATCTGGGTGTACCCTATCGATAACATCTTCATAATCTGGCAACTCCTCATTATAATCATAGCCCCAAATATTATACATCTCTTTAGACCACTCCATTTTATTACCTGGAGTTTTTACCAGCCAGCTTCCTATTTTTGCAAGGGTCTGAGCATCACTTAACTCTTTTTCGGTCCTATCTAATAATAATTTGGCTTTAAGTTTGTCCTTTTCATTTTGTCGCTGCTCAGTTATATCAATAAAAACCGTAACTATCTCTGTAATTTCTCCTACATCATTAAGTACGGGAAAACCATTAAGAGTTGTCCACTTTACATCCTCATCATTCGGGCCTATAAGCCTGATGATTTGATTATTTATAGACTCTTTAGTCTCTGCAATTTTATTTACAGGATATTCTGATAATGCTAGTGGTGACTTATCAAAGTTTATAAGTTTAGAATTGATATAACACAGCCCCTTGTCTTGTACATCTTCTTGATTAATACCTAATATTTCTGAAGCTCTATCATTGCATTGCACTATTGAGGTATCTGGGGCGTGCACCACGACGCCAGCTTCTAGATTTTGCATTAAAATTTGAAAGCGTCTTTCATTTGCTTCTGCACGTTCCTTTGCCTCTTTTATTATGGTTTCTGTTTTAAAGCGCTCGGTAATATCGTGTATAACTCCAACTATGAACACATTACCCTCAGAGTCTATAAAGCGCGTTTTTCTAGTAGATATTCTTTTTGACTTACCATCTCTGATAACTGCGTTTTTTTCGGTAACATTTTCTATTCCGTCAAGAACAAGTTGCCTGTCAATATCAAACACGGGTCCTGTTTCTTCACTAGGCAATCCTTCACCTAGAGTCTTACCTATTATATCATTTCTATTATATCCATAGAGTGTACAAAATGCATCATTAACAATAAGTAGTCTACTCTCTTTGTCTTTTACAAAAACAGGATCACCTATGTTATTAATAATGTTATTGAGATGATTTTCACTTTCCTCAGCTTTGTCTTTAGCTTTTACAAGTGCAGCATCTAGTAGTTTTTGTTCCGTAACATCTTGCCCTGTACCCTTTAAACTTATAACCATTCCGTTAGGACAAAGTACAGGTTCACATATACATCTTACCACTTTCTCATTACCATCGGGAAGACATATTTTATGTTCTATATCATAAGGTGTACCATTTTCTATAGCTTTTTGCACAGAATTATTCCATAAATCTAGATAATCTGGATGAACACTCTCTAGTAATTCATCATATTGCGGCGCGCCTTGAGATGAGTCAAGACCCCATATATTAAACATTGCATTAGACCATTCTATTTCTTGGGTAGCGATATCAAATAGCCAGCTACCTACTTTTCCTAATGCTTGAGCTGCTTTAAGATCATTTTCAATTTTCTCTTTATCTGTTACGTCTTGTGTAACTCCAAAAACTTTTCCATCTACAACCTCTATCCCTAGAATATTTAAATGTCTTATCTCACTATTAGACCTTAATATTCTAAATTTAAAAGGCTTCATACCTTTACCCTTGTAAAGCCCTCTAATGATATCATTTACTTTTTCTCTATCTTCCTTTACAATAAATTTACCCACGTTCTTACTTGTGAGGTCAATCTCTCCTCTTTTAAGTCCAAAAATATTAAGCATTTCATCAGACCAGTAAACAGCACCTGTTTTCCACTCCCATTCCCAGCTTCCTATTTTTCCTATTTTTTGAGCCTGTTGTAGATTTGATATAGATCTTTTTTTGGCATACTCTGCCTCCTTAAGCGCACTTATGTCTTGTATAGTAACAGGGACGGTTTTTTGTTCTAATAATGTTTGTGGTATGTTTAGAGATATCATAGCAGCAAACTCGTCACCATCCAGAGTCTTATAATTTACCTCAGAAGAAAATGTTTTTTTATTGTTCCAAATGGCTACTATAAGTTTTATAAAAACTTCTGTTGCTCCATTGCCAAAGGTTCTATGTACATTATTTAAAAAATCTTCTTTACTACAAGCTCTGAAAATTTTCAAAGTAGCCTGGTTTACACTATTTATTTTTAACTTTTCTAGTAATAAAAATACGACCTCTGGATTTTCATTTAAGTACTTGTTGACATCAACAATCTTGAGTGTTTTAATTTTTTCTATTTCTTCAAATACGAGCGTAAAATCTTCATTCCAGATAGAGATAGTAGAGTTGTCATAAAGTTTTTTATAAACCTGTTCATTTTCAAACTTTAAAGCTTCTATTTGTTTTTCTAAATCCTCATAAGTAGGCTTTTTATCAAACATCATTTCTTTTATAGCTTTTGCCATATCAATCGCTCATTTTTATGGGGTAACAGCTTTACATACTGCATTTTAAAAATAAAACTATTAAAAATAATCGCATTTTACACGCATAATCTTATAAAAATAGGTTTATGCTTTCGCGAAAGCGGAATAAAAGGTAATATCATCTGCATCAAACTAGTTTATAGCAGTATATAAAAATCAAAATATCATAAATTACTTACAATATTGAATAAACAACGAGGTATAAAATTCTATATCTATTCTCAACATTTGTCGTGATGATAAAGGGTTATCAAAATAGTTTTATTCTATTTTTGTAACCCAAAAAAAACCTACATCAGGCATCATTTTTAAGTTATAGTAACTTAATTTTTTACTCTACTATGAATGAAATTCAATCGCACAAAGAACCTTATATCGAAGCTGAAAAATTTATTTACTGCCTCGAAGCTGTTACAGATGTAGATAAGGAAGTGACCACAGAGGTTGTAAAGACGCTAGAAGAAATTGCCCTAACCGAAGGTATTACGAGTATTTATAAAAGCTGCGATACCATAGAGGGACTCGAAGATAGCTTAAATGCGCTCATTTATGATGACCACCATTTTAAGGATTATGAAATTATTTACCTCATTATGTCTGGCCAGCCCAATAATATTATGCTTAATGACTACTACTATAGCATTGAGGAAATTGCCGAAATTTTTGAAGGTAAAATGACGGGTAAGATCATCCATTTTTCAAACAGAAAAGCTCTTGATCTTACAGATGAGGAGTCACAATACTTCTTAGATGTTACGGGAGCAAGGGCCATCTCTGGGTATGGAACGCGCAATGATACCTTCTCTAGCTCAAACACTATAGACAGAGTCTTTTTTAATATGTTTCAAGAAAATGATGATTACAAAGAGGTAGTAGAAATGATGTTTCAAAAGCATTATAAACTTTGTAAACTACTCGATTTTAGACTATATTATTAATAACCATTTCTAGAAGCTCAAGAATACGAGGCTCTCTTTTGCGAAAAAAAAGATTGCATTAATGTTATTTCTTAAATAACTAACAAAACACGCTTAAAAAAACACCGTCGCTCCCAAAAATATGACCGTATATCCAAGATATACGTATGGAAATATATCTTGTACTTACCGCAATAATTCTCTTTGTTCTGCGGTGTCTAAATGATACATTTGCCACACTAATTTTTAAAACAGATTGATCTTTTTTCTATAAACATAGTCTAAAGACTTTACGAAATACATTATTATGGCAAAACGCAAAACCCCATTTTCACTAAAAGTACGTTCAATACATAGATACCTAGGTTTCTTTCTAGCCGGTATTATGGCCGTCTATGCCATAAGTGGTATTGTAATGGTGTATAGAAATACAGATTTCTTAAAACACGAAGTGATTACAGAAAAGCAAATGGAGCCTAAGCTTACCTCTAGCGAGTTGAGTTCAAAATTGCGCAAAAACCCAAAAGTCACTAAAACCGAGGGAGCTGTTTTCTATTTTAAAGGAGGATCTTATAATCAAGACACCGGTATTGTAACCACTCGCAAGATGGAACTTCCCTTCATACTCGATAAAATGGAGCACCTCCATAAGGCAACAACAAAGAGTCCTGTGTACTTTTTAAATATTTTCTTTGGAGCATCACTTCTATTTTTTGTGGTTTCTGCATTCTGGATGTACACGCCAAAAATGCCCATTTTCAGAAAAGGAATTCTCTTTGCAATAGGCGGTTTTATTCTCACCATCATTTTACTCTTTATATAGGAGTCAAAAAAAAATTAATTTTTTTACCCCAAAAAAAGGAAATCCGTAAAATACCTAACCCAAAATCTAGTATTATTGCCACGGTTTAAATTATTAGGGGTATTTAAACTATTTTATTTGCAAAGGTATCCATCTATGGGTACCTTTTTTTTATGCTTTTTCTTGTTAGTAATACATCATAAACCTCAGCTCTAGTTTTTCATACATACTTTCATATCATAACGGGCATACCACTCTTTCATAATACGGAGATAGTACATTTTAATTTCAAAACTCTTTTCTTCTGTGTATTTTATCTGTAATTACTCACAGTTTATCCATACACAAACTTCAAGAACATCACTCAACCTCTCATAGTCAGACATATATCTACATTTGTTAATACAAAAAACAGACACCTACTGTCAACCTAAAGTTTTTTTGTAAGGAAAAAGAATATAGGCTCTCTAAGTAATAAGCATACCAGTTATTATTTGAATTAGACCAAAAGAGATTCTATAAGAAAGCATTAATGCCCCTTTTTTTCAATGTGATTGAGTATTGATTGATTTGTTAGACGTACTAAGCGTAATCATATTGATGTAAAAGGCTACTTACCCTCAAGTAGCCTTTTTTTTATTTCAAAAACTAACATTTCTTGCTTCTGAGTATATAAAAAGCACAGACCCATCATATCTATTTACAAATAGCGGTTTTATTATTTTTTGAACTATTTAAAAGCAGTTTAACTTTTTCGCGAAAGCGTATTTCTTATAAAGGCACCATACAACTTGCCGTAAATTATACTACCTTTAAGTACCATCACAATAAAAACCCCGTATGTTTCATATCATTACAAATGAGCTACTCACGTGTTCCATAATTGAAAAAGGCGCTGAAATACGTTCTTTAAAAAACAATAAAACTGGACAAGAATATATCTGGCAGATAGATCCAGATGTATGGAGAAGTAGCTCACCACCACTTTTTCCTGCTATAGGAACTATAAAAGGTGATAAAATCATTTACAAAGACAAAGAATACCCTATGCCTAAGCACGGTATCGCTAGAGATAATGATGCTTTTGAGTTTAAACAACTTAGTGCATCCTCTTGCTCTTATACACTTACGCATAGTGAGGCAACTCACCACTTGTATCCATTTAAGTTTTCTTTTACTATTACTTATACCTTAGAAAATAATCGCTTACTTATGAGTTACAACGTAGTAAATCTAGACAGCGAGCCTATGTATTTTACTTGTGGTGGTCACACTGCTTACGCCTGTCCCGTAACGGCTACAAAAGCACTTTCTGACTATGTTATAGAATTTCCAGAGGTGCAAGAGCGCTCATCACATACTCTTAACAATCAAGGCCTACTCACCTCTACAATGAGAAAGGTAGAAACAAATGGTGCTTTGCTACCCTTGTCAAAAACTATCTTTAATGATGACGCACTCATATTTTCAGAAATAGATTATAGCTGGGTACGCTTACGCGAAAGCGCAAAAACAAAAGGCCTAGTCATACGATTTACAGGCTATCCTCATCTAGCCCTGTGGGCACAACCTGGAGCAGATTATGTTTGTATAGAACCCTGGTTAGGCCTACCAGACGCTGAAAACGAATCACTAGACATCACAAAAAAAAGCACCTATACAAAACTGGTTCCTCAAGAGCAATTCTCCATAACTATAGAAACCGAAGTTGAAGAATGATAGCTCTAGTAGAAATCTCGTCATACTACCCTGCCCTTGCATTTACAGGACTTGCTATATCCCTTATGGCATTTATACCTGTGTATTCAAAAAAGCTTAAAATAACATACATCATTCCTTTACTATTACTCGGGGTGTGTTTATACTACCTGGGTGCCCCACTGCCCTGGCCAGATCCTCTTTGGGAACTAGAGTTTGGAAAAATTGTGAGTGAGGTAATTGTCATTATAAGTTTAATGACCGCAGGTCTTAAAATAGGTACAAGTTATAAATGGAGTGACTGGAAAAAACCACTATCACTCATCGCGATCACGATGCCTCTTTTTATGGTGGCTGTATTTCTTATTGCCTATTATTTATTAGGGCTCAACGGCCCCGTATCACTACTACTAGCAGCGGTTCTAGCACCAACAGACCCTGTACTTGCAAGTGAGTTACAGCTAGAAGAAAGTCAAGATTTTAAAAAGCGTAATACTGGCTTAAGATACACGCTCACAGCAGAGGCTGGTATTAATGATGGGTTTGCATTTCCTTTTGTCTTTCTGGCTATATTATGGAGTAACTCTTCAAGCTTTGGAGAGATAGATTGGCTTCATTTTACGGGTTATTATTTCTTATTTAAGATTATAGGAGGTATACTCGTAGGCTCATTTATAGGTTATGTATACAGTTGGGTAGTACAATATCATAGTAAAGAACACCAGCGATATATACTAGATGGCTTTATAGCAGTAGCACTTACTTTTTTTTCATACGGCATAGGTGAGGTTTTACACACCTACGGGTTTTTAAGCGTTTTTGCTACTGGGGTGTTTATGCAGTTTCATTGTGATAAAAATTCTGATGATAACATAAACTCAACAATGCTTCACTTTGCCGAAGAAACTGAAAAATTACTAGTTGCCTTGTGGACTATCTTTTTTGGTGGAGCTGTTGTGTCTGGTATTCTTTCTTATACAGATATTTGGGGAGTCATAGCAAGTTTAGCATTTGTACTTATTTTGAGACCTATTTTTGGGTATTTGGCAATGCTCACAACAGACTTTTCTGGACCAAAAAAATGGGCAATAAGCTTTTTTGGAATACGAGGCATAGGTAGTTTCTTTTACTTAAGCTATGCTCTTATGAAAGGAAATTTTACCGATTATGATGAGCTTTTTGGCATTGTGAGCTACGTTATTCTATTTAGTATACTCATACACGGTTTTACAAGTTTACACGTCATAGATTATTTTAAAAGAACTCAAAAATAATATTAGCACATTATGTTAACTACAATCATTGTAATCTGCGTTGTTTCTTTTGCTCTTATCGCAGGCGCACTATGGGGAGTATATGGTAGGCTTTCTAATAAAACTGAAGGCTTTCTAGTTGCACTCGCAGGAGGAGCGCTTATGGTATCTGCAGTACTTGAGCTTATACAGCCGGCGTTAGAAAAAGAGCCTATAATCACACCACTTATAGCTGTTTTTACCGGTGCTATTGTATTTACCATTCTTGATTTTTATGTTAAAGAAAAATGGAGTACCAGTAGCGGTGGCTCAGGCTTACTTGCTGCGATTACCCTAGACGGGTTACCAGAAAACTTAGCACTGGGAGTTGCACTTATAAGTGCAGACCCACTCACGGTAGCAGCGCTATCTGGCTCTATTGTACTATCTAATCTACCCGAGGCTGCAGGTGGAGCAAAAGAAATGAAAGCCGATGGTAGATCTTCAAAATCTATTATCTGGTTATGGACAGCCACAGCAATTGTGTTATCTATAGCAGCACTTGTGGGCTATTTTTTCTTTGACAAGGTGTCTAATGACACGTTAGACCTTATACGCTGTTTTGCTGGAGGAGCGGTCGTGGCTTCACTAGCAATTGAAGTTTTTCCAAAGGCTTTTAAAGAAGATAAATACTGGACAGGCCTAGCAACAGCAATAGGATTAGTACTTGCTTTTTACCTTAACACCCTAGGAGGATAAGTATTACTTAAGGCCTTAATACTCATAAATAAGCTTCTTTATAAAAGCTAGTTTTGTACATACTAATATATTACTATGATTGCAGCAGTATCCCTTTTTCTTATTGTCACACTCTCGGTACTCATTACCAGAATAGCGACTATCGCACTTGTACATACAGGCCTATCTAGCGAGAGTGCCAAATTTCAAGCAAGATCTGCTTACACAGGTGCTGGTTTAAGCACTCAAGAAACAGAGAATATTATGAATCACCCTGTGAGACGTAAGATTATCTATAACCTTATGCTCATAGGTAACGCGGGTATTGTAACAGCAATGTCTTCACTCATCCTCACATTTGTATTACCAGAGTCTAATGCTTCTAGACTTTATGGTTTTCTAATTATAGTAGGAGGAATGATTGTACTATGGTTAGGTATAAGGAGCGCTTGGGTAGACAGGGGGCTATCACGTATCATAAATAAGATGCTTAAAAAATATACAGATCTTGAGATTAATGATTATGCTGCTGTATTACACCTCAAAGACGACTATAAAATTATAGAAGCACAGGTAGATGATGATGGCTGGATGTGTCATCGCACATTACAAGAGTTAGACTTACGTGAGGAGGGAATCACTATACTAGGAGTAGAGCGTGAGGGCGTAGGCTATTTTGGATCACCGTCTGGTAACTTTAAAATGTTACCTCACGACAAGGTCACTATTTACGGAAAAGCAGAAGGTATCAAAAGCATCTATAGCCGAAAAAAAGATCACTACGCACAGTCTGAACATCAAAAGTTTGTAGAAAAAGAAGAAGAAAGACTTGCAACAGATGAGCAAAAGATAAAGAAATCTTAGGCATCTAGCTCTTATAAATTCTAGGTGCTAGCCATAGATAACCCATTGCTAGAATAAAAACTATAAATGCCCACCATTTTGTAACCGGTACAGGTATAGAACTTTCTGAAGAAAGACTGCTCTCATTCTTATAAAAGGAAGCATTTTCTGTTATTTGTTTGTACACCTTTTTTGCCCTCCACGCGGTATCATTTATAACATACATAGCCTTTAGAGAAGCGGGAGCCTGCGCCACCTTGAGGTTTACCCATCCATCACCATTAGGGTAGATTGTACCAGACCATTCATCTTGCAGCGTCACATTTTGTACAAGGGGTACTACTACATCATTATTCATTACAACCTTTGGCAATGGTATACTTGTGCGCAAATTAAATTCAAACGGCTCATCAATATATGCCATATAATCACTGAGTGACCACTGTACAAGCGACTGTGGTTGCTGGCTTATTTTACCTAGCGCCGTACTCCATAAATAGTGATATACATCCTCATTACCACTTAGTAATAATTGAAAAGAATCTTCAGCAAGTAGAGTACCTATGCGTCCTGTTCCCTTTTGTGCATAGGCACTTAAGATGCCATTTTTTGTTGCTAGTATAGGTTCAACAAGAGCACCATTTGTAAGTGTGGCAGGGTATACTGGTATTTTTACTCTAGGCCAAGAAGGAAGCTGTAATGCTGTTATATTTTTTCGCTTAAAGCGAAAACCAAATTTTGACCCCTGCTCTATAAGTCTGGCATCTGCTTGAAGAAGTAGTCCTACACCCTGCTCTTCTACTCGGTAATTAATGGCATTTTTTGAGCGCTGGCTGAGTCCATTATACGTGCTCACATCTGTAATTATAACATCAAATTCAGAAAGGTTTTGACGTGTAAAATTGTAAATGCTTTGCTGGCTACGGTTATAATTTTCAAACTTATAACGATCTTTTGTAATCTGACTACGCACAAGTACCTCGTGACCACTCTCTGCTAGGTAGTTTTTGAGATATTTAGTCTCAAACGTAGGAAATGTATTCACCATTAAAACACGCAAGCGACCACGATCTTTTATTGTTAACGGAAGCGGGTCTGAACTTATAATCTTGCCCAGACTGTCTTTAACTATGATATGATAGAGGTAATTTCCTTTTGCTTTGGGTAGTGTTTGTAATTTAAAAACAGTCTCATCTTGATTTAAGATTTTTACAGAGTCTATAGCGCGTGCTCCAGACTCTTGTAGTAATACGGTATTACTAGAAAAAGAGTTTTTATATAGACCAGTTACAGTAAGTGAATCTCCAAGCAATACTTCTGTATCATAAGCGAGTTTTATAATCCCAGAGGTGGTTTTGTGAGAATGGTAATAGACTTTCTTATTTTTAAACTGCCACAAATCATAAATAGCAACCCCATCACCTGAGATATGGAGCTCACTTATGGAGTCTAATTGTGGCTGTAGATTTTGATTTTCTTTATAGGTAATTGTTTTTAGCGCTGGAGTTGTACTCTTAAGGCTATCTATTAGATTTGAATCAAAATTTGCTGTCTTTAAAACGGCTACTCCCTTTACCTGTTTTTGAAAAGTTACAGGTTCTAAAAATAAGGTAGCCACTGCACTCAATGCTAGTAGAGCAACAATACCACGTATGATAAACCTCGTGGTTGTAACTGTCTTATATTCCTTCCAGAGAAATAAAATCCAGAGCAACACTACAACTATCACTGTAGGCCAAATAAGATGCTCACGTAAAAAATGTATTGTATCAATCACGTTTTTGTAACTCTTTTGTAAATAATGATTCTAGCTTACTCGTGTACCCTTCTGGGTTTTTAGGAGTTTCTGAAACTCTAGGCAGTGCCTCAAGAAGTCCTTTTTGTACAGATTGTATCACGGTTTTAGGTTGTTTCTTATCTTCTGTGAGCCATTTGAGTTTTTGTAAAGTAAGTAGATGCTTAGAGGGCTCTAAGATGGCTAGTTGTGCAAGTTCTTCTCCCGCTTTCGCGAAAGCGGTCTTATCCTCCTCCGTAAGTTCTCGCTCATTTTGTAATCTTTTTTCTAATATCTCTATGCTTTCTCTCATAGACACATAAGGGTCTTTATTATCAAAATCTTCTTTTTTAAAGACGTTTGTTATCTCTTTAATCTCTCCAGAGAGTCTCTTATCTTCTTTTATAGGTGGAGGGTCAAAACCTATGCGGTGCACATAAATACGTGCACTGTTTTTTATCTCTTGTATGAGTTTTAAAGCTTTATACTGGTAAGGCAAAGATGTATCTGGATCTGCTAGCCTGAGATGTAACTCTGCATCCCACATTTGTGCCATTGCATTTTTTAACTTGCCACGCAGCGATTCTGTAAAAAGTGTTGACTCCTCTGGGTCGTCGTGATTATGCAGGTAATCTTCAAAGAGGGAGGTTTCTTTTTCTTCTTCTTCCCCAGGTTCTTCTTCGTGCTCGTGCTCGTGGTCTTCTTCTACAAGGTTGTGTTCATTTTCTGTATCGTGATCGTGACGAAAGCCGGCCGTAGGATCATCTTCATCATAATCGCTCATATCTATATCTTGGGCAACTCCTATACCTGAGTCGTCCTCATCACCCATAAATTTACCATACTTAAGACGTAAGGCTTTCTGGTCAAATCCAAGCTCATTGCTCCTATTTGTTAACTCTTGCTTTGTAAGTGTGTTTCTATCTTTTATAAGTTTTTCTGTATCAATTATAAGTTGCCGCTGACTTCTAAAATAATCTGGCATTAGGTCTGCTCCCATCGTGCCTTCTACCCCAAAACCATCACTCACCGTATCCTTAATCACTGCAAAGAAGGTCTCGCTGCGCGTGATATTTGGCTTTGGTGTCTTTTGATCTCTTGTCTCTACATAGAAGTATAACTCATCACCTAGTTCCATTTTTAAGGCATCTAGACTAATACTTTTTGTCGCGGTCATAGTTTTTATACCCTTAGCTATGGGTGCATCAAAAGCTATTTTTTCTTCTCTAAACTTTACAGACTCCCCTTCTCCTTTACTTACAGTTGCTATAATTTGAGCACTCTCGATACCAAAATCATCTGTAATCAAGGCACTAAAATCTATCACTTTACGGTCTGTATGCTCAAAACTTGTAAACTGAGCGATATCTTTTATGGTAATGGCAGGAGGTTGATCTTTCACCACTTCTATCGCATAAATATCTGATGTATATGCACCAGCTAGACTGTCAATAAAATTAAAATTATAATAACCAGATGTAGTAGGAATTAAACTGGCAGAAGCTCTGAGTGAGTTCTCGTTAGTCGTTTTTAAATTAAACTTTTTGCCCGTCCCTAGACCTTCTAGTGTGACCTCTTTTACAAAACCCTCAAAATCTAGACTCCAAAAAAGTTTAGAACCCTCTACAGCCTTTACATTCATACTACTCGTGGTACGACTTGCTAGTTTAGTATATGATGGATACTGTATAGTGAGCTGTTGTTGTTTTAACATCGGCGGTGCGTGCAAGGGCGTGATGGAATCTGTAGACTGTAATTGTATCACCTCCTTTTGAGAATCACCATTATCTAAAACCGGAGGAACAATAAATTGAGAACCCACGTACGCCGCACCTATGAGCATAAATGCAACAATAGCTGCTGTCTTTACACTTGTTTTTGGGCGTATGGTGTTTATTTGTTCTTGTAAAACAGTACTTACCTTATGCTGTTGTAATTGTCCTAAGCCTGAGAGACTTGTTGTTTCTGTAAATAATAGACTAGTACTATACTCTGCACTGCTAAGGTGATAATCTAGATACTCACTTACTGTGGTAGCCGTAATGCGCCACGGTTTTAATACTAACATCGCTAGACCAGACACTAGAGCAAATACAAACATAGACACCCCTAACTGCCTGCTCAACAACCAGCAGAAAACACCTGCTCCTATACCATACAGCAAGCCCTGTACTACTAGCAATAATTGCCAGCGGCTCGTGTACTTTGCTATATGTCTTTTTCCCTCGAGCATTATTGTTTTCTAAGTTTTGCAATAACACGTTCTATTATAATCATAACTATAAGCAGTAACCATAATGGGTCCACAAGAGAGGCTTTAACTTCTTTGCTGGGCATAGAGCTACTTGCATCCATATTTGGTGTAAACTGACTCATTGCAAGCGATCTGTTATCAAGTCTATCAAAATCACTTTGTACAGCCGCATCTAGTGAAAGCCAGTGCAACACACCTTCTACTAGCCTCTTATCAATCACCACCTCTGGTGATAATCTCTGGGTGAGATTTGTATAGTTTGTTCCAGAAATAGTCTTTACTATATTATTTGAAAATAGATCTTCCTCAAATTTCAAAACTGGAATATCAACTTCTGGCGCTTCCTCATTAGACAACCATATTAGATAATCTGTTGCCGGGTCTGAAGCACTTTTTAAACCTTTATAAATATTAATGATTATAGGTTTTCTGGTATAGCCTTTAACTGCTCTTAATGCAGATTCTAAGTACATCGCCTCTGTAGCAAAAGAGCTGTTATAAATTACATCTACCGTTATAGTATCTTGTTTTATAACGGGTATCAGTCGCTCTGTATCGTTTTCAGTAATTGAGATGGTACCATCTTTAACCGCAAATTGTGATGCTGCTTTTTTTGCTTTCGCGAAAGCGTGATAATCACTCCCCCCTACTGCCGAAAGTACAGTGATACTATCTTGATTTTGTATTGCATAAAACGGGACTTCCTTCTCTTCTTGAGATGTGATAGACACCCAGTTTATATGTTTACCTAAGCTAGGTCGCTTACCTTGTATACCTTGAACGAGATTTTGTGAGAATACAACCACACTATCTGCTCTTAGGGCGGCTATCTCTTGTGCAAGTTGCCAGTAACTAGGTATGGTTTTACTAGGTGGTATCTCTGTCTCTAGATCCCACTTAGGCAATCCCTCTTTTAATAAAAACCTATCATCTAAGGGTAGTGTTTTAAAACGACTTTGCTCCTCTTGCGTGTCTATAAGTGAGGGTTCAAAAACATAAGCTACCGCTACTGGATCTGGTGTATGTGTTGTATAAGGCTGTGCTAGTATGATTGTGAGTATAGCGATAAGTAAACAGCGCAGCAGCAGCAACCACCACTCATTAATCTGTATGCTATTACTCTGTTTTGACTTTGTTTCTGTTATAAACTGCGTGCTTCCTACCTGTATTGTTTTTACTTTGCGTTTACTCCACAAGTGTATGGCTATAGGGATTAACAATCCTAGTAGACCCCAGAGATATGTAGGTTGTAGGAGCGTCATACTAGATTAAGTTTGCACGTTTTTTTAAGAAGAGCTGTAATGCCTCTCCTAGATGTTTGTCTAATGTAAAAAGATCATAACCTACACCACTAGACAGGAGCTTTTCTTTAATTATTGTCATTGATGATTGCATAGCCTGTACGTACTGAGCACGGGCATCTCTGGCATTTACTTTTACTTTTTCTCCAGATTCAAGATCTTCAAAAATTACTTGCCCTTTATGATTAAACTCGAGCTCTTGCTTTCCTAAAAGATGAATGACTGCAACCTCATTGCGAGAGGTCTTCAAGGCAGTAATCATAGTTGTAATTTCTTCGCTTTGCTCATAGAGATCTGTAATAAAAAATACAAGCTCTCTATGGCTACGATTATGAAGTTGATCACTAGTTATACGCTCTGGCCAGCTTCCTTGATTTTTGAGCTTGAGTAATTGGTATAAAAATCTATTAAAATGTGATTTTCCCGTAGCTGGCTGTAATGTTTCTAACTGCTTGTTATTCACGGTAAGTAAACCCACTGCATCTCCCTGAGAATGGGCTAGATGAGCGAGACTAGCAATGAGTACGTTTGCATACTCCATTTTAGATAACCCTTCTTCTTTATGAAGCATTGAGGCGCTAGTGTCTACAATAAACTTTACAGTTATATGGGTGTCAATCTCAGATTGCTTGATATAATAGCGTCCAGAACGTGCGAGCATTTTCCAATCTAAAAGTCGCAGGTCATCACCAGGCTCATACCCTCTATACTGGCTAAACTCAAGACCAGCTCCTACTCGCCTGCTTCTATTTAAGCCAGAGAGATACCCATCTACAATTACTCGCGAGATGAGTGATAAACCAGAAACTGTATTAATTACATCTGGTTTAAGAAGTGCTCTATAATCGTCTTTTGCCATAAATATTATGCGCTAAAGTCTGTATGATCTAATAATTGACGCGTCACCGTATCTGAAGTAATACCCTCTGCCTCTGCTTTAAAGTTTACAATCACTCTATGACGAAGTACTGGTAGAGCCACGTTTTTAATATCATCTAGTGTCACTGCTATACGACCTTGTGATAGTGCTCTTGCTTTTGCTGTGAGTATCATAGCTTGCCCGGCTCTGGGGCCTGCTCCCCAGCCTACCCATTGCTTTACAAAATCATTTGTGGTAGTCTCTGGTCGTGTTGCACGTACAATGGTGCTTACAAAGTCTATAAGACTATCACTTACAGGTACTTGCCTTACAAGCTCTTGTAATCTTAAAATTTCGGCACCACTTAGTACGGGTTGTACCTTTTGCTTTACTCCACCTGTTGTACTTTTTAAAATATGCTTTTCTTCGCTTGCTGTGGGATACCCTATTTTTATATAAAATAAGAAACGATCTTGTTGTGCCTCTGGTAAAGGAAATGTTCCAGATTGCTCTATAGGGTTTTGCGTTGCAAGTATAAAAAACGGGCGCTCTAGTTCATAGGTTTTACCAGAATAGGTAACCTCAAACTCTTGCATTGCCTCTAGCAGCGCTGCCTGTGTTTTTGGCGGGGTTCTGTTAATCTCATCTGCCAGTATAATATTTGCAAATATGGGTCCTTTCTTAAACTCAAAAGATTTTTTACCGGTGCTATGATCTTCTTCTAGAATCTCTGTACCTACAATATCTGACGGCATTAAGTCTGGTGTAAACTGTATGCGCTTAAAGTCGAGATCTATAGCCTGTGATAAGGTCCTTATCATAAGTGTTTTTGCCAGCCCTGGGACTCCTTCTAGTAAAGCGTGACCACCAGCTAGAAATGTGATAAGTAACTGCTCTACTGTATCTTCTTGGCCTATGATAACCTTTGCTATTTCTTTTTTAAGATCACCTAGTTTTGAAGTAAGACTATTTACCTCCTGCTGTAGTGTGACTAACTCTTGTTTCATTCAATTTTCAATTTAAAATTGGTTATTTCTTGGCTCGCAAGACTGCATCATTAAAACGATACTATGAGGTAAGGGCATACATCACAATATTTACCCCAAAACGGGTATTGTCTATTTTATACCAGCGCTTGTTTCTAAAATCATAATCCCACTCACAGCCGTAATCTTTATTGCTATACAGCACGCCTATTCTCCCATTTATCTCTATTGCCTTAAGGTAATCGTGCACGAGGTCATCTCCCCAGCCGTTAAGCTCTTGTGAGGTGGTGGGTGGACCGTCTTCAAATTCAAAAAAGACATTATAAATCTCGTGATCATTAGGAATTTTTTTGAGGCTATCTTGACCAAAAATTTCCTCCATCTGTCGTTCAAAAGACTTTGCAAATAGGCCGTCTATATCGTGGTTACAATCATCTGCAAAGACAAAGCCTCCATTCTCCACATAACGTTTAAAATTTTCTTTTTCCTTCTTAGAAAACTGCACCAGTTTATGCCCAGAGATATAGCAAAAGGGCGATTTAAAAATATCATCACTAGCCAGTGTTATGATATTTTCCTTTGTATCTACATCTAGCGTGGTGTACTCTACCAGAGAGTTAAGCAAGTTAGACGGCATACGCTGGTCTACATCCCAATCTCCAGATTCGTATTGTAAGCGTGTGAAGAAAAATTTATTAGGCATTACCTTATGTAACTTATGTAAAGTGTGATTGTTTGTATTACGCTTTCGCGAAAGCGTACTTAAAATAAAAACTGGCTACCGCTTAAAGCCGTAACCAGTTTCCTATCAACTATATTATATTATACCGCATCTGAAAGACTGGTAAACGTAAAGTCTCTCACCTTCATATAAGGGATTAAACTACCGTCTACACGTACCTGCTTCCCGAGGGTCTCAAGATTATTAAGCATAATAATAGGACTCTCATTAAAGCGGAAATTCTTCACTGGGTATTTGATTTTTCCGTTTTCTATATAAAAAGTACCGTCACGGGTAAGACCTGTATATAAAAGCGTTTGTGGATCTACAGAGCGTATGTACCACAGTCTTGTGACTAAGATTCCCTTTCTTGTACTCTTTATTAAATCATCTAGAGATGCGTCACCACCTCCCATTATAAAATTACTTGGGAAAGGAACTGGCTCAACACCTTTTTCTTTTGCCCAGTATCTTCCATAAGCAAGATTCTTAACTGTACCATTTTCTATCCAGGTAGTTTTCTTCAGTGGTTGACCTGCTCCATTCCAAGTGGCTGCTGGCACCTCATCATTAAGCGGGTCTGACCATAGGTTTACACGCTCATCTACTATTTTTTCTCCCAGTTTTGTACCTCCGCCTTCTTTAGACATAAAGCTACGTCCCTCATCTGCAGAGCGGGCATTAAGTGATCTTCCTAAGCCTTGTAATAATCCAAGTCCTGCAGATGGTTCTAATATCACAGTATATTTACCAGGCTCTATTGCTTTTGCTTGTCGTGACATTACAGCTTTATCTATAGCGACTTGTGACGCCTCAGAAGAGTCAAACTTATTTATGTCATTATAATCTCTAGTCACCCATCCCGATCCTGTACCATCATTAGTACGCATCGTTACTGTAAAACTCACATCTGTAGACTTATTATATGCAAATAGCCCGTTTGAGTTCATCATTGCGCTAAAGCCTTGACCGTCATCTAGAAATCCTGCAGCTGTTACATCCTTTGTTTTTGCAGGGGTAATACTACTATTTGCAACCTCTGCTCTATACTCTGGAGTAATGTTTGCCGTGGCTTCTACAAAGGTTTTTGATTCATCATATTGTTGTGGGCCTAGTGGCTCCATATACTCTGGGTTTTCTGGAGATAGTTTTGCTAGCTCCTCTGCTCGTTGTACCACTTTTTTGAGCGATGCATCATCTAGCTCATCTATAGTTGCGGTACCAGATCTTTTACCAAAGCTTGCAGTAACCGCAAGACTCTGGTTAGATTGATATCCCGCTGTAGATACCGAGTTACGAGCATAACGTATATTACCTCCCTGGCTTCCACCTAGATTTACTACACAGGCATCTGCAGTAGAAAAGCTTAGTGCTTTTTCTAATATCTTTCTAGCCTCTTCTTTTGAAAATATTGCCATTATTTATTCTTTTAAAAGTTAGACTTATACCGTACGCCCGGTATTAATTACATTAATATCATTAAATCTTGAAGTCGAGCTCCCGTGAGATACTGCACTTACTTGTGATGGTTGCCCCTTCCCGTCAAAGAAAGAACCAAAAAGACGATAGTCATCCTTATCACAAATCTTAGCACAAGAGTTCCAGAACTCTTGCGTGTTAGACTGGTAAGCAACATCATTAAGCATACCTGCTATCTTACCATCTTTAATCTCGTAGTACATCGTCCCTCCAAACTGGAAGTTATAACGCTGCTGGTCTATAGAGTAAGATCCTCTACCGGCTATGTAGATTCCTTTTTCTACATCTTTAATCATATCGTTTATAGAATATGGTTCTTTACCAGGCTCTAGAGAGATATTAGGCATACGCTGGAACTGAACATCATTCCAACTCTGTGCATAACAGCAACCGTGAGACTCGTTTTGATCTATCATTTTTACTTGATCACGTATTGCTTGATAGTTTACTAGTACACCGTTACGTATAATGTCCCACTTTTTAGTTTTTACACCTTCGTCATCCCATCCTACGGCTCCTAGTGATCCTACTTGTGTTTTATCTGCCACAATATTTACAAGGTCGCTACCGTACTTGAAGTTTTTAGACTTCCATTTATCTATAGTGGCAAAGCTTGTACCTGCATAGTTTGCTTCATATCCTAGTACTCGATCTAGTTCTGTAGGGTGACCTACAGACTCGTGTATGGTTAATCCTAAGTGGTTAGGCTCTAGTACAAGATCGTACTTACCAGCATCTACAGACTTTGCTGTAAGCATTTCTCTTGCTTGCTTTGCTGCAGTGGTAGCATCTTCTACCATATCATAGCTGCCTCTATATAATTTAAGCCCTTCTGGACCTTCTAGTTTTTCTGACGCAAGACCATCTAGATACTCATACCCCATTCCCATAGGTGCACTCATAGCTTGTCTAGTCTTAAACTTACCTCCACCTACAGCAGTTACACCAAATGTAGGCCAGATGCGATGTACATCTTGATCTATGTACGAACCTTCTGTAGAGGCAAAATATTTTTGTTCATTTACCATAAACAAGGCAGAGTTTACAAAGTTTGCTCCGCTAGATTGTGCAGCAGCATTTGCAGTGAGTAGTAAATCTACTTTCTCTGAAACTGGCACTTCTTTAAAATCTTTTTTGATAGGGGTTTTCCAAGAGACTTCACCATATGATGCCTCTGGTGCAAGTACTACTGGCTCTGTTTGAAACTTTGAGTTTGCTTTTGCTATTGCGACTGCTTGCTCTGTTGCTTTTTTAATACCGTCTGGTGAGACATCATTTGTAGATGCAAATCCCCAAGTACCATTTGCAATCACACGCACTCCTATTCCAAAAGACTCTGTGTTTACAACCCCTTGTACTTTATCTTCTCTAGTACGTACAAACTGGTTGAGATATCTACCTATACGAGCATCTGCATAAGAAGCTCCTAGGCTTTTTGCTGTGTTAAGAGCAACATCTGCCATTTGTTTTTTCATTAGTATATCCATTCCTGGTTCTAGGAGTGCCTCTGTAGGGATGTTATTTCCCATTAACAGGGAAGGCATCATCACAGCACCAGCACCCATTCCGGCTAGTTGGACAAAGTTTCTTCTTTTCATAAGATTGTCTGTATTAGATTGCGTTTGTTAGATATTCTTAACAAATAATGTTAAAAGCACCATAATATCAGAATTAATACGAAATCTAGCTAAAATCGTTATGCTAATAAAAACTTAAAATTTTCTTAAACCTATGATATACTCACCCAGAGACACCTCTTTTAAATGTCAAAAAGGTGTCTTTTAAATATCGTAAATCACAAACAGTAAGAGGATTACTTTTTAAGGTTTAAACCGTAGCGTGTGTTACAGAGCTTAGGTTTGTATGTAGTAACTTCTGTTCAATCTCCATAACATCTTCTACACCATCTAGCTCACATAAAAAAGCAATAACGGCACGCATACCATTATATAAGGTTTCTTGCGATGTAGGATGTTGTGGTCGTTTTGACTTTCGCGTAAGCGGTAACTCATACCCACACGCTTTTAAGAAAACGGCTTCTATTTCTAATAGCTCGCTAGGGAGATATCCATAAAGCCTGCGGCCAAAACCCTCATTAACCTTCCCCACATAATTAAGCTGTAAAGAGCCGTGTGTGTCTGTAAAGTGCTTCCAGGCATCTACCGTGTCACATATAGTACCCACCGCGCAAGCTGTACAACACTCGGGATTGAGCTTCCCCGTGTATAACGCAGTGTACAATTTATCAAGTGCTTGTTCTAATCTAGGCGTCATTTTTTCTTTTAAAATTACGACATCTCACTTAAAAGCGGTGTTAAAAGATGCATTCCGCTTTCGCGAAAGCGAAAACCAAACTCTTAAAAGTAAAGCGGCTCATTGCCGAAAGGTCTGTCCAATCTAAAAATGACCCTTCAATAATGATAGGTTTTACCCGTATAAAATAGAAATATCAAAAAACCAAAAGGTTAACTCTACGTAAAATCTGTCTTTAAATTAATGTAAAATCAGTAACAATAAATACACATCAATTTAATATAAAAGCTACGCTTAATTAACCTGTAAAAAGAGATACAATTCTAATTTAGACCCTCATACAAACACACAAATTAACCACTCAAAAAAAATTATTTTACAATGAAAACTTTCAAATCAGTTTTTTTAAGTCTGCTTTTTGTAGCAGCAACAGCAGCTTTCACAAGTTGTGAAGATGGCGTAGATGGAATGAATGGTCTGGACGGAATAGACGGTGTAGACGGACAAGATGGCGCAGATGGACAAGACGGTGCAGACGGGTCAAATGGAGAAGATGGTGTAGATGGAGAAGATTTTGAACCAGGAGAAACTATGTTTTCTGACAAGTCTCCTACGGCTCCACTTGTAGCAATGAGCTCACAGTTTAACTACGTAGAGGCTTTCTCACTTGTATCTACTCCAGATGTAATAGGAGGAGATTTTCAACTTGCAGGATCTGCAGATGGTGCAGGATTCTTACAAGATGGAGAAGACTACATATTTGTAACAAACTGTGAAGACAGTTATGCAGTTGCACGTATCCGTTTTGACCAGAACTTAATGCCTATCTCTGGAGATTACTTACTAGACTCTGGAGTAGCAGACTTTGCACGCCAGTGTAGTGCTACTATGTGGGAAGCAGATATACACGGTGGTACAGAAGACATTTTCTTAAGTGCTTCAGAAAGTATACACTATGATGTAAAGGCTATAGACCCTAGAACGTCTACTCCAACACCTCAAGCAGATTTTGGTCTTGATGCACTAGGAGAATTCTCTTGGGAAAACGCAACTCCATTACCACAAAACGCTTATCCAGGTGCTACAGTAATAGTAGGTGGTGATGATGACTCTAGTAACTCAGAAGGTCAAGTATCTATGTACTACTCTACTGCTAGTGATGCAGATTTTACAGGTGGTTCTATTTACGTATTACGTCTTAAGCAAGTAGGTGACGGTGCTGGTAACGTTGTAGATGTTGCTCCTAACACTGCTTACAACGAGTCTTCACTAGACTTCCAGACAGAATATGACGTAGAGTTTGTTGAGATACCTAACGGTGCTGCTCTTACTAAAAATGAAATGGAAAGCGCGTGTAATGACGTATTTGCTTCTCAGTTTATGAGAGTAGAAGATGTAGATTACCAAAAAGGATCTGATGCAAATGGTAGAAACGTATACTTTGCAGTTACAGGTCGTGGTCCAGGTCAAGGTACTTACAATGACTGGGGAACGGTATACAAGTTAAACCTAGATGAAACAAACCCACTAGAAGGTAAACTTACTCAAATCATAAGTGGTAATACAGATACAAACAATCAAGATGGTAACCTGGCAGCTTTACAAAGCCCAGATAATATCACTGTAACTGAGAACTTTGTATATGTACAAGAAGATCCTAACTCTTTTTCTAGAGGTCACGCAGCATACATCTACCAGTCTGACTTAAATGGTGTAAACATACAGCAAGTACTTGAGCTTGTAGTACGTCAAGACCTTGCAGATGATAATAGCACAGGACTTAGTGGAGAGTTTGGAGCACTTCTAGATATATCAGATAAAGTAGGAGTGCCTAACACTTTTATATTAAACATACAGCCACATTACTGGAGAAACAGTGACTTTGCTGGACTTGATGGACATATCAACTCTACATATGAAGATAACCAAGCATCTCAAGTAGTTTTACTTAAAGGTTTACCTAGATAATATCCTCCCGGATTAGCCATTCGGAAATACTAAAAGCGCAATCCCTTTAAGGTGATTGCGCTTTAATTATAATTACATTGTTATGAATTACTTACGTTTATTAGTTTGCCTACTAGCGATACCCTTAACCCTTTCTTGCAAGCAAGAGCAAGACACTTCATATAAAAAAAATATAGCCCCAGACTGGGAAGCTGCAAGAGCTATTTACTTACAAGAACTAAATAATGCCCTCGCAGGTCTTGACTCTCTTAATGAGATTACGGCATCACATCCAGATGCCAAAAAGATTTTTAACAACGCTAGACTTGCGTTTAAAAAAGCAGAACCCTACGCCTCTTACCTCAACCCAGAAGTAGGTCATCGTGCAAATGGACCGGCCTTACCTATTTATAAAGAGGACAATGACCGCACAATGAATCCTGTAGGTCTACAAAAGATAGAAGAATCTATCTATGAAGGAGGAACACCAACTCCACAATACAAAAAAGAACTAAAGATTACCACAGGCCTACTCGCTACTCTAAAAAAGAATATAGAAAAGCGAGCTCTTACACCACAACGCTATTTTATAGCTACACACCAGCAACTGTTACGTGTACTTAGTTTTTCTATATCTGGTTTTGACACACCTGTAAGCCAACTAGGCATTACAGAAGGTGCTGCTTCATTACAAAACCTTGTAGACACTTATAAAGTAACGATACAACCTATCATAAAAGAGAAGGATACCACACTAGACCAGACCTTTATAAATCAGGTCGACAAAGCAATAGCTTTTATGAGTTCTAATACAGATTATAATAGCTTTGACCGTTATACCTTTGTGAGCACTCACCTCTCTCCTATTACAAAAACTTGGGTAGCTATAAGAAAAACTAGCGACCTATGGGAAGGGACAACAAATACACCTTTTAACTTTGATGCGCCTACCTTTTTTGAAAATAACAGTTTTAATACGGAATTCTTTACTCCTAACGTAAATAAGAATCCTACAGAGGCTCAAATCGCCTTAGGTAAAAAATTGTTTTTTGATGATAAGCTCTCTGCAAATGGTACAATGGCTTGTGCTACGTGTCACATTCCAGCAAAGGCCTACACAGATGGAATGGTCGTAAACCTCTCTAACGCAGGTAAAAATTTACAGCGCAACACACCTACCCTCATAAATACCGTTTTCCAGCAAAACTTCTTTGCAGACGGTCGCTCTCCTACATTAATAGATCAAGTATCTTCTGTTTTTACAAACAAGGATGAGTTTAACTCAAACGTGCACGAGTTTTCAAAAGAGGTACTAAAAGACAGTACGTATATCACACTTTTTGACGAGGCATATGGAGGTGTTTCAAAAAGAAATATTGATGTAATAAAAGCCATCTCGTCATATGTAAGTACGCTCAATAGTTTTGACTCAAAATTTGATAAAAATATGCGTGGCGATGAGCGTTCATTTACATCAAGTGAGCAACGAGGTATGAACTTGTTTATGGGGAAAGCCCTTTGTGCAACTTGTCACTTTATGCCACTTACTAATGGTACAGTACCACCATTTTATGCAGAGACAGAGCGCGAAGTAATAGGCGTACCAGAAACCGCACAAAATAAAATGCTAGATGATGACTTAGGTTACTACTGGCGTTTTAAAGAAGAGCTCCACAAGGGGATGTTTAAAACACCTACGGTACGTAACGCTGCAGTAACTGGACCCTATATGCATAACGGTGTATATAGCACGCTAGAAGAGGTTATGGATTTTTATAATAAAGGTGGCGGTGGTGGCCTAGGGTTTGACCTTGAGCATCAAACGCTTCCCTTTGATAATCTTAATCTATCAGAGCAAGAACTTCAGGATCTGGTGGCTTTTATTAAAACACTTACAGCGACTAATGTTGATGAAGTGTATTAGATTGATATAGATTCCGCTTTCGCGAAAGCGTAAAAAAACCCCATCCTACTAAGATGGGGTTTATACTTTTTATGAGTATGTGTTACTCTACGGCCTTGCCACTAGCCTTCCAGCTGGTAAGACCACCTTTAAGATCATAAATGGCAGTAAAACCAGCCTCTTCTAGTTGTTTTGCACATCTGGCACTACGACCACCTTTTGCACAATATACATATACGGGCTCATCTTTATCTAGAGTCTCTAGCTGTGACTGCCAGTTTGCATTGTTCATCTCAAAATGCTTTGCACCTTTAATATGGCCACTCTCCCACTCGCGGTCGGTACGTACATCTACCAGTTGGATTTCTTGAGCACTCATCGCTGTCTCAAGCTCATCTGAAGAAATGCGATTGATGACTACCTTTTGCTCTTGCACTTCACTAACTGAAGCTTCTGGCGATGCTTGCTGTGAGGTCGCTTGGTTACAAGACAAAGCCATCATCATAATTGCAATAACACTACAAATGTGAGTTACTTTCTTTCTCATACTCTAGTTATTTTCGCTCCAGGCCATATAGCCTCCTAGCAAGTTATATGTAGTCTCAAAACCTAGCTGTCCCATAAGTGCACACGCTTGAGCACTACGTGCTCCAGAGCGACAATAAACGTAGTAGTTTTTATCTTTATCTAGTTTTTCTACCTCATCTATAAAGCCTTGGCCTTGGTATATATCTATAACCTTTGCTCCTTCTATGATACCATTTTCTGTTTCTTCTTCTGTACGCACGTCTAGTATTACGGCGTCTTTATCTTGAGCGATTTTTTCTTCCCATTCTGGGATTGTAAGATCTTTCATAATTCTTCTTTATTATAAGTACGGTAGTGTACCCTTGTTATATTTCAAATTTACTTTATTAAACTGAATATGGCTTGAGGCATATTACATATTTTAAATACGCTACGTAAAACATAAAAAGGTGAGCAATAGCTCACCTTTTTATGTAGTATCTAGTTATTTTAAGTCTATGATTTTATAGAACATCCTATAGCCTTTGTTTCGGTTACTTGTACACTTTTTCCGGCGAGTAAGGCATCTACAGCGTCTTCTACATATCGTTCTGTAACTGCTCCCGCATCACGTGTATTATTATCTATAGCTCCTATGTATTTTACTATATTTTTCCCTTGCTTTTTTTGAGTCACATACACGTGAGGGGTTTTTGTAGCTCCATATTTTGGATATACCTCTTGCCCATCGTCAAGTAAATAAGGGAATGTAAATCCTTTTTCTCGTGCTCGTTGTTGCATAGACTTAAAACTATCTCCAGGTTTAATGTGTGGGTCATTAGGATTTATAGCTATCACCGGGTAGCCTAGTGACTTGTACTTTTTATCTAATGCAATGATTCTGTCTTCGTTTGCTATAGAAAATGGACAAGTATTGCACGTAAAGATTATTATAAACCCTTTGGCATTTTCATAATCCTTAAGCGATACCATACTGTTATCTACATTACGTAGATAAAAATCTGTTGCATCATCACCTATACTGTAACCGCTCTTTGCACTTTTTACAACGGCATTTGCTGCAAATGCAGAAACAACTACCACTAAGGCAAGTAGTGTTAAAATTTTAAAAGTCTTCATTTTTAATTTAATATATATTTCAATTCACTTTCTAACAAGCCATATGTAAATGATTGTTCATAAAAGCGTTTTCTTTTATCACCTATAATAAGTGTTGCCGGTAAGGCTCCACTCCAGTTCTTATCTACTTTAGGTATCCATCTGTTTGCATCTCCATCGTCTAAAAACACAACCTCAGATTGCAATTCTTTTTTTGCTACAAATGCTTTGAGATGATCCATCTGTTCTGGGAAGTCAAGACTCACTAAAAGAATTTTCACATCTTGATCTGCATAAGTATCTCCTAGTTTTTCAAAAGCTGGTAACTCCTTAATACAAGGAGCACACCAGGTAGCCCAAAAATTTACCACAAGTGTCTCAGATGGATGATTTTTTATATAACTATCAAGCTCGTTATAATCAAACATCTTTATATCTGCCCCTTCTACATAATTATATGCTTTAGTTTCTACTTCTTTTTTACAAGAGATAGTACTGAGAACCAATATGAATAATAAAAATCGCATTGCACAAAATTATACTGATAATCAATTTTTTAAACACCTATTAACAGACTTTAGTAATCGATTGTTAAGATAATGGAAAAACACCCAAGGCTGTTTAACGTTAAAAATATCTAAACATAGATATTCTATTGCAAAATAATAATACATTTGTATATACAAATATTGTAATGACAATAGAAGAACACATAAAAACCACGAGTCTCAAGCCCTCACAAAGGCTTATTATCAACCTAGCCTATACAGCACAATGGTCTAATGATATATTATTAATGGCATTAAAGCCTTATGATATATCATTACAGCAGTTTAATGTATTACGCATATTACGTGGGCAAAAAGGAAAACCTGCAAACCTATCTACTCTCAATGACCGTATGGTTACAAAAGCAAGTAACACAACACGCCTAGTAGATAAACTACTCAAAAAAGAACTTGTAAATCGCAGTACGTGCCCCTCAAACCGTCGTAAAATTGAAATTACAATTACAGAGGCTGGCTTGTCATTACTTAATGAGTTAGACAGAGTTGTGACTCAAGCCGAAAATAAAATAACTACTCAACTAGACAATAATGAGATAGAGCAGCTCAATAACTTGCTCAATAAACTAAGAACAGAAACTAAAAATTAGAAAAATGAAAAAGAAAATCACAACAGCATTCTTAGCTCTTATCGTAACCACTGGAGCCATTGCAAACACAGAACCGGTAGAAAAAACAGTAAACGTAAAAGAAAGCACTATTACTTGGACTGGTAAAAAGGTACTAGGACAACACACAGGTACTATTAACCTAAAGTCTGGAACACTTGAAATGGATGGTGACCAGCTAGTAGGTGGTAACTTTGTAGTAGATATGACTACCATTGCGGTAACAGACTTAAAAGCTGGCGAAGGAAAAGAAAAACTAGAAGGACACTTAAACTCTGCAGACTTCTTTGATACTACAAACCATAGCGAGGCTACATTTGTTATCACAGAAGTAGCAAAAAGTGGTAACGGTTACAGCGTAGTAGGTGACCTCACTATAAAAGGAACTACACTTCCTACAAAGGTTAATATGACTATAGAGAATGGCGTAGCCACTACCGTTTTTAATGTAGATCGCACAAAATATGGTGTACGTTATGGCTCTGCATCGTTTTTTGACAACTTAAAAGACAATGCTATTTCAGATAATTTTGAGCTTGCAGTGAGCTTGACACTCTAATAATTTCCTAATTATTCCCCCGTAAAAAGCTCAGTGTATATTTTTTATCCATTGGGCTTTTTTATTATAAAATCGCTCCCTATCTTTACATCATAAATGAAAAACAATACAGTACATACTTGGTGGTGGATTACACAACAATCGTTGTCGTAAGCACGCACCTATGTACCATTCATATACAGCCTGTCTTTACGACAGGCTTTTTTTTTGTTCTCAATTTTGAGAAAACAATATGTAACAAATGAAATATCAATTAACTACATTTTCAAAAAGACTCCTAGCAGATACCATCACTCCTGTATCGGTATACTTAAGGCTGCGCGATCGTTTTCCTAATAGTTTACTGCTCGAGAGTAGTGACTACCACGCAAATGATAATAGCTTCTCTTACATATGCTGCAACCCTATCGCCTCTATAAGCGTGGGCGATGGTATAATCACACAGCAATTTCCCGATGGCAAGAAGGAGGAAATTACAATCACAGCAGAGACTAATGTTGTGGGGGTTTTAGACGCTTTCGCGAAAGCGTTCTCATCTACAAAGACAGCACACAAATTCATTAACAATGGCTTGTTTGGTTACCTATCGTATGATTCTGTACAGTACTTTGAAGATATAGAAATCGCCAAAAAAGAAGGAGATCTGCACATACCGGATATTTACTACGCCGTTTACCAAAACATTATCGCTATTAATCATTTTAATAATGAGGCGCATATATTTTGTCACAACATAACGGGAGACAATAATATCGATGAGATTGAGCAGCTTTTAAAATCAAAAAACTTTGCAGAGTTTAACTTCAACCGAAAGAACGAACTCACCAGCAACATCACAGATGCCGATTATAAAGCACTCGTAGAAACTTGTAAAAAGCACTGCCAGCGTGGGGATGTTTTTCAGATTGTGCCTAGTAAACGTTTCTCTCAGCAATTTACCGGAGATGAGTTTAATGTATACAGAGCTTTGCGCAGTGTTAACCCGTCGCCATATCTATTTTATTTTGACTACGGAGATTATAAAATCTTTGGCTCATCACCAGAAGCTCAGATTATTGTGCAAGATGGTCTCGCAGAGATTCACCCTATTGCAGGTACTTTTAAACGTACCGGTAATGATGAGCAAGACGCCATACTTGCAAAAGAACTAGCCAAAGACGAAAAAGAAAACTCAGAACACGTGATGCTCGTTGATCTTGCTCGTAATGACTTATCACGCAATGGTCACGATGTAAAGGTAGACACCTATCGTGAGGTGCAGTTTTTCTCACACGTGATACACCTCGTGAGTAAGGTAACGGGACAAATGCACGAGGGTAGCAATACCTTACAAGTGGTAGCAGACACCTTTCCAGCAGGAACACTCAGTGGTGCGCCTAAGCATATGGCAATGCAGCTACTTGAGAAGTATGAAAACCGCAATCGCACCTTCTACGGCGGAGCGATAGGTTTTATGGATTTTTACGGTAATTTTAATCACGCTATTATCATACGTTCTTTCTTAAGTAAAAATCACACCCTACACTGGCAAGCAGGTGCTGGAGTGGTATCTGGCAGTGATCCCGCTAAAGAATTACAAGAAGTTTACAACAAATTAGGAGCGCTTAATAAAGCACTTGACATCGCAGAAGATATTTAGACAATGAAAAAGATATTAGTAATAGACAACTATGATTCCTTTGTGTACAACCTTGTGCACTACCTAGAAGAATTAGATTGCATCGTTACCGTAAAACGTAATGACCAGTTTGCGCTTGAAGAGTGCGAGCAGTATGATAAAATATTACTTTCTCCAGGCCCTGGTATTCCAGAAGAAGCTGGACTGCTCAAGCAAGTAATACAAACTTATGGAGGAAGAAAACCTATACTTGGCGTTTGCCTTGGGCAACAAGCCATAGGTGAAGTGTACGGAGGCACGCTTATCAATCTAGATAAGGTTTTTCACGGTGTCGCAACACAAGTGAGTATCACGCAGCCAGATACAGTACTTTTTAAAGACCTTGGTGAAGAAATAGCCGTAGGGCGTTACCACTCGTGGGTGGTAGCTACAGAAGATTTTCCGCCAGCATTAGAAGTTACTGCGGTAGATGAAAATGGCCAGATAATGGCACTGCGTCACAGAGAACTTGATATACGCGGTGTACAGTTTCACCCAGAATCTGTACTTACTCCAGAAGGAAAAACAATGATTAAAAATTGGGTGATTAGTTAATACTATATACGATGAGATTTACATTATTTCTACTAGCAAGTTGTTTTCTATTAATAGGTGGTTGTGAGAGCACAAAATCAACACCTAAAGAAACTACAAAACCTGCGACACCCGTGGTCGTAATAGAAGCCGAACCTGAGCCTCTTAAAGAAGTGGTAGAAGATGAGAATGTAGATGTCTATAAAAACCTGATTTTTAATACAAAACTTGGTGTAAGTCCTAAGCGACCTAACTGGGTACTTTTTTCAAACGGAACCTATATTATTTTCCCTACGGGAACCAGTAAAGAAGATATGCGTAAAAGCGCATTAGGTTTCTTGCAACGATTTACAAGCGAGACTGCTTCTGTAAGAAAGTCACCACTTACAAAAGGCTGGATAGCAAGCACACCAAAGGGAGTTTACAATTACGTAGCACTTAACCAAGCTAGTTCAAGACTAGCAACAGATCAAGAACTAGCAACAATAGGATTGCAAAACATAAAGAAAGACAAAGCAGACCCTATTATTGTTCACATCAACACGCCTAAATAATGAAAACCATACTTAATAGATTAATTAACCACGACCAACTCACAAAAGCCGAAAGCCGTGAGGTTCTCGTAAACATCTCTGAGGGTAAATACAACCAGAGTCAGATTGCTTCTTTTCTTACCGTTTATATGATGCGTAGCATTACGGTGGAGGAGCTAGAAGGTTTTAGAGATGCCTTGCTGGATCTTTGCCTTGCCGTAGATTTTTCTGAGTATAATGCCATAGATCTTTGTGGTACAGGTGGTGATGGTAAAGACACTTTTAATATCTCGACACTCTCTAGCTTTGTAACAGCAGGTGCTGGTGTGCACGTGACTAAGCACGGTAACTATGGAGTGAGCTCTGTAAGTGGGAGTAGTAATGTGATGGAGTATCTAGGCATAAAATTTAGTAATGACAAGGACTTCTTGAAGCGCTCTATGGATGAGGTAGGGATGTGTGTTCTACACGCACCACTCTTCCACCCTGCTATGAAAAACGTAGGCCCTATACGTCGAGAGCTAGGTGTAAAAACCTTTTTTAATATGCTAGGCCCTATGGTTAATCCCGCATTCCCGAGCAACCAGCTAGTGGGAGTTTTTAACCTAGAACTCGCAAGAATGTATGGATATTTATATCAAAAAGGAGATAAAAACTTTACCATACTGCACGCCCTAGACGGTTATGATGAGATATCACTTACAGGAGCTACAAAGGCTATTACAAATGAAACAGAGCTTATGCTCACACCTAGAGATTTTGGTGTAAATGCACACGCTCAAAAAGATATTTATGGTGGTGACTCTGTTGAGTCTTCGGCGCAAATATTTACAAATGTAATTTCTGGTAAAGGTACCCAGGCACAAAATAATGTGGTGTGTGCAAACGCTGGGATGGCTATTGCGACTGTAAAAGGGCTAACACCTTTACAAGGTTTTGAACAAGCAAAAGAGAGCTTACTCTCTGGTAAAGCCGCACAAAAACTCAAACAACTTCAAGCCCTAAGCAACTAAGATGACGATACTAGATAAAATTACAGCAGATAAAATCAAGGAAGTAGCTTTAAGAAAAAGTCTCATCCCTGTGAGCCAGCTAGAGCAATCTGTGCTTTTTGAGAGAGCTACGGCATCACTTGCAAAAGCAATAACCGCAGGCTCTGGAATTATTGCAGAGCATAAAAGAAGGTCTCCTAGCAAGTCTGTTATAAACAACAGCCTGAGCGTGCAAGATGTCGCAAGCGGTTATGAGCAGGCAGGCGTGAGCGGGATGTCTGTACTCACAGATGGAAAATATTTTGGCGGCTCGCTAGACGACTTATTACTTGCCAGAGCAGCAGCACAGTTTCCGCTATTGCGTAAGGAATTTATAGTAGATGAATACCAGATTCTTGAAGCCAAAGCCTACGGTGCAGATGCTATATTACTTATTGCAGCTACGCTTTCGCGAAAGCAAATAGAGCAGTTTTCAACCTTTGCAAAAGGTCTTGGTCTCGATGTGCTTTGTGAATCTCATAATGAACAAGAATTACAGAAGTCCATTATGCCCTCTGTAGATATGCTAGGCATCAATAACCGAAACCTAAAAACCTTTGAGGTAAGCCTAGAGACGAGCAAAGAACTCATCAAGCAAATTCCAGATGAGTTTGTAAAAGTGTCAGAAAGTGGTATCAGTTCTGTAGAGGCGATCAAGGAATTAAAGCCACACGGTTTTCAAGGTTTCCTTATAGGTGAAAATTTTATGAAAACAGATAACCCAGGAGAGAGCGCAGCAACTTTTATAAAGCAACTAGATTAATGATAAACGTTCCTTACTCTAACAAGCAGCTACGCTACTACCTCTGGACTGGCCTGGCTTACACCATACTCGGACTTATAACCATTATCATAGAAGGTGATTTTGGTGCTCTTGATTGGTTTTTCCCTTGGGGAATTTTACATCTCATAGTTTATGCAATATTAAAACGTCAGGGATGGCTCCAAATAAATCAATCAAGTATTACCATAAAAGGTTTTTTTGGCATCGGAAAGAAAGAGCTTGCTTTTTCAAAACTGACTAAGAAAAAATATTTTGCGGGAGATTATATACTCGCTCAAGGCACTAAGGAAGTTGCCCTCACTAGAGAGTTCCTTACTCCACAAGCAAAAGAAATATTAGATAATCTCATAGAGAAAGACGCAAAATGAAAATCAAAATATGCGGTATGAAATATAACACACAAGAGGTCGCTGCGTTGCAGCCAGACTATCTTGGCTTCATATTTTATGAGAAGAGCAAACGAGATTTTGGCGACCTAGAGATTCCAGAATTACCTGAGGGAATTGACCGCGTAGGAGTTTTTGTAGATGCTGATATTGCTTTCGCGAAAGCGAAAATAACACAGCACAACCTCAACGTAATTCAGTTACACGGGAGCGAATCCCCTGAATACATAAAAGAACTTCAAGGTTGTCTGGTCGAGCACAGTCGAGACCTCAAGATTTGGAAAGTTTTTGGAATCAAAGACAGTTTTTACTTTGAGCAGCTCACACCTTATGAGGGCCTTGTAGATGCTTTCCTTTTTGATACAAAGGGAAAAGAAAAAGGAGGCAACGGCTACACCTTTGACTGGAGTGTGTTAAAAAATTACACCTCTCAAACGCCTATCATTTTAAGTGGCGGCATAGGACTAGAAGAAGTAGAAAAAGTAAAAGAAATACTGGCAACAGATTTGCCTATTATCGCACTAGACGTAAATAGCAAGTTTGAGGATAAACCAGGATTAAAAAATATTGAAAAATTAACCGAATTTAAAAAAGTATTGCAGCTATGATACTAGAAAATAACACCAGTTACCAGGCAGACGAGAGAGGGTACTACGGAGACTTTGGCGGAGCATTTATTCCAGAGATGCTCTATCCTAATGTAGAAGAACTGCGCTCTCAGTATGTGCAAATTATGCAGGAGCCTTCTTTTCAAGAAGAGTTTAAACAACTCTTAAAAAATTATGTAGGTCGTCCTACACCACTTTATTATGCAAAACGCTTTAGCGATAAGTATGGCACAAAGGTATATCTCAAAAGGGAAGATCTCTGTCATACCGGAGCTCATAAAGTAAATAATACCATAGGCCAGATTCTTATGGCTAAGCGACTAGGTAAGAACCGCATTATCGCAGAGACTGGCGCGGGACAGCACGGTGTTGCAACAGCAACGGTGTGTGCACTTATGGGACTAGAGTGTATCGTGTATATGGGCGCTGTAGATATTGAGCGCCAAGCGCCTAACGTGGCTCGTATGAAAATGCTAGGAGCAACCGTGCGACCAGCGATGTCTGGAAGTAGGACCTTAAAAGACGCGACTAACGAAGCAATACGCGACTGGATTAATAACCCAGTAAACACACATTACATCATAGGTTCTGTGGTGGGACCACACCCTTATCCAGATATGGTGGCTCGTTTTCAGTCGGTGATATCTGAGGAGACTAAGAAGCAGTTGCTAGAAAAAGAAGGAAAAGAAAATCCAGATTATGTAGTAGCCTGTGTGGGTGGTGGTAGTAACGCCGCTGGATTATATTACCATTATCTTGATGAACCAGAAGTGGGTATCATTGCGGTAGAGGCTGCTGGTAAAGGAGTGGATACTGGTGAGAGTGCTGCAACATCTGCACTAGGACGCGAGGGTATTATACACGGGAGTAAGACCTTATTAATGCAAACAGACGATGGGCAGATTACAGAGCCTTATTCTATCTCTGCTGGTCTTGATTACCCTGGTGTAGGACCTATGCACGCAAACCTCTTCCGCTCTGGGCGTGGGGAGTTTATCTCTGTCACAGATGCAGATGCGATGACCGCTGGACTAGAGCTCAGTAAACTAGAAGGTATTATCCCTGCAATCGAGACAAGTCACGCACTTGCCATTTTTGAAACTAGAAAATTCAAAAATGACGATATCGTAGTGATCAATCTTTCGGGACGTGGTGATAAGGATTTAAATACGTTTATAGAATATTTTAATTTATAGAACTACGCTTTCGCGAAAGCGAAATAAACATCAATATTAATTCCCGCTTAGGCAGGAATGACAAAATATGTATTCAGATGAATAGAATAAAAGAAAAATTACAAGAAGATAAAAAGCTACTAAGTTTATACTTCACTGCTGGATATCCAGCCATAGATGATACTGTTTCTGTCCTAACGCAGCTTCAAGAAAGCGGTGTAGATATGGTGGAGATAGGATTACCATTTTCAGATCCGCTGGCAGATGGACCTACTATTCAAGAGTCAAGTACTGCCGCACTTCATAATGGGATGACTACCGAAAAGTTGTTTAGCCAGTTAGACGGTATTCGTGAGACCATACATATCCCACTTATTGTGATGGGTTACTTTAACCCGATGTTACAATATGGGGTTGAGAAATTCTGTAAGCGTTGTCAAGAAATAGGGATAGATGGTATTATTATGCCGGACTTACCACTAGCCGAATATGAAGCGGAGTATAAAGAGATTTTTGAAAAGTACGGACTTATTAATGTATTCCTAATCACACCACAAACTAGTGACGCGCGTATACAACAGATAGAGGCCGCGAGTGATGGGTTTATCTATATGGTGAGTAGTGCGAGTACGACGGGCGCTACTAGCGGTTTTGGTAACAGCACAGAAGATTACTTTAAACGTATTGCAGCTATGAATCTTAACAATCCGCAGATTGTAGGTTTTGGGATAAGTAATGAGGAAACTTTTAAGGCAGCCACTACCCATCAAAAAGGAGCCATTATAGGAAGTGCTTTTATAAAGCATATTACTAAGAATGGAGCAAACAGTGTGGCTAGCTTTGTAGAAACCATAAGATAATCAACACTTTAACCTAAGACTAACAAGCCTTTAAGACGAATTAACAACCGTGATTTTTATCTTTATATCAACTTAAAAATGAAAAAGATTATGGAACGTAAATTTGAAAGAAAAGTAGAGCAAACTAACCCGACCAATCCAACGGGGAATATAAATCAAACTACAAACGACTTTGATATCGATAAAAAGACCATCAAAGAACAGCAGAATAAGAAGTAATTAGGTTTTAGATTATATATATAAATGGTAAAAGCCGCCCAGTGGGCGGCTTTTTTATGGATCAAGGTTTTGAGCTTTATTTTGCTTTTGCTTGTATCTCTTTCCAGATTTTATTTGCACAAGGCTCAACCACATCGGGTACCAGACCAGAGCAGTCACCACCGTTACGTATTACATCACGTACTATGGAAGAAGATATATAGCTCTTACCAGAACTCGTAAGTAAGAATACGGTCTCGATACCAGATAATTTTCTGTTAGTATGGGCGATTGCCTTTTCAAACTCAAAATCTCCAGGATTACGCAGTCCTCTTAAAATGAACTCGCTTTCTTGCTCTTTACAAAAGTCTATAGTAAGACCTTTATAGGTCATTACTTTAATGCGTGGCTCATCTTTAAACGTATCTTCTAGAAACTGCTTGCGCTGCTCTAGAGAAAACATATATTTTTTATCTGAGTTGACACCTATAGCAAGTATTATCTCGTCAAAGAGCGTAAGACCTCGTTCTATTATATCGTAATGCCCAAGTGTAATGGGATCAAAACTCCCCGGAAATACTGCCTTTCTTTTCATAATCTTAATCTTAATGTGATTCCCGCAAAAGCGAGAATCTCAAGGATACTACCTCTGTAAATTTAACTGTTATTTCTAATTGCTACTTCTATAGCTTTGCCGAAAACTTCTGTAAGTGATAATCCTGCTGCTTTAAACTCTCTTGGGATGATACTTTCCTTTGATAACCCAGGATTAGTATTTACCTCTACAAAATGTGGTTTACCCTCGTGAAAGATAAAATCTATGCGGCAAATTCCCTTAAGACCCAGCAATTCATAAATACCCTTTGTAAGTCCCTGCACATCTGCCGTCTCACGCTCATCTAGTCTTGCTGGCACAATCTCTTGTGATTTTCCAGAGTACTTTGCTTCTAGGCTAAAGAAGTCTCCATCTGGTACAATCTCACAAACTGGAAGCACCTCTGCCCCATTGCCAAAATCATACACTCCTACAGATACTTCTGTCCCGCTCAAAAATGACTCAATCAAAACCTGATTATCTTCCTTAAAGGCATTATCTAGCGCCGCTATAAGATCACCCTCTTTGTACACCTTACTCACTCCATAACTAGAACCTGCACGGTTAGGCTTTACAAAACAAGGGTAGCCCACTTTTAAGGCTAGTGAATTTTTAAAAGGCATATCAATCTCATCGCCCTTATTTACGTATACAGATTGCGCCATTGGCACGCCATATGAACTCAATACGCTTAGCGTGTCACGCTTATTAAACGTCATTGCACTCTCATAAAAACCACAACTTGTCTGTGGGATTCCTAGCAATTCTAAGTAGGCTTGTAATTTTCCGTCCTCGCCTGGCGTTCCGTGTATGGTATTGTAACAAGCTTGGAATGTTACCTTTTTCGCGGAAGCGTCCTTAAAGCTAAAGTCACCTTTATCTATCGTAAATCGTTCACCATCTACCACACAAAACCACCCATCGATAAGGATGTGCACGGCATATACTTGGTATTTTTCTCTATCTAAAGAGGCTACTACGGTGGCACCACTGTTAAGCGATATTTTATACTCGCTACTGTAGCCACCCATTAAAACGGCGATATTTTTTTTCTGCACTTTCGTGAAAATTTTAAAGGAGACAACTAAATCTATCTCATTAACGTACATTGTAAAAATAGGTATAATCATACCTACGCCAAATAGGCTGTCAATTTTATATATTTGCACCTCTAACCACATCCCATTTATGAGTTTTGTAAAATTTCTAGTAAGCAAAGCATTTGTAAAACAAATCGCCCTTGCCATCATTATCGTAATTGCCTTAATTTTTATCACCAGATGGTGGTTAGGTAGTACCACAAATCACGATGAGCGCATTGCCGTGCCTAATGTAAAAGGGATGACACTAGACCTCGTGAGTCAAGAACTAGAAAATGCAGAGCTGCGCTACTTTATCATAGACAGTGCAAATTTTAACCCAGATTACCCTAAGTACTCTGTCATAGATCAAGAGCCTAACGCTGGTAAATTTGTAAAAGAAAACAGACAGATATACTTAGTGCTTAACCCTTCTGGTTATCAAAAAATGACCATCCCTCCTATTGTGGGAAAAACACGCCGCCAGGCAGAACCTACACTTAAAGCCCTAGGTTTTAAAATAGGAAAAATCACCTACGTAGACTGGATAGGTGAAGACGAGGTAAGAGACTTGAGACACAAAGGAAAAAAAGTAAAAGCAGGAGATCGCTTAGAAAAAACATCTGTGATAGACCTCGTACTAGGTAATGGTAAAGGGGATTACCGAGATGCTATTTCTAATAACGCATCTGACGATAATTAAACAATGAACGAAGAACAACCCATAGGTCCAGAACCTCAAGACGATGAGCTATATGAGCATTATAGCTTTACTGCCAGTAAAGGTCAAGAACCGCTACGCGTAGATAAGTTCTTAATGAACTTTGTAGAAAATGCTACACGTAATAAAATACAAAAGGCTGCCAAAAATGGTAGCATACAAGTAAACAACAAAGTTGTAAAACAAAATTACAAGGTAAAAGCAGGAGATGTGGTACGCGCAATGTTTGAGCACCCGCCACACGAGTTTTTACTCACTCCAGAAGATATCCCACTAGATATTATTTATGAAGATGATGATCTTCTCGTGGTAAACAAGCCTGCCGGTATGGTCGTGCACCCAGGTCACGGTAACTACTCTGGCACCTTGATTAATGCACTTATACACCACATAGATAATCTACCTAATAACTCTAGCGAGCGCCCAGGACTTGTACACCGTATAGATAAAGACACCAGCGGTCTTCTAGTGGTAGCAAAGACGGAGCACGCGATGACCCACCTCTCAAAGCAGTTTTTTAATAAAACGACAGAGCGTGAGTATGTGGCCATCGTATGGGGTAACGTGGTAGATGATGAGGGTACGATAGAAGGTAACATAGGTCGTCACCCTAAAAACCGCCTTCAGAACACCGTTTTTAAAGATGATGAGGAGGAGCAAGGAAAACCTGCTGTTACACACTACAAAGTACTAGAGCGCCTAGGATATGTAACTCAGGTGGCTTGCAAGCTAGAGACTGGACGCACACACCAGATACGTGTGCATATGAAGTACATAGGTCACACCCTTTTTAATGATGAGCGTTACGGTGGTAATGCAATATTAAAAGGAACCTCATTTACAAAGTACAAGCAGTTTGTAGAAAACTGTTTTAAAATATTACCACGCCAGGCACTACACGCAAAAACACTAGGTTTTGTGCACCCCACCACAGGCGAGTACAAACGTTTTGAAACCCCCGTACCAGAAGATATGGCGGGCTGTATAGAAAAGTGGCGCGCCTATGCCGTACATAGTAAAGAGCAATAAGATTTTTTTACGCTTTCGCGAAAGCTTACTCATAGCAACAAGAAGCAACTCTTTCTAGGGTTGCTTTTTTGTTTTGTGGTACTTACGTAAGTTTTGGTAGTAATATTTAAATACAGATAAACACCTAGCTCAACCTTCCCCTTCAAAGGGAAAGAGCTAGAAGTCTCCCTTTGAAGGGAGATTTAGAGGGATGTTGAACATTTGGTATTATTAAATCTTACATCTTTATAAATCAAATACCACATTAAACTACCAATCCCACCATAACCAAAAACAATAGCCAAGCACTTAATTATAAGACATAATTGCTAACTTTGATACAAAAGAAAAACACCTATGAAAATCGTTGTATCGCCAGCAAAGTCACTTAATTTTGAAGATAAGCTACCTACTACGCGTGCTACACAGCCGCAGTTTTTAGAGCAAGCAGAAAAGCTTAACAGCAAGCTTTCTAATACGACAAAAAAAGAGATTCAAGACCTGATGCACATCAGTGAGAAGCTTGCAGACTTAAACTACCAGCGATACCAAGATTTTACCACTCCTTTTACAAAAAAGAATGCGAGGCCAGCCGTGTACACCTTTGATGGTGATGTATACACGGGACTTGATGCCTATACCCTACCTACAGAAAAGCTTGACAAACTTCAAGACACTTTACGTATTTTAAGTGGGATGTACGGGATCTTACGACCGCTAGATTTAATGCAGGCTTACCGCCTTGAGATGGGTACAAAACTAGAGTACTACAGTAATAAAAATTTATACGAGTTTTGGGGAGACACCCTTACCGAAGCGCTTAATAAAGAACTTAAAGATGATGAGCTTTTTGTAAACCTTGCGAGTCAAGAGTACTTTAAATCTATAAAACCTAAGCAGCTCAAAGTACCCGTAATCACACCTATCTTTAAAGATTTTAAAAACGGGAAACTCAAGATTATTTCATTCTTTGCAAAAAAAGCCCGTGGCTCGATGGTGCGTTATATTATAGATAAGGATGTAAACACAATAGACGGTCTCAAAGGTTTTGATTATGACGGCTACGCCTACAGCGCAGAAGAGTCTAATGAAGATAAAAACGAATTTGTATTTACAAGGTAATCGATGCTAAGATCACTAATTATAGCGCTGTTTGTTCTCACTAGTGTACCAGTAATTGCTTGCACCTGTGCAAAAGACCCGAAGGTTTCAAAAAAAGAAGAAATTACAGAAAAGTACAAACGAGCCGATGTCGTTTTTAGCGGTAATCTTATAAAGAAAGAAGTACTTAATAAAGCACGCAAGCGCAGTAGCGGAGATCCCGTGCGTTATACCTTTGAAATTATCAAGCAGTACAAGGGCTCTTTTTCTAAAAGCACGATTGAGATACTTTCTGAAGCTTCTGGAAGTAGTTGTGGCTATGTATTTAGTGAAGGTTTGACTTACTTAATGTATACAAGAGCTAGTTCACATTTTAATGATAGATTTCCACAGCTGGTAGATGATAAAAATGCACATACAACCAGTCTCTGTTCTGGGAATATGCTTAGAAAAAAGGTAGACAAAAAACAACTACGCATTTTAAAAAGACTAAAAGCAAAAGGTTAAACCTTCTCCATTTTTGCAGCTTCTTTAGCTTTTTTACGTCCTTTCTTTCGGCGGCGTGCGCCAAAGGTCCCTCTACTTATCTTGCCTCGTCGTGATTTTTTATCTCCGCGTCCCATAATGCTATTGTTTCCTTTCAATTTACGAACTTTACGAGCATATGTCAAGACCTTTTAAGCATACACATCCCTACCCGCCATTTAATCTAGAGAAAGCAACCAAGCTTATTGTGGGTACATTACCGCCACCACGCTTTACAACGGGTGACTTAAAAGTGGGTGATGTAGATTTTAGTTACGGTAGCATAGACGGGCAATTGTGGCCCATACTTAATAAAATTTTTGACTTAAACCTCACATTTGAGACTACGGCAGAAGCCATAAACCAGCGCAAGGCATTTCTAAAATCAAGAAACATAGGTGTTTGTGACATTGTAGCCTCTTCAGAGAGACAAAAAATAGATGCCTCAGACGTAGGGATGAGTAACATCACACTGCGCGATATCTTTGGTTATCTCTCTAAACATACACAAGTAGACACTCTATTATTTACCGGCGGAAACAGTAAAAATGGCCCAGAGTATTTCTTTAGAAAAGCTTGTAAAGAAAAACAGGTGCGCCTTAAGGTTGTAAGCGATGTAGTACCTAGAGTACACAACTTTGACTGGGAAGGTCGTACTATCAAAACGGTATCACTCACAGCACCATCTGGAGCAGCAAATAGAGCCGTGGGAAGCCTGGCTCTTTATAAAAAACTAAAGACAGAAAATCCTGACTTTAACACCATAGATTTTAGAGTATTACAATACACTCCTTTTTTCTAAAAGCTAGATTACATCACTTAAAAAGCGACTAATTATTTGTTTATCAAAACAGTGACCACGCATCTCATTTCGGTAAAGTGTATAGCGATTATTGCATCAAATTGTGTAATACGTATTTACCAAAGGGGCAATAAGCTATAACAGCAAGTTTTTAATGTCTTACAGAAAGTGACGTGAGACATCTACTCAAATATGCCTTATAGACGTACTTAATGCGCGATGTGAGAAGAATTACGCTTTCGCGAAAGCGTATATATAAATAGTATTTGATTTGAGCTAAACAGGGCATTTACCCCTAGCCTATTGCGCGATTTCTGACGGAAATTTCTGACCTAACTCACTTTATACAAACCACTTATAGTGTATACATTTAGTCTTCATTAATTGGGGGATTAATATGAAACAAATTACTACTGCGATACGCATACTCTTGGTATGTGGTATCTTTTCGACTGCCATTGCGCAAACCGCACCGACTTTTACAGACTGTCCTGTTGCACCTATTACACAAATAAATGATGCCGGACTATGCGGTGCAAATGTCACATTTGCCACGCCTACACCAAACGATCCGGATGGAACGGCAACCTTTACGGTTACACAAATAGAAGGTCCAGCATCTGGAGACTTCTTTCCTGTGGGAGATACTACAGTAACCTTTGAGGCTACTGGAGATCCAGACGGAGTGGCGACTTGTACCTTCACAGTTACAGTAACAGATAATGAAGCTCCAGTGGCAAACTGTATTGCTCCATTTACAATTACGTTAGATGGGGATGGCCTTGCAAGTATTACCACAGCAGATGTGGATGATACCGTTACACCTTCTTCAGATAATTGTCCAGACGCTGTATTATCACTTGATATAACCAGCTTTGACTGTTCTGACATAGGTGATAATACGGTAACGCTCACCATAACAGATGCTGCAGGAAATACAGATACGTGTACTACAACGGTAACTGTAGAGGCAGGAGCACTTGATATTACCTGCCCGGCAGATATCATACTTAATCTTTCTGAGAATGTTGCGACGGTTACACCTGTCTCTGCATCTACATCATTCACAACTGTTTTCGGCAGTTCGCTTAATAATACATATAACGGTAGTGGCTTATCAGAATTTCCAAGTTTTACTGCAACTCACGACGCTACAGTGCCTGCAAACTCCTTTATAGGTGGTGGTACTATTGGTATTATAGAATATAGTTTAGGCGGTACAGAGCGCATAAATGGAATCTATATCTGGAATCAAAATGCAGGTGGCCCTGGTACTGCAGGGTCCTCTGGCATACAAGATGTTATCATAAGTGCTTCTACAAATGGGACAGATTTTACACCTATTGCAGGCGCTCCTGCAACATTTGCACAAGTAATAGCGAGTGATAACGCCGCAGTGCAAGAATTTACTTTTGAACCTATCGAAGCCTCGACTATACGCATAGAGGTATTATCTAATTATGGAGATGGCAACACAGGTCTGGGAGAAATCATATTTTCTAGTATTACAGATGGTTGTGGAGCAGTCATCACCTATGATGCACCTATAGTAGCTACAAATTGTGTGGCAGCCACCGTTACTCAAACAACAGGATTTGCTAGTGGAAATCCTTTCCCCATAGGTACAACTACAAATACCTTTATTATAGATGATGGAAACGGAAATACAGCAACTTGCTCTTTTGATATTACCATTATAGATGATGTGGCTCCTATCGCTATTTGTCAAGATATTACGGTACAACTAGATGCAACGGGCTCTGTTAACATCACTCCTGAAGAAATAAACAATGGCTCTACAGATAACTGTGGTACGGCGACCCCAACCTTAGATATAACAGATTTTACTTGTGCAGATATAGGAGAAAATACCGTAATTCTAACCATAACAGATGACATTGGTAATAGTGCTACCTGTGAGGCTATTATCACAGTAGAAAATACTGTAGTACCCACCGTAATATGTCAAGATATTACCATAAGCCTTGATGATACAGGAGTAGCAACCATTGTAGCTGCAGATATTGATAATGGTAGTACTGTAGCTTGTGGAGCTCCTATACTAAGCGCAGACATCACAGAATTTAACTGTGAAAATTTAGGAGTTAATACCGTTACACTTACGGTTACAGATGATCAAGGTAATACAGCAAGTTGTGAAGCAATCGTTACGGTAGAGAGTAACAGTATTACAACCATCACTTGTCCAGCAGATATTACGCTTAATCTTTCTGAAGTGGCAACACCTATCATACCCTCATCTGCAAGTACAAGCTTTACCACTGCCTTTGGGTCGAGCCTTACTAATACTTTTAATGGTAATGGACTTACCACTTTTCCAGATCTCAATTCTGACCACAGCTCTTCTGGAGTTACAAACTCGTGGATAGGTGAAGGAACCTCTGGCACAATCACTTTTAATCTAGGTGGTAGTCAGACCGTAAGTGGCTTTTCTTTTTGGAATCAAAACAACGGAGGTCCTGGTGCATCAGGAACCTCGGGCATTCAAAATGTCATTATCTCATCATCAACAAACGGAACAGATTTTACACCTATTCCAGGAGCACCAGCAGTATTTGCACAAGTAACTGGAGATGGTCCTGTGGCTCCAGAGGTCTTTAACTTTACACCTATTATTGCTTCTAGCATTCGCATAGAAGTACAATCAAATTATGGAGATGGTAATACCGCTTTCGCGGAAGTAGCATTTTCTGATGATACACCAGGTTGTGGTGCACTAGTAGCTTATGTAACGCCATTTTCTAATGCTGCCTGTAATGGTGGTGGTGAAGTAACACAAACAGCAGGATTACCTAGCGGAAGTGCTTTCCCAGTAGGAACAACCACAAATACCTTTGAAGTTACAGATGGCAGTGGCGGAACGCAAACCTGCTCATTTGATATTGTTATTACCGATAATGTAGCACCAGATGTATTATGCCAAAACATTGAGGTTCTTCTAGACGGAACAGGTAATGCTATCATCACAGCAGCCGATATTGATAATGGCACTACAGATAATTGTGGAGATGTAACCTTGAGTATTGATCAAGATACATTTACTTGTGCAGATGTAGGTACGCCAGTCACTGTGACGCTTACAGCAACAGATGTAAATGGAAATAGCGCTTCTTGTGAGGCGATTGTTACGGTTACCTCTAATGAACTACCGGTGGCCGTTTGTCAAGATATCACTATTCAACTTGTGGATGGTATCGCAAGTATCACCCCTGCAGACATTGATAATGGCTCAGGATCTACGTGTGGTACTGCCGTAGAATTATCACTAGACGTACAAGAATTTACCTGTGAGAATCTGGGGGATAACACTGTAACGCTTACCGTGACAGATGCTTCTGGAAATACAGATACCTGTACCGCAATTGTTACCGTAGAAAATAATGAGCCGCTCGTAATTACTTGTCCGGCAGATATAAACATTAACTTATCTGAGGTCGCTACACCTATCATTCCTAATTCGGCTTCTACTAGTTTTACGACGGCATTTGGTACAAGTCTCAATAACACCTTTAACGGTACAGGGCTTGATGCTTTCCCATCTTTAGAAAGTGAGCACGCACCATCAAGTAATACCAACTCGTGGATAGGTGAAGGAACTACTGGAACCATAGATTTTTCTCTTGGTGCTGTGACAACCGTTTCTGGACTTGCCTTTTGGAATCAAAATGGCGGAGGTCCAGGAGCAGATGGAACTTCGGGTATTCAAAATGTGATTATCTCATCATCAACAGACGGAACAGACTTTACACCTATTCCTGGGGCGCCTACTTCTTTCACGCAAGTGATACCAAATGCTGCTGCCGCACCAGAAATATTTAACTGGACACCAGTAATGGCGTCAACCATACGTATTGAAGTACAATCTAATTATGGAGATGGAAATACTGCCTTTGCAGAAATTGCTTTCTCAGATACCACCTCGGGATGTGGTGCAGTGATTACTTATGAAGGTCCGTTTACAAATCAAGAATGTTTCCCTGGAAGTACACTTACTCAGACTGCTGGGTTCGCATCGGGAAGTGCTTTTCCACTGGGCACTACTACTAATACTTTTGAAGTAGATGATGGTGCTGGTAATATCATCACTTGCTCTTTTGATGTAACGATAACAGATGATGTTGCACCAGATGTGGTATGTCAAGATATCGAAGTGGTACTTGATGAGACAGGAAACTTTGTAATCACAGCTGCCAATATTGATAATGGCACTACAGATAATTGTGGAGATGTAACCTTGAGCATTGATCAAGATACATTTACTTGCGCAGATGTGGGTACGCCAGTTACTGTGACGCTTACAGCAACAGATGTAAATGCAAACAGCGCTTCTTGTGAGGCGATTGTTACGGTTACCTCTAATGAACTACCGGTGGCCGTTTGTCAAGATATCACTATTCAGCTTGTGGATGGTATCGCAAGTATCACCCCTGCAGACATTGATAATGGCTCAGGATCTACGTGTGGTACTGCCGTAGAATTATCACTAGACGTACAAGAATTTACCTGTGGGAATCTCGGAGACAATACTGTAACGTTTACCGTGACAGATGCTTCTGGAAATACAGATACCTGTACCGCAATTGTTACCGTAGAAAATAATGAGCCGCTCGTAATTACTTGTCCGGCAGATATAAACATTAACCTATCTGAGGTCGCTACGCCTATCATTCCTAACTCGGCTTCTACTAGTTTTACTACGGCATTTGGTACAAGTCTCAATAACACCTTTAACGGTACAGGGCTTGATGCTTTCCCATCTTTAGAAAGTGAGCACGCACCATCAAGTAATACCAACTCGTGGATAGGTGAAGGAACTACTGGAACCATAGATTTTTCTCTTGGTGCTGTGACAACCGTTTCTGGACTTGCCTTTTGGAATCAAAATGGCGGAGGTCCAGGAGCAGATGGAACTTCGGGTATTCAAAATGTGATTATCTCATCATCAACAGACGGAACAGACTTTACACCTATTCCTGGGGCGCCTACTTCTTTCACGCAAGTGATACCAAATGCTGCTGCCGCACCAGAAATATTTAACTGGACACCAGTAATGGCGTCAACCATACGTATTGAAGTACAATCTAATTATGGAGATGGAAATACTGCCTTTGCAGAAATTGCTTTCTCAGATACCACCTCGGGATGTGGTGCAGTGATTACTTATGAAGGTCCGTTTACAAATCAAGAATGTTTCCCTGGAAGTACACTTACTCAGACTGCTGGGTTCGCATCGGGAAGTGCTTTTCCACTGGGCACTACTACTAATACTTTTGAAGTAGATGATGGTGCTGGTAATATCATCACTTGCTCTTTTGATGTAACGATAACAGATGATGTTGCACCAGATATGGTATGTCAGGATATTACTATACAACTAGATGAAACGGGCAGTGCTTCTATACTTGCCTCAGATATAGATGGAGGTACTGCAGACAATTGTACAGATGTTACATTGTCTATAGATATAGACAAATTTGGCTGTGTAAATGTGGGTGAAAATATAATAACCCTTACTGCAACTGATGGTAATGGAAATACCTCATTTTGTGAGGCGATTGTAACGGTAGAAAATCTAAATATACCAGAGGCTATCTGTCAAAACATAACTATAGAACTAGACGCTACGGGCATAGCAATTATAGATCCTGTACTATTAGATGGAGGAAGCACTTTTATTTGTGGACCACTTACTTATGAAGCAGATGTTACAGAATTTACCTGCGAAAATTTAGGTGAAAACACCGTCGTTCTTACAATTACAGACCCTCAAGGGAATACCTCAACCTGTGAGGCGATAGTTACCGTAGTAAATAATGAACCGGTAACCATAACTTGCCCAGATGATATTATTCTTAATCTTTCTGAGGCGCTAGAACCTATAGCGATTACAAGTACTACTACAACTTTTACGGCTGCCTTTGGCAGTGAACTTTCAAATGCTACAAACGGCGCAGGGCTCACAGTTTCTCCAAGTACTACAGCTACACACGAGCCTACAACTCCGAGCAACTCTTTTATAGGAACTGGTACTGCTGGAACATTAGAGTTTAACTTTGGCAGTGAGACTCTTGTAAGCGGACTATCATTTTGGAATCAAAATGGTGGTGGTCCCGGTGCAAATGGTTCTTCTGGTGTTCAAAATGTTGTCTTTTCTTATAGCACAGATGGAACAAACTTCATCCCTATACCAGGTGCTCCATCTATTTTTTCACAAGTCACAGATAATGATTTTTCGGCGCCGGAGATTTTTACTTTTGATCAGATAGCGGCTACGGTAATACGTATGGAAGTGACGAGTAATTATGGAGATAGTAATACCGCTTTCGCGGAAATAGTCTTTGCCGATATTTCGTCAGGCTGCGGGGCAATTGTCACTTACGAAGGACCATTTACAAATGCGCTCTGCACAGGAGGTGGTGAACTTGTTCAAATCGAAGGTTTTGCGAGTGGAAGTCCATTTCCGTTAGGAACAACCACAAATACTTTTGAAGTGACAGACGGCGCAGGAAACGTACAAACGTGCTCTTTTGATATCACTATAATAGACGATGTTGCGCCAAGAGCTGTATGCCAAAACATAACCTTAGAGGTAGACGAAACGGGTTCTATAGCAATTACTCCTGAAGATATAGACGGAGGCAGTACAGATAACTGTGGTGACATTACATTGTCAATAGACACAGATACATTGACCTGCGATAATGTAGGAGACAATATAGTTACCTTAACAGTTACAGATAGCAACGGCCTATCATCTTCTTGTGAAGCTATTGTAACTATATTAGGGAGCGTTGCTCCTACTGCTGTTTGTCAAGATATCACACTACTACTAGATGCTGATGGCACAGCAACCCTGACTCCTGATCAAATAGATGGTGGAAGCTTTGCCACTTGTGGATTATTTACACTTAGTACAGATATAACAACCTTTACTTGCGATAATTTAGGAGAAAATACAGTGATACTCACTGCCACAGATGCCTCTGGAAATAGCACTACTTGTGAAGCAATCGTTACTGTAGAAAATAATGAACCACTTGATCTAACCTGTCCGGAGGATATGATTATCAATCTTTCTGAAGTGCTAGAGCCTATTACACCTACTAATGTGACAACGAGTTTTAATTCAGCCTTTGGTAGTAGTATACAAAATACCATTAATGGCCTTGGTCTTGCGACTTCACCAAGTCTTACTGCGACTCACGATGGAACTACAACAGACAATGCCTTTATAGGAGCAGGCACAACGGGAACTATAGATTTTGATCTCGGCACCGAAAGAACAATAACTGGTTTTTCTTTTTGGAACCTTAACGGCGGTGGTCCAGGTGCGAATGGCTCTTCAGGAATTCAAGATGTAAGTATTTCTTATTCGGTAGATGGGACAACCTTTGTTCCGGTTGATGGAGCGCCGGCAGTTTTCGCGCAAGCGTTATCATCACAAGATGTAGCTCCAGAGACATTTAGCTTTACACAAATAGCAGCTACTGTTATACGCTTTGAAGTATTAAGTAATTATGGTGATAGCAATACTGGATTTGCAGAAATTGCTTTTGCAGACACAACGGTAGGTTGTGGTGCAGCAATTGTATATGAAGGTCCTTTTACAAATGTAGATTGTCTAGGTGGTGGAGAGCTTGTACAGACGGCAGGTTTTACTAGTGGTAGTATTTTTCCACTAGGTACAACCACAAATACCTTTGAGGTAACTGATACAAATGGCACCACTCTGAGCTGTTCTTTTGATATTATGGTGATAGATGATGTAGCGCCAAGAGCAGTGTGTCAAGATATCACGATACAACTAGATGAAACAGGCTCTGCAACTATAGAGGCGGCAGATGTAGATGGAGGTAGTACGGATAATTGTGGTGATGTGAGCATTGCTATAGACATAGATAAATTTGGCTGTGAGAATGTAGGAGAGAATATAGTAACCCTAACCGTTACAGACAGTAATGGATTAATTTCTACTTGTGAAGCAATTGTGACTATTGAAAATCCTAATATACCTGTTGCAGTTTGTCAAAACATCACACTAGAACTTGATGCTACTGGTGTAGGTATATTAGACCCTGCCTTACTAGATGGAGGAAGCACCTTTGTATGTGGACCACTTACCTATGAAGCAGATATCACAGAGTTTACGTGTGAGAATCTAGGCGAAAACACCGTTGTACTTACAGTGACAGATCCTCAAGGCAATACCTCAACGTGTGAGGCTATTGTAACTGTAGTTAATAACGAGCCAGTAACTATTACTTGCCCAGAAAACCTCATTCTAAACTTATCTGAAGTACTACAACCTGTAACCATAAGTAGTACAACAACGAGCTTTAGCCCTGCCTTTGGTAGTGATATAGCAAATGCTACAAATGGAACGGGATTAAGTACCACAACTAGTACTACAGCAAACCACGAGGCTACCACGCCTAGTAATTCTTTTATAGGCTCAGGAACTTCTGGTACAATTGATTTTAACCTGGGAGGAGAGACTCTTATAAGTGGCTTCTCTTTCTGGAATCAAAATGGTGGTGGTCCTGGTGCAAATGGCACTTCTGGTATACAAGAGGTAACAATGCTCTACTCTACAGATGGCACAACTTTCACTGCCATACCGGGTGCTCCTACTACGTTTGCTCAAGTAACGACAAGTGAGTTATCTGCGCCAGAGCTATTTACGTTTGATCAAATTGCTGCTACCGTGATTCGTATGGAGGTGATGAATAATTATGGAGATGGTAATACCGCTTTCGCGGAAATAGTCTTTGCCGATACTCCGTCAGGTTGTGGGGCAATTGTCACTTACGAAGGACCATTTACAAATGCGCTTTGTACTGGAGGTGGTGAACTTGTACAAACCGAAGGTTTTGCAAGTGGAAGCCCGTTCCCGTTAGGAACAACCACAAATACTTTTGAAGTTACAGACGGTGCCGGTAACGTACAAACGTGCTCTTTTGACATCACCATTATAGATGATGTAGCACCAAGAGTTGTTTGCCAAGCGATTACTATAGAAATAGGTGAAGATGGTACGGCCAGCATTACACCAGAAGATATAGATGGAGGCAGTACAGATAACTGTGGTGATATTACATTATCAATAGATACAGATACTTTTACTTGCGATAATGTAGGAGAAAATACAGTGACACTTACCGTTACTGATAGTAATGGTCTTATCGCTACTTGTGAGGCTATCGTTACTGTCATAAGTGACAGTCCTCCTATTGCTGTATGTATGGACCTTACCGTACAACTAGATGAAGACGGAATGGCAATCATCACCCCAGAACAAGTAGATGGAGGTAGCTTCTCAAACTGTGGCACTTTTGAGCTTACACTAGATCAAGACACCTTTACTTGTGAGCAACTAGGTGAAAATATAGTATTACTTACTGCAACGAGCCCTAGTGGCGAGTTTACGACCTGTGAAGCTATTGTGACTGTAGAGAATACACAGCCGCTTAATATTGAGTGTCCAGAAGATATTGTACTTAATCTTTCTGAGGTATTGATGCCTGTAGAAGTTTCTAATGGTACGACATCATTTAGTCCTGCATTTGGAAGTGAGCTTGCAAATGCTTTTAATGGGACTGGTCTTGAGATGTCTCCTAGCTTAATGGTAAATCACGAAGCCTCGACACCTAGTAATGCTTTTATAGGTACTGGCTCGAGCGGTAGTATAGATTTTGATCTTGGACAAGAAACCATTATAAATGGATTCTCTCTATGGAATTTAAACGGTGGAGGTCCTGGAGCAGAAGGTTCTTCTGGTATTCAAGATGTAACTATACTCTACTCGTTAGATAACGTGACATATACAGTACTTCCTGAAGCGCCTACACTATTCGCTCAGGTTACTACTTCAGAACCTGTAGGTCCAGAGGTATTTACATTTACTCAGGTTGCCGCTCGCTACATACGCTTTGATGTACAAAGCAATTATGGAGATGGTAACACAGGAATAGCAGAGGTCGCTTTTGCAGATGTAACAGATGGATGTGGCGCTATTGTAAACTACGATGGTCCTTTTGAAAATCTTGATTGTCTGGGTGGCGGTACTTTAGAACAAACAGCTGGTTTTGAAAGTGGTAGTCCGTTCCCGCTAGGCACCACTACAAATACATTTATAGCAACTGACACTAATGGTAATGAGGTTACTTGCTCATTTACAATCACACTAATAGATGATGTAGCGCCAAGAGCCGTTTGCGCACCTATAACTATAGTGCTTGATGAAAATGGTATCGCAACCATTACCGCAGATGATATTGACAATGGAAGTTCTGATAACTGTGGTGATATTACTACCGCTATAGACATTGATTCATTTACTTGTGAGCAACTAGGTGAAAATACAGTAGTGCTTATCGTAACAGATGCAAATGGAAATAGCTCGACTTGTGAAACTATTGTCACTGTCGAAACCAACATAGCACCTACAGCTGTATGTCAAAACATTACAGTAGAACTAGATGAAGAAGGAATGATTACCGTAGACCCAGTACTAGTAGATGGAGGCAGTACTGCTGTTTGTGGCGAACTAACTTATGAACTAGATGTGTTTGAGTTTACTTGTGATAACCTAGGTGAAAACAATGTTATTCTAACAGTAACAGATGAGCAAGGTCTCACTGCTACTTGTGAGGCAGTGATAACAGTAGTTAATAACCAACCGATAGAAATTACCTGTCCAGAAGATTTGGTTATAAATCTATCTGAAATTTCTAACCCTATTGTACCTACGGGAGCAACTACAACATATAATAGCGCCTTTGGTAGTACGCTTACAAATGCAATAGACGGAACAGGCCTAAACACCTCTCCTAGCCTTACTACAGATCACGCTCCTTCTACTCCAGAAAATTCTTGGATAGGAGAAGGAAGTACTGGCACAATTGATTTTGATTTAGGAGCAGAAACAACCGTGAGCGGATTCTCTTTCTGGAATCAAAATGGTGGTGGTCCGGGGCCAGATGGAACTTCAGGTATAAGAGATGTTTTGATTTCTTATAGTATAGATGGTAGTACGTTTATAGATGTAGAGGGAGCGCCTACAGTTTTCGCGCAAGCCGAAGAAAACGCACCGAGAGCACCAGAGGTATTTACATTCACCCCTATTACGGCAACTACAATCCGTATGGAAGTACTATCTAATTATGGAGATGGAAATACAGGTTTTGCAGAAATTGTATTTTCTGATGCGGCATCGGGTTGTGGGGCAATTATTTCTTACGAAGGACCATTTACAAATGAGAACTGTGTTGGCGGTGGTACTGTTACACAAACTGCTGGTTTTGCAAGCGGCAACCCATTCCCCGTAGGTACCACTACTAACACCTTTACTGTAGAGGATGGTAATGGTAACCTAGATACTTGTTCTTTTACAATCACAATTATAGATGATCTAGCACCTAGAATGTTTTGTCAAAATATTGAGATAGCACTAGATGAAAATGGAATGGCAACCATAACTCCAGAAGATATTGATGGTGGCACAAGTGATAACTGTACGCCAGTAACTTTAAGTATAGATATTGATTCATTTACGTGTGAAAATCTTGGTGAAAACGTGGTTACCCTCACGGCTACAGATGAGAATGGAAATATAGCAAGTTGCGAGGCTATTGTAACGGTTACAAGTAGTGTTATACCGCAAATCACTTGTCAAGATATCACTGTTGAGCTTGATGAGAATGGGTTGGTTACCATTATACCAGAAGATGTACTTGCAGATACATCTTCTACTTGCCTTATAGATAATTTAGAATTAGATATATCAGAATTTGGCTGTGCAAACACCGGTCCAAATGTGGTAATAGTTACTGCTACAGATAATGCTGGCAATACGGCTACTTGTGAAGCGATTGTGACAGTAATAGATGTTACTGCACCCACACCAGAATGTATGGATGCATTCATCTCACTAGATGAAAATGGTATCGCAATTCTTACTCCAGAAGATGTAATAGGTAACCTAGTACCTGTACAGGGTATTCCTTTTACTGGTGACGGAGTGCCAGAAAGTATCCCGATGACGGGTACAGGAGGTACAAATTGTGCCGGAGGACCTACCACCTCTACAGCAGCAGTAGATCTTGAGGGCACTATAGGTGACGCCTATCGCATTGCTACGGTCATTGTAGATCTGGATCACTCTTTTGTAGGCGACCTAGACTTAACCCTTACATCACCACAAGGTACAGAACTTGTACTCTCTGCAGGTAATGGCGGAAATGCACAGGGCTATGAAAATGCAACCTTTGATGATGATGGAGAAGACATCACAATGGCAACAGGTCTTGTAAACGGAATTTATTCTCCAGAAGGAGGAACCTTTGCAGATACTTTTGCTGGTGAACAAATAAATGGAAACTGGAGTCTATCTGTCTGTGATAATACACAAGGTGACGTTGGTCAACTATTGAGATTTGAGATAAGCTTTGCAGATCCAGATGACGATCTTCTAGGTGTTCCTGATAACTGTACGCCTACTTCAGATATTGAGTTTGACGTAGACACTTTTGATTGTTCTAATCTAGGCGAAAATGTTGTAAATATTACTGTTACAGATGCAAAAGGCAATGTAGCCACTTGTACAGTAAATGTCACTGTAGTAGATGAGGCTCCACCTACGGCAATCTGTCAAAGCATTGTTGTTATACTTGATGAGGATACTGGTACAGCTAGTATAACACCAGATATGTTAGACAATGGTAGTACAGACAACTGTGGTGGAGAGGTAACACTCAGCCTAGACATAACAGAATTTGGTTGTGCAGATGTGGGAGAAAATATCGTGACGCTCACCGTTACAGATCAAAATGGAAACACTGCCACTTGTGAAGCGACTGTTCTTGTAGATGCAGATGATTTTGGACTCATCTCTTGTCAAGAAGATTTTACCGTAGAGGCAGATCTCTTTGACCTTTATGAGATAGAAAACTACATAGAATCACTTACAGATAACTGTGGTGGTGGCACCTTTACAAACGTCTCTCAACAACCTGTTGCTGGCACGATCATAGATGCTCCTCAAGAGGTTCCGGTAACGCTTACAGGTTTTGACGAAGATGGAAATATGGTTACCTGTGAGTTTACAATCACAGTGACTAACAACCCGCTAAGTGTAGATGATTTAAGCTTACGCGAAAGCGACATCATACTCTTCCCTAACCCTACGCGAGGAGACATTACTCTCAAAAACTTGAGTAATACTCCACTAGATTATATGGTTATAACAGATATAAGAGGTCGTATTGTTGAGCGTATAGAATTATCTAGTAGCGGTATAAACACAAACATATCACTCAGATATTATGAAGCTGGAGTATATTTTATGCACATAACGGCAGGGCAAACACAACTTGTAAAACGAGTTGTAAAAAAATAACAACTAACCAATCTCCCTGCTTTAGGCCTCATTTTTAAAAAGAAGATGGGGCCTTTTTTTTGTCAATTTGTATCTTCACAGCACAATCCAACCACCATATGAAAAAAGTTATCGTACTCATCGCCATCTCTATTCTTAGTTTAAGTTGTGGAGAACACAAAGACAACCCAGATAATACAGACTTTACAACCCTCTTTGAAAAAAGCGGTGGTACAGAAACACCTACTTATGATGAGGTGATCACATTTTATCAAGACCTTGACAAGGCATACAGATCTATAAAAACCTACGAAGTAGGAATGACAGATGCAGGTAAGCCCCTCACGCTAGTCACCTTTAATCCTAATCGTAGTTTTGATAGTGAGTTTTCTGATGATATAGATGTGCGCCGTATTCTCATAAATAATGGCATTCACCCGGGAGAGTCAGACGGTATAGATGCAACAATGATGCTTATGCGTGACCTCGCACAAGGCAAGATAGAGGCACCAGAAGATACTTGGGTAAGTGCCATCGCCATATACAATATAGGAGGTGCTCTTAATCGCAACAGTACATCACGTACAAATCAAAATGGGCCAAAAGAATATGGTTTTAGAGGTAATGCAAGAAACTACGACCTCAACCGTGATTTTATAAAACGTGACACAAAAAACGCACAAGCCTTTGCAGAAATCTATCATATGATATCACCAGACGTTTTTATAGATAATCACGTGAGTAATGGCGCAGACTATCAGTACACCCTCACGCATCTTTTTACACAACACAATAAGCTAGGCGGTGCTTTAGGTAACTACGTGCACGACACCTTTCAGCCTATGCTTGAAAAAGATCTTAAGAGTAAAGACTGGGAAATCACTCCTTATGTAAACGTTTTTAATAGCGTTCCAGAAAAAGGTTTTAGCCAGTTTATGGACTACCCTCGCTACTCAACAGGCTTTACATCACTATGGAACACCATAGGCCTTATGGTAGAGACACATATGCTTAAGCCTTATAAACCACGTGTAGAAGGTACATATGAGTTAATGAAAAGTGTATTAAAACTCACTGCTCAAAACGGAGATCAGATAAAAAAAATACGTGCAGAGGCTTTTAACGCTTTCGCGAAAGCGGAAACTTACCCCGTACAATTTGCTCTAGACACAACAAAAACCACAACCTTAGAATTTTTAGGCTACGAGGGAGAAATGATACCAAGTAAAATCACAGGAAAAGAACGCCTCAAATATGATAAAACAAAGCCTTTCACAAAGGAAGTAACCTACTACGATTACTTTAAACCTACTAAGGAAATACGTGTACCTAAGGCATATGTGATACCTAGAGGGTACCGGGACATTGCTCTTATTCTCAAAGACAACAACATTAAGTTCGAACAGCTTAAAAAAGATTCTACGTTTACGGGAGAAGTATATCACATAGATACCTATGACACTCGCAAGAGTGCTTACGAGGGTCATTATTTACACTACAACACAGCTGTAAAAACTACCAACCAAGAAGTAACTGTGGCAAAAGGCGGCTATCTCGTGCCTACAGATCAAGATGGAATACGCTACTTGCTAGAAACCCTCGAGCCAGAGGCAACAGACAGTTTCTTTAACTGGAACTTTTTTGACACCATATTGCAACAAAAGGAAGGATTCTCACCATATGTGTGGGAAGACAAAGCACTCGAAGTCCTTAAACGCAACCCACAGTTACAAATTGAATTTAACCTCAAAAAATCACTAGAACCGCAATTTGCCGAAAACTGGTATGCCCAGCTAGACTGGCTTCATAAAAAATCACCTAACTATGAGAAAGCGCACCTACGCTACCCTATCGTTAGGATGCTTAACTAGATATGTACTCGGGAAGATGAGCTTGATATTTTCGTAAGATTTATCAAGCGCTTTTTGTGCTTTTTCAAAGTTGAGCCACTTTGCTTTTTTTATACCCTCTTTAGTTTGCGGTACAAGAGCCTCTGTAGAGCTTGTATGCATTTCATACCAGAAAGTCTCTTTAAGTCTAAATTTACCGTTGCGTTTAAAAACGTGATAAGTAATCTCAAGCGGTCTCTTAATAGTAAGTCCTTTTACACCGGTCTCCTCCTCTACTTCTCTCAGAGCACATTCTTCTATGCCCTCTTTCTTTTCTATCTTTCCTTTAGGGAGGTCCCACCTGCCGTTGCGGTGTATAAAAAGAATTTCCTTTTTGTCATTATAAACAAGACCACCACCAGCTATCACGAGCTTAAGCTTCTTGCGTAAATGTTTAAGAAGTTTTTCTTCTTTAGGGTGATATAGATTGATGTATAGCTGTTCTCCATCATACAGTTTTTTGATTAATTTTTTAATCTTAACCGTCTTAATCGGAATCGTCTTATACTGTTTACCTATTACCTTTTCGGTAGATAGAATAATAGGAATATCATTGACAAAAACTTTATACATTTGCAATATGATTTTAGACAAAGAAACGGCAAAAAAAACTGCCGAATTGCTTTTGCAAATTAATGCAATAAAACTACAACCGCAAACTCCTTTTACGTGGGCTTCTGGTTGGAAATCTCCCATTTATTGCGATAACCGTATCACACTGTCGTACCCAGCAATACGTAACTACATACATCAAGAGATGGCAAAACAAGTAGAGTCTATCTACGGTAAGCCAGATGCGATAGTAGGCGTTGCTACGGGAGCGATAGGTATTGGTATGCTTGTTGCAGATTATCTTAATGTACCTTTTGCTTATGTACGCCCTGAACCAAAAAAGCACGGACGTAAAAATCAAATAGAAGGTCACCTAGAGCCTAACAGTAATGTAGTCGTGATAGAAGATCTTATAAGCACTGGTAAGAGTAGCCTTATGGCAGTAGAAGCTCTTAAAAATTCTGATATGAATGTAAAAGGGATGCTAGCCATCTTTACTTATGGGTTTGACACAGCTGCTACAAATTTTGAAGAAGCTGGCGTAGCACTTAATACATTAAGTGATTACTCGCACCTATTATTACAAGCTCGCGATACAAACTTCATAACAGAAGCGCAGCAAGAAACCTTAGAAAACTGGCGTAAAGACCCAGCAAACTGGGGATAATTATACAAATTAAAAAAAGCTAAATGAACTTAGAGAGCCCAGTAAAAACTTTAGATAAATCTCAAGAAGAGGTGTACAACTTCTTGATGAACATTGAGAATTTTGAAAAATTAATGCCAGAAAACACCAAATTTGAAAAAATAAGCGATACCCGTTTCTTATTTGGTCTTAAAGGAATGCCAGAGATTGTATTAGATCTTAAAGAAGGTATACCACACAGTAAAGTAGTACTAGGAGCTGCAAGTGACAAAATTCCTTTTGAGCTCACTGCAGATATTAAAGAACTAGAAGCCTCAAAAACAGAAGTGCAACTCCTTTTTCAAGGTGAGTTTAATGCAATGATGGCAATGATGGTAAAAGGACCTATCACAAAATTTATAGGTACACTTTCAGAAAATATGGATGTTATTGCATAAAGCAGTTTAAATTCAATATTTCGTAAAAATCAAAGAAGTCCTACAATCTTGAGCAATCTAGATGGTAGGACTTTTTTATATGCTTATTTTTACGTGATAAAATTTACCCAAAATGGCAGATATTAATAAGCTAGAAGCATTTGTAACACAAGTGCGCAGAGACATTGTACGACAAGTACACAAAGTAAGTTCAGGTCACCCTGGAGGATCCTTAGGATGTGCAGAATTTATTTCGGTTCTCTATCAAGAACTAATGGAACGTAAAGAAGGATTTGATATGGATGGTATAGAAGAAGATCTCTTCTTTTTATCTAACGGTCACATCTCTCCAGTTTTTTATAGCGTACTAGCTCGTTCTGGATATTTTCCGGTAGAAGAACTTAACACCTTTAGACTATTAGACTCACGTCTACAAGGTCACCCTACTACACACGAAGGACTACCTGGTATACGTATAGCCTCTGGATCTTTAGGTCAAGGACTAAGCGTTGCCGTAGGTGCCGCTCAAGCAAAAAAACTCAATAACGATAACCATACCATCTATGCACTTATGGGTGATGGTGAGTTACAAGAAGGACAAAACTGGGAAGCCATTATGTATGCCTCTGCAAAAAAGGTGGACAACCTTATTGCAACTGTAGACCTCAATGGCCAGCAAATAGACGGTAGCACAGACCACGTATTAAATATGGGAAGTGTGCGTGCGAAGTTTGAAGCCTTTGGGTGGATTGTTTTAGATATAGAAAAAGGAAATGACATTCAGGCCATTGTATCGGGAATGAACGAGGCAAAAGCCGCGTCTGGTCAAGGTAAACCTGTCTGTGTGTTATTACACACAGTTATGGGTAACGGTGTAGACTTTATGATGGGCACTCACGCCTGGCACGGTAAAGCTCCTAATGATGAGCAACTCGCTAGTGCACTAGAGCAAAATCCAGAAACTCTAGGCGATTACTAAACCTTTTCTTATTACGCTTTCGCGAAAGCGTACCAAAAACTTTTACAATGAAAACATACGAAAATACAGGCAGTAAAGACACAAGATCAGGTTTTGGCGCAGGAATGACAGAACTAGGTAGAACAAACCCAAATGTGGTTTCTCTTTGTGCAGACCTTATAGGATCTTTAAAAATCCAAACCTTCATAGATGAAAATCCTGAGCGCTTTTTCCAAATAGGAATCGCAGAGGCAAATATGATGGGTATCGCCGCAGGCCTTACCATAGGAGGTAAAATACCTTTTACAGGTACTTTTGCAAACTTCTCTACAGGTCGTGTTTATGACCAGATAAGACAGTCTATAGCCTACTCCGGTAAAAATGTAAAGATTTGTGCATCTCACGCGGGTCTTACGCTAGGTGAAGATGGTGCAACACACCAAATACTAGAAGACATAGGTCTTATGAAAATGTTACCAGGTATGACAGTAATAAACACCTGTGACTATAACCAGACCAAAGCCGCTACAATAGCCCTTGCAGACCACGTAGGTCCGGTTTATTTACGTTTTGGCCGTCCGGTAGTACCTAATTTTACTCCAGCAGATCAAACATTTGAAATAGGTAAAGCCGTACAATTACAAGAAGGTAATGATGTGACAATTGTTGCAACTGGTCACCTAGTATGGGAAGCGCTAGAGGCTTGCAAAGTCCTTAACGAGAAAGGAATCACGGCAGATGTAATAAACATACACACCATAAAACCGCTTGATGCAGAGGCAATCATTAAGTCTGTAAAAAAGACTGGATGTGTGGTGACTGCAGAGGAGCATAACTTTCTAGGAGGTCTTGGTGAGAGTGTTGCTAGAGAGCTATCACTTACGCATCCAGTACCACAAGAGTATGTCGCTACAGAAGACACCTTTGGCGAGAGTGGAACTCCAGCACAACTTATGGAGAAATATGGTCTTAATGCAAACGCGATTGTTAAGAAAGTAGAAAAAGTGATTTCAAGAAAATAATAACGTATACCCAACGTTTTTGATATATAACATAGGCAGTATGATTGTAACATACTGCCTTTTTATTTGTCTTTACATTAATCGATAAAATTTCAATTATGAAAAAAATCATTGTCGCCGTATTACTTTTATCAGGTATTACAGCATTGAGCCAGAGTACTGGCTTTGGTATTAAAGGAGGATTTAATTATGGGTCTGTAGGTGACTTAGAGTCAGAGTTTACAAACAGTACTTTTAGTAAAGAAAACAAAACCGGTTTTCACGCTGGTGTTTTTTACAAGGCAAAGTTTGCTGGGCTCATTATACAACCAGAGCTGTTATATACAAAGCTCAATACAGAATACACAAACGACGGAGTATCTTCAGACGTATATGATTATGAACTTTCAAAAATAGACATTCCGCTTCTCGTAGGATTTGACATAATAGGCCCACTTAATATCAAGGCGGGACCGTCATTTCAATACATCCTTGAAAATGGATTTAAAGAGGTAAATATAGATTTTGAAGATCCAGAAAATTCATTTACTGTAGGATATCAACTAGGTGTAGGTGTAACACTAGGCCAGCTAGGTATAGATGTAAGATATGAAGGTGCCTTTACAGATAATACGATTATCACTGAGTCACAAGTTGAAGATAACAGTGTAGGTTTTCAAGTAGATGCAAGACCATCACAGTGGATTTTAAGTCTCTCATACGCTTTTGATAAAAAGAATTAAAACACGTTTCAAAAACTGTTATAAAACACCTCATCTGGGGTGTTTTTTTATGTTCTTTTTCGAAAACGTTATAGTTAATACTAATTTACAACCCTATGAGCAATGACAAATTATCGTTACATTACTATCGCATAATCAAACATAGATACATTGTACTCAATAGGATACGACTTAGGAAGCTCCTCTATAAAAGTAGCACTTATAGATAGGGCTACAGGAAAAAGTATAAAGACAGTCCAAGAGCCGGCTCAAGAGATGGAAATACTTGCGCTCCATAGTGACTGGGCAGAACAAAGTCCAGAGACTTGGTGGAAACACATTTGCAAAGCCACACGAGATATCATAAAAGATACTGGGGTGGATAAAAATCTTATCACCGCTATAGGTATCTCTTACCAAATGCACGGTCTTGTTCTTATAGATAAAAAAGGCAAAACCCTACGCAATGCAATTATATGGTGTGATAGTAGAGCTGTTGACCTAGGAAAAGAAGCATATGAAAAGTTAGGACACGACTGGTGCGCAACTCACCTACTTAATTCTCCAGGCAACTTTACCGCCTCAAAATTAAACTGGGTAAAAAACAATGAGCCTGAAATCTATAAACAAGCTTATAAATTACTCTTACCAGGAGATTACATTGCGTATAAGCTCACAGGGCAATATGCTACGACTATAAACGGACTTACCGAAGGGACTTTGTGGGATTATTCTTCAAATAGCGTTGCTACAGGGCTTCTAGATCATTATAATCTCGACCACTCATTGATTCCAGTAATCACTCAAAATTTTACAAATCAAGGAAATATAACAAAAGATGCAGCTATAGAGACTGGCCTCACTACAAGTGCCACAGTTAGATATAGATCCGGAGATCAACCTAACAATGCATTATCTCTCAACATCTTAAAACCAGGTGAGGTTGCGGCTACTGCTGGTACCTCTGGAGTAATCTATGCAGTGACAGACCAAAAGCACTTTAAAGAAATAAGTAAAGTAAATCAATTTGCACACGTAAACTACACAAGAGAAAATGCCACAGTAGGAAGATTATTAAATATAAATGGATGTGGTATACAATACAGATGGCTTAAAAATACATTTAACGAAGTTTCATATAATGATATGAATACTCAGGCCGCCACAGCACCTATAGGCTCAGATGGCCTTGTGGTATTACCCTTTGGCAATGGAGCAGAACGTATGCTAGACAATAAAAATATAGGTACTCAATTTTTAGATATTAACCTTAACATACACGGCAAAAGTCATATGTATCGTGCAGCACTTGAGGGAATTGCCTTTTCTTTTGTTTACGGTATGGAAATTCTTAAAAATGACCAGACTCAAGTAACAGTAATAAGAGCAGGTAATGACAACCTTTTTAGGTCAGAAATATTTGCAACAACTGTCGCTACACTTATAGGTCAAGAAATTGAAATATATGACACAACAGGGGCTGTAGGGGCAGCGAGAGCTACCTTAATAATCGATAATAATTTTACACCATTTAGTAAGGCAATAAAGGGTAATGATCACATTAAAACCATAAAACCCATTAAAGATAATAAAGCATACAAAAAGGCCTATTTAAACTGGAAAAAGAAACTCTTAGATACAATTAACACATTATAGCATATGGCAACTTATTTTAAAGGAATAGATAGTATTAATTATGAAGGCAAAACTTCTGACAACCCTCTGGCTTTCAAATATTACAACCCAGATCAGGTAGTCGCTGGAAAGACAATGCGTGAGCACTTTAAGTTTGCTATTGCCTACTGGCACTCTTTCTGTGGGCAAGGTTCAGATCCGTTTGGCCCAGGCACTCAGAGTTTTAAGTGGGATGAACCTTCTGATGTAATGGAGGCAGCTTATGCAAAGGCAGACGCGGCGTTTGAATTTATTGAAAAAATGGGGTTTGACTACTATTGTTTTCACGATTATGACTTAGTACAAGAGGGCTCAAATTTTTCTGAGTCTGAAAGACGATTATCTCAAATTGTAGATTATATAAAAGACAAACAAGCCGCTACCGGCATAAAACTCCTGTGGGGCACAGCAAACTGCTTTTCAAACCCGAGGTATATGAACGGTGCTGCTAGTAATCCAGACTTTAAGGTACTAGCAAGAGCAGGAGGTCAAGTAAAGCTAGCTCTAGATGCTACTATAGCATTAAATGGTGAGAATTATGTCTTCTGGGGTGGTCGCGAGGGATATATGTCACTCCTCAACACAGATATGGGTAGAGAGCTAGATCATCTGGGACAATTTTTTTCAATGGCACGGGATTATGCAAGGTCACAAGGTTTTAAAGGCAACTTCTTTATTGAGCCTAAACCTATGGAGCCTATGAAACATCAATACGATTTTGATGCTGCCACAGCCATAGGATTTTTAAAGGAATATGGCCTAGAGAAAGATTTTAAAATGAATATAGAGGTAAACCACGCAACCCTGGCACAGCACACTTTTCAACACGAACTTGCTGTTTCTGCAAAGGCTGGTATGCTAGGCAGTATAGACGCAAATCGTGGTGATTATCAAAACGGTTGGGACACAGACCAGTTTCCAAACAACATACAAGAAACCACAGAAGCTATGCTAGTTTTCTTACAGGCAGGCGGTTTACAAGGCGGTGGTGTAAACTTTGATGCAAAAATCAGAAGAAACTCTACAGATATGGAAGACATTTTCTATGCGCATATAGGTGGCGCAGACACTTTTGCAAGAGCACTTCTTACGGCAGATAAAATTTTGACATCATCTCCATACAAAAAGATGGTACAAGAGAGGTACGCATCTTTTGACACAAAGCAGGGAGCCAACTTTGAACAAGGCAAATTAAACCTACAAGACCTCTATACCATTGCCACAGAGCAAGGAGAAATAACTCCCACTAGTGGCAAGCAAGAACTATTTGAAAATATTGTAAATCAATTTATATAGTAACTAAAAAACCCACATTGTGATGTACAATGTGGGTTTTATTACGCTTTCGCGAAAGCGGTATACCGTCTACTAGCTATCTGAGTCTAGATAATCTGGTGTACCGTCTCCATCTGTATCTGTGTAAGTGATTTCACCCGTAAGAGTATTTACAATAATTTCATCTATTGTAGGTCTTCCATCGCCATCATCATCTGTGTCTAAGTGATCATTTATACCATCTCCGTCTGTATCAAGTAGACTTACAAAATTTCCGTCTTCATCTGTAACAGTTTCTAGTTTGGTAAGGATACCATCATTATCATCATTAGGATCTCTAAAGGCTGGTACAGCATCTCCATCTGGATTATCTGCTTCGTCAAAAAGGAAACCGTTATTATCTATATCTTCATTGATAGTGATAATACCATCACCATCGTGATCTGTAATTACCACATCAAAAACAGAAAAAGTAAACACTATAGATCCGTATAAGCTAATATCTGCTGGAGGCTGGTTAAAATAAGCAAGACCTGAAGGTACAAATACAGCACCTACTCCATAATCTTGGTTAAAAGAAGTAGTACCATCTGGCTCTACTGTAAAGCCTGAAGCTCCTCCAAAACCTACATTATTATCTTCTGAAACTGTACTTAATAAATTTACAGAAGTTCCTAACCCGTTTGCAAAACCGTCTATGGTAGTAGGAAGGTTAAGCCAGATAGGGTTAACAGTAGCGTCAAAAGTTTCTCCGTAAAGATTGAAACCCTCATATGCTAGTAAGGTGGAATCTGTAAAAGTTGCTACAGGCTCTACTCCACTACCCTCTCTTACTTGTAAGATATATAGTGAGTTATCTGTATCAAATCTATTATACTGCTTTTTCTTAAGCTCTGGTCTGTTTATTAATGGTGTTTTATCACTATTATCACCAGCTATAGTGTCAAAAACTATTTTATAATCAAAATCTGCAGGTGGATTTTCAAACTCTTCATAATTATAGAAGTGTGTAGAAAGATACTCTACTAGCAACTCATCATCTTCTACAGACTGCTCTCCACGGTCTCTTACAGGAACCTCTATAAGGTCGTCATCATTGTTAGGACAAGCTACACAAACTAGTAAAACCAGTATTAAACCAAGGTAATTTCTTAATTTCATCAATATTATTTTAAGGAGCGCAAGATACAATTTTGATGTATTTTTGCGCATTACTTTACAGTTATTAACGCTGTTTTAAGCCTTTTTATATGCGAGTAGACAAATATTTATGGTGTGTGCGTTACTTTAAGACGCGATCTATAGCCACGGCTGCCTGTAAAAAAGGGCAGGTAAAAATGAATGGAGCTTCTGTAAAACCATCGCGAGATGTGTACCCTACAGATACTATCTCTGTACGTAAAAATCAAGTTACCTATATTCTTGAAGTTTTAGATTTACCAGAGAGTAGATTAGGCGCAAAACTTGTGGGGATGTATGTGCAAGATAAAACACCGAAGGAAAATCTCGAAAAACTCGAGTTACTCAAATACTCAAAAGATTATTACCGCAAGAAAGGTTCTGGAAGACCTACTAAAAAAGATCGTAGAGATATAGACGAGATTTACAATAATGACTCCTTTTTTACTAGCGAAGAAGAGGAATAAGCAGTTTATTAAATATCTTTATACACCAAGCAATTTCGGCTATGAAAGTTAAGTTAGAAAAAATTTTAGATCACACAGCAATACAACATAAAATAAAACGCATTGCGTTTCAGATTTATGAGAGTAATGCAAATGAAGAAGAGATCATTCTTGCTGGTATTGCAAATAATGGTTACAAATTTGCAGAACGCCTTGCAGATGTGCTTTCTGAGATTTCTCCTATAAAGACTACACTTTGTAAAGTGACTATGGATAAGAAAAATCCATTAGGTACTGTAGAAACCAGTATGTCACCAGAAGAATACAAGGATAAATCTGTGATACTTATAGATGACGTACTTAATTCTGGAACAACGCTCGTTTATGGTGTAAAACACTTCCTTAACGTACCACTTAAAAGGTTTAAAACTGCCGTACTTGTAAATAGAAATCATAAAAAGTATCCCGTTAAGGCAGACTTTAAAGGGATTTCATTAAGTACTTCTCTCAATGAGTCTGTAAAAGTAACTTTTAGAAAAGGTAATGATACTGCTGTATTAGAGTAAGGAGTTCTTTATACTATCTACAACTTCTTGAGGATTTTGATCTTCTATTTTTAGAACTATATCAGACTGGTTATAATAAAAGCCTCTTTCAAAAAGGTGCTTTCTAACATAATCTTCTAGATTTTCATAAGATTGCATACTAGCGATAAGAGGGCGCTCTTCTTTTGCAGACCATAAACGTTGAGCAAGTGTTTTAAAGTGCCAATTGAGATATACAGTTTGCGCATCACTATCCTTTAACACCTGGAGATTTGTGCCATAACAAGGGGTACCTCCTCCTAATGCAACAACGACTTGCTCAGATTCTTCCTCTAAAAGTTGTTTTAAATAAAGAGATTCTGCTTTTCTAAAGTAAATTTCACCTTTACTTTTAAAAATTTGAGATATACTCATCCCCTCTTTTTCAGAAATATAGGTATCAAAGTCTATAAATTTATAAGAAAGTACTTCTGCAAGTAGTGGTCCTATGGTAGATTTTCCTGATCCCATATAACCTACTAAATAGATTTTCATAAGCGAACTTGTTGAGAAACAAAAGTATATATTAATCTAAAAAAAAGATTGAAAATTTTATTTAAAACTCTTGGAAATAAGAATTAATTAAGTGTATATTTGCACCCGCATTAAGGCAATGACCTGGTAGCTCAGTTGGTAGAGCATCTCCCTTTTAAGGAGAGGGTCCTGGGTTCGAGCCCCAGCCAGGTCACTTTGTAAGTGTAAACCTCCTTCTAACGATGGAGGTTTTTTTATGACTAACCTCAAAAAAACGTTCTCAAAAATAATTGCACAATAAGTATTAAATCTCAAAAGAAGATTTTATATTTGCACCCCGTTAAAATGACGACCTGGTAGCTCAGTTGGTAGAGCATCTCCCTTTTAAGGAGAGGGTCCTGGGTTCGAGCCCCAGCCAGGTCACTTTATACGTGCAAACCTCTATCTAGCGATAGAGGTTTTTTTATATAACAGTTTTATCCTTCTTCAAAATATCTCTGGATTAACACACAAGTTTGATAAGAAGATTTTATATTTGCACCCGCATTGATAAAATGCCGCTTTTCTACCCGGGTGCTGAAATTGGTAGACAGGCACGGTTGAGGGCCGTGTGCACTAGTTGCGTGTGGGTTCAAGTCCCATCCCGGGTACAATACAAGAGTTAATCATATGATTAACTCTTTTTTTTTTGAAAAAAGAATTTTCGCCGTCCCTTTTCTTAAAACACGCGACTAGTGAGTTATTAAATCACAAGACTTAGGTGCTATAAAATCTAGATTATAGAGCTATATTTAATATTTTGTTTAAAACTTAACACTATTTGATTAAACAAAATAAGTAAATTCGCTACTTTTACAGTAAATAAGGGTTTTATGAAAAATGCCGTAAAGACTAAATTTAGTATTAAAGACTTAGAAAGCTTAAGTGGTATTAAAGCACATACCATACGTATCTGGGAGAAAAGATACGGTCTTCTAGAGCCACAGCGCACCTCTACAAACATTAGAACGTATGCTTTAAGTGATTTACAAAAATTACTTAATGTCGTATTTCTAACAGAGAACAAATACAAGATTTCTAAAATAGCAAAACACTCTACAAAGGAGATTGCTGCGCTAGTAGCAAAACTTGTAACAGAAACGAGTGCCTCAAATGAAAATCACGCTATCAATTCTTTTAAGATTGCGATGATGAATTTTGATCAAAACTTATTTCACAAGACATATAACGCTCTTAATGAAGATAAGCCATTTGTCACCATTTTTTATGAGACGTTTATACCTTTACTACAAGAGATAGGGTTATTATGGCAAACGGATACCATAAACCCATCTCACGAGCATTTTATCTTTAACCTTATTAAGCAAAAGATTCTTATAAATATTGAGAAGACACAAATTAATGTGCCGCCTCTCAAGGATAAAACATTTGCACTTTTCTTACCAGAAAACGAGATACACGAGTTAGGTCTACTCTTTTTAAATTATGAACTTGTTGCAAATGGCTACAAGGTGATTTATTTAGGGCAGAGCATAATGTTATCAAACTTAAAGTACCTCTCTTCAAATCATCCTAACCTCTCATTTGCAACTTACTTTACTGTACAGCCGCTGGCAGAAGATATACCTGCATATTTTGATGAGTTTAATGAGCTTTTTGGTAACCAGAAACTAGATTTATATGTTTTAGGAGCTATGACTAGTAAAATAGACGAGCTTAGCCTTCCTAAAAATGTTCATATAATGATGAGTATAAGAGAATTTGTAAATGTTATAAAAAACAAGTCTGCTACGTATGCCTAAAAAGATTGTGATTATAGGATCTGGATTTTCATCCTTATCTGCTGCGTGTTATCTTGCTCAAGCTGGTAACGAGGTGCACCTTTATGAAAAAAATCAAACCCTAGGTGGTCGTGCCAGACAACTTAAAGAAGAGGGCTTTACATTTGATATGGGCCCTAGCTGGTACTGGATGCCAGATATCTTTGAAAAGTTTTTTGGAGATTTTAATAAAAAGGTTTCAGACTTTTACCAGTTAGAAAAGCTGGACCCTGCTTATTACGTTTGGTTTAAAGATGAAGTTGTAACCATAGGTGATACGCTAGATAAAATAGCTACAGAGTTTGAGCGTATAGAGCCAGGAAGCTCTCCTCAACTCAAAAAATTTATAAAAAATGCTGGAGTCAACTATGACATTGCTATTAATGATGTAGTAAACAAGCCAGGCCTTTCACCTTTTGAACTTGTAACTCCAGAAACAGCGGTACGCGTAAATCAGTTTTTTAAGACTATAAGTGATGACGTACGCAAGGCTTTTAAAAATGAAAAGCTGGTTTCTATTTTAGAATTTCCAGTATTATTTCTCGGAGCTAAACCTAACAACACACCTGCATTCTATCGTTTTATGAACTATGCAGATTTTGGCTTAGGGACTTGGCACCCTAAAGGAGGTATGCACGAGGTCATCAAAGGAATGATTAAGCTGGCACACTCACTAGGCGTAAAAACTCATACAAGCGCTGGTGCCAGTAAAATTCTGGTAGATCAAGGAAAAGTACAAGGAATTATAGTTAATGGGGAAACCATTACTGCAGATTATGTCGTAAGTGGAGCAGACTATCATCACAGTGAGACTTTGCTAGACCCATCATATAGACAATACACAGAGAAGTACTGGGACAGCCGTGTATTTGCACCGTCATCACTACTCTTTTATGTAGGTTTTGATAAAAAGTTTGATAACGTAGCTCATCACAACTTGTTCTTTGATACAGATTTTGACCAGCACGCAAGAACAATTTATGATGATCTTGCTTGGCCAGAAGAGCCTTTATTTTATGCAAATTTCCCATCGGTATCAGATGAGACAATGGCGCCAGAAGGTAAAGAAAATGGGTTTTTCTTAATCCCTATAGCTCCTGGAGTAGAAGATACGCAGGCACTACGTGATCAATATTTTGATATTATAATGGAAAGACTAGAGCGATTATCTGGTCAAAATTTTAGAAATCATATTATCTTTAAGAAGTCTTTTTGTGTAGATGACTTTGTAAGTGAGTATAACAGTTATAAAGGAAATGCCTACGGAATGGCAAATACTTTAAAACAAACAGCTTTTCTTAGACCTAATTTAAGAAGTAAGAAAGTTAAAAATTTGTATTTTACTGGACAGTTAACGGTTCCAGGACCTGGCGTACCTCCAGCCCTCATATCTGGTAAGCTTGTATCACAATTAATAAGCAAATCAATTAAATAATGAAATCTCTATTTGACACCGTATCGAGAAGCTGTGCAAAGGTTGTAACTCAATCATATAGCACCTCATTTGCAAGCGCGACTAAAATGCTTGCACCCTGTATACGTCAGGACATTTATAACATTTATGGTTTTGTAAGATTTGCAGATGAGATTGTAGATTCTTTTCACGACTATGACAAGCCTACGCTATTCAAACGTTTTGAAGAAGATCTTGAGCACGCGCTTACAGATAAAATAAGCCTCAACCCTATTCTCAACGCCTTTCAAGAGACCGTGCATAAATATGATATAGACCCTGCACACATTGCATCGTTTATGAAAAGTATGCGCCTTGATCTCACAAAACTAGATTATCTCACAGATGCAGAGTATAAGGAATACATTTACGGAAGCGCAGATGTAGTAGGCCTTATGTGTCTTACCGTTTTTGTAAAAGGAGATAAGGAAAAATACGAAAGCCTTAAAGACAGTGCGATGAGCTTAGGCTCTGCCTTTCAAAAAGTAAACTTTTTACGCGACCTCAAGGCAGATTTTGAAGGACTAAGTCGCACCTACTTCCCTAATACAAATCTTGTAAATCTTGATGAAGCCTCTAAGCAACGTATTATCGAAGAGATAGAAGAAGACTTTGCAAAAGGACTAGCCGGTATAAATAGACTACCTATAGAAGCAAAGTTTGGTGTGTACACCGCTTTCCGTTATTATAGAAAATTACTCACAAAACTCAAACGCGTTCCCTCTGCCGAAATTAGGAACACAAGAGTGCGCGTACCAGACTACGTAAAGGCAAGTCTACTTGCACGTAGCTATGTAAAATATCGTTTAAACCTTATATAAAAGAATCCCCTATACAAATGCAAACATTACTTTGGATCTTCGTTTTTGTTATGACTTTTGTCATTATGGAATTTCTAGCCTGGGCAACACATAAATATGTAATGCACGGCTTTTTATGGTCTTTACACCAGGACCACCACCATAAAAAACACAACTCTTGGTGGGAAAAAAATGACCTCTTCTTTATCTTTTATGCACTAGTTTCAATAGGCTGTTTCCTATTGTGGCAGTACGAAGGCGTATGGATAGGTTTACCTATAGGCTTAGGTATTTTTGCCTATGGTCTTGCCTACTTTGGTGTACACGACATCTTTATCCACCAGAGATTTAAGTTGTTTCGCAATGCAAATGGATGGTACGGTAAAGCATTAAGAAGAGCACATAAAATGCACCACAAACACCTAGGTAAAGAAGATGGAGAATCTTTCGGGATGCTCTTTCCTCCAGTAAAATATTTTAAGCAAGCGAGAGCAAGCAAAAGATAATATATAAAGACCACTGTAAAAGGTGGTTTTTTTACGCTTTCGCGAAAGCGTAACAACGCACCTCTCAATTCCTTTTCCTAAGTTTGCAGTATGCAAATAACCTCATTAGTTACCGGTGGCGCTGGCTTTATAGGAAGCCACGTTGCTCGTCATTTACTAGCTTTACATCACCAAGTAATCATACTTGACGACCTCTCTGGCGGCTTTACAAGCAATGTACCTCAAGGTGCGATTTTTATAGAAGGTAGCATTACAGACACCAGACTTATAGATGAGATATTTGCACAACATCACATAGATTACATCTACCACCTAGCTGCATATGCCGCCGAAGGGTTGAGCCATTTTATACGTAAGTTCAACTATGAGAATAACCTCATAGGGAGTATCAACCTCATTAATGCTGCGGTTAATCATAACATAAAGAAGTTCATCTTTACGAGCTCTATTGCTGTGTATGGAACTCAAGAATTACCACTTAAAGAATCGCAAAAACCACAACCTGAAGACCCTTATGGTATTGCAAAATATGCAGTGGAGATGGATCTAGAAAATGCACATAAAATGTTTGGGCTAGACTATATTATCTTTCGCCCGCACAATGTGTATGGGCCTGGACAGAACATTGGAGATAAGTATCGCAATGTAGTGGGTATATTTATGAATCAGATTTTAAAAAGCGAACCGCTTACCATCTTTGGCGACGGAAATCAAACCCGTGCTTTTACCTACATAGATGATGTGGCGCCTTATATTGCGTCTAGTTACGCTTTCGCGAAAGCGGACAACCAAATCTTCAACATAGGCGCAGACACTGAAAACACGGTAAATGATCTAGCTAAAGAAGTAGGAGTTGCTATGAAAAAAGAAGTGACTATCAACCACCTCGAGCAGCGCGAGGAAGTAGTACACGCCTATGCAGACCATTCAAAATTTACAGAAATCTTTAGCCCAAAACCAGCCACAACACTTGCACAAGGATTACAAGAAACCGCAAAATGGGTGACCGAACACGGCGCGAGAGAAAGTAGTACTTTTGACCCTATAGAAATCACAAAAAACCTTCCAAAATCGTGGCAGTAAATCAACCCCTCGTATCTATCATAATGGCCGTAAAAGACACGGCTCCATATCTGCACGATTGCATAAACTCGATAATAAACCAGACGTATCAAAACTGGGAACTTATTGCTGTAAATGATCACAGTACAGATGAGACTCCAGAGATTCTTGCGGCATTTGCAAAGCAAGATGCACGCGTTCGTGTTTTTGAAAGTGACGGTTATAAATTAATACCTACGTTACAATGTGGATATAGAGAAGTACGAGGAACCCTGCTCAACAGGATGGACTCTGATGATAAAATGCCAGATTATAAAATTCAGCTTCTCGTAAATGAGTGGCATAAGTATGGAAAAGGGCACGTGATTGCTGGAGGTACAGAGCACTTTGTAGATGAGGGCGAGGTAGGTGATGGTTTTTTACGCTATGAGCGCTGGCTTAATGAAGTGGCAAGAACAAGCACTCATTACCAGCAGATTTATAAAGAGTGCGTTATCCCGTCACATTGCTGGATGATTCATAAAGATGATTTTGATGCCGTAGGTGCTTTTGATCCTGTTATCTATCCAGAAGATTATGATTTGTGTTTCCGTATGTACAAACACGGGCTCAAAGTTATAGGGATAGATGCCATACTTCACCACTGGCGTGATCGCTCTAACCGTATCTCACGTACTTGGGATGAGTATAAAGACAATCGCTATTTTGATATGAAAATGCGTTTCTTCTACGAGATAGACCGTGATAACACACGACCACTCGTACTCTGGGGTGCCGGTCGCAATGGTAAGGATATGGCTAAGATTTTACAATCGTATAATGACACCTTTCACTGGGTTTCTAATAATGAGAAACAGATAGGTAAAGATATTTATGATGTACGTATGCAATCTTTTACAGATGTCCCATCTATAGAAAATGCGCAGATTATGATTGTAGTTTCTTCTCCAGATGGTAAGAAGGAAATACAAGCACTACTCGATGCCTGGGGCAAAGAAGCGGTTAAAGATTACTGGTTTTTTGCTTAGTTTATTTATTTGAGATAATAACAAGTTCTTCTTGTGGAGCGATAAGATACTCCGCTCCATTTTCTGTTACTACGGCCATCTCTTCTACAGACATTGTTTTTACACCACCGCCTGCTAGTTTCCAAGAGTGAAAACCGTCAAAGGCAAACGTCATCCCTTCCTTGATCACTTTTTCTGAGGCTGGTCTTACGTGAGATGCTTGAGAACCTCCTAGATTAGGCCCTACATCGTGAGCGACATAGCCTACAGGGTGGCCTGTGCTCCACATCACATAATCAGACCCTGCTTTTTCCATAAGTACGCGCTGGGCACTATCTACATCTACTCCTTTTACCCCAGGTTGCATCGCAGCGAGTGCTGCCCTATTTCCAGCTTTAGAACTTTCCCAGTAGTGCATAATCTCATCTGGAGCCTCGCTCTCGTCTTCTTTTAAAACATATGCAAATCGCTGTATATCTGTCACCCACCTATCATATACTTTGATGCCAAAATCTATTTGTATCACATCACCAGGCATAATTACTTTATCTGTAGCGTGCGAGTGCCCACGGTCTGGCCCAGAATTTACATTAGGGTTTTGAGCAGGAGCCCATCCATCTGTCACTCCATACTCGGTCATTCTTTGTTTTAAATATTTTGCAATATCCGCATCTGTAGATGTGCCAGGTACTACTTGCTCGTAGGCTTCAATCTGCCACTGGGCAGTGAGCTTTGCTGCTTTCTTTAAGATGGCAACCTCTTCTGGTAGCTTTATAGATAACCACTCATACACCACCTCTTCAGAGGACACTAGTTTTGAGGTTTCGTCACCTAAGGCAGTAGCGATTTCTTCATACTGTGTATGCGTAAGTCGGTCTGCCATCACATTTTTTGAAGATGTGTTTATAGCAATACTTTTAAAATCTTTTGTTTTGATAAAATCTGAGGCTTGCTCAATAGCAGAGGTTCCTCGCTCTACACTCACGACCTCCTCGTGTATATCTAGATCATCTAGCGCAGTTGCTTCTCCAGAAGGTGAGAATACCTTGGAGTGAAACCCAGTTGCGTCGTTGTAAAATAAAAATACGGCGGTACCACCAGCATTTTCTCCTCCTATGTGATCTGCAATGGGGTCATTATTATTTTCTCTACAAATAGTCATCCAGCAATCTACCTCTGCAGTTTTCAGTGCTTGCGGTAATAGCTGGCTGATACGCTTCTTTCTAATGTCTGGCCAAGGATTTTCTCCCCAGTACGTTTCTGGGTTTACGGCAACTTCTGGTTCTTGTTGTTGAGCACAACTACAAACTAAAAAAATGGAAAGAAAAAAGAGTACAGGTTTAAGCATCGTATCAGGATTATTTTCAGAGTAATATAGAAATTTTGTTCCTATCTCTAAAAATAAAATGATGCAAATTACACTAGCTCCTAGCTATTAAAATGCCTCTGCAATCCCTAAGTAAAACTCACTAGAGCCTCTACCAAAACCTACATCAAAACGAAGATTAAGACGCTCTTCCTTATCTATCATAAAACGAAGACCACCTCCATAGGTAGGTTTTAAATTCTTAAACTGAAAATCGCTCACATCATTATAGATATCACCTCCACCGGCAAATAGTACAGCGCCAAAACGAGAGTTCTTAAACGTCTTTCTATACTCTACCTGACTTGCCAGTAAATCTCTACCTACATAACGGCCTTCTCTATAACCACGCATAATCTCACTACCTCCAAGAAACGAAAACTCAGAAAACGGTAAGTCACCACGAGTAAATCTTCCCACCATCTGGAATGCGAGAATATCATCTTTATCTGCAAATGGCTTTGTGTAATGTCTTAAATCAAAACGTGTCAAATCAAAATTGTGTGTACCTCCTAGCGCCTCAAAATATTGACCTCTCGTGGTCTCGAGATACCATCCATTTTGAGCATTAAGCACATTATTTCTGTTATCATACAGCGCTGCAACCTCAACACCTAGTGATGTAGACCCATCATAACCCGTAGGTCTGGTTTGATCTATAAGTCCGCCCTCTTCTATATCAACAGAGTAAATGTGATTAAATCGCACACCGGCACCTACAAAAAGGTAACGTGTGAAAGCCTGCTTTAAAAAGATAGGCTCCACTAGCAACTGGTAATAATTATACTCCTCCTCTGCACTTTCTGGTGAGTTTGTGCCAAAACCATAAAACAGTCTTGGGTAATTTTGAAAAAGGATATTACCCTCTATCACCCACTTCTCTTGGTTTGTAAAAATCTCAAATCCAGAATAAACAAAAAACTGACTATTGAGTGTGTACTGCAGCGTGATAGGCATATTAGACACACGCGTCTCCTCCCCACTACCGTTAAATTTAAATAAGTATTTTGCACCCGTCCCAAAGGCAAAATTTGTCTCCGGACTGTAACTCATTACTGGTGCTGCTATAAACTTAGATGCATATAAAGTACTGTCTTTTGCAACCGCCTTGTGGTTAGGATGAAACGTAAAAAACTCTTTAATTTTTTCAAAATCCTGTGCCTGTGCCGTCTGTGTATTACCTACCGTAAAAAGTACGATGACAATAAGATATATCAATTTTTGGGGGAAGTAGTTTACTCTCAAAATGCTATTTTTGGGTAAAGATACTGTAGACGGGGGTTATAGCCCGTGACAAGCTTTAGTTTTTGTGATAACATTAGTATCTCACGCACCATTTATACACCATACATCCCATCAAGCAAGACATTATGCTCAATATTGTACTCATCAATCCAGAAATTCCAAACAACACAGGTAACATAGGTAGGCTTGCCCTCGGTTCTGGCTGCAAGTTGCACCTTGTAAAACCCTTCGGTTTTGAGATAGACGACACCCGCCTTAAGCGCGCAGGTCTTGACTACTGGAAGCATCTAGACGTACAGTATTATAATAATACAGAAGACTTTTTTAATAAGAACGCTTTCGCGAAAATGGCCTTTCTCTCAAGTCACGGCACAAAGTCACATTATGACATTCCTTTTGAAGAGGACCTATTTCTCGTCTTTGGAAAAGAATCTAAAGGACTCCCAAAAGAAATCACCGAAAAACACCCCGACCAACTTTATAAAATCCCATTATTTAGCGAACACATCAGAAGCCTAAATCTCGCAAATGCCGTGGGAATTGTAGCTTATGAGGGGATAAGACAGTTGGAACAAGTGTGAATAACTCACAATATCTTTTGATTTAAAAGAAACCTGAAAGAATTAGACTACAGTATATTAGCTGAGAATATTAATCAATCCAGATGACTAATAAATTAAACGAACACTTGGGGGTTAAGAAAAATCCATTTTCAAAATTTTCTGCTGAAGAAGAATTAGAATTTCATAACGAAATTTTCTATGAACCTACCTTTTACAATACGTTACTTGACGATTTACAGTCCGGTACAAGTCGTTTTATATTGGGCCAAAGAGGACACGGAAAATCGTCAATAATCCATAAATTAAAAAGGGACCTTGAAAAAGAACAAGTACTCACAGTTATTATTGACAGGTTCGACAACATTGGATTAAATAATAATAAAATCGAGCTTTTAAATCTGATTTTAAGAGAATTAGTTACGAAATACGTGATATTCCTAGATCAAAACAAGACCTATTTAAATAAGTTTAACAAAGAAGATAAAGAATTATTAAGTCTATTTATAAGATTATTCTTTCGTACAATCACAAAAACTGACTACGAGAATAAATATGAAATTGCAAAAAAAGTCAAATCTAAAAACCTTATTATCAGGGCTATAAATTTGATGATAAAACCAGCCAACTCAGTTATAGATAGTGCAATTATGATTTCATCTAGCTTAATAAGTGAATCATTAAATCTAAATCAGGAAATATCATCTAGTTCTCAAAAAGAATATCTCTCATCACTAGAAACAATTAATACTAATGCTTCCAAATCTGAATTAACTTTAATTTCGGACAAACGTCAACTTAAAGAACTTTTAAATAAATTCAATAATCTTGTTAAGAAAACTTACTACAAATCGTCAGTAATTCTTTTTGATAAAGTTGATGAATTTCAAGATCTAGAACAGGATATAAATAAAATTGCGCATTTCACGCAAGATATATTAACTGATACAGAGTTACTTTTACAAAATGACATTGCCATAGCCTTTAGCTTGTGGAGTGAGGTAAAACCTATCCTTTCAAAAAAAGTGAGGTTTGACAAGTTTAAGGAAATTGACATCAGTTGGAAATCAAAAGATATGAAGCCCTTAATGGACAAAAGAGTAATGTACTTTACGGGTAACACGAAGTATTTTGAAAATTTATTTGAAAATCCTAGTGATATGGATCAAGTCGTAGTAATATCAAACAAATCACCAAGGGACTTAATATCTTGTATGTCTGATATTTATGATTATCAGTCAACAAATCAAGAATCAGAATATTTTGAAAGCTCAAATGTTTCTAAAGGTCTAATAAAATTTGCTAAGAGATACGACTACTTATCACTCTATCCCTCAAGAACAGGAAAAAATAAGGATGTAACTAGCGTTATAAATAAAATTTTAAGAATACGAAAAATTGAATTTAATGTTTACGACGTTAATCAAACATTTAATCAAAAAACTAGAGCTACGATGAACCAAATCGAACAGATGTTAAATTATAAATTAATAGAAACAGATGACAGACTTGGAAATAAAGGTGAAAAGATTTATAAAGTCTTAGACCCCAAAATAAAACATTTAATATCTAGAAACGAAACACAAATTAATTAACAAATAACTTACAAAGTAACCACCGTAAACTCCCCGCCTAGCGGCTCTAGCGCATTTACTAACTCAGGGATAAGTTGCTCGCCAAATTCTAGATAAAACTGTGAGAAGTTGGTATTTCTTTCTTGCAGGCTTTGCATTGGGAATACTTCGTTTTGTAAATCTACTAGGCGCTGTACGTGATCACTTAGTTTACGCTTTTGTGCGCGCAGCAATCTACTCTCTAAGTTTTCTAAACCTTTAAGTTGTTTTACCTCTTGTGCTTTTACAGCTCCTATAAAACTAGCATCTGTCTCTTCGGCTAGTAAGTGCATTGCTTTAAACTGCTCTTTTAAAAAGCTGCGTTGTGCAGAAAAGTCTATCTCTATATTTGAGATGGCACGCACCTTTCGGTTGATGAGTTCGTTTTGTTTTAGAAATAAATTTGGCAATGATACGCCTAGATTTTCGGCTTTTGTACGTTGCTTTTCGGTACGTATTAATGCCGAGTTACGAAGTAATAATGCTGGAAATGGAACTCCCACTTCTTTAAAATATGTTTTCAGTTGGAACCAGTACGCCAGCTCTCCGCCTCCACCTATGTAACAAAGATTCGGCAAAATCACTTCTTGAAAAAGTGGTCTCAGCAAAGCGTTAGGCGAGAACCGTTCTGGATGGTTAGCAAGCTCGTCGAGTATCTCATTTTCGCGAAAGCGGATATCTGTATCATTTACCACATACATATCATCCACCTTAATAATGCGCTCACGGATGCCTTTTGTGATGTAGAACAAGTTAATCTCACGAGGGTGCACTTGCTCTTGGTAGCCTAGCGCAGTGAGTTGCTCGGTTTGCTGTGTCACCTTTGCGTGCGACACGCCCTCTAGCAATTCTCGTTGTACATAAGGAGCAAATAATTCTTTAAGTCCCGCGTCGTTACCATCTACAATGACAAGGCCGTACTCACCAAAAAGCTCGTTACCTAGATAGCGCGTTGCATCTGCCAGGTTATCGTGATTGAGGTAGGCATCACTAAAAAGTTTTGAGAGGTACTCCGCATTTCTTGAAGTCCCTAGCTGTGTTTTAAACAATGCTAGTACCTCAGCCAGTCCATCGGTTGAGAGTTCACCTACGGCGCCTCCGTCCTCACGATTCCACTGCACTTTTTTACCTTGAAAATTGAAGTAATTAATCTCGTCAAAATCGTGATCTTCTGTCGCCATCCAGTAAATAGGCACATAATTGCGATCTGGATCTTTCTCTTTAAGCTCCTTGCAGAGATTAATGACTGAGATAATTTTATATAAAAAATAGAGCGGCCCCGTAAATAAATTGAGCTGGTGCCCTGTCGTGATGGTAAATGTATTTTCGCTTGCAAGATGCTCTAAGTTGAGCTGTGTCTCGGCAGAGGTGTTTGTACTTTTATATTGCGCGATGAGGGAATCATATAAACGCTTTCGCGAAAGCGGACTGAAAAATCGCCCCTTCTCTTCTGCCTGTTTAATAAGATTATCTGCGGTAGGAAATCTGTGATAAAAGGGCTTAAATGCTTCTTCTTGATCTAGATAGTTCGTAATAAGATTAGAAAAATACCCAGTTTCACGGTACGGCAGACAGTCAGTTGGCATAAATTATGGTTTAGATAGTAAAGATAATTCTGATAAATTGCGAGTTTTCCCAAAAAAACGTTAAAACGCTGATTTGCGGCGAGCTCTTTTTATAGCTTTAGCTTTTGCTAAAACCAACCAAATGCTCAGAATCTACAGCTTTTTTGTCGCCTTATTTCTCACAACATTACTTACCGCTCAAGTACAATCTCCATCAGAATTTCTGGGTTATGAGATAGGAACGCAGTTCTCACGACACTCAGACGTGGTGCGCTACTTTGAACACGTAGCCGAAAATAGTGACCTAGTCACCTATCAAGAATATGGTAAAACCAACGAGCGTAGACCCCTTACATATGCCGTTATTACCACAAGCGCAAACCATAGCAATCTAGAAAATATACGCAAGGCAAACCTGGAGCAAACGGGTATTGCCACCGGCAACTCTGGTACGGCAGACAAGGCAATAGTCTGGCTTTCTTATAACGTGCACGGTAATGAAGCTTCATCTACAGAGGCTTCTATGGTGACACTATATGAGTTAATTACTTCAAAAAAAGAATGGTTAAAAGATGCCGTTATAATTATGGATCCTTGTGTAAATCCAGACGGGCGTGATCGCTATGCAAACTGGTTTAACCAAGTAGCATCTACACCTTACGACCCAGCACAAGTAGCTGCAGAGCACGATGAGCCGTGGCCAGGAGGAAGACCTAATCACTACCTTTTTGACCTTAACCGCGACTGGGCGTGGGCATCACAAGTAGAATCACAACAACGATTAAAAGTATATAATAAGTGGATGCCACACGTGCACGTAGACTTTCACGAGCAGGGAATAAACAATCCTTATTATTTTGCTCCTGCAGCAGAGCCATATCACGAGATTATCACAGACTGGCAGATGGATTTCCAAACGCAAATAGGAGCAAATCACGCGCGTTATTTTGATAAGGAAGGTTGGCTGTTTTTTACAAGAGAGAGTTTTGACTTACTCTACCCTTCTTACGGTGACACCTACCCTACCTTTATGGGAGCAATAGGGATGACCTATGAGCAGGCTGGTCACGGTCGTGCCGGTTTAGGTATTGACACAGATCGAGGTTATGAACTCACGCTAGTAGATCGTGTAGCACATCACAAAACCACGGGGCTCTCTACCGTAGAGATTTCTGTAAAAAATGCTGCAAAACTCAACTCAGAGTTTAAAGCATACTTTAATAACAACAATCTCAAATATAAAAGCTACGTGCTTTCTGGTAATGTAGATAACCTCAAAGCGCTAGCCGACTTAATGGACAAGCACGAGATAAACTATGGCTTTGCCTCAAACGGGAAGGCAACAGGTTTTAACTACACCTCAAACGGTCAAGGTAGTATGAGCTATGACACAGCAATGGTGATAAGTACCGACCAGCCAAAGGGCAAGATGGTAAAGGCACTTTTTGAGCCAGATGCAAAACTAAGCACACCGCTCACTTATGATATCACCGCGTGGAATTTACCACACGCTTACGGTCTTAATGCCGTGGCAAGTACTTCACTGGTAAAAGCAAATGCCGCGAGCCCTTTTAAAACAAACATAACCACAGCAAGCACAAATGTAGCGGGCTACATCGGGAAGTGGAATAGTCTTGATGATGCACAGTTTCTAGCGGCACTTCTTAAGGAAGGCATTAGAGTACGTTTTAGCGAGCAACCCTTTGTAAATAATGGAGTTTCTTACGAGCGCGGTTCTTTAATCATCACAAAAAGTGATAATCTGGGACGTGAAGATTTTAATGAGGTGTTGAGTACGCTTTCGCGAAAGCATAACAGAACCCTTACTGCTACGACAACCTCATTTGCAAGTTCTGGACCAGATTTTGGGTCGTCACAAGTAAAGCTTATCAATCCGCCAAAGATTGCATTACTTAAAGGAGACGCAACCTCATCATTGAGTTATGGAGCTACGTGGTACTTTTTTGAACAGACATTACAATACCCAGTGACTTCTATAAATGCAGATAAGCTAGGGCGTGTAAATCTTGATGAATTTGATGTACTCGTGATGCCTAGCGGCTGGTACGGAAGCGTACTTAACGAAAGTAACCTTGATAAAGTAAAAGATTTTGTGCGTGGTGGCGGTAAAGTAATTGCACTAGCAAATGCTGTAGGAAGCCTCGCTGGCAAATCTGGATTTTCAATAAAAAGAAATACCAGCAACAGCGATACCGAAAAAAGCGACAAGAAAGAAAACCTAACTCCGTATGCAGATCGTGAGAATGCAAGTACCACAAACTTTATCACAGGTTCTATCTTTAAGACTAAAGTAGATACGACGCACCCTATGGCCTTTGGCTATCCAGACACGTACTACAGTTTAAAGCTAGGAAGCAATTCCTACTCATACCTGGACCGCGGTTATAACATTGCGTGGATTCCTGAAGAGGTAGAGAATGTAGCAGGATTTGCAGGAGAAACGGCAAAAGGAAAACTAAGCAACTCTCTTATTTTTGGAGAAGAACGTATGGGACGCGGGAGCGTTATCTATATGGTAGACGACCCACTTTTTAGAGCGTTCTGGCATAATGGAAAGCTATTCTTTACCAATGCTATTTTCTTGACCAATAATGGGAAGTTTAGGTTGTAGTTTCAATACTTACTAAAACAAAAAAATGCCCTGTATTTCAGGGCATTTTTTTTTGTTCCAATGCCTTTCCCCAGCCCTGAAGGGTGGGAATTGGAGTTAGAAATTTTTAGTTTGTTTACTCACTCTTGCGGACATCTCCCTGACTCCCTCTTGGAAGAGGGACACTGTTGTGGGTGGGTTACGTTATTGGTGCAATCAGACTATCCCATCTCAAAGCGTACCATCTTGACCTTGCTGTTGTCACCATTAAGATCTGTCCAGGCGACAAAAATCGAATCGCCTACAACCTCTAGTTGTGGGAAGCCGCTTTGTCGTTCGGCAGAGGTATTGGTTACTGTCACTGGGGCATCGTGTGTGCCATCTACATATACTCGGGCTACTTGAAGCACTACGTTTTCACCCATTGGTTCTAACCACGAGATGAGGGCGCTTCCATCACTCATAAAATCTGTATCTACTCTACCTATTGCGTTTCCATTATCTATACGGATTGCACCTCCAAAAGAGGCTCCATTATCATTTGAAAAAGCCGTGAGCACTCTAGGAGCATCACCCTCTGCAGTAAACCAACTCACCACCACATTTTCTTCTTTGGTTGCTATTGCAGGTCCGTTTACGGGGCAACCGTTAAGTTCCCAATTATCATTACCTATAACCATAGGTTTTGACCACGCTCCATCTACCCATCGCACAATTGCCATATCTCGTATCTCTGGTGTGGTGTCTGAGCGATCTCTGTAAACGGCAACCGGTCCATTATTTGTAATAGCCGTTGCTGTATTACAGCAGTCACAAACGCGACTATCTATCTCTGTATCTTGAGTTATATTTCCCTCTAAATCTATGTAGGCATTGCGGAGCGTCATTTGGTTTTTACTCTTGTCTTCGTTTTTTGTATTTCTACCATCAAGCCAAGTAGCATAAAAACCTCCATCATATGCTTGTATAGATACAAATCCGTGCTCTGCATCTACGCCATCTGTATTGAGTAGGAAATCATCTTTAATAACCGCATCGCCTTTTGACAATTGAAGCTTTATATTATAATCATAAGTGCCCTCTGCAGATTTTTCTAGGATATTAGTAAGCACGTAATCACCATTTACTCCTAGGGCTGGAAAATCTGCCCAGTTTACAAACCAATTATCTCCAGATGTAATGGCTCTAGGTTGGCTCCACTTGGCACTATCATAACTAGCATATTTTAAAATTGCCATCTTGTCTTCTTGCTCCACCCAAGTCATATGTAATTTACCGCCACTCGACTTAAGTCTAGGTAAATGAGATTTTCCTGTAGAGGGTAGTTGTATCGCAGTGAGTGATGCATTGGTAGTAGACGCAGCTATTGCTGGCTTTTCTGTTACTGGGGCAACCTCAGTTTGATTAGACTCTTTGCAAGAGGTGATAAGGATAAAAGCAAAAAATACTAGATAAATAATACGCATAAAAAAGGCTTTTTTAGTGCTACAAATGTAAGCCTTGCAAACAAACTCTTACACACAAAAAAGCCCTTCAAAACATTTGTTCCAAAAGGCTTTTTGTAAATTAATTTACTACTTCTTATTTTTGGTAGCACGTTTTGCGTGCAATGCTTGTGGTCGCTCTAGGGCTACAAGTGGCTCTGCATACAGATCAAAATCTTCTGCCTCTGTTACTTTTACCATTGCGTAGTCTCCAGTTTTTAAATAAAACTTAGTCGCATCAACTAGCACCTCGTTATCTACATCTGGTGAGTCAAATTCTGTACGACCTATAAAGAAGTTTCCTTCTTTACGGTCTACTACAATCTTGAACTCCTTCCCTATTTTCTGCTGATTGAGCTCCCAAGAAATTTGTGATTGGATCTCCATAATCTGGTTTGCACGATCCATTTTTACATCCTCTGGCACATCGTCCTCTAGATTATATGCGTGTGTATTTTCCTCGTGTGAGTATGTAAAGCATCCTAAACGCTCAAAACGTTGATCTTTTACCCATTGCTTCAGCGTTTGGAAATCTTCTTCGGTTTCTCCAGGATATCCTACAATAAGCGTAGTTCTTATGGTCATCTCTGGTACGCTTTCGCGAAAGCGTTCTAACAACGCATTTGTCTTTGCCATTGTTGTACCACGTCGCATAGATTTTAAGATAGGATCTGCAATGTGTTGCAACGGAATATCAAGGTAGTTACACACCTTAGGCTCACGCTTCATCACATCAAGTACATCTACCGGGAATCCAGAAGGAAATGCATAGTGTAGACGAATCCACTCTATACCTTCCACTTGAACAAGGTTTTCAAGAAGCTCTGCTAGGTTGCGTTTTTTATATAAATCAAGACCGTAATACGTAAGATCTTGTGCGATAAGGATTAACTCTGTCACCCCATTTGCAGCAAGTTTTTTTGCTTCTACTACGAGGTGTTCAATAGATTTTGACTTGTGCTTACCTCTCATTAAAGGAATTGCACAGAAAGAACAAGGGCGGTCACAGCCTTCGGCTATTTTTAGGTAGGCGTAGTTTTTTGGTGTAGTTGTGATACGCTCACCTATAAGCTCGTGTTTATAGTCTGCTCCAAGTGCTTTAAGTAATCCTGGTAGCTCTGTTGTTCCAAAATACTGATCTACATCTGGAATCTCCTTTTGAAGGTCTGGCTTGTAACGCTCAGAAAGACATCCTGTAACAAATACCTTGTCTACATCACCTTCTTCTTTTTGCTTTACGTACTCAAGAATGGTGTTTACAGACTCCTCTTTTGCATTATCTATAAAACCACAGGTGTTAATCACAACGATGTTACCATCTTCTTCGTGAGCAACATCCATCTCATTTGCTTTAAGTTGGCCCATTAAGACCTCACTATCATAAACGTTTTTTGAGCAACCTAGAGTTACTACGTTTATCTTATTCTTCTTCAATGATTTTGTACGCATAGCCTTCCTTTTAAGGGAGTGCAAAGATAAGCCAAATAACATAGTAAATAGCACCTTGATATTTTACACCTTTTGATAGCTCTAAAAACTGCCAATTCCTTAATTATGAGAGCTACATTAATCCTTTTTTATATTTTAGAGTCCTATCATAAAGCCTCAATGATGCGTTACCTATATTTCTTATTACTTATAAGTCTATCGTGTTCAACTACAGATAATGAAATCATTACAGATGATACGATTATTATAACTGACGAAACCATCGCAGAAGAGCCAGATGATACTGGCGAGACTAATAATCTATACTTCCCTCCTATCGCAGGTGACACTTGGGAAGTGACAAGCCCGTCTACTCTTAACTGGAATCTTACAGCCTTACAAGATCTTACTGATTATGTAGCAGAAAATAACAGCAAAGCTTTTATCATCCTTAAAGATGGAAAAATAGTAGTAGAGAATTATTATCAAGATACAGACGAAACCACAAGCCATCGCTGGAATAGCGCTGCAAAAACGCTCACGGCTTACACCGTAGGTATTGCACAACAAGAAGGCTACTTATCTATAAATGATGCTTCCAGCAATTACCTAGGCACGGGATGGACTACTATGACTCCAGAACAAGAAGCGGCGGTAACAATACGTAACCAACTCACGATGACCAGCGGAGGAGACTATACAGTAGACGATACCAACTGCTCTGACCCTGAGTGTCTGCTGTACCTGAATGATGCTGGTGCCGAGTGGTACTATCATAACGCTTTTTACACCTTATTACAAGACGTGGTAACAGCAGCTGTACCCGATGATTTTAATACCTACTATGACAATAAGCTTAAGTCACAAACTGGTATGACGGGTGCCTGGGTGCCTTTTGGCTATTTTAGATTATACTTTAGCACAGCTCGAAGTATGGCGCGTTTTGGACTACTCACGCTCAATGAAGGAAATTGGGACGGAAACCAATTAATAAATCCCGAATACTTTACAGAAATGACAACGCCTTCTCAAGATATTAATGAAGCTTACGGATATCTCTGGTGGCTTAATGGGCAAGACAGCTATAGACTACCCGGCACCACGACAACATTTACAGGAAAATTAATCCCTACCGCTCCAGATGACCTTATCGCTGGTTTAGGTAAAGATGATCAAAAAGTATATGTTTTACCTAGTGAAGGACTGGTAGTAATACGCCTAGGCGATGCAACCGAAGAGTCATTATTAGGTCCTTCCGGTTTTGATACAGATTTATGGGAAAAAATAATGGAGGTTATCAACTAATAGCTTAATTATTGAAAAGGATTAACCCACATCAAGAAACCGTAGATAAAAAACTTAGTAGACTCAAATATAATCACCGCAATTACGGGTACCCACCAGTATTGTGAAGCAATCGCTCCTTTAAGGATTCTCCATATATAAAATATAATGAGACTGTAAAAGGCAATAAATATATAGTGAGGAAAAGCGGTGTACTGCGCTAAATATTTAGGCACAAGGTCACTCCTAACTGCAGTGTATGCTGTATAGACGCTATACAGGTTAAGTAATAAGAAACCAATAGCAACCACTCGTAAGGTGCGCAACGTAAGCTCTGGAAGCCACCTAAAATCGAGTTTCATAAAAAGTGAAGGCTTACTTAAAGAAACTATCTACAAACTCTACTTTATTAAAGACTTGTAAATCTTCGATACCTTCTCCTACTCCAATGTATTTTACAGGGATTTGAAACTGATCAGAAATTCCTATCACCACACCACCTTTTGCGGTACCATCTAGTTTTGTTACGGCTAGCGAAGTCACCTCTGTAGCTGCTGTAAATTGTTTTGCTTGTTCAAAGGCGTTTTGACCTGTAGAACCATCAAGTACAAGAAGTACATCGTGAGGAGCATCTCCCACTACCTTTTGCATCACACGCTTCACCTTAGTAAGCTCGTTCATAAGGTTTACCTTATTGTGTAATCTCCCGGCAGTGTCTATAATAATTACATCTGCATCTTGTTTTACGCCACTCTCTAGTGCGTCAAAGGCTACTGAGGCTGGGTCACTTCCCATTTGTTGTTTTACAATAGGTACATCTACTCGATCTGCCCACACCTGCAGTTGATCTATCGCTGCTGCTCTAAACGTATCTGCCGCACCAAGCACCACTTTTTTACCTTGCTTTTTAAACTGGTAAGCAAGCTTTCCTATAGTAGTTGTTTTTCCCACACCGTTTACACCTACCACCATAATCACGTGTGGTTTATTTTGCGATGGGATTTCAAATTCGGTTGCGTTACCTGTGTTTGTCTCACTTAGTAGACCGGCAATTTCTTCACGTAGTATCCTGTTAAGCTCATCTGTACCTACATACTTATCTTTGGCCACACGCTCTTCTATACGCGTGATTACTTTAAGCGTGGTTTTTACACCCACATCACTGGTAACAAGCACTTCTTCAAGATTATCAAGTACATCATCATCTACCTTAGACTTTCCGGCAACTGCCTTGCTCATCTTATCAAAGAAGCTCGTTTTTGTTTTCTCTAGCCCTTTATCAAGGGTTTCTTTTTTTTCTTTTGAAAATATTTTCTTGAAGAAACTCATTTGGTTGTGCGTTTTCTGTGTTCCGTAAGCAGAACGTTGGTATCGGTTAGACAAAAATAGTGCCTTTTACTGAGAATGTCGTTATGTCAGTACAGACAACTCGCAGAGAGTCAATATTTCTGCATAAACAAACGCCTTTTTGCAGTCGTAACAGTGTTTTTGTTACGCTTTCGCGAAAGCGTACTCACACTCAAAATAGAACTTATAATACTCGCACATTTGGAATCGAAATCTTATTTTTACGATAAAGACTTTTACAACATATGAACATTCATTTTATAGCCATAGGTGGAGCCGCAATGCACAATCTAGCACTTGCTTTACATCACAAAGGGGAGACCGTAACAGGTAGTGACGACACGATTTTTGATCCGTCAAAATCTCGACTTGAAAAATATGGACTATTACCTGAAGCATTTGGCTGGTTTCCAGAAAAAATAACAAGCGACCTCGATGCTGTTATTTTAGGAATGCACGCAAAAGAAGACAACCCAGAGCTACTCAAAGCACAAGAACTAGGTCTCAACATTTACTCATATCCAGAATATCTATATGAGCGTGCAAAAGACAAAACTAGGGTCGTTATAGGAGGATCTCACGGTAAAACCACCATCACCTCTATGATACTGCACGTGATGCATTACTGGGATAAAGAGGTAGATTATATGGTGGGTGCACAGCTAGAAGGCTTTGACACGATGGTGAGAATGACAGATGATGCAGATTTTATGGTGCTAGAAGGTGATGAGTATCTGAGTAGCCCTATAGATCGCAGACCAAAATTTCACTTATACAAGCCTAATATTGCTCTACTAAGCGGTATTGCTTGGGATCATATTAATGTCTTTCCCACGTTTGACAATTATGTGGAGCAGTTTCAGATTTTTGTAGACTCAATGACAAACGGTGGTGCAATGGTGTACAATACCGAAGATGAAAATGTGGTAAAAGTAGTAGAGAATGCCACTGCTCACATTAAAAAATATCCTTACCAAACACCTGAGTACACGGTAGAGGATGGTGAGACCCTACTAGAAACTCCAGATGGTGCGATGCCTATAGAAGTTTTTGGGAAACATAATCTCAATAACCTAGCCGGTGCCAAATGGATCTGCCAGCATATGGGTGTTGTAGAAGAAGATTTTTATGAAGCCATCTCAACCTTTACAGGAGCCAGCAAGCGACTAGAACTTATCGCCAAAAGTAAAAACACGGTTATTTACAAAGACTTTGCGCATAGTCCTTCTAAAGTAGCTGCAACTACAAGCGCCGTAAAAGAACAATATGGTGACCGTACTGTTGTAGCCTGCCTAGAGCTTCATACTTACAGCAGTCTTAATCCTGAGTTTTTAAGCGAATATCAAGGAGCACTAGATGCTGCAGATGTGGCGGTGGTTTTTTACTCACCAAAGGCTGTCGAAATCAAAAAATTAGAACCTATCACAGCGCAGCAAATCGCAGCAGCATTTAAACGTGATGACCTTACCATATTTACAGACCCCGCAGATTTTAAAGCATTTCTATTTGAACAAGAGCTTAAAAATAAAGCCATACTGCTTATGAGTAGTGGGAATTATGGCGGCTTAGATTTTGAGGAGGTTAAGGGGATGGTGTAACAATTACAAGTTTATCACTACCAACTTAGGACACAATCTAGCAACACACATTTGGGTTCAAAGAAATTTCTTCATAAAATAACGCTACAAGAATTCTCAAAAAGAAAATTCTTATTAGGTATTGTTTTAGGGATTTTAACCGCTGTTATCTTCTATTACTTCTTGCAGTATCTTTTTATACTCCTGAGAAGCGTACACTTAGCATTTGTATATAACGCAGATAATACTCTAGATACAGATACACGGAATTATATTGCGCTATTCTTTTCTTCAATTTCTGTCGCGCTAGGAAACACAATTAGCATAGCTTTTATTTTTTCTGGAACTGACAGAAATAGTCAAAAAAGAAAAGCTGGAAGGAGAATTATAAATGACCAAAGTGCTCTTACCCCAACTGCAATATTCTGGATTTTAAAGATTTTAGTCCTCACAATAGGAAGCATTATAATATCCCACAGTTCCATAGTATTTAAGGAGTTTGCTTATGCAATAGCATTATTACCCATAGTTTTATTCTTTGACCAAGTAAAAAGTCTAAGGAGATTTTTAAAAGGGTATACAATCGCAAAAATGAGTATTCACTTTGCTATACTGAGTCTACTAGTATTTATCATCGCTTTGAGTAACGTAAAAACTTATGATAAGCAAGGCAATCTTCAAGCTATAACTGGATCATTTGCAAATATTCCAGAATTTAAACTTGAGATCGAGTATAGTGAAGACATATTTATGGATTCACATCAGAATCAAATTAGATTTAAAGTCACAGAGAAGAATGATAGTATCAAATTTTTTGGATGGGATCGTTTCTTGACTTATCACGACGTCCAGATGTCTATCCTAGAATCTAAACAATCTCATTATAGATATGATGCTGTTTTCTATATTGATAAATCTATCAAATGGAATAAACTAGACACATTATTTGACAAACTTCTATTAATCAATGCAAATAATATATTAATTACAATTACAAACTCTGGGACACTATTAGAAACTTATTACAAACGTCATATTGTATTATCTAAAGAACTTTATAACAAATGGTCTAACTCAAAGGACTATCCTCCCCCTCCACCACCACCCCGATTTTTTGAAGAATTTATACTAGATAAAAACGTAGACACTTTAAATATTGCTTCATTTAAAAACACTAAGACATCCATCGAAGATTCGATATTCTCATATATCTATGAAGGCGCACAAAGTAATACTGCGTTTGTATTTTCCATTAACCAAGATATTTCAGTAGAAGAATATTTAGAATTTATGATAGGTTACAAAAAAGCTATCTATAAGTTGAGAACTGATTACAATAATCATCCTCAACTAAGAGATGATGCTTCTGCAAAATCCAAATATCCTATGATTTACAAAGATGTACTGATTAATCATTGATTTTTCAAACATATCATTTTGTAACAAAACCCCTATCTTGCTACTAATAAAGCCAGTAAGAACTCAATCAAGTCAATCCAATGAAATTTATTCCAACTCTTATCGTATTACTCTGCTGCGCATTTATTGCAAAAGCTCAGCAATCTCAAGTATCAAACAGCTGGACGGCCTTTTCTCAATCTATAGATATGAGTATGGACCAGGAGCGCAAATTTATTCTTAAAGCAGCTGTAAAGGCAGAAATTGCAGACTCCACAGCTTGGGCAGGACTATGGGCCAGAGTAGATATGAAGAATAATGAGAACGGCTTTTTTGATAATATGGGTGATAGACCTATCAGAGATCCAGAGTGGAAAGAATATACCATTGAAGGAACCATAGGTAAAAATGCAGAACGATTACTTATAGGTGGTTTGATGCTATCTGATGGAACGTTCTATTTTGATAACTTCTCTTTACAAATAGAGGACAGTAACGGCATAATGACAGGTTTTCCACTAGGAAATGCCGACTTTGAAAAAACAGCAAAGGGAGAGAAAATAGATTCTTGGGCAGAAGGTATAGGCGGCACAAACAGCAGTTCTGTACTAGAGTACACACTAGAATCATCTAGCGATGCTTTTTCCGGAGCACACTCCCTGATGATAACAGGAGAAGGTACCGAAACTATGGACTTTGGCCCAGCCGAAATTAAATCTGAAGATGGTTATGCTCCACAGCTAGGTGTTTTAATATCAATGCTAGATGATTTGAAAGAGCGAGTTGAGTATAGAGTAAAAGGAATGTCTCAGCACGAGATAGATCATCTACACGATGAGAATGCAAATCGCATAGGTGCACTCGTAATGCACCTAGCTGCAGCAGAGGCATTTTACCAAGTAAGAACATTTGAAAACAGAGGCTTTAATGAAGAGGAAGCCAAAAAGTGGGGACTAGCCTTAGACTTAGGTAAAAAGGCTCAAGAGGAGTTTAAAGGCAAGCCTGTGAGCTATTATCTAGAGGAGTTTACAAAAGTTAGAGAGCGCACTAAAGCCCTTTTTAAGTCTGCAAGTGACGAGTGGCTTCTTGAAGAAGTACCTAGTTATGGGATGAATAATTACTACGCCTGGTTTCACGTAATGGAACACCAGTCGAGTCACTTAGGTCAGGTTTTATTTCTTGCAAAACGCATTCCGCCAGAGGCAGAGATCAATGCGCCAACTGAGATGAAAAATTAAAGCTTTATAGATATTTAAAGATCATAATTCCGCTTTCGCGAAAGCGTAAAAATGCACCTCACAAATTACGCTAAAAAGAGGCTTGTATTTTTCCACAAAATGTTAATAACTTCAAGGGTTTTCGAGGGTTTTTAAGACCTTTCTGGAGACCCTTTCTTTATATTTGTTTTTAGACAATATTTTAAGAATTATAATATGAGCGACGACGCTAATAAAAAGCAATATTCGGCAGATAGTATTCAGGCCCTTGAGGGAATGGAGCACGTACGTATGCGTCCTTCGATGTATATTGGAGATGTAGGAGTTAGAGGTTTGCACCACTTAGTATATGAGGTGGTAGACAACTCTATTGATGAGGCTATGGGAGGTTACTGTGACGCTATAGATGTTACTATTAACGAGGATAACTCAATCACGGTACGAGATAATGGTCGTGGTATCCCTGTAGGGATTCATAAAAAAGAAGGCGTATCTGCATTACAAGTAGTAATGACTAAGATAGGTGCCGGTGGTAAATTTGACAAAGACTCTTATAAGGTTTCTGGTGGTCTACACGGGGTAGGTGTATCTTGTGTGAATGCACTTTCTAACCATCTTAAAGCTACGGTTTATAAAGAAGGTAAAGTATGGGAGCAAGAGTATGAACGTGGTAAAGCATTATACCCAGTAAAAGCTATAGGTGATACAGATTTTACAGGTACCGAAGTTACCTTTACTCCAGATGATTCTATCTTCCAGCAAACTACAGAGTACAATTATGACACGCTTGCTTCAAGATTAAGAGAACTGGCTTACCTTAATAAAGGTATCACTGTAACACTTACAGACAAGCGAAATAAGAAAGAAGATGGTGAGTTTGAAAATGAAACTTTTCACTCTAATGAAGGTCTTTCAGAATTTGTACGTTTCTTAGATGGTAACCGTAACCCTATTATAGGGAACGTTATCTCTATGGAGGGAGAGAAAAATGGTGTCCCTGTAGAAGTGGCTATGATTTATAATGATAGCTATGCAGAGAACTTACACTCATATGTAAACAACATTAACACACACGAAGGAGGAACACACCTTGCAGGTTTTCGTCGTGGTCTTACGGGATCACTCAAGAAATTTGCAGATGCCTCTGGAATGCTAGATAAACTTAAGTTTGACATTGCGGGAGATGATTTCCGTGAGGGTCTTACAGCTATTATTTCTGTAAAGGTTAGTGAGCCACAATTTGAAGGGCAAACTAAAACAAAACTAGGTAACCGTGAGGTTACATCTGCAGTATCTCAAGCAGTGGCAGAGATGATTGAGATCTATATGGAAGAAAACCCGAATGATGCTAAGACCATTGTTCAAAAGGTAATTCTTGCAGCTCAAGCTCGTCACGCAGCAAAGAAAGCGCGTGAGATGGTGCAACGTAAGACGGTGATGAGTATAGGTGGTTTACCTGGAAAATTATCTGACTGTTCTGAAACAGATCCTGCAGTTTGTGAAGTATTTCTTGTTGAGGGAGACTCGGCAGGTGGAACGGCTAAGCAAGGTCGTGACCGTGAGTTTCAAGCCATTTTACCACTACGTGGTAAGATCTTGAACGTTGAGAAAGCAATGCAGCATAAAGTTTTTGAAAACGAAGAGATTAAAAATATCTTCACCGCTCTTGGTGTAACTATAGGTACGGAGGAAGATAGTAAAGCACTTAACCTTTCAAAACTTAGATATCACAAAGTAGTTATTATGTGTGATGCCGATGTAGATGGTAGTCACATTTCTACTCTTATTCTTACTTTCTTCTTCCGTTATATGAGAGAGCTAGTAGAAAAAGGTTTTGTATACATCGCAACACCACCATTATACTTGGTTAAAAAAGGTCAGAAAAAGCAATATGCTTGGGATGATAAAGAACGTGATGCGATAGCAGATAGATTAGGGAATCAAGGTGTATCTATACAGCGATACAAAGGTCTTGGAGAGATGAATGCAGAGCAGCTTTGGGATACAACTATGAATCCTGAGTTTAGAACGCTACGCCAGGTTGCCATAGATAATGGTACAGAGGCAGATAGAATATTCTCTATGCTTATGGGTGACGAGGTACCACCTCGCCGTGAGTTTATCGAGAAGAATGCTATCTATGCAAACATAGACGCTTAAACACTCTTAATTATATACGTAAAAGGCTCTAAACTTAGGTTTAGAGCCTTTTTTTATTTTAAATAGCATTACCAATTCTCTAATAGTTTGATAAATAGTATTTTCCCATATTCCTACTGAAACCTATATGATTATGAAACTAAAACTACTCCTTTGCATTTTCAATTTAATTATTTGCACTTCGCTTCAAGCCCAATCTGTTTTTGAAGATGTAGAAAACACAGTACAAGACCTAGTTTATATTTCTGAAGGTTTTATTACACCCGGTGCAGAGGCAAGCTCATTTCAATCTTCTGCAGCTTGGGTAGATAATGCCCGCTCATTAGGATTATTCGAAACCAAAATTTCTTTGCACTTTAATACGCTATTTACTCCCAATAATAAGCGTAGTTTTGAAGTCTCAAATTCGGATTTCAATAATTTCGTCATTCGTGACGGTTCGAGCAGTGCTATCATACCGAGTGCATTAGGTGGTGAGACTTCTACGTTTTTTGATTTTACCATAGGCGATGAACCTAATGAATTACAAGCTTTTGAAGGTGTACAACAAAGTGTGCTTTTCCACCCCTTTTTACAGACCTCTATAGGTCTATGGAAAAAGACAGAGATCACTCTACGTTATTCCCCTAGAATACCCATTGAAGACGCTGCATATAATATTTATGGTATAGGCGTTAAACACAACCTCAATCAATACAGCTCTCAACAAGAAAATTCAGAATCACTGCAGTATGCTATTGCTGCTTCATACGCTCGGTTTGACTTAAGAATAAAATTAGATGCTTTTACTATAGACAATCCAGATGACGCAGAGACAACTCCCCTTCTAGAAGTAGATGGTATGGATATAGCTTCAAATTCGATGCTTTTTCAATTTATAACCTCGAAGAGACATAAGAAATTTGAGTTTATGGGTAACTTAGGAATAACAGTGAGCAATTATGATTTTTCGCTCAATGGTCAAGAAAGTCAGTTCTTATCTATTTTAAATCAGCTAGTAGAAAAAATTGATACTCAAAAAATCGCTATAAGAGGTGAGATTGGGGTGAGCTATCATTTCTCAAAGTGGAGCTTATCTCACATCTTAACGGTAGGGAGATTTACAAATTCTAACATAGGAATTCTCTACAGATTATAAATACGTTATGACTCAACCTTACTTTAAAAAACATCGTCTAAAAACACTTTATAATCGATTAAATACACAAAAGAATTATGAGGGTATGATTTTAATCCCGTAATGTTTTGAGGTTTAAGAAATATTTAAATTGCACCCGTATATGATTAGTGTTCTGCACTAATCGCTATTTTCTTATGATTAGATGTAGGGGTTTAATTTTAAAGAATTTAGTCATACTTAAATCCTCGCTATCTAATAGTGGGGATTTTTTTTTAAAACCGCCTACTTACAAGAGATGCACATTATCGACTAAAATCAAATTTTTAATCGATAAAATACATATTTAATCGATTAAAAACACATTTAAGTAAGTTTGAAGCTGGTTTGTATTAACAAGCAATCGCTTTTCTAAAGTCGTCTTACATTTACACCAGCGTAATCATACGTTGATTATTAAACTATTCTAAGTTGGGTATTTGAAATGGTTTAAAAAAACAAGCAACATAATATTTGATTCATTTGGATTGTGAATTCAAGCTTGTTATATCCCTGTCACTACTTGTAGCGACAGGGATTTTTTTTTGAAATATCTTAAGACAGTTTTATTACGATAGGTTACATAAAAAGAGGGATATATCGTATTTTCGTAGCAGCCGTGAAAAGCTTTATAAATCAACATAAATATTAAAAATTATATCCAATGAAAGTTACCGTAGTAGGTGCTGGAGCCGTAGGTGCCAGCTGTGCAGAATACATCGCAATAAAAGATTTTGCTAGTGAAGTAGTATTAGTAGACATTAAAGAAGGTTTTGCCGAGGGTAAAGCAATGGATTTAATGCAAACAGCTTCTTTAAACGGTTTTGATACAAAAATCACAGGTACTACTGGTGATTACTCAAAAACTGCTGGTAGTGATATCGCGGTAATTACTTCTGGTATACCTCGTAAGCCAGGTATGACTCGTGAAGAACTTATAGGTATTAACGCAGGTATCGTAAAAAGCGTTGCTGCTAGTCTTGTAAAAGAGTCTCCTAACGTGATCCTTATCGTAGTATCTAATCCTATGGATACAATGACTTACCTAGCTCACAAAGTAACTGGACTACCTAAAAACCGTATCATCGGTATGGGTGGTGCTCTTGACAGTGCTCGTTTTAAGTACCGTCTTGCCGAAGCTCTAGAAGCTCCTATCTCAGATGTAGACGGTATGGTAATAGGTGGACACTCAGATAAAGGAATGGTACCACTTACACGTCTTGCAACTCGCAACAGTGTACCTGTATCAGAATTTATTTCTGACGAGCGTCTTACTCAAGTAAAAGAAGATACTAAAGTAGGTGGAGCAACACTTACTAAACTTCTCGGAACTTCTGCTTGGTATGCACCAGGTGCAGCAGTATCTGGTCTTGTACAAGCAATTGCTTGTGACCAAAAGAAAATATTCCCTTGTTCTACACTACTAGATGGTGAGTACGGTCTTTCTGATCTTTGTATCGGTGTACCAGTAGTACTAGGTAAAAACGGAATCGAAAAAATAGTAGAGATCAAACTTGACGATGCAGAAAAAGCACACCTTGCAGAAAGTGCAGAGGGCGTTAAGAAAACTAACGGATTATTAGAGCTATAATACAGCCTACATAACTCGATACAAAAAGCCTGTTACTTAAATGTAGCAGGTTTTTTTTACGCTTTCGCGAAAGCGTAATCCGCTCATTATTATATATCTTCGGTTTAGAAATTATTTTATGAAAATACAATTATCGCTTTTATACGTACTTCTAAGCTTAGCATCCTGTATAAGTTTCAAACCCAAAAATAGCTTTAAAATTGAAGTCTCCTCACCAGCGCAAGCACTCACAGTGCACCATCTAGAAGCTATAAAAAATAGACTAGCCCCATCTAGTAAGGCTATTAAGATTGAAGCCGTAGGTAATAATCAAGCGTATATTAGTTTAAAAACTAAAACAACAGAAGAACATATAAGAACCCTTCTAAAAACTCCGGGCGCTGTTGCCTTCTACGAGACCGCATCTATAAAACAGATAATGCCCTCCATAATCGATTTATATAATGAGGAACTAGACCCTGAAAGAGACTACAGTATCAAACATTTTAAAGAAGTGTTTGTGGCAGGATTACCTAACAATCCAACATATATAGGATTAAGTAACGTAAAGGATACAGCACTTGTAAACCGCACACTACACTCAGAAAAGGTAAAGGTAGCACTACAAAAAGAAAATCTCAATGTCACATTTGCCTGGGGTATACCAGAAACTAATGGTGTGATAACACTTTATGCACTCATACTGGACTCATCAGGAAAACCGGCGATGCACGGTAATTTTATAACACGCTCCACACAATCTTTTTCTCAAGTAGGAGAGCCCACAATAAACATTGCAATGACAGATACAGCTGCTACAGCGTGGGAAACCCTCACCACAAGAGCGGCTAGAGATAGATTTGCAATAGCCATTGTGATAGATAATCAAGTATATGCAGCACCTATGGCAAACCAACCTATAACTGGTGGACAAACCGAAATAAGCGGTAACTTCACCGTAGAAAGCGCGCACAACCTTACACAAGTAATTTCTACAGGGGTGATACCGCAGCTGGAAATCACATCATTTATTACAAATGGTGACTAAAGATTATTAAACTACTACATACGCTTTCGCGAAAGCGTAACACCTAAAACTACTAGCAGATAGGAGTCTACAAGCCGTTTTAATTAACTAATAAGTAGTCTTTAAAACATTGGGTACTTAGCCTGAGAATATTATATTTGTCGCTTGATGAATAAACATCAATTTGTGAGAAACAAGTGGTACTTATATACATTTATTATTGCCCTAGCTATTTTAGGAATAAGCTTGGAGCAAAATACTGTACCTAACCAAGAGATTCTCATAAAATTTGCTACTTCTCAAAACAATGTACATAACACTCAAGATGCAATTGCACTTGTAAAGAGCAAACTAGAAAATGTAGACGTAAGCAACATCAAAGTTGAAAAGCTTATAGATGGAACACTAAAACTGAGCTACTACAGTGATCTAGAGGTATCTGAGATTCAAGAAATTTTTAGCGAAACAAGTAACAGTCAAGCATATACGACTACTCCTGACCACTACCCTACTGATGATGGCGCAGACTACTATAAGCTAGATATTTACAAAATACAAGACACCAGCGATTTTGACGGTCCAGCGGGTCATATTATTGAGCCTAAGTCTGAGACCACACGTGCTACAAGCTTTGATACCTATGCTGCGTTTAATAACCAGCAAGTAAAAGTAGAAAATAGTAACACACACACAACCTATACTCTTTATAGGTACAATGCTATCGCATTAGAAAATATTCAGTACCGCATACCACAAGTGCGTGCTGGACCTATTTCTTAACAACTTCACCTAGATATATACAGTCTAGCCAGCGGCTAGTTGTAATATCCACAACGCTGCTTCAACACCCAGAAGTGGCAATTATTATCAATTAATTATTTATCAACTTTCAGAAATTGCAGTTTACAAAAACTCTTTTTCTGAACTCAAACAAAGCAAAATGCAAAACAAAGGACTCATTAGAGTTTTTGCGTTAATTTTTGGTCTGGTATGTTTATACCAACTATCATTTACGTATTTAACAAACAAAACAGAAGACGAAGCAAAGGCATATGCCGTTGCACAAGCGCCTACAGATGCAGATGCACAAGATCTCATAGAGCGCACGTACTTAGACAGCATAGGAGCAAATCCTATCTTTGCTGGCATCACTTATAATGATGCAAAAGAGAAAGAGCTTAACAAAGGTCTGGATCTTAAAGGGGGTATCAACGTGATACTTCAGATATCTATACGTGATATCTTAGGTGGTCTTTCTAACAACAGTACAGACCCGGCATTTATCGCAGCACTAGATGCTACAGATGAGGCACAAAAAGATAGTCAAAACACTTACTTTGAAGATTTTGTAACAGAATTTGAAAAGCAGGGTGGGCAACTAGCCTCTCCAGATATCTTTGCAAATGTTGTTCTAGAAGACAAAGTAAACACAGGAATGAGCAACTCTGAAGTTGCTACAGTTCTTGAAGGTGAAATTACAGAGACTGTAGGGTCTGCTTTTGAAACATTACGTAATCGTATTGATAAGTTTGGAGTTACACAACCTAACATCCAGTCTCTAGGAGATAATGGGCGTATACTTGTTGAGCTTCCAGGAGCAAAAGATATTGATCGTGTAAGAGGTCTTCTTGAAAAGACAGCACAACTTGAGTTTTACACAACTCACTATGCTGGTGAAGCTCTTAACTACCTTATAGGAGCAAATGAGACACTAAGAACTCTTGTTGCTGCATCTGAGAAAAAAGAAGCTGCAGTTGCTCAAGACAGCACACTAGATGATAATGTATCTGATCTACTTAAAGATGTAGATGAAGAAGAAGAGGAGCAAGATTTTGGACCACTATTTAAAATATTTAGCCCAAACCAGCAAGCTGTACAGTTTAGCCAAGTACCTACTGTAGGATTTGCTGCTGTAAAAGACACAGCAACAATCAACTCTTACTTAAGAAACCCAGCAGTTATCAAGCAGCGCCCAGCGTCTTTACGTTATGCGAAGTTTGCTTGGGGTGTGCCAGAAGAAGAAGGAGCAGACATCGTAGGTCTTTATGCACTTGAGTCTAACAGACAGGGAGCACCTTATATGGACGGAGATGTTGTAAACGACTCACGCCAGCAATTTACACAAACACAACAACCTGCTGTAGGTCTTGATTTTGAAGGACAAGGGGTTAACCAGTGGGCAAAACTTACTCGTGAGGTTGCTCAAAAAGGAAATGCTATCGCTATTGCACTAGATGGTAATGTTTACTCTGCAGCAACAGCTCGTCAAGAGATTAAAGGAGGTAGCACAGAGATCTCTGGTAACTTTACGGTAGCAAGCGCACAAGATCTTGCAACAGTATTAAACGCAGGTAAACTTCCTGCATCTGCTAAGATTATTCAAGCAGAAGAAATAGGACCATCATTAGGTCAAGAGGCTATTAACTCTGGTATCTTATCATTCTTAATCGCACTTTCACTAGTACTTATCTGGATGGTATTTTACTACGGTAAAGCCGGAGGATTTGCAGATATCGCACTTGTAGTAAACATCCTTTTCATCTTTGGAGTACTTGCAGGTCTTGGAGCTGTACTTACACTTCCTGGTATTGCGGGTATCGTACTTACTATAGGTATGTCTGTGGATGCAAACGTACTTATCTTTGAGCGTATTAAAGAAGAGATACGCAAAGGGAAGTCTCAAAAAGATGCTATTAAAGACGGTTTTAACAATGCACTTTCATCTATTCTTGATGCAAACATTACGACGTTCTTAACGGCACTTATCCTTTTCTTATTTGGAACAGGACCGGTACAAGGATTTGCAACTACACTTATGATAGGTATTGCAACATCACTTTTCTGTGCAATCTTTATCACACGTCTATTTATAGATGGATACGGTAAAAACGGAAAGTCTCTAGAGTTTGCTACAGGTATGACTAAGAATCTATTTGTAAATAACAATGTAGACTTCTTAGGAAAACGTAAAATTGCTTACGCTATCTCTGGAGTACTTATCGTAGGAGGTCTTGCTGCTTTATTAACAGGAGGTCTTGACGCAGGTATTGACTTTGTAGGAGGTCGTACGTACACAGTACGTTTTGACCAACCTATGAATGCACAAGAAGTAGAAGATGCACTTGTTGCAGATTTTGGAAGTGCAGATGTAAAAACTTTTGGAGCAGATAATCAATTAAAGATTACTACAAAGTACCGTATCGATGAGACAGGTACAGATATAGATGCTCAGGTTGAGCAACAACTATTTACATCACTTACACCATTCTTACCTAGCGGTATGAGCTATGCAGCTTTTGCAAAGTCTACAGATGATAAGCAGGTAGGTAAAATGGAATACTATATGGTAGGTCCTACTATTGCAGATGATATTAAGAAAGGAGCACTTTTTGCCGTAATCGGTTCATTAATTGTGGTATTCTTATACATCTTATTACGTTTCCGTAGATGGCAATTCTCTCTTGGAGCTGTAGCTGCAGTTTTCCACGATGTATTGTTAGTACTAGGTGTATTTGCAATATTCAAAAACATAATGCCATTTGATATGGAGGTAGATCAAAACTTTATTGCGGCTATTCTTACCGTAATTGGGTACTCTCTGAATGATACCGTGGTAGTTTTTGACCGTATACGTGAGTACATTAAAGAGCACGGTTCTACTAGAGGATTTGGTAAATTAATTAACCAAGCACTTAACAGTACATTAAGCCGTACACTTAATACGTCTGTAACTACGTTAATCGTACTTCTAGCGATCTTCTTCTTAGGAGCTCCATCTATTAGAGGATTAATGTTTGCACTTATTGTAGGTGTAATCGTAGGTACATATTCTTCACTATTTATCGCAACTCCTGTAATGTTTGACACAGTACAGAAGAAAGGATTAAAGGAAGAAAAAGAAGAGGAAGAAGTAGAAGCATAAGCTTCTAAGAAACTCAATAAATCAAAAAATCCGCTACTGAGAAGTAGCGGATTTTTTTATGTTCTTTCGCGAAAATTAGCTGTTAGCAAATATAAAGTTGCTGGATATTTGACGATGAAATTTTTAACAAAGAAGTACAGAAACTGTTGAGCTACCAACTTCATCATCTCCGTAAAAGTATCACTGGCTTATGGCATATCGCCTAAAGCTTTAAGCCTACTATGGTATATTTAAATACTTATGTGTCTGTAAGCTCACCTTCCACTTTGGGTTTTTCATCACATAATCTACAATGAGTGGCACCATTTTATCACGCACAGACCATTCTGGTTGTAAGTACAAAATACAGTCCTCACCCACTTGTGCGGCGTGCTTCTCTGCAAAGTCAAAATCTGACTTATTAAAGATAATCACCTTCAGTTCGTTTGCTTTTTCTAGTACAGACTGCGTAGGTAGCATACGTTTTTTGGGAGAAAGACATATCCAGTCCCAATCACCAGAAAGCTGGTAGGCACCAGAAGTTTCTATGTGAGTTGTAAGTCCTAGTGACTTTAATTTTTTAGTAAGCGGGTTCATATCCCACATAAGCGGCTCACCACCCGTCACCACAATAGTATCTGAGTACTTTGCAGCATTTTCGGCAATGGTATTTGCATTTGTAGGAGGGTGTATTGCAGCATCCCAACTTTCCTTCACATCACACCAGTGACATCCCACGTCACAACCACCTACTCGTATAAAGTAAGCTGCTGTTCCTTTATGGAATCCTTCTCCTTGTATGGTATAAAATTCCTCCATAAGCGGAAGCATCTCACCAAGGTCTATTTGTGCTTGTAATGAATCTAGGGCCTGTTTTGTCATAGCGTGCAAAGATAGATAATACTACTAGATTTAAAACTATTTACAATAACTGTCTACTTTACCTTAACATACGTGTAGCTATAGTTGGAGTTAATTACGCTTTCGCGAAAGCGTAATCCCAATAATCATCGCTAGTAATGCTCCACCACCTAGCACCGTAAAGCTCAGCTTGAGACTTGAAAAATCTGCCAAAAACCCCACCAATGGTGGACTCGCAAGAAACCCTATAAAACCAGCTCCCGCAACAAAAGAAATACCGTCTGCGCTGTTTACTCCTTTTGCTTTCCCTGCGAGTCTAAGCAACTCAGGAATAATCACAGAAAAGCCGAGCCCTATAATTGCAAAACCTACAAGAGTGACATAGGTACTAGCTGAGAGTACCGCTAGGTAGCCTACAACCGCAAGAAGAGCTCCACCTATGATAATTTTGAAGGACCCAAAACGCTTACTCACCCCATCACCAAAGAAACGCCCTATGGCCATAAACAGTGAGAAAAGCAAAAACCCCATTCCTGCAGTTTTTTCTGTAGCTACTTGCACAATATCTTCTAGATAGAGCTTACTCCACTGCTCAATGGCGCCTTCACTTCCCATAATTACAAGAGCTATAATGGTAAGACCTAGCAGCGGTTTGAGTAAATTGAAATTAAGTGTCCCGTGACTATCATCTATAGGGGTTCTATGAGCTATATAACTTTTGCAAAGCCACAAATTTGTGACAATGACCAGAATTGCAGCTCCCATACCGTGATAAACAGGCACCTTAACAAGGTCTATTATAAAATAACCTATCACTGCGGCAATTGCTCCTCCTATAGAAAAGAAACCGTGAGAAGAACTCATAATATGCACATCATCTTCGGTTTCAATATCTGAGACGAGCGCATTCATTGCTATATCTGTAAAACAAGAAAATAGCCCTACAGAAAACAAGGAAACACACAAAAGTGCATAAGATGGAGCAAGTAATGGCATTATAAACAATAGTGAGAAGATAATAACACCTACTACTGTAGATGCCCCTACTCCCACTCGCTTTATAACTCGAGAGGCCACCGTGAGCGACACGAGACTTCCTAACCCCATACAGAATAAAGCTACGCCTAACTCTCCATCATCTATTCCTAGCTTTTCTTTTACTCTCGGGATGTAAAGCACCCAAGTACCTATCATAATATTGAGTGAAGCAAAAACCCAAGCGGGTGCAAAGTATCTTTTTCTTGATAGTATGAGAAACAGAGAGTTCATCTCTCAAAAGTAAATCATCTTATAACTCAAACCACAATAGCGCAAGATTTTGTGCGCAAACGTTTTATAATAAAAAGGTCTCCCATATTGAGAGACCTTTTTATTATAGTATGTCAGTAATATTTACTCTTGAACTGTTACATTTTTCCATTTTCCACCACCAAAATAAAATCCTAAAGAGATACCAAAGTACCCATTCTTTACAGCACTAAACTCATTATTATTAAGGTCACGTAATTGACCTTCAGGCGCAAAATTATACTCTGCAGCAAGTCTAAACTTAAAGTAGTCAAAACCTACTCGCAACATCCCACCTAGACCATTATCGGTTTCAATATTATTTGCATCGTCATATTCATCAAAATCTGCGATTACGTTTGCACTAGAAACATATCCTATCCCGGCACCACCAAATACTGCAAAAGGTGACCCATCTTTATGGTAAAAGTAATAATCTATTGTACCTAGGTATGATCCATAAACAGTAACGACATCTGTTTCAAAAGCTTCAATTCCATTAGAAGGACTTGTTAACTCGGCAAGTGCCGCACCACCTATTCTAAAACCTACATTTATCTTTTCATCTATTGACCATTTAGGTTCCAGATTAAATAAGACACCATCTCCATATTCATTACCGGCAGCATAACCAAGGCGTATATCAAATCTAAATTTTTCTTTTTCTTGTGCAGTAACCTGTGTGTAGCAACCTGCAATTAGTAAAAGTAGTACAACTAGTTTTTTCATAAAGTTTATTATTAAATGGTCCACAAATATAAATAACCTCCGCTCTCAACGTAAGAAAAACCCCGTTACATATTACAATTTAAATGTGCTGAACATTTGCGCTGCTTCATATGCTTGTAAAGACATTTTCTCCCTTAAAATCATTATTTTTAGACAAGCAACAGTTCTTCAAGAAAACAGCATATATGGTGTATGAAAATAATCTCGCTTTCGCGAAAGCGCAAGACGAAAAAGATCCCCTTAAAGAGTACCGTAATCACTTCTACATACCAGTAGACAAAGAGGATAACGAACTTATCTACCTCTGCGGAAACAGTCTAGGCTGCCAGCCAAAATCTGTCGCACAATACATCGAGCAAGAACTCAATGACTGGGCAGATCTGGGTGTTGAAGGGCATTTTAAAGAAGAAACTCCGTGGATGTCTTATCACGAGGAACTCGCAAAACCTATGGCACACATTGTAGGTGCAAAACCGAGTGAGGTAGTGATAATGAATACCCTCACGACAAACCTTCACTTGATGATGGTTTCGTTTTACAATCCTACGCCATCACGTCATAAAATAATTATAGAAAGCGATGCTTTCCCATCAGATAAGTATGCGGTAGAAAGTCAGATACGCCAGCGTGGATACGATCCAGAGACGAGCCTTATACTTTGGCAACCTCGAGAAGGAGAAGAATTATGCCGTTATGAAGACCTAGAAGCACTTGTAAAAGAACACGGCGACGGCGTTGCGCTTCTTTTAATTGGTAACACAAACTATTATTCTGGGCAGTGCTACCCTATTAAAAAAATCACTGATTTAGGTCACAACAACGGCAGCAAAGTAGGCTTTGACCTTGCACACGGCGTGGGTAATATTATGCCAGACTTACACGAGAGCGGTGCAGATTTTGCCGTGTGGTGTACTTATAAATACCTCAACAGCGGCCCAGGAAGTCTAGGTGGATGCTTTGTACACGAGCGCCACCATACAGATAAAAACATACAGCGCTTTACGGGCTGGTGGGGACAAAATAAGGACACACGCTTTAATATGCGCAAAGGCTTTGACCCAATTCCAACTGCCGAAGGCTGGCAATTATCAAATCCTCCTATCCTCAGTATGGCAGCTGTAAAAGCGAGCTTAGATATTTTTGAGGAAGCTGGTATGAGCAACATACGTGCAAAATCTGAAAAACTCACTGGTTACCTGGAGTTCTTAGTAAACGAACTCAACAATGAGCACATTGCTATCATTACACCTAGCGATCCAGCGCAACGTGGGTGCCAACTAAGTATTCAAGTAAAAAATGCCGATAAGAGTTTACACAAAAAACTAACCGAAGCAGGAGTCATCTCAGACTGGCGTGAGCCAGATGTAATACGCGTCGCTCCAGCACCGCTTTACAATAGTTATCAAGACGTATTTGAAATGGTAGAACGACTCAAAAAGATACTGTAATGTATATCCCTGAGATTTATAAAAATGAAAACCCAGAAGAGATACGCAGTTTCTTAAAAGAGAATGCTTTTGGGATCCTTGTCACAAATCTTGATGGAAAATCGTGTGCGACACACATCCCTTTAGAATTATCAAAACGCCCAGACGGCACCGAAATCATACACGCACACATCTCAAAAATGAATGAGCAAGTTGCTCACCTCAAAAATGGCGCAGAGGCGCTCTGTATTTTTAATGGACCTCACAGTTATATTTCGGCTAGTTGGTACGACTTTGAAGAAGTATCCACTTGGAACTATACGGCCGTACAAGTGAGAGGTATTGTGCGTTTACTAGATAAGGAAGGCACTTATAAATCCATCAAAGCATTGATGGATAAGTATGAAGCTCCGCAAAAAAATCCAATAGATATGGATACGCTTTCTGAAAAAACATTGCGACAAATAAACGGCGTCGTGGCATTTGAGATTGAGATCACGAGTATTGAAGCTGTAAAAAAGATGTCACAAAACAGAAATGACAAAAATCACGCTGCTGTAGTATCTAGCTTACGCGAAAATGGAACTCCAAACGACAAAGCCGTCGCAGACGAAATGGAGTGCTTGAGAAATAAATAAAAATTCAAACAGTACTAACGGAGAAATCACACTAGTACTCACAATATAATATGGCAAAACAAGAACACATACTCATTATAGGCGCTGGGCTTTGCGGTTCGCTTCTAGCCTTACGTATGGCGCAACGTGGTTATAAAATCACCTTGATGGAAAAGCGTCCAGACCTAAGAGCCGTACATCAAGATGCCGGTAGAAGTATAAATCTCGCTTTATCAGATAGAGGTTTAAAGGGAATACGCCTTGTAGGTCTTGAGGATCGAGTAAAAGATTTGTGTATCCCTATGAATGGAAGGATGTTGCACGACAAAGAAAGTAACACCCTTTTTAGTCCGTATTCTGGACGTACAGATGAATACATAAATTCTATCTCACGTACAGACCTCAACATTATGCTACTCAATGCGGCAGATGAGTATGATACCTTACAAGTACAATTTAACCAGGCGTGTACAAACGTAGATCTTAAAAATGCTACGGCAACCTTTACAGATTATCACACAAAAGAAGAGCAAACCATCACTGCAGATATTATTCTAGGAGCAGATGGTGCAGGATCTGCAGTGCGTAAGAGTATGTATATGAGTCGCGACTTTTTATTCAGCTTCTCGCAAGATTACTTAGGTCACGGTTATAAGGAACTCACCTTCCCTCCTGCCGAAAATGGCGGTTACCGAACTGAAAAAAATGCCTTACACATCTGGCCACGTGGTCGTGATATGATTATTGCTTTGCCTAACCTAGATGGGAGTTTTACCGTAACGCTATTTATAGATTATGAAGATGCTCCAGATAGTTTTGCATCTCTAGATAGCCCAGCTGCAATTACAGAATACTTTACAAGACAGTTTCCAGACGCTATCCCTATGATGCCAGAACTGGTAAAAGAATATGAAGAAAATCCTGTAGGGCCGCTAGGTACTATAAAATGCCACCCGTGGAGCGCCTTTGGAAAAACGTGCATCCTAGGAGATGCGGCACACGCCATTGTTCCATTTTATGGACAAGGGATGAATGCTAGTTTTGAAGATGTGGTAGTTTTTGACGAGACGCTCGATACATTTGGCGATCAAGGATGGGAGAAAGTTTTCAAAGAATTTGAAAAAACCAGAAAACCAGATACAGATGCCATTGCAGACCTTGCGGTAGATAACTTTCACGAGATGAAAGAACACACGGCTCACCCTATGTTTCAAGAAAAGAGAAAGCTAGAGACACAATTTGAGAAAGAATTCCCAAAGGAGTATTACTCAAAATATAGTTTAGTAACTTTTAACGAGGCGATAGGATACAAAGAGGCAATGACGCGCGGTAGAGCACAAAACAAGGCTATTTTAAACCTACTGGATGACGGATTGCTACCTGATTCTCTTTCGCTTAAAGCGAAATTAAAAAAAGTACAACAGGCTACAGAAGACATCTTGCACGACGATGCCATAGCCGGAAACATATAACAAAATCATATACTTATGAGTGATAAAGATTTAGACCTACGTTTACAAGGCGATCCTTTTAATGAAAAGAAAGTGACACCTAGAGGAGCTTATCCTCATATTAAAAGAGCTGGAGACTTTCTATTTGTCTCGGGCACGAGCAGCCGCAAGGCAGATAACACCTTTGCCGGCGTGCACGTGATAGACGAGATGGGCACAATGCATCTAGATATCAAAGAGCAAACCAGAGCCGTGCTAGAAAACATCAAGAAAACACTTGCAACCGCAAATGCCACGATGGAAGATGTGGTAGATGTTACGTCGTTTCTTGTAAATATGAATGATTTTGGCGGTTACAACGAAGCCTACGGAGAGTTTTTTAATAAAGAAACTGGCCCTGCAAGAACCACCGTAGCCGTACACCAGCTACCACATCCGCATCTGGTGGTCGAGATTAAGGTAATGGCTTATAAGCCGGAATAGATGAACATCAAAAACTACATAAACGGCGACTATAAAAATCCAGCATCAAATGATTGGTTAGACAATTATGAGCCAGCTTCTGGTGAGGTATATGGTCAGACCCCTAATAGTAGTGCGCAAGATATTGAGGAGGCTACTGCTTTCGCGAAAGCGGCATTCCCACAGTGGTCTAGCACCACACTTGATGAGCGCAGTCGCATCTTGATGAACATCGCAAGTGGCATTGAAGCTAGACTTGAAGAACTTGCGCTAGCCGAAAGTCGCGATAATGGGAAACCGGTATCACTAGCAATGGCTGTAGATATCCCAAGGGCGGCGAGTAACTTTCGGTTTTTTGCAAATGCAATCACTCAGTTTTCGGCAGAGAGTCACGAGAGTGTGGGAATGAACGCAATGAATTTTACCCTGCGTAAACCCATAGGTGTTGTGGGATGCATAAGTCCGTGGAATTTACCACTGTATCTCTTTACCTGGAAAATCGCTCCCGCAATAGCCGCTGGTAATTGTGTGATTGCAAAACCTAGTGAAATCACTCCTATGACGGCTTATCTGCTAGGTGAGATTTGTACAGAGGCCGGGCTTCCTCCTGGTGTTCTCAATATTGTACACGGATTAGGACACACAACAGGACAAGCAATTTTAGAACATAAAGATATCAAGGCGATAAGCTTTACGGGAGGCACAAAAACGGGAGCGCATCTCGCAAAGACGTGTGCACCTATGTTTAAAAAATTATCACTAGAGCTAGGTGGTAAAAACCCAAACCTCATTTTTGCCGATTGTAATTATGAAGATATGCTTGCCACAACCGTGAGAAGCTCCTTTGCAAATCAAGGGCAAATCTGTCTCTGTGGGAGTCGCATTTTTGTAGAGCGATCTATTTATGACCGATTTAAAAGTGATTTCATTTCAAAAGTCAAGGAGTTAGTCGTGGGCCATCCATCACAAGGGAAAACAAACCTTGGAGCTCTCGTATCAAAATCACACCTTGAGAAAGTAGAAGACTACATTAATAACGCACAGACTTACGGAGGTACTGTCCTTTATGGTGGTAAGCGAGTAACCGTTGCAGGATATGAGAATGGCTATTACTTAGAACCTACGGTTATTGAGGTGGACAGTAATAACTGCAAACTTAACCAAGAAGAGATTTTTGGACCTGTGGTGACCATAATGCCTTTTGACACCGAAGAAGAAGCCCTTGCACTAGCAAACGGAACAAAATACGGACTCTCTGCAACAGTTTGGACTCAACAACTTGACAGAACAATGCGTTTAAGCAATGCACTTGAAGCTGGTATTGTCTGGGTGAATACGTGGATGAATCGAGATTTGCGCACACCCTTTGGCGGAGTGAAAGCTAGCGGCGTGGGTCGTGAAGGTGGTTTTGAAGCGCTCCGATTTTTTACTGAAGCAAAGAATGTTTGTATAAAATATAATTAGAAAATAAAATTAGAGCTCACTCGAACAGATTAGTTCGCTACGCTCGCAATCACATACTATGAAACTAAACCTAACTAATAAAAATGCACTCGTCTGTGGCTCTACAGCAGGGATCGGACTAGCAACCGCAATGGGTCTAGCAGAAGAAGGTGCAAACGTAACCCTTGCCGCTCGTACAGAAGAAAAGCTCAAAACCGTAATCACGCAGTTACCTAATAACGGTTCACAAAAACACAGCTATGTGGTGGCAGATTTTACAAATCCGCAGGAGGTGGCAGCTGCTGTTTCGGCAACGGGCAATGTATATCACATATTAATCAATAACACAGGTGGCCCTCCAGGTGGACCAATAGTGGATGCAGATGTTACCGCTTTCGCGAAAGCGTTTACACAACACCTACAAACCAATCACCTATTAACACAAACAGTACTTCCCGGAATGAAAGCCGAAGGATATGGACGCATTATTAACGTGATCTCTACCTCGGTAAAGCAACCGCTAGATGGGCTAGGTGTGAGTAACACCATACGTGGTGCCGTGGCAAACTGGAGTAAAACGATGGCAAATGAACTAGGGCAATACGGCATCACCGTAAACAACGTACTTCCTGGCGCAACCGCCACTGGCAGACTCTCTGAGATTATAGAAAACAAGGCAAAAAAGACTGGGAAATCTATAGAAGAGGTATCACAAACTATGGCAAACGCTTCACCAGCAAAACGTTTTGCAAAGCCAGAAGAGGTAGCAAATGCAATCGTTTTTCTTGCTAGTGAAGCCGCTTCATTTATTAATGGAATAAATGTCCCAGTAGATGGAGGGCGCACAAAAAGCTTGTAGATGGATATTAAAAAGATTTTCTGGATACTAAGTTGGCTCGTAGCGGGAGTTACCTTTGCGATGATTCTGATACATTATGGGGATATTCCAGACGAGGTACCTATGCACTTTGATGCGACTGGGGTGGTAGATAGATATGGTTCAAAAAATGAACTTTTTATCTTACCCGCACTTAGCGTCTTACTTATCTTACTATTCCAGTTTATGACAGGCAAGTCTATAAAGATTAACAAGCATAAACAAGGGGTTAAAAATGAGGCACAGGTTACCGTTACAAAAACCTTTATGTCACAAATGGCGCTATATTGCACCCTTCTTTTTGGGTGGTTGGTATATCAATCTATGGCAGTTGCCGTGGGTAAACAGACGGGATTAAGCAGTTATTTTTTGGTTGCAACCTTTGGCGGTTTTATTATACTACTCGTCTTATATTATATACAACTCAAGAAGGTAAAAGAGTAAGGCGGTACTCGTATAATAATTGTATTTTTAAAAACACAACAGCGATTGCGTAGTACGCTTTCGCGAAAGCATACTCAATATGTCACATAAAAAACTTCGTATAAACGGCCACTCTCACCTACTTCCCTATCCAGAGGAGATCCCTCAGTTTATGAAAGACAAAGGGATTTTTTGGGTAGACAAAGACCGAAAGTTTATGCTCCAAAAAGACTGGAGCAGACCTGTGACAGATTCTAGTTTTTTCTTGCACGAAAAACTGGAGTGGATGGAACGCAACAAGGTAGACCACGCGGTGGTACTTAACCTCTCGCAACTTTATGGAAACGGACTGCGTCTAGAGGAAATGAAGCAAGCACTTAAGTTTCAAAATGACTTTAATGCGCGAGTGCAACAAGATCACCCAGATAAATTTACTACTGGTTTTGTGGTACACCCAGGGTTTGTGCGTGGAGCATTATGGGAGATAGAGCGATGTGTAGAAGTGCTAGGTATGGATTTACTATGCTTGCCTACACACTATATGGATACCATCGGGACGTGGCGATGTATTTTTGATGAAGAAAATGAACCTATTTTTGAACTTGCAAGCAAGTATAATCTCGCAGTAGAGATTCACCCGTACGATGGTGAGAAGTTTATAAAACTGCAGAATACAAACTGGCGTTTTCACCTCATCTGGATGCTTGCACAATGTGCAGATGCCTACCACTTTCTTACGCTTAATGGCTATGCAGATAAGTATCCAGGTATGCGTGTATGCTTTGCACACGGTGGCCAACTAGCACAAATAAATCTAGGGAGACGTATACAAGGTTTTGACGGAAGGCCAGATCTTTTTGAAGGAAAAACACACCCACGTAAATCTGTGGGACATCCTAATATCTTTTTTGACACCCTAGTACACGATACAAATTCGCTTAAAATGGTAATAGAAAACCAAGGAAGCAAGCAGGTGGTTATGGGACTTGATGATCCATACCCGCTGGGTGAGATGGAAAGCGATAACCAGAGTAGTTATCCTGGTAAGATATTAGATCTTGCTTTAGAACGCGAGATTATTAATGCTAAGGAGTATGACCAGATATGGGATGATAATGTTGTGCGCTGGCTATATGGAGATGATGAGAAGCGCAAGGAAGCTTTCAGGAAAAGAATATTAGGCGAAAAATAAATTATTGCATTACCTAGACCTATCTCAAAAACGATGGGTAATTTTGCCCTTTCAAACTTATTTATAATGCATTTTTTACCAGAGGAACTTGATGATTATGTGGTTGCCCACTCGGCGCAAGAACCTGCTCATCTCAAAGCGCTTACAAAGGAAACCTACCAAAAGATACTACAACCACGTATGCTTTCTGGTGCCTACCAAGGTAGAGTGCTTAGTATGATAAGCAAGCTAGTAAACCCAAAAAACATTCTTGAGATAGGTACTTTTACAGGCTACTCTGGCTTATGTCTCGCCGAAGGTTTACAACAAGAAGGCTCTCTACACACCATAGATATTAAGGAAGAACTTGTAGACTTCCAGCGCAAGCATTTTGACGCTTCGCCTTACGGATCACAAATTACACAGCACCTCGGTAAAGCGTTAGATATCATTCCAACCATTGACACTACTTTTGACCTCGTTTTTATAGATGCAGATAAACGCAACTACATTAATTACTATAATGTGATTATTGATAAGATGAGCAAGGGTGGCATTATCCTTTCTGATAATGTGCTCTGGAGCGGCAAAGTGGTTGAATCACTTAATGAGAAAGACATAGACACTAAAGTGTTACTGGAGTATAACAAGCTACTCAATGAAGACAAACGTCTAGAGACCGTTCTATTACCTATAAGAGATGGGCTTACGGTGAGTCGTGTGAAGTAGTGTATTACTCGTTTTAATTACGCTTTCGCGAAAGCGTAATTCTAAACATCATAAAAAAAGGTCTCATTGATGGTTACAATGAGACCTTACTAATTTAAAAAACATCCTATTTACTGCACAGCTTGATAGGCATCTATATTACCATAACCGTACTTACTACTCGTATTACCATATAAGTCTGATGACTGGCGTAGTCTATTAAGAACCTGCTGTCTTGACCAGTTAGGGTATTTTGACCAAACCATTGCGGCTACTCCCGCCATAGTTGCTGTAGCTACAGATGAGCCACCTACATAATCACGTTGCCCCTGATTGAAACCTATCACTGGTGTTGTTCTATTATCATTACTATCGCGCTCCATCACAATTGTAAACTGTATCTCACTACCATCGTGACAAACGTCACACTCTCTATAACCTCCAGACCAATCTGTCACCCCTGTCACTGCGACAGCCTCAGACATACTTGCTGGAAAAATAACTGGATACCAGTTTGTAGCACTCGTACTTGTACCACCAGCAGCAAATATGAGTTTGCCACGACTATATGCATAACGCACAGCATCTCTTACATTACCTATACTCCAAGGGTAACCTATAGACATTGAGATAATGTCTACATCACTCCTATCTGCAAGTGCTCGTAATGCGTTAGACACCCCCTTGCGCTCGTGATAATCATTAAGAACAACATCAGATGTTCCTCTATACATTACAAGATTTGCATCATAAGCTACTCCAGAAGGAAGGCCATCATTATTGCGAGGTCCGGCAGCGACTCCTGCCATACTTGTACCGTGACCACAACGGTCATTTGGTCCATCTAGATTATTAGACCACCACCAGGCAGAGTCTATATAAGTTCCATATTTTTCTACCGTTCTTCCATTTATAGAAGCTCCATCTCCAAAACTGTTACCTAGCAATGGCTGGTTAGGTGAAAGACCAGTATCTATAATACCTATTGTAATACCTGCACCACGAGAGCGCCCCCAAGCGCTAGCTATATTGTGACGATCAAACGTCCAAGGTACTAGTGCTCCAGGCCATATACTTCTATAATCTGCACTATTAAGGCTACTGCCACTAGTATCACAACCTGCACTGCGTGTTTGGGTAGGCGCCGGCTTTGCTCCCTGTGGAGTAGTGATGTCGTAATAAGAATAACCGTTAGGTTCTAAATACCTCACTCCATCTGAGGCTAGCAGCTCTCTTATAGTTTCCAGCTTTGTGACCTCAAGATCTACGACATTAAGAACCTCATCTTCTTTTACTCTGAAGTCTTTTTTGGCAACTTGCTCACTACTTTGAACCAGATCCATAAGACTGAGCCTTGTGGCATCAAGGCGATCGTTTTTTTCTGTTCTAAAGCTTTCACCTTTTTCACCATAACCTATGGTAAGAACTTTACCTCCGTGCACTGTGGCACTCCAAAGGACATTGGCCGGGACTTCACTCCAAGAGAATGATTGTTTTTCATAAAATGACTGGTTGATTAAGGCGTTAATCTCTTCGATAGTTAAAAACGCGTCTGAATCTTGAAGGTTTACTTCTACATTTTCTGTAATAAGGTCTGACGCTTCATCTTGATCTTTTGTACAAGAGAATGCCGCAAGAAGGCACATTCCTAATACTAGGGAGCTTGTTTTCTTCATATTGATTGGGTTTGTGTTAAAACTGCCTCAATGTATTAAAATTTTAATAATTATGCGTGCATAATATTAAATTCGTAAAATTTTACATAAAATTTTGAAGAATACGCTTTTATCAACAAGCTATGCTTATGTTTAATTTAAGCCTTTTGAAGTACCTGCTTACCTAAATATTTCCAAAAATAGAAACCTATAGTAGTCCCCACAAGTGCCCCTACTAATATGTCACCAGGATAATGTACCCCCACAAGAATGCGACTCATAATAAAAAGTAGTGGCCAGATATAAAATACGTACACCCATTTAAATCTTGACCGCAATGCTAGTACAACAAATGTGGTCATTGCAAATGAGACCGCTGCGTGACCAGAGAAAAAACTAAAGTTACCCGGAGTTTGTAATACTCGTATAAGCTCTGCGAGCTCTGTATTATTATTAGGCCTTAGTCTACCTACTGTATTTTTTACAATTTCCGTCAGACCAAGAGTTACAGCAAAAACTACGAGTGTAATACCTACACCTATAAATGCCTTACGGCGTGTGTATACTATAAAAAAGAGAATGAAAAAGAGAATGTATAGCGGTGTCCAGTGCTCAATCTTAGTCACAAAAATCCAGAAGGCGTCATATTTTTCTATACCCAGACTATTAAGATATATAAATAGTGACCTATCCCATTGCTGGAGTTGTTCCCACATCTAGAGCGATCTTTTAATAGGGCCAGTGATGTCGTTTATATCTTCCTTTGCCTTATCTATTTCTTTCTTGATATCCTTAGTCACATCAAGATCTATATCGTTACGCTCTGCAGTTTTAGTTATTTCAGATTTGATATCATTTGTAGCGTCTTTAATTTGACGCATACCTTTCCCTAAACCACGTGCGATTTCTGGAACTTTATCTGCACCAAAAACCATAATCACTATAAAAATAATGAAGGCAATCTCGGTACCAGAAATAAATAGAGGTAAACTTATCATAGACTACAAAGATATTTAATAGCAATATGGTTTAAAAACTTTATATAATATTATTGAGCACATTAACGATGTGTTTTACGCTTTCGCGAAAGCGTAATCAGATTTTCATACTTTATTAACCAAAGCATAGAGTCTACCTGCTTAAATCACAAACTATAAAAACCCAACATACTTAAAATCAACACATTAATGATTTTAAAAAAGTTGCTTAAGCTATAACTAAAAAATCAATTAAAAAAAACTTTAAGATTTTTGTAACATTTTGCAACTTTGCCTCGTATAATAGACAAACGTCAACCCAAGTTTATTTCAGCCCTATGAGACAGCTTAAAATCACCAAGCAGGTTACTAACCGCGAGACCGCTTCACTAGATAAGTACCTTCAAGAGATAGGTAAAGTAGATCTTATCACTGCAGAAGAGGAGGTAGAACTCGCACAACGTATAAAAGCGGGTGACCACCGTGCACTTGAGCAGCTCACAAAGGCAAACCTGCGTTTTGTAGTATCTGTATCTAAGCAATACCAAAATCAAGGGTTAACGCTTCCAGATCTTATTAATGAGGGTAATCTAGGACTCATAAAAGCAGCACAACGCTTTGATGAGACGCGTGGCTTTAAGTTTATATCATATGCCGTGTGGTGGATAAGACAATCTATATTACAGGCGCTAGCAGAGCAATCTCGTATAGTAAGATTGCCTCTTAACAAAATAGGATCTATAAATAAGATCAACAAGACTTTTGCTTTTCTAGAACAAGCAAATGAGCGACCTCCTAGCCCAGAAGAGATTGCAAAAGAACTTGATATGACAATTAAGGATGTTAAGGAGTCTCTTAAAAATTCTGGCCGACACGTAAGTATGGATGCCCCTCTTATAGAAGGAGAGAATTCTAACCTTTATGACGTACTTAACTCTGGAGAGTCGCCTAACCCTGACCGTGCTTTATTGCACGAATCTCTTAAAACAGAAATAGAAAGAGCACTTGAAACACTTACGCCTCGTGAGGCAGATGTAGTGCGACTTTATTTTGGCCTTGCAGATCAAAGACCTATGTCTCTAGAAGAAATAGGTGAAACCTTTGACCTCACTCGTGAACGAGTTAGACAAATAAAGGAAAAGGCAATACGTAGACTCAAGCATACCTCAAGAAGTAAAATTCTTAAGACTTATCTTGGATAAACGTAGTAGAAGTATCGATAAGATGTTTATTGTCTTAAAATTAGTGTTTAACTTTTAGTAGAAAGAAAGTTTTGGTATCTTTACCATACTTAATGTAAGTAATTAACGCCACTGGCGACCTAATAAAAGTAACAACAGTTTATCATAACTGTTCGTTTTTTGATTGATGAATGAATCCCCGGCTGATTACCGGGGATTTTTCATTTCCAATATTTAGATAATCTTATCTTTACCCTAAACAATACTTTATGTCTTCAAAACTTATAGCGCCTTCTGTACTAGCAGCAGACTTTGCAAACTTGCAACGTGATATAGAAATGATAAATACGAGTGATGCAGACTGGTTTCATATTGATATAATGGATGGTGTTTTTGTACCTAACATATCTTTTGGTATGCCAGTACTTAGAGATATCACTAAGCACGCAAGCAAACCTATAGATGTACACTTAATGATTGTAGATCCAGACAGATATATACAAACCTTTGCAGATCTGGGAGCAAACATTCTTACGGTTCATTATGAGGCTTGCACACATTTACATAGAACACTACAAGCTATAAAAAATGCTGGTATGAAAGCCGGTGTAGCCCTCAACCCACATACACCTATCGCATTACTAGAAGATGTAATAAGAGATATCGATCTTGTATGTGTAATGAGTGTAAACCCTGGGTTTGGTGGGCAAAAGTTTATAGAAAACACCTATGATAAAGTAGCAGCTCTTAAAAGGCTTATTACAAAAAAAGATGCTGCAACTCTTATAGAAATTGATGGAGGTGTTACTTCAAAAAATGCATCACAACTTATAGAGAAAGGAGCAGATGTGCTCGTAGCTGGTAGCTATGTCTTTAAGGCCGAGGACCCCGTAAGCACAATAAAAAATTTAAAGACTCAAATCTCTTAATTAGTCTCTTAACAAAACAAAAAAAGCCATCGCAGTATACTGCGATGGCTTTTTTTATAAATTCTTTTTGGTTAGTCTCTTGACATAAATATTCTAAGTATGTACCAAAATAATAGCATAAGTGATGCAAATAATCCCAAGGCAGCAGCTACATACTGCTCCTCATCATATTTATGAACCATATTTGAGGTTGTATAAAGTATAGATCCCGCAGCTAGTGCTACCATCCCAACGCTAAACCAAAGTCCTAAGTCAAATCCAAATAACAAACCTGCAACCATTAGGCCTATTGCGAGAAAGAAACCAATGGTAAGTATTGATCTTAAAAAGGAAAAATCCTTTTTTGTAACAATAACTACTCCAGATAGTCCTGCAAAAAGTGCAATGGTCATTACAGCTGCTTTTTGAAGCATCTCAACTCCATCTATCATTGAGAAAGCAATGAGCAATAAGGGTATAAAGATAAAAGCTTCGGCTACTACATAGATGCCTAGGGCAAGATAATGCTTGGTCTTATCACGGGAGTTAAGTGCTAGACCTTCGGCATAGTTTGTAATAAACATAAATGCTCCTAGTAACAATAACCAGCTCCACCCTCCAGTGAGTGACATTGCAAAATTTAAAATAGCAGGAGATTGAAAAAACAAGTATTCAGTAACTATAAATAGTAATACTGCTAGCGCAACATAGGTATATGTCTTTCGGTAGAAGTCTACGCGCTGCTCGTCTGAGAGTGCACTTACGGGTAAAAATTGCGGCTGTGGTGATTCCATAAAAATATATTTGATTGATGATTTCTAATTTTAAAAGTAACAAATGACAGCTTAGACTATAATACAGTTTCTATAACCTTTATAGAGCTCTGCCTAATTATACAAAATTACGCTTTCGCGAAAGCGTATACATTATTATTATCAAAGCTTATGCCTCTTACTCCGTTTTTAAAATTACTTTTTTGAGGATGCTCCTTTAAAGTTTTGTGAAGTGTTTTTAAATAGTACATTAAAAGTAGTAAGGCTTCCATAGATACGGGTAATGTACTGCTGCAAGTCTATCTTATCTTGATCATCAAGGTTTTTACTTGCGTTTATCTTTTGCTCCATCACACGTATGCGGTCGCGCACCATTACGATTTTATGGAAAAAACTATCTACAGGGATTTCTTTTGAGGCTAGGTTACTATCTTTTGGGTTAAAGGTAATTGTACCACCTCTCCACTTATCTGCTAGTGGCACGACCTCAGAGATGTCGCTGTACTTTTTTAACAAGTCTCTTAAAGACTTCTCCACTTCATAAAAACTTACCGTATCAACCTCATCTTCTATAGCTTCTATAACGTCAAAATGATCATCTAGCGTGATGGTCTCAAGCCCACCATCTATAAAAGTAACCCAGTATAACTCTGCGGTTACGTTTGTAATCACTCCCTTACCTAGTTTATGGTGATCTATTCTACTCCCTATTCCTAATAATGTGTTCATTTACTATTGTGTTTGTATAAGGTCTAAGATATTATTCTCTTTTGAAAATTACACATACTCATTGCAAAAATCACTTGTATTGAATTGTTGAGGGATTATTTTTTTTGAGAATTATGTTAACAAGAGTTTAACGTATGCTACAAAACCCATAGCACATAAGCTGCGTAGGTATCTGAAATAAATAACATACAACAATGAAAACAGTATCAAAAATTTTAATTGCCGGCGCACTTGTTGCTGGCGTGGGTGCCCTCATTGCGGCAGATCACCTAGACGCACCAGCTGTGGGAGGAACCACCGCAGACATCACAGACTATTTTGCCTTTGAAAGTGCAGAAAATGGAGACAACACCGTATTTGTAGCAAACGTGCAGAGCTCACTAGCACCTGCAGGTAATGACGCAACATTTGACGAGAATGTACTTATTGAATTTAATATAGATAACACGGGAGATCTAGTAGAAGATCGCGTGATACAGGCTATAGCTAGAGACGGGAGAATGTACTTTTTTGGACCATATGCACCTGCTACCACTGGATTAAATAGTACTATAGACGCCTCACAAATGATAGGTTCTGTAGCGATTACTACAGATGGTAATGCTATTACAGAAACTACAGAGGGTGGTATTAAAATGTTTGCAGGACCTAGAGAAGATCCTTTCTTTTTTGACTTTGGGACTTTTAATGCTGTTATAGGCGGTGATGCAGAAAACAATGGCCCTAATGGAGGTTTTCAAACTGCAGAAAATGCAGTAGACACCTTTGACGGTACAAATGTATTATCTATCGTGGTAGAACTCCCTAATGCTTTAATTGGACCTACAGTAGCTCACCCAGCAGGGTTTGATGTACAAGTATGGAACACTTGGGTAGAAGCAAAAAGACAACAATAACATTAAAGACTTATAAAGATGAAATTACAAAACATAAAATACCTCGTAGTAGGTGCCGTTCTAGCAGGGTTTGTATCGTGCAACGATGATGACGACTTATTTATACCTGCTCCAGAAGAGCAAATGGAAATAGAGGAGCTTAACTTTGAAGGAACTTTTGCTCAAGAAGACCAGATGGGTAGAGCAGCCATTAACACTGTTCTTAATGGTGATAGTGCTACAAAAAATAGCTTTAACCTTACCATACCATCTGAGATGGTGGCAAACTTTCAGCAAGGGTTTCTAGATAGAGCTGTTGCATTACACGCTGCTTTTGGTGTAGAATATGAAAATAACGTTCTTGGTCTAGATGCAACTACACTTACTACCGTACTTGCGGCAGATGTATTACAAGTTGCACCAGATGCTCCTACAACATATATAGATGGTGATGGTAATGTACTTACAGGTCGTAGTCTTACAGATGACGTTGTAGATGTATCACTTATACTTCTTTTTGGAGGTACTAACGGTGATCGCTTTAATGGTCAAGATCTTGATAATGATGGCGTGGCAGATTTACCAATACTTGTTACAGATAATGTACCTAACACTGGCGAAAACCCAAGCACCACATTCCCATACCTAGAAGGACCTCACTAGTCCCAAACTAATAATTACAAAGGGGCTGAAATTTTTCAGTCCCTTTTTTAATAAAACAAACTATGAAAACCTACCAACTATACCATACAAGATATTTAATAGCGTTATCTACGTTATTATTCCTCGCATCGTGCCATAGCCATAAAGACGAGACAATCACAAACCAAAATGACTATAACGCATATCTTACCTCAAGTAACATCACAAAACTTACTGAGCTTAATGACCAAGTAGTATTCTGGAACAGTCGTATTAAAAAAGACAGCTCACAAATAATAGACCTAAGCAAAAGCGCAGGAACTTACACCGCCCTTTTTAATCAAAATGCAGATATCGAGATGCTAAAAAAGGCTGAGCAAAATTTACATAAAGCTGCACAAAAAGCAGCGATAGGGAAAGACAACTACCTACGCGCTCTCGCTCAAAACTATATCACACAGCACCGTTTTAAAGAAGCAAAAACAATGATAGACTCTGCTGCACAAGTAGGCGGTGAGATAAGCGCTAGCAACTTTGTATTATTTGATGTGGCAATGGAGCTAGGTAATTATAAAGAAGCAAAAACTTTACTAGATAAAGAAGCAGATTTTTCTAACTACAATTACTTAATAAGACTTGCAAAATGGGAGGACTACAGTGGTAATCTAGATGCCACTATACAGCATATGGAAAACGCAATGCACATCGCAGAGCGCAGCAATGTTGCAGATCTCAAAATATGGGTATACACAAACCTAGCAGATTATTATGGGCACGCTGGACGCATAAAAGATTCTTACAATCACTATCTCAAAACTTTATCCCTAGACCCTACTAACGCTTACGCGAAAAAAGGAATTGCCTGGATAACATATTCATATGAAAATAACCCACAGGAGGCATTACGTATTATTGAAGGAATTGAAAAAGACGCAAAAAGCCCAGATTATGCATTACTAAAATCTGAAATCTATGAGTACACGGGCGATAACAAAACTGCCGAAAATTTAAAGAAACAATTTACAAATAGTGCCACTGCAATAAACTACGGCGATATGTACGGCGCTTACCTTGTAGAACTTTATGCATCTCAACCAGAAACAGCAGATAAAGCAATTACTCTAGCAAAAAAGGAAGTGAGCAACCGCCCCACCCCTATGTCTTATGATTTACTAGCCCACGCACATTATGGAAAAGGTGAGTACAAGCAAGCACTTAAAATTGCACAAGACCACGTAATAGGTAAAACATATGAGCCAGCGGCACAGTTTCACACTGCACAAATCTATAAAGCACTAGGTATGCAAAAAGATCTCACCCCAATTAAAGAAGAACTATTAGAAACAAGTTATGAGTTAGGACCAGTAACCTACTCAGAAATAAAAAATCTATAAAAGGAAACCAAGACACAAACTTTTACGTAAGTGTCTACATAAGAGGAAAACTATAAGGTTGGGTAGTTTTTTTTTGAGTTTATTTGTAAACGATCTACTTTTTTAAGTAGGTCGTTTTTTTTTGTTTCTAACCCACCCCATAGTAAAAATTACACTCCGCATTATCAAACATATAGTAGAGCAGAGTTACTTAATTATATATAAGGTAAATGACAAGACACACAATTGCATTAAGTGTCTTATGTATAAAATTTAAGAAGGGAATTAAGAGGTTACTACGCCTAAGGTATAAAGTTGCTCAAGAGTAGGAGATTCACTTCCTCCGGCAGGTTCTAGCGTGATACCAAATGCTTCTGACTGGTTAGGATTATCAAGTTCAAAAATTTGATTACCCGTAACATCGTACTGGTCTAGTATCCCTAAGCTGGTAGGCGTGAGTGGTTCTAAAGTAAGCGACCATACTTGGTACACCTTTCCTTCTGGCGGTTCTGGCAGCCCCTTTACGTCTATATAAGCCTTTCCGTTTTCTTGATCCCAGTACACAGATGCATATGCTTCTGGTGCAACAGCTTGGGCACCTAGCGGTACAGCGATAAGATCTTGCTGTCTTATAACGTTAAGGATATCTTTTGTTTGCTGTAAATCAGATTCGGCTACTTGGGTTTTAGACTCTTGCAATAGTAACTCTCGCTCTGTATCTACAAGCTGGTTTTCTAGCTTACTGTTTTCAGTGTATAAATAACCTACTCCAGCAAGTAAAAGAATGGCTGCTGCCCATAATATTATGGTAGGTATAGGAGTTCGCTTTCGCGAAAGCGGTATTACTTTACCATCTACATCTATATACTTTCTAAGGTTACTAAAGTCTGCCACCTGAGCCGGAGCGGCTGCGCTGGCAAGTTTCAACAAGCTATTTTCTATAGAAACTACTTCTTGTAAGAGTACAGGATTTTGAGCTACGATGTGAGCAACTTCGACCATCTCTTCCTCAGGAAGGGTCCCATATACAAAGAGTTCAAGCACTCCTGAGTCTATATATGTTTGTGGGTCTTTCATTCTACTCCTACGATATCTCTTAATTTTTTTATGCAGATTCTATTTCTTGTTTTTACAGTTCCGAGAGGAATTTCTAGCTCTTCGGCTGTTTCCTTTTGGGTATACCCTTTAAAAAACAAGAAGTGAATTATCTTTTTACAAAGCGGTTCTAAAACGTCTACAAATTTTTGAATCCCTATGGCGTCTACAGAGGTATTAAAACTCCCTCTCGCTTCAAGAATATCTACGAAATATTCGGCTGTATGGTTTTTACGTTGATTCTTAAATGCCTTAGATCTTGTTTTATCTATTGCACTGTTGCGTGCTATGTTGAGCATCCAGGTAAAGAATCTACCTTTCTTTGGGTTATAACGATCTGAGTTATTCCAGATTTTTACAAAAGTGTCTTGTAGTACCTCTTCAGATAATTCTTTGTCGTGCAGTATACTATTAATAACTCCAAAGAGGCTCTCACTATATAGCTCATATATCTTCTCAAAAGACATAGCATCTTTTTGAAGAAATCTAGCAATTAAAGCATCTGGTTGTGTCATCATAGGGAAAGGGAAAGGTAATAATTATGCAGTAACAAATATGTTAAATAGTAAGTTTCTTAAAACTCTTTTATCATAGAATTTTATCTCTTATGTAACAATGGTTACGTACAACCTGAGTATTGCAAATTACTTTTACTTAAAACTTAAGATTATGCTCAAAGGAACTAAATTATATAGTGTGATACAGATGAAGTGCCCAGTGTGTCAAGAAGGTGATTTTTTTAAAGGACATCCTTATAAATTTAGTACAATGGGCAAAGTGCACAAGCGTTGCTCTTGCTGCGATACAAAGTTTGAGCTAGAAACTGGTTTTTATCAGGGTTCTTATTATGTTTCTTATGGTTTAGGAGTTGCTTTATTTATGGCTGTAGTAGTGCTTAATTATTTATTAAGAGAAGAACTTACACCTACATCACTTATGATCTCATTTGTAGTATCACTTATAGCACTGTTTCCATTACTATATGCGCTATCTAAAATTATTTGGGCGCAATTTTTCTTTAATTATGATAGTACTGCTAGTAAAAAATCTACGGTAACAAGCGCTTAAAGGCACTCATTTTTACCTCACTATAATATAGGCGATAATTACCTTATTTTTGTAGTACTTATTATGTCTGTAATAATTAGACAAACCCTTTAGAAATTATAATTTATGGAGGTATCGCACCTTGTAGATGCAATAAATGCTCAAAAAAGAGAAGTGCACATTACCGTGCGATTAAAGAAGGAATCACAAAGATTTACTCAACTTCTTTTTGACACTCTTTTTGATATAGAGACAGATGTACAGACATCACTTATAGAACTAGAAGTTTTATTTACCACCATAAGAGACCTAGCTTGTCCAGAGATAAAGGGAAAGCCTTGTAAGACGTGGGTAGATTTTATGCAAGTGATACCCACTATTTGTACTAATCTCAAAAAAGACGCACAGGCCATACTTGCAAATGATCCTGCCGCACAAACCCTAGAAGAAGTCTACCTTGCCTACCCTGGCTTTTTTGCCATATCTATCTTTAGAATGGCAAAAGAATTTTACAACCTGGGCCTACCACTCATACCAAGATTAATGACAGAGTATGCTCACCAGCTTACAGGTATAGACATACACCCCGGCGCTACCATAGGTAGCTCGTTCTTTATAGATCACGGGACCGGTGTAGTTATAGGAGAAACGGTAGAAATACGCGATCACGTAAAACTGTATCAAGGAGTAACACTAGGAGCTCTTATTGTTACTAAAGAATTACAAAACACAAAACGCCACCCCACTATACTAGACAACGTAACCATCTATGCAAATGCTACTATACTAGGTGGTGATACAGTAATAGGTGAGCACAGCGTTATAGGTGGTAACACCTGGATAACCTCATCTATAGAACCCCATACATTTGTCGTACATAGACCAGAGCTACAAGTATCTACAAAAACAAATAAGAAAAAATGAATAAAACACTCATAGATAGAATAGGTAATACACCACTTGTAAAGTCTACTACACTTAATACAAACCCAAACGTAGATCTATATTTTAAACTTGAGGGAAATAACCCTGGAGGGAGTGTAAAAGATCGTGCTGCTCTTAATATGATTAAGACTGCACTAGATGCTGGCGAGATTGATAAAACGTCAAAACTCATTGAGGCTACTAGTGGTAATACGGGTATCGCGCTAGCTATGATTGCAGCCATTTATGGTCTAGATATAGAGCTTGTAATGCCAGAAAAGGCTACCAAAGAGAGAGTGCAAACTATGCGTGCTTATGGTGCAAAAGTAACACTACACCCAGATGGTATAGAAGGTGCTCGAGATTATGCTATCGATAAAGTAAAAAATGAAGGCTATTACAGCTTTAACCAGTTTTCTAATGATAATAACTGGAAAGCACACTACAAGTCTACAGGTCCAGAAATCTGGAGAGATACAGATGGAGAAGTAACTCACTTTGTATCATCTATGGGCACAACCGGCACCATTATGGGTACCTCAACCTACCTCAAAGAACAAAATAAAAATGTTGAGATAGTGGGCGTACAACCCACAGATGGTTCTAGAATACCCGGTATACGTAAATGGCCAGAGGCTTATCTCCCAGCTATATTTGACGCTTCAAAGGTAGATCGTGTTCTTGAAGTAAGTACAGAAGAGGCAATTGCAATGTCTAGACGTCTTGCAAAAGAAGAAGGTATTCTTGCGGGTATGAGCAGCGGTGGTGCTACAGCAGCAGCACTTAAACTGGCAAGCACACTTGAGAGTGGTATAATTGTAAGTATTATATGTGATCGTGGTGATAGATACCTATCATCTGAGCTTTTTGAATAGATAGCCGCGATTATAGATTGTATTCTTTATAATTACGCTTTCGCGAAAGCGTACTACTCCTCTATTGTTGTCCTTTTTTAAAACCGTAGGTGTTTTGACTCACAAAGTCTTTTGGAAAAACCTCATCTCCAGGAAAACCTAGCTCTATAGTACCGCTATCCTCAGGTATATAATCTGTCTTAAAAATATAGTCCCATACACTTAGCGATATTCCAAAGTTTACGCCATAAGTCCCTTCGGGAATGGTATATGCGTGATGATACAAGTGCATTACGGGGTTATTAAAAATATACTTTAAAGGTCCCCAGGTAATCTTAATGTTTGCGTGATTTATGTGACCTATTGCTATTGCAATAAAGTGCACTATGTATGCCTGTGTAGGTTCAAAACCAAAAAGAATCATTACGCCAAATGTCTTAAGTGGTTTATAGAGAATATTCTCCATCCAGTGATAGCGCAAGTGTGCTGCAAACCCCATTTCTTTTACACTATGATGCACCTTGTGGTACTTCCAGAAAAAAGGATATTTATGCAATAAGCTGTGTGTAAACCATTGCACAAAGTCCAGCACAATAAAAAAGACGAGTAACTGGCTCCACATAGGCCAAGAAGATGGATCAAAAAGCGCTAGAGAATCTTCGCTTATCCCTATATCTTCAAAACCAAGTTGTAATAACTTATAAAAACCACTTATTGCTATTGTAAACAAGAAGAAATTAAAAAACATATAAAAGCCATCTAGCCAGAAGTCTTTTCTAAAAACAGATTGCTCCTTCCTCCAGGGAAAAAGTATTTCCATAGACCAGACAAGTAGCGACAAAATGATAAGCCCCCAGAAGTAATTAGTATACCAAGGGACTTCAAAAATGATAGATTTCCAGGTCCAATCTATGGTACCTAGAATTGCATCTTTAAAACCTATCATATATTTTTCCATATGTTCTTAACTAGAGTGCTAGACTTTTACACATATAAGTAGACGTAATTTGCTAGTAATCTTACAAACTTTGCTACCTTTTAAAACGCACAACTACATTTTGTAAAATTAATGAATTCTATATCTTTCTTACTGTAACTTTTGTTACTTAAAGGACATTAGAATTAGGTTAACTTTACAATACTAAAAATACAGTAGTAATGTAATGCTTCATAAAAACTGAAGCATCTATCATCTTAATTGCAATTTACAAACTGACTTATTTATATATAAATGATTCAAGAACTTAAGCAAAATTACGGTCACCTTTTTGAAGACGACTTAATAAACGAGATTGCGCAAGTAGGGACTTATAAAGAAGTTCCCGCTGGCTTTAAACTTATGGAGATAGGCTCTTACATAAAAGGTATGCCCTTACTTATCTCTGGTGCTATAAAAATATTGCGAGACGATAAAGAAGGGGATGAACTCCTACTCTACTACCTAGAAAAAGGTGATACCTGCTCTATGACTATGAGTTGCTGCCTAGGGCAAACAAAGAGCGAGATTAGAGCCATCGCAGAGACTGACACCGTTCTTATAATGGTACCTATTCAAAAAATGGAGATGTGGACTTCAAAATATAAATCTTGGAGAAATTTTGTTTTTGAAAGCTATCACACCCGTCTTAATGAGATGCTCCATACCATAGATAGTATTGCTTTTAATAATATGGACCAGCGTCTTCTAGAATACCTTAAAAATAAGTCTAGAATTAATGAAGACAACAGCATACGCAATACACACCAAGAGATTGCAGGAGAACTACACAGCTCGAGAGTAGTTATATCCAGGCTCCTCAAGAAATTAGAAAAACTAGGTAAAATAGAATTACATAGAAATTATATAGAAATCATAGATTTAGACTAGCTATGTAACCTTTGTTACTGCCAGTAGTTTTATATCAGAATACATTTGCTGTAAAATACAAAGTTTCATTATGGAAGTTTTAGAAGTATTAGGATATATAAGTGCTCTCATTATAGGCATTTCTTTAGGTCTCATAGGTGGTGGTGGCTCCATACTTGCGGTACCTGTTCTTGCATATTTGTTTTCTGTAAACGAAAAAGTAGCAACTGCATACTCTTTATTCATTGTAGGTGCTAGTGCGCTCGTAGGCGGGCTTAAACAGCATCTTAAAGGATATGTAGACTGGCGTACTGCAGTAGTATTTGGTATTCCTGCTATTGTAGGAGTTACAGTGGTAAGGCATTATGTAGTGCCAGCTTTACCAGACGTTTTATTTACCATAGGTGATTTTGATTTTACACGCAGGATGGCAATGTTTGGCCTCTTTGCAATACTAATGATACCAGCGGCTTTCTCAATGCTCAAAAAGCGTAAAGAATGCCCAGAAAAAAATGATGGTAAGGTATCGTATAACTATCCTCTTATCTTAATAGAAGGATTGCTAGTAGGTGCGATTACTGGTATGATAGGTGCCGGTGGTGGTTTTTTAATCATACCCGCCCTAGTAATACTTGCAAACATAAAAATGAAAGTAGCCGTAGGGACATCACTCATAATCATAGCATTTAAATCTCTTATGGGCTTCTTTTTAGGTGACGCTTTAACGATGGATGTAGACTGGGTATTTCTCTCCATTTTTACACTAATCTCTCTTGTGGGAATTTTTATAGGCAGTTATTTAAGTAATTTTATAGATGGACAAAAGCTCAAAAAAGGTTTTGGTTACTTTATCCTCGTGATGGCGGTATTTATTTTCTATATGGAGTTCTTTGTTAAATAACTCAAGCCTTAACAAATTATACAAAAGACCTTCTCACGAGGTCTTTTTTTTATTTACAGCTATATAATATGACAAATGTCATAGTTTTATAATTACCTCCCTTTCTGTAACATAAGTGACCAAACTACTCATAAAAGCCTATTACTTTTATAGTGTTTAACATTTAAATCTATTCACAATGAAAGTAGAACAAATTTATACCGGATGTATCGCACACGCTGCATACTATATAGAAAGTAATGGCGAGGCAGCAGTGTTTGATCCATTAAGGGAGGTACAACCATATATAGATCGTGCACAAAGTGACAATGCAAAAATCAAGTATGTTTTTGAAACTCACTTTCACGCAGATTTTGTGAGCGGTCATCTTGATTTAAGAAAAAAAACCGGTGCAGAGATTGTATTTGGTCCTGGAGCCAAGCCAGCTTATGAAGCTACAATAGCAACAGATGGGCAAATCTTTTCTATAGGTGATTATAAAGTAAAAGTAATACACACCCCTGGTCATACTATGGAGAGCACCACCTACCTACTCATAGATGAAAATAATTCTGAACACGGCATCATAACTGGTGACACCCTCTTTATAGGAGATGTGGGTCGTCCAGACCTTGCTCAACACGTAGTGTCAGACCTCACAGAAGAAAAACTTGCAGGCCACCTCTATGATTCTCTTAGAGATAAGATACTACCTCTAGATGATAAGCTCATCGTCTACCCTAATCACGGTGCTGGATCTGCCTGCGGAAAAATGATGAGCAAGGAGACTACAGACACACTAGGAAATCAAAAGAAGTATAACTACGCTCTTCAAGGTATGAGTAAAGAAGAGTTTATAAAAGTGCTACTAGATGGACTCACTGCTCCTCCAGGATATTTCCCGCAAAATGTTCTTATGAATATTAAAGGATATGAAAGTCTAGATACCGTGATGAGTAGAGCTACAAAAGCCCTCACTCCAGAAGAGTTTGAGCTTGTCGCAAATGAAACTGGCGCTCTTATGCTTGATACTCGTGATGCCTCAGACTTTGCTTCTGGATTTATACCTAACAGTATTAACATAGGACTAGATGGCAATTTTGCACAATGGGTTGGTGAGATGATTCCAGATGTAAAACAAGAAATTTTACTCATAACCTACCCAGGTAAGGAAGAAGAAGCAATCACTAGATTATCTCGCGTAGGGTATGATTATGCAATAGGCTATCTCAAAAAAGGTTTCGGCGCTTGGAGAGAAAGCGGTAAAGACATTGAGACCACAGCACGCATAAACGCAACAGAGCTAGCTGCACGTTACAAAAGTGAGCAACCACTTATAATAGATGTGCGTAAAAAGAGTGAATATGACTCTGAGCATATTGTTGATGCTATAAACATACCACTTAATGAGATCAATAAGCACCTTGCTCAGTTTCCAAAAGAGACTCCATTTATAGTACATTGTGCTGGTGGTTATAGAAGTATGATAGCCGCTTCAATTTTAAAACAGCGTGGCTGGGACAACTTTGTAGATGTTACTGGCGGTTTTAAAGAGATTGCTGAGACAAGCATCCCAAAAACTGACTATATTTGCCCTACTACGTTACTATAAAGTAGCACGTATTATGATAAACTCCTATTAACACTTGGTAATAGGAGTTTTTATTAATTTTACCCTATGTAACTTAGGTTACTGTAAAGACACTACTTGTGTTATAATTTTACACTATTAATTATTAGTACGCTTTCGCGAAAGCGTATCCAAAAATATACTTATGAACGTTGAACAAATCTACACAGGATGCTTAGCACAAGGTGCCTATTATATAGAAAGCAAAGGTGAAGTTGCTATAATTGACCCTTTAAGAGAGGTAAAACCTTATCTTGATAGAGCAAAACTTGATGATGCAAAAATCAAGTATATTTTTGAAACTCACTTTCACGCAGATTTTGTGAGTGGGCACGTAACACTAGCCAAAGAAACAGGCGCTCCTATCATATACGGTCCAAATGCAAACCCTTCTTTTGACGCAATAATTGCAAAAGATGGCCAAGAGTTCAAGCTTGGTGATGTAACTATTATAGCATTACACACACCAGGACACACGATGGAAAGTACAACTTACCTTCTTAAAGACAAAGATGGTAAAGACCACGCGATTTTTAGTGGTGACACTTTATTTCTAGGAGATGTAGGAAGGCCCGATCTTGCTCAAAAAATGGGAGAACTCACAGAGCGTGACCTTGCAGGTTTCTTATATGACAGCTTACGCACTAAAATAATGCCCCTTGCAGATGATGTTACAGTATATCCAGCGCACGGTGCGGGATCTGCCTGTGGTAAAAATATGATGAAGGAAACCGTAGACACTCTAGGGAACCAAAAGCAAATGAACTATGCCTTGAGAGCAGATATGACTAAGGAAGAGTTTATAAATGAGGTTATTGATGGACTATTACCGCCACCTCAATATTTTCCGCTCAATGTAAAAATGAACAAGGAAGGCTATGAAGACATACAAGATGTTTTAAAAAGAGGTACACAAGCCTTATCACCACAGGCTTTTGAGGCTGCTGCAAATGAGACGGGTGCTATTGTACTAGATGTACGTCATCAAGATGAGTTTGCAAAGGGTCACATACCTAGGTCTATTTTTATAGGTCTCAAGGGAGGATTTGCTCCGTGGGTAGGAGCCCTTATTGCAGATGTAAAGCAACCTATATTACTAGTAACAGAACCTGGCAAGGAAGAAGAGACAGTGACACGATTATCACGTGTAGGTTTTGACAACACACTGGGATATCTCAAGGGTGGTTTTGATGCCTGGAAAAAGGAAGCACTAGAGTATGATACGGTAAGCTCTATAACGGCTGCACAGTTTAAGTCTGATCTTGAAAAATCTAAAAAACCGGTATACGATGTACGTAAAGAGAGTGAGTATTTATCTGAGCGTGTAAAAGACGCTCACCATACTCCTCTAGGTTTCTTAAATAATCACCTTGCAGAGTTTCCAGAAAACGACACTTTTTATGTACACTGTGCTGGAGGATATAGAAGTATGATTGCTGCATCTATTTTAAAAAGCAGAGGCGTACACAATCTTATAGATGTAAAAGGTGGTTTTAAAGCCATAAAAGAAGCTGGTGTACCTGTTACAGATTTTGTGTGTCCTACAACATTATAAAAATTTTAAAATGAAAAATATAAATCAAGCCGAATGGCAAGAACTCATTGCAAATGACAGTCAGGCTGTAATTCTAGATGTAAGAACTCCTGGAGAGTGTGCAGAGGGTATACAGGCTAATGCTCAAATGATTGATTTTTTAGACCAGCCCTCGTTTATGGCTTCTATAAAAGAGCTTGACACCTCAAAAAATTACTACATCTATTGCAGGAGCGGTAATCGTAGTGGGCAAGCTTGTCAAATACTTGATAATATGGGTGTACAAAGCACATACAATCTTACGGGTGGAATGATGGCCTGGACAGGAGAAACGGTAGCACCATAACACATAATTTGCCTCATTATAATTAAGGCTTATTATTTTAAATTAGTGAAGAAAAAAGTGACTGTACAAACAGTCACTTTTTTTTGTTTTAAAAGCATTGCTATGTAACCTAAGTCACTGACAAACGTATACTAAGCGCTTATCTTTGAGTAAAAATAATAATGAAACTTACACTCATACTTATGTCATTTCTATCCTTACTTTTCGGTGATAAATTGCAACAGAGCGATGCTATCACAATACTAGACAGAGACGCTTTTAAAAGCGCAATAGCAACCCCTGGTGTGCAGCTCATAGATGTACGTACTGCAAATGAGTACAGCTCGGGTCATATAGCAAAAGCACAAAATATAGATTACTTTAAAACATCAGAGTTTACAACTAAGGTAAATAAACTTGATAAAGATAAACCGGTGTACCTCTATTGTAGATCTGGTAATAGAAGTCAGCGCGCTGCGGCAAAATTAGATAGCCTAGGTTTCAAAATCATCTTTGATCTAGAAGATGGTTATAACAACTGGAAATAGCTTAGTCTATAAATCATAATGATTATAATGTATGCAATCACGCTTTCGCGAAAGCGTAATTAATTATATCAATTTACTTAATCTCTTCATCAAAATTTTACACTATGAAAACGGCTATAATTGTTCAAAATCTAAGATGTGGTGGCTGTGTTAATACAATCACTACAAAAATTAATGCATTAGAAAATGTACATAATGTTAGTGTAGATCTAGAATCATCTACAATCTCCTTTACTGCCGAAGATGCTCTAGATGCGCTATCTGTAAAGGAAACTCTAAAAAAATTAGGCTATCCATCTATAGAAGATGATAATGGTGTATTGTTAAAGGCAAAATCTTTTGTAAGTTGTGCTACGGGAAAAATAACCTAACCTATGAGCACACTAGAGCAATCACTAAGAGATAAACTGGCGATAGATAGAACGAGACTGGCAAACGAGAGGACCTTTCTTGCTTATTTTAGAACGTTTATTGTTTTTTTAAGTTCTGGTTTTGCTATTATAAAATTAGACCTGTTAAACGAAATACGCTGGATAGGTATTATGCTCATTGTTATAGGACCTGCCTTATTAATTATAGGTTTGTTTCGCTTTTTATATGTAAAGAAGAGTATCAAAAACTACTATAAAGAGTAATGTATTATGAAAGCCTCTTGCTTTCTCTTCCTTATTACCCGCAACATATAACTATTTACATCTTCCAAAAAAGGCTTTACGATGCACAATCAATAATTTGATTTTGTAAACATAATAGCCGTACTCACTTTTAGATTTTAATGAATTACGCATCCGTTTGCTTCACGAAGCTTATGGAACAATGCTCGTATTTTATGATGAGATTTTTTATACTTTTTAGTTTACTCTGTTTTGGTATCACTAATGCTGCTGGTCAAAATACTAGCACAAGATATAGTAGCTGGAACACTTTTGATGTTTCAAAAAAAATCAATCAAAATTGGTCTATAAATACTGAATTTAACCTGAGACGCACACAGTTCTTAAAAGATTGGGAACAACTTGTAATACGTCCTTTTGTCCATTATAAATTTGAGAATGATCTAGATATAGCATTTGGTTATAGCTACATACGCAATTATAAACACGATGGTAATAGCCTACCTCTTGATATCATAGAGCATAATGTTTTTCAACAACTTACTCTTACGCATAGGTTTTCAAATTTTATTTTAGATCACAGATTGCGTTTTGAAGTAAGACATATAGACAACATTACAGAACTTTTTAATGGAGTCTATGATGTGGACGGCTCGAGAATAAGAAACCGTTTTCGTTATAAATTTCAAGTAAGAATACCTTTAAGAATATATAGTGATAATCGCGCCTTAAGCGCTGTACTATATGATGAAGCCTTTTTGAACCTAGAAACTGGTCTGAGGCCAAAAAAGCTCGATCAAAACTGGATGTTTGTGGGTTTAATTTTTCGCGTAAGCAAACAAGTTAAAGTGCGCTCTGGATATCACGACATATATGCAAAGAGAGAAGATCTATTTATAAACAACCGAGTGTGGGAAACTACGCTTACTTATACATTTTAACAATGAAACACTCTTTAATATTATTAATCGCTATTCTGATAATAAGCTGTGCACAAAAAACAGATTTGCATAAGGATGCACACTGGAGCTATGAAGGTGAGACTGGACCAATACACTGGGGAGAAATTGAAAAAAATTCTGATTGTGGAGGGTTGTTTCAATCACCTATTAATATTGTAAACTATAAGGTAGATAGCTTATTAACTCCACTTAACATCACCTATTCTGATAGCACACATATACACGACATTATAAATAATGAACACACGATACAGTACAATTTTGACAGTGGAGATTATATTACGATAGAGGGGATGAATTATGAGCTAAAGCAATTTCATTTTCACGAACCAGCAGAGCATCTAATAGATGGTATACGTTACCCTATGGTGATTCATCTCGTGCACAAAAGTAAAAATGGCACGTATGCCGTACTAGCTGTTATGGCAAAGGAAGGGAAAAGTAGCAAACCTTTTGATTTTCTTGAAAGCTTCTTACCCATCCCAGTGGGTGAAAACCGTATTGTAGATAACGCTTTTGATATGAACCTCAACCTGCCTGATAATAAAGCTTACTTCACATATAGTGGTTCTCTCACCACTCCTCCTTGTACAGAAAACGTACAATGGTTCATTTTTAAAAACCCAATTACCGTCTCGCTAAGTCAAGTAGAAAAACTAAAGGCCCTAATGCCACTCAATAACTATAGAGATGAACAGTCACTTAATGATAGAGAGATTAAGCTGTCTAAATAAAATAGACACCTTGCTTGTTAATTTATTAAAAATACCTACTGTGTGTAACACAAGTTACAGTAATCGCAATATAGTTGCTTTATTTTTAACGAGTTAACAAACAAACACAGAAAATGACATCACATTATCAAGTACTCATCATAGGCGGAGGAACAGCAGGTATAATGACTGCTGCACAACTTCTTAAAAATAAAAAATCAAGCAGCGTTGCAATCATAGAGCCGGCAGATACACATTATTATCAACCAGCCTGGACACTAGTGGGTGCAGGTACTTATGATTTTGACAAAACTGCAAAACCTATGGCTTCTGTCATTCCAGATGGCGCAATATGGATAAAAGATAAAGCTACGGGGTTTAATCCAGAAAAAAATAGCGTACTCACCGAATCTAATGGTAGTATCACCTATGATTATCTAGTTGTTGCTCCAGGTCTTGCTTATGACTTTAGTCTTGTACCCGGTCTAGGCGAGGCAATAGATAACGGTGTAGTGTGTAGCAACTATACAGATCCAAAACATACTTGGAATGTCATAAAAAACTTTAAAGGAGGTGTCGCACTCTTTACACAACCAGCCACTCCAATAAAATGCGGTGGAGCTCCTCAAAAGATTATGTATCTAGCCGAAAATCACTGGCGTAAAAATAATATTACTACAAAAACAGATATTGTCTTTGCGACAGCAGGTACCATAATTTTTGGAGTCAAAAAAATTGCAAAAACACTTATGGAAGTTGTAAACCGAAAGGATATCAACCTTCGTTTTAATCATAAACTCGTAGCTGTAGATGGGCCAAATAAAATTGCTTGGTATGAACTCACAAAAGATATCTCGGCTGGTGGCTGTGTGGTTATGTCTGGCGAGGACGAGGATAAATATCTAGATGAAAAATTTCAATACAACTACAAAAATGTAAAGGTAACTGTAAAGGGAGATAGGTATGGTATACACTATGATATGATGCACACAGCTCCCCCATCTGTCGCACCTAAGTTTGTAAGAGAATCTACACTAGTAAATAAAGCAGGCTGGCTTGATGTAGATCACCATACAATGCAACATAACACGTACCCAAATATTTTTGGGCTTGGAGATGTAGCTGCCTTACCTACAGCAAAAACTGGGGCTGCGATACGCAAGCAAGTACCTATTGTGGTAGATAACTTAGGCCTTCTTATACAACATAATAAAATAGGTACTCAATCATATAACGGGTACTCATCGTGCCCACTTGTAACAGATTATGGTAAAATGGTCCTTGCAGAGTTTGATTATCACAACAATTTTACCCCAGATCCAAAACTCAAGCAACTACTCATAAAAGATAGCTCAAAAGAACACTGGAGATTGTGGATGCTCAAAAAATTTATGCTACCCTACTTATACTGGAATAAAATGCTAAAAGGGCAAAATGTATAATGAATACAGTACCCCCATATTGTATAGAGGCAAGATCTAAGATCTTGCCTCTTGTAATTTATAGCAAGCTCTATCTTTCAACAAGAAACTCAGCTTGTTAAATCTTTTATAAAAGAAAGGCTGTGTAACAAAGGTTACTATAGATACTCTGGCTATAGCGTATATTTATATTATAATTAAAAACAATAACAAAAAACTATATTATGAATAACGAAAACCTATTACCAGAGCAACCTATAGCAATGCCTAGAATTGGAGATACAGCTCCAGATTTTACAGCAGTAACTACAAAAGGAACTATCCAGATGTCTGATTTTGCAAAAGACAAGTGGGTTGTAATGTTTTCTCACCCTGCAGATTTTACACCAGTCTGTACAACAGAGATGAGTGGTTTTGCACAACGCAAACCAGAGTTTGATGCACTTAACACAGAACTACTAGGTTTAAGTATAGACAGCATACACGCACACTTAGGGTGGGTTCAAAACGTGAGAGAAAATACGGGTGTTTACTTTGACTTCCCTATAATTGCAGATATAGATATGAAAGTATCTAAGCTTTATGGAATGTTACAACCTAACGAGAGTGAGACTGCAGCCGTAAGAGCCGTATTCTTTATAGACCCTTCAAAAAAGATAAGACTCGTAATGTACTACCCGCTCAATGTAGGGAGAAATATGGACGAGATTTTAAGAGCTTTAGATGCACTTCAAATGTCTGACAAGCATAAGGTTGCAATGCCTCTAGACTGGAAAAGAGGTGATAAAGCTATCTGCCCTCCACCAAAATCACTTGATGCTCTTAATAAGCGATTACAAGATGACAGTGTAGAAAAAGTCACTTGGTATCTAGCAAAAAAAGATATTTAAAAATCAAAGGGCTTTTACTCTAGATAAGTAAAAGTCCTTACCTTTTGGTCAACCTATAAAAAATACCTTAAGACACTAAGGCGTAAGTCTTAGTATAGCTATTAACAACCTTAAAAAATAACAATTATGAAAAAACTAAATAACATAGGCCTAGACGTAACCTCATCACAACAAACGGCAGATGAGCTTAACGATTTACTATCTAACTACCAGGTGTTTTATATGAACCTAAGAGGCTTTCACTGGAACATAAGAGGAAAACGATTTTTTGAATTACACCTTAAGTTTGAAGAATTATACAACGACGCACTTATAAAAGTAGATGAGATTGCAGAACGTGTACTCACGCTAAGTGCGACTCCACTTCATACGTTTACAAAATATCTTGAAGTGTCAGAAATAAAGGGTACTGAAGATATTACAGATGGAGAAACTGCAATATCAAGTATTCTAGAAGCCTTAACAGTACTCCTAAAAAAAGAAAGAGCAATCCTTTCTATCGCTGGAGATGCAAATGATGAAGGTACAGTAGCACTTATGAGTGATTATATTGTACAGCAGGAAAAACTAGTCTGGATGCTTTCTGCTTATCAAAACTAGTATAGGTACGCTTTCGCGAAAGCGTAAAAAAAAGCCCTTTTGATGAACTCAAAAGGGCTTTTTTAATTAGGATAGTTAAAACAAATACTTTGCAAATACTGAAAAGTTTCTCCCTGGATCATTGATAGGAACTCTATCAAACCCCTCCTGGTTTACAAAGGAAAAATTTAAGTGATTGTTATATGTCTCATCAAATAGATTGAGAACAGCAAGACCTATATGTACATTTGTTATAGGCTCTACGCCTATTTTAAAATCTAATGTTTGGTATCCCTCTGTCTCTTGCTCTCTAAAACTAGTAGAAATTTCTTCTTGTTGAGAAGTAAGATTATAATCTAGGCTCGACCATAAGTTTCCTCTTTCATAACGTATTCCAAAGCGAGTTGTAAGAGGTGGAGTTAATGGCAAAGATTCGTCTAGATCTTCATTTCTGGTATATACGTATGCGAGAGCGGTATAAAAGTTATAGTACTCCATAAAGTCAATAGAGACATCTGCTTCAACACCCGTCTTGAACGCCTTGTCTACATTAATAAAGCGCTTTACCTCTTGAGGTTGTGCGGTGGGGTTAAACTTTCTATCTAGCATAGGGTCTACTACGGGAACAATATAATTTTCATAAATAGAATAATATCCAGACACATTGTATTGTAATGCATCTACTCCTCTTGTAAAGCTCTTTTTCCCGCTAAGTCCTATTTCAAACTGATTATTAACCTCTGCATCAAGATAAGGGTTACCTACATACTCAAAGGGATCTTGCCCCACTTGAAAGTGATTAATGTACCTCTCTATCATATTTGCACTGCGCGTTCCTCTACCAAAGGCGACCTCAAGCGTATGTACCTCAGAGAGCTTTTGCTTCACAGATACTGTTCCAGAAAAGTTAGACTCGGTTCTATTTTTTAGGTCTGGATATAATTCCCTAAAATCTTCTTCGGGATCTCGTATGTCTGATGTTACAAGATCTAAGCGTACCCCAGCAGTAAGGAGTGTACTATTTGAAAACTTGTATTTATGTTCTGTAAAAATCCCAAAATCATTTATATAAGAATCTTGCCATACTTTATCTTGAAAATACAACGGCTCTGCGAGCTCCTCTCCCATCATATTACGTTTTACAAGTCGTGACCTTCCTCCATCACGTGCCACTAGTAAGGCATCAAGTCCAGAGTAAACGGTCCATTCTTCAGCTGGCTTAAGTTTAAACTCAACTTTTCCTCCAGCAGTTGTAGCATCTATAGTAGATAACGCTTCGGTCATTGCAAATGAAGGTCTGTTATTATTAGACATTATATGGTCTACATAAGAGTAATAGGCTTTTGCATTTACCTCTTTTATAAGCCCCTTAAGTCCGTTTATTTTATAATCTAGTGATAGTATAGAACTGTTATCCTCTTCTGTATCCATAGGCAATCCCGCGTGTAACACATCTCTACCGTAAGACTGTCTCCAGTGAGCTTGAACACGTTGTGTATCGCTTATATTATACCCTACCTTAAGACCATAATCTAGGCTTCTAAATGATGAAGGGATAACCGTACCAGCACCATCTTTGTAATTACCAAAATCTCGATAACCAGCATTTGCTGTGATATCATATGCATCTGTAACCTGTTGTAACTTTATAGACGACACAGATGCACCACCATTAGACTCATAACCAGAGCTTACACTCCCGTGCAAGCCCATTTGCATAGATTGAGGTGTTTGAGTTACAAGGTTTACAATCCCTGCAAAGGTGGAACCATATCTCATCGTGTAGGGCCCCTTTATAATTTCAATTTTTTCAATATCCTCTGGCACTACGTGTGTTGTAATAGGGTCCATTCTATTAGGACAGGCGTGCATTGCCTTAGTACCTCCATCAAATTGAATATTTAATTGCTCATATTGTGACGCTCTAAACGAAGGATCTATAGCATAATTTCCTCTCTTTATAAGAGTAAAAGCATTAATATTACTAAAGAGATCTGCAACATTTTTAGGTTGAACTACCTTCTTTACAAGATCTGTTTTAACTTTAGAAAGTACGGGGTCTGTACTGGCCTTTCCGGTGACCATTACGGTATTAAGTTCTATTACCTTTCCTTTAGAACTATCTATCTTTTTTTCTACTATTTGTCCATAACAGACCATAGTAGGTATTGCGCATAAGAGCGCGAGAAACATCTTTTTCATTTCTTAAATTGTTAATCATCATTAAGTGATGATAATATTGTTATACGTTATTATATGAGATAATACTCCGTACAACGAGGAGGATGAAAAATCAGGTTTGTAAAAGAAGATTGTAAAAATTGCTTGTATACAATATCATTACCGCGATCTAACTTTATAAGTATATATGAGGTTACAACTACGTCAAGCTCGCAAAATATAAGTTGATCCCAATTTATTGTGATAGCCTCTGGTTGATTTTCAGAACTATCACTAGCGGTCACCTTAGTGAGAAAGCATTTCCCGTTACATTGCATTTCTGGTTTATCTGTATTCTCACATAACGTTTCAATAAAACTTTCTATCTCAAGGGTATACCACCCATATATGAATGAAGTTTTCAAACTATTAGTTAATAGTACAATTGATAATATGATAACGGTAATTGCTTTCACTAGGTGTAAATAAAAATAGATTTTTTTACTTTTTATGAGTGACTTTTTACGCTTTCGCGAAAGCGTAATTAAAACACAAATCCAGCATAACTATTCAACTTTCAAAATTACTGTACGCAACCAGATTGATACGTTACTTATGTTACAGAACTCAAAAAAAAACGTACATTATGTAACCAAAGTTACTTTGAGAAATTCTCTCTAGAAGTAACTTTGTTATAGCTAAAACACTATCACTATGGATACAGAAATTCTCGCTAGAATCCAGTTTGCCTTCACTATTTCCTTTCACTACATATACCCACCCCTAAGCATAGGCCTGGGACTTATTATGGTCATAATGGAAAGCCTATGGATACGCACTAAAAATGAAAAATATCACATTCTTGCAAAATTCTGGACCAAGATTTTTGCACTCACCTTTGGTATAGGTGTTGTGACCGGTATCGTGATGGAGTTTGAGTTTGGGACTAACTGGGCGACTTACTCTAGGTACGTGGGTGACATTTTTGGGAGTGCACTAGCGGCAGAGGGAATATTTGCCTTTGCACTTGAGAGTGGTTTTTTAGGCATCTTACTTTTTGGGTGGAACCGTGTTAAGCCGTGGGTACACCTTGTAGCAACCATAGGGGTGTTTTTGGGCTCTATGTTTTCTGCAGTGTGGATTGTAGTAGCAAATAGCTGGCAACAAACACCGGCGGGGTATCACATTGTAGGAGAAGGAATGAATGCTCGTGCAGAGATTACAGACTTCTGGGCGATGGTTTTTAACCCTTCTAGTGTAGATAGATTAACGCATACGTGGTTTGCTGCATTTCTTGCAGGTGCGTTTTTAGTCTTAAGTGTGCACGCCTATTACTTGCTTAAAGGTAGATATGTAGAAATCTCAAAAATGGCTTTTAAAATTGCACTAGGAGTCGCTACAGTATTCTCATTAATGCAACTCGTAACGGGACATAGCTCTGCAGATGGTGTGGCAGAAAATCAACCTGCAAAACTAGCTGCGATGGAAGGTCACTATGATAAAAGTGGTCCTGCAGATTTATACCTTTTTGGCTGGGTAGATAATGAATCGCAAGAGGTTACTGGTATTAAAATACCTGGAGGACTCTCATTTTTAATTGATCAAGATTTTGAGGCACCAGTCACAGGTCTTAATGCTTTTCCAGAAGAAGATAGACCAGGACAGGTAAATGCTGTATTCCAGTTTTATCATATAATGATTGCCATAGGTATGTTTTTTATAGCTCTCACGCTTTATGCTTGTTTCTTATGGTGGCGTGGCACTTTATTTACAAACAAGTGGGTATTAAAAACATTTGTATTTTCTGTAATTCTAGCCCAAATAGGTAATCAAGTAGGATGGTTTGCGGCAGAGATGGGAAGACAACCGTGGGTTGTATATGGACATCTTAGAACCTCAGAAGCATTTTCTCAAGCCGTCACGGCAAATCAAATTGTATTCTCATTAATACTATTTTTTGTGGTGTATGCCTTGCTTCTATTTTTATTCTTATACCTCTTGACTAAAAAAATAAAACACGGGCCATATGATGAAGACGACAACGATATGGAAGAAAGAAGATTTACAAAAGAGATTACAAACCAAGTTGCAAACACTTTAAACGCTTAGATATGGAAACTTTATTTGGTATAGATTACCCTACACTTTGGTTTCTCGTTGTGGGTGGTGTTTTTTCTGGTTATGCAATACTAGATGGATTTGATTTTGGGGCCGGTGCCTGGCATCTGTTTTTTAGAAAAGAGTTGAGCCGCAGGATAGCACTTAATGCCGTGGGACCTGTATGGGATGGTAATGAGGTGTGGCTTGTAATAGGTGGTGGTGCACTTTTTGCTGGCTTCCCAGTAATGTATGCTACCTTCTTTTCTGGTTTATACATTCCATTTATGTTGTTCTTAATGTTTATCATTTTTAGGGCAATTGCCATAGAGTTTAGAAGTAAGGAAGAGTGGTTATGGTGGCGCAAGATGTGGGACATATGCTATAGCGTGAGCAGTATTATGCTCGCATTTTTACTAGGTGTAGTGCTAGGTAATGTTTTGCAAGGTATCCCTATAGGCCCAGATCTTGAGTATGATGGAAGTCCATTTTTAGGTTTCTTAAATCCCTATGCTATCATAACAGGCTTTACTACCTTATTCCTTTTTATGTCTCACGGGGCTATCTATCTACTTCTTAAAACAGAAGGAAGGCTCTTTGATAAACTGGAGGGCTTACTTAAAAAGGGCATCATACTGTTTATAGTATTTTTTGTGATTACCACATTATACACGCTTATTTATATCCCTCATCTATCTGATGATTTTAAGTCTAACCCTATACTATTTATATTCCCAATTCTCACATTTTTGAGTATCGCAAACATCCCTAGACTAGCGCATAAAAAGCGCTTTAAAATTGCCTTCTTTTTCTCTGCTCTCACTATTGCATTAATGATGGCGCTTGTGGCTATAGAGCTGTATCCTACCTTACTGTATTCTACGATAGATCCGGCAAATAGTATTACGATTTACAATGCAGCTTCATCAGATAAATCACTAGGAATAAGTTTAACAATGGTGGCTATAGGTACGCCTCTGGTGCTTGGGTATACATTTTTCGTATACAAGACTTTCGCTGGAAAAGTACAACTAGATGATCATAGTTATTAAGTTTTACGCTTTCGCGAAAGCGTAACAAACACATTTACAATACATTAAAACACTTGATTAATAAAGACCCCTCCTAGGTAACAAATGTTACTGAAGAGGGGTTACTTTTGCGCTTTCTTTGTCAAAAATCAAGTAATGAATTGGATATATTCCCCCTGGCCTTGGTATGTATCGGGCCCAATGATTGCTTTTGTGATGTTTTTACTACTTATGGTGGGTAAAAACTTTGGTATGTCTTCTAACCTTAGAACGATGTGCACCATTTGTGGAGCAGGTACAAAAGCAGACTTTTTTAAACTAGACTGGCGTGCACAAAAATGGAATCTCACCGTGGTTATAGGTGCCATTATAGGTGGCTTTATAGCTACAAATTTTTTGACTCCAGATGCCGCCGTTGCCATCACACCAGAAACTATAAGTGATTTACAAGATCTAGGCTTTAATAGTGCTGGTCAAGCATACCTTCCCACAGAGCTTTTTGAAACCTCGGCGCTGTTAGATTTTAAAACCTTAGCTATACTCATTATAGGTGGGCTCCTCGTGGGCTTTGGGGCCCGTTATGCTGGTGGTTGTACATCTGGCCACGCAATCTCTGGTCTTAGTAATTTACAACTCCCATCACTCATAGCCGTAGTAGGGTTCTTTATAGGAGGTCTTGTGATGATACATTTATTATACCCCTTAATTTTTGCCTAATGAGAACAATAGTTTATTTATTTATAGGAATCCTCTTTGGGATTACAATGTTTAAGAGTGAGGCTGCCTCTTGGTTTCGTATTTATGAGATGTTCAAATTTGACGCATTTCATATGTATGGGATTATAGGCTCTGCACTAATGATAGGTGTTATCACTATACAGCTCATTAAGAAATTTAATATAAAATCTTTTTATGGGGAGACCATACACTTTTATCCAAAAACTAGGAGTGTAAGCCGCTACCTTATAGGTGGTATTATTTTTGGCTTAGGGTGGGCGCTTGCAGGTGCGTGTCCGGGACCTATGTTTACTCTTATAGGAGCAGGTTTTGTACCTATACTAGTAGTTATTGCTGCGGCAATACTAGGTACTTTTTTATATGGTATACTTAAAGATAAGTTGCCTCATTAATTGAAAGACAAAGAGCTTATAATTAAAATCCCCCAGTAAGTTTATACCTTAATGGGGGATTTTTAAATTTATCTGTGACCGCGAGAGGATTACCTCCGCTGCGCTTCGGTGATTCCACAAAGCTCCGCTTTGAAAATAGAAAAGGAGAAAAATAATTTCTGAGCAAGCTCAAATTATTTCCTCCTTTTCTATTTATTCGTGACCGCGAGAGGATTCGAACCTCCAACCCTCAGAGCCGAAATCTGATATTCTATCCAGTTGAACTACGCAGCCTTTTTACGCTTTCGCGAAAGCGCAAATTTACTCCATTACTGATTAACAACAATAAACTCTGAGCGTCTGTTTAACTGGTGCTGCTCCTCGGTACAATCACTATTATTACCACAGCCATTTACAAGTTGTGTCTCTCCATAACCATTACCACTTATACGCTCTGCATTTATACCTCTTGAAATGATATATGCCACTGTAGACTTTGCTCGTCTATCTGATAATGACAAGTTATAAGAATCTTTACCTCTACTATCTGTATGTGAGCGCACGTTAATTACCATCTCGGGCACTTGCTTCATAGCAGAGATGACTTTAGTAAGTTCAAGGGCTGCATCTGGTCTTATATCTGACTTGTTGTAGTCAAAATATATAGGGTTCAAATTGAGAAGCTTTGCAAGATCGTCTCCTACGCCTACTTCTGTAAGTCTAAGTTCTAACTCTATATCTCTTTCTAAGCTTTGCTCTGTTGCTGGTGTCATCACAAAAACTTCGTTTGAGTAATACGTTTTTGAGGAAGCGCGTATGATATAATTCTGAGAGCAAACAAGATCAAATGTATACTTACCCTTAGGCGAGACTTGTACTTCTTGTAAAACCTTATTATCTGGATCTAGAAGTTGCACCTTTGCATCTGTAATAGGTGTTTTTGTGTTTTTATCTGTTACATAACCACTTATAGGAATATCACATTTGCGAGGTGGTTTTTCGGTCTGTTTAAAACGATATATGTCATCACTACCCATACCTCGTTTACGGCTAGATGAGAAAAATCCTGTCTTTTCACCGTCATTAACTATAAAACCAAAATCATCGCTAGAGCTATTAATAGGCGCCCCCACACCCACAACAGCAATCTCTTCTGAAGAGGGGTTTGTAACATAAATATCTAGACCACCTAGGCCTGGGTAACCGTCTGAAGCATAATATAAATTACCTGTATCACTCATAAAAGGAAACGCCTCTCTACCTTCGGTATTTATAGGTTGCCCCATATTCTCCGGTTCTCCATACGTTCCATCTTCATTTATAGCGACCCTCCAGATGTCTGAACGTCCCACGCCTCCAGGCCTATCTGAAGAGAAGTAGAGATACTTACCATCACTACTTAATGCCGGATGCGCATTTGAAAAATCATCACTATTAAAGGGAACTTCTTCTGCAATGGTCCAGTTTTTTGAAGAAGGGATATAAGTAGATTTATAAATCTTTAGCTTATTAATCCCATCTTTTGAGGCTTTATACTTGTCTTTGGTATAATTGTTACGGGTAAAATAAATCGTTTTACCATCCTTGGAAAATGTAGGAGAGCTCTCGTGGTATTTTGTATTGAGTTTATTACTAAATCGTGAAGGTGGTGACATTGTACCACCTTCTTTAATTGTAGATTTATACAAATCTAAAAAAGGTTGATTAGTCCATTTATGTATACGCCTGCTTACAATACCTGTATCTCTCGCCGAAGCAAAAACTAGTTGACCATTATAGTATGCTGGTCCAAAATCTGAGTACCTAGAGTTAAGCGTGCGTAGCATATTGATTTCATAAAGACTTTCCTTATAGCCCTCTACAGCTACATAATCTGGATTTTCTTTAAATAGCCTTGCTCTAAAATCATTACCGCTCAAGGAGGTGAAAATCTGCATCATATCATCAGACTCGTCATACTCCTTTGTTGCACGTAAAGTTTGTGCATACCTAAAATAATGCTCTGCACTTACCGAGTCTGCATAATTTTCTGTAATCTTTTTATACCATTCTTGAGCTTGTGAGTACTTACCGTTATAGTAATAAGCTTCTGCTATTTTTTTGAAAACATCATAAGACTTAAAACCCTCTGCTACGAGGTCTTTGTAGATTTCTATTGCATCTATATATGCAAGTTGATTAAATTTTTTATTTGCCCTGGCAAGTTTTGCATCTTGAGCCGCTCCCGTGACATAACATAAGACACATACTGATAACGTGATAACACGTAAAAACTTCTTCATTTAACTTTTACTATTAAGTATTGTATTATCTAATTCAAAAAAAAGATAAGTTGAGGATAGAATTTTACTACAAAAAAGGGGAGAGCGCAAACATACTAAAAATTATGAAAGACACTAACTCTAACTACTGAAAACTAGGCTCTTAAATAGCAAAACCAATTAACCGCCACTATTAATCATTAAGAAATGAAAGCCATTTTAAGTTAATTATATGCAGAAAAATAACTTTACGGCTATTGCTTTCTTTTATTCATAAAAAAAGAGACACATTACTGTGTCTCTCATAGTTGTACTATATATGAATATATACTAGCTCAGTCTTGATTTTACGATCGTACTTATAGTCTTACCATCTGCTTTACCAGCTAGCTTACCATTTACCTGCCCCATAACTTTACCCATATCTTTCATTCCTTGAGCACCTGTTGCAGCGATAACCTCATCTACAACCTTTGCTATATCATCTTTTCCTAGTTGTTCTGGTAAAAACTGAGCAATCACCTCTGCTTGAGCAATCTCTGGATCTGCTAGATCTGCACGACCTTGCTCATTAAAAATAGCAGCGCTGTCTTTACGTTGTTTTACTAGCTTCTGGAGTAATTTTAGCTCTTGCTCTTCTGTTATTTCTTCTTTTGCACCACTCTCTGTTTGTGCAAGTAATATAGCAGATTTTATAGCTCGTAGTGATGTAAGGGCATTTTGATCTTTGGCCTTCATTGCCTCTTTCATAGCCGTCATCACATCTTTAGATAAACTCATAGTTTTATAATTTTAGAGTATCAAAGATACGGAGTTTGAGCCGTATGAACGTTTCTTATAGATAACACTGCATAAAAAAGTAGCCCAACAATCTTGGGTAAGATTATTGGGCTACAAAGCACTAATAATAATTGTTCTAATCTACATTATCGTGTAGAAATGAGTTGTTCTTACGTAGTTGTACTTCGTCATTATCATCTGTAGAGAGTGATGTTCTAGATAGATTACCATCTTTTTTAGGAGTCTCTTCTAGATCTATTCCCATACGCTTGTAAGCAGGCTGCTTTTCTATCTCCTCTATGCGTGACTGGTTATTTCTAAACTTATAGTTAAACTCCTTCATCTTACGTTTACGCTCTGATGCTCTATCTATAAGTAATTTTGAAATAGGGCTATTCATAGGGTCTACTTCTGCCTCTGGAACTTCTTCTTCCTTTTCTTCTGGAACTACAGTTTTTGTTTCAAAAACTATAGTTTCTTCCTCTTCCTGATCTGCTTCTTCCTTTACTATAGATGCACTTGAGAGTGTTTCTTCAAGTTCCATATAGTCTTCAAGGCTATAGCGAGTCTCTCCCTCATTAGTATGCTCTGTTACAGGAATAATTTCTATAGGCTCGTTTACTTCTATTGATGCTGTGCTTTCATCTAGATCAAAAAGTACTGGAGATTCTTTCTCTTCTTCTACTGCAGTTTCTGCATTGAGCGGCATATCAAAAAAGAGCATTCCATTTCCTTCCGGCTCTTTATTTTCGACTACTGGACTTTCTTGACGTACAGTTGTGTCTATGATTTCAAAGTCTGCATCATTTTCGGCTAGAATTTCATCATACACTACATTGATGTTTTTTATAATATCTGTTGTAGGCACAATGTCCATTTTATATTGCTGGCTTGCTGGAGCTTCTGGGCTTGCCTGAGCCTTTGGTGCTTCTGGAGCTTTTTCTTGTGGAACTTCTTTTACAGGCGCTTTCGCGAAAGCGTTTGTAGTATCTTCTAGTTCATCTAGGTCTAAAGTGTGTACAATCTTAGTAGGTGCTACTGGTTTTTGAGGCTCAACCAGTGCTGCAGGTGGTATCTCTACTGTAGCCTCTGGCATAAGGTCTTGTTGTGCTTTTTGCTCCTCCTCTAGCGTGTGTATGATTTTTTTTGTCTCAACGTTTACAATATCGTTTTGCTGCTCTGCATTAAAACCTGTTGCTATTATTGTCACAGAAATCGCATCTCCTAGAGAGTCATCTTCACCTACACCCATAATGATGTTTGCACTGTGACCAGCCTCTGCTTGTATGTGATCATTTATCTCACCTATCTCATCTATAGTAATCTCATCACCACCAGAAACAATAAGGAGTAGCACATTCTTTGCACCTGTAATCTTGTTATCATTAAGTAATGGCGAGTCTAGCGCTTTTGATATTGCCTCGTTTGCACGACTTGTACCACTAGCAGTAGCGCTACCCATTATAGCTGTACCAGATTTACTCAACACTGTCTTTGCATCACGCAAGTCAATGTTTTGTGTGTAGTGGTGTGTTATTACCTCTGCTATACCTCTTGAGGCTGTGGCAAGAACCTCATCTGCTTTACTAAAACCAGCTTTGAAGCCTAAGTTTCCATAAACCTCACGTAGCTTATTATTATTTATTACAATGAGTGAGTCTACCTGAGCACGTAGTCTATCTACTCCTTTTTGGGCTTGTTCGTTACGCATTTTTCCTTCAAACTGGAAAGGAATCGTGACAATCCCTACGACTAGGATATCAAGCTCACGAGCCATCTTTGCAATTACAGGAGCGGCACCAGTACCTGTACCACCACCCATCCCGGCAGTAATAAAGATCATCTTTGTGTTAGTACCTAACATTTGTTTAATATCCATCTCACTCTCTATGGCAGCTTGCTCACCCACTTCTGGATTTGCTCCTGCACCAAGACCTTCTGTAAGACCTACACCTAGTTGTATCTTAATAGGCACTGTACTATTCTCAAGTGCCTGTGCATCTGTATTACAGATTACAAAATCTACACCTTTTATGCCCTGCTGGAACATATGGTTAATAGCATTGCTACCTCCTCCACCTACACCTATCACTTTTATGACATTGCTTTGGTTTTTAGGTAGATCAAATGTGATGTTATTAAATTGTGTCGTACTCATATGATTTATTTTTTTGCCCCGTTGTATTCTACTAGATCGACGCCCATACGCCGATTTGATTCTTATTCTAATTCTTTAATTACTGCAATGCTATTGCACTACTCTGCATTATCAAGAAAGTCTTTAAACTTATCTGCCCATCTATCAAAGATGCTGCGCTTAGGCGCTTGAGGCTTAGTTTGCCTAGCTTCTATGTCTGTTTCTTGTACTTCATTTATGGTATCTGTAAACACCTCTTCTTCCTTTGCAATCACCTCTTCTTCTGCCTCTAGATGAGAGTTGTATAGCCCGTGCTCAAGACTGTTCATCACAAGTCCCACTGCCGTTGCATAAAGCGGGCTTGTGGTCTCTGCATCGCTATCTCCGGCAAGATGCTCATTAGGATATCCTATACGAGTATCCATACCAGTGATATATTCTACTAGCTGTTTTAAGTGTTTAAGTTGGCTACCACCACCTGTGAGCACTATACCTGCTATAAGTTTTTTCTTCTGCTCCTCGTGTCCGTAATTCTTAATTTCTAGATACACTTGTTCTACAATCTCGACTACTCTTGCGTGAATGATTTTTGATAAGTTTTTTAATGTTATCTCCTTAGGCTCACGACCACGCAATCCAGGAATGGAAACAATCTCATTATCTTTATTTTCACCTGGCCACGCAGATCCAAATTTTATTTTAAGCAGCTCTGCTTGTTTCTCAATAATTGAGCAACCTTCTTTAATATCATCTGTGATGATGTTACCGCCAAAGGGTATTACAGCCGTATGCCTAATTATCCCATCTTTAAAAATGGCAAGATCTGTTGTACCGCCACCTATATCAATAAGAGCGACACCCGCTTCTTTTTCTTCTTGACTTAGCACTGCATTTGCAGAGGCTAGTGGCTCTAGTGTGATGCGATCTAGTTTAAGACCAGCACTTTTTACACAACGACCTATGTTTCTTATAGATGCTACTTGACCTACAACCACGTGAAAATTTGCTTCAACGCGACCACCATACATCCCTATAGGTTCTTTTATCTCACTCTGCCCATCTACCTTATACTCTTGTGGCAAGACGTGTATAATCTCCTCACCAGGTAGCATTACTAGTTTATGTACTTGATCACATAACGCTTCTATATCTTGCGCGTCTATAACCTCTTCAGAGTTATTTCTAGTGATGTAATCGCTGTGTTGTAATGAGCGTATGTGCTGTCCAGCTATCCCTACTACAACATCTTTTATTTTAATCCCTGAGACATCTTCGGCCTCTTGTACTGCTTGTTGTACAGACTGTATGGTCTGGGTAATATTATTAACTACACCACGATGCACACCAAGACTTTTAGACTTCCCTATACCAAGAATCTCTACCTTGTTGTACTCATTGTACCGCCCTATCATTGCCACGATCTTCGTGGTCCCTATGTCCAGTCCTACTGCGATATTTTGATTTTCCATACTTCTAATTTTGAAAGTTTATGTTTACGCTTTCGCGAAAGCGTACTCATCTTACCTTCTATTACTTTTTCTCACAAACTACTTGCCCGTCATACTTAAGCACTATCGTTTTATAATTGCCTAAGCTTTTATCTTTTTGTGCCTTTTGATAAAACGCTTTATAATTGCTGAAACGTTTATTAAGCTGTTCTACTTTACCTAGCGAGATTGTGTACGCTAGTTTTCTTGCTTTGAGTATATACTCACCACTGCGGGTGCGTGATATACCTATGATGTGCTTTGAGAGAAATGTATCTTTATTGATAAAATCTACCAGTTCAAATACTTCGTCTATATTCTTATCTGTCGCTCCAGTTACGAGAGGGACGTGTGCAGCGTGATTTTCTGAGAGTGGCATTACCTCACCACTCTGGTCTATATAAAAAGACGTAGCACCGTTAAGTCGTGCAATAGGCTTCCGTTGCTCTATTGCAACACCTATCTCACCACTCATCGATACATAAACATCTGCGTTCTTGATAATTGGATGCGCCTTGACACGCTTTTCCATTATACTCAAAGCTAAATTTTCTTTAGACGTTTCCGTCACCTTTTTTCCACTTACTATCAACAATTTATTAACGGCTTCACGAGTGACAAAAGGAGCGCTCTCATCATCAAAAGAAATAGCAATTTCTTCTACAAGACGAGCATCGTTTCTCTGCACAGAAAACCCAAACAGGAACACTGTGAACCCCAGTAAAACCAGCATCTTTATGTAAAACCAATTAACCTTCACTCTGCAATATTTTTGTAACTTTTAATATTTCTACACCTATATCTCCGGCGCCCATCATTACTATAATTTTCTTATTTGAAGCTGTCACAATCTCAGGCAAGCGATTTTTTGTGAGAATTTCTTTATTTGAAAGCGTCATTTTATCTAGCAATGCTTGACTTGTAACACCATCTATGGGCAACTCTCTAGCTGGATAAATATCTAGCAGTGCCACCTCATCAAAACGAGATAACTCTGTAGCAAAATCTGCCATAAAATCCTTTGTTCTACTAAACAAATGTGGCTGAAAAATAGCCAGCACTTCCTCGCCCGGATACATCTCTTTTATACTTTGATACACCGCCGCAATCTCTGTAGGGTGATGTGCATAATCATCTATGAGCACCTTCTCCTGAGACTGGTAGCGATAGGTAAACCTGCGATTTACACCCGCATAACTAGCTAACGCTTCTGGCAACTTTGCTACTGGAGTACCATAAGCCACCGCCATACTAAGTGCCGTGGTAGCATTAAATAGATTGTGCCTCCCTGGTAATGTAAATTTCAAATCTTTAAGCACACCTTCTGGATACTTAAAATCAAAATGATAAGCACCATCCACAATGCGCACATTTTGTGCCGAGTATGTTGCATCATCTTCTATACCCACGGTATTACCCGCAAGTGGCAAACCATTTTTTACAAATCTCTTTTCTGGAGCTACAAGAGATCCAAACTCTTGAAAAGTCGCCACAAGATCTGCCTCGTCTTCATAAATATCGAGATGATCTGCATCCATAGAGGTGATGCACAATATATCTGGAGTGAGCTGTAAGAATGACCTATCAAACTCATCTGCTTCTACAACAGTAATATCACTTCCGTTCTGAATAAGGTTACCGTTGTAGTTATTTGTTATTCCTCCTACAAAAGCCGTTACTGGTGCTCCCGTAGCAGCGAGTAAGTGACCTAATATACTGGAGGTAGTTGTTTTTCCGTGGGTGCCAGCAACGGCAAGCGAGAACGACTGGTTTGCAATAAGCCCTAACACTTCTGCGCGTTTTTTGAGGATATGCCCGCTTTCGCGAAAGCGTACTAACTCTCCCATTGTATTTGGCACTGCAGGTGTATATATAACGAGCGTGTTTTCCTTATCTGCAAAGGTCTCATCTATCGCATCTCCCTTATCTTGAAAATGAACAGCAACGCCGGCCTCTTGCAACTTTGTGGTTACATCTGAAGGCGTCTTATCATAACCTGCTACGTTTTTACCTTCACTTTGAAAATAAAAAGCAAGCGCACTCATCCCTATACCGCCTATGCCGATAAAGTAAAAGTTCTGTATGTCCTTAAGTGCTTTCATATATTACTCTTCACAATATGCTGTAAAGTTTCTACTTTTTATCTTTTAATAATTTTTCTACCTCATCTACTATATCACTAGTCGCATTAGGTAAAGCGAGTGCATTAATTTTATTACCCAGAGCAAGCCTAGATGGCTCATCATCTATTAATGCCTTAAACATAAGTTCAAACTTCTTGTCAAGGTCTTTTTGAGCAATGAGTATAGCACCACCTTCTTTCTCTATGGCTTTTGCATTTTTGGTTTGGTGATCTTCTGCTACATTAGGCGACGGTATAAAAATGGTTGCCTTCCCCACGATACATAACTCAGATACAGAGCTTGCTCCAGCGCGTGATACAATAATATCTGCAGCAGCATAAGCCATATCCATCTGTTCTATGTATGCCATCACTTTAACATCTTCACTATCTAGATGCTTATAGGTGTCATAATATAATTTACCTGTTTGCCATAAAACCTGTGCCCCTTGTTCTTTAAGGAAAGGTAACTTCTCATACATAAGCTCATTAACAGCTTTTGCACCAAGACTCCCTCCTATCACAAGCACCACTTTTTTACTCGCATCTAGCTCATATTTTGCCATTGCTTGCTCGCTTTTACCTGATATATCAAGTAAATCTGAGCGCACTGGATTACCTGTTTTTACAATTTTTTCTTTAGGAAAAAATCGATGCATCTCATCATATGCTACACATACTTTACTTACGTGTTTTCCTAATAGTTTATTTGTGATGCCCGCATAGCTGTTTTGCTCTTGTATTAACGCTGGTATGCCAGCTACAGTTGCCATTTTAAGCAAAGGGCCACTAGCAAAACCACCCGTACCTATTACCACGTCTGGCTGAAACTTTTTTATGATCTTACGAGATTTCCACAAACTACTTATGAGCTTAAATGGAAACATAAGATTATCTACTGTGAGCTTTCGCTGTATACCTGCTATCCATAATCCCTCTATATCAAAACCTGCTTGTGGTACCTTATCCATCTCCATACGGTCGCTCGCACCTACAAAGAGAAATTGTGCGTCAGGATTACGGCGCTTTATCTCGTTTGCGATGGCTATAGCAGGATAGATGTGACCACCTGTTCCTCCTCCAGATACTATGACTTTATAAGGCTTCACTTAAAACATCTAATGGGTTTAACTCACTCTCTTCTTTTACCGGTGTAGGTTTACGCTTTGCACTTACACTTAACACAATTCCTACAGCGAGACAGGTCATCCATATAGATGTACCTCCACTACTCACTAGTGGTAATGTTTGCCCAGTTACAGGAAACAACTCTACAGCAACTGCCATATTAATAAGCGCCTGAAAAACTATAGGTAATCCTACCCCCACTACCACCAGCTTTGCAAAAATAGTTTCGGCTTTATGGGCTATCACTGTTATTCTAAATAGCAATAACATATATAAAAACAATAGAAAACCTGCTCCAGCAAGACCAAACTCTTCTACAATGATGGCGTATATAAAATCTGAAGATGACTGTGGCAAGAAGTTTTTTTGAACACTTTTACCAGGACCTTGACCCAATAAACCACCTGAGGCAATTGCGATTTTTGCTTTTTCAATTTGGTAATCTGCATCTGCATCTACCTCATCATTTGCAAAGTTTTCTACACGACTTATCCAGGTGTCTACCCTGTTTGGGAACATCCCCGGAAAAGCTTTTGCCATAAGCACAAAAAATAACAGCGCCACAATACCTGTTGCTATTACAATACCCAAATACTTAAGCGGGTACCCACCTAAAAACACTAATGCCACCACCATAGCGGCAATGATTGCCGTGGTCGAAAAATTGGCTGGCAATATGAGTCCCAGCACTACCGCCACAGGCAACCATAGAGGAACAAGCGTTTCTTTAAAAGTCACTGCTTTATCCTTAATTTTTGCTAGATAACGCGCTACATATACCATAAGCACAACTCCTGCAAAGGTTGATGTCTGAAAACCAACACCCAGTATAGGTATCTTAATCCATCTACTTGCATTTGCACCTCCCATCGTGGTACCTTGGGCTAGCGTTACTATAAGTAGTATAATCACAAAGGGCAATGCTATAAATGAGAGTCCTTTAAAATAATGATGTGGTATTTTATGCACGCCATATAGCATCGCAAAACCGAGTACTAAATGCATCCCGTGCTTAATTAAAAAACGCACCGTATTACCGTCACCCTTTATATAAGCAAGGTTACTCGCAGCACTATATACTGGCAAAAATGAAAACAATGCCAGTAGAGCAACAATTGCCCATATAGCTTTGTCGCCTTGTAAACCTGCAAATATGTCTTTAAAACTAGTACTCACTTACTATTAATTGTTTTTGTTGCGCTTTCGCGAAAGCGTAATTTTCCTTTTTTTTTTAAACTCTGATACACCGGCTACTCACGGGGGATTGCAGCTTGCAACCGGTTGTATAATCAGAATTAAAGGTTACGTACGGCAGCCTTAAACTGGCGACCTCTATCCTCATAGTTTTCAAATAAATCAAAGCTTGCGCACGCTGGAGAAAGCAATACATTATCACCACGCTCTGCGACCTTGTAAGCAATCTTTACAGCCTCTGTCATAGATGGTGTTTCCACAATAATATCCACCATATTTTCAAAATGACTCATAAGCTTTTGATTATCTACACCTAGACAGATAATTGCTTTTACCTTCTCATTAATAAGAGGATATAAGTCACGATAATCATTACCCTTATCTACTCCACCTACTATCCATACCGTAGGGTCGTTCATACTATCTAGCGCATAAAATGTAGCGTTTACATTAGTCGCCTTACTGTCATTTATGTACTGCACATTGTTAATCTTAAGCACCTGCTCTAACCTATGCTCTACCCCTTGAAAACCTTCTAAACTCTCACGTATCGTTGCCTTACGGATGTTTAATAAATTTGCTACCGTAGAGGCAGCCATTGCGTTTTTCTTGTTGTGTTGCCCTTTAAGAGCGAGATTGTTTGTGGTCATTGTAAAGGTGTTATTATCTATTTGTACTACTAGGTTATTGTCTTTTATAAAAGCGCCATTTTCAAATTCTTGTGTAAGTGAAAAAGGCAATAGTTTTGAGCGCACTGGGTGTTTATTAAGCCAGTCTACACTCACGGGATCATCTGCATCATAGATGAGATAATCTGTTTCTTTTTGGTTCATCGCTATTCTAAACTTTGATGCGATGTAATTTTCAAACTTATAATCGTATCTATCTAAGTGATCTGGTGTCACATTGAGCACCACCGCGATATGAGGTGCAAAATCTGCGATTCCGTCTAACTGGAAACTGCTTATTTCAAGCACATAGGTATCAATCTCCTTTTGTGCCACCATCTTTGCATAGCTGTCTCCTATGTTTCCTGCAACACCTAGATTAATACCTGCTTGTTCTAGAATAAACCCAGCAAGCATCGTGGTTGTGGTTTTCCCATTACTTCCGGTAATCCCCACAATTGTGGCATCTGTATATTGAGAAGCAAATTCTATCTCGGATATTACAGAGACTCCTTTTTCTATTAGCTTTTGCACAATAGGTGCTTTATCTGGTATTCCAGGACTCTTCATCACTACATCTGCATTGAGAATAAGTGCTTCTGTATGCCCTTCTTCTTCCCAAGCAAAATCCTCAGCAATGAGTATCTCTTTGTAGTGATTCTTTATCTTTCCAAAATCAGATAAGAACACGTCATAGCCTTTGGCCTTGCCTAAAATAGCAGTGCCTACGCCAGACTCTCCAGCTCCTAATATGACTAATCGTTTCTTCATTATTTTATACCCCCTAACTTTGGCAGGTTTAGTGTTGACTTCGCTTTCGCGAAAGCGTGATTATCTAATTTTTAATGTTATGATAGAAAGTACCGCAAGCAATATCCCCACAATCCAAAAGCGAGAAACTATCTTACTCTCGTGTATGCCTTTCTTTTGATAATGATGGTGTAACGGTGACATCAAGAAGATGCGCTTACCTTCTCCAAATTTCTTTTTTGTGTATTTAAAATATCCTACTTGCATTACCACAGAGAGATTCTCCATTAAGAAAATCCCGCATAAAATAGGAATAAGCCATTCTTTTCTAGTAGCAATAGCAAGTACAGCTATAATACCACCTATAGTAAGACTACCAGTATCACCCATAAACACTTGTGCTGGGTAAGCGTTATACCATAAGAAACCAATGAGAGAACCCACAAAGGCTGCTATAAAAATGAGCATCTCTCCCGTACCTGGGATATACATCACATTGAGATAATCACTAAAGATGATGTTACCAGATATAAAGGCAAAAATCCCTAGCGTAAGCACAACAATTGCACTCGTACCCGCCGCGAGGCCATCTATACCATCTGTAAGATTTGCTCCGTTAGACACTGCAGTGATTATAAAAATCACGATAGGGATAAATATGATCCACGCATAGTCTTTCCAGTCTTCATTTATACTAGTAAGTATCGTGCTATAATCTATCTCGTTATACTTTACAAAAGGAATAGTAGTCTTAAGACTCTTATGAGCTACGTCAAATTTATCATTACCTCTAAGCGTAGTGATTTCTACTTGCTCTGTTCCTGCTGTTTGCTTGATTTCTTCACGTATGGTAATGTCACTATGAAAGAACATTGTTGCCCCTACAATGATACCCAGCCCTACCTGGCCAATAACTTTATACTTACCAGCTAGACCGTCTTTATTTTTTTGCATTTTCTTTTTATAGTCATCTAAGAAACCTATGATTCCCATCCACACAGTGGTTACTATTAAAAGAATGATATAGATATTTTGCAAGTCACCTAGAAGCAGCACAGGTATTAGCGTAGCACCTATAATTATGAGTCCTCCCATAGTAGGTGTACCTGCTTTTTCTGCTTGTCCTTCTAGACCTAGATCTCTTATTTGCTCACCCATCTGCTTGCGTTGCAAAAACTTGATCACGCGCTCTCCATATACCGTAGATAGTATTAATGAAAGCAACACAGCAAGCGCAGCTCTAAACGTACTGAACTGAAACAAGCCTGCACCTGGCAAGTTATAAGCTTCGTCTAACCATTGAAAAAGATGATACAGCATTACTTGTTAAGTTGTTTAAGAGTTTCTTGTACTATTTTATAATCATCAAAATCAAAACGCTCTCCATTTATCTCTTGATAGGTCTCGTGACCTTTACCTGCTATTAATATTATGTCTCCGGCATTTGCCAGTTGGCAAGCAGTTTTGATAGCTTGTTTTCTATCTGTAATAGACAGAATTCTTTTATAATGTATAGGCTCTACCCCTGCTTCTATTTGCTCAATAATAGCCTCTGGATTTTCTGATCTTGGGTTATCACTTGTGATAATGGCCTTTGTACTAAGTGCGCTAGCGATGTTGCCCATTTTAGGTCGCTTTGTAGTATCACGATCACCTCCAGCTCCTACAACCGTAATAAGCTCTTCATTTTTAGTACGAATATCATTTATGGTTTCTAGCACATTTTTAAGGGCATCTGGCGTATGTGCATAATCTACTATTGCAGTCACATTACCTTCAGAAATAAAATATTGAAAACGTCCAGACACACTCTCTAGCTCACTTAAAAGCTGTAATGCTTCCATTTGATCCAGTCCCAAAAGTTCTGCTGTTGCAAAAATGGCTAAGAGGTTATATGCGTTAAAAGAACCAATAAGCTTTACCCAAACTTCTTGATCTTGCACCTTGAGCAATAATCCAGATAATTGATTTTCTAGAATTTGCGCTCTATAATCTGCATATGATTTTAAAGCGTAGGTTACTTTCTTTGCTTTTGTATTTTGAACCATAACAGGTCCATTTTTATCATCGTTATTTACAAGCGCAAAAGCCGTTTTAGGCAACTCGTCAAAAAACTTTTTCTTAACATCTCTGTACTCTGCAAATGTCTCGTGGTAGTCCAGATGGTCGTGAGATAAATTTGTAAAAATCCCCCCCTCAAAATGTAAACCTTCTGTGCGCTTTTGATGAATACCGTGAGAGCTCACCTCCATAAAACAATACTCAACCCCAGCGGCACTCATCTCTGCGAGATACTTATTAATAGTAAGACTATCTGGTGTAGTATGCGTTGCCTTATGCTCTGTTGCATCTACCATAATCTTCACAGTAGATAACAACCCAGTCTTATACCCAGCCTTCTTAAAAAGTTGATATAACAGGCTGGCGATAGTAGTCTTACCATTAGTACCAGTAATCCCAATAAGTTTTAGATTTGCAGATGGGTTTCCGTAGTAATTACTTGCTATTGTAGCGAGCGCACTAGAGGTGTCTGCTACTTTCACGTAAGTGATACCATTTATAATTTGCTGCGGCATCTCCTCACAAATAATAGCTAGTGCTCCTTGCGCCACCGCTTTTTCTATATAGTCGTGGCCGTCACTCTGGGTACCACGTATCGCCACAAATACATCATTAAGAGACGCTTTACGCGAGTCAAAATGCACATCTGTGATAGCAATAGCAGTATTACCCACGACAGACTCCAAGGTTACTCTATATAATATGTCTTTAAGTAAAATCACGATAATTGTAGCGTAATGGTTTTATTCTTTTCTATTTTATCACCAGCCTTAATAGACTGGCTTTTTACTTTTCCGCTTCCGCGAAAATTTACTTTCAACCCTAAGTTTTCTAGCAATGCCACAGCATCCATACCTGGCATACCTTTTACATTTGGGATAGTCTTATGGCTCTTATTTACGTTTGCATAATACTTCTGAAAATCATTTGTAATGCTAGAAGCATTATCTGCCGGTAATGCTATCTCATCTATCACTGGAGTGTCTGAGTAGATTTTTTGAGCAATTTCTTTAAAAACTGGAGCTGCAACGACGTTACCATAAAACCCTATAGATTTTTTAGGCTTATTAACTACTACAATGCACGAGTACTTAGGCTCATCTGCAGGAAAGTATCCTGCAAAAGAGGATATGTACCTGCCCGCTTCTATCCAGTATTCTGTTTGACAAGTACCCGTCTTTCCAGCCATAGAGAATTCCTTGCTATAAATATTTCTTGCTGTACCACGCTCTACTGTTTTCTTCATCATCTCCTTAACAACATTAATTGTTTCTTGAGATGCGATGCGTGAGTTTATCACCTCTTTATCAAAAGTCTCTATAGTTTGATCCCACTCCTTTACCTCTTTTATAAAACGAGGTTTTACCATCTCACCATCATTTGCAATGGCGTTATAAAATGTGAGTGTTTGTAATGGAGTGAGCTCTACACCATAACCAAAGGCCATCCAAGGCAACGTAGTTCCATACCAGTTTTTATCTCCTGGGTACGGAAAATTAGGTTTTCCTTCTCCTTTTATCTCTAGACCTAACTGATCGTTGAGACCCATATTAAAAAGTCGTTTTACAAACTTTTCTGGATCTGAAGCATAGTTATCGTTTATCATTTTCGCGAAAGCGGTATTACTACTCAACTCAAACGCTTTTGCCGCAGTGATTTTACCATAACCACCACGCTTAGAATCTATAGCTGTACGGTCATAAAATTTTACTCGTCCATTTTCTGTATCAAACACTGTACTTGAGTCAATCACCTTGTCTTCTAGTGCAGCCACCATAGACATCAATTTAAAAGTAGACCCAGGCTCGTGTGCCTCTCCTACCGCATAATTGAGACGTTCGTAATATTTTCCTTCTTTAGTACGACCTAAATTTGAGATGGCTTTAATCTCGCCAGTCTTAGTTTCCATAACAACCACACAACCGTGATCTGCCTGGTATTTTTCGAGACTCGTAAGTAAGGCGTTGTGTGCAACGTCTTGAATGTTTACATCTATGGTAGATATTACATCATACCCATCGCGAGGCTCTACGACATTACCTATCCCTAAAGGTTTCCACTCGCCTTTTGCAATCTTTTGCTTAAGACGGCGCCCTTCTTTACCTCTTAGATAATAACCATATGCTCCTTCTAGACCTACTCGGGTATAATACCCACTATCATCTTGACGTTCATATCCTACCGTACGCTCTGCCATTTTTTCTAATGGATGCTCACGCTCTGTATGCTCTTCTACAATGATCCCTCCTCTAAACTGGCCTTTATTAAACAATGGCAACGACTTGATTTTTACATAATCTGCATAACCTAGTTTACGAGCTATAAATAAGTAGCGGTTTTTTGTACTACGTGCTTTGCGCAGTCTATTCTCATAATATGATTGAGGCTTACCGAGCACTTCAGAAAGGCCCTTAGAAAGTTCTACTATATTTTCATTAAAGTTATCCTTAGACGGTGCGATAGCATCCCAGCGTATATCATACTTAATTTGAGACGTAGCAAGTAGACTACCATCCTCTGCATAAAGATTACCACGCGTAGCTGGTATGGTAACCATCTTCTCGGTACTAGTAACAGCAAGCTCTCGATATGCCGCACCTTGAAAAACCTGTATCGCTACAAGTTTATATGCAATAATAAGCGCTAGAAGAAACATACATCCAGCGACGAAATAAAGGCGGTTTAATATGTTTTTTTCTGATGTAGCCACTCTTAATCTCTTTCTGCTGTTTTTACTTTAATTTTTTTTGGAGGAATATTTGAAGGCTTGACTCCTCTTGCCTCAAGCGCCTTTGCGACACTACTACTTGTTTTTAATTTCCAGAGATTTACTCTAGAGTCTACAGACTCACTGCGCAACTCTGCAACCTCATCTTTAAGATCTGCTATCTCGTGAACCTTCTCATCTGCCCTATGCGAACTAGCAATCATAATGAGCGCCAGTGCCGAGAGAAAAATGATCATTCTCCAGTTTTTAAAAGCATCTTCATCTACTAGAAACTTACCCTTGAGTATGTTATTTACTTTACCCATAAACGCACTACACTTTTGCAGCTATTCTAAGCTTTGCACTACGAGCTCTATTATTACTCTTTATTTCTTCTTTGCTAGGCACAATTAATCGTCCTACTTTTTTAAACGGCACGTCAAAATTGCCGTACATATCTTTTTCTGGCTCCCCTTCAAAAAGACCATTGCGTATGTAACGCTTTACCAGTCTATCTTCAAGAGAGTGATAACTTATAAGACTTATTCTCCCACCCGGCTCAAGCAGCTGCTCTGTCTGAAGCAAAAACTCCTTAAGAACCTCTATCTCTTGATTTACCTCAATACGTATGGCTTGATAAATCTGTGCGAGTATTTTATGCTCTCTATGTTTTGGTAAAAAGGCCGCAAGCACTTTTTTAAGTTGCTCGCTTGTTTTTATAGGCGCATTACTTCTTGCCGCAACAATTGCACTAGCAAGCTTAGGCGCATTGCGCAACTCTCCATACTGCCAGAACACTTGCCTTAGGTCCTCCTCTGCATAATCATTTACTACGTTATAAGCAGATAGATCATCCTTCTGGTTCATACGCATATCAAGATCACTTTCAAAACGGGTAGAAAAACCTCGCTCTGCAACATCAAACTGATGTGAACTCACACCAAAATCTCCCAGAATACCATCTACCTTTTTATGACCGTGAAAACGCAAGAAGCGCTTTATAAACCTAAAGTTCTCTGGTATAAGCACAAATCTGCTATCATCTGGCACATTTTGCGCTGCATCTGGATCTTGATCAAAACCATACAACTTACCATTCTCACCTAGCCTGCTCAAAATCTCCCTAGAGTGACCTCCACCGCCAAATGTGACATCTACATAAACACCATCTGGCTTTATGTCAAGACCATCTACGGTCTCATTTAATAAAACTGGGTTATGATAATCCATCTGGTATATCGCTATCTCCCATTACCTCCTCGGCTAGATCTGCAAAGTCTACTGCCGCCTCGTCAATGGCTTTTTCATATAAATCTTTATCCCAAATCTCAAGAATATTAAACGCGGCATTTACCACGATAGACTTCTCAAGCTTTGCAAAACTTCCCAAATCCTTAGACACAAGAATTCTCCCCGTGCCATCTACCTCTACAGGCTTTACACCTGCATTAAAACGACGTATAAACTCATCGTTCTTTTTATTAAAACGATTAAGCTTATTCACCTTTGCACTCAGCACATTCCACTCTGCGATAGGGTACAACTCAAGACACTTTTGAAACACAGCACGCTTAAGCACAAAACCATCCTGAAGGATAGGTGCCAGCTGCTTTTTAAACGCTTGAGGCAGCATAAGGCGGCCCTTGGCGTCTATTTTACATTCGTATGTTCCTATGAGATTAAGCACTCGAAATGGGTTAGTTTTTATCTATTAACTCAAATATAGCGCAAATATTACCACTTTTTACCACTTTCTACCACTTTGTTGATAAGTTGTACCACCGCCCTACACTTGTTAACAATGGTTGATTACTTTAAAATGAATTCTTACAGATAAAAAAATCTTAAGATAATGTGAGTCCGCTTTCGCGAAAGCGCACCAAAAACCCTCATAATGAATATGATATAACCTCATATAAAAGCAATAAAGCAAACTCAAAAAATGGTTACTAATCAAAACCGAAATAGCTATATTTGCTTTGATTGAAGACTAACCACATTTATGACACACGACTTAATTACTGAAGGAGATTTTACCTATTTAGAGAAAGGCGAAGGCACACCGATTATTATCTTACACGGATTAATGGGCGGCTTGAGCAACTTTGATGCGGTGACTTCTCATTTTTCAGAAAATGGGTATAAAGTGGTAATACCAGAATTACCTGTATATACAATGCCGCTTCTTAAAACGGGCGTAAAGTCTTTTGCTTCATACCTTAATGATTTTATAAAGATGAAAGGGTATAAAGAAGTAATTCTCTTAGGTAACTCTATGGGTGGTCACGTGGGTCTTTATCATACAAAGATGGCTCCGGACACAGTAAAAGCGCTAGTAATTACCGGAAGCTCTGGACTTTATGAAAGCGCAATGGGAGAAAGCTACCCTAAGCGTGGCGACTATGAGTACATTAAACAGAAAGCTCAAGGTGTTTTTTATAACCCAGAGTGTGCTACAAAAGAGATTGTAGATGAAGTTTATGACACCGTAAATGATCGTAACAAATTACTTAAAACACTTGCGATTGCAAAAAGTGCTATACGTCACAATATGGCACAAGACTTACCAGAAATGAACACTCCTACGTGTATTATCTGGGGTAAGCAAGATGGTGTAACACCACCAGAAGTTGCAGAGGATTTTAATAAACTCCTTCCAGACTCAGATCTTTTTTGGATAGATGAGTGTGGTCACGCAGCAATGATGGAAAAGCCTAACGAGTTTAACGACATACTACTTAAGTGGCTCAAAGAAAGAGGCTTTTAATAACCTACTCTACAGTCTAAACAGTTTAAATTTATACTCTCAGCTATTTGCAATTACCTCCACACGGTAATCGCTTTGCACTTTATTGTATTGTAATTCTTTAATGAGGGATTACATTGTTACTTTTGCATTATGAAAATAAAGTCTGCCACATTTGTAGTAAGTAATTCTGAGGTATCAAAATGCCCTAACACGCGCATACCAGAATATGCCTTTATAGGCCGCTCTAATGTAGGTAAGTCTTCACTTATAAATATGCTTACTAACCGTAAGAGTCTTGCCAAAACTTCTGGAAGACCTGGTAAAACCCAGCTTATTAATCACTTTTTAATAAACGAAAACTGGCACCTAGTAGATTTACCTGGTTATGGTTATGCTCGCGTATCAAAAAAGGATAAAAAGTATTTTCAAAAATTTATTACAGACTATTTTGAGCAACGCGAGCAAATGATATCTGCATTTGTGCTGGTAGATTGCCGCCACGAGCCTCAAAAAATAGATATGGAGTTTATGGAGTATATGGGTGAGAAGGAAATCCCTTTTTCAATCATATTTACTAAGGCAGATAAGCTGCGACCACAAGTACTAGAGCGCAATATAGAAGAATATAAACGTATTATGCTTGAGGGTGTATGGTGGGAGTTTCCTAACTACTTTGTAAGCAGCTCAACTAACGGTAGAGGTCAGGACGATATCTTAAACTATATAGAGGAGATTAACAGTAATCTTAAAAATTAAAAAGACGCAACACTTCTTGCACTTCTTCTATTAAAGCCTCGGGCGTTTTCAACGCAGTAAGTCGCTCTTTTGAGATAGCTACCTCCAGACCGCTATCTGTAGCAGCTAGTACCACAGGAAAATCATATTGCGGCAACCACTTAGACTTGTAGCGCTTTAAGAACTCATCTTTATGCAAAAACTGCATTGGGGTTTTTACGCTTTCGCGAAAGCGTAACCACTCTTTTTTTTCTGTAAAAGCCCCGTGGGTAAGATCACAAAGCTCACACTGGTAAGTTTCTGGACTCACCAGCTTATGAGCCGTATCTAAAAGACCATTTAAGGTGCCAGAGTTTGCATTATACACAAATAGCAAACCCATAATTTTTACTTCTCCTTTAAGTTAAGGTGCTCTGCAAAGTAATCTGTAAAGTCTTTCATCGTATCTGCCATTTTCTCATCATTTGTAGCACGCTTAAAAGAGTCTGTCATCCCGACAAGCACTTGATGAAAAAACTGCTGCATCTCATCTACTGGCATATCCTTGGTCCATAAATCTATACGTACAGTTTCTTTCTGGTTAGGATCCCACAGAGAGAGTAGCATCGCTTTTGCCTCCTCATTTGCCACTCCTCCATCACGAGCTGTCCACGCCATTTTTTCTGGCACACGATTTTCATCAAGCTCAATAGAAATTTTTATATCAGATTTTATGTTTTTTGCCATTACTTAGGGTTTATATTTTGCGTTTGCAAAGATAGTAGTTGCATCTTGATTCAATAGCGCTTTAAGCGATATATCATTTTTAGACATATATGACGCAACAATCTCATAACCTATAAATCTCCCTATACGCCCAGGCGTTTCATTATCAAAGGATAGATAAAACTTTGAGAAAGGAGCGGGATCTATAAAACGACTAAGCAATTTTTTATCTGTGTCATACAGCAGTTCGTTTTTAATAAAGAACTCCCAGATATTTATCTGGTTTTCTTGTGCAAAAGTGAGCTCACTTTCTGTATACCCAAACACCTCTTGAAGTGGCGTTTCTCCTAATAAGGTTTTCATTAAATACAATTTCTTACCCTCATAAATCATTTCTGAAAGAAAATCTTGAGTGCGGGGCTTACTTACTTTTTGATTTGCAAATGCTGCGGCAACATCTACCGCTATTTGCTCTTTCCTAAAGTTTTTACTTTGAAATTTAGGTATCCCTATATAAAAATGGTGGTCTGTCCCTAGGTAAGTGTCTAGACCTATAAGTAAAAGACTATCTGCTAGAACAACTTTATTTCTATAATCAACCTCAGAAGCTAGCGTTACTACCTTAGGAACAGTAGTCTCTGGAAAGTAATAAACTATATGACGAAATAGATTTTCTAACTGCTCCTCTTCTTGACTAAAATCTGGATATGCTTTTGCCAGCTCTTCATTAATTTCAATCTGGATGGTATCTTTAAAGCGCTGCGCCCAGTACTCATCTGGATACTTTTTTGAGAACAAATAAGGAAACTCCCCTTTTAAATTATCTAGCTCATTTATTGTAGACTTTGCAAACAACTGGTCAAAGCGTCGCACCTCCATATCTAACTCAATAGCATCTATAGCGGCCTCTTCTTTTGAAATTTCAGTGCAGCCGGTTACTAGACCCAGCATTACTAAAAGCACAAGCATTTTATTCATAGAGTTTGTATCTTTATAATTCATAACGCAGGTAATACTAAAAGTTGTATTGTATAGCGTTTACAAAGGTAAAAGTACCAATTTTATACACTCTAAAATAATCACAAATGCAAACCGAAAAAGTAGTAGATCACATCGTAAACTGGTTAAAAGAATATGCAACTAATGCGAGAATGAACGGCTTTGTGGTAGGTATAAGTGGTGGTATAGATAGTGCACTTACCTCAACATTATGTGCAAAAACCGGACTAAGAGTACTTTGTGTAGAGATGCCTATACATCAAGATGAGCGTCAAGTAACACGTGCAAAAGAACACATTAAACAACTTAAGGAACGATTTGCAAACGTCACAGACGTGGAGGTTAACCTTACTGACACCTTTGAGCAAATGAAAAAGGCTGTGCCTGAGGTAGAGATGAGCGAGCAGCTTAATCTAAGCCTAGCAAATACGAGAGCTAGATTGCGTATGAGTACTTTGTATTACTTTGCAGGATTACACAAATACCTTGTAGCTGGCACAGGTAACAAGGTAGAAGACTTTGGCGTAGGTTTTTATACTAAGTATGGTGATGGAGGTGTAGACTTGAGCCCTATTGCAGATTTAATGAAATCTGAAGTGTATGCGTGTGCTGCACAAGTAGGTGTACCAGAGAGTATACAAAAAGCCGCTCCTACAGATGGACTATGGGGAGATGACCGTACAGATGAAGACCAGATAGGCGCATCTTATGACCAACTAGAATGGGCAATGGAACAAGATGAAAATGGCGACAAATCTGACAACTGGACAGATGAGCAACATAGAGTGTACACCTTATACAAAAATTTAAATACGGCAAATCTTCATAAAATGAACCCGATACCGGTGTGTGAAATACCCGTTAGTCTTAAATAAAGGGTGTTTTAGCGAATTTTTTAACAAAAACGTTAATAACTTTATCAATATAGCTTACATTAGTGCAGCAAACAAACAAGTAAACCCCTCAATTTCTTGTTTCATTATTTGTTAAACAATAACTAATGAACAAAGTACTAATAGCAGATCATCACCCGATCACACGAAAGGGTATTTCCTCTATTCTGCAAGCCGAAGGTCATTATGACATCATAGGCTATGTAAAAGATGGAAATAACCTCCTGAACACCTTGACTACAACCGAGGTGGATATTCTGATTCTCGAAATCGATATCCCTAATCTAAACAGTATTACTGCCCTAAAAGCTATAAAAAGAGAGTTTCCCCATATTAAGATACTCGTTTTAAGCTGTCATCCCGAGGAGATGTACGCTTTAAGCGCTATCAAATATGGAGCCTCTGGATATGTTGCAAAAACAGCAGATATACAACGCGTACTAAACGCCGTAAACCAAGTTCAAAAAGGTGGCATATACCTTAATGAGGCTCTCAGTGAGCGACTTGTAAATGACGGTAACGCTACGCAAGGGTTAGCATATAAGTATAAAAAACTCTCAAGTAGAGAGATAGAAGTTCTCAACCTCTTATCTAATGGAAAGCGCAACAAAGAAATTGCTGCAGACTTAGATATTAACGAGAAAACTGTAAGTACTTATAAGATGCGATTACTCAAAAAACTAGAAGCACAAAATGTGGCAGAGCTCATAAAGCACGCACGTTTATTGCAGAGTAGTCATATCTAGACCGACAGCACTCGGCCCAGTTTATTACCTAGCAAGGTATTGAGCGATTGGTAATCAAGAATGTCTTTAATAATCTCCTGATTATTAGAACTTCCTTGTGTCTTATCCATAAGCTCTTTTATCTTCTGGGTGATAAGGTATTTACGTAAACTAAGCACAGTTTCTGATACAAACTGAGCTATTGAGGTGTCTTTTTTACGCACATACACCTCTCTTGTATCCCAGCGGTGTAGCTCATACTTCTCATCATTAAGAATGATGTTAGAAATCTCGCTTGCTTCTTCTGGAGCGAGCTCATTGATAAAGTTTTGAATTTGAAAATTATCATTTAGATTCATCTGCTCCACTATTCTCACATACAAAACCTTAAAAAGGTCGTTTGTAAACTCCACCTCATCATCTTGAAGGTCTAAATAGATTTTTTCAAAAACCCTAAGTTTATGAACCTCTGGCACTAGGCCTAGTGAGCCATCTTCATTTTCTTTGAGAACAAGATCTTCAAAATCTTCTTCCACCTGCCCGTATAAAAGCAATGACTCTATAAGCTTGCGCTCAAGCTCATATAACACATTAACTTTCTCGACAGCATTAGGAATCTCGTCTGGCACCACAGACATATATTCTGGTGGTGGTGATTGAGATTGATTACCTCTATTTTGTTTTACAGCCTCCTTTTTATCTTTCTTGAGTATTTGAGCAAGTGTATTATACAACACAGTCTCAGAGACCTCCATTATGCGCGCACACTCTTGCACATAAATTTCTTGCTTTATGGCGTCAGGTATTTTAGAAATACTCTCTACCATATCACGCACAGTATCAGCTTTTTTTACAGGATCACCAGCCGCTTCTTCTACAAGCAGATTTGCTTTGTACTGTATAAAGTCTTTTGCATTTTCATCAAAAAAAGCAACGATTTCTTCTTTACTATGCTTTCGCGAAAATGAGTCTGGATCTTCCCCCTCAGGAAAAGAGCAAACCCTCACGTTCATTCCCTGCTCGAGAATTAAATCAATCCCTCGTAGTGCAGCACGCTGTCCAGCAGCATCACCATCAAAGAGAACCGTTATATTTTTAGTAAGTCTATTTATTAATCGTATTTGCTCTGGAGTAAGTGCCGTTCCAGAAGACGAAACTACATTCTCAATACCCGACTGAAACATCTGTATCACATCTGTATACCCTTCTACTAGGTAACAGTTATCCTCCTTTGCAATAGCTTGCTTTGCGTAGTAAATACCATACAGCACTTTGCTCTTATGGTAAATGTCACTCTCTGGCGAGTTGAGATACTTTGCTGCTTTCTTACTACTATCTAATATTCTACCTCCAAAACCTAGTACACGACCACTCATAGAGTGTATAGGAAACATCACACGCCCTTTAAAACGGTCAAATTGCTTCTCTTCCTTAACTATAGAGAGTCCGGTTTTTTCTAAGTAATCTAGTTTGTAACCTTGACGTATTGCCTCACTCGTAAAAGCATCCCATTGATCTGGATTATACCCTAGCTGAAATTTTTCAATAGTCGCCGCAGTAAACCCGCGTTCTTTAAAATATGAAAGACCTATAGCCTTACCCTGCTCAGAGTTAAGCATCGTTTTATGGAAGTAATCACGAGCATACTCACTCACGAGATACATACTCTCACGCTCATTTGCAGCTTCCTTTTGCTCGTCTGTGCGCTCTGTTTCTTCTACCTCAATGTTGTACTTTTTAGCTAGGTATTTTATCGCTTCTGGATAGCTAAAATGTTCGTGTTCCATCAAAAATGAAACCGCCGAACCTCCTTTTCCAGTAGAAAAATCCTTCCAAATTTGCTTTACAGGACTCACCATAAAACTAGGGGTACGCTCATCAGAAAATGGAGAGAGGCCTTTAAAATTAGATCCAGATTTTTTAAGATTTACAAAATCACCTATCACCTCCTCTACACGGGCGGTTTCAAAAACTTTATCTATGGTTTCTTTTGATATCAAATCTAGCTTGGTGTGATTATGTTACAATAACTTTTGGTAGCCTGCAAAAGTACTTCAAATTACAACAGTTTTCAATATAATACACAAGAGCGTTTTTATAAAATAGAATCACATATAAATAGAAATAGCCCAGACATTTTACATATCTGAGCTACCTTCTTTCTTAATTCCGCTTTCGCGAAAGCGTAATAAAACACTTTTACAAAAACGGAATACTAGCTATACATTATATGTTACCAGTCCCAACGTAAGCCTAGAGAGACATTATTTACATCACCTAAGTCACTTGTGCTGAAAGCGGTGCTCAAGTCATACTTACCGTACAGGCTAAGGTCTTGCGATAGTCTTATGTAGCTACTCACCCCATACACAAAGTTATCACCACCAAAGTCTTGCTTCTCTTTTGTCTTGATGCGGTCTCCATTTTCTTTATACTTCAATTTTTGTTGTGTCCCAAGTCGCACACCTACATAACCTCCTATACCCATTCTAAATTTACCTGACAGCCTGTAGCGCACATAGTCTTCTTCTTGCTCCTTTTTCCACCCGCCAAATTCTAGGTGCACAGGTACCACTAGGTTTGAGAAACGTAACTGAGACTTGTCTAACTCTTGTGGGAACTCCTCATAAGCAGCTACACCATCTGTGACTACGAGTCGCTCATTTTGTTTTGTAAACAGCTTGTTAGTTTGCAATGACACTCCATACTTGAGGTGAAGTGCGCCAGAGTTTTGAAATACTCTCGTTTTCCAGGCATAACCTAGTTCAAAAAAACGCGATTTACCTATGGAGAACTCATCGCCAAAGTCGGCTCCATTTTCTACAATACCGTTATTGAGACCAAAGGCAAATACAAGCTCGCTATACGTACGTCTGTCATAGGTGACTTTTTTTGGCTTATTGGTATTTACAGCAATACCTAATACTCTGTTGCCGTTCTCATCTGCACTACCAAAACCTATTTCTACAGAGGTAGGTTTTGAAGGATCTATGCGTCCGGTTCTTTTTACCAGTGCGATTTGATTATCTATAATGGCTAGTTCGTTTTCTATATTAAGAGCAACTTCTTCTGCGGCATCCTTTTTTTGTTGTTCTGCCTGGGTGGCACTAATGTTTTGTTTTTCTCTTTGAGCATTTATAAACTGTATTCTCTGTTTGAGATTGCTTTTCCAGTTTTCTTTTACGTTCTCTTTTCGAGCTTCTAGGGTTGATACTTGGTCTACAATTTTTTGAGAGACCTCTTGTTGCGCTTCTTGCGCATTTACGTTTTGGGCAAAGATTACCACTGTTGCCGCTAGGGCAATTTTATAAATTGTGTTCATAATAGTTTGTGTTTTGTGCGCTGGATGATAGCGCGTTATTGATGAATTTTCTTAATTATCTTTATTTGCAACTGCCTCTACGGCTCTATTAAACTCTTTTTTGAGCGTGCGGAACATTCTGTCTTTAAAGGAGTCTGGATCTACCTCAGCTTCGGCGTCTAGTAATAACTCGTTTGCATCTACCACTCGTTGTGGCTGTGCATACACTGGTTGCTTATTGATATTTTGCTGGGCAGCTTTGAGTAGGTTTTCTACCTCATCATCTAGTAACTCATCGCTCGTTTTTACTTCATCAGGATTTACATCTACAACAGCATTTACAGTAGATTTAACCGCTGCCTCTTTCTTAATAGAAGTGGCTACAGCTTCTTCTACTTGTGAGTTTATAGTATTAGCATTGCTATATGGGCGATACTTACTTTTAGTAGGATTTGTTCTTTTCTTCTTTGCAGCAGTATTGTTCTTGGGTGACGTAACAGATTTTTGTGATTCTACATTATTTGTTGTTGCATCTGTTAGTATGATTTCACTAGGCTTATCACTTATTTGTTCTGGTGCTATCTCATCTATCACCTCTACTGGTTGATTTTCTACATAAGGTGTTTGTTCATCTACCACACTCGTGTTGTAAATAAGTGCTGTGATAAACACGCCTGCAATAAAGCTTGCCGCGATACCCATCCATAAAACTATTTTACTTTTTTTCTTGCCCTGACTAGCATCTAGCTTGCCCTCTATACGATCCCAGGCAGATGCGGTAGGCTCGAGACGGCGTCTCTCTAGCTTATCTTTAAAATTATCCTCTAAGTTCATCTCTACCGTTATTTATTAATTCTTTTTTTACCGCTGCTTGTAACTGCTTTCTCGCTTTGAACAATTGGCTTTTTGAAGTGCTCTCACTTACCCCTAGTGCTTTTGCTATCTCTCTATGCTTATAACCCTCTATTGCATACATTACAAATACGACTCGATATCCTTCTGGCAGATCATCTATGAGTGATTGTATATGTGCCACTTCAAGATCTGTCTGTATGTTATTTATAGCATCATTATTTTCTACCACACCATCTTCTGAAAAATATAACTTCTTTATTGCTCTTAGGTATGAGATGCTTTCTCGCACCATAATCTTACGTATCCACCCTTCAAAACTCCCGTTACCTCCGTAGGTGTCTAGCTTTGTAAATACTTTTAAGAAACCGTTGCACATTGCCTCTTCGGCTTGATGTACATCTTTTATATAATAACGACAGATGCTCAGCATTTTAGGCGAGTGCTCATCATAGAGTTTGCGCTGTGCATCTCTATTGCCTTTAATGGCTTTTTTTATGAGTTGTCGCTCGTTATTAAATTGTATGACTTTCATACCTGATGTTTGGGTTTCTATTTATAAAGACGCATAGTTTTCAAAAAAGGTTGCCTCAAGGCAAAAAAAAAAATCCAAATTTCTTCTTACCGTAGTGTAATTAGAAATTTGGATTTGTACATAAAGTTTTGTTTTCTAGCTTATCCTTTATACTTCATAGGTAAGTGAACTACCTTTTTTGTTTCAAAGAAATCTTCTTCAAAGAATGTGGGAAGATCATAAATAGTAGTCGTGGTATACTTTTTAAGTTCTTCTGTGAGGTCTCCTCCTTTGAGGTATAAAATTCCGTTTTTGAGTTCGTGGTTAGATTTTTTTGCAATGTGCCCGCGTACCCATCTTACAAATGTTTCCATTTGAGCTACCGCTCTAGACACAATAAAATCATACTGACCAGGTACATTTTCTACTCGGTCGTTTGTAGTTTTTACATTTGTGATACCTAGGCCCTCTACCACCTCGTTTACTACTTTTATCTTTTTACCTATACTATCTACAAGGTGAAAATTTACTTCTGGGTGTAGTATGGCAAGTGGTACTCCAGGAAAGCCTCCTCCCGTACCTACATCCATTATACTGGCACCAGGATTAAAGGTTTGAACTTTTGCTATACCTAGTGAATGCAGTACGTGACGTAAGTAAATCTCATCTATATCTTTACGGCTTACTACATTGATTTTGAGATTCCAATCTTGATATAAATCTTTCAGTTTTGAGAACTGCTCGATCTGAGTATCTGTTAGATCTGGAAAATATTTTAATATGATATCCATTATTTAGTATATTAACGGTGTAAAAGTACCATAATACCCGCTATTATTTTAACGCAGGTTCATAGATGTAGCCTATATTATGCATTACTTTTACCAAGCTATTAAAAGAAGATTATTTTTTTTCGCGAAAGCGGAATCAAAAACCTCAACAACACTACAATAAAACAGCTATTGTAGCGCTATGAGAGTAATTATTACATTATGGAGACTACTATAAAATTTTCTCGCACGGACTCTGCAAAGTTCTTCAGAACTTTAAATAAACGTGTAAACAACTACTTTAAAGAGAATAATATAAAACGCACAGGTAACTGGAAATTGTACCTAAAGGCAATCATTATGTTTGCCATTTACTTAGTTCCTTACTTTTTATTTTTAACGCTAGATATGCCTACCTGGCTTCAGATTGTCCTTACCATTGTTATGGGTGTGGGTATGGCTGGCATAGGGATGAATGTGATGCACGATGGTAATCACGGTTCATTTTCTAGTAAAAAATGGGTAAATAAATTAATGGGAAGCAGTATTTACATACTAGCCGGTAATGTTTATAACTGGCAAGTACAACACAACGTGCTTCACCACACGTATACTAACATACACGGTCACGATGAAGATATGGAGGCTGGTCGCGTGCTACGTTTTTCAAAACACGGAAAATGGCACTGGGCACATAAGTTCCAGCACTACTACTCGGTGTTTTTATATGGTCTACTTACCTTTAACTGGGCACTTACTACAGATTTCTTCCAGATGAAACGTTATATGAAACGTAAATTATCTTACGGAAAACTACAGAGCCCTGCAAAGCAGTGGAGCACACTACTTATTACAAAAGCGATATACATCGCGATGTGGATTGTTATACCTCTTGTATTTATTGATCTTGCTTGGTGGAAAATTTTAATAGGCTTCTTTATTATGCACTATACGGCAGGTCTTATTTTGAGTATTATTTTCCAGCTTGCGCATATGGTAGAAGATGCACATATGCCGCTACCAGATGAGACAGGAACTATGAAAAATACTTGGGCGATACACCAGTTATTTACTACTGTAAACTTCTCAACTAAAAATAAGGTGATGAACTGGTTTTCTGGAGGATTAAACCACCAGGTGGAGCACCACATCTTTCCTCACATAAGCCACGTACACTATACTAAGATTAGTAAAATTGTAAAGGAGACAGCACAAGAGTTTAATTTACCTTACCACGAGTATAAAACTACTAGAAAGGCACTTATCGCTCACTTTAGTCACTTACGTGAGATGGGTATGAAACCTGCGATTTCTGCATAGAAGTGGTTAAATTTTTAAGAAAATATCAAACGCCAAATCCCATAAGGATTTGGCGTTTTTAGTTACCTTGCACTACAATCTTTTATCAACTAAATAAAGAATGCGCCTCGTATGAAGAATTTATCTACCCGCGTTACAAATATGGCAACCTCTGCAACTCTTGCAATGGCTGCAAAGGCTCGCGAATTAAGAGCAGAAGGAAAAGACATTATAGGTCTTAGTCTAGGAGAACCAGATTTTAATACTCCAGACTTTATTAAGGATGCTGCAATTCAAGCAGTAAATGATAATTACAATTCGTACACACCGGTAGATGGTTATGTAGAGTTAAAAGAGGCGATTATCACAAAATTTAAAAGAGATAATAATCTGGATTACACCCTCCCACAAATTGTGGTTTCTACAGGTGCAAAGCAGTCACTTGCAAATATTGCACTTGTATGCCTTGACCCAGGTGACGAGGTAATATTACCTTGCCCTTACTGGGTGAGCTACTCAGACATTGTAAAAATAGCCGAAGGTGTACCAGTAGAGGTAAAAACCTCAATAGATACAGATTTTAAAATGACACCAGAGCAGCTAGAAGCAGCTATCACGCCTAAGACAAAGATGCTTTGGTATAGCTCTCCTTGTAATCCATCTGGATCGATATATAGTAAAGAAGAGCTACGCGCTCTGGCAGATGTACTTGCAAAGCACCCACAAATTATAGTAGTAAGTGACGAGATTTATGAACACATTAATTATGTGGGAGATCACGCAAGTATGGCACAGTTTCCAGATATGTATGACCGTACGGTAACTGTAAACGGTGTTTCAAAAGCATTTGCAATGACGGGATGGCGTGTAGGTTACATAGGAGGTCCAGAATATATTGCACGCGCTTGTAACAAGATGCAAGGACAGATTACTAGTGGTACAAACTGTATTGCACAACGTGCAGTAATTACCGCTCTTGAAGCCCCAGTAAGTAAAGTACAATATATGATTGATGAGTTTAAAAGTCGTCGTACGTTAATACTGGACTTACTCAATGATATTGAAGGCTTTAAATGTAACGAGCCAGAAGGTGCGTTTTACGTATTTCCAAATATCTCACACTACTTTGGAAAAACGCTAGGAGGTCAAAAAATAGAAAACGCAACAGATTTTTCTCTTTACCTTCTTGAGGCGGCAAATGTTGCAACAGTTACTGGTGAAGCATTTGGAAACCCAGATTGTATACGTATATCTTATGCAGCGAGTGTAGACAACATTAAAGACGCAATGAAGCAGATTAAATCTGCAGTTTCATAGACCTTATATATTACGCTTTCGCGAAAGCAAAACAAAACCCGCTAATCTCTTAGCGGGTTTTTTCATTTATAACGAAGTTAATCCATATCGATTTTTCGTTTTTTGTTAAGTGCAAATTCTTTTTTGAGATCTATACGCATCATTTTGCTTCCATCTAGTTTTGGCACCATAACCATTTGCATCGCTGTAATATCAAAAAAGGTAGTGTAGAGCGTCCCTCCCATTCTACCTTCACCCCAGTCTGCAGCTGGTTGCACTGCTCCAGCCATCGTTTGCCCCACAGATTTTAAGGTGATGTCTTCTCCACTGCGTTCTAGCTCATCTACGCGTGAGTTTATAGATTGATATCGGTGGCAAGGAAAGCCACCTTCTTCTGGAGCATTTATCAAAAAATTTGTGGCTACTAGCGTGTTGCCCTCCATAGGTATGATATGTTTCTTGCCGTCTATCCACTCTACAATAACTGCATTACCGGTGGCATCACCTATTAAAAAATGACTCTGATGCACGGCGAGTTTTTGCTCCTCTATCCAGGCAAGCGCTTCCTCTACTGTACTTGCGTTTGCCAGTAAATCATCTCCTATGTTACCTTTTGCCCAACCATACCCTTCTGGCATTTTTTGTTCTGGCGTTACCGCTACGTCAAAAAACAATCCCGCGCTATTTATACCTCCCTGAGCAAAATTATCCCAGCCATACCATAATCTAGCTAGCTTTTTTGAAGTCGCTTTTTCTATCTGTATATAAGCATCGGTATCAAGCCAGAAGTCTTCATTATTTACGGCATAGATGGTACCCGTTTCTTTATCTACATAATACAAAATAGAACACGCATACATAGAACTAGCACAAGCAGCAATTAAACATAGCGTTAATAACCACTTTCTAGAGGTATTGCTCACTTTCTTTGTCAATAGATGAATCATAATTTACAGCTTTAAGAACCTGACTTCCTTAAAGATGCAACAAAAATCACATACACACCTAATTTAACAAGCAAGTTATTACCTCATAATTTATGTACTTATAGGTATCTTAGTAGAGTAATTTTTAAAATGAGTAATCTCGCTTTCGCGAAAGCGTAAAAACCCACAAAAACCACCATCAGTAGTAAAATACTGTGAGAATTAATACGACTCGACTTATGAAAAAAACGCTACTTGCAGGAATGATGGCTCTAAGCCTTATAGCTTGTAAAAACGACGCTACCACAGAAACAACTAGCACAGGAGATACCTCTCTAGCATTTAACAATGTGCTAGATAACTATTATGAAGACGGCCTAAAGCTTAACCCGCTTAATGCGACAATGTCTGGTGATAATAGGTATAATGATAAATTTCCAGATGCATTATCTCAATCTCATAAGGATGCAGTAAAAACTTATTATACATCTTACCGCGACTCTATACAGCAGTTTAACGACAGTGACCTCACAGACACGGAGAAGATGAGTAAGGAGGTATTGCTCTGGGATATTGCTATCAATCTAGAGGGTATGGAGTTTAAAAAAGACCTCACGCCTATAGACCAGATGTGGTCACCTCATCTTATGTTTGGCCAGCTTGCAAGTGGAGCGAGTGCGCAACCTTTTAACACTGTAGAAGATTACCGCAACTGGCAACAACGCGTAGATGAGTACCTAGTTTGGCTCAACAGCTCAGAAACAAATATGCGCAAGGGTATGACAGAAGGATATGTACTTCCTAAATCACTTATTAAGAAAATCATCCCGCAAATGGATGCTATGACAGAGCCTACCATAGAGAATCACCTTTTTTACAAGCCTGTTGCAAATTTTCCTGATGGAATTACCGAAGAAGACCAGAATATCATACGCACAGATTATAAAAATATGATAGAAGGTAAAATAATCCCTGCTTATGCAAAGATGCGTGACTTCTTACAAAATGAATACCTAGCAGCTGGACGTGATAGCTCTGGTTATAGTGACTTACCACAAGGAAGTGAGTATTATGACTATGCCATAAAATTATATACCACTACTACAATGAGCGCAGACGAGATACACCAGCTTGGACTAAGTGAGGTAGCTCGTATACGTAAGGAGATGGAAAAAGTAAAGGAGCAAGTAGGTTTTAAAGGAGATCTTAAAGCATTTTTTGACGATGTACGTACTAACAAAAAACTAATGCCGTACAGTACTCCAGAAGAGATTATTGCAAACTTTAATGCAATGCACGAGACTATAAAGCCGCAGGTAGACCAGCTCTTTAGCCTACAGCCTAAAACAGCTTTTGAAGTAAGACAGACAGAAGCTTTCCGTGAGAAATCTGCAAGTGCAGAGTATAACCCAGGATCGCTAGATGGTACTCGACCAGGTATTTTCTACACGCCTATACCAGACGCAACTACCTATAATGTATACTCAGACGAGTCTTTATTTTTACACGAGGCTATACCAGGTCACCACTTCCAAGTATCACTCACGCAAGAAAGCGAGACACTACCACAGTTTAGAAAAACTTTATGGTACAGTGCTTATGGCGAGGGCTGGGCATTATATACAGAGTCGCTTGGTAAAGAGTTAGGACTTTATACAGACCCATACCAATATTTTGGAACACTAGGAGCCGAAATGCACCGAGCAGTTAGGCTTGTAGTAGATACAGGAATCCACACCAAAGGATGGAGCCGTGAGAAAGCAATCGCATATTGCCTAGAAAATGAAGCCGAAAGTGAAGCAGGTATTACATCAGAAATTGAGCGCTATATGGCAAATCCAGGACAAGCGCTTTCTTATAAAATAGGTCAACTTAAGATTAGAGAACTTAGAGAAAAAGCAACTCAGGAGCTAGGTGATAAATTTGACATACGAGATTTTCACAAAGAGGTGCTTGAGACAGGATGTATCCCTCTTGCGCTACTTGAGGAAAAAATTAATGGTTGGATAGAAGAAAGTAAATAATACCGTTTTCACGCAAGTGAAGTTTACACTAAGCTTGCCGAAGTGCGAAAGCAAAACATTATGAATAAAAAAATAGTATTACTAGGCTCAGGAGAACTAGGAAAGGAATTTGTAATAGCTGCACAACGACTAGGTCAGACCGTAATTGCTGTAGATAGTTATGATAATGCCCCTGCTATGCAAGTAGCAGATGGTCGCGAAGTGATAAATATGCTTGATGGAGAGGCGCTAGATAAACTTGTAGAGAAGCATAAGCCAGACTACATCGTTCCAGAAATAGAGGCCATACGCACCGAGCGTTTTTATGAATATGAGAAGCAAGGATACACTGTGATCCCAAGTGCAAAAGCTGCAAACTTCACAATGAATCGCAAGTCTATACGCGATCTTGCTGCAAAAGACCTTGGCTTAAAAACTGCAAATTATCGCTATGCAACCTCTGCTCAAGAGCTACAAAAAGCGGTGAAGGAAGTAGGGATTCCTTGCGTGGTAAAACCCCTAATGTCTTCTAGCGGAAAAGGACAATCTACTATCAAAACACCAGACGACATACAACGAGCGTGGGACTACTCTCAAGAAGGCTCTCGTGGTGATGTTGCAGAGGTGATTGTAGAAGCTTTTGTAAACTTTAATTATGAGATCACACTACTTACTGTAACGCAGAGAGATGGTGAGACATTATTTTGCCCACCTGTAGGTCACCGTCAAGAACGTGGTGATTATCAAGAAAGTTGGCAACCCGCTACTATGGAAGATGCCCATCTTAAAACCGCTCAAGAAATGGCGGCTCAAGTTACCGCTGCATTAGGCGGAGCTGGATTATGGGGTGTTGAGTTCTTTGTAGGAGATGATGGTGTGTACTTTTCTGAGCTTTCTCCACGCCCACACGATACAGGTATGGTAACGCTTGCAAACACGCAAAATTATAATGAGTTTGAGCTACACTTAAGAGCCGTGCTAGGACTTCCCATAAAAGAAATTACTCAAGAACGTATAGGTGCGAGTGCTGTAATTCTGGCAACTCAGAATTCAGACAATCCAGGATTTACAGGGATTAATGAACTAGCCACCGCGCCAAAAAGCGATTTTAGGCTCTTTGGAAAACCTACTTCTCGCCCATACAGGCGTATGGGAGTTGTGGTGACCTACGATAGCCTTGATGGAGATATTACAGAGGTAGTATCGAGAGCAAAAGAGCTAGCTGCCAAGGTTAAAACTACTTAATGCTTGATTTTTAAAATGTTTAATTTAAAGTGTACCATATGAGACTAGTCGTAACCTTATTTATATTAATAATCACCCTTGGGTGCTCACAAGAAAACACGATGAAAACTCGTAAAATAAGCAAGCAAGAAATGACACATACAAGACAGCTAAGGCATATGGTGCTCTTTAAATTTAATGAAGAGAGTACGACACAAGAAATCGAAAAAATTATTACAGATTTTTCGGCCTTACCATCTCAAATTAAAAGCATAAAAGATTATGAATGGGGATTACATAAAAGTGCAGAAGATTTAAACAAAGGCTTTACCCACGCATTTTTATTAACGTTTGATTCGCAAGATGCTCTAGATACGTATCTACCCCATACAGCTCATCAAAATTTTGTAGCCTCTATACAGCCCCACGTAGCAGATGTTATGGTAATAGATTACTGGACTAATTAATATAAAAAAGGCTGGAAGATAAAACTTCCAGCCTTTTTATTTTTCTAGTCTCTTATAAGTGGCAATGTACTGCATCGCAGTAAACCTTCTTGCTTTGCAATCTCTGCATAAGGAACCTCCTCTACAGTGATATCTTGATTGCGTAGCCAAGTGTTTAATCTGGTAAAATTACGCTCAGAAATAACAACTTCTGGAGAGATACTAAAGATGTTTGAATTCATATTAAACATCTCCTGAGAGGTGATTTCAAAGATATTTTCTTTTCCGTAAAAGTTTACTAGCCACTCGTATTCCTTTTCTTGTAAAAAGCCATTTTTATGAAGTATAGCTTTCCCATTCCCCACTGGCTGAAAACAGCAATCTAAATGTAAGGCATTATTATAAGGATCTGTATTAGACTTTCTAAGGTCAAAAGACATTACTTTTTTGCGAGGAAATAAATCTTGAATCATACCTACCGCAAGCATATTAGTACGCGCAATGATATAATCTGGATAATCATCACCACGATAGGTACCTATAAAAATATGATCATCTACCAGCATCACATCTCCTCCTTCTATATGTGCCTCTTCTGGTAATCTAAAAACGTGGGTAGATGGCACCTGTTTTATAACGTGCTCAATAGCATCTATCTCCTCTTCCCTATCTGGAAGAATATTTGCCTTAAAGAACTTATCATCTATTACAAAACCAATATCACGAGTAAAAATCTGATTAAGATCTTTAATAAGCTTTGGCCTATAAACCTCTACATCATACTTTTTAAAAACTGCTGCTACAGCTTCCATTTCGGGAACCATATCTTTCTCTAGAGGATATGTTCCTTCTCTTAAATGTAGCGCAGATTTTGGGTCGTAGGCATCCTCAAGTTTTGGAGTAGGCCCATTACTTTCAGCAGTACCTAAGATTACGGCTCTAAGCCTTGAAGTTTCGTTCTTTACGTTTAGTTTAAGCATAAGGTAAAGATAACTCAGTTTTGCTAAAAAAAGAATGCCTATCTATATGAAATTTATCATATACGCAGTGCATCGTGATTTTTACGCTTTCGCGAAAGCTTACTTAATAGGTATCCACACTTCTTCTTCAGATTGTGGATTATTTGGGCCTAAGTACTCCTCTGGCATAAATTCATAATGTGGTCTATGATCTAATTGATACTCAGAATTTGGTAACCACTGACTGTAGATATATTGAGCAAATGTTCCAAAATCACGTGTGGTTCCTTTATATGGAAAAACTGCCCATTTACCTTTTGGGATTTTTAATACTTCTAATTGATTTGGAATATCATTTTCGGTTGTTACCGCTACTGCGGCCCATTTTACAAACTTGGTTTCTGGTGTAAATGAAGTAGTCATAAAATCATCTGCATAGCATTGCACACTATAACTCCCTCCATTAGACTTATTAAGAATAGTCTTCCTAAGCGGTCCAAAGGTTTGCCATAACTGCATTGTAGTATTATGAGATAGAGACATTGTAGCCTGTAAACCTACAAGAGTAAGTGCAGGTTGCTCTATGATAACTGGTGATGGGTGTTTGGTATCTTTCACGAAAGTGAATTTACAATTTTTTAAATAGTTACGTTATTGCTTTTGAGGCATAAAAAAAAGAGCAAACTAAACGTTTGCTCTTTTATATTGTACTATTGAGTTTTTATCTCTCAGAAACTTCTTTAAAAGCTCTTAAGTTTTCACCAGTATAAACCTGACGTGGACGACCTATAGGTTCTTTGTTAAGACGCATTTCTCTCCATTGAGCTATCCACCCTGGAAGACGACCTAAAGCAAACATAACCGTAAACATTTCTACTGGAATGTCTAGAGCTCTGTAAATAATACCTGAGTAAAAATCTACATTAGGATATAATTTACGATCTACAAAATATGGATCTTCTAGTGCTTCTTTTTCAAGACCTTTTGCAATATCAAGAACAGGATCTTGTATACCTAGTTGACCAAGAACCTCGTCTGCAGCAACTTTTATAATCTTTGCACGTGGATCGAAGTTTTTATAAACTCTATGTCCAAAGCCCATAAGACGGAAAGGATCTTGCTTATCCTTTGCCTTTGCCATATATTTTTTAGTGTCACCACCATCATTCTTTATTGCCTCAAGCATTTCTATAACTGCTTGGTTTGCTCCGCCGTGTAAAGGACCCCATAATGCAGAGATACCTGCAGAGATAGAAGCAAATAGACCAGCGTGAGATGAACCTACAATACGTACTGTAGATGTAGAACAGTTTTGCTCGTGGTCTGCGTGTAAGATTAATAACTTGTCTATAGCAGCGATTATCTCTTTATCAACAGAGTAAGCTTCATTAGGTTTTGAGAACATCATTTTATGGAAGTTCTCTACGTAACCTAAAGAATTATCACCATAATCTAGTGGCTGACTTTTCTTCTTACGCATTGCCCAAGCAGCTAGCACTGGAAACTTTGCTAGTAGCTTTACAATTGCGTTATACATTTCTTCTTCAGAATCTACATTTACGGTAGAAGGGTTAAATGCAATAAGTGCAGATGTAAGAGCACTTAATACTCCCATAGGGTGAGCAGACTTAGGAAAACCATCTAAGATTTTCTTCATATCCTCATCTACGTGAGACTCAGACTTAATGTCTGCATCAAATTTTGCAAGTTGTTCTTTTGTTGGTAATTCTCCAAAAATCAAAAGATAAGCAGTTTCAAGAAAGTCTGCTTTTTCGGCCAGTTCTTCTATTGAGTATCCTCTATATCTTAAGATACCTTTTTCTCCATCAAGGAAGGTAATAGCACTCTGGCAAGAACCCGTATTTTTATAACCTGGATCTATGGTAGTAATACCTCCAGTAGCACCTCTTAATGCTTTAATATCTATTGCTTGCTCTTGCTCTGTTCCTGTAATGATAGGAAACTCATAGCTCTTTCCGTCTATTGTTAAAGTTGCTTTATCTGCCATCTATGCCTGAAAAAAATTGTTTTTACTTAGTTTATTTTGGACAGCTAAATTACAAAAAAGAAGTCGTTTTATTTAACATAATACGCCGCTAGATGGTTAATAAAATGTAAAAATATTGGTCTTTTGACCATTATATTGCCCACAGCTTAACTATTGATAGAATCTGGTAAATATTATCTGCATATAAGACATAAAAAAAAGGATACTTGCAATCGCAAATATCCTTACCCAACTTCAAAATAAAGGTTTTGAATTTAATCAAAACCAGTTTCTTAAAAAGAGCGAGCGTGCAGCTAAAGGGCCATACTGCCCGCTCTTTACCCAACTTAAAAAATTATATACCTGTTTATTCACTAACGCGGTTATAACAATGTGGGCAAACTGTTAAGGTTGTTACTTCTTGAATTTTAACTACCTAATCATAAACATATCGAGTGCAATACAGCGACCTCTTTATCTTTATGACGGCAATTTACGGACTTTTTGACGATGTGCAATGATTTTGTAGTACGATTATTCTTACTTTTATATTTTTGTAAAAGTTTACTTGTAAAAATTCTCTAAATAATCAATTATCTATGCCTGCTCTAATACTAAGATATATATAGTGTCATATATGGAAGCAAAAAAAACCCTCTCTATGAGAGGGTTTAATATAGTATGTAAAATACTACTACTTTATTTTAAAAGCATTCATAGCTGGAAAATATGCCGTATCTGCAAGCATCTCTTCTATACGAATAAGCTGGTTGTACTTTGCCATACGATCTGATCTTGAAGCCGAACCAGTTTTGATCTGCCCAGTGTTAAGTGCTACTGCAAGATCTGCGATAGTATTATCTTCTGTTTCTCCAGACCTGTGTGACATTACTGATGTGTACCCAGCATTGTGAGCCATATTTACGGCTGCAATAGTTTCTGTAAGAGTTCCTATTTGATTTACCTTAATAAGGATTGAGTTTGCAATTCCTTCGTTTATACCGCGAGAAAGTCTCTCTACGTTGGTTACAAATAAATCATCACCTACAAGCTGTACTTTATCACCTACCTTATCAGTTAAGTATTTCCAGCCTTCCCAGTCATTTTCATCCATACCATCTTCTATTGAGATAATAGGATACTTATCTGCTAGTTCTGCTAGATAATCTGCTTGTTCTTCACTCGTACGTATTTTTCCTCCTTCTCCTTCGAACTTTGCATAGTTGTACTTCCCATCAACATAGAATTCGGCAGCGGCACAGTCTAGAGCTATCATAATCTCATCACCCCAAGAGTAACCTGCTTTTTCTACTGCTAGTTTTACGCTATCAAGTGCATCTTCTGTTCCGTCAAGAGCTGGAGCAAATCCTCCTTCGTCTCCTACGGCTGTACTAAGGTTTCTGTCGTGTAATACTTTTTTGAGATTATGAAATATTTCTGTCCCCATCTGTAAGGCGTGACTAAAGCTCTTTGCTTTTACAGGCATTACCATAAACTCTTGAAAAGCAATAGGAGCATCACTGTGTGACCCTCCATTTATAATATTCATCATAGGTACTGGAAGTGTGTTTGCACTAACGCCTCCTATGTATCTATATAATGGCATATTAAGTTCTGCTGCGGCGGCTTTTGCACAGGCTAATGAAACTCCTAATATAGCGTTTGCACCTAGTTTTGATTTGTTAGGAGTGCCATCTAGATCTATCATTAACTCATCTATAGCATTTTGCTCAAAAACTGAAACACCAAGTAGTTCTGGTGCGATAAGCGTGTTTACATTCTCTACAGCTTTCTTTACACCTTTGCCCATAAAATCTGTACCACCATCACGCAACTCTACCGCTTCGTGCTCGCCTGTAGATGCTCCAGAAGGTACTGCTGCTCTTCCCATCGCCCCGAGTTCTGTAAATACATCTACCTCTACCGTAGGGTTTCCTCTTGAATCAAATATTTGTCTTGCGTGAATTTCTATGATAATACTCATTTTCTTAGTTGTTTTATTAGTTACGTAAAAATACGATTTTGACCTTAATTTAAATAAATTGACTAGCTATTGTCGCGATAACGTTTTCGCGTAAGCGGTAATATAAAAAAATCCCCACCGTAAGGCAGGGATATATTTTTTAAGCTGTAACGCTTTTTATGTTTTCTATAAATTGATCAAATAGATAAGTAGCATCATTAGGTCCTGGACTTGCCTCTGGGTGATATTGAACTGAGAAACAATTTTTATTTTTCATTTTAATACCCGCTACGCTATGATCATTGAGATGAACGTGTGTTATCTCAACATTTGGATGTGCTTCTGTCTCTTCTCTATTAATAGAGAAACCGTGGTTTTGAGAAGTAATCTCACCTTTACCAGTTATAAGATTCTTTACAGGATGATTAATCCCACGGTGACCATTATGCATTTTATAAGTAGATATTCCATTTGCAAGAGCAATAACCTGGTGACCAAGACATATACCGAATAGTGGCTCATCATCTGCAATAATGTCTTTTGCTACCTGTATTGCATTTTCAAGAGGTTCTGGATCTCCAGGACCGTTTGAAAGAAAATATCCATCAGGGTTCCAAGATTTCATCTCTGCATATGTTGTATCATAAGGGAATACTTTTATATAAGCACCGCGTTTTGCAAGGTTACGTAAGATGTTACGCTTGATACCTATATCGAGAGCTGCAATCTTTACTTCGGCATTTTCTTCACCAAAGAAATATGGCTCTTTTGTTGAAACCTTTGAAGCTAGTTCAAGGCCATTCATATCTGGAACTTCTGCTAGCTTTGCCTTAAGAGCTTCTATATTTTCTACATCTGTAGTAATTACAGCATTCATAGATCCATTATCTCGTATATGTGCTACTAGTGCTCTAGTGTCTACATCAGAAATGGCAAATAAATTACTCTTATCTAAAAATTGTTCTAGCGACTCCTGAGCGTCTTTACGTGAATAGGTGTAACTGAAATTTCTACAAATAAGACCAGAAATCTTTACTTTATCAGATTCTGTCTCGACATCTGTAGCACCATAGTTACCTATGTGTGCATTTGCAGTAACCATTAATTGCCCAAAATACGAAGGATCTGTGAAGATCTCTTGATATCCGGTCATCCCTGTATTAAAACACACCTCACCATAAGAGGTTGCTTCTTTATCTCCTACAGCTTTACCGTGAAAGATGGTTCCATCTGATAATAAAAGTAAGGCAGGTCTTCTAGATTGATATTTCATTAAGTATTTATTTTATAAACTTTACAAAAATAGGTTAAAAAAAGGTTTTCAGAAAAAGAGTTTATCCCATATCTGAACAAAAAAAATGGGAACCAAATAGCTCCCATTAATAATATTATAAAGTGCCATAGTAACTGGCTATCTTTTCAAGGTCTTTCTCATCTCGAAAGTTGAGATTATTTTTATCTGCATAAGCTTCTAGTTGATCAGCCTTCTTACCAGCTAACTTTAAGAAATTAGATTTCTTCAATTTGAACTTCTTGAAACTTCTACCTTTCTTTACATAATAAGAATCCTTCATTAGATACTTATCATTTTGTTGAGCAAGCATTGGATTTGGGTTTCCTTCTTTAATATCTATCTTATAATCTTTATAGATAGCAAAGTCACTAGTTTCCGCAACTACTTCCACCAGACGGTAACCTCCTTCTACAGGAGAAAAGATATTCTTGTACGTCTTATTATTTACAACCATTTTTTCAATGTTTGTAAAATCAAAAGTAAACACTGAGTCTCTTCCTATTTTTGATTCAAAGACATTCCTCTTTGCATTGAGATTAATGTTATCACGTAAACGCAGCGTCATCCCACCAGTGGTTTGTATAATGGCATTATTACGCCAAGTGTCAAAAACGTGCACAGATCCATCTATAGGTCTTGATGGGTTAAACACTACACTAGACCCACCTACACCAGCTCCATCTGGTCCATATGAAGCTAATGCTCCTAGTACATTATTATTTGCATCTACTGCATCATCTCTTTGTGCATAAAGTGATGTTGCTAAAACACACATTACAACTATAGCTATCTTTTTCATTTTCTAATATTTTAATTTCAGTAATTAACTGGCAAACACTTTGCCAAACATTTAATTATACTGCCAAAAATAAAAAAAGGGATTTACCTTGCAGTAAATCCCGATACTAATTAACCTATTTTTATAAGGTTTACCGTTCTATTCTTCCTCGTTAGAAGCAGTTTCTGTAGCTACAGGAGCAGCTTCAGCTTTCTTACCTCCACGACGAGTAGATTTCTTTTTAGCAGGTTTACCAGCGTTGTAAATCTCATTGTAATCTACAAGTTCGATCATTGCCATATCTGCATTATCTCCAAGACGGTTACCCAACTTGATGATACGAGTATAACCTCCTGGACGATCACCTACCTTTGCTGCTACATCTCTAAATAATTCTGTAACTGCATCCTTCTGACGAAGTTTTGCAAATACAATACGACGGTTGTGAGTCGTATCAGATTTTGATTTAGTGATCATAGGCTCTACAAATTGCTTAAGTGCTTTTGCCTTTGCAACTGTAGTATTTATTCTCTTATGTTCAATTAAAGAGCAAGCCATATTTGCAAGCATAGATTTTCTATGTGCAGTCTTTCTCCCTAAGTGATTAAATTTCTTTCCGTGTCTCATTGTAATATTTATTTTTCCGCTTTCGCGAAAGCGCTATTCTATTTAAAGTACAGCTACCTAGTCTTTATCTAATTTATATTTGGCTAGATCCATTCCGAAACTTAGTCCTTTTACATTTACTAACTCTTCAAGTTCAGTAAGTGATTTTTTACCAAAGTTTCTAAACTTCATCAAATCATTCTTGTTATAAGAAACAAGATCCCCTAGAGTTTCTACCTCTGCAGCCTTTAAACAGTTAAGCGCACGTACAGAAAGATCCATATCGATAAGCTTAGTTTTAAGTAACTGACGCATATGAAGAGATTCCTCATCATATGTTTCTGTTTGTGCAATCTCATCGGCCTCTAATGTGATACGCTCATCTGAGAATAACATAAAGTGGTGGATAAGTGTTTTTGCAGCTTCAGTAAGTGCTTCTTTAGGGTGGATAGAACCATCTGTAATTATCTCAAAAACTAATTTTTCATAATCAGTTTTTTGCTCAACACGGTAGTTTTCAATACTGTATTTTACATTACGGATAGGTGTATAAATAGAATCTGTAAATATAGTTCCTAATGGAGCGTTAGATTTCTTATTCTCCTCTGCAGGAACATATCCACGTCCTTTTTCGATAGTGATTTCCATATTAAGGTTCACTTTCTTATCCATATTTGCAATAACCATATCTGGGTTAAGCACTTGGAATCCAGAAATAAACTTTTGGAAATCTCCAGCTGTTAATTGATCAACACCTGATAAAGATATTGTTACAGTCTCATTATCTATCTCTTCAATCTGACGTTTAAAACGTACCTGCTTAAGATTAAGAATGATTTCTGTAACATCTTCAACTACTCCAGCCAGTGTAGAAAACTCGTGGTCTACACCTTCTATACGTACAGATGTGATTGCAAAACCTTCTAATGAAGATAGTAATACACGACGTAAAGCGTTTCCTACTGTTAAACCATAACCTGGTTCTAAAGGTCTAAACTCAAATTTACCTTCAAAATCAGTAGAGTCAATCATAATGACTTTATCGGGCTTCTGGAAATTTAATATTGCCATATCGGTTTTCTAGCTTTAGTGGTTATTACTTAGAGTACAGCTCGACGATGAACTGTGTATTGATGTTTTCAGGTATCTGAAGACGTTGTGGTACTGCCACAAATGTTCCCTCTTTCTTATCGTTGTTCCAAGTGATCCACTCAAAAACGTGACTTGCATTAGATAGAGAGTTAGAAATTACTTCTAAAGATTTAGACTTTTCGCGTACAGCTATAACATCACCAGCTTTTACTTGGTAAGAAGGGATGTTTACAATGTTACCATTTACAGTAATATGACGGTGTCCTACTAACTGACGTGCGCCACTTCTAGAAGGAGACATTCCCATTCTATAAACTACGTTGTCTAGACGACACTCACATAATTGTAAAAGAACTTCACCTGTAATTCCAGGAGCACGGTTTGCTCTGTCATACATATTTCTAAACTGACGCTCAAGTATACCGTAAGTATACTTTGCTTTTTGCTTTTCAGCTAGTTGTACAGCGTATTCAGATTTTTTTCCTCTACGTCTGTTGTTTCCGTGTTGCCCTGGAGGGTAATTTCTTTTTTCAAAAGATTTGTCTTCTCCGAAGATTGCCTCGCTAAATTTACGTGCGATCTTTGTTTTGGGACCAGTATATCTTGCCATTTTAAATGTGTGTTTTGAGGGTGGTTAGAAATTAAGGTCAATCCTTTGCAAACCGTTCTCCCTCGAGATATTAATTAAATAATTATTTATTAAACGCGACGTCTTTTTGGAGGACGACACCCGTTGTGTGGCATTGGAGTAATATCAATGATTTCTGTCACTTCAATTCCACTATTATGTACAGCACGTATCGCAGACTCACGTCCGTTACCCGGTCCTTTTACATATACTTTTACTTTACGAAGGCCTGCCTCGTGAGCAACCTTAGCACAATCTTCTGCAGCGGTTTGAGCAGCATAAGGAGTGTTCTTTTTAGAACCCCTGAAGCCCATTTTACCAGCAGATGACCAAGAGATTACATCTCCTTTTTTGTTTGTTAACGAAATAATGATGTTGTTAAAAGAAGCTGTTACGTGCGCCTCCCCTACTGATTCTACAACAACCTTACGTTTTTTTGCAGTTTGCTTTGCCATTATGCCTTATTATTTAGTTGCTTTCTTCTTGTTAGCAACTGTTTTACGCTTTCCTTTTCTCGTACGTGAGTTATTCTTTGTACGCTGTCCTCTTAATGGAAGACCTACACGGTGACGGATACCACGGTAACAACCGATGTCCATCAGACGCTTAATGTTCAAAGATACTTCAGAACGAAGTTCCCCCTCGATAGTAAATGTACCAACAGCATCACGAATACGACCTATTTCGTCATCATCCCAATCAGATACTTTTTTATCTTCTGATACATTTGCAGCTGCAAGTATTTCTTGTGCTCTGCTCTTTCCTATTCCAAAGATGTACGTTAATGCAATTACACCTCTCTTTTGTTTTGGGATATCTATCCCTGCAATTCTAGCCATAACTATTAACCTTGTCTTTGTTTAAACCTAGGGTTCTTTTTGTTTATTACGTATAATCTGCCTTTGCGACGAACGATCTTGCAATCGGCACTTCTTTTCTTAATGGATGCTCTTACTTTCATATCCAGCTTTTTTCCGCTTAATAGCGGTACGTTATACGAGCCTTTGATAAATCGTAAGGACTCATTTCTAATTTTACTTTATCACCAGGTAATAATTTGATATAGTGCATACGCATCTTACCTGAGATATGCGCTGTCACAACGTGACCGTTTTCTAACTCTACACGAAACATTGCATTTGATAATGCTTCAATGATAGATCCGTCTTGTTCTATTGCTGCTTGTTTTGCCATTATGCTACTGCTTTACGGTTTTTACCAGACTTCATAAGACCATCATAGTGCTTATTAAGAAGGTACGAATTCACTTGTTGCATCGTATCGATAGCTACACCTACCATAATAAGTAGAGAAGTACCACCATAAAATAAAGCCCAACCTTGTTGCATCCCTAGTACATTTACTGCAACTGCAGGAAATATAGCTATAAGTGCAAGGAAAATTGAACCAGGTAACGTTATCTGAGACATAATTTTATCTAAATACTCTGCAGTTTCAGAACCTGGACGTATCCCAGCTATAAAGCCACCACTGCGCTTAAGATCATCTGCCATTTTATTGGTAGGGACCGTAATCGCTGTATAAAAGTATGTAAAGATAATAATCAATAATGCAAAAACTAAATTATACCAAAATCCGAAAATATTATTTCCAAAATTAGTTTGCAACCAAGTACCTACAGTGGTGTCAGCAAGAAAACTTGCCTCTCCTATAAGACCAGGAACAAACATAATGGCTTGTGCAAAGATAATAGGCATTACCCCAGAAGCATTCAATTTTAATGGTAAAAATTGACGACTTCCAAAAGCGTTCTTCTCATACTCTCCAGTTGCAGTTCTTCTTGCATAAGATACGGGTACTTGACGTACTGCCATTACCAACAATATACACAGTAGAATAATTACAAACCAGATTACTAATTCTATAAGGATCATAATTAATCCTCCGTTAGATTCAGTTACACGAGCAACCCATTCTTGAACAAATGATATAGGCATTGTTGCAATAATACCCACCATAATTAAAAGTGAGATACCATTACCTATTCCCTTATCTGTAATCTTTTCACCAAGCCACATTGCAAATATACATCCTGTTACTAGTATAAGTACAGATGATATGTAGAATGTAGGTGTAAGACCCATTACAAAAGCGGTAGAAGGAACACCTAGTGCAGGTAATGCAGCTAGATAACCTGGTGCTTGTAACAAACAGATTGCGATAGTTAACCATCTAGTAATCTGATTGATCTTACGGCGACCACTTTCTCCTTCTTTTTGTAATTTTTGAAGATAAGGTATTGCTATACCCATTAACTGCACTACAATAGAAGCAGAAATGTAAGGCATAATACCTAATGCAAATACAGATGCGTTAGAAAAAGCACCTCCAGTAAACGCAGCCAAAAGGCCTAAAAGCCCTTGGCCTGTAGAATCTTGAAGACCTCCTAATTGTGACGCATCTATACCTGGAAGTACAACTTGTGCACCAAAACGATATACGAGGAGAAGCGTAAGCGTAAGAATTATTCTATTCCTAAGCTCATCAATCTTCCAGATATTCTTTATTGTATCTATAAATTTCATCCTCTTATATCGATTATAAAGTTACAGCTTCACCACCAGCAGCCTCAACAGCAGCTTTTGCAGTTGCAGTAAATTTATGAGCAGTTACTTTGATTTTAGCTTTAAGCTCACCTCTACCTAAAATCTTTACTAAATCGTTCTTACCTACAAGACCAGCTTCAATAAGTGTATCTATAGAAACCTCTTCTGTAAGACGACCAGCGTCTACATATTCTTGTAACGTGTCAAGATTTACACCAGCATACTCCTTACGGTTTATGTTTGTAAATCCAAACTTAGGTACACGACGCTGAAGTGGCATTTGACCTCCTTCAAAACCGATTTTCTTACTATACCCAGAACGTGACTTCTGTCCTTTGTGTCCACGACCAGCTGTTCCACCGTTTCCAGTTGCCTGGCCACGTCCTTTACGACCGTCGTTTTTCTTAACAGCGCCTTTTGCAGGTCTTAAGTTATTTAACTCCATCTGTTATTTATATTAAGCTTCTTCTACAGAAACTAAGTGACTTACTTTATTTACCATACCAAGGATGTTAGGTGTGTTTTCGTGCACCTTTACCTGGCCTATTTTTCTCAATCCAAGAGATTCTAAAATTCTCTTCTGGTTCTGTGTGCGATTAATCGCGCTCTTCACCTTTGTTACTTTGATTTTTGCCATTGTTCCTTGATTTATCCTTTAAACACTTTATCAAGTGAGATACCACGTTGCTTTGCAACTGTTTCTGCACTTCTTAATTGTAATAAAGCATCAAAAGTTGCTTTTACTACGTTGTGTGGGTTTGAAGATCCTTGATTCTTAGAAAGTACATCGTGTATACCTACTGATTCAAGTACGGCACGTATTGCACCACCTGCGATTACTCCTGTACCGGCAGCTGCTGGTAAAAGTAATACACGAGCTCCTCCAAATTTACCTTTCTGTTCGTGAGGGATAGTTGCTTTGTTAAGCGGTATACGCACTAGGTTTTTCTTAGCATCTTCCATAGCCTTTGCAATTGCAGATGCTACTTCTTTTGACTTTCCTAATCCGTGTCCTACAACACCATTCTCATCACCTACTACAACTATAGCAGAAAATCCAAAAGCTCTACCTCCTTTAGTTACCTTAGTAACACGCTGAACGCCTACTAGACGATCTTTTAAGTCTAAGCCACTTGGCTTTACTAACTCTACGTTTTTATAATCTTGATACATAACTTTATTAGAATTTAAGACCGCCTTCTCTTGCGCCCTCTGCTAGTTGTTTAATTCTTCCGTGGTAAAGGTAACCTCCTCTATCAAATACTACAGCCTCAACTCCAGATTTTGTAGCTTTTTCGGCGATTGCCTTACCTACAAGTTTTGCAGTTTCAGATTTGTTAGATTTCGCAGCAGCGATATCCTTATCACGTGACGATGCAGCTGTAATAGTCTTCCCGTTAAGGTCGTCTATTAACTGTGCATAAATCTCTTTATTACTTCTAAATACACAGAGTCTTGGTCTCTCCGCAGATCCAGAAATAGTCTTACGAATTCTAAGGTGAATTCTATTTCTTTTTTCACTTTTTGATAATGCCATTTCTCTATGTATTATGCAGATTTACCTGCTTTTCTTCTTATTACCTCTCCTACAAATCTGATTCCTTTTCCTTTGTAAGGCTCAGGCTTACGGAAACCACGAATCTTTGCAGCGACAGCTCCTACTAGTTGCTTATCGTGTGAAGTTAACTTCACTATAGGATTCTTACCTTTTTCTGAGATTGTCTCAACTTTTACTTCTGGAGCTACATCTAAAACGATGTTGTGAGAGAAACCTACAGCAAGATCAAGCTTATTACCTTGATTACTTGCTCTGTATCCTACTCCTACAAACTCAAGTTGCTTTTCAAAACCTTTAGAAACTCCTTCTATCATATTTGCGATAAGAGCTCTATAAAGACCGTGCTTTGCACGAAGATCTTTTTTATCTGATGCGCGCTCAAGAGTAATTACTCCCTCCTCGATTTTGATCTCAATACCAGAGTACTCTTGCGTAAGCTCGCCTAATTTTCCTTTTACTGTTACAATGTTATCAGCAAGAGTTACTGTAACTCCTTCTGGCACTGTAATTGGACTTTTACCTATTCTTGACATGTCTTTGTCTTTTTATCTGATTAGTAAACGTAACAAAGTACTTCTCCTCCAACGTTATGTTGAGCGGCTTGCTTACCTGTCATAACTCCTTTTGAAGTTGAAACAATAGCAATACCTAATCCATTTAAGATACGAGGTATCTCTGTAGATGAAGAGTATTTACGTAAACCAGGCTTACTGATTCTTTGGATATCCTTAATAACTGCTTCTTTAGTAATGCGATCATACTTCAAGGCAATCTTGATCGTATCCTGCGCTTTACCTTCTACAAATTTGTAGCTAAGGATGTAACCTTGGTCAAATAAGATTTTAGTCATCGCCTTCTTAAGGTTTGATGCTGGAATCTCGACCACTCTGTGATTTGCTGCCGATGCATTACGCACACGTGTCAGAAAATCTGCAATAGTATCTGTATTCATTTAATTATAGTTACGGTAGTGGTTTTCTCTATTTCCGCTTTCGCGAAAGTATAAAAAGAACCTTCTACCAATTTATACTCTTTAATCTACCAGCTTGCTTTCTTAACACCTGGTATCAACCCTTGGTTAGCCATCTGACGGAACATCACACGTGATATACCGAACTGACGCATATAACCTTTAGGACGACCTGTAAGTTTGCAACGATTGTGCTGACGTATAGGTGAAGCGTTCTTAGGTAGCTTTTGCAATCCTTCGTAATCTCCAGCTTCTTTTAAAGCTTTACGTTTTTCAGCATATTTTGCAACAGTTTTAGCACGCTTTACCTCACGGGCTTTCATTGATTCTTTAGCCATATCTTAGTTCTTTTTAAAAGGTAAACCTAGTTCTTTAAGCAACGATTTTGCTTCCTTATCAGTTTGAGCAGATGTTTGAAAAGTGATGTTCATACCATCTATTTTCTTAATTCTGTCAATGTTGATCTCTGGAAAAATGATTTGCTCAGTGATACCCATACTATAGTTACCACGTCCATCAAATCCTGTTGCATTGATACCGTTAAAGTCACGTACACGTGGTAATGCAGATGTTACAAGTCTATCTAAAAACTCATACATACGCTCCCCACGTAAAGTTACTTTTGCACCAATAGGCATTCCTTTACGTAATTTAAATGTTGCAACGTCTTTTTTAGACATTGTCGAGATAGCTCTTTGTCCTGTAATAAGAGTAAGCTCTTCTACAGCATTTTCAACTAACTTCTTATCTGCAACCGCAGCTCCAACACCACGAGATACTACAATCTTATTAAGACGAGGTACCTGCATAACGTTCTTATATCCAAACTCTTCTTGAAGGGCTGGCGTCACGCGGTCATTAAACTCTTGTTTTAGTCTTGGTACGTATCCCATCACTATAATATTTCGTTGTTAGACTTTGCAAAGCGTACCTTCTTACCATCTTCCATACGGTAACCTACTCTCGTAGTTTTACCATCCTTATCTAAAAGGGAAAGGTTAGATATTTGAAGTGGCGCTTCTTTTTCTTTTATTCCACCTTGAGGATTTGCGGCGCTAGGCTTTTCGTGCTTCTTCACCATATTAACACCCTCAACGATTGCTTTGTTCTTCTCGATAAATACTTTTACGACTTTACCTTCTGATCCTTTATGATCTCCAGCAATAACCTTTACAGTATCTCCCGTTTTTATTTTAAGCTTTGTCATCTTCTTCTCTGTATTAAAGCACCTCTGGTGCTAATGATACAATCTTCATAAACTGTTTGTCACGAAGCTCTCTTGCTACTGGTCCAAATACACGAGTACCGCGCATCTCACCTTGAGCAGTTAAAAGAACACAAGCATTATCATCAAAACGGATATAAGATCCATCTGGACGACGTACTTCTTTCTTAGTACGCACAACTACTGCTGTAGACACGGCACCTTTTTTAACCTGGCCATTAGGTGTTGCATCCTTTACAGATACAACAATCTTGTCTCCTACAGAAGCATATCTTCTCTTAGTACCTCCTAATACACGGATGGTCAAAACTTCTTTTGCTCCTGTATTGTCTGCTACTTTTAATCTTGATTCTTGCTGTAACATTACTTCGCTCTTTCAATGATTTCTACTAGTCTCCAAGTCTTAGATTTACTCATAGGACGTGTTTCCATTATCCTAACTGTATCTCCTTCGTTGCAGTCGTTTGTTTCGTCGTGTGCTACATACTTCTTCGTTTTTAAAACGAACTTACCATACATAGGGTGCTTTACTTTTTTAACTTCGGCAACAACGATAGATTTTTGCATCTTGTTACTAGTTACTACACCAACACGCTCTTTTCTTAAATTTCTTTTTTCCATCTTAAGCAGCGTTATTGTTCTCTTTTAGTTAATTCAGTTGCAATTCTAGCGACTGTACGTCTCATAGAACGCAATTGAATAGGATTGTCAAGTGGAGAGATAGCGTGAGCCATCTTAAGATCCATATAAGATCTCTTTGCTTTACCAAGCTCTTCTTGCAATTCTGCTGTAGATAATCCTTTTACCTCTGATTGTTTCATAGTACTCAAATTTATTCAGCTGAAAAATCTCTAGCTACGACATACTTAGTTCTCACTGGTAATTTCTGAGCTGCAAGACGTAATGCCTCTTTTGCAACTGGCTCAGGAATACCTCCTAATTCGAACATAATGCGTCCTGGTTTTACAACTGCTGCCCAATATTCTACAGCACCTTTACCTTTACCCATACGTACCTCTAGTGGTTTCTTTGTAATAGGCTTGTCCGGGAAGATCTTAATCCAAAGAGTTCCTTCCCTTTTCATATAACGTGTTGCTGCAATACGAGCTGCTTCTATTTGTCTCGCAGTTACAAAAGCTGAGTCTAATGATTTTATACCGAACTGGCCATTAGAAAGCGTATGCCCTCTTTGCGCTAGTCCTTTCATACGACCCTTCTGCTGCTTGCGGAATTTTGTTTTTCTAGGCTGTAACATTTTTTACTGTCTTTTTAAAAAATTACTTTCTACGACGTGGTCCTCGGTTATCCTTACGACCTCCGCCACCTTTAGACTTACTGTTTTGAAGTCCAACTAAAGGAGAAAGCTCTCTCTTGCCATATACTTCACCTTTCATAATCCATACTTTAACACCCAGTCTACCGTAAGTAGTGTGAGCTTCAACTAAAGCATAATCTATGTCGGCTCTAAAAGTTGATAAAGGAATACGTCCATCTTTATAAGACTCTGTACGTGCCATCTCTGCACCATTCAGACGTCCAGAAATCTGGATCTTAATACCCTCAGCATTCATACGCATTGCAGCCGCAATTGCCATCTTTATTGCACGACGGAAAGAAATTCTTCCTTCTATCTGACGAGCAACACTCTGACCTACTAGAAATGCATCTAGCTCTGGACGTTTGATTTCGTGGATATTAATTTGTACTTCTTTACCTGTGAGTTTCTTAAGCTCTTCTTTTAACTTGTCTACTTCCTGACCACCTTTCCCGATAATGATACCAGGTCTTGCAGTAGTAATAGTAACGGTTACAAGTTTAAGCGTACGCTCAATGATAACTCTTGACACACTAGCTTTACTTAAACGAGCGTGAATATAACGTCTAATCTTATCGTCTTCGGCAAGTTTATCACCGTAGTCATTACCTCCGTACCAGTTAGATTCCCATCCTCTGATTATTCCAAGGCGATTTCCGATTGGATTTGTCTTCTGTCCCATCTAATTAATTGCTTTGTGTGTTATCTTTTGCTCCAAGAACCACTGTTACGTGGTTAGAACGTTTTCTTATTCGGTGCGCGCGACCTTGTGGTGCTGGACGTAGTCTTTTTAACATTGTTCCAGAATCAACTTTGATCTCTTTAATAAAAAGATTTGCATCTTCGATACTTGCGTCTTCATTCTTTGCTTCCCAGTTTGCAACTGCAGAAAGAACTAGTTTCTCAACTTTACGTGATGCTTCTTTATTACTAAATTTCAATAACTGAAGTGCTCTCTCCACTTGCGTTCCTCGTACCATATCTGCTACAAGACGCATTTTACGTGGAGAGGTAGGGCAGTTATTCAATTTCGCGAAAGCGATAGACTTGTTAGCCTCTTTGCGACGATTTGCCGCTTCTTTTTTACGAACTCCCATCTCCTGTTATCTTTTACCTTTATTTTTCTTATCAGCTCCGTGTCCTCTGTAAGAACGCGTAGGTGAAAATTCTCCTAGCTTATGACCTACCATATTCTCAGTAACATATACTGGTACAAACTGGCGACCATTATGTACTGCAATAGTTTGCCCCACAAAATCTGGAGTAATCATAGAAGCTCTAGACCAAGTCTTAATGACAGTCTTTTTATTGCCTTCTACGTTTGCAGCAACTTTCTTTTCTAACTTATAGTGAACGTAAGGTCCTTTTTTTAATGAACGTGCCATATCTTATTATTTCTTTCTACGTTCTACAATATACTTATTACTCGACTTCGTCTTAGAACGCGTTCTGAAACCTTTAGCAGGTACACCATTACGGTTTCTAGGGTGACCTCCAGAAGACTTACCTTCACCACCTCCCATAGGGTGATCAACAGGGTTCATCACTACTGGACGTACACGTGGACGACGACCTAACCAACGGCTTCTACCAGCTTTACCAGATACAAGTAACTGGTGATCACTGTTAGACACAGCTCCTATTGTAGCCATACACGTTGCAAGAATCAATCTTGTCTCACCTGAAGGCAACTTTACAGTTGCAAATTTACCATCACGAGCCATTAACTGAGCAAATGCTCCAGCCGAACGAGCCATAACAGCTCCTTGACCTGGACGCAACTCTATACAAGAGATTATAGTACCTAATGGAATATCTGAAAGTGGCATTGCATTACCAATCTCTGGCGCTACATTAGATCCAGAAACTAAATTCTGACCTACTTGAAGACCGTTTTGAGCAATGACATACCTCTTTTCTCCATCTTGATAATTAAGAAGTGCGATAAACGCAGTTCTGTTTGGATCATACTGGATAGACGCAACAGTTGCAGGAACTCCCTCTTTGTTACGTTTGAAATCGATAATACGGTAACGCTTCTTGTGACCTCCACCCACTTGGCGGATTGTCATTTTACCCGTATTGTTTCTACCACCTGAGCGTTTTTTCGGAGCCAAAAGGCTTTTTTCCGGCTTATCAGTTGTAATCTGGTCGAAACCATTTACAACTCTAAATCGCTGCCCAGGAGTGATAGGTTTTAATTTTCTTACTGACATTTTGTTGTCTTAAATGTTGTTATAAAAATCTATTGTATCACCTTCCGCCAGCTGTACAATTGCTTTCTTAATAGCATTTGTTTTACCAGAAAGAACACCAGACTTCGTATAACGAGACTTGCGATCCGGGCGGACATTCATTGTGCGAACTTTTTCAACTGAAACACCATAAGCAGCTTCTACCGCTTTCTTAATTTCAACCTTATTTGTTCTCATACTAACTTCAAAAGTATAGCGATTCATTTCCTCACTATCTTTTGTCGCTTTTTCTGTAATAACAGGTTTTATTAAAATACTCATCGTGTCTTATTTTGCTAAGTTTGCCTCAACACCTTCTAAAGAACCCTCTAAGAATACAACATTGTTTGCATTCATAATACCGTAAGTGCTTAATTCTGAGCTTTTTACGACTTTTGAGGCCTTTAAATTGCGCGACGACAAATATACATTATTATTTGACTCTCCCAACACTATTAGTGACTTTTTATTTTCTAAGCCTAAGGCTTTCAAAACGTTCACAAAATCTTTTGTTTTTGGAGCGTCAAAATTGAAGTCTTCTATTACAGTGATTGCGTTATCGTTAGCCTTCATTGTAAGTGCAGAACGACGTGCAAGTCTCTTTAATCCTTTGTTTAATTTGAAAGAGTAATTTCTCGGTCTTGGTCCGAACATACGTCCTCCACCTTTAAAAACACCAGACTTGATACTACCCGCACGAGCTGTACCTGTTCCTTTTTGTTTTTTGATCTTACGAGTAGATCCTGCGATCTCTGCTCTTTCTTTAGCCTTGTGCGTACCTTGACGTTGGTTTGCAAGAAATTGCTTAACGTCTAAGTAAACAGCGTGCTTGTTTGGTTCAATTCCAAAAACAGCATCAGAAAGGTCTGCCTTTCTCCCTGTTTCTTTTCCTTTGATATCTACAACTGCTACCTTCATTACTTCTGAATGATTACATAAGCATTTTTGTGACCAGGAACACATCCTTTCACTACAAGTAGGTTCTTCTCAGCTACTACTTTCAATACTTTAAGATTTTGAACTTTTATTTTGTCACCACCCATACGTCCTGCCATACGCATTCCTTTGAATACACGTGCAGGGTAAGATGCTGCTCCAATAGAACCAGGAGCTCTAAGACGGTTATGTTGACCGTGAGTCGCTTGACCTACACCGGCAAAACCGTGACGCTTTACAACCCCTTGAAATCCTTTACCTTTTGAAGTTCCCGATACATCAACAAACTCTCCTTCAGCAAAATGATCTACAGTAATTGCATCTCCTAATTTAAACTCTCCTTCAAATCCTTGAAACTCGACAACTTTACGTTTAGCAACAGTTCCTGCTTTTTTGGCGTGGCCAGTAGCAGCTTTGTTTGCCTTTTTAACGTCATCGAAACCAAGTTGAAGGGCTTCATACCCGTCAGTTTCTTTGGTTCTGACTTGGGTGATAACGCAGGGACCTGCTTCAATAACTGTACAAGGAATGTTCTTCCCGTTCTCGTCAAAGATGCTAGTCATACCTACTTTCTTTCCGATTAACCCAGACATATTTATAAATATTAATTATTAAAATTCAATTCAAAAAACAAGGCCGAACACGTTCGACCTTGAATGTGTGTTTTCCGTTTTTCCCTCGCGCGCAGCTCAGGACAAGTTAGTGCGGTTATTATTTACGCTTTCGCGAAAGCGTAAACACCTATCACACTTTTATCTCTACCTCTACTCCAGATGGTAACTCTAACTTCATTAAAGCATCTATAGTCTTTGATGAAGAAGAATAGATATCAAGTAAACGCTTGTAAGAGCTAAGCTCAAACTGCTCACGAGATTTCTTGTTTACGTGTGGAGAACGTAATACAGTAAAGATTTTCTTATGTGTTGGAAGCGGAATAGGTCCAGTTACTACAGCACCTGTCGTCTTCACAGTCTTTACGATTTTCTCAGCACTCTTATCTACTAAGTTGTGATCGTAAGATTTTAGTTTTATTCTAATTTTTTGACTCATTTCCTTAGTAATTAATCGTTTGTTCCTTTTGATGCTGCGATAACTTCGGCAGCAATATTAGAAGGAGTTTCTGCATAGTGAGAAAATTCCATCGTAGATGTTGCACGACCAGAAGAAAGTGTACGTAACGTTGTTACATATCCAAACATTTCTGAAAGTGGCACCGTTGCTTTTACAGTCTTTGCTCCTGCACGGTCTCCCATATCAGAAACTTGACCACGACGACGGTTAAGATCTCCTACGATATCACCCATATTTTCTTCAGGTGTAATAACCTCAAGCTTCATAATAGGCTCCATTATTACAGCTTTTGCAGCTTTTGCAGAATTCTTAAATCCTAACTTTGCAGCAAGTTCAAAAGATAATTGATCAGAATCCACATCGTGGTAAGATCCATCTTTTAAAGTAACTTTTATAGCATCTACTTCATAACCTGCTAGCGGCCCGTTTACCATAGCCATCTTGAATCCTTTCTCTACAGAAGGGATAAATTCCTTAGGAACGTTACCACCTTTTATAACAGATTCAAACTGTAATCCTACCACGCCCTCATCTGCTGGCTCAATAGTAAATACGATGTCTGCAAACTTACCACGTCCACCAGATTGCTTTTTATAAGTCTCTCTGTGATCTGCAGCTTGTGTAATAGCTTCTTTATACTCAACCTGTGGTTGACCTTGACTAACCTCTACCTTAAACTCACGCTTAAGACGATCTACAATTACATCAAGGTGTAACTCACCCATACCAGATATAATAGTTTGACCAGAAGCCTCGTCAGAACGAACTGTAAATGTTGGATCCTCTTCTGCAAGTTTTGCAAGACCCATACCAAGCTTATCTACGTCTGCCTTAGTCTTAGGCTCCACTGCGATACCAATTACTGGATCCGGGAAGTCCATAGATTCAAGTACTATAGGGTGTGCTTGATCTGAAAGTGTATCTCCTGTCTTAATAGACTTAAATCCTACAGCAGCTCCAATATCTCCAGCTTCTATATACTCAATTGCATTCTGCTTGTTAGCGTGCATTTGATAGATACGCGAGATACGTTCTTTCTTACCTGAACGGTTATTTAAGACATAAGATCCAGCATCTAGACGACCAGAATATGCTCTAAAGAATGCCAAACGACCTACAAAAGGGTCTGTAGCAATTTTAAACGCAAGAGCAGCAAAAGGCTCCTTTACATCTGGCTTACGAATTTCTTTCTCTTCTGTGTCTGGATTCACACCTTCAATACCCTCCTTATCTACTGGAGAAGGCAGGTAACGACATACAGCATCTAAAAGAAACTGAACACCTTTGTTCTTAAAAGCAGAACCACAAATCATAGGGATGATAGCCATATCCATTACAGCAGCTCTTAGTGCTTTGTGCACTTCTTCTTCTGTAATAGAGTCTTCATCCTCCATAAATTTCTCTAAAAGATTCTCATCATAACTTGCAACCTCTTCTATTAAGAGTGCACGATACTTACGAGCTTCTTCCTTCATATCCTCAGGAATCTCGATAACATCGAAAGTAGATCCTTGAGTTTCATCGTGCCATACAATAGCACGGTTTTTTACTAAATCAATAATACCTTTAAAATCCTCTTCGTCACCTATGTTCAAAACAATAGGCACAGCGTTAGACTTCAACATATCCTTAACCTGCTGACAAACACCTAAAAAGTCTGAACCTTGACGGTCCATTTTGTTTACAAAACCTATTCTAGGTACTTTATAGTTATCTGCAAGCCTCCAGTTAGTCTCAGATTGTGGCTCAACACCATCTACCGCACTAAATAAGAATACAAGACCATCTAATACACGTAAAGATCTGTTAACCTCCACAGTAAAATCAACGTGACCAGGAGTATCAATGATGTTAAAGTGATAATCTTTAGTCGCAGGAGTAGGTTCTGCATTTTCTAATGGAAACTTCCAAGTACAAGTTGTTGCAGCAGAGGTAATTGTAATACCACGCTCCTGCTCTTGCTCCATCCAGTCCATTGTAGCAGCACCATCGTGTACTTCTCCAATTTTGTGAGAAACTCCAGTATAATATAATACTCGCTCAGTAGTAGTTGTCTTTCCAGCATCAATGTGTGCTGCAATTCCAATGTTTCTAGTAAATTTTAAGTCTCTTGCCATTTCTTAGAATCTAAAGTGTGAGAATGCTTTGTTTGCTTCAGCCATTTTGTGTGTATCAACACGCTTTTTAACTGCAGCACCTTCTTCTTTTGCAGCAGCCATAATCTCTGCAGCTAGCTTTGCAGCCATAGACTTCTCATTCCTCTTACGAGAAAAGCTAATTAACCACTTCATCGCTGTAGAGATCTTACGATCTGGACGAATTTGGTTTGGTATCTGGTAAGTTGCTCCTCCTACACGACGACTACGTACTTCTACGTGAGGCATTACGTTAGATAAAGCGTCTTTCCACAGCTCTAGAGCTGTTTTTTCTTCATTTGTGTTCTTTTCCTCTACGATGTCAATTGCATCATAAAATACTTTAAAAGCTGTAGACTTCTTACCGCTCCACATCATCATATTAACGAAACGAGTTACTAACTGATCGTTAAATTTTGGATCTGGAAGAATAGGTCTCTTCTTGGCCTGTTTTTTTCTCATTACTTCTTCTTAAAGTGTTGTTGATTTACTTCTTAGGGCGTTTTGCACCATATTTAGATCTCGATTGCGTTCTTCCTGCAACACCCGCGGTGTCTAAGGCTCCACGTACAATATGATATCTAACTCCTGGCAAATCTTTTACCCTTCCACCTCTTACCAATACTATCGAGTGCTCTTGTAAATTGTGACCTTCTCCTCCGATATATGCATTCACCTCTTTACCATTTGTTAAACGAACACGCGCAACTTTACGCATAGCCGAGTTTGGTTTCTTAGGTGTAGTCGTGTAAACACGAGTACATACGCCGCGGCGTTGTGGGCACGATTCAAGGGCCGCCGATTTACTCTTCTTGGTAATCTTGGTTCTTCCTTTACGTACTAATTGTGAAATTGTTGGCATAATTTCTTTCTACCTAATTGTTAATTTACTTAATATACCCATTTTAAGGGTTGGCAAAAGTATGAAATTTTTCTCAGCCATCAAATAGCAGCTTGCTAATTTTTCAAAAAAGTTCTGAATGCCAAAAAACTAACATACTTTAGCACCACAAAACAACGTTACAAAACACACCACAAAAATTGCTTCTTTGAAGACATATCTACTCCTTATATTATCATTAATCTTCAGCATTTGCACAAATGCCCAAAAAGACAAATCGCAAATAACTTTAAACATCACCAGCCACAACCCTCAAGACAAACTCACTCTAAAATCTATTGAACACCTAAAAACCTTTAACGAAACATCAAGAGCCTACCTAGAAATACAACAGATAGAAAAAAAACTCACTAACCAAGGGTACATTGATTTAAAAACCAAAACAACATTCAACAATAACAACCTGACGGCATACATCAGCCTAGGCAAAAAATACAAACACATTCTCTTAACAATTCCTCAAGACAATAACACAAAACTAGAGACATATATAAAGGAGACATCCTACACAATAGCCAGCAACTCAATAAAAGTTGAGACCGCTTTCGCGAAAGCGCTACTCAAACAGCTCACGACAATCGCATCAAACAACGGAAATCCATTTGCTACTTTTCAAATAACCAACATTAAGAAAGCAAACGACCAGCTCACCGGAGAACTAACATTAATTTCAGAAAAAGAAAGAGCCATAACAAGCGTTATATATAAAGGATATGAGAAATACCCAAAAACATATCTACAAAGCCTAAGCAAAAAACTACTCCTCAAACCTTACAACCAAGAGCGAGTTGAAACCGTAAACAATGAAATAAGCACTTTACGATTCCTCAACACAACAAGAACACCAGAAGCTTTATTCAAAAAAGACAGCACCACAATATTTTATTACATAGAAAAGACAAACCAAAACCAGTTTGACGGATTTTTAGGTTTTGCCTCAAATAACAACAACACACTTAGACTAGATGGCTATCTCAATCTACAACTCTTAAACAACTTTAACTACGGCGAGGAGATATCACTTAATTACAAATCTGATGGTGAGGATCAATCACAACTCAAAATCAGAACCGCACTTCCTTATCTTTTTAAAACACCAGTAGGCATAGAAGCATCCTTATCCATCTTTAGAAAAGACAGCACATTCTCAACTACGCAAACCAACTTACAGGTATTTTATAAACCAAGCACTCAACACAAAATTGCAGCAGGATACAACTCTACAACTTCTGACAACTTACTCAACTCGATAACGAACCAAAACAACCTAAACAACTACAAAACGTCCTCCCTTCAACTAGAACACACCTACCTAAAACGCCAAAAGAGTATATTTTTCCCAATTTCGACGCAATCGACAATACTCATAGACCACGGATCAAGAATTGCGAATATGACAAAAACACCTCAGACGAAAATTTTATTAAATATTAAAAAGATTTTCAATTTTGATGCTAAAAACTCAATCTATGTTTCTGGGATTTTTAACAATTTATTTTCTAAAACGTACCTTACAAATGAACTTTTTAGACTTGGCGGAATTACATCGATACGCGGGTTTGAAGAAAACAGTCTCTTTGCAAATCTTGCCATTGCAGTCAATACAGAGTACCGCATACACGTAGGCAACAGCCTATACATCAACACAGTACTGGATGGAGGCTATATTGAAAACGCCTTAGACAATAACAACAACTACTTGCTTAGTGTAGGTGCAGGAGCAGGAATACAAACCAAGGCAGGGGTCCTTAAAATAAATATTGCAAATGGAAAATTTAACAATTCTTCGTTCGACTTCTCAAACACAAAACTGCACCTAATTCTCGCTGTACGCTTTTAAATAAGGGGATTAACACGATTTACAAAGCGTTAAAAAAAAACTAAATTTTAGCAACTATTAGTTGTGTAATTAACTTTTTATTGTGATTTTTGGCATTGGCTAATTCAAATAATTTATAAAAATGAAAACAAAGTTTAGTGGAATTTTAACGCTATTGCTAGCGTTTGTAGTGCAAGTTTCGTTTGCACAATCAACAGTTTCCGGGACGGTTACTGAAGATAATGGTCCTTTGCCTGGTGCAAATGTCATTATCAAAGGTACGTCTACAGGAACTCAGACCGATTTTGATGGAAATTATTCAATTCAAGCAAGTCCAACAGATGTACTTGTCTTTAGTTTTGTTGGTTTCTCAACTCAAGAGGTGACAGTAGGAAGTCAATCAACAATTAATGTGGCTCTTGCTGCTGACAATGCTCTAGACGAGGTAATTGTAACAGCACAAGGAGTTAAGCGTGAGAAAAAAGCGCTTGGTTACGCAGTAAGTGAAGTTGCTTCTGAAGAAATCGAAGGACGTACAGAAGGTGACGTTGCTCGTGTACTATCAGGAAAAGCTTCTGGTGTACAGATTACTTCTCAGAGTGGTGCTTCTGGATCTGCAACAAATGTTGTAATTCGTGGGTATACTTCAATAAACGGAAGTAACCAAGCATTATTTATCGTAGATGGTGTACCTTTTAGTAGTGATACTAACGCACAAGGTAGTTTCCTTGCTGGTAACAATGGTTCTTCACGTTTCTTAGATCTTGATCCAAACAACATTGCAAGTGTAAACGTTCTTAAAGGACTTGCTGCAGCAACGTTATATGGTACAGCTGGACGTAACGGGGTTATCGTAATTACTACAAAGTCAGGTCAAAGTGGAGCTGGCGGGCCTAAGAAAACTGAAATCACAATTAACCAGTCTTACTTTGTTAATGAAATTGCTTCATTACCAGATTACCAAGACAAGTTTGGTGGAGGTTTTGACCAATCTTTCGGATGGTTCTTCTCAAACTGGGGTCCTGCTTTTGAAGCAGGTGGTGTTGCAGGATACTTAAATGAGCCTTCAGGACAAATAGACGAAAACGGTACAGTAGCTCACCCATACTCAACTACAGGAGCAGATATCGGACAAATTTTAAGAGATGAGTTTGATGGACAACGTTATGAGTACAGACCTTACAATAACGTATCTCAGTTTTTCCGTACAGGTGGTGTTGCTAACACTTCTATAAACATAAACGGTGCATCTGAAGATGGTAAAGTAAATTACAACTTAAACTACGGTCACTTAGAAGATAAAGGATTTATCCCAGGTAACCAATTACGTAGAAACAACCTTTCTGTAGGTGGTAGAGCTCAATTATCTAATAAGTTTACAATCTCAGGAACGTTAAATTTCTCTAGAACTGACTTCTCTTCTCCTCCAGTAGCTGCATCTCGTGGTAACGGTACATTAGGATTTTCAGTATTTGCAAACGTATTCTTTACACCTCGTAACGTAGACTTAGCAAACTTACCATTTACTATTCCTGAAACAGGAGGAAGTGTTTACTACCGTCAAGGTAATGACATTAACAACCCTAACTGGATTGTGCAAAATGCAAAAAATACACAGTTAACTAACCGTGTATATGGAACATCGACTTTACAATACAGTATTAATGATAACCTGAACTTACAATACCGTGCTGGTGTAGATTTCTACAACGAGCGCAACGTAAGTTATGTAAATAAAGGTGGTGTACTAGGTGCTACTGTTGACGATATCAACGGTGAATATAACACTTGGGATAACAACAACCGTATCTGGGATCACTACTTAGCATTAAGTGGAGATTACGATCTTTCTGACAAAGTTGGTTTAACTTTCATTACAGGTGCTACTTCTAGATCTGTTGAATTTGATCAACAAGGTGTAGCTAGTACAGGACAACTTGTATTTGGCGTACAGAGACACTTTAACTTCTTAGAGCAGGCTCCTATCCAATTTACATCTTTCCAAAACATCGTAGGTGTTTTAGGACAAGCAGATATTGATTATGATAATATGCTTTTCCTTACGCTTGCTGCTCGTAATGACTGGGTATCTAACCTTCCAAAGGAGAACAACTCACAACTATATCCTTCTGTAAGTTTATCATTCTTACCTACTACTGCATTTGACGGTCTTAAAGGTGATGCACTTAATTACTTAAAAGTAAGAGCAGGTTTAGGTACTTCTGCTGGTTTCCCTGGTGGTTTCCCAACAGTAAATACTGTTAACCAATTCACAAACCAATACATTGATCAAAACGCTGGTGGTGGTAACACTACAACAAACAGTGTAAGTAACTTCCAAGCTAATCCTGATCTTAAGCCAGAGCTTATCTCTGAATTTGAAGTTGGATTTGATGCTCGTTTACTTAAGAACAGAGTAAGCTTAGATTTCTCTTACTTTAACAGATCTACTGATGATCTAATTGTATTTAAACCATTACCTCCATCAACTGGATTTACTTCTACACAGAGTAACATTGGTAAGGTTGAAGGTGACGGATTTGAAGTTGATTTAGGAGTTGATATTTTCCAAAGTGAAAATGATGGATTCAACTGGAATACTAGGGCAAACTTCACAACTAGTGAGCAAATTGTGACTGAGCAAGATGATGACCAGATACTTTATGCAGGATCTACTGACCCAGTACTTGGAGCGAATGCTGCAATTAGAGGAGAGCAATTAGGTGTTATTGTAGGAACTAGAATCCTTAGAGATGACGACGGTAACTTTGTAGTAAACGGTGCTGGTAACTATGTTGTACAAGATAACGTTATTCTTGATGATGGTCGTAGCATTACTCCTATCATAGGTAATCCTAACCCAGATTATGTTTTAAACTGGATTAACACATTATCTTATAAGAACTTTAACCTTGGTTTCCAAATGAATTATACTAAAGGTGGAGATATTGCTTCTTCTACTATAGGTGTATTATTAGGTCGTGGTCTTATTACAGAAACTGAAGATCGTGAGAATACTTACATTCTTCCAGGTGTTCAAGCGGATGGATCTGAAAACCAAGTGCAAATCAACAACTCACAGTATTACTTCAACAATGTACTTTTCGGCCCTAAAGAGCTTCAAGTATATGATGCTTCAGTTATTAGATTACAAGAGCTTTCTTTAGGATATTCATTACCTAAGAAGTTCTTAGATAAAACTCCATTCGGTTCATTCAGCGTTACTGCTAGTGGATTTAACTTATGGTATGACGCTTATAACACTCCTGATGGAGCAAACTTCGACCCTAACGTAGCTGGTGTAGGTGTTGGTAATGGTCGTGGATTTGACTATATCAATGGTCCTTCTTCAAAGCGTTATGGATTAAGCGTAAAAGCATCATTTTAATTAAAAGATTTATAAAAATAGAATTATGAAAAATACATTTAAGTTCATAATGGCTGTTGTTATAGCTGGTTCATCTCTCTTCTATTCTTGTGAAACCACAGAATTGGAGTTAGTAAATGACCCAAACAACTTGACATCAGACCAAGCAGATCCAAATTTTCTGCTAAATTCAGTTCAACTGAGCTACCAATTGAATGCACAAACATTTAATGGTAACGGTGGTGCTTTAACCAGAATACAATACTTCGGAAACAGAAACTACTTCGCTGGATTAACAGGAACTACTTTAAATGGAGCTTGGTCTCGTACATATGCAGGAATGCTTGTAGATGTTAAAACTATTGAAGAGTTGGATGCAGACCCAAGTATTGATCTTCGTTTTCAAGTAGGAACAGGTAAGATAATGCTAGGACATTCTTTATTGTGGTTAGTAGATTACATAGGTGATATCCCTTTTGACGAGGCTTTTAACCCAATAGATTTTCCTAGTCCGAATGTGCAGGATGGTGCTTCTGTTTACGAAGCGGCTATAAACCTTGTTGCTGAAGGTAGAGCTGCTCTAGCGGCTCTTAATGCAGACCTTATAGCTTCTGAAGGGGATGTAAACAGTGCTATCGAAGATTTATTTTATGATGAAGATATCTCAAAATGGATTAAAGCATCAAATACTATTGAAATGAAAGCTGCTATTACAACTGGTGATTTAGCTACTTTTAATGCAATTGTTGCAGGAGATAATTTCATTAGTGAAACAGAAGATGATCTTCAATTACAATTTGGGTCTAACTTATTAAATCCAGATACAAGACATCCAGATTACCAACAAGATTACACTCCTTCAGGAGGTAACTTATACCGTTCTAATTGGTTGATGAACTATATGTCTGAGACTAATGATCCTAGAATGACTTATTACTTCTATCGTCAATCTGATTGTACTCCTGGTGCATCTTGTTTACCAGAAGGAAATGGTGAAACTTTATCTTGTTCTTTAGAAACTTCACCACCTCACTATGCTGGATTTACTTACTGTTTCTTAGAAAACGGTTATTGGGGTAGAGATCACGGTGATGATGACGGAACTCCTCCTGACAACTTCTTAAGAACTGTTACAGGTGTTTATCCTTCAGGAGGTCTTTATGATCAAGGAGAATTTGAAAGTGTATCACTAGGAGCCGGTGGCGGTGGAGCTGGAATAGAGCCTATCATCCTTGCATCTTACGTAGATTTCTGGAGAGCTGAAGCAGCACTAATTGCTGGGGATGCTGATGGAGCGGCAGATTTTATTGAAGCTGGTTTAATTAAATCTATAGCTAAAGTTCAATCTTTTGGAGCTCTAGATGCTACAAATGATGGTTCTACTGAGCCTTCAAGTGTGGTTGTAGATAATTTTATTAGCGATATAATTGCTGACTTTGATGCAGCAGATATGACTGGTAAATGGAATGTTTATGCTCAACAATACTGGGTAACTCTTTACGGAGGAGCTGCTGAATCTTACAACTTCTACAGAAGACAAGGATTCCCAACAACTCTTCAACCAAACTTAGAGGCTGACCCAGGAAACTTCCCAAGATCATTCCCATATGCATCTTCTGAAGTTATTGCTAATCCAAATATTAATCAAAAGCCTGATCAAAATACTCAAGTATTTTGGGATACGAACCCACCATCTTCACCGAACGGAGGATTCCCGGCTTCGAACTAACATTTAAAAAAAATAACAATGAAAAATATATTAAAATTTGCCTTTGCTGGAGCCATTCTTTTTGGAATGGCCTCTTGTGAGGACGATGAACAAAACACAACTGACCTTGTACAGGAAACTGTAGAGAGAGGTGCGGTTCTAAGAACAGTTTCATTAATATCAAACTCTCTTCCTATTGGAGTACCAACAGCAGAGTTTTCGGTATTACTTGAAGAGCAAGATGCCTTTGGAGGTGATTTACTAGAAAGTGTAGATGTTGAAATACTATTTACAGATGGTTCTGATGATGTAGGTGATTCATCTAACGGAATAGTTGGAGAACGCGTATTTGTGCGTAATATTCCTGCAAGTGATTTTGAAGATGGCCCATTTGGTCTTCCTAGACATACACTTACTTTACCTTTAACTGAATTATTATCATTAGTTAACTTAACTGATGAAGATATATTTGGAGGAGATAGCTTCTCAACATTCTTAACACTCAATCTTACTGATGGACGTGTTTTCAATGCAGAAAATGCTGGTGGAGTAATTACTGGTGGTTTCTTTGCTAGCCCATTCCAATATTTAACTCCTGTAGTTTGTCCAGTTAATGAAGATACCTTCTCAGGTGATTATCTAGTTGAACAACTTACTCCTTCTATTTTCGGATACGATACTTTTGATCCAGATGGTGGTGGTGTTATTCTTACTTTAATTGAAAATGACGAAGACGGATTTATCCCTGGAACTGAAACTGTACTAGAAGACACTCAAAGATTATTTGATGCTGATTACTTAGCAGCACTAGGATTTGGAAATACTCGTACATTTACATTAAACTTTATTTGTGGTGAGGTTTCTATCCCAACAGGATCTACAACAGGGGTACAGTGTAGTGCTGGAATTACAATAGGGCCACCTACCGATGTATTTGGAACTTATGATTTCCAAGATGACACTTCATTTGTTCTTATTATAACAGATGACGAGACTGGTGACTGTGGTGGAGCTATACAAACTTCATTAAGCTTTACAAAGCAATAAACATAATCAACATTCAATGTTAAAGTTAAAAGCATCTCCTAACAGAGATGCTTTTCTTATTTTAGTCATATAACTACATACAATATGTATACTATAAAACGGCTTTTATTTTTACTATTACTTTTCCTTACCACAATCACCAACTGCCAAAATACAGTTGGGATTCAAACTAATCTCGCAGAGTCTTATAATGGCTATACACTATTCTCCCCACGTACATCTGAAGTTCCTAGATACACTTATTTGATTGATAACTGTGGAAGAATAATTAATACTTGGGAATCTCAATTTCCACTTTTCAGCACTGATTATCTCCTTCCTGACGGTTCCCTCTTCAGATCTGTTGTTGACAATCAATCTACCTTGAACATACCAGGTAATACAGGGCGTATAGAACACTTTTCTTGGGAGGGTGAACTATTATGGGGGGCTACAATATCTGAAACCAATCTAAGTTTTCATCACGATTATGTTGTGCTAGATAATGGAAATCTTCTCATTTTGGTAGCAGTCCGGAGGACAAAAGACGAAGCCATAGCTCTGGGGCGAGATCCTCAAACAGTAGCAACGGATGAATTGTATGAAGAACGCATTTGGGAAATAGAATTACAAGGGGCAGACAGCTATAATGTAATATGGGAATGGCGATCTTGGGATCATATTATACAAGACTTCAATAGTCAAAGTAGTACATTTGGAAATGTTGCAGAAAATCCTCAAAAAGTTGACTTCAATTATGGAACCAGTTTTGGCGAAGCTGACTGGTGGCATTCAAATGCCATAAGTTATCATCCAGAGAGAGATCATATTATCATTAGCAATAGAAATCTAGATGAGTTTATAATTATTGACCATAGTACAACTACGGAAGAAGCAGCCACAGGCTCTGGAGGTAATAGTGGGAAAGGGGGAGATATTTTATATAGATATGGTAATCCTGAAAGCTACAGGCAAGGTGATATAAATTCCCAAGCATTAAACGCAATGCACGACGTCCAGTTTATAGAAGACACAGGACCGAATGCGGGTAAAATATTAATATTCAACAACCAACCAGATGAAGGATTTTCAGAGATACTAATCATTGACCCTTTATATGACGAGGCGAATTCAAACTACGAATACTCAGGAGGTGCTTATGGCCCAGAAAATCCGTTTTTTTCTTACATAAATCCCAGTGACTTTTTTTCTGCATTTCTTTCAGGAGCACAAGAATTGCCTAATGGTAATATCCTTATAACGTCGGGACCTGATGGAAAATTATTTGAAATTACAACAGATGGCAGTATTGTATGGGAATACTTAAGCCCCGTAAGTAATCTAGAAATTCTACAAGATGGAGATGATCCTGATGCAAGTCAAACTAGGGTTTTTAGATCATTGAGATATTCTCCACAATATTCGGCATTTGAAAACAAAGACCTAACACCTGGGAGTCCCATTGAGCTCAATCCTATAACGGATGAGTGCGAAATTTTGAATTTACAAGAAAATTCAACCTTAACTCAACATTCAAGTGTATATCCTAATCCAGCATTGAACATTATAAATATTTCTACAGACTACATATTTTCGCAAGCTGCTATATTCAATTTAAGTGGTCAAAAGCTCATAGAGTCCAGCAAAAAAACTCTCAATATATCACATCTACCAAGAGGCTTATATTTCGTAGAAATAACACATAAAAATGGAATCATTGAAACACATAAAATTTTAAAAAACTAATGAAAAACCTCATATACTCTTTTTCAATAGGGTTTTTACTAATAGGAATTATTTCCTGCGAAAGCAAGACATCCTCTCCTCAAAAAAGATCACCTCAAAACATTTTAAATTCTCTACAGAATAATTATGGAAGTTCTGTTTTACAGCAACGTGAAATTACATTTGATGTTAATGATGTTAATTATAAAATAGAACTAAATAATCAGGACACCCACTATACAATGTCTCGTACTTCTAGAGATGTTGATTACAAAACAACATACAAAAATGGGTTTATTGAATATTTCATAAATGATTCCCTACAGGATGAATCAACTTATAACAGAAAGTTTTTTGATTCTAAACTTGATGGTTTTATATTTAATACCTTTGCGCCACATTTATTAACAGGAAACCGTTACAACGTTGAAAATTTACCTGATACAGTTATTAACGATAGTGTATATCTAACCTTACGGGTTAAATCAAAAAAAGTACCTGACGTCCCAACAGACGAGTATTACTTTTATATTGACAAAAAGACCAATTTAGTTATGTACTCGGCTCAATACCACAAACTATCGTATGATTCACCAACATTCAGACGCTACACTAATCACAAAAAAATAAAAGGAATTTTATTTGCCGATTACTATCTTTTCCAAGCCGATAACGGAACACTACCTATAGACAAATTACATACTGGCTTCTCAAATTTAACTTTAAAGCCAATAGAACAAGTCACTTACAAAAACATTGAAGTAAAAAATTTGCTTAAATAATTATATTAAAGACCTAATGGAAAAAACACTACAAATACACGGGACTCGTGCAATAATAGAAGCGATAGAGGCAGGAAAAGAAGTAGACAAAGTGTTTTTACAAAAAGGATTACACAACTCACTTTTAAGCGAACTTAACACACTCATCAAAAAGCACGGCATACAAACATCCTTTGTGCCTATTGAAAAGCTTAACAAGCTTACCCAACTCAATCACCAAGGGGCAGTCGCTACGATATCTCCTGTAAAATATCACGATTTTGAAGAGCTTGTAAACAAAATAGTAGAGAGCGGCGAGACGCCACTTTTTATCTTACTAGACCAATTATCTGATGTACGTAACTTTGGAGCTATAATTCGTACCGCAGAGTGTACAGGAGCGCACGGTGTTATTATACCTAAAAAAGGTGGAGCACCACTTAATGGTGTTGCGGTAAAAACATCTGCCGGAGCTGCTTTTAGTATGCCTATTGCAAAAGTTGATCACATAAAAGATGCCATCTACTATTTACAAGGTTCCGGAATACAAGTTGTAGCTGCTACAGAAAAGACAGACAATACATTATATGATGTAGATTTTAATCAACCTACCGCTATTGTGATGGGACGTGAAGATAGTGGGGTATCTCCTGGAGTTCTCAAAATTGTAGATCAACAAGCAAAACTCCCTCTTAAAGGCTCTATCGCATCTTTAAATGTTTCTGTAGCCTGTGGAGCTTTTCTTTATGAAGTAGTAAGACAGCGCTTATAATTCGTCTTTATAAGCATTATCACCCTTAATTTTCTCGTCGTCCTGTGTTATATAATGATAAACGATGGTGTAAGTATCAGCCTCCGTATTTACGGTAGGCTCTGGGGGTAGTTCAAAAAAGTTACCGTCTTCATCAAACTGACGCATAAATGGGTCATCTTCTTCTTTGTAATCTGGCTGTTCCCAAGCATATTTTATAGGGTTAGGTACGCTTTCGCGAAAGCGTAAAGCAATAAATGCCCCAGCTATAAAACCTGAAAGATGTCCCTCCCACGATATATTCTCACTGGTAGGCATTGTCCCCCAAATTAGACTGCCATAAAGAAATACAACTACAAGCGACAAAGCAACAAGCCTATAATGCTTCGCTATTATTCCTTTGAAAAATAAAAATGATACGAGCGCATAAATCACACCACTCATCCCAATGTGATACGACGTCCTGCCTATAAGCCAGGTACCCAGACCGCTCAAAATGGTAATCCATAATAAAACCTTCCACGAGATATTTCTATAAAAATAAAACAGTGCAGTACTAAGTACCAGCAATGGGGTGGTATTATGCCATAAGTGTTTTATCCCGCTATGTATAAAGGGTGAGAAAAGCACACCTCGTAAACCCATCCCTGTTCTAGGTCGTACTCCCCAGCGCGTAAAATCTAAACCAAACTTGATCTCTATCCAAAACACAAACCAGATAATGAGCACAAACAGCAAGGGGTACCCCACTACTCCATTATAAAACTTAAAATAAGACGACTCACTCTCCATAAGTGTATGATTTTCTTTATTAAAGCAAATCTTTAACCATTACTATGTGAAATGAAAGATTGTCATATAAGAAACTTCAAAATAGCTATTTTTGTATGATGAATACACCTCTTGCAGAACGTTTACGCCCTAAAAAACTTGAAGATTACCTCAGCCAGCATCACCTAGTAGGTGAGAATGGCTCACTGCAACAAGCACTTAAGGCAGGGATTATACCATCTCTCATACTTTGGGGTCCTCCAGGCATAGGTAAGACCACACTAGCAACAATTATTGCCGAAGAGTCTAAGAGACCATTCTACACACTGAGTGCCATAAACAGCGGTGTAAAAGATATACGTGAGGTAATAGACAAGGCAAAGCAAAGCGGAGGGTTATTTACCCAAAAGAATCCTATTTTATTTATAGATGAGATACACAGATTTTCAAAGTCTCAACAAGACTCTCTACTAGGAGCAGTAGAGCGTGGCTGGGTTACGCTTGTGGGTGCAACGACAGAAAATCCTAGTTTTGAAGTTATACCTGCATTACTGTCGAGATGCCAAGTGTATATTTTAAAACCGTTTGAAAAAAAAGATCTTGTTTTACTCCTTAATCGAGCCATTGAGAAAGATGAAATCTTAAAGAAGAAAAACATCACACTTTCTGAAACTGAAGCATTACTGCGGCTAAGTGGTGGAGATGCAAGGAAACTACTCAACATATTTGAGCTCATTGTTACAACAGAAAAAGAAAAGGAGGTAGATGTTACAAATGATATGGTGCTCTCTAAAGTGCAACAAAATATTGTGCGCTATGATAAAACAGGGGAGCAACACTATGACATCATATCTGCTTTTATAAAATCCATACGTGGTAGCGACCCTAACGCAGCCGTTTACTGGCTAGCTAGAATGATAGAAGGTGGAGAAGATGTAAAATTTATCGCCAGAAGACTCATTATTGCTGCTTCTGAGGATATAGGGAATGCAAACCCTACTGCTCTTGTCATAGCAAATAACTGCTTTCAAGCGGTTACGACTATAGGCTACCCAGAGTCGCGCATTATACTTAGCCAGTGCGTTACTTATCTTGCTAGCTCGCCAAAAAGTAATGCTGCATATCTTGCAATAGGGAAGGCTCAACAGCTTGTTAAGCAAACTGGAGACTTATCTGTACCATTACCCTTGCGCAATGCTCCTACAAAGCTTATGAAAGAAATAGGCTACGGTGATGATTACAAGTATTCTCACGACTACCCTGGAAACTTTATACCACAAGAGTTTTTACCAAAAGAAATAAGCGGAACCACTTTTTACGAGCCTACAGATAACACAAGAGAAAAAGCCATCAAGGAAAACCTAAAAGCAAAGTGGGGTACTAAGTATAATTACTAATCTAGATTTACAACTTGAGCTTGCCCATTATTTACTGCAGAAATAAGTAGTTTTTTTGACAATCCTTTGTGAGTAATAGATGCCACATCTTTTACATTTCCATCTAAGAAAAGTAAGGTCTCTGCGGTTGAAAGTCCTTTATAACCATCTTTCTTATTAGAGAGAAGTACAACACCTACTCCCGCATCATATCTAGGAGTTTCTACTTCTGTTTCATAAATGGCACCTGCTAGTATTAAATCTTGACAACCATCATCATTTACATCTACTGTTTCTATAGATAAACCTGGACCACTTTGTGCAATTGCAGGTAACATAGAGGTGGTAAACCCTCCATCTTTATGACCTATAAGTAGTATGGAAGAAAATGTATTTACTTCTTTTGTGTAGGCTTCTTTTAATGCATCTCCATATATATCATCTAGTGTTGCATTTGCAAAATCTGAGTAGGTAGCAAACTTATCTAAAATAAAAGGCATTTGCTGTGAGCTACACTCTCTACCTCTTGCGGGCACATAACTACCGTTATATTCATTACTGAGTACAAGATCAAAGGTGCCATTATTATCAAAATCATTTGCAAAGACCTTAAATGGCTTTTTCTTTGAGGCCTTATACTTAGTGTTCTCTCCTATATTTCCTATCACATAATCTTTTATTCCATCATTGTTTACATCTGTCTCCACAGCAGTAAACCATAAACCTAGATTTTCGTCAAGTTCTGGAAGACTTTGACGTACAAAATGCCCTCCTATATTTTTAAGTAATCCTATAGGTGACCACTCTCCTACTATAAGTAAATCTTCTTTTCCATCATTATCATAATCTGTATTAAGCACATCGTTTATAATACCAAAATCTAATAAATCTGGCGCCACATCTACAGTTACATCTGTAAACACACCTCTATCGTTACGATAAATCACAGAAGAGGCACTAACAGGAAACTGCCCCTGCTCAATACGATTACCTATTACAATATCTTGATCACCATCTTGGTCAAAATCTATTGCAGCAATACTTTTACTATAAACAAGACGGTTATTCCCGGTCTGATCAAAAGCTGCCTTATCATAATTACCTGCACCATCATTTAGATACAGCCTATTTTCTAATAGCGCATCCTGTTTGGCAAATTCATTACCGCCACTTACTACGATAAGATCCTGGTCTCCATCACCATCTACATCTACAAATAATGATTCCATATCTTCATAAGCCTTGTCTTTATCTAATGCAGGCTGTGATATCTTATTAAATCCAGTTGTTGATTGTATGTATAATGCTCCCGCTTGTCCTGCAGCACCTCCTATAAACAAGTCTTCAAGACCATCATTATTTGCATCTCCTTTTGATATAAAAGGGCCTAGTTGTGATTGCTTATAAGGCAATAATACTTCCTTTGTAAAATCGTTAAAGGTATTTTCCTTGTGACTAAAATCTATGCCTAAGTCATTTTTTGCTTTCGCGAAAGCGTACATAGGCTCTTTTGTATCAATAACAGGAAGCCCAGTAAGTGTTGCTTCGTTTTCTTTTACAACAAGTGTCTGGTTTGCTTTTATATCTGTAAACTCACTACGTTTTCCAGAGAGCCACTGTACAATCACTTTATCTACATTCTCTACAGTGCCTAAACCAAAGTGAGCACCCTCCTCTACTGCCGAAAGGTATCCTCTTGTCCTTTTATTCTCGGCTACTTGTGTACCATTTTTTGTAATGATAGTCACCTTTGCAAAGTCTTCTGAAAGCGTTCCTTTTGTTTTAATTTTTATGAAATTACCTAGCTTATTTTCTACAGAGGTATTCTTAAAAAGAAAAGCGGTATCATCTATATTATTAGTTATAAGTTCTAGGTCACCATCATTATCAAGATCTGCATAAGCACCACCGTTAGAATAAGAAGCCACAGCTAGTCCCCACTGGTAGGAGTTATTTTTAAAGTCTAAATCTCCATTGTTTATAAAAGCAATATTACTAAGCTTTTCTGTAGGCATTGCATCATATAACTTTTGCTTTACATCAAGAGGCACAGTACCATTAAAAGCGCGCTGCGTGTCTCTTACCTGATTTTGTAAATCATTATCAAGGGCATATCTTCTATATCCATTTGTAACATAAACATCACGATCTGCATCGTTATCAAGATCTGCTATAAGTCCCGCCCAGCTCCAGTCTGTCTTAGCCATATGTGCTTGATGCACTACGTTATCAAACCTACCATTACCACGGTTAAGCTGTAGTGAGTTAAACATATACTGATGCTGGAAACCCATATCTTCTGTAAGCATATTAAAACGCTGCTCATTCATACTTGCCATAAGCGTTTTAGAGCGCACGTGATCACTGGCCGCCATATCTAGTACAAATATATCTTGCAGCATATCATTGTTAACATCTGCAATGTCTACCCCCATTCCATAAAATGAGACTTGTGCGGTCTGTTCTTTTATTTTATCTGTAAAAGTGCCGTCTTGGTTATTTATGTACATCGCATCTGGCACATAATAATCGTTTGCAATATAGAGGTCTAGCCAGCCATCGTTATTTATATCACTTACTACGAGACCTAGTCCAAATGCCGGTTTGAGCAATCCAGCCCTTTCTGTTACATTCTTAAACGTGTTGCCCGTATTTTCGTAAAGTTGCACGCTGCTTTTTTCAAGATTTTTACGAATCTTCATACTTGCAAAAAATCGTTGCGGGTCTAGTCCATAAAGTTCATTTTCGTTTGATACAACAAGATCAAGGTCTCCATCCTTATCAAAGTCAAAAAACGAAGATTGCGTGCTTATACCCGTATCTGAAATATTGTATTGTTTTGCGCTTTCGCGAAAGCGGTTTTCACCCTCATTTATATATAACAAGTTACCACGCTCTTGTGCTTGCTTAGGTCCTCCCTGTGATACGTAAATATCTATGAGGCCGTCATTATTTACATCTGCAAATGTGACACCGTTTGCCCATTGTTTACCTACATTAATACCTGCGGCATCTGAAATATCTTCAAACTGTAAATTACCTTTGTTGAGATACAATTTGTTAGGCACTTGGTTACCTGTAAAAAATAAATCTTGAAGTCCGTCATTATTAACATCTGCTACTCCTACGCCTGCTCCATTATAGAAATAGTCAAAATCAAATAGGTTTGCTAGAGAACCTACATCTTCCTTAAGAGTGTTTGAAAAAGTGATGCCACTGGAGTCACTAGAGATTTGTTCAAAAATCTTTACATCCTTAGTCTTTACGACTTTTGAAGGGCTAGTTTCTTTTAATATAGTTTGTTCTGTCTTATCCCCACAAGACAGTATAAGTATACTTATAAGTAGTGTGTATAATTGCTTCATTATTCTTTTGTAAATATCATTTCAACCACGCCTGCTATACCTTTTATTTTTCGCTGTACCACAAGCCTACCTTCTAAGAAAAAAGCTGTTCCGCTAAAGTCTGTTGTAGTAACATCAAATGCTTCTCCATTACCCATCTCTGCAAGGCCTATCTTTTTTGTGTCATCATAAAATGTGATCGTAGTTCCTGTTTGCTTTGCTTTATAAAAACCATCTTCGCTGGTAAAAATAATAGCAGCTGGCATACTAGAAGTTTTAGATACTATCTGCTTTTTTTCGTCTAGATCTGGTGATTTATCTTTTGCTATACTAGACTCTGGTATTTTCGTAGTTTTACGCTCAACTGCTGTTGCAGAGGGGTTATAATTATATTGTAAGGCCTCTATATCTAGAAAAGCTTCTCGCAATGCGCCGTGGTATGCCTTTTTATAATCTTTATTCTTACTCCTCCCCTCTGAGGTTTTAAAAATCACTTGATCATTGCAGTCTTTTAAAATAACGGTGAGTTTTGCTTGTATAAAAGTAGACTCACTGGTTACTTGTGCATAAAGTGCTTCACAAGGGTCAATAGGGTTTTTAAGTATTTCCTTATCTTTTTCTTTATATGCCTCAAAACCATATTTATTAAATAAGAATTTTGTGAGACTGTTTACTTGATATTGATCTGGTGACTTTAAAAAATCATACTTTTCTGGGACAATTACATACTTATAATCATTAACAGATTGTGCATATAAATTACTACCTAAGCTGGCAATCATAAGTAGTGTAAAAAGATATTTCATAAGGTTCTTATTTATTTTCAAATACGAGCTGCATCCCGAGCTGTAGGCTCGCACCTCTAGCTTTTGGAATGTTTGTAGACTGTACAAGATTATCGGTAGCAAGATAAAGATTAAATTTATTAATTTTTGTACTAACTAAGAACCCAAGATTAGTAGCAGAACGCTTGTCATAGGTATATGTAACTCTGGTAAGCAACCCACTATTCCATTTTCTATCATAATAAGCTGTTATGGCTGTTTGCAACCCTCTAGGTCTCTTAATACTGTTTATATGAAGTCCTACATTATTTATATACTTTCTATCACCTCCAGACTTACAATTACACTCGCCACTGCGATCTTCACCAAACGCATACTGTAAAGAAGTATTAAACTTTACCGGTCGCCAGGAGTTGTAATCATTAGATAAACTATCACTTAAATTAATTGAGTCCTCAAACTCATCTTCTATATTTTGCCAGTAATCTGTAAACTCATCTCCCTCAATAAGCGCAGGAAATGTAAGCTCAATACCATTAGTCTCATAATTACCTGCTGCAGTAAAATTTCGCACATCTTCCCTATGATTTATAAAACCAAGATCAATAATACTGGCTGATAAAGACCACTGCTCATTTATAAAATGAGTTAAGCCTATGTCTAATCCAAAACCATAGTTTTCGCTCAAAAAGGCATTACTCACTAGCTCTGTAACGTCTGTATCTATCTCGTCATCATAAAAAGACTCCACACCAGAAGTATTTGCCACGAGACTAACGTTGCGCAGGGTGTGAGTATAAAAATTAGGCCCATTAGGTGTTGTTCTAGTGGTAAAATCTCCTCTATTATTTATACTATTTACGTTTGCAACGCTCATATACACTTTTGCTCTTGCACCTAGTTGCCAGGAGTTATTTACCTTCTTATTAATCCCAAAATGGTAAACCGAAAGGGACTCTGCAGTAAAAGCCAACTCAGAAAACTCAAAAGGCACATCTATATAATCTGCATTACCGTTGTATGCAAGTGTTGCTAAATCTTTAGGGAAATATGAGAAAGCATCTATCTCGTGATATACTCCACCTGAATAATATATATCTGAACTTGAGGAACGCCAGCCAAAAGACAATAACTCTAGTTGCACATTCATATTAAAGTAATCTGTGCTACACAAATCCAAAAGCGCCTCATTTATTGCAGCATTTATAGGAATATCATCCCTGAAAATATCATAAACACTTACTCCTGACGAGCCTACTTGAAATGAAAAACCAGAAAGAAGCGGGACTCCTATATGTTTATCAAAACTTATGGCTGCGCCTGGATTACTCAATAACGTTTGTGGTAGCTCATCTTGATTATACAATTGTGGCTTGTTTTGTGCCGAAGCATAAAACAAACTAAAAATACAGGTAGCAAATAAGATATATCGCATCTTATAAATCTGTAAACTCTAGTGAATAAATAGCTTTGCTTTGCAAACTCAAGTCTCCAGATTGCGGTAAAGTCCCAGCAGAAATAACAACCTCATTTGCTAGTTGTATAGAATTACGAATGTTTTGTAAATCTTGTGTCTCAACAACCTCAGTAAATTCTGTAACAACAGGTGTTCCATCACTAGAACCAGATACTGGAAAGGTAATCTCATACTCTACATCTCCATTTTGATTTAAAAATGCAGCTCTGTTTGTAATAGAATGGTTAAATGTATTTGTAGCTCTATAACTAATTGCAATCTCAACAAGATTTTCTTGTGTAACCTCATCGTCTAAAAAATTGAGTTGTGTGGTATCTCTTAAAATTATCTGACTATTTACAATCTCCTCGTTGCTAAGATTTGTATAGTTAACAGAAAAAAATAGCAGGTCTAGATCAAAACGTGGCGCAAGTATTACCTGATCTAGGCGGTCAAAATCTACATCATCTACACAAGAGGTGAAACAAAGTAGTAACAGTAGTACATATCTCAAGCATAGTCTTACAGATAATTGTTTCATAATTGGGGCTCTTTATGGTTTATAAACGTTTTTTACCCATATGTTATTGCTGTTATAAAAAGCTCTTAAGATGTTTAATATCATCCACCACCTTAATTTCTTGAGGTAGCACGAGCTTATGATAGTTAAAACATATAGCATCCATACCTACCTTTAAAGCCCCTACTATATCTGCCTCGTAAGTATCGCCTATCATAATACTTTGAGATGGGTTTGCACCGGCTTTATCCATAGCAAAATGAAATATCTTCTCATTAGGCTTTTTTACTCCTACAGACTCGCTGGTAGTCATTGTTTCAAAATATGGTGCGAGCCCTGATTTGTTCATTTTTGTAGTCTGTACTTCTTGAAACCCATTTGTGATAATATGCATCTTGTAGCGTGGTGACAAGTAATCTAGCAGCTCTATGGTGCCTTCAAAGAGATGGTTGTTTTCCGGTAGACAATCTATATAATCTTCAGAGAGTTTGTCTATAATATCATCTGTAACAGAGATACCCATCTTGTCAAATGTTTTTTTAAACCTACCGTAACGTAGCTGAGCTTTTGTGATGCGCTCTTCTCTATACCATTTCCATTGTTTAAAATTAATGGGACTGTATACTTCTAGAAACTCATCATAATTGACACTTAGATTATTTTTTTCAAAAATCTTTATAAACGCAAGACCGCTGTTGCGATCAAAATCCCATAGTGTATGATCTAAGTCAAAAAAAACATCTGTAATGTTACTCATCTGTTATAAGGTGTCTAAAAAGTTTTTTACTATAAATATCGTCAAAGGAATGATTTGAAAATGAAATTCTAAACACACCGTTTACGGTTTTAATTCGGTCACTTAGTTCTTTGAGGTTTACAAAATCTATAGTGTGATTTTTGTAATTAATCACATTATCAGATTGCATACATACAGGATGTATGAGTAATGGCGTTTGTATCTCGTAGTCTAGATCATAAAACAAGAATGACAGAGAGGTTCCCGCTCTAAAACCAGTGGTATTTGCATAGCCCATTGTATAGTCACTTTGTATCTCTTGGTCTAGTGCATCTCTATACACATACGGTAAATTGAGTTTAAAATCTGAGACGTGCATACTTCTCATAGGTCTATGTATGATTTCTTGAAGACGTTTGCGCTCTACTGCAAGTACTTGCCTATCTGTTGCAGCTTGTGGAGATAGTAAGAGCCCCACACTGCAATAGTCACCTATCATCTTTATGGTGCTTTGAAAACTACGTTTTGAGTGTTTTATATTTTTTGCTGTCTGACCGTAATCACCTATTTGAAAAAAAATTTGAAACGGAATAGCACTTTGTTTTTGCACGTTTGCAAGCCAGCCAAAGCTGTCGTAAGGATCTTTTCTCGTCCCGAGAAGGACTTGAGTGCGTTTTAAAATTTCGCGAAAGCGTAATTTCCCAAAATCCTTAAAGTACCCACCCACAGCGCGCAATACTCCAAGCTTTTTATATTTAAATGCCTGCGGAACTGTCACAAGCATATGTGCTTTATAGGTAGTAGATTGTATAGCTAGGTTAGGAAATTGCATAGCAAGCACCTCTGCAAATCTTTGTATCCAGATATCTACAACTGGCTGTTCTATAAAATCGTGTACACCAGCAATACTCTCGCTTGCTGGAAAGCGACCTAGACTATCTTTTACGTGTGGCAAATACTCTTCATACCTACTGAGCAAATAAAAAGTTGCAGCAAAAATATCATAAGGCACTTGTGCTGTGGCATCTTTAATTTGAAAAAAGCAAGGCACGCCATCCCAGTCTTGTACGGCAATATCCATAGCTAGTATACCTTGCTCAAAAAGCAAGTCTACACTACGTATATGTAACTCATTACCTAGCTTTTTTGAGGTGTAAGACAGTTTTGCCCCCTCGTGTGCAATAAACTCTTCTAGTTTGCTAGTAAACTTTACAGGAATCCCAAGGACACGGGTACAAATATGCTTGAAAACATAAGAGACTCGCGGGGTAATTTTATGGGTGTAAACGAGTAACATATGGGGTGCTGCTGTTATAGAATACCATCATCGGCAAAGCTAAAATACTGCTTTTCGGTCACAATAATATGGTCTAATACTTGTATATCTAAGCTTTGAGCAGCGGTTTTTAACTTTGTAGTGAGCATCTTATCTGCCTGAGAGGGCTTAAGCGTTCCAGATGGGTGATTATGCCCTAGTATCATCCCTACAGCACTGAGCTCTATGGCAGTTTTCATTACCATACGCACATCTACCAGCGTGCCTGTAAGACCTCCTTTACTTACTTGCTCCTTGCGTAAAACTTTATTAGAATTATTAAGAAACAACACCCAAAATTCTTCGTGAGGCAACTCACCTATAATGGGTTGTAAGATGGTATATGCATCTTTTGAGGAAGTAATACGCTTTCGCGAAAGCGTCTCTCCACCGCTACGTCTTCTACCCAGTTCTAGTGCCGCCGCGATAGTGACTGCTTTTGCCTCACCTATTCCTTTAAACTTCATTAAATCCTTAACCGAAAGTTTACCTAGTTCAGACAAGTTATTTTCGGCTTGTGCAAGAATGCGTTTACTAAGGGATACGGCACTCTCTTCTCGCGAGCCAGAGCCTATAAGTATCGCTATAAGCTCTGCATCTGAAAGGACAGAGCGACCTTTAATCATTAATTTCTCTCGAGGTCGGTCATCTTCAGACCAATTTTTTATTGATATATATGAAGATATATCTGCGGCACTTTTTTCTTGCATAAGGCTTAAATATAGCATTTTACAGCCTTACATTTTATTTCATTTCTAAAGAATGTTATACTTACAATCACTGTAACCATATTTTTTTTGAGAATTGTAATTGTTGTACATTAATAGTCTAATATTGACGTAAGAAATACTAATCGCAAAGAATAGGCTATGAAATCACTTTTTGACCCAACTACGTACACAGAGACCAAAACTAGAATACAAGCTCTACAACCAGATAGTGCAGCTAGCTGGGGTAAGATGAATGTAGGCCAAATGGTAACGCACTGTCAGTTTCCTTTTAAGGTGGCACTCAGTGATAAACCAAGAAAGGCAAAGTGGAATCCTATTATGCGTCTATTTAAAAAATCGTTATATAATGATAAGCCCTGGCGTAAAAACCTGCCTACAGCTCCAGAAGCAAAAATCACAGATAGCCGTGATCTAAACCTTGAACGTGAGAAACTTCTATCTATGGTAGATGCTTTTTATAACAAACGTGAGCAACAAGAGTGGCAACCGCACCCTATGTTTGGCCACTTTACTCACGAGCAATGGGGGCAACTTGAGTATAAACACCTTGATTATCACTTAGGCCAGTTTGGCGTATAAATTACACATATGACAGAAATACTAACATCAATATTTTTCATATTTGCCGTTATTGATCCCATAGGGACCATACCTGTTTACCTTGAGGCGACTAAAGAGTTTGACTTAAGGTATAAAAAGAAAATTGCCATAAGAGCCTCTGTTATGGCCTTTATGATTTTACTCTTTTTTATTGTTATAGGCCAGCTTATACTAGAGGGAATGTCTGTCTCGCTAGACGCATTTCAGATTTCTGGAGGTGTGATTTTATTTCTCTTTGCCCTTACTATGATTTTTGGTGATGGCAAGCCAGATCAAGAAAAAAATGGCATTACAGATTATAAACACGTTACTATATTTCCTATTGCGATACCCTCTATAGCTTCTCCGGGGGCTATAATGGCAGTTGTTTTACTCACAGATAATCATTTATATTCCATACAAGAGCAACTTATAACCACCGTGCTCGTACTCGTAGTTATAGGTCTCACTTGCTTGATCTTACTAGGCGCAAATAATTTACAAAAACGAATAGGCAATTATGGAATAACTGTCATAAGTAAGATTATGGGACTCATACTGGCAGCTTATGCAGTACAGAGTATTCTATCTGGGATAAGTCACTATTTTAGTAAGATTTAAACTAGTTGTACATACATATCAAGTATACATTACGTCGTGGCAGTGTGCGTTATGAAAACTCAACTTCTTAGTTAGGTTTTTTTCAATATCTCGACGGCACGCTACATCTCGCTAGATATGATGCTTTGTAAAAAGACTTAAAAAAGGGTGACAAATAGGTTGATTTCTTTAGGGTTGCATTTACGCTTTCGCGAAAGCGTTATCCTATCACTTTTAAACCATTAAGTAACTCCCGATAATAGTTGACTTTACTTATATAGTCATTTTAAAAGTTGATTTGTAAATTGTAATTATTAATCAAAAATCAAACTATTATGAAATTTAAAGCTATTTACTTTCTCGTATTAATTATCGTATTTGCTAGCTGTGATGATGATAATGTAAACTTAAGCAACATTTCAGATTCGGCTTCAAATGGAGCTGTAATAGAACTAGTAAGCACAACAAATAACACCATTTCTCAAGAAGATGCTCAGGGCTCACTAGAAGCGAGACTTGAATACAGGGATGATGAAAATGGCACATTGCTAGAAGAAATGAGAGTGTATGTAACTTACTACGACCTATCTGAGATGAGTGGTGACAGCACAGAAGCGCTTGTAGAACAAGAAATTCTTTTTGAGACAATCGCGGCTAGTAGCTTCATTGCTGGCGAAAACAGCTTCCCTGTTTATGACCTAGCAATTACAGCAGATCAATTTTTAAGTAACACAAATAATACATCTACCAGTATTGCTGCTGGTGATATCTTTACTACAAGATTTGAATTACTTCTTACAGATGGTCGTATTTTTTCTTCTACAAACACGGCTGTTAATGGAGGTCTTAACATAGACTTTATAATTAACACAGAGGTTAACTAGTAGTACTCTTCTTGTAAAAACCAAGTTCTATTCTAATTAACTACTTATCAAAGTAACTGCATACATAGTAGTATAAGCACCGTTTCCGATAAAAAGTTACATTGTGACGCAACCTTTCTACATCTTCAAGTCTATAATATGAAGAACAGAAAAAGATTGTTATGAATTTGAGAAACTCCTATTAGTATATTGATAGTTTAAGGTCTAAATATTGCCCCAAATGACCTTAAACTTTTAATATACACACACGTCAAACATCAAATCTCTTGGAACTAGAGAAGCTTTTAAAAAAATGTAAAAAGGGTGACCGTAAGGCACAACAATCTTTGTATAATTTATACAAAGACAGACTTTTTGCGCTTAGTATGAAGTACTGCAAAAACAGAGATGAGGCGCAAGATAATCTTCAAGATTCATTTGTAACCATATTTACAAAAATAGACTCATTTAAGAACGCAGGTTCTTTTGAAGGCTGGATGAAACGCATTGTAATAAATAAAGCAATAGATAGGTACAAAAGGAAACCATATTTAGAATCTATAGATGATCATCAGATTAAAGAAGATGATATTACCATAGATGAAGATAACATAACCGTACCATTACAAACCTTACTCACATTTGTACAAGAATTACCAGATCGCTATAGACTCGTATTTAACTTATACCAACTAGATAACTACACCCATAAGGAAATAGCAGCATCATTAAATATAAGCCAAGGCACGTCTAAATCTAATTTACACAGGGCCAAAATGATATTAAAAGAAAGAATAATAGCCTTAATGGCTGCTCAAAAAAATTCCATAGTTAATGGGAACTAAAAAAGACATAGGCAAACTCTTTAAGGAGCGTCTAGGTGGTATAGAGCAATCACCAGATGCTGGACTATGGGACAACATTGCCGCAGAACTTGACCAGACTAAAGGCCGTCGTATTGCCCCGTTCTGGTACTTTTTTGGAGGTGCTCTGGTCATAGGAGCTCTAAGCTTGCTCTGGTTTGCACAACCAGAAGTAACTAGTCAAAAGAAAAAGCCAGTACTGGTAAACAATACTATTATAAAACTTGACTCAGTAAGCAGTGCCTCTATTATAGACTCAAATACGGTAATAGCAAAAAGTGACAAAACAATTACTTCTAGTGATGCAATAAAGTCTTACAATTCACAACGAGTACAATCTAAAGAACAACTACAAAACTCTTTACAGAGCACAAACACAAAGCCGAAAGCTAATGAACAAATAGTGACATCCAGCACCTCTAAAGAAAACACAAACTACTCCCTAAGAGAGATTGAAGCGCTTAAAGTTAATAACAACAATCCTCAAACAAACAATGTAGTTTTAAATAAAACTAACAGCCCTTCACCATCTCTATCAAGCAAAGAAAACAAAGAGGCGCTTCTTAAATATCAAGAAAAAAGTAAACAAGCTACAGCCCTAGAAATTGCAGAACAAAGGAGACAAGCTGCGGCAGATATAGCAGCTTTGATAAAGAAAAAGGAAGATAGTCTTGACAATGCAGCAAAAATAATGCTAGCAAAAAACACTACAGAAACGAAAAAAGTAAACCTTCCTAAAACACAAGAAGAACGCACTCAAGATCGCAAACGTGCTACAGAGTATGAGATAGCAATATCTCCTTACACCAGTGTTTTAAACTATGGATCTGTGAGCAAAGGATCCTCTATAGATGATAGACTGGTAAATAATCCACGTGACGCAATATCTACCGTAGGGTATGGCGTGCGTGTAGACTATACTTTAAACGAAAGAACTAGCCTTAGGCTAGGTGTGGGTTATGCCCCTCTAAAATACCAAACAGAAAACTTTCAAGTATCTGTAACCGATGGAAACATTAATATATACGAACTTTCGGCTATTAATCTAGCGACGCTCAACGGAGGCAGTACTACAGAAACTTCACCAGAAGCTCAAAGTTTCTTTAATACAAATGATGTAGTATCTATAGAGCAAAATATCTCTTATATAGAAGTCCCTTTAGATTTTCAGTATAGGTTACTAAACAAGCGCTTAGCCTTAAGCGTAAGTCCTGGTGTAAGTCTCTTCGTTCTAAGCAACAATGAGATTTATGCAACTGCGACATCTGGAGAATCTGTCTTTGTAGGAAGAGAGACTAATCTTAATGGCTTAAGCCTTGCCTTTAACTTTGGTCTAGGAGGTCACTACAATATAAACGAGAAATGGCGCCTTAATGTTGAGCCCGTATTTAGATACCAACTCAACCCTTATTCTAATAACTTAAGCAATTTTAGACCTTACTACATAGGTGCTCAATTTGGGATGTCTTACAAGTTTTAAGACTCACATCATTACCGCAATGCTCTAGAAAAAAGGGTGACAAAAGGTCTTTTTTACGCTTTCGCGAAAGCGTAAACTCGCACATCTATATTCTCAACCGTTACTTAAGAAAGGTTCTATCTATTACAATTGCATACAAGAGGTATATACTTCATAGAACTCAAGAAGACTTATACTAGTTTACAAAAGTGTTATGCGTAGCAGGCGTTACTAAAAAAAGCCGCCTCTCGATTGAGAGGCGGCTTTATTAATGTATTACAAAGTGTAACTAGTACTAGTTACCTTTTGCATTGTTTTTAAACTTATCAAACTTACCTAGTTTCTTTGCTTTAGGCCAGCTGTTATTATCTGTATCAATATCTGCTGTTTCAAGATCTGGATCTACCGTTACTTTTACGATTTCCTTATCTGAAGCAATAGCTTTACTTACCTCTGCATCATTCTTTCTCCACACTTGTGCAGGATATGTTACCTTCTTTTTTGATCCATCTGCATACTCGTATTCTACGATGATAGGCATTGGGATTCCTCCTGGTTTTTCAAAAACCACTTTGTATAAATACTTAGGCGTTTTGATTTTTGCGCGCTGCTCTGGCGTAAAGTTATCCATAAGGTATTCTTTAAGGGTAGGTGATGCTTCTAGCATATCTTTACCTCTCATATCTTCTGTAAACTCTGGGCTATCTTCATCTACCACATAGATAGCTTCTATCTGGCTTGGGTCTGTAACGCCATAACGTGCTAGTAATGCTCTACCAGACTCTGTTACATTATCTGTAATGTAATATTGCTTTACTTCTTTAAGACCTATATCTACTGCTTCTGTACTGTAAAACCATCCTCTCCAGAACCAATCAAGATCTACTGCAGATGCATCTTCCATAGTACGGAAGAAATCTTCTGGTGAAGGGTGTTTAAACATCCAGCGTTGTGCATATGTCTTAAATGCGTGATCAAATAACTCGTGACCCATTACTGTCTCACGTAAGATGTTAAGTGCAGTTGCAGGCTTACCATATGCGTTTGCCCCTAAGTTAAAAGCATTTTCTGGGTTAGACATAATAGGAGCGATATACTCTTGGTTTCCTTTCATATATCCTACTATTTTAGAAGGTGCTCCTCTTCTTGATGGGTATGCATCATTTCCTTTTATAGCCTCTGGGAAGTTCTGACCAAACTCTTGCTCTGTAAGATATTGCATAAAGGTATCTAGACCTTCATCCATCCATCCCCACTGGCGCTCGTCACTGTTTACAATCATAGGGAAGTAGTTGTGACCTACCTCGTGTATAATTACTGAGATCATTCCAAACTTTGTTCTGTCACTGTACGTTCCATCTTCATTAGGACGACCGTAGTTCCAGCATATCATAGGGTACTCCATACCTTGACCTTTTGCGTGTACAGATATCGCTTTAGGGTAAGGGTAGTTAAAAGTATACTTTGAGTAGGTGTCTAATGTTTGTACAATTGCTTTTGTAGAGTACTCCTCCCATAATGGGTTACCTTCTGGTGGGTAAATAGAGATTGCCATTACATCACGCTCTGGAAACTTTACTGCCTGTGCATCCATTATGTAACGACGTGATGATGTAAATGCAAAGTCACGTACATTTTTTGCTCTAAGCTTCCACGTTTGTGTTGCTTTCATTTTTCCAGCGGCAATTTTTTCTGCCTCTGCTTGAGTACGGATGATTACTGGCTTATCATAAGATTTTTTTGCCTTTTCCCATCTCTTCATTTCTTCTTTGCTGTAAACGTCTTTTAGGTTTACAATCTCACCCGTACCATCAAGTAAGTGATCTTTAGGAACTGTGATATCTACTTCATAGTCTCCAAATGGTAGTGCAAACTCTCCGTTACCCCAGAACTGGTAGTTCTGCCATCCTTCTACATCATTATAAACTGCCATTCTTGGGAAGAACTGTGCGATGATATATCCTTTATTACCATCTTTATAAGTCTCATATCCAGATCTTGCACGATCTACGGTGTGCTCTGGTATAAGGTAACTCCACTTTATAGAAAATGTATAAGACTCGCCAGCTTTAAGAGGCTGTGGCATATCTATGCGCATCATAGTCCAGTTAATCGTGTGGTTAAGGTTACGACCGTTAGCTTTTACTTCTTGTATTTTAAAACCTCCGTCAAAAGGCTCACTCTTCATATATGATCCTACAAAAGAACCTGGCTGTGATACAGCACCTACTCCTCCACCATTTTTCTCTTTGGCTGGTGAGTCTTTCTCTCTTACGTTTTGATCAAGTTGTACCCATAGGTACTCAAGATCATCTGGTGAGTTGTTTTTATAAGTTATTGTTTCAAACCCATTGATGATGTGTGTATCATCGTTAAGTTCAATGGTCATTTTGTAATCTGCATTATTCTGGTAGTATGCGTGACCTGGCGCTCCAGAGGCTGTTCTGTACTGGTTAGGTGTAGACATTTCATTATAAAGTTGTCTAAACCTGTTTGTGTTTTCGTGCCCCATTGCACGCTCTTCTGTTTGTTCTTCTTGAGCAAAGGCGCTTGTGCCAAGAAGTAAAAATGCTGCGAGCAGCATATACGAGTAACGAATCATAAGTGTGTTGAATTAGTTTTAGCTCTAAAAATAGCCATCCTTAAGAGGCTTTAGGAATAATTTTTAAAATTTTAACAACCCTTTAGCATTTCCCATCGTGAGAAGGAAACTTTTCTTGTAATTTCCTATAGTAGTATGTACCATATTTTTTTGGTCTGGAAACAAATCCATAAGCAGCTGGTTATCTACCGCAAATGCGTTAACACTCTCAACATCTGTTATTTCCATATAACAAACCACGTAATCATCTTCATACTCTTTACCTAAAAATTGAAACTCTCTCTCTTCTCCATTTATGGTAATTACCAGTTTCTTTTGTAGGTATTTATTTAAGTATACATCTAGCTTTTCTTGATCTGCCGTTGCGTCTACCACAATAGTTTCGTCATAGCGTTCTTGGAGCACTGCTTCAAGGTCATCATAGAAAAGTCTGGTAATCATTTGTACAGACTTCTCATCTTGGTCATATGCAATATCTGTTACGCTTAAATAGTATTTGTGTAAGGAAGCTGCCATAAGTAATGGAGCGATTATAAATAATAAAAGGACTTTTTTCATAATGATTATAAATGGTGGGTTTACGCTTTCGCGAAAGCGTAATAAAAATTTTCAATAAACGTGCCAGTAGTTAATCTTGTGGGTTGAGTTTTTTATAATCTGCAGACTTTTTCATCATAAACTCAAGCAATCCCAAGACGTTATCTGTATCTACGAGCTCTTTTGCTTTTGGATCTTCAAAAGTATAATACACAAAATCTTCTATAGATTCTTTATTTATAGCTAGCTCATTCATATAAACACTGTCTGAGAAGCTGTGCCTACTTTCTTGTACAAGTTTTTCGAATCTAGATATTTCAATATGCTTTTTGAGCATTTTTAATCTTCCTGTTATAGAGTTTATGAGTCCATCTAGCGGGATGCCTCCCCCACTTGTTATAGCAGTATAATAACGACGCTCTTCTACCGTACGTGGCGGGGCTGTATTTTCTGGTATACCGAGATCTGTAGGTGTAATTTTTATCTCATACTCTGTAGTACCCACATCTTTTGATATATCACCAGTAAGGTCTATATTACTTATGGTTACTTGATCTAGCTCTGTTATTTTAGGAATTAAATACAATGTAATTCTCTCTCTGTTAAATATGGTGCTATTTACAACAAACTGCCTAGGCTCATACTGTACAGCACTCACATTTATGGTATCATTGAGACGTGCTTTAATTGTAAATTTTCCGTTTTTGGATGTGATCGTTCCCGTTCTTAATGTCATATTTACTACGGTAAGGTTTGCCTTATCTATAGTATCATTAAGCACTTGTCCCTCTAGCATAATGGCATCTTGAGAATACAATACTACAGATATAAAAAAAAGTAAACAGAAGCTTATATACTTACTCATCATTAGGAGGTTTATTTAATAAGACGCCTTCGTCCTCTTTTAGTTTCAAATATCCAGAAGATTTTAATAACATAAGGTCTAAAATTGCCATAGCATCTCCTTGATTTGATAGATGCACGGCTTTTTTATCTTCAAAAATATAGTATACAAAGTCTTCTATAAGGTGTTCTGGTATATTAAGAGACTTGATATAAGTACTGTCAGAAAATGTCTCGCGATTGCGTTCAACCATCATCTTAAACTTTGAAATTTTTAAGTGTTTTTTTAGCATTTTAGTACGCCCGCTTATTGCGTTTATGAGGGATCCCAGTGGCCCAGCCCCTGCGGTAGCTGCATATACTCTGCGTTCTTCTATAGTCATCGTAGGCTTTGCATTTTCTGGTATACCTAAAGACGTGGGAGAGATAAACTTTTTAAGCGGCACCGCCTTGAGATCCTTAGTCATATCACCTGTAAGGTCTATATTACTTATCACCACTTCATCTAACTCATTAAGCTTAGGCACAAGATACAAAGAGAGCTTCTTACGTTTATATATAACTGGAGTAATAATTATGCGCTTACTCTCATACTGTACAGCACTTATATTAAGCGTATCATTTACTCGTACTGATATTTCAAAAACCCCATCTAGATTAGTAACAGTGCCCGTACGCATATTAATATTTACCACTGTTATGGAAGCTATCTCAACACTATCATTAAGAACTCTACCTTCTAACACTGTATTATTTTGAGCAGTGAGTAAACTGCTCATAAATAATAGTATGGAAATTATATAGATGTAATGTCTTGCGATATTATTCTGTTTTATGTGTGTTGTAAAAATAGGTCAGCTCTTTAATCTGTAGGTTTAATGTTTTGTTAATTCACATATCCCTCATCAAGTTTGTATTTTTGAGTAAAGATTATCTATGTCAAAAAACATTATTGCCGCAAGCACCTCTACTATCTATGGAGACACCTACCTGGAGTATTTACTGCCAGAACTTAAAAAGTTATTTCATAACGTAACTGAGATTATATTCATACCGTATGCTAGACCTGGTGGTATTACCCACGACGACTATACAACGATTGCTCAAAAAGCCTTTGCAAAAATTAATATCTCTGTAAAAGGTCTCCATACTTATAAAGACGCAACAGAAGCGCTAAAGGTTGCCCAAGGCATATTTACTGGCGGAGGAAATACGTTTGTTCTAGTTAACCAGCTATACAAAATAGATGTAATGCATACGCTTAGAGATGTAATCTTAAACGGAACTCCCTATCTAGGCACAAGCGCTGGAAGTAATCTTTGTGGTCTCACTATGCAAACTACAAATGATATGCCCATTGCCTACCCTCCAAGTTTTAAAACATTGGGAGTATTACCTTTTAATGTAAACCCGCATTACCTAGATCCAGATACAGACTCTACACATATGGGTGAGACCCGAGAGACACGTATTAAAGAATACCACATTTACAATACAGTTCCAGTGTTAGGAATACGAGAAGGAAGCTGGATACGAGTAAAGGGTAAACAAATTACATTGCAGGGTGACCATACAGCTCGAGTATTTAAACAAGATAAAGAGCCTTATGAGATTGAGTCTTTGTCTACAATTAAACTATAAATTACGCTTTCGCGAAATAAAATAAAAAAAGCCCTGTATGACTACAGGGCTTTTTTTTTTGAGCGGGAGACCAGGTTCGAACTGGCGACATTCAGCTTGGAAGGCTGACGCTCTACCAACTGAGCTACTCCCGCATTTATTGAAGAACACTCTTCAAAAGGTAATTAGTAAATGGCTCAATAAACAAGCTCAAATACTAAAGCGAGGCAAAAATAAATCTTTTTAAGCGATACACAAGAAAAAAATTAAAAAATATTATTATACAACATTTTCAAAAATAACGCATTTCATCGATACAAATACGCACTTCATCTGAAACCGTCTGATTTACAGAGTCCTTATTTTAACTTTGAGCCTAGAATAAATTTTATTCTAAATTAGAACTAATAAGCTATGTACTACGTATGTATTTTTAACAAAAAATGTACAAGTAAATGCGTAAATTTCGCGACAATGAAATATAATAAAATTATGTTCCCTCAAATGAAAAAACTACTCACCCTTACAAGTTTTCTCATACTATCAATATCTGCAATAGGTCAGGTTAAGGTAGGTGATAATCCAAACACAATTAACGCGTCATCACTCCTAGAGCTCGAGAGCACAAACAAGGTTCTTGTTGCAACAAGAGTTAGCACTTCTCAGATGAACAGTATCTCTCCTCTTGCTGGAGGGCTTGTTTTTAATACAGATGAGAGCTGTTTTTATCAATATGATGGATCTAACTGGCTAAGTTTATGCCAGATGGCCTCTATGATAGTTGATAACGGCGATGGCACATACACTTATACAGATGCAAATGGCAATTCTCAAATCATAAACACTCAGGCATCTTCAAATCCTTATGATAACACAACATCAGGGCTTGTTGCGACAAATGTGCAAGACGCTATAGACGAAATTAATGCCGCAGCAGGAACAGTAGCTCTTGTTGATAACGGCGACGGTACTTACATTTTTACAGACGCAAGTGGAACAGCCACAACTATCGCAGATACTTCTATCTCCACTTTAGTAGATAACGGAGACGGAACGTACACATATACAGACGAAACAGGAGCAACACAAATTATAGACATCTCAGCTGAGGGTAATAGTTTTGACAATACAGGGACAGGTTTACTTTCTACGAATGTTCAAGATGCTATCGAAGAGATAAACGCTGCTATAGGAACAGTAGGCTTAATAGATAATGGCGATGGGACTTATCAATTTACAGATGCAAGTGGCACTACTATAACTATTTCTGACACCTCAATATCTACACTAGTAGACAATGGAGATGGAACATATACATATACAGATGAAACAGGAGCAACACAAATAATCGACACAAACGCTTCTGCAAATCCGTATGACAATTCAACATCTGGTTTAGTATCTACAAATGTTCAAGATGCTATAGATGAAATCTTAAACCAAATAAACTCCGTAAACGTAACACTTATAGATAATAATGACGGCACATATACTTTCACAGATGTTTTAGGAAATACAACAACTATCTCAGACACTTCTATCTCTACACTCGTTGACAACGCAGACGGAACATACACCTATACAGATGAAACGGGAGCAACACAAGTAATCGACACAAACGCTTCTGCAAATCCTTATGACAATTCAACGTCTGGATTAGCAGCAACAAACGTGCAAGACGCTATCGATGAAATCAACGCAGCGGCAGGAACAGTAGCGCTCGTAGATAACGGTGATGGGACATATGACTTCACAGACGCAAGCGGAACTACAACGACTATTGCAGATACTTCTATCTCGACACTCGTTGATAACGCAGACGGAACATACACCTATACAGATGAGACAGGAGCAACGCAGGTAATTGACACAAATGCTTCTTCAAATCCATATGACAACACAACTTCAGGGCTAGCAGCAACAAACGTTCAAGACGCAATTGATGAAATCAACGCAGCGGCTGGAACAGTAGCACTTGTAGATAATGGTGATGGAACATATGATTTCACAGACGCAAGCGGAACTACAACGACCATCGCAGATACTTCTATCTCGACACTCGTTGACAACGCAGACGGAACATACACCTACACAGATGAAACAGGAGCAACACAAGTGATCGACACAAACGCTTCTGCAAATCCTTATGATAATACAACTTCAGGGCTAGTAGCGACAAACGTTCAAGACGCAATTGATGAAATTAACGCAGCAGCTGGAACAGTAGCGCTAGTAGATAACGGTGACGGAACATACGACTTCACAGACGCAAGCGGAACTACAACGACCATCGCAGATACTTCTATCTCGACACTTGTTGACAACGCAGACGGAACATACACCTACACAGATGAAACGGGGGCTACACAAGTAATCGACACAAACGCTTCTGCAAATCCTTACGATAATACGACTTCAGGATTAGCAGCAACAAACGTTCAAGACGCTATTGATGAAATCAACGCAGCAGCTGGAACAGTAGCGCTCGTAGATAACGGCGATGGAACATATGATTTCACAGACGCAAGCGGAACTACAACGACCATCGCAGATACGTCTATCTCGACACTCGTAGACAACGCAGACGGAACATACACCTACACAGATGAAACAGGAGCAACGCAAGTAATCGACACAAACGCTTCTGCAAATCCTTATGACAATACAACTTCAGGGCTAGTAGCGACAAACGTGCAAGACGCAATTGATGAAATCAACGCAGCAGCTGGAACAGTAGCGCTCGTAGATAACGGCGATGGAACGTATGATTTCACAGACGCAAGCGGAACTACAACGACCATCGCAGATACGTCTATCTCGACACTCGTAGACAACGCAGACGGAACATACACCTACACAGATGAAACAGGAGCAACGCAAGTAATCGACACAAACGCTTCTGCAAATCCTTATGACAATACAACTTCAGGGCTAGTAGCGACAAACGTGCAAGACGCAATTGATGAAATCAACGCAGCAGCTGGAACAGTAGCGCTCGTAGATAACGGCGATGGAACGTATGATTTCACAGACGCAAGCGGAACTACAACGACCATCGCAGATACGTCTATCTCGACACTCGTAGACAACGCAGACGGAACATACACCTACACAGATGAAACAGGAGCAACGCAAGTAATCGACACAAACGCTTCTGCAAATCCTTATGACAATACAACTTCAGGGCTAGTAGCGACAAACGTGCAAGATGCTATAGATGAAATCAACGCAGCTGCAGGAACAGTAGCTCTTGTAGATAATGGTGATGGAACATATGATTTCACAGACGCAAGCGGAACTACAACGACTATCGCAGATACTTCTATCTCGACACTCGTTGACAACGCAGACGGAACATACACCTATACAGATGAGACAGGAGCAACACAAGTAATTGACACAAACGCTTCTGCAAATCCTTATGACAATACAACTTCTGGGTTAGCAGCAACAAACGTGCAAGACGCTATTGATGAAATCAACGCAGCAGCTGGAACAGTAGCGCTCGTAGATAACGGCGATGGAACATACGATTTTACAGACGCAAGCGGAACTACAACGACTATCGCAGATACGTCTATCTCGACACTTGTTGACAACGCAGACGGAACATACACCTACACAGATGAAACGGGAGCAACACAAATAATCGATACAAACGCTTCTGCAAATCCTTATGACAATTCAACATCTGGATTAGCAGCAACAAACGTTCAAGACGCCATCGACGAAATCAACGCAGCAGCAGGAACAGTAGCGCTCGTAGATAACGGTGACGGAACATATGATTTCACAGACGCAAGCGGAACTACAACGACTATCGCAGATACTTCTGTATCAACGCTTGTTGATAATGGCAACGGAACCTATGGTTATACCGATGAAACTGGAATAACCACAGTAATTGATACCAATGGCTTTAATATCACAAATACTGTAGCAGGCAATACAATTGCAACGGTTACTGACGCGGCAGGAAATGCAACAGATATTAATGAAACTGTAACAACATTTGCAGACGCAATGGACGGTTTAATCACATATACTGATGAAAATGGAGATCCACAAACAGTAGCTAAGTCAGATATCACAGATAATGAAAACGGAACTTACACATTTACTAATAATGATGGATCTGATGTAGTCATAAACACAAATGGGATAGTTGTTGCAGATATTAATGATGGAAAGGTTATTGCAACTATCACAGAAGCTGACGGAACACTAACTAATATAGAAGAAACAATAACTGAATTGGCAATCGCAGCAGGAGAACTAACCTACGCAAATGAAGATGCTACTAATGCTAATGTGAACCTGATATCAGCAGACGCAGATAACAACATCACTGCAGGAACAGATGGAGCATTGTTTGTAGATGTAACGGCTGAGCAAACAGTAACCGATGTTACAGATCTAAATGCTGCTGCAAGCACAAACCTGATTGGAACATATAACAATGAGGATGCTACTCCTTTTGCTATAGAAGAAACAGTAACGGAACTAGCAATCGCTGCAGGAGAACTTACATACGCAAACGAAGATGCTACAAATGCTAATGTAAACCTGATATCAGCAGACGCAGATAACAACATCACTGCAGGTGCAGACGGAGCATTGTTTGTAGATGTTTCAGAAGAAGAAACAGTAACGGAACTAGCAATCTCTGCAGGTGAACTTACATACGCAAACGAAGATGCTACAAATGCTAATGTGAATCTAATATCAACAGATGCAGATAACAACATCACTGCAGGTGCAGACGGAGCATTATTTGTAGATGTAACGGCTGAGCAAACAGTAACCGATGTTACAGATCTAAATGCTGCAGCAAACACAAACCTGATTGGAACATATAACAATGAGGATGCTACTCCTTTTGCTATAGAAGAAACAGTAACGGAACTAGCAATCGCTGCAGGGGAGCTTACTTACGCAAACGAAGATGCAACTAATGCTAATGTGAACCTAATATCAGCAGATGCAGATAACAACATCACTGCAGGTGCAGACGGAGCATTGTTTGTAGATGTTTCAGAAGAAGAAACAGTAACTGAATTAGCAATCGCTGCTGGTGAACTTACCTACGCAAATGAAGATGCAACTAATGCTAATGTGAACCTAATATCAGCAGATGCAGATAACAACATCACTGCAGGAACAGATGGAGCTTTATTTGTAGATGTAACGGCTGAACAAACAGTAACCGATGTTACAGATCTAAATGCTGCAGCAAACACAAACCTGATTGGAACTTATAACAATGAGGATGCTACTCCTTTTGCTATAGAAGAAACAGTAACGGAACTAGCAATCGCTGCAGGGGAGCTTACTTACGCAAACGAAGATGCAACTAATGCTAATGTGAACCTAATATCAGCAGATGCAGATAACAACATCACTGCAGGTGCAGACGGAGCATTGTTTGTAGATGTTTCAGAAGAAGAAACAGTAACTGAATTAGCAATCGCTGCTGGTGAACTTACCTACGCAAATGAAGATGCAACTAATGCTAATGTGAACCTAATATCAGCAGATGCAGATAACAACATCACTGCAGGAACAGATGGAGCTTTATTTGTAGATGTAACGGCTGAACAAACAGTAACCGATGTTACAGATCTAAATGCTGCAGCAAACACAAACCTGATTGGAACTTATAACAATGAGGATGCTACTCCTTTTGCTATAGAAGAAACAGTAACAGAACTAGCAATCGCAGCAGGAGAACTTACTTACGCAAACGAAGATGCTACAAATGCTAATGTGAACCTGATATCAGCAGACGCAGATAACAACATCACTGCAGGTGCAGACGGAGCATTGTTTGTAGATGTATCAGAAGAAGAAACAGTAACTGAATTAGCAATCGCAGCAGGAGAACTTACTTACGCAAACGAAGATGCTACAAATGCTAATGTGAATCTAATATCAACAGATGTAGATAACAACATAACTGCAGGTGCAGACGGAGCATTGTTTGTAGATGTTTCAGAAGAAGAAACAGTAACGGAATTAGCAATCGCTGCAGGAGAACTTACTTACGCAAACGAAGATGCTACAAATGCTAATGTAAACCTAATATCAGCAGACGCAGATAACAACATCACTGCAGGTGCAGACGGAGCATTGTTTGTAGATGTTTCAGAAGAAGAGACAGTGACGGAACTAGCAATCGCTGCTGGTGAACTTACCTACGCAAACGAAGATGCTACAAATGCTAATGTAAACCTAATATCAGCAGACGCAGATAACAATATCACTGCGGGTGCAGACGGAGCATTATTTGTAGATGTAACGGCTGAGGAGACAGTAACTGATATTACAGATCTAAATGCTGCAGCAAACACAAACCTGATTGGAACATATAACAATGAGGATGCTACTCCTTTTGCTATAGAAGAAACCGTAACTGAATTAGCAATCGCTGCAGGGGAGCTTACATACGCAAATGAAGATGCTACAAATGCTAATGTGAACCTGATATCAGCAGATGCAGATAACAACATTACTGCAGGTGCAGACGGAGCTTTATTTGTAGATGTTTCAGAAGAAGAAACAGTAACGGAACTAGCAATCGCTGCTGGGGAGCTTACCTACGCAAACGAAGATGCTACAAATGCTAATGTGAACCTAATATCAGCAGATGCTGATAACAACATAACTGCAGGAACGGACGGAGCATTATTTGTAGATGTATCAGAAGAAGAAACAGTGACGGAACTAGCAATCGCTGCAGGGGAACTTACTTACGCAAACGAAGATGCTACAAATGCTAATGTGAATTTGATATCAGCAGATACAGATAACAACATAACTGCAGGAACAGATGGAGCTTTATTTGTAGATGTATCAGAAGAAGAAACAGTGACGGAACTAGCAATCGCTGCAGGAGAACTTACTTACGCAAACGAAGATGCTACAAATGCCAATGTGAACCTGATATCAGCAGACGCAGATAACAACATCACTGCGGGTGCAGACGGAGCATTATTTATAGATGTTTCAGAAGAAGAAACAGTAACGGAACTAGCAATCGCAGCAGGAGAACTTACTTACGCAAACGAAGATGCTACAAATGCTAATGTGAACCTAATATCAGCAGATACTGATAACAACATCACCGCAGGAACAGACGGAGCATTATTTGTAGATGTAACAGCAGAGGAAACAGTTACTGATGTAACAGATTTAAACACTGCTACAAATACAAATCTTATTGGAACATATAACAATGAAGGTGCAACTCCTTTTGCTATTGAAGAGACAGTTACTTCACTAACCTTTGACGATACTACAAACGAGTTAGAGTTTATAGATGAAACTGGCACTCCAAACCCAATAGATTTAAGCTCACTAGAACATACAGGAACTGAAGGTTCTATTTTCTTTGCAGGAGCAGACGAAACTCCTACTGAAGATAATGACCAGTTATTTTGGGATGCTACAAATAATAGATTGGGAGTTGGTACTAATACACCAGATAACAAGCTACAAGTAACGGGAGCTATTCGTTCTGCAGGTTTTTTAAATTCTGATGGTAATGCTGGCGAACCTGCGTATAGATTTACAGATGACACAAATACAGGAATGTACAGTCCAGCAGCAGATGAAATAGGCTTTACAGTAGGAGGATTTGAAGCAATGAAAATCGATGAAGCAACAACCGGAAACACCGTTGTTATAATCAATCAGACCTTAGACTTAGACGGACCTGTACTAGACGAAAATGATTTACCTGGAACAGCAGGGCAAGTACTAACAGCTACTGCAACCGGCACAGAATGGGCAGATGCCGCAGCAGAGACAGTAACAACCTTTGTACAAGACGACACCCCTACTACAACAGATGCTACAGCAACAGGAGAAATTACTTATACTGATGAGGCTGGTAATCCTTTTACCGCTCAGGTTGTAAGTGCAGATGCAGATAATGCACTCTCTGTCGGAACAGATGGTGGAGCATTTATGGCAGTCGCTCCTGCGGTTTATTCAGTAGGAAAAGTGGGAGCTGCTGGTGGAGGAGCACTTTTTAATGCTACCGTAGTAAATACAGGTACAGGTACGTACCAAGTAACATTTACCACTGCACTACCAAATGCAAATTACATCATTCAGTTAAGCCAGCCAGGAAGAGCAGGCGCAGGAAATGATGATCCAGGTATATCATACTCAGGACAATCTGCAACTGGATTTATAGTTAATATTGGAGATAATGATAATGGTGGTTCTGATCGAGCATTCTTCAATTCAGAATTTATGTTTACTGTATTAACCATCCCAGGATTTTAAGGACTCCCCCCTACTATGAAAAAAGCAATTTTTATAATTCTCTTAAGTTTTTACGCTTTCGCGAAAGCGCAAACCACAGACCCTGCATATTTAATAAATGTGCAAAAAGCGTCACAATCAGAAATAGATGCCTATGACCCGGCAGATCTAGAAATAGGTATGCTAGTATACAATACAGATGTAAATAGAATATTTGAATATACGACATCAGGCTTTTTAGTAATACTAACCGATGTCGATGTATCTGAAACAGTAACTACTTTTGTAGATAATGGTAATGGTACGGCTACGTACACAAATGAAAACAACACCGCTGTCACTGTAGGAATTGTAGGTCCACAAGGACCAGCAGGCGCGGATGGGGATACAGGTGCAACTGGACCGCAAGGACCAGCAGGTGCAGATGGAGCAACAGGTGCAATTGGTCCGCAAGGACCAGCAGGCGCAGATGGTGCAACGGGCGCAACTGGACCGCAAGGACCGGCAGGTGCAGATGGAGCAACGGGTGCAACGGGTGCAACTGGACCACAAGGACCGGCAGGTGCAGACGGAGCAACTGGAGCGATTGGACCGCAAGGACCGGCAGGTGCAGACGGAGCAACTGGAGCGATTGGCCCGCAAGGACCAGCAGGTGCAGATGGAGCAACGGGTGCAATTGGACCACAGGGACCCGCAGGTGCAGACGGAGCAACTGGAGCGATTGGACCGCAAGGACCAGCAGGCGCAGACGGGGCAACAGGCGCAACTGGGCCACAAGGACCAATAGGTCCAAAAGGAGCTGACGGTGCGACTGGCGCTACAGGACCACAAGGGCCAGCCGGTGCAGATGGCGCAACAGGTGCCACTGGCCCGCAAGGAGATGCTGGACCGCAGGGACCTACTGGTGCAACCGGAGCAGATGGCGCAACTGGACCAGCTGGACCTACTGGACCCACAGGCGCTCAAGGAGTAGAAGGACCACAGGGACCCGTAGGACCATCAGGAACATACACCGGATTTTTTATTATAGACAACAGCACATTAACCACCACTGGAACATATAGCCAGAGTATATCAGGCATCCCTTTTGAGCCTTCGCAAGTTACTTTTAAGGCGCATCCTAATATAGGGTCGTTTAACATTAATGATGATAATGCGCTAGGAGCAAATAATACTGGATTGCTTGAAAACACCTTTGGCGCAATGAATGGATTTGCTCGAGCAGGCAGTCCTATTGCACAGGCGGTTATATTTTCTGGCGGAAGTGGTAGCTCTATTAATAACATATCTAGATATGCTAATGATACACAGTGCATAGGTTTAAGGTATACTAATAATAACGGTAACAATCTAGGTGTTATCTCAGCATCTCTGACTAGCTTTACGGCTGCAGGTTTTAATCTTAATGTAACTTATACAATAGGAACAATAGGAGGTACTGCTTTTAGTGATGACATACTTGACGAGTCTGTAATTGTATTATTTACGGCTTACGAATAAAAAACTATGAAAAACAATCCTTTATATATAACTATACTTCTTGTTTTTGTTTACGCTTTCGCGAAAGCGCAAACCACAGACCCTGCATATTTAGTTAATGTGCAGAAGGCATCACAGTTAGAAATTGACGCATACGATCCGGCAGATTTAGAGATTGGTATGCTGGTTTATAATACAGATGAAAATAGGATTTTTGAATATACAAATAATGGATTTTTAGAACTTCTTACCGCAAGAAATATGTATACAGGCTGGTTTATCATCTCTGGAGAGGGTGATGTGACAGTAGACAACATACCGTTTAAACCATCACAAGTAACATTTTCGGCGTCTGCAAATGTGGAGAGCCGCGATTTAGATTCTGACAATGGTGTGGGTGATAATGATAGAGGGATTGATAACTCCTTTGGCACAATGAAAGGTTTTGCAAGAGAAGATGCTGCTAGTTCTATAACTCAACAGGCAATGTTTTCTGGAGGTCACGGAAATTCTATAAACGATATATCAAGATATGCCAGTAGCAGTAATTGTATAGGTGTGCGCTATAGCGATCAAAACGGAAATAGCCTAGGTAAGATAGAAGCTGCTTTTAAAGAATTTACTACAGATGGCTTTATTGTTACAGTAAATTATACAGATGGTATAGTGACCGCAAATAGTACAAACATTCTAGTAGATGTTCAACCTGGAGATGTAAATAATGAAGCACTACTCGTATTATACACGGCTTATAAATAATAAAAATCTAAAATATGAAAAGTTACCTATATATTTTCGGTGTTATATTTTCTATCGCTTTCGCGAAAGCGCAAACAGTAGATGCCCAGTTATTACAACAACTTAAGCACGACGATGGTGTAGGAACCTCTAATGTTACTGGAACACCTCTTGAGGGTACTATTATGTACGACGATAATCTAGACTCTATTTACTACAGAAACACTACACAATGGGTACGTCTACTAAGTACAAATGACCTTGGGTCAAATAACAGCAGTACTCCTACTCTTAACGTTACCAAGCAAACCATTGGTTATTCCTTTGCTGCTGCTCAAACAGCTGCAAATGGAACAAATAACTATAATACTAACTGTACTGTGACAAAAATTGCAGGAACAACTGGAAGATACAGTGTCGCATTTACATCTCCACACCCTAATGGAGCATCATACCCAATAACTCTAGGTATACAAGAAGATTTAACTAACAGAGACGGTCGCATCGCACAAGTAGTGACAGGCACACAGACTGCAAACGGGTTTGATGTATATATAGGCACTGGTGATAACGGTGGCACTGCAGATGTTTATGTAGAGGAAGTTTGGTATTTTAATGTCACAGCAGAGATTGAAGTTGTTACAGATGTATCCTTATCTGGAAGTACCTCACCCCCTAGTGGCGTGACCTCATTAACTTCTAGCGGAACTCCTACGGGAGACTTCACAAACATACAGCTCAATGATAACAATGCATTTTACTGGGCATTACAATTTAATGCGCCTAATGCTCCCGGGACATACAATTATGAAATATTGCTAGATAATGTACCTTATGATATAGGTACTTTAAACCTAGGCAATCACACAGTAGTAGAGCAGGATAATCTAGATGGAACTTTTGACTATTTATTTACTAGCACTAGCCCTATAAATGGTAATAATGCTTATCGTGAGATATCTGCAAGCTCAGTTAATTTTGTTACAAGCACGGGAACAGGTACTTCTTGCGGTTGTATTACCTTTTACTTATTACCCTAAATTATGAATGATATAAAAACATATGCAATTGTAACATTAGTTCTTCTAGCTACAGCTTTAAGTACTTCTGTCACATATGCTCAAGAATCTTTGCACAACTTTGGTAATATGCAGATACATCAAGATGGGGCTATAGGTTTTCACGGTGATTTAATCAATGATGGAGACTTTGACAGTAATCTTGGTCTTGCTGGTTTTTACAATCCAACAGAAGAACTTTTTGTACTAGGTAATAACAAGCCTGTATTCTTCAATATGGAGGTTGACGTACCAAATGATCTTAACTTTGAGGTATCTGTAGGGGTTACTAGCCTACTAGATTTTATAAATGGTAGAATTACCACTCCTCGAGAAGACCTTGGTATTAATCTTGACTTCACAAACAACGCTATCTATCTGGGAGAAAGCGATAGCAATCACGTAGATGGTTATGTTACTAATCGAGGTAATCTAGAGTTTGACTTTCCTATAGGAGATGATTTTAAAATTCGCCAGCTTACAGTGATACCTCTCAACCCTGCAATAACTACTTATCAAGCTGCATACTTTTTTGAAGATCCAGACACTCCTAGTACATTACCTGGATCATTTAACACAGATTTATTTGAAAATACACTCTCTATTATAGACCCTAATGAGTATTGGGATTTAAACGGGCCGCTACCAGTACAAGCAAAACTTACTTGGGATGAAGATACTCAGGTACCAGTACTTGCAGATGGCTTGAGCTCACTGCGTGTTGTAGGTTTTTCTAATGTTTTAAATAGATGGGTGAATTTAGGAAATGCTAGTTTTTCTGGTGATGAGACCAATGGCCAAATTACATCTGAGCTTTTTGAGCCTAATGACTTTTCGGCTTATACACTGGGATCTGTTCTTAAGGCAAGTAGCGGTATTAATGTATACACATTTTTCTCCCCAAACGGAGATGGTGTTAACGACACTTTTGTCATAGAAGGACTTGCTACTAGTCCAGACAATGAACTATACCTCTATAATAGATGGGGTGTAGAAGTCTTTAGTATGAAAAACTATGACAACTCTTTTGACGGGACATCGCAAGGCCGCGTTACTATCGCAGAAGATAATAAACTCCCTGTGGGGACTTATTATTATGTGCTTAAATTAAAGGATCAAAAAGATCAAGCAGGAGCCTTCTACCTAAACCGCTAAAATTTTCCTAAAGTCAATCATTACTAAACTTCTTTAATCTATATTTCCGGCTTTAACCACAACAGAGAGATATGGATATCCAGCATAAAGAAAGAGAAGATCGAGGTGTATTTTATATGAAAGGTGATAATGGCATCATCTCAGAACTTACCTACTCTAAAGACAAAGACGCTGTCATAACGATAGACCATACCGAAACAAAAATTCCAGAAGAAGGTAAAGGATTTGCCTCAAAACTTGTGGCTCACACAGTTACTTTTGCTAGAGAGAATGGCCTAAAAATCAACCCTCTTTGCCCCTTTGCCGAAGTTCAATTTGACCGTAATCCAGATTTTAAAGACGTACTTGCCTAATGGTTATGATGGAAACAGAACGTTTGTATCTTAGAGATTTTATACCTCAAGATTCTGAAGATCTTTTCCAGATGAATGCAGACCCAGAGGTGCTTAAATATACAGGAGACAAAGCTTTTGCAAATACAGAAGAGGCACAAGCTTTCATAAAAAATTATATTGAAACAGTTTACTACAAACCCCAAACAACAATAAAAACGGGGCTGGGTAGATTTGCTATCGTACGAAAAACTGACAACACCTTTTTAGGCTGGTGTGGACTCAAGTATAATCCTGAAAGTCGAGAGGTTGATCTTGGATATAGGTTACATAAAAAATACTGGAGACAAGGATATGCTACAGAAAGCGCACAAGCTTGTATTACATATGCTTTTGATACTTTAAAGCTACCTTATATAATTGCTCGTACACATCGTGATAATAGTGCATCTCAAACCTTACTGGACAATCAAAGCTTCTCATATATAAAAACTATTACACATCACGATATGCCCTCTAGGTTATATCACCTTAAAAACAAGGCCTATCAACTCAAAGAAATAAGCGCCAAAGAAACCTGGCCCGTGCGACATCCAGTTTTAAGAAAAGGGCGTCCACTAAAAGATGTCTATATGGAGGCAGACGAGCAGACAAGCACCTTTCACCTAGGTATGTTTCATAATAATGACATTATAGGTGTAGCGAGTTTTATGGATGACAGTCACGACGGCTTTACTGGCGCACAATATAGACTACGAGGAATGGCCGTGTTACCTGAGTATAGAAGAAAAGGCATTGCAGAACTCTTATTAAAAAAAGGCGAGGCGCTACTTAAAGAAAAAAGCAAAACACTACTATGGTTTAATGCCCGAGTTATTGCTTTACAGTTTTATAAAAATTTAGGTTATCAAGTAGATGGCACCTTGTTTGATATTCCTAAAGTGGGACCTCATTATAGAATGAAAAAGCAGCTCTTATGAATAGAAGATCATTTTCAAAACTAACAGCACTAGGTATACTTGCCGCTTCCCTCCCACTTACGGCTAGGGCGGCAATACTGGATATGATAGATAGAGACGAGCTACTAGGTAAAGGCTCACCACAACTCACCACAACCTCAACCTATAAACTTAGACCAGAAGCTGCCATCGCTTTTGAAGAGATGAAAACTGCCGCTCTTAAAGATGGTATAAAATTTCAAGTAGTATCAAGCTACAGAGATTATAATCATCAAAACAGAATATGGGAGCGTAAGTATAAACGCTTTCGCGAAAGCGGTCTAAGCCACCTTGCAACCATCAATAAAATTATTGAGTACTCTACCATACCTGGCACCTCAAGGCATCACTGGGGGACAGATATAGATATTGTAGACGCCACACCAGGAGTTACTAGCGGATTACTAGTTCCGTCAAAATTTCACGGTAGTGGTCCCTTCTGTAAGTTTAAAGAATGGATGGATGCACACGCAAATAGTTTTGGCTTTTACCTTGTCTACACAGATACGTATGACAGGAAAGGCTTTAAATATGAACCCTGGCATTATAGCTACAAAGCACTCTCACTAGATTACCTCAGAGCATATCAAGCGCTTGATATAAAGTCGCAATTACAAGCTGCAAACTTACTAGGAAGTGAGCACTTTACAGACACTTTTATAGATCGCTATCTTAAAGAAAATGTAGGTGACATAAATCCTGCGCTGCACCCTTAATATTATAAATTCCTAATAGCTTTGCGCTCTTGTAAGGCCTCTTTAAAATCTGACCTACTAGCAAGTGCTTTATTAATCCATTGCTCTGCTTTTTCTTTATCACCTTTGTGCTTATAGATTTGAGCAAGGCGTAAATATGCCCAATCCTTAGGCACGCCATCTGCTGCAGAGTGGTATTTTATGTAATGATGCAACCCCATAATACCTTGATCAAGCCCTATACCGTACTGCCCGGCCACCTTACCTAGCTGGTACTGTAACCTGTTCTCTTGAGAATGTTTTTGTTGCGCCTCATAAGCCGTTTCAAAGGCTTTTTGTGGTTCATTATTTTTCTCATAATGCTCTCTTAACTTGGTATAACAAGTGACAGAACCACCTACATCTACAGCCTTTCTATAATTGTACTCTGCTACACTAGGCTTGCCATTATACTCTGCAATGTAGCCGTGAGCGAGATATCCATCTACTTTTGAGATATCAAGTAGCTGGTCTGCATATTTTCTTGCCTTTGCCTCGCTACCACCTATTATACCTGGTATTTGAATATAAAATTCTACAAGTGCCCAGCGTGCATCTATATGAGATGGATCTAGTCTGGCTGCTGTTTCAAATTGCTCTTTTATGTCACCTATCATTGTAGCAGCTCTCAGCTTGTTTACAGCAAGAGCTTTCATACCCAGTACACCTCCATATTTATAATGGTAGTTTGCGTTGTTTGGGTACTTTTCTACTAAGCTTTCGTAATAAGGAATTGCTCCATCCCAGTTTTTTGCATAGCCTTCTATATCTCCTAGATATTCTAGAGTTTGAGGGTCATCTGGATGTGCTTTCAGGTAGTTTACAAACAGTGGCTGTGCAAGGCTGTACTGAGACTGTTTAAAAAGTTTTTCCGCTTTCGCGAAAGCGTTATCACTCACATTCTGAGCACATAGCGCCACAGGAAACAATAGAATAATAAACCACTTTTTCATCATATTATTTTAGTCAAATATATACCATTATGGTGCCAAAGTGCAATTACTGCTCTGGCGGAAATTTGTTAAAAATTTTTTCTACTAACTTTTTAAAATGTGCATCCCGTTTATCAGGTTTTGCGTTTACTTTAATATCACTCTCACTTATAGCCTCCCATACCGTGGGTTGATTACCTAATGCTTTGTAAACAGTAACAACCATCTTGAGGTGTCGCTCTGGACCGCCTATGGGTATGCCGCCACTTACTCCTACCCCTACAGTGCCTCCACCACCTCCTACACCTACGCCCAAGGTGTTTCTAGAGCGTGTCTCATACTCTTCTGAGGTGATTTTTAAAAAAAAGTCATTAGTCTCAGTCTTGATATAACCGCGAGATTGCAACATACTATCTGTATACTTCACCACTCTACGCTCGTCAAATTCAAGTAGCCCAGTTGCTTCAGAGAAGTCATAATTATAAGAGGTAAGCTTTGAGAAATCTACCTTTGTATCATAGTCATAGTCTACAAATGTTGTCCCACAACTCGTGAGTAGCGCACATATAATGAGGCATAAAAAAATCCGCATAAATCTTTGTTTTGCATAAAGATAACAAAGGTTTACACGGATTATTATATTTTGTTAGTTCTTAACGATCTTCTTTGTATAAATACCCTGAGATGTTTTAATGTTTAGAAAATAAATTCCTCTAGATAAGTTAGAAATATCTACATCTGTAGCCTTAGACTTCATAAGTTCTTGACCTTGAATAGACAATACTCTTATATTGTAAACTTCAATATAGGTAGGCAACTCTACTGTAAATAACGTCTGTACTGGGTTAGGGTATATTACAACTTCTATTTGGTTAAAATCTTCTAATGCCAATGGTTCTACTACAGTTGTGACAACAGTATTTGTAATAATAGGTTCATTAAAGTCAAAATAAATATTTGCTGTATTCTCTACAGTATCACCTAGTACAAGATCATCTTTTGTTTTAATTTCAAAAGCAATATGGCCATTACTACCTGGAGCATCCACCTCTTCTGGAGGGAGGTTTATATCTTCAAAAATAAAAGCAATTTCATTCTCATTTGTAATTTCTACACGGTAATCGTGACTTGCATCCAGTATTCTAAATGTGCTCCAGTCTAGATTATTACTTAGCGTATCAGTAACTACAACTTCTAAGGCATCTGCTGTACCAGTATTTTGAAAACGCACGAGATAATCTAAATAATCTCCTACTTGCTCCTCAAAAATTTCTGAACCTTGTATTACCGTTTTATCATTAGGATCGTAAGAGTTTACAACGACTTCCTTTATACCCTGTGTATTGTTTCTTGTATCTATATCACTATCAAGTGGAGAGATCTGTACAAGCGAGTTTAACTCTTCCCCGCCTTGTACTGTAGGTGGTATAAATAACTCAAAATTTACAAGAAATGACCTACTCTCAAAAGGAGCTAGATTATCATAAGTCCATTCAATACTCGTTTCATTTATAGCAGAAGTAGATAATGAAGAATTTAAATAAAACATAATCTCATTATCAAATTCAAATGAGATATTTCCGCTAACGGTTTGTGCTCCTAGATTTTCAAATTGTATAATATACTGGGCTTCGAGTCCAGGCCTAGGATCTTGTAAGGGTAGTAGAGAGATACTCACATCTGTAGTATCATTTTCGGCAACTAAACAAAAACTCACCTCAGCGCTTTCTGTCAACCCCTCAAAAACGGTTTCGATGGTATCTGGCGCTCCCGTAAATCCGACTGGCAATGATGATTGAACAACTGAGGAAACGTATACTCCTTCTGGAACAAATAACTCATAATATCCATTCTCATCTGTAATGGAGGTATATATTTCACCCTCACCAGTAGTGGTAACTAAAATATTACTGGCGTCATAATCTGACACATCACAACCATCATTGTTAAAATCAAAAGCTACCGTGCCCGAGATTATATTAAAATACGCCTCACAAGCTTCTTGAATTTCAGCAATACTATTACATCCCTCGCTATTATTAGCTATCACAGCATTACCTCCGTCGTTGAGATAATTACAAATTGCGAGATTACTACAAACTTCTAGAAGCAAGTTATCTTCAATTTGCAATGACGTGAGAGAACTTGTCATCACGCCGCCTATGGCACTGATGTCAATTAGCACTGGATTGAATTTTATAGATACTTCAGAAATTTCTGATGATAGATTATTTAAACCTTGGAGACTTGTGAGTACGTAGTTAGTACTTATAGTTAAGTTAGACGCAATTGTAGTTAAGCCCTCGAAACCGTCTAGATTGTCAAGTGACTGATTGAACCCAATATTCACACTCTCAGCTGTAGAAATGTTAGATAGGGCTGCAATATCATTTAGATTAGTAGTTTCAGAGATCTCTATATTACCTATAGCTGTCTGGCTAGTGGGAAAACCGTCAAGCGAGACTAAACCGGTAGCACTGAACAAAACTAAATGCTCAATATGCATTACATTTTCAAACCCACTCAAGCTTGTTAAAGAACTATTTCCTAAAACATTAAGATTGTTTATTGTGAGTTGTGATGAGAAAGCAGCAAGAGATGACAGTTGATTATTTTCGGTTATTTCAAACAGATCTACACTTGTAAGCCCCTCCAAACCTTCTAGACTTTCTAAAAGTGGATTCCCAGCTACGATGAGGCCATTTTCTACAGTAGTTATTATACTTAGAGGTGTTAAATCTACAATATCCTCGCCTTGAATTAGAAGACCATTTACTAGAGAATTTGGACATTCTGCATAAAGTATTGGAAAATTATTTACATCCTCTTGACTATTTAAAACTACAGGATATTCACACGGCGCGCAGAATTGGTTTATTTCATCTAGTGTATTACAATCTTCATTATTATTTGCAACTGTAAGCTCTCCCTCTCCCTCAAGATAAGAACATATGTAATCTATACTACAAGAGCTTAAAGAACTGTTGTCTGTTATTATTATCTCTCCCGTCTCATTACTTAAGTTTATACTATTTAGAGCATCTATATTAGTTAGCAATACATTATTTTCAAGAGATATGCCTACATAAACATTTTGTAGAGAGCTTAGGCCATCGAGATTTTGAAGTGATGGATTATTTGAGATTGTCAAATATTGAATACTTATAAAATTGGGCAAGTCCAAATGTATGAGGCTTGCGTTATTATCTATTAAAATATCCATCCCCTCATTATAATTGTCTAGCCCTATTAATGAAGTTAAACCATCATTATCGCTTATCACTAATGTAAATAAGAAAGTAACATTCTCCAGTCCTACTAGATTAACTAACGCATCATTATTAACAATGTAAGCCTCTATGACATTTGTAAAATCAATACTCCCCAGCCCTTGCAAAGAGGCTAGCATCGCATTATTTTCTACCTTAACAACCAGCTCAGAGTTCTCATTTAAATTTATAAGATTATTTAAGGCTCCTATACTTGTAATCAATGGGTTGTTTACGATACTTAATTCACTACCAGTAAATGATGAGAGATTATTTAATCCCTCAAGGGTTTGTAACATATTATTATTTTTAATAATGATATTACCAAGTACATTAGAGATATTAGAAAGAGGAGACAAGTCTGTAATATCATCACCGTCTATAACTAGTCCACTTATTATTGAGCATTCTGGATAATCTACACCTACAGCATCAACCTCTGCTTGAGAGTTTAAAATAAGATCGCCAGAAGGACAGGCAACACAGTTTTCTTCTATTTCTATTGTACTATTACAGCCTGGTGCATTATCATAGATATCAAAACTGGTAGAACTACTCTCATCCTGCAAGATGCTACACAAGAGATAAGAACTACACTCTGAAAGGGCCGGATTATTATTAACCGATAAATTTGTTAATGTAAATCTGTCAATCCCATTTAGAGCACTTATATCAATTAAACTACTATTATCAATAATTTCAATAGATAAAAAGTCATTATACCCAGTTTCTAATCCATCTAAGCCATTTAGTGTGGTTAGGGTCGGGTTATTCATAACTATTACCATACCTACTGTGTCTACTCCAGAGAGGGCACTAATACTTTCAAGAGCATCGTTATTATTTATACTAATAATATCTATAAAACCAAAAATCCCTTCTAAACCATCTAGACTAGACAACGTATTGTTATTTGCAATTAGAAAATCAAATGCCCCGGTAATCTCTGCATTTGCCAAACCTGTTATCGACACTAACGCTGGATTATTAGTTATATTAAACATTGAAGCATCTATAATTTCAGAAGTACCTATTAGTCCATCAAAATTTTCTAAAACATTATTATCCATTATAGTGAAGTCTCTAGTTGTTATAGATGCGCTAGCTAGACCATCTAGATTAACTAAAGAGGCGTTAAACGAGATATCAAAAAATTGCACATCTATATTAACTAAACTTGAAAGGCTATCAAGATTTTCAAGCATTGGGTTTTGATTTATAATAAAATTAAAACCTGTTATAGTCTGTATATTTTGTAAACCATATAGAGTGGTTAAATTATTATTATTACTAATCGTAATACTTTCTACAGATTCTAGATTCTGCAAAGGACTTAAATCAGTAATATCAGCTCCGCTTATATCTAATTCTACTTGTAAGCCCGTACAATTTGGATAGTCAATAATAAAAGCATCCACATCTGCCTGTGAAGAAAGTGTAATACTGGAAGTGGGACACTGAGCAATTAAAGGGAATACTACAAAGAGTAGAAAAGAAGTGAGTAATAGTCGTTTCATAAATATAAAAATGGTTTCTTCCGCCGAAAATAGTTAATAAACTAATATCTACGAAAGAAACCACTTACATTTAATGTCTAAAAGTTTCATTATCACGCTTTCGCGAAAGCGTAAAACTACTCATTCATCATTTTCCACAAGGCGTCTTTAAGTTCTACAAGACCTTGTTGTGCAACTGCAGAGATAAATAAATATGGAATAGGAAGTTCTCTATCTAGCTCTTCAGAAAGCTCTGCTTTAAGCTCATCATCCAGCATATCACTTTTTGTAATAGCAATCATTCTGCTCTTGTCGAGCATTTCTGGATTATACTTTTTAAGCTCATTGAGCAAAATCTCGTATTGCTCTGAGATACTATCTGCATCTGCCGGAATCATAAAGAGCAATGTAGAGTTACGCTCTATGTGACGTAAAAATCGGTGGCCTATCCCTCTACCCTCTGAGGCTCCTTCTATAATACCTGGTATATCTGCCATTACAAATGACCTGTAATCGCGGTACTCTACAATACCCAAATTAGGCTTAAGAGTGGTAAACTCATAATTTGCGATTTTTGGTTTGGCTGCTGTGATAGATGCTAGTAATGTAGACTTCCCTACATTAGGAAAACCTACCAGACCTACGTCTGCCAGAACTTTAAGCTCTAAGGTAAGTGAGACTTCATAGCCATCTATACCTGGTTGTGCATATCTAGGTGTCTGGTTAGTGCTACTTTTAAAGTGCCAGTTACCACGACCTCCCATACCACCTTCGGCAGCGATAAACTCTTGACCATCCTCTGTGATTTCAAACAAGACTTTATCTGTCTCTGTATCTTTTATTGTAGTACCTAGAGGCACGTCTATATAGGTATCTTCTCCGTCTAGGCCAGTAGATCTTGACTTTGCACCATTACCTCCGTGACCAGCTCTCAAGTGACGTTTAAATTTAAGGTGTATAAGTGTCCATAAGTTTGAGTTACCTCGCACTATAATATGTCCACCACGACCACCATCACCACCGTCTGGGCCTCCTTTTTCTATAAACTTTTCGCGGTGTAAGTGCGCAGATCCAGACCCCCCATTACCAGAGGTTGTGTGAATCTTTACATAGTCTACAAAATTTCCTTCAGTCATCTTTCAGCTAGCCTTTATATTTAATTGTAATGATTAGTTCTTCACTAATCTATAACGTGTCAATCACGTCACTTAATCTTGCAGTAATCTCTTCTATACTTCCTACCCCGTCTACTCCGTGGTACTTATCTTGCTTCTCGTAGTATCCTTTTAAGATTGCCGTCTCTGCATAATATACTTTTATACGATTACGTATCACATCCTCATCTGCATCATCTGCACGACCAGAAGTTTTACCACGCTCAAGTAATCGCTGTACAAGCACCTCATCATCTACCTCTAGTGCAACCATACCTGCAACCTCTGTATTTTTTGAAGCCAGTAGTGTTGCAAGAGCATCTGCCTGAGCTTCTGTACGAGGAAAGCCGTCAAAAATAAATCCTTTTGCATCTGCGTTTTTCTCTACCTCTGCACTAAGCATATCTATCGTAACAGTATCTGGCACTAATTGTCCTTTGTCTATATAAGACTTTGCCAGTGTTCCAAGTTCTGTAGCGTTTTTTATGTTGTATCTAAAAACATCACCAGTACTTATATGTACTAGGTCATACTTCTCTTTTAAAACTTCGGCTTGTGTTCCTTTACCGGCACCTGGAGGGCCAAATAAAACCAGATTGGTCATATGAGTTTTTTTAAGTTTATATATTGATGTGAGGTTACGCCCTAGACCATTATAATCTAGACCAAACCCTACCACAAAATCATTAGAAATTTCCAGACCTATATAATCTACCTTATACGGTTTCTTATAGGCTTCTGGTTTATATAAAAGTGAGGCTATACGATATGACGCCACCTCTTCTTGTTCAAGTATTTTTATAATAGTCTCTATGGTATTACCAGAGTCTACTATATCTTCTACTACAATTACATCTCGTCCTTTTAGTGACGGCTCTGCCCCCATTACGGTATGAATCTCATCGCTTTGTTGAGTTCCATCATAACTAGCCACCTTGATAAAGCTCATCTCGCACTCGTGGTCAAACTTTTTTATGAGCTCTGCACTAAATAAAAAAGCACCATTAAGCACTGTAAGAAACACCGGTCGTTTACCTCTATAATCTTCATTAAGACGCACAGCCACACCGTTTACAGCGTGTTGCACATCTGTTTTTGAAATAGATTTTTCAAACGTTAGGTCGTGAAGTGTAATTGTATTTTTCATAAATAATAAAGGGCAAAGATAGTATTTGAAAATCAGTCCTTATAGCTATCTCGATATGAATACATAATTATGAGTTACTCTCAGACGATTTTGTATTTTTGAACCACTATTTTTCGCTTTCGCGAAAACTTATATGCTATGAAAAATTACTTCTCTTCTCAATTTAAATTAGGCATCTTAGGTGGTGGTCAACTAGGTAAAATGATGCTTTATGACACCCGCAAGTATGATATACAGACCTACGTACTTGACCCGAGCAACGAGGCTCCCTGCAAGATTGCCTGCAATCATTTTACACAAGGTAGTCTTATGGACTATGATACTGTAGTAAAATTTGGCCGTAAGGTAGATGTACTCACCTTTGAGATAGAGAGTGTAAACATCGATGCCCTAGAGACGTTAGAAAAGGAAGGCATACAAGTGTATCCTCAACCATCAGTTTTACGAAACATACAAGATAAAGGTGTACAAAAGGACTTTTATAAAAAGCACAACATCCCGACGGCAAGTTATGAGAAGTACGCTTTCGCGAAAGCGGTAAAAGGATCTCCACAATGGCTAGACAACCTACCATTTATTTGGAAATCTTGTACAGGAGGCTATGATGGCAAAGGAGTATCTGTAGTGCGCACCGCAAGTGACCTTGACACTTTACCAGAAGTACCTTGCATAGCAGAAAAGATGATCCCATTTAAAAATGAGCTGGCCGTAATAGTAGCTCGCAATTTATCTGGAGAGGTTAAAACCTATCCTGTGGTAGAGATGGAGTTTCATCCAGAGGCAAACCAGGTAGAGTATGTTATATGCCCAGCTCGTATAGATGAGACCGTAGCTCAAAAAGCACGAGATATTGCAGAGAAAGTTTCTAACGCTTTTGGTCACGTGGGATTACTTGCGGTAGAAATGTTTCAGACAGAAAATGATGAGATTCTTGTAAATGAAGTAGCTCCAAGACCACACAATAGTGGTCACTACAGTATAGAAGGAAGTTTTACAAACCAGTTTGAGCAGCACCTCAGAGCCATTTTAGATCTACCACTAGGCAATACAGATAGTAAAGTTGCTTCTGTAATGGTAAATCTAGTAGGAGATGAAGGCTATACTGGCCAAGTAAAATATGAGAACATAGAGCATATAATGGGTATGGACGGGGTAACCCCTCATATTTATGGTAAAAAGGAGACGCGCCCTTTTAGAAAAATGGGTCACGTAACTATTGTAGATCACAATATAGAAAAAGCAAGAACTGTAGCCGAAAAGGTAAAAGGAAGCATAAAAGTAATCGCACAATAAATCAAACACGATGAAAGTAGGAATCATAATGGGAAGCACGAGTGACCTCCCAGTAATGCAAGAAGCTATAGACTTCTTAAAAGAGATGGATATCGATATAGAGGTAGACATTGTAAGTGCACACCGCACACCAGATAAACTTTTTGATTATAGTAAAAATGCACATACGCGTGGCATAAATGTAATCATAGCTGGTGCTGGTGGCGCTGCTCACCTTCCAGGTATGGTTGCTTCCTTATCACCATTACCAGTGATAGGCGTACCAGTTAAGTCTCGCAACTCTATAGATGGGTGGGACTCTGTGCTCTCTATATTACAAATGCCAGGCGGAGTACCTGTCGCAACAGTAGCCCTAGATGGCGCAAAAAATGCTGGAATACTTGCAGCACAAATTCTAGGCGCAAGAGATAGCGCACTTCAAGATAAAATGCTTGACTATAAAGAAGGGCTTAAGCAAAAAGTAATAGAAGGCGCAAAAAGCATTAAATAAAAAAAAGACCGCTCTTACGAGCGGTCTTTATCAATGCAGTTGTTGGGGGATTGATACTGTATTTATTAACCATTCTAAATATTAATCAAACCTTTCGTAATATCTACATCGATTGGGGGAAATCAATTTCATATTTTCTCAAATATATGCCTATTTCAAATAGACATAGCGAACATAAAAAAAATATCGCATATATCGACAAAATGCGTTATTTTTTCGATAAATGACTCATTTATAACGAATTCTAATTTTCAAAGCACTTATGTCACTTACATCTAATCCACTTTTACAAGACTTTAATGAAGCTCCATTTAATACTATTAAGGACGAGCACTTTAAGCCAGCCTTTATAGAAGCGATACAAATTAATCGTAATGAGATAGATGCTATTACAAATAATACTGAGGCGCCTACCTTTCAAAACACGATTGCTGCTCTTGACTATTCTGGACAACAACTAGATCGTATTTCTAGTGTGTTTTTTAACCTTAATAGCGCAGAGACCTCTGAGGCTATTCAAAAAATAGCACAAGAAGTATCGCCACTTCTTACCGCTTTTAGCAATGATGTTACTCTTAACGAGACACTGTTTGAGCGTATTAAAAGTATATACGCCCAGAAAGATGATTTGGATCTTTCTGTAGAAGAAAAAACGTTATTAGAAAAAAAATATAAAAGTTTTGCTCGTAATGGAGCAAACCTACCTGAAGATAAAAAATCACGCTTACGCGAAATTGATACAGCTCTCGCAAAATTAAAACTCAGTTTTGGCGAAAATATCTTGGCAGAAACAAACAGCTACGAGCTTCACCTCACAAATGAAGAAGATCTTGCTGGAGTCCCTGCAAGTGCAAAAGAAGCCTTTGCAGCAGAGGCAGCTTCTAGAGATAAAGAAGGCTGGGTAATAACACTTGACTACCCTAGCTACATTCCCTTTATGAAATATGCAGATAATCGTGAGCTACGCAAAGAGCTTTCTCTTGCCTTTGGCAGTAAAGCCTTTAAAGGTAATGAGTACGATAATCAAAAAAACGTCATTGAGATTGTTAACCTTCGTCACGAGCGTGCACAGCTACTAGGTTATGATACGCACGCCCATTTTGTACTTGAAGAACGTATGGCACAAACGCCAGCTAAGGTTAAAGATTTTCTAAACGAACTCTTAGAAAAAGCAAAACCTGCAGCAGAGAGAGAGTTTGCACAATTAGAAAATTTTGCAAAAACACAAGACGGTATAGACGCACTTCAAAAATGGGATGGTTCTTACTATTCTGAAAAACTAAAGAAAGAACTCTTTAACCTAGATGACGAGCAACTCAAACCTTACTTTAAATTAGAAAATGTAATAAATGGTGTGTTTGAAGTAGCAACACGTCTCTTTGGTTTGCAGTTTGAGCAGGTAACAGATGTAGATGTATATCATAAGGATGTAAAAACATATAGAGTTACAGATGTAGATGGTAATTACATCTCTCTTTTTTATGCAGATTTTCACCCAAGAAAGGGAAAACGTGGTGGTGCCTGGATGACCTCTTTTAAAGGTCAAAAAATTGAGAATGGAGTAAATGAGCGACCACATATATCTAACGTTTGTAACTTCACTCCATCTACACCTAGCAAGCCATCCCTACTTACTTTTAATGAAGTTACAACACTCTTTCACGAGTTTGGTCACGGGTTACACGGTATGCTAGCAAACACTACCTACCCTAGCCTATCTGGAACTTCTGTGTACTGGGACTTTGTAGAGTTACCTAGCCAAGTGCTAGAAAACTGGTGTTATGAAAAAGAAGCTCTAGAGCTCTTTGCAACTCATTATGAAACTGGCGAAGTAATCCCTATGGAGCTTGTTCAAAAAATAAAAGACGCAGCAACGTTTCAAGAAGGAATGCAAACATTGAGACAACTTAGCTTTGGGTTACTAGATATGTCGTGGCACGGGCAAGACCCAAGCAATATAACAGATGTAAAAGCTTTTGAAAAAGAAGCCTTTGGCAACACTGCTTTGTATCCAGACACTCCAGAGACCTGTATGAGTACAGCTTTTGCTCACATTTTTCAAGGAGGTTACTCATCTGGATATTATAGTTACAAATGGGCAGAAGTACTAGATGCAGATGCTTTTGAATATTTTAAAGAACAAGGGATATTTAATAAAGACGTAGCAACTAAGTTTAAGGACCACGTACTCTCAAAAGGAGGAACTGAGGACCCTATGACACTCTATAAACGTTTTAGAGGTCAAGAACCTAAACCAGAAGCACTACTCAAAAGAGCAGGACTTATAGATTAATTTATTAAGTCGATTAAAATTAAAAAGGAGTAAGCGTGGCTTACTCCTTTTTGTTTTTTTCTGCTATCCATTTTGACATAAATAGTGTGCTACGCATTGTGTGATGTTGTAACATCTGGCCTGTAAAGTTTGCAGCACGATGCATAATCAAATTATCCATCAGGTGCTGTAATGTATCTGTAAGCAGGCTGGCGTAAGTATCTTTTTGAAAATTGGTATTAATTATCCTTACGCCATTTTCTTGGGCTTTTTGCCATTTTGACTCATTACTATATAAGGAGACTGCAGCTTTTATAAATGCATCATAATCATCATTTACACTGCCGGGCCAGTCTAAGTGCTGGTTCATTCCCTCTGCTCCTATCTCTGTTGTTACAGATGGAGTGCCACATTGCATCGCATCTATAAATTTACCTTTAAGGCCAGCCCCATACCTAAGCGGTGCTAGTAAAACTCTGGCATTTCTTATCACCTGATGAGCGCTCTCTGCTCTTCCTTTTACCAAAAACCCCTCTTTGGGATTATGCAGCTGTAATGCCTTCTCTGGCTCATAAGCGCCATAAATATGCATCTCTGCTTGCGGCAGTTGCTGGCGTATGTGTGGCCAAATATGTTTTTTTAGTTCTAGGGTGGCATCCCAGTTAGGTGGGTGTATAAAATTGCCTATGGCTATAAAATGCGCTCGCTCTTTAAAAGGAACAAAATCACTCTCAAGTGCAGAAACTAGAAATGGCGCATAATGTAATAATGACGCAGGAACCTTGAAAAAAGTTTGTAGCAAATCCATCTCTACTGTTGAGATCATCAAGGTGAGATCACATCTGTAAATGGAGGCTATCTCCCTTTTGGCGATATCAGAAATTAAGTCCTTGGGTTCAAAAACTCGCTCTTCTTTTACGGCTTGCGCTCTTGCTTTTCTTAGACAGTGCAGATCTTCGGTGTCTAGTATTTTTAGAGCATTGGGGCACGCTTCGTCTATTCGCCAGCCAAATTGCTCCTCTGCCATAAATCTATCAAAGAGTACGATGGTGGGGTTGTACGCTTTCGCGAAAGCGTTAAAAGAATCATCGTTAAGCTGTATCGTTGCGGTCTCAATATCAAAATCACTTAGCGAGATTGCATTTTGAGAAGTTCCGGCTGTACTTGCATAGGTGACATTCCAGCCTTTTTCTTTAAAAATAGTAAGCAGCTGTAACATCCTACTTCCTGCTGCCGAAGAAGTGGGCTCTACCCAAACTGTTGAGATTACAAGTACATTCATAATCCAAAAATAGGAATAACAAAACTGACAGTAAAAATTTAACTTTCATTTATTTTTGAAATTACAATAACATTCTTATATTTGACGTATGGAATTTGATCAAGCAAAAAATAAGTTTATACAAACTTGGGGAGCGCTAGGTACGCAATGGGGCATTAATAAGACAATGGCTCAAATACACGCCTTACTTATGGTGTCTCCAGAGGCGTTAAGTATGGAAGATATTATGGGTGAACTTTATATCTCTAGAGGAAATGCGAGTATGAACCTGCGAGCACTTATAGACTGGGGAATTATCTTTAAAGAGTATAAAACGGGTGAACGCCGAGAGTATTTTGTAGCCGAAAGTAACATAGATGAGCTTGCCAGAAAAATAGCCAAAGAAAGAAGCAAGAGAGAGATAAAACCTACGCTACGTGTCTTGCAAGAAGTAAGTAGTATAGAAGAAACAGGCTCTACAGAGGCTGCCCACTTCAAGACCAAAACGGCTGAGCTTTATGAGTTTGTATCTAGAGCAGATAGTATGCTAGAAAAAATTACAGACTATAAAGAAAGCTGGATTACAAAAACAATTATGAAGTTAATGAAGTAACAATTGTTAACCATAACATTTAAGGAGCACTGTGAAAGTGCTTTTTATTTCACTTAAAGTTTCAATAATTTCTGAAATATAAATATTATGAATATTCCCATTCCAAATTGGTTAATTATTATAGGCGGTATAGGCCAGATTTTTACAGCATTGATATATCCATATATCCGCCATCGCGTTTTTGACTGGTATACTGATGTAAAAAAATTAAAACCACTCAATCAAGAAATTGCAAAAACATATGGTAGGTACATACAGGGTTTAAACTTCTCTTTTGGACTTATAGCAATACTTCTTACTAATGAATTACAAAACCAAAGCAAACTAGCAATAGCTCTTACAGGGTTAATCGCAGCCTACTGGGTGGGTAAAGTAGCAACACAGATTGCATACTACCCTATGTATGATATCCCTAAAGATAAAATTTTCAAAATAGGAGGCTATTGTATGAATATACTTTTTGTGCTCTTTGCAGTAGTCTTTACAATTCTATTTATTAATAATGTCTCATCTCTTTTAAACTGATAATTATGAAAACAATATACCTACTCAACAAGATCTTAGTAAGCATTAACGCTTTTCTATTTCTCCTGTACTACATAGGTCTACTTTTCCTGCCCATAACTGGAGCCATACAAGTATGTTGCTTTGTGTACCTCCTATTTCGCTGGTCTGACGTGGCACCCCATCTCAAGAAGTACTTTATAATATATGGAGTTGTAACGGTCTTGAGCCTTTCGCTTCTTTTATGTTTAAACTATTTCTCATCGTTTGACTTCTTGTTTTGGCTTCCTATCATACTAGGCATTGCTCTAAGTATCTACTTTTTAATACTCACATACAAGCAGAGCGAGTATACACTTACCTCGCAAGAAAAAGACATCTCAATCGTATCAAATAAAAAAAAATAGGCAATGATGAAAAAATTAATAATCGCTGGCGGTAGTGGCTTTTTAGGCAGTATACTTATTAACCACTTTCAAAATCAATTTGAGGAAATAGTTTTGCTTTCGCGAAAGCAAAAAGCACCTTCTCACAATGTTCGTACAGTACTGTGGGATGCAAAAAATGTAGCAGGATGGAAAAACGAATTTGAAGATACAGATGTAGTCATAAATATGGCTGGTAGATCTGTAGACTGTCGTTATCACAAAAAGAACAGAAACGCAATTTTAAACTCACGAGTAGACACGACAACCATTATAGCTAAGGCTATCTCTCAGTGCAGCAATCCGCCACAGGTGTGGCTTAACTCATCTACAGCTACTATATACAGACACTCGCTAGAAAAACCTATGACAGAGGTAAATGGTGAGGTAGGCACTGGCTTTTCTGTCGAAGTTGCAAAGGCGTGGGAGCAAGCTTTTTTTGACAGCAATACTCCACTTACTCGCAAAGTTGCGCTACGTACTTCTATCGTTTTAGGAAAGGATGGAGGAGCACTACAACCTATCAAAAAAATAACTCAGTTAGGCCTAGGTGGCAAACAAGGCGATGGTAAACAAAAATTCAGCTGGGTACATCAAGATGACTTTGTGCGAAGCTTAGACTTTTTAATTAAAAACGATACTTTAAAAGGGCCATTTAATATAGTCTCCCCTATGGCCACAACTAATAGCGAACTTATGAAGTATATGAGATCTGTTTTGAAAGTTCCCTTTGGTCTTCCTGCGTCAAAACCACTTTTAGAGATAGGAGCTTTTATCATTAGAACAGAAACCGAATTACTTCTTAAAAGCAGGTATGTGATACCAGAACGGTTAATAAAAGCTGGATTTACTTTTACACACCCAGAATTAAAGAAAGCACTATATAACTTACTAGCTTAATAACTATGAGCACCATACAACTTGAAACTATAATTAATGCTCCGGTAGCGGCTGTTTTTAAACTATCGCTCAACATAGACTTTCATATGCAGTCTATGGATCAATCGCAAGAAAAAGCCATAGCTGGTGTAACTTCTGGTTGCATTAAAAAGGATGAAACGGTTACCTGGCGAGGAAAACATTTCGGCCTTTGGTTAACGCACACGAGTCTTATTTCAGAGTATAAACCCTATACAAGCTTTGTAGATGAAATGATTAAAGGTAGGTTTAAGTCTTTCCACCACAAGCACATTTTCATAGACCAGAATGGTAGCACTAAAATGCAGGATATCATTACTTATAAAACTCCATATGGTCTTGCCGGAGACTTTTTTGATAGAACAGTCCTCTATAATTATTTAACTCGTCTCATAAAAAAAAGGAACGCGCATCTCAAACACACACTAGAAAACGGTGGAGATTCCGCTTTCGCGAAAGCGTAAAAAAGCACGGCAATAAGAAAAACTTTATATTTGGCTGTTATTTAAATCCCACAAATGCGACCTTTATTATATGGCAACTAATCAAATTGACCCCACAAAGTGGGTAGATCAATATTCTGACTACCTCTTTAACTATACGATTGCCCGTGTAAATGATCGCGAAGTGGCACAAGATCTTATTTCCGAAACATTTCTTGCGGGATTAAAATCTATGAAGAATTTTAAGGGTGAGGCGACAGAGCGCACCTGGCTCATCTCGATCTTAAAACGTAAAATTATAGATCATTATCGTAAGAGCAACTCTAAAAAGGGTAAGGCAGAAGTACGTATAAATTATAAGGATGAAGAAAGTGAAGGTGACTGGCTAGAAGAACGCGTAGCAGACCCCTTTGATAAAACTGCTGAGGATAGCATACAAAACGTAGAGCTAGGCGAGGCAATTTTTAATTGCTTAGGTAAACTGCCAGAAAAACAAGCCCGCATTTTTAAGATGAAAACTATAGATGACTTTGATACTGAAGCCATTTGTAATGAATTTGATATTACTCCGTCTAATTTTTGGGTGATCATACACAGAGCCCGAACGGCTATGGCTAGTTGTATGGAAAAAGACTGGCTATAACCCCAAGCTGAATAAAAAAATCGTAATCAATATGATTACATAGTTAAAAAGAAACCCTCTCAAGGGTCTAAATTTTAAGAAATGAAATTAAAAACAGAATGTCACGAGGCTAACCACATTTGCGACAAGAACCAGTATAAAGAGGCTACTTTTATGGAAAAGGTGCGTCTTAATATACACCTTATTTACTGCCGTGCTTGTAGAAAATACTCTATGAGAAATTCTAAACTCACTAAGGCTGTAAATAATCCTACCGTGCAAACGGTGAGTACCTCTGAAAAAGAGGTAATGAAACAACGCCTTCAAGAACAGCTTAATAGCTCAAATAGTTAATCACAAGTACAAGCCACAGCCATAACAATGGTATTCCTTCTACCCAAAAGGAAGAAAAGTACATAGTAGCTGCAGAGCGTTTTTGTGATAGGTAGATACAACTACTAGTTACCATCATAATAAACAGCTGACTTAAAAAGGTATCAAGATTAAATTCATCTTTAAAGAATTCTAATACACAGCATAATAAAAGCCAAATCACTCCAATGATTTTGGCTTTTTTTATGCCCACTATTTGAGGCAAAGTTTTAAGAGCTGGATTATCAAAAACCATATCTCGTATTTCAAAAGGGATCATAAGCGCTAGCACAAACAATATGCGCTGTATACATATAACACCTACATCCCAAGTAATAGTTCCATCTTGCAAGACCGGCAAGATTACCGTAACCCCACTCCACACGACACCTATTATAAAAATCTTGAGACCAGCTACACTACGCAAATTTCCTTTTACGAGTGAAGCTGTGTTTTTTGGCATAAAAAAAGGGATAGCATACAGCAGCGTGACAAGCCCCAGTATGCCACAAGCAACCCACACCTCTAGTGACATAAATAAGGAAGTCACCAGCATACCTACTCCACATATAACCGAATATATTTGGATTGTTTTTAGGGATTGTGCTAGACTACGGTGATGTAAACCAGCTATTTCGGCATATTTAACAAAATTATATCCCGTCACAGTGCTAAAAAACAAAAAACTTAGCACCACAAAATTAACGTTTATGTCTAATGATAAATAGGTAATCCACCCTAGTGCTACAACAGATAAACTCACGTGAGTGCTACTATTTATATAAAAATCAAAAAGACGTTTTATGCTCTGCATTAGACAAAAGTACTACAACTGTTAATAAGCCACCTATATGGTTGAAAACATTAGTACTCCCATTGTGAATTATGTACTAAAAATCGGTTTCATTGCATTATTTTTGTGCATCCTTAAATAAATCAATACGATGAATACAGATTCGTTTGCATTACGCCACATAGGCCCACGTAGAAGTGATCTCCCAGAGATGCTTAAAACCGTAGGAGTTGAGACTATGGAACAACTCATTTTTGAGACCATTCCAGATAACATCAGACTCGACAATCCATTATCATTAGATCCAGCCATAAGTGAGCACGAGTTTGCTGCTCATATTACTGCACTTTCTAACAAAAACAAAGTATACAGATCATTTATAGGTCTAGGGTATAATCAAGCAATTACACCTGCAGTCATACAGCGTAATATTTTAGAAAATCCAGGATGGTATACGGCATATACACCGTACCAAGCAGAGATTGCACAAGGAAGACTTGAAGCTTTGCTCAACTACCAGACTATGATTACAGACCTTACGGGTATGGAGCTTGCAAATGCTTCCCTACTTGATGAGGCAACAGCCGCTGCAGAGGCTATGGCACTCTTATTTTCTGTACGTAGTCGTGCACAAAAGAAGGAAGGTGTACACAAGTTTTTTGTATCTGAAGAGATATTACCACAAACGCTGTCATTACTACAAACACGCTCTACTCCTATAGGAATAGAACTTGTAGTAGGTAAGCACGAAGACTTTGACTTTTCTAGGGAATACTTTGGGGCTATTTTACAATACCCAGGAGTATCTGGAAAAGTATATGATTATGCTGCCTTTGTAGAAAAAGCAAATGCTGCCGAAATTAAAGTAGCCGTTGCTGCAGATATATTAAGTCTTGTAAAACTGCGTGCTCCAGGAGAGTTTGGAGTAGACGTAGTGGTAGGTACCACACAACGTTTTGGCATTCCGTTAGGTTACGGAGGTCCTCACGCCGCATACTTTGCAACTAAGGAAGCTTACAAGAGAAGTATCCCGGGTCGTATCATCGGCGTGACAAAAGACACAGATGGTAAGCGTGCTCTACGTATGGCACTTCAAACACGCGAGCAACACATCAAACGTGATAAAGCAACGTCAAACATTTGTACCGCACAAGTACTACTTGCAGTTATGGCAGGTATGTACGGTGTTTATCACGGTCCAGAAGGATTAAAAAATATAGCAAATAAAGTACACAATACTGCGGCAACTGTAGCAGATGCACTTGAAAAATTAGGATTATATCAAGTAAACGAGAGTTACTTTGACACTATCCAGATTAAGGCAGATGCTGCAAAGGTAGCTGCAGTTGCACAAGAGATGGAGATTAACTTCCACTATCCAGATGCAGAGACAGTGGCCATATCAATACACGAGGCAACAACACTTCAAGATGTAAATGATATTATTTCCGCTTTCGCGAAAGCGTACTCAAAAGAAACAATCACAGTAACAGAAATAGCCGAAGGAAATGCGATACCTGAAACAGTAGCACGTGAGACATCATTTTTAACGCTTCGAGTTTTTAACACATACCACTCTGAAACAGAGTTAATGCGTTACATCAAAAAACTTGAGCGTAAAGATTTATCATTAAATCACTCAATGATCTCTTTAGGGTCTTGTACGATGAAGCTTAACGCTGCTTCTGAAATGCTACCACTTTCTGATCCGCAGTGGGGGAATATGCACCCATTTGCACCATTAGACCAAGCAGAAGGGTACCAGACAATGCTTAAAAAACTAGAAGATCAACTTACCGAAATCACTGGTTTTGCAGGCACTTCATTACAACCTAACTCTGGTGCACAAGGTGAGTATGCCGGTCTTATGGTTATAAGAGCATACCACGAGTCTCGTGGAGACAGCCATAGAAACATTTGCCTCATTCCATCTTCTGCACACGGAACAAATCCTGCAAGTGCAGTAATGGCAGGTATGAAAGTAGTGGTAACTAAAGCGCTAAAAAATGGAAACATTGATGTAGACGACTTACGTGAGAAGGCTGAGAAGCATAAGGACAATCTTGCCGCACTTATGATTACATATCCATCTACACACGGTGTTTATGAGAGTGCTGTAAAAGAAATCACGCAACTCATACACGATAACGGCGGCCAGGTATATATGGACGGTGCAAATATGAATGCACAAGTTGCCCTTACTAACCCAGGTGCGATAGGTGCAGATGTGTGTCACCTTAACCTACATAAAACCTTTGCTATTCCTCACGGAGGCGGTGGCCCAGGAGTAGGACCTATTTGTGTTGCAAAGCAACTAGTTCCATTTTTACCATCTAACCCTGTTATTACAACCGGAGGAGATAAAGCTATTACAGCCATAAGTGCTGCTCCTTGGGGGTCTGCTCTAGCTTGCTTAATATCTTATGCATATATCACTATGCTAGGTGAACCAGGACTGCGTCACTCTACTGAGTATGCAATCCTTAATGCAAACTATATTAAGGAAAGACTAGATGGTGCTTACCAGTGTCTTTATGTAGGAGAACGCGGTCGCGCAGCTCACGAGATGATTATAGACTGCCGCCCTTTTAAAGCAAATGGTATTGAAGTAACAGATATTGCAAAGCGACTTATGGACTATGGTTTTCACGCACCTACAGTATCATTTCCTGTTGCAGGAACTATTATGATAGAGCCTACAGAAAGTGAAAGCAGAGAAGAGCTAGATCGTTTTTGTGATGCTATGTTATCGATAAGAAAAGAGATAGAAACAGCTACGGCAGATGAGCCTAATCATATAATGAAAAATGCTCCTCACACCCTAGCAATGCTCACGGCAGATACTTGGGACTTTACATACAGTAGAGAGCAAGCAGCATACCCACTAAGCTACGTTGCCGAAAATAAATTCTGGCCTACTGTACGTCGTGTAGATGATGCATATGGTGACCGTAATTTAATATGTACGTGTGCGCCTATAGAAGAATATATGGAAGCATAACACTTCTATCTAATCTATTAATGAAATGGTCTAAAGCGTATGCTTTAGACCATTTATATTATAAGAAAAAGTATAAAACATTATTTAAAATTAACAATATATCAATGATAGTGTAAGTGCGTATCATAACTCGCTGTAAATGGCGTTTAATAGGTTAAAAATTATAGAATTCACAAAAGAGGTCAGATTAACAAAGCCTCACCGCTATCCCGATACATTTTAGTAACTTTACCCGATTACAAAACACCCTATATGGCAATTAAAATTACAGGTTTAGGCAGTTTTATACCTGACGTGATTCAAAAAAACGACCAGTTTAAAGATCATACATTTTTGAATATGGACGGCTCTGCAATAACCTCAGAAAATGGAGTTATTATAGAAAAATTTAAGGCCATCACAGGAATTGAAGAAAGACGCTATGCTCCTAGTGAGATGAAATCTTCAGATATGGGCTCAAAAGCAGCAGAGAAAGCTATTAAAGACGCTGGTATTGATCCAGAAACACTAGACTATATCATTTGTGCTCATAATTATGGTGATGTACAAAAAGGTTCAAACTTTAGTGATATTGTACCTAGCCTTGCATCGCGTATAAAACACAACTTACGTATACAAAACCCTAAATGTGTGGCTTATGATATCCTCTTTGGATGTCCAGGTTGGATAGAAGGAGTTATTCAAGCCCAGGCTTTTATTAAAGCCGGTATGGCAAAAAAATGTCTCGTTATAGGTACTGAGATGCTCTCTCGTGTTGTAGATGATAACGACCGCGATAGTATGATATACAGTGATGGTGCAGGTGCAACTGTTATAGAAGAAGATGACAGCGACACAGGTATACTTGCTTTTGAAACGGCAACATTTACATATGATGAAGCTTATTTCCTCTTTAATGGCTCTTCATATAACACAGAAGCAAACCAAGACACAAAATACATCAAGATGTACGGTCGTAAGATCTACAACTTTGCCCTTACACAAGTTCCTCAGGCTATGAAGTCTTGTTTAGAAAAAAGCGGATGTAGCATTGACGAGGTAAAGAAAATATTTATCCATCAGGCGAATGAGAAAATGGACGAAGCTATTGTGAGTCGTTTTTACAAACTACACGATTTAGAAATGCCAGAGCACATTATGCCTATGAGTATAAACAAACTAGGTAACAGCTCAGTTGCTACAGTACCTACCGTTTTTGACCTTGTACGTCAAGGCGCGCTAGAAAATCACGAGATTAACAAAGGTGATGTTGTTATTTTTGCAAGTGTAGGTGCAGGGATGAATATCAATGCGATGATTTATCGTTACTAGACAATCTTTACTTTTGTAAAGAAGTTATCAAGCCTAACCATTTAATAAATTATTCTTGTACGAAAACACGTTTCCAAACAAGCGCTATAAGCACACGCTACATTTTTTAAAAGATGTGGTAAGCACAGACCAGAGCATACTTGACTTGGGCGTGCGTAATCCCTTTGTAACATATATGGAGCGTGAAGGTTACAACGTACAAAACACAACTGGCGAAGACTTAGATCTAGACACCACAGCAGTGAAAAATGCAGATGCAGAGGTCGTTACGGCTTTTGAGATTTTTGAACACCTACTCTCTCCTTATACCGTATTGCAAGACATAAAAGCAAATAAGATAGTGGCGAGCGTGCCTCTCAAATTATGGTTTTCTCCAGCCTATAGATCTAAAACAGATATGTGGGACAGACATTATCACGAGTTTGAAGACTGGCAGTTTGACTGGTTATTTGAAAAAGCAGGATGGGAGATACAAAAGCGTGAGAAGTTTACTAATCCCGTAAAAAAGCTAGGCTTCCGCCCATTGCTGCGTCTCTTTACGCCTCGATATTATTTGATTTACGCCACTCGCAAGTAAGATGGATTTTTATATTGTCATCCCTTGTCACAATGAGTCGGCTTTTATTGGTCAGACGCTTGCATCTTTGGTAGCGCAAACGCATCTTCCTAAAAAAGTGGTAGTCGTAAATGACCAAAGCACAGATAACAGTGCCGAGATTGTTTCCGCTTTCGCGAAAGCGCACTCATACATACACCTACTCAACATCACAAGTAGCGACAAGCATCTACCAGGAAGTAAAGTCATAAACGCTTTTTACAAAGGTTTTGAAAGCATAGATGATGAGTATGATGTAATTTGCAAGTATGATGCAGATCTCATCTTCCCGCACAACTACTTAGAAAAGGTAAATAATGCTTTTACAGAAAACAACGCTATTGGAATGGCAGGCGGTTTCTGTTACATTGAAAAAGACGGAAACTGGGAGCTAGAAAACCTCACAAATAAAGATCACATAAGGGGTGCACTCAAGGGCTACCGCAAAGCTTGTTTTAAAGATATAGGTGGTATAAAGAAAGCTATGGGATGGGATACCATAGATGAGCTACTTGCAAAATATCATAAATGGGAGATTCACACAGATGACACCCTGCACGTAAAACATCTTAAACCTACCGGAAATACATACAATAAAAGTGCACAATACAAGCAAGGCGAAGCGTTTTATGGTATGCGCTACGGGCTTATACTAACACTTATAGCTTCTAGTAAACTCGCCAAAAGAAAAGGTAATATAAAATTGCTCAAAGACTATCTAAGTGGCTATCTTAAAGCAAAAGCTGCAAAAAAAGAATACCTCGTGACTCCACAGGAGGGTTATTTTATAAGAACTACCCGCTGGGCTGGCATAAGAAAAAAGCTAGGTCTCTAATTCTTAACTTTTTCTTTAAAACAGTACCGTAGACATTAACTACTTTTACAAAAATTGACTAATAATGAAGTTTACCTCTTTTACACAATATCTTTCTCTTTGCCTTATTGGGCTTACTATTTCTTGTACCTCTGTAAAGACCACAGCACAAAACAAAAAACCAAAAAATGTTATCCTTATGATAGCAGACGGAACTGGTTTAAGTCAGATCTCTTCAAGTCAGTTTTACAACTCACAGCCATCTAACTATGACAGATTTAAACACATAGGGCTTATTAAAACTTCATCTGCCAGTGACCTTATTACAGACTCTGCAGCTGGAGCAACTGCATTTTCGGCAGGAGTAAAAACATACAATGGAGCTATAGGTGTAAACACAGATACGATAGCTGTACCCACTATACTTGAAGACCTGGAGAAAAGAAACTTTGCAACTGGTGTTATAGCAACCTCAACCATTACCCACGCGACGCCTGCCAGTTTTTATGCGCACCAGAAATATAGAAAAATGGAACTTGAGATTGCTCAAGAACTCGTTACCTCTGGTGTAGACTTTTTTGCCGGTGGAGGGCGTAAGTTTTTTGAAAACAGAGAGGATGGCAACAACCTTGTTGCTGCACTAGAAGGTTCTGGATATGAGATGTACTTAGATCGTCTTGACCCTTCACTTAAAATGAAAGCCTCAAAAAAATACGGCTTTTTACTAGCAGACTCTGGGATGCCTAAAGTACTAGAAGGCAGAGGTTCTTTTCTCTATGACGCTACAAAACTCGGAATAAAAAGACTCTCAAAAAACAAAGAAGGTTTTTTCTTAATGGTAGAAGGATCTCAAGTAGATTGGGGTGGTCATAATAACGATGGAGAATATCTAGTGAGCGAACTCATAGATTTTGATACTGTAATAGGTCAAGTACTTGACTATGCTGCAAAAGATGGAAATACACTTGTAGTTGTAACTGCAGACCACGAGACGGGAGGGTTTACCCTCGCATCTGATGAGGGAGACTATAATAAAATAAACCCTTCATTTTCTACTGGTGGTCACAGTGCCACTATGGTACCTGTTTTTGCTTATGGACCGGGCGCTGCAGAGTTTATGGGTATTTATGAAAATACGGCAATTTACAGTAAGATTAAAGCCCTTATTAAAGAGTAGGTATTCATAAAGGTATCTTAAATACTATTTTAACATACTGATAAATCCCTACTTTAGCTTTCTAAATAACTTCAATGTCATACCTACACTCTATAGGAGCGTACTTTATAATGATCAAAGACACCTTTGTAAAACCAACTAAGGGTCGAGTGTTAAGTGATCTTATTTTTAAAGAAATAGACGACCTTATTATAGGGTCTCTAGGTATTGTAGCATTTATATCTTTCTTTGTGGGAGGTGTAGTTGCTATACAGACAGCGCTTAACCTTAATAATCCTCTTATCCCAAAGTCACTTATAGGGTTTGCAGCCAGACAGTCTGTTATACTAGAATTTGCACCTACATTTATCTCCATAATTATGGCAGGTAAAGTAGGATCTTTTATTACCTCTAGTATAGGTACAATGCGTGTAACAGAGCAGATAGATGCCCTAGAAGTTATGGGTATTAACTCTCTTAACTACCTCATATTTCCTAAAATCGTTGCAATGCTTGTATATCCATTTGTGATTGCAATAGCAATGTTCTTAGGTATTATAGGTGCATATACCGCTGCGGTTTACGGAGGCTTTACCTCAAATGACGCTTTTTTATCTGGGCTACAAGAAGACTTTATACCATTTCAATTATTTTATGCCTTTTTCAAGACATTCCTTTTTGCCTTTTTACTAGCAACCATACCCTCATATCACGGGTATTTTATGAGAGGAGGAGCACTAGAGGTAGGTAAGGCGAGTACAACATCCTTTGTATGGACTAGTGTTGCCATTATCCTTGTAAACTTTATAGTAACTCAATTATTACTAAGCTAGATGATAGAGGTAAAAAACATACGCAAAGGTTTTGGAGATGTTGAGGTTCTTAAAGGATTCTCTACCACATTTAAACCAGGTCAAACTAACCTAATCATTGGTCAGTCTGGATCTGGAAAAACGGTTTTCTTAAAAACAATGCTAGGTCTTCACAAGCCAGATAGCGGCCAGATTATATATAATGGCAATGCATACTCAGACCTTAATGAAGAGCAGCAACGTGACCTCAGAGAGCAAATAGGGATGGTTTTTCAAGGGAGCGCCCTCTTTGATTCTATGACGGTAGAAGAGAACATCGCTTTCCCGCTCAAGATGTTTACCAAAATGAAAAAAAAGGAACGCATCGCCAGAGCAAATGAAGTGATACAGCGTGTAAATCTCGAAAATGCAAACCATAAACTTCCCTCAGAAATTTCTGGAGGAATGCAAAAACGTGTTGCTATAGCCCGCGCTATTGTAAACAATCCTAAATATCTTTTTTGTGATGAGCCCAACTCTGGTCTTGATCCTAATACGGCAACGGTGATAGATAATCTTATACGTGAGATTACTATAGAATATGATATTACCACAATCATAAACACCCACGATATGAACTCTGTAATGGAGATAGGTGATCACATTGTGTATTTACAAAAAGGACATCTCGCTTGGGAAGGAACGCGTCACGAGATTTTTAAAACAGATAATAAAGATGTGACCAACTTTGTCTACTCTTCTAACCTGTTTAAAATGGTGAGAGAAGCTCAAAACGCAAAGTAGAAAGGTTTTAATAGCGCTTTCGCGAAAGCGTAATCAAACTACTAATAGCACATAACCCATTTCAGTAATGGAGAAGAGCAACACTTTCCGTTTACTTTCTTACCTCAACATTACCACTTACCACCACAGTATCTAGCGTAAAACGTTCTTTGATCCAGAGACCCATTTTTTGCTCTTGTCTTGATCTTACCTCTTGAGATAAACTATCTGCCCACATCACACGCACGACGGTGAGTGTATCTATAGCGCCACTAAAGTCTGTAGTAATCTCAGTCGCATACCCAAAACGTTTGAGCCCATCATAATTAATCTTAGCCTCATTACGCATAGATGCAAATGGCAAAGCAGTACTTCTAAGTTGTGTCACCTCATTTTCTAGCAATCTAATTTGCTCATCTTTTGAGCTCATTGCTTCTTGATTTTTTACATAAAGATCTTCTAAGATTCCAGAACGCACCTCTGTACTCAGTCTAGCGGCTAGCTCTCCGCTTTGATCTGCTCCTTGGTGTACTACGAGCGTACAGTTTTCACAGTCCTCTGTTTTTTTAAATTCATCTTCCCACCTATCTATAATATTTTGAGGTACCAGACTCCCTATGAGGTAGACATCTATTCGTTTTTTCTCGGCATCATCAGTTTCTTTTACAATCTCTGCACCTTCATACTTAATCGTATTAGTCACAAAAGCTTTTGCTTTTGTGATAAAAATTTGCTGATTGAGTAATCTTAAGAAAGTCCACACACTAGGCACTAAAACAAGTACCGCTATGAGCGTAGCCATACGCGTGGTGCGTTTTCTCCTTTTTTGATTTGCATATTTTACAAGCGGGAATTTGAGAAGTTTTGATACTGTAAATGTTGCTAGCGCTATAAATACAGCATTTATAGAGAACAAATACATCGCCCCAAGCGCCCAGTAAAGCCCCTCACTGTTACCTATAATAGATTGTGACAATCCATACCCTACAGTACATAAAGGTGGCATAAGTGCCGTTGCAATTGCTACACCAAAAATCACACTGGCAATTGTACCAGACTTAGTCTTTGCCACAATAAGTGCAAGACCACCAAAGATGGCTATAAATACATCAAGTATAGTAGGCCAAGTACGAGCCATAAGCTCTGGAGTTTCTTCCTTTACTGGTGATAAACTAAAATATAGCGTTGCCGTGAGCACACTAAGTACAATCATAACGGCAAGGTTTACAAACGAGCGCTTCATCATAAGCGCATCGTTTATAGCGATAGAAAGTCCTACACCTACAATAGGTCCCATAAGCGGACTTATAAGCATCGCTCCTATCACTACTGCCGTACTACTCACGTTAAGACCTATACTCGCCACAAAAATGGAGAATATAAGAATCCACGCGTTGTGTCCCTTAAAAGGGATATCCTTACGTATCGCCTCTACCGTAGTAGAGCGATCTGTGTCTTCTCGTATATCAAGAAGATCGTTTAAAAATTGCTTTATAGACTCCCAGACACTCTGCGCCTCATCGCGCATATCTTCTTTAGGATTTATATCTAACTCGCTAGGCTTTGGGTCAGGATTTGCCCCTATATTATCTTTGTTTTCCACTATCCTAAATTATTACCAAATTTTGATTGTACCTCATTACGAATCTCCTTGATGTCTTGCTCCTTACTTTTTGGCACAATAACGAGAACATCTTCTTTTTCGACGATAATGTAGTCTTTAAGTCCGTCTACAACTACCACTTTATCACTAGCAGTTCTTATAATATTCCCCGATGTGTTTGTTGCAATTACACGAGCATTTACTACGGCATCTTCACCAGAATCACCTTTCATTTTATCATATAATGACCCCCAAGTACCTAAGTCGTTCCAGTCAAAAGTGGCTGGGATGACCTTTACATTTTGATGTTTTTCCATCACGCCAAAATCTATACTTATATTTTCTGCCTTAGGATACTCTTCATCTATAAAAGCTTGCTCCTCTGGTAGGTTATAAACAGCATTCCCTTTATTAAATAGCGCATACATCTCTGGCAAAAACTCTTTAAAACTATTTACCACAGTTGCTACACTCCAGATAAACATTCCGGCATTCCAGAGGTATTCTCCGCTGGCTACAAATTCTTTGGCAGTTGGGTAATCTGGTTTTTCTGTAAAACGTTTTACCGCTTTCGCGAAAGCGTTATCACTCTTATCATAATTTATATAACCGTACCCCGTGTTAGGAAATGTGGGCTGTATACCCAAAGTTACAATAGCCTCTTCCTTCTCTGCCGCATCAAAGGCTTTTTGTAAATCACCTACAAAGGCATCTTCATCTTCAATCCAAGCATCACTAGGCGCTACAATCATCACTGCATCTGGGTTTTCCTTTTCTACCTTAAGTGCCGAAAGTAAAATACAAGGAGCCGTGTTACGCATTGCAGACTCTAGCACAATATTTTTTTGTGCGATTTGTGGTAATTGCTCTTTTACGAGATCGTTATAATCTACATTAGTAAGCACAAGTATTTGCTCTTCTGGAACAAGCTTTGAAAGACGCTTAAACGTTTTTTGCAAAAGAGTTTCTCCCGTACCTAGCATATCGTGAAACTGCTTTGGGAAAGCTTGCGTACTTACAGGCCAAAACCTAGAACCTACACCTCCTGCCATAAGAAGGGCATAATAGTTTTTATTGTCTTTCATACTTGTGTTTATTTTAATTGTTCTACCTCTGCATTAGGTTGAAAAAGATACACTTTTCCGGTTGCAACTTCCACACACTCATACCTTTTAACTCTTTTATTTCCTTTCTGAAAAATTTTTCCATTTTGGATTCTAAAGGTGCTTCCTGTAGGTATTTCAAATATATAATTTTTATCAGACGGTGGGTCGTACATTTTTAAAGCTACAGAAAGATGTGCATCTGTATCACTACTTGCCTTTGGGTTTTTAAAATGTCTTGCGAGATAAGGCAATAAATCTTGAGGAAATATCTCTGGCCGTATAAAGGGTAACATAAGGTGCTGGAAGGTATGCTTCCACTCTTTTCCGTGGGGTTTTATACGCCTACCGTATTTTTTAAACGCAACGAGATGTGCTATCTCGTGTACTAGCGTGACGAGAAACCTGTATTTGTTAAGGCTTACATTAACGGTAATCTGGTGTTGCCCGTCTGGTAATATTCTATAATCTCCGTGCCTGGTGAGTCGCTCATTTACAATTTTAAGATACACTCCGTGTTCTTTTATAAGCTCAAAAACAGGTGGTGCTGCCCGCTCCGGAATGTATTTTTTTAAGGTTTCAACCATACATTAAGGTGTACTTGCAGAGACTTGCAGTGTTTTACCATTATAAAAAGCATTACCCTTACGAGAGAAGTCATAAAGATAATCTGCCATTTGCACTGCAGTAAGCGGTGCCTCATAACCCGGAAATGCTTCTTCTAGCATCTCTGTTTGTACAGCCCCTAGAGCTAGCACATTAAAAGCGATACCGCTTTCTTTATACTCTTCTGCCAGAAGTTCGTTCCAGGTGATAACTGCTCCTTTACTTGAGCTGTACGCCGCCAGACCCGGGAATTTCATACTCCCTTGTATTCCTCCCATACTTGATACAGTCACCACGTGGCTTCCTTTTCTCATATAAGGCAGTACTACACGGGTCATCTCTGCTACACCAAAAACATTGACACGATACACTTGCTCAAAATCTGCAATGGTAGTCTCTGCAAATGGTTTGTTTAATAATGCACCTGCATTATTAATTAAGATATCGACACCTTCCCAATCGCTCTCTATAAAGTCTACAACTTTTTGAAAATCATCTTGATTTGTAATATCAAAAGGAAATGCGGTAAGATTTTGTAGATTAAGATCTGCACAACTTTTATGCTTTCGCGAAAGCGCAAGTACCTGATGCCCTTCCTTTGCAAACTGCTTTGCCAGCTCAAAACCTATCCCTCTACTTGTACCAGTAATAATAACTCTTTTCATAACCTGTCTTATCTACTCTTTGCTATTGCTTTACAACCTTTACTTCTTGAGTCTTGCTATTTGCCAGTCCCTCTAGACCTGGTATAAATTGTTTTATGGCTTTTTCCATAAAAGCGATATCCATCTCTTCTACCTCATCATTTACACCGTGGTAATGATCAAAGTTTGTGAAGTCAAAAGAAGAAATCGTATGTGCCGGAACACCAAACTCTAAGAAGAACGGGTAGTTATCACTACGCATAAATAAGTTAAACTCTTTAGCCTTTGGTAAAAAACCTACCACCTTAGATCCTGCGTATTTATTAAACACCTCAGGAAAATTAGACATCTCATAACCTGATGCATACACTGTGTGATCTTTACCTACCATAGGCACTCCTATCATCTCTATATTAAAAACCATATAGACAGCAGTGTTTGCGGCTTTCATTTCTTTAGCAAGATGCTTAGATCCCAACAGTCCTTTTTCTTCTGCCGAAAATAATGCAAATACGAGTGTTCGTTTATTGTTCTTTGTCTTAGCAAAATGATCTGCAAGTGCCAGGACTGCGGTTGTACCTGCTGCGTTATCATTTGCTCCATTTGCAATTACATCACCATCTACAGCTTTACCATTACCTATGTGGTCGTAATGAGCACCTATAACAACAACCTCATCTTTAAGCGCAGAATCTGTACCCTCAAGCACTCCTACAATGTTATAAGCATCACGCCCCTTTGCTTCAAAATTATCTCGATAGGTATTATAATACGGTTTTACCCCTGTATCTTTAAAGCGAGCTTCTATAAACTGAGCGGCCATCTCTATACCTTCACTACCGGTATCACGGCCTTGCAACTCATCTGACGCTAAAAAGGTCATCGTATTTTCTACAGATTTCATCTTCTTGATGTCTGGCATCACCATCGTTACCTGAGTAGGGCTAGACGCTTTTACCTCTGGTACATTCTCACCCTTAACACCCACTAATGGTGCTCCTGAATTACAAGCGGCAAGTAGTACCGCTGTGCTTATTACTACAAATTTTCTCATAAAGCTAAAGATAAAAAAACCCACGCAGATGCGTGGGTTTATACATTTATAATTACTGTGTGTCTATGCAAGCATAAGTACAGGATTCTCAATATATGTTTTAAGCGTTTGTAAGAACTGTGCTCCTGTCGCACCATCTACTGTGCGGTGATCACAAGCAAGCGTAAGCTTCATCGTGTGACCTACTGCAAGTTGACCATTCTTTACAACTGGCTTCTCTACAATAGCTCCTACAGATAATATTGCCGAGTTAGGCTGGTTAATAATAGACGTAAAATCTGTTATTCCAAACATACCAAGGTTTGATATCGTAAAAGTAGAACCTTCCATCTCTGGAATAGTAAGCTTCTTGTCACGCGCTTTACCAGCTAGTGTCTTTACCTCTGCATTAATTTGCTGTAATGACTTCTCATTTGCAAACTCTACTACAGGTACAACAAGTCCATCTGGCACAGCCACAGCTACACCTATATGCACGTGGTGGTTAAGACGCATCTTATCATCAAACCATTGAGAGTTTACCTGAGGATGTTGCTTAAGCGCAATAGAAGTTGCTTTAATGATCATATCATTAAAAGAAACCTTTGTATCTGGCTGTGTGTTAAACTGCTTACGGAAACTCATCATATTTTCCATATTGAACTCAACGTTCAGGTAATAATGAGGTGCTGTAAACTTAGATTTACCAAGACCACGAGCAATCGCTTTACGCATTTGAGAGTTTTCTATCTCTTCAAAGCTTTCTTCTCCGGTTGCAACAAACTGCTGCACAGAACCGCTTGTAGAAGGTGTGAAGTTCTCAACATCACTCTTTACAATACGACCGTTTTCTCCAGTCCCTTTTACTTGAGCAAGATTTACACCTTTCTCTTCTGCTATTTTCTTTGCTAGAGGTGATACAAAAATACGACCTCCATTTGTGCTAGTAGTTGTAGTTGCTTTTACTGGAGCAGCAGCCTTAGGCGCACTGGTTGTATTTTCTTTTGAAGCTTTTGGTGCTTCTTTTTTCTCCTCTTTCTTTTCTTCTTTTTTAGGTGCAGATTTTGCAGGTGCTCCACCACTTTTTATAACTCCAGAGACATCTGTCCCTTCTGGGCCTATAATAGCGAGTAAGGCATCTACCTTTGCAGTTTCACCTTCATTGATACCTATATGTAATAGCGTTCCAGATTGAAAAGACTCAAACTCCATTGTAGCCTTATCTGTTTCTATCTCTGCAAGAATATCGCCCTCTTCTACCATATCACCTACGCTTTTAAGCCAGGTAGCTACAGTTCCCTCTTCCATTGTGTCTGAGAGTCTAGGCATTGTTACTACAATAACTCCTTCTGGCACATCGCTAGATGTATCTTCTTGAGTATCATCTTCGGCTGTTGCCTCTGCGTTATCTTCTGAATCACTAGAATCTGAAGTTGAAGTATCTTCTTCTTCTTTCGCGGAAGCGTCACCATTAAGCAGTCCTGAGATGTCTTCTCCTTCTTCACCTATAATGGCAAGGAGGGTATCTACCTTTGCAGTTTGCCCCTCTTCTATCCCGATGTGTAATAAAACACCCTCGTTAAAAGACTCAAACTCCATTGTAGCTTTATCTGTCTCGATCTCTGCTAGTATGTCTCCTTCCTCTACCTTGTCACCTACGCTTTTTAACCAGGTAGCGACTGTTCCTTCTTCCATCGTGTCGCTCAGACGCGGCATATTTATTACTTCTGCCATAACTTATAATCTATGAGGTATGAATGGATAATCTTCTTGATCGTACACTACGTCGTACATAACATTTACATCTGGGAATGGGCTTTCTTCTGCAAACTTCTCACACTCTGCAACGCGTTTCTTAACGTTTTTACCCATTTCATCTATCTCCTCTTGGGTTGCATAACCTTCTTTAAGAAGAACTTCTTTTACCTGAGTAATAGGATCTATTTTTTGATACTCTGCTACCTCGTCTTTTGTACGATAGTGTTGTGCATCAGACATAGAATGACCTCTATAACGGTATGTTTTGAGTTCTAAAAATGTAGGTCCATCACCACGGCGAGCTCTCTCGATAGCTTCGTCCATCGCTTCGGCTACGGCAACTGGATTCATCGCATCTACAGGTCCACAAGGCATCTCATATCCTAAACCTAGTTTCCAGATATCTTCGTGGTTTGCAGTACGTGCAACAGAAGTTCCCATTGCGTACCCATTATTTTCTACACAAAATACTACTGGAAGTTTCCAGAGCATTGCCATATTAAATGTCTCGTGTAGTGACCCTTGTCTTGCTGCTCCGTCTCCAAAGTAGCAAAGCGTCACCGCACCTGTCTTATTATATTTATCTCCAAAAGCCATTCCTGCACCCAGTGGGATTTGCCCCCCTACGATACCGTGACCTCCGTAAAATCCTTTTTCTCTAGAGAATATGTGCATAGAACCTCCAAGACCTTGTGAGGTACCAGTTCCTTTACCATAAAGCTCTGCCATTACTCGCTTTGGGTCTACTCCCATCCCGATAGGTTGCACGTGATTACGGTATGCAGTAATCATTTTATCCTTAGATAAATCCATTGCGTGTAGTGATCCTGCTAGTATTGCTTCTTGCCCATTATACAGGTGTAGAAAGCCACGTACTTTTTGCTGAATATATACTTGAGCTAGCTTGTCTTCAAACTTGCGCCAGAAGAGCATCTCTTCGTACCAATTAAGGTAGGTTTCCTTCGTGATTTTTTTCATTTAAAAGCGTATAAATGCCACCCATTTTTAGGCGAATAACAAAAATAACGATTTAAAGGAATATGTAAAAACTGTAAGAGAGGAAAAATTACGCAATCGCTTTCGTAATAAATAGTTGCCTTTTTATGCTTTCGCGAAAGCGTAATCATACGCACCGCAACCTAGGTTTTACTAATAAACCTATTATAGATACTTTGAAGTAAATAGTAGCGGAAGTATGTTTTCTAAAGACGCACTCTTAACTACCTTGCCCTTTTCTCCCATAAAATAAAGCTCAATAGGCGCTGCTTGCTTAATCTCATACTCTGCAATAGCTTGCCTGCACACACCACACGGCGGTATAGGATCTGTAGTTTCTTTATCTCTGGCGCGTGCTGTGATTGCCATTGTGAGCATCTTTGCATCTGGGTACTGCGATGAGGCATAAAAAATGGCTGTACGTTCTGCACATAATCCAGCGGGATAACAAGCATTCTCTTGATTATTACCTGTAACAACCTCTCCATTATCAAGGAGAATAGCCGCACCCACTAAGAAGTTAGAATAGGGAGCATACGCTCGCTCTCTAGCAGCAAATGCTGCATCCATTAAAGAAGAAATCGCTTCTGGAAGCTCATCCTTAGAGGAATACACATCAAGAAACGATTCAATTTTTATTTTTTCCATAAAGTTATTTCGCTTAAAGCGAATGTCTTAATTCTAGTACTCGTCGTACTCTTCGCCAAAAGTAAATGTAAGTCCAAAACGAAGTGTGTTTTCTAAAGGACTTCTTACAGATCCTGTAGAAAATAGATAAGATAGATCTAGGTCTATTGAGTTAAACTCAAACCCAGCCCCTAGTGTTGCAAATTTACGTGCTCCTTTAATATCACTTTCATTAAAGTATCCTGCTCTTAAGGCAAACACATCATTATACGTATACTCTGTTGCAAGTGACCAAGTCACCTCCTTTAACTCTTCACTAAATCCATCTGGCGCATCACCAAAAGATTGAAAAATACCTGAGAAGAAGTTTACATCATCATCTTGACCTGCTATAATTACAACATCATCTTCAGATGTGATTTCTCCATCTCCATTAGTATCTACTCTTCCTCTTAAAGGTGGTGTAGGCACGAGTAATTTATTAAACTCAAGACCTACAAATATTTTATTGTAGCTATCTAGTATGAAATCAAAACCTCCTCCTAACTTTAAGTTAGTTGGGATAAAGTTTTCTTGACCAGCATCGTCATAACTAACTTTAGGACCTATGTTTGAGATATTAAATCCAGCTCTCCATCTACCATCAAAGTTGTTATACACCTGCTCTTCAGACTGGTAATAACCTGAGATATCTACCCCAAAAGAACTCGCCGGACTAGCATCTGCAAACTCATCAAGTTGCTGTATACGTAAGTTACTCTGTAAAAAACGTCCAGAAACCGCCATTGAGAACTGATCGTCTAGCTTAAGAGCATATGTTGCGTCTATAGAAAATTCATTTGGCTTAATATCTAAACCAGGGCCAGCTGCATCTGTTCTTGTATTAATGGTACCAAGGCTAAAATAACGTAGACTTGCCGCAAAAGCGCTACGGTCATCAATACGGTTTGCATAGACTGCCTGGAGCAATCCTATATCATTTACTAGGTTTCCTAAGTAAGGTGTGTAGTTTATACCCACGTTATGTTGATCTGGTAGAAAGGCCAGCTTTGCTGGGTTCCATTGTACAGCATAAGCATCTGGACTCGTTGCAACTCCCTGTTCTCCCATACCTGCAGCACGCGCGTCTCCAGCAATAGCAAGAAAAGGAACTGCAGTGGTAATTGTATTAGGCTCATCTTGTGCTTGGATAGACGCACTAGATAAAATAAAAGCTGCTACTAACAGCGATAAAAACTTATTCATACTAAAGGGTAATTTTGGTAAATATAGACTTTTATTTTTTTTATAATTATAAGATCACAAGCTTCTCGATTTTCTCCACTCGCTTGTTTGTTAACGTAGATTTTACGGTTATCTTATAGATGTAGACACCTTTTCCTATTGCTTGTCCAAAATCATCAAGACCATCCCAAGTGATATCTCGAGATAAGAATCCTTCTGTCATTACAGATTGATTTATAGTTTTTACCACCTTACCACTCACCGTAAATATCTGAACCTGAACATCAAGAGGCTCAAACGGACGATTATGGTTAAACCAGAACTCTGTATAATTTACAAATGGATTAGGGTAGTTAAGGACGTTCTCAAGCTCTATCTCATCATCTCCAAGAACAACAAATTGTAACTCTGCAGTAGATGAATTATTATAAACATCCCAAGCTTTAAAGGAAAGTGTATGAGGACCCGGCTCTAAATTTCTAATTTTTCTTGCCGCTGTACCTTTCATAAAATTATCTACCTCGGTCTCGTAAAAGTCATTCATAATTATGGGATTAGTTTCATCACCATCTATTATAGCAACTATATCGTGACCTATACCGCTAGCAGTGTTTATACCATTCTCATCTTCAAGTTTTGCTAGAATGATGGGAGAGTCATTTGTAATACCGCCGTTTACAAAGTTTTCGTCATTCATAAAGAGACGTATTGTAGGCCCTAAGTTATCTTCTGGGGCATCTTCATTAAGACCTCCTATAATAATGGTTTCATTTACTCCTGCCTGATCTTCTAAAACCCCTAGTCGCTCTGCATAAAAATTAAGCCTACCATTACCTAAAGGTATTGCTGTATCTCGTGGCATTCTAAATGTAAATTCAAAATTACCATTAGTCACTGAGGCCTGACCTCTATAAAGTATTGCTCCTAGTGTCGTAAAATCCATTACTGCAAGCGCACCTCCTATCTGTACTCCGTCATTACCTAGTGTTTGTCTCTCTATACGTTTATCATATAATGTCACGGCTAGTGTGCCTGTATAGTTTGTAAGCGTTTGCCCAAATTCTGTCGTCACTCGCCCATTAATTTTTACGAGATCCAACGCTTTAAGAACAGGTAACTCCTCAGTAACTGGCACATCATTTACCGCACTAAGTTGTATATCTGGTTTTGGAAAAGCTAGCTTCATAGCAGGATCGCCCACAAAGAATATCACCCTTCTTAACTGGTCAGATATACCGTTTTTTGAAGCTCTTATATTTTCTGCTACGCTTTGCACTTCATTAGTCCCAAAAGAATAGAGTTGCTCTACAAGTGCATTATTAAATTGTACTCCAAGCGTTACTGTTATCTCACGAGTTGTAGTAACAAGTCCTACAGCTCCCCCTTCAGCATTCCAAAAAAGCTCTTCTCCACCAGTAGGTCGCTCTGGGTTATCAAATTTTCCAAACTCACACGTAACTGTCACCACAAGCGGTAATCGCTCACCATTATCAAGGTTATCGATTTCATTTTGAGTAACAATAGCCTCTGCTGCTAGAAGTTCTTCTCCACCGTGACCGAGATAAGTTACTACGAGCGAACCTACTTCTATCGCATTTTCTATAGCTTCATTTACTTGAGGATACCTATCTCCACCAGCAGAAGATTGCTGCTGAAAGGCATCACTATGTATTTTTATCACATTTACAAAAGGCTTCTCTACACTTATCTGATCTCCTAGATTATCGAGTGTACCCTGAAGCTGAGTAAACTCAAATGCTTCATCTACATCATCAGAGACAAGTACAAAATTATTGCGCCACCTACCATAAGATGCTCTTGCGTCATAATTAATAATTTTATCTACTACTGTGTTTGCAAGCTGTGGTGTATCTGCCACAATGCGCCCTACGGCCAGATCTAATTTATCTGATGCGAGCATCCTTCCCTCATTTGGATCCAGTGAGCCATAAAAATCGTCACTCATAAAAGAACGCACAAGACTAAAACTATCAAAAGTTTGATATGTGGGCATTACATTATTATTACCTGTGATACGATTTTTATAATCTACTGAGGTATCTCCAAAGAGACATACGTATTTAAGTCTGTTTGCATCAGACGATGCGTTTTCATAAACATATCTCACAAAATTGCGTATCGCCCCAATATCTGCCTTACCTCCGCCAAATTCTTGATATATCTCCTCTAGCGTTACTGTCTTGACATTAAGACCTCTAAAATCTCTGTTATGTTGTGCTAGTCTTTCAGCTTGTGACAAGAGTGTGTTACCAGTAATCATAAGGTAGTCTACATCTTGAAAGCTACCACTACTATTCAAAAATATAGTGCCTTTTAAATTTTGATTATTTACTAAAGCACTACCTCCCTCGCGAAGCGGCTCATAATAATCTGATGGGTATACCGCTACAAAACGTCTATCTGTACCAAGGTTAGTTTTAAAAGTAATAGCACTCTGGTCTTCTATCTGTAAAGCACGCACACTAGCCTGATTTGTAACCTCCCATATCTGAGAATATCCTTGAGCATTAGAAAATGCATAAGCACCTACACCCGCCTCAAGAGCAGCATTTGCATTGCGAAAATTAAATTGCTCTCCTGCACCACTTAATTGTGACGGCACCTCTAGACTTATAAAATCTAGATAACCGGTACTAGAAGGATTACCACTATTATTATAGGTAAGAGTGACCGTGACCTCTTCACTCGTAATGGGAACTTGTACCTCAAGCTCATCTCCCCTTGCAAGCAGGATATTATTAATAGGTAAAATAGGTATAGAACCTACACCTGCCCCATTTACAGAAACATCAAAAGACGTAGAACTCTCTGATGTTGCTGCAGCCACGACTCGCAAGCTTGCTGTCTCACCTGGAACTACGTTTGTAAACTCAAAATCAAAAGACTGCTCATTCTCAAAACTAAAAGACTCTCCAAACCACCTTCTTCCTATTTTAACTAGACTTACCTCATCCTCTTCATAAAACTCATAATCATCATACGCGCTATAAGTCACAGAGGGCAACCCTGCAGGCTCTACATACGACTGGATGCGCTGTCCATTATTACCATCTACGGTTATAAAATAATATGACCTGTCTGCATATGGATTAATGTGTGTATCTAGCTCTTCGTGATATGTTCGCGTGCTTTCTCCATAAAACAAGACACCATCATTTGAGTCAAAAGAGCCATCTTGACCTCCTTCTATTTGTACAGCAATCTCCCTTAGATCAAACTCTGTATTATCACTATTGAGAAATGGTAATGGCGTACCTCCATACCCGTATACTTTTATTTTTGACGGATCAATGTTATTTACATTCATCCCAAGGCTTTGCATAAAACCTCTACTTATGCGGTGCACTCCTGTTTCTTCTACATAAAATTTATAAAAATTGCCCGTTGCAAGTACACTGTTTGTAATAGGTAAGGATGAGGATGGTTGTGATTGCGCTTTCGCGAAAGCGTAATTAACCCCAGCACTTACTACTCGTTTTACTTGTCCATTTTGATTAACAAAAGGATTAAAAGTAACAACTGCATAATTTACCTCTCTAGCTCTTGCAGCAGTAAATGTCGCAACTACCTTATTAGACAGCTTATCTTTATTAATAAGAGAAAGCAAGCTTTGAGGCACTGGCTCTAGCTGTACATTAAGTAATTTTGAAGTGGAGGCAGAAATGGCACTCCTTGTCGTGTACTGAGTATGATACTCCCAGTTGCCATCTCCATCTCGTGAGAGGTTGATAGACTCTATACTTGTAGAGCTCGCGTTACTTTTTACTATCTCACCCCACTTAATTTGTAGTCGCTCGGTTTGTGAAGAAACCACAAACGTAAGGAGCAAAAAGAGTAAGGTAATGGTAGATTTCATTAGTATGGTAACGCAAGTGCGTATGGCTTAGTATTAACCCGCGAGTAATAGCGATGATTTTTTTATGCATAACAATAATAAAGAATAAATCACGCCGTTACTAATGAGTTACCTATAACTAGTTAATATTTTTTTGGGTTCGACGTCGTAAAATGCTTGCACTTTAACGAGTTATTACTATATTGCAACCCCAAATCTAATGAACGCAAAACCTATGAAACCACACTTTGCATTAAAAATGCTGGCGCTAGCCGTGATCTCTTTCACAGTAGCAAGTTGCAGTAAATCAAACGACTACAAAGATTCCTCTAGAGGTACTGGTTGGAAAGTAGACGGTAAGAACGGAGGTTTTAAACTTAAAACAGACTACGAAGAGCAAGCTACCGGACCTGGACTTGTCTTTGTAGAAGGAGGTACTTTTACTATGGGTAAAGTACAAGATGATGTTATGCACGACTGGAATAACTCTCCAAACCAGCAACACGTACAATCTTTTTATATAGATGAAACTGAGGTTACTAACGGGATGTACCTAGAATACCTTGACTATCTTAAGAAGGTTTTCCCTCCAGAAGAAGAAAATTATAGAAATATTTATAAAGGAGCGCTTCCTGATACATTGGTATGGAGAAACCGTCTTGGTTTTAACGAGACTATGACAGAAAACTACCTACGTCACCCTGCATATGCAAACTACCCTGTGGTGGGTGTGAGCTGGATACAGGCTGTAGAGTATGCAAACTGGAGATCTAACCGTGTAAATGAATTAATATTAGAAGAGCAAGGATTTACGGCGAGAGGCGCTAGATTTGATGTAGACGCAAGCTCTACTTTTGATACAGAAACATATTTAAACGCACCTACACTTACCTATGGAGGAAGTGATAGTCTTGCTCGTGGAGGAAGATCTAGTGAGCGTAGAATGAAGCAAAACGATAGTACAAACATATTTGTACAACGCTCTGACGGAGTTCTTTTACCAAACTACAGATTACCTACAGAAGCAGAGTGGGAATATGCAGCTCTTGGCCTTACAGAATTAAGAAGCTACAATGTATATCGTGGTCGTAAGAAATATCCTTGGGATGGATCATATACAAGATCATCAAGTAGACGTACTCGTGGAGATCACTTAGCAAACTTTAAACAAGCAGATGGTGATTACGGAGGAATATCTGGATGGTCTGATGATAATGCAGATATCACTGCAGAGGTAAAAAGCTATGAGCCTAATGACTTTGGTCTTTATGATATGGCTGGTAACGTGTCTGAGTGGGTAGCAGATGTTTATAGACCTATAGTAGATGATGAGTTTAACGACTTTAACTACTACCGTGGTAACGTTTATACTAAAAACGCCATAGGAGAAGATGGAAAAGTAAAAGTGGTTACAACAGACTCTATCGTATATGATACTCTTGCAAATGGAAGTATCGTAGCTAGAGACTTACCTGGAGAAATTTTACAAGTACCAGTAGATGAAGATGAGACTTACTTGAGAACTCAATTTTCAACTAGTGACAACCGTAACTTTAGAGATGGTGACAGAAGGTCTACAAGATATTTTGAATCGTTTAATGATGATGCAGAAAATCCAGACTCTAACAAGAAAATGTACAACTCACCACAACACAGAGTTGAGCAAGACAGCGCAGGTAGTGTAGAGCGCCGTTATGATGATTCTAATAACAGAACTTCTTTAATAAACGACGAAGTGCGCGTTTACAAAGGAGGGTCTTGGAGAGATAGAGCATACTGGCTAGATCCAGCACAGCGCCGTTTCTTACCACAAGGTATGGCAACAGATGATATTGGTTTCCGTTGTGCGATGTCTCGTGTAGGTTCAAAATCAAAAACAGGAAAGAGAGCTAGATAATACTCTTAATTACATACATAAAAAAGCCCTCTCTCGTGAGGGCTTTTTTGATATAATATTTTACTAGTTATGACTATAGCAGAGTTACATTTTCACTTTTTAAATAGTAATGGTGTTTGCACAGACACGAGAAGCCTTAAAGAAAACCAAATTTATTTTGCGCTCAAAGGCGAAAACTTCAACGGAAATAAATTTGCCCAGCAAGCCCTTACATCTGGAGCGTCTCTAGCAATTGTAGATGAAAAAGAATATGTTACAGATAGGTCTGTACTTGTAGATGATGTACTAACCACCTTGCAGCAACTTGCAAATTATCACCGCAACTACCTAGACTTACCCATCATAGGAATCACAGGTAGTAACGGAAAAACCACTACAAAAGAACTTATTTATGCCGTGCTATCTGAGCAGTATAACGTTATTGCCACAAAAGGTAATCTAAACAACCACATAGGGGTACCACTCACCTTACTCACTATGGATGCAAGAACAGAAATAGGTATCGTAGAGATGGGCGCAAATCATCAAGGGGAGATAAAAATGCTGTGTGAGCTTGCACAACCTAATTTTGGTTATATCACAAACTTTGGCAAAGCTCATCTAGAAGGCTTTGGAGGTTTTGAAGGTGTGATAAAAGGTAAAAGTGAACTTTATAATTACCTACGAGAAAACAATGAACTCGTCTTTATAAATGATCAAGATGAGATTCAAGTACGACAGTCTGCAAATATTGTTTCAAAAACCTTTGGTTCATCACAAAGCGAGTACCCAGTATATCTAGAAGATGGCTCAGGTAACTTAAAGATTACTGTGGGTGGAACCACGATTACAAGTAATCTCATAGGTACATATAACTTCTCAAATATTGCTGTCGCTATGGCTATGGGCAATCACTTTGACGTGCCTCTTACCTACATCAAAAATGGAATTGAAAAATATGTGCCGTCAAATAATAGATCACAAATTATTGACAAAGACACTTACAAGATCATACTAGACGCTTACAATGCAAACCCGACGAGTATGGCTGCTGCATTAAAAAACCTACAAGCCACAGGTACAAACACAATTGCGTTTATGGGAGATATGTTTGAAGTGGGTGAAACCTCAAAAACAGAACATCAAGCCATTTTAGACCTTGCACATAATCTTAACATCTCACAAGTATATGCGATAGGCCCAGATTTTGGCACTTCTTCTCCTCACCCTAAGCAAAAAGTTTATGAGAGTTATGACGCTTTCGCGAAAGCGTACTCAAAACAAATACCAGCAGACACAACAGTACTTATAAAAGGATCGCGAGGTATGAAAATGGAGCGGATCTTAGATATTCTCGCCTCTTAACTATTGCTTTATACATAAGGCTGTGATGTTTTAAGAACTGCCGTTAATACCTTAACTTTAAAAGCCACGTACACGTAAGGTTTTTAAAGTATGGATAAGAAATATATTGTTGCCTTTGACCAAGGTACCACCAGCACACGAGCTATCATTTTTGACAATAAGGGTACTATAAAGAATATTGCTCAAAGAGAACTCAAACAACACTACCCACAACACGGCTGGGTTGAACACGACCCTCTTGAAATTTATGAAGCCCAAAAAGCTGTGTTTAAAGAAGTCATATCAACTTCTGACATTAGTGCGGAAGAAATTGCTGCGATAGGTATCACAAACCAGCGAGAGACCACCGTAGTCTGGGATAAAAATACTGGAGAACCTGTTTATAATGCTATCGTGTGGCTAGACAAGCGTACAAAAACTATATGTGAGCAACTCAAATCAAAAAACCTAGACGAGTATGTGCGTAAGAATACTGGGCTCATCATAGACTCTTACTTTTCTGGCACAAAGGTAAAATGGATTTTAGACAACGTACCAAACGCTTCTGATAAAGCAGCGCGAGGCGACCTCCTTTTTGGAACGATTGACACCTGGCTTATTTGGAAGTTCACAAATGGCAAGGTACACGCTACAGATCACTCTAACGTGAGCCGCACGATGCTCTACAATATCATAAATCTAGAGTGGGATAAAAAACTACTTGATGCACTTACCATACCTACCTCAATGTTACCACAGGTACAGAACTCTGCATCACATTTTGGCGAGATTACAATAGATGGTACGAGTATTCCTATAAGTGGTGTTGCAGGTGATCAACAAGCTTCCCTCTTTGGTCAAGGAGGGTACAAGTCTGGTGTGGCAAAAAATACCTACGGCACCGGTTGTTTTGTACTTATGAATACGGGAAAGAAACCATTTAAATCTAAAAATGGATTACTCACTACCCTCTGTGCAAGTTTACCAGATGGCAAAGTAAAATATGCACTCGAGGGATCCATCTTTGCAGGAGGTGCTTCTGTACAGTGGTTACGTGATAAACTAGATGTTATAGACCACGCTCAAGACACAGAAAGCATCTGTGTAAACACCCCAGCTACAGATGATCTCTACGTCGTACCCGCATTTGCAGGGCTAGGCGCTCCGCACTGGGATATGGACGCAAAGGGAGCCATATATGGTCTCACACTAGACTCTACAAAAAATGATATTATAAAGGCTACTGTAGATGCTATTGCATATCAAACCAGAGATGTACTCGATGCAATGATAGAAGACTCTGGCAAGCAAATGAAAACCCTTAGAGTAGATGGGGGAGCTACGGCAAATAATTACCTAATGCAGTTTCAGTCTGACTTACTTAACGTACAAGTAGACCGCCCAAAAATGCTCGAAGTAACAGCGCTAGGCGCAGCCTTTCTTGCAGGTATACAATCTGGTATTTGGAACAAAAAAGACATTGCCAAGATACGCCAAGTAGACACCATCTTTGAACCTAAAATCACTCAATATGAGCGATCAAAAAAATATACCGGTTGGAAAAATGCTGTCGCAAGAACAAAGAGCACAACAAACCAAATGCTAGCTACGCAAGAAGACACACCACTTAGGTTTTCTGTACTTGATAGGCAAAGACAATTACGACGAGCGCAGCAAGAAAAATTTGACCTCATCATCATAGGTGGTGGCGTTACCGGGGCTGGTATTGCACTAGACGCATCCTCACGAGGGATGAAAGTATGCCTTATAGAAAAAAATGATTTTGCCTCAGGAACAAGTAATAAATCTACAAAGCTCATACACGGCGGCTTGCGCTACCTAAAACAAATGGAAATAGGACTTGTAAAAGAATCAGGTAGTGAGCGCGCTATTGTGCACACTCTTGCCCCTCACCTCGTAGTTCCAGAAAAGATGTTGTTACCACTCATTGAAGGAGGAACTTACGGTAAGATGATGACCGCAATAGGACTTAAAGTATATGATTTTCTTGCAAATGTAGAGGGAGATGATAAACGCAAAATGTTAAGCGCAGAAGAGACTGCATCACGAGAACCCTTACTTAACACTAAAGATCTCATAGGTGGTGGTTACTATGCAGAGTATCGCACAGATGATGCGCGCCTTACGGTAGAACTTCTTAAGAAAGCTGCAAGCTTTGGCGCTACAATAATTAATTATTGTGAGATGACCTCTTTTAAGTATGATGCAAAAGGTAAAATTAAAAGCCTAAACTGCTATGACCACAATAACGATAAGTCGTTTAAACTTAAAGCACAAAACTATGTCTCCGCGGCAGGTCCCTGGGTAGATCTATTAAGAAAGAAAGATCACTCTATGAACAGTAAGCACCTACACCTTACAAAAGGAGTACATATCGTTTTCTCTAGAGAGCGTTTCCCGCTTACACAATCTATCTATTTTGACGTGCCAGATGGACGTATGATTTTTGCCATACCACGTGGAAGGTCAACCTATGTAGGTACTACAGACACAAATTACAGTGGCAATCTCAATAGAGTGGTTGCTACGCAGGCAGATGCTACATATTTACTAGACGCTACAAATAATATGTTTCCAGACCTGCAACTCAAAATAGATGACATTGAGTCAAACTGGGCAGGCTTACGCCCTCTTATACACGAAGATGGTAAAGACCCATCTGAGTTAAGTAGAAAGGATGAGATTTTTGTTTCAGACACGGGTCTTATATCTATAGCTGGTGGTAAGCTTACTGGATACCGCAAGATGGCTCAACGGGTAATAGATAGAGTACTTAAAGATATACCAGAAAAGAAAAAAAGTCACCTCGTCACCTCGTATACAGATAAGATACCCCTCACTGCTACTCCATTATCAAATACCGAAGAGGTAGACGCTTACCAAGTCACTATTGCAAAACAACTTGAGACAGCGGGTATCATAGACTCCTACCAGAGTTGGTACCTCGCCACCACTTATGGTAAGCAAAGTGATACCATAATCTCAAAGATGAGTTACTTCTTAAATGACAATCCAGAAGAGCGACTTTTAAGAGCAGAGGTATGGTACAGTGTACACCACGAGATGACTAACAGCCTTTCGGACTTTTTTGTGAGGCGTACGGGTAGACTGTATTTTGACATCCATTCTGTGCATCTCTATCGTGATCTTGTGCAAGAAGATATGATTCTATACCTAGGGTGGGACGAAGCTCGTGTGGCAAAAGAAAACCAGTACCTCGATCTCTTACTACAAGATGCAAGTGCTTATTATGAAAGTGAGTTTGAGTAAAAAACTGCACCTCATCGTTACGAACTATTCATAATGAGAATTATACAGGTGGTGAGGAGACCGCTTTCGCGAAAGCGTAATAAAAACACGCAAACGTTATAGTAACAAGGTTCGCAATAGAAGTGCTAATATTCTATTAAAAAGTCATATTTTAGACCCTAGACTAATAAATATTTAACCATATGGGACTCATTTCATTTCTTGGATTTACATTGCTAGTAGCAGGATACGCCTGGTGGAAAACCCGCGGCACAGACGAAAAAAGTGCAGACGGATACTACCTGGGAGGAAGAAGCTTAGGAGCACTTACCATAGCAGGGTCTTTACTACTTACAAACCTCTCTGCAGAGCAAATAGTAGGTCTCAATGGTCAAGCATTTTCTGAGGGTATCTTAGTAATGGCGTGGGAGACGCTAGCAGCCATTGCGATGGTTGTGACAGCTGTTTATTTTTTACCAAAATATATGCACAAAGGTATCACGACGATACCAGAATTTATAGAAGAACGCTTTGACGAAAACACAAAAGCCATACTCTCGATCTTATTCTTACTAGCCTTTGGGGTAGTTCTCCTTCCTACTATACTCTACTCTGGGTCTATCGCATTTAGTACAATGTTTGACTTACCAGAATTACTAGGCCTGTCTGACGCTGCTACCATAATGGTATGTGTATGGACTATAGGGCTTATAGGTATTGTTTATGCCATATTTGGAGGGCTTAAAGCTGTAGCCGTATCTGACCTTGTAAATGCAATAGGCCTCTTGATAGGTGGGTTGTTAATCCCTTATTTTGGACTTAAGCTTATAGGTGACGGTAATGTAGGTGATGGACTCAACGAGCTATGGACAGAAAATCAAGATAAATTTGATGTAACAGGTGATGTAACCTCTTCTATTCCTTTTGGAACTATTTTTACTGGGATGATGATTGCTCAGATTTATTACTGGGGTACTAACCAAGCGATTTTGCAACGTGTTTTTGGCGCAAAGAGCCTTAAAGAAGGGCAAAAAGGGATGATGCTCGCAGCATTTGTAAAGTTCTTAATACCTGTGATAGTAGTACTGCCAGGTATTATTGCGTGGCACCTTTTTGGTGAAAACTTAGAATCTGCAGATAAGGCATACCCTGTCCTTGTAAAAGAAGTATTACCACCTGCCTTAGTAGGCTTCTTTGCAGCCGTACTTTTTGGAGCGGTATTAAGCTCATTTAATAGCTTATTAAATAGTAGTGCTACACTGTTTGGTTTTGACTTATACAAGAAGTTTTTTAACCGCAACGCATCAGAACATAAAGCGGTAAAAGCAGGTAAAATATTTGGACTTGGCCTTGCTATTGTAGCTATGATTATAGCTCCTTTTATTGCAAACGCGCCAGATGGATTATTTGATTATATACAGCAAGCACTAGGTAGTTTAAGTGTACCTATACTTTCGGTAGTATTAGTAGGTATTGTGAGTAAACGAGTGCCAGCAATAGGAGCAAAAATCGTGATGATTGCCGGAGTGATTATGTACTTAATAAGTATGTACCTCCGCCCTATCTTTCAAGAAAATGCCCTTACCGAAGCTGCTGCAAATGGAATTACAGACGCTGGAGAATTAGCGATTATAGAAGCAGAGGCTTTTCCTCACTTTTTACACGTGATGGGTATTCTATTTGTAGTAAATATTCTTATAATGGTAGTTGTAGGTATGATAAAGCCAAAACAAGATATCTACGTCCCAAAACAAACAGAAGCCATAGACACAACACCTTGGAAATATGCTTGGATTGTAGGTCTTTGTATTGTGTTACTTGTATTAAGCACGTATTTCATTTTTTAAAAAAGGGTTGAGTACGCTTTCGCGAAAGCAAAAAAAAGAACACGCACCACTATGAAAATATTAGTCACCGGCGGATTAGGATTTATAGGTTCTCATACCGTTGTAGAGCTACAAGCTAAAGGCTACGATGTTATTATTATAGACGACTGTTCTAATGCTTCTCAAGAGGTGCTTGCCGGTATAACTGCTATCACGGGTATAGAGCCTGCTTTAGAAATTTTTGACCTGCGTGACAAAAAGCTTGTTGAAGATTTTTTCAATAAACACACAGATATAGGTGGAGTAATTCATTTTGCCGCTTCAAAAGCGGTGGGTGAGAGTGTAAAAAATCCTCTTCTGTATTATGAAAATAATATAGGGACACTTACATACATACTACAACAGCTTAAAAAATTTGAGCTTCCTACATTTATTTTTAGTTCTTCGTGTACCGTTTATGGGCAGGCAGACGAGTTACCTATAACCGAAAGCGCACCCGTTAAACCAGCAGCCTCTCCATATGGAAATACAAAGCAGATAGGTGAAGAGATTATAAGAGATACCTGCTCAATAATGCCAGAACTAAAGGCGATAGCATTAAGATACTTTAATCCCATAGGAGCGCATCCTTCTGCACATATAGGTGAATTACCGCTGGGCGTACCAGCAAATCTTGTTCCCTATATCACTCAGACGGCTATAGGACTTAGAGAAGAGCTATCTGTTTATGGCAACGACTACCCTACTCCAGACGGCACAGCCATACGCGATTATATACACGTGGTAGATCTAGCAAAAGCGCACGTCGTAGCTCTGGAGCGTTTACTTAGTAACAAGAATAAATCTAACTACGAGGTCTTTAATATAGGTACTGGTACCGGTAGCTCTGTGATGGATGTTATCACTTCTTTTGAAAACGTTTCTGGTAAAAAATTAAATTACAAAATTGTAGCTAGAAGACCGGGTGATGTAGTTGCTGCATATGCAGATACCACACTGGCAAATCAAGAGCTAGGCTGGACTGCAAAAAGTAGTCTAGATGATATGCTAGCAAGCGCTTGGAAATGGGAGCAAAAAGTGCGAAGTATTGAGTAACTTTATTCTCTCAATAAAAGTCACTTTACTCAAAAACTAGCTTATCAATAAAACCTCAAATCTCGTAAGGTATTACCTCTATCTCTGGGCGTTATACATCGTATTTTTCATTGCATTTGGCATTATAAAGACGCAATTTCCAGATCTATTTGAAGAGCAATATGAGCAAAGTTTCCTAAAGGAACTCTTGCAAGACAACCCGCTTAAGTTATTTGTACTCGCAGTAATATTTGCTCCCATTATTGAGGAGATGATGTTCCGCACGCTTATAAAACCTTCTCACGCAGATGTGATATTGCTTTTATGCTCCTGGCCACTTTTTTACTCAAATAAATTTATACCTACAGATGTGCATTGGGCTGTAAAACTTGGGTTTATAGCCGTATTCTTATTTACCGTGTTTACGATTCTCAAACAGCTTATACCCGAGCAAAGCACCCTCAAAATACGCAACTTCTTATCACGACATTCTACGGTTGTTCTTGTTGTGAGTTCGCTACTTTTTGGTATGGTACATATTAATAATTATATAGATACTTTTGTCCTTAATGCAGCGCTCATTGCGCTTATTATACCTAGAATAATTTCAGGATTTATGATGGGATTACTCAAAATTAAAAATGAAAACATCGTTTGGCCTATGGCACTTCACGCAATGAATAACGGTTTTGTAATCATCATTTTAATTATTTCTCGCACCACAACAAGCTAGATCAGTATGCGCCTCACTCCTATCACATTAAACGATCTTGCTACCCTACGTGATCTTGCTATGCGCACATACTCGGCAGCTTTTGCTTCAAAAAATGCACCTGGTGTGATTGAGAGGTATTATGAAGACGCTTTCGCGAAAGCGAACCTCAACAAACAACTATCCAACCCAGATTCATACTGGTATTTTTATAAAGAAAAGGATGAAATTCTAGGCTATTTAAAACTCAATACAAGTAACGCCCAAACAGAATTTCAAGAAGAAAATGGATTAGAAGTAGAACGTATCTACATAGATATCCCACACTTAGGAAAGGGCTACGGAAGCGAGCTTATAGAATTTTCGATTTCTAAAGCAAAGGAGTTAGAAAAAAACTACATTTGGCTGGGCGTTTGGGAAGAAAACCCAGAGGCCATAAAATTTTATAAAAGACACGGTTTTAAGATAGTAGGCACTCACGATTATGATATGATTGCAGAGATTCAAACCGATTATATAATGCGACTTGATCTATGAACAAGCAAATAGAGGCTATTTCTGTTTTTGATATGCTTAAAATAGGTGTGGGACCTTCTAGTTCTCATACGCTAGGACCGTGGAGAGCGGCCATTAGATTTATTGAAAAACTTAAGACCAAAGGTAACTTTGAGCTCATAGAGAGTTTAAAAGTAGACCTCTACGGCTCATTATCTCTCACCGGTAAGGGGCACGCCACAGATGTTGCCGTTATTATGGGACTTACAGGTGCAGACCCTACAACCTGTAGTATAGAAGACATCCCGACTACGGTAGAACACATAAAACTTTTTAGAAGGTTGGAGCTGGATGGGTCACTCACCTTTAGTTTTGATCCAGAGGAGGATATTATTTTTAATAGAAAATTTCTCCCTTTTCACCCTAACGGAATACGCTTTACAGCAACACTTACTAACGGCAAGAAAGTAAGAGAGGTGTACTACTCCATAGGCGGTGGTTTTGTAATTCAAAAAGAAAGAAAGAGAGCACAGCGCAAGAAGATAGCCTTTGAATGTTTCCCTAGGCCTATAGAAAAAGCAACCGAATTACTTAAATTCTGTAAGCAAGAAGGCAAGTCCATTTCTGAAATTATTTTAGAAAATGAATTGTACCTCAATACTCAAGAGGAGATTGATGAGCGTTTTAGACAGATTTGGGATGTAATGCTTGACTCTATGTACACAGGCTGTCACACCGAGGGAACGCTCCCAGGTGGTCTCAATGTGAGAAGACGCGCTTTTGACACGCACTTACGCTTACAAAAAAACACAGCGTACACAGATAAGTACGAGTGGATAGAAGCTATACGTGGGCAAGAAGTACGCTTTCGCGAAATATTAAAATGGGTATCCTGCTTTGCACTAGCTGTAAATGAGGTAAATGCATCACTAGGACGTGTCGTGACGGCTCCTACTAACGGAAGCGCAGGAGTAATCCCATCTGTGCTTATGTACTACATCGTTATAGAAAATCACGATGCAAATTTTGAAGATATTAAAAGGTTCTTACTTGTAGCTGGAGAGGTAGGCAGCCTCTTTAAAAAAGGAGCAACCATCTCTGCCGCAATGGGTGGATGTCAAGCAGAAATAGGAGTCTCTAGTGCTATGGCAGCAGCGGGTCTTACAGAGCTTATGGGCGGTACTCCAGAGCAAGTTCTTATGGCTGCAGAGATTGCAATGGAACATCACTTAGGTCTTACCTGTGACCCTATAGGCGGTCTTGTACAGATACCTTGTATAGAGCGTAATGCAATGGGAGCTATAAAAGCAATTAATGCCTGTGAGATGGCACTAGATGCAGATGCTGCAAATGCCAAAGTCCCACTAGATAAAGTCATAGAGACGATGTGGCAAACAGCACAAGATATGAATACAAAATACAAAGAAACCTCAGAAGGTGGCCTTGCGATAAATGTTGCAATGTCAGATTGTTAAAAATATAAAGCCACTTATCACGCAACCTTCTGATAGAGAATGCATCTTGATATAGAATCCTCACTAAATCCTACCTTAAATGAGAATTACTACAACTGCCCTCGTTATCATTTTATGTTGTTTTCAAAACCTACAAGCACAGACCACCCGTGAAGAAAAGAAAGCAATACGCGTAGAAAAACGTATAAAGAAAATTGAGCGTAGGGATAGTATCTCAAGAGTACCTGTAAAATCATATGTGAGTCTTAGTTTAGTAAGTCCTATCACACCTTTTCCTAGAATAAATGTAGGGTACACTAGATCGCTTAACAGTCACTGGTCTGTGGGAGGTAGCGTGGGAATAGGTTTTCAAGGCTTACCATACACAAATGAAGACTCAAACAATTATAGCCTTTATGAAATACGTCCAGAAGTTCTTTACTTTATAGGCAAAGGAGAAAAATACACAAATTATATAGGGCTAGAATTGTTTTACATAAACAGTAAAGAAACACTCCTTTTTGACACGTTTAATCCTGTAAATGATGCAAACGGCACCGTAGAGCTCATAGCTTTTGACCGTGCAGACTATCAACGTGTAAAGAATGGGGTTTTAGTAAACTTTGGAGAGTACACTAGATTATCAAATAAACTTATGCTCCGTGTAAACTTTGGGCTAGGCATTCGTTTTAAAGATAACAGATATAGTAATATCGAAAATCCTAGTTTTAGAGGATTTGATTTTGAAGACAACTTTTTATTTAATGATACAAATCCGCGACGTGATGAGGGATTCTCTACCGGTGTTGAGTTTAATATGGATTTTAGATTAATTTACAAGCTAGATTAGAGAGCTTCTATCGCTACCCTCGCTTCTCGCCACAGCCCTCGCGATCACGAGTGTCTACTATATAAAATATCTTCCAGACACCGTTGCGCTTAAAAAGCTGGAAACTATTAGTCCCGCAATGACTTAGACTACCATTTATGTAAAATGAATATGGTGTCCAGACATTTGCCATCTTGCCATCCATTTTTATCTCATAGCTGTCTATACGCTCTTCAAACGTGGTAGTCGCAGGTATACTACAAATAGACTTTAAAAATCCGCTAAAATCTTGCTTGCTCAGTTGTACCTCACCTAGCTCTCCCTTTCCTATAGATTGCATCATCACATCTGGATGCACTACTTTTTTTATTAAAATTGAGTCTTGTGTATGAAAGCCTTCAAAAAAAGTTTGCACCACCTCCTTGACAACTTTCTCACTATAAACATCTTGATTTGCAGTCCTGTAGTAATCTTTATCTGCCTTTACAAAGGCAAATAATAAGAACACCGCAATCATAGGAATAAAAAGATATTTGAGTCGCATCTATAATGTTTAACACATAGGTATCTAATTTACTACTTTTGTAACAGAAAAAATAAACAAATGTCTACAGCCAAAAAAGAATACAAAAGAGTAACCGTAAAGTCTCTTACTGAGATGAAATCTCGAGGAGAGAAAATATCAATGCTCACAGCCTATGATTATACAATGGCTCAAATTGTAGATGGTGCAGGCATAGATGTGATTCTTGTAGGTGATAGCGCATCAAATGTGATGGCTGGTCACGAGACTACATTACCTATCACTCTAGACCAGATGATTTACCACGCCTCTTCTGTTGTAAGAGCGGCAAACCGCGCGCTAGTAGTTGTAGATCTACCTTTTGGTAGTTATCAAAGTGACCCTAAAGAAGCGCTAAGATCTGCCATACGTATTATGAAAGAATCTGGAGGTCACTCTATAAAACTTGAAGGCGGTAAAGAAGTAAAAGAAAGCATAAAGCGCATCCTTAACGCAGGTATCCCGGTAATGGGTCACCTAGGACTTACGCCACAAAGTATCTATAAATTTGGTACATATACAGTACGAGCTAAGGAAGAAGAAGAAGCTCAAAAACTTAAAGAAGATGCCCTTATGCTTCAAAAAGCAGGTTGTTTTGCCCTTGTGCTTGAAAAAGTACCTGCACAACTTGCAAAGGAGGTTGCAGACAGTTTAACCATCCCTGTAATAGGTATAGGCGCTGGTGGTGGTGTAGATGGTCAAGTACTAGTAACACACGATATGCTGGGTATGACTCACGAGTTCAACCCGCGATTTTTACGTCGTTATCTAGATATGCATACTGAGATGACATCTGCTTTTGAGAAGTACAGCGCAGACGTAAAATCACAGGACTTTCCTAATGAAGATGAGCAGTATTAATAGTACGCTTTCGCGAAAGCGGTAACCACCCACAATGCACTCCACGCCAGAAAACCTCAACGTTATATATGAAGATAACCACATTATCGTGGTTAATAAACGTAGTGGTGATATTGTGCAGGGAGATAAAACGGGAGACTTGCCACTGAGCGAAATTGTAAAAAAATACATTGCCGTAAAATATAATAAGCCAGGAGCGGTTTATCTAGGTGTGGTACACAGACTAGACAGACCTACTTCTGGCATTGTTATTTTTGCCCGTACCAGTAAGGCGTTACCACGTCTCAACAAGATGTTTTCTGAGCGACAGACTAAAAAAACATACTGGGCACTTGTAAAAAATCCGCCTCCGGCAGAGAGTGGCACGCTTACACACTTTTTAAAACGCAACCCAAAACAAAACAAAAGCTACGCTCACAAACACGAGGTACCAGACAGTAAAAAGGCTGTTCTAGATTACAGAGTGATTAAAAAGCTTAAGACATTTTATCTTCTTGAGATAGACCTACACACTGGGAGACATCACCAGATACGCGCCCAGCTTACGGCCATAGGTTGCCCTATAAAGGGAGATCTTAAATATGGTTTTGACCGCAGTAATCCTGATGGTAGTATAAGTTTGCTTTCGCGAAAGCTTACCCTCACCCACCCTGTAAAAAAGGAAGAAATGACCTTTGTAGCTCAAGTGCCCGAAGGAGATGCTGTGTGGAAGGCCTGTAATTAGGGATTTCTTACTTATTTCGAGACGCTCTTAAACTCTCTACCACTACACTAAATAAAATAAGAGAACCTCCTAAAACGGTACGCCATCCAGGTATTTCGTTAAGAAAAATAATACCAAGAATGATTCCGTAAATAGGTTGTACGCTTCCCATTAAACTAGCAGCCGTCACAGAAAACCTTTTAATACTAAAGAGAAACATCGTGTGTCCCAAAGCAGTAGTGATAAGGGCAAGCATTCCTATATAAGGGAGCTCTTTTACAAATCCTTCGGCATCAAAAATGAAATATGCCGGTATAAGCATTATTGCTATCACCAGCGTTTGATACCACATCACTACAGACCCGTTGTAGGAGCCTATTTTTGTTTTTACCAAGAGGTTACGTATTGCAAAACATAATGCCGACAGCAAACCTATTAATATCGCAAGGAAGTAGTCGTTTTCTGTATCAAAAGAAGGCGCAAGAAAGTAAATGCCTATCAAGACAAGTACCCCTAGTAGTAAGTGCATTTTTGAAAACTGTGTTTTTAAAAATACAGGCTCGAGTAAGCTTGTCATCACAGGATATGTAAATAATGACAGCATCCCTATCGCCACGTTAGACAATTGTAATGAGTAGAAATAGGTAATCCAGTGTAGCCCCATAAAAACTCCAGATAGCGCAATTGCGAGTATATCTTTTCGCGCAAGCGTAAAAGAAAAACCTTTCCACTTTACAAATAGTCCCAGTAGTAACATTGCAAGAAATGAGCGTATACCGATGGTTACGGCTGGAGGCAAATCGATGTATCTACCTAGTACTCCCGAGGTGCTTACAAAAAGCATTGCTAGGTTAATTTCTAATATATGGCGGGTGGTGTTATTTGACATTAAATGGTATTAGGGTATGTATGTTGTAAAAAAATAAAGTAGAAGATTACCTTATTAATTTTTGTGCTTTTTCTTTAATCACATCTGCAACGGGTCTGTTTTCTATCTTACTCTCTAGCCAAGACAACACATCTAGATATAAGAAGGCTCTGCGCTCATACGGATCGTCTTCGTATTGGTTGAGTGTACTGTGAAGTTTTTTAAACTCGGCTTTAAGTTCGTGAGGATAGATATCTCCCAGGTTGCGCACAAATTTAATCATCTCCTTTTGTACCTCGTGCATATCATCCATCTTAATAAGAAACTTATAGGTGCTTCTTAACAATGACTCAAGATGGTAATCTTTGCCAGCTTCATAATGAGCGATGAGATTAAGAATACGTGAGAAGCACATTAAATCTTCACGGCTCTTAAGGCTGTGGTTATTTATGATTTTCTGGCAGTACTCGATACATTTTATGTTATCACCCGCTCCAAAATATAGACTCGCCATCTTGTAATAAAAGATCATCACGTGATGCTCATCTATACGGTATTTGGGTGATTTTAATCCAGTGAGCACCTCCTTAACGAGATCTTCACCATCTTTAAACTCGCCTATCATAAAGCGATGATTAAAGCGGTTACTACTCGTATATAAAAACAAGAGTGTATCCAGGTTATCACCTTTAGGGAAATTAGGATTCTCCTTTACAGTGGTGAGCTTCTCTAGCGCTTCTCTAAATTTTGACTCGTGTTTGAGGTAAAATAATGACTCTAGCAAATAATGTATGCCTTTGAGATAAAAAACAGGATTCTGTTTTATCATTAATGGGTTCTCATCAAATAAGCGTACATAGCGATCTGCATATTTATAACAAGAAAGAAAATCTTGAATAAGAAAACTGTACCAGAGATGCGCTTTATATAGCCACATCTTCTCTCTAAAATTGAGCAAGTCGTAATCATAATTAGGCAAGTGCCCATCAAAGTAATCTGTGAGCTCTTGCTTTTCCTTATCACTTTTTACATAGCCCGTTTTGAGCATAATGCTATAAAGTTGCAGCGACAAGTTAGATAGCTTGCTCGCCATCACGTTTTGTTCACTCAGGCTTTTGGCCTGCACAGCAAGCTCATCTGCGCGCGTAGCTATACTTCTAGTGATATACTGGGTTTCTATAATTTTTTCTAGCTCTACGATCTCGTATGCAACATTTTTCTCCTCATTTTCTAGTGCCATACTTTTAGCTTTATCTAGAATTTTAAGGCTTTGCTTATACAACCCTTTTTGATATAAGATTGTTGCAAAATCTAGCTGCTCTCGTATTTGCACACGTATATTTTGATGTGCAGGAGTAAGCCGCAGGCTTATCAAAAGTTGTCTATAAAGATGCGCTTTGAGGTTAGATAGTTGTGTTTTGGTAACAATTCCAGACTTTAAAATAGCAGCCTCATTGTATGTTTTCTCTTTGTCTAAAAATTCAAAAAGTTGTAAAAATTTTGCCTCGCTATTTCCCACTAGTCGGCCTACGTACAGCTTGAACTGTCGCTTTTCACTCTTAGATAATGACTTTATTAAAATAAATAAAGAGTCATTATGATCATTAAGCGTTGTAATGATTTTTCTCATAACTAATTGAAATACAGTTATTTGATTAGACTAAAATTAACCTTGATATCGTAAGACCTCCCATTTGAAAGATTCACAAAGAATAAGCAAGGTATAAATTCGTGTAGAAATGAAAGCTATGCAAAACGACAAAGTTCAGATTTTTGATACGACTCTTCGTGATGGAGAGCAGGTACCTGGTTGTAAACTAGACAAAAAAGAAAAGCTCTCTATAGCAGAGCGTCTCGATGTTTTAGGCGTAGATGTTATTGAAGCTGGTTTTCCTATTTCCTCTCCTGGAGATTTTAGCTCTGTAGAGGAGATTTCAAAACTCGTAAAAAACGCAACCGTATGTGGTCTCACTCGGGCAGTAGAGAAGGATATTGAGGTTGCCGCACAAGCTTTAAAATATGCCGTTAGACCTAGAATCCACACGGGTATAGGTACTAGTGAGTCGCATATGAAGTATAAATTTAACGCCACTCCTGAGCAGATTATAGAACGCGCTGTAAAAGCAACCGCTTACGCGAAAAATTTTGTTGATGATGTAGAGTTCTATGCAGAAGATGCGGGTCGTACAGATAATGCATTTCTTGCAAAGGTGCTTGAGCAAGTAATCGCAGCCGGAGCAACCGTTCTTAATATTCCAGATACTACAGGATATTGTTTACCTGAAGAGTATGGAGCAAAAATTAAATACTTACGTGAAAATGTGAAGGGTATAGAAAACGTAACCCTCTCTTGCCACTGTCACAATGACCTTGGTCTAGCCACTGCAAACAGTATTGCAGGTGTGATAAACGGAGCAAGACAGATAGAATGTACCATAAACGGTATAGGTGAGCGTGCGGGTAATACCTCTCTAGAGGAAGTAGTAATGATCCTTAAACAACACCCCACACTTAATCTTCATACAGATATAAATACCCAACTCCTTTTTGACACAAGCCGTATGGTGAGCGATAAGATGGGAATGGTCGTACAACCTAACAAAGCCATTGTAGGTGCAAATGCCTTTGCTCACAGCTCAGGAATCCATCAGGATGGTATGATTAAAAATAGAGAGACCTACGAGATTATGAATCCTAAAGATGTGGGAGTAAACGAGACATCTATCGTGCTTACAGCAAGAAGCGGTAGAGCAGCACTCGCCTACAGATCAAAAAAAGTAGGATACGAACTAACAAAACTTCAACTAGATGCTGCTTATGAGCAGTTTCTTAATGTGGCAGATAGACAAAAGGAAGTAAAAGACAACGACATACATATGATTATGCAACACATACAGTGCAAAGCTGGAGCCGTAGCATAACTTATAAAAAATCATAATTACACACGTAATTTACGAGAGCATACATAGCAATGGGAAAAACACTATTTGATAAAGTCTGGGATGCACACGTGGTAGACACGGTAGATAACGGACCCCAAATCTTATATATAGACAAGCACTTGATACACGAAGTGACGAGTCCGCAGGCATTTAATGAGCTTGAGGAACGTGGCATTGCTGTAGCGCGTCCAGATCAAATAGTTGCCACGGCAGATCATAATACCCCAACTCAAGATCAGCATTTACCTATTAGAGATGAGATGTCTCGCAAGCAATTACAACAACTCACAGAAAACTGTGAGAAACACAACATCACGCTCTATGGTCTAGGTCACAAGTACAATGGTATTGTACACGTGATGGCACCAGAACTGGGCATCACACAACCAGGTATGACAATGGTTTGTGGTGATAGTCACACCTCGACGCACGGAGCTTTTGGCACTATTGCCTTTGGTATCGGGACGAGCCAGGTGGGACAAGTATTTGCGAGTCAGAGCTTGTTACTTAACAAGCCTAAAAGCTTACGCGTTTCTGTAAATGGAACTCTTGCACCGCACGTTTCTCCTAAGGATGTGATTTTGTACATCATTTCAAAAATTGGCACTAATGCCGGTACAGGTTACTTCTGTGAGTATGCGGGTAACGTTTTTGAGGAGATGAGTATGGAAGGCCGTATGACGGTTTGTAATATGAGTATCGAGATGGGTGCTCGTGGCGGAATGATTGCCCCAGATCAAACCACTTTTGATTATGTAGAAGGACGCAAATTTGCTCCGCAGGGTGACGCTTTCGCGAAAGCGGTATCCTACTGGAAAACGCTCCCTACAGATCAAGACGCCACTTTTGACAAAGAATATCACTTTGATGCCGAAGATATAGCTCCAATGCTCACTTACGGCACAAACCCAGGAATGGGAATAAAGATAAACGGCGCCATACCCGAAAAAGGCGATATGACCTTTGAGAAAGCGCTGGAGTATATGAACTTTAAGGGTGGAGCACAATTACTAGACACGCCTATTAATTATGTGTTTTTAGGAAGTTGTACAAACTCAAGAATAGAAGATTTTAGAATAGCCGCAGCATACGTGCGCGGAAAACATAAAGCTGCAAATGTGAACGCCTGGCTGGTACCTGGCTCACAACAAGTAGCAAAGCAACTCGAAGAAGAGGGGCTTAAAGAGGTGTTTGAAGAGGCTGGGTTTGCCTTACGGCAGCCTGGCTGTTCAGCCTGTCTAGCGATGAATGATGATAAGATTCCCGCTGGAGAGTACTGTGTTTCTACCTCAAATAGAAATTTTGAAGGTCGCCAGGGACAAGGCGCAAGGACAATTCTTGCATCCCCCCTTGTTGCTGCTGCAACCGCAATAGCTGGTAAAATAGTAGACGTCACAAAAGAAGCTGTAGCCTAATGGAAAAATTTACAAAACTCATAAGCACAGCGGTACCGCTACCTATAGAAAATATAGACACAGACCAGATTATCCCTGCGCGCTTCCTGAAGGCGACAGATAAAAAAGGATTTGGTGATAACGTCTTTAGAGACTGGCGCTTTAAAAAAGATGGAACGCTGGATGCAGATTTCCCTATTAATAAACCACAATATGCTGGAGCAAAAATTCTGGTAGCTGGAGACAACTTTGGTTGTGGCTCTAGCCGTGAGCACGCTGCTTGGGCAATTGTAGGATATGGTTTTAAGGTCGTGATCTCAAGTTTTTTTGCAGATATTTTTAAAGGTAATGCACTTAACAACGGCTTACTTCCTATTCAGGTGACGCCGGAGTATCTTAAGGGATTACTAGCAGGTATAGAAGCAAACCCTGAGTTGCCCATTACTATAGATTTAGAAAATCAGGTAGTTGAGATGGCTGAAGTTTATGCTGAGCAAGGTCGAAGTACGAAAGCGGAATTCGAAATAGATCCTTACAAGAAGGTTTGTATGATTAATGGATATGATGATATCGACTTTCTACTAAGTAAAAAGGCCGAAATAGAAGCCTTTGAAAAAGAACGAATGGTGTTTTAATAAAACACAATATATAAATGGTTACCAGATCCTCGCCTACTAAGGCGGGGATTTAGTACATAATTCAAACACACACTATGGATTTTAACATTGCAATCATACCTGGAGACGGGATAGGACCAGAAGTTACTGCTCAAGCAAAAAAAGCCCTAGAGGCAGTAGCAGATGAATACGGACATCACTTTACATATACAGAAGCAATGATGGGTGCTTGCGCCATAGACGCGACGGGCAACCCGCTTCCTGAGGAAACACTAGATATTTGTGAGGCATCTGACGCTATATTATTTGGAGCCATTGGTGATCCCAAATATGACAATGACCCTACGGCAAAAGTTCGCCCAGAGCAGGGCCTTTTGAGACTTCGCAAGTCACTAGGACTGTTTTGTAATGTGCGCCCTGTGAAGGCTTACGAGCAACTTATAGATAATTCACCTCTTAAAAGAGAGATCATTTCTGGCGCAGATATGTCTATCTATCGCGAACTCACAGGTGGTATCTATTTTGGTGAGAAACACCTTAGTGATGATGGTCAAGTAGCCTCAGACGGTTGCTCATATTCTGTAAAAGAAATTACAAGAATGGCAGATCTAGCCTTTAAAGAGGCTCAAAACAGACGAAAAAAATTGACGCTGATAGATAAAGCAAACGTGCTAGAAACATCAAGGCTGTGGAGAAAAACCGTAACTGAGATTGCCAAAGGATATCCAGATGTAGCGGTAGATTTTCTCTTTGTAGACAATGCAGCGATGCAAATGATTTTAAACCCAAAGCAGTTTGACGTGATTTTGACAGAAAACTTGTTTGGTGATATTATTTCTGATGAGGCAAGTGTGATAGGAGGTTCTATAGGCCTTCTAGCTTCTGCCTCTGTAGGTACAGAAAATGCACTTTTTGAGCCTATACACGGCTCTTACCCGCAAGCTACTGGGAAGGGAATTGCAAATCCGCTGGCTTCTATCTTATCTGCAGCGATGTTATTGAGACATCTAGGGCTTCAAGACGAGGCTGCTAGTATAGAAACCGCTGTAGAAAAATCATTAGAACTAGGTTTTACAACAGAAGATCTCAAACCAGAAAACCCGTTAAGCACTTCAAAAGTTGGCGACTTTATTGCAGACTATATCTTAAACCCAGAAGACACAAACCGTAATTTTAAAAACATTCACGCAGGACAAAGCACGATTATTTAATAAGATTTTAATTGTAAGAGTTACGCTTTCGCGAAAGCGTAATTCCACTCTTATTTCATCTCTATGATGTTTTAGCATTTATTTAATACACTGCTATGTAAGTTAGAAGAATAGAAATAGACCAAACTTGCTTTACTAACCAACATATTTTAAAGATGAAGAAAATGATTCTCGCATTAGGTATTGCAATACTTGCCTGTGTGTCTTGCCAAGAAACAAAAACTAAAACCACGACAACATCTAACGAGGTAGCTATAAACCCAGAACTTGCTGTAAAGCCAGACTCGTGGATTGAGAAACGTGTAGGTGAAGCACAAGCTAGACTTAATAAAACAGATGCTGGGAAAATAGTGTGGCAAGCGATGGAAGCACACGGCGGACTGGATACTTATTTTAAAAATGGACCGCTTTCTTTTCATTTTGACTATAAACCCGAAGATGGGAGCACACGTCGTAACACTTATCAAACCATTGACACTTGGAGCAATAAGGCACGTCATCAACACGTAGAGGATCGCTCTCAAGAGTTTGGGTGGACAGGTGAGAAAGCTTGGAAAAAAGTTAAGGACTCTACCGCTTTTCCTTTTGATATGCGCTTCTGGGCGCTTACCCCTTACTACTTTCTAGCACAACCGTTTATCCTAGATGGTGAAGGTGTTAATCTTGAAAAACTTGCAGATAAAACTCATAACAACACCACTTATGACGCTATTAAAGTAACTTTTGCAGCAGGAACGGGAGATGCTCCAGATGATTACTATGTGCTTTATTTTGGGAAAGATAATCACAAACTAGCGGTAATACGCTACATTGTCTCTTACCCTAAATACTTTGCAGATGGTGGTCACCTACCAGAAAAGTTAATGACTGTAGAGGGAACAACTACGGTAGACGGTATAGAGTTTGCAACAGGCTATAAAACCCACTGGCTCACCGAAGATGAAAAAGCTGGCGAGCATATCACAACTATTGATGTATCTGATATTACATTTAAAAAAGATATAGAAAATAGCTATTTTGATATTCCAGAAAATGCAGCTTTGATAGAATAGAGATATAGTTCTACTCATTAAAAACTTTAAATCCCATCAATGTATTGATGGGATTTTTTTATTCTCTCATTGCAAAACAAACACTCGCTTCTCTCAACACTCAAGTTTTGAATTACCCTGACACCAGTTATAGTTTTACACCTTATGAGAGTCTAATTTTATAAGACGCTAAAATCACTTTGAGTTATATAACAAATAGAGGTTCTAGTCATAGCTTATACGCTCTCGTATCCCACCGCCGGCACGGTGTATAATCACATCTGCCTTGCGTTTACGCGCAATACTCTTTGCTTTGCGTATGGCAGTGCTCTGCTTTTGATGCTTTGAAGTGATACGTTTGTTACCCTCGCGCCTTACAGCCCAGTCCCCTTCATAGGGGACCACGTGCTGATGCCAAGTACGTTTTCTACTTGCCTTGCGAGAGTTTTCATATACGTTTTCTACTATTTCTAGTAATGAACGCAAAAAGGTTTTAATGCTACTCATAGTGCGAAGATACTATTTTACACAAGCTCATTATGTGTCTAAAGTCTTCTATACTCATTAAGATACCGCCTTGTCAAATTTGGCTTGTATCTTATCTAGACCTAGGTTATGTATGCTTCCTAAGTGTGAGTGCTCCTTTGTATTTCCTGCTTTAAAAGAACCATTTTCTACCTGCTCCCCTATTTTCTTATATGCTTCTCTAAAAGGTACACCAGCGGTTACAAGATCATTAATAGCATCTACTGTAAAGAGGTGTTGATACTTCTCATCATCTAGATTAACATCCTGCACTTGCACCTGAGCAATAGAGAACTCAAAAATATCTAGCACTACTTTAAGATCCTCAACAGACTTGATAGCATTTTCTTTAAGTAACTGGTAGTCTCTATGGTAACCACTTGGTAAATTATTTGTGATCATAATCATTTCTTGTGGGATGGCTTGTAACTGATTGCACTTACCACGAAGCAATTCAAATACATCTGGGTTCTTTTTGTGCGGCATAATACTACTGCCCGTAGTAAGTGCATCTGGAAACTTAATGAACCCAAAATTTTGAGAGCAATACAAACATATATCCATTGCAAAACGACTCAAGGTATTGGCAATATTTGCTACAGCTTGTGTTACCGTACGCTCAGACTTCCCTCTTGAGAGTTGGGCTGCAATTACATTATATTTCAAATCGGCAAATTGAAGTTGCTTGGTAGTCATCTCTCTATCGATAGGAAAACTAGATCCATAACCAGCTGCACTCCCCAGCGGATTTTGATCTACGACCTTCTGCGCTGCTTTGAGTAAGTAAAGATCATCTATAAGTAACTCCGCATAGGCAGAGAACCAAAGCCCAAATGATGATGGCATCGCCACTTGAAGGTGTGTATATCCAGGTAGCAAGGTGTTTTTATGAGTCTCTGCAAGTTTGAGAAGTGTGTCAAACAACTTCTCTACGCCTTCAGTTATTTGAGACAATTCTGCTTTAAAATAAAGGTTTAACGCCACAAGAACTTGGTCATTACGAGATCTCGCTGTGTGTATTTTTTTCCCCGTATCTCCTAATGCTTTTACAAGATCACTTTCTATTTTAGAGTGTACATCTTCAAAATCTGCTTCTATAACAAATGTTCCTTCCTGCTCTTGCTTGAGCATAAGGTCTAACTGCTTATTTAACTGCTCGCTCTCCTCTTGTGTAAGTAAGCCTACAGATGCAAGCATCGTCGCGTGTGCCTTGCTAGCTAGCAAATCATACTTAGCAATATGGATATCAATCTCACGATCATTACCCACTGTAAATGCTTCTATTTTTTGATCTGTTGGTATTCCTTTTTCCCAAAGTTTCATAGGTATCTTATTAGAAGGTTATGCTGTTCACACTATTGCAACAACCCATATTATTTATGCGGTTAAAAATTTTTCTAAGAGCTCGATGTATAATGCTATCCCCTGCTCTATCTCGTGTACATAGACAAACTCATCTGCCATATGAGAGCGAGTGCTGTCGCCTATACCTAGTTTTAAAGATGGACAACTCAAGCAGGCTTGATCAGATAAGGTAGGCGAACCGTAAGTTTCCCTGCCTAGCGCTATTCCTGCTTGTACTAATTTGTGCTCCTTTGGGATACGCGAACTATTTAATCGCAATGACCTTGGCTGTATTGTGTCACACGGAACATTTGCCACCATATAATCGGCGATTTCTTGATTGCTGTAATGTTCATTTACTCTCACATCTATGACGAGTTCTACCTGACTAGGCACTACATTATGTTGACTACCCGCATTAATTTGAGTAACTGTAACCTTAGTAGCTCCCAGCGTATCAGACACTTTATCAAAAGTTATATTTTCAAACCACTGCAAGGTTTCTATCACATTATAAATAGCCATATTCTCCTTTATATGAGCTGCGTGACCTGTCGTTCCTTTTACTACGGCGTCAAAAACCACCAACCCTTTTTCGGCAATGGCGAGGTTCATAAGTGTAGGCTCGCCTACAATGGCAACATCTATCTCAGGCAGATGCTCAAGCATACTATTAAGACCATTAGGACCACTTGACTCCTCTTCGGCAGAAGCTACAATTACAATATTATGAAACAAATCCTCACGCTCATAAAAATGTACAAACGTAGTAAGCAATCCCACAAGACTTGCACCTGCATCATTACTCCCTAGACCGTACAATTTTCCGTCCTTGATTTCGGCATTATAAGGATCTCTTGTGTATCCTTTATTTGGCTTAACAGTATCGTGGTGCGAGTTGAGAAGCAATAACGGTTTTGATGCGTCATAATGTTTATTAAATGCATAGATGTTGTTACGCTTTCGCGAAAGCGTAATCCCCTTCTCCTCTAACCAGTTTATGATAAGTAAAGCTGTGCCGTCTTCTTCGCTAGAAAAACTTTGTGTCTCAATGAGTGATTGCAGTAGTGCTACGGCGCTATCTATTTGAGTTTTTAAAGACATAGTGTCGTGTGTTTTATAGTGTTATCGCTCAATATATCAACCTCGCCCAGATGCACTCTCATAACGCCTTGATCTAGCGCCTCAAAAGCAGTATCTAGTTTAGGAATCATACCTTCAAATATTTGGCCGGCTGTTTTCATCTCTTTATAAAGCCCTTTATCTATGCGCGTTACTATCGATTCATCATTATTTACATCTTCAAGGACACCTGGTTTTGTAAAACAATAAAACAACTGAACGTTGTAGAGAGAGCTCATTGCTACCGCGATTTTGGCAGCGAGTGTATCTGCATTGGTGTTGAGTAATTGCCCATTACCATCGTGCGTAATTGCAGAAAACACAGGTACTTTACCGTCCGAAAGGAGGTCATTTATAAAACTCACATTTATTCTATCTATATCTCCCACAAAACCATAATCTACCGTAATCACTTCGCGTTTATGCGCTCTCACGACATCACCATCTGCTCCAGAAAGTCCTATGGTGTTTTTACCTTTTGCCTGCAGGCCAGCGACAAGTTTCTTGTTGAGAAGTCCGGCATACACCATTGTCACAACCTCTAGCGTAGCCTCATCTGTCACCCTTCTCCCGTCTACTTTTACTGGGATATAACCCAGCTGCTCTTGTAAAATGGAAGCTTTATTTCCTCCACCGTGTATGATAATAGCTGGACCAGAAATTGCCTTAAAATGTGTGTAAAATGAAGTCAGTAGCTCATCATAATCTACAATGTCTCCACCTATTTTCACTACGGTAAGTTGCTGTTTATTCATCATTGTCGAGTATGTTTTTAAGCACCCATTGTGCAGCCCACGTTCTATTACCAGCTTGCTGGATTACAGCGCTTGACTCGGTGTCTAGCACATCATCTGCAATGACAACGTTACGACGCACAGGTAGGCAATGCATTACTTTGGCTTGATTGGTTCCCTTAAGTTTTTCGGCATTAATCATCCAGTTACTGTCTTGCGATTGCACCTTACCATAATCTTCATAGCTGCTCCAGTTTTTTACATAAATGATGTCGGCATTTGCAAAGGCTTCTTTCTGGTTATGAATCACAGGTACTTCACCACGTATCTCTGGGTTAAGATCATAACCCTCCGGGTTAGTAATTGTGAAATTTACATTTGCCTTTTGCATCGTCTGGACAAATGAGTTTGCAACTGCGTGCGGCAAGGCTTTAGGATGTGGTGCCCAGGTCAATACAACATTAGGCTTTTTATTTGCTGCACGTAGACTTTCGGTGAGTTCATAAATTGTGATTGCATCTGTAAAACCTTGTAGTGGGTGCGCCGTACTGCTTTCTAGATTTACAACCGGCACACTCCCATATTGCATAAATGCAGAAAGTACGACCTCTAGCTCATCTTGACTTTTATCTACCAGCCCTGGAAAAGCTCTCACGGCAAGTACATCACAATATTGCGATAACACCTGCGCAGCCTCTTTGATATGCTCTGCTTTTGTGCCATCCATCACACTACCATCTTCAAACTCTAGTTGCCAGCTATCACTATTTACATTGAGTGTCATTGTTTCCATCCCAAGGTTTTTGGCAGCCTTTTCTGTACTTAATCTTGTACGTAGGCTTGAGTTAAAAAATAGAAGACCTAAGGTTTTTTGTTTTCCCGCTTTCGCGAAAGCGTACGGATACTCCTTCATATACAGCGCTTCTTTAATCGCCATTTCTAGATTAGGGATATCATTTATGGATATGTAGTTCTTCATAACTCTTTGTTTAATGCTTCAAATAGTAAATCTATCTGTGGTTTTTGAATTGTAAGTGGTGGAAGTATTCTGAGCACGTGTTTGTTTTTTGCTCCTCCCGTAAAAATATGATGCTCGTAAATTAGTTTTTTGCGCAATGCTCCTACATCGTAGCCTAAGTCTAACCCTAGCATTAATCCGCGACCTTTTACAGTCACCCGATTGCCAAAAGCAAGTGCTTTCTCCCTAAAGTAGGTTTCTATTTCCTTTGCGTGTGCCATCAAATGCTCCTTCTCAATCACCTCGAGAACTGCAAGTGTAGCAGCGCAAGCAAGATGATTACCGCCAAAGGTCGTTCCCAGCATCCCATATCGCGCCTCAATAGAGTGATGTACCAGCACACCGCCCACAGGAAACCCGTTACCCATTCCTTTTGCAATGGTGATAATATCTGGCGTGATATTATATTTCTGAAAAGCAAAAAACTCTCCAGATCTACCAAAACCAGATTGCACCTCGTCCGCAATAAGTTTTACATCATACTTTTTACAAAGCGTAGCAACATCTTGATAAAACACTTCTGTAGATTGATCTAAACCTCCTACACCTTGTATAAATTCTAAAATCACAGCGCAGCAATCGCCTTGTTGTAAAGTTTCCTCTAGTTGCTCCGTATTACCTAGATCAAGTATGGATACTTTGTGTTGTGCATTTATAGGTGCAACAATACTAGGATTATCGGTAGCTGCTACTGCGGCAGAAGTTCTCCCGTGAAAGCTATTTTTAAAGGCTACCACGCGACTTTTACCTGTGTCAAATGACGCTAGTTTTAATCCGTTCTCATTTGCCTCTGCTCCTGAGTTACAGAAAAACAAATCATAATCTTCACAACCAGAAAGCGCTCCCAACTTCTGAGCAACCTCCACCTGCAGCGGATTATGAACTGCATTAGAATAAAAGCCTATGGCATCCATCTGCGTTTTTAATTTCTCTATATAATGAGGATGTCCGTGACCTATAGAGATCACCGCGTGACCACCATATAAATCAAGATACTCTTGTCCACTTTGATCATACACATAGCATCCCTCTGCCTTAACAGGAGCAACATCATAAAGTGGATATACATCAAATAATTTCATACTCTTTATTTTTAAGCACTATGAGATGCTATTAATTTTTTGATAACTAGCCACGATTCCCTTTATGAGAGAAGAGCTTAAACCTGAATGTTCCATCTCATTGAGACCTTCTATGGTGCAGCCTTTTGGCGTAGTTACTTTATCAATTTCTGCTTCTGGATGGTTTCCAGATTTAATAACGAGAGTGGCAGCTCCTAGACAAGTTTGCATAGCAAGTTCTTGTGCTTCTTTTGCGTCAAAACCTAGTTGTATGGCACCCTGCGTAGTTGCTCTTATCAATCGCATCCAGAAAGCAATACCACTCGCGCAAATTACCGTAGCAGCTTGCATTTGTCCTTCTGGAATAATAAGACTTGTGCCTAGTTTATTAAAAATGGCTTCGGCTATAGCAATACGCTTTTCGCCTACTGTATTACTACATAAACAGGTCATACTTTGCCCTACAGCGATAGCGGTGTTAGGCATCGCTCGTATAATAAATTGATCGTCTCCTACAATTTCAGCGATTTGTGGCACTTTAAAACCAGTTATCGTAGAGATAATAATGTGTTTCTCTGTAAGTAATTCTTTAATCTCTTCAAGTATACCTGCAAAATGACCTGGCTGTACTGCAAAAATGAGAATGTCACTTTTTACAACAGCCTCACGATTATCACTCGTAGTTGTTACTTCCTTGTACGCATCCCATTTTTCGATACTAGAAATATCTCTTTTAGTAAGATATAAGCTCGTTACCGCATTATTTGTGATGAGTCCTTTTGCGATGGCAAGACCTAAATTCCCCGTTCCTATGATTGCTATTTTCATATGTCTATATCTTAACTATTAGAAATAACTTGCCTTGAGTTGGAGCCCCATATCTTGTTTCCAACCAAACATTAGATTCATATTTTCTACAGCTTGACCACTCGCTCCTTTCAATAGATTATCAATCACACTCGTAACCAATAATTTATTGCCGTGTTTCTCTAAATGTATAAAGCAGTAGTTTGTATTTACCACTTGTTTGAGATGTAAAGGTGCTTTTACCGCTTTCGCGAAAGCGGAGTCCTTATAAAAATCCTCATAAAGCAAGTATGCGTCTTCAATTGTACCCTCAAAATATGTATAGGCAGTTGCAAAAATCCCTCTAGAAAAATTACCACGCTGCGGTATGAAATGAAGTTCGCTATTAAAACCATCTTGTAGCTGAACGACAGACTCTCCTATCTCCCCAAGATGCTGATGATTAAAAGCCTTGTAGTGTGAGAAGTTATTATCTCTCCACCCAAAGTGCGTGGTAGCACTAGGTTTTACTCCGGCTCCCGTAGCGCCTGTAACGGCATTAATATGCACATCTTGGCTGAGTAAAGAAGCGCTCGCCAGCGGCAATAACGCTAGTTGTATTGCAGTGGCAAAACAGCCAGGGTTTGCAATATTTTTCGCGTTTTTTATTTCCTCTTTATTGATTTCTGGCAAGCCATATACAAATGTTCTATCCTTATAAGTAACATCACTTTTAAGTCTAAACTCATTACTTAGATCAATAATCTTCGTACTTGAAGAAAAGCTATATTGCTCCAGAAATTTACCAGAATTACCGTGCCCTAGACATAAAAAAACTACATCTACCTTTGTGTTTACCTCACTTGTAAAAGCGAGATCTACATAAGCAAGATCTTGATGCACCACGCCTACTGCATTACCAGCATTACTAGTACTGTATATAAAATCTATCTCTACTTCTGGGTGATGAATAAGCAGTCTAATGAGCTCCCCAGCAGTATAACCTGCACCACCTATGATTCCTATTTTTTTCATTTGTTTTGGTTTGCTATAATTCTAGACTGATTACCTAATATTTTTATAAACCCTTTTGCTTCGGCGGCGGTCCATCCTTGGTTTTCTTCTCCATAACTCGCTACCTTAGATTGCATAAGGTCATAATCTGATGTGATGCCTACTACCTCAAATCTATATGGATGTAATACTACTTCTACTTCTCCAGTCACCGTATTCTGGCTGCTTTGTAAAAATGCTTCAAAGTCTCTCATTACAGGCTCTAGGTATAATCCCTCGTGTAAGTGAGTACCATACCACAAAGCAATATTTTCTTTGTGTTGTAATTGCCATTTTGAAAGCGTGTGTTTCTCAAGAGTACGATGTGCTTCGAGTATAATTATAGGAGCTGCAGCTTCAAAACCTACTCTTCCTTTTATACCAATAATGGTGTCTCCTACGTGCATCCCGCGACCTATGGCATACTTGCTTGCGATGTCTTCTAGTTGCTCTATAATCTCCACTGGTGAACCTTGCTTTCCATTAAGTGATATAGGTTCCCCTTGTGTGAATCCAATCTTTAAGGTTTGCGAATCGCTAGCCTCCAGCTGACTAGGATATGCATCTTCAGGAAGTGTTTGATGTGAGGTTAGGGTTTGAGCACCTCCTACACTTGTACCCCACAAACCTTGATTTATAGAATATTGTGCTTTCTCCCAAGACCACGAGATACCGTGACTCTGTAGGTAATCGATTTCCTGCTTTCGCGAAAGCGTTTGATCTCTTATCGGCGTTATTATTTCTAACTCTGGCACAATAGTCTGGAACGTCATATCAAAACGCACTTGATCGTTACCTGCACCCGTACTACCGTGAGCAATAGCATCTGCGTTTTGAGCTTTGGCAAATTTTGCAATCTCTATGGCTTGCACGATACGTTCTGCACTTACAGAAAGTGGATAACTATTGTTCTTAAGTACATTACCAAAAATTAGGTACTTTACCACCGTATCATAAAATGTAGCTACGGCATCTATATTAGTATATGATGTCGCTCCTAGTGCAAGCGCTTTCTCTTTGTTATTTGCGATTTCTTGACCTGTAAATCCACCTGTATTTACACTTACAGCATGTACTTCATACCCCATTTCTGCAGTGAAATATTTTACACAATAGCTTGTATCGAGTCCTCCTGAATATGCTAAGATTAATTTTTTCATTACTTATTTTTTTTAAGGAATAGCTTTTCCTTTATTTGTTTTAGCCTGTTAAAAACAGGCGCCTTTACAGTATTTTTTTCTGTGGATTTTGATTCTTTTGATGGATCATAGAGCATCCCCGTGCATAAGCACATCTTTTGCTCTGTACGTGTGAGCACGTCAAAGTTCTTGCAGGTCTGGCAACCTTTCCAGAAGCTTTCGTCTGTTGTGAGTTCAGAAAATGTGACGGGTTTATAACCTAGGTCACTATTAATCTTCATCACAGCAAGACCCGTAGTGATTCCGAAGATTTTTGCATCTGGATAACGCTTTCGCGAAAGCGTAAATATCTCTCCTTTAATTTTTTTGGCAAGTCCCTGTCCTCTGAAGTCTGGGTGAACAATAAGTCCAGAGTTGGCAATAAATTTTTCGTGTCCCCAGGCTTCTATATAACAGAAGCCCGCAAAAACGTCTCCCTCTAAAGCGATGACAGCGTTACCTGCTTCCATCTTTGAGATGACATATTCTGGAGTTCTACGAGCGATTCCTGTACCACGTACCTTAGATGACTCTGCGATGGTATCACAGATAATCTGAGCATATGGTGTGTGCGAAATCGTGGCTACAACAATTTGCATAGCGATGATTTAAGTTAAAATGTATATTGAAAATGTGACGGTTCCTTTTGTGGAAAACGGGATAGGACTCACCTACCATCCCTCATTAATGAGCTACCCTTACGGGCGGCGGCGGAAGCGTCGTACAGGAACAGGAAGTAATTGCATAGCAGGTCTTGCAGCAAGAAGTGCTGTAAGGCTATTTGAGATATGTGCAATTATTCTATTCATACTAATGGCTCAAAGGTAGCAACTTATTTGAGCTAGCAATGCACTTTTAGAATTAATTATATAAAAACTACCTTTTTTATATAATTAAATAAGATGTTTAGACTTTGCTACAGGAATCTTAATTAATGGGTTTTAGATTGTGAAATACTCAACGTAAGGGGTTTAAAACAAAAGAGGCTAGCGCATAATGCGCTAGCCTCTTTATAAAAATAATAACTAAATCTTACAGTTACTTTGCAATATTGACCGCTCTGGTCTCTCGTATTACGGTAACTTTTACTTGACCTGGGTAGGTCATATCTGTTTGAATTTTCTGAGAAATTTCAAAAGATAGTGATGAAGCTTTATCATCATTAACCTTCTCACTCTCTACAATAACACGAAGTTCACGTCCTGCTTGAATAGCATAAGCCTTCTTCACACCTTGGAATCCAAAAGCTATTTCCTCAAGATCTTTGAGACGTTGTATGTATGAATCTAATACTTGACGGCGTGCGCCTGGTCTCGCTCCACTTATAGCATCACAAACCTGTACAATAGGAGAAAGCAAACTTGTCATCTCAATCTCATCGTGGTGAGCACCTATGGCGTTACACACGTCTGGCTTCTCTCCATACTTCTCTGCCCATTGCATTCCTAAGATTGCGTGTGGTGTTTCTGTCTCTGTATCTGGCACTTTACCTATATCGTGTAAAAGTCCAGCTCTACGAGCAAGTTTTGCATTTACGCCTAACTCTGCTGCCATCACACTACAAAGTTTTGCAACCTCCCTACTGTGTTGTAGTAGGTTTTGACCATAAGAAGAACGGTACTTCATACGCCCTACTGCTTTAATAAGCTCTGGGTGTAAACCGTGTATTCCTAAGTCGATTACTGTACGTTTTCCTACTTCTACAATCTCTTGCTCAATTTGTCTCGTTGTTTTCTGTACAACTTCTTCAATTCTTGCTGGGTGTATACGACCATCTGTTACAAGTTTGTGTAGTGATAAACGAGCTACCTCACGACGCACACTATCAAAACAAGAAAGTATAATTGCCTCTGGAGTATCATCTACAATAATTTCAACACCTGTTGCTGCTTCAATAGCACGTATATTACGACCTTCTCTACCTATAATTCTTCCTTTTACATCGTCACTTTCAAGGTTAAAAACAGATACACAGTTTTCTACTGCTTCCTCCGTACCTATACGTTGTATGGTATTAATGATAATTTTTTTAGCCTCTTGCTCTGCAGTCATTTTTGCCTCTTCGATAGAAGTTTGCACGTGCTTCATAGCATCTGCCTTAGCTTGATCTTTCAGAGTAGTTACAAGTTGACTTTTTGCTTCTTCAGCAGAAAGTCCTGAGATTACCTCAAGTTGCTGCACCGTACTCTGGTGCATTTTTTCAGCTTCGGCCTTTTTCTTGTCAACGTATTCTAAACGCTTATCGTAATCTTTAATTCTATCTTCAAGAGATTGATTTAATTTTTTATTTCGCGAAAGCTCACCACTTACTTGAGATTCTTTATCACGAGTGCGCTTCTCTGCATCGTTCATTTTTTTATCTCTTCCTAGGATTACTTTTTCGTGCTCTGCTTTAAGCTCGATAAATTTTTCTTTGGCTTGAAGTATTTTGTCTTTTTTGATAGACTCGCCCTCAGACTTAGCTTCTTTTAAGATGCCCTGAGCACTTTTCTTTGCGCGTTTAATGATTTGTGATGCATTGTTACGTTCTAACATTTTTGCAATAAGAAATCCTAGTGCAAGAGCAATCACACCTACTATAAACAAGAGTGCGTTATGTTCCATAATTTTGACTTAATATTATAATGCCTTTACAGGCGCTACTGATGGTTGATTGTTAAGGCTTTTAAGCCTCACTATCTCGCGATGAGATATAAAAAAAGCCCACATTGATAGTGCATTTCGTATAAACTCCTAATAGTAAGGATTAGAGCTATAAAGCTGATCAAGGTTCCGTCTACCTAGAACAAGTCTAGTAACGGCGTGCTTTTACAACTTAGAGTCAC
>NZ_JBEFNX010000005.1:1137500-3260681 GCF_045063915.1 Dokdonia sp. Asnod2-E02
GCATCCAATCAGTAGCTCTACCTCTATAAAACTATAAATCAACGCTGCACCTAAATGCATTTCGGGGAGTACGAGCTATTTCCGAGTTTGATTGGCCTTTCACCCCTACCCTCAGGTCATCCCAAGACTTTTCAACGTCAACGGGTTCGGTCCTCCACTTTGGGTTAACAAAGCTTCAACCTGCCCAAGGGTAGATCACACGGTTTCGCGTCTACTCAAACTAACTATGGTCGCCCTATTCAGACTCGCTTTCGCTACGGCTCCGATCCTAAAAATCTTAACCTTGCTAGTTAAAGTAACTCGTAGGCTCATTATGCAAAAGGCACGCCGTCAGTCCGAAGACCTCCGACCGCTTGTAAGCGTATGGTTTCAGGTTCTATTTCACTCCCTTATTCAGGGTTCTTTTCACCTTTCCCTCACGGTACTGGTTCACTATCGGTCTCTCAGGAGTATTTAGCCTTATGGGATGGTCCCCACAAATTCATACAGGGTTTCACGTGCCCCGCACTACTCAGGATACCACTATCTGTAACTGTCTTTACCTATACAGGACTATCACCTTGTATCGTTGCTCTTTCCAAAGCATTCTAGTTCATAAAGCACAAAATAACGTGGTCCTACAACCCCAGCAATGCCGTAACATTACTGGTTTGGGCTAATCCGCGTTCGCTCGCCACTACTAGCGGAATCACTATTGTTTTCTTCTCCTCCGGGTACTTAGATGTTTCAGTTCTCCGGGTTTGCCCCATTTCTGGTGATATATCTTCAATATACCGGGTTGCCCCATTCGGATATTTGCGGATCAATTCTTGTGTGCAGATCCCCGCAACTTTTCGCAGCTTATCACGTCCTTCATCGCCTCTGAGAGCCTAGGCATTCCCCATACGCCCTTAATTAGCTTATTGTACTTAATTGCTCTTTTAAGGGCTTATGTATAAAATACATAAACCTTTATATTATAATGAGTTATTCATATTATTATTAATTTGCGTATATAGCGGCTAGGCTATACACGACTTCTCGTATTCTTTAATTATTTCCCAATATGTCAATGAACGGTATTAATTACAAGTAAACTCATAACTAATCGCCAACAATTTAAAATTGATAGCTGATGTGGAGAATATCGGAGTCGAACCGATGACCTCCTGCGTGCAAGGCAGGCGCTCTAGCCAGCTGAGCTAATCCCCCATTTCTATGAAATCAAGATGATGACATCAGATTTCGAATGACGAAGTAATGATTCTCAACTTCTAAAATTTCCTTCAAAATGTAATACGTATGAACGTCACGATTTATAAAGCTTTCGCGAAAGCATAAAAAGTAGTCTCAGGCAGACTCGAACTGCCGACCTCTACATTATCAGTGTAGCGCTCTAACCAGCTGAGCTATGAGACTGTCTTAATAGTCTATAGTAATTAAGCGGTAGTTGTTAGCAAAAACTAATTCCCACTTACTCAATCCCTACTTCCTTATTAATAATTAAATCGACAGCTATTGAAAACTAAAACCTATTACTAACCATTCGGTTGTAAGTCGTTTGCTGTTTGTTAAAGATATAGCTACATATATAAAATATATAACGCACAATAACAGGGACAAGCTCTAGAAAGGAGGTGTTCCAGCCGCACCTTCCGGTACGGCTACCTTGTTACGACTTAGCCCCAGTTACCAGTTTTACCCTAGGCCGCTCCTTACGGTGACGGACTTCAGGTACCCCCAGCTTCCATGGCTTGACGGGCGGTGTGTACAAGGCCCGGGAACGTATTCACCGGATCATGGCTGATATCCGATTACTAGCGATTCCAGCTTCATGGAGTCGAGTTGCAGACTCCAATCCGAACTGAGATAGGGTTTATAGATTCGCTCCTTATCGCTAAGTGGCTGCTCTCTGTCCCTACCATTGTAGCACGTGTGTGGCCCAGGACGTAAGGGCCGTGATGATTTGACGTCATCCCCACCTTCCTCACGGTTTGCACCGGCAGTCTGGCTAGAGTTCCCGACATTACTCGCTGGCAACTAACCACAGGGGTTGCGCTCGTTATAGGACTTAACCTGACACCTCACGGCACGAGCTGACGACAACCATGCAGCACCTTGTAATCTGTCCGAAGAAAACTCTATCTCTAAAGCTGTCAGACTACATTTAAGCCCTGGTAAGGTTCCTCGCGTATCATCGAATTAAACCACATGCTCCACCGCTTGTGCGGGCCCCCGTCAATTCCTTTGAGTTTCATTCTTGCGAACGTACTCCCCAGGTGGGATACTTATCACTTTCGCTTAGTCACTCAGCCCGAAGGCCAAACAACTAGTATCCATCGTTTACGGCGTAGACTACCAGGGTATCTAATCCTGTTCGCTACCTACGCTTTCGTCCATCAGCGTCAATATATTGTTAGTGATCTGCCTTCGCAATCGGTATTCTATGTAATCTCTAAGCATTTCACCGCTACACTACATATTCTAACCACTTCACAATAATTCAAGACATACAGTATCAATGGCAATTCTATGGTTGAGCCACAGACTTTCACCACTGACTTATATGCCCGCCTACGGACCCTTTAAACCCAATGATTCCGGATAACGCTTGCACCCTCCGTATTACCGCGGCTGCTGGCACGGAGTTAGCCGGTGCTTATTCTTATGGTACCGTCATCGATCTACACGTAGACCTTATTCTTCCCATATAAAAGTAGTTTACAACCCATAGGGCAGTCTTCCTACACGCGGCATGGCTGGATCAGAGTTGCCTCCATTGTCCAATATTCCTCACTGCTGCCTCCCGTAGGAGTCTGGTCCGTGTCTCAGTACCAGTGTGGGGGATCTCCCTCTCAGGACCCCTATCTATCGAAGTCTTGGTAAGCCGTTACCTTACCAACTAACTAATAGAACGCATAGTCATCTTATACCGCCGAAACTTTAATTATTTAATGATGCCAAAAAATAATACTATGGGGTATTAATCTTCGTTTCCAAAGGCTATCCCCCAGTATAAGGTAGATTCTATACGCGTTACGCACCCGTGCGCCGGTCGTCAGCAAATAGCAAGCTACTCCTGTTACCCCTCGACTTGCATGTGTTAAGCCTGCCGCTAGCGTTCATCCTGAGCCAGGATCAAACTCTTCATCGTGTGTTGTTAATAATTTAACTCCTCACAACTCGAAATATCCGGTCAATAATAAACTTCTAGTTTTCAAATTCTTTGTAATAATACCCGAAAGTATTAATACGCGCTGTCAATTCAATAAGTCAATGAACTTTTCCTAATCCCTAAAAACTAGAAAATCAATGTTAATGCAAGAGGAATCGAACCCCTTTTTACCCTTCCAAAACATTCAAAAAAATTACTTGAACTTCGCTAGATATGTTACTGTTTCTCTAAGCGGGTGCAAATATACAACTGTTTTTAATACTGACGACTTTATTTTGAAAAAAAAATTATTTTTTTTCTGAAGTAATAAAAACAACAATTCTAAGAACAACTCCTACAAATAAACCTCCATTTGTTAGCGGCTGCAAAACTACAACCTTTTTTGACTTTACAAACTATCTTTTGAAAATAATTTGAAATAAATTTTAAAGCCAATTAAACAAACATTTATAAGAACTACCGCTCACATTTAAACGGACGGCAAAGATACACAGAAGTTCAAGTCTGACAAGNAAATTATTTTTTTCTGAAGCAATAAAAACAACAATTCTAAGAACAACTCCTACAAATAAACCTCCATTTGTTAGCGGCTGCAAAACTACAACCTTTTTTGACTTTACAAACTATCTTTTGAAAATAATTTGAAATAAATTTTAAAGCCAATTAAACAGACGTTTATAAGAACTACCGCTCACATTTAAACGGACGGCAAAGATACACAGAAGTTCAAGTCTGACAAGTATTTTTTGATATTTAATTCAAATAAAAACCTAATCCTTTGACCTTGTTTAGTCTAGCTTTATTATTTCTTTATTAAAGCATTTTTATCACTCATTTACTACTAAAAAAGATACCCGTAAATAGACCACAAAGGCTTTTTTCTTCCTACAAATAGTAAAGGTGTCTTATTATAGAGCTTTTTGTGGATCTACTTAAGCTTTCGCGAAAGCGTAATTATTTAAAGAAAGAAGTTCCAAACGATACCAAAACGTATATTAAAGTCTCTATATGGATATCCTGGTGCGCTATAAAAGTCGTTACCTGTAAAGCTACTATTAAAGTGTTCGGCCTTGAGAAAGATTCTTGTCTGGCGAACTTTCATATTAATAAAGAAGTCTAATAGGGGAAAGTTCCCAAACTCTTGAGAGTTTTGCACATAAAATTCCGCAAGTATAGGGTCATATGCATTGAGATTATACTTTGTAAAGTAGTTTGCAGTAAACCCTGTTTGTAAAAAGAGTGCTTTTTTAAACAGACGGTCTGTGAAATATAAGCTTCCTCTACCCACGAAGTCTGGAACATTGAGCACACCCTCTGACCCGCTCACGTTTTGATATGTGGCGGTGAGATCTAGATTAAACTTCTTATACTTGATATTTTTACTAGCTGTGACCTGAAGATGATTTATGGACTCACTGGTTTGAAAAGAGTTTACAAGTGAGTCTACAGGATCTAATGCAAAATATGCATAGTCTTTTATAGTAGCAGCAGAGGCTTTGAGGTTTACCCACTTTTTTGAATCTAACTGAGCCGTGAGTGTATTAGTCTTTACAGTTGCATAAGCTTCTTGATTAGACCAGTTATAGTTTATATAGTTGCTCTGAAAAAGTAGATGGTTAAATCCTGCTGGTCTTGCATTGCTCAATATACTTGCCGAAAAGCGCTTGTCTTTATCAATAGCATATCCAGCCTCTCCATATATATTGTATCCATCAAAATCTCCTGAGACATTTATTTGAGCATCTCCCAGTATATCAAAACCACCTATTTTATTTTTATACCCTCCTCCTACTGCAATTGTGGTGGTTTGTATTCTATTAGGTACTCTTACCGTTTGCTCGTCTATACCATCACCATCTTGATCTATACCTTGTATAAGTACTGCATCATAGCCATAATTAAAATACGTAGCATTTGCTTGAAACTTGAGTTGCCCTAGTTTTTTATCTTCATAAACAACGTTAAGTTCGTTATAGGTTTCTTCGTGATCTGTTCTGTCTGAAAAGTCGGTTTGTCTAAATGCTTCTCCAAAAAGATCATTTGCTGCATCTTGGCTATATCTATAAAATTTATTTTCGCTATTAAAAATGTGACCTACTCTCAAACTATAGTCCTTAAGACTATCTTGTTTTTGAATAATATTATAGTGATGGTTTACATACACTCTTGTACCATCTAGTATATTTTCGGCATCTTCAAAGTTTACTGGCAATCTTGATCTATCATCAAAATCTTCGTCACCACTATTAAACTGCTCTATACCTAAAGTGGTTAATCCTCCGTTTTCTTGATTACTTAAATCTTGAGCAACCCAGTGTGCCTTTATATAGTATCGCTTATTTTTTGTGTTATAGCTACCCGCAAATCTAAAATTACCAGAACTGGTTAATGCATTTTGATATTTACCTAAGCTACGCACTCCTTTATATGCTATAGACATATTAAGTCTAGGGTGTATATTAAGAGTGAAGAAAGCATCTAGTTGTTGTCCTTGCTCAAAAGCGCTCTTATAAAACAACTCTGTGAGTGGCGTAGGTAGGTAGTGATATTTTATATCTTCTACCTCTTGATAAGCAAAGTGTCTAGCATTTGCAATATAGCCAGGCGTGGTGCGCCTGTTATCAAAATGATGTATGAGCGTATTATTAGTTTGCCCGGTATTTGCAAACGGCAATAAACCATACCGGTCTTTACGCAGGTAATTAAATTTATAATCCTTTTCTATAGTAAGAGTCGTATCTACATATAAGGTATCTCTTTTTACAGAGATAATCTTATAATCCTCTACAGGTGGTCTTTCAAACTCTTTAATATTTGTAGATTTTGCATCTCTAGCATTAAGCGGGTCGTTATTATCACCAAGACCTTCACTTCTTTGTAATGTAGGTGTTTGCTGTATAGGTGATGTTTGCCCAAAGACTGCTACTTGCGCTAGACAAAAAATAAACCCAAAAATCTTATTCATATAAACAATTTGATGTGTCAAAATTACATTATTTGCACCGATTCTAGTATTTTGACCCGTTCAATATATGCTTAAACTTAAATATCATACTCATCTTATAGAATGTGGCACAGACGAGGCTGGTCGTGGCTGTCTTGCAGGACCCGTTACGGCAGCTGCTGTGATGCTGCCCGATAGTTTTATAAACGAGATTCTTACAGATTCAAAACAACTCACAGAGAAGAAACGTGATTTACTCAAACCTATTATAGAGCAACAAGCAATTGCCTACTCTTTTTCTCACGTGATGATGGAGGAAATAGACGAAATTAATATCCTTAACGCCTCTATCACTGCAATGCATCGTAGTATTGAAGGTATGATAGGTACGCTTTCGCGAAAGCAAAAAAAACCGCAACACATACTTGTAGACGGTAATCGCTTTAAACCATTTACTGGCCTAGATCACACAACTGTTATTAAAGGTGATGGAAAATACCTCCCCATAGCCGCGGCATCTATCATTGCCAAAACAGAGCGTGACCTATTTATGGACCGCATACACGAAGAGTACCCTATGTATAACTGGAAAAAAAACAAAGGGTATCCTACAAAAGAACATCGAGAAGCGATACGCACCTATGGTATTACAAAATACCACCGCAAAAGCTTTAAACTATTACCCGAACAATACTCGCTAGACTTTACTTTTAAAGACCATAAGTAATATACTGTTGAAAAGGTGGTCAATAATATTATGACCACAAAGGCCGTAGGTCTCACACAAGACTGTATTTTTGAACAACCAGTCTTTACTATTTATGAAAATTCTATTATACCTCTCTGCCGTTGTTGTATTGCTAGCTAGCTGCACAACCTCAACAAAGAACTCGTCTTCACTCACAAAATACATTCCTCGTAAGGCATCTGTTGTTATAAAAACTACAAATCTTAAAGATTTTAAAAGTGCACTAGTCAATAATGATTTCATACAAGAGCTGGGCACCACTAGTCTATACAAAACACTGGTAGATAACCAAGCCGCATTTGCAGCTGTACAACCAGATGGAGAGACACTGTTTTGCTATACTAAGCTAGGGCGCAAAGCCTACGATTTGAGCATTATTACAAAAAACCACCTAGGCCTTTTTAAAAATGACTCAACACTTATAAGAGAAGCCTCACTCAATGACAAAAAAATTAAGTCACTAGGAGCAAATGCTCATTACCTTATATATAACGATGTTTTTATAGCAAGCACCTCAAAAATTTTGCTTGAGAATGTACTGAGAGAGAAAAATAGAGAAACGTACACAGACCCTATGTTTGACCGCGCCTATAATTCTTCTAGTAACAGTGCGACTGCTTCTATTTTTATAAAAGGATCTGAAGGAGGAGATTTATACAAAACACTCTTTCCTGCGGCTGGCGTAAATGCACTTAAAGACTCCTTTACTTGGGCCACGGCAGATATTGACCTTGACCAAAATGATGTACGTCTCAATGGCGTAGTACTCGTACAAGACTCTACAAACTTGCGTCTCTCCCTACTCAAGAACACAAACCCTGTGGTAAACAGAATCACTAGCATCACTCCCACCGCTGCCGTAGCTGTAGAAGCTATAAGCTATGATAGCTGGGAACAACTTAAATCTAATAAAGCAGACTTGCTCAAGGTAGACCTTGCTCAATATAATATCCCGCAAGAAGATCTCTTTGCTAGTTTTACAGAGATAGGTGTTATTCATCTTGCAAAGAGTTCGGTAATTGTGGGTGTTTCGGCAGATGTGAGTGTTACAGATAATGTGCTTGCAAGCGGATCAGAGCTAGCGACCTTTAGAAAAGTTAAGATCTATGAAGTTGAAAATGCTTCCGCTTTCGCGAAAGCGTACTCACCTCTACTCAACCTCTCTTCTCCAAAGATGTATGCCACAATAGATGACTTTTATCTCTTTGCCAAAAATCAAGAAGCACTAGAAACTGTTATTGCAAATTATCAGAACCAAGCAATATTAGCTACCAGTGCGGCATTTGCTCCTACAAAAAACGCATTGAGTCGTGCCTCAAGTTACTTACACATCACAAACCTTGATAGCAAAAACTACCAGCGACTTGTATCTCAACAGGGACAAAAAAACCTAAAAGAAACTACGCTAGAAGGCTATCACTATGCCGCTCTACAACTCGTGCAAGAGAAAGATTACCTACTGCTCAACACGACAATACTTAAAAATGAAGACAATACTGCAGATGCTAGCATTGCACAAATTGCAAATGTGAAGCTTAGCGCACCTATTACAATGTCTCCACAGCTGGTAAAAAATCATCGTACAGATGGACAAGATATTGTTGTGCAAGACATAAATAATACCCTATACCTTATAAGTAATGCTGGCAAGGTGTTATGGCAAAAGGATCTGGATGGTCAAATACTGGGCGATATGCAGCAGGTAGACATCTACCGTAACGGGAGATTACAGCTAGCCTTCACCACAGAGAAGTCTTTCTACATTCTAGACCGTAATGGTAATGATGTGGGACCATACCCACTGTCTTTTAAAGACACCATCACACAACCACTTGCGATATTTGATTACGATAATAATAGCAACTATCGTTTTGTTATTGTGCAGGGTGAAAAGGTACTTATGTATGATAAAAAGGCAAGCCCTGTTTCTGGTTTTACTTTTAAGGAAGCTACGAGTACAGTTATATTTCCGCCAGCACACATTCGTATTGCAAATAAGGATTATATCGTAATTGCCGAAAACAATGGAAAACTCAACATCTTGAGTCGTACTGGTACAGCTCGTATAGAGGTAAAGAAAAATATAAACTTTGGTGATGTGCCAGTTTATAGAAACAGAAATACGTTTGAAACATATACTGTAAACGGAGAGAAGGTAAGAGTTACTACAAAGGGAGAAGTCATACAGACCATCTCAGATTTTGACTCAGACTCACGTATAGCGCTAGGCAAGTCTCTTGCGGTAGGACAGCGAGAGAATCTACTATTAATAAACGGTAAGAAAAAAGAAATAGCTTATGGTTCTTATAGTGCTCCACAAGTTTTTGAAGCTGCAAAAAAGCAATACATCACACTTACTAATACAGAATCCAGTGAGGTGTATCTATATGACAGCAAAGGAAATCTACTTCCTAACTTCCCTATTTACGGCACATCAAAAGCCTCTGTAGGTTTACTAGAAAAAAACAAGTCACTAGGTTTTGTCACACAGGGTGGTGACAAGTCTATCCTTATTTATAAAATAAACTAGTAAAATGGGTTTCAAGTAATTGAGAGATGTGGAGATTACTCTGCAACTTCTGGAGTAACAAACTCCGCTTCAAAAAGGGCTGTAAAATGCTTTTTAAGCTTAGCCTTCACCTCCTCTTGATCTACTGTAGCTTTCCCTAGCTCTACATTAAGTGAGGTAACGGCCTTATCTTTTATACCGCAAGGTATCATAAGGTCAAAATAGCCTAAATCTGCATTTACATTAAGTGCAAAGCCGTGCATAGTAACCCAGCGGCTCGCTCTCACACCCATAGCACATATCTTTCTGGCAAATGGCGTCCCTACGTCAAACCAAACTCCTGTCTCCCCTGGAGAACGCTCGGCTTTGAGTCCGTATTCGGCTAGAGTGAGAATAACCATCTCTTCAAGTAGCCGTAAATATTTATGTATATCTCTAAAGAAGTTATCAAGATCTAATATAGGATATCCCACTATCTGACCCGGCCCGTGGTAGGTAATATCACCACCTCTATTTATTTTATAGAATGTAGCATTCTTTTCGGCTAGCTCTTTTTCGCTCACAAGCAGGTTAGACATATCACCACTCTTACCTAACGTAAAAACGTGTGGATGCTCTACAAAGAGAAAATGGTTAGGAGTTACTAATCCTGCATCTTCTCTTCTGTTTGCGATTTTCATCGCAACCGTTTTCTTAAAAAGCTCATCTTGATAGTCCCAAGTTTCCTTGTAATCGCGATGTCCTAAATCCTGAAAAATGATATTTTTATTCACGCCGCAAAGGTAAGAATTACTTCACATTAAAAAACCTCCTACCAGATGGTAGGAGGTTATAAAATATCGTTAAAAACAGCTCTTACTGCTCTTCAAGAACCACCTCAAAATTTTCTAATACCTTGCTCTTATTATTAAGCAAGCTGTGATAGTCTATTTCAAAAGTAACCGTCTTACCATCTGCTCCTATACTCGCTCCATCTGGCGTTACAGAAATAACCTTTCTAGGAAACACATACTCAAGTGTCATTGTAGACTTACTAAGCTCCTTATCCATCTGGGCGAGCATACCAGACATCATATCATTTTCATCTCCTACTTCTCCGCTTGAGCTTTGCCCTATAGTTTCTTGCGTCTTTTGTGACAAGACAACCTCTTCACCTAGGTGTTCTGCAAGTGCTTTTGGGTCTGTTCTTCTAAAGGTATTATCTGTAAATGTATATATCACCTTATCTGTACTAAGCATACTACTTGCAGGGCTGCTAGTAGCTTTCTCACTTCCTGGTGTTGTTTTCTTTGCTGTATCAAATACCTTCTCTATATCATAAGCGATGCGCTCTATTTCATTAAACTGCTTGAAGTCCTTTATGATGGTAAGTACCATAACACCATTATCCTCATCTATATTCATTTGCATAGAGAAGTCTCTTAGCGCTTTTATATCCTCTTGTTTAGCCGCTGGTAAGGTTGCAATACTATCTTTATACGTCTCCAGAAAATCATTAAACACAACAAGTGTGTCCATCTTTTCCTTTTTCTTGTCGACAGATGCTGGTCTTCCTTGGGCTCCCAGCGCCATAAGTTGAGACAAGTCTACTACAGACTCATATCGACCACCCATATCTTCATTAAAGACGATACGCTCTTGCATACTACAACTCACCAGTAATACAAGTAGCACTACTAGTGATAGGTAATTTTTTTTATTCATTTTTAATTTTTGGGATTGTTTAAAATAACGAGTGCTGCAATCACGCCAGGCACCCAGCCACAGAGCCAAAGTAAGAAAACTATTAATACAGACCCACACCCTTTACCTATAACAGAAAGGGGCGGAAAAAAGATGGCTAGTAAGACACGCCAGATACTCATATAATTTGATTTTGATAGGTTACCACAAAGGTAACGCTTGATTGATGTACTTAATATGTCTACATATTATTAGAATTGTTACAACCATTTCGTTTCTGACCCTGCTATGACTATCTTTGCAAGCTTAAAAATTACCGTATGCAACTGTCAGAACAAGAACAAGTACGCCGTCAGAAATTATCTCGCTTGCGCGAAATAGGAATCAACCCCTATCCCGCAGCACAATACCACGTGACTCACGCTTCCGCGAAAGCGAAAAATGACTACACAGAAGGTGAAAAAGTAGTAATGGCTGGAAGGCTAATGTCAAGACGTATACAAGGAAATGCCTCTTTTGCCGAAATACAAGACGGTGAAGGTCGCATACAAGTATATTTTAACCGTGATGAAATCTGTACAGGAGAAGATAAATCTAAGTATAACGAGGTTTATAAAAAGCTTCTTGACATAGGAGACTTTATAGGTATAGAAGGTGAGATGTTTACCACTAAGGTAGGAGAGATCACTGTGCTAGTAAAAGACTTCACGCTATTAAGTAAAGCACTCAAGCCATTACCACAACCACGTACAGATGATGAAGGTAAAGTGCACGATGCATTTACAGATCCAGAGATGCGTTACAGACAGCGATATGTAGACCTTACTGTAAACCCGCACGTAAAAGAGGTTTTTGTAAAACGTACAAAGCTCTTTAACGCAATGCGTAATTTCTTTAACGACGCAGGATACTTTGAGGTTGAGACACCAGTATTACAACCTATCGCAGGTGGTGCAGCTGCAAGACCATTTATAACGCACCATAACTCACTAGATATGCCATTATATATGCGTATCGCAAATGAGTTATACTTAAAGCGTCTTATTGTAGGTGGTTTTGAAGGAGTATATGAGTTCTCAAAAAACTTCAGAAATGAAGGAATGGACCGCACGCACAATCCAGAATTTACCGCAATGGAAATTTATGTAGCCTATAAGGATTACAACTGGATGATGGACTTCTGTGAGCAATTACTAGAGACTTGTGCCATTGCAGTAAATGGTACAACAGAGGCTACCTTTGGAGAGCACAAGGTAGACTTTAAAGCTCCATATGCCCGCGTTACTATGGCAGATAGTATCAAGCACTTCACAGGTTTTGACATTAATGGTAAGACCGAAGATGAGATACGTGCCGCTGCAGAGGGTATGGGTATCGAGGTAGATGATACAATGGGTAAAGGAAAACTCATAGATGAGATTTTTGGAGAGAAGTGTGAGGGTAACTACATACAGCCTACCTTTATTACAGATTACCCTAAAGAGATGAGTCCGCTTTGTAAAGAGCACCGTGACAACCCAGAGCTTACAGAGCGTTTTGAACTTATGGTATGTGGTAAAGAAATTGCAAATGCATACTCAGAGCTTAACGACCCTATAGATCAAAGAGAGCGTTTTGAAGCGCAGCTAGAACTTGCAAAGAGAGGTGATGATGAAGCAACAGCCTCTATAGATTATGACTTCTTGAGATCATTAGAGTACGGAATGCCTCCTACTTCTGGTATGGGAATAGGGATGGATCGTTTAATAATGTTCTTAACAAATAACCAGTCTATACAAGAAGTACTTTTCTTCCCACAGATGAAACCAGAGAAGAAAGCGCTTGACCTTAATGAAAATGAAAAAGCCATTTATGAGCTACTTAAAAAGGAAAGTCCGCAGGAGCTTAGTGCTTTAAAGGCAGCAGCCGGATTAAGCAACAAGGCTTGGGATAAAGGAATAAAAGGGCTTACAAAAATGGGCGCCGCAAAAGTTTCAAAAACAGATGATGGTCTATTTGTAACCATCGCAGACTAAGGCAACCGCCTTTCTTACTATATAAAACCTCTGTCTATCGGCAGGGGTTTTCTTATTTTTAGTGATGTGCTCAATGTTATAGTTGATAACTACATCTTCATTATATGAGTTTATGGGGGCTTTATTACGCTTTCGCGAAAGCGCACTTAGATCCAGCAGCATTATACTTCCCTAAGTGAAAAGGACAGTTTACAGTCATATAACTGGCATTTGCGCATTTATAATTTTAAGAAAGAGCTTCTCCTCATAGTTTTGATATAAACAAAAACACATTTATTATGAAAACAAAACACATCACAACAAAGAAGAAGGTAACAGGCGCCATTGCGACTATCTGTATGATGCTAGCCTTCGTGTTTACATCTCAAACGGCACAAGCACAAGCTGTAGAGCGCACAGTATCTGGCGTAGTAAAAACGCATAATAGCGTTGTGCCGGGAGCGGCAATCGTTCTTAAAGGAACAAACATAGGTGTTATGGCAGATGACGATGGCGCTTTTACCTTTCCGCAACCGCTTAAGGATAATGATGTTCTTATCGTAAGCTCAATGGCTTTTGAAGATATGGAGGTAAAAATTGAACGTGGCACTACCTACATCGAACCATTTTTAGAAGGTACAGCCATTGTTATAGTAGGAGCTTTGAGAACTGCACCTGCCCAAAAGAAAGCTATACCTAAATCTATGTAACTATATGTACAAGCTTACGTTCTTTATATTCTTCATCTTCACAACAGTGACAAGTGCACAGCGCTCAGACTTTGCGCACATTGAATTTACTACTGCCGATTATAAGGCATCACTTCTTGAAGGTGAAGAATTATATAATCTCCCACTATTAAGCCACAAACTCACCTCAACGCTTACTACAGATGTTGAAAAATTTAGAGCAATCTATTACTGGGTTACTCATAATATAAAAGGCAATGATGCACTTACACGCAAGAGCAAGAAGATGTATCTGGATAAAAGTTACTCAGATGCAAAGCGTTCTTTATTTAAGCAAGAAGTTCTTACAACGTTAGTTAATGATAAGGAAACCCTGTGTACGGGATATGCCTATCTAATTAAAAAGCTTGCCCTATTATCTGGAATTACTTGTGAGGTCATAAATGGATATGATCCTACAAGTACTTTTAAATCAAATGGGAAACTTATTGCAAATCACGCGTGGAATAGCGTACGACTTAACGGGAAATGGTATGTATGCGATGCTACCTGGTCTAGTGGATATACTGATGTAAAAAGCCAGCTTTTTATTTACGACTTTGACCCTAGCTACTTTTTAATGGAACCAGAGGAGTTTTTAAAAAAGCATCACGCTACTAATGAACAATGGAACGACTTACTTGTAATGCAATAATGACATTACATTTTACCACTGGGTTGTTTATCTAGCCATTGCAGGTAATAAATTACGTTTGTTAACACATCACCATCTACATCACCATCTTGTGTATTATTTATTGCTATACTAGCATTAAAACTGGGGATATAAACAAACAGCGTTCCCCAAAAACCAGAATGCAAATAGGTCTCCACGTCTAGTTTTTTACTGTAATAGCTATCAAAACCTAGACGCTGCTTAGGGATATTTCCTTCATCATACTTGCCATCTAGTAATAGCATTGTGTCTAAGGTATTTTTATTTTCAAAAACACGATTATTAAAAACCGCTTGAAGAAATACACTTAAATCTCTTGTAGTAGAAACCAGACCACCTCCTCCATATAAATCTACAGAATTATGCCACTTTGTAGCATCAAGACTACCTACATAGCGATGCACTTCTTGTGGTAACTCTTGCGTAGGTTCTTCTAGACTTTGTAAATAGGTAGAAGTCATACCTAGCTCGTCAAACTTAAGTAATGACCTAAGTGCAGCCGCAAGATCAAGCTTAGTTGTGCGCTCTATGATTTCGCCAAGTAAGATATAACCTGTATCGCTATAATTATTTTCTACTCCGGGAGCAGCATAAGGACTCCCATTATCTATTGCAAATTGTATTTGCTCTGTACGGCTCCATATTTTGTTTGGAGTTTTTGAGGCGGCTTCTATATATTCTGGCCCTCCCTCTGCATAATCATATAAACCACTTGTATGACCTAGACAGTGGCGTATAGTTATTTTATCTGGGTCATAACCGCCCTTTTTAAGTAATGCGATATGCTCCGCAGAGATATATTTTGAGATAGCATCTTCTAGCGATACTTCTCCTTGCTCATACAGACGTAATATAGCCACGGCTACAAACACCTTAGTCACACTCGCTATCCTAAAAGGCTGATTTGCCTTTAACAACGCATCCTTATCTATACTATCATATCCAGCCGCTCCAGAAAAATCTATTTCGGCAAAAGGGGCAATTACAGATAATGAGACACCGGTTACATCTTGCTTTGTATCAGTAAAAGTGTCATCTAGAAAAAATTGCAGCTGCTTATCAGTATCTTGAGTATAGTTTACCTCTTGTGTACTGTTACAGCTTAGGGTTATAAAACAAAGTGCAATTAGGTATGGGATATATTTCATTCGTGTTATTTTTTACAAAGATTACGCTTTCGCGAAAGCGGTCATTGTAAATTTTCGTCAAAAGTAGTTAGGTCTTACTTCTATAAAAGATGGTGTCTTTAAGAGTTGCGACGGTGTATGATTTGTATATCTTTTTATCTCTTTAATAAAATGACTCTGATCGTAATATCCATACTTTACTACATAATGCTGCCAGTCGCTATTGCGAGTGACATATAACTCTCGTATGGCTTTTTTATATCGCTGGAGTGATTGAAACTTTTTTGGAGTGAGACCTGTATCTCTCTTGAAGTGACGCTCTAGTGTAGAATAGGAGTAATTTGTAGCCTTAATAATAGTTTGTATATCACAACTAGCACTCACTTCTTGCGCCATTGCCACTACAAAACCTTCTCGCTCCTTTTTATACCTCTCTGCAAACCATTGATCTAATTCACTTGCAATTTCTGAAGGTGATAATGTAAGTAGATGAATCTTAAGTAGCTCGACATCCATCCCAAAAACATCATCTGCAAAGGCGACGCTGTCTTTCATAATGGCTTCTGTCTTGAGATCTAAAAATGGTTTGAGCGAAGACAGTCCCCTGCTTTTAAATTTAATGATGATACAGCTTTTGAGATGCGAGAGATCTACAACCACTTCTTTATGAATAAAGCTATACAGCTTACTTCTATTAGATGTATAGGTTTTACCCATATAGCTCATTGTGTAATGACCATCTAGCACGATAATCATATCTGGAGTAATGCCAGGGTATGCATACATTGTTGGGCTTCCCATAGACAAGAGCGCAGCATCTTTTACAATCCAGTAATGGTCTATGTGCTTTTTTACCTCTGCTATATGTGGCTCAAAAATCATAAGACCAAGCTACTCATTAAAAAATAGAAACCTACTCTTAAAAAACTGTTTTTGAAAAGTTTACTATTTTTTTTCGACTCAATGGTTAATTACAAAATTGATTTACTATGAAGAGTCTAGCTACTAAGAGCCTTATAATTTTTGACGGAGAGTGTAACCTTTGCAATGGCGTTGTGGGGTGGTTATTAAAATTTGCTCCAGAAGACCTCTTTGAATTTGTAGCGTATCAATCTCCTAGAGGTCAACATATTTTGAGAGATAACAACAGACCTACAGATAGTCTAGACACGGTAATTCTTATAGATAATAATGTTTTGCACACACACTCTGATGGGTTTTTAAAGATTGTATCAAAAATACCAAAGTGGCAGCGTGTTGCCGCCTTACTCGCTTTTATACCTAGAATGCTTAGAGACTTTGTATACCGTACGGCTTCTCGCAATAGGGTACGATGGTTTGGTACATCTTCCTCTTGTACTATTAATTTTAAATAATAAACCCAACACTCCCTAGGGAGCATCGGGTTATCAAACAACAAAATGCGGTGCCCTAGAGCACCGCATTTTGTTACTTATCTTCTTGATTATCTATAAATTTTACATCTCTCGTGTTTTTTTGAACTGCAATAGCAGCAAAGAGACTTAGCGTAAATGACATCCCGTAAAAACCTTTTTCACTTAACTCTAGATCTGCGTTCCATAGACCTACTACGAGTAATAAGATTGAAATAATGGTCACAAACCAACTTATGCCATAATAAATGTCTGTAACAGGTACTCCCTCTAGCCTATCGCGTACACTTTTTTGCACAGAGACTACTGCAAAAAGACCAAAGAGTAAAATTGTAAAATAATATCCTTTTTCATTGAGATACATATCTGCGTTCCATAAACCTACACAGAACGATATCATCCCAACAAATAAGGCACTCCAAGATGCACTTATAAAAGCGCCGGTAGGCTTATTTGAAAATGAAGGTTTTTCTTTTACTTTCTTCTCAGTTACTGGTGTTTCAAATTGATTTTCCATAATGTTTTGTTGTTGTTTAACGAGGTCAAAGATGCAACCCAACCTCACATCAAAAAATCAATAATTTCATTATTACTTACGATATATAATATACTAATATTACATTTATACAATCAAAATAAGCTTTTACACACATATAACTTACGATATAAAATGTCATTATTTTCTATTATTACTAGTTTTTCTAAAGAAGAAAGTGATCTTTTTATACAATACATACGCTCCAGAAATAAAAGAAAGGACACAAAAAACATAGATCTCTATATGCTCTTGCGTAAAGGAGTACCTGTAAATGATATCATCACCACATTATATGGCTCGTCAAATAGAAATGCCTATCACGCATTATCAAAGCGACTGCAAGACTCACTCATAGACTTTATTGCTACACGCAGTTTTGAGACAGAAACCTCAGAAGATATGACCATCTTTAAGTGGATACTTACGGCACGTATACTTTATGAGCAAGACCATATTAACCCTGCCCATAAACTACTCAAAAAGGCCATTAAAAAAGCAAAACAACTAGACCTCTACACAGCACTAGTCGAGGCATATCATACACAAATACAATACAGCCACCTTCACCCTGAGCAAGATCTACCTGAGCTTGTGGCAGCGGCACAGCAGTGTCACAAGCTCTTTTTACAGCAAGAAAGGCTCAATATGGCATATGCTCACATTAAGAGAACCGTCCAGTTTAACACAGCCCTATTACAACAAGGCGTACAAGAAACTATAGAACAAATTCTAGCAGATTTTAAAATAGACATACAAAAAGATCTTACCTATAAGTCCCTCTACCAACTCCTTGAGATTATTAATACAGCAGCACATCTAGATCATAACTTTAGCAAGGCATTACCGTTTATAACAAAGGTTTATAAACTTATAGAGCAGAAGGATCACGTTGCTGCAAAGCATCGTTTTTACCATATACAGGTCCTCTATTTTATGGCAAATGCACATTTTAGAGTGCGTGATTTTACACAGGCTCAGTCATATCTCAAGCTTATGGACGAGCAAATAGGTGCAGATAGAAGAAAATGGGAATCCCGCTTTCGCGAAAGCTACTTACTCATACACAGTTTTGTTATGAATTATAGTGGCAGTTATACAACCGCCATCACCTCTTTAAAAGAATACATAAAAAATACTAAAGGAAAATCCCACCCAGACACCATACTAGCGCTTGTTGTTTTTCTCACCCAGCAAGGTTTATATAAAGAAGCCTTAGGCCAGCTTAATAAATTAAAACACTCAGACCAATGGTATGAGACGCAATTAGGCAAAGACTGGTTAATAAAAAGAGATCTTCTCACCCTTATTATTTATTATGAACTAGAGTATGTAGATCTGGCGCACGCTACTTTGAGAAGTTTTAAGCGCAAGCATAAATCTATTATTCGCTCTGAGGCGAGGTTACATTCTTTTATTGCAGTTTACACAGCTATGCATAATAATCCTCTTGTGATAGATGAAGACCACTTTCGCGAAAGCGTAAAAAATAACTTTACCACCTCCACCCTTAAAGAAGAAGACATCTTTATGGTGAGCTTTTTTGCCTGGATAAAATCTAAGCTTGACAATACACCACTTTATGACACTACCCTTCACTTGTTATGATTTTCTTAACAAGATAGGCGGGTTCTGGGCAGTACCTTTTACCCTTGTAAAATATCCAATTGAATGAATAGAAAATTATCCTACGTAATTGCTACACTACTAGCTATTACAATTGCGAGTTGTGGCGCATCACAATCTAAAGTTGCCAGTAAGGCAAGTGCCTCAAAATCTGCAAAAAAAGACAAGAAAGGTGCCATAAAACCTTATGGCAAAGTAATCACAAAAGAAGCAAAAACAGACGAAGGTCTCTTTACCGTACATAAACTAGACGGCAAGTACTTTTATGAGATTCCAGACACGTTGATGGGTCGCGAGATGCTTATGGTCACTCGTATTGCAAAGACTGCCACAGGACTTGGCTTTGGGGGAGGAAAACAAAACACCTCTGTACTACGCTGGGAAGTAAAAGATAAAAAGGTATTACTACGTGTGGTGTCACATCAAATTTATGCCGCAGACTCACTTCCTATTTCTGAGGCTGTAAAGAACAGTAATTTTGAGCCAGTGCTGTATGCTTTTGATGTAAAGGCATATAAGAAGGATTCTGTTTCTGGCAATAAGAATATTGTGATAGACGCGAGCCCTTTATTTGAAACAGATGTTAAACCACTCGGTTTACCACAGAGACGTCGCAAAAGTCTTAAGGTTTCTAAGCTAGATGCAAAGCGCTCTTACATAGATACAATAAGAAGTTACCCGCAAAATATAGAAGTACGTACCGTAAAGACATACAGCGGTAGTGCATTACCGTCTAATAATGCTACAGGTACACTCTCACTTATGATGAGTAACTCTATGATTTTATTACCAGAAGTACCTATGCAACGCCGTATGTTTGATGAGCGTGTAGGGTGGTTTGGCCGCGGGCAAACAGATTACGGTCTAGACTTACAAAAAAGTAAAACCATACGTTACTTAGACAGATGGAGACTAGAAGTTAAGGACGAAGATATGGCAGCCTTTAAAAGAGGTGAGCTTGTTGAGCCTAAAAAGCAAATCGTTTATTATATAGATAGAGCAACACCAAAAAAATGGGTGCCATATATCAAACAAGGTATAGAAGACTGGCAAGTAGCTTTTGAAGCTGCTGGATTTAAAAATGCCATAATCGCGGCAGATCCTCCTTCTGTAGAAGAAGATCCAGACTGGAGCCCAGAAGATGTACGTTATAGTGTAGTGCGCTACCTTGCGTCTCCTATTCCTAATGCAAATGGACCACACGTGAGTGATCCTAGATCTGGAGAAATTTTAGAAAGTGATATAAACTGGTACCATAATGTTATGACCTTATTACATAACTGGTACTTTGTACAGACAGCAGCGATTAATCCAGAAGCAAGATCTAACGAGTTTAAAGATGCGATTATGGGACGATTGATTCGTTTTGTGAGTTCTCACGAGGTAGGTCACACACTAGGTCTTCCTCACAATATGGGAAGTAGTGTAGCATATGCTGTAGATGATTTACGTAATCCTGAGTTTACAAAAAAGTATGGAACAGCACCTTCTATTATGGATTATGCTCGTTTTAACTATATCGCACAACCAGGTGATGGTGATGTTGCCTTGATGCCTAACATAGGTATCTACGACAAGTATGCTATTAAGTGGGGATACCGCCCTATACTTGAGGCAAAAAGTGCAGAAGATGAAAAGAAAACCTTAGACAGCTGGATACTAGAGCACGCTGGAGACCCTATGTACCGTTTTGGGAGACAGCAGTTTGGAGTCATAGACCCTAGTTCTCAAACAGAAGATCTAGGTGATGATGCTATGAAAGCAAGTGCTTATGGTATTGCAAACCTTAAACGTATTGTACCTAACCTTATCACTTGGACTGCAGAAGAGGGCCAAAACTATGATGAGCTAGATAAAATGTATGGTCAAGTACTCTCTCAGTATAACCGCTATATGGGTCACGTTGCCGCAAATGTAGGTGGTGTGTATGAGATGTATAAAACCTATGATCAAGATGGAGCTGTATACACACACGTACCTAAAGAGAAACAAAAAGAAGCACTTACCTTCTTACAAGAAAATCTTTTTGAGACACCAGAGTGGTTACTAGACACAAACATTTTTGATAAAATAGAAAATGCAGGTAGTGTAGAACGTATAAGACGTTTCCAGACTAGAACGCTTAACAACCTTCTAGATTTTGGAAGAATGGGACGTATGCTAGAGAACGAAACTCTTAATGGCAACAGTGCATATACCTTTATGGATATGATGGAAGATACTCGTGATGGCCTCTTTAGTGAGTTAAAGTCAAGAAGTACCATAGACATCTACCGCCGTAACTTACAGCGTGCATATGTAGAGCGTCTAGCATACTTAATGACTAGAGAGCAAGGAGCTTCTAGCCGTTTTAGCACTAGAACTTCTATTGATGTAAGCCAGAGTGACATTAGAGCCGTAGTACGTGCAGAGCTTAAAGATCTTAAAGGTGATTTACAAAACAGCAGACTGCGTGATCGTATGAGTCGCATACACACAGAAGATCTTGTAGAGCGCATCAATTTAATACTTGACCCTAAATAAGGGATAATTTACCCCTAAGATTTCCCCTTCACATATAAGCCGGCTGTCATTGACAGTCGGCTTTTTTTTATGTAAAAAATTCTCGTTACCAGACTACTCTAGAGTTCATAAATTACTGAAGATATATACGCTTTCGCGAAAGCGTAACAAATCACAAATAAATCCTAAAAATAAAAATGGATTAAACTTTGTGCATTTTACACAGTCATATAAGTGTTCAGTAATTAAAAAAATAAAGAATATGAAAAAGTTAATAATGGCATTTTTAGTACTAGCTACTATATCAATGTCTGCACAAAGAGGACCAAGAGGCGGAGAAGACAGAAAAGGAAAAGACCTTACTGTAGAACAAATGGCTACGCTTAAAACTAAGAAAATGACCCTAGCACTTGCTCTAGACAATAATCAGTCTAAAAAAGTGTATAACGTACTACTTGCACAAGCAAAAGACCGCAAGCAAGCGATGGAAGCTCGCAAAGCTCAAACAGAAAAACCTGAGCTTACAAAAGAGCAAAAATTTGCTAAGACAAATGAACGTCTAGATAAACAAATAGCTATGCAACAAGAGATGCAAAGTATCTTATCTGAAGACCAATTTAAGCAGTTTAAGAAGATGAGCGCAAAGCGCAAAGGTGAAGGAAGACGCGGTGGCAAACGTGGTAGAGGCCAGCGTGGCAAATAATGTTTTTATTGATTGATTAATTTGGTTTGAGAACGGCATCCTTTAGTTAGGATGCCGTTTTCTTTTTTATGTAAACTTATAAGGTTTTACTCACCTTTGCTACAGCAGCAATTGTATCATCAAGATCTTGATAAGACAGTGCATCGTTTAAAAACCAGCTCTCATACGCACTAGGTGCTATATAAATACCCTCTGCAAGTAAACCGTGAAAGAATTTTTTAAAGGTATCATTATCCCCAGCGGCCGCTGTTTTAAAATCTACTACAGTCTCTTTTGCAAAGTGCACAGAGATCATAGACCCTAGTCTATTTATTGTAAATGTTACACCGCTTTCTGTAAGTGCCTGTTCTATACCTTTATGTAGGTACTCGGTCTTGTCTTTAAGGCTTGTAAATACTTCTGGGTTCTCATTAAGTTCTGTAAGCATTGCAAGACCTGCTGCCATCGCTAGCGGGTTACCACTAAGTGTACCGGCTTGGTAAACTGGCCCTTCTGGTGCGAGGTGACTCATAATCTCTGCTCGAGCTGCAAATGCTCCTACAGGTAGACCACCTCCTATTACTTTTCCAAAGGTTACAATATCTGCTCTTACATCCATAAGTTCTTGAACACCTCCTTTTGCAAGACGAAAACCTGTCATCACCTCATCAAATATAAGTAAGGCACCATTTTCATCACATAGCTCACGAAGTCCTTGTAAGAAACCTTCGGCTGGGAGTATGCACCCCATATTACCTGCAACAGGCTCTATGATAATGGCCGCAATCTCTCCAGGGTTTGCTGCAAAAAGCGCTTTTACTTGATCAAGATTATTATAGTCTGCTAGTAAAGTATCTTTTGCCGTACCGGTAGTTACTCCCGGACTATTAGGAGACCCAAAAGTCACTGCCCCACTACCTGCTTGTATTAAAAACGAGTCAGAGTGACCGTGATAGCAACCTGCAAATTTTATAATTTTCTCTCTTCCAGAAAATCCTCTAGCAAGTCGTACAGCACTCATACAAGCCTCTGTACCACTATTTACAAATCGTATTTTATCTATCCCTGGCACCATTGAGATAGCAAGCTCTGCTATTTTTGTCTCTATCTCTGTAGGCATTCCAAAAGAGGTTCCTTTTTGAGCTTTTTGTACTACGGCATCTACCACAGGCTTATGTGCGTGACCTAGTATCATAGGCCCCCAAGATGCGATATAGTCTATAAGCTTGCGACCATCTTCGTCATATAAATAAGCTCCTTTTGCTTCTTTTATAAAAACAGGGTCACCACCTACAGATTTAAAAGCTCTTACTGGGCTGTTTACTCCACCTGGTATTACTTTTTGAGCCGCTACAAATAACTCACTACTTCTTTTATAAATCATATGCTGTATGTTTCACTCCGCTAGAGTGTTTCTTTATTCTACGTTTGTGACAATTATCTAGTAACCTCTATCAAAAGGCTTGATGTATATCACCTGTCCTTCAAAGATGTTATCGCCATCGATACCATTCCATTTCTTAAGGTCATCTACGGTAACTTTATACTTCTTTGCTAGTCGAAAAAGTGTTTCTCCCTTTCTAACTGTATGCTGGTTGTTATTATCTGTAACCTTATCATAATCTTCTACAGCTTTACCTAGCACTTCACCATCATAGGTATAAAGTTTATAACGTTCTATGAGACTTATTAATTTTTGAGGATACTTTTTATCTGTAGCATATCCTGCTCTACGTAGTCCTTTTGCCCACCCTTCATAATCGTCTTTTGGGAGTTTAAAAAGGTCTGTGTATCGCTTGCGTCCAGTTAAGAATAAAGAGTGATCTCTATATGAGAATTTTGGTAAGCTATATTTTCTAAAACACTCGCCTTGTGTATCGTCATCGTGATATACTTTTTGACCTTTCCAGTCGTGACATTTTATACCAAAATGATTATTTGCCTTTTGCACAAGCTCTCCTTTTCCTGCTCCAGACTCTAGAATTCCTTGTGCCAGTGTGATAGAGGCTGGTATGCCGTAAAGCTCCATCTCTTCTTTTGCTATGGCAGCATATTGCTCTATATAACCATCTACTCCGCCTTTTGGTACAGGATTTACACCATTATCAAGATTATCATCTGGTGTTGCAGCTTCCTCTACGTCGAGCTCAGAATTTGTTCTTACAACAGTACGTGTCTTTTTTACACGTTTTGTACTACGTGTTGCTTTTTTTGAACCCCCACAACCTACTGAGAGCAATCCTATTACTAGAACGACTAATATTCTTTTTAACATAAATCTATTGTATGAGTGGGAGTCCCTTTTTTGCAAGTCGAGTATTCATACCCGAGATGCCCTGTAAACCTCCCGTATGAATGGCTAAAATACGAGAATTCTCTGGGAAATACCCACGATTCATCAAGTCTGAAAGCCCAAAAAGCATCTTACCCGTATACACAGGATCAAGCGGAATCCCGTATGCTTCCTTAAAATCATTTATAAAAGTGATTAACTCTCTATTTACTTTTGCATATCCTCCACAATGATAGTCGGCTATGATTTCCCATTGCTCACTATCCACATATTGTGCTACTTCATCACGAACCCAATCTCCTTTTAGCGCGGGAAAGCCTAGTACCTTTTGATGTTTACCCGCACTATTTATGATACCAGATATCGTACCTGCCGTTCCTATAGGGCAACTTATATAATCAAACTGACTATCCTCTGTAGTTAGAATCTCTTCACACCCTTTTATTGCAAGCGCATTTGTGCCTCCTTCGGGTATAATAAATGGGTTATTAAAGGTTTTTTTTACGCTTTCGCGAAAGCGTAATTTATCTTTCTCCTTATACTCAGCCCTAGTAACAAAATAAAATTCCATCCCACAAGAGTGAGCAAATGCAAGCGTAGGGTTTTGAGCTAGTGTTTTTTTAAGATCACGGCCCAACTCCTCACCTCTTATAACACCTACGGTTTTAAACCCTTCTAGTTTACCCGCCGCCGCGGTAGCAGCAATATGATTTGAGTATGCACCACCAAAGGTGAGCAATGTATCGTGACCAAGTGCTCTGGCTTGAAGTAGGTTATACTTAAGTTTTCTAAACTTATTACCAGAAACGGTGGGGTGTAACTCGTCCTCACGTTTTATGTAAAGCGTACAGCCATTTTGCTCAAAGACAAATTGATTTTTTGAAGTAAAATTCACAAGTTTATAAATAGGCTATAAAGCTCCAGAACGGGCGTTCTCTAAGATAATTAATTTCACACTCACGAGCATAAGCCTCTCGCTCAAAACTTATATTAAGATATGCCACATAATTATCTCTATACTGTATAAGCCTATATAGGTACTCTATTGCATACCATATAAAGAAAGGAATCACCAGCATCTCGGCTTGCTGTCTTATGTGTATTTTTTCGTGATTAATAAATACCTCATCCTTTTTGAGATCTGATGTGCGCATCACAATAAATGGCCAGAGTGTAACTCCCACAAAGCGCCTGCGCAACAAGTATTTATTTACAACAAAAAACATAAGTCAAAAGTACTTTAATATCTTTTTTAAAAAACAACGCCGGCCATATATTTATCTACCGCATTGTTAACAGGTTAAGCAGTATTCAAAGTTTGTGCCGTATCCTTATCTTTGTATATGTCTTACTTAAAAAAACATATCCCTATAGAAGACGGCGACTATTACTTAACGCCAGAAGGCTATAGATGTTTTACAGAACAGTATCATCTCAAAAGAGGATACTGTTGTGAGAGTGGCTGCCGTCATTGCCCTTATGGCTATAGTAAAAAGACAAATACTCAAAATGGATAGACTGCTACTCTTATATCGTAAGTGTGTTTATAGAAGCTACCATAGAGTAGATATACGTTATCCATAGTGTGTGAGTAAGAGTTTTTAAACTAGTACTTACTTAATATCACTACTTATGACATTTCAACAACAAATACTTGAAGGGATTCCTGCAGTACTTCCTACACAAAAGGAATATGACCCAGCTATAAACCACGCCCCAAAAAGAAAAAAGATACTCTCTCCTAGTGAAGAGAAACTAGCACTTCAAAACGCCCTGCGCTATTTTGAACCCCAGCATCACGCAACACTATTACCTGAATTCAAAAATGAACTAGAAACGTATGGCCGCATTTATATGTATCGTTTTGCGCCAGAATATAAGATATATGCGAGACCTATAGAAGAATATCCGGCTCAATCTAAGCAAGCGGCAGCTATTATGCTTATGATTCAAAACAATCTAGATCACGCTGTGGCACAGCACCCGCTAGAGCTTATCACTTATGGTGGTAATGGAGCAGTTTTTTCAAACTGGGCTCAGTATCGCCTCACGATGCAATACCTCGCTCAGATGACAGATGAGCAAACGCTGGTTATGTACTCTGGTCACCCTATGGGCTTGTTCCCATCTCACAAAGAAGCACCTAGAGTAGTTGTCACAAACGGAATGATGATTCCTAACTACAGCACACCAGACGACTGGGAAAAATACAACGCACTAGGTGTCACCCAGTACGGCCAGATGACGGCTGGCAGTTATATGTACATAGGTCCTCAAGGCATTGTACACGGCACCACAATTACTGTTCTTAACGCTTTTAGAAAAATAGGCAAATCACCCAAGGGAGGTATTTTTGTCACTTCTGGACTAGGCGGTATGTCTGGGGCACAACCTAAGGCTGGTAATATTGCAGGCTGTATCACCATATGTGCAGAAGTAAATAAAAAAGCGGTACACACTAGGCACTCACAAGGATGGGTAGATGAAATAATTGATAACACAACAGCTCTCGTTACCCGTGTACAGCAGGCACAACTTGATAAGGAGACGGTCTCCATCGCATATCACGGTAATGTGGTAGAAGTATGGGAGGCCTTTAATGAGCACAATATAAAGATTGATATAGGTAGCGATCAGACCTCTTTACATAATCCTTGGGCTGGTGGTTACTACCCTATGGGATACACTGTTGAGGAGGCAAATGATATGATGGCAAATGATGTAGAGCGCTTTCGCGAAAGCGTAAAAACCACCCTTTGTCGTCACGCCGCAGCAGTAAATGCACACACCGCAAAGGGCACCTACTTTTTTGATTACGGAAATGCTTTTTTACTAGAATCCAGCCGTGCAGGAGCAGATGTACTCGCCGAAAATGGCATTGACTTTAAATACCCCAGCTATGTACAAGACATAATGGGACCTATGTGTTTTGATTACGGTTTTGGCCCCTTTAGGTGGGTTTGCGCTTCTGGAAAGGAAGAAGACCTTGCAAAAACTGATGCTATAGCCTGCGCTGTTCTGGAAGAACTAGCAGTAAATGCTCCAGCAGAAATACAACAGCAATTACAAGATAACATCACCTGGATACAAGGTGCACAACAAAACAAGCTCGTAGTAGGCTCACAAGCACGTATACTGTATGCAGACGCAGAGGGACGTGCAAAAATTGCACAAGCCTTTAACGATGCTATTGCTCGCAACGAGATAGGATTAGTTATATTAGGTCGTGATCATCACGATGTATCTGGTACAGACTCTCCGTACCGCGAGACGAGTAATATCTATGACGGCAGTCGCTTTACGGCAGATATGGCAATTCACAATGTAATAGGTGATAGCTTTAGAGGAGCTACCTGGGTGAGTATTCACAATGGTGGTGGTGTAGGCTGGGGAGAAGTTGTAAATGGTGGTTTTGGTATGGTAATTGATGGTAGTAAGGAAGCCGAAAGACGCTTACAATCAATGCTTTTCTGGGATGTAAACAACGGAATTGCAAGAAGAAGTTGGGCTCGTAATGAAGGTGCTGTTTTTGCCATAAAAAGAGCAATGGAAATCGAACCAAATCTTAAGGTCACCATACCAAATATTGTAGAAGAAGATTTATTTAATAACATTTAAAAAAAACTACTATGAAAGCATTAAGACTTTTACCCTTACTAGGAGCCGTATTATTACTGGCTTCTTGTAGCACTGTGCGCGTAGCATCAGACTACGACAAAGACACAAACTTTAGTGATTACAAAACATTTGCCTTCTACAAGCCAGGTATAGATAAAGCAGAGATATCTGATCTTGATAAAAAACGTGTGCTACGCGCCGTAGAGGCACAAATGCTCGCAAAAGGTTTTACAAAATCTAGCAACCCAGCTGTGCTTGTAAGCATCTTTACAAAAGCAAAAGAGCGTGTGGATGTATATCAAAACAACTTTGGCTTCAACGGCGGTTGGGGCTGGGGAGGCGGCTTCTGGGGCGGCCCTTGGGGATGGAATAACGGCTTTAATAGCAATACCGTCTCAAGAACTACACAAGGAACATTGTACATAGACCTTATAGATGCAAATAAGAAACAACTTATATGGCAAGGGCAAGGTACAGCACCACTCGTATCTGGAGATGTAAACAAACGTGAGGAGCGTATTAACCTCATCGTACAAGAAATTATGGAAGTATACCCTCCACAAGTAGCGGGTAACTAATCCATAGTTTAATAGTAACAATAAAAAAAGCACCCAGATGGGTGCTTTTTTTATTACTCACGCTAGGCGTCCTAGTAAGCAATTAACTCTTCTATCTTTTTCTTTACCTTCTCAGTACTAGGTATCATCGTTTGTTCTAACACACAATTGAGCGGTATTGCTGGCATATTTTCAGATCCTATGAGCATTACTGGCGCATCTAGATATTGAAAACATTCTTCTTGTATACTTCCTTGCAGTCCTCTGCTAAAGCCATTATTAGAAGGCTCTTCTGTTATAACAAGACACTTGCCACATTTTTTTACAGACTTAAATACCGTCTCATAATCTAGTGGATGTAATGTTCTTAAATCTACCACCTCAACGCTATCTTGCAGCCCTAGCTCTGCACTAGCATTCATAGCCCAGTGCACACCCATACCGTAAGTGATGATAGAAATTGTTTCTTCATCTTCTTGCTTCCAAATTTCTTGCAGCACATTTGCTTTCCCAAAAGGAAGTACATAATCTTCATCTGGCATTACAGATGTAGCGCCTTGCGTTCCTTTTACCTTAGACCAGTATAGCCCTTTGTGCTCAAAAATCACAACTGGGTTAGGATCATAGTAAGCCGCCTTAAGAAGTCCTTTAAGGTCTGCTCCATTAGAAGGATATGCAATTTTGAGACCACGTATATTAGTCACCACACTCTCAACAGAAGATGAGTGATACGGCCCTCCAGAACCATAAGCTCCTATAGGTACTCTCAAAATCATTGAGACTGGCCATTTACCATTACTCAAGTAACACGATCGAGACACCTCTGTAAATAGTTGATTGAGGCCCGGCCATATATAATCTGCAAATTGAACTTCTACGATAGGCTTGAGCCCTACGGCGCTCATCCCTACTGTAGACCCTACGATAAAAGCTTCTTGTATAGGTGTATTAAAAACACGGTTATCACCAAATTTTTGAGCAAGTGTCGCCGCTTCTCTAAAAACACCTCCCAGTCTACCTCCTACATCTTGACCATACATCAAGCATTCTGGATGTTTACGCATAAGCTCCTCTACGGCAAACAATGCACAGTCTACCATCACTACCTTTTCTCCATCCTTTGGAGAGCGCTCGCCACGCTCTTCGGTGATTGGTGTGGGAGCAAAGTCGTGTGTAAATAAATCTGCTGGAACTGGATCTTCGGCTTGTTGTGCTTTGTCAAAATCTTTTTGGACTTCCGCTTTCGCGAAAGCGGTCATATCCTCAATCTCTTTTTTATCAAATCCATTATTGAGTAGTAGCTCAATCATTTTTGGATACGGGTCGCGGCTTTGTGCCTCTTCTAAATCATCTCTGTACCACTCCATACGCACACCAGAGGTATGGTGATTAAGCAGGGGAACTTTTGCGTGTACTAAAAATGGTCTACGCTCTGTCCTGATGGTCTTAATGACCTTCTCGAGCGTCGTGTAACTCTCTTTAAAATCTGTCCCGTCTATAGTTACTGCCTCAAGACCGTGAAAACCTTGTGCGTACTCAAATGCATTTTGAGCACGAGTCTCGGCAGCATTTGCAGAAATGTCCCAGCCGTTATCTTGCACTAAATATAAGATAGGTAACTGCTTGAGCGCTGCCATCTGGAATGCTTCGGCGATTTCACCCTCAGTCACAGATGCATCTCCTAGTGAGCAAACTACAAAAGGGGCTTCTGTGCTGGAAATTGCACTTTCTGTCTCATTGAGCGCAGTCGACAGTTTTTCAGACAGTCCTTCTTTATAATAAAAACCCATTGCAACACCCGTTGCTGGTATGGCTTGCATACCTGTAGCACTACTCTGGTGTGGTATTTTAGGCTTATCATCATCTCGTAAACTTGGGTGTGAGTAATACGTACGCCCCGCCGAAAATGGATCATCCTTTTTTGCTAGCACTTGTAACATTAACTCATAAGGCTTCATCCCTATGGCAAGAAGCATACTATCATCTCTGTAGTAAGGAAAAGCATAATCTTGCGGTTGCAACTGCATCCCTATAGCGGTTTGTATCACCTCGTGACCACGGCTTGTAGCGTGTACATACTTTGATACCACCTTAAAATTTTCTTCATATAACTCTGTGAGTGCTTTCGCCGTACTTACGTTATGAAATGCTTTTTTTAATACCTCTTTATTCATCTTACAATGTATTAATGTGCTGTAGTAAACTATTATTAAAGTACCGGTGTCATCCAGTTAAAAGGGTCTTCGCCTCCTGTTTTGATATCGTTAAGCATATCATTTACCGCCTTACCTACAGGGAACTCTGTAGAAACAGGTATTACATCATCACCCCAACCTATTTCTTGTATATGAGCAATACCTACTGCAGTACCTGTACCAAAAGCTTCTTCAAGCGTTCCTTGTGCTGCAGCTTCTTTTATTTCTTGTATCGATATTTTACGCTCTGTAACCGTATAGCCTTTGTGCTTTAAAACATCTATCACACTTTTACGAGTGATACCGTGCAGCACAGACCCGTCTAGCGTAGGCGTTATAAAGTTGCCATCTACTTTAAAGAAAATATTCATTGTACCTACCTCTTGTATATAGGCGTGCTCTTGTGCATCTAGCCATAGCACTTGATCATACCCTTTAGACTTTGCAATCTCTGTAGGGCGTATGGCGGCAGCATAATTTCCTGCGGCTTTTGCCTCTCCAGTTCCTCCACTGGCAGCACGTATATAATGCTTTTCTGCCCAAAGCTTTACAGGCTTTGTAAAAAATGGTCCTGCTGGTGAGCCTATGATGATAAACTTATAACTAGTGGCTGCGCGCATCCCTATAAAAGGTTCATCTGCATACATAAATGGTCTTAAGTATAATGCACTACCATCTACCGGCGGAATCCAGTCTTGCTCCATACTAACTAGCGCTTTTAAACCGTCTACAAAAAGATCTTCTGGAAATGCCGGCATCCCCATACGCTCTGCACTCGCGTTAAGACGGGCAGCATTTTCATATGGTCTAAAAAGTAGGGGTTCACGCTTTCGCGAAAGCGTACTCTTCATCCCTTCAAAAATTGCTTGACCATAATGAAGCGCCATTGCTGCTGGGTGTGTAGGTATCATTGCTAAAGGCTCTACACGGGGGTTTTGCCACTTACCATCTTCATAATCACAGATAAACATATGATCTGTAAAGGTTCTTCCTAGTGGGATGTTATCAAAATCTATACTCGCTAGTTTAGAATTTGTTGTTTTTGTGACTTCTATTTTCATAGCAATAGGTTTTTACCGCCGCGTTATGCAGTGGTGTGCTGGTTGGTTTTTATAATGCTCTAGTGGTATCAAACTGCTCGAGATGGTCTGCTATTTTACGCAAGAAACTCCCGCCCAGATAACCATCTACTATACGGTGGTCAAAACTTAGAGACAGGTACATCATCTGGCGTATCTCTATGGTGTCGCCTTCTGGGCGTTCCATTACCTCAGCTCTTTTCTTAATAATCCCTGTGGCAAGAATGGCCGCCTCTGGCTGGTTTATAATAGGTGTTCCCATCACGCTCCCAAAGGTCCCTACATTACTTATGGTAAAGGTGCTCCCTTTTACATCATCACCTCCTAGTTTATTTTCTCTAGCTAGTGACGAAAGTCTGTTTACCTCTGCTGCGATTTCTACAAGGTTTTTTTGATTTGCATTTTTTACTACTGGTACAATTAAGTTTCCAGAGGGTAATGCAGTCGCCATCCCTATATTTATATCTTCTTTGACAATGATATTTTTACCATCTACAGATACGTTTATCATTGGGAACTCTTCGACGGCTTTTGCTACGGCTTCTACAAAAAGAGGTGTAAACGTAAGACGCTCACCGTGTTTTTCTTGAAAGGCAACCTTATTATCGTTGCGCCATTGTACCATCTCTGTTAAATCTGCCTCTACATATGCGGTCACGTGCGGGCTGGTATGCTTACTGTAGACCATATGATCTGCAATCATCTGGCGCATACGGTCCATCTCTACTATTTTACCTTTACCCTTATCGAGTTTGAGATTTGGTATTTTATAAGCATCTGGATCTGGTTGAGCTACTGGCTGTGCAAATTGAAATGGTCTACCATCATCTATATATTGCATTATATCTTTCTTTCTTAATCTGCCTTTAGTACCCGTACCAGGTATTCTAGCGATTTCTTCATAAGATATATGATGCTTGCGCGCAATACTATCTATAAGCGGACTCACAAAAACATTCTCGTTTGAGACAATTGCTCTTCTAGCTGGTGCTACTTTTGGTTTTGCTTGTTTTTTTGGTGCTTGCGCTTTAGTAGGCTGCGCTTCTTTCTTTTCTGAAGGGTTGATAGCTTTTTCTGCATCTCCTCCTTGTGCTAGATAGGTTGCGATAGGCTCGCCTACAGCAACAACGGCATTTGCATCATAAAGGTGCTTTTGCATCACTCCTGCGCTGGTAGCAGGCACCTCGTTATCTACTTTATCTGTAGCAATCTCTACAAGGATATCACCTTCTTCAAAAGATTCACCCTCGGCAACAAGCCAGTTTATGATGGTTCCCTCTGTGATAGACTCTCCCATTTTGGGCATTAATAAAGATGTAGCGCTCATAAGTATAGGTATTTCTATATCCATACAAATTACTACAGAATAAGCTAATTTTATTTATAAAATCTACCTTATACTTTCATAATAGAATAAACCACTATCTTATCTTATTAATTGTTTTTTTATTCTAAATAGCTCATCTTTACAGTCTAAATAAAGTGATTTATTATGCGACTAGATGCTACAGACCAGCAATTACTCATATTACTACAAGAGGATTCTAACCAAACGGTAAAAGCCCTGGCAGAAAAGCTAGGTAAGTCTACAACGCCCATTTTTGAACGTATTAAAAAGTTAGAAAAAGAAGGATTGATAGATGGCTACTCTGCTCGTATAAATGCAAAAAAAGTTGGGCTTAAACAAACCGTCTTTATCGCTATATCGCTGCAAGGACATACGCGTAGCTACCTAGAGAAATTTGTTAATGAGATAAACGGCTTTCCAGAAGTAATAGAATGTCACCGTGTGAGTGGAGGTTTTGACTACCTACTCAAACTTGTGGTTGAAGATATAGAAGCCTATGAGCGCTTTATCATCACAAAGCTTACCCTGCTCCCATACATAGGTAATTTACAAAGTCACATTGTACTATCCAGTAGTAAGGAAACTAATAGGCTAGACTTGAGCTCCTTGTTTTAGTTTTCTTTTCTAAAGTCTTGCAGCGTTTTATAAAAATCTTCTTGCTCTGGTCTGTCTAGGGGTATCTCTAGTAAAGGCTCCACCTCTCTTAAGCTCTCGTGACAGTCTGCAGGTAACTGCTGGTATAACCTTGTTCCTGCAGTTTTCCAAGCTATCATTTGATCTGTAACCTCTTTAATAGCCTTTGCAGGATTTCCTACGATGAGCTGGCGAGATTCAAAAACACTTTCGGCTTTTACAAATGCCATTGCACCTACTATACATTCATCACCTATAACGGCATCATCCATAATCACGCTATTCATCCCTATCAAGCAGTTACGCCCTAAGTTTGCTCCGTGTATGACGGCTCCGTGACCTATATGTGCGCTTTCGCGAAAGCGTATACTCTTACCTGGAAACATATGTACGGTACAGTTTTCTTGTACGTTTACACCATCTTCAAGAATGATCTCACCCCAATCACCACGTATTGCTGCTCCAGGACCTATGTAGCAATTTTTACCAATAATTACATTACCAGTAACCGCAGCCAGCGGATGCACAAAACTAGACTCGTGAACCACGGGAATGTGTCCTTTAAATGAATAGACCATATGCTAAAGTTGTTTTAAAATGGAACTCTAAAATAGAAAGAGTTGTTAGCTTTAAGATAAAAATACGACGTATTTAAAAACGAGAAGGATTATGAAAGGAGAAACAAGCATATATAACACTACAAAAGAAAGGATTCACTTATTACGATTTGCAAATAAAGAAGTAATAAATAACGAGACCGAAAAACGTAAAAGATCGCTAGCACTTATTAGAGCTATGCGCTTAGGCAATCTCTTTAAAAACAAAGTCTCCATATACTTTAGAGATTCATTAAACCGTCTTATAAAAGTAAACACAACCATTTGGGGTGTTACCCAGAAGGATGTCATACTTAAAAAAGGAACACTCATCCCTATACATAGTATAGAGCGCGTAGAGTAATATAATCCTCAAACGCTTATTTAAAGCGTTTGAGGGTTTCTTTTGTAAAGTCTGATAATACGAGTTTTCCAGATATAGCAGCACGCTCTGCAAGTAGCTCATCCCAGTGCTCTGTACCAGCCCACATCATCTTTTTCATCTCACGCATTGCCTCTGGATTATACTTGCACAGATTTTCGGCAGTGGTTTGTACGGCAGCATCTAGCTCTTCTGTACTATCATAAACGTGTGCATATAACCCTTTTTGCCTTGCCCACTCTGCATCATAAAAAGTATTTGCATCGATAGCGATTTGAGACATCCCTGTAAGCCCTAATTTACGCTCTACAGCTGGACCTACCACAAAAGGGCCTATCCCTATGTTTAGTTCGCTCAGTTTTATACTGGCAAATTTACTAGCCATACAGTAGTCTGTAGCACTAGCAACACCTACGCCGCCACCTACAGTTTTACCTTGCACGCGACCTATAATAAACTTAGGACACTTGCGCATTGCATTAATCACATTTGCAAAGCCCGAGAAAAACACACGTCCCGTCTCTTTATCGTTAATACTTATAAGCTCCTTAAAACTTGCTCCTGCACAAAAAGTACGGTCACCTCCAGATTTAAGTACAATTACTTTTACGTCATCATTTTCACCAGCTTCTTTTATAGTCAAGGCTAGTTTTGCAAGTATATCACCTGGTAAACTATTATGCGCTGGGTGAAAAAACTCAATCGTTGAAATTCCGTTTTCTATATGTTCTTTTACGTGTGGATCACTCATATTGTAAAATTACTATTATCGTTGCTTGTAAAAATCACAGGCAATACGTTTATTAATCTATAAGGTTAAATTGTTCAAAGTGGTGATTAAGGTGCTTGCGCTCCATTAAGTACCACTCATATTTGTTAAGCTCGCCAAAGACTGCATTGTTAGTCGTGGCCTTTTTATTCTTCTTGTAAAAATCTAGATATGCCTTTCTTGCGTCTAGCATCGCTTTTTTTGCTTCATCTAGGTCTTTGTGTTGTAAAGCCGGTTGAATTCCTGCTTCATATAGCGGGAAGTTGTAATCTCTAGGCATTTTATTATAATCCCAGAGTGTCGCAGCCACCTTGTCAAGTACTTTATCTGGTGTGGCCACCTCAAAATCTTGTATTTCACCAGCGGCTATACGGTAGGTTAACTCAAGGTGCTCTACCATTTGTTGTGGCGTCATTGTTCCCCAGACTGGCTTTGTATCTTCATTAAGTTTTGAGAGACAAGTATCAATGCGACTCTCTGTCATCTCAACAAAGGTAGTTTGTTTCTTTTCTACCATTGTAAGGATGGTCGCCACTGCTACTAGCGCCTCTGCCTCTTCATCTGTCTTTCCATTTTCATAATCTACTGGCTCTGCGTCAAACACCTCAACATACCATTTTACAATACCGCTAGGGTGCTCCCTACCGCTCACATCTCTCTCACGCTTTTCCTTACAGGTAAGGCGCACATAGATGGTATCATTGTGATATAACGGTCTCAAGAAGCGAATATCTTCAAGCCCATAGTTTGCACTCACCGGACCTTTATTAGGATACACAAATAATCCTGCAGCAGCCGAAATAATAAAGTAACCGTGCGCTGTTCTTTTCTCAAAGATACTTCCATCTAAACTTGTAATATCAGTATGTGCATAAAAGTGATCCCAGGTAAGGTTTGCAAAATTCTGTATATCATTATCAGTAATCGTACGCTTATGAGTTTTTAAACTCATCCCTGGTTTAATATCTTCATAATGGTATGCAAAAGGATGCTGTTCTGCCTCCTTGTAATCTCCATTAGGCTGGTAGATACCTGTAATTTCCGTAAGGCTTGTAGGGCTTCCCTGCACGGCACAACGTTGCATATAATGTTTTATACCACGTATTCCTCCCATCTCTTCACCTCCACCGGCACGACCTGGACCTCCGTGTACCAGTAATGGTAATGGTGAGCCGTGACCCGTACTTTGTGGCGCACTGTCGCGGTTAAGTGTTAATATTCTTCCGTGGTGTGATGCTGCTTCTATGGTGTACGCTTTCGCGAAAGCGTCATCTGCAGTAACCACGCTACTCACAAGAGACCCCCTACCCATCTGGGCGAGTTCTATAGCTTCCTCCACACCGTTATATGGCATAAGTGTCGTTACAGGGCCAAAGGCTTCAATCTCGTGCACCTGCGTATTTTTAAACGGATTATTTTCACGCATCACAATAGGGCTCATAAAAGCACCCTTTGCTCCGTCTGCACCCATCGCCTCTATGGTATCTGTAGATCCATACACCATATCTGCTGTTTGGGCTATTTTGGCAATTTGCGTTTTTATAGCATCACGCTGGTCATTATTAATGAGGGCTCCCATTCTTACCTCACGCAATTTTGGATCTCCTATAACCGTGCGTTCTAGCTGTTTGCCTAGAGCAATCTGCACATCTTCCATCAAGTTTTCTGGTACAATCACACGGCGTATTGCCGTACATTTTTGACCACACTTAGACGTAATCTCTTTACGTACCTCCTTAATAAAAATAGCAAACTCTGGTGTACCCGGTACAGCGTCTGGACCAAGTATTGATGCGTTAAGACTATCTGCCTCCATTGTAAAAGGCACACTCTCTTCTGTAAGTCTAGGATGTACTTTTAACTTTCTCCCAGTATGCGCGCTTCCAGTAAAGGTTACCACGTCTTGACTATTTACGGTATCTAGTATAGATGTTGTAAGACCTGAGAGTAATTGTAAAGACCCCTTAGGTAATATACCGCTGTTTATAATCTCTCTCACAACAGCCTCTGTTAAGAAAGCGGTTTGTGGTGCTGGTAACACAACTGCTGGCATACCTGCCATCCAGTTTACAGCACATTTTTCTAACATACCCCATACAGGGAAGTTAAAAGCGTTAATATGAACCGCAACACCTTTTTTTGGAACCAAAATATGGTGCGCCATAAAACGCCCACCTCTTGATAAATCTATTGCATCACCTTCTACAGCATAGCTTTGATCTGGAAAGAGCTTACGCAAGCTAGCATTTGCAAAGAGGTTTCCAAAACCTCCTTCTATATCTACCCAGCTATCTGCTCTTGTTGCTCCGGTTTTGTAACTAATCTCATAAAACTGCTCCTTGCGCTTGTTAAGGTAAAGCGCCAGTTTTTTAATCATATTACCACGCTGCTGAAAGGTCATATCTCGTAACGCCTTTCCATTATCACGTCCAAATTGTAATGCACTGGCAATATCTAAACCTTCGGTACTTGTGAGACCTATTATATCTCCAGTGATGGCGTCATACATATTACGTGTATTGCTGTCATCACCTTTTACCCAATGGCCATTTATATAAGATTCTAAAATCATAAAACGCTCGTTTTTGAAATCGGAAACTGAAATCGATATCAGCGCCGATGTTATTCTTTTTTTTGCTTTCGCGAAAGCGGTCTACCCTCGTATTACAATCGAGTAGGAATTATAGTACTAAACAGCCATATTTTCGATCACTGCGGCATAGCCTTGACCTACACCTATACACATTGTCACAAGTGCATAGCGTTTCCCTTTTTCTTTAAGCTCTACAGCCGCCGAATATGCAATACGCGCCCCTGTTACACCTAGCGGATGACCTATTGCGATAGAGCCTCCGTTAGGGTTTATTCTCGCATCATCATCTGCCAGTCCCCACTCACGTATACAAGCTAGAGCTTGTGAGGCAAATGCTTCATTAAGTTCTATAACATCCATATCTTCAAGTGTAAGACCTGCTTTTTGAAGCGCCTTGTTTGAAGCTTGTACTGGACCTATTCCCATAATGCGTGGCTCGACACCTACTACTGCAGAACTTACAATTCTTGCAAGTGGTGTAAGGCCATATTTTTTTACAGCAGCTTCACTTGCTACAATGGTTGCAGCTGCACCATCATTAAGTCCTGAGCTGTTACCTGCGGTTACACTTCCGCCCTCCTTTTTAAAAGCTGGACGAAGCTTTGCAAGCACTTCCTTTGAGCTATTAGGCTTTATAAATTCGTCATCCTTAAAGATGATGGGATCTTTTTTACGCTGTGGGATTTCTACAGGTACAATTTCCTTTGCTAGACGGCCATTTTTTTGAGCTGCTGCAGCTTTCATCTGGCTGTGATATGCAAAGGCATCTTGATCTTCACGTGAGATGTTATATTTTTCTACAAGATTTTCGGCAGTGGTTCCCATTCCATCTACTCCGTATAGTTCTTTCATCTTTGGGTTTATAAAACGCCACCCAAAAGTCGAGTCATACATCTTACTATCACCACCAAAAGCTGTAGAAGGCTTCGCCATCACATACGGGCCACGTGTCATATTTTCTACACCACCAGAGATAAATAGGTCTCCGTCTCCAGCTTTTATAGCTCGGTTTGCGTGTATAATGGCCGAAAGTCCAGAACTACATAAACGATTTACGGTCTCTCCAGGTACGGTAAAAGGTAGTCCAGCAAGTAGCAAACTCATACGCGCTACATTACGGTTATCTTCTCCAGCCTGGTTTGCACACCCCATAATGACATCGTCATATGCTTCTTTTGGGATATTTGGGTTACGTTTTACGACCTCGCGTATCACTTGCGCTCCCAAATCGTCTGTGCGCACAGCACTTAATGTTCCTTTATAATTTCCTATAGGAGTACGAACTCCGTCTATGATATATGCTTCCATATTTTGAAATTGAAGTCGAAATCGAAGTCGAAATCGAAGTTCTTTTTTTATTATTTAATCTATTTCCCAATCTTTTGAAGTACGATATACTACCCCTTTAAAAAGTGCAACAAGCTCATCACCTCTTTTAATTTCAACAATATTAAAACCTACTTTAGTTTTCTGGAGATTTACTGTTGCCTCTGCAGTGATGTAATCTCCTTCTTCTAAAGCTTCTATATGATTTATACTTGTCTCAATAGACACGGCATATTTTCCGTGCGTGTTTGCAGTAAATCCAAAAGCCGTATCTGCCAGTGAGTAACTTATCCCACCGTGAGCCTTGCCCATACTGTTAAGCATCTCCTTGCGTATAGTCATCCCCACTTTTACAAAACCTACTTGTGCCTCTATAATCTCAATACCTAGCCAACTGCTGTATGCGTCTTGAGATAACATTTTATAAGGTATTTGGGCTCCAGTCATAATAGCATCTAGATTAGGCAAAAAATTGTTTTCCCTCTTTTTCCATCCTTCTTAAAAGGGGGCTACATCTGTATCTATCTTCTCTATACTCATCATACAGAGCATCCATTTTTTGCACACACCAGCTTATTCCTTTCTCATCTGCCCAGGCTAGTAACCCTTTTGGGTAGTTTACCCCTTTGGTCATCGCGTTATCTATATCTTCGGCACTTGCTACATTCCAGAACAAGGCATCTGCTGCTTCGTTAATAAGCATTACTAGAATACGCTCAAAAATTGCTTCCTTATCTTGAGTAGCTATTGCTGCTTGTGATGACGCTTTCGCGAAAGCGTTATCTGCCTCGACATTTTTATAATCATAATAACCGCGTCCCGATTTACGACCTAGATATCCCGCCTGGCTATATCGCTGTTGGGTAAAAGACGGCTTGTATCTTGGATCTTGATAAAAGGCATTAAACACGGTTTCTGTAACCGTATAATTTACATCGTTACCTATAAAATCCATCAACTCAAAAGGTCCCATACGGAAACCTCCCACACTTTTCATAGCTGCGTCTATGGTTGCAAAATTTGCCACACCTTCTTCATACATACGTAACGCCTCCCCATAAAATGGTCGTGCAACGCGATTTACAATAAACCCTGGAGTATCTTTTGCGATGGCTACAACTTTTTTCCAACGTGTAATTTCGGCAACGCAAGCGTCTAAAACGTTTTGTGCGGTTTGTACCGCAGGTATCACCTCAACTAGCTTCATTAATGGCGCAGGATTAAAAAAGTGAATCCCAATGCAACGCTCTGGATTTTGCAATGATGCTGCAATAGATGCGATAGAAAGACTTGAAGTGTTTGAGGCTATTATCGCTGTGTCAGAAACGTAGGTTTCTAACTCTTGAAATACTTTTTTCTTGACCTCCAGATTTTCTACAATAGCTTCAATGGTAAGGTCTGCGTTTGCTAACTCTTTAAGCGCAGTAACATACGTAATATTAGCTTGTATTCTATCTTTTTCTGAGGCGTCTATGCGTCCCTTCTCTATAAGACGTTTGAGTACTTTTTCTAGTGCTGCCTTTGCTTTATCAAGCGCCTCTTGATTTACATCAAAGAGTTTTACATCACAACCAGCAGTTGCAGCTACTTGAGCAATGCCAGAACCCATTGTACCAGCGCCTATAATTCCTATGTTATTTATCATTAACAATGCTTATTTTTTGAACACCGAATATCGATTAATGAATATCGAATGCAGAAGTTTTTCTCACTCGTATAAAAACGGTTCGTCAGTCTTTACTTCCCTTTAAAAACCGGGCGTCTTTTATTTACAAAAGCGTCTACCCCTTCTTTGAAATCTTCACTCTCTGATGCTTCTATTTGTAATTTACCTTCTAGCGCAAGTTGATCTTCAAGATTATTAGTCATAGATACATTAAGTAATCTCTTGGTGAGACCTATTGCCTTTGTAGGCATTTGTGCTAGTGTCACTGCAGTCGTTGTTACAGTATTATTAAACTCGTCTAGCGTAGTTACCTTATAAATCATACCCATCTTCTCTGCCTCTGTTGCAGAGATTTTATCACCCAGCATCATCAATGCGCTTGCTTTACCAAAACCTATGAGCCTAGGCAAGAAAAACGTACCTGCACTATCTGGCACAAGTCCTATCTTGCTAAAGGCTTGTATAAAACTCACCTTCTCGTGTGCTATAACAATATCACAGGCTAGTGCAATATTTGCCCCAGCTCCAGCGGCAACACCATTTACAGCAGCAATGATAGGTTTCTCAATCGCTCGTATTTTTTCTATAATCGGGTTGTAGTGCTCTTCTAGTATTTTCTTAAACCCTGGATTTAATTCTGGATCTGTAATTTCTTTTAAATCTTGACCGGCACAAAATGCCTTACCACTACCGGTGAGAACAATAGCTCTTACTTGTGTATCCTTATTACAAGCATCTAACTCATCTTGCAGTAAGAATGCCATCTCACGGTTAAAACTATTAAATACTTCTGGACGATTAATGGTGAGCGTTGCTACACCATTCTCTATTGATTTCTGTATACTACTCATATAACAAAGAATCCCGCTGCTGCGGGAATTATTTTAAACATTTAAAATAGTCAAAAGGTTCTTGGCACGTATCACATTTAAACAATGCTTTACAGGCGGTAGACCCAAACTGACTGACCAAATGTGTCTCTGTAGAGCCACAGTTGGTACATTTTACTATCTTCTTATTTCCCAGCAGGGCTTCTTTATCTGCTTCTGGAGATAATGGTGCTGCAATACCGTATTTTTCAAGCGCTTCTCTGCCACGTGGAGTTATCCAGTCTGTGGTCCAGGCCGGAGCGAGTACGAGCTGGATTTTTGCGGTTTTTCCCGCTTTCGCGAAAGCGGAAACAATATCATCTCCTATAACATCCATTGCAGGGCAACCGGAGTAAGTAGGTGTTATTTTTACACGTACAATACCGTCTTGCTCTATTGCCTCGCGTACCACACCCATATCCATAATAGACAACACAGGAATCTCTGGATCGCTTACTCCTTCAAGTATTGAGATCAAATGCGGTTGTATGTTTTGCGTTTCTAATATCAATTTTTAAATATCGAATAAAGAATAACAAATATGAAACGCCGAAGTAATACTTCGATGTTCAAAATTCAATATTCTGTGTTCATAATTCTCTACCATTCCATATTTGGGTAGGTGCGTTGCATATATTGCATATCTGAAAGTATATATCCCATATGCTCTGTATGTATTCCTTGCTTACCTCCCTTGTGCCAGTACTTACTTTCTGGAATGGGTAATGTAGCTTCTTCAAGCACGTCTCCTATCATTTTATAATAGGTCTCTTTAAGTGCTAAGGTATCTACTCCTACGCCTTGGGCTATCATAGCCTTATCTGCCTCTGTCTGGTGGAAAAGCTCATCTGTATACATCCACAATTCATTTACAGCTTCAAGCACACGAGAGTGACTCTCTTCTGTACCGTCACCTAGCCTGCGCACCCAGTCTGATGAGAAACGCCAGTGATAGCTTACTTCTTTTATGGATTTTTTTGCAATGGCCGCCAGCGTCTCATCTTTGCTAGTTTCTAACGCTTTAAGAAACAAGAGATGAAAGGCATCAAAATAAAACTGACGTACGATTGTGTATGCAAAATCTGTATTAGGTTGCTCTACGAGTAACACGTTTTTATACGCTCTCTCTATACGTAAAAACGCAAGGGTATCTTCTGTAGCATTCTCATCACCCGAGACTTGTGCCGCATATTGAAAATAACTGCGCACCTGGCCAAACAAATCTAAAGAGATGTTTGTACCAGCAATATCTGTCTCTAGGCTAGGGCCGTGACCACATAATTCTCCCAGACGCTGCCCAAGTATCAAGCTATTATCTGCAATACCTATAATGTAGTTATATAAATCTTTGTTCATAATAAACTTTTAAAAATAAAACTGAAATTGAAACTATAATCGACCATCTTAAGTAGATGTCTTCATTTTTTGGGTTTCAGTTTCGATTTCGATTTCACTATTACATATGTTTTACCTCATCTGGCAAATCGTAAAATGTAGGGTGGCGGTATACCTTATCTGCAGCTGGTTCAAATAGCTCTCCATTATTTTCTGGATTGCTTGCTGTGATATTATTGCTTTCTACTACCCATATGCTCACTCCCTCACTGCGACGTGTGTATACATCGCGCGCGTTCTCCATTGCCATTTCAGCATCTGCAGCGCGTAGACTTCCAAAGTGTCTATGCTCCAATCCGTTCTTGCTTCTTACGAAGACTTCCCAAAGGGGCCAATTTTTGCTCATACTAGACTGCTTTCTTAGTTTGATTTTTTCTTTCTTCTTTCTTTTTGGCGTGTGCCATTGCTGCATCACGTACCCACTCACCACGTTCCCAAGCGCCTACTCTATCTTTCATACGCTTTTTATTACTTGGCCCGTGACCTTTTACTACTTGCCAAAACTCATCCCAGTCTATTTCTCCAAAATCGTAGTGTCCTGTCTCTTCATTCCATTTTAAATCTGGATCAGGTATGGTAAGTCCAAGCAACTCTGCTTGTGGTACAGTTTGATCTATAAATTGCTGGCGTAGCTCGTCATTAGTCTTACGCTTTAATTTCCATTTCATAGACTGTGCTGTGTGCACAGACTCTGCATCTGTAGGACCTAGCATCATAAGTGACGGCCACCACCATCTATTAAGTGCATCTTGCGCCATATCTTTTTGCTCCTGCGACCCGTTTGAGAGTTTAAGCATAATCTCAAACCCTTGACGCTGGTGAAAACTCTCTTCTTTACACACTCTAATCATCGCTCGTGCATAAGGACCATAAGAAGTACTACAAAGCGGTACTTGATTTATAATGGCCGCACCATCTACTAGCCAGCCTATCGCTCCCATATCTGCCCAAGTAACCGTAGGGTAATTAAATATAGAAGAGTACTTTGCCTTACCAGAGTGTAGTTGCTCATATAACTCCTCACGCGATACACCTAGAGTCTCACAAGCCGAGTATAAGTATAAACCGTGACCTGCCTCATCTTGCACCTTTGCAAGTAACGCCACTTTACGACGTAACGATGGGGCACGTGAGATCCAGTTGCCCTCTGGCAGCATCCCTACAATTTCAGAATGTGCGTGCTGGCTTATCTGGCGTATGTGAGTTTTACGATACTTCTCAGGCATCCAGTCTTTTGGCTCTATCTTTTCGTCACGCGCAATGCGGGCATCAAAAAGATCTTCTAGGTTTTTTACTTCTTTATCACTCATAGCAATTTGTATTAGATTTCCGCTTTCGCGAAAGCTTAAACATCAAAATTTACTTTTACACGCTCTGTTGTAGGTACTGCCTGGCAACTTAATACTAGGTTTTGTGCTACCTCATCTTCTTCTAGCGCATAATTTATTTTCATCTCTACATTTCCTCCTTCTACCTTACACTTGCAGGTAGAACACACTCCTCCTTTACAAGCAAATGGAAGATCTGCCCCAGCACCTAGTGCTGCGTCAAGTATATTATCATATTCATCTGTCATTGTGAAGTGAAATTCTTTACCACCATCAATAATGGTAACTTCTACTCCCTCTACCTTTTGCTCTGCCAGTCGTGCAGCACGTTTTTTATCTTCTTCTGAGAGTCCAGTAACAAAAAGCTCATAGTGTACTTTTTCTTTTTCTAAACCTGCCGCCACTAGCTCATCACGTATTAAGAAAATCATCTCCTCTGGACCACAAATAAAAACCTCATCTGTAGTGCTTACATCGATAAGCGTTTTAGTAAGCGTCTGTAATTTTTCTGAATTAAATCTACCGTTAAAAAGCTCGATATCTCGTTGCTCTTTTGTGAGAAAATAAAATATCTCAAACCTTCCAAAATATTGATTACGTAGCTGTTCTACCTCTTCTTTAAAGATAATAGATTTAACCGTGCGGTTCAAATAAAACAGCTTGAAGGTCGCGTCTGGCTCTGCTGCAAGATGTGTCTTTATGATAGACAGCATAGGTGTTATACCACTTCCTGCTGCAAAGGCTACATAGTTTTTTTTCTTTTGTGTATCTACGGGCACTCCAAATTTTCCACTAGGCGCCATTACCTCAAGTGTGTCTCCAGCTTGCAACTCTTCATTTACATAGGTAGAAAAGAGTCCTCCAGGTATTTGCTTTACAGCTACCTTCCACTGCTGCTCTAGCGGACTAGAACAGAGGCTATATGAACGTCTTACATCTTCTCCATTTATAATGGCTTTAAGAGTTAAATGCTGCCCAGCATTAAAACTAAAATCCTGATAGAGATCTACAGGTACATCAAAGGTTACAACAGAACAGTCTGTGGTTTCTTTATAAATATCTTTTACTCTTAGAGAATGAAAAAGTGCCATAGTATAGTTTAGAACTATGTAAAACTAACGATTGTTAGTTAATATTACAACTATTTAACATAAACCACAGAAGCACAACAAGTTACCCCTTATAAATAGTGGTTTATGAAATGTATCTCAATAAAAGTAAAAAGTAAGTTATGCAGTTTTAACCCCTTTAAGTAGGGTCTCACAGAGAGAATCTATGAGCTTTGATCGTTGTAAATCTGCCTTTTTAGGAATCCACAGGTAGAGATTTCTTAGAGTTCCTAAGGTTGAAAAGAGAATCACTTCCTCATCTATATCCTTAAGTACATTTTGTGCTTTACCCTCTTTTATAATTTCTCTAAAGTGCTGCTCATAGCTACTACGTAAGGCAAGATATTTTTCTTTGCCCTCTCCTAGGTGCATCCAGTCATTATTGAGCGATGCCATTCCATAAGGATTATCTGCCGTGAGATGCACGTGCTGGGCTATAACGGCTTCAAGTTTTTCTGCCACTTTTGTATCTGCAAGGCGTATGTCTTGTATGCCTTCGGTAAAGCTTTCGGCTATGTTTACAATCACCTCGTTAAGTATTTCTTCTTTTGAGGCAATGTGGTTGTATAAACTTGCCGCTTTTACACCTACCTCTGCAGCGAGATCACGCATTGTTACAGCGCTATACCCTTTCTGTTTGAAAAGTCTAGCGGCTGTGATACAGATTTCTTGTTTTCGCGTAAGCGTAGTAGATTTCATTATGTGCAAGATAATGCACAACGACTTACTGTAAAAACATCTTAACTATTACAGCCAGATTATTGCCCACTCAACATAAAAAAAGCCACCCTTAACGGGTGGCTTTACAATTATATCAAATTAATACTATTGGTTTGTTTTACCATCACGTATCTTCTTGAGCTCCTTAGTCTCCTCTTTATATTCTTCTTGACCATCTTTACTATTCATCATTTTAGAACGGTCTTTTTCGATTTCTTCTTTATACTCCTCATTCCCATCCATCACGGTCTTACGGTAGTCAATAAAAGTTTCCATCGCCTCTTCTCTTAAATCTTCATACTGCTCTGAAATTTCCTCTAGATTTTCTCTGAACTCATCATTACCTACATTCATCTCTGTAGTGAGTTCCATATACTCTTTCTTAAAATCTGCTACGTCTTCATTAATTTCTTCTGTGTTCATCCACATAGGCTTTGTAGCTTCTAGTGACATCACTGTAGGCTCCATAGCGCGTATCATTTTAATGGTATTAAAGTAGTTTGCTCCTTTAAGTTTATACATCTGTGAGCTCAACTCATTAAAACTTGTCCAGCCGCTTATCCCTACCACGCCTGTCTCATTTATATCATCTTGGGTACCATTCATTTCAACTGGCGTATTATTTACTGCCATTGTTTCGGTTTGTGCTTGTATTCCTGTTGCTATTGCTATTGCAAATAACGATGTGATTATTGTCTTCTTCATAGTCTTATATTTTTTGTTTGATACAAATGTATAAGGACATCGAGGCTACATAAAATATATAGTTATAAGCCTTTGCTAAAGTCTGGAGACATCCTTAACATAACCCTACCATCTCTTAACAAACGCTGGGGCATTAGTATAATTTTTCCAAATATTAACGAGTACTTATGATACTCCTTATTCTAAAAAAGGGGCTAATGGGCTTTATAACGCTTTCGCGAAAGCGAACTTATGAGACTCACTACCTAATGGAGAGCAAAGCGATAAAGCGCAACAACACTCCCCACAATTATCAAACAAATCTTGAAATTATATGAGGACAACCACGACTTATGAATTAATTTTACGCTATGCATACAAACGTTGAGAGTAATCCTCTATTAGACAGGCTTCCGCCGCACTTAAAACAATATATCAAAGCACAAGATTATGAGCAGTATACGCCCATAAATCAAGCCGTATGGCGATATGTGATGCGCAAAAACGTAGACTACCTAAGTAAAGTAGCCCACGAGAGCTATGTAATGGGGTTAGAAAAAACCGGTATCTCTATAGATAACATCCCTTCTATGTACGGGATGAACCGTATTCTTAAAGAAATAGGATGGGCAGCCGTAGCGGTAGATGGTTTTATACCACCTAATGCTTTTATGGAGTTTCAAGCTTACAAAGTGCTTGTCATTGCAAGTGATATACGCCAGCTAGAAAACATAGAGTACACCCCTGCGCCAGATATTATACACGAGGGAGCCGGGCACGCGCCTATTATCGCAAGTCCAGACTATGCAGAGTACTTAAGAAGATTTGGAGAGATAGGTGCAAAAGCCATCTCTAGTGCCCACGATATGGAAATGTATGAAGCTGTACGTACATTATCTATTCTTAAAGAGGCAGATGGCATCACACAAGAGGCCATAGACGCCGCCGAAAGAAGTGTAGAACAATTACAAAACAAAGAGGTACAGCCTTCTGAAATTGCACTTATACGCAACCTGCACTGGTGGACGGTAGAGTATGGAATGGTAGGTGCTGTAGAAAACCCAAAAATATACGGAGCAGGATTACTCTCTTCTATAGGAGAGAGCACCTGGTGTATGACAGACGAGGTAAAGAAAATACCTTACTCGATAGATGCTGCTTACCAAGAATTTGACATTACAAAACCGCAACCTCAACTCTTTGTCACACCAGACTTTGCATACCTAATGCAAGTCTTAGAAGAATTTGCAGGTACAATGGCAGTACGTAAAGGTGGCTGGCGCGGACTAAAAAAACTCATAGAATCAAAGCAAATAGGCACACTAGAACTCAACACAGGTTTACAAGTAAGTGGCATATTTACAGAGATGATTCAAAATGAAGATAATGAGGTGGTTTACTTTGCTACTCAAGGTGAAACAGCACTTTCTTATAGAGAGAAAGAACTTATAGGTCACGGAGTAAACCGTTACAAAAACGGTTTTAGCTCTCCTCTAGGTAAGCTTAAGGGCATAAATCTCTCTATAGAAAATATGGGGCCAAGAGACTTAAAAGCTTATGATTTTTACGATGGTAAGCCTATCTCTTTTGAATATGAAAGTGGCATCACCGTAAGCGGATTAAATGTTACCGGGATGCGTAACCTAGGTGGGCAGTTAATGCTTATACAGTTTACAGATTGTACGGTAACTTATGGTGACAAAATTTTACACGACCCATCTATGGGAGACTTCGACCTAGTGATAGGCTCACAAATTGTCTCTGCCTTTGCCGGAGCGGCAGACTTCTTATCTTTTGATCTCATTACACACGTCGCAGAGACTAATACGGTAAAACCTACGCTCTCAGAAAAAGAAGACACGCTTAACAGGCTCTACCAGCAAGTACGATTACAAAGAGAAAGCAATCAAATAGACAAAGAAGCACTTCTTGAGGTATTTACAAGCTTACAAAAAAACTACCCTCAAGACTGGTTATGTGCCTTAGAGATTTATGAACTCACAAAAGACAACGCCGTACTCACACATCTTAAAGAGGTGCAAAAACACAAAGAGAAGGTAGCACACCTCATCACAAATGGCCTAGAATTAATACAGTAAACTATGGGATTTTTAAGTAAGCTCTTTGGTAATAAAAAGGATAAACTTAATGAGTACATCTCTCGTGGTGGTATCATTATAGACGTGCGCTCAAAAGCCGAGTATGATAGCGGCGCCATACCAGGCTCAAAGCACATACCTGTGCAAAACATAGCCGCCCAAGCCACAACGATTAAAAAATGGAACAAACCTGTAATATGCGTTTGTGCCAGCGGTGGCCGCAGTGCTACAGCCGCAGCGGTCCTTAGATCAAAAGGTGTTGAAGCTATGAATGGAGGTGCCTGGATGAGTGCTTATAAGAAAATGAATGGGTGATCCTTTTTTACTTTAATTATCTAGAAGTTCATAAAAGGATAGACTTCAGTTAGGGCTTGCTGTTTTTTTGTGAGATCAGTAATAAATTTTTGGTGCGCAGCGCTGTCTTCATTAAAAGGTCTGTGAGCTAACCCCTGTTGGATTTGAGCTACTTTTTTCATTGTTTGTTGCGCTTTCGCGAAAGCGTACACTTCTACAAAACGCTCCCATACATAGGTAACAGCTTGCTCAGATGGGTGTACCATATCACTTGCATAAAAGCGATAATCACGCAACTCATCCATCACAATCTCATAAGCCGGAAAATAACTCGCCTCACGACTATCTACAAGTTGATGAACTGCTGTAAGTAAATGTGACTTGCTACGGGTATTTTCTACTATACCATCTTTAATATGACGCACTGGCGACACCGTAAAGGCAATCTCAATTTGTGGGTTAAGTGTTTTTACCAGCTCACAAATACGAGACAGACTCTGTTGAATTTCGGTGACAGAAAGGAGTTTTTTAGTAAATGCCTGTTGAGGAACCTTGTGACAGTTGGCCACCACCTCATCACGTTCAAGATGTTTATAAACCCAAGCAGTACCTAATGTGACAAATAGATGAGAAGCCTCTATGAGCTGTTGCCTGAGCAATTGCTGCGCCTCTTGTAAGTGTATCACAGCTCCTAGTCTCGTAAGGGCATTTTTGTCACTGTGTGCATAAAAAGATTTCCAGACGCCGTCTAGTTCAAAGACATCTGCTTCTGTATAGGTTTTATTTGCAACAGCATCTGCTACTAACCGTTCTAGTGCGACGGGATTAAAAATAATTCCAAACGGATTTGTAACCGCTTGGAATTTATAATATGCTAGCTTGTCACCTATGTTCTGCGCAAAGCAAGAACCTAACAACAATAATTTATGATCATACCCAAATTGACGAGCAGCAGGCTCTAGCGGTATTTGGGTCTGTAGTTTCATTATACAAGATAGTTCTTAACCTCTGCAATTGCTGCGTCTATACCTGCTGGATTTTTACCTCCTGCAGTTGCAAAGAAAGGTTGTCCTCCACCTCCACCTTGGATGTGCTTTCCTAACTCACGCACGACAGTACCTGCGTTCAGATTTTTTGAAGCGACAAGCTCTTTTGAGATGTAGCAACTTAGTAATGCTTTACCGTTTTGCTCTGTTCCAAATAGCAAGAATACGTTGTCTTTATTCTCTCCTAATTTAAAAGCAAGATCCTTAATAGCTCCCGCATCTAGGTCTACCTTTTTTGCTAAGAAATCTACACCATCTATGTCTACAAATTCTTTTGCAAGATCACCACTTAGGTTTTGAGCTTTCTCTTTTATAAGTGCTTCTACTTGCTTTTTTAAAGCAGCATTCTCATCCAGTAGGCTAGTAATTGCTTTTACTGGATCTTGATTCCCTTTAAGGGTTGCTTTTACTTGATTATAGGCTTCGGTTTCTGATGTAAAGTAATCTTTGGCAGCATCACTAGTAATTGCTTCTATACGGCGTATACCAGATGCCACAGCCCCTTCTGAAGTGATTTTAAAATGCCAGATGTCTCCTGTATTTTTTACGTGTGTACCACCACAAAGCTCCATAGACTTCCCGAAGCGTATGGTCCTTACAGCATCACCATACTTCTCTCCAAATAATGCTATCGCTCCTTCTTGAATAGCTTGATCATAAGGAATACCACGTTGCTCTTCTAGAGATAAGTTTTCGCGTATGCGTGCATTTACAAAATCTTCTACCTCTTTTAACTCCTCGCTTGTCACTTTAGAAAAGTGAGAGAAGTCAAAACGTAGGTTTCTGCTATGTACCATACTTCCCTTTTGCTCCACGTGTGTTCCTAATATCTTACGAAGCCCTTGGTGCAATAAGTGTGTTGCAGTATGGTTTGCAGCCGTGCGGCTACGTTGCTTCACATCTACCACTGCCTTAAACGTTCCCTCAGTAGATCTTGGGAGGTTTTTGGCAAGATGTATAATAAGGTTGTTTTCTTTCTTTGTATCTATGATATAAACCACCTCTCCGCTTGGAGTTTCTAGGTATCCTTTATCACCTACTTGCCCTCCTCCTTCTGGATAGAATGGCGTAAGATTAAATACTAGTTGATATAACTCCCCGTCTTTTTTACTCTCTGTCTTACGGTAGCGAGTGATTTTTACAGAGGCTTCTAGAGTATCGTAGCCTATGAATTCCTCTTCGCTATCTTCTTGTAAGATATTCCAGTCGTCTGTCTCAACTTTGGTTGCTGCACGAGAACGGTCTTTTTGCTCTTTAAGCGCAGCTTCAAAGCCAGCTTCGTCTAGTTTTAGATTTTTCTCACTAAGTATAAGTGCTGTAAGATCTATTGGGAAGCCATAGGTGTCATAAAGCTCAAAAGCTTTATCACCAGAAACAGTATCTCCAGAGGTATTTGCAATTACATTATCTAATAAGATGAGTCCTTTATCAAGTGTGCGCAAGAACGAAGCCTCTTCTTCTCGTATCACATTTGTAATAAGATTTTTTTGTGCTTCCAGCTCTGGAAAGGCATCTCCCATCTGGTTTACAAGTGTAGAAACCAGTTTATATATAAATGGTTCTTTTGTGTCTAAAAATGTAAATCCGTAACGAATGGCACGTCGCAGTATACGTCTTATCACATACCCAGCACCTGTGTTAGACGGTAACTGTCCATCTGCTATAGAAAATGAGACAGCTCTCACGTGATCTGCAATCACACGTACAGCAATATCTGTTTCTTCTGTCTCGCCACATTTTGATGAAGTAATGGTTTCTACCTCACGCATAAGCGGTGTAAACACATCTGTATCATAGTTAGATTGTACCCCTTGCAGGACCATACACAATCTCTCAAAGCCCATTCCCGTATCTACGTGCTGGTTAGGAAGCTTTGTGAGCGACCCATTTGCCAGACGGTTGTATTGCATAAATACAAGATTCCAGATCTCGATTACGAGCGGGTGATCCATATTTACAAGTGACTTACCGTCTACGGCTGCTTTTTCTTCGGCAGAGCGTATATCTACGTGTATCTCAGAGCAAGGTCCACAAGGGCCTTGAGCACCCATCTCCCAGAAATTATCTTTCTTGTTTCCGTTTATAATGCGGCTCTCGTCTATATGTTTTGTCCATATATCATATGCCTCTTGATCGCGCTCAAGCCCTTCAGACTCGTCACCTTCAAAAATCGAAACATATATACTGTCCTTATCTACCTTTACTACCTCTGTAAGAAACTCCCAAGCCCAAGCAATCGCTTCTTCCTTAAAGTAATCTCCAAAAGACCAGTTACCCAGCATCTCAAACATCGTGTGGTGATACGTATCTTTTCCTACCTCCTCAAGATCATTATGCTTACCAGATACACGTAAACACTTTTGGGTGTCAGTAAGTCGTGAATTTTTTGGCGTAGCGTTCCCTAAAAAGTATTCTTTAAACGGAACCATTCCAGCGTTTGTAAACATCAGGGTCGGGTCATCCTTCAAAACCATTGGCGCAGAGGCGACTATGGAATGATTTTTGGACTTGAAAAATTCTAAAAACTGTTTACGTACCTCTTGAGATTTCATACGATAGAAGGTGTGGATAATTTATTTTATATTTGACTGTTATGAAGTTGAGAAATCACGCTTTCGCGAAAGCGCACAGCTCCATAAATAAACCTCAAAAATAAGCATTTTAACTTATGTCTAAGGTAAAATATTACTATGATAGTGAGACACTATCTTACCGAAAAGTAGAGCGAAAAAAGGGACGCACCTTTGGAGCCGCACTTATATTTATTGCTTCTTCTGCTCTTATGGGGCTTCTTATAACAATTGCTGTATTTAACTCTGGTGTAGATACACCTAAAGAACGTAAGCTAGAACGGGAACTTTCTAATATGTCTCTGCAGTTTGAGATGCAAGAAAAGAAACTCGACCAGATAGAACGTGTACTTGCAAATGTAGAGGAGCGTGATAATAATGTATATCGTGTACTCTTTGAAGCGAGCCCTATACCTAATGATGTACGTCTAGCGGGTTTTGGTGGGGTTAACCGTTACAAAAACCTTGAGGGTTATGATAACTCTGCAATGATTACAAACAGTGCAAAACGTATAGACCAGATCACAAAAAGACTTGTTATACAATCTAAATCACTAGACGAGATTGCAAAGCTCGCCGAAGAAAAAGAAGCACTTCTCAAAACTATACCAGCCATACAACCGGTACAAAACAAAGACCTCTCTAGAGTTGCCTCTGGTTATGGTATGCGCGTACACCCTATTTTAAAGTATAGAAAAATGCACAATGGGATGGATTTTACAGCCCCTCCAGGCACACCTATTTATGCAACTGGTGACGGTACTGTAAAAAAAGTAGGTTTAGGTAGCGGTTATGGTAAGATGGTGATTATAGAACACGGTTTTGGCTACAAAACTTACTATGCCCATATGAGCAAGTACAACACAAAAGTAGGACGCAAGGTAAAACGTGGAGAGATTATAGGATATGTAGGTAACACAGGACTTTCATCTGGACCACACCTGCATTATGAAGTTTGGAAAAACGGTAAAGTGGTAAATCCAGTAAATTTTTATCATAATGACCTTACTCCTGAGGAGTATGATATTATGCTAGCTGCTGCTGCACTAGAAAATCAATCACTTGACTAATGCACATAGATCTTCCAGAAAAGCGATATTATAGTATAGGTGAGGTTGCAAAGGCCTTTGATGTAAACGCATCGCTCCTACGCTTCTGGGAGAAAGAGTTTGACGTGCTTCAGCCTAAAAAGAATGCGCGTGGCACTCGTAAGTTTACTCCAAGTGACATTAAGAATTTAGAGCTTATATATCACCTAGTAAAAGAGCGCGGCTTTACACTAGAAGGCGCAAAAATCCATCTTAAGGAAGGAAAAAAGGAGATCTTGAGCAACTTTGACATTATACGCAAGCTAGAAGGCGTAAAGGCGCAGTTACTAGAGATTAAAGGTGACCTCTAGACTGCCTTGCTATATCTATTATAGCGAGTATGATAAATAGTGTACTTACTAACACAGCGCAAAAACTCATCACAGCATAATCTCCATAAACGAGATGGTATAGTCCGGTAAAAACACCGAGCAATCCCATAGAGCCAAGTATGTGTATTAGTTTTAAGGTCATAAACAATTTATTCATTAAGTCGATAAGAGTGCAAAAATCATACATAAAATGTTATGACTAGGCCCTCTTAACAAAACCTTATCCTTAATAGTTACATAAATTAGTACCTTGCTACTAGAATGGTAGTGTGTAACAAATACTACTATAAGACAACTAACAATCAAAACCAGTATTATATTATGAAAAAAGGACTTATTGCTGTCATTGCCATTATCGCTCTTATAGCCATCGTAGGATTTATGGTAGGGCCTAAATTTTACAACACCGCAATTGATTTACAAGAAAATGCAACTTCACAGTGGGCAAATGTTGAAAGCTCATACCAGCGTAGAGCAGACCTGATACCGAACATTGTAAACACCGCAAAGGGTTATGCAGAGTTTGAGCAGTCTACACTTATAAAAGTAACAGAAGCACGATCTAAAGCTACCTCTATTCAAATAGATCCTTCTAACATTACACCAGCACAACTCAAGCAGTTTCAACAAGCGCAGCAAGGACTTACCTCTGCCCTGTCTAGATTACTTGCCGTTTTTGAGCGTTACCCAGACCTCAAGGCAAATGAAAACTTTAAAGAACTCATAAACGAACTTGAGCGCACAGAAAACCGCATAAACGTGGAACGTAACAGATTTAACGAGACGGTAAAACCATATAACAAACACCTTAAAACGTTTCCTAATAACGTGATAAACTCATTTATAGGGAACTTTGCAGAGATGGATTACTTTGAGGCAGACGCTGGATCTGAAGATGCTCCAAATGTAGAATTTGATTTTGGAAGCTAGATGGCATCTACGGTAGAAGACTTTTTAAGCAAAGAAGATGAGCAGGCTATCATTAAAGCCATACGCGAGTCTGAGCAACAGACCTCTGGAGAAATAAGAGTGCACCTAGAGCATCATTCTAAAAAGGATGCTCTAGTGCGTGCTCAAGAGTTATTTCACCTACTTAAAATGGACAATACTAAAGATGAAAACGGCGTGCTCATTTATGTAGCTGTAGATGATCATAAACTTGCCATTTGTGGCGACAGGGGGATTAACAACAAGGTCCCTGCAGACTTCTGGGAGTCTACAAAAGACAAAATAATTACCCAGTTTAAGCAAGACAACTTCCGTGATGGACTTATAGATGGGGTGCGCTGTGCTGGTGAAAAGCTTGCACAATACTTTCCGTGGGAGCACGGAGATGTAAATGAACTTCCAGACGAAATAACGACTTCTTAATGCTAGAAAAAGATTTTTTTATGGGATTCCGCTTTCGCGAAAGCGTACTCACACTTCTTCTCTGTATTGTGAGTATGACGGCAGTTGCACAATACACAATACCAGATAAACCCACCAAGGCAAATCCAGATGCTGTTTATGACTACATAGGTTTACTCTCTGAAGGTCAAAAAAATGCTTTAGAACGTAAACTTATTAAGTATAGTGATACAACCTCAACACAAATTGTAGTTGCTGTAATCTCATCATCAAACGGTGAAGGTCTCGATATGCTAGGTGCAAAATGGGGGCAAAAATGGGGAATAGGCCAGGCAGATGAAGACAATGGGATTCTTATACTCCTAGCAAAAGACGACCGAAAGATTGATATCAATACTGGCTATGGTATTGAGGGTATTATCTCAGATCGTGACGCAGAGCAAATCATAAATCGCATAATGATTCCGCAATTTAAACAGGGTAATTTTTATGCTGGTCTAGACCAAGGTACAGATGCTATCTTTCAAGGGTTGCAGGGTAATTTTACAGGCTCTCGACCAGATGATAGTGGTTTCCCCATACAACCTATCTTAATGTTTATCTTCTTTGTCATCATATTGATTATCATAAGTCGTAACAATCACCGCGGTGGTGGTCGTGACGGTGGTAATGGTACTAGAAGAACTGGCTCACTACTAGACGTTATTATACTCAGTAATATGGGGCGCGGCGGTTTTGGCGGCGGTGGCGGTTCCTTTGGAGGTGGCGGCAGCTTTGGAGGCGGCGGTGGCTTCGGGGGAGGTTTTGGCGGTGGCGGCTTTGGCGGCGGTGGCGCTTCTGGAGGTTGGTAAATGCTTATTTTATCTACTCAGGCCTATTGCATTTTTTATTGATAAAATTAAAAAAATGACGGCAATCTGCACAAACTCACGTTGTAACTCACAATTAGACTAATCTTCATATTCCAAACACCTCGCACTCTTATTACTAACATATTGCTTAACTTTAAGGAAAACAACAATTTATTAATTCTTAAAACCAATAAAATGGCAGTATTAAAAGTAATAGAAGTATTAGCAAGTTCAGAAAAAAGCTGGGAAAACGCAGCAGAAAACGCACTTAAGCACGCAAGCAAGTCTATAAAAAACATCCGCTCTTTATATGTAAATGAGCAAAACTGTGTAGTGGGCGACGACGGAAAAATAAGAGAATACCGTATGAACTGTAAGATTACTTTTGAAGTAAAATAATAAGAGGCTTTTTAAATAGCTATATAAGGTCCCGCTCTAAAGTGGGACTTTTTTTGTTTGTATTTTTACCTTATGAAATTACATATCCCTGTACTTGCCTTTATTACTGCGATTCTCATTACAAGCTGTGAGGGGAAAACCGACACCACTATGCAACACGATTATACAAACGACCTTATAAAAGAAACAAGTCCTTACCTTTTACAACACGCCCACAACCCTGTAGACTGGAAAGCCTGGAACAACGAAACGCTCGCTCAAGCAAAAAAAGAAAACAAGCTCATACTCGTAAGTATAGGGTACTCATCGTGTCACTGGTGTCACGTGATGGAGCACGAGAGCTTTGAAGATACTCTGGTCGCTCAATTTATGAATGAAAATTTTATAAACATAAAAGTAGACCGCGAGGAAAGACCAGATGTAGATAATGTATATATGAATGCTGTACAGCTTATGACAGGTCGCGGTGGCTGGCCTCTTAATGCTGTAGCATTGCCAGATGGAAGACCAGTATGGGGTGGCACTTATTTTTCAAAAGAAGACTGGCTCAACGCGCTAGGCCAAGTTGCAGACATCTACACATCAGACCCTAACAAGCTGGTGGAGTATGCAGATAAGCTAGGTACGGGTCTTGCACAAATGGACCTTGTAACACCTAACCCTAATAAACCTAGCTTTGTTATAGATACACTCCAAACATCTATTGAGAAGTGGTCACGACAATGGGACACACGTCAAGGTGGTCTCAACAGAGCGCCAAAGTTTATGATGCCTAATAATTATGAATTCTTACTGCGCTACGCACATCAAAATAATGATGACGAGATACTTGAGTATGTAAATACCACACTAGAGCAAATCGCCTTTGGCGGGGTAAATGATCAAGTAGGTGGTGGCTTTGCGAGGTATAGTGTTGACACAAAATGGCATATCCCCCACTTTGAAAAAATGCTATATGATAACGCTCAGCTCGTGAGCCTTTATTCAAACGCTTATTTAAAGACTAAAAATCCGCTTTATAAAGAAACCGTGTATGAGACACTCGAGTTTATAAAGCGAGAGATGACCACTGCTCAGGGAGGTTTTTACAGCGCGCTAGATGCAGACAGCCTTACCCCAGACGGTGAGCTAGAAGAAGGTGCTTATTATGTATGGACAGAAGAGGAGCTTAAGAACCTTGTAGGAGATGATTTTGAACTCTTTAGCGCTTATTACAACATCAATGATTACGGTAAGTGGGAGAATAACCACTATGTGCTTATAAGGCAAGATCTAGATACAGATTTTGTAAAGGAGCACCAGATTTCGCTAGAAGAACTTACTACTAGAAAGAGTAAGTGGCGTGAGGATTTATTACGCTTTCGCGAAAGCAAAAAAGAAAAACCGCGCCTAGATGACAAAATTCTCACCTCTTGGAATGGCTTAATGACCAAAGGTTATGTAGACGCCTACCGCGTGTTTGATGAAAAGGAATTTCTCGACGCAGCTCTTAAGAATGCAAATTTTGTGGTAGACAATCTGCTTCGTAAAGATGGGGGCCTTAATAGAACCTATAAAGATGGCAAGAGCACTATAAATGCATACCTTGAAGATTATGCTGCAACTATAGATGCTTTTATTGCCCTTTTTGAGGTCACTATGGATGAGCAATGGCTAGCGAAGGCAAAAAGTCTAACAGACTATACGTTTACTCACTTTCAAAACGCAGAAAATAAACTCTTCTTTTTCACCTCAAATGAAGACCCTACACTGTCTTCTAGAAATACTGAGTTTTATGATAATGTGATCCCGTCATCAAACTCGATAATGGCAAAAAACATTTTTACCCTATCACACTATTATCTAGATAAAACATATACAGATACCGCAGCTGCTATGCTCAATAATATGCAGCCTAACTTTACACAAAGCCCTACTAGTTTTTCTAACTGGATGGACCTTATGCTCAACTACACAAAGCCTTATTATGAGCTTGTAGTTGTAGGGCCAGATGCTCAAAACATTCTCGCAGAATTAGAGCAAGAATACTTACCAAATAAATTAATTGCTGCCACTACTACCGCTAGCAAACAAGAAATTTTTGAAGGCAGGTATCTAGAGGGTGAAACATTAATTTATGTCTGTGTTAACAATGCTTGTAAACTACCAGTAAAAACAGTTAAGGAAGCCTTAAAACTCATAGAACTTTAACAGAAGTTTATCCCCACATTTTATAGAACCTTAGGGCTTATCTTCAACTTTGTAAAAAATACATTGTTATGAAAGACCCCCTAAGTACGTTAAGTCAGTACGAAGAATATATAAAGCGTGCCGCAAACTGGATATGGGCATTTATCCCAGGGTTTATAAGTGCTATTATACTCCTATTTGTAGGTCTCTGGATCATACGTCTTATTAAACGTTTTACTCGTAAATTCTTCCAAAGAAAGGATTATGACCCTACCCTAGAAAAGTTTGCACAAGACCTCATAAACTGGACGCTTAAAATTATACTTTTTGTTACTGTAATCACTCAACTAGGAGTAAAAACTACATCGCTTGTTGCGATTATAGGTGCCGCGGGTCTTGCTATAGGTCTTGCGCTACAAGGGTCACTTGCAAACTTTGCCGGTGGTGTACTCATACTATTACTTAGACCATTTAAAGTAGGAGATTTTATAAAAGCCCAAGGACAAGAAGGAACTGTAAAGGAAATTTCTATTTTCCAAACCAAGCTCAATACTTTTGGGAACCAACTTGCTATCATCCCTAACGGACAATTATCTAATGAAACCATTGTAAACTTTACAGAAGAAGGTATACGTAGAGAAGCCCTTACTTTTGGAATAGGTTATGATGACGATGTGAAGCTTGCAAAAAACATTCTCTTAGAACTCGTAAATGAGCAAGAGACCGTAATACAAGAAGAAGGCAAAGCCCCTATGATTGTACTTGCAGAGCTAGGCGATAGCAGCGTTAATCTCTCATTACGATATTGGGCACATATAGATGATTTTTGGAACTTACGATGGACCGTGCTTGAAGAAGGCAAAGAAAGACTAGAGGCTCAAGGCATCACAATACCATACCCGCAACGTGATGTGCATCTATACAAACAAGAATAATTATAGATGAAAGACACAGAAGCATAGACCTATGCTCATTATTAAATAATTACAAGAATATAACGCGCTCATAATTTTTATTGTGAGCGTTTTTTTTAGTTTTAAAGTATCAAACAACTTAAACTAAAAACATTGTAATGGAAGACTATCAAAAATGGATTGATCTAGCTATCGAAAAAGGATCAGAATACGGGCTTAAAATACTTATGGCCGTTGTTATATGGATTGTTGGTAAATGGGTTATTGGGAAACTTATGAAAGTTTTCAAAAAAATGCTCGAGAAGAATAAAAATATGGACAAGACCCTAGAAAAGTTCTTGTCTAACCTAGTAAGAACCATATTGCTAGTACTTCTTATCATTGCTATTTTAGGTCAATTAGGCATAGACACCGCTTCTTTTGCAGCGATACTTGCTGCTGCTGGTCTTGCTGTAGGTCTTGCTCTACAAGGATCATTATCTAACTTTGCTGGAGGTGTACTTTTAATACTTTTTAAACCTTTTAAAGTAGGAGATCTTATAGAAGCTCAAGGCGAAATAGGTGTTGTGACAGAGATTCAAATCTTTACTACAAAAATATCTACACCAGGTAATAAGCTAGTTATCTTACCTAACGGTGCACTATCTAATGGTAATATAAAGAACTATACAGAGCTAGGAGAACTACGTGTAGACCTTACAATAGGTGTATCATACGATGCAGACATTAAAGCTACCAAAGAAGCCCTAATGCGTGCTATGGAGTCTCAAGAAAATGTACTTAAAGTACCTGCTCCATCTGTAAATATGGGTGAACTTGCAGAGAGCTCTGTAAACTATGAAGTACGCCCGTGGGCAACACCAGAAAACTACTGGGATGTGTACTTCCAAACTATTGAAAACTGTAAAATCGAGCTTGACAAAGCTGGAATTGAAATACCTTACCCTCACGCTGTTGAAATACAAAAAGAGGCATAATATCAAGTCCCTCATAATGACAACGCCCTTAATGTTTACATTAAGGGCGTTTGTCATTTATAAAACTGTGCTTATTTTTTCTTAGGCTTACCAGCAATAAAATCTTTAAGGTAATAAGGTTCAAAATAAGCTACATCTTCAAATAATCCTTCTTGAAACTTTTGGTTTGAAATCGCTGCCATTTGCGCAGCGCTTGGCAATTCATTAGTTACAAATCTCGCATTAGGGTGTGTACATACTTCTTGAAATTTTTCAACTCCATTACCTATAAAATGTACAATGCTCTTATCTAAATATTCAGTAAATGAGGATTCGTCTAGTATTTGTGCTTCTGTACCTCTTATAACATTGCCCTCATTATCATAAATAGCGCTATACACTTCCATACGGCGGGCGTCTAGCATAGGTACGACAAGCTCATTATGAGTAAGATTTTGCTTTCGCGAAAGCGATCTAAGCGTCTCTACAGCAATTAAGGGTATGTCTAGTGCAGCACAGAGACCTTTTGCCGCCGAAACTCCTATACGTAACCCCGTATAACTCCCTGGGCCTTTACTTACCGCTATGGCATCTAGTTTTTCTTGAGCAACACCTGCTTTATCTAAAACTTCTTTTATAAAAGTGTGTAGGCGCTCTGCGTGAGAATACTTTTTTGCATTATCCTCCTGCATCATCACGACTTCTCCGTTAATAGACAAAGCCACCGAACAATTTGTGGTGGCTGTCTCTAGACATAATATGTGTGTCATTCTTTTATTCTTCTGTATTCTTTCCTTCTTGGTTTTCTAGCTCTACCTTATCACCTGTCTTGAGCGACTTTGCCACTAAGCTATAAGGCCCTGTAATGATTTCATCTCCCTCTTCAAGGCCAGAGAGGATTTCTATTTTTGAATCATCTTGTATACCTGTAGTAACAACTTTGAGCTTTGCGGTGTCTCCATCTTTTATAAATACACACTCAAACTTTTTATCTGAAGTAAGATCACTTGTTTTTGGAGTAGAACGCTTTGTTGAGCTCGTATCGCTCTTTACAACAATGGCACTTATAGGAGCTGCGAGTATATCACTACGCTTTTTTGTTATAATATCTACCGTTGCAGTCATACCTGGTCTAAAAGGTGAATATGTTTCTCTTTTACCCTCAAGTAAGTCTGTGTAAGATTCTTCTAGAATACGCACTTTTACTTTAAAGTTAGTTACCTGGTCTGCAGTAAGTGTAGACTGCGCAGAGTTTGCAATTTCTGTTACAATACCCGAAAATTTCTTTTTGAGATATGCGTCTACCTCAACGATGGTAGAGTCACCTACTTGAATTTTTACGATATCATTTTCGTTTACGTCTACCTCTACCTCCATATTTTGAAGGTTTGCAACGCGCACAATTTCTGTACCTGCCATTTGTGCTGTTCCCACTACTCGCTCACCTAGCTCAACATTAAGCATAGAGATGGTGCCATCACGTGGTGCAAAAATAGATGTACGTCCTAAGTTATCTGTAGCCTGTTTTACTTGTGCAGCTACACTCTGCACATTATAAAAGGCACTCTGGCGATTAGCCTGTGCTATCTGATAGTCAGACTCTGCACGTTCAAAATCTGCTTTTGAAATCACACCTTTATCAAAAAGTGGTTTGTTACGTTCAAAGTTGAGTTTTGCCTGGTTAAGACTTGCTTCTGCCTGAGAAAGACCAGCACGACTATTCTGTAAAGCTGCTCGCGACTGGCTCACTGCTGCCTGCACTAAGTCTGGATTAATCCTTACTAACAAGTCCCCTTTTTTTACATCTTGACCTTCTTTGATAGGTAAGTCTATAATCTCACCAGATACTTCTGAAGATAGCTTTACTTCTATTTCTGGCTGTATTTTACCAGTAGCTGCAACTGTCTCTATAATTGTTGCTTTCTCAATTTTTTGAGTTTCAACAGATTTAAAGTTTCCGGATTTACCGAACGCTCCAGATTTCTTGCCGGCTATTAATGCTACAATTACAATGGCAACAATACCTAGTAAGATGAAAAGTGTTTTTTTACTCATTTTGGTTAGAATTTAAGTTCGGTAACTGGCACTCCAAAATAGAGCTCCAATACCTTTATGCGGAAAATATAATCATACTTAGAACGTGCAAGTTCTATCTGTGCGTTATCATAACGTAATTTACTCTGACTAAAATCAAAAGCATTAGTAAGCCCTACATCGTACCTATCTTTTGCATATTGATATGCTAGCTCCTGCGACTCTACAGCAATATTTGCCGCTTCATAACTCTCTTTTGCTGCTTTTGCATCTGTATAAGCTTGGTAAACAGCCGTTCTTAAATTTTGCTCTGCAAGTTCCTTTTGAAACTCTGCACGCATTACATTTACCTTGCTACGTTTTATTTGATTTTTTGTGCTCCATCCATTAAAAACTGGAACTCGCAAAGATAAACCATAAGAGATACCATCATTAAGATATAACTGCTCTACAAATGGTAAAGGTCCTACTTCATTACCTCCTATAATATTAGGAGTAAGGCTTGTTACTACATCTCCCGTAGCACCTACTACTCCTATAGGGTTACCAGAATCTATAACTGGATTATCTGGATCAAGAATCGTATTAAAACCACTTGCTCTGTTAGACTCTCTAGTATTATAATTAAAAAATGCATCTAGTGTAGGGTATAGCCCTGTCTTACTTATTTCAAGATCCTTTTGTGCAATCGCCTCATTTTGCTCGGCAATTTTTACATCATATCTATTGTCTTTTGCAGTGCTTATAAGCACCTCTGGCTGCGTATCAAGTATACTCTCTCCTTGCACACTATAATCTCCCTCTGCAATATCAAAATTTTCAAAATCTGATATATTAAGTAGCTGTGCTAGATTTACAAGTCCTATTGCTATTGAATTTTCGGAAGCAACAATACGTTGTCTCTCACTTGCATTTGTTGCACGTATCTCTAGTAAATCTCCTCTAGGTAATACTCCTCCATCTACCAGCTCTTGTGTGCGATCTATTTGCTCTTGCGTTACTGCGTTTTGAGTAACAATTACATTTAAGCTTTCCTTTGCCAGTAACACTTGTAGGTATGCTACTGCGACGTTAAGTGCTACATCATCCTTAAGTTTTGCAATATTATAGTCTGCTGCAATTTTAGAAAGTTCTGCTCTATCTAGTACTTTATGATTTCTAAAACCATTTATTAATCGCACACCAGAACTTACACCAAAAGATGAGTTACGAGTTTGTTGCGACTCTAGTACTCCTGTAAGTACGTTTTGTGTAAGACCTGTCTGCCAGCTATTACTTGCAGTACCATTAAGAGTAGGTAAAAATGCACCTATGGCATCAGACCTATCTATTGCTGCCGACTCAAGGTCTAGCGTAGTTTGCTGAATATTGATATTATTATCTATCGCATATTGCACGCATTCTTGAAGTGTCCACTTTCTCTCCTGCCCGTAGGTAGTAAGAGCTAGTATCGCTGTCATACAAAATAAGATGGCTTTTTTCATAATCTTGATTGATGTCCAATATGACTATTGAAACGGTTATATGTTACAAAAACTGTTAATTATTTTTTTTGGGTATAGGTTTACGCTTTCGCGAAAGCGTTATAAAGAAACTCCTAACCACTAGTAATCAAAGGATTTACCCTCTACCACCAAATCCTGCTGGCGCCTTAAGCTGGTTCCAAACTTTGATGTTATCTTCTGCTGTGATACCGCTCTTTACCTCTACAAAAATCCCATCGCTTACTCCTACCTCAATATCACGACGCTCAAACTCTTGATCTCCGGTTGCTACCTCAACATAAGGGCTCTTAGTTTTAGGATCATACTGCACAAGTGCTTCTTTTATAGAAAGCACCTCCTCTGCTTTTTCTAAAATAATACTTGCATTTGCACTCAAGCCTGCACGTATGAAGGTGTCGTCATCCTTCTTTGCTAGGGTTCCTTTTATTTCAAATTGTATGGCTCCATTTTCGGCAACGCCTTTTGGCGCGATGTAATCTAGCGTAGCATCAAAAACTTTATTTTCTATAGCTCCTACCGTAATCTCAAGTGGTAAATCTTCTTTTATTTTACCCACTTCGCTCTCGTCTACCTTACCTTCAAAGATCATCTTTTCAACATCTGCTAGTGTAGCAACTGTAGTACCATCATTAAAGTTATTTGCCTCTATCACCTGGTTACCGGCTTTTACTGGCACGTCCAGAATCATACCTGTAATAGTAGATCGTATTTGAGTAGTTGCTGCGTTACCTAGCCCACTGGTGGTTCCCGTTTTTATGATATCATAATTTTGAGAAGCGCTACGCAGATTAACCTGCTCTTGCTTGAGCCTTTGCTCTGCAGCGTTATAAGTATTTCTAATGTTATCAAAATCATTTGCAGAGATAACACCTTTATCAAAAAGCGCTTTCTGCCTATCATAAATGCTCTTTTGGTTTGCAAGTGCTAGTCTTGCTGTCTCTACGGTAGTTCTTGCTCCAGCAATATTATTTTTTGCATTAGTGAGTGATGACACGTTAGGCACTACATCTATCTGGGCAATAAGGTCTCCAGCCTTAATATTATCTCCAGCCTCTACATACACCTCTTTTATAATACCTGAGATATTAGGTTTTATGAGCACCTCTTCTTTTGGGACAATACTTCCTGTCGCAACTGTTTTCTTTACAATTGTACGATTAGTCGCTTGCTCTGTGGTATACACCACTGGGTCCTGCTTATCTTTTGTATAGATATACCAGATACCTATGGAGAAAAATACTGCGATTAGTACGAGCGTGATAATGGTTCCTGTGCGTTTCATTCTATTATATGATTGGATTGTATTATTCTATTCTTAATGCGTCTATGGGTTTCATTTGTATAGCTCTTGTTGCAGGTATAAAACCAGCGAGTAATCCAGAGATGATGAGTATGGCGAGGGCGATAAAGATCACTGTAATATTTACAGAAGGATTTGCAAAGTTGTCTACTTTACCTACTTGATCTAGTATACTATTCATCACCCATATAAATCCAGCAGCAACTGCAATACCTGCCATACCAGAAATTATAGTGAGTACTAGTGACTCTTGTAATATTTGAGATTTAATCTCCCAAGGAGTTGCACCTAGAGCGCGACGTACTCCTATCTCTTTGGTACGTTCTTTTACTACTATGAGCATAATGTTACTTATCCCTATCACTCCAGAAAGCAGTACAAGAGACCCCACAAAGTATCCTACAAATGTGAGTATTGAGAATAGCCCCATCACTCTACCAAACTCCTCGGCAAGGTCAAAGTGGCCTATGGCCCTTTTATCATCTGGATGAATAGAGCGCTGCTCCCTCATCGTCGTAAAAACTTGTTCTTTTATACTGGTGATACTTGTACCGTCGTGAGCCGTTATAGCCATCCACCCTACATTATCTGCACGATTAAAAGCTTGCGAAAATGTAGTAAAAGGAACAAAAATTGTATTTGCAGACTCCTCTGCATCTCCACTACTCTTTGGGTCTTTAAATGTCCCTACTACTAAGAAGTTGACACCATTTATTTTAATATAGGTATTAAGCGGTTCTTCACCTTTGTCATAAAGACCCTTTACAACATCTTCACCTATGATGCATATTTTTCTTTTCTCTTCTATATCAGAATAAGAGATGTAGCGACCAGAAGTAATATCTTGTGGTTGCTGTTTTATAAATTCTGGATAATCACCGTAAACGCTATAAGCACCTGTTTTTTCCTTGTAGGTAACATTATTTGCACCATTATAACCTCCTAGCTGATTTCTAGGTGAGATGTATTTTAACTGTGGGTACTTCTCCCGTAAAACGTCTACATCTTCTAGCTTAAAATTGAAATAACGTCCCTTAGGCAAACCCTTATATGACATCGAGGTTCCTTGTGACCACATAAACATCGAGTTTGTGGCAAAGTCACCAAAATCTGCCGAAACGCCATTCTTCAACCCATTAGTAAGTGCGAGTAGTAATACTAAAATGAGTATACCCCAAAACACACCAAATGCCGTAAGCAGGGTTCTAAACCTGTTTGCATTAAGCGCTTCTAGTATTTCGTTCCAACGATCTTTACTAAACATTGTATTCTTTTTTTGCTTTCGCGAAAGCGGTATAACTCTCCATACTACTCATCTCTTAGTGCTTCTATAGGTCTAATATTTGCCGCTCTTCTAGCTGGTATGTAACCCGCAAGGGCTCCTGCCACGATAAGAATAATTACTGTTGACATCGCAGTTACAAAATCTACCTGAGGAAACTTGATGAAATCACTATCTATCTGTGGGCCTATTAACTCTAATAATCCAACACCTAAAAACAGCCCTAAGAAGCCAGCTATTGCAGTTATAAAAATAGACTCTTGCAATATCATCCCGATTATAGAGCTTGGTAATGCTCCTAGTGCTTTGCGCACACCTATCTCCTTAGTACGTTCTTTTACAATGATGAGCATTATGTTACTTACACCTACCACGCCTGCTATAATTGTACCTATGCCTACAAACCAGAACACCATACGTATGGTATCTATGAGGCTATAAATTTTTTGTGCCTCTTCCAGATTATAACGCACGCGTACGGCGCTACGATCATCTGGTGAGATTTGATATCTAGACTTAATCTCATCTTCTATACCTTGACTCACTGCTGCCGAAAGTGCTACGGCTTCGTCAAAATTATCAGACATTTTTACTGTAAATGCCATAGACCTTAACTTGTCTCCTGCATTAAAAACGCGTTGTGCCGTGCTGAGTGGTATAAAAATACGAGACTCCTCACGCTCTCCTCCTGGGTCTGTAAATACTCCCGCTACTAGAAAGTTTATACCCATAATTTTAATAGTTGCTCCTACTGCTTGCTCTGTTTTAAAAAGGTCGTTTTTTACCTTCTGGCCTATGATGGCAACTTTAACACCTTCTTCTTCATCCTTCTGAGTCAAGAACCTCCCTGCAGATAGTCCAGCATTCTCAATAAACTGCTGTCCGTAGTTTGCGCCTTCTATTCTATAATTACCTGTTTCGTTGCCGTAGTTAACAAGGCCTCCCCAGATATTGTATAAACCAGTTTGATGTTCTATTGCTTCGCCAAATTTTTGGTCTACATTTTCTAAATCACTATTGTGCATCTGGATACGACGACCAGGATTGAGACCTGCGTACTCTTTTGTAGTAACACCTGTCCATACATTTACTCGGCTCTCTGCATCTTGAGCAAATTGTGTTTTTACCCCTTTCTGAATACCCGTACTAAAACCTAGAAGAATGACTAATATGAAAATACCCGAAGCTACAGATAACCCAGTGAGAAAGGTACGAAGCTTGTTCTTACCTATAGTTTCAAATATTTCTTGCCAGCGCTCTACATCAAACATGTAAACTTGCTTTTACTTGATTTACAACAGAGTCATCTATGATGCGACCGTCCTTTAGATTTACAATGCGCTTAGTCATCTCTGCAATATCTGGTTCGTGTGTTACCACAAGTATGGTCTTACCCTCATCATTTATACCTTGTATGAGATCCATTACTTCGTAAGAAGTTTTTGTATCGAGTGCTCCCGTAGGCTCATCTGCCAGTAGTACTTTTGGGTCACTTGCTAGTGCTCTCGCGATGGCAACTCTTTGTTTTTGACCTCCAGACATTTCACTAGGCAGGTGTGTTGCCCATTGTGCAAGGCCTACCTTTTCTAAGTAATGCATAGCTCTATCTGTACGCTCTGCGCGCTTCATACCTTGGTAATAAAGCGGCATAGAGACATTATCTAACGCATTTTTATAATTGATAAGATTAAATGACTGAAAAATGAAACCTAGAAATTTGTTTCTATACTGTGCGGCAACCTTTTCATTAAGATTTTTTATAGGAACATTATCTAGATTATATGTTCCCTCGTCTGCCTCATCTAGCATACCTAGAATATTGAGTAATGTAGATTTACCAGATCCTGAAGAACCCATAATAGAAACTAGCTCACCCTCCTTTACAGAAAAGTCTATTCCTTTTAAAACGTGAAGCGAGTTGCTCCCCATTTGATACGATTTATGAAGATCTTTTATTTCTATCATAGTCAACACTTTATGACAATATAGACAGATAATCTGTCACTAATTGTGAAATTCTTGTTAAGACTACTTCGGGTTGTTTTGGTTAGTCGTCGGTAGTGTATAGTCTTATAGACTATACAGATGATTATCTGTTACAGTTGAATTTGTTAGGGTTTTGTTAAAATGAAACCCTACCTAAGAAATAAACGTAGATTCAATAATTAACAACCAAACATTCTGAAACAAAAGCAACACATATCAAAATCATTAACCGCATTAACCTTGTGCATTGCAGTGATATGTTTCGTCTCTTCGACAAAAGATGCTTTTATACAACTGGCACACACTATTGAGCACGCTATAGCACAAAGTGCACACCACGGTGCTCACCATCATAACGAGCGCTCTAGTCTAACAGTAAATAATACTCAACACAACCATCAAAGCATAGACTTACTCGTCAAGCTATTTGACACAGATTTAGAAAAGGAAGTTCCTCAAAAAAAAGAAAATTATAATACAGATAAGAGATTATCTATCTCTAGATACACAACGCCTTCAAATCTACAAGCTCATACTAAAAAGGACAATTTCTACTATCTTTTAAAACCATATACTTCTATACGATGGTTGCCTTTTGAGCCTCCACAAGCATAAATTACCTTTTATCAAGCTTATCTCTAAACCCACTCGGGACTAGGGAAGCTATATGCCATTCTCAAAATTCAATTATCAAATTATATTATATGAAATTCCTTATTGGAGCATTTGCTATGCTCTTTATTATCCCGTTATATGGGCAATCTATAACAGGTGTCGTATTAGACACTAACTCGTCTCCACTAGAAGATGTAAACATTTTTAATAAAACCTCTGGACAACATAGTCATACTAACACTACAGGTTATTTTGCCATACCTAACACAAAAAAAGGCGACTCATTATACTTCTCACGCATAGGTCACGAAACCCTGCTTGAAGTAATTACAGATCAACAAACGTCGTTGCAAGTAATACTAACACCATCATCAGTCTCTCTAGATCAAATTGTGATAGTTTCTGAAGTAGATCAACTAAGTCGCATTGTTGATATAGATGTAAAAAACAACCCTGTTAAGTCCTCACAAGAGATTTTAAGGAAAGTGCCTGGCCTCATTATAGGTCAACACGCCGGTGGCGGTAAGGCAGAACAGATATTTTTACGAGGTTTTGACATAGATCACGGTACAGATCTCGCGCTTAGCGTAGATGGACTACCCGTAAATATGGTATCTCACGCTCACGGCCAAGGGTACTCAGATCTACACTTTGTCATACCAGAAACTATAAATAATATAGAATTTGGCAAAGGACCTTTTACTGCAAGTCAAGGTAATTTTGCAACAGCTGGATATATTGATTTAAAGCTAAAAGATGTTTTAGAAAAAAACCAAGTCACGCTCGAAGTTGGCCAGTTTAACACGCAACGCTTTACAGGCTTATTTCCTGTTATCAATAGTGATTATAATTCGCTATACCTAGCTTCTGAAGTTTATCTTACAGATGGACCTGTAAACTCACCCCAAAACTTCAACCGTATTAACCTTATGAGTAAGTACGTTTATGACCGCCCTGGTGAAGAAAAGCTTGACCTCACCGTATCGCACTTCCAAAGTAAATGGGACGCTTCTGGACAAATACCACAGCGCGCTGTAGACGCAGGGTTAATAGACCGTTTTGGAGCTATAGATGACACAGAGGGCGGCAACACAAGCCGCAGTAATGTGTCTCTAAGCTACACCAAGAACTTAAATGAAAACGACTCGTTTACCACAAATGCTTTTCTATCTAAATACGACTTTGAGTTGTTCTCAAATTTCACCTTCTTTTTTGAAGATCCTATAAACGGAGATCAGATAAAGCAATATGAAGATCGTTTACTAATGGGAGTTAATAGCACCTTTGAGAGAAAAGGGAAAGAACTTGCTAGTTTTGATCTAGATTATCAAGCTGGTGCTGGCTTTAGATATGATGACGTAAACGATGTTGAATTGTCGCGCACAAAAAATCGTCGTGAGACGCTTGAAAGACTTTCTTATGGCGATGTAGATGAGCTTAATGCGTTTGCATTTTTTAATGCCGAGTTTAAAAAAGGCAACTGGAATATTAACCCATCGCTACGTATGGATTATTTTAAATTTGATTACAATAACAAGCTTAGCCCGGTTTATGACAACCGTAGCGAAAATAAAGTTGCTGTAAGTCCTAAGCTTAATGTAATTTATACACCCTCTACTACCTTTCAATATTTCTTAAAAACAGGTGTAGGTTTCCACTCTAATGACACGCGTGTCGTTGTGGCAAATGAAGGGGAAGATATATTACCCGCTGCTTATGGTATTGACATAGGTACAATTATAAAACCTGCGAGCAGGCTAGTGATAAATGCAGCGCTATGGAGTCTTTTTCTAGATCAAGAATTTGTGTATGTAGGTGATGCAGGTATTGTAGAACCTAGCGGTCGCTCTCGTAGAGTGGGTGTTGAACTAGGGGCTCGCTACCAGTTTAATGACTGGTTATATGCTTACTCAGATGTAAACTACACCTATGCTAGGAGTACAGACGAGCCAGACGGAGAAGATTTAATCCCTCTCGCACCAGATTTTACAGCTGTAGGAGGTATTAATGTAGATAACCTAGGAGCCTTTTCCGGTTCTCTTGCGTATAGATATATAGATGACAGGGCTGCAAATGAAGACAACTCTATTATTGCAGAGGGTTACTTTATTACAGATATGAATCTTAATTATAAAGTAAACAACTGGACTTATGGAATCATAATAGAAAACCTATTTGACACTGAGTGGAATGAAACACAATTTGCAACAGAAAGTAGACTTTTTAACGAGGCAACCCCAGTTGAAGAGATTCACTTTACACCAGGCACACCCTTCTTCATAAGAGGAAAAATAGCTGTGACTTTTTAGAATCACTAACTCAATTTCTTTAAGGGCGATTTATATAATCGCCCTTTTTTATGGGTTTTATATACGCTTTCGCGAAAGCGTAACAAAAAAAATCTCCCGATAAACACGGGAGATTTTTCTAACATCTTAATCTATTAATAACAATTATCCTTCAAAATCACCGTCATCATCACCGCCACCGCGGTTACCTCTTGATCGTTGTTTTTTCTGATTAAAACGGTATGTAAATGCTAGGTTAAATGAACGCACTCTAAACTGAAACTCACTATCACTCACAAAAGACTCTGTTTGAGTAAGTGACTGCCTTTTACTTGAGTTAAATACGTCACTCACGTTAAATGCTATTGTAGCATTATCATTAAGAATGTCTTTACTAAAAGCGAGGTTGGTAAATAAGAATCCTTCAGTTTCTGTTTGAGCATTATTCGTTGGCCCTCTATAAAACACATTAGTTTGCCAGTCTATTTTATACGGTAATGTCACTTTTGCACTACCCCTTGTAAAGAAACTAAAGTTACTTGCACCATAATCTACACCATTAAACTCACCCTCTGTTTCAAATAAAAATGCGTTTGCACTAAAGTTAAGACGTAACCATTTTTTGGGGTTATAAAGAACGCCCATCTCCGCTCCATATCGCTGGTTTGTGCTCAAGTTAATAGGCAGGGTTCTAATAATAGGAATTCCGTTTGCAGTTACTAGTCCTGTATCTTCTTGTATACGCTCAAAAGAGTCTGTCTCATACTGATAATAGATAGATGAAGTAAGTGTTACTTTATCCCATCTTTTTAAATACCCTATATCATACGCACTTGCAAATGATGGTACGAGATCTGGATTACCTTGAAAAATGTTTGCCTCACTAGAACGTGATGGGAAAGGGTTTATAAAACGCCCTCTAGGTCTGTTTATCCTTCTATTATAACCTAGTGTAAGGTTCTCACGATCGTTAAACTCATAGGTTAAGTTAAGTGTAGGAAATAAACCATCTGTTTTATTATCAAAATCAAGATTAGTACCTAGGTCGCTATCTTCTACAATAGCATCTACTGTACCCCTCTGTCTTGTATTCTCATAACGCAGACCGGCTAAAAATGAGAAGTCCCCAAATTTATTACCATACTGTGTGTATATAGCGTGTACATCCTCCTTATACGTGAAGATATTAGAAAGACCATCATCACGTATAAAAGCGCCGCCGGCCTCTTCTTGTTCTAGTAGTGTATAATCTGTAACTGTTTCTTCAAAATTACCTCTATAACCAAACTCAAACTGGGCATTCTCTCCTATAGGTCTAACATAATCTACCTGTGCAAGGTACTCTGTTTGATCTTCTATTTGAGTAATATCTTCTGCAGGAAGGGTTACATCCATTGGGAAGGTGTTAAACTCTGTAATGGTAGAAAGTTCTGTCTCTTCATTTACTGCATATTGAAATGCAGAGGTAAGCTCGTGACCGCTCTCATCAAATTTTGTAATAGAGTTTAAAGACAACTGGTAGGTTTTATCATCTTCTACCTCGCGCTCTAGACGTGTTCTAGAGATAGCAAGGTCACCGTTTGTATCAAACTCATCTGTAAAGTTATCTGTTCCAGAAGAGTTATCGCTTAGTCTTAAAAATCCGCTAGCGGTAACAGAAGTCTTTTCTGTTAAGAAGTATTCTATCCCTAGGTTAGTGTTGAAACCGCCACGGTTTCTATCAAATTCTCTTGTTTCTTCTATAAGAGGATTTGTCACATCATCAGAAAGGAATCTGTTTTCAAAAAATGCATTACCCGGCGATGTACGTTTACTATAGCCCGTTGTATTAAAGATATTAAACTTGTCTGTACGTAGGTTTATATTACCTGTGATACCATAACGTTCTGGATCACCCACATTAGTTTGTATAGATCCATTAAGACCTAGTGTTTTTTCTTTTCTTAGTATGATATTAAGTATACCCGCCGTACCCTCTGCATCATAACGTGCAGATGGTGATGTGATTACTTCTACACGCTCAATAGCATCTGCCGGGAGCTGGCTCAATGCATCCACAGAGCCAAAACCTGCAATAGCAGATGGACGACCATTAATAAGGATACGCACGTTTTCATTACCACGTAGGGCGATTGCCCCATCTACATCTACCGTAACAGAAGGCACATTACTCAAAGCGTCACTTACCGTGGCACCACTTGTAGTAAGATCTTTACCTATGTTATATATTTTTTTATCTAGTCTCACTTGCACCTCTGTAGTTTCGGCACGTACAATTACTTCATCTAGTGATTGTGAGTCTATTGCCAGTGCTTGTGTAGGTAGCGTTGTACTTTTAAATAGCTTTTGACCAGGTAGAACTTTGGTCTCGAAAGAGATAAACTCAAATTTTACATCATATACTCCAGCAGCTACTTCTATACTATAGTTTCCGTTTGGGTCTGTGATTCCTCCAGTTACAACTTTACCTTCACTATTTGTAAATGATACCGTTGCATACTCTAGTGGCACGTTAGTATCTGCCTCTAGTACTTTACCAGTGATAGTTACATCTGGTCTTCCTCCCTCTGGTCTCTGTGCAAACACTAGCGTAGTAAATGCAAGTAAGGTGAGGGTAAATAAATATTTCATCTCTTTGATAATTTGGTTCTGTTATGAGACACGCAAATTACGGCTGGGTTTAGTCCAGTTGTACTAAGGTTTTGTTAAAGAATAAAACCTTATCACAAAAGATGAAAATATATGGAGAGAACTATTGATTATTCATCTTCCCCATTCTCGGCAGGGATCTTCTTTTTTGACTTATAAATAAAGTAAAATACGCCTCCTACTAAGATGTACGGTATCACCATTAGATACTTGATACCATTGTTTATTCCCTTTGCAGTACTATTATCTTCTTCAGACTCAAGAACGGCGCGACACATTGCACACTGTGTGGTTGCGGCAGTGGTGGTTGCTTGTAAGTCCGCTTTCGCGAAAGCGCAACAAAAAACAATTACAATAGTGATGTACTTAATATATTTCATCTAGTGCACGTAGTATGGAGATATCATAAGGTAAACGATTACGCCAGTTATGGCAACATATAACCATATAGGATATGTGATGCGAGCAAGTTTTTTATGCTTATCAAATCGCTCTGCAAGCGCACGAACATAGGTAAATAGCACAAGCGGAATGATAATAATAGATAGTGCGATGTGTGTGATAAGTATAAAGAAGTATACATATCTTATAAAACCTTCACCACCGTATGATGTAGAGTCTGACGTCATATGGTATGCCACATACATTAAAAGAAAAAGTACAGACAGACCTATGGCAGTCTTCATTAATCGCTCGTGTGTTACTCTATTACCATTTTTTATAGCTCTTACTGCAAGAATAAGTACAAGTGCCGTAAGCCCATTAATACCAGCGTAGATAGGTGGCAAGAAGGTAAGTGGTTCTACATCTAGTCCAAAATCTTTGAGCTTGATGGTAAAAAGCACAGCGACAGCTACGGGTATCACTACAGAGAGTATAATAATCCAGTTTCTGTATTTCTTTTCAGTGGGGTTTTGGGTACTCATACTATTTTAATAATTTATTTATGTCTTCTATTAAGATATCTACTTCTGATGTTTCGCCTCCTTCTGGAACGACTTTATCCATAGGCACAAATCCACGGTAATATGGCTTTGGGTTTCCATAAGGGTCCAGTCTAGATCTTATAAAACCGTTTTGATCTACAAGTGCAAAAAGTCCCGAGTGATATAAATCTGTCTCATCTCCTTCTTCATTTGTTGCTAGGTAAAAACCTTCATTAGACAGCTTGCGTATCACAGATCTATCACCTGTCATAAAATACCAGTTAGGGTTAGTTACCCCGTAATCTTGTTGATATTGTTTAAGCACCTCTGGCTGGTCGTGCTCTGGATCTATAGAGAATGAGGCAATTCCGAAATCATCACGACCTTCAAACTTCTTTGCTATAGCCTGCAGGTTATGACTCATAGGGATACAGATATCTGTACACCTTGTAAAGAAAAACTCCACTAGATATACTTTACCCTTATAATCTGCATTGCTTATGGTATCGTTATCTTGATTTACAAACTTAAAAGGCGGCACTTTACGATCTACACCATTTTGAGTAATATACACAAGACCATCTGGTGCTTCTTCTATAGGCACACCACCTTGTTGGTGCATTCTTCCGCCGCGAGATACATCATCATTTGCGAGGCGCTTGTATATTTTTGGGATTACAATAATTCCAAAAATTAATACGATGGCCGCGATGCCTATGTAGGTGTTTTTTCTCATTTGTTTTAAAAATCTATAAACGACTGTTAATCTCTGCGTTGTTCTATCTTAGGACTCGCATTGTTATTTTTCTTAAGCGCTAGTCTATACTCGGCTAGTAATATTTTAATATCATCCTTAAGGTAACCCATCTCTACAGCCTGTGTAAAATCATAGCCATAAGCATTTGCTTTTTTGTCTTCGTGACCAGAGCGTAGTGATAATGCTTTATCAACCAAGAACACATTAGGGTGACCACCATCACTCATCATAGATAAACCTGTGTCAAGTGATTTAAAATGTGTCGCGGTTTGCTCCTTTGTGGCAACTACAAAACGCATTTTTGAGGTGTCAAAAATACGAGCAAGCTCTGTTTTAAGAGCTTCTACCACCTCTTCACTGCCTTTATTTACAAAGAGTACCATTTGAAAATCATCATACCTCTCAAAGTATTTAAAGATCATCAAATTAAGGTTTGCGGTATATCCTTCATTTTGCATTAAACCATCACCTAGGTAACCTACCAGTGTGATATGGTTATTTAATGTGAGTGGCACCTCTGCCGTTTGCACAACTTTGTATTCTTGACTTGCATAACGGCTTACATCTTCCACCTTTTCTGTAACAAGTGGCAAGTTTGCAAAGTTATACACTCCAGATGCAAAGAAGAGGTAAGCAACTATAGGTAAGACAAAAAGCGATACCAGAACGAGTTTCTTTTTCATAATTACAAAGATAAATCCCAGATGGGAATAGAGCGAGGTATTCTTTTCAATTTTTATGAAATAACGCTTTCGCGAAAGCGGAATTAAAACGCATAAAAAAAGCGACTCGAAAGTCGCTTTATAAATACTGTTTGATTCTTAAAAATCCCAACTCTGGAAACCGTTGTTGTAAACCTCAAAGATGTAATCTCCTTCTGTAAGTAGTATAAATACTAAGTAACAAATAAGGAATATACCTGTCCAAACTACAGCTCTTCTTAATCCCTTAACCTCATCACGCATATGCATAAAGTCCCAAGTGATATAGTAAGCCTTAACTATAGTAAGTATAATGAAGATCCAGTTAAGAAGCTTCATTCTTATAAATGTAGTTTCTATTAAGAATTCTGGCTTATAGATACCTAGTACAACTTCTACAGCTGTTACTAAGGTTAAAAATATAAGTACACCCCAGATTTTCTGAATGTTATTTTTGAACTTTAAAGTTCCTCTAAATATTGCAAGTTTATGTTCGTGTGCCATAATATATAACTGTCTGCGTGGTAAATTAAACTAGGTAGAAGAATGTAAATACAAATACCCATACAAGGTCTACAAAGTGCCAGTATAACCCAACCTTTTCAACCATCTCATAGTGTCCTCTTCTCTCGTAAGTACCTAACACCACATTAAAGAAAATAATGATATTAATTAGTACCCCAGAAAATACGTGGAAACCGTGAAAACCTGTAATAAAGAAAAAGAAATCTGCAAATAGTGGTGCTCCATACTCGTTGTGTATAAGGTTTGCTCCCTCTACTACTTGCTTACCATCTTTGTTAAGCTTAGCAAGTGACGCTTCTCTAGAGAGTACCGTTTTCTCACCATCTTCTGTAAGTGTTTGTATACGTATAAGTGCATTAGGCGTAGCAGCAAATCCTGCTTTCACCTCCTCTATAGAGTATGTTGTAGGCGTAGCCTCTTGATCATACCAGATACCGTTTTTACCTAAGTGTTGCTCACGCTCGCTAGCCTGCTCAATAGCAAAGTCTGCAAGGGCAAGACGGTTACCTTCTGTATCTACAAACTGAAGGATCTTACCACCCTTAGTCTCTACTGCTCCAAAGTCTCCCTTAATAAAAGTTGCCCACTCCCATCCTTGTGACCCTACGAAGATAATACCTCCTATAATCGTTAAGAACATATAGAATGCTACACTCTTATGTTTTAAGTGATGACCTGCGTCTACAGCAAGTACCATAGTTACAGAAGACATAATTAAAACAAATGTCATAAAGGCAACATAGATCATAGGGAAGTTACCGTGTACAAAAGGTACGTGGGTAAAAACCTCATCTGCTATAGGCCAAGCATCAATAAATTTAAATCTTGAAAAACCGTAAGCCGCAAGAAACCCAGAAAAGGTTAATGCATCAGATACGATAAAAAACCACATCATTAGTTTTCCGTAGCTCGCTTTTAGTGGTTGATTTCCACCACTCCAAGTTCCTTCCTCAGAGTTATTATGTGTCACAGTCGTGTCCATTCGTAAGAATTGGTTAATTTAATGGTTGCAAAAATAAGTATTTTCTATTCGGAATTCAACACTCAGACTCCGATTTATAATGGTTTTAGATACGCTTTCGCGAAAGCGTTCTCACAATCTCTATTTTGTCACAAATAATAACACAAATAAAAAGACCCATAAAATGTCTAAAAAGTGCCAAAACGTGACTCCTAGCGACAATCCTAAATGGCTCTCTGCCGAATACTTACCTCTTAAATGATTAATAATCACTACCAAAAGAGCAATAAATCCCGCTACTACGTGTGCGATGTGAACCGCTATAATTAAAAATAAAAATGTCGTGGTAATATTACTAGAAGCTCCTGTAAAATAAAAGCCTTGCTCTTGAAATGATGCAAAACCAGCAAATTGTGAAGCCACAAAACCTAAGCCTAGTAAAAAAGTGATTAACAATAGCGCCGTACCCAGACCCTTTTTGTTATTAATTATTGCATTTTTTGCAAAGTGTATGGTCACACTACTTATCACAATAAGCACTGTAGATATGATAAGTGCTTGTGGAAAATCATAAGTTTCTAGCCAGTCGCGACGCTCCATACTCACAATGTAAGCACTTGTAAGTCCTCCAAAGGTCATACATAAACTTATTATTCCAAACCAGAGCATTTGCTTTTTTGCACGCTCTTCTTTTAATCGTTCTCCTCCTTGAGTATAATCCATCTATCTTAAAAATTTATCTACTACAAAAACTATCTGAAGTAGTGTAATATACGTTACACTTGAAAGCATTAGTCGTTTGGCTGTTTTTGCATCTCTGTTCTGGTACAATTTTATTGCCCAGTACAGCATAAATAATCCTAAAGCTCCCACTACAATGGCAGATATAGGTGATAAAAATAAATCTCCCGTTACCCCAAAGGCAGGAACAAGTGAGATAAGTACCGTCCAGACCGTGTATAGCACAATCTGCAAGGCCGTACCCTTATCGCGTTTACCCGTAGGTAACATAGCAAAGCCTCCTTTTTTATAGTCATCAAAAAGAAACCACCCTATTGCCCAAAAGTGAGGAAATTGCCAGAAAAACTGTATCATAAACAGTGTACCTGGCTCAATACCAAAATCATTTGTCGCAGCTACCCAACCCAGCATATACGGTATCGCACCTGGAAAGGCTCCTACAAAAACAGATAATGGCGTTTTAGTCTTAAGTGGCGTGTATAATAGTACATACATAAAAATAGAAATCCCACCAAACATTGCTGTCTGTGGGTTTATGTACCACAACGTACCTAGACCTAATATGGTAAATAGTATTGCTATTGCAAGCGCCATACTTACAGACATACGCCCAGAGGCTACGGGTCTGTTTTTAGTACGATCCATAAGTGCATCAAGATCTCGCTCTAGCACCTGGTTATAAGCATTAGAGGCTCCTACCATAAAGTAACCACCTACAGACAAGAGTGCCACTACAAGCCAGTCTATAGTATCTGCCGCAAGAAAGTAACCAGCAACACTAGAAAAGACAACACTTATAGATAAGCGCATCTTTGTGATTTCCTTAAAATCGTACCAAGCCGAATAGGTTTCTGTATGTACTGCAACGTCGCTCAAAGACTGTAATTTTTGCTTTAATTTTTGTCGTGCAAAGATACCTCACAAAAGCAATCTGTACAACTCATAAAAAATGAAAGCTTTACACAAGGGATTGTTAAAATTGCGCTTTCGCGAAAGCGTAATTAATAACTTGCGACTACATCAAAAAAAAGATCTGCTATTATGAAGTACTTTGCACTATCAATCATCTTATTATACACCACACTTAGTGCAGCTCAAGGGCGCTTTGATAATGTAGAAATTACCGTAAAAGAAGTGTCAGACCACATATATATGCTACAAGGTGCTGGCGGAAACATAGGCATATCTACCGGAGAAGATGGTGTCTTTATGATAGATGACCAGTTTGCACCGCTTAGTGATAAAATTACCGCAGCTATAAAAACCATCTCACCACAACCTGTAAAGTTTCTTGTAAACACACACTTTCACGGTGACCACAGTGGTGGTAATGCAAATTTTGAGGCGGCCGGCGCAATGATTGTTGCACACGACAATGTGCGCAAAAGACTATCAGAAAATGAAAATACTGCAAATGCAGGACTACCAGTAATCACCTTTAGTGAGGATGCAACCTTCTATCAAAATGGAGATGATGTTTTTTTAACACACGTGCACAATGCACATACAGATGGTGATGCTCTAGTGTATTTTGCACAAAGTAACGTACTTCACACTGGCGATACGTTTTTTAACGGGCGATTCCCCTTTATAGATATAAACAGAGGCGGAAGCATAGAAGGTGATATTGCCGCTGCAAAAAAAGGATTGATGCTCATCAATAATGACACAAAAATCATCCCTGGCCACGGGTCACTCGCAACAAAAGCAGACTATCAGAAATATCACGATATGCTCGTTGCCGTATATAGTGAGGTAAAAAAAGCCGCTCAAAACAATGTATCTTTAGAAGAGGTTACCGCAATGGAGTATATAACAAGCGCGTTTTTTACAGATGCAGAAACAGCAAAAGATTTTATCTCTGGACCAAAATTTAGAAGTACAGTTTACAAAAGCATTTTGCAAGAGTTAGAAACGAATGAAAACTAAACGCATATGAGCTCAGAGATACACATCAAATCCATAAGGCCTTTTATAGGCTCAAAAGACTTTAAAACCTCAAGTGCCTTTTACAAAACCATTGGATTTGAAGAACGTATGATCTCTCCAGATATGACACTGTTTACACGAGAAGGCTTTGGCTTTTATTTACAAGATGCCTATGTAAAAGACTGGGTAGATAATACAATGCTCTTTTTAGAAGTAATACAGCTTGATGAGTATCTCTCACACCTACAATCATTGCAACTTAGTGAGCGATTTAAAAATGTAAAGCTCTCTAATATTGTAAATAATGACTGGGGACGCGAGTTCTTTTTACACGATCCCTCAGGTATACTATGGCACATAGGTAATTTTAAGTAAAATCAATCTACTAGATACTCAATAGAGTCATAAACGAGACTCGATAAGGCATAAGCAGTTTCTTTTTTTTTATACTTTAGACCTATAAGCTGCGCGCCTTGATAACCTTTACTAGCGTCTATGGCTATGCGAGAAGCATCCTCTTCTGAGATGACTAGGCAGAGCTTACCACAAAAAGCATCTCCATATGCACTCACGACAAGATACACTTGACCAAAAATCTCTTCCCTCATCTCATAGTAGTAATCTACATCTGGGCTTTCTTTTATAAGTCTATACAGCTCTGCTTGATACGCTTTGCTAGAGTAAATATTTGAGGCAAGTATTGGGTTGCGTTGTGTATTATGACACTCCTTTTTTTGAGCACAAGAGACAAGAAGCACAGCGACAACCACCCAGAGAAGGTTGATTTTGGATAACATAGCACAATGGATTGATAAAGTAGTTTCTCGCCTTTACAAATAACGAGCACTCTTATTCAAATAGTATGTACTATCTATTTATCTAGTAATCGTAATACCAGTTAAAGAGATCTGTTCTAAAACCTACATTAAACCATAGTGTTTTAGTATCAATTCCAAGTGGCGCTTCTTGAACATCTGCCGTTTGAGAGCGATATATTGGGTTTACATATACTTTTAGATTGGTAGCTGGGTTTATGAGATACCCTAGCTCTACATCTCCATAAAAACTTGTCACCTTGTTTCCTTGAAAAAATGCAATCCCGTTATCTGAAGGTCTATTCTCATCATTACCATAAATGCTACCTCCATAATACACCTCGTTTATATCACCTATCTCAACTCCACGAGCACCTATAATGAGCTTTGCAGTTCCATACCAGCGATCACGCTCATATCTAGCAATACCTATGAGCTCCTTAAAGTTTGCTCCCCATTGATGTGCTAGTGACTGGTTAGTATGACCATAGTTGAGCTGTATCTCATTATTAGAGTACACATATGGTCTCACTTGATTATACTCACCTTGTAGTGTAAGATTTTTAATTCCAAAGGCGTCATAATACTTTGCTCCTAGCTGAAAACCTTGCTTATTTTTATAACTCTGGCTACCATTAAAAACGTCTCCCGCCGAAAATTCGTCAATTACAATCTGCCCGTACACGTTTACTCGGTCATTTACCTTGTATTTACCTGTAAGACCTATAAGTGCATTTCCTCCTCTTGATCCTGTAGAAAACTCAATGGCTCTGTAAAAAATTACTGGGTTTAAGAAATTAAAATCAAAACCTCTACCATTTTCATTTTCCCATATTACAGACTCAAAGAGACCTACGTTTAATCGTTTTGAGACATTCCAGCTTAGATAGTGATTGCTCATATACTTTGTACGGAAAGCACCATCTGCAGTTACCTCTGGTCGCACGTCACGCAGCGAGGTCCAAGTATTTGTATACTTAAACTTCCAGAATGTAGTATTGAGTTTTAAGTAAGGAAAGTAACTGGCATTATCACTAAGTAACAATGACCTATACCCATCTCCTATAAATTGCTTACCGTGCCCTAGCTGTATATTAAAATACTTAGACGGTGTGTATGACACATAGCCCTCTGCAACCGGATAATCAAGGTCTCCATTTGTACCCTCCTTTGCAATACCTCTTCCCGGTATAACAGCTGGGTTTCCTCCATCTGGTCGTAATGACCTAGCTATGGCGTCAAAATATCTTGGGAAACGCCCTTGACTCTCATACACGGCTGCAAAGAAATTTATCTTCTTACCAAGCCCTCCTTGCAGATAGACAGCTCTGGTGTTGTTATACGTAAAGTCATTAATTTTTGCACCATCGGTTTCATAACCTAGTTGCAAATCTGCTGCAGGGTCTAGAGTTATCCAGTAATCTTCACCTTGTATTTGCACCATATGCTCGTTAGACCACTTTCTCCCAAACCACGTAGACTTCTCCTTGAGCAGTGCATCTTTCTTCTCTTTAAAATTATAATATGGGTTTACCGTGTTATATAAAAAAGGCTTGCTTGCCGTATGTGCATTTGTCCCCACAAGATTAAGCTCTTGGTCAAACCTACTATATACTTGATGTGAGAAAGGTATGTTTAGCCCACTCGTATATTCATTTTGATCATCAAACTTGAGATTTTTAATGCGGTCATACTCTTGCTGCATAGGGTTTACGGTTTCTTTTTCCGCTTTCGCGAAAGCTGAATTACCATCGTCTCCAACGATCATCGCATCTACAGCATTTCTATCTAGTGGTAATAAAACGGGCATTGTAAACTGCAGGTACGTAGGCTCTCCATTATAGGTAGCCGGAGCAACTTGAGGCAGCGTCTTAAAAACATCCTGAGCAGCTGTTTTAAGCTCTGGATACATCGCATCTGTATACAGCAGCTTAAAATTACCTGTTTTAGTAACCTCAAAAAGGATGACCATTTTACCTTGAAAGTTATCTTGACTCACTACAGCTGGCACCTCAAAATTGTCAAGTATATGCGCAATAAACTTCTCATTAAAACAATCTTGTAGTTGTGCGATATCTATAGTCTCACAGCCTGGAAAAACAGGATATTTTTCAAAATCACTAGTCGTAACCTGAGCTGTTATGGTAGTTGCTATAAAAGAGACAAAAAGAAAGAGGTATTTATGCATAATAAGCCGTGATGTTTGCAGCCGAAAGATAGGGTTTATTGCACAAAAAATCCCGCCACCTTAGGTAACGGGATTCTTAACGTAAATTAATTCATTTAGTCTCTGATTTCAAAGATTATAGGTAAGGAGAATAAGACAGCTACATCTTTTCCTCCCTGCTTACCAGGAGTCATATCTGGTAATAATCTTGCTACTCGCAACGCTTCCTTCTCTAGTTTAGGGTGTGGAGCTCGCGCTTTAACCTCTACCACTTTACCAAACTTATCTATCTTAAAGTTTACGTAAATACGATTTACACCCTCTAGACCTAAGCCCTCTCCTCTTTCGGCTCTAAACTTTTTAGAAACAAATTTTGAGATGTTTGCACTCATACAGTCGCGGCGCTCGTCATTATCACTAAGACCCTCACAACCTGGAAAAAGCGGAACGGTCTCAATAGCAACAAAGGGAACCGTCTCCGGCTCTACAGGCTCCTCTACTTCTGTAACACTACCTGGTTCTACCATTTTAGTATCGTCGGGCTCTGAGTCTGATGTAAGATCTTCTACTAAGTCTTTTACATCATCTTCTTGCTTTTTGATATTGTCAAGTACTTTAGGTTCTTGCTGCTTTTTAGGCTGTACCTTTTTCTTGACTTTTACCTCCTTCTTCTCTACGCGGACTTCACCTATCGTATAGACTTCGTCATAACTTTCGGTAGGCTCAACTACTGCAAAATCCTTTTCTACAGTGCGCATTTCTATAAAAAAAATGGATGCGAGAAGTGCTAAGATTAACCCAATTTGAAAATGAAGCGTGGGATTTCTTCGTAAATTTGCCTCGTGTTTGCGGCTTGATGTGTACGTGCTGTTTTGGCGAACAGTCGTACCTTCTTTGGAATTTTCCATAAGATATGGTTTTAAAAATGTTGAACAATTCTTAAAACGAATCAAGAAGCAAGCCAAACTAAGAGATCACCTAGCGGTGGTCTCTTTTTTTTTACACAAAAAAAACTGCCTCATCGCTGAGGCAGTTTTTATATAAATTAAGTCGTATAGACTAGTCTTCTACTTTAAATGTAATAGGTAGAGAGTATAATACTCCTACTGGCTTACCACGTTGCTTACCTGGTGTCATTTTAGGTAACAATCTAATTACACGCTCTGCTTCTGTTTGAAGTCTAGGGTGCGGTGCACGTGAACGTATGTTTGTAATGTTTCCTTTTTTATCAATCTTGAAACTAACAAAGATTCTGTTTATTCCAGAAAGACCAAGGTCACTTCCTAACTCAGTATTAAACTTCTTATTTACAAGTTTACTTACCTTTTCAGACATACACTTTTTACGCTGGTCGTTGTTCTTCATAGACTCACAACCAGGGAAGATAGGCACGTTTTCAATAACTGCAAATGGTACATCTGCAATTTCTTCTTCTTCTTCTACTACCTCTACTTCTTCTACTTCAACGATTTCCTCTTCGGCATCTGTCTCTGTAGACTCAATTACGGTTTCCTCTATTTCTTCTTCATCTTCTACAACCTCAATAATTTCCGGCGCTGGTGGCGGCGGTGGTGGAGGTGGTGGTGGAGGCGTATTTAACTCCGTGATTGGAATTTCTTCATCATCAAGATCATCAAGATCTAACTGCCCTATATCAACAGCAGCGTTGTCATACGTTTTCCACTCTATAGTGATATACGTAAGTGCTAGAACTGCGATGAGTCCTAACTGAAAAAAGAGCACACTCCTTTTACGAAGATCTGCTTTTGGATTTTTCTTGGGTTCCATAATTAATGTGTTAAGTAGATAGCTAAAATAGCAAAATTATTATCACTATAGAAATTAATATAGCGTATTTAACGCTTTAAATTTCTTAAAAAACAAAGCAAAGCATAAACATCCACAAAGGACACCTATTGTATTTGCAAGCACATCCCAGCCATCTGGCTGTCTATATGCGGTTAAGCTTCCTTGCATTACCTCAATCACTATGCCGTAACCTATTAAAATTAAAGCGATAATGAGATAGATCTTAAGGTGTGCACTCTTTTTTACTGTTATCTTCTTATACATAAAGTAAAACAATAACCAGAGTACGGCAAGACCAAAATAAGCTCCTGCGTGCAGGAGCTTATCTATGTTAGTTACTTTAGGAACTACATCTACAGGCTTAATAAGTGAGCCTATAGTTAATAGTATCGTATAAAGAGTAGCAACAACTCCTATGATTTTACCCACCGATAAGCTCACCATAAGCTTCTGCACTTAAAAGCTCTTCTATTTCTGAAGCGTCAGAAAACTTAATTTTTATCATCCAGCCAGCTCCATATGCATCACTGTTTACCGTTTCTGGCTCATCTTCAAGACCTTCATTAAAAGCTACTATCTCTCCAGAAAGTGGTAAGAAAAGATCAGAAACTGTTTTTACAGCTTCTACTGTTCCAAAGACCTCATCTTTTTCTAATGTCTCGTCAAGAGTTTCTACCTCAACGTAAACGATGTCTCCTAGCTCACCTTGAGCAAAATCTGTGATTCCTACTACGGCTAGATCTCCTTCTATACGGATCCACTCGTGGTCTTTTGTGTATTTTAACTCTGCTGGTATATTCATTTTTGGTGGTATTAATTATATGTTTAAAGTATGCTTACGCGAAAATAATTATAATCTTTTATTAAATATATATTCTCTAGCATCAAGCTTTCGCGAAAGCGTAACTATTTTAGTTTCCAAAGTTATATCTTAAGGTAAATCCTGATCGAATGGTAGTTTGTGGAAATGCCGTTGATATAGCAAATGTCGAAAATGTATGGTCGTAATAGAAAAGCGCTGTCAAGTTTTTAGTGAGCGCATAGTCTGCTGTAAAGCGCAACCCATAGATGTCTTGACCCTGTGTGGTCTGACTATTATCGATATCTAGATATCTTATAATAGTCTCGTTTTGCCTAAGGGATAGATCTGCCTTAAAGTTTAAATCACTTTTAAGCACTCTACGTGAACCTCCGAAGTTTGTGACAAAACGCAGGTCTTTGATACGATACCCTAGTCCTAGTATGTACTCATTACCTTTAATCTCTGTGAGCAGGTTATTATCAAAGCTTAAGCCAAGTGCTCTATCGCGCTTAACCTCTGCAAGGATTTTTACTGAGTTTTTCATCTCAAAGTCTATACGCACTAGTGGTGTAAACTGCTCTGTAAGGGTAACGTTGCCTAGCAATGTTTCATTTAAGAAGTTACCCGCTTGATCTCTCTGAGCTGTCTCTGGATCTCTGTCTGTACTTCTATCATAAGCAAGGTTGGTCTGGAAATTATTTACACTATATCCAGCTGTGTAACCGTGTTGCACTGAGAACCTCTTAAACTTATCTCTAAACCAGTCTAAGTTCATAAGCCCTGTGTACTTAATGTTCCAGTTAGGAAGCGGTACATTTCTTAAGAAACCAGAATCTGTCTTATTTACATCTCGACCACTATATGCCGATAAAAATGCTGGTAATAATACACGCTGGTTAGTTCTTCCAAAACCTTCTGGAAAGCCATTTTCATCTCTCTCAAAACCTGCTCCTCCATAAAATTCTGATGCGAGCCTATCTGCAACTGCTAGCCTGTTTTCTCTAAACGTATTAAATGTTTCAGAAAAATCTGATGTGCTCTCATTAAAAGCAGTGGCGATGAGTAGCGTTGAGATATTAAATCTACCAAAGCTATTACCCGTAAGAGACTCGTACTGCAAGGTTTCTGGATCTACTCGGTAATTTTCTTGATAGTTTTCTTGATAAACTCTATTCATATTAAGATCAATATCAAGATCCTTTAATAATCCTATTCTTGCCTGAATACCTAAGTTTCTACTCTCAACCTCACGATACTGCTCATTAAAATCTTGAAATAGTGTGAGCCACCCATTACTAGCCGCGAGTTCTCGCACCTCTGCCTGACTACCAAAGATAAATCCTGGTGTAGGTTTCAAACTTCCTGTAAACCCTACAGTTGGTAAATATCCAGGTAAGTAAAGACCGTTTTGCTCTTCATAAGAGACCTGTACCCTTTTTATGGCTGTGAGCAAACTTACGCCTGTATTAAGCGCCTTATCTGAACCGCTTAAACTACCACTACTTGCATCTTGATCTTGCGCTTGTTTACGCTGTCTATCTGATGTCTTACGATCATCTTCTGGCGATGGTAGCCCTCTAGGTCTAGAGGCTGTTGCGCGCTTCTTTTTCTTTTTATTAAGCCCCACATATTTATAGAGCTTCTCCATATCTAATGTACCATTTATAGCGTGGGTGTTTGTGTTTTCTACACTGTTCCCAATCTCAGGTATATTTTCTAAAACTTGGAATTGCTGTGACCCACGCTGCCACCTATAGTTTGCTGTATATGCATAGGTTGCTGTAATCCACTCTGTAAATGGAAACTTATCAAATGGCAAGTCGTAGTTAAGCTGTAATACTCCAAAGTGTGTGTCTGGCGTACCTACATCTAAGAATCCATCATAAATACCAAAACCAGCTATCTCTTGACCATCATCATCTAGAAATGAAGGAGTACCATCACTATCGAGATAGTTTCTCACCACACGATTATGATTCATATTATAATTAAATCTAAGACTTTTTGTGATAGGAAAGTCAATAGCATACCCCCAGTCAAATAAATAGTTACGTTGAAATAAACGTGGTAAAGCTATATCACCATCATTTGCAAATACATCTCTAAATTTTTGCTCGTTACGCTGGCGTACAATGTTAGATTGCACCGCCACACTAGAAGGCAGGTAGTTAAAATTAAAATCCTTTAAGAATTTATAGTACTTCCCTGTAAAGAGGCTATCGTTCTTTGCAAATGGCTCAACAGGCTTTGAGTTAAAATTAAAATTATAGGTCCCTCCTAATCTCACATTTTGATCTAATGATTCTTCAATCTCAAAATCCTTATGATCTGTCTGGCTATATGAGTATGAGAAGGTAAGGTTTTCTACATCATACGGCATAGGTTTACGATCTGTGTTTGTACGTTCTTTACGCACACCTATTGCATTAAAACTTTGACGCTTCGTATAATCTATAGCATAGTCTTCTATCTGATCTCTTTGCTCTTGATCTGCCGCATTATCAAGTGATGTATCTAGCTCAACATCTTCATAAAGGGGATCAAACTTAGGTGTGATGCTTTGCTCTCCTATAGAATAGTTAAGCGGTAGTTGTACACCCCATTTTTTAGGTAATAATTGTCCCGCATTAAGATTTGTAACTACGTCATACTGCATTACATCTTCCAGACTACGTTCTCCAGCATTTTGCTCAACACTACCAAAACCAACTGTACTCACTCTACCTGTAGCAGATACATTTGCAAAGTCTGCAATGTTACCATCAAGACTTACAATACCTGCATACCCACCTTCATTAGTAAGATCAGATAAACGAAGTTCATTAAACCAAACCTCTGCCCCTATCTCTCCTGGTGAGCAACCCATTGCCTGGTTACTAGTAGGGTTTCCATTTTTAACCCCTAGCATTAACGTTCTCACATCTCCAAAACTAGGGAGACCTTGTATACCTATACGAAGTTGTCCTTCTTCATAACAGGCTTCCTCAGGATTAAGAATACGATCTCCATTTTGATCAAAATAAGTTATATCATCTGGATCTGACTCTACATCTCCTGCGATTACTTTAGATTTTATGGTTTGCAGCAATTCTAATGGTAGATCTAACTCATTACCCGCTGGCCAAATCGCCTCTCTATCTTGGTTAGAAACATTAAATGGTGTAGGTGCAAGTGGTAGCTCTATTTGATAGAAATTAGAATTAAGGTCAGTTCCCATTCTAATAAATCCTACAACATTTTGATTATCTAGCCCATTTTCAATAATAGGCTCTGCGTGCATAAACATCTTAAGATTTTTATACTGTCGCATATCGAGAGAATAATACTTATATACTCCTCGCGCATCCTGCTCTTCAAGATTTTCAACTCTTAAAGAAAGAGACTGTTCGTTTTGTCTTATGTTATTATTGTTGTTGTTAAGGCGCTCTCTTATTACACCTGGAGGTAATGCATAAGGGACAGGCTCTCTAGTTTCGTTTGCCTCAATATTTACGGCAGCAACTTCAAAAAGTGTGTTGTCACCATCATTTATCTCTGTATTTTCATTAGGATCTAAAGAAAGTAAATATCTTCTAAAGTCTCCACGCACAAGATCTAATGTTCCAAAACGAAGTACAACATCTTCTTGCCACCCACTCATATACATACGCATAAAACGGATTGCTCTAAAGTCATTAATACCTCCTACCACATTAGTCGCCTGGTTAATTGGCACTCTAAACTGCACCCATCTCGTTGGTAATTGTGATCCATTTTGAGTTGTTACTGTAAGCTCTCTTACATCAGTAACAAAGGGATTGTTTTCTACACTAAGTGACGCAGGATTGATAGGTAATTCATACTCAAAGTATGCATCTACCGTGTTCATTGTGTTGTCACGGTTTACATCTTCTACATCTGGAAAGGTTGTAGAACCACGATTGGTTTGTGTTACCTCTACAGGTGAGTTACCTTGATTATTATTATAATCTCTGTAACGCTCTACAACTCCTCCCTCAGTATTAAGGAAGTAATTATAGTTATCACCAGCTGGGTCAGGTAAGTTTGCAAAGTTTGGAAACTCTATCATTTCTTCTGCATCACTAAGACCGTCATACCCTATATCTTGATTGGTACGCTCCTGACCTTCTGTATCAAAAGCATATACTAATGACTGGTTAGTTGGCACTTTTCCCCATACCGTTTCTGAGGTTCCTACCTCTCCACCATCATTAGGTAATCCATTTTCATATTGCTTACGACCGTCCTTAAGGATATCTTCAGAAATACTACCTAGGTTTAAAGTTAGATTTCCTCCTGGGCTTGTGGTATCTCCATCTGCATAAAATGGATCTAGTAACCAGAACTCAACAAATTCAACATTTGCTTGTTCAAAATCTGTAGAGGTTAATTGCCTTGTGATACCCCCAAAATTCTCTTGAGGATTAGATAATGTTCCGTCTACGGCATCTGGGCTAAAGTTATAAGGCCCTCTTTGATCTGGAAAATAAGCCAAGTCAAGCGTAAAAAGGGCTTGCGTCTGACCAGATATTATATCTTGTTGTGGGAAAATTTCGTCCCTAAACACGCGACGTGTTTCTGGTAATGAAAGGTCATCATCAGAAATTCCATCAGGTCTCTGGTTATTATAGAAAATAGGGTCAATAGTATACCAAGCAAATTTTGCACGACGATATCCTGTTGCAAGGTCACCATTTGCAAATTCGCCACCAAAACCTACTGGAGGTGATGACAAGTTCCACTGCAAGGGCCCTCCTATATCTATTGATGTTTGTGACCCTTCAAAGTCATCTATATAAGAAGTAGCCTCACCATTAAAATCTGTTCCCTTAGGCTGCCCTGGAAGTAAGTAAGCAACTTCTCCTCGTACAGATAAGTTAGAAGGCACATCTGTATCAATGTTAGGTAGTTTATTTACCCATCTCGTTAAGAAAGGCAGCTCTGTCGAGTAGCTTGCATTAAGACCTACAATAGTATTATTTATAGGTTCAAAGTTATATGTAGCTTTTTGCGTAAGCGGTCTTTCATTTAAATTTAAAAAAGTACCTCCTACTATGAAGTTTTCACTAAACTGGTGTTCAACATTAATGCCTGTAAAACGCTTATTCTGTTGACCAAAAATAGTGTTGTTCTCAACAGATGCAGAAATAGGAATTCCAGATGCCTCAAGTGATTTGTCTAAAATAATAACACGCCCTAATTGATAGTTTACCGTATAATCAAGACCTTCTACAAGCACACGACCACCAGCCGTTACCGTAACAGAACCTTGAGGAATATTAAAAGCACCTAGTGGGATACCCTGCTCTTGTGCAGATTTATAGCGCCCCTTGAGCAGGAACTTGTTCTTCTCTGCATTGTCTCTTGCTATTGTTTTTGTAGATTGATAGAGCGAGCTATAGACGTACTTATCTTGATGCGCATTATAAGTATCTGAGTTTTCATAACTTTCTGCTCCATCGTTAATACTTAGTAAATCAAATAGATTTTCTCCAAAAGGCTCAACCGTGGTAAATACAATACTACCGTTTTGTACGTGTACGGTAACACCTGGCACAAAATCAAAAAACCCATCTCCACCTACTTGTGGGTCACCAAAAGTAGTTAGTCTATCAAGATTAAAAAGTCGCAATAACGTATTACTCTCAAGCGCACCACGATCTTGACCTTCATCCATCGTGTTGTCATTATTTACACCATCAAAGAGTGTTGGTAATGGCTCACCTGCGACTGGAGAGATAAAGTTAATAGGCGAAGGATCTGCATATACGATGTTTAACCTAAAACCTTCCTGCTCTAATTGAAAAGCTCCTAGTGGGTAGATGTTCTTCATCATCAGATCCCATATAGGCTCCTCTACGTTAGTGAGGTTACTCTTAAGCATTTTTACCACAAGGTTCACAGGGCTCCCTGCTTGACCGGCTGGTATCACAGTATCTAGTATACCATCACCATCTGCATCTTGACCGTTTAAAATACCATCCCCATTACTATCTGCATCTGCATCATTTGCAATACCGTCATTATCATCATCTGGGCGGGTTACCGGGCTATCAGCATCTGCAATATCTGGTATTCCGTCCATATCTGCATCTGGTCTACTTCCTTCTGTAGCATTTACACCATCATTTGCAAATTCTCCTACTTGATACACTTGTCCTCCTACGGTGTACTGGAAAGCTACACCAAGCACCTCATCATTATTAAGACGCTGATTTAATGAGATATAACCAAGACCTGGATATAATGTAAACTGCGAGTTATCTAGCTTACGTGCGTTTTCTAAAAGGACATAATCTGTACCATCTTGCACCGTAACACTACCAAAACCCTGACCCACAGTAGCAACATCTCGTATAGCAGGTGTTAACTGTGACTGCACAGAGGCATCGTTTATTCCTCTTGGGTTAAAATCGTTATTTCTGTTATCTGGAAAAGCATTTGCACTACTATTAATAAACCCAGGGTTTGCTCCCGCGTTCACCCCTATGTTTGCAGGATCAGACTCTCCTATGTCTTGTATCGCAACAATATTACGTGCGTTTGTAGTTTGGTTTTGTCTATTTGTAATCCACACCTCTACACGCGTTACTTGCACTCCCCTGTTATCTATAAAAGGATAATTCTCTAAAGCCTCGTTGTACGTATCTCTAAAGTAATGTGCTAAGAAGAAGTGACGATTCTCATCATAGTTAAGCGCAGGAACTTCAAATTCTTGTACCGTTGCTCCACCCTCTGCGGTAACCGTTTTAGGTTGTGATTGATTTTCTGAGAATACTGCAGTTACCCTAGTTTTACCAAACTGCAACTCGGTCTTAACACCAAAAAGACTTTGAGAGCCCTGTATCAATGCACTATTAAGAGGCATAGACACGTTACCCACTTCTATCTTCTGGATGATATCATCCTCAGTAGGGGTGTATTCTAGTTTTATTTGATTCTGAAAATTAAAGGTAGACTCCGTATCATAGTTTGCTGTGATCTGGAGGCGTTCACCTACTTGCCCTAATAAACTAAGACTTATACGCTGGTCAAAGTCAAATGTAAAATTTCTTCTATTACGAGGAGAAAAAGCAGGGTTATCTTGCTTTGTAAATAACAGTCCGAGATCCATCTCTACAGAACCTTGTGGTGTAAACGTAATCTCATCTCCTCCAAAAATAGATTCAAAAAGATCATTTTTTACATACAGGGATTTTACAAGGCTATTTCTAGAGTCATCCTCATCTGCACGACCATCTATTGCCGTAATTTTTTCTCTAAAATATTGACGCATTTGTTCATCACGCACGCGTTTTTCATATTCTTCTGGAGTAAGTATAAGCGGGTAAGTAACATTAAAAGCACCCAGCTCTTCGGTGTAAATGTACCTATCTAGCACAGGGTCATAGGTGTACTTTGCTACAATACTATTTGGGTTAGGTAAAACAAGGCTCCCTAAGGAGAAAGTCGCAGGCGTGGCGCTCTCTTCATTTTCATTAGGATCCTCCTCTTGTGCTATAGCACTTAGGTTACCTATAAAGACAACCGTAATAAACAATACCGCTACACGTAAATTCAAGTAATAATTTCGCTTCAAAATAGACCTACAGTTTTTTTAATGCCTCTTTAATAATAGTCTCTACGCTCGCATCTGGCTTTTCTTTTGTGATAGCCAGACATACTTTCTCTGCCTGTTTACGCGCAAATCCTAAAGTCTCTAAAGCAGATAACGCCTCATCTTTATTAGTATTGCTTTGCATAGCACTTTCAGTACTGATATCGTATACTTTAAGTATTTTATCCTTAAGATCTAAAATGACACGTTGTGCCGTTTTTGCTCCTATTCCCTTTATACTCTGTATGGTCGCCACATCGTTTGACGCAATGGCTTGCTTGATTTGATTAGGCTCAAGTGAAGACAGCATTGTTCTTGCCGTACTTGCCCCTATACCAGAAACAGATAATAATAATCTAAAAATCTCACGCTCCATCACCTCCATAAACCCAAAAAGCGTATGACTATCTTCCTTAACTTGAAGATGTGTGTATAATTTGAGCGCTTCACTATCGCCTAGTTGCCCAAAAGTATATAGAGAGATATTTATAAAATACCCCACGCCATTGCAATCTAATACAACGTGTGTAGGATTCTTTTCTATAAGTCTACCGCTTAGGTGCGTAATCATTTAACAGAATTTTAAGGTGCGTAAATGTAAGAAATTTATGCCTAGGAGAAATGTTATTTTATCCTACCGCTTTCGCGAAAGCTTTTAACAACATTACACCGCGTCTTAACAGACTTACATCGTGATTTCCTTTCTATTCTTGAACATAAAAAAAAGGTTCAGACTAACGCCTGAACCTTTAAAATTATGAGGTGTGATTTTCGCTTTCGCGAAAGCGTAAAACCACTACTCCTGTTGCTTGTTAAAAAAGTTTTCTTTCTTTTGAGCATCAATCACCGTTATAGCAGTCATATGCACCATCTCGTCTACACTCGCACCTAGTTGCAATATATGCACAGGCTTGCGCATACCAAGCATTATAGGACCTATGTTATCTGCATTTTCTAGCTCTTTAATCATCTTGTAAGTGATGTTTGCACTATCTATGTTTGAAAACACAAGGGTGTTTACTTTTTTACCAGCAAGCTTTGAAAAGGGAAACTTACTTTGCAACATATCTCTATTAAGCGCAAAATCTGCCTGCACCTCTCCGTCTACAATAAGTTCTGGGAAGTTGCGGTGTAAGTAAGATACAGCGTCGCTTACCGTTTTTGCCTTCTCGTGCGTAGATGAGCCAAAGTTTGAGTAAGACATCATCGCCACCACTGGCTCTAGTCCAAACATCCTTACAGCCGTCGAAGTCATCTGGGCAATTTTTGCTAGTTCCTTTGCATTAGGATCTATGTTTATAGACGTATCTGCAAGAAAGAGTGGTCCTTTTGAGGTAACCATCAGGTTACAAGCAGCTACTTTTTGCACACCAGGCGCAGTACCTATCACTTCAAGAACCGGTTTTATCACAGATGGATAACTACGGCTAAAACCAGAGAGCATCCCATCTGCATCACCTTGACTCACCATCATAGAAGCAAAGTAATCTCGCTGTCTAAGCAGTTTTTGTGCGGCATAGAGCGTGATACCCTTACGCTTTCTTGACTCCCAGTATATCTCACCATATTTTGCCACGTGAGCTTTCTCTTCGTCAGATTTTGGATCTATAATTTCTACATCTGCATCAAAACCTATCTCTTCCTTAAGTTCTAATATCACATCACGATTACCTAGTAATACAGGTATTGCGATACCTTCTTCGTGAGCGATTTGTGCAGCTTTAAGCACATCTAGTTGATCTGACTCTGCAAAGACTATACGTTTTGGGTTCCGGCGTGCGCGATCCATTAGTAATCTTACAATCTTGTTATCTTCACCCAGTCGCTCTAATAACTCATCGTGGTAAGCGGTCCAATCTTTTATAGGTTCTTTTGCCACTCCAGAATCCATCGCAGCTTGTGCCACTGCAGGAGGTATTGTAGTTATTAATCTTGGGTCAAATGGTTTTGGGATAATATAATCACGACCAAAGGTAAATCTAGTCTCTCCATATGCGATATTTACCTGTTCTGGAACAGGCTCCTTTGCTAGTTGAGCTAGTGCTTTTACCGCCGCCATCTTCATCGCTTCATTTATTGCAGTTGCACGCACATCTAGCGCGCCTCTAAAAATAAATGGAAAACCTAGCACATTATTAACTTGGTTAGGATGGTCAGACCTTCCCGTTGCCATTATTAAGTCTGGTCTTGATGCTATCGCAACATCATAATCTATCTCTGGAGTTGGGTTTGCCATTGCAAATACAATAGGATCATTTGCCATAGACTGTACCATTGTAGGTGTTACAATGTTACCCACAGAGAGACCTAAAAACACGTCTGCATTAACCATTGCCTCTGCTAGCGTGTTAAAACTCTCTTTACTTTTAAACTTAAACTGCTCTGGAGATAAGTCTGTACGATCCTCTTTAAGAAGACCATTTATATCAAACATTGCAATATTCTCTAGCTTAGCACCAAGTAAATGATACAAGTTCATACACGAGATAGCTGCACTACCCGCGCCAGACACTACGATACGCACATCTTCTATGCGCTTACCTGCTATTTCTAATGCATTGAGCATCGCCGCGGCAGATATGATTGCCGTACCGTGCTGGTCATCGTGCATTACTGGTATATCTAGCTCTTCTTTGAGCCTGCGCTCAATTTCAAAAGCTTCTGGTGCCTTAATATCTTCAAGGTTAATCCCCCCAAAGGTCGGAGCGATATTTTTTACAGTTTCTATAAAAGCATCTACATCTTTTGTACCTACTTCTATATCAAAAACATCTATCCCAGCAAATATTTTAAAGAGTAAACCTTTACCCTCCATAACAGGTTTTGATGCTTCCGGCCCTATATCTCCCAGACCTAGCACCGCAGTACCATTTGAGATTACAGCTACAAGGTTACCCTTTGCCGTATATTTATAAACATTATTAATATCTTTTTCTATCTCTAGACACGGCTCTGCCACCCCTGGAGAATAAGCAAGCGCAAGATCACGCTGGCTTGAGTACTTTTTTGTAGGAACTACCGCAATTTTACCTGGTTTTGGCTTTGCGTGATATACGAGGGCTTCCCTCCGTCTTTTGTTCTGCTGACTCATAAAGTTGGTTATCTATTGACTTACAAAAGTACTGAATTCCGTATCGGTTATACACCTAGTCTTGTTAACATCTACCTAATGGAGGTTATTATTTAAAATCTAGCAACTGGGTGAGTATATCCACATTTTGTGGCAATCTACCCACGTGCTGTAATTTTATAGCCGCCAGTGACAGCGCCACTTTGAGACATTTTTTGATATCATACTCTCTTATGTAGGCAAATAAGAATCCACTCCAAAAAGCATCTCCTGCTCCCGTGGCATCAAGTATTTGCTCAACTCTTGCCGCTGGCTCAACAATCATTTCTGGAGGGTGATTTTTACGCTTTCGCGAAAGCTTAACCCCTTCTGATCCTAAGGTGAGACAAACAAGCTCTACCCCGAAATCATTGTGGAAGAAATCAAAAATAGCCTCGTGACTTCTTTTCTCACCAAAAAGACGCTCCATATCATCCTCACTTATCTTCACGAGCGGGTTATATGAGCAATACTCTCTAAAGGTTTTTATCGCCTTCTCCCTATTAGGATAAATACGAGGCGAATAATTAAGATCTATACTAAGTGTACAACCAGCTTCATAAGCTTTTCTTGCTTTGGCTAAAATTGTAGTTCTTGCAGGCTTCTTACTTAGAGCAAATGCTGTGGTATGAAAAATAGTAGTTTGCGCTAGTAAAGCATCAGACACTTGGGTTTCTGAGATCTTAGTGTCTGCATATCGATAAGGTATAAAATCTGGTGTGCCCGTAGTTTTTGACACAAAAATTACACTCGTAGGGTTTTCAGGATCTGTCGCAATGAGATCTGTCTGCACGCCATTTTCGGTAAGTTTATCTTTAATGTAAACCCCTAGCCCATCATCTCCTATGGTAGCGGCAAGTTTTACATTCATACCCAGTCGTGCGAGATTCATCGCTACATTAGTAGGACTACCACCTAAGTACCTGTGGTAATCACGTGTTTTATCTATACGTACTTCTTTTTGATGGCCTATAAAATCTATAAGTACCTCACCTACACATAAAATATCTAAGTCTCTTTTCACTTAAATCTAATTTTTAATTAAATACTTTTTCTGGATCTTCAAGGTTATCTAGGGCTGCTCTCAATTTAGGATTCAGCAATGAAAGCCCTAATTGATAACTAGCATTCATCCACCCAAAACCACTAGTTGTAATATAATCAAACTCGGTCCCCACGTTACCATACTCTGCAAAGACTTTATGCGTTGCAGATACGACATCGTACTTCTCAGGTATAACCCCATTATAGTCTACGGCATTTCTAGTAATCATCCACAACCACCTGTACACAAGCTCTTGTAATTCTTTATCAAAACCATATGCTTTAAGTCCTCGCCATATCATCATCTGGTGCGGAGCCCAGCCGTTAGGATAATCCCACTGGCGCTGTACTGCTCCCTCTGGGATAATTGTATTCATAGCGCGACTTGTACCTGCTACACCTCCCTTTTCTTTAAGATCCATCATAAGACGTCTTACGGTCTTCATTGCTTTATCATTATCTAGCAGACCTGCCCATAATGGAAAGTAATTTGAAGCACTTTCAAATTCAGTTTTCTGCTTTGTGACACAATTATAATCAAAGTACTGGCTCTTATCTTCATTCCACATAAGGGTATCTATACGCTCCTTGCGAGCTAGCGCACTTTCTTTATAATATCTAGATTTTTTGCCTTTGAAGTCACCCGCAAAATAAGTAGCAATGAGGTACTCAAAGTCTATCTCATACTTATATAACAAACTATTAAGATCTACCGTGTTTAGATCTGCACACACATCGTCAAGTCGCCACGAAGTATCGTGACCGCTCTCACGTAAACTTCTATCGTGTGTAAAGTAACGATCTAACTCAGGTAAGTCTAGACTTCCATTTTGATAATTACTCACCAGTTCTTCTATACTACAACCTTCTTTCTTTGCTACAACGGCTAGATGCTCATCAAAATGACCTTCTTCTGTCTCTGGTGGCACTCCTACACCTTGTGCATAATAACGATTGAGACCATTATCTGTATATCTAGGCGCTCTCATCCATACACTTTCATACTCTTGTATTGCAATAGCTAGAACACTTGCAAGCCACTCCTTACCTAGTCTTGAATCTTTTTCAAAAGTTTCTCTTATAAACGAACTCAAAAATGGAGGCTGTGTACGAGTGAGATAATAACTCCTATTTGCATTTAATATCTTACCATAATGTGTGATTTGATAGCAAAAATTATCAATCATAGCTTTAGCTAGATCTACACGGTTATCTAGCAGTAACCCTACACCTTCAAAATAGCTATCCCATCCATACATCTCATTAAACCTTCCTCCAGGCACTACAAACGGAATTCCATTTTTACCTTCAAGACCCAATGCCAAAATGCCTGGCTTCTCATTTATAGACTTAACATACTCTGGAGTAATCTCTAGAGGAAGCACCACAACCTCTAGATTAGGAAAATCTGTCTTTAGATTATTATAATATGCTACACCCTCTTGATCTGTTCCAGGCACATACATACGTTGCACGCTATCTCCAGCTTTTGTGTCTGTGAGGATATTTGCAAGCCCCTTCTTATCTATTGTACGCGTGAGGTCGTCCCAGAAGTAATCACGTATCATTCGGTTAATGCGGCTAGTGGGTTGCTCCTCTATTTTCCACAAAGGAATTACAGCTTCGGTTTTACTAAGCGCTCTTTCTAAAGCGAGCTCCTGTAAAAAATTAGAAAGATGGTAGGTTCCTTTTATAGTATACGCTTTCGCGAAAGCGTTATCATCTCCATACAGAGCTATGTCAAACTGCTTAGGCCCTTGATCTTCTACTGTGATTTTCTTATCTCCATCTGTGTCTTCTTGCTCTAGCAAGTGACGAAGTGTTTCCTTTATATTACCCTTGAAGTACATCTTTTTCTGTAAGTTTTTTAAGAATAAAGTAAAATACAAGTAGCACCGTCATAGGAATAAGTGTAAAGTAGAAAGCGTTTTCTGGACCTTTTGTTTCAAATAAATATCCTATAATCCTACTACCAAATGTCCCTCCCAGTGCCGAAAATATCACTATAAGCCCTGTCATAGGGCTGTGTACTCTCTTAGGTAACGCACTTAAGACAACAGAGTTGAGCAACGGATAAATAGGTGCTATAAACAACCCTACTAATGGAAACGCAAAGCCTATAGCTGGTATGTCTCTTAATGAACTTATCTCACCCACATTGAGGCCAACGGTTTTAGGCAATACAAACACTACGAGGAGCATTGCTCCTATTGTACAGGCAGAGAGGACATAAATCCACGATATTTTACGAGTGAGAACACCTGCCAGTAATCGTCCAGCAGCTAGAGATAACGCAAGAATACTAGACATCATAATCCCTAAATTTTCAGTTAGGCCTAACACTTTATTATTAAATGTAGGTAACCACGACATTATACCTTGCTCTATCATTACAAATAGAAATGCACTTATAACAAAAACGATAATGAGCAATCTTGCTAGTAACTTAAACATCTCAAGAAAATCTTCTTTAAGATCTGCACCAGGTATCTCTGCTTCTTTTTCAAATTTGGTAAATAATAAGATAATAAAAGACACCGCAGAGAGTGCTGCTAGTAGCCAGTAAACGTTAAGCCACGCGTCTGGTTCACCTTCTGTATTAAATGCAGGAAAAAGAAAATAAGCAAGCGCAATACCTACCATAAAAAACCCTTCTATAGAACTCATTAAACTATTATGCTCTTTTGTAGAGTTAGTCACAAGACCTATAGTAGAGTAAACAGAAACTTTTATGAGGGCAAATGCTGCTCCTACGGTAGCAAAAAGAATCTTTGCCGTATCAAATGTGTTACCGTAATACATAGCGATACACGCTACGGTTACCATAGCTAGACCTATGAGCATTGCCTTTTTATATCCTATTCTAGGTAAAAAGGAAGCAATAGCAAATGAGACAATAGCTATAGGCAAATCCTTAAATGCTTCTAGCACACTTGCCGTAGTTTCATCTACACCATAATTGTTGAGCGACTTGAGTATAACAATACCCACACTATTAAGAAGAATAGCAAAGACAAAATAGTTGAGATACAATGAGAGTTTTACACCTATATGTTTCATAAAAAGGGATTAAAGTATGAAAGCACCAGCGCGAGCCAGTGCTTTCAGTTGGGTATTAACCACTTATCAGCCTCAAACGCCATATGATTATTGGATTTAATCTTATGAACAAGATGCTGTAAATCTTAGCAATAATGGGACAGTTTTATAACTGTCATACAGTTCTTTTATAGTGGCTCAAGAAAAAGAACTTCTATTGTTCTACTAATATACTAATAAGTTATTAGTATATCATAATTTAGTTCATATCTGTCACCGCGGTAGACACAGACTTTTTCATACGCAAAGCTAAGAGTGCAGCAATAATAAAAAAGACACCGCCAAACAATATTGCATTAACAGCACTATTACCCAGTAAATTCTTTATAATAGGACCGAAAGTAACAGTCTGGATAAGCATAGGAATAACAATCATCATATTAACTATCCCCATATAAACACCTCTTTTTTCTTCTGGAATAATTTTAGAAACCATTGCATATGGAATGCCCATCATTGCAGCCCAACCTATTCCAAAGAGCAACATAGGTGCAAGAAGCGCCCATTTGTTTGTAATAAAAGGCATACTCAACATTGCAATAGCAGAAAAGAAAAGACAAATTACATATACATTGCGTGACCCATACTTTTTTGCAAAAGGGACTAATGCAAGGGCCACAATCATAGTAACAAAATTATACGTCCCATTCATTAATCCAGTTTGGGCAAGCGCCTGTTCTGAAATGGCTTGAAAATTCTGAGCAAAAGCTGTATCTCCAGTTGATATTACATCTCCTGATTTGCAAGCCTCCATAATCGAATTAAAACGCGTATCATCATCATTTGCAAGGCCAAAAAAGGATGTACGTAGCATAGGAGTTATAAATTGCCAGTAAACGAAAAGTGCATACCACTGAAAAAAGTAAACAGCTGCAAGTTTCCACATCATTTTAGGCATCTTACCTATAGCGCCTGCTATCTCTTTGAAAGGTTCTGAAGCCCTCCCTGCAAATGTAGAATCCTTTCTTTCTCTCTTAAGTTCAGATAGTTGCTCTTCAGAAGGTGGAATTTCAGGGGTTTTCCACACTGACCACAAGATGGTACCTACTGATGCAACAGCACCTAAGAAGAACGAATAATAAACCCAAGTTGGAATAGCAGAAATAGTTTCTGTAGCCGTTGTACACAAGGCTGTAGTTTCTCCAGAAGGAGAACCAAACCAATCTTGAAATAAGAATAACGAAAAATTTGCTATTGTTATTCCTGCTCCAACAAAAAGGCTTTGCATCTGATAACCATAAGTAAGCTGGTCATCATTAAGCTTATCACCTACAAAGGCTCGATAAGGTTCCATTGCGGTATTGTTTGCTGCATCAAGTATCCACAGAAGACCAACAGCAAACCAAAGGCCTGGACTAAATGGAAAAGCAAAAAGACATAAACTACCCAGTAGCGCGCCTATTAGGAAAAATGGTTTTCTACGACCACCCCATTTAGGCAACCAAGTTTTATCACTTATCGCACCTATAATAGGCTGTATTAATAAACCGGTAACTGGACCTGCTAAGTTGAGTAATGGTAACTCTGCGTGATCTGCACCTAGAAAAGAAAAAATAGGGTTAATGGCAGTTTGTTGGAGCCCAAAACTAAATTGAATTCCAAAGAAACCAACATTCATATTCCAAATTTGCCAGAAGGACAAGTTAGGTTTTTTGATACTACTGAGTATTTTGTTCATAAATATGCTGGATTTTAATTATGATTCAAGACAGTAATATCCGCAAAAATATTAAGATAACGTTAAGTGTCTGTAATTTTAAGGATTTCGCAATTGAGGCATCAATTATGGCTGTTTTTTTAACGCATCGATATTTCGCTTCAAGCCAGAAAATTTGGTCCGCTTTACAGCAGATTTTCTAAATATTTCTGAGAACACCTCTTGAGTTATTTCTTCCCATTGTTTTTTATCATAAGTGAGCAGCTTAGGGTTTGGGTTAAATAACGGCTCACTATGTGCTTTTGAAAATCGATTCCAAGGGCATACATCTTGACATACATCACAACCAAACATCCAGTCATCTAGTTGACTCTTTGCATACTCAGGTATTTCATTTTTAAGCTCTATCGTAAAGTAGCTTATACATTTACTACCGTCTACCTTATACGGCTCCACAATGGCCTGTGTGGGACAAGCGTCTATACAAGCAGTGCAGCTCCCACAGTGATCTGTAACAGGTGTATCATACTCAAGGTCTAGGTCTACCACAAGCTCTGCAATAAAATAAAATGACCCTGCCTTTTTTGAAATTAAATTACTGTGCTTACCTATCCACCCCAGACCACTCTTTGCTGCCCAAGCTTTATCAAGTATAGGAGCGCTATCTACAAAAGCACGGCCCTGCACCTCTCCTATCTGTTCTTGTATAACGTGCATAAACTCTTTGAGTTTATCTTTTATCACAAAATGATAATCACGGCCATAGGCATACTTAGAGATTTTATAAGACTCCTCATTCTGCAACTCGTGAGGGTAATAATTAAGTAGGAGTGATATTACACTCTTAGACCCTTCTACAAGTTTTGTAGGGTCAAGGCGCTTGTCAAAGTAGTTTTCCATATACTGCATCTCGCCGTGCATATTTTTATTGAGCCAAGACTCAAGACGAGGCGCTTCTTCTTCAAGAAAACCTGCTTTACTTATACCGCAAGACATAAAACCTAAGCGTTGTGCTTCTGCCTTAATAAATGCTGTATGTTTTGATCTATTCTCTATCACCCTATCTTGCAGTAAACTCTAAGATTGCATTTTTTGGCTTAAGGGTAATGAGCGGTAATAGTTCTATAGGTGTGTTTATAGGAGTGATTTTAAAACGGGATACCATTTCGGTAACCGCAAGAATCATTTCATACATTGCAAAGTTATTACCTATACACATTCTAGGTCCCGCCCCAAATGGGAAATAGGCATCGTGATACATCCCCGCATTTTCATCAAATCGAGTAGGGTTAAATTGTAATGGATCTTCCCAAAAATCGTCGTGCTTGTGAATCTCAATACACGAAAACAATAAATTAGAACCTACCGGTATCTTCATCCCATTATATTCATCTTCTTCAATATTTACTCTGTCTATGAAGTAAGCTGGTGGGTAAAGTCGCATTGTTTCCTCTAGCACTTGCTTAGTGACTGTACAATGTCTTAAAAACTCGTTTAATGATGTTGAGTTCGCTTTCGCGAAAGCGTATTCCTCATAAATTTTATCTTGCCACTCTGGATGTCTTGCAAGTAATGAGGCGGCGAATGTAAGCGCATTTGAGGTTGTCTCGTGACCCGCTGTAAAGAGTATGAGAATCTCATCTATGAGTTGCTCATCATCCATACCTGTGCCATCCTCATAAGTAGACTCCAAAAGCATATCTAGTAAGTCTCCTACCTTTTGTTGTGATGCTCGACGTTCTTCTACGAGTTCCATAAGTATATCACGCGCCTCTTGAGTAAGAGCCAGGTGCTTATCTATAGGTCCAGCATACTTAAAATACCAAGATTTATAAGGTTGTCTCAACTCTTTTACGAGCATCTTTTGAGCTTGCTCTGTAATGTATTGCAGGCGGTTTATCTTTTTACGATCTACCTCGGTCTGAAAGAGTGACTTTGCAACTGTATTAAAAGCAAGGTCATTAAATATCTCAAATACATCAAACGCCTCTCCTGTCTTTATGTTTTGTAGCTCCTCCTTTATTACTGTATGCATAGCTTCTATAAGCTGTGCAAGCTGCTTTTTATGAAAGGCTGGTTGTATGAGTTTTCGTTGTTTTTTCCATAGAGAGCCTTCTGAGGTTAAAAGTCCCTCCCCTACATACTTTGCAAGATCTTTAGTCTGGATGGGTGATTTTGTGTAGTTGCGCTGGTTTTTTTGCAAAGCATACTTTGCAAAGCCCGGATCTCTAGAAAAGACAACTTCATTACCAAAACCCAACTGCAACTTAAAGGTATCACCCTTACTCTCAAAATTATCGTGATGAAAAGGAAGCGGATTCTTTAAAATACTCCCAGCATTTGCCAGAAACTTTAAAACCGAAACTGCTGGAATATCATTAGACATAGGGTGCTTTTATATAATATTTTAAAATAGAATGTTCCTAAAACAGACCTCCCTGCACAGGGCCTTTTACTCTACCTAGATGCTTGTATGCATCCTCTGTAACTTCACGTCCTCTTGGAGTACGCATAATAAAACCTTGCTGTATTAAAAAAGGTTCGTAAACCTCCTCAATAGTTTCGGCGCTTTCAGAAACGGCAGTCGCAAGTGTAGTGAGTCCCACAGGCCCGCCTTTAAACTTATCTATAATAGTAGCTAGTATTTTATTATCCATCTCATCCAGCCCGTGAGCATCTACGTGAAGTGCTTCAAGGCTATACTTAGCAATCTTAATATCGATACTACCATTTCCTTTTATTTGTGCAAAATCACGCACTCTACGCAATAAGGCATTTGCTATACGAGGTGTACCACGACTTCTACCGGCTATCTCTATAGCAGCTTCCATAGAGATAGGCACTCCTAGTATACTAGAGCTGCGCTGTACGATGGTTGTAAGAAGCTCTGTTGTATAATATTGCAATCTACTAGATATACCAAAACGTGCGCGCATAGGCGCTGTAAGAAGTCCTGAACGTGTAGTTGCTCCTACGAGTGTAAAAGGCGCAAGGTCTATCTGAACGGTACGTGCATTTGGCCCCGTCTCAATCATTATATCTATACGATAATCCTCCATAGCCGAGTATAAATACTCTTCTACTATAGGACTAAGTCTATGTATCTCATCTATAAATAGCACATCACGCTCATCTAGATTAGTAAGTAATCCAGCGAGATCACCAGGCTTGTCTAGAACGGGGCCAGAGGTTATCTTAATATTTACCCCAAGTTCGTTTGCCAGAATATTTGCAAGGGTAGTTTTACCAAGACCTGGAGGACCGTGAAAGAGGGTGTGATCTAATGCCTCTCCTCTAAGATTTGCCGCTTGTACAAAAACCTTGAGATTTTCAAGCACTTGATCTTGTCCCGCAAAGTCGTCAAACGATAAAGGTCTTAACGCTTTCTCAATATCTACTTCTTCTCTTGAGTAACCTTCATTTGTAGGATCCAAGTGCTCATTCATACGTCTAGGTGATTTCTATCAAAGATAAGAAATTGTCTTGTTTGAAACTTTACAGCCACCTTCCATTTAAGACTTATAAAGGATAATGTTACGCTTTCGCGAAAGCGCAAAACTAAAAAACCCACTCGTTAAGAATGGGTTTTAAGTAATCATAAAAGTATGATTTATGTTATGACATCTCTAGTGATGCATTTCTTCTTCATTGTCTTGAAGTGGAACTGTTTGCGGTACATAGTCTTGACCAGCAATAACATAATCTGACTCATCTTTATTCAGCTTAGAATAATCATATGGCCAGCGGTGTACTTCAGGAATTGCACCTGCCCAGTTACCGTGTATGTGCTTGTGATCTGTTGTCCACTCTAATGTGTTAGATTTCCAAGGGTTTTTAGAACCTACTTTTCCATAGAACATTGAGTGTATGAAGTTGTATAAGAATACTAGCTGTGCAGCCGCTGTAATGAAAGCAAAAATAGATATCGCTTTGTTTACATCTACAAGATCATCAAAATATGGGAAAGCTGAGTTTGTATAGTAACGTCTAGGTAATCCTGCCATACCGATAAAGTGCATTGGGAAGAAAATACCATAAGCTCCAATAACTGTAATCCAGAAGTGAACGTAACCTAGGTTCTTGTTCATCATTTTACCTTCAAACATTTTTGGGAACCAGTGATACACACCTGCAAAAAGTCCATATAATGCAGAGATACCCATTACTAAGTGGAAGTGAGCTACTACAAAATACGTATCGTGTACGTTTATATCTAACGTAGAATCTCCAAGTATGATACCAGTAAGTCCACCAGAAATAAAGGTAGAAACTAATCCTACTGAGAAAAGCATACCAGGGTTGAACTGAAGGTTACCCTTCCACAAGGTTGTGATATAGTTAAATGCTTTTACAGCAGATGGTATTGCAATTAATAGCGTTGTAAATGTAAATACAGATCCCAAGAATGGGTTCATACCTGAAATAAACATATGGTGACCCCATACAATAGTTGATAAGAACGCAATTGCTAAAATAGAAGCAATCATCGCTCGGTAACCAAATATAGGTTTACGTGAGTTTGTAGATATTATCTCTGATGAGATACCTAGTGCTGGTAATAATACAATGTATACCTCAGGGTGACCTAAGAACCAGAAAAGGTGCTCAAATAATACTGGTGAACCACCAGAGTTATGTAATACTTCTCCTCCAATATAAATATCAGATAAGAAGAATGACGTACCAAAGCTTCTATCCATAATAAGCATTAAAGCTGCAGATAAAAGAACTGGGAAAGAAACCACACCGATAATAGCAGTCACAAAGAAAGCCCATATTGTAAGTGGTAATCTTGTCATAGTCATCCCCTTTGTACGAAGGTTAAGTACTGTAACAACATAGTTAAGTGAACCTAATAGTGATGATGCAATGAATATTGCCATCGCTACTAACCACAATGTCATACCCATTCCTGAAGCAGGTATACTGTTAGGTAGTGCAGATAATGGTGGATAGATAGTCCAACCTGCTGCTGCTGGTCCTGACTCTACAAATAATGATAATACCATTATTACAGAAGAAAGGAAGAAGAGCCAGTAAGATACCATATTAAGGAATCCAGAAGCCATATCCCTCGCTCCAATCTGAAGTGGAATCAATAAGTTACTAAAAGTACCACTCAGACCTGCTGTAAGTACAAAGAATACCATTATGGTACCGTGTATAGTAATAAGTGCAAGATAAATGTTTGGATCCATTACACCGTCTTTACCCCAGTCTCCTAAGAGTACTTCATAAATAGTAAATTGGTGATCTGGCCAAGCCAGTTGTAAACGGAATATCAATGACATCCCAATACCTATAATACCCATTACCAAACCAGTAATCAAATACTGCTTTGAGATCATCTTGTGATCAGTACTAAAGATATATTTCGTTATAAACGTTTGCTCGTGGTGGTGCTCGTGATCATCGTGACCGTGATCTGCTGTTGCTGCGTGTGCTGCCATACCTAGATTCTTTAGTTAATTTTTCTTTTTCTTTTTTTATTCTTGAGCTGCTGCTATAGAGCTGCCAAATGTTTTTTGAGTTGCAATCCAAGCGTCATATTCTTCTTGAGTTTCAACAACAATCTTCATCTGCATATTATAGTGCGATGCTCCACAAATCTTATTACATAGCAAGTAATAGTCAAATTCGTCATAAGAATCTATAGGGCCGTCTCCTGCCGCTATAGAAGCTTTATTTTTTTCTTTTCTAATCTCTTTGATAGTAGCCATCTTATCTTTCATATAATCCGTATCACGAATCTCTGCAGTAGTTTTAGATGGAGTAAAAGAGAATTGAGTTATCATACCTGGTACAACGTTCATTTGCGCTCTAAAATGAGGCATATAAGCAGAGTGTAATACATCCTGAGAACGTAACTTAAAGATTACCTGGCGTCCTACTGGAAGATGGAGCTCTGTTGTAATTTTATCATCCATTGCATCAGCATCACTTTCATCAACACCTACTGTGTTTGCTCCTTCAATGAAACGAACATTTGCGTTACCTAAGATATTATCCTCTCCGGCATAACGTGCTTGCCAACCGAAACGCTTTGCATATAATTCTACAACTATAGCATCCTCGTCCTCTTCAAAGTTCATTATATCTGACCAAGTAAAAAGGCCATAGATAATAAGACCTGCAAGAACTATTACTGGAATAATAGTCCAGATAAACTCTAACTTATCATTATCTGCATAGAATAATGCCTTTTGACCTTTCTTACCTGAGTACTTATATGCAAAGTAATGAAGTAATGCTTGTGTGATTACTTGTACGAACATTATAAGTGCAAGAGAGATAAATAACAAGGTGTCATAATCTGCTCCGTGCTCAGAAGATGGTTCTGGCAAATAAAACTTACTGTAATTCCAGAAACAGTAAATAGTTATGGCATATAAAAATGTGATGAACATCAACATCAATTTACCATTGATTCTGTTGTCTTTATCGTCTGCTACTTGAGCATTTTCACTATTGGTCTTCTTATTAAACTGAGATAGTTTAAAAATCTTTGACATTTGCCAAAGTGTGACTACAAATAGAATTACTACGATGAGTGCTAATAAACCTGTCATTGCTTTCTAACTTCTTTAATCTATATTCTAATAGTGAAAGTGTTTACTTTCTTCAATAAGCGGATTACGCTTAGGCTCTAATGGACGTTTTGTAAGTGAACTGAAAACAATCAGTACAAACAATCCAAAGAAGAACATAAGTGATCCTATTTCTACAAATCCAAACGACCAAGCTTGTCCTACTGTACCTGGCATAACCATATTGAAGATGTCTACATAGTGACCTAATAAGATTACTATACCAGCCATTACCACAAACCAGTTAACTCGTTTGAAATCGCTGTTCATTAATATTAATAATGGGAAAAGGAAATTCATTACTAACATACCAAAGAATGGTAAGTTATAATCTTCAATACGTTGTATATAATACGTTACCTCTTCTGGTATGTTTGAGTACCATATAAGCATAAACTGTGAGAACCATAAGTACGTCCAGAAAATACTGAAACCAAACATAAATTTAGCAAGATCGTGTATGTGGCTATCATTTACACTCTGTAAGTAACCTGCACCCTTAAGTATCATAGTTATGAGAGCGATGGTAGTTATACCACAAACCATCATACCTGCAAGTACGTACCATCCAAAGAGAGTACTAAACCAGTGAGGATCGATAGACATAATCCAATCCCAAGACATCATTGACTCAGTGTATAAGAAGAACACTAAGAATGCTGCCGCAATTTTAAATGACTTTTTATGTGATTTGTTATCAGATGCTTCATCCTGCTCTTTTGAGAACTTTACGGCAAAGAATCTGTAGATGTTCCATCCAGCAATAAATATTACAGCTCTAATAAGCAACCAAGGCACATTTAACCATCCTGATTTACCAGCAATAAGCTTATCATAGTTATCACTTGCTGGATCAGTAATTCCATCTGCCATCCAGTGGAACATATGGTTAAAATGGAATCCAGATAATGCTAGTAAAACAAACATTATTATACTTCCAGGTAAAAGATATCCTGTTATACCCTCCATCACTCTAAGTAATAAAGGCGACCATCCAGCCTGAGCGGCATATTGTACTGCGTAGAATGCAAGACACCCTAGAGAAATCATAAAGAAGAAAAAAGCAGCGATATAAACAGCAGACCAAGGTTTATTTTGGTAACCTGCTAGTAAGTGCTCATTATGCTCTTCTTCGGTCATTACGTGACCGTCTTCTGCGTGTGCATCATCGGTTGCTACGTGGTGTGTATCTGCTTCGTGAGCATCTGCAACTGTTGCATCTCCGTGACTACCTCCGTGGGCATCACCTGCGTGCATTGCTTCAATATCTGCTATTGTCTTTGGTAAGAAAACGTAATCTACAGCAAATAGGACAAATCCTACTACCATAAAGATAATCGCTGATAATTTTAAGTTTTTAGATAATGTGTACATATCTTAAATATCGGTTGTTCCGTTAGTTATTAGTGTTCGTTACCTGCTGCATTCATTGGCTCAGACTCAGGACCTGGTATAGCATCTACTGCACCTTCGTTAAGATCTGTAACAATCTCACCCTCTGTCATTTCCTCAATAATTTCTACTGCTGTAAACGCTCTCTCAGGTTTTCCATCTAATGCATCTTTAAGACCCATTACGTAATAGTCAACCATCCAAAGTTCGTCCTCTGTCATCTGTGATGCATAAGATCCCATAGAGTTAATACCGTAATACATCACGTGGTATACACTACCTTCAGTGATAGCTCTACCAGCATCGTTATATGCAGGGACCCCTAGTATTTTCTCTCTTTTTGCTAATGTTCCTTTTCCGTCACCTTTTACACCGTGACAGATACCGCAGTAAATGTTATATAATTCATTACCCTTAACATAATTCCCCTCTGTATAAGGTAATGGGTTTTTCAGGTTCGCTTTCGCGGAAGCTTTTCCTTCAATAGTATTTTCATAATCATATGGTAACCACCCCCTCATCACCGAGCCTTCTGCCGGTTTTAAAGCTTCATACCCTTCAGGAAACACCTCATACTTACCGTAAGTTTCATAGCCTACAGATACGTACATATTAGGCATATACTGATAGTTAGGTTTATTATCATCTTGACAAGAAATCATACTGCCAAAAGCGATAAACAAAACAGCTATTTTAAATATATTCTTCATTGCGTTGACTTATGCTTCGTTTGCAATTAAATTAATCTCTACAGCTCCAGTTGTTACTAAAAAGTCTGCAAGTTCCTTTCCATCTTTTCCAGTTGCATCAATCTCCATAAGGAAGTGATCATCTGTCGTGCGTACATCTGGATTTTCAGCTTTCTTAAAAGGCCATAATTTACTTCTCATATAGAAAGTAATAACCATTAAGTGAGCTGCAAAAAATACCGTAAGCTCAAACATAATAGGCACAAAAGCTGGCATATTCTCAATGTAGCTGAAAGATGGCTTACCACCTATGTTTTGTGGCCAGTCTTCAATCATAATGAAATTCATCATTAATGTTGCTACTGTAATTCCCACACATCCGTATAAAAAGGCAGTAATAGCAAGACGAGTAGGCGCAAGCCCCATAGCCTTATCTAACCCGTGTACAGGGAATGGTGTATACACCTCATTAATATGAAGATGTTTTTTTCTAACCTCCTTTACAGCGTTCATAAGAACGTCGTCATCAGAGTATATTGCGTGTATAACTGTAGATGCCATACTTAATTATTTAAGATTGTTAGCTTGACCTGCCCAATCATCACGCTCTGCGCGACCAGGAAATGATCCAGTTAGATTATCTAATAAGTTGTACTCAACAGAAGTCATTTTACCTACTTGCTCGTACGTATAAATTCCTAGTTCGTTAAGCTTCTCTTCCATTTTTGGTCCTATACCATTAATTACCTTAAGGTCATCTGCTTTTTGAGTAGCAGCGTCAAAAATCCCAAGACGATTAACTAATGATTCATTACCGTGCGTATCTTCTGGTATCACAGTCTCACCAGCAGCAACCTCTTGAGGTTTTGCAATGTATGCACCATCAAGATTAATCTTTACTGGCCCACCAGATGTACGAGGATCTGCTCCTGTACCTACTAGTGATTGTCCAGACTCACGTAATTTTTTATAACGCTCACCAGATGACTTCATAATAGTCTTAACCTCTGCTTGTGCAATCACTGGGAATGTACGTGCATATAATAAGAACAATACAAAGAAGAAACCTATAGTACCTATGAAGATACCTATATCTACAAATGTAGGTGAGAACATCGTCCAAGAAGATGGAAGGTAATCACGGTGAAGTGATGTTACAATAATTACAAAACGCTCAAACCACATCCCGATGTTTACAACAATTGATATGATAAAAGAGAACATTATAGATCTTCTTAATTTTGGGAACCACATAAACTGCGGAGAGAAAACGTTACACGTCATCATTGCCCAATAAGACCAAGCATAAGGTCCTGTTGCTCTGTTTAAGAATGCATATTGCTCATATTCCACTCCAGAATACCAAGCCATAAATAACTCAGTAATATAAGCTACACCTACTATAGAACCTGTAATCATAATTACAATATTCATAAGTTCAATGTGCTGTATTGTGATGTAAGCTTCAAGACTTACAACTTTACGCATTATAATAAGAAGCGTGTTTACCATTGCAAACCCTGAGAATACCGCTCCCGCAACAAAGTAAGGAGGGAAAATCGTGGTGTGCCATCCCGGTATAACCGACGTAGCAAAGTCAAAAGATACAATCGTGTGTACAGAAAGTACAAGCGGTGTTGCCAGACCTGCGAGAACAAGTGACACCTCTTCAAAACGCTGCCAATCTTTTGCTCTACCAGACCAACCAAATGAAAGTAAACTATAGATTTTCTTCTGGAAAGGCTTAACAGCTCTATCACGTATCATTGCAAAGTCAGGTAATAATCCAGTCCACCAGAAAACTAATGACACAGAAAGGTACGTTGATATTGCAAATACATCCCAAAGTAGCGGAGAGTTAAAGTTTACCCATAAAGAACCAAACTGGTTAGGTATAGGTAATACCCAGTAAGCTAACCAAGGACGCCCCATATGTATAATAGGGAATAATCCTGCTTGCACTACAGAGAAAATAGTCATCGCCTCTGCAGAACGGTTAATTGCCATACGCCACTTCTGACGGAATAATAATAGTACTGCAGAAATTAGTGTTCCTGCGTGACCGATACCTACCCACCATACAAAGTTGGTAATATCCCAAGCCCAACCTACGGTTTTATTTAGACCCCAACTACCGATACCGTTTGTTACAGTATAGATAATACAGCCTATTCCCCATAAGAAAGCTACTAGTGCGATAGAGAATACGAGCCACCAAGATTTATTTGCACGTCCCTCCACTGGAGCAACGATATCTAATGTTACATCGTGATAGGTCTTATCTCCGGTAACTAGTGGTCTTCGTATAGGTGCTTCGTAATGCGCCATAATCCTATATAATTAGTCTTTAGATTAGTTGTTTTATACTTCTTCTGTATTACGTACCATTGTCTGGTAGAATACATTTGGTTTTGTTCCTACGTGCTCAAGTAAGTGATACATACGATCATCTTCTTTAAGTTCTGCAATCTCACTGCTCTTGTCATTAATATCACCAAAGGCAAGTGCTCCGGTTGTACAAGCGTTAGAACAAGCTGTTGCAAACTCTCCGTCTTTAACCTTACGTCCATCGCGCTTAGCATCAAGAATAGTCTTTTGTGTCATTTGCATACACATAGAACATTTCTCCATAACCCCTCTAGAACGAACAGTAACATCTGGGTTGATAACCATACGTCCAAGATCATTGTTCATATGATAATCAAACTCGTCATTACCATTATAAAGGAACCAGTTGAAACGACGTACTTTATAAGGACAGTTGTTTGCACAGTAACGCGTACCTACACAACGGTTGTAAGCCATATGGTTTTGACCTTGTCGACCGTGTGATGTAGCTGCTACTGGACACACAGTCTCACAAGGAGCGTGGTTACAGTGCTGACACATTATAGGTTGGAAAGCAACCTGTGGATTTGCAGCTGGATCTTCAAGCTCTCCAAATCCTCCAAGAGAACCTTTATCACCACCTAATCCATCAAACTCTTCCTTCTTAGTATCATCTTGAGCAAATGTATCCTCAGATGAATAATATCTATCTATACGTAACCAGTGCATATCACGGCTACGACGTATTTCAGACTTTCCTACTACAGGAACATTATTCTCAGCGTGACAAGCAATTACACAAGCTCCACACCCAGTACAAGCATTAAGATCAATAGCAAGGTTAAAGTGATGCCCTACTGAGCGATCAAACTCCTCCCAAAGATCAACTTCTGGCGATGTCACTTCGTACTCTACGTGTGCCTTACTCACCTCAGGAACCGCGTTCCAGAAATGCTTATCTTTTGTATTGAATATCTCAAGAGTCGTCTCTTTTACGATATCACCACGACCCATAAGTGTGTTATGCTGTTGTACAGAGGCAAACTCGTGTACACCACCTACTTTTTCAATAGTAACACTTTGAGTAGTCTGGAAGTTTTGCATTAACGGGAATGCATTAACACCAGTTTGCATCTCCTCTTGTATGCTTTCTTTACGACCATAACCTACCGCAAGACCTACAGATCCTTTAGCTTGACCCGGCTGTATCATTACCGGTACTTTCTCAATAGTAACACCGTTTACAGTAACGTTAGCATAGTGACCATTAAGACCACCATTTGCATCGTGACGTGCTTCTGTAAAGAATGAACTTCTATCAAACCACAAACCAAGCTCTTTAGCATCTGCCTCAGACATTGTTAAGTAGTTATCCCAAGTACAACGTGTTAATGGATCTGGCATCTCTTGTAACCAAGGATTGTTTGCCTGAGTTCCATCACCCATTGAAGTTTTTGTATACAACGTAAGTTCAAAACCTCCATTACCCTCTTGCAATGTACTCGCAAGACCAGCATCTGAAGCTATAGAAGTGTTTGATGCGGTTACCGCTTTCGCGAAAGCGCCAGTCTCAACAACTCCTGCTTGAACAGACTTATTAAATGCGATACCTGCCGAAGACATAGTCTCTTTAAGGTAGCTGTAATATGTTTTATCTACACCCATCCAGTTAAGTAAACTTTGCTGGAACTGACGTGTATTAAATATCTCTTTTATTGTAGGCTGCTGTAAACTTACCTCACCCATTTTAATCTGCACATCTCCCCAAGACTCAAGGTAGTGAGGTACTGGTGCAATATGAGTAGAAAGTGCCGCTGTCTCATCTGCTCGTAATGAACACGCAACAGAAACATCAACCTTTTCAAGACCAGCAACAAACTCATCTGCATTAGGAAGACTATACGCAGGATTTACTCCAGCCATAATAAGTGTTCCCACTTGACCAGCGTTCATCTCTTTTACAAGCTGCATCACTTTACGAGCATCTCCAGATCTTGTAAGCTTAGGCTTAGCAGTATCCATTACCACTTTACCCTCATTAAAGTCAAGCGCAATTCTCTGCGTAGAAACATCTTGCACACCTGTTACAAGTAATCCTTTACTACCAGCAGCAAGAAGTGCCTTACGTGCTTGAGCAACCTTAGCCTTCACTCCTTCTGAAAGACCAGAAGCAGATCCACCAGCTAGCGCCTGCACTATTAATTTTTGTTGTGATGGTGTTGCTGGAACACGTACATCTGCGTTTGCACCAGAAAGAGACATATTTGCCTCAAACTGGAAGTGCTTAGACATCTTTCCATTTTTAGGTATACGAGACTTACCGTAAGCAGAGTCGTACCCACCACCATTCCAATCTCCTAAAAAGTCTGCCCCTACTGAGACAATTACTTCCGCAGTACCAAAATTATAATCTGGCAATGCACGGAAACCGTATTTTATTTCAAAAGCGTCTAAAGCAAATTGTTCTCCTGCAGCATCATAAGCAACGTGAGAAACATTAGGATACTTTGCAATAAATTCTCCTATAAGCTTATCTGTAGATGGACTTGCAAATGTTTGAGTAAGCAATACTGCTTTCTTACCATTTTCAAGTGCAGCAATTACACCTTTATCTATATCTGTCCAAGAAACCTCTTCTCCTCCTGCCGTTGGAAACTGCGCACGCTTTGTATCGTACATTCCCAGAACAGATGCGTGCACACGAGCGTTTGCACCAAAACCTGCCTTAGCAAGGTCGTTGTTTTCTATTTTAATAGGGCGACCCTCACGAGTCTTTACAAGCACACTTGCAAAGTCAAAACCATCTGCAATAGTAGTCGCATAATAATCTGCAACTCCTGGTATTATTTGCTCTGGCTGTACCACATAAGGAACAGACTTTACAACAGGACCCTCACAAGCTGCAAGCGATGCTGCCGCTGTAGAGAAACCTACGTACTTCAAGAAGTCACGACGTGTAGTTTCTGTACTTTCAAGTGTTTCTTTATCACCTAAAAATTCATCTGTCGGAATTTCTTGTACAAACTCATTCTGTCTTAGTGCCTCGATAGATGCATCTCCGTGGAGCTCATCGACACTTTTCCAGTATTTCTTGTTTGATGACATATAATTGATTTATTAATTTGTGCTTCGACTACGCTTAGCAACCTTTATTAAGAGTTTCTCTCGAAACTTAAATTCTGTTTATTAGTAGTGACACTTACCACATTCTAGACCACCCATTTGAGCAGCTGTCACTTTCTCAACTCCATACTTCTTTGCAAGTTGCTCGTGTATCTCTTCGTAATATGCATTACCCTCAATCTTCACGTTAGTCTCACGGTGACAGTTTATACACCATCCCATCGTAAGAGGAGCATATTGATACATTACTTCCATCTCCTCTACAGGTCCGTGACATTTCTGACACTCTATACCAGCTACACTTACGTGCTGTGAGTGATTAAAGTATGCAAAGTCTGGAAGGTTATGAATACGCACCCACTCTACAGCCTGAGTCTCCCCAGTATATGATTGAGTTGCCTCATCCCAACCTACAGCTTTGTATAGCTTTTGGATTTCCTTATCATAAAACTCCTTAGAGTAATCTTCAGTAACAGAACTAAACTCAGACTCAGGTCCAGCAACTTCTGCGATAGACTTGTGACAGTTCATACACACATTAAGAGAAGGAATACCAGAATGCTTAGATACTCTTGCAGAAGAGTGACAGTATTTACACTCTATTGCATTCTCTCCCGCGTGAATTCTATGCGAATAGTGAATAGGCTGCACAGGCATATACCCTTGATCAACCCCTACTTGTGACATCCACCCGTAAGCGAAATATGCACTTCCTAATAATAAGAAGATTACCGAAACCAATACTAAGAATTGATTTTCAACAAATGCTTTCCAGATAGGCTTACGCTTTTCCTCAACCGGCATTTCAATTCCCTGAGCAGAAGCAAACTTGTTAAGTGTGTTATTTACTAAAAACAACACCGCTACAAGAAGCAATAACACAAATCCAAGGATAGCAAGGATAAGATTATTTGAAACTCCACCAGGCTGAACCTCTCCATTCGGAACTTTCGGTGGAGGTGGAGTTGCCATTGGCGTATCTGTATAAGCAAGAATGTTATCTATATCTGCATTAGACAATGCAGGAAAAGAGTTCATCACTTTATTACCATTCTCCTCATATACTTTTACAGCAAGAGGGTCTCCAGACTTAATAAGTCCCTGGCTATTCTTGATCCACTTATACAACCACTCACGGTCGTACTTCTCAGAAACCTGATGAAGTAACGGCCCAGTCATAGGCTTATATAATTTGTGACAAGCTGCACAATTTGCTTTAAATAAAGCCTCACCAGCCTTAGCATCTGCCGCTGGTGCATCTTGCGCAAAAAGAGAACTAGATAACGTGAGAAGCACCACCGCAGCTAGGGTAAGTATTCTCGAGAATGAATTTTGGCGTTTAACCTGTATCATATTAATATTGAATTAGCTTCAAAAAGATGGCACGGTTTTTACACTGTTAACGTTGTTAAGAGCCTGTTAAACCCGCGCACAAAATGGTATGCAAAAATACTACACAAACTGCATTTTTTAGGGCACCTTACAGGGGTTCTTACTAATTTATAATAGTTCTAAATAATAATATTAATTTGTTTAAGTTTTTATCTTTTACCTTTGTTCAAAATCAGCAAATTATGAGCGTACAACCGTTTCAACATATCGTAATTGCCATAGCAGTTACCCTTACTTTTTCCGCTTTCGCGAAAGCGCAATCTGCACAAGTAACCGTAAATCAAGATGATAGAATCACAGAACTACTAGACCTTAAGAGCAGCCTTACTAAAGATAACAAGCTTGCAGATAGATATAAAATACAACTGTACTCAGGAAGCCTAAACACAGCCAGCGCTACACTTAAGAAGTATCGCAACCGCGTAGGCACCTGGACATCTGCCATTAAACACGAGACACCTAACTATAAAGTATGGATAGGTAACTTTAGAAATAGACTTGAGGCAGATCGCGCACTTATCGAAATAAGAAAAGAGTTTTCTAGCGCTTTTATATTTAAGCCAGATAATTAGAAAATAATATCACGTTTATAAAAAAACCTCAATCAGCTTTGCTATTGAGGTTTTTTTATAGCTTTAATTCTAAGAGAAACCACCACGCTCACAACAAAGAAGCAAACACCTCACAGAACAGATTAAGATACATCTAAGCCTCTCAAAAGATTACACAACTTACGACACTTGGTAAGCCACACACTACCCTAAAACAACAAAACATAACAAGTTATACGCTTTCGCGAAAGCGCATAAAAAAATCGCCTTAGATAGACTCTAAGGCGATTGTTATATAGATATAGCTTTATATTATTTAAGCTTCTTCTTTACAGCTACTTCTTGGAATGCTTCAATCACATCATCAAGTTTAATGTCATTGTAGTTTTTAATCTGCATACCACAATCGTATCCTTTTGAAACTTCTTTTACATCATCCTTAAAGCGCTTAAGTGCAGCTAGCTCACCTGTGTAAACTACTACTCCGTCACGTATAAGACGTATGTTTGAATTTCTAAAGATTTTACCGTTAGTTACCATACAACCTGCGATAGTTCCCACCTTAGATATCTTAAAGGTCTCACGTATCTCTGCTGTACCTGTAATCTCCTCACGCATCTCTGGTGATAACATTCCCTCCATCGCATCTTTAAGATCATTGATCGCATCATAGATGATAGAGTATGTACGGATATCGATTTCTTCCTTATCTGCTACCTGTCTAGCATTACCTGCTGGACGTACATTAAACCCGATAATAATCGCATCTGAGGCAGAAGCAAGCAATACATCACTTTCTGTAATAGCTCCTACACCTTTGTGTATAATATTTACAGCTATCTCTTCTGTAGATAATTTCTGGAAACTATCTGTAAGTGCTTCTACAGATCCATCCACATCTCCTTTAAGGATAATATTAAGCTCCTTAAAGTCTCCTAGAGCAATACGTCTACCTATCTCATCAAGTGTGATATGACGTTGTGTACGTACGTTTTGCTCACGTTGCAGTTGTGTACGCTTAGTTGCAATATCTTTTGCTTCACGCTCATCCGTCATTACAACAAACTTATCACCTGCTTGTGGCGCTCCGTCTAGTCCTAAAACAGATACTGGAGTAGAAGGTCCAGCCTTCTTTATTTTCTTACCACGCTCATCGTGCATCGCTTTTACTTTACCAGAGGTAGTTCCCGCTAGTACGTAATCACCCACTTGAAGCGTTCCTGCTTGTACAAGAATTGTAGATACATATCCTCGACCTTTATCTAAGAATGCTTCTACTACGGTACCATTTGCATTTCTATCTGGGTTTGCTTTAAGCTCTAAGAGCTCAGCTTCAAGTAATACTTTCTCAAGCAGTTCTTTTACACCAGTTCCTTTCTTTGCAGAAATTTCTTGAGATTGAATTTTTCCACCCCAATCTTCTACAAGAAGATTCATTTGCGCAAGTCCTTCTTTAATCTTCTCAGGGTTTGCCGCTGGAAGGTCAATTTTATTTATTGCGAAAACTATAGGCACTCCTGCCGCCTGAGCGTGAGAGATTGCCTCTTTAGTTTGTGGCATTATATCATCATCTGCAGCAACTACAATAACAGCAATATCTGTTACTTGAGCACCACGGGCACGCATTGCCGTAAAGGCCTCGTGACCTGGAGTATCTAAAAAGGCAACTTTCTTACCATCTTCTAGCTGTACACCATATGCACCTATGTGCTGTGTTATCCCTCCACTCTCACCTGCAATTACATTTTCCTTACGGATGTAATCAAGAAGTGATGTTTTACCGTGATCTACGTGACCCATTACTGTCACGATAGGAGCTCTTTCTACTAGATCTTCTGGAAGGTCTTCTACATCTTCTATAGCATCCTCAAGATCTGCAGTTACAAACTCAACAGAATAACCAAACTCATCTGCAACAATAGATAGTGTTTCGGCATCTAGACGCTGGTTCATCGTTACCATCATACCCAGTGACATACACGCAGATATAATTTGTGTTACACCCACATCCATCATCGTAGCAACTTCACTTACCGTAACAAACTCTGTTACCTTAAGGATTTTGCTTTCTGCATCTTGTTGAGCTAGATCATCTTCTGTCTTTTGTCGGTGTTGATCTCTTTTATCACGACGGTACTTTGCACCTTTTCCTTTGTTAGACTTTCCTTGAAGTTTTTCAAGTGTCTCACGTATTTGTTTTTGTACTTCTTCTTCTGTAGGCTCTGCCTTAACAACACGTCCTCTTCCCTTTCCAGAGTTACCACGATTGTTATTGTTTCCTCCACGATTATTTCCTCCCGGCTTACCTCCACCTGAACCAGGCTTTGTAATACGGCGACGACGTTTTTTCTTATCGTCTGAAGAAGTTTTCTTTTCTGGTTTCTTAAACTTAGAAAGGTCAATTTTTTGACCTGTAAAGTTAGGTCCATCTAGTTTTTTGTAATCTGTCTTAATGACTTCATCACCTAGACCCACTTCTTTTTCTGGAGTTTCAGCCTTCTTAGGCTCTTCCTTCTTTGCAGCAGGAGCCTTAACTTTCTTTGCTTCCTTTTCTATAGGAGCAGCTTGCTTAGGCTTTTCTTCTTTTTTCTTTTCTTCTACTACCGGAGCAGGTGCAGGAGCAGCTTCTTTTACAGGAGCAACTGGCTTTTCTTCCTTTTTAACCTCCTCTTTCTTAACCTCTTCTTTCTTCTCTTGCTTTGGAGCAACAGGTTTTCCAGATGCTTTAGAAAGATCGATTTTACCTACTTGCTTTGGTCCATCTAGCTGTGCTTTAGCCTTAACAACCTCTTGCTTCTTAGGTGCTGCTGCTTTCGCCTCAGCTTTTGCTTCAATTTCTACTTCACGAGCGGCGCGCAATGCTTCCTTCTCTTTTTCTTTTGCCTCAGCAACCTCCTTAGAAGCTACTCTTTTATTAGCATCCGTTTGAAATTCACCCGAAAGCACCTCGTAAATTTCTGTTGAAATTTTCGTAGTCGGACGTGCCTCTATCTCAATACCCTTAGAATCCAAAAATTCTACGGCACGATCAAGAGAAATATTAAATTCCCGTAATACCTTGTTTAATCGCATTGTTGCTGCCATAAACTGCTCTAAATTATTATCTATACCTACTTTACTATTGCGAGTAGGGTACTTTATTCTTCAAATTCTTCCTTGAGGATACGCATCACATCAAGTACTGTTTCTTCTTCAAGATCTGTACGACGTACAAGATCACTTACATCCTGCTCCAGTACGCTACGTGCTGTATCAAGACCTATTTTTCCAAAGGCTTCGATTACCCAAGCTTCTATCTCATCTGAGAACTCTGTAAGCTCAACATCTTCTTCTACACCTTCTCTATACACATCAATCTCATAACCAGTAAGCTGTCCAGCTAGACGGATGTTATGACCACCACGTCCTATTGCCTTACTTACCTCTTCTGGTTTAAGAACTGCTTGTGCAGTTTTATTTTCTTCATCTATCTTAATACTTGTAATACGCGCAGGGCTCAATGCTCTGGTGATATACAAATTAAGATTAGTCGTGTAATTAATAACATCTATGTTTTCATTACCAAGCTCTCTTACGATACCGTGTATACGAGAACCCTTCATCCCAACACAGGCTCCTACTGGGTCGATACGGTCGTCATAAGAATCTACAGCTACCTTTGCCTTCTCACCAGGAATACGCACCACATTTTTAACAGTAATTAAACCATCAAATACCTCTGGTATCTCTGACTCAAACAACTTCTCCAAAAACAATGGAGACGTCCTAGACATTATAATAGCAGGCTTATTACCTTTAAGCTCTACGCTCTCAATTACCCCACGTACATTTTCTCCTTTTCTGAAAAAATCTGAAGGTATCTGACGATCTTTTGGCAATATAATCTCGTTACCATCATCATCAAGTAATATAATTGCTCTGTGACGTATATGGTGAACCTCTGCCGTATACAAATCACCTTCAAGCTCTTTAAATTGCTTGTATATGTTTGTATTATCGTGCTCGTGTATCTTACTAATCAAATTCTGACGCAAAGCTAAGATGGAGCGACGCCCTAAATCAATAAGCTTTACTTCCTCTGACACATCTTCACCTACCTCAAAATCTTCTTCAATCTTACGTGCGTTTGTTAATGATATCTCTTCATTATCATCTTCCACCTCACCATCTGCCACAACCACACGGTTACGCCAGATCTCTAGATCTCCTTTGTCAGGGTTAATAATTATATCAAAGTTATCGTCACTTCCAAAACGTCTTTTTAACGTACTTCTGAACACCTCTTCTAAGATGGCCATTAGGGTCACACGATCTATTAATTTATCGTCCTTAAATTCTGAAAAAGAATCGATTAACGCTAAATTCTCCATATCAACTTTTGTTAAAATTTAATCATCACTTTTGCTTGCACTATCTCGCTATAAGGAATCGTTTCTATCTTTTGAACGGTCACTTTTCCTTTTCCCACAGGTTTTGGCTCTCTTGTTTTCCAAGTAAGCGTTACATCTGCTTCTGTAGCATCGGTCATTAATCCTTCGACTTGCGACCCATCCTCTTTCTTTACTTCTAGATGTCTCCCGACGTTCTTTTTATATTGCCTAGGTATCTTTAAAGGGCTTGTAGCACCAGCAGACATCACTTCTAGAGAAAAATCTTCTTCTTCTCTATCTAAGTTATGCTCAACCTTACGGCTTACCGCCATACAATCTTCTACTCTCACACCAGTGTCACCATCTATAATGATTTTCACCTCGTTATTCCCTTGAATATCAAGACTAATCAAGAATAAATTAGGATTCTCGTCTAGCGCCTCTTGTAGTAAATTGGTTACTTTTTCCTTCAACATATAAGCCTATAAAAAGAGGGGACCGCTGTCCCCTCTGTATTCACTGCGTCTTTCAACGGTGCAAATATACTACAAATTATCCGTTATTAAAAGCCGTAACAGCTGGCTATTATTTTGTAATTTTAAGAGACCCAGCATTTAAAGTATTTAAAACCATATTACTCATCCACAAGGTCACGTATTATGGTATTGTTTAACTATAAACTATATCCTTATGATTAAAAAAATACTTGTACCCACAGACTTCTCAGAACAAGCAGAAAATGCACTTAGAGTGGCTGCAGATCTTGCTAGGCGCCACAACGCATCTATAAACCTATTACATATGGTAGACTTACCTATGCAACTTGTAGATGCAGTTACTGGACAGCAAAGTGATTTACCAGAAGCTATATTCTTTATGAAACTGGCTCACCAGAAGTTTGAAACAATGATGAGCGCTCCTTACCTAGAAGGAATTAACATAGAAGAAACAGCAGAGTTTGACGGAGCATTTGAGGGTATTATGGACTACGTAAACAAGTACGAATCTGACATAATCGTGATGGGATCCCACGGCGATAGCGGGTTACACGAATTTTTTATAGGCTCTAATGCTGAGAAAGTAGTAAGAAACTCCAAAGTACCTGTGCTTATAATAAAGCAAAAACACGAACTTTTTAAACTTGACAAGTTTGTATACGTAAGTGACTTTAAAGAAGAGAACCACACAGCATTTAGAAAAGCCGCTGCTTTTGCTCTAGATAGCGATATAAAACTACATATGCTTTACGTAAATACCCCGAGCAACTTTCAGACTACCCACGAGATAGAAGCCACTATGAAAGAATTTATGGCAAAAGAACCAAACTTTACAAACTACTCTCTCAATATCTATAATGACAACAGCATAGAAAGCGGCGTCCTACATTTTGCAGAAATGATAGATGCTGGAATTGTAGGCATAGGTACTCACGGCCGAAAAGGACTCTCTCACTTTCTAAACGGCTCACTAAGCGAGGGACTTGTTAACCACGCCAAAAGACCCATTATCACCTTTAGGATTTAAAATTAATCACCCAGAGATACTCCACAAGACACCTCACTATTATGTAGAGGTGTTTTTTTTGCTTTCGCGAAAGCGCAATACAACTCAAAATAATATGTTAACTAACTGCTAATTAGCATTTTATTATAAATTAAAGAAGTAATCACTACGTATCTTTCTGGAAAATAAACGGTTATGAACAGATCATTAAAACACACCATCCTTAAAGAGCTTAACACTCTTATAGATTACAGTTGTGAGCCGCACACCGCTCAACCCGTAGACTTCTCAAGCCTACACAAAGCATTAATAAAGAAATATTTTCAAGCAGAAAATGTAAGCTTTGATTTAGAGAATCAAATGGTGTTACTCGAAGTTATGGTAGATCTATCTATTAATGAGACCGCACAAGTACAAGTGCCGGTAGATTATGCGAGGTTTAATGATTTCTTAAAGTCGTGCATAGAAGACAATCACAGTTCTTTACGCTATTATAAAAATATGCTCACTTATTATCACGTCATTAAACCAATATCTGCTTAAAACATTAATTACAAAGCAATCACAATATTAAATGTAAAATTTCCCCAATTTACTTCTTGACTATTGAAATAAAAAAAACCCGACCTAATTAAAGGTCGGGTTTTTAAGTTGGCCCACTAGGTCTCGAACCTAGACTCTTCTGTACCAAAAACAGACGTGTTGCCAATTACACCATAGGCCACTATGTTTTTTCAATAGCGAGTGCAAATTTAAAGGAAAGTTTTACATTCACAAACATTATTTAAAAAAAAATAGCTCATTTTTCAAAAATTACTTTTCACATTACAAAAATCCTGCGATAACCAGCTATAAATGAAGCTCAGAGCATAATTGTTAAAATTTCAAATTTTTATTTTTAAGAAATAATTAATGCCCCACCTACGTTACCACAAATCAGGGGTATTGCTTAACTTCGTCCCTTGACAAAATATAACATAATGAGCGACTTCAACTTTGCGAAGTATAACAAGATTCTGGGCTGGACTGTATTTGCCATTGCCCTTATAGTATATTCTCTTACCGTAGAGCCTACGGCTAGTTTTTGGGACGCCGGAGAGTACATATCTACCTCGTCAAAACTTGAGATAGGCCACCCGCCGGGAGCACCTCTTTATCAAATACTAGGAGCCTTTGTTTCTATTTTTGCTCCGGACCCAACTTATATTGCCCTTGCAGTAAACTACCTATCCTGTTTAAGTAGTGCATTTACTATACTGTTTATGTTCTGGTCACTCACTTTATTGCTTACAAGAACGCTCACAGAAGAAAAGGAACTCATCACAAAAACTAAGCAGCTTGCCATCCTTGCAAGTGCTGCCATAGGGTCACTTGCATTTGCATTTACAGATAGTTTCTGGTTTAATGCTGTAGAGGCAGAGGTTTATGCACCTGCTGCAGTTGTACTATCCTTACTATTCTACCTTGGGCTATTATGGGAACGTGATATGCACAAACCTCGTGGTAACCGCTGGCTCATACTTATCTCATTTATTGTGGGACTCTCTTTTGGGATACACTTTATGGGATTACTTACCATACCTGCTATAGGTCTTCTTTACTTTTTTAAAAATACAGAAAAGGTAACCCCAAAAAACCTTCTTATCGCCCTAGTTATTGTGGTAGCTATACTGATGTTTATTTTTAAACTACTACTACCGTACACCCTGTCACTTTTTGGATACCTAGAAGTATTCTTTGTAAATTCTATCGGGCTTCCGTTTAATAGCGGGACTATTATTGCTGGTTTAATTTTAGTAGGACTGTTTTATTATGGGTTAACGCTTTCGCGAAAGCGTAACAAACCCCTCATACATACTACGCTCTTATGTATGTTATACATTTTTATAGGATTCTCAAGCTGGATGATGCTTCCTATACGTGCAAATGCAGGAACAACAATAAATGAAAACAATCCATCTAATGCTAGATCACTACTCTCATACTATAATCGTGAGCAGTATCCAGAAACAAAACTCTTTTACGGACCACAGTTTACAGCAGACTATGCTGGATTAGATCCAGATACTCCCTACCTAGATAAGCCAAAACTTTATGAGAAAGATGAAAAACTAGGCAAGTATGTAGTTGTAAACCAGTGGCGCAATGCAAAGCAAAATCTTGATGATGCACACAGTGCGATTTTACCAAGAATGTGGAGCCCAGAAAATAATGCAAACTATATGCAGTATACAGGGCCACTTAAATTTAGCATTAAGTATGACCCTAGTATGCCAGAAGAAGATCGCCAGTATCTTCAAGATGTCGTAACTCAGTTTAAAATAGATTATAGAGATGGCAAGGTAAACTATGAAGGGTACGATGCTTTCTTAAAAAGTCAGATAGGTCAATATCTCGATGTAGAAAAACCATCTTTTGGTGATAATATGAACTATATGTTCAGCTTCCAGTTTGGGTATATGTACTGGCGCTACTTTATGTGGAACTTTGTAGGTCGCCAGAACGACATACAAGGTAAAGGTGATGACTTTAATGGCAACTGGATTTCTGGTATAGACTGGCTAGATGGTATCTTTTTAGGACCGCAAGAGAACCTACCGTCTGATGTTGAGAACAACAAGGCACGCAACACGTACTACTTCTTACCATTATTATTAGGATTACTAGGTCTACTCTTTCACGCAACTAAAGACTGGAAACGCTTTGCAGTGTTACTCGTGTTTTTCTTGTTTACAGGCCTTGCCTTAAAAGTATATCTCAACGAGCGTGCTTTTGAACCTCGTGAGCGCGACTATGCGCTTGTAGGTTCCTTTTATGTGTTTGCAATGTGGATAGGTTTTGGCGTTTATGCTCTCTTTGATATTGTAAAAGATTTTATAAAACCTAAAATAGCAATGCCTATTGTGGCTGTAGTATGTTTACTAGCTGCACCTGTACTTCTAGCATCTCAAAACTGGGATGACCACGATCGTTCTGGCAGAAAGACAGCGCTAGCAATGGCAAGAAAATACCTAGACTCTGTAGATGAGAATGCCATCATATTTACCATAGGTGATAATGACACCTTTGCCTTATGGTATGTACAAGAGATAGAAGGCTATCGTACAGATGTGCGTATTGTAAATACAAGTTTAATAAACACAGACTGGTATTTTGACCAGATGAAGCGCGCTGCATATAAAAGTCCGCCGGTGCCTAGCACCCTCACTCACGACAAGTATGCGGCAGATAATAGAGAGGCGCTGTTTTATCAAGAGACCAAAGACTCCATTATTTCAATCGGACAGTGGATGAACTTTATCGCAAGTGACGACCCAAGGACTAAGGTTGAGTATGCAAAAGGGCAGTTCTTTAATACCTTCCCTAGCAAGAAAATAAGAATCCCAGTAGATAAAGAGTCTGTACTTAAAAACAAGATTGTCCCTATAGATGATGCAGATGAGATTGTACCATACATAGACATCGAGTTAAGTGGCAATGTGCTTTATAAAAACAGATTGCTTATGCTAGATATTATAGCAAGTAACAACTGGGAGCGTCCTATCTACTTTACGGGTGGAAGCTTTGGTGATGATGATTACTTATGGATGAAGGATTACCTGCAGCTAGATGGTGTTACCTACAAGCTCATCCCTATACGCACACCTATAGACCCTCGTAACCCGTATGATATGGGTCGCGTAGATGCAGATAAGATGTATGATATTGTAAAGAAATGGTACTGGGGTAATAGCGGTAGTCCAGACATTTATCACGATCGTGAGACGCGCACAAACGCAATTACCTACAGAGGTAATATGGCACGTCTAGTAGAGCAATTACTAGCCGAAAATAAGCCAGAAAAGGCTAAAGAGGTTATGGATCTCGCGATGGAAAAAATGCCAGTAGACATCTTTGAATTCTACACACTAGTTGAACCATACATCACTGGCTATTATGAGATAGGAGAAAAGCAGCGCGCTCAAGCCATATGGCAAGAAGTAGCTGCAAAGTACCAAGAACAACTCAAATACTTTAGCGCGCTAGATGCAGAGCTACAATACAAGTACTATGAAGAGATACTTACAAACATTGAGAAGTATAGAAGCCTTGTAGACCTACTTATCATAAATGATGATAGAGAGCTCTTTGAAAAAGAGGCTCAAATTTATGACAACTATATGCGCTCGTTCCCCTACCTACTAGGAGATGATGAGGAGCCAGAAAATGGTGCTGTAGAAGCACCACTAGAAACTGTACCAGCAACAGGTGGTGCAATTAATGCAGACTCAATCATAGAGGAGTAGAGATATTAGCACGTGTACTTAAAACTGTCCAGAGTCCCAGTATTCCTTAAGTGGTTATATCCACAATGGTATGTTTGGGACAAAAAGACTAGTAAGAAAACGGTCTATCTCACTTTTGATGATGGCCCGGTACCGGAGGTGACAGAGTTTGTTTTAGATACGCTTTCGCGAAAGCGTAAAAAACCCATCCCCGCTACCTTTTTCTGTATAGGTGATAATGTACGGAAGCATCCAGAAATTTTTAAGCGCATTTACCAAAGCGGTCACTCCATAGGAAATCACACCCAGCATCACTTGAATGGTTGGAAAACAAGCACAGACGCATATATAGATAACGTTAGGCTCGCCGAAAAGGAAATATCGACACATTTACCTTCAAAGGTAAACACGCCCACTGCGCCGCTTTTTAGACCTCCCTACGGAAAGATAAAACGCAAGCAAGCTAGGGTCTTAAAAAAACTTGGTTATACAATTATTATGTATCGCGTGATTGCCTTTGACTGGGATGCGCGTACTTCTCCAGAACAGTGTCTTGATAATGTAATTAAGAAGGCGAAAAATGGAGATATTATCGTTTTTCACGACAGTGTAAAAGCCTTTGAAAATATGAAATATGCATTACCGCGCACAATAGACTATTTTGAAAAAGCGGGCTTTACTTTTGGAAGGTTAGAATAACTTAAGAGGCATATTCTTGCATAATACCTATAATGGTATTTGCATCTAGCTCACCACTCTGGCGCCATATCATCTCGCCGTTTTTATAGATAATGAGCGTAGGCAAGCTTTTGATGCGTAGCGCATCTGCTAGTTCATTGTTCTTATCTACATCTATTTTTATGACTTTACCCTTATCTCCTACTGCCGCAGCAACATCTCTAAGTATGGGATGCATTGAGACAGAGTCTTCATTCCACTCTGTGTAGAAGTCTAAAAGAACCGGAATATTAAGATCAATAAGTTCACCAAATTTTGACATACCCTACAATTTTAATTAAACAATCAGGCGTTTCAAGCTTCGTAAAGATAGTATATTCTCCTTACTATGCGTTTTTACCACTTTTTTTCAACTCTATAACAGTTATCTCTGGCCAGATTCCTACCCTACCCGGAAAGGCTAGATACCCAAATCCTCGGTTTACATTTATATACTGTTTTGCATCTTCATAAATACCTGCCCAGTACTTGTAACGCCACTTTACAGGGCTCCACTTAAACCATCCAGGTATCTCAATACCAAACTGCATACCGTGGGTATGACCGCTCAATGTAAGGTGAAAATGTTCTGGGTGATCTTTTACCTCATACTCCCAGTGTGATGGGTCGTGACTCATCAATATTTTAAAGTCATCTTGAGCAAGACCAGAGATTGCTTTATTAAGATCTCCAGCTTTTTTAAATCCGCCTTCACCCCAGTTTTCTACACCTACTATAGCGAGACGTTGCCCATCTTTTTCAATATAATGATGCTCATTAAGGAGAAGCTTAAACTCCATCTCTTTTTGAATTTCTTTAAGTCTATCAAGATTTGCAATCTTAGCTTCTGGCGTAGGCCAGTCTATGTAATCTCCATAGTCGTGATTTCCTAAAACAGAAAACTTACCGTCACGTGCCTTGAGTCTTGCAAAGGTCTCTTTCCAAGGCTCCATCTCTGACGCCTCATTATTTACCATATCTCCAGTAAATAATATAGCATCACTTGCCTGCTCGTTTATTAAATCTATAGCGTAGTCTAGCTTTTCGGCATTATCAAAACTACCACTGTGCACGTCACTTATTTGAGTAATCTTGTATCCATCAAACGCTTCAGGTAAATCATCAAAACTGAGTGTATACTTAAGTACCTTAAAGTTATAACGCCCCTTAATCACACCATATAGAATAGAAGCAAAAGGTATCGCTGCTAGACCAAGTGCAATCTGGCTTACAAACTTACGTCTGGATGGAATTGCACCGCCCTGTGTGTTTCCAGTAAGTTTATTGACGCCTCCCTTTACAAGCCTGAATATATCCTCACCAAACATTGTCGCGATAATGACCAACTTACAAACTATCAAAATCACAAAAGAGACAATAAAGAACTGTGTAAGTGGACTCATATTGCGCCTACCTCCTGTAGAGAATTGATAAATCATCCCTCCTATTATAAATAAGGTAATAAGAAAGTATAGTATCGTACCCCATCTTCCTTTTACTAGGAATCTGAATGCTTGGTAAGCATAAATATCTAGGGCTATAATAAAGGCAATAAAAAATATGAGTCTAAGCACAAATAAAGAATTTTAACAAAAATAGCTGGTCACAACCTCCCAATACTGTATTTCACTTTTCTTTAACTATTAGTGAGCTATACAGTTACTTCAAGAATAGTAGCGCGGTCACTTATAAATTGTACAGTATCAACCTTAGCTGGAAGCACAACTGTCTGACCTTGCTTAAAATCATAGGTCTTATTATCATATATAAAAGAAGTACTTCCTGCCACACACATTAGTATGGTAAAAGAATCTTGATGACTATAATCTCTAAGTGATTTACCTTCTAGATCTAACACAGCTGTCGTAAAGTAATGATCTTCTATAACTGGAACAGAAGTATTAAGCTCAGCCTTATAAGGAGTCTTGTAATATTCACACCCATTATAATCTAGCACATCTGTAGCCTGTTCTGTATGTAGGTCTCGTTTCTTACCAGTCTTTACATCCACCCTATCATAATCATACACTCTGTATGTCACATCTGAGGTTTGCTGTATTTCGGCTAGCATAATACCAGCTCCTATTGCGTGTATTCGTCCTGCAGGAATATGAATAATATCACCTTTAGAAACATTTTCCTTGTGAAGTAAATCGATTATAGAACCCTCACTAACTGCCTTAGTGTAATCTTCTGGTTTTGTATCATTCTCAAAGCCCACTATAATGTCTGCATCTGGCTCTGCATCCATAATATACCACATCTCATTTTTACCATAAGAGTCGTGACGCGCTTTTGCTATCGCATCTCCAGGATGTACCTGCACCGAAAGTGGCTTTTCTGTATCTAAAAACTTTATGAGTAGCGGAAAATGACTTCCAAATTTATCAATCACTGTTTTCCCTAGAAAATCTGCGCCATAACTAGCTATCAACTCATTAAGGGTTTTACCTGCAAGCGGTCCATTTGAAACAATAGTCTCACTGCCAGCGACTCCAGAAACTTCCCAAGACTCACCTATATGATCTCCATCAAATTCTTTATGAAGAACTGTACGTAATTTTGTACCACCCCAAAGGCGATACTTAAAAAGCGGAGTGAAAAATAAGGGGTATAAATTCATAATAGTATAAGACTGCAAATATACGTATAGCTTACTAAAGTCGCTCTCTGCGTTTATATCTTACCCGTGATCTGTATTTTTGTAAACGCTATGCTTATACTTACAGATGTCTTATTTTCTATTTCTGAACGGTTTAATGTGGGACCTATACAACTTCAAATTGAAAAGGGTACACACGCAGCCATTATAGGCGAGAGTGGTTGTGGCAAGACCACTCTATTACAAATGATTTATGGGCTTTATGATTTAGACCAAGGCTCTATAACGTTTGATAACAAAAAGGTCACTGGTCCCGAAGAAAATCTTATTCCAGGGATGCCATATATCAAATATCTTTCGCAAGATTTTGACCTAATGCCTTATACATCTGTCACAGAAAATATTCATAAATACTTAAGCAGACTAGAGCCAGAAACTAGTCAGGCCAGAACCGAAGAATTACTAGAAGTGGTAGAAATGACTCCCTTTGCATCTGCTCACGTAAAAACGCTCTCTGGCGGACAAAAACAACGAGTAGCGCTAGCACAAACACTAGCGAAAGAACCAGAACTCCTATTACTAGATGAGCCATTCTCCCACATTGATAACTTTAGAAAAAACAAGCTGCGCAGGCGTCTCTTTGCATACCTAAAAAAGCAAAACATCACCTGCCTAGTTGCTACACACGACAGCACAGACGTTTTATCATATATGGACAAGACTATTGTTATGCGAGATGGAACTATAATCGCTCACGAGCAAACTCAAAGACTATATGACAACCCTCCTTCCTATTACGTAGGCTCCCTTTTTGGAGATCTTAATAAGCTACCTAAGCAATGGTTTTTTCCAGACGCACAAAAAGATGAGCAGCTACTGCGCTACCCACACCAGCTCACAATCTCTCCTGAGGGTATAAAGGTTGAGATTACCAGAAGTTATTTTATGGGAATCCATTATTTGATAGAAGCTTTGTGTGACGGACAATCTATACTTTTTAATTCTGAAAGCAACCTTGTAAAAGGAGACACTACATACATTAATCTCAAGTAACTAATAAATTGTAGTGATCTTTATTACGCTTTCGCGAAAGCGTACTTCATCACCTTCTCGTTTACCCATTAGTAATTGACCTATAGGTGAGCCTATACCTATTGCATAAAAAGTGCGACCATCTACTTTTATAGCTCCTACAGGAATAGAAATAAAATAGGATGCCTGTGAGGTAACGACAACGCTACCCAAGTGCACTGGACCTTCTGAAAGATCAAGCTTTATTCTAAGAAAGATTTGTTCTAGTTTTTCTATAGCTGCCAGTTGCTTGCCGGCATTCTCACGTTCTAATTGCAACATCGCTCTGCCGGTCTCGTGTTTATCTCCAGCTGTACTCTTAGTCTCCTCTCTTAATGAAGTTGCTACATTATCTAGAATTTGCTGTACCACATCTCTGCGTTGCATAAGATGCTCTTTACAAGCTTTGAGAAGTTCTTCTTTTATTTCAGAATGGGTCATAAGTGATATTACAATCTGTAAAAATAGTCTATTATAAACCTACACTACGCAATAAGATTTGCTAAGTCTTCTCCCACAGTAGCGCCTATGGCAACACCCATACCTCCTAGCCGAACCCCACAATACGTGTGGTCTGATATTTTTTTAAGTAAAGGCTGTTTCTGGCTACCTACCCCCATAATGCCACTCCACCTATGTGCTATTTCAAACTTTGTATGTGGCAGTATAACTTCTTTAAGTAAGCGTTCTAGCTCTTGCTGTATGACTTCTGTTTGTGCGATTACAGTGGTTTCCTCTCCTTTAAAATCGAGGTTACGGCCACCGCCTAAAAGTATCCTTCCATTTATATTTCTAAAATAGTAATACCCCCTATCAAGATGAAAGGTCCCTTTAAGATGCAAATCAGGTATTTTATTAGTTATCAAAACCTGTGCTCGTGCAGGTTTTACTTGAGTAAGACCTAGCTTTTTTGCAAAGCCATTTGTAGCAATGAGGAGCTTTTTTGTTTTGAACTGTACAGAGCTAGTGACAACGGTTACTTCACTAGCATTTTCGGCATAAGAAATTACGTTTGTATTATTCAAAATCAAGATTCCTTTAGACTGAGCGAGTTGCAAAAGTGATTTCATCATACGCCCAGTATCTATTTGCCCCTCACTATTATTAAAGATAACTTGATCGTAGATTCCATCACATTGCAGGTCATTTGGTTTTAAGCTATATACTTCCTTTTTGAAAATAGAAAATAGCAATTTATTTACGGTAGGTATGGCTTCAACACATTGCTTATAAAGACTGTTATCCTTCTTTAAAAATAGCTCGTAGCCTCCGTTTTCTTGATAGTCGATACTCCTATCAGTAAGCAACGCTCGCAGTTTTGTGAGGCCTTCTATTCTTTTTTTTACAAGAGCTACGACTTCGTCTTCTGAGTGTGATTTTAGATCATCTAGTATTTCTGAAATACTACCAAAACAGGCAAAACCCGCATTTTTTGTACTTGCACCATTAGGAAGCATTCCTCTTTCTAACACGAGTATCTTTGCTTTTGGAAACCTTTCGCGTAAGCGTAAAGCACACGTAAGCCCTACAATACCGCTTCCTACTACGGTATAATCTACATTAGTAAACCACGTTTCTTGCTCCCAAAAACTAAACTCCATACATCTGTTTTTGTATAAAAATACATTTTATGTGTTAGTGACTCTAACTTCTCTCGTCTAAGGTGCTATGACAGCCAAAGGTTTTATCATCTTTATTTTTGCAACTCAACTGCTTTTTATAGCAGAACCAAATAGTTACCATAAGGAGTATCATAACAATGGTACTATTAAGGCCGAGGGCTGGGTTATGGGTGAGCAAAAGATTAAGTACTGGAAATTTTACCATAGTAACGGCGAGCTTATGTCTCAAGGTCACTATGCAAATAACCTTAAAACTGACTATTGGTATTTTTACAATTCCCAAGGCAAACTAGTGCGCGAGGGGCATTATGAGCAGGGAAAAGCGCAAAATTGGTGGATTTTTTACGATATTGCGCGGCAAGAAACACGCAAAACTCAATATGTTAATAATGAGCAAGAAGGTTTTTGCTTAGTCTATAAAAACAACAAACTCATCAAAGTAGAAAAATACGAAGCAAATCAATTAAAAGGTGAATGGACAAGTGTAAGAGCTTTTCGCCGTGATAATCCAGACATCTCTTTCTACTAGCATTATGGAGCCCCTTATAAAAGTTATTATACCAGCCTACAATGAACAAGATTCTATAGGACTTGTTCTGCAAGACATTCCCGCTATTGTTAACGAAGTAATTGTAGTAAGTAATGCCTCTACAGATAACACAGAGCAAGTTGCTCAAGAAAACGGAGCTACCGTTTTAAGAGAAGAGCAAATGGGTTATGGCTATGCTTGCCTTAAAGGGATGAATTATATTGCGAGCCATACTCCTAAGCCAGACATCGTTGTTTTTTTAGATGGTGATTATAGTGATTACCCAGAAGAGCTTACTAAGATAATCGCACCTATTGTGCAAGACAACTGTGATATGGTGATTGGTGCTAGAGATAAACGCTTTCGCGAAAGCGGGTCTATGACAGGTCCACAAATTTTTGGAAACTGGCTAGCCACAACGCTTATGAGTCTATTTTTTGGCGCACGTTTTACAGATCTTGGCCCATTTAGAGCAATGAAATATGATAGCCTCCTCGCCTTAGAGATGGAAGATAAAACATATGGCTGGACAGTAGAGATGCAACTTAAGGTCTTAAAAAAGAAAATGAAATATACCGAAGTGCCTGTAAACTACAGAAACCGCATAGGCGTTTCAAAAGTATCTGGTACTGTAAAGGGCGCAGTTATGGCAGGAGTAAAAATATTAGGATGGATTTTTAAATACAGTTTTAAGTAATGATTTTAGAAATATCTATCATAGTTATCTACACGATATCGCTAGTTATCATATTTGCCTACAGTCTATCGCAACTCAACTTGCTTTTTAATTACCTAAGAGCGCAGCGCATTAAAGACGATGCCCCAAAGTTTAATTTTAAAGACCCGGCTCAAATCCCACGAGTTACTATACAGCTACCTGTATATAATGAGCTCTATGTGATGGAGCGATTACTAGACAATATTGCGTTGCTAGACTACCCAAAGGAGAAGCTGGAGATACAAGTACTAGACGACAGTACAGATGAGTCTTTTGAGAGTACAAAAAATCATATTGAGAGACTTAAAAATCAAGGTTTGGATATAAAGCACGTTACTCGTGAAGACCGCTCTGGCTTTAAGGCTGGTGCTCTTAAGGAGGGACTTAAGGTTGCAAAGGGAGAATATATTGCCATTTTTGATGCAGATTTTCTTCCCGAGCCCAACTGGTTGCAACGCACGGTACCTTACTTTAAAGATCGAAACATAGGTGTAGTACAGACCCGCTGGGGGCATATTAATAGAGAGTACTCACTACTTACTCGAGTACAAGCTTTTGCTCTAGATGCTCACTTTACACTAGAGCAAGTAGGTCGCAACAGTAAAGGTCACTTTATAAACTTTAACGGTACCGCAGGGCTATGGCGCAAGCAGTGTATAGAAGATGCTGGCAACTGGGAAGGAGATACACTTACAGAAGACTTAGACCTAAGTTATAGAGCACAGCTTAAAAACTGGAAATTTAAGTACCTAGAGGATGTAAAAACTCCAGCAGAATTACCTGTGGTTATAAGTGCAGCCCGCTCACAACAGTTTAGATGGAATAAAGGTGGTGCAGAGAACTTCCAGAAGATGTCTAAAAAGGTGGTCACAAGCAAGAGCCTTTCTACAAAAACAAAGATGCACGGCATACTGCACTTACTTAACAGCACAATGTTTTTAAACGTGCTCATTGTAGCAATACTTAGCATCCCTATGTTATATATCAAGAACGAGTATGCTCACCTTAAGCCTTACTTTTACGTGATGTCTTTCTTTGTCATAAGTAGTGTGATATTCTTTATATGTTACTGGTTTATGTTTAAGAGTATTTACGGTGGCGGTTTTAAGCAATTTATACGTTATATAGGGATGTTCTTTACATTCTTTAGTATCGCAATGGGCTTCTCATTGCATAACTCTATAGCAGTAATAGAAGGTCACCTAGGGAAACGTAGTGACTTTATACGCACCCCAAAATTTAACATAAGCGAACTCAAGGAATCTTGGAAAGGCAACAAATACATCAAGAAAAACATCTCTATAAATGTAATTTTTGAAGGGCTATTAATGCTATACTTTGCCTTTGGGATGTACTCTGCTTTTGTGGTAGGAGACCAAGGAGGAGATTTTGGATTATTCCCTTTTCACCTAATGTTATTTATAGGTTTTGGGTTTGTATTCTTTAAGTCGTTAACGAGCAAAGCGTGATAGCAGCCCTGTGGAAATATCAAAAAACCTCATTGCTTCTTGCAGTTGTTTCCCTTGTTGTTTACTACCTATTTGCACATCACTTACAAAGATCAGATTTTCCTCTTCTAGTAAGTCTTTACAGTATTTTATTTGCCTCTTTTTATCTAATTGTAAAGAGCAGTAAAAACGATTTTGGTCTCCTCTTTTTAATTGCCATTCTAGCTAGATTAATTTTTATAAATGCCACGCCTAACCTCTCTCAAGACTTCTATAGATTTATTTGGGATGGCCGTATGCTCATACAGGGTTACAACCCGTATTTAAGTACTCCACAGAGTTATATTGATGCGGGCACAACAAGCATTGTAGCACAAGCTCAAGAGCTCTACGCAGGTATGGGTACACTCAATGCTAGTCATTTTACAAACTACCCACCAGTTAACCAGCTCATATTCTTAGTTGCAGCATTCTTCTCAAGTAAAAGTATACTAGGAAGCGTTATCACATTTAGAATAGTAATTATACTAGCAGATATAGGTACAATCATCTACGGTAAAAAATTACTTACTAAGCTAGGTTTACCCATTTATAACATCTTCTGGTATGCCTTAAATCCTTTTATCATCATCGAGATGACGGGCAACTTGCACTTTGAGTCTGTGATGCTTTTTCTTGTTGTACTATCCCTTTACAAGTTATCGCAAGGCAAATGGATTTTAAGTGCTGTGTTCTTAGCACTATCTATATCAACTAAGCTATTACCGCTGTTATTTTTACCCCTATTTATGCAATACTTCTTAACCAGAGGTGGCGGTAAGACAACCCACTTTAGAAGTTCTTATCCTTGGAAAGTCCGCTTTCGCGAAATAAAAACAAACATACCTAGACTCATTTACTTTTACCTCATCACCCTAGGAGTTATGGTACTCACATTTATACCATTTTTAAGCGGTGCTTTTGCTGAAAATTTTGGCACCACCATTGCCTTATGGTTTCAAAAATTTGAATTTAACGCAAGCATCTATTACATAATAAGGTATATAGGCTATCAAGTAATAGGCTGGAATATTATAGGAGATGTAGGGCCCTTGTTACCCAAAATTGTAGTTGTACTTCTTGTACTACTCGCTCTTATACGCAACAACCGAAGCTTGCAGGCTATGATAACAGCCATCCTCATAGGGATGTTTTTTTACTTCTTATTATCAACTACCGTACACCCTTGGTATGTAGCGACACCATTATTACTCTGTGTGTTTACTAGCTATCGCTTTCCTTTAGTCTGGAGCGCTACAATCATATTAAGCTATGCCGCCTATGGTGTAAATGGCTTTAATGAAAACCTATGGCTTGTCGCTATAGAGTATATCACTGTTATAGGATTTTTTATTTGGGAAGTGTTTTGGAAGCCAAAACCTGCTACTCAACTAGATAAACACTAGCCACTTTTCTATCTGTATAATTGCGACTAGCTGGGTCTGCTGTATTAAGTTCTAAAGTAAACATAAACTTATGTTGCATATCTGGAAAGGTTTCAGATACGAGCCAATCGTCTTCAAAGAAAACAAGTGTATAAAAACTATCTTCACCTGGCATCACAAGCTCATCATCTTTACAAAGCCTTGGGATTTTTTGACCTGCAGCCCACACCATTTCTGGAGTAGCACCATTAAGTCCATACACAGGTAGTGCCGGTAAGTTCTCAAAGGCTTTAAAAGAAGTCTCAACTCGATTATCTAGTGAGCTACTCTTGACAGACTTGTGAGCATACTCCTTAAATTGAGACCGTTCATTAAAACCGACATTAACGAGTAATACAAGAGCAATAACAAGTGATAGTAAGCTCTTATAGAGCTCCTTTTTTACTAGAAAGTAAATGATACAAACCCCAGCTAAAACAACAAAAACACCGGGTAGAATATCTAATACAGAGAGGTAAGCCAATCGCCACCCCAGTGTAAGCAGCGCTAAACCTCCCAGTATAATTAAAGTACCTATCAACCCAATATTGAAATAAACCGGCAAGGTCTCTCTTCTATCTGTAAGCTTACTAAAGCTCCTTACCAGATAATGTATATAAAAACCTATTGTAAATGCAAGCGGTATTAAAACAGGCATCAAGTAACGAGACTTTTTCTCTGGTATGATAGAGAGTAAAACGACAGCCAGCAAGGTCCACAATAAGGTAAATGTGTATTCTTTATGGTGTAACACACGTGTTTTTAAATAAGGATAAAGGATACTTATAAAAGCAGGTATCGTCCAGAGACCACTTTGAACAAAAAAGCTCCAGTAGTAATAAAAAGGACGCACATTATAACTCGTCCAATTACCTGTCTCCCTTTCGGCGATTCTTGCAAAGGTTACGGGATCTGCACTTCTTACATAAATATACCAGGAGAAACCTATCACGAGCCCCATACATATGGTTATTATAAAAGGCAACCACTTTTTACGACTCGTCTCTCTTCTATATTGTATTAGGTATGCTATCACAAAAGGTAAAAACAGTGCATAGAGCGACACAGGCCCTTTGCTTAGTATAGATGCACCTAGGCATAATGCTGCGACTACCCATTTCAAGATATTGCTTTCTCCAGACGGACTTCTTAAATTACTAAAAAGGCAATAAATCCCAGAGAGCATAAATGCGTGAGCATAAATATCCCAAGGAGCCTCAAAAATGATGAGCACCACATAAAGAGATGTAACACTTATCAATCCATTAAGTAAACTATGACGAGGAGAAAGAGTAAGCTTTCGCGAAAGCGTAACAACAACACTCCCTAATAATACAACCATAAGTACCGCAGGAAGTCGCATTGCCCAGACACTTTTTATGCCAAACACATAGCCTGATAATGCCGTAAGCAAGGTAGGTAATGGTGGCTTTTCATAACGGGGCTCTCCGTTCATTGTAGTGAGTAGCCAGTTATTATCTGTGAGCATCTCTCTTGCAGAGATAAAATTGCGCGCCTCCATTATGGTTACTTCTAGCGCATCTAGAAAAGGCAATAACATACCAAGCACCACAAAGGTGATGACGAGTACAGGACGCTTTTCTAATTGCTCTATCACGCTGTTTTTGATATATAATGAAGGTATATATTACGTGCGTAAATGAAAGTACCTAACGAGTAAGAGAGGACCATTACATAATCTACTCTGTATAAAAAGTATACGAGTGACAGCAGCCCTCCAGTAAAAGAAAATAGCCAAAACCCTAAAGGTAGTGTCGCCTCTTTATTCTTTTCCGCATAAAACCATTGGTATACAAAGCGCAGAGTAAATAATACTTGTGCTACAATACCTAAAGTAAGTAGCCAGGTAGCCATCTCATCTTTTGAGAAGAGAGCAGCTAGATCAAACTTTCCATTATTCCAGCCATATGCAATGATGCCTATGGGTATGGCTATAATGAGAAACTGAGACCATTTAGGCAAGAGTTTCCACTGCTTTTGTATCTGTAGGTTTCTTATGTAAATGATGTATCCCAGCACTTGCCCTAGCATAAGCGGGAAGTCTGTACGGAAGTAACCGTATATAAACAGTACAAAGGATCCAGAAAGACTAAGCCACCAGAAGGTTAAAGGTGTTACTACCTTCTTGCTCTTTTCTGAAAGTAACCACTGCGAAAGCATTCTTCCTCCAAAGAGGATTTGGGCAAGCACAGCAAGTAACGACAGACTATCCACGGCTGGAGTTTCCTACTTTATAATTAATATACTTTTTCTTCATCCATAGATAAGCAAAGCAATCCATAAGCGGCCCTAGAAGGCGGTTCCAAACCCCAAATTTTGCCTCACCCGCCACTCGCGGAAAATGACGCACTGGCACTTGTTTTACTTTACCTTCTTGTAATAATATCATTGCAGGTAAGAAACGGTGCAATCCCTTAAACATAGGGATGCGCTGTGCATAATCTGTTTTGATAATTTTGAGCGGGCAACCTGTATCATCCATCCCATCGTGGGTAAATGAACGACGTATGCCGTTTGCAATTTTTGAAGACATATTCTTAACAAAAGAGTCTTGCCTATCTGCACGTACACCCGTAACTAGATCGTAAGGTCCTATCTCTTCAATAAGTATATTAAAATCATCTGGAGCTGTTTGTAAATCACTATCTATATAACCTACAAGCTCTGTATCTGCGTGATCAAAACCTGCTTTTATAGCGGCGCTTAAGCCACAGTTTTTTGTAAAGGCGATGTACTCAAAGTCTGTGCTACGTGCACAAATGTCTTTTATGATATCTAGACTCGTATCCTTAGACCCATCATTTACAAAAAGCACTTTACTCTTTGCTTTTGCGGTTTTAAAATAGGTGTTAAACTCAGATTCTACTCGTAAGAGATTATCTTCTTCATTATACACAGGTACAACAATGGTGAGACGATACTCCATAGTCTATTAACCGTTTTTAAGATTGATCACCTCTTGTTTTGTAAGGTGACGCCAGTGACCACGTGGTAAGTCTTTCTTAGTTAATCCTGCTATAGTAACACAATCTACACGCACCACCTCATAATTAAGATGTTCAAAAATAGTACGTATAATACTATTACCTGTATTTTTAATACGAAGTCCTACTTCTTTCTTAGGAGCTCCATCTACAAAGCTTATTTCCTCTACCATTATCGTCTTACCTCCTATTTTGAGGCCTTCTCTTATACGCTCTGCATCTGCAGCTTTAAGATTATTAGATAATTCTATATGGTATAATTTATCTACTCCCTTTTTTGAGTTTGTAAATCGCTGTACAAGCTCATCATCGTTAGTAAAGAGTAGTAACCCCATTGCGTTGCGCCCTAGTCTACCTATAGGTTGTATACGTGATTTTGTAGATCCCGCTACGAGGTCCATCACCGTATTTCCTTTATCATTACTTGTAGTGGTTGCAAATCCTTTAGGCTTATTAAGTAATACATATGCCTTTGCCTCTGGGTTAATACGACGCCCGTCAAAACGTACATCATCTTCAATTTTTACTTGGTAACCCATCTCATTAATCACCTTACCATTTACGGTAACTTGACCTATAGATATATACATATCTGCCTCTCTACGAGAACATACTCCAGAGTTTGCTATATATTTATTAAGACGCATCGTCCCATCATCCTTCTTACGTTGCGTTTGTTTTTTTGGTGCATCAAAGGCTTTATCTTTTGCCTTTGCGGTAGGTCTTCCTCCTTGTTTACGTACGGGTTGTGTGCCACGAGAACCGCTTTTTTGCTTTCCTCCTGCGCCACTACGTCCAGATGGTTTTCCTTTTCCTCGATTATCTGCTCCTCTGCTCATTACATTTTATTTAAGCTACAAAGGTAAGATTTAGTCTGTTGTGATTAGTAGTATGTGTGTAGAATGTTGTGATAACCGCTTTCGCGAAAGCAATATAAGCCCACCACACCGCCTCAATATCATAAGTCACTCATTTTAAAACAGCTGCTTCGGCACAGAACTTGATTCTGTATAGGTGTTCAACATTTTTAAAACTTTATATTATGAGAAGACGTACTACTCCAGAAGTAAATGCGGGGTCTATGGCAGACATTGCATTCTTATTACTTATTTTTTTCTTAGTCACCACCACCATCGAAAAGGACAAAGGCATCGCCAGGCAGCTACCACCAGCACTCACAGATGCTACCGAAGCTCACGTAAAAGAAAAAAATCTATTACAAATTATGGTCAATCCTGAAAATGAAATTCTTGTAGAAGAAAAACGAGTCTCTATTACAGATCTAAAAGAGGTGGTTATTGCATTTTTAGATAACGGTGGCATACCACTGGGTATGGAAGGCCATTGTGATTATTGTCTAGGTGAGCATAGCCTACTCTCTTCAGATAATCCTCAAAAGGCAGTAATATCCCTCGCTCCAGATAGACTTACAGACTATAACACCTATATACAGGTGCAAGCTCAACTCACTGCGGCTTACGAAGATTTGCGCCAGAGAGCATATAAGCGATTATACAAACAAGACTATTCATCTATTAACAAAGCGGTGCGAGAAGGCACCTATAATGGCAATCTAGAGAAAGTAAAAATGCAACTTAAAAAAGTGCGTTCCCTTTACCCGATGCTCATCTCTGAAGCTACTACAAAAAGAGAGTTAAGACTGTAAACTCATAAAAGAGGTTTAATCATAATCTGGATTACACCTCTTTTACATTAATCATTAAACTTAACTACCCGCTGGCGTTCTCTGTTTACTGTAAGCTGAGTTACATCTGGACGCGAGTAGTGACCTGATGGGTCAAAGTTTTGTCGCTCCTCATATACCTTATTAAAATCCAGCGTGTGATAAATATTACCTTCTGTTGTGATATCTGGTGGCAGTATAAACTCTCCATCTGGCCCGGCAATACAAGAACCTCCGTTTGAAGAAACTTCTGGAGCACGTTTTAAAACTTCTTGTAAATGAGGTGTCTCCTTTGGAAAATCTGTTGCGATTGCCATTCTACTTGATACAGATATAACGTAACTGCGCGACTCGCGAGCAATGAATCGTGTAATATCTTTTGTATTATAATCACTGCCTGGCCATACGGCTATGTGTAAATTTTCTCCTTGTGCATACATTGCAGCACGTGGTAGCGGCATCCAGTTCTCCCAGCAATTAAGACCACCTACGGTAAATTGTTTAAGCGGGTGTACTCGCAAACCGTGACCATCACCCGGCGCCCAGGTAAGGCGCTCATCATAAGTAGGCTGTAACTTGCGGTGTACAGATTGTATAACGCCTTCTTGATCTATATACACAAGAGAACAATATAGACTAGCTCCACCCCTATCCATTGGTTTTTCTATAATTCCAAGATATATAGCAATATTATAATTTTGAGCAAGAACACATATTTCTTGTAAATCCCCTCGTTCTATATCTACTGCATTTCTAGTATAGTGTGCGTGAAGCTCTTTTACCACCTTTGTGTCCCAAGCAGCTCCATCTGTAAGTGATAACCAGTATGGGTAACCTGGCAAAAGCCCCTCACCAAAAACGATGAGCTCTGCATCATTTGAAGCCGCTTCTATTATAGCTGTTTTTATTTTCTCAATCGTGGCATCTCGATCTCCCCAGACTGGAGCGATTTGAGCAAGAGCAACTTTAAGGTGGTTAGGCTGTGACATATAGTGGTTATGGTTTGTTTAAATAGGTTATCATAATTAAAAATACATAATAGTAGTCGATGATAAGTGATTGCGCTTTCGCGAAAGCGCACAAAAAGATTTCAAAATCGTTCACTATAATTAGGAATCTATCTTATTGTTAGGAATATTTCCATAATTTTGACATAAATCCTAAATTATGAATTTTGAACGTATTAAAGAAAAACTAAACATCCTTGCAGATGCTGCAAAGTATGATGTCTCTTGCTCCTCTAGTGGTAGTAAGCGTGCAAATAAGAATAAAGGTTTGGGAGACTCGAGTGGTATGGGCATTTGTCACACGTATACAGAAGATGGCAGGTGTGTGTCTTTACTTAAAATTTTACTTACCAACCACTGCATCTTTGACTGTGCATACTGCGTCACTCGCAAGAGTAATGATATAAAGCGAGCTGCATTTAAAGTACAAGAGGTGGTAGATCTTACCATTAACTTTTACCGCCGTAATTATATAGAAGGATTGTTTTTGAGCAGTGGCATTTTTAAAAATGCAGACTATACAATGGAGCGACTTGTTGCTGTGGCAAAAAAGTTGCGCGAGGAAGAAAACTTTAATGGGTACATACATCTCAAATCTATACCAGGAGCCAGTGACGAGCTTATGAGAGAGGCAGGTCTATATGCAGATAGATTATCTGTAAACATAGAGATCCCATCAGAAAAGGGATTAAAACTACTTGCACCAGATAAGAAACGGGAAGATTTTATAAAACCTATGCAAAAGGTAAAAAATGAAATCATACAGTACAAGAGCGAGAAGAAACTCATAAAAAGCACACCTATTTATGCTCCGGCAGGCCAGAGCACACAAATGATTATAGGTGCAAGCGGCGAGACAGATGCAGAGATTATGTATACCAGCGCATACTTTTATAAACAGTTTAAAATGAAACGCGTGTACTACTCTGGCTACATACCTATAAGCTATGACGAGCGTCTACCATCTATAGGCACAGAAGTACCTATGATGCGAGAAAACAGATTATACCAGACAGACTGGCTGTTGCGTTTTTACGGATTTGACATACGCGAGTTACTCAATAAAGAGCACCCTAATCTTGAGACAGACATAGACCCAAAACTAAGCTGGGCACTACGCAATCTAGAACACTTTCCCGTAGATATTAATAAGGCAGACCGGAGAATGCTTGCACGCATACCAGGTATAGGGATGCGATCTGTGCATAAAATTATACAAGCACGCCGCTACAGAAAACTAAACTGGGAGCACCTTAAAGCGATAGGCATCTCTATGAACAGAGCGCAATATTTTCTCATATGTGACTCTGCAACTTTTGAGACCAAAGACCGTACTGCCGCACAATTAAAGAGCTTGATTATGGGAACATCTGGCAGCAAGTGGCGTGGTGCATATAGTAACCAGCTCAACCTTTTTGGCTCAAATGCTCCTTTAACAACCTCTTGATATGGGAATGATAGATCAATACATATATGACGGCACCTTTGAAGGTTTTCTTTCTTCGGTGTTTGAGGTATATGAGCGCAAACCTTTGGTGGTAAAAATAGTAAGCGAGCGCATCGCCACCGAAAATTTCTTTGATGAAGAGCACACTGTCTACACAGATCAAGTAAAAGCAGACCGCGTATGGAAGGGCATACAAACCAAAATAGGCAAAAAAGCAGGCGACTGGATTTATCGAGCTTTCCTCAGTGAAAAACCAGATCGTGAGCGCGTGCTTCTACGCATTATAAAAAAAGGTTTTTTAGGACATCGAGTTACAGAAGATTATGCAGATGTAGATGTTTTGAGACTGAGCAATCTTGTAAAAATGGTGGGTAGAGAAAAACACAGAATGGATGCCTTTGTACGGTTTAAACTCACAAAAGACAATGTTTACTTTGCAGAGATAGAACCAGACTTTGACACGCTACCACTTAATGCGATTCACTTCAAAAATAGATATGCAGACCAAAAGTGGCTCATTTATGACAGGTGCAGACATTATGGAGTGTACTACGACCTGCATAAAATCTCATACGTGAAGCTAGAGATTTCAAAAGATATAAATACAAGTGAGGCAGCGCCTTTTTATTTCACCCACGACGAGATGCACTATCAAGATCTCTGGAAAAACTATTTTAAGAGCACTAATATTCCTTCAAGAAAGAATATGAGACTGCATTTACAACACGTTCCTAGAAGGTACTGGAAATATCTTAGTGAGAAACAGCCGTAGCAATGGTTGCAATACTTAGTTCGCTTTCGCGAAAGCGTAACTACTACTAGTTAAGTCCGCGTTTATCTATAAAGAAGCGTTTCATTATTTGCTCACACTCGTGCGCGAGAATACCACGCTCCACTTTAGTTTTAGGATGCAAAGTTGTGCCCATTTTCTCATAACCACGACGTTCATCAATCGCTCCGTACACAATACGCCCTATCTGGCTCCAGTACAACGCTCCAGCACACATCTGGCAAGGCTCCAGTGTCACATACAAGGTGCATTGCTGCAAATACTTACCTCCTATATAATTTGAAGCACTGGTAATAGCCTGCATCTCTGCGTGCGCAGTTACATCTGTGAGACGCTCTGTAAGATTATGGGCTCTCGCTATAATCATATTATCAATCACAACAACAGCTCCCACGGGTATCTCACCTTGATCAAAAGCGGCTTGAGCCTCTTGTAGTGCTTTTTTCATAAAGTAGGTATCGTCGTATTGTTCTAGCATCTGTTGTGTTTTATAGGATATAAAAATACAGATTCAAGACGTACCTTTGTGCGATGCAAAAAAGTATTCTAGATACCATTTTAAGTCCAGCAGACTTACGCGCTTTAGCTCCGGAGCAATTACCAGTACTTGCCCAGGAGCTACGTAGGTTTATCATAGATATTATTGCTACCAAAGAAGGACACCTTGGTGCAAGCTTAGGTGTTGTAGAACTTACCATAGCCCTACACTATATATTTAACACACCTAGCGACAACCTTATTTGGGACGTAGGTCACCAAGCTTACGGGCATAAAATCCTTACAGGTCGTAAAGATGTCTTTCATACTAATAGACAAAAAGATGGCATAAGTGGTTTTCCTAATAGAGGTGAGAGTATTTATGACACCTTTGGTACAGGGCACAGTAGTACCTCAATAAGTGCTGCTCTGGGTATGGCGATGGCTGCTGGTCTCAAAGGAGCGCACAACCGTCATCACATAGCGGTAATAGGCGATGCATCTATAGCCAGTGGTATGGCTTTTGAAGGGCTTAATCACGCTGGAGTTACAGACGCAAACTTGCTTGTAATACTTAATGATAATGCTATAGGCATAGACCCTAGCGTAGGTGCTCTCAAGAGGTATCTTACAAACGTAAAAAAAGGTACCGCTCGCGAAGAAAATATTTTTGAGGCACTCAATTTTAGTTATTTTGGACCTGTAGATGGGCACGATTTAAATGCCTTAACTAAGGTTTTACAGGATTTAAAGAAAACTAAAGGCCCTAAATTTTTACACGTAATCACTACAAAAGGTAAAGGTCTCGCTCTAGCAGAGCGTGAGCAAATTACCTATCACGCCCCAGGCAAGTTTGATGCTACAACAGGCATTAGAGTGGCAAAAGATAGCACTCCACAACCTCCTAAATATCAAGACGTTTTTGGCCACACCATTGTTGAGCTTGCTACTTTAAATAAAAAAATTATAGGTATCACACCAGCAATGCCTACTGGAAGCTCTCTCAAGTATATGATTGAAGCTTTTCCAGATAGAGCTTTTGACGTAGGTATTGCAGAGCAACACGCAGTAACACTTTCGGCAGGACTGGCAACTGAGGGTATGGTGGTTTTTTGCAATATATACTCAACGTTCTTACAACGTGCTTATGACCAAGTGATACACGATGTAGCGCTTCAAAACCTACCTGTTATCTTTTGTTTAGATAGAGCTGGGCTTGTGGGTCAAGATGGTGGCACGCATCAAGGAGTTTATGATCTAGCCTATCTCAACTGTATTCCTAATCTTATTATTTATGCGCCTAGCGATGAGATTGCTTTGCGTAATATAATGTACACTGCCCAGCAGGGTCTCGACCATCCTATTGCAATACGTTACCCTAGAGGAAAAGGTGTTCATATAAACTGGCAATTACCATTTAAAGAAATTACTATTGGTAAAGGTTACAACGTTATCAAAGGAAAGAAGACTGCAGTTATAACTTTAGGTAGCATTCTCAAAAATGTACTGGCTGCGGTAAACGAGGTAAATGCAAGTTGCAGTGTGTATGATATGGGATTTTTAAAACCGCTAGACAAGGCGCTACTAGACACTATTTTTACCACTTATGACCATATCATTACTGTAGAAGATGGTTCAAAAATAGGCGGTCTAGGTAGTAGCGTGGGTGATTACGCTTTCGCGAAAGCGTATAAAGGATCCCTTACCATCTTAGGCATACCCGATACTTTTATAGAACACGCTACGGTAGAGCAGCAATATGAAGAAGCTGGTATTTCTGTGGCTTCACTTTCTTTACTTCTTAAAAACTTCGCATAAAAAAAATCGGCAGGCTTGTGACCTACCGATTTTAAATAATTTGGACTTAGAGCTACTACTCAATAATAAGTTTTGTAGTCTCTGTCCCTAAGTCTGTCTGTACTTGTAGTAAATATATACCTGTTGCCAGACCTTCTGCCTGTAATCTTACTGTATTTTGAAGAACAACATCTTTTGAGTATACTGTACGACCATTAATATCTACAATCTTCACCGTACCTGCTCCTTGAGGAGTTGCTACTGCAATGTTTATCTCTCCATTAGAAGGGTTAGGGAAGATACTAAATACACCGTCTCCTACCTCTGCAACAGAAAGTGGACCATTACAAGGGTTTAAGTTATCTGGTGGTAAATCTGTAGCAGATGTACCATCTTCTCTTTCTCTCCAGTCACCTTGATCTGCAGACCATCCTAAACCTCTATTTGCAAAAGAATTCCATATGATACAACCCACGGCTGCCTTTTCATCTTCATCTGCTAGGTAAGGACTCATCTCTACGGCTGCTAGTATGGCATCACGACCATCTACAAATCCTGGGTTACAAGGTTGTAACTTAAGACCATCTATAACTAATTGTAACGCGATGTTATTACCTCCTGTACCGTTGTAAATATCTGCATCAAAACCATATTCTTCTATAAGATTCCAAGTCATATCCCAGATCATAGTCGTCCAAACATAACCTACTGGGTGTGGAGCCGTTGTATTTTCAAAAGTTGCTACACTATCATAAGTTGAGTTGTTTATAGCAAGATCTGTGCTATAAGGAGTAGGTCTTATTCCTCCACCATCTGTATCTTCACCTACCGCAAAAGTTCCTACGCCACGTATATCTGCTCCAGTATCTCCTTCTTGCATAGTTACCATTAGTCCAAAATAATCTGACCATCCTTCGCTCATCACCTCTGTAGCCTTACCAGCAACACAACCATCATTATCAAATTCAACACAAGTACGCATACAGTTAGCATTATTTCTACCACCTGTAAGTCTATTTGAAACACCGTGACCATACTCGTGAGCTATAATTCCATTATCAAGATCACCATCTACTTGGTATGGCCCTGTAAATAAAATAGATGCGTTTACTGTTTCGCCAGCTAGTAATGCAGCTATGATAGCCTCACCATCTTCTAATGAGACCATTAGGTTAGGTATTGTTACCTGATCTCCTACAGCTCCAGGAGCCATTGCGATAGGCGCATCTGCCACGTTATTTACTACGATAACAGCTACGGCACCAGCATTTTCGGCAGCAAGTACTTTTACTCCAAACTCACAAGCTCCTCTTCTTAGGACTGCAATTTTACCCACAAGGTCCTCGCCATTTGTAATAACATCACAAGCATCATACTCATCTGTAGAGTCTGCACCAGAGTTATCATCTATAGTAAGTACAAGATCTCCTACAATAGCCTCATCTTCTGGGATAGGCGCTCCAAACTGCGAAGGAACTCCTACATAACCACCTGCTAAAGGACCCTCAGCAATCGTTACCAGATCACCAGGAGGACCTGATGCAGAAAACAAGAACATTTGCATTCTTGGATTAAATCCATCTGGTGGTGTTGCAAAGTTTGCATTATTAAGTCCAGATCCATCTTGTGCATCTGCAACTACAAAATCATCACCATCTGCCATACCAGTATAATTGGTTTGTTGAAAATTTCCATTTTCTTCATCAAAACCATATTGGTATAAAACGTCGTGCATTATATTATTCCAATAGAATAGGTTAGTTGTCGCTGCATCTAACATATTTACAGGATTTGTATCAAAATTATAGGGGAAGTCAAAACTTAAAGCTTCTCCACCATCTGGTGATGAGCCAATGGTCGTTTCATTATCACCGGCAGTGTCATCAAGTGCGTATACATTATTACCTCTTGTAATTGTAAACTCTGCTCCCTCTACTCCATCTGTATCGTGCCACCCAAAAGGTGATGCAAGTGCATCTTGTGGTTCTACTACTAAAGCAGCATCTCCGTGATTAGGACTTTCAAAAGGAAGTGGATATACAAAATACTGTTCTCCAGCTAAGGCTGCATTTGCTTCATTTGCCTTAAAAAGTGTAAAGTTGTTTTCTTCTTTTACTTTTCGGCTTGTAACAGCTTTGTGGTTATGCGTTCCGAAAGAACAAGACACCACCCAGTCATTCTGGTCAAGAATCTCTCCGCTGCTTGCATCTATGCGCACACTCCACCAGTGTTTACCATCTAGTGTATGGATGTTAAGGTCCCAAGCTAGCACAAGTGCATTACCGACCGGCACGTAAACAAGCTCTACAGGTACATCTTCTAGAGAAACATCACCCGTATTAAGTAAGAACTCCTTGGTAGTAACGGTTTCAATTATTGAGAAAGAACCTGTACCTAATCCTAATCTCGTTGCTGCAGATGCTGCCGCTTGCAAAGGATTAAGTTGTGGAACTGTTGCATTAACACGTGAAGCTATGTTTGCCTCTAGTGTATTTGTCATATAAACGAGCTCTTGACCATTAAAAGCACCGTTTACAGCAGCATTAAAAATAGAAATATCATTGTATTTCTGTCCGGCATACACGTGTGTGATGCCTGTTTTTTGCGTTCTAGACTGACTGTACACATACAAGTCGTCTACATCTGAGGTTGTAATTCCAGACTCAGATCTTTGATTGATTAATTGTTCTTGCAATAGGGATACATAATCTTGGGCCTGCAAACCAGCAGCGCCAAACAAGAAAAGAATAGCAAGAAATTTTGAGTAATGTTTAAGCATATATTTAGGATTTTAGTAAGCTGGGTAAAGTTATGCTAACAAATGTGTTAATACAAATGCAAAATAATGATTAACAGTCTTGTTTAACTAGAAATATTCATTCCCTTAAGCTGTTCAAAAATTTTCAACGACTTGCTATCTGTCATAACAGATACCTGATTGCATATTTCCAACAATTCTTGATAAAGGGAATTATCTTCTCCAGTACGTGTTTTAAATAATTGTATCACCAGCTTATCGTAGTGTGTCGGCTTTTCTGTAATAGCCTTACAACGCGCTGTTAATAATGTATTTAAAATCTCATATCCAGCAATCTCTTTTGAGATTACCTCATCACTCTGGTAAATATTTGAGACACTTATTTTAAGTACGTCGTTAATTTGTGCTTCATAACTAGATTTATCCAATAAGCCTTTTGCAAAAGTACCATTGAGTATGGCCTCTTCATTATCCATAAATATAGAAACGGCTTCGTCTATTAAAGTTCCTATAGCAAGCGCACGTAAGTAACCTACTCGTGCAGACTTTTCAGTAAGAGCCGCATACTTAGACCTATTAATATGAGGAACTAACTTAATAAGATACTCTAGTGCATACTCCTCTGGTATAAGTCCAAGGTTTATACCATCCTCAAAATCTATAATTGTATAACAGATATCATCTGCCGCCTCTACTAGAAATGTAAGTGGGTGTCTTGCATAACTTACATCTTCTCCTGTACGAGTCTGGATAAGTCCCAGCTCCTCTGCAACTTCTTTAAAAGCTTCCTTATCTTCTTGAAAGAAACCGTATTTCTTATCGGCTATATGCTTCGTAGGTTTATGAGGTAGTGACTCTTTTGGATATTTCATAAAAGTACCCAGCGTCGCATAAGAGAGTCTCAAGCCACCATCTGCACCAGGTCTTGACTCGGTGAGAATTTTAAATCCGTTTGCATTACCTTCAAAGCTACAAAGGTCTTCATACTCCTTTTCTGTAAGCTCAGACTTAAATCGTTTACCATCTCCATTTTTAAAAAAATCACCTATAGATTTCTCTCCAGAATGACCAAAGGGAGGATTACCTATATCGTGAGCAAGTGCAGCCGCAGCGACAATAGCTCCAAAATCATTCATCTTATAACCGTGTACTTCTGCCAGATGCGGGTATTTTTCTAAAATACGCTTCCCTACTTGCCTTCCTAAAGATCTTCCCACAACAGCAACCTCTAGACTGTGTGTGAGTCGTGTATGAACAAAATCTGTTTTAGACAAAGGAATTACTTGTGTCTTGTCTTGTAGACTCCTAAAAGCCGATGAAAATATAATACGATCATAGTCTACCTCAAAACCTAACCTCGTTTCATCTTGCTCTGCTCGTAATCTTTTATTTGTATCTCCCTGTCTTTTGAGTGAAAGCAGGCGTTCCCATTGCATCATAGTTATCTATTTCTTTAAGGTAGACAAGATAGTGGGTTTTACGCTTTCGCGAAAGCGTAATCTACATCTCCTCACAAATGTTAAGTAAAACAAACCCTCTTAACATTTAACTAACACTAATATTACCTGATAATAAAGCAAGCGTAACACACCCATAACCCACCCGCTAGAAAATGTGATGATATTTGCAGCGAACAAAACAAGATTCAAAACTAACTCGATTAACAATGAAAAAATTCTTTTTAAGCGTAGCATTCGCAAGTGCACTATTAGTAAGTTGTGGAGATGATGACCAACCAATAGTTATTACAGAACAGCCTACTGAAACACCAGGAGAGACAGTTAACGGAACTCTTACAGGTGAAATCAATGAGGATCTTACACTTACAGCAGATACAATCTGGGAACTAGATGGACGTGTTACAGTAACTGCTGGCAATACACTTACTATAGAGCCGGGAACAATCATAAAGGCCTTTGCAGGTCAAGAGGCAAACGCATCTGTTCTTGTAATCGCAAGAGGAGCAAAAATAGAAGCAAACGGTACAGCAACTGCACCTATCATTATGACATCTGCTGCAGATGGAATTGCAGTAGGACAGACAGTAGGAACTCTTGATGAAAACACCCGTGGTTTATGGGGAGGGCTTATCGTACTAGGAAGAGCACCTATCTCTGAAGATGGTGATATAGAAGCAACACAAATTGAAGGTATCCCTGCAGATGATACAAACGGACTTTACGGAGGTACAGATGCTGCAGATGATTCTGGAACAATATCTTATGTTTCTATCCGTCACGGAGGAACATTAATAGGAGAAGGAAACGAAATTAACGGTCTTACACTAGGTGGTGTAGGTACAGGTACAACTGTAGATCACGTAGAGGTTGTAGGAAACGTAGATGACGGAGTAGAATTCTTTGGAGGAACAGTAAACGCTTCTAACCTTTTAGTATGGGCACAAGGAGATGACGGTCTTGATATCGACCAAGCTTACTCTGGAACTATCACAAACTCTGTAGTAGTAGCTGGAAACATTTCTGACCACGCACTTGAAATAGACGGACCAGAAGGATCTTTAAACGGTGCTTTTGTAATAGATGGTCTTACTATCATAGGTAGCGCTGATGCTCCAAATGGTGAGTATGCAGATTACCGTGATGGTGCTCAAGGAGCAACAAACAACGTATATGCTACAGGATTCCAAGATGGTAAAGATGTAGAGCTTGACAACAATGGAGTTGCTCAAAACTACATAGACGGTTTAGTAAGCTTCTCAAACTGGGTAGTAAACGGACCAACAGAGGCAAACAGCATCTTTGTAGAAAAAACTGGAGACGGTGAGTCTACAATAATCACTCCTTCATTTACAGATCAAGCTGCAGACTGGGCAACAACAGGAACATCTGGCGGTGCAGACCTTACAGTATTTGGATGGACATTTGCAGCAGCAAGTACATCTGGCGTGATTGACTAATTAATATAATATCACAATACACCAAAATTATCAATTGAGATTTGCCCGCTAGCTATAGCGGGCAATCTTATGAATTATAACACCTATGAAAACTTTAATTTATTCATTCTTTCTTTTAGCAACTGCCATAAGTTTACAAGCTCAAACTGGTACCATTGCGGGTACTGTAAATGACGGTCAACTTAATGACATTTTACCTTTTGCAAACATCCTCGTTCAAGGAACTACCAAAGGAACCACCTCAGACTTTGACGGTAAATACACGCTGGATGTCGAGCCAGGGACGTATGTAATCGAATTCTCGTTTGTGGGATATACTACACAACAAATTTCTGAAGTTGTGGTAAAAGAAGGAAGCACAACAGTACTAGACGTAACACTTTCTGGAGCGTCTCTAGACGAGGTTGTCATCACAACTACTGCACGTAAAAACACAGAACAATCTGTTTTGAATCTACAGAGAAAATCTGTGCAGTTACTAGATGGTCTTTCATTAGAAAGCATCAAAAAGAGTGGAGCAAGTAACGTAGCTTCTGCTGTACGTAATGTACCAGGGGTATCTGTACAAGGAGGTAAATATGTTTATGTACGTGGCCTTGGAGATCGCTACACAAAAACAATACTTAATGGTGTAGATGTACCAGGTCTAGATCCAGACCGTAATACACTACAACTAGACATCTTTCCATCATCACTACTTGAAAACATTATCGTAGTAAAATCATCTACTGCAGATCAACCTGCAGATTTTACAGGTGGAGTTGTAGATATTGTAACAAAAGACATCCCTAACGGAAAGCAGTCTAGCGCATCTATTGGGTTAGGTTACAATCCAGACTTTCACTTTAACAGTAATTACATCACTAACGAGTCTAGTGGTACTGACTTTTTAGGTTTTGATGACGGTTTACGTAGTAACCCTTTTAATGAGAACCAAGAATTCAACTTCCCTACCACTACGCCAAATACGGCAGAATTTCTTGCTGGAAGACTTAACCCTACCCTAGCAGCAGCACGTGAAAATAGTGGTGCAGATATGAGCCTGTCATTTACCACAGGTAACTCTTATGATGTAGGTGACAACAAACTCGGTTTCCTTGCTTCTGTTTCTTACAAAAACGAAACAACCTATTATGATGATTATGTAGATGGACAACGTTTTAGAAAAGATACAGATCCTAGTATTTTTGAGTTAAATACTGATAGAACGCAACAAGGTGAAAGAGGAGAAAACAATGTACTAATAAGTGCACTAGGAGGCCTATCGTACAAGACAGACCGCTCTAAGTATCGCTTTAATGTACTACACATACAAAATGGTGAGTCTGGAGCATCTCTCTTGACACAAACTAACCGTATAGACAACAGTAACACGGTTAAAAAAGACGTTCTTATTTACACAGAGCGTGCTCTTACTAACCTCTTTTTTAGTGGTAAACATACTAATGAAGATGCGAGCTGGACAACAGAGTGGAAATTATCTCCTACGTTTTCAAATGTAGATGATAAAGATTTCAGATCAACTCCTTTCTTAATTAATGAAGATTCTGGAGATTTTATTATAAGTCCATCTGAGTCTGGTGATGCTTCACGTTTTTTTAGAAAACTAGATGAAATAAATGTAGCAAGTAAATTAGACTTAACACGCAAGCACCAACTTTTTGAAAAAGATGCTAAGCTTAAATTTGGAGGAGCATTTACATACAAACAACGTGATTTTGCCACAATACGTTTTTCTACACCATTTAGAAACTTTGACTCTACTTTATTAAACGGAGATCCAAATGCTATTTTAGGGCAATATGCTTACAGCGCTACAGATGATTCTGGATTTTTTGTAAGAAAAGATTCAAACGAAAATGATTCTTTTGATTCTAATATGAATATTGCTGCGCTTTATGCGTCAGAAGAGTTTAGACCTTCTAGCTGGTTTACAGCAATTGTAGGTTTACGTGCAGAGAAGTTTGATCTTATTTATTCAGGACAAAACCAGAATGGACAAATCTTTGATGGTGAGAAAATTTTAGACAAATTTGATTTTTATCCGTCTGCAAACTTAATCTTTGATATGAATGAAGAAGGTGCTCAAAAACTGAGAGCTTCTTTTGCAAGAACAACGGCGAGACCATCATTTAAAGAAGCGTCTAATGCACAAATCTTTGACCCAATAAATAGTCTCTTGTTTATAGGTAACATAAATCTACAGCCTTCATATATAAACAACTTCGACCTTCGTTATGAGATTTACGGAGAAGAAGAAAAGAAGTTTGGACTAGGTGACTTCGTAGCACTTTCTGGGTTTTATAAGGAATTCAAAGATCCTATAGAACTAACATTCATTAAAGAAGCGACTGGGCAAATAACACCCAGAAACCTTGGTGACGCAGAGGTCTATGGTATAGAGCTTGAGGTACGTAAAAGTCTTGATATTATAGGACTTGACAATTTCTCTCTTAACGTAAACACATCTATCATTGAGTCTAATGAAACTTACAATGCTGATGAACTAATTTTTAGAGAAAACCTTTTAAGAGAAGGTGAAAGTCTAGGAGATGGCCGTGTACTACAAGGACAATCACCTTATTTACTAAATGCAGGTATTGCTTTTGAATCTAAAGAAACAGGATGGAAATCAGGCCTTTTTTACAACGTACAAGGTAAAACACTACAAATTGTTGCATCTGAAGAAGTACCAGATGTATATACACTTCCATTTAACGATCTTAAGTTTAACCTTTCAAAGTCCTTTGGAGAAGATCAAAATCAAACTATCACCTTTAAAGCTGGTAACTTACTTAATGATGACCGTGAGAGTGTTTTCCAATCGTTTGGAGCAGAAGACCAGTTATTCTCTAAGTGGAGCCCTGGACAAGATTTTAGCTTAAGCTACAGCTTTAAGTTTTAATCAACAATTATTTGAATTAGCCACAAAAAAAGGTCTCCATAGCGGAGACCTTTTTTTATATTATATGGGGGAAATATGTTCGCTTTCGCGAAAGCGTAAATATTATCTATTGCTTACTACTCGTGTCCCTTCGTTTTTCCAAGTGTTTACCTCTGCAACTCTAGAATCTCTATAGTTAACCTCCGTAAGCTTCTCTGATGACCAGAAAAACCAAGTACCTACTTTTTGTCCCTTATCGTATTGAGCTGTTGCTGTTTTGTTTCCATTACGATCAAAACTTGTCCACTCTCCTGTAATTTTACCATCCTTTGTAAAGTAACCCGTCTGACTTACCTCTCCTGTATCAAAATGAATTGTCGCTTCAATGACGTCTCCATTTTCTACGTATGTGTTTTTTACAACATCGTCTTGTGCCTGTACAGAAACTACCATTAAAAGTGCTGCCGCTATCATCATTATCTTTTTCATATTCTTCGCTTTTTAATTATTTACCCTGTAAAGATAACTTAAACTTTACCATTAATCAACAATAAGGTAACTTTTTATTTACATAAAGTTTACATTAAATCTATATTTGTCTCATTTTCAATGATTTATATAATTTATATTAACAATTTTAATTTACATACAGACAGATAGTTAGCATTAAAAAAGTCCATTTTACCATCACATTAGTAATAGTAATATTGTTCTTCACGCTATAAAACTTCTTATCTTTCGCACGACTTAACCTTTAGATAATACCTAGGGTTTTTAGATTTAAGATTTTTGCACTTTTAGTCTTTTCAGTACGTTTTTATGGATAACATTTACATATTTATGATTGCCGCTCTTGCAATTCTTGCGATTGCAGATCTTGTAGTAGGAGTGAGTAATGATGCGGTAAACTTTTTAAACTCGGCTATAGGATCAAAAGCTGTCACGTTTAGAACAGTGATGATTGTTGCTAGTGTAGGTATTGCCTTTGGGGCTTTATCTTCAAGTGGTATGATGGAGGTTGCTCGTAAGGGTATTTTTGACCCTAGTCAGTTTTACTTCAATGAGATAATGATCATATTTATGGCAGTAATGATTACAGATATCATACTCCTAGATATTTTTAATAGTCTAGGTATGCCTACCTCTACTACAGTATCTATTGTGTTTGAGCTTTTAGGCGCAGCCGTGGTGATGTCTATTATAAAGATTTCTAACAATAGTGACTCACTCTTACAACTGGGCGAGTATATTAATACTGATAAGGCTACAGAGATCATTTTAGGTATTTTACTCTCCGTCTTTATTGCATTTTCTGTAGGAGCTATTATACAGCTCATTACAAGAGTACTCCTTACTTTTGATTTTCAGAAAAAGGCATCTTGGGTTGCAGCTGTTTTTGGTGGTATTGCCGTGTCTGCAATTTCTTATTTTATCATCATAAAAGGGCTTAAAGGTGCAGATATACTTCCTCCTGCTTTTAGTAGCTGGGCAAATGAAAATCTTTTACAGTTTTTAGGAGCTAACTTTATTGTGTGGACCATACTATCTTGGGTATCACACGCAGTCTTAAAACAAAACATTTATAGACTTGTTATCATACTAGGAACTTTTGCACTTGCAATGGCATTTGCTGGTAATGACCTAGTAAACTTCATAGGTGTACCTATGGCAGCTTACAACTCTTTTGGAGCGTGGTCTGGCTCTGGTATTTTACCAGATGCATTTAGTATGGAGCAACTGGCCGAAAAAGTACCTACACAACCTATACTCCTTCTCGTTGCAGGACTTATAATGGTGTTAACACTCTGGTTTAGTAAAAAGGCTAGACGCGTAGTAAAAACTTCTGTAGATTTATCACGCCAAGACGAGGTAAAGGAACGTTTTAAACCTAACTGGGTTTCTCAAAATCTAGTACGCCTAGTTATTATAGCAAATACTGGGGTTAATAAAATATTACCTGCTCCTATTAGAAATAGAATAAACAAAAGCTTTACCCCTGTCTTAATGACAAGCACAAAGGCAATAGACGCTCCAGCTTTTGATATGGTGCGTGCAGCAGTAAACCTAGTTGTTGCGAGTGTACTTATCTCAATAGCTACAGGTCTTAAATTACCATTATCTACCACCTACGTTACGTTTATGGTTGCAATGGGAACTTCTCTTGCAGATCGTGCGTGGGGAGCAGAGAGCGCCGTATATCGTGTTGCGGGAGTACTTAATGTAATAGGAGGATGGTTCTTAACAGCATTTAGCGCATTTACAGCGGCAGGTATCTTTGCATACTTAATGTACTTAGGTGGCAACCTAGCAATAATAGGTCTTTTTATACTCGCCATAGCTATGCTCGTACGTAACTATATAGCTACAAAAAAGAGTAATAAAAAAGCACAAATAGAAGAAGACTTACGTAAAGCAGAAAGCCAGACTATCTCTGGAATTATAGAAGAAAGTGCAGACAATATTGCAAAAACAATCTTACGTACCAATAAGATCTACACTGGTACTCTTAAAGGTCTTGCAAAAAATAAAGTGGGCAGCCTTAAGAAAAGTAGAGGCACCGTAGAGAAGCTCAATGATGAGATAGATGAACTACGCAACAACATCTTTTACTTTATAAAAAATCTTGAAGAAACCTCTGTACGTGGCTCTAATTTCTACATTGAGATATTAGGCTACCTAGAAGATATTACACAATCGCTAGAGTACATTGCAAAAGCTAGTTACAAGCACGTAAACAACAATCACAAGCCACTACGTTTTACTCAAATCAAAGATCTACAAGAGATAGACAACAAACTAAGTGAGTTCTTACAAGAAACAGCCACTGCATTTAATGATCGTAACTATATGCGCATCGAGGCGCTTCTAGGTAAGAAGGATGAGCTTTATGGCCAGGTTACAGACAAGATCCAAAAACAAGTAGAACGTACCCGTTCTGAGGAGTCTTCTCCTAAGAATACGACGTTATACTTTGGTCTTCTTTTAGAGACAAAAGATCTTATAGAGGAGATTATGAATCTACTAGATTTATACAACACAGAACACAAGAGATCATAACAAGCATCTTTACTATATTAATAAAGCCCTATACGTCACGTGTAGGGCTTTTTATATAATAAGTGATGACATTACGCTTTCGCGAAAGCGTAACAGCCCTAAAAACGTTAATGATACGTCAAAACTCTTGTTAATAATACTTAACACACATCATATGCCGAGCACCTCATTGTAACTTACGTATCTAACCAAAATATAGATAGATATGTCAGATATAATAAAAGATAAAGAAGACCCAACTGAAGAGTATTTACTTCAAGATAATAAGAAAACTCGTTTTGGAGCTACGTTTATAATTATCACATTAGTGATTCTCATAATTGCCGTAGCAGCGACCTATTTTGTATTAGGATTCTAAGATTAAAACTGTTTAAATAAAAAACGGCTCTCTATAAAATAGAGAGCCGTTTTTTTGGTTAGTTATGTTTAACGGTTTATGAACCGCACATTAAACAATCGTCATCACCTTCGGCAGCCTTTGCTTGTGCTATGATTGCTTTCATTTCTTCTGGCGTCATAGGGGCTGTGTTAGGCTGCTGTGCAGTAGTTTGCTCTTTAAGTTGTGCTTGCTGTGCTTCATAAGCAGGAGCTGGCTCTTCTAAGCTCATTTGCACTTGCATATCTGCAACGTTTTGCGCGTGTTGAGCAATAGCATCTACCTTAGATATCTCTGCTTGTGGAGCAGGTATAGGTGCTGGTGCTGGCGCTTGAGTTGCTGTAAGCGTTTGTGCAGCTCTTGCCGCTACTTGCTGTTTTGGCGCTGTAGGTGCAGTAACCGGAGCCTCTTTTTTCTTTGCAGAAAGTGTAAACTTCTTAGCATCTACAGCAGATTTTGTACGGAGGTAATACATACCAGTTTTTAATCCGCTTTGCCACGCGTAGAAGTGCATAGAGGTAAGTTTTGCAAAGTTTGCCCCTTCCATAAATAAGTTAAGAGATTGTGACTGGTCAATAAAGTAACCTCTCTGGCGAGACATATCTATAATATCTTTCATAGACATTTCCCATACAGTTTTATACAGTTCTTTTAAGTCTGCAGGTATCACATCTATCCCTTGTATAGATCCATTTGCACGCATAATAGCTGCTTTAAGATCATCATTCCAAAGGTTAAGCGCTACAAGGTCTTCTAGTAGGTGCTTGTTTACCACAATAAACTCTCCAGATAGTACACGACGTGTATAAATATTAGAAGTATATGGTTCAAAAGCCTCGTTATTACCAAGTATTTGAGAAGTAGATGCTGTAGGCATAGGTGCTACAAGTAGCGAGTTACGCACACCGTGCTCCATTACTTCTTTACGAAGTGATGCCCAGTCCCAACGACCACTTAATTCCTCATCCTTTATATTCCATAGGTTATACTGGAACTCTCCTTGTGATATAGGTGATCCTTCAAAACTTTGGTAAGGTCCTTCTACCTTAGCCATATCTTTTGAAGCTGTTACCGCTGCAAAATATAGTGTCTCAAAAATCTCTTGGTTAAGCTTTTTAGCCTCGTCACTTGTAAAAGGTAAACGCAGTTTTATAAATGTATCTGCAAGACCCTGCACACCAAGTCCGATAGGGCGGTGACGCATATTAGAGTTTTCTGCCTCAATTACTGGGTAGTAGTTACGGTCTATTACCTTATTAAGGTTCTTAGTAGCGCGTACTGTGATATTGTAAAGTTCTTGGTGATCAAAAGCACCGTTCTTTACAAACATAGGTAATGCTATAGATGCAAGGTTACATACTGCCACCTCGTCTTCTGATGTGTACTCAAGAATCTCTGTACATAAGTTTGAAGAACGTATGGTACCAAGGTTTTTCTGGTTAGACTTACGGTTTGCAGCATCCTTGTAGAGCATATATGGTGTACCTGTCTCAATTTGAGACTCCATAATTTTCTCCCACAGTTCACGTGCTTTTATAGTCCTGCGACCTCTTTCTTCTTGCTCGTACTTTGTATAAAGCGCTTCAAACTCTTCACCGTGTACGTTAAAAAGGTCTGGACATTCATTAGGACACATAAGTGTCCACTTTCCATCCTCTTGTACTCGTTTCATAAACAAGTCTGAGATCCACATTGCATAAAAAAGATCACGGGCTCTCATCTCTTCTGCTCCGTGGTTTTTCTTAAGATCTAAGAAGTCAAAAATATCTGCGTGCCAAGGCTCCATATAGATTGCAAAAGAACCTTTACGTTTTCCTCCTCCTTGATCTACATAACGTGCCGTGTCATTAAACACTTTAAGCATAGGCACAATACCGTTAGACGTACCATTAGTACCTCCTATGTATGCTCCCTTTGCACGTATGTTGTGTATAGATAATCCTATACCTCCTGCGCTTTGAGAAATCTTTGCTGTTTGTTTAAGTGTATCATATATACCCTCTATACTGTCATCCTTCATTGTAAGTAGGAAACAAGATGACATTTGAGGCTTAGGTGTACCTGAGTTAAATAATGTAGGTGTAGCGTGTGTAAAGTATTTTTTAGACATTAACATATATGTCTCCTTTGCTGCCTCTAGATCGTTAAGGTGAATCCCTATAGATACACGCATTAACATATGCTGAGGACGCTCTGCTATCTGACCGTTAATCTTAAGTAGGTATGAACGCTCAAGTGTTTTAAAACCAAAGTAATCATATCCAAAATCACGGTTATAGATAATTGTTGAATCTAGCTCATCTTTGTTATCCATAATGACTTTATACACCTCGTCTGCTACCATAGGTGCCTTCTTACCAGTACGTGGGTTTACGTATTGATAAAGGTCTGTCATCACTTCAGAAAATGACTTCTTTGTGTTCTTATGTAAGTTTGATACAGAGATACGTGCTGCAAGCTTTGCATAATCTGGGTGACTTGTAGTCATAGATGCTGCAGTTTCTGCTGCAAGGTTATCTAGCTCACTTGTAGTAACACCGTCGTACAACCCTTCTATAACACGCATTGAGATCTTTACCGGATCTACAAAATCACTTAGCTCGTAACATAACTTCTTTACCCTTGCGGTGATTTTGTCAAACATAACCGGTTCCTGACGGCCATCTCTTTTTACTACATACATACACTTAAAATATTGTGAATCCTCATAAGTTTCCCCCTTTTGAGAATTCGGTTAGAATTAGGGATGACAGTCTCTTTTGGAGAATGTATCCATTGGTTATTGTTATGGCGATTGCGTGTTGTTACGCTTTCGCGAAAGCGGAAAAGTAAACCTCTTCCACCTATTAATTATTTATTATAATGCTTTAGAAAGATGCATCAAAGCTTATAGACTGACCACTACCGTCGTCATCTTTATCTTTTACAACTCCTGCTTTTTGATACTCTCCTACTCGCTTCTCAAAGAAGTTAGTTTTACCTTGAAGTGAAATCATATCCATAAAGTCAAATGGATTTGCCGTATTGTATACTTTCTCACAATCTAGCTCCGTAAGTAAACGGTCTGTCACATACTCTAAGTACTGTGTCATTAAGTTTGAATTCATCCCAATAAGACTTACCGGAAGTGACTCTGTGATAAACTCACGCTCTATATCTAGTGCGTTTACGATAATCTCTGTAATACGCTCTTTTGGCACTTTATTTACAAGGTGGTGATTGTGCAGGTGTACGGCAAAATCACAGTGTACGCCCTCATCACGAGAGATAAGCTCGTTTGAGAATGTAAGTCCTGGCATAAGCCCTCTCTTTTTTAACCAGTATATAGAACAAAATGCCCCTGAGAAAAAGATCCCCTCTACCGCTGCAAATGCGATAAGACGCTCTGCAAAGCTTGGTGAGTCTATCCATTTAAGAGCCCAGTCTGCTTTTTTCTTAATTGCAGGAAAGTTTTCAAGTGCATTAAAAAGCTTGTCCTTCTCTACCTCGTCTTTTACGTAGGTGTCGATAAGTAATGAGTAGGTTTCAGAGTGTATGTTTTCCATCATAATCTGGAAACCGTAGAAGAATTTTGCTTCTGAGTATTGTACTTCATTTACAAAGTTTTCTGCTAGGTTTTCATTTACAATACCGTCTGATGCTGCAAAGAAAGCAAGTATGTGTTTTATAAAGTAGCGCTCATCTTCTGTAAGTTTTCCTTTCCAATCTACAAGATCTTGGTGAAGGTCTATCTCTTCTGCAGTCCAAAAACTAGCTTCAGACTTCTTATACCACTCCCATATATCATCGTGCTGTATAGGGAATATCACAAATCTATCTTTATTTTCTGCTAGGATTGGTTCTACGAAGCTCATACTTTTTCTTTTAATTATTAATCTTTTTCATTCTACTTGGGACTAACAAATATCAAGAAAAAAGAGCCGGAGGCTTCAGAATTAACACTGTCGTTATTCACAAAGTTTTCAACACAGGTTATTTCTTACTTTTCATAAAAATTTCTAAAATTATATATTCATTTACTTGATTTTCAATTATTTACAATTCGTTTTCAATCTTATTAACAATTGGTATTTTAATGGTTTAAAACTAGCCTAGCAAGGGCTTTTAGGCTTGCTTAGGACGGTTTTTGATAACGTTTTAATAAGAATATAGAGAACCCATTTGTGGGTCTGAATAAAAAGAATCATGACAAAAAAAAATCCGTTTTCAAGACGGATTTTTTTAAAATATTTAAAAGATTATTTACTACTGATTTTGATATCTAAATCTTGAAATCATTTTGATGCGCACAAATTTGCTTAGGTAGACTTAAGACAAAAAGGCAAGCGCTAGAAGGATAATTACAATAACAACAATGGTAATTTTCATAATGTCTTATATGTTAATGGGGTTACTTATGCTGTAAATATCACCTTAATTCATAGCTTATGTTAGGGTCAAAAGACCCTTTTTGTCATTTGAAATAAAAAAAACCAACACCTCCCGACAACTATATGATGGGTTATAACGCTTTCGCGAAAGCATAAAAAAAGTCTCAAACCTTAGCGGCCTGAGACTTTTATATAATCTATTTGTGTTGCTATCTTGCAACGCCTACATTCTTGTTATCCTTTAAGACTAGCAGAAAGGTACTCACGGTTCATACGAGCGATGTTCTCAAGAGAAATCCCTTTAGGACATTCAACCTCACAAGCACCTGTGTTTGTACAGTTTCCAAATCCTTCTTCATCCATCTGTTTTACCATATTAAGAACACGATCTGTAGCCTCTACTTGACCTTGTGGCAATAAAGCAAACTGGCTCACCTTTGCAGATACAAATAGCATTGCACTTGCATTTTTACAGCTTGCAACACAAGCACCACAACCTATACAAGTTGCTGCAGCAAAAGCATCGTCTGCATCTGCCTTTTCAATTGGAATTGAGTTTGCATCTTGTGTATTACCAGAAGTATTTACAGAAATAAACCCTCCAGCGTGCTGTATACGATCAAAAGCAGAACGATCTACCATAAGATCTTTTATCACTGGGAATCCATCTGCTCTAAAAGGCTCTATTGTAATAGTCTCACCATCTTTAAACTTGCGCATATGTAGCTGACAAGTTGTTACAAGACGATCTGGCCCGTGTGCTTCTCCATTAATAAACATAGAACAAGACCCACAGATACCTTCACGACAATCGTGATCAAACACCACTGGCTCTTCTCCTTCATTAATGAGCTTATTGTTAAGCACATCCATCATCTCTAAGAAAGACATATCTCCATCGATACCATCGATAGGGTATGTCACCATTTGTCCTTTAGCTTGTGCGTTTTTTTGACGCCAAATTTTTAACGTTAGTTTCATATATCTTTCTTATTTATAACTTCTTTGTTTTACTTCAATGTTCTCATAGTTGAGCTCTTCTTTATGCAATACTGCATCTTTTGGCGCTCCTTTATACTCCCACGCAGATACGAATGTAAAGTTTTCGTCATCACGTAGTGCTTCTCCTTTTTGCGGTCCGTCTAGCTCTACAGATTCTTCTCTAAAGTGACCTCCACAAGACTCGTTACGAGTAAGTGCATCTTTTGCAAATAGCTCACCTAACTCTAAGAAGTCTGCCACACGTAACGCTTTTGCAAGCTCTTCGTTAAACTCATTTTGAGTACCTGGCACTCTTACTTCTTTATAGAACTCATCACGTAGTGCAGAGATTTCATCTATGGCGCTCTGTAGATCTGTCGCGTTACGAGACATACCACATTTGTTCCACATAATCTTTCCGAGCTTTTTATGGAAATAATCTACAGCTTTAGTTCCTTCGTTATTTACAAGGGCATCCACTTGCTTACGTACATTTTGCTCTGCTTCTTCAAACTCTGGAGTATCTGTTGAGATAGGTCCCGTACGTATATCGTGTGATAAGTAATCACCTATTGTGTATGGTAGTACAAAGTATCCATCTGCAAGACCTTGCATAAGAGCAGAAGCTCCTAGGCGGTTTGCACCGTGATCTGAGAAGTTTGCTTCTCCTATTGCATATAACCCCTCTACAGTAGTCTGTAAGTTATAATCTACCCATAGACCTCCCATTGTGTAATGCACCGCTGGGTAAATCATCATAGGCGTGTTGTATGGATCTTGATCTACAATCTTGTTGTACATCTGGAATAAGTTACCATACTTTGTTTTTACAACTTCTTGACCTAGCTTCTTTACAAGTGCCTTATCATTTGCATCAAGGTGTTGTACATATGCTTGCTCTTTACCATAACGCTCTATTGCCGAAGCAAAGTCAAGGTAAACGGCCTCTCCTGTTTTATTTACACCAAAGCCTGCATCACAACGCTCTTTTGCCGCTCTTGAGGCAACATCACGAGGTACAAGGTTACCAAATGCTGGGTAACGACGCTCTAGGTAGTAATCTCTATCTTCTTCTTTAAGATCTGTAGGCTTAAGGCGCCCCTCGCGTATTGCAATTGCATCTTCTTTCTTTGCAGGCACCCATATACGACCATCATTACGTAATGACTCAGACATAAGGGTAAGCTTAGACTGGTGATCACCAGATACTGGGATACACGTAGGGTGTATTTGAGTATAACAAGGGTTTGCAAAGTAAGCACCACGTTTGTGAGCTTTCCAAGCAGCAGTTACGTTAGACCCCATCGCGTTAGTAGAAAGGTAGAACACGTTACCATATCCTCCAGTTCCTAACACAACGGCGTGCGCACTGTGACGCTCTATCTCACCTGTTATTAAGTTACGTGTTATAATACCACGCGCTTTACCGTCTACTTTTACGATGTCTAGCATCTCGTGACGGTTATACATTTTAATCTTACCACGACCTATCTGGCGGTTCATCGCAGAGTAAGCACCTAGTAATAATTGTTGTCCTGTTTGACCTTTTGCGTAGAAGGTACGACTCACAAGCACCCCTCCAAAAGAACGGTTGTCTAATAGCCCACCATAATCACGTGCAAAAGGAACTCCTTGTGCGACACACTGGTCAATAATATTTGCCGAAACCTCAGCAAGACGGTATACGTTAGACTCTCTAGAGCGGTAATCACCACCCTTTACCGTATCATAAAATAAACGGTATGTTGAGTCTCCATCTCCTTGATAGTTTTTTGCGGCGTTTATACCTCCTTGTGCAGCAATAGAGTGTGCACGACGAGGTGAATCTTGAAAACAAAAAGCTTTTACGTTATACCCAAGCTCTGCAAGCGTTGCTGCTGCAGATCCTCCGGCAAGACCCGTACCTACAACTATTACATCTATAAGACGCTTGTTTGCAGGGTTTACAAGATTAATGTCATTTTTATGTTTTGTCCACTTATCAGCTAGTGGTCCTTGAGGTATTTTAGAATCTAATGCCATAGCTATAATTTTTAAAGTTGGTTAAAGTGTAAATACACTGCGATAAGTATAAAACCTACTGGTATTGCAACTGCCCAAACCTTTGCAAATTTTGAAAGTGCTTTTGAGTATGCATTATTAAAACCAACAGACTGAAAAGTAGAAGCAAACCCGTGCCATAAGTGTAAAGCAAGTAATACAAATGATATTACATAAAGTGCTACTCGCACTGGGCTTTCAAATTTATGCACAGTCTCTGCATAATATCTTGTAGGATCTTCTGGAGCAAACTCAACATATTTATGAATCATCTCTGGAATCCAGAAATCATAAAAGTGAAGACCTAAAAACGCAAGAATCACCAGACCTGATAAAATCATATTACGAGAAGTCCAAGGCGCTGCTTCTCCTCCTTTATAGTTTGCATACTTAACAGGACGCGCTTTTCTGTTTTGTAATTCTAACACAAAGCCCATCACAAAGTGAAAAACCACTCCAAAGATTAACACAGGTTGCAACGCAAACTGTACTAATGGGTTTGTACCCATAAAGTGGGACCAAGCATTAAACGTATCTGGATCAATTACAGCTGTACTGTTGATCACGAAGTGTTGTGTCAAAAAGATCACAAGAAAGAGTCCGGAAAGTGCCATTGCTACTTTACGCCCTATTGAAGATTTTAATAATCCGCTCATTTAGTTTTAGTTTGGAATAATCCCAACAAAAATACGGCGCAAACGTTGTTTTAGCAACCTTAGAGCGTTTGTATTCTTACTATTTAGAATCATTATAAAAACCTTAACGCAGCTGTTCAAGATTTAACAATCACCTCCTACCTAAACCTATATATGATTAAACACTTTCAAAATTTTTGAAAAAGACTTACGAGACATTAAAAAACCCATTACATCTTAAGAGGCAATGGGTTCTAAAAAAGATTTTAAAAGTGCTACTACTCAACTAACAGCGTGGTAGTTGCAACTTCTGTATTACCTCCTCCACCGTCTAAAACGACAGTATATGTTCCTTTAGGTAGATAATATTTTCCGTTTTTTGTTTTCTTAATATTGAGAGAACTATCTGCTTTTTCAAGATATTTTTTTCCTTTTTCAGTAATCGTTAAGTCATACGAGACTTGGTTAATTCCCGCTGCTGGATTTACCGCCATACGGTTTAACTCCTTTCCTTCTGTACTTTTTACGACTAACTCGTATTTACCTGCGTTGCTCGTGTAGTAACTTATAGGCGTAGATGGCTCAAAAGGATCAGACCAGTTACTCCAGCTTGTTCCCCATCTTCGGCTATGTTCAACTTCGGCGATATCAAAAATCTCTGCCGTTTTATCAAGAGACACGTTTTGAATGGCACTAAGATCTGTTCTGTAGATGCTTCTTCCGTGGGTTCCTAGCAAGAGATGGTTTGCTTTCTTTTGAATTTTCATATCGTGTACGGCTACAGCTGGAAGTGGTGCTGTGCTGTCTCCAGATTCAGCTTTCGCGAAAGCGTGATAAGAAGTACCACCATCTAGACTCACATAAGCACCATTATCTGTACCTACATAAACGATATTATCCTTTACTGGGTCTTCTACAATAACATTTACCGGAGACATAGGGATGTTTGCCGAAATGTCTTTCCAAGTCTCCCCATAATTATCAGAAACATAAACGTAGGTTTTAAAATCATCCCATCTATAACCGTTAAGGGTTACATATACACGCTCTTTTTTATGCTCACTTGCCACAATGCGAGATACCCATAAGTCTTTTGGCAATGTACCTGTAATATCTTTCCAGTCGCCACCACCATTAGTCGTTACACTTACCTTACCATCATCACTACCTGTATAAATAAGTCCAAACTCAAACGGAGATTCTGAAACTGTAGCGAGTGTACCGTAAGCGACGTTACCCGGCTTACCGCCGTTAGTAAGATCTGGACTTATAGCTACCCAGTCATCACCTTGATTCATAGATCGCATTAACTTATTACCACCTAGATATAAGATGTCTTGGTTATGACTACTTAGTAAGATAGGCGTCTGCCAGTTAAAACGATAAGGCGTTTCTCCTAACTCGTGCTTGATATCAAATCTCTTGTTTTCACCCGTCTCACGGTTAATACGATAATAACTCCCAAATTGAAATCCAGTGTACACAATATTTGCATCTCTATTATCTACCTGCACTTGCATACCATCTCCTCCCATAATCATCTCCCAAGGGTACTGCCCTCTTTGCAACCAAGATTTATCTTGTGATGCATTGCTAGGTGCAACCCATACACCATTATCTTGAAGACCGCCATACACGTTGTAAGGCTCTTGATTATCTACCTGTATGTAGTAAAATTGCCCGACAGAAGGGTCGTTTGCTTTTATCCAGTTTGCACCATCATCATAACTTATGTTTACACCACCGTCGTTACCATTTATGAGGTGATTTTCATTTTTTGGGTTAATCCATAATGCGTGATGATCTGAGTGTACATTTTCTGCACTTATGCTTGTAAAGGTTTTACCTCCATCTTTAGACTTTACAATAGGCACTCCGTAAATGTAGATATCTTCCTTATCTGACGGATTTACATTAATCTCTCCAAAGTAATAGCCGTAACTATAGTAAAGCGCGTCTATGTATCCTTTGTGTGTTTTTTTCCAGGTCTTCCCTCCATCATTAGATCTATATACCTCTGCTCCTACTACAGGTGTGTCAAAAAGCTGTGTGTTTGCCGTTTGTAAATAGGTTGCAATATCTGCTGGCACAGCATCACCTTGTCTCACGATAGACTTTACGTTTGCAGCTCTGTACTTTTCTTGAAAGCCGTTAGACTTTAAAAAGTTATCGAGTCGCTTGTTATCTAAACTTAAAAACTGAGCAACACTCATTGTTTTAAAATCATCTTTGTATAAAGCATCAGATTTTTGTGGTCTTTTCTTACCCTCTTCTCTTCTAAACTGGCTATCGTGCACAGCATACACCGTATTTTTATCATACACTGCAAGACCTATACGACCTACTCCCTTACCAGCAGGAAAGCTATATAACTTTGTCCAAGTGTCACCAGCATCTGTACTCTTGTAAATACCAGAGCCACTACCAGAGCCTTCAAAATTCCACGCCTTTCTATCCTTCTCCCAAGAAGAGGCATACATCAGGTTAAAATCATTTGGATCATTATCTATATCAATGATACCAGAGGCATCATCTACATACAGCGTCTTTTTCCAGGTGAGACCACCGTCTGTAGTTTTATAAACTCCACGTTCTTCATTTTTTGAGTATAAGTGTCCTACAGCACCTACCACAACCTCATCTGGATTTTCTGGATTAATAAGGATGCGCCCTATATGGTGCGAGTCTGTAAGACCCATATTTTTCCAAGTCTTGCCACCATCTGTAGATTTGAGAAGACCTATCCCTGCATAACTAGAGCGCGATGCATTATTTTCTCCCGTACCTACCCAGATAGTATTACTAGGCCAGTGCACTGTTACTTCTCCTACGTTTTGTGTAGAAGCATTATCCATCACTGGGGTAAATGTGGTCCCATTATTATTAGTATACCACAAACCTCCAGAAGCATAACCTACATAAAACTCTGATGGCATATCTGGATTAATAGCTAGATCTACCACACGGCCACTCATAATAGAAGGACCTATGTTTTCAAAAGGAATATTTTTTACAAGACTATTTTGAGCTGCTAGCATTTTTTCTTTAACAGCCTGCTCTTGTTGTTGCGTTGTAGATGCAGCTTGCTGTGAGTTTCCATTTGCAAGCGCAAAAAGCAGCGCTCCAGATGCTAGAAAGTAACGTATGTTCATTTGGTTTGGATTTTATAAGGCAATGAAAATACGCAAAGGACTTATTTTAAGAAAACTTTTGGATTTAGTTTAACAAGTAGAAGTCCTTTTTTGGGGTTATGAGTTGTTACGCTTTCGCGAAAGCGTACCCAAATTTGTATTTTTACATTCTAATCAAGAGTTACAATGAAATACGACCTTATAGACAACGCACTTTTTATAAAAAACCGCAAAAACTTTATGGCACAAATGAAGCCAAATAGTCTAGCCGTTTTTAATAGTAATGACATTTACCCCGTGAGTGCAGATAGTACACTCCCTTTTGAGCAACACCGTGATATTTTTTACTTAAGTGGTGTAGACCAAGAAGAGTCTGTGCTTGTTATGTTTCCGGACTGTCCAAAAGAGAAGTATCGCGAGATTCTTTTTGTAAGAGAAACAAATGATCATATAGCTGTCTGGGAAGGTGAAAAACTTACCAAAGAAAAAGCCACAGCTACTTCTGGAGTTAAAACGGTACTCTGGCTGCAAGACCTAGAAAAAGTATTTGCAGAACTTATGACCTATGCAGAGACGGTATATGTCAATACTAATGAGCACTACAGAGCAAGTGTTGAGACAGAGACTCGTGAAGATCGCTTTACAAAATGGTGGAAAGTAAAGTACCCTGCTCACAGTGTAGCAAAGAGCAACCCTATCTTACAACGCCTGCGCTCTGTAAAAGATCAAATAGAGCTAGACCTTATGCAAAAGGCTTGTGATATTACTAATAAAGGTTTCCGTCGTGTGCTTGGATTTGTAAAACCTGGGGTATGGGAATATGAGATTGAGGCAGAATATATACACGAGTTTTTAAGAAACCGTTCTAAAAAGTTTGCTTACACCCCTATTATTGCTTCTGGAAATAATGCAAACGTACTTCACTATATAGAAAACAACCAGCAGTGTAAAGCTGGAGACCTCATCCTTATGGATGTAGGTGCAGAGTATGCAAATTACTCTAGTGATATGACGCGCACCATACCAGTGAATGGTAGTTTTACAGATAGACAAAAAGCTGTTTACAACGCGGTATTAAAAGTAAAAGACGAGGCCACAAAACTTCTCGTACCAGGAACTTTATGGGAGCAATACCACGTAGAGGTAGGTAAGATTATGACTTCTGAGCTACTAGGCTTAGGACTACTAGACAAGGCAGATGTACAAAATGAAAATCCAGACTGGCCAGCATACAAGAAGTACTTTATGCACGGTACTTCTCACCACATAGGCCTTGACACCCACGACTATGGTTTATTACACGAACCTATGCAGGCAAATCAAGTCTTTACCGTAGAGCCAGGAATTTACATTCCAGATGAAGGTTTTGGGATTAGACTAGAGGATGATGTGGTTATCCAAGAGTCTGGCGAGCCTTTTAATCTTATGCGTGATATCCCTATCACGGTACAAGAAATAGAAGATTTAATGAATAGCTAGACACGCTAGTAACATCATATAAAAAGCCCATCATTTATAAAAATGATGGGCTTTTGTTTTTATTAGATTCTCTAATTAAGCAACTGGGGTTGCAAACATATATTCTTGCAATAAAGAAAGTGCTCGTTTTTTATCTTCTGTGGCAACTAGTATAGATATGTTATGATCACTCCCTCCAAAGGAAATCATACGCACTTGAACATCTTGCAGTACTTGAAAAAGTTTATGCGTATCTGGATGACGGTTTACCGCATTACCCACTAAGCATATTATACTTTGCTTATCATCTACCACAACTTGTGAGAATTGCACAAGCTCAGTTAAAATGGCATCAAGATTACTCGTGTTATCTATGGTAAGTGACACTGCGATTTCTGATGTGGTAATCATATCTATTGATGTCTCGTAGCGTGCAAACACGTCAAACACTTTGCTTAAAAAACCGTGGGCGAGTAACATTTTGCTCGACTTTATTTTAAGTGCGGTTATACCATCTTTGGCAGCTATTGCTTTAATTCCTTCACCTTGCGACTTGTGTGTTATTACAGTACCAGATGCATCTGGCTCCATTGTATTTTTTAAACGTAATGGGATGCGCGCTTCTCGCAAGGGTTGTACAGTCTGAGGGTGTAATATTTTTGCGCCAAAGTAAGCGAGCTCTGCTGCCTCGTCATAACAGAGGGCACTTATTGCTTTTGTCTCCTCTACAAACCGCGGGTCGTTGTTATGAAAACCGTCTATATCTGTCCAGATTTGCACTTCGCTAGACTCAATTGCAGCACCTACTATGGTTGCTGTATAATCGCTTCCTCCTCGTTGTAGGTTTGATATCTCACCACTATAGTTGCGACATATAAAACCCTGAGTGATGTAAATGGTATGCTGACCCGCATTTTCTATCACGCGCTCAAGATTTTGACGTATATAAAACTGGTCTGGCTCATTATCCTTATCTATTCTCATAAACTCTAATGCTGGTAATAAAGCCGCACTAAGTCCTTCTTGTTGTAAAAAATGACAAAATATAAATGTAGACAGCAACTCACCTTGAGCGACAATAGCTTCTTCCATTTGCAAGGTGATTTCCTTCTCTACCGTAATTCTCTCTACCTCTGCAAACACCTCATCTACATACCCTATAACCAGAGATTTAATATGTTTATCTGTAAACAATTGCTCAATAACATCATCATATCTAGATTGTAAATCTCCTCTTGTTTTATGTGCTGTAGCTACGTCACCTTCTCGTGCTGCAGTTGCAATAGCAACAAGAGCATTTGTAGTACCAGACATTGCAGATAGTACAACAATCTTAGGTTGCGGTGAGTCTATGATATGACGTACAGAGATCATATTTTCAATAGATCCTACTGAGGTTCCTCCAAATTTTAATACTTGCATAGGTTACATTTTTATACAAATGTATTTCTGTGACTCATTCTAACCGCATAAATGAAGAAAATAGACTAATTTTGAACAAAATGTTAATTATATAACGATTTGAATACAATATCAGATTGCGTAGCGGCCATTATTGCAAAGCAGCCCTACCTAGAAGAAGCATTATCTCAAAAGATAATAAACTATGCCGCACTAGCCGAAAACTTAAATCCGCTAGTGTCTAAGATGCTTAAAAAGCCTGTAAAAGACGGCGCTATACTTATGGCGTTGAGACGATATGCATCTCCTACAGATACTCAAAAATCATTACGACTCAAGGAGGTCCTTAATGGTCTAGGTGATATCACGGTACGATCAAAACTAATCGTTTTTACATTTCAAAACTCTGGAACTCTTATCCAAAATCACGCTCAGATACTTAGTACCATCGCTACAAACCAGCAGGTGTTTTACACGTTTACACGCGGTATACACGAGAGCACACTCATAAGCTCTGCTAGTGAAGAGGCGCACATAAGAGATCACTTTAAAACAGAAAACATACTCAATTTTCAAGGCAACCTTTCGGCTATAAGTATACGATTGCCACAAGGTAATACAGCTGTTGCTGGCTTATATTATCAGATTTTTAAACGCCTTGCTTGGGAAGGTATATCGCTTCAAGAGGTGATTTCAACTACAAATGAATTTATAATTCTGGTAGAAGATGAGCTTGTAGACAGAGCATTTTCTGCCATTAAAAAATTACAATCTTAAGTAGTACGCTTTCGCGAAAGCGTAAAAACATTTACCGCAATAAGTGTTATCACAGCAGGCAATAACCAGCCTAAGCTTACCGTGCCTAGGGGTATAAATTCTTGTATACCCTTCATTTGCTCACTAAAGCCTAATGACGCCCAGAAATCTGGCGCGCTAAATAAAATAGTCGCAATCACTACAGACCTAAATACAAGTACCGTTGTCCACCTATTTGGTAAGGCATTGAGGATAATCAACACAATGGTTATAGGATAAATAAACATAAGTGCAGGTACGGCTACGGCAATAATAGACATTACATCTAGCTGTCCCATTACCACGCCCAGCACACAACCTAGTACCGCAGTTATGTTATATGCAAGTTGCGAATTATTAAAAATCCCTTTTACAAAATCTGATGTACCTGTCACAATACCTACAGCCGTTGTAAAACAGGCAAGACTAACTAATACCGCAAGTACTCTACTACCCACAGCTCCTAGTGTGTCTACACTAAGCATAGATAATAAAGCCGTTCGATCTGTTACTTCTGCACCTCCGCTACGCAAAGCACCTAGATAGATAAGGCCGCCATAAATAAATAACAATCCTAAGCCAGCAATGATTCCTCCTTGTGTGATGATTCTCTTATTTTCGGTAGGGGTGCTATTTTTAAATCCTAATGATATGACAATTACACCTCCTACTACAACACCTCCTATAGCATCAAAAGTTTGATAACCTTCAAGTATACCGCTCGTAATTGTATTGTCAAAAATAGAAGCGCGCATAGGCTCATATTCTCCAAAAAGACCTACACCTATTACAATAGCTAGAATAATTAATATAGCTGGAGTGAGATACTTACCTACAATGTCCATCATTTTTGACCTATTGAGCACAAAAACTAAGACAAGAATAAAATAGAGGCTACTTAAGGTTAAACTTGAGATATCAAAATATGGCTGTATAGCCATCTCATAGGTTACAGAGGCAGTGCGAGGCGCTGGTAAAGCAATAGAGATAGCATAAACAATTATACCATATAATAAAGCAAATAGTGGCGATACCTTTTTTGCAAAATCTAGCATTGTACCTTGCAATCTAGCGTGCCCATAGATGGCGAGTATAGGTATCACAACTGCAGACACAATAAAACCTAAAAGTACTAACCACCAAGAGCTCCCGGCATTATAGCCTAAGAATGGAGGTAAAATTAAGTTACCTGCGCCAAAAAAAAGAGAGAACAGCGCAAAGGCTGTAATGAAGGTTTGTTTGGTCATTCTCATAGGTTGCTTGATATTTGCCCTCCAATATAGAACTAATGACCATTAACCACAAAGGTGCTTCCATTTTTTATACAGATACAGGATCTGGCACACCTATTATTTTGCTTCACGGTTTTCTTGAAAACCATACTATGTGGGACGCTATACAAAGTAAACTTGCATCTCGACATAGAGTCATTTGTATTGACCTTTTGGGACACGGTGCTTCTGGTAATACTGGATATGTGCACACTATGGAAGATATGGCGGCCGCTGTACAAACAGTGGTTGACACTCTAGGAATCACAAAAATGCATCTAGTAGGCCACTCTATGGGTGGTTATGTGGGTCTCGCTTTCGCGAAAGCGCAACCAGAACGTATCACATCACTTTGTTTACTTAACTCGACACCACTACCAGATGACGATGAGCGCGTAGCATTGCGCACAAGGGCAAATAAAATGGCAAAAACACAGTACGAGCAGCTAGTACGTATGTCTTTTACAAATCTTTTTGACCCCAAGACAAAAGCAAACCACCACGATCAAATAAGTGTAGCCCTAGATCACGCATTAAAAACTCCTGTACAAGGATATATTGCAGCAAATAGTGGAATGCAAGTACGTGAGGACCATAGCGCTTTCTGGAAAAAAGCTCCCTTTGCACAAGGAATGATACTAGGAGCTACAGACTGGATTATAAATGCAGAAACTCATAAAGACCACTTTGAAAAAGACATAGCATTTTTTAAAATCATAGATAGCGGCCATATGTCTCATATCTCACACACAGAGCTAGTGGCTAAGCTTCTGGAAGAATTTGTAACAGCATCTTCAGGTCTGGATTAGACCTAAAGTAGGTAAAACTAATAGGAAATTTTACACTTTCCCTACTTGTAAATCGTTAAGCCACTTTAACATATAAATTAATTTTTATGCTTTTGGTCGATATATTTGTGTATTTGATAGATATTTATTTACTTTGATATCCCAAATCATAAGAAATGAAATCCATAGAAATTACCCCCCTACAACCTAAAAGAAATCAACTAGCCGCTGTTGCTTGTAAAATTTTTGGACACAAGTATCGTCTTACAAAGCGTTACCAGTCACATTTAAAAGAATTTGAATGCACGCACTGTAAAAAACAATATACGCTAGATGGTTACGGCCACTACACCCCACTTACCCCAAAAATGCGTCGCATTAATGAGGTGTACGAAAATTTTTACATCACTAAAATGTCACGTACTTCCTAGTCTTCATTAGAAAGTGCATTCCAACCACGAGCTATAAGAGGTATCTTAGTATTTGCTCTTGTAATAAGGTGAGCTCCTTCTTTTTCTTCAGTCATATGGCCTATGATTGAAAAATTAGGGTTTGCCTTAATTTTTGGAAAGTCTTCCTGTTTAATAGTAAACAGCAGCTCATAATCTTCTCCACCACTTAATGCGATGGTTGTGCTATCAAGTTCAAACTCTTCACAGCTACTTATCACTTGTGGATCTAGCGGAATTTTATCCTCATACAGATTACATCCAACACTTGAATTTTTACAAATGTGTAATATCTCTGATGACAAGCCATCACTCACATCTATCATAGATGTAGGCTGTACTTCTAGGGATTGTAAGATAGATTTTACATCCTTACGTGCCTCTGGCTTGAGCTGTCTTTCTATAAGATAACTATATTGCTCAAGGTCTGGCTGACTACTTGGATTTACTTTAAAAACAGCTTTCTCTCTTTCTAAGATTTGTAATCCCATATATGCTGCTCCTACATCTCCAGACACTACAAGTAAATCACCAGCCTTTGCTGTAGATCTTTTAGCTAATTCTTCTGGAGCTGCTTTACCTATTGCGGTAACACTTATAACGAGACCTACGTTAGACGAGGTTGTATCTCCTCCCACTAAGTCTACCTTATAATTATTACACGCAGTCTGTATACCTGCATATAACTCCTCTATTGCCTCTAGGGGAAACCTATTAGAAACTGCTATTGATACGGTAATCTGTGTAGCTTCTGCATTCATCGCATATACATCAGATAGATTTACCATTACCGCTTTGTACCCAAGGTGTTTTAAAGGTACATAGCTTAAATCAAAATGCACCCCTTCTACAAGCAGGTCTGTAGTAACGACAATCTGCTCATCTGGAAAATTGAGAACTGCAGCATCATCACCCACACCCTTTACTGTAGATGTATGGTGTATTTTAAAGTGTTTTGTAAGGTGGTCTATAAGTCCAAACTCACCTAATTCTGATAATGATGTGCGCTCTTGATTTTTATCTTCTAACATAGGCGCAAAGATAATCAAACCTATTTCTAAAGATCAATAAAAACTAATATGACAGCTAGGTAAGTGTTAAATAGAGTAATCCTTTGTAGGGAATTACCCGTCTCACTTGTTGCATTAGTATATTTATCTAAACTAATCCTCACGTCTATGAGAATATATATTACTAAGAACATACTACTTGGAATTCTTTTTACCCTTTTTCAGGTAACTTTATTATCTAGTCAAACACCTTGTGAGAATGGAATGGCGGGTGAGTTTCCTTGTTTAGGTTTTGACCTTCAAGACAGACTTACTGAGGCAGACCTCAACACTACATTTGTAAATGACAGCTGGGGATGGACTAATCCTGATGATGGTACAGAGTACGCCATCATAGGTTTAGGCAACGGTACTGCTTTTGTAGATATATCAAACCCAAATGAAATTGTTCTTATAGGTACTTTGCCTACGCACACTACAGAAAGTGTATGGAGAGATATTAAGGTTTATGAAAATCACGCTTTCATAGTAAGCGAGGCAAATGGACACGGTATGCAAGTTTTTGACCTCACAAGACTTACAGATATAACGGCTACTCCTGTAACATTTACAGAAGATGCACACTACGATGGCTTTGGTAATGCACATAATATTGTAATCAATCCTGAGAGCGGATATGCATATGCAGTGGGTACACAAACCTTTAATGGAGGACCTCATTTTATAGATATTTCTGACCCCACAAACCCTACGGCAGCTGGAGGTTATGGACTCAATAATTACAGTCACGATGCACAGGTAGTAACCTATAGTGGTCCAGATACAGATTATACGGGTAGAGAAATACTAATAGGAAGTAATGCAAATATTGTTGCGCTTGTAGACATAACAGACAAAGCAAATCCCGTTGAGATTTCTACAATTACCTATCCTACCATAGGCTATACACACCAAGGCTGGTTTACAGAAGACCAGCGATACTTCTTACTAGGTGATGAAACAGATGAGATAGACTTTGGTTTTAATACGAGAACTATCGTTTTTGACTTTAATGATCTTGACAACCCGATATTGTCTTTTGAGTATGAAGGCCCTACAGAAGCGATAGACCATAATGGCTACGTACTGGGTGATCTTTTTTATTTATCAAACTACCGCGCAGGGATGCGACTTATCAATATTTCAGCTATAGAAAATGGCAACATAGAAGAGATGGGCTTCTTTGACACTTATCCTGCAAATGATTCGGCGGGATTTGGTGGCGGACTTTGGAATGTCTATCCATATTTTGAAAGTGGCAACATCGTACTAAGTGGAGGCGGTGGTTTTTTTCTTGTAAAACAAAACAGCTCTCTAGGCGTTAATGATATAGACAACCAAGATATTTCGGTAGCTATATACCCAAATCCTGCAATAGATGAAGTACATCTTTCTAGTAAAGAACCTATAGGCGATGTAAAGATTTACAATGTTCTGGGACAAAAAGTTATTGAAAAGACACTCCTTGAGAATGGTACTATATCTGTTAGAGAATTAAATAAAGGTGTTTACTTTATAAAAACAGACCACAGTACTACACGACTAATTATACAATGAAGATAACCTCTTACATACTCATTCTAGCACTTCTCATTCTCTCTTGTAAAGATGATGATGCCACAGGGTTACCAGAACCCGAAGCGCCTACCACACCAGAACAGGTAGTTACAGACATACTTGTACGCACACCCTGTGATGGTGGAATGGCAAACATATACCCTTGCTCTAACTATGATCTAATGTCGCATCTATCACAAGAGACTATAGGGGAACCAGGCTTTAATGATATTTGGGGCTGGACAGATGCTACAACATCTCGTGAGTATGCTTTACTAGGTGGTCAGGCAAGTACTGTTTTTATAGATATTACAAGTGCTGAAAGTCCAACCATCATAGGTAAACTACCTACAGCATCTATAAACTCAAGATGGAGAGATATAAAGGTGTATAACAATCACGCGTTTATTGTGAGTGAAGCCGCAAACCACGGGATGCAAGTTTTTGACCTTACAAGGTTACGCAATGCACAAAATACACCCGTAACCTTTGATGCAGATGCGCTATATACAGATATAGGCAATGCGCATAATATTGTAATAAATGAAGATTCTGGATTTGCTTATGTTGTAGGTACAGAAACATTTTTAGGCGGTCCACATTTTATAGATATAAGTACCCCATCTGCTCCTATTGCAGCAGGCGGTTATGAAGGGTCTGGCTATACGCACGATGCACAAGTGGTAACTTATAACGGTCCAGATATGGATTATGTAGGCCGAGAAATTTTGCTAGCCAGCAATGAAGATGTCGTGGTTATAGCAGATGTAACAGATAAAGATAACCCACAACTTATAGCTACCGTAAGTCAAGATAACGTAGGCTATATACATCAAGGCTGGTTTGATGAAAGTCATACGATTTACTATGCAAATGATGAGTTTGATGAAACCGAGTTTGGCTTTAACACTAGAACCCTCGTATTTGATCTTACAGACCTAGACAACCCCGTTTACACCGGTCCTTATTTTGGACCTACACAAGCTATAGACCACAATCTCTATGTAAAAGATTTTGATTTATACCTGACAAATTACACCGCAGGGTTACGCATTGCAGATATAAGCGGTAGTAGTCTTGAGAGTATAACAGACATTGGTTCTTTTGACACACACCCAGAAAATGATGCTACAGAGTTTAGTGGAGCTTGGAGTGTATACCCTTATTTTGATAGTGGTAACATTATCATTTCAGATATCACACGGGGCCTCTTTATAATTCGTAAATCTGGCACTTAAGTATGAAAAAAAATAACTTTATAAATATGATGTGGTTTACGCTTTCGCGAAAGCGTACTTATTACCTTTATATACTTCTCATCATTGCCATTGCTTGTAAAGATGATGAAGAGCTTCTTACAGACGATATTACTATAACAGATGATGTAGTAAACACAGACGACACCGTTACTCCAGAAGAAGGTTTTACAGTACAATACACAAGCATTTATGGCGGAAGCCAGGTGGATACCTTTCAAGCCATTACAGCTACTCCAGATGGAGGATTTGCTGCTCTAGGCCACACACAAAGTGTAGATGGTGACGTGACAGATAATGACAGCCAGATTAATAAACTGTGGCTTGTTAAAGCAGATCAAGATGGTGCTATACAATGGTCTAAAACTTATGGCGGAAGTGAGGATAGCCGAGGCACAAAAGTAATTACAACCACAGATGGAGGATATGCCATACTAGGTTACAGCGAGAGTAGCGATGGTGATATGACAGAAAATGCCGGTTTTTATGATCACTGGATTGCAAAACTTGATACACAAGGCAATATACTCTGGCAGAAAAGCTATGGCTTTTCGGGTTCAGATCAGGCATATGGACTCATACAGACTACAGATGGTGGCTTCTTTACCTCAGGATTTCTAGACGTAACAGCATCTCAAGGAGAAGGTAATGACGGTTTACAAGACCCTAATAACACAAACGATAATACGCGTGCTACACTACACGGTGTAGGAGAGTTTTGGGGTCATAAACTAGATGCAAGCGGCAACCTGGAGTGGAGAAGGTATTATGGAGGCACAAATAACGATAGGTCATATGTGGCTCTACAAGCACCAGATGGTGGGATACTTATGGTAGGTAACTCAGAGAGTAACGACTTTGACATATCAGACTCGCAAGGAAGTTATGACTTCTGGGCAGTAAGACTTAGCGCTAGCGGAGATTTACTCTGGGAGCGATCGCTAGGAGGTAGCCAGATAGAAATTGCATATACAGCTACCACCACTCCAGATGGAGCCTACCTACTAGCCGGTGATACGAGAAGTAGTGATGGAGATGTAACAAACTTTCGCGGAAGCGCAGATATATGGCTCGTAAAACTAAGCGACCAGGGAGAACTACTCTGGCAGAAAACACTAGGCGGATCCAATTTTGAAACCACTCGTAGCATCACACAAACACCAGATGGGTATGCTATAACGGGTGCCTCACGTAGCCTAGATGGACAGGTAACGACTAACAATGGCCAGAACGACATCTGGGTAGTCTCTATAGATCAAGATGGCGAGTTGCTCAAGCAACAATCCTTTGGCGGGAATGGTCAAGATTTTGGCTATGGCATCACCGCCACTACAGATGGAGCTTTAATTATCTCTGGAGACACAGATAGCACAAGTGGCCCCCTAGTTGCCTCAAAAGGAGCAACAGATGCCGTAATTATAAAACTTAACTAATTAATATTATGAAACAGCTAATCGCTTTATGTACAATCGCACTCCTCTTGCTATCGTGCAATGAAGATAATGATGAAATGGATACAGCTTATGGATCTTTAAACCTAGTCTTTGAGAACACCGTTGCATCATCTCCACTCACACTCAACACGCAAACGTATGCAAACCTAAGTGGCGAAGGGTACAGCGTTTCAGAACTAAAATATATTATCTCAAACATACAGCTTACAAAGTCAGATAACACCGTCCATACGATACCGGTAGATAGAAGTTACTTTGTCATAAACGAGGCAGGTACAAAAACGGCGCTACTAGATAGCATCCCAGTAGGTGACTATACGGGTATAAATTTTGGTTTTGGTGTAGATCCTACTCGCTATCCTATTGAGTCTGGATCTGTAAACTTTATTCCTACCGCAGAGGAGGCTGGTATGTTATGGACTTGGTCTGCAGGATATAAGTTTTTAAAATTTGAAGGTACTTATTCAACCACAGTAGATACAGATGATGCAAACCCGTTTACTTATCACGTAGGGAGTCACGGTGCAAATCTGGATAATTATAAGGAAATTAATCTCGCTTTCGCGAAAGCGGTAACCGCATCAACCACCACAACTCAAACTATTAATTTTGATGTGGCTAAGATTTTTGACAGCACAAACACAATGTCTCTTGTAGCCAAAGATGATATACAAGTAGACCCAGAAAATGCTCCAAAAATTGCCGAAAATGTACGCACAGCATTTAGTATAGAATAAATGAAACAACTATTATACATACTGCTTTTCATCTCAATCTCCTGCTCTACAGAAGGCACAGATGACACTAGCGTAATGACAGATGATGGCTACACACCGTTACCAAATCCTGCGCTTAATTTTGAGATCCCTTCAAATTTTCCGGAGAGTACGTATGACGTTACCCAAAACCCACCTACAGAGCAAGGATTTGAGCTGGGTAAGAGACTATTTTTTGACGGCAGGCTCGCTTCAGATGGAGTTGTTTCTTGTGGTTTTTGTCACATCCAAGAGTTTGCATTTACCCATCATACACATATCACCAGTCACGGTGTAGATGGGCAAATAGGTAGTCGCAATGCACAGCCGTTACATAACTTAGCATTTATGGCAGACTTCACTTGGGATGGTGCCGCAACGTTTTTAGACTCACAATACATCATACCCATAACTGCAGAAAAAGAAATGAATGAAACCATCTCTAATGTGCTTAATAAACTGCGCGATGATGACAACTATCCGCAGTTATATGCAAATGCTTTTGGTGACCAAGAGATTACTACAGAGCGCACATTTAAGGCATTATCACAATTTATAGTGATGATGATAAGTGGAAACTCAAAATATGATAAGTGGGAACGCGGTGAGGCCGTCACACTCACCCCAGATGAAGATGCGGGTCGCATTCTCTTTGATGCTAAGTGTGCTAGCTGTCACGCAGGCACATTGCAAACAGACCAGACATATCGCAATAATGGTCTGGCGATAGACCCAGCATTTAATGATATAGGCAGGGAACGTGTCACGGGTTTACCAGAAGATAATAGAAAGTTTAAAGTACCCAGTTTACGTAATATTGAGATCACCTTTCCATATATGCACGATGGTAGATTGCAGTCACTACAAGATGTATTAGATTTTTATACGGACGGTATTACAGCAAGTGATAATCTAGATCCACTTCTTGTACGCCCAGATGGCACGCTAGGCTTAGACATCGCACAAGATGAAAAAGAAAAAATCATTACTTTTCTTAAAACACTTACAGATAACGACTTCTTGCTAGACAACAGGTTCAAAGAATTTTAACAATGCTTTTGGTTTGGCTTGCATATAAGGCTTTTAAATCATAAAATAATCATAAATGATTCAGATTTCTAGTCAAATAGAAAATGTTTAATTAATTTAACCTAAAATTAAACAAATTAGTTATGGACCTCTTACAACAAGCTGAAGTTTATGAAAATAGAACAATGAGTCATATGTCTACAAGCGACAGAGTTGCCGCTTCTAGAGAAGGAAAGAAACTCATTCTTGCCATAAACGAGATTTACAAAAAAACAAAAGATAGCCACCTTATGGAGGTTATGAAACGTCTCACTGTAAAAAAGAAAAAAATAGAGAAACGTATTAAGGGGAGACTTGCCGCTTAATTACATTTTTATAAAGCATTATAAGAGCGCATTTTTGCGCTCTTTTTTGTTGGAAAATCTTTTGGTGCCTCTTGGGTCACCTTTCCTGTAGCTGCCCACTCTGCTCCTCTTTGTAGTGTTGTAATAAACCCAACACCCTCCATAGAGTAATCCATATGTCCTAGCGCTGTATGAAACACGCGACCCTCCTCATAGTTTATAGCCATAAGTAATGGCTCTGTACGCCCAGATCCCTTATTTTCTGGTGCCCAAGGTTGTGCATTACCTTCAACATCTGAGTATGCAGTGGCTAGCACCGTAACATTTTCTGCAGGACCACGCAGGCGGTCATATAATTCGTCTTTAGTATGTAACCACTCTTCAGGTAGGTCTTTCATAATAGGATGCTCTGGCACTCTGGTCGTAATTAAAAACTCAACCTCTGGGCCGTGAGAAGATTCCTCACCGTTTACAGGTGCAATAACTTGCTCATAATTTTCATTATAATAGATCTGCTTTCCTTTGGTAAGGTCACGATGACCCCAGCCACCTACACCTATCATCTTGTTATAGGCCTCCCAGTTTCCAAAGGAATTATTTGCCGCGTGTATAACTACAAGTCCCCCACCGTTTGCCATATACTGCTCAAAATTAGATTTTACCTCATCTGTCCATTCGCTTGAGTCCATCCCAAAATTTGAAATAACCACATCATACTTATTAAATTGTGGATTAAAACTTGGGTCTGGCGTAATGGTGTCTGTAGAGGTATGTACTCTATAATCTTCCCATCTATATAGATCTACCAGCTTTGTTATACTATCGTGATTAATACCATCTACAGTGCCGTGGTGTGGCCCTTGATACAAGTATTTTGCACGATGAAGGTCTACTATAAATAGGCCTGTTTCTTCAAGGTAAGATTTCATCATCACCGAAGTTTTAGGCCATACTCCGTGATTATTCTGACCATCTATTACGAGTGCACGCAACTTTTTGGGTTGCATCTCTTCTTGCTTTTCTGTTTGACCTTGCTCTCCACATCCTATTAACATAAGTGACATAAATGTGAGTGCTGCTAGATAGAGATTTTTCATATAAATAGTTTTTTTTGATAATGTGAGTAGGTGTCACGCTTTCGCGAAAGCGGACACTTAAAATAAAAATAATTTTGCAATGGCTGCTATGAGCACTACTATTAAAACATAGTAAGCCACCTTATCTGCTCCCTTATACTTTGTAGCAAAGCGAGCGGTGAGAAAACCTCCTATAGTTTGCCCCACAGCCATAATAAACCCTAGTTTCCAGTCAATAAGACCTTGATAATGGAATAGACCTATCACTAGTAACGTATAGAGACCTATGACAAATCCTTTAAGCGCATTACTTTCTATGATATTCATACGCATACCCAGCACCATAATAATAAGAAAGAAGACTCCCATCCCCATCTGTATAAACCCTCCATAAAAGCCTAGTGCAAATAATAGAGGAATGTAGATATACCACTTAGGTCTAAACTCAAGATCTGTCTCTCGCAACCAGCGTTTAGGTCTTACGAGTACAGCAACAAGCATAAAGAGCATCATAAATTTAAACACAGCTCTAAACTGCTCATTACTTACATTTATCGCAAGCAGGCCTCCCGCAACCGCGCCTATAAAAATGGGAATAATGTACTTTTTATGACGAGCGATATTAAGCCTCCCGTTTTTATGAAACACCCACGAGGTTGCTGCACACTGTGTAAAAATGCCTATTCTGTTTGTGCCGTTTGCTACATTAGGAGGTAAGCCTAGCACCTCGGTTAGTATGGTGAGTGTTATGGCGCTACCGTTACCTGCAAGGGTGTTAATCCCTCCAGCTATTAAGGCTCCTATGATGGCGATAGCATATGTTTGTAATTCTGTCACTTTTTAAAAATTTAAAATAACCCCTCCATACATTGTAAATCCAGGTGCTGGCTCATAAAATCTATTGCCAAAAGCATTGATGCGCACATTATCTGTGTATTCTTGATCGAGTGCATTATTGATCCCAAGATACGGCTTGATTTGTATTTCTCTAAACAGAGTCTGGTAACTAAGCTGTACGTTTACCAGCTCGTAGCCGTCTATCGCTGTCTCATTACTATCTTGTGCAAACTGTGACCCTATAAAGTTTGCACTCACCCGTGCACTAAAACCTGCCTCTGTATCATATAATAATCCCAAAGTAGACATATGCTTTGCAATACCAGGCAAGGCATTACCCGCATAATCTGTATCTCCCACGGTAAACTCATCATAAGTAAAATCTGAGTAGGTATATGATGCTGTGGCTTGCAGGTTTTTTGAGAAGGTATACTGCCCCTCTATCTCAACACCTAGCCTGTTAGTTTTACCTGCATTTCTATAAAACTCGCGATCTGGAAAAGCTTCTAGTTCAAAAGGAACGAGGTCGTCACGTGTGTTTATACTAAAAGTGGTTACTTGATAACGCAGCTTGTTACTTAAGGCTCCCTTTACACCCACCTCAACGCTTGTTGCTTTTTGAGGAGCTAATTTTTCATTAAAGCCGGAGAGACCATCTGGACTCGTAGACACCTCAGATAATGATGGAGTTTCAAAACTGGTTGACACATTTACAAAGGATATAAACGCTTTCGCGAAAGCGTAACTCACACCCACACTTGGATTAAAAGAATTTAAAGTCACACTCCCAGAATCATCCCCGTCGTTGAGAAAATCATCATCTGCCGAAAGTTTATTGTAATCAAATCTAGCCCCGGCGGTAAAAAGCCATTTATTAATATTGAAGTGATCTGTAAGGTAAACTCCAAGGTTTGTAAACTTCTCCTTTTGACTAAGGGAAAGATCTCCTTGCTCGCCTTCAAGGTTTTGAAACCTGCGGCGACTGTCATTTTGAAAAGCAAAATCATACCCTACTTGTAAGGTATTATGACCCTTAGTATATCTATAGGCTGCTCCCTGACCCATATAATTACGATTGAGGTCTACTATGCCACCATTTTCAAAAGGAAGTAGTCCATCAAAAAGCCTATTGCTATAAAACCCATAGGTGGTGAAGCTGCTCTTTTTATTTATTAACCACTCTAAACTCGCTCCTACTTTAAGCTGTGAGATAGCTTCTCCTGTTTTAAAAAGCTGGTTGCGATCGCGGGCTTGTCTTCTGTTTGTATTTACTTCTTCTAATGTTAACCCTCCTGGGTCATCTGCCTGCGGGGCATCGGTGTAATTAAGTATAGTAGTTAGATAAAGGCTGTCTGCAAGTGCAAATCTTCCTTTAAAATTAGTATTAATTTGCTCAAAACCACTTTGATCTCTGTATCCATCAGACTGCATATAATTTGCGTGAAAGATATAACTCGCTAGTGAGTCTCCTATAGCTGCTGTGGCTTGATAATTTTGAAAACCGAAAGCACCAGCGCCCACCTTTATTTCAGTACCTATATTTTCTGAATCATAAGACCTTGTTTTTATATCAATAACTCCTCCAGAGGCATTTCCGTAAAGACTCGAGCTAGGCCCTTTTATAACCTCTATACGATCTATAATTCCTAAAGTGAGGTTATCTAATTGCCCTTGACCATCTGGCGTAGTTTCTGGTATGCCGTCTACAATAAGTTTTATCCCTCGTATCCCAAAACTAGATCGGGCCCCAAAACCTCGTATTGATACTCTTAAATCTTGGGCAAAATTTGTCACATTTTGAGTAAAAACTCCAGGAACTCCCTGTACATATTCTTGTAGTGATAATTGCTGTCGTGTTGCATCTTGTGGTACAGTTTTAATTACAGAAACAGCGGCAGGAATTCTATCTAGAGTACTTTGTATTCTAGTAGATTGTATGATTACAGTATCTATAGTTTGCTCAGGTATTGACCCCGTCTGACTGTAACAAATTGATGCAAAAGCTAACAAATTGATAAGCGTTACGATGCGTGTCTTTTTCAATGGCTTAATTTTTACCGAAAAGTACTGCCTACCAGAAGAACATCAAAATAAAGCTACCTTTACTTATACCAATCATACAATTAAGATGAAAAAAATCAAGCAGTTAAAAAAATGGTTTTATAAGATTATCGCAAAAGTAACTCCAGGCAAAACGAGTACGCGAGGAGCAGCGATTGCCTTGCTCATAGTAAGTGCCATTTTATTTACTATAGCAGCTATCACTTCTGTCACAAAATCAAAAGACCCTTGGTTTTTACTCTTCTTTGCGGTCTTTGTAATAATCATAGTGCTTAGCGCATATTTCTTTTTATGGATTTTAAAGAAATACAACCGTATGCCTAAAATATTGAAGCTAGCGCTTCTTATTGCAATCCCTCTATTATTTGTAGCACTCGCCTTTGAGGGTATCTATGTGTTTTTTGCTTTTTGTATTATCTCCTTAATAGGTGGAGTTATTGCATTATTTACCACAAATGTATTTTCATCCTTATCTAAGGTTAAAAAAGGAATTGCACTTCTGTGCCTGCTAGTTGGCATCATAGGTTTGGCAAGTGTTATAAATGGATTACTCCCACGCGGTTTTGATATAAAACCAGTACTTAATGCTGCTGCACTGCATAAAAGTGCAGTACAAAAAATAGAAGCTCCGTCACCTGCAGCACGAGGAGATTATACTGTAAAAAAAATAACATACGGTAGTGGTAAGGACAAACATAGACCAGAATTTGGCAAAGATGTCACCTTTACTACAAAAGCCGTAAGTGGTGTTCCTTTTTTAGATAATTGGGAGGGTCTCAGTGGCTGGTATAGGGAGCACTTTTGGGGTTTTGATGATAAAGAGTTACCGCTTAATGGATATGTATGGTATCCAGAAGGAGAAGGACCATTCCCACTCGCGCTCATTGTACACGGTAATCACTTAATGTCAGACTTCTCAGATGTAGGTTATGAGTATCTTGGGGAGCTACTTGCCTCTAGAGGTATTATTACTGTATCTGTAGATCAAAACTTTCTTAATGGCTCTTGGGCAGATATTACGGGCGGACTTGATGAGGAAAACGATGCCAGAGGCTGGATGCTATTAGAACACCTACGTGTATGGCACGAGTGGAACAAAACTGAGGATCATCCTTTTTATCAAAAAATAGACACGACTAGTATTGCTCTTATGGGACACTCTAGGGGTGGAGAAGCTGTGGGTCACGCCGCTTTTATGAATACCCTACCCTACTACTCTGATGATGCGTCCATACCCTTAGACTATAATTTTAATATCAAATCTATAGTTGCTATTGCACCGGTAGATGGGCAGTATCAACCTGGCAATGCGCCTAACGAATTAAAAGATGTGAGCTACCTTACCATACACGGTTCTCAAGATGGTGATGTGACTTCCTTTGCTGGATCAAAACAATATGAACGAATCACCTTCTCAGATAGCACATCACATTTTAAATCTGCGGTGTATGTACAAGGAGCAAATCACGGCCAGTTTAACACCAGCTGGGGAGAAAATGATACCTCAGATGCCAGCACTTCTTTTCTTAATAATAAGCAGCTTCTATCTGGAGAGGAGCAACGCGAGATTGCCCGCGTTTACATAAGTGCTTTTTTAGAAACAACACTTACAAAAAAGATGACTTACAAACCGCTATTCTTAGATGCCCGAACAGCCGCAGACTGGCTTCCAGAAACAATCTATTTAAGTCAATATGAAGATAGCTCTTTTACTCCGCTAGCAACATATGACGAAGATTTTAATGTAACCACAGGTACAAAAGACAGCACTACAATTAAGAGTACAAATGTAACTGTCTGGCGAGAGCAAGAAATTAGTCTTAAATGGGGAGAAAAAGGTTCTCGAGCGGCTTATGTGGGCTGGCACTATAAAGATATAGAGGAAGGTGATCCTATACCAGACTCACTAGTGGGAAGCTACGAGTATACTTTTAAGCCAGAGCCATTAGATAGCACAATGGCACTCACTTTTACCCTCGCAGAGTCTACAGAAAGTACAAACCCTAAGTCTAGCGGAAAATGGAAAGACAATGAAGATGAAGATGATCTTGAGACTGAAACTGAATATGCTACAGAAAACGAGCCTGAAAAAGAAATTGAAAAGGAAAATGAAACAGATGATAAAAAGCTTGAGGATGACATCCCAGACGCACCTATAGACTTTAGTATCATCATTTCAAACAGCGATGGTCAAAAAGTCACCTTCTGCCTTAGTGATTTTTCTGCATTGCAACGCGAAATAGAAGTACGCATATGGAAGTCACAGTTTATCACAGATGATAGCGACTCAGAAAATATTTTTCAAACCTTTATGTTTCCATTTGCAGAGATTCAAGAAAGGAACCCAGACTTTGACATCTCCTCTATAAATCATCTAGTATTTCGGTTTGACAAAACACCAGAAGGAGTAATCATTATAGACAATTTAGGGTTTATGAAAACCCTATAAATCACACACATAACACAGCAAAAACTATAAACTATACTTCACTATAGAAAACACCTATCTCACCATCTGTTAGTTATATGTTAGGATGCGTTGAAAAACGCGACCTAAGCCGTATATTTGCAAACTATTTAGACCGATTATGATTAAAGTAGATCCAGCAGCAAAAATTAAGATCGCCAGCCTTATGCAGGAGGACGGTTTTGATGTAACCACAGACTATGTGCGCGTAGGTGTAAAAAGTGGTGGTTGCAGTGGCTTGTCATATGATCTTCATTTTGACAAAGCTCATAAAGAAGATGATAAAGTTTTTGAAGACAACGATGTAAAACTAATCGTAGACAAAAAAAGTTTTCTCTACCTCATAGGTACTACGCTAGAGTATAGCGGAGGACTTAATGGTAAAGGTTTTGTGTTTAACAATCCCAACGCACAACGTACTTGTGGTTGCGGAGAAAGTTTCTCACTATAAATAAAAAATGTTAGTACGCTTTCGCGAAAGCGTACCCTAGCTAGAAAAAGATACAATGGCATATACTGAAGACGATTTAAGGGAAGAGTTAAAAACCAAAGAATATGAGTATGGTTTTTTTACAGACATCGAGACTGAGACATTTCCTGTAGGATTAAATGAAGACATCATACGTGCAATTTCTAAGAAAAAGGAAGAACCACAATGGATGACAGACTGGAGGCTTGAAGCTTACAAAGTGTGGCAATCTATGGAAGAACCAGACTGGGCAAACGTAAATTATGAAAAGCCAGATTTTCAATCTATCGCATATTACTCTGCACCAAAATCTGTAGATCCAAACAAAACTCTAGATGATGTAGATCCAGATTTACTGGCGATGTACGAAAAACTAGGTATCTCTATAGATGAGCAAAAGAGAATGAACAATGTCGCGATGGATATTGTAGTAGACTCTGTATCTGTAGCAACTACATTTAAGAAAACACTTGCCGAAAAAGGGATCATCTTTATGAGTATCTCTGAGGCAATAAAGGAACATCCAGAACTAGTGCGTAAGCACCTAGGCACCATTGTTCCTGTAAAAGACAACTACTATGCAGCTCTTAACAGTGCTGTGTTTTCTGACGGATCTTTCTGTTACATTCCTAAAGGAGTGCGTTGTCCTATGGAGCTCTCTACTTACTTCCGTATAAATCAAGGAGGAACTGGACAGTTTGAAAGAACATTACTCGTGGCAGATGAGGGTAGTTATGTAAGTTACCTAGAAGGTTGTACAGCGCCTAGTCGTGATGAAAACCAACTACACGCCGCAGTCGTAGAGCTTATCGCTCTAGATGATGCAGAGATTAAGTATAGCACCGTGCAAAACTGGTACCCTGGTAATGCAGAGGGTAAAGGAGGTGTTTACAACTTTGTAACAAAGCGTGGTCTTTGTGAGAAAAATGCAAAAATCTCTTGGACACAAGTAGAGACAGGATCTGCAGTAACGTGGAAGTATCCTTCTTGTATCTTAAAAGGTGACAACTCAATAGGAGAATTTTACTCTATCGCTGTGACTAATAATCACCAGCAAGCAGATACGGGTACAAAAATGATACACTTAGGTAAGAATACTAAAAGTACGATTATCTCAAAAGGTATCTCTGCCGGTAAATCTCAAAACTCATATAGAGGTCTTGTAAAGATTAACTCTGGAGCTACAAATGCACGTAACTTCTCGCAATGTGACTCACTACTTATGGGTAACGAGTGTGGAGCCCACACCTTCCCATATATTGAGACAAAAAATAAGACTGCTCAAGTAGAACACGAGGCAACAACCAGTAAGATAGGTGAAGACCAGATTTTTTATTGTAACCAACGTGGTATTGATACCGAGAAGGCAATTGCCCTTATCGTAAACGGATTCTCAAAAGAGGTACTTAACAAACTCCCTATGGAGTTTGCTGTAGAAGCTCAGAAGTTACTTGAGATCAGTCTAGAAGGGTCTGTAGGATAGATTGTCATAACACTCAATCAAACTAAGAGATGAAAAAACTAGTTATCATAGCAATCATTGCCGGCCTTTTTACTTCGTGTGAGGAGTTTAAAAAGGGGTTTGAAGATGGTAAAAGAGACGCTCAAGAAAAAAGAGAAGCTGTTACTAATGAAACACCAGAAGTAACTCTTTATAAGTTTTCTGGAGGTACTGTTCAAGCAAATAACCTCAATCTGTTTGCTCAAGGAGACACGTATAAAGGAGAGTCAAAAGAACTTGCAGATGCTTTTTATGTAATCAAGCATCCAGATGGCGTGTTACTTTGGGATACAGGTTTACCTGAGATGCTAGTAGGTCAAGAGCCATACACACCAGAAGGAGGTGCTTTTACTATCTCTCGTAAAGATTCTATAAAGACGCAACTTGCGAGTGTTGGGATGACAACAGAGGATGTAGATATGATTGCTTTTTCTCACATACATTTTGATCACACGGGAGCTGCAAATCATTTTCCTAAGGCCAAGTGGTTTATACAATCTACAGAGTATGACTTTGCAAACAGTGAAGAGATTAAAGGAAATAGTTTTTATGCACCAGCTAGCTTTAACCAGCTTACTAATGTAGAAAAGCTAGATGGAGACAAAGATGTTTTTGGCGACGGTACAGTTATCATAAAATCTATGCCTGGTCACACTGCAGGACACCAAGTATTGTTTTTACAACTTAAAAACAATGGCCCTACCCTATTATCTGGTGATATATATCACTTTGAGAAAAATAGACAAAACACTGTTGTACCTCAGTTTAACTACGACATCCCAACAACAGAGAAGAGTATAAAGGAATTTGAAGCTTTCGCGAAAGCGCAAAACGCAACGGTAATCATACAGCACGACGCCGAAGATTTTGCAAAAACACCAGCAATACTTAATTAAGAATGAAAAAATTTCTCCTCTTAGCGATAGCGATAACAGCATTTATTTCTTGCAAGGAAACCCCAGCAAGTGATCAAGTTGCTGCCGAATTTGAAACACTAGAGGGAGAATTTATTCATCTAGCAGATGCTGCTGTACTTAAAGGAGATACTTTTATTTATGGCGTAACACTAGATGAAAAAATGCACGAGCTGGCAACTATTATAAAACCATTACAACGTGATGAGTTTGATATGGTGCCAGTAATTATAAAAGGAGAATTGCACTCAAAAGCAGCTGGAGAAGAAGGTTGGGATGAGATTGTAACGATAAAAGAAATACTTGAAGTCAAGGCACCAACAGGTGAGACTCCATTAAAATTAGAAGCAGGAGACAAACTCAAAACAGAGGGCGGATCTTTAAAAGTAGAAAGCGATAAATAATCGCACAATTAGAACGTAGAACTATGTTATCAGTAAAAAATCTGCACGCAGGCATTGAAGAGAAAGATATTCTTAAGGGAATCAACCTTGAGATGAAGGCCGGAGAAGTGCACGCAATTATGGGACCTAATGGTTCTGGTAAAAGTACACTCGCTTCTGTTATTGCAGGAAAAGAAGAGTATGAAGTAAGTAATGGAGACATAGACCTTAATGGTGAGTCTCTATTAGAAATGGATCCAGAAGAAAGAGCTCACGAGGGTGTTTTCTTATCTTTTCAATATCCTGTTGAGATACCTGGTGTATCTGTAACAAACTTCATCAAGACTGCTATAAACGAGACTCGCAAAGCAAAAGGACTAGAAGATATGCCAGCTAGTGAGATGCTTAAGAAGATTAAAGAAAAAGCAGAACTCCTTGAGATGGACCGTAAGTTCTTATCTAGATCTCTTAACGTAGGTTTCTCTGGAGGAGAAAAGAAACGTAACGAGATTTTCCAGATGGCAATGCTTGAGCCTAAACTTGCTATTCTAGACGAAACAGATTCTGGACTTGACATTGACGCACTGCGCATTGTTGCAAATGGCGTTAACAAGCTTAAGAGTGAAGATAATGCAGTACTTGTAATCACTCACTACCAGAGACTTCTTGACTACATTGTGCCAGATTTTGTACACGTACTTATGAACGGTAAGATTGTACGTTCTGGAGGAAAAGAACTTGCTCTAGAACTAGAAGAAAAAGGGTACGACTGGCTCAAAGAAGAAGTAGGTGCATAACTAGACCTGTTGCAGTCGTGATTTAACATCACACAAACAGATCTTACAACAGAACAATATGAGTTTAAAAGATAAATTAGTAAGCAACCACATCGTCTTACAAGAAAGTATAGATGCAGACTCGCCTATCTACGGGATACGCAATGAAGCTATCAAAACTTTTGAGGCAGAAGGGTTTCCTACCAAGAAGTTAGAAAACTGGAAATACACCTCACTTAACAGCATTCTTAAAGAAGACTATAACATCTTCCCTAGCAAAGAAGCTGCTCTTGATTTTAAGGATGTAAAACAGTATTTCTTAAATGATGTAGACACCTATAAAATTGTTTTTGTAGATGGTGTTTACAGTTCATACCTCTCTGAAACTACACACGATGGTATAGATGTGTGTACAATGGGTGCTGCACTTACAAAACCTAAGTACAAGCAAGTAATAGATGTGTACTTTAATAAAATTGCAAAAGGCGAGTCAATGGATGCATTGAACACTGCTTATGCAAAAGATGGTGCATATATTTACATCCCAAAAGGGAAAGTAGCTCAAAAGCCTATACAGATAGTACACTTCTCTACTGGAGCAAATGATGCTATGATGTTACAACCACGTAACCTCATTGTAGCCGAAGAAAACTCTGAAGTACAAATTATAGAGCGTCACCAGAGTCTCTCTGACAAGAAGGTCTTAACAAACGTCGTTACAGAGATTTTTGCAGATAAAAGAGCCCTTGTAGACTACTATAAGATTCAAAATGATAAGCTTGATGCTTCTCTTATAGACACTACAGAAATTGAACAACATAAAGAAAGTATCGTATCTGTACATACATTCTCTCTAGGTGGTAACATCACTCGTAACAATCTTAACTTTTACCAGAAAGGTGAGTATATGGACTCTATCCTTAAAGGTGTTACGATTATAGAAGGAAAACAACACGTAGATCACAACACGCTTGTGCACCACATCACACCTAACTGTGAGAGTCACCAAGATTACAAAGGCATCTTTGCCGAAAAATCTACAGGTGTCTTTAACGGAAAAGTTGTTGTAGAGAAAGAAGCCCAAAAGACTAATGCATATCAGTCTAATAACAACATCTTACTAGATGACACAGCGACCATAAACTCAAAGCCTCAGCTTGAGATCTTTGCAGATGATGTACGTTGTTCTCACGGTTGTACTATTGGACAACTAGATGAGAGTGCATTGTTTTATTTACAATCACGTGGTATAGGTGAAAAAGAAGGACGCGCATTACTTATGTATGCCTTTGCAAACACAGTATTATCTAGTGTTAAGATTCCACAGCTTAAAACAAGAATTACAAAACTTATTGCAAAGAAAATAGGTGTAAACATCGGTTTTGATCAATAAGATTGATTTCAAATAATTACAAAAGCCGCTACCTATCGTAGCGGCTTTTTTTATACATATAGACAGGCTCCTATAACTGGTTAAAAGTCCTTCAGTTTGTATCTTTGTACTAAAGAAAAAATGCTATGTTAGATATTAAAAAAATACGTGAAGACTTCCCTATTCTCAAAAGAGAAGTAAACGGAAAACCGCTTATTTATTTTGACAATGCCGCAACATCACAAACCCCACAAGTTGTTATAGACGCCATTGTAGATTATTACTCTAACTATAATGCAAACATACACCGTGGTGTACATTCGCTCTCACAAGAGGCCACAGATGCTTATGAGGAAGCACGCATAAAAATCCAGAAGCATTTTAACGCGGCACAGCCGTATGAGGTTATACTCACCGCAGGCACAACGCACGCCATAAATCTAGTAGCAAATGGCTTTGCAAGTATTTTAAAAAAGGGCGAAGAGGTACTCGTTTCGGCGCTAGAACATCATAGTAATATTGTACCGTGGCAAATGCTTTGTGAGAAGACGGGCGCTATACTTAAAGTTATACCACAAACAGAAAGTGGAGAACTGGATATGGACGCTTTCGCGAAAGCGTTATCACCACAGCTCAAACTGGTCTTTGTAAATCACGTATCAAACGCATTAGGAACCATCAACCCTATAGAAGAAATCATTACCGAAGCTCACAAAGTAGGTGCAGCGGTACTAATAGATGGCGCACAAGCAACACCACACATAAAACCAGATGTACAAGCCCTAGATGCCGACTTTTACGTATGCTCTGCTCACAAAATATGTGGCCCGACGGGTGTAGGCGTGTTATATGGTAAAGAAGAATGGCTTACTAAACTCCCTCCTTATCAAGGCGGTGGTGAGATGATAGACCAGGTGAGTTTTGAAAAAACAACCTACGCGGGTCTACCACATAAATTTGAAGCTGGAACACCTAATATTTGTGGCGGTATTGCTACAGGTGTGGGGCTAGATTATATGAATGGGTTAGGCTTTGATAATATTGCAGCTTATGAAGATGAGCTTTTACAGTATGCCACAAAGCAGCTCCTCGAGATTGAAGGGCTTAAAATTTATGGCACATCTGCACATAAAACTGCGGTAGTTTCTTTTAATGTAGGTGAGATTCACCCTTATGACATTGGCACCATACTTGATAAATTAGGGATAGCAGTGCGCACAGGGCACCATTGTGCTCAACCCATTATGGATTTTTACAAAATACCAGGTACAGTACGTGCCTCATTTTCTTTTTACAACACAAAAGAAGAGATTGATACATTTATAGATGGAGTAAAACGCGCAGTTGCGATGTTATCTTAAAAAATAGAATTATGAAAGCAGTATGTATTCTAGTACTTTTTATAGCGGGCTTTATGATGGGTCACGCCCAGTTATCACAAGCTCCAATGATCTTTACAGGTGATTTTATGATTACATCTGTGGCTGGAGAAGACGTCTCAGAGACAGCATTATCTCTTACAATTGATAATAAAAAGCGTTCTATAAGTGGCACTACTGGCTGTAATAACTATATGACAGATTATGCACTCAGAGGTACTGCGCTTCAGTTTTCATATGTGGCTAATACAAAAAGGGCTTGTCCTCACGATGATATAGAACAATTATATTATGACAACTTATCTGAAGTTACATCATTTCTAAAAAAGGGTGACACGATTACACTTTATAGAGATAGTGATGCAATCATAACAGGTATTTCTAAAAAGGCACTTATTGATAACAATAAATAGTCATCTAAGCTTACAGCCTATAAAAATTGAGGATCAACCTAAGTTGCTTGAGTTAATGCAAGAGGTTTATCCAGCTGCATACGGGCATTTCTGGAAAGATGACTGCTCTTGGTACTTAGACCATATTTACAGCTTAGAAAGCCTTAAAAAAGATCTTGCTACACCACAAAGTCACTACCACTTCATACTTTATAAAAATGAAACTGTAGGTATTTTTAAATATGTGTATAATCAAGTATACACACCACTACCACCGCTAGCAGGCTTAAAGTTACATAGACTCTATTTACACCCTTCTGTACAAGGTAAAGGAGTAGGAAGAGATATAATGCAATATGGAGAGCAGCTCGCTAGAAAGTTAGACTATAAAATAATATGGCTTGATGCGATGCATACACATACCCAGGCTCAACTGTTTTATAAGAAGGCAGGGTATATAAAAACCGAGTTTCAGCTATTGCCTTTTGACTTACTTAAAGATGAGCATCGTAAAATGTGGTATATGCACAAAATGCTCCCCTCGCCAAAATGACAGTTAATCTTCTGGGCATTATCTTTGTAAAGTAATAATAGAATACAACACATACAGATATCATAATTATGGCTAGCATACAAGAAATACAAGACGAGATAGTAGATGAGTTTTCTATGTTTGAAGACTGGATGCAGCGTTATGAATATATGATTGATCTAGGCAAATCACTACCGCTCATAGATGAAGCATTTAAAACAGATGACTACATTATAAAAGGATGCCAGAGCAAGGTATGGGTACACGCCACTATGGAAAATGGACAAGTAGCATTTACTGCAGACAGCGATGCCATAATCACAAAGGGAATTATTGCCATCCTTATACGAGCTTTTTCAAACCAGTCACCACAAGCAATTATAGATGCAGATACTGCGTTTATAGATGAGATAGGTCTTAAAGAACACCTCTCACCTACGCGCGCAAATGGACTCGTGAGTATGATTAAACAAATAAAACTGTATGCCGTTGCATACCAGACACAACTTAATTAAGAGACGTATCACGCTTTCGCGAAAGCGTAACAAAACACATTAAAACAACCCTGCACAAGCAGATTATATAAAGCATATGGAAATCAACACAGAAGAGCTAGGCGACAAAATTGTACGTGTTCTTAAAACAATATATGACCCAGAAATCCCAGTAGATATTTATGAGCTAGGATTGATTTACGACGTATTTGTAAATGAAGATATGGATACAAAAATCCTTATGACTCTTACCACGCCTAACTGCCCCGTTGCAGAAACGTTACCACTAGAGGTAGAAGAAAAAGTGAAGTCGCTTAAAGATGTTAAAGACTGTGAGGTTGAGATCACTTTTGACCCACCTTGGACACAAGACCTTATGAGTGAAGAAGCAAAGCTAGAACTAGGAATGCTGTAATTATTCTCACAATGGCCGAAGAAATTATAAATAGAGTTGCAAATAGCAAGCTAGTAACCTTTGATCTAGAAGATTTATATCTACAGGGTAATAGACAACTTGTTGATATTTCTCAATGGCTAGATCAAGGTTTTATACTACGCGAGACAGCTTTTAGAAAAAGCGTAAAGGAACACGACTGGAGTCAATATACAAATGCATTTGTAGCGTTACATTGTAGCACAGACGCCATTGTTCCAGCTTGGGCATATATGCTTGTAGCCACTCATATGCAAGGTATCGCAAAAAAAGTAATTACAGGTGACCTAGCATTACTAGAGACCATATTATACACAGAAGTTATACAAGGCATAGACGTGACTCCTTATGAGAATGTACCTGTTATTGTAAAAGGATGTTCTAACAAACCCGTTCCAGAAAATGCCTATTTATTGCTTATAGAAAAACTACAGCCTGTTGCGCGTAGTTTAATGTTTGGTGAGGCGTGCTCTTCCGTACCTCTTTACAAGAAGACAAAGTAAGGCTCCTTGAATAATAAGTAAAGGCTCCGTATATTAGACTGCTTAATTCATCCCTGCTATATAATGAAGTATATACTCTTACCACTGTTACTACTAGGTACCACAATTACCTTTGCTCAAAAAACAGATAAAAAGAAAGACTCCCTTCCAGATGGGTGGAAAAGCAAAGGTCTTATGGAGTTGTTATTTAGCCAGAGCGCCTTTAATGACAACTGGCAAGGTGGAGGAACATCAAACGTAGCAGGTAACTTTAACCTTAATTGGGATGTAAATTACAAGCGTAAAAAACTCAACTGGGATACAAAGCTTACCGCAATACTAGGTCTTGCCGCTACAAAAGACCAAGTGTTTGTTAGAAAAACCACAGATAGGCTTGAACTTAATAGCCTAGTAGGTAGTCGTATAGACAGTTCAAAATGGTATTATTCTGGTCTCTTTAATTTTAGAACTCAAATGGCTCCGGGTTATGAGTTTTTTGACAGGCAAGTCCTTAATGATGCTGGTGAGGTTATAGAAACGGTACAAGATCGCAAACTCATTACAACTAGTTTTTCTCCTGCATATTTACAGATAGGTCCTGGGTTGTTATGGAAAGAAAGTAACGATTTTAAGTTAAACGTGGCGCCCGCTACGGCAAGATTTATATTTGTAAACTCTAGATTTACCACAGTAAATGAAAATGACCCTGCCGCTATTGAAGCTTATGAGCCATTTTTTGGAGTACAGGCTAATGAAAACGTACGTTTTGAATTAGGAGCTTCTGTAAGTGCTTATCATAAGGAAGAACTGTTTGAAAATATAGTTTTTGAAAACACGCTTAATCTGTATGCAGACTACCTTGAGAATACAAAAAATGTAGATATTGACTACACGCTCAATGTCGCTATGCAGGTTAATAAATACATCACTACAAACCTCGCCGTACAGCTCATATATGATGAGAATGCCATAAGCGGTCTACAAGTAAGAGAGGTACTAGGCGTAGGTCTTAAATATGCCTTTCTTGAATGGAAATCTTAAATACATTCAAATATTTAGGCAAAAGCCTTTATCTAGCACGATAAAACTCACATTTAATCGATTAAAGGAATAGTATCTGTAAAAATTTCTAAAAATCTCTCTGGTTTTTTAATAGTTATATATTTGTAATACAAAACTTAACTATTAATTATTATGAAAAGACTTATTGTATTAGGAGCTGCTATGTTCCTCGCAATCAGCTTACAAGCACAAACAGAAGAAGAGCTTAAAGCACAACAATCACCTAAAAAAGCAGAAATTGCAAAACTACAAGGAGAAGTTGACGCTCTACAAGCTAAAATAGATGCACTTCCAGGATGGAAGTACGGTGCTTTTGGAACTATAGGAGGAAATATCTCTAAATTTAACGATTGGTTTTCTCAAGGAACGCCTAACGTATCTTCAGGTAACATCACTGTTACAGGTAACGCATTTGCAAATAAACTAGAAGATAAATACTTCTGGAGAAATAGCCTTAATGTAAACTTAGGATGGGTAAAGTTTGATGACCAAGATGACGCAACAGATGATGATAGCTTTAGAGAAGCAACAGATGTTTTTAACGTATCATCACTTTACGGTTATAAACTAACTGAAACACTTGCTGCATCTGCTTTAGGAGAGTACAGAACAACTATTTTAAACAACTTTAATGATCCTGGATACCTTGACCTAGGTATAGGTGCTACTTGGACTCCTATAGAAAATCTTGTAGTGGTGGTACACCCACTTAACTACAACTTTGTATTTTCTGATAATGACGCAGTATTTGAATCTTCTTTAGGTGCAAAAATCGTTGCAGATTACACACGTCAGATTGGACAAATTGCTTTTAAGTCTAACTTATCTGCCTTTGCAAGCTACAAATCTTCAGACCTTTCTAACTGGACTTGGACAAATGGATTTGCTTACACACTATGGAAAAAGATAGGTGTAGGATTTGATTTCGGTCTTAGAGGTAACAAGCAAGAAGCACTTAACTTTGCTCAAACTACCCTAGGAGATACTACACTTGGTTTTGATGATATAGATAATCAAGTACAGAGCTACTGGGTTTTAGGACTTAGCTACTCTTTCTAAGCATACAGAAAATGTTGTTTTAAACAACAACTATAATAACTCAAAAGCGAGTCCTAATGGACTCGCTTTTTTTTATGTCTTTACTCCAAGGTATAATTTACACAACATCTTAAAATAAAAAAACCAGCCTAAAAAGGCTGGTTTTTGTCGGGGTAGCAAGATTCGAACTTGCGACCTCCTCGTCCCAAACGAGGCGCGATAACCGGGCTACGCTATACCCCGAGCGTTTATCGGGGTGCAAATATACTAAACTCTAATAGATAACCACAAACTTTATCACATATAATTACAGTTATTCTAATCTTTTATAACTCTCACCTTCTGTAGGGTTGCCCTCATCATCCATCTGTCGTTGCTGGTAGCTATTTGCACCTAGCAATAATTCAAATCTAAATACTTGAGTTGTATCTACGATTTTCATCATAGGTCCAGAAGCATACTCAAGCCGTTCTTCTAATATGCCATCTTTTACCTCGTAAGTCCCATACCCAAACCATTCATTTGCATCACTAGGGTCATTACGGGTCCACATCACACGACCTTTACTATACATCTTGACCTGCCTGTACCCGTTTTGGTTAGGTAGCGTCTCAGAGATCATACCATTCTCATACATCTGCTGGTTCTCAAGTTCCCAAACTCCTTCCAGAGTTAAGTCACTTTTATCATTTATCAATCCATCACTCGTTAAGAGTGTAGCACCCATCACATACAAACATACTAATACAAACGTCTTCATAATTACGGGGTTTAAGTTATACAATTGATTTACATTACTTTAAGATACGATTTTTTTCTAAGCTTTTACTTTCAAGCTATTTTGAAGTAGAAGTCATTTAAAAAGATAAATAGCTTTATTATATTTATCGCAACATAAACGGGTAGTAGCTTAGTCCGGTTAAAGTGCTGGTCTGGGGGACCAGAGATCGGAGGTTCGAATCCTCTCTACCCGACAATTTATTCTAGTGTTTTAAAGCATATTTTAATTTCCAGACACTTGACCAAAGACATCAAAAATGTAGTGTAGGCTCAAGTGGTTTTTTACGCTTTCGCGAAAGCGGTCTCATTCACCCCCACTATCTCAGTCTTTTTTATGATATTTAAACTGTGAAAACAAAACAACGTCTAGACAGAGCTTACAAGCAAGCGAGAAGAATTTCATTCTCTAATGAAGATAAGCTTGTATTCTTTTCTGACTGTCATCGTGGTGACAAAAGCTTTGCAGATGATTTTGCCCGTAATGAAAACATTTATTACCACGCACTAAAGCATTACTACAATGAGGGATTTACTTATTGTGAGCTAGGTGATGGAGATGAGCTGTGGGAGAACACCTCTTTTGAAAGTATTTTAAGGGCTCATAAAAATGTATATCGCCTGCTACAAAAGTTCCATTTTGAAAATAGGCTTCATTTAATATGGGGAAATCACGATATGGTATACAGGGATAAAAATTACGTAAAAAAGCATCTAAGCACGTATTTTGACCCAAAAGATGGCCGAGAAGAAGTACTCTTTAAAGATCTAGAGTATCACGAGGCCATTGTATTAAAACATCAAGACACCCATCAAGAATTGTTTTTATGTCACGGTCATCAAGCAGACTGGATGAACTATCACGGCTGGCGCTTTAATAGATTTCTAGTACGTGTACTCTGGAAACCCCTACAAATCTTTGGTATCTCTGACCCTACTAGTCCAGCAAAAAATTATAAGGAACTTATAAAAGTAGAGCGTCGTATTAAAAAATGGATTACAGATAATAGCAATCTTCTTACAATAGTAGGACATACACACAGGCCGCGTTTTCCTGAGCCTGGAGACATTGCTTTCTTTAATGATGGGAGTTGTGTCCACCCAAGGAGTATAACCGGCTTAGAAGTCGACAATGGAGCTATCTCGCTTATAAAATGGCATATTGCCACCTCAGAGAGTGGCACACTACAAGTAGTGAGGGAGTTACTAGAAGGCCCCACTGCACTAACAGCCTATCAAGTATAGCTTGTAAAGAAAATGTAATTATTCTAGATTTATGACTCTGGCGCAAGTCGCACTTGCAACCCTTCCATCTCTTCTGAGATATGTAGCTGGCAGCCCAGTCTACTATTATCTTCTACATAAAAAGCCTCGGCAAGCATTGCATCTTCATCATCACTCATTTCTGGGAGCTCGTGATCACTCTCTACATAACACTGGCAAGAAGCACACATAGCCATACCACCGCAAACACCTATAGTACCTTCTGGAGCTAGCTCGTAAGAGCGCACAACCTCCATAAGGTTCATATTCATATCTGTAGGAGCATCTATAGCGTGAGACACTCCGTCACGGTCTATTATAGTTATCTTAATATCTGCTGGCATAGCTTTTATTTACCTCTTACTTTGAGCTTACTCAATTGCTTTTACAACCGCTTTTGGCGCTTCTTTTTTAGTTCCATCAAAACCTGTTACGCCACCTACAGTGGTGTACTTCATTACATAACGTTTATCTGGAAATATGCGCTGGTATGCACTCTGACACATAAGCGTAGCTTCGTGAAAACCACAAAGTATAAGTTTAAGCTTACCTGGGTATGTGTTTACATCACCTATGGCATAAATACCTGGTATGTTAGTTTGGTAATCGAGCGTATTATCTACCTTGATGGCGTTTTTTTCTATCTCAAGGCCCCAGTCTGCAATAGGTCCCAGTTTAGGCGCCAGCCCAAATAGTGGTATAAAGTGATCACAATCCTTAGTAAAAACCTCTGCTCCTTGTTTTATAGACACACCACTTACTGCACCCTCACCTATCACTTCAACAACCTCTGCCGGTGTGATAAGTTTTATTTTACCTTGGTTTTTGAGGTCTTGTACTTTTTCTACGCTATCTAGCGCACCTCTAAACTCGTTGCGACGGTGTACAAGTGTCACTTCACTCGCCACATCTGCAAGGAAGATACTCCAGTCAAGAGCACTATCACCTCCACCAGCAATAACCACATTCTTATCACGGTATAACTCTGGATCACGTATGATGTACTCTACTCCTTTGTCCTCGTAGCTAGCTATATTTGAAATAGGTGGTTTACGAGGCTCAAAACTTCCTAAACCTCCTGCAATTGCAACTACAGGTGCGTGGTGTTTTGTTCCTTTATTAGTCGTTACTATAAAGCTACCGTCTTCTTGTTTATCTATAGTTTGCGCACGCTCTCCAAGTGTAAATCCAGGTTGGAAAGGCTCGATTTGCTTCATCAAGTTGTCTACAAGATCACCAGCAAGTACTTCTGGAAATGCAGGGATGTCATAGATAGGTTTTTTAGGATATATCTCTGCACACTGACCTCCCGGTTGCGGTAAAGCATCTATGAGGTGGCACTTTAACTTTAATAATCCTGCTTCAAAAACGGTAAAAAGACCAGTAGGTCCTGCTCCTATTATAAGAATATCTGTTTTAATCATTTGCTTATCTATTTACGCTTTCGCGAAAGCGTACTACGCAACAACGTTTATCACTTGCTCAATTTGCGGAGCGTGTTTTTTTATGGTCATCTCAACACCGCTCTTTAAGGTCATTTGATTTACAGAGCAACCTACGCAAGCGCCTTGCAACTGTACTCGCACTATCTTATCATCATCTATACCTAGAAGTGTTATATCGCCTCCATCACTCTGTAAAAAAGGACGAATCTCCTCAAGGGCATCCTCTACTTTTTGTGTTAACTCTGCTGCGCTCATAATTAATTCTTTACGGCAGAACATCCTGCCATTGTGGTAATCTTAATTGCTTCGGTAGCCGGTAGGTCTGTGTTACGACGCACAGTCTCCTCAACAACATTTTTTGTCAAGTTATCAAAAGCTTCCATAGTAGGCGTGTTAGCCTGTAATGCTGCTGGACGTCCTACATCTCCTGCCTCACGTATACTTTGTACTAATGGAATCTCACCTAGTAAACGTACACCTAAATCTTCGGCGAGGTTTTTTGCTCCTTCTTTACCAAAGATGTAATATTTATTATCTGGCAACTCATCTGGTGTGAAGTAAGCCATATTTTCTACAATTCCTAAAACAGGAACATTTATACTCTCTTGCTTAAACATTGCCACACCCTTCTTTGCATCTGCAAGTGCTACATTTTGTGGTGTACTTACTACTACAGCTCCTGTAATAGGTAGTGATTGCATAATGCTTAAGTGTATATCACCCGTACCTGGAGGTAAGTCTAAAAGCAAGAAATCTAGCTCTCCCCAGGCTGCGTCAAAAATCATCTGGTTAAGCGCCTTTGCTGCCATAGGTCCTCTCCATATAACTGCTTGATCTGGCTTTGTAAAAAATCCTATCGAGAGTACTTTTACCCCGTAGCTTTCTATAGGTTTCATTTTAGACTTTCCGTCTACATTTACAGAGAGTGGTCTCTCATTTGCCACGTCAAACATAATAGGCACAGATGGCCCATAAATATCTGCATCAAGAATACCTACTTTAAAGCCCATTTTTGCAAGCGTCACTGCAATGTTAGACGTTACAGTAGATTTACCCACACCTCCTTTACCAGAGGCTACAGCTACGATGTTTTTAATACCAGGTATCGCTTTCCCTTTAATTTCTACTTTATCTTCCTTTGCGGGAGCAGTAACTTTTACATTAACCTTTACTTGTGCTTTTTCAAAAACCTTATCGTGTATGGTTTTCATAATATCAACTTCTGCTTTTTTACGAGCTTGTAGTGTTGGGTTGTTTATAGTGATATCTACAATTACCTCATCTCCAAATGTAAGAACGTTTGTAACTGCGCCACTATCTACCATATTTTCTCCAGCACCTGGAGCAGTAATAGTTTTTAAAGCCTCGAGAATATCTTTCTTTTGTAATTTCATCTTTTATTAAGCAATTCAAAACCAGCCTTTAATTAGACTAATTCTAAATGCAAAGATACAACTGCATAGGGGTAATTTCCAATACTTGGATTTTCAAAATATTTGATTATTTAAAATAGAAACTGGCATACTAATCTACTCACATTGTTTACTGTAAAAACTAGTACTAACAATCTGTAATTTATAGCTCAATTACAGGATCCCAAAAGTGCTTTTTAAAATGAACCACCTTATCATCCTTAATCTCTACACCTTCATTTTCAAGTAATTGCTGCATTAAGTTAGTTTGCGGGAAATGATGTTTACCAGTAAGGAGTCCTACTCTATTTACAACTCTATGTGCTGGCACTTCTGGATGATTACTAGCACCATTCATTGCCCAACCTACCATACGACTACTACGCGCAGCACCAAGATACTTTGCAATAGCACCATAACTCGTTACTCTACCGTAAGGTATTAACGCAGCTACGGCATACACCTTTTGAAAAAAGTTTTCTGTCTCTGGAGCGTAATTCATTCGAAGTAGATGGTGCGTACGAGTGTAATTAACATCAGTATAACCATAAGTCCAGCCATAAAGTAGTTTGAAAAGCGAGCAAAGGAGCTCTCTCTATTTTGGATACGAGCAAAGAAAAGAACGTAAAGATATAACGCACTAAAAGTGCCTACAGCGGCAGCAACTACAAACAGTACAATTGCCACTACATCATACTCTACCTTACCGCTTACATTAAGCGCAGCACCCAGCGCACAGAAGTAAGGGATAGGCAATACATTAAGTGCAGAGATAGCCATCCCTTTACCTAGACTTTTTAAACCTCTATTTTTTGATATTTTTACCTTAGGGACTTTGCTTTGCTTTGCTTTTACAAAGAAAAAGATGGCCATTATTAAGAAAATCACAAGACCTGTGCGCAGTAGCATACTCTGCACATATGGATTTCCAAAAATATAGCGCGCAAGTAATACGGCTATAAGTGCCTGAAAAACCACAACAAAAGAAGCTCCAAGAGCAACTAGCAGCCCATTATTGCGACCACGCTCAACACACGTTTTTGCAACAGACATATTTATTAGCCCAGGTGGTATCACTCCGGCTAGCGCTGCAAAATAGGTTATTAAAAAAAGTTTGGTTGTCTCCAAGGGTGCCCGTTACTTGACTCTAAATTTAATATAAGTAATTGGTTTTCCTTGTTCTAGATATTGTTTTTCATAAAAAGTTTGAATCCCCACAACCTCTTCTGGCGAGTATTCGTTTTTGTACACATTATGATTTGCTTCTAAAATCTCGTGACCTTCACCGTGTAGTAATCCCAGTGTGTAACCGTGCATAAACTCTGAGTCTGTCTTGAGATTCACACAACCATCCTCCTTCAAAACATTCTTATATTTTTGGAGGAACTCTGTATTGGTCATACGGTGCTTAGTGCGCTTGTACTTGATTTGAGGGTCTGGAAAGGTGATCCATATCTCATCTATTTCCGCTTTCGCGAAAGCGTACTCAATAAGCTCTATTTGCGTGCGCATAAAACCTACATTGTCAAGATTGTCTTCTAAAGCGGTTTTTGCTCCACGCCAAAATCGTGCACCCTTGATGTCTATACCTATAAAATTCTTGTCTGGATACTTCTCTGCAAGTCCTACAGAATACTCACCTTTACCACAGCCCAGCTCTACTACAATAGGGTTATCATTTTTGAAAAAATCTGAATTCCACTTACCCTTAAGAGGAAAAGTTCCATCTACCAGTTCTTCTCTAGACGGCTGTACTACGTTTGAGAATGTCTCATTCTCACGGAATCTCTTAAGCTTATTTTTACTTCCCACAGGTATATTTAATGTTTTGGTAAAATTAAGGAAACTTTTACTACGTCTAAGAGATAGATATTTGCAATGTGAAAAGAAATAAGCACATACTAGTTGCTCCTCTTAACTGGGGATTGGGTCACGCGACGCGTTGTATCCCTATTATTAATGCGCTTTTATCTCAAAATCACAAGGTTACCATAGCCAGTGATGGTGATGCGCTTAAATTACTTAAAAAGGAGTTTCCAAAACTTTCTTTTATCTCGCTGCCATCTTATAAGATTGAGTATGCAGAAAAGGGAAAAAACTTTAAACGCAAGCTCATATCTAATTTGCCATCAATACGTAAAAGTATACGTAGCGAACACAAAGAGCTAGAAAAACTCATCCCGGCATTAAATATAGATGGAGTTATCTCTGATAACCGCCTAGGTTTGTATACAAAACAAGTGCCTTGTGTGATCATAAGTCACCAGTTACAGGTGCTAAGTGGTAGCACTACAAAAATCTCTACAGCTATACATAAAAAGTATCTAGAGCGCTTTAATGAGTGCTGGGTTCCAGATCTTAAAGGTGATTTTAATTTAAGCGGAGTTTTAGGCCACCCAGACAAAAGCTTATCAATACCAACACGATACATAGGCCCCTTAAGCAGAATGAAGGCAAGACCAGAAGAGTTAAAGTACACAGCAACAGCTGTGCTTTCTGGACCAGAGCCACAGCGCTCTATGCTAGAAGATATTATTACAAAAAACTTCAAAAAGCTCAATGGACAGTTTTTAATTGTACGAGGTAAACCTGAAGATGAAAAAACCATCACCCATACTAAGCCTAACATTAAAGTAATTAATTTCCTTACTACTAAGGAGCTTGAAAAGGTGATTAATCAAAGTGGGTATATCATAGCAAGATCTGGCTATACGACCATTATGGATCTAGCTGTGATGAAGAAAAAGGCATTCTTTATCCCTACACCAGGACAGTCTGAGCAGGAGTATCTTGCGGCTTTGTTAAAAGAAAATAAAATTGCACCTTTTGCAGTTCAAGATGAGTTTAAAACTAAGGATTTATCCAAAATGTCTGTTTACCCAGGTTTTGAAAAGGGTATAGTGGCTAGTGATTTACTCGATAATTTCGGCCTTTTCGAGCGTAAACGAGAATTCAGACCCCACGCCAAACTCGCTTTCAACGTAAACTTTCTCCTCGTGCGCCTCAATGATATGTTTAACAATAGAGAGCCCCAGACCTGATCCTCCTACCTTACGGTTGCGAGACTTATCTACTCTATAAAATCGCTCAAATAAGCGTGGTAGATGATCTGGCTCAATTCCTTCCCCGTTATCTGTCACTCGTATAAGTAATTTGTTTTGAATCAAATCTTGTATACTCACCTCTGTGGTACCGTTTTCCTTACCGTATTTTATAGAGTTTCCTATTAAGTTTGTGAGTAATTGCTGTATACGTTCCCTGTCTGCATTAACCATTACCTTCTTTGCATAAGAATCGTCAAAGGCAAGTGTTATATTACGTTTTGCAGCTTCCATTTCTAGCATCTCAAAAGTTGCGTAAATTAACTTTACAAGATTGAAATATTCATAATTAATATTAAGATCTCCCACTTCTAGCTTAGTAATCATATCAAGATCATTTACTAAGTAAATCAAGCGATCTACACCTTTTTCTGCACGAGATAGGTATTTTTTTCTAACAGATTTATCTTTTATAGCGCCGTCTAGTAACGTAAGTATATATCCTTGTACGGTAAACAAAGGTGTTTTTAGCTCGTGAGCCACATTGCCTAAAAAGTTACGACGATACTCTTCTTGTACTCTTAAAGATTCTATTTCTATTTTTTTACTCTTAGCATAACGCTCTACTTCTTCAGAAAGTGAGGCCATATCTGTAGTAATATTATCTGCAGTGAGGCTTACATCTTCTAAGAGCTTTACGTTATCATAAATCTCTCTTACTTTTTTAAATATAAACAGTTGCGTTCTAAAATGAATAAGTAAAAATGACAATACATAGCAAACTAGAATCCCCACAAAGACCAGCCACCACACAGGCTCGCTGTCTTGTATAAATTCAAGAGCTAAAATAAGTAGTGCAAAAAGCACCGTAATATAAGCCGCCGTTATAAGTGCAAACGAGTACGGCTGTTTTACATCTGAGGCCATTAGATCACAAATTTATAACCTACACCTTTTACAGTTTTAAATGATTCGTCACCTATTTTCTCCCTAAGCTTACGTATATGTACATCTATCGTACGTCCACCTACTACAACTTCAAGTCCCCATACCTTATCAAGTATATCTTCTCTGGTAAATACTTTTCCAGGTTTTGAAGTAAGTAGTGATAGTAGTTCAAATTCTTTTCGGGGTAACGAGAGTTCTTCCTTACCCTTAAAAACTTTATACTCTTCTCGGTTAATAATGAGTTTACCCACCTTAGTTATTTGAGAAGGAGCTTCCTCATTTTTAAATCTACGTAGTAACGCTTTTACTTTACTAAGTAGTACTTTAGGCTTAATAGGTTTTGTTATATAATCATCTGCACCTGCGTCAAAACCTGCTACTTGAGAGTAATCTTCTCCTCTTGCAGTAAAGAAGGTAATGATGGTTTGTTCAAGATCTTTATTAGAACGTATTACTTCACAAGCCTCTATACCATCCATTTCTGGCATCATCACATCTAGTATTATGAGATGCGGCTGGTGTTTTTTTGCAAGCTTTACAGCCTCTAGACCATTAGTCCCAGTAATTACCTGATATCCTTCATTTGACAAATTATACCCAACGATTTCTAAGATGTCTGGCTCATCGTCTACTAGTAAAATTTTAAGGTCCTTTTTTTTCATTGTAATTACGGTTAAGTCGTTTTGTAAATATACGTTTTTTGATGTTTTTTGTTGCCACTGCAACTAGCTTGCAAATTAAATTGTAATTCTTTGAACCATATTAAGCTTGCGTTAAATCTTACGCTTTCGCGAAAGCAAAATTAACGACTACCTCCTATTTTAATTAAATTTATAGCCTAATCAAATCACTACAGTATGAAACAAATTACTCTTTTAATTACCTTATTTCTAGCATCGTGCACTGTTTTTGCACAAGACCTAGTGATTACAGGTATCTTTGATGGAAACCTTACAGGAGGTACTCCAAAAGCAATAGAAATTTATGCACTTAATGATATTGCAGACTTAAGCACATACGGTTTTAGCAACTCAAGTAACGGAAATGGCATTTCTGAAGTGGAGTTTGCTTTTTCTGGGTCTGCTACCGCTGGAGATTACTTTTACATCTCTACAAATGAAGATGATTTTATGACCTTTTTTGGGTTTACTCCAGACTTTACCTCAAATAGTGCAAATAACAATGGAGATGATTCTATAGCTCTTTATGATAACGTGGCAGATGACGGTTCTGGAACACTACAAGGAACACAAATAGATGTTTATGGAGATCTAGATACAGATGGTACAGGTGAAGCTTGGGAATATCAAGACGGCTGGGCTTATCGTGTAAGCGGTACTGGACCTGACGGCACTACATTTATGGTAGGTAGCTTTACGTATAGTGGGACTAATGCAAATGATGATGACACCACTCAAGCAGACGCTACAAATCCTTGGCCAATAGGTACGTACTCTACTACTCCACCAGCTTGCTCATTAGTACTTGGTACCGCTACAGCAACTTGTGATACTGAGACTACAGGTACAGACGGCACAACCGTTATGATACCTTATACTGGAGGTGGAGACGCTACTTATACTGTAGCTATTACAAGCGGTGGAGGCGTTGTAGGAGGAGATGACCCTACAACTACAGCAAACGGAACAATCACACTTACAGACGTTTCTGAAAACACAACAATAACACTTGAAGTAACAAGTACAGACTGTATGCTCTCTATAGATGTTACAACACCAGCTTGTGAGCCAGCTACAGAAGTTGCAGATATTGCAGCACTTAGAGCAGGAACAATAGGTGAAGAATACACCCTTACCGGAGAAGCTGTACTTACATTCCAACAAGATTTTAGAAATCAAAAATTTATTGAAGATGCCACAGGTGCTATTCTTATAGATGACAGTGCAGGAACTATAGCTACTATGTATAATCTTGGAGATGGTATTACAGGTATTACAGGAGTTCTAGGTGACTTTAACGGAATGACACAGTTTATACCAAACGCAGACGCTGGCGCAGCAACTTCTACAGGAAACACTATTACACCACAAGAGGTAACTGTAACAGAACTAGCTGCAAACCCTAATGATTATGAGTCTGAGTATGTAAGAATAACAGGTCTTACTATAGACAACTCTGCAAATGCATCTTGGGTAAATGGTCAAGAGTACCCAATGACTAATACAGACGGATCTTATGTGTTTAGAACTACATTTTTTGATGTAGACTATATAGGTGAAGTAGTGCCTACAGAAGAAGCAAATGTATCTGGTATTATTAATGAACGTAATAACGGAGAGTACTTCATCACGGCTCGTGATGCTGCAGATATTGAAGCAGATGCTGTAGAGGCAACAGAAGTTGCAACACTAGCAGATCTAAGAGCAGGTACAGAAGGAACTCTCTACACACTTACTGGAGAAGCACTACTTACTTTCCAACAAGATTTTAGAAATCAAAAATTTATTGAAGATGATACAGCTGCCATCTTAATAGATGACAGCGCAGGAACTATAACTACGGTATATAACGTAGGTGATGGTATAGTAGGTCTTACAGGTACGTTAAGCTCTTTTCAAGGAATGCTACAATTTGTTCCTAGTGAGGATCCTGGAGATGCATTTTCTACCGGAAACACAATTACTGCACAAATGGTAACAGTGACAGAACTAGCTGCAAATCCTAATGATTATGAGGCAGAGTATGTAACTCTTACAGAAGCTACAATAGACACTGCAACAAATACAGACTGGGTAACTGGTACAGAATACGGACTTACTACTCCAGAAGGTGCATACACTTTTAGAACAACATTCTTTGATGCAGATTATATAGGTACCGCAGTACCTACAGAGGCTCAAAACATATCTGGTATCATCACAGAACGCAATGATGGAGATTACTTTATCACCGCTCGTGATGTAACAGATTTTGAAGAGTTTTTAAGCTTAGGAGAAACTACAGCCATAGCGATAGCAATGTTTCCTAACCCCACAAGTGATCAAATCACGATAAGTACTGGAATTAGCACAGCAATGAACGTGTCTATTTTTGAGATTACAGGTAAGAAAGTAATTGAGACAACTACTGCAAACCCTATAGACGTAAGTGCACTTGCCTCTGGAGTATATGTAGTACAAGTAGCAGATGCTACAAGCTCAACTACAGCAAAGCTTGTAATTAAATAAAGAATACATTTATACAACCTTTATAAAGCGCTCTCCTTATGGAGGGCGTTTTTTCTTTTATATCTTTGCTCAAATTCTAATAAATGCCTCAGCAAACCTTTTTAAATATCACAAATAATGAGCAATTTGAGAAGGAGGCGCTCGCTACATTCAGGTATCAGTTTGAGCATAATAGCGTGTATAGATCTTTTTGTGATTTACTCTACAAACACCCCAGTGAGGTAACATCAAGTAGAGACATTCCGTTTTTACCTATACAGTTTTTTAAGTCTCGCTCTATCATTTCTGGTAATACAGAGCCGGCTATCACCTTTAGCAGTAGCGGCACTACTGGCAGCATCACCAGCAAACATCACGTGACAGATCTGAGCCTGTATGAAGATAGTTTTAGAACCGCTTTCGCGAAAGCGTACGGAAACCCATCAGACTTCGTAATACTAGCCTTACTACCGTCCTATTTAGAACGATCTGGATCATCGCTTATTTATATGGTAGATGATTTAATTAAAAGTAGCAATCATCCAGACAGTGGCTTTTACCTTAACAATCTTGACGAGCTGGCAAACAAATTAGTAACACTGGACACCTCAGAAAAGAAAGTCCTTCTTATAGGTGTTTCATTTGCACTTTTAGACCTTGTAGAAAAGCATACTTTTAACCTCAACAACACCATTATTATGGAAACGGGCGGTATGAAAGGAAGACGTAAAGAAATTATTCGCCCAGAACTTCATAAAATACTGAGCACAGGTTTTGGGGTAGAAAAAATACATAGCGAGTATGGTATGACAGAGCTACTAAGTCAAGGATATTCTTCTGGCGATGGGGTTTTTACCACTCCGCCGTGGATGAAAGTCTACACACGCGATACAGAAGATGCACTCACCCTACTCACAGACTCAAAAAGCGGCGGACTTAACATAATAGATCTCGCAAATAAAAATTCGTGTTCATTTATAGCAACTCAAGATCTAGGTAAAGTTTACGAGGATGGCAGTTTTAGCGTGATAGGCAGGTTTGATAATTCAGACATACGCGGGTGCAATCTTATGGCGCTTTAAGAACAACACTTTGAAGTTGTAATTATCTCAAAACTCTTGCGACTTAAATTGCGTAGGTATAGACACATAAATACTTCTTATGAGAACAATTACATTTTTTATTATAGCATTAATGAGCCTCACAGCCAGCGCTCAAGAGACAGATTACAATCTTAAAAAAGGCTATGCTGCCGAAGGTTATGACGTAACCGAGTATTTTAACAATAAAGCTACAGAGGGCGATAAAAAGTTTACAACTACCTATGATGGGGCTAAGTTTAAGTTTGCTAGTCAAGCTAACCTAGATCGTTTTAAAGCAGCTCCAGAAGACTTTATCCCACAGTATGGTGGCTATTGTGCCTATGCGATAGCAGATAAAGGTAAAAAAGTAAGTGTAGATCCAGAAACCTTTGAGATAAGAGATGGCAAGTTATACCTGTTTTACAACTCTTGGGGAGTTAACACCCTTGATAAGTGGAATGAAGAGGGTGCAGAAAGTCTAAAGAAAAAAGCAGATATAGAGTGGCAATCTGTAAGGACTAAGAATTAAATACGACTTAATGATAGATTGGTTAGTTAGTTAGAAAACCCCAGATGCTCTTTCAAGAACACTGGGGTTTTCATTTGTATGACTAGTCTATTAGGCACTATACAGCACGTATTAAGAAGTAGTTTTTCTTACCTCTTTGTAGTAGTATAAATGTATCATTTATAAGATCTGAAGATTGTATAGTACGATCTTCTCCTACCTTCTCCTTATTGAGAGATATAGAGTTTTCTTTAAGCGCACGTCTAGCTTCTCCATTAGATTTTAAGAAACCTGTTTTTTCGGCTAGAGCAGCAATCATATCAAGACCGGCTTCAATCTCTGTTTTTGCAATCTCTGCTTGAGGTACTCCTTCAAAAACATCTAGAAACGTAGCTTCGTCTAGGGATTTTAAATCCTCACTCGTACTTTTTCCAAAAAGCATATTTGAAGCTGCAATCGCTTTTTTAAGAGCCTCTTCATCGTGTACCGTAGTTGTCACCTCTTCTGCAAGTTTCTTTTGTAAAGCTCGCTGGTGTGGTGCTTCTTTGTGAGTCTCAATAAGAGCCTCTATCTCCTCACGATCTAAGAAGGTAAATATCTTAATGTACTTCGCCGCATCTTCATCACTCGTATTAAGCCAGTACTGGTAAAATTTATAAGGTGATGTTCTATTTGCATCTAGCCACACATTACCACCCTCAGACTTACCAAATTTGCTTCCGTCAGACTTAGTAATAAGTGGGCACGTAAGCGCGTAGCCCTTTCCTCCAGCTATACGACGTATAAGCTCTGTACCTGTAGTGATATTACCCCACTGGTCACTACCACCCATCTGTAACGTACAGTCATTATTTTTATATAGGTGTAAGAAGTCATACCCCTGTACCATCTGGTAAGTAAACTCTGTAAATGACATACCGTCTGCACTCTCACCTGTAAGGCGATTTTTTACAGAATCTTTTGCCATCATATAGTTTACTGTAATATGCTTCCCTACATCACGTATAAAGTCTAGAAAAGAAAACTCCTTCATCCAGTCATAGTTATTTACCATAAGAGCTTGGTTCTCTGCCCCAGATGTAAAGTCTAAAAACTGTGATAACTGTTTGCGCACACATTCTTGATTGTGTCTTAGAGTCTCCTCATCGAGAAGATTACGCTCAGAAGATTTTCCAGATGGGTCTCCTATCATACCCGTAGCACCACCTACAAGCGCAACAGGTCTATGCCCAGCTCTCTGAAAATGTGCTAGTAGCATAATAGGAACAAGGTTACCTATGTGCAAAGAATCTGCAGTAGGGTCAAAACCTACATAAGCAGAGCGCATAGCCTCCATTAAGTGTTCTTCTGTTTGTGGCATTGCATCGTGTACCATACCACGCCACTTTAATTCTTCTACAAAATTCTTGATCATCTTATCGTTTTAACTGCAAAAGCAAATATAAAAATAAGCCACCACCTGTGATCATCCTTTTTCTGGAAAAAGACAATATAACAGAGGTACTCACATTACCCTCGTGTCGTGTATCTTTACATTATGATTTTAATCACCGGAAGCACAGGTCTGGTAGGTAGACACCTACTCCTCTCACTTATAGAAAGTGGCAAACGCGTGCGTGCATTATATCGTAGCGAGCATAAAAAGGAAGAGGTGCTTGCGTATTACGCTTTCGCGAAAGCGGAAACACACACACACCTTATAGAATGGACCCTGGGAGATATTACAGACATACCTGCCCTAAGTGCTGCCTTTACAGGTGTAACTCACGTTTATCACTGTGCAGCTTTGATCTCTTTTGATCCTTATCGATTTAACGAACTCACAAAGGTAAATGTAGAAGGAACAGCAAATGTTGTAAACCTAAGTTTAAGTACTGGTGTAAAAAAACTCGTTCATTTAAGCTCTATTGCTACACTAGCCAGCACACCAAACAATCCCATTACAGAAGAAAACTACTGGGACCCAGATGCTCAGAATTCTGTGTATGCACTCACAAAAAATGGTGCCGAAATGGAAGTCTGGCGCGGCAGTGAAGAAGGACTTGTGGCTGTGATTTTCAATCCAGGAGTTATTATAGGAGAAGGAGATTATACTACTGGTAGCGGGAAACTCTTTTCTTATGTGCTTAAAAAAAAGTCGTACTTCCCTACTGGGTCTACCGGTGTGATAGATGTTAAAGATCTTGTACCTCTTATGATAAGCGCAATGAATAGCTCCATACAACAAGAGCGTTATATTGCAATAGGGCACACAGTTTCGTACAAGTTACTTTTTTCTAAAATCGCAACTGCCCTAAAACTAAAGCCACCTAGCAAACCATTATCTACTGTCATTCTCAAAGTTCTAAATGCACTAGATATGGTAAAAGGTGTTTTTGTAAAAAGAAGACAAATTACAAGCATAGGATATAAATCTCTACAGACAGAAAGCACTTATAGTAACGACAAGCTATGTAGCACGTTTCACTATACTCCTACAGCACTAACAGCAACTCTAGATCGTGTAGCAAAGCATCTTAATCATTAATTATCCTTACGATATTTTCTCGCAAAAGAATCTGTAACCGTGCGAGTAGGTATATTAGGGTTGTTTCCTATTGTGCCCTTTTCTTGCTTTTCTTTCTGGATTTCCTTTGCTCTAGCTGTTCTTAGGGAATCTTTAAGCTTACGCTCTGTAGTCTCTATGGAGTCATCTACAGCAAGTTGAGCTTTTATTCTATTAAGAACCTTTGTATTCATTGCTTTGTAGGCATCAATATCTGTAGTATAATATGCTATGTTTTGAGCATAGGTGGCACTATCTATATTAAATTTATCATATACATAGGTATCTGGCTTGAGACCTATAAGCTTAAGCTTTGCAATATTATATCCTTGAGCTGCATTAATTAAGATAGATTCATAAAGTATCTCTTCCATCACGGGTTGCTCTATAAAGCTTTCTGGCTTTTGAACTTCTGGAATTTCTTGGCAACTAGTGACAACTAAAATAATGGATATGATTATATAAAATTTCCTCATTACCTATCAAACGTAAGGCGCTCTCCAAAAAGTTCATCATACACCTTAAAGTTTTTATAAGCGAGACGACCATTTACAAAAGTATGTGTGATACGTGATTTAAAAGTAGTACCCTCAAAAGGAGACCAGCCACATTTATATAGAATGTTATCTTTATTAACAGTCCACGGAGCATTAAGATCTACTAGCACAAGATCTGCCTTATAGCCCTTTCTAATGTAACCGCGCTTTTCTACTTGAAAAAGTATCGCTGGGTTATGACACATCTTTTCTACTATTTTTTCTAATGATATTTTACCTTGATGATAAAACTCTAGCATAGCAGGTAAGGCGTGTTGTACTAGAGGACCTCCACTAGGTGCCTTTGTGTAAACGTTATCTTTTTCTTCAATGGTATGAGGTGCGTGATCTGTAGCTATGACATCTATCTTATCATCTAGCAATGCTTGAAAAAGCATATCACGATCTTGAGCCGTTTTTACAGCTGGGTTCCATTTTATTCTAGAGCCCTTCTCATCATAATCTGCATCAGAAAACCATAGGTGATGTATACAAACCTCTGCTGTAATTTTCTTTTCGGCCAGTGGGATGCTGTTGTCAAACAGCTCTGTTTCCTTACCCGTAGATAAGTGAAAAACGTGAAGTCTAGCTCCAGTTTTCTTTGCAAGAGCTATCGCTCTAGAAGATGATATATAACAAGCCTCCTCACTTCTTATAATAGGGTGAAGATTCATAGGTATATCATCACCATAGCGCTCTTTATATATTGCTAGATTCTCTCTAATAGTCTCTTCGTCTTCACAGTGGGTTGAGATAACCATATCTGTAGACTTAAATATCTTTTCGAGTACCGCCTCATCATCAACCAGCATATTACCAGTAGAGCTTCCCAAAAACAACTTAAGACCTGCAACACTTTTCTTATCAACCTTTAAAATCTCATCAAGGTTATCATTTGTACCACCAAACATAAAAGAATAGTTTGCAGCAGATGTCTTACTTGCAATCTCAAACTTTTCTTCCAGTTTCTCAACAGTAGTAGTTTGTGGGTTTGTATTAGGCATTTCTATAAAAGAAGTAATCCCTCCAGCAACAGCAGCTCGAGACTCTGTAGCTATGTTTGCTTTATGGGTTAAGCCAGGCTCTCTAAAGTGCACTTGATCATCTATAGCGCCAGGCAATAAGTATTGCCCTTCGGCATCAAAAATATGGACATCTCCAGATTTTGCACTTATACTCTCTGCAATTTCTTCTATTACTCCATTGTGAATAAGAACATCCCCTCTTAAGATAGTACCCTCATTAACAATATGTGCATCTTTAATTAATATTTTTTCCATACTTATTTTTTAAACAAATGCTGCAAGCGCATCTTAATAACACCAAAAATAGCTTCTGAAATGATACCAGAACTCATTTTACTTTCTCCTTTTGTTCTGTCTGTAAATATGACAGGTATTTCAACTATATCAAACTTCTTCAAGTAAGCCTTGTACTTCATCTCTATTTGAAAAGCATAGCCTACAAATTTAATAGTGTCTAAATTTATAGCCCTTAGTACCTTATTATTATAGCATATAAACCCTGCTGTAGTATCATAAATGTCCATACGCGTTATGAATCGTACGTATCTAGATGCCCCCCAGCTAAGAAGAACACGACCCATAGGCCAGTTTACTACATTAACACCAGTTACATACCTTGAACCTATAGCAACATCTGCACCATCTTTTGCGCAAGCGTTATATAGACGTATAAGATCATTAGGGTTATGAGAAAAATCTGCATCCATCTCAAAAATATATTCATACTCTTGATGTAATGCCCATTTAAACCCAGCAATATATGCAGTACCTAGCCCCTTCTTTTCTTCTCTATTAAGAAGAAATAACTTTTCTCTATAAAAACCTTGAAGCTCCTGTACCTTTTGTGCAGTACCGTCTGGTGAGTTATCATCTACTACAAGAATATGAAAAGCCCTTTGCAGTGCAAATATATTGCGCAAAAGTCTTTCTATATTGTCAATCTCGTTGTAGGTGGGTATAATAACTACAGCGTTTGCCATATAATCTTGTTTAAAGCAAATGTACTTATTTTAGAGAGTTCATTACGCCTGTAAGCACCCTTTTGAAAGAATTTGTAGTATTTTTAACGGTCTATAAAGACTGTATATTTTGGAAACCATACTTCGCGAAATTACCTACCAAAACTGGATAACCATCTTACTGGTTACCTGTCTGGTTTTTCTTGCTGTTTCCAAATTTTTATATGCCCAACGTTTTGAAGACTTTATAACCATTACGGGAGCAGATCGTTTTATTGTATCCAGATCACGAGGAGTGTATATATTCCATCCACTACAATTAGTTCTTGCCACCATACAATGCATAGGCATATCTTTATTGCTCTATGTCGCCTTTTGCGTTTCTACCGAGAGGTTAATACGTGATAATTATGATGTTTTTCTCATCATACTCGCTGGCTACTCGACCTTCGAAATTGCGAAATTCTTAACAGAACGCCTCTCAACTTACGCTTTTGACATCCATAAAAAAATGCAACCCTTCATTTACAAGCGTCTTAATGTTAAAAATATGTTAGGGTTATTTGCACTTGTAAGTAGTGCTTTTATCATCTACCAGCTAGAACCACCTCATATACTTATCTATAGCGCCCTAATCTTGATAATTACAATTTATACTGTATCACAGTTTTTACTCCTTAGGCAATACAGGAAGGAAATTTTTAAAAATCCTTTTTATTTTATTTTGTACTTTTGCACTCTCGAAATTGGGCCCTACTTCATTTTGTATGAATTAATTACAAAATAATAAGGGGCTTATTAAAAAAATGAGTCAATATGAAAGTGAAAACTATACTTGTTTCGCAGCCTAAGCCTAAGGTTGATAACTCACCATATTTTGAGCTCGAAGAAAGGCAGCGCGTAAAAATAGATTTCATACCCTTTATACACGTTGAGGGCGTTTCTGGAAAAGAAGTAAGATTACAAAAAGTAGATCTTAAAGATTATACGGCTATAATATTAACTAGTCGTAACGCTGTAGACCACTTTTTTAGAATCGCAGAAGAAATGCGTTTTAAAGTACCAGATACTTTAAAATATTTTTGCCAGAGTGAGGCTGTGGCATACTACCTGCAAAAATATGTAGTATACCGTAAACGCAAGATTTATGTAGGTAAACGTACCTTCCCAGAACTTATACCACTCATAAAAAAGCATAAGAACGAAACTTTTTTACTTCCTTCTTCAGACAAGTTTAAGCCTAATGTGCCAGAATTACTTGACGAGTTAGGAGTAAAATGGATGCAATCTACTTTTTACAAAACGGTAGTAAGCGACTTATCACAATATGAAAATGTTTTTTATGACATTTTAGTATTCTTTAGTCCAAGTGGGATTGACTCTTTATTTAAGAACTTCCCTAACTTTGAGCAAAAGAATACGCGTATAGCCGTTTTTGGAAACACGACAGTAAAAGCAGCCGAAGAAGCAGGGCTTGAGATTAATATTATGGCACCTACTCCAGAGACTCCATCTATGACGATGGCTCTAGAGAAGTATATAAAATCTGTAAACAAGAAGTAAACACTTCTACTTACTATATAAAAAAGCCTGCATCTAGCAGGCTTTTTTATATACGTCTCATTTATACTTTCCCATCTCACTATGAAACCAGTGATGGCTCCCCAATCTCTTCTAAAATACCATCCCACAAAACAAGTCGCACCTCTAGCGCACGTTTTGAAACCGTAATCACCTCTTGCCACTTTGTTTGATCATCACCACAAAGCTGTCTCACCATCTCAAGAGCCATAGGCCCGTGCTCATCTTCATCTAGCTCTATGTGTCTGTCAAAATAGTATTTAAAATCTGTAAGGTCATTTTCTGGAAAGTGCGTTTCTATTTCACCTATGATAGCTGTAAACATAGATGGTATTAAATCCTCTCGCCCAAAGGTAAAAGCTGCAGCAATCTCGTGTAGATTACCACCCATTATAACCTCAAAGGTAAATTGTAAAAATTGCTGTACACTTTCTGGCAAGTGACCTGTAATATCTGCCAGTGTCTCCCCACTATAATCTGCATTAACAACTGCTGTGATTGCTGTAGTATCTGCACCCGCCTTTCTCATTGCATCTAGATACATCTCATAATGGCTCACCTTTTTCCCTTGTGCATTAATATCTGTCTCCTCTGCAAGCACAATCTCGTTTATAAGGTATCTGGTTTCTGGATTTCCCACCGGTTTCCAAGGTAAGGTTGTACAGGTTAACCCACGTTGCAGTGCCTTAAGTAGTGACATAAAATCCCACACCGCATAGACGTGATGCTCCATAAAAACAACAAGATCCTCTGGAGTATGTATGCGTTTATAAAGTGGGTGGTTGAGTAATTGTTCCTGAAGTGATTCTATTTCCTTTTCGACAGTTGTAATCATAGCGTGATTTATTTTACAAAAATAAATACGCAGCAATTATAAATAGGGTTTTTGACTCTAAAGAAAATGTGAAAATTCTTCAGTAAATCTTCTTTGAGGGTTCTTATTACGCTTTCGCGAAAGCGTACTCATCACCCCACCACTTTATGAAATAACATTTATGGCTACTTATCCTTAAAATGACCTGTTATATTTCTATTTTTGCACATCTCAAACTGAGCAAGAATTATGTACAGAACGCACAATAACGGAAGCCTACGCGCCGCCGATGTAAATAAAGAAGTAACCCTAGCAGGATGGGTACAAAAATCTAGAGATAAAGGTTTTATAATCTGGGTAGATCTAAGAGATCGTTATGGGATGACACAACTTGTTTTTGACCAAGAACGTACAGATGCTGCTCTTATGGAAGAAGCACGTAAACTGGGACGCGAGTTTGTAATACAAGTTACTGGCACCGTAGTTGAGCGTGATTCAAAAAACCCTAATATCGCTACTGGAGATATAGAGTTATTAGTATCAAAACTAGAGATACTTAACGCTTCTCTCACTCCTCCTTTTACTATAGAAGATGAGACAGATGGTGGAGAAGACCTCCGTATGAAGTATCGTTACCTAGACATACGCCGCAAGCCGGTACGTGAGAGTCTTATCTTTAGACACCGTGTGGCTCTTGAGGTCCGTAAATACTTATCTGAGCAAGATTTTATTGAAGTTGAGACTCCTTACCTTATAAAATCTACACCAGAGGGAGCGCGTGATTTTGTAGTGCCTTCTCGTATGAATGAAGGACAATTTTATGCATTACCACAATCACCACAGACCTTTAAGCAATTGCTTATGGTGGGTGGTATGGATAAATACTTCCAGATTGTAAAATGTTTTAGAGATGAAGATTTACGTGCAGACAGGCAACCAGAGTTCACACAGATAGACTGTGAGATGGCCTTTGTAGAGCAAGAAGATATTTTAAACATCTTTGAAGGGCTTACTCGTCACTTACTTAAGGAAGTAAATGGGGTAGAGATTGAGAAGTTCCCACGTATGCTATATGATGATGCAATGCGTCTGTATGGTAATGATAAGCCAGACATTCGTTTTGGGATGAAATTTGGCGAGCTTAATGAGGTGGCACAACATAAAGACTTTGGTGTTTTTAATAATGCAGAGCTTGTAGTAGGTATAGCTGTACCAGGAGGCAACTCTTACACTCGTAAAGAGATTGACAAAATTATAGAGTGGGTAAAACGCCCGCAAGTAGGAGCATTAGGAATGGTGTACTCTCGTTGTAATGACGATGGAAGCTTTAAATCTTCTGTAGATAAATTTTATGATCAAGAAGATCTTGCAAAGTGGGCAGAAGTAACAGGAGCTCAAAAAGGTGATCTAGTTTGTATACTCTCTGGTGAGACTAATAAAGTACGTGCACAGATGAGTGCACTACGTATGGAGCTTGCAGAGCGCTTAGGACTACGCAAGCCAGATGAGTTTGCACCGCTGTGGGTCATAGACTTCCCGCTACTTGAGCTAGATGAAGAGACAGGACATTACCACGCAATGCACCACCCATTTACATCTCCAAAACCTGGTCAAATAGAATTACTTGACACAAAACCTGGTGAAGTAAAAGCAAATGCCTACGACCTTGTACTTAACGGTAACGAGATAGGTGGAGGTTCTATACGTATACACGATAAAGAAACACAGGCTATAATGCTACGTCACCTAGGCTTTTCTGAAGAGGAGGCTAAAGCACAGTTTGGCTTCCTAATGGACGCTTTTGAGTATGGAGCACCTCCACACGGTGGTCTTGCTTTTGGACTAGACAGACTTGTAGCTATACTAGGTGGTCAAGAGACTATACGTGACTTTATTGCTTTCCCAAAAAACAATAGCGGTCGTGATGTAATGATAGACGCTCCTGCTCCACTTGACAATGAGCAACTGCAAGAATTGAATTTGAAGCTTAACAACTAAGCCTATATAATTTTGGAAACCGAAGAATCACAAAGCAATAGCAAAGTCTTTAAGACTGTTCTTAAAACGATAGCTATCACTATGGTAAGTATATTAATACTAGCTATTATTGCTTTCTTTATAACCATTACATTTTTTGACTAGATGGATAAAGTGAGGCGTATTTTTATCATCGTATTATTCTTTATTCTTGCGGGTATGCTTGCTTATGGGTTTTACTGCAAAGCAAACATAGATGAAGCTCTAGGTCATAAGTTTATAGGACTATCTATCGCTGGAGGATTCTTTATCTTGATGCCTACATTTATCTACCATAGATGGAAGGATCGCAAAGTTGCCGACTATATGCTTACAGATGACGCCTTTAAGAGAATGAAAGAATTTAACAACTCCAAGGATAAAAAGCACTGAATTTAAAGAGTTTACATTAATATAATCTTGGCACGAGTATTGGTTAACAAATAAAAGTGTAAGTTTGCACTTTATTAATTACATATTTTATAATGGAAGGAACAGTAAAATTTTTCAATGAGTCAAAAGGTTATGGTTTTATAACTAATGACGAGACTGGTAAAGACATCTTTGTACACGTTACAGGTCTTAACGGGGAAACTATCAACGAAGGAGACAAAGTTGAGTACGTAGAAGAAGAAGGAAGAAAAGGATTGACTGCTGCACAAGTAAGTGTACTGTCATAATTAAGATAGATACTTTTTTACGATTACAAAAAAGCTCGCCTATGGCGGGCTTTTTTATTGGCTTTACCTTTACAATAGGTAGTTCTAAAAAATTCGATTAAGGACAACGCTAGCATCCAGTAGTATGATGCAGAATACACCAGCGACTATAATAAACTTCAAAATATTATGGAGTAGCACATAATGAGGTCTTGCTTTAGACTGCCATAAAATAGCAAGAAAAAGGAGCAACAACACCACACTACCATAAAAATAATAGCTCATATAACCCAGCTTAAAATGGTTTATAAGGAAGAATACAGGTATAACAGTTAGACCAGCTAGCAACGACAGTAGCCATTTTGAAGTAGTAGCCCCATACATTACAGGTATTGTACGATATCTCTGTGCAAAATCTCCCTTAAGATTCTCTAAGTCTTTTACCATCTCTCGCATAGCTATCACTAAAAACAAAAAGGACCCGTGTACAAATATCACTGGAGCCAGATTTCCATAATAGATAAACACAGCAAAGAAGGGTGTTATAGCAAGTGTTGCCGCCACGAGATTTCCTAAAAAAGGAATCTTTTTAAGCTTATGTGAGTAAATCCAAATACCAAAAATATAAAGCGCATAAAAAACAACAGCCTTAAAAGAGACATAACTAGCTGCTATAACTGCAAGAAAATTAAGGGTGAAGTAAATAGACAGCTTTGTGTTTTGACTCACTAAGCGGTCTAGCATTGTTTTTTTAGGCCTGTTTATGAGGTCTTTTTCTGAGTCGTAAAAGCTGTTTATTATATATCCAGAGGCTATAGTAAAAACACCTGCAAGCACTAAAAAGAAAAGGTTAGGGTCAAATAATATCTCACTAAGCCTCTTATCTGGCGCAAGTATAAATATAGATGTAAGGTACTGAGCAAGTACAATAATAAGAATATTGTAACCTCTCACTACAGAGAATAGACTTACTAACTTAAGGATAAAACGTTTGTTTTTTCGCGAAAGCATAAGCTATCTCGTTTAATAAAAAATGTATGAAAATTAATTAGAAAGTGTAAACCACTTCTAGCTTGTGATCTTTAAGAGCTGCTTGTGCCTTTTCAAGGTCTTCTGTAAAACCTAGCATATAACCTCCACCTCCAGAACCACAAAGTTTAAGATAGTAATCATTAGACTCAATACCTTGTTTCCATAAGTCGTGAAACTTTGTAGGAATCATTGGCTTGAAGTTACTTAAAACTACTTTAGAAAGCTGCTTTACATTCCCAAAAAGTGATTTTACATCTCCTTTTAAGAAGTCATCTATACAGGCATCTGTGTGCTTTACAAACTGATCTTTAAGCATAGATCTAAAACCGTCTTGCTTCATATTTTCCATAAAGATATTTACCATAGGTGCAGTTTCACCTACAATACCACTATCTAAAAGGAATACGGCTCCCGTACCCTTTTCTGCTTGAGAAGGAATACCAGCAGCTTCAATGCTATCTTTACTATTAATAAGTATAGGAAGACTTAAATAACTATTAAGAGGGTCTAATCCAGAAGACTTACCGTGAAAAAATGATTCCATCCCACCAAAAATTGTTTTTAGTGTGAGCAACTTCTCTCTTGTAAGGTTTTCTAAAACGGTAATTTTATCTACGGCATATTTATCATAAATAGCTGCAACTAGCGCACCGCTACTTCCCACACCATATCCTTGTGGAATGCTTGAATCAAAGTACATACCCGCAGCTACATCTTGATTCATTTTATCAATATCAAAAGAGACTAACTCTGGCTGCTCTGTTTGTAAATCATTAAGGTAAGTAACAAACTTTGCAAGCTTCTCATTTGAGTCCTTTGCCTCTTGTGAAGGGTTCTCCTCTATCTTTAACGCTCCGTTATAGAAGTTATAAGGAATAGCAAGCCCTTTGGAATCTTTTATGATTCCATACTCACCAAAAAGTAAAATCTTAGAATAAAATAACGGACCTTTCATATGGGGTGCTCTTAATACCAATTACAAATTTACAATTTTTTTGCTCCATTACCCACAAAGTCATTGATATAGTGGCCGTTTTGGCAAAATTTTGAAAGTTTAGTAGCTATAAAATCTTGCACACTATGCTTCTCATTTTCGGGATAAAGTACGTGTACGTTTGCGCCAGCATCTAGTGTAAAGCACACCTTTGAGCCCGTTTGTTGTCTATAATCCCATATTTCATTTATAATCTCGAGCGTTTTAGGCTTCATCAATATAAAATAAGGGTGGCTGGTCATCATCATTGCGTGTAGCGTGAGTGCTTCACTTTCAACTAGTTTTATAAACGCATCTACATCACCTGCCTCAAAAACACGCATAAGCTCAGATAAGTTATCGTGAGCCTGGGAGAATCTCGCTTTCGCGAAAGCGTGACCGTGCATAAGACCGTGACCTACTGTACTACTTACTTGTTTCTCTCCTTTATCTACAAGTAAGATGGTGTCTTGATAATTTTTAAAATTATCGTGTACATTGCCATTATAACTCGTTCCAAAAATATCCCTACTATTAGATATCTCTTTATGGTTACCCCATACCACTAGAGGACCATCTAGACTTCTACACGCGCTACCAGAACCAAGTCTTGCGAGAAAGCTAGCCTTTTGTAAAAAATAAGCAGGCGTCATATCTGGATTACTTTGTCGCTCTATCTCCATAAGGCATAAAGCAAGCGCACTCATACCAGAAGCAGAACTTGCAATACCTGAGCTATGCGGGAAAGAGTTTGCCGTGTCTATCACATACGAGTACTCCTTAACAAAAGGTACATACTTCTCTATACGTTCAAAAAACTTTGCGATTTTAGGTTTAAAATCTGGCTCAGACTTGCCGTCTAGCAGTACATCAAACTCAATCTCACCTGTAGCACTAGTAGCCTTTTTATAAGAAAGCGTGGTCGTAGTGTGACAGTTAGAAAGCGTAAAACTTATACTAGGATTTTGTGGTAATTGCTCACCGTGTTTACCCCAGTATTTTACAAGGGCTATATTACTAGGAGACTGGTAAGTGACAGATCCTTGTGTAAGTACTTTATAATTTTCTGAGGGTATAAAATCGCTTTCGGTCATAGGGTGGTTATAGATATATGAGCAAAGATAGCAATATCAACGCTTAGACACCTCTAAGAATATTTACTACCTTTAAGTCCAATCCTTTCCTTATGAACAAAGATTTACTAGTGCGCATTGTGCTAAGCATTATTATTTGCCTACTTGTAGGAACCATAGGTTCTCTAGCTACTCAATCTAGTATTGACAATTGGTATGTAAGCCTTATGAAGCCTAGCTGGAGCCCTCCTAACTGGGTATTTGCTCCCGTGTGGATCACGTTATATATTCTTATGGGGATTGCCGCCGGCATTGTATGGAATCGAGGTTTTTATCATAAATGGGTAAAAACGGCCCTTTATCATTTTGGGTTTCAGCTCATCCTTAATGGAATGTGGAGTATTATATTTTTTGGGTGGCAAGAGCCGTTTCTTGCCTTACTAGCAATTTGCGGACTGTTTATCTTAGTGATATTTACTATAAAATGGTTTAGAGTAGTAGACCGGTGGAGCGCAGCATTACTTATTCCTTACCTACTATGGCTAGCCTTTGCAACTGCTCTTAATTTTGAAATCTGGCGCCTTAACTAGAAAGCTCTAGCAATTTTACGATGGTTTTATAATTGCGGGTTGTCGCAACCACGTTTAATTTCTTTTCAAAAAAAGTGTTTGTCGCCTTTGCTTTTCCGTATCCTTTCTCTGGATATATGTAAACACAATTTTCAGTAACTACAAAATGTTCGTTAGGTAACTCTAGATTATTTACAAGGGTAATATCTTCTGTGCTGGGCACGGTATGCAACAATGTAAAGTAACTTGAGGCTATACATTCTGGTGAGAGCACATAATTCTCATAAACCTGAATGAGCATTGCACAAGTTAAAACAAACACAGGAACCTCAAAACCGTAGGTACTTGCAATAGCTTTCTTTATAACAGCTGTTATCTCATATCTACTTGTCTCGTGAGATTTAAATATAATATTTCCACTCTGTATATAAGTCACCACGTCATTATATCCTAGCGAAGTAAAAAGAGTTTTGAGGTCTGCCATTTTGATTTTTTTATGACCTCCTACATTAATCCCGCGCAGTAAACATATATACGTATTCATAAATCTACTCTTTAAGAATCTATAGCCTGGGCAATGAGATAGCCTCCCGTCCAGGCATTTTGAAAGTTAAACCCTCCTGTAATTGCATCTATATTAAGCACCTCTCCAGCAAGATAAAGATGATTTACTTTTTTACTCTCAAAGGTTTTAAAGTGTACTTCTTTAAGATTTACACCTCCAGCAGTCACAAACTCCTCCTTAAAGGTGCTCTTACCATCTACCTTGTATCTGGATTGAGTAAGTTCTCTACTAAGAGATTGAAGCTGGCTTTTTGTGAGCTCTGCCCACTTTATAGATGGTTGTATTCCGGCTGCAATGAGTAAACTTTGCCACAGGCGCTTAGGCAAGTCTAACTGCGCGTAGGTGTGAGGCGACTGCTTTGCGTGAGCCATTTTGAGCTCCATAAGCATCTCTAGTGCCTCTTCTTGCGAGTAATGCTGTAGCCAGTTTACCTGTATGTCAAATTTGTAATTGATAGCAGCAAGGTCTCTCGCTCCCCAGGCAGACAGTTTTAATATAGCCGGGCCACTCATCCCCCAGTGTGTAATAAGTAATGGCCCTTCAGACTTCTGTTTTGTGCCAAGTACTTTTATAGTGACATCTTTTGCAACACCCATTAACCCATCTATACGTTTATCTTTTATATTAAAAGTAAAAAGTGACGGTACAGCATTAGTAATATTATGACCTAGTTTTTCGAGGAGTTTCCACATTTTAGGGTTGCTACCTGTGGTCATCACTAGCTTATCGCAAGTAAACACCCCCTTACTAGTTTTTACAAAAAAAGTGTTGGTGGTAGTTTGCGCTTTCGCGAAAGCGTCATCAAAACCTACATCTTGCACCGCGTGGTTAGTGAGCACTTCAATATGATGCTTTTTTGCCAGAGAGATAAAACAATCTACAATAGTGGCCGAAGAATCTGTTACTGGAAACATTCTCCCATCATCTTCTATCTTGAGCTCTACGCCACGTTCTTCAAACCAGGCGATGGTATCTCCCGTCATAAAGGTATGAAAGGGGCCTAGTAGCTCTTTCTCACCTCGAGGATATTTTTTTGAAAGCTCCTTAGGTATAAATTCTGCGTGGGTGACATTGCAACGACCACCACCAGAAATTTTAACCTTAGTAAGAACATCTTTACCTCGCTCAAGTATGGCAATCTTAAGTTGCGGGTTTTTTTCGGCAAGATTTATAGCTGTAAAAAAACCGGCAGCACCACCACCTACTATGAGTATATCAAATTTAGTCATCTTAACATCTGGAATAATACGAGTCACAAAGATAAGTGTATTAAAAAGCTTAAAGACCTAAATCTGTAAGGTCTCGTTAGAATATAGTTCCCAGGAGTATGACGTAAAAAGATTCACTTCACACTCGTGATCACTTTTAAAATATTTATGAGTCTTCATTACGCTTTCGCGAAAGCGTGTGTTTTCAAAATAAATAATCACTAAAAAGAAAGAAAAAACTACTCATTATCTATGAGTCAAAACATAAATAAATTAACAGTTCTCTTTGTTACGAAAACATCACGAAAAGATTACTAAAAAGCAAGATTCAAAAAATATCATTCCGCATTTGGAAATTACACACCTAAAATTATACGAAAACGCTAATTTCAACCATCATTTTTTACCGAATTCCTACAAATGACGGTTTGTTCACACGAAATCGTTTTCGTAACTTTAACGGGCAAAGTATATGGTCTTAACATAAAATTTACATATTTTTAGCTTTTAAAATGAGGTGATTACTCATAAAAAAACTAAGCAAACTAATTTTTAAACAAGATTCTTATGAAGAAAGTAATACTTAAAAGTATGCTCTTGTTTGTTGCAATTCTCTTTGTAGGGATTGCCCAAGCCCAAACTGTAACAGGTACTGTTACTGAAGAAAATGGCCCATTACCGGGAGCAAACGTAATTGTAAAAGGAACCTCAAATGGTGTCACAACCGATTTTGACGGTAACTACAGTCTTAACAATGTTCCTAGTGATGCTACTCTAGTCTTTAGCTACGTAGGTTTTTCTACACAAGAAGTTGCTGTAGGAGGTAGAAGTGTAGTAAATGTTTCTTTAGCATCAGACAACGCACTAGATGAGGTTGTACTTATAGGGTACGGTTCTACTACTATTAAAGATGCTACAGGTTCTGTAGACAATGTAGGTGCAGAGGACTTTAACCAAGGTGTGATACAAACACCAGAACAACTTATACAAGGTAAAACTGCCGGGGTTCAAATTTCAGAGTCTTCTGGAGAGCCTGGAGGTGGTGTTGCTATACGTATACGTGGTAACAACTCTATACGTTCTGGAAACAACCCATTATTTGTAGTAGATGGTGTACCTCTTGCTGGGGGTGGAGCTCCTGGTGTAAACACTGGAGGTATTGCTCAAGCTAGTGGTGGTAACCCATTAAGCTTTATTAATCCTAATGATATTGAGAGTATCTCGATATTAAAAGATGCATCTGCAACTGCTATTTATGGTTCACGTGGAGCAAACGGGGTTATTATTGTACAAACTAAAGGTGGTAGAGGAGCTTCTAAAGGTGTTTGGGAACTTAACTCATCTGTGAGTTCTTCTAAAGCAGCACAGCGATATGACTTATTAAACAGAGCTGAGTTTCTTGATGCAATTGGTAACATACCAGGAGCAAGCGACCAACTTATAGGTAATGCAGATACAGACTGGCAAGATGTTTACTTACGTAACTCTTTCTCAAGACAGACTGACCTAAGTTATTCTAAGAGCTACAATGGAGGTAATGTACGTGCTTCTTTTGGATATGGAAATAACAATGGTGTTGTAGAAAACTCTTCAATAGAAAGAATATCTGGAAGACTTAACTTTTCTCAAAAGTTTTTTGATGATAAGCTTACAGTAACAGGTACTGGTAGTATCTCTCGTATTAACAGAGAGACTGCACCTTTAAATGGTGGAGCAGGATCAAGAGGAGACCTTATAGGTGCTTCTATATCTGCTAACCCTACGTACCCTACTAATGACGAATTTTTTGAGCAAACGCCTGGTATTTTTAGCCCATTAAACTACTTAAATAGTTTTCAAGGACTTTCTGAGAGTGACCGTATACTTGCAAACTTATCTCTTGATTATGATGTAACAGAAGAGTTAAGCGCTAAGGTAACTGTAGGTTATGATAGAACTGAGGCAAATACTACTGGAGTTATTGCTTCTTCTATTCTAAACACTCAGGGTATTACTGGTATAGGACGTGGAGATTACAACATAAACAATAATGAAAACAAACTTCTTGAAGCAACGCTTAATTACAAGAAAGATTTAGGTAATGTAAAGCTTGACCTTTTAGGAGGATTCTCTTATCAAGAATTCCAGAGAGACGGTATATTCTCTAATGGAGCTGGTTTTAACACTACCAACCTTGCAGATATGAGAGGACAACTTATTGACCAGTACAACATCTTAAACAATGTTGTTCCTGGTAATGCTCAAGTATTTGGATATGGTAACGATGGTAGTTTCTTAACTACACTTCTACCTGAAGTACAAACAGGGCTTACACTTCCTGCTGGATTTGCACAAGTTATACCAGCTTACATCGCTGGTCGTTATGACAACGCAGATGAGTTACAATCTTTCTTTGCAAGAGCAAATGTTACTATAAATGAGAAATTCTTATTTACAGGAACTTTTAGAGCAGATGGTTCTTCTACTTTTGGTGAAGATGAGCGTTATGGATACTTCCCTTCTGGAGCATTTGCTTGGAAGCTTGATGAAGAAGATTTTGTAGGCGATAACATATCAACTCTTAAGCTTCGTATTGGAGCTGGTATCGTAGGTTCTCAAGAAGGGCTAGGATACGGTCAGTTTACAACTAGAACTCAAGCAAACTTCACAGGAATAGATAATGATCTTAACGTTATTGGTGGTGGAGATAACATACCAGGAACTTCTCCTGTAGGTGATGTTAACCCTGGTTTAAAATGGGAAGAGACTACAGACTTTAACGTAGGTATTGATTTTGGATTTAACGACGATCGTTTTAATGGTTCTTTCAACTTATACCGTAAAGAAACAAATGATCTTTTATTACTTGCTGAGACTGCTGCACCTGCAAACGTTCAAACAGCATTTGGTAACTTAGATGATGGTACGGTAGTTAACCAAGGTATTGAACTTGCGCTTAACTATGACTTTATTGATACGGATGATTTTGGTTTCAATGCAGCTTTTAATGTTGCTTATAACAAAAACGAAGTTCAAGATACAAGACGTGTGATCCAAACTGGAGCTATACGTGGTAATGGTCTTACAGGAGCATTTGCTCAACAGCTTGAAGCTGGACAACCATTATTCTCATTCTATATGGCTGAGTTTACAGGATTTGACGCAAATGGAGAGCCTACATATTTAGACGTAAATGGTGATGGTGTAGGAGATCCAGATTCAGATAAATTCTTTGTAGGAGAAAATGCAGTACCTAAGGTAACTTCTGGTTTATCACTTAGCGCTCGTTACAAGAACTTTGACCTTAGTACATATTTTAATGGTCAATTTGGATTCTCAGTATATAACGCAACAGACAATGCATTCTTTACTAAGTCTGCTCTAATTATTGGTAAAAACGTAACTCAAGCAGCTGCAAATAGTTCAGAAAATCCTAACTCTTCGGTAGCAGTTTCTACACGTTTTCTTGAGAAAGGAGATTTTGTAAGATTACAATCTGCATCTTTAGGTTACAACTGGCCATTAAGTGGAGAAGGTATGTTTGACTCTTTACGTTTATCACTTACAGGTCAAAACTTATTCTTAATCACAGGTTACAGCGGTCTTGATCCAGAAATCAGTTCTGACACAGGATCACTTAACGCTTCTGCGATACCAACAGCAGGTATTGACTATGCCCCATACCCAAGAGCTCGTACTTTTACACTTGGTGTAAATGCTAGATTTTAATAAAAAAAGAAAAATTATGAAACGAAACATTAAACTAAATGCAACCCGCTTCATAGCAGGAGCATTTATGATCGGAGCGATGGTGACGTCGTGTACTGATCTAGAAATCGAAAGCACCGACTCGGTAATTACTGGAGAAACTTTTAACGGAGTACTGGACCCTTCATCTTTTGTAGATAATATGTTCAACTCTCTTAATGGTCAAATAGGTGATCAAGCAAACATCTTTGCACTTCAAGAAGTGACTACAGATGCTGCTCTTATACCTACTAGAGGATCTGACTGGGGAGATAACGGAATCTGGAGACAGTTACACCAGCACAACTGGTTAACAAGTCACCAGTTTATTCAAACTGCTTTCTTACAGTGGAACACAACACACTTTCAAGCAGCACAAGTGCTTTCTGAACTATCAGTAAATGCAACTGCAGAAGATCGTGCAAATGCTCATTTATTAAGAGCATTAGGTATGTGGGTTGTTCTTGATAACTGGGGACAAGTACCTGTACGTGATCCAGAACTTTCATTATTTGAAGATCCTATCGTACTTAGAGGTGCAGAAGCTGTAGATCAGATTGTATCTGACTTAAATGCAGCTATAGATCAACTTCCTGCTGGCGCGCCTATGACTAATAACAATAGACCTAACAAAGCAGCAGCAAGATACTTACTAGCAAAGGTGTTACTTAACAAACACATTTACTTAAGTACAACTCCTGACACTGCCGATATGAACCAAGTGGTATCACTTGTAGATCAGATTAACGGAGAAGGATATGACTTACAAGAAGGTTATTTTGATATCTTCCGTGATTCTGGTGATAATGAAACTATCTGGTTCTTAGGAGCTGGTGTAGGAAACAGAATTTGGAATGGACTTCACTATGCACAAACTAGTGAGCGTGACAACACCGGTGGTGGATGGAACGGTTTTGCTACATTATCATCTTACTATGACCTTTTTGAAGGAGATTCAGAAATTAACATAGAAGGTAGTGGTCAAGAAGAGCGTCGTGGTGTAGTTCCTACAGGAGGGATGCCTATCGCAGACTGTGATGGATGTACAGATAACAATGGTGATGGTATTGCAGATGCAACACACATTGGTGTTGGATTCTTAATAGGACAACAATATGCTGCAGATGGATCTGCACTACAGGATAGAGCAGGTGCTCCATTAACTTTTAAAAGAGATTTTAAAGATGGAGACGGTAATGTAAGTCTTATTAATAATGATGAGACTACTGGTATACGTGTACAAAAGTATGCTGCACGTTACGGATCATTTAACGCACACGAAATATTCTTTAGATATGCAGATGCTCACCTTATGAAGGCAGAAGCAATCTTCCGTTCAGGTGGAGACGCTACAACGCTAGTTAATGAGCTTCGTCTACTTAGAGGAGCAACTCCATTAGGATCTGTAGGAGCACAAGAGCTTATAGATGAAAGAGGACGTGAATTATATGCAGAACTATGGAGACGTAATGACTTAATCCGTTTTGGACAATTTACTGCAGACTGGGAACTTAAAGCTCCAGGAGCGGTAGGAGATGAGACTAAAAACCTCTTCCCTATTCCAGCGAGTCAGGTAATACTAAACCCTAACCTTACCCAAAATCCAGGCTACTAAACTTGGTATAATAATTAGCTTAAAAGAGGGTTAGAGTTTTCTAACCCTCTTTTTATATATTACATTCTCAAAATTCATTTGTTTAAGTGAAAACTTCATTGCCCCTACTCTTACTATTAATGTTTCTTTTCTCGTGCTCACAGCCAGAGAAAAATTACCGCTTTATACATAAAAAAGATACAGGTGTAACCTTTACAAATGAGCTCACAAAATCTGCAGAGCTTAACATACTTAACTACCTCTATTATTATAATGGCGCTGGCGTTGCTACAGGCGATTTTAATAATGATGGACTTGTAGATATTTATTTTGCTTCAAATCTTAATCAAGATCACCTTTATTTAAACTTAGACAACTTAAAGTTTCAAAATATAACCACCACTTCGGGTATAAATAACAACTCTGGATGGACTACAGGCGTGACCACGGTAGATATTAATAATGATGGATATCTAGACATATACGTATCTAAAGTCTCAGGACACTTACATCTCAAAGGGTCAAATTTACTTTACATTAATCAAGGCCTTACAGATGGCATACCAACATTTAAAGAAGAAGCGTCAACCTATCAATTAAATATAGAAGGTCTCAACACACAAACAGCTTTTTTTGATTACGACCTAGATGGTGACCTTGATGCATATATACTATCACACTCACTGTACCCTAACGCATATTTCGGGAGAGGTAGCCAGCGCACAACTAGAGATACAATAAACGGTGATAAATTACTAGAAAATAGGGATGGTGTTTTTTATGACGCTTCCGCGAAAGCGAACATATATTCATCAAAAATAGGTTACGGCCTCGGGATAAACATAAGTGATCTTAACAATGATGGATATCCAGATATGTATATAGGTAATGACTTTTTTGAAGATGATTATCTATACATCAATAATCAAGACGGAACCTTTAATGAAATTAATAATAAAAATGGAGCACTAGGCCACACCTCACATTTTTCTATGGGAAATGACATAGCAGATGTAAATAATGACGGCCTACCTGACATCATATCTGTAGATATGCTCCCTGAAGATCCTTATACCCTAAAAACTTCTGGTGCCGAATATAATTATCCCATATTCTCAAATAATCTAAAACAAGGCTATACATCACAATTTATGCAGAACACCTTGCATATTAATCAGGGTTCTTCCTCTTTTACAGAAAGCGCTTTTTTAAGCAATGTTGCAAGTTCTGAGTGGAGCTGGTCTCCCCTACTTGCAGACTTTAACAATGATGGACACAAAGACCTTTATATTACAAATGGTATTCTAGGTGCAACAAATGATATGGACTTTATTAATTTCATATCAAATGAAAATATACAAAAGCGTCTAGGTAAAAATATGACAGATGGTGAACTTCCTCTTATAGAAGAAATGCCTAGCAAAAAAACGGTGAACTATTTTTTTAAAAACAATGGAAACGGCACTTTTAAAAACACCTCTACAGACTGGATAAAAAGCAAAACTTCATTCAGTAATGGAAGTACCTATGCAGATCTAGATAATGATGGAGATCTTGACCTAATAGTAAATAATGTAAATGAGGAGGCTTTTATACTCGAAAATAAAACCAACAAAACAACCACAAAAGCAAATTATCTTAAAGTAGACTTTGCAGGGCCTAGCAAAAACATACAAGGAATAGGTGCAAAAATACAAGTCTATACAGATGGCAATTCTCAATACTTTGAAAACTATACAACAAGAGGATTTCTATCATCTGTCGTCCCAGAAATTTTAATTGGCCTAGATAGTTCTAAAACAATAGACTCTTTACGTATCATATGGCCTGATGGCAAAACTGAAAAACAAGAAACAATATCAGCAAATCAAAAGATAACACTAAACTACACAAACGCTGGTGGCAATTATTATAAGGGATTAATAGCAAAAGTAAAAACGAGACAGTATGTAAATGACACACTGCTATCCTTTAAACATAAAGAAAATCCTACTGTAGAGTTTAGTCGTAATCCATTGGTGCCATATTCTTCTACAAACCTCAGTAATGCGATATGTGGTGGCGATATAAACAATGACGGCCTACAAGATTTTGTCACCCTTGGTGCAAAATCTCAAGTCACTTCATTACAACTGCAAACCACTTCAGGAAGTTTTACAAAACAAGAACTTCCTAGCAATAATAAGCACGCCATTGCAGAAGATATAGATGCAATCATATTTGACGCAAATGGTGACCGCTTAAACGATCTTATCATTGTAAGTGGTGGTAATGAAATACAAACAGGTAACGCGTTACAACCTAGACTCTATATCAATACAGCGAGAGGTCTAGAACACAAAAAAGAAGCTTTTAATAATACATTTATTAATGCATCTACTATTAACGCTGTAGATCTAGATCAAGATGGCGACCTAGACATCTCTATAACCAGCGACGTTATCCCTCAGGAGTTTGGCACCACTCCGCTGCAGTATCTTTTTAGTAATGATGGTTCAGGTAACTTCAGTAATATTACAGAGAGTTATAGCCCAGACTTTAAAGACATCGGTAATGTACGTGATATACAGTGGCAAGACATTGATGATAATGGTTATCCAGACGCAATGGTTGTAGGTCACTGGATGGCTCCCACAATTTTCCTCAATGATGGTAAGAAGCTAACAAAGCAAGACAACAACGGCTTAGAAAACACTACTGGATGGTTTAATTCATCACAAGTAGCAGACTTTGACAATGACGGCGATCTTGATATTATAGCTGGCAACTGGGGCCTCAACACACGCCTTAAAGCTTCGGCGGCAGAGCCTGTGCAATTATATATCCAAGATTTTGATGATAATGGCAAACTTGACCCTATAGTAACCTATTTCTACAAAGGTGAAGAAACCACAATTGCTACCAAAGATGAGCTTACAAAACAACTACCACAACTCAACAAGAAATATCTTTCTTATAGCGCTTTCGCGAAAGCGGAATTTAAAGATTTACTGCCCAGCAACAAGCTTGCAACGGCTACAGTAAAACAGGTTACCCAGCTAGCCTCTGTCTATTTTGAAAATAACGGAGATGGCACGTTTACAGAAAAGCAGCTGCCACTACCAGCACAAGTATCTTCTGTGCACGATATACTTGTAGATGATCTAGACAATGATGGTTATAAGGACCTAGTCTTAGTAGGAAATGATTATGAAATAAGCACACAACTAGGAAGACTTGATGGTTCAAAAGGCATTGTTCTTTATAATGACAAAAATGGCTTTTTTAACGTGGGTAAAAAGACAAAATTCAATATTTTAGGTGCTTCCAGAAGCATTGACACAGCAACGATATCTGGAAAGAAATATATCATCGTTGGTAGAAATAATGATACTCCATTATTCCTTAGAAAAGAAGATTAAACTTATGAATGTTTTTAAAAAATATAATCTATTTGCGGCTATAGCACTTACTCTGCTCATAAGCTCTTGCGACAAGGAAACCATTACTGAGGAGCACGCTACCGCTCCTACTCTTTTTACTCAAATGTCTCCAGACAGCACCGGTATAGCCTTCATAAATAGTATTAAGAACCAAAAGGATTTTAATATCTTTAAGTATCGCAACTTTTACAATGGAGGAGGTGTGGCAATAGGCGATATTAATAATGATGGACTTGCAGATATTTACTTAACCGCAAATATGGGCAAGAACAAATTATACCTCAATAAAGGTGATTTTAAATTTGAAGATATTTCTAAAACCGCTGGTATTGAGGGTAACAAACCTTGGTCTACAGGAGTTACAATGGCAGATGTTAATGCAGATGGACTTCTAGATATCTATGTAAGCAATGCAGGAAATTTAAAGGAGAATAGCCACGACAACGACTTGTATATTAACAATGGTGACCTCACTTTTACTGAGCGCGCAAAAGAGTATAACCTCGCTACATCCGGGTTTACAACACACGCTACTTTTTTTGATTATGATAAAGATGGAGACCTTGATGCATATATCCTTAATAACAGCAATGTACCTGTAAACAGTCTAGGTAACAAAGGACAACGAGATAAGCGAGCACAAGACTGGGCAAATGTAAATGAAGACATACGTGGTGTGGGAGACCTACTTATGCGTAATGACAATGGCGTTTTTACAGATGTAAGTGAAGAGTCTGGCATATATGGTTCTCTTATAGGTTTTGGACTAGGCGTTGTAGTGACAGATGTTAATCAAGATTTATGGCCAGACATCTATATTTCTAATGACTTTTTTGAACGAGATTATTTATACATCAATAATCAAGACGGAACTTTTACAGAAGAGATTAAAGAGTGGACCTCTCACCTATCTCTCTCTGCGATGGGTATAGACATCTCAGACATAAATAACGATGGGCTTCAAGATATTTTTATTACAGATATGCTTCCAGACGGTGAGGAGCGAGTAAAGTCTGTAATGGAATTTGATGGCTACAACATTTATAAACGTAAACAGCGTGATGACTTTTACCAGCAGTTTATCCAGAATACGCTACAAATAAATAATGGTAACGGTTCTTTTTCGGAAACGGCTTATTACAGTGGTGTAGAGGCATCAGACTGGAGTTGGTCTGGGCTTGTTTTTGATATGGATAATGACGGTTACAGAGACATTTATATTACAAACGGTATTAACCACGACCTCACAGATCTTGATTTTGTAGACTTCTTTGCAAATGAGCTTATACGTAGTAAGGCTAATGGAAAAACACACCCAGTAGACTCTATCATTAATAAAATGCCTGTAAAACCGCTACCTAATTATGCTTATCAAAACCAGAAAGACTTAACATTCACAAACAAGGCACAAGACTGGGGCCTAGGTCTAGAGAGTATGTCTAATGGCGCTGCTTATGGTGACCTAGATAATGATGGTGATCTAGACATTGTGGTGAATAATGTAAATATGGATGCATTTGTTTACAGAAACAACTCCGTAGTAGATGAGTCTCATAATTATATAAAAATAAACTTTGAGGGTAGTGATAAAAATAGATTTGCAGTGGGTACTACTGTACGTCTATATCACGACAATCAATCTATTTTACAAGAACTTGTTCCATCTAGAGGTTTTCAATCTTCTATGGAGTATGGAATGACCATAGGCCTAGGTGCTTCAAAAACCATAGACTCATTGCGTATTATATGGCCTAATGACAAGACACAACTACTCAAAAACATTAATGCGAACCAAACACTTACGGCTAAAATTAGTGAGGCCTCTGAAGTATATAAATACCCAGTCAAAGAGTCTAACACCCTGCTTAGAGAATTAGATAACACACTCCTTACTTCACATCAAGAAAATGAGTACAATGATTTTGACTACGAGGGGCTTATTGCAAAGAAACTCTCACAAGAAGGTCCTGCCCTCGCAGTAGGTGATGTAGATGGAGATGGTAATGAAGATATCTTTATAGGTGGAGCAAAAGACCAAGCTCCTACCCTGTATTTACATAAGGGTAATGGGAAGCTTGTACCTTCTTCTATAAATTTTGATAAGTCAGCAATTTTTGAAGATACTGCGGCCTCTTTTGTAGATGTAACCGGTGATGGCGCCTTAGACCTCATCGTAGCTACTGGAGGAAACCAGATAGATGGCGCTCCATTTTACAGACCACGTTTATACGTAAATAAAGGTGACGGCTCATTTAATCCGGCTCAATTACTACCCGCTGTAAATCAAGGTGCCTCTGTCATCGCTCCTTATGATTATGACCAAGATGGTGATGTAGATTTATTTATAGGTTCTAGAAATACAACAAGCACCTATGGTATTAACCCAAAGCATTTGTTATTACAAAACAATGGTAAAGGTAGCTTTACAAATGTAACGCCTCAACAAGGAGCTGTCCTTAATGATGCTGGTATGGTTACAGATGCTGTATGGACAGATATAGATGGTGACACTATAAAAGAACTAGTGATTACTGCAGAGTGGGATACTGTAAAAGCATACAAACTAGAAAATGGAAAACTTATAAGACACAATTCTGGTCTTGATAAGGCTTACGGCTGGTGGCAAAGTATTGAAAGTGCAGATATAGATAATGATGGTGATCTAGACTTAATACTAGGTAATGAAGGAACAAATATTCATTACAAACCTACTCAAGATGCACCTATGAAGTTATTTATTAATGATTTTGATGCAAATAGTACGATAGAGCAAATTACTACCATAACTCAAAAGGGTAAAGATTACCCGCTACACCAGAAAAAGGAGATAATGGGGCAAATCGTATCATTAAAAAAACAGAATATAAAAGCCTCAGATTATGCAAAAAGATCTATAGATGAGTTATTCTCTGCAGAGGTACTGGCAAACTCTAAAGTAAAGAAAGTTAACACCTCTGAGTCTGCTGTTGCCGTAAATGATGGAAAAGGAAACTTTACACTAAAGGCACTACCTGCTGGCGTACAATTATCTTGTGTGTGCGGCATAAGCTGTACAGATGTAAATAATGATGGACTACTTGATCTTGTTATGGGTGGTAATAACTTTGAGTACAAACCACAGTACTCTCAACTAGATGCAAGTTTTGGGAGTGTATTACTAGGTGATGGCTCTGCAAACTTTGAGTGGCAACCCTATACCAAAAGCGGATTTTATGTGCGCGAAGAGATGAAACACTTACAGACGTTTACAGATGCAGCTGGTAACACATACTTTATAGCCGCGCTTAATGACAGTAAACCTAGAGTTTTTGCGCTTAACAATTAACTATGAGAAGAGGTGCACTAGTACTTTTATGGATGGCACTTATCATTGTCTCGTGTACACGCGAGACTGTAGATGAGAGCCCGCCGCTTTTCAAAACTCCATCTGGACACAGTACTGAAGTCACCTTTGCAAATACACTTGCAGAGAGCGATTCCCTTAACATACTAGATTACCTCTACTTTTATAATGGTGGTGGCGTAGCTGTGGGTGACATTAATAATGACGGCCTACAAGACATTTACCTATCTGGCAACCAAGTACAAAACAAACTCTATCTCAACGAGGGTAATCTCAAGTTTACAGACATCACAACTAGCTCCAAAACTGGAGGAAATAACTCTTGGAGTACCGGTGCTATTATGTTTGATGCAAATGCAGATGGATACCTAGACATCTATGTGCGTGCTGTGGTGGGTATAAATGATTTCACTGGTCACGATGAGTTATTCATAAACAATGGTGATGGTACTTTTACAGAACAGGCAGAAGCCTATGGACTTGATTTTAAAGACTACGGGACTACAGCCGCAGTGCTAGATTATGATCTTGATGGAGATCTAGATATTTATTTACTCAACCACGCCATACACACAGAGTCCTCTTTTGGCAAAGCATCCCTACGCAACAAGCGTACAGAAAAGACAGGCGACAAACTTCTCAGAAACGATGGTAACCGCTTTACAGATGTAAGTGAGCAGATGGGGATTTATGGTGGCATAAATGGCTACGGCCTCGGCATTTCGGTGGCAGATTTTAATCAAGATGGATGGCCAGATATCTATGTGGGTAATGATTTTCACGAAGATGATTACTACTACATTAATGAAGGAGGTGTACGCTTTCGCGAAAGCTTAAAAGAACACTTTCCACACACCTCGAGATTCTCAATGGGTAATGACAACTCAGATCTTAACGGTGATGGCTTCCCAGATATCATCTCATTAGATATGCTTCCAGATGATGAAGTTGCTCTTAAAGCGTCTGAAGGCGATGATAATATCCAAACGCAAAAGTTACGCACAGAACGCTTTGGGTATCACTACCAGTTTACCCGTAATATGCTTTTTGTAAATCAACCGGGATATCAATTTAAAGAGCAAGCACTATCTTCTGGAATTGCTGCTACAGACTGGAGCTGGAGCGCTCTTTTTGCAGATTTTGATCACGATGGTCTACAAGATTTATTTATTGCAAACGGTATTCCTAAGCGACCTAACAATCTAGATTTTATAAACTTTATCTCTAGTGATAAAATTCAAAATCGCATTAACGAGTCCCGACTACTGGATAATGAAGCTCTAGACCTTATGCCCAGCGGGGCAACACCAAACAGGTTATTTAAGGGTGATGGAGATTTGAACTTTACAGATAAATCACAGACGTGGCTAGCATCTCAACCATCTGTTTCTGGCGCATCTGCCCTTGCAGATTTAGATAACGATGGGGACCTAGACATTGTAGTTAATAATATAAATAAAGAAGCAACGCTCTACATCAACCAGACAGATACTACGGCTACATCTGTCCAACTCAAATTTGAGTACACAGCTAAGAATCCTTTTGGGATAGGTACTAAAGTATTTGCATATGCAGGAGGTAAGACCCAGTACAAAGAGCTCTATACAGCCAGAGGATTTCAAGCATCGTCACAGCCTCTTGTGCATTTTGGCCTTCCTAAAAACACGACTATTGATTCTCTCAAGGTTATATGGCCAGATAACACGTATCAAACTGAGCGTAACATAACTACTAATTCATTGGTAAAGCTGTCGCCACGGGCTTCAACACCTTTTGATTACCATAGTTTATTGCCAAAAAATGAAAAACTCTTCTCAAAAACACCAGGAAATCTAGGCATAGATTACACACACAAGGAAGATGCTTATATAGACTTTAACCGTCAAAAATTAATTCCTTATCAACTTTCAGATCGGGGTCCAGCTACCGCAGTGGGTGATATAAATAATGATGGGGTGGATGATATTTATTTTGGTAGTTCAAAATTTACTTCGTCTCAAATATACTTGGGTGGAGATTCCGCTTTCGCGAAAGCGTATATAGAACCCTTAAAAAAACAGAGTAAAACCGAAGACAAAACAGCAATCATTCAAGATGGTAAAATTATAGTAGGCACCGCTGGCGCAGATTTTTCGGCTACTAATACTGCACTAGGTGATTATATCTTAAAACTAGATGATAGCCTGTCAAAGCAACCTCTCAACTTACTAGGCAACACTTCTGTTATCGCTCCAAATGATTATGACAATGACGGTGATATGGACTTGTTTATAGGTCATCAAGTAATTACTGGCGATTTTGGCACAGCACCAGAAAGTGTGCTCCTCAAAAACAACAATGGCAAATACACTGTAGATAAAAATAACAACCTAGGTAATATAGGTATGGTTACAGATGCCGTGTGGACAGATCTTAACGATGATAACCAGAAAGATCTCATTGTAATAGGTGAATGGATGGAACCTCAATTTTACATTAATAATGATGGCGTGCTTTCTAAAGAGAAGTTAACAACAGAGATGCTTACTGGCTTATGGCAAACCATAGCGCCTTTTGATATAGATGATGATGGTGATCTGGATTACTTGCTAGGCAACTGGGGAACTAACAGCAAGTTTACAGCTACAGAAGGTGAGCCGCTCAAAATGTATCACGCAGACTTTGACAACAACGGTCAGACCGAAACACTGGTTGCTACTTCTAGAAATGGCAACTACTACCCTATTCAAAATCTTCCTGAACTAGCGACACAACTTGTATCCCTTAAAAAGAAATACAGTACAAATAATGATTTTGCCGGTAAAACTATCTCAGAGATTATAGGTGCCAAGAGTTTATCTAAGGCTCAAGAATTAAATGTTACCACTCTAAAGTCCGGATACTTAAAAAATGAAAAAGGTTCCTTTACTTTTGTACCTTTCCCATCATCATTACAAGTTGCTCCTCTACTAGATTTTGTAGTGTTTGACTTTACTAATGATGGAAAAAAAGAGGCCCTCGTAGGGGGAAATTATTTTGGCACAAAACCGTATCACGGTAGGTTAGATTCTTTTTCTGGTGCGCTTATAAAATCAGAGCAAGAAATAATAGATGGGTATACCCTAGGCGTAGATTTTGCTCAAAAGTCTGTTCGTAAGCTATCTATCATAACACATAATAACATAAATTACCTGCTCGTTACATTTAATAATGAACCAGCACAGGTATATACAATAGAAACTACACAATAATGAAAACACAGTACACACTCATAGTCCTACTTACTGCTTTAATTACTTTAAGCTCTTGTTCAAAAAAGAGTGAGCCTATTGTGATTACACCAGATCACTTTCATAATGCGATAGATAAAGTTACAGAAGTAATTATACACGATATCTTCTCGCCTCCAGTAGCTAGTAGAATTTATGCATACCCTAATATTGCGGCCTATGAGATACTAGCTGTAAATAACCCATCATTTACATCACTTTCTGGCCAGCTTACAAACTTTACAGCCATCCCAGCGCCAGCAAAAGATGCATCTATTAATTATGAGCTTGCAGCGCTAGTAGCACATATGGATATGAGTAAACGCCTTATATTTTCTGAGCAAGATATAGAGGTATATAGAGATAGCCTTTATGCAGGATGGCAAGAGCTTAATGAAGAGGAGTTTGTGCAGTCAAGAGATTATGGTCTACAAGTGTCTAATCATATTGCAGCGTGGATGGATGGTGATAATTATAAACAAACTCGCACAATGCCTAAGTTCTCTGTGCGTTCTGACGAGCCTTCTAGATGGCAACCTACACCACCCGCTTATATGGATGGAATTGAGCCACACTGGAATAAAATAAGACCATTTGTAATTAATGCTGCAGACCAGTTTAAGCCTGTACCACCACCAGCATTTTCACTAGAAAAAGATTCAGATTTTTATAAAGAGCTTAAAGAGGTCTATGACATAAGCCAGCAAATCACAAAAGATGGAGACAACTCTGAGGAGATTGCCATAGCACAGTTTTGGGATTGTAATCCTTATGTATCTGTTACACGAGGTCACTTAATGTTTGCTACAAAAAAGATAACTCCTGGTGGTCACTGGGTAGGAATCACAAAAATCGCCTCAAAAAAAGCAGGCTTTGATGTGACCAACACTTTATATGCATATACAAGGACTACCATAGCAATGTATGATGCTTTTATCTCTTGTTGGGACGAGAAGTACCGCTCTAATTTAATACGCCCAGAGACGCTTATAAATGATCACATAGACGACTCTTGGAAACCTATTTTACAAACGCCACCTTTCCCAGAGTACGTAAGTGGTCACTCAGTAGTTTCTGGTGCTGCGGCAGAGAGTCTTACTAGTATTTTTGGGAATAATTTTTCTTTTAATGATGATACAGAGATTGCTTACGGCCTACCTATACGTAATTTTAAATCGTTTAGAGCTGCGGCTCAAGAGGCAGCTGTAAGTCGTATGTATGGTGGTATACACTACCGCGCTGCTGTAGACGTAGGCCTTAATCAAGGTAAAGATCTAGGTAAATTTGTAGTATCAGAACTTGATATGAAAGTAGAAACAGCAGTTTCTGTAAACTAATAATTGTTTATGAAAAAGGTAATTATACTTGTCGCAATACTGTTAGTAGTTTTTTGCGCCTGGTTCTTGTTCATAAAACCAGGAGACTTTACAGCAAAGTTTAAAGCCAAAACCACTTTAGGTACTATAGAACAATCTATAAAGAACTGGAAAGAAGGTGCTATCACAACAGATGTACAACTAGGAGATGAGCATACACAACTTACTCAAGAGTTTAATGTACAAGACTCAACACATATCTATAAGTGGCATATTAAAAAAATAAACGACTCTCTATCTCAAGTCACCGTGCACGTTACAGACCCTGCACATTCATTAAATAATAGATTGCAAGGACTTTTTAAAAACACAAACTTTAAAAAAAGTGCAACTGCAACCGTACTACAATTTAATGAGTTACTGCAAGACCATTTAGACAGGATTACAGTGAGAGTTATAGGTCAAGAAGAGCTACCTGCAAAGTTTTATGCATATACAGAGGTAGAAGAATTACAGATACTTAAAGCTGGCGGTATGATGAGAGACATAAGCCACTTACAGAATACAATGGCTCGTTATGATGTTACCCTAGATGGACGTCCATTTGTACAAGTTACAGACTGGAACCGTAAGACAGACAGCATAAAGTATCGCTTTGCCTTCCCATTAATTAAGAGCGACTCACTTCCTCAAGTAAAAGATATAAAGTACGGAGAAAGACCAGCAAAAAAAGCTCTTAAAGCCATTTATAACGGTAATTATATTACATCAGACCGTGCCTGGTATGCCTTACTTAACTATGCAAAAAGCAACAACATTAAGGTAGACCCTAAGCCTACCGAAGTATTTCATAATAATCCAAATATGGCTGGAAACGAGAGTAGCTGGAAAACCGAAGTTTATATGCCTATAATAGATTAATATGAGCTCTTATTATGATGATCAAGAGTTTACAGGTATAAACTATACCCAGCAACCCTTTAAAAAAGGAGAGTATGATAATTGCACATTTATGGAGTGTAATTTTGAAAACCTTCATCTCTCAAACAGCACCTTTTTAGAGTGCACATTTATAAATTGCAACCTCACAAATGTAAAGTTTGGTGGTACTAGTCTCAATCAAGTTTTATTTGACGGCTGTAAACTGCTAGGAGCAGATTTTAGTGTTTGCAATATATTTATGTTGGGATTACGCTTTCGCGAAAGCGTTCTAAACCTCTCAAACTTCACCGCATTACCACTTAAAAAAACAACTTTTCTACACTGCCCTATGGCCGAAGTAGATTTTACTAACGCAGACCTAAGCGAGGCAGTATTTACAGAGTGCCTTCTCACGGGATCTACATTTGAGCAAACTAGATTACTTAAAGCAGATTTTACAACTGCTATTGACTACAAGATAGATCCCACAAAGAATATGCTTAAAGGAGCCATCTTCTCAAAAAACAACCTGTCAGGCCTCTTACAATCAACCGGAATAATTATTAAATAATGTTTAATTAGGGGCATTTACCCCTACCTAAAACTTAAAGAAGCAATTACATTTACATCATTAGAATGAGAATCGAAATTGGGGGATTTAGAAACTCATTAAAGCCGCACTTACGTGCGGCTTTTTATTTTATGTACCTTGGTTATATAATAAACTATTATGCGTAAAATACTTTTTGGGGCAGCTCTTGCACTTGTGATTGTTTTTGGTGTGCGTTATTGTGAACACACAAAAGATGAAAGTGAGCAACTTAGAGCAAACACCGCGCTCATTGAGAAACAAATAAAAAATGTGGGGAAACTCATCGTTACAGAAGGTAACTATGCCCAAGTTTTTACCTATGAAGATTCAAAAAAATTCTATGTAGATGTACTTTCTGCTACAAAAAAGGCCCTAGTAGTCGTAAATGCCGAAGCAACTATCGCTTACGACCTTTCTAAGGTTGCTACAGAAATCGATGAGCTCACAAAAACTGTTCGCATTACTAATATTCCAGAACCTGAGTTGAAGATTAATCCTAATATAGAATATTATGATGTGCAACAAGACTACCTCAACCAGTTTAATGCTCGAGATTATAATATCATAAAATCACGCGTGCAAAAAGGGCTTGAAAAGGAAGTTAAAAACTCTACCCTTTACTCAAATGCCCAAAACAGACTTATCTCAGAACTTTCTAAAATATACTTTCTTACTAACTCACTAGGGTGGACACTTGAATATAATGGGGATGCAGTTACAGATAGTACACCTATAAAATTATAGGCTTACCAGCTCTTTAAGCTGGTAATACCTCTCTCTTTTCTCCGTTTACAAGAATACTTAACCCTTCTCCACTCACCAGTGTAAAGTTGGTTGCATTATTAGCCACCTCTACTTTTAAAATCTGGCCTCTAAAGTTTACTTTAAAACTGTAACCCTTCCAAGCATTAGGTATTTTAGTATCAAAAGATAAGGTGTCATTCTTTACACGCATCCCTCCAAAGCCTTCTACCACACTCTGCCAGGTACCTGCCATACTCGTGATGTGCAATCCCTCTTCTACCTCCTTATTATAATCATCAAGATCTAAGCGTGATGTGCGTAAGTAAAACTCATATGCTTGATCCATCCTGCCTAATTTTGCGGCTTGTATAGCGTGCACACAAGGTGATAATGAACTCTCGTGTACGGTAAATGGCTCATAAAAATCAAAATGCTTTTCTAATTGCTCCTTAGTAAAGTGGTCTTCAAAAAAGTAGAACCCTTGTAAGGTATCTGCTTGCTTTATATACGGAGAGCGCAGTATGCGGTCCCAAGACCATTTTTGATTAATAGGTCGGTTTGATTTTGGTAAATCTGCTACGGTGATTAATTCCTTATCTAAGAAACCATCTTGCTGTAGGTACACTCCATTTTCTTCTGAGTATGGAAAGTACATCTGCTCTGCCGTAGACCTCCAAGAAAGCATCTCGTCATAAGACAGATGCGTTTTTCCAGAAATACGTGACCAATCTTCTTTGGCAGTATCTCTTAGCAACTCTGCTTGTTCAAAAGCATACTCGAGACACCACTTTGCGATGTAGTTTGTAAACCAGTTATTATTTACATTATTCTCGTACTCGTTAGGACCTGTAACCCCTAGAATCACATAAGCATTCTTAGCCTTAGAAAAAGTCGCCCTCTGTCTCCAGAATCTCGCTACACCTATAATAACTTCTAGCCCCATTTCTGGAATGTAGCTCATATCTCCTGTATAACGCTCGTAGTTATATATAGCATAAACCATAGAGCCGTTACGGTGTATCTCTTCAAAGGTGATTTCCCACTCATTGTGACATTCCTCCCCGTTCATAGTAACCATAGGGTATAGTGCCGCTCCATTTGTAAAACCTAGTTTTTGAGCATTTTCTATAGCCTTATCAAGCTGGTTATACCTATAGGTGAGTAACTGTCGTGCAACACTTTGATCTTTGGTAGCCATATAAAATGGAATACAGTAAGCCTCGGTATCCCAGTAGGTAGAGCCTCCGTATTTTTCACCAGTAAACCCTTTTGGGCCTATATTGAGACGGCTATCTTGCCCCGTGTAGGTTTGATTAAGATGAAAGATATTAAAACGTATACCCTGCTGTGCTTTTGTGTCACCCTCAATTGTGATGTCAGACATCTCCCAGGTTTTTGCCCAGGCTTCTTTTTGAGAAGCTAGTAAAGCATCATATCCTAAGCCTGTTGCTTTATTTAGTACATCTGTTGCTACTGCTACGAGACCACCTTTATTGTGATTAAGGCTACTTACATAACCTCCTATTTTTTGTATGGCAAAGGTTTCTCCTCTGGCAACATCTGTCTCATACTCGTGACCTACGTACGTTGCAGTTTTTTGAGAACGCTTTCGCGAAAGCGTAATCTCATCACCATCTATAAAAAGCTTGTTTTGCATCATCGTACATACGTGAAACTCCGTCTTCATTGTATGTGCGGTGATGAAAGCCATATCATCATTTTCTGAAACTTCTAGCGTGTTCCAAAACTTGTCATCCCAGTTTGAATCTTCATTAGTTATACCGCTATCTAAATACGGCTCATAACTTATTGTAGCGTCTACATTGATAGGTGTCACTTCGTACTTAATTGCACCTACCTCATCCATCTCCATACTTAAAAAACGTGTTGCTTTTACTGCAATCTCAACGTCATTTTGTAGGGTGGCTTTAAAACTTCTGTACAATACACCAGCTTTCATATCAAGCTCACGACGAAAATCTTTTATCTCTTTACAGGTATGTAAATCCAGACTCTCTCCGTTTACTATGACTTTTATACCTATCCAGCTAGGCGCATTGAGCACCTTTGCAAAGTACTCTGGATACCCATTTTTCCACCAGCCTACGCGGGTTTTATCTGGGTAATACACACCTCCTATATAACTTCCTTGAAAGGTCGCGCCACTATAATCTTCTTCAAAATTTGCGCGTTGCCCCATTGCACCATTACCTAGCGCCATAAGACTCTCTGATGATTTTACGTTATTTGGGTTCCATCCATCCTCTATAATGGACCAATCATTTGGAGTGATATAATCTATATGCATATTATGGTAGTCTTACGTATGAGCTTACCTCATACTTGATGATAGTTGTAGTTAGATAAAATTTATGCTTCTATAAGTTCTAGAAGGAAAGCATTACTCATCCCTGTAAAGTCTTTAAAAACATAGTTTGCCTCGTGTAGCACGTCTTGCTCTCCTATACCTATGCTTATCATACCTGCGCTGTTTGCAGCTTGTATACCTGCAATAGAGTCTTCAAAAACGATACAATCTGTACGTTCAATTTTTAAAGCTTCTCCTCCTTTTAAGAATACTTCTGGATCTGGCTTTGCTGCTGTCACATCATTACCATCTACAATCGCCTGAAATTTATCTAATAAATCAAGCTTAGTTAAGATAGGTCGTGCATTTTTACTTGCGCTACCTAGTGCAATACCTTGATTTTTTTCTTCTAGAAAATCGAGTACTCTCACCACATCTGGTAAAATCTCACTGTCATCCATCCCTTTGATGTACTTAAGATACTCTTCATTTTTCTGGATGAGCCACCTGTCTTTTTGTTCTTGAGTTGCATCGTATGAAGCTAGGTCTAGTAGTATCTCTAGCGATCGCACACGACTTACCCCTTTAAAAAGTTCGTTTTGCTCTTCTGTGAAGTCAAAATTCATCTCTTTGGCAAGGTTACGCCAGGCGAGATAGTGAAATTTTGCAGTGTCTACTATAACTCCGTCTAGGTCAAAAAGGAATGCTTTCTTTTTCAATTTTAATATGTTTTCGGTCATCAGAGCTGTTTAGTTATAACTCGATGTGTTTGTATTTAATTTTCGCGAAAGCGTAATAGCACTATTTTACTCTCTTTGTGCTCTCACGCTCTATGAGACTTGTATCTATATATGCGGTAGTATATTGCTCTACCTCTTCTTCTGGTCGCTCTAATTTATTGATAAGTAACTCTGCTGCTTTACGTCCCATCTCTTCTCCGTGCTGGCTTACTGTAGTGAGGCTAGGTACAAAGTGTTGAGATAACTCACCATCTGAGAAGCTCACGATACTCACATCTTCTGGAATGCTTTTGTCTGCCTCCATAATATATTTGGCGGCGGTGACAGCAAAAATCTCATTTATCGTAAATACACCGTCTATGTCCTTCCCTTTTAAGAAATGTTTGATACGTGCCTTTGCCTTATCATTGAGCTCATCTATAGCATCTAGTTTTAAAATGAGGTCTTTATCTACCTCAATTCCGGCAGACTCAAGGGCTTCCATATATCCTTTAGTACGTAACTTTCCTATAGTGATATAATCTTCGGTAGTGATGATGGCTATTTTTTTACAACCTGTTTTAATCAAGTGGTTTACGCCTAGCTTTGCCCCCTCGCGGTCATCTATAAGGACTTTATCACAAGGTATCTCATCTACTATACGGTCAAACATTACAACAGGCATTCCTTGATCAATAGCCTCTGTGAGGTGTCTAAAGTCGTCCTTTTGCATTGTTTCTTTTGATAAAGAAAGGATAAATCCATCTGTACTACCATTTGCGAGTAGCTCCATATTAAGGACCTCTTTATCAAAATCATTATTAGAAAGGGTGATAATCACATTATAATTATGCTCTCTCGCCATTTGCTCAACCCCACGTATTACAGTGGTAAAAAAGTGATGCACTATTTGCGGTATAATAATCCCGATGGTGCGCGTCTTCCTGTTTTTAAGACTTAACGCGATATTATTAGGCTTATAATTATACAGCTTTGCAAAGGCTTTAATCTTCTGGCGTGTGTCTTCACTTATCTCTGCACTATCACGCAGTGCTTTTGAGACAGTAGAGATAGAAACATCAAGTTCTTTGGCAATTAATTTTAAGGTGAGTTTTCTTTTCATAATGGTATCGTAAAAATAGGCTTACTAAAAGCTATAGTACAATTTAAACAAATCCTTTTGGGTACGAAAACGATGTATTCTTAATAAGTTATTATATTTATTATCAAAATGTGAATTTTTGCCCTATTTTAGGATGGTTTAAATAGCATTTAGATCATTTTAAATTAATCTACTTGTTCAATTTATGTCTAAAAACTAGTCAAAAAATGAAGCAGCTTCTTATCATTCTTGCACTTTTTACTCTTATAGGTTGTAAAGAAAAAACAACTCCTGTAAATGAAGTGGCAGTGGTAGAAGACCGCTTTCGCGAAAACTATCGCCCTCAATACCACTTCACTCCTCCCACAATGTGGATGAATGACCCAAACGGGCTTTTATACCACAACGGCACTTATCACTTATTTTACCAGCATTACCCAGAAGACATAGTCTGGGGGCCTATGCACTGGGGTCACGCCACCTCAAAAGATCTTATCTCTTGGGAGCACAAACCCATTGCCTTGTATCCAGATGAGCTAGGTCTTATCTTTTCTGGTAGCGCTGTGATGGATATACACAACACCTCTGGCTTAGGGACAAAAGACAATCCTCCTATGGTTGCTATTTTTACCTATCACCTTATGGAGGGTGAAAAAGCAGGACGCAAAGATTTTCAAACTCAGGGTATAGCTTATAGTCTAGATGAAGGTGAAACCTGGAAAAAATACAGTGGCAACCCTGTTATAAGTAATGACGGAAACATCAAAGATTTTAGAGATCCTAAAGTATTCTGGGATGAAAATACTGAGCAATGGGTGATGACACTTGTCGCTGGCGATCACGCCAAATTTTATAGTAGCCCAAATCTTAAAAACTGGACTCTTATGAGTGAGTTTGGAAAAAATATAGGAGCTCACGGCGGCGTCTGGGAGTGTCCAGACTTGTTTCCGCTCAAAGTTGAGGGAAGCGATGAGACTAAGTGGGTCTTGATTATAAGTATTAATCCTGGCGCGCCAAATGGTGGATCGGGAACTCAGTATTTTGTAGGTGACTTTGACGGGACCACATTTACTACAAACCAAAAGAAAATAAAATGGCTAGACTACGGTACAGATAACTATGCCGGCGTTACCTTTAATGGACTACCAGATACAGAACGTACGTTTATAGGCTGGATGAGCAACTGGAACTATGCCCGTGACACTCCTACAGAAGCGTGGCGAAGTGCAATGACGCTTTCGCGAAAGCTTACTCTTCATAAAAACAACACAAATGGCTTTTACCTTAAAAACTATCCCGTCACCTCTCTAGATGAATATGCCTATGCAACCGTAGTACACGATACGATGAAGAATGGAATGTCTCTCTCTAGTAAAAATTATAATGAGCAACGCTTAGATTTTAAAATACCTGGTAAACTAGATGACTTTAAATTCAACTTTACAAATGTCAATAAGGAATCAGTAAAATTTGGTTATAACAGCAACACAAAGAGCTACTATCTAGACCGGAGAAAATCTGGCATTGTAAGCTTTGAACCATCCTTTGGCGATAAAGTTCACACAGCACCAGCCATTATTGACAGCCCTACTGATGTAGCTTATAGTATTGTAATGGATGCATCATCTATTGAGATTTTTATAGATGGTGGGAGCACTGTATTTACAGATCAAATTTTTCCTACCACACCTTTTACCGCACTCACATTTACAAGTGAGAATGCTACAATCGCAAATTTAAAAGTGAGTAAAATAAAACGAATATGGAAGTAGTGTAGAAGCACGCGACCTCTCATCACCCTAAACAAGGCATATGAAAGAAATTACAAAATGGAGTATTACCGTAGCCCTCGCTGGCTTTTTATTTGGTTTTGACACCGTAGTTATAAGTGGTGCAAACTCACCCATAAAGGAGTTATGGAATTTATCGCCTTTTATGCACGGTACTTTCATAATGAGTATGGCATTATGGGGGACCGTGGCTGGATCTCTACTAGGTGGTTTTCCTACTAAAAAATTAGGACGTAAAAAGACACTCTTCTGGATAGGAATCCTCTTTTTTGTCTCTGCCGTAGGTTGTGCGCTAGCACAAGACCCGTATTCATTTTCGGCTTTTAGATTTATAGGAGGCATTGGTGTGGGAGTCTCATCTGTGGCGGCACCTATTTATATATCTGAGATAAGCTCTGAGTCTAACCGCGGTAAACTGGGAGGTCTCTATCAGTTCTGGCTTGTCTTTGGTATCCTCATTGCCTTTGTGTCAAACTGGCTGCTTAAAGGAGTAGACGGTACAAACGACTGGCGATGGATGCTAGGTGTAGAAGCTATACCTGCACTTATATATACGCTTATGGTGATGAAAGTGCCTAACAGCCCGAGGTGGCTCGTACTACAGAAAAAAGATGATGCAGGCGCAATGCTTGTTTTACAAAAAATATATGAAGGAGCTGAGGCTGCACAGTCTAGATTAGAAGAAATAAAACTAGACTTACAGCAAACTAAAACCTCAGAAAATCTTTTCCAAAAGAAATATTCAAAAGTACTATGGTTAGGTTTCCTTATTGCTTTTTTCAATCAGTTATCTGGTATCAACTTTGTGCTCTATTATGCTCCACAAATATTAGAACAAGCAGGTCTTGGCGGTTCTGAGTCGCTCTTTAACTCTATTGCGATAGGTATTGTAAACCTCATCTTTACATTTATAGGCGTGCGATTACTAGACAAGCTAGGAAGAAAACAACTTATAATAATAGGGTCTGTAGGCTATATTGTAAGCCTTATTATGGTAGGTATTTGTTTCCAGATGCAACTAAGCCCGGCACTCTTACTTACTTTCATATGTACCTTTGTTGCGTCACACGCTATAGGACAAGGTGCTGTTATATGGGTTTTTATCTCAGAAATTTTTCCGAATCGTGTACGCGCTTATGGGCAATCTTGGGGTACGAGCACACACTGGGTTTTTGCAGCCATCATAACGCTCGTAACTCCATTTTTTATAGATGATAAAGAAGGCATAATGAGAGACCATCTTTGGAATATTTATTATTTCTTTGCAGGAATGATGGTACTCCAACTATTATGGGCAATTATTGCTATGCCAGAGACCAAAGGACGTACCCTAGAAGAACTAGAAAAAGAGCTTGTTACAGATGCCTAATACACCACTTAAAATAGCCAGTTACGGCGAGATATTATGGGATGTTTTCCCAGATGAGAAACGACTAGGCGGAGCGCCACTTAACGTTGCGCTACGTTTACACTCCTTTGGGGTAGATGTATCTATGATCTCATCTTTGGGAAATGACGCTTTAGGTAAAGAAGCGCTGGCGCTTATAAAGGAAAAAGGGCTTGACACGGCTCTGATACAACGCAATGACAAAGCTACAGGACAAGTAAAGGTCACCTTAGACAAAGCTAGAAGTGCCTCATATGAGATTGCTCAAGACACGGCTTGGGATGCTATCGCTTGGAATGAAAAAAATGCCGAAGCAGTCACCGCTGCAGATGCTCTTATTATAGGTAGTCTCGCTTTTCGCGAAAGCGGAAATATACTTGATGCTCTTGATGAAGATAGTACTATGGCTGAAACTGCTGTAAATCTTGAAGCTATTGAGGTACTTGCCGAACGATCTAAGTTTACTGTTTTTGACCTTAACCTGCGTGCTCCTCATTATGATCTTGAGATTGTGGCGGGCCTAATGGAAGCGGCAGATATGATAAAGCTTAATGATGAAGAGCTTGAGCTCATCGTGATGGCAATGGGCATAGAGGGTGACACACTAGAGGATGAGTTAAAAATGCTCAGTGCAATGACAGAGACTCCTACAGTTTGTGTAACGCTAGGGTCTGAAGGTGCGATGCTCTATCATAAAGGTGGCATACATACACAAGTAGGTTTTCCTGCAAAGGTGGTAGATACTGTAGGTGCTGGAGACAGCTTTCTGGCAACATTAGTTTTTGGGCTTCTCTCTGGTGAGACTGCCGAAGACGCGCTAGAAGTTGCTTGTGCAGTAGGTAGCCTGGTTGCTGGTAAACCTGGTGCAAACCCTGTAGTTACTAATGATGAGATTAATAATCTATTAAGCTAGAGAATAATTTTATAGCTACTCACCTATTTGATTCTTTTCCCTTGGGTGGTAAAAGATAATCCTTGTTGACCCATAGTAGAGCTCATTACACCCTCAAAAAGCGGCTCTGATGCTCCTGCAGGTGTACTCCACTCAAATATAAAATTAGACCCCGTACCTCCAGTGACATCTTTTTCATCTATCACTATCTCTGTAGTTTCAAGTGGTGATAGGTATATTGCATTATCAAAATAAGAGCGCACTAACTTGCCGTGCGTATCATAATAAGAGGCAGTTGTTATATATATCGTATCTGTATCACTAGTATTACGCAAACTTACCATAGCGGTCAAGTTATGCGTTTTATGCTCTGAGTAACTAAAAATTTGAGAATAGATAGACAGGTACGTCTTACCTACAGCTAGCGTATCACCGGTGGGGATTGTAGCCGTTCTTGCTCCCCAGTTTTCTGGGCTTACAGAACTTACTTGAGGTTGCTCATTGCAGCTTATGACACTTAGTGCCAAAAGCAAAGTGCATAATATATGTACAGCAGTTGTTTTCATAGTACTTAAAAGTACTAATTAAATAATGATTTCTTCACCGTATCGTAGTAGCTATCACTTACTGGTATTCTTTTATCTCCTATAATAAGATCGCGTCCTTTTAAACCCGTGACTTTATTACCATTTACTATAAAAGACCTATGTACTCTTAAAAATGAGGTTGGTAAGGTTTTTATAAGTTTACTTAGTGACTGGTTTGCGATTATCTTTTTACCAGTTTCTAGATGGTAGTTTACATACTCGCTATCACTCTCAATATAGCGCACTTCGTCTGGAACAATTTTATAAAGATCATATCCAGATTTTATGACTAGATGTGAAGACTCTACTGATACTTCTTGTGACGGAAACTTCTCTACTGCACTTAAAAACCTATTAAAGGTAATGGGTTTGAGTAGGTAGTCTAGAGCATTAAGCTCAAAACCCTTTAATGCATACTCAGAGTATGCTGTTGTAAATATCACTTTACTCTTGTTTGTAGCAATGATGCTCGCAAATTCAGTTCCTTTGAGCTCAGGCATTTGTATATCTAAAAATATAAGATCTACAGGATTTTCTTTTATAAATGACAAGGCTTCTATTGGATTTTGAAAAGAACCAATACTATTGAGATAGGTCACCTTTTCTACATAGGTTTCTAGTAGGGTTCTTGCTAGCTCTTCATCATCTATTATTATACAGCTTATGGTGCTCATTGTAAGTTTACTTTTAAAGCTACACTAAAGGTATCAGATTTTTTTATAGTAAGCTTGTGCTTTTGAGGGTATAAAATCTCCAGTCTCTTCTCTACATTTTGTAAACCTATACCACCGGCTCCGTCTGTAACTAGCGGTTTTGAAGGCATACTGTTTTCTATATAAAAGTCTATGTGATTTTCTTTCGCTTTAAGCGAAATAAATACGTAGTTACTACCTCCTAGTTCTATCCCACTATGCTTGAAAGCGTTTTCTATAAAAGGAACAAATAGCATAGGAGCTACTTGTATATTTTCATTTGTGATATCTTGTTCAAAACCTATATTAAACTCTTTACTGCTTTTGAGTTTAAAGAGGGCAATGTAATGTTCTATATACTCCACTTCTTTACCAAGTGATACCTCTGGTCGTTCACAATCATACAGCACATATCGCAACATTTGAGAGAGCGTGCTTATTCCTTCTTGCGTTTTATCTGAGTTTGTAACAGAGAGTGCATAGATATTATTTAGCGCGTTAAAGAGAAAGTGAGGGTTGATTTGCATTTTTAAAAACTTAAGCTCTGCTTCTTTTAGCTCTGCTTGAGCATATGCATAACTCTTTTCTTTTTCTTGAGCATAAATAAATGTCTCTAGTAAAATAGCTGTAACACTTGAGATAGTAAGGACTAGTAAGTGTATAAAAAAACGAGAAGGCAACTTACCAGGAGCTCCACCTTGAAGACCCATAGGTGGCGGTCTTCTAACAGGTGTAGGTGCAAACTCTGATGAGATATAAGCACATAGTATCACTACAGGCACTGTGGCAACAATAAAGTAGAGGTACTTCTTTTTAAACAATAAGCGAGGCACTACATAGTATACTAGACCAAATAAAATCAACACTTGTAATACTAATGCGAGACCGTTGTCTCTTATAAATATATCATCGCGACCGCCAGATATCCAGAGCGTACTCCAGACTCCTAGCCATAATAATACCTGAGAAATATATCTTCCTAATAGATTCATAGCGCAAATAACGTAAATAAAAATTCATACAATCGCTGTTTTGAGGCAATTACAGCTATTGTTTTATCTCATTTATAGATAGTAATACGTCACTCGCAGAAAACCAAAGGCAACTGGCAGAAAACAGCCTATTTGCAATTAACTAATTGCCAACTTTGGAGTCAAATAAGCGTAACACAAAAACAATTATTATGAAAAAGATAAATTTTAAAATGAGCGCACTAGCGATTGTATTTACGCTAGGTATTGTATCTGTTTCTTGTGCTCAAGGGCAAAGAAATAATGATAGAAAAGAGCCGCCTACATTTGCACAATTACTTAAAGATATGGACGCAAATGAAGATAATAAGCTCGACAAGTCAGAAATAAAAGGACCACTTAAAGAGGCTTTTAAAGAAGTAGATACTAACGAAGATGGTTTTATCACAGAAAAGGAGTTCAAAAAAGCTCCAAAACCTAAAAGAAGAGAACCGAGAGGTAAGAAATAGTATATAAATTGTTTGATTGATGTTTGGTTAGGGAGCTCCATAAGAAATTATGGAGTTTCCTTTTTTTCACTTATTCAACAATTAACCATCTGCATTAAAAACCTGCGATACAGCTTTTAGGACCATTCACTTAAAACTAACTAGCATTCACAGAATTTTAAAAAACAGCATAGACAAACACGGTACATTTATAAAACAAACCCTTTAAAAAGCAATTATGAAATCGACCATCAAAAAAAATCTAGCAGCACTTTCACTACTACTAAGTGGTGCAATTGTGATACTTGTAGCTTGTAGTAATGATGATAATAATGACACTACTACAACGACAGATGACGGCGATACAACCGCAGAGCTTCACGCAGCCTTTGCAGAGTTTGATCAAGATAATGTTTCAGTCCTACTAAGCGGTTCTAATGTTATTATAGAGAGTAATGGTTACCCTAACCATACCTCTCCCTACTGGTCTAATACTACAGAGCGTACCGCTACAGATCCTATGGGTAATGTACTCGTAACACCAGCAGCAGATGAGAATCACCCACTCTTTGTAGAGCCCACTCTCACAACTTATGAGATGATGGCACCTGGTAATATAGATGATTTTAATGGTTCATACTCTCTTACCGTTTCTTCATCACCACAACTAGCAAGTACTACCACGGCTACAGGTCTTGGTCCTATAGGTATTGCTGTAAGTGGCGCTATGATTTATGATGATCAAGAAGGCCCTAACGTACCTCTAGATGACGCCGTACCATCCCTAGACTACACAGCAGCACACACGGGTCCACAAAGTTATCACTATCACCTAGAGCCAAAGGCTTTTAGCAACAATGATGACAACCTTATAGGGATTATAAGCGATGGTTTTTTTGTGTATGGTCGTATTTGTTCAAGTACTGGTAGCTATCCAGAAGATCTAGATGCATCTGGTGGGCATACCTCAACCACACAACACACAGATCAAGAGGAGTATCATTACCACATACAAGATGATCTTTATCTTAACCAGTACTACATCATATTTCCTGGAGATTATCAAGGCACCCCAAATGCGATACTATAGCCTAACACTCATAATATGCTTATTGATTATAAGCTGTAACCGTAATACTGAGGCAAAAGTCACAAACTATACACCCTCAGTAAACTCAAAGTTTGAATTAGCCGTCACACTAAACGAGTTAAACCTCCACAAAGGGCTTTTCTATTATAAGGGAGAGCCTTTTACAGGGGTTGCAACAAGCATATATCTTGATGGAACTATCTCTGAGAAGACTGCTTTCGCGAAAGGAAAAAAACACGGCGCTGAAGAAAAATACTTCTCTAATGGGGTTCTGAGTTTTAAAGCAAATTATAATAATGGGATACGTGATGGAAAGGCCAGCACCTGGTGGCATAATGGAAACAAACGATCTATTGCAAATTATGAAAATGGGGTTCCCCACGGCAAGCAATATCAATGGTATACAAGCGGCGTTAAGTTTAAGGTAATTACCCTTGTAAACGGTCAAGAAGAAGGACTACAGCAATCTTGGAGAGAAAACGGAAAAATCTATAACAACTATGAAGCAAAAAATGGAAGAATATTTGGGCTCAAAAGAGCAAATCTCTGCTTTCAGTTGGATGATGAGCAAGTGCAACTTGTGGAGCGCTAGCCTTATCATTATACTAAGCATCATAAGCTGTACAGATACAAACACAACCTCAAGTCGTGTAGAAATCCTCCCGTATTATAACGAAGCCACATTTACTCCATTATGGCTAGATGCATCTTATACCACTAGCGACACCTTACATACAGTACCACCATTTAAATTATATAACCAGTATAATGATACTATCACACAAGATAGCTTTAAAGATAAAATATACGTAGCAGATTTCTTCTTTACATTCTGTACAGGCATATGTCCAAAAATGACAAAAAATATGGCTTCAATTCAGCAAGCCTTTATAGATGATCCAGAAATACTATTAATCTCACACTCTGTAACCCCTCAACACGACACAAGCGAAGTGCTTCAAGACTATGCAAGTCAAAACGGAGTTGCAAAAGATAAATGGCACCTTGTAACAGGGTCAAGAGATGAAATATATGATCTAGGTAGAAATCAATACTTCATAGAGGAAGATTTAGGTCTCAATAAAACCGAAGATGAGTTTCTACATACTGAGAATTTTGTGCTCATAGATAAAGACAAACATATACGAGGTATTTACAATGGTCTCAATAAAACATCTGTACAGCAACTTATAGCAGATATAAACACTTTAAAAAAAGAAAAATAACCCAGCAAAACTATACTTATGAAACATTCTAAAATCTACCTAAGTGCCATTATCATCCTTTGTTTGGGAATGATGAGCTGCACATCTTGTTCTAATGATGACAATTCTAATCAGGATAGCGATAACAATAGTGACGAAATAGTTGTAAATGTGAACCCAGAAAATTTCACAACAAACAGTGTTAACTTAACCATTGTACCCTGCACACTCTCAGATGGCACAAATACAGATTGCTATCAGATTATCACAAACAGTACTCCGTCTGACCACGAGATGGGGCCTTGGTGTCCAGATAACATAGCAGATGGAGCAGACGCGGGAGGGATCTGGTTAGAAAATGGCGAAGTTTATGATGTAGATGGCGCTTTTATAGAAAATATGGCAGCCTTTTATGAAGATGACAACTGGTTAATGTATGATGAAAATGGTGACATATACGTCACAGACACAGAACAAGATTGTATAAATGCAGCAAACCCTGCTGTGGGTGAAGAATATGAAAATTTTTGTGTAGAATGTTTACCTTCTTATATCACAGATATATCTCAAACATACCTAATACCTATAACTCCAGTATTACAAAATACTTCCACACTTTTTGCTACAGGCCCAGGAGGACCTCCTGGACAAAATAGTGCACCGTCTACGCGAGGTATCGCCCTTAACGGAGTTGAATTTTCTGCACCAGCACCAGTAGATAACATTTTAGGAGCTTATACATTAGCCCCATTTGATGATGCGGGAGGTCATATTAATGTACACCAAGGATATCACTATCACGCAGCAACGGGCATTAGCCTAAAAGTAGAACAAGAAGATGGTCACGCCGCACTTATAGGATATGCACTAGATGGACACGGAATCTATGAAAATAAAAATCAAGAAGGAATCGCTGCTTCAGATCTTGATGAGCTTCGCGGTCATACAGATGTCACTAGAGGTTATCACTATCACGTAGATAACGCAGGCAACAACAACTTTATAAATGGTCTCAAAGGGGCTTATGCAAACTAAATTTAGAATTATGAAAAAGTTTCTTCTTTCGGCTCTAGTGATTTTTATAACATCAGTGAGTTTTGCTCATCAAACAGAGGCCTCCACGATTATCTTAGCAGAAAAGCAAAATGATGTCTGGGTATTACAAATTAATGCTTCTCTCACTGCATTTCAGCAAGAAATAAAGCAAGCATATGCCAGCACTCCATATAAGACCCCAGAGGAGTTTAGAGAAATGGTTTTAAATCATATTGCACAGAATCTTAACCTAAGTTTTAATGAGAATCAAAATTACATCCTTACTAATGGTAAAGTGCAACTAGGTCACGAGACAAAGGTATTATTTACGTTAACTAAGGTGCCTTCTCATCTTGAGACTATAGACTTAACTAACACGCTATTTAAGAATATACATAACAGTAAGAGTGCCCTACTTATACTTAAAGAAGACTTTAAAAAAACAAAGTTTATACTTAATAAGGATAATAATTACTCGCTATCACTTTCGGTAACTGAAGATGAGTTTATAGATATAAATATTCAGAAAGCTTCGATGGGACAGGTATCATTCCTCTCTATACTTGGCATCGTTATAGCTATAGCTTTCCTAAGCAAGAAAGTATATAAACGCATTTAGACCTAAGGATAAAAAAGCGATATTAATAAGAAATCCTCTTAGTATAAAACCAAGAGGATTTCTTTATTGTATAAATATGACGCATCAATTCTATCCTCTCACTTGAGAAAACACATAAAGCATTTCTGTTGCAATTTGTGTACTACGCTCTAGGTATTTTTCCTTTTGCTGTGGAGTGCCGTCATATACCTTAGGATCTTCAAATGTAATAGGCACACGCTTTTCTGCACCGGCTACAAAGGGACATCCACCATCTGCTTGCGAGCAGGTCATTATTGCTGCAAAGCCTGCACTGGGGTTAAAAGTATCATCCAGCTTTTTTGAAAACCCTATAACAGGATGCTCATTTTCTGCAAACTTTATTGTGTAAACAGGGTTATCACCACTAGAAATAGTCTTTACTAAAAAACCTGTGTTTTCTAATGTTGTGGCAACTACCGGAAAAAGAGCTGTACGCTCCGTTCCGCCAGAATAACTATATACCTTCCCTACCTCAAAATAGTAAGCCATAACCTGTGCCCACACTTGAGCGAGATGACTTCTTCTAGAGTTATGTGTACATATAAAATTGAGTCTTATAATCTCCTGCTGCCTGTGCTTTTCTTTAACAAACGCTACTAACGGTTCAAGGGTCTCCTTGCGCTCTTCTGTAATACTATGTATATCTAACCCCTCTATAAAATCATTAATCTTTGGATATAGTGTTGACGCTGTTGTGGTCATATAGGTTTCTTTATAAAATGTGATTAACAACACGTACTATTAGGCCCACAGCAAGAAGAGCTTGTCTCTGCGACAGTCTCAACAGCTGGTTCTACGCCAGGTATACCGCATTGATCTTTTGCTAGACAATCTGTTTGTTTAGAGGTAAGTAAAAAACTTGACCCATTAAAATCAAGTCCATATTTACCTATGGTGCTCGCTTGATACTCTACTTCTATCTCTAGATCTTCTATACCTAATATCTTTTCAGAAAGCTCAATAATATTTACCAGCTTTTCTGGATGTAGTCTATGGTCATAATCATCTGCATTCCATAGTTGAAAGTTTACTACTTCCTCTTTTCGCACGGTACCACCGCAGTCTATAAAGTGCTTTGACACCTTACCTACCTCAGTCACGTGAAAATGACTTGGCACTAATTCTCCACTTGGTAGTTGGAAAGAAATTGTCTCCAACCCATTAAGTACATTTTTTACTTCTGACAGTTTCATAATTCTATTTGTTTATTGCGATTATACGATTAATGAGAATAATTTTTTTTAGCAACAATCTGTTGCGACAATATCTTGATCTAAAAATTGCTGCATTACTTCTTTCATACGTGTCCAATTTTCTGAATTGATACAGTAGCAAACACTCGTACCCTCTACATTACCTTTTATTAAACCTAAATTTTTGAGCTCCTTAAGGTGTTGTGAGATGGTAGGTTGTGCAAGACCTATTTCATTTACAAGGTCGCCACATACACAACTATTTATTTTAAATAAATGCTGCAATATCGCTACACGAGCAGGGTGACCAAATACTTTTGAAAAAAGTGAAATCTGGTTTTGCTCATCTGTAAACATTTCGGTTTTTGTTAATCCCATCTTATTATATTATTTGATTGCAATATTACGATTAATAAATAATACATACTCATTATACTAAGTTAAAATTCCTTTTAGTGTAAAATTTAATTATGGCTTCAAGAAAACAACAAACTCAAATTAAACAATTATAGTAGGTAATAATTTGCAATAGCGTAAAATTTACGCCAAAATATTGCGAGTCTTATAATTATATCTATATTTGAGATACATAACTGGTAAACCAATTTGGAAAACCAGTTTAAAAAATTTAAATGCAAACAGTAATCACCCTACAATGTATGCTACGATCTACACAATATAGGTTTATTATTATCCTCTTATTATGTGTAGCTAGTATATCTTGCTCGTCTACAGATGAGGGAGATGATGCCCCTTTTACACCTACACCACAAGTAGAAGACACACAAGGCACTACAGATGGTGAGACAGATACTAGCCAGTATGCCTCAATAGATTTTTCTAACTGGAAAGTGACACTACCTGTTGATGAAAATAATAACGGAAGCCCAGACGAATATCAACCAGCACAACTAGTTAATTTTGGGTATCAAAGCATAGAGGCAATTACACCATTTATGTATGACGACATTGAGGACACCTCACTCGTTTTTCACGTATATCCATCTTCATCTACAGCAAACAGTAGTTATTCTAGAACAGAGTTAAGAGAACTCATCAACCCTTCTAACTCGAGAGAAAATTGGACTCTTGCGCAAGGAGGCATACTCTCTGGTAATCTTAAAATGGAAGACATATCTCAAGATGGTAACTCAAGTAACGACTATCATCGCACTATCGTAATGCAAATACACGGTATTATATCTGAAGAAGATATGGAGACCCACGACTTTAGTTCTAATAACGGGCCACCTCTCTTAAAAATGTATTGGAAAGACGGTTATATCTGGTCTCATAAAAAATCACTAGTAGATGAGTCTACAGAGGGTGATGCATTACTAGACACCTCAAGCGATACTTGGGAAGACATAAAAGACAATATGGGTTATGTGGGGTTTGAACCTTTTAGTTTGAGCATTACAGCTAGTGACGCCCGTTTAGAAATACAGCTCAACGATCAAAGTCCATTAATCTATGAGGACGTGAGTCTAGAGAAATGGCCTTTTGAAAACTACTTTAAAGCAGGTAATTATTTAACCAGTACAGACGCACAGGCATTTGCCACGCTTAAGTACTATAATATAGAGGTTACACATTAATAGTACGCTTTCGCGAAAGCGCTCTTAAAACATCAACAATCACATTATGTATAAACATCTCATACTTCTTTGCTCACTCGTACTTTTAAGCGCCTGTAAAGAGGCAGCACTAGACGCAAGTCAGACCGTTGCTACCATAGACGAGCTCAACACAGCTATTAAAAATGCAGAACCCGGAGATCATATTGTGCTTAAAAACGGTGTTTGGACAGATGCTGCCATAAAATTTTATGGTAAGGGTACAGAAGCAAACCCCATATCTCTTACAGCCGAAACTCCAGGTGAGGTTATCTTAGAGGGTAACTCTTCACTCAAGCTGGGCGGGTCGTACTTGCACGTGAGCGGTTTACATTTTAAAAACGGATTTACGACAGAAAAAGCTGTAATAAGATATAAAATAGATGATTCAAAAATTGCTTACCACTCTAGAGTGACAGACTGTGTGATAGAAGATTTTACAAACCCAGATCGAGATAGTAAAAACCACTGGATAGAACTGTGGGGGCAACATAACAGCTTTGACCATAACTACATCACTGGTAAAACAAACCAAGGTCCTACCCTGCGTGTTATGCTTAAGGGTAATGAAAATGTAAATACCTATCACCAGATTAAAGACAACCATTTTGGACCACGCCCTAGAAAAGGAGGTCCACGTGCAGAGACGCTGCAACTGGGAGACAGCTATACCTCTATGACACCAGGGTATGTAAATGTAGAGCACAATTATTTTGAACGTTGTAATGGTGAGGTAGAGATTATCTCTAGTAAGAGTAACTACAATACATTTAAAAACAATGTGTTTTTTGAATCTGAGGGTTCACTGGTATTAAGACACGGTAATTATGCTACTATAGATGGAAACGTATTTATAGGTAATGAAAATTCAGAATTTATAGGTGGTATACGTGTTATAAACACGGGCCACTGGATTGTAAACAACTACTTCTATAACTTAAAAGGAAACGAGTTTAGAGCACCGCTTGCCGTGATGAATGGTATCCCAAAATCTCCACTTAATCGTTATAACCAAGTGACAGATGTTGTGGTTGCACATAACTCTTTTATAAACTCAAAGACGCCTTGGCATTTTGGTGTAGGGGCAAATTTAAGTCAGGCAGAGGTATTACCCGCTTCAGAGATTAGATCTGCAAGAGCAGAGCGTATGGTGGTAGCAAATAATCTTATATACACAGATGCGCCCACTGCGAGTGTTGTAAAAACATATGACTCTATAACAGGAGTGACTTTTAAGAGCAACTTTATAAATGTAAAAAACACGAGCGATTATAAGACAGATGGTATTATTACAAAAACACTAGACCTATCACAAGGTGACAACTTATTTTCTGTACCTCAAGGAGCGCAAAATGAACTTTACAACGGTTTTGATTTTGACCGTATAGATCAAGATTTATTAGGCAATAGCCGTGATAAGTCTAACCGTGCCGGAGCTATTGTTTCGGTATCAAGTAATCATAAAGAATTGCTAGATATCTCAAACTACGGGACCTCTTGGTTTAACACCAGACCTGCGCAAAACAGCCCAGAAACAATAACAGTTTCGACTGAAGCAGAACTTGCAAAAGCTATAAAAAATGCTAGCCAAGGCACTACCATAAATATAGCACCTGGCACTTATGAGGTGGATGGTAATTACGCTTTCGCGAAAGCGGTAACCCTACAATCTACAGCAACGACTAACAGACCCGTGATTACTTTTAAAAACGCTACCAAAGGTTTTGAACTACAACCCAGAGCAAAGCTTAAGCTATCAAACATTATACTTAAGGGTGATAAGGGTACAGACGCGTTTGCAACCCTAGAAAAAGGGATGGGCCAGGCATATGAATTATGGCTAGATAATGTTGAGATAGATGGTTTTAAAAGTGTGTTAGAAACTAGTAAAGCGTCGTTTGCAGATACAATCTCAATTAAAAATAGCACCATAAAAAACACTTCAAGAGGTATCCAACTTAATAAGGAAACTAATGACAAAGGAGATTATAACGCGGCTTTTGTTTTTGTAGAGGATAACAACTTTACAAACGTAGGGATGAATGTGCTAGACTACTACCGTGGTGGTTATGATGAGTCTACTATAGGCGGTAGCCTTGTCGTGCGTGGCAATACATTTACACAATGTGGCGCTCAAGAGAAGAGTAATATTTTATTAAAAACAAGAGGGATCGTAAACGTAACTCTTGCCGAAAATACCTTTACAAATAACCCTATAAAAACCATTGCAGTACTTTGGGGTGAAAAAGGACAAGAACCTGTGGATAATAAGATTTCAAACTCTGGAGAGATTAAAGTGGTGCAAAACTTAAAACTTAAGTTAGTTTACTAATGTTGCAGCGTTTTAAAAAATATGGGGTCCAGCTATGCTTTTTATTACTTACCCTATCAGGATATGCACAGCATATTCCTTCTGAGCGGGTAATTGCTATAGATGATATACTCCCATATCTCAAAACTAGTGTACAAAAAGATCTAGGAGAAGTTTCTCAGACTGGTCTCGCCCTACATTTTAGAACTGTTTTTGCCTCTCGTTATTTTTATGACTGGCACGAGACAGACACGCGTTTTGAAGAGTACAAACGTCTTTACCCAAAGATGGAGACATATCACACGGCTAGAGCTCAAGATCACCTAGATAAATTTGATGATAGCACGTTTTGGAAATTACCTTTTAACTATAAAAATGGAACTCCTATTAATGCATATGGTTTAAGACACCTTGCTAGGCAACATAAAATGGTAGACATTGCTTTTTTATACCGCTATGAGAATAAAAACCCATCTTACATAGACTATTATACATCGCAACTAGCATCTCTTAATAATGCTTTAATTACTAGTAGTTTTGAAACCATAAATGATGGTAATGGCGTGTATGAATCTTTTAGATCTGGTTATCGCATTTTAAACTGGCTTCAAATACATAATGGATATCTGGGAGAAGCAGCATACACAGACAAAAATCAACTTACTACTATAGCCACACTACTTCAACACGCAGCACATTTATATAAAAACAATAAAGAGTTTAAACCTGGCAATCACCAGACCAGAGGTCTCTCTGCACTGGCTATGCTTGCTATAATATTAAATGACTTTAAAGATGCAGATGTGTGGTATACACACGCTATGTCTCTTCTAGAAGAGCATCTTAAAAGAGAGATTAATGAAGATGGGTTTCAGTTTGAACGTACGATACATTACCACCAGAGCGATATAGACAACTATTTTTATGTGTACCAATTGGCTCAAAAAAGTAATATGCCAGTAAGTGCACTATGGGAAGACAAGCTTAAATCATTATTTACAACGCTCACTAAAGTTGCTTATCCAGACGGAAGCGCTCCTGTACTATCTGATGATACAGATACGCCTTGGGCAGAAAAAAATGACATCTCGGGGACGCTTACACTAGGCTACCTATTATTTGATGATCCAGCAATGGGACATTTTGCAAAGCAAGCAGTACAACCTAAGTATTTATGGTACCTAAGCCGTAATCAACTAGAAGGATTAAAATCTATAAAAGCAACACCACCAGAAACAAAGTCATATGCTTTTACAGACACAGGTTATTATATAATGAGGGAAGGCTGGAAGACTAGTGATAAAATGCTCATAATATCTGCAGGTTTAGATAAAGACAAGCCAGACCACCAGCACGGAGATATGCTAGGTATACAAGCAATGGCAAATGAGCACGTAGTTTTACCTAATTACCAAGTACGCTACTCACTAGATGACCTAGAACTATTTAAAAATAGTGAAGTAAAAAATGTTGCACTTGTAGACAATATACTTCAAGGTAAAGACTACACATCTAATAAAGGAGGAAGTGGTTTTGGTAAATTTAAAAGTCTTCCAGAACCTAAGGTGCTGGGATGGCTTTCTAACGAATCTATAGATCTTTTTATAGGCAGCCACGATGGCTTTGAGGAAAAAGGGGTTACATACACAAGACAAGTAATCTCTGTAGAAAATGATTTTTGGATTGTGAAAGACAACTTTTACGCTAAAGAAGCACATATCTATAAGCAACAATGGCAAGGTCACTACACCACAGAAAATGGAGCTGAACTCTTACGTTCTAATTTTTCTAACGGAAGCGGTCTAGATATTTACCAACTCAATAAGGTTGATCGTGTAACTACTTCTGGAAAAAGAGGAAAACAATGGTCTACCATTTCTAAAGAAGGAGAAGCATCACATAGTTTTATTACTGTACTTTATCCTTATAGCACTTATGACACCCGCATACTTGAGACTGATAAAAACCCATCTTTAAAAGGGTGGTCACTTCATAATGGCAGTATAAAAATACTATCTAAAGGAAACACCTCCATTTATTTTAATATTTCAAAAGCGATTATTGACACAATAAATATTGAAATTCCAGAAGGGGCAGATATAATGACTCAAGTAAACAATCAAGAATTAACCATCACACTACTAAGTGGCAAAAAAGTAGCGATTATTGTCACTCAAGATGGTATTGATACAAACTACACATTACAACCTGCAACAGAGGTAACTTATAAGATAAAGTAACTATTTATGACACACTTTAAACACTTAAAAAAAGCTATACAGCTCATCGCAATTGTAATGGTTGCTCTTTCTTGTAAAGATCAGGATCAAACTACTATAGTAAGTGACTCAGAAAATGTTGCAGATCACCCTAAACTAATGCTTACCTCAAAAAGTGTAGATGATATCAAAAGTGCATTAGGGAGTGTACCATTATTTGACAAATCGCTTGAGCGAGCAAAGCAAGAAGTAGATGCGGCAATGGCAGAAGGTATACAAGTGCCCATACCAAAAGATATGGCTGGTGGCTACACCCATACTCAACACAAAAAAAATTATGCCACTTTACAAAAAGCAGGTGCACTGTTTCAAATTACAGGCGACACCAAATATGCAGCGTTTACCAGAGATGTACTACTAGCATATGCAAAGATGTACAAGTCACTACCTCGTCACCCGCAAGAACGCTCATATGCCCGCGGAAAAATCTTTTGGCAATGTCTTAATGATGCAAACTGGCTCGTGTATATGAGTCAGGCGTATGACGGTATAAGAGGATGGATCACAGAAGAAGAACGACAGACCTTAGACAATGAGTTATTTCGCCCCTTTGCAGATTTTCTATCTGTAGAAACGCCACAGTTTTTTAATAGAGTACATAACCATAGCACTTGGGGAACTGTAGCTGTAGGGATGATAGGCTTAGTGATAAATGATGACGAGCTTGTAGATAGAGCTTTATACGGAATTAAGGACGACGGAATAGACAGTGAAGCCCTTGACAATGATGGCGGAACGATAAAGAGAGAAGGACAGAAAACCGGGTTTTTGGCAAATCTAGATGAGCCATTTTCGCCAGATGGTTATTATACAGAGGGGCCTTACTATCAGCGTTATGCGATGTATCCTTTCTTAGCTTTCGCGCAAGCGTTAGAAACTAAAAAACCAGAGCTCAAGATATTTGAATACAACGGTGGTGTACTTATTAAAGCGGTAGATGCCCTATTAAACCTCACAGATGCAGATGGTGAGTTCTTCCCTCTTAATGATGGACAGAAGGGAATGTCATACCAAACGGCGTCCCTAGTTTCTGCTGTAGATATTGCATACTACTACGGTAATCAAGATCCTAGACTACTATCTGTTGCACTACAACAAGACAATGTACAGCTAGATGCCACAGGTCTTGCCGTTGCTCAAGGCATACATCAAGGCAAAGCACAACCTTTTATAAAAGAGTCTATGCTCTTACGTGACGGGGCAAAAGGTGATGAAGGTGGTGTAGCTATATTGCGTGCAAATTATGAGGGCGGCACAATGGCACTTGTTATGAAGAATGCCGCTCACGGCTTAAGTCACGGTCACTTTGATAAATTATCATACTCCTTATATGAAGATGGTGAAGAGGTATTACAAGACTATGGCCTGGCGCGTTTTGTAAATGTAGAGCAAAAAAATGGTGGAGGATATCTTAAAGAAAATACGAGTTGGGCAAAACAAACAATAGCTCACAACACCCTCGTACAAGATGAAAACTCTCATTACAAGGGCATATTTAAAGAAAGTTCAAAACATCACCCAGAGATAACCACTTTTGAAACAAGCGACCCAAACATTCAGGTCGTAAGTGCCGTAGAGGCAAATGCCTACCCCGGCACAGAGTTTACTCGTACTATGATGATGGTAACGCTAGACCATCATAAAAAGCCATTGCTTTTAGATATTCTTAATGTGACCAGTGATGGCAATCACAAATATGACCTCCCACTCTATTATAAAGGGCAGGTAGTAGCGACTAACCTTGATTTAAACACTCCACCACAACTCAGCCCCCTAGGCACAAAGGCAGGTTACCAGCATATCTGGAAAGAGGCTACAGGCATCCCTAGTACAGAAAACACACAGTTTACCTGGCTAGATAACAAGAAGTTTTACTCGGCAACTGTTCTCACAGAGGGTAAAGACCAGTTCATTTTTGGTCGTGTAGGGGCCAGTGATCCAGAGTTTAATTTACGTCGCGACCCTATGCTTATACATCGTCGCAACAATATGAAGGATGGTCTTTTTGTGCAAGTAATAGAGTCTCACGGCACGTATAACCCAGTGACCGAAAAAGCAGAAAATGCTTATGCAGCCGTTCAAAATATTAAATCACTTGCGTCACCTCAAGGGTATACAGCCCTCGAGCTTACCTTACAAAACAAAGACCGTTATATAGTGATTGTGGTAGATTCCGCTTTCGCGAAAGCGCAACACAAACTAGAATTATCTAACAATACATACACCTGGAAGGGTACATATTATTTTAAACAACTTAAAAATTAAACATTATGGAATCATTTGGATCAAGTAAAGAATTTATACAAGGCGCAGACATTGAGTGGGAAGTAGTAGGTGAAGGCGTAAAACGCAAAATAATGGGTTATGACGATAAGATTATGCTCGTTAAGGTATATTTTGAAAAAGGAGGAATAGGACCTATGCACGAGCACTACCATTCTCAAGTAACTTATGTAGAGAGTGGATCTTTTGATGTTACTATAGACGGAAAGACTCAGACCCTCAAAGCTGGAGATTCTTTTTACATTCCGCCACACGATTTACACGGAGCTATTTGTACTGAAGCAGGGGTGCTTATTGACGTTTTCTCACCAATACGCGAAGATTTTATGAAATAGTTAATATTTTAACACTCTTTTTTTTGCATTAACAATTTATTATCATCATATTTGGTTTTCCAAACTGGTAAACCAGTCTGGAAAACCAATAAAAAAAGGACAGCTGCGACACTGTCCTTGATAATCACTTCTGGTAGGAAGTATAAATAAACTTAGAAAGTCTATTTGCTGTAAAAGTAGTAAAACGCATACAGAACCTATAGCACTTAATGTTTTTCTGAGGATTATTTAAAAAACAAATTAATTAAATCTTAAATCATTAATTATGAATGTAAAAACTAAGTTTTCCTTAGCCTTTTTTCTTTTATGTGGTGTATTGCTTTTTGGGCAAGACGCATATATTATAAAAGGTACCGTAGTCTCGGAGGAAGACAATGCTCCTATTCCTGGAGTGAGTGTAATTGTACAAGGTTCTCAAAACGGAGTCTCAACAGATTTTGATGGTAATTACCAGTTGTCTGTATCGGTTGGTGATGTCTTACAGTACTCGTATGTAGGCTTTGCTACTAAGATTGTCCCTATTACTGGGCAAACTGAAGCAAACGTGAGTCTTACAGTAGATGCAAATGCTCTTGAAGAAGTAGTTGTAATAGGTTATGGTACACAATCTAGAACAAAAATTACTGGAGCTGTAGGTAAGGTAAAAAATGAAGATCTAGATCAGATAGCTGTAGGTACGGCAAACGAAGCCCTCGTAGGTCAAGTTGCCGGTCTTAATATACAGGCTACCGAAGGTGAAGCTGGATCTAATGCTACAATAAACATTAGGGGTGTAGGATCTATTGCTGGAGACAGCGGGCCTCTTCTTGTAGTAGATGGCGTAGTTCTCGATGCAGACTTCCTAAACACTGTAGATGTAAACGACATAGACTCTGTAGAAGTTCTTAAAGATGCAGCATCTGCTGCTATTTATGGTTCTAGAGCTTCTGGTGGAGTTATTATAATAACTACTAAACAAGGTAAAGAAGGTAAAACGGTTTTTAGTTACAACACCTTTACTGGTTTTAAGGAAGCAAGACAAAGTGATGCTTATGATATTAGCGTAGCAGCATCTCACGCTAGAGAGCTTGCGAATACTGGAGAACTTTCTCTAAGGTCTCAATATAGAGAGCTTTTAGGTATAGATGAGTCTTGGCAAGATCGCATTTTTGACGGTGGACAGATAGAAAGTCACTCCCTGAGCGCAAGAGGTGGAAGCGAGAAAACAAAATTCAACACCTCATTATCATATGTACACGATGAAGGGGTTCTAATTACAGATGACTTTAAGAAATATAACTTTAGACTTAAAGTAGACACTAAAGTAAATGACAACTTCTCTTTTGGGGCTAACCTTGCTCCTTCTTATACAAATAGAAGACGTTTTGATGGATCTACTCACGATATTTTAAGGCAACAGCCGTGGTTACCTATTTTTCACGATGCAAACTCTATTCAATATGTAGATCGCAACGTGTATCCAGATGTACAAATAGGTGATTATGCTAGAGAACGTCACTTTGATAATTATGATCTCTTTGGAGATGGAAGTGAGCTAGTAGATATAAGTACTACAAGTAACCAAAACCCTGCTGCAAAAGTATTAGAGAGAGATCGTACAGATAAGCAGTTTAGAATGTATGGTAACTTTTACGGAAAGTACAAGATTGCAGAAGGATTAAACTTTAAAGCTACTCTAGGTGGTGATTACCAGTCAAGAAAGCAACGTCGTTACCAAGGAGTAGAAGCTAGCCGTAACGGTGCATCTGCCGCACAACTAGATCTAGACAACTTCGAGCGTATACATATCCTTACTGAAGCATTACTTACTTATGACAAGTCTTTTGGATCGCATAACTTAAGTGCACTTTTAGGAGCCTCTGCAGAGAAGTGGGATCGTGAATACTCATCTGTTGCTGTAAACGGATTTTCAAATGATCTTATACAAACTCTCGGTGGTGGAACAACTGTTATAGAAAATGTATCATATAATACTGAAGAGCGTTTACTTTCATTTTTTGGACGTGTAAACTATTCTTATGAAGATAAATATCTTGCCTCTGTAAGTTTAAGAGCAGATGGACACTCTTCTTTTGGAGTAAATAACAAATATGGTTACTTCCCAGCGGTATCATTAGGTTGGAACCTTGCGAGAGAAGATTTCCTTAGCGAAAGTGATGTAATAAGTAACTTAAAACTTAGAGCTAGTTACGGTTTTACAGGTAACAAAGACTTAAGCCTAGGTAGCGGTCTTATATCTGATAATATTGAACTATACCCATCACTACAATTATACGGACCAAATTCTAGTGTCTTTAACAATGAAGTAGTTAATGGTCTTGCTCCTATAAACGTTGCAAACCCAGATTTACAGTGGGAACGCTCAAGTGAGGCAAACGTCGCTGTAGACTTTGGCCTTTTCCAAGGGAGAATCTCTGGATCTATTGATGCTTATAACAAGACATCAGACCAGTTATTACTTAATGTGCCAGTTTCTACAACTACAGGATTTAGTCAAGCACTTGCAAATAGAGGTGAAGTGGTAAATAAGGGTATAGAGATTGAGTTACGTACACGTAACATTACAAATGAAAACTTTACTTGGAATACGACTATACTAGCTTCTACAAATAAGAATGAACTAACTGACTTTGCTGGAGCAAGTGGACTTATTACAAATGTAGATAGTAAACGTGCTGCAGAGTGGATTACACTTGAAGGACAGCCTATCTCTTCTTTTTATGGTTATGTAGTGGATAGAGATATCCCGCTTGAATTTATAAATGATCCATATGCAGTAGTAGGTGGTGAAGCACAAGATGTTTACGTAAAAGATTTAAATGGAGATGGACTTATAGATGATGAGGATAAAACAATCATAGGTGATCCATTCCCAGATCTCATCTGGAGTGTTGCAAATGATTTCCAAATAGGTGATGTAGATTTTAGCTTCACACTACAAGGAAGCTGGGGTGCAGAGGTAAGAAACATTGCAGACCAGTATATCTTTAATCAGTTTAGTAGTCGTGAGGATTTCAACACAGAAACGACTCCAGATCAACAATTTATTAAAGAGAAAATTTTTACTGATGATATTATTTCTGACGCATCATACGTAGCACTTCGTACGTTGAGCCTTGGATATACTTTTGATAAAGATCTTATCTCACGTGTAGGTTTATCTCGTGCTCGTGTATATGCTTCAGGGCAAAACTTAATGTATATCACTGCAGATGGTTATACTGGATGGAATCCAGAATCATACCAGAATGAAGGTGCTCTTAATGTAGGATACCAACGTGGAGGGTCGCCTATTGCACGTACTATATCGCTAGGAGTTAATTTAGAATTTTAAGAAAGACAACTATGAAAACATTTAAAAATTTATTGATGTTATTGATCGTAGTGAGCACTGTCTCTTGCGGCGATGACTTTTTAGAGCCAGTACCAACAGCGGTACTTGTGGGTGAAACATTCCCAAATAATGCAGAAGAGCTTGAATCTGTTTTAGTATCAGTCTATGACGCACTACAAGGTGTTAATAGCCTTGAGCTTACAGATGCAAGTCTTAATCACTCTCAACAAATTGAGTTCTATGTAACAGAGATGCTCAGTGACAACACGAGATCAAAAAGTGGTGAAGGTGAAGCTGGTCAATTTGACAACTTTACAGTACAACCTACTAATGGTTTTGTATTTGATTACTACCGTAGTATGTATGATATTATTACGAAAGCTAATCTAGTTTTAGATAATATAGATTTAGCCGGTGATAATGCTGCAACTATAGAAGGCGAGGCTAGGTTCTTAAGAGGACTTGCATATTTTAACTTAGTACGCTCGTATGGTGATGTACCACTTATTGATGCACCTATAATTATCACTGACACTGAAGCACAGTTTACCAGAGTAGCAACAAGTGATATTTATGACTTTATTGTTACAGATTTTCAAAATGCTATCTCATCTCTAGATGTTACTAGTACTCCTAACAGAGCTTCAAAAGCTGCTGCACAGGGTATGCTAGCAAAAGTATATTTAACACAAGGAACTAATTATGGTGAAGCTCAAGGTTTACTTGAAGATATCATAAACAGTCAGCAATATGCCCTTGAAGCAGACTTTAGAGATGTATTCTTTAATGAGGCAAATGGTGAAAACATTTTTACTGTAGGTTATGTAGCAAGCAACTCTCTTGAAAGTCAAAACTTCTCAGCAGAAATGCTTAACGGTGTAGGTCGTACAAGTGGAGTAAACTATGTTACAGATGAGGCTATTGCAGCTCTAGATGAATTTGGTGGAGATAGAGCACAATACTCAAAGCGAGTAGATGCACAACAACCTACACAAACTCAAGTAGTAAAATGGATTCCTAATGGAGATGCAGATTTAGGTATTGCAGAAACGAGTAGTGACCCTACGAGTGCAGGTAATGATTGGATTATATTGCGTTATGCAGATGTACTTTTAATGCACGTAGAGGCTATACTAGCTGGTGGTGCTCAGACTACCTCATCTAATGCTCTTGCATCTTTTCAAGAAATTAGAGATAGAGCTGGACTAGCAGATGATCCAGATAATCCAGATGATGATGCAAATACGGTAACTGTAATTACAAGAGATGATTTACTTGTCGAGAGACGTGTAGAACTTGCCTTTGAAAATCACAGAATACACGATTTAAGAAGATTTGGGGTAGCTCAAGATGTTCTTACTGAATTCTCAAATGCAAATGGACATAGCTTTAGCGCTACAGATTTATTATTACCTATTCCTCAGTTTGAAATTAACCTTAGTAATGGGTTATTATCACAAAACCCTGGGTACTAATCTAAAAAATTAAGAAGATGAAATATTTTTTAAAAACAAGCAAGATTGCCCTTTTACTTTTAGGGATGGTGGCAGCCATTTCTTGTGAAAATGAATTAGACCTTCCTGAGGCAGGAAGTCAAGAAGACACAACACCACCAGAAGCAAACTTTATTGCCACGGTAGATATAAATAATTTTGCCATTTACAACTTTGCAAATTTATCTACAAGTGCCACTACGTACTCTTGGGACTATGGTGATGGTAACACTTCTAGTGAGGTAGATGGACAGAACGAATATGCAGCAGAAGGAACATATACAGTAACCCTAACAGCATCTGATGCTTTAGGCGTAGTAAGTACATTTTCGGATGTAGTAGAGGTTGTAGAACCAGAAGAACCAGAAGCTATTATTCCAGTTATAATTGAGCCTAGCTTTGAGGACAACACACTTCCAGATGGTACTGGTGATGGACGTGATTCTTGGCGTAACTCAGATCTAGGAGGCGTGATTCAAATCAACACAAGTAGTACTGTACCAGAAGGTGGACAAGCAGCAAAATTGCCAAGTGACGCTTCTAGAATAGGATATCAAGAACTTACAGTAACACCTAATACAGATTACAGAATTACATATTCATATAGAATAGAAGATCCAGGAGGGTCTGCAACAGTATCTGTTTTACCTGGTGGTGGTTATGTAGACCGCGCTACTGCAGAAGCATCTGCAATTGTTGAGTTTACTGGATCTGATGAAGATTATACACTAGTAACACTTGATTTTAACTCAGGTGCAGATAGTACAGTAAGTATATTCTTTTACAATGCAAGTGTAGAAGCACGTATAGACAACTTTACGGCAGGATTACAATAACATATATTTTGAAGAAAGCCACATTTTTCATATTACTATTACTTTCTACCACGCTGTCTTTTGGACAGATGGTAGAAAGCAGTGGTAATACCCCTAGTGAAATTCTAACTCCAAAAAAAGTAAAGAAAAAAAAGAAAAAGAAACGGAAAAAATATAAACTGCCAGAAATAGATCTTACAAACTGGAAGGTAACCATACCTAAAGGAGATCCTAAAGTAATAGAGGTAAGCCCTCCTGAGATTCTAGAGTATGCAACAAACGAAACTTTAAAGCCATTTATGTACAATGATAGTACACGAGGGGCTATTGTTTTTCACGCCTACCCTAGTAAAACTACCAGAAATACAAAATACTCCAGATCTGAGTTAAGAGAACAAATGGTCTCTGGAGAAAATAATGTAAACTGGACCTTTGAACAAGGTGGTAATATGAAAGTCAAGATGGCTATGGATGCTGTCTCAAGAGCAGAAAATGGTAAATACCACAAAGTAATTATAGCCCAGATACACGGCAGACTTACTAATGAGCAACGAGATAGACTAGGTCAAAAAGATAACAATGCGCCACCCATATTAAAAGTATACTGGCAAGATGGAAAAATAAGAGTAAAGACTAAGGTTTTAAAAAGTCAAAATGTGATTGATGACGCCATATTACTTGACGAAGCCTGGGATGATGATAAGGGGTATACTTTTAAACAAGAAGTAGGCTTCGGAAAATTCACATTAGAGGTAGATGTAGAAGACGGAAAAATGGTAGTATCGTTAAATAATCAAGAGTTTGCTGTATATGACAGTACATCTATCAAAAGATGGAATATCTTTGAAAATTATTTTAAAGTAGGCAACTATTTACAAACCCGAGACGAAGGAGCCTTTGCAAAAGTAAGAGTCTATAAATTAGAAGTAAATCACTGATTTAAAATATAGCAAAAATCTTATATTACAGTAAATCAAACATATAAGAACGTGTAACTATAAATAATTAATTATGAATCTAGACATACGTACAAAATCTGAAAATGCCGATGTTGAGATGTCTATAATTGCTCAAATTCAAGAATTGATCAATTATAAAAATCTTGAGCCTGGAGATAAACTTCCTTCAGAGCGTATGCTTTCAGAAAAGTTTGAAGTGTCTCGCGGTAACGTGAGAAGCGCTATTCAAAAACTTGAATTTTATGGTTTACTTAAATCCATTCCTCAAAGCGGTACGTTTGTAGCAAATATAGGTGTGATTGCAATGAATGGAATTATAGATGATATCTTAAGTCTAGAGACTCCACACTTTAAATCACTAGTAGAAACTAGAATTTTATTAGAACTCAAAACCGCTCGTCTAGCAGCAATGCGCCGCACAGATGATGATCTTAAAGCAATGCGATCTGCACTTGATGCATATACCGAGAAAGTGCTTAATGGAGAAGATGCAGTGCAAGAAGATTTACTCTTCCACCTAGCAATTGCAAAAGCTTCTAGAAACAGTACGATGAACACTTTTATGTTAATGATTACACCAGAGATTATCACAAATTTTGAAAAATACCACGTTTGTGATAGCACAATGGCACAAACCAGTATAGGAGAACACGAGCGCATATATGAAGCTATACGTGATCAAAAAACAAAGGTTGCAAAACAAATGATGAAAGAGCACTTTAAAGCACTATATCAATACTGTTACGATCTATAGTTTATGAGTATATACGCTTTCGCGAAAGCGCAAAAACAATCAAAAAATATTACAAATTTAGAATAGCTATTAAAAAATAGCCAGGGCGTTTACTTTCTTATATGAAATAATAAAGAGCCAAAAAAATATAAAAACTATGAAACTTAAAGGACTAAGATGGTGGATTATAGCGCTCATATGCCTTGCAACCATTATCAACTATATTGATCGTTCTGCCTTTGGAATTATGTGGCCAGAGATGGGGAAAGATCTCGGTATGGATGATTATGATTATGCCTTAATGCTCAACATTTTTATGGTAACCTATGCTGCCGGAAAGTTTCTGTCTGGTAAACTTATGGACATTATAGGTACACGGTTAGGATTTGCATTTTCTATCATACTATGGTCACTTGCCTCTGTTTTTCACGCATTTTCAAAAGGACTGGTTTCATTAGGTATTTTTAGAGGTTTATTAGGTCTGGGAGAAGCAGGAAACTGGCCTGGAGCGGTAAAAAGTAATGGAGAGTGGTTTCCGGTAAACCAGAGAGCACTTGCACAAGGAATTTTTAATGCTGGGGCATCTGTAGGAAGTATTATTGCTCCTGCACTTATTGCTGTTTTATATGGGAATTATGGATGGAGAAGTACGTATATCATCATTGGTGCATTAGGTATCTTATGGGTAATACCTTGGTTTATTATCAATAAAGCCGCTCCAAAACATCACTCGTGGATTACAGATGAGGAAAAAGCCCTCATTATGGAAGGTAGAGCTATTGTAGATGAAAATGCTACAAAGGAAAAAGGTCTTTCTCTTCTGCAAATTTTAAGTTATAAAGAATCTTGGGGTGTTCTTGCTGCGCGATTCTTTATAGAGCCTATCTGGTGGTTATTTGTAGGCTGGATGCCATTATACCTTAACAGTCAGTTTGGTTTTAGTGTAGAAGAAATAGGGTCTACAATGTGGATTTCATACGTAGGAGGTATGATAGGAAGTCTTGCTGGTGGATGGTACAGCGGTAAGTTAATGGCAAAACATTCGGTTGACTTTTCGCGTAAGCGTACGATACTAATAGGGGCTACACTTATATTTTTAGGTCTTTTAGGTATCATTTTCTTAGTAGATGATAATAACCCTATGACGTTTATTTATATAACGGGCGTAGTACTTTTTGGATTTCAGTTTGCTATCGGAAACATCCAGACATTATCTACAGATTTATTTAGAGGGCCTTCTGTGGGAACGCTTGCAGGCCTCGCAGGAACTGTGGGAGCAATATCAGTTATTATTATGAACTGGTTCATACCTATGATAGCTTCTACATCATATACACCTGCATTTATTGTAATTGCAATACTAGCGCCTATGGTTGTGATATCAATCTTTGGGCTAATCAGAAATATAAAAATTGTTGAAAATAACTAATTAATTAAAAAACTATGAGTAAAAATAAAGGTAAAGTGGCTATCGTAACTGGTGCCACAGGAGGAATAGGATTTGCTGTTGCAAAGAGACTGGGAGAAGAAGGATATACGGTTATCATAAACGGTATTCAAGATGAAGATGGTGCGCAACGACTAGAGGAGCTTAAAGCTGCTGGAGTAACTGCAGAGTACTACGGTTTTGACGTAACTAAAGAAGAAGAGGTTACAGCAAACATCAAAAAAATAGGTGAAAAATACGGTAAGATAGATGTGCTTGTAAACAATGCAGGAGGTCTAGGTGGTAGATCACGTTTTGAAGAAATGACAACAGAGTTTTACAGATTTGTAATGGCTCTTAACCTTGACAGTGTATTTTTTGCTTCTAGAGCGGCGATTCCATTCTTAAAGAAAGGTGACCACCCTACTATTATTAACTATACGTCTAACGCAGGATGGAATGCCGGAGGACCAGGTGCTGGAATCTATGGTACATCTAAGGCTGGAGTGCATACTATTACAAGAGCACTTGCAAAAGATCTAGCTGAGTATGGTATACGTGTAAACGCTGTATCGCCAGGTACGATAGATACACCTTTCCACAAGCAAATTAAAGAGACAAAACCAGAAGTGTTTGCTTCGTGGGCAAATAATATTATGCTAGGTAGATTAGGACAACCAGAAGATGTTGCAGGTGTTGTATCATTTTTAGCAAGTGCAGATGCAGCCTTCTTAACTGCCGAAACTATTCAAGTAGGTGGTGGTCAAGCATTAGGTATATAACTAGCATATGAGCAAAGTAGTCACCTTTGGAGAAATAATGTTGCGTCTCTCTACAGAGCGCTTCTTGAGATTCTCACAAGCCAAAACCTTTGGAGCTACCTACGGTGGTGGTGAGTTTAATGTAGCAGTATCACTTAACAACTTAGGTGTTCCTGCAGAGTTTGTAACACGTCTTCCTCACAATGAGATAGGCGATACTGCGCTGCAAGAAATAAAAAAACTAGGTGTAGGTGATACACATATACACAGAGGTGGAGATCGATTAGGTATTTACTTTTTAGAAACAGGAGCCGGAACAAGAGCCAGCAACGTCGTTTACGACCGTGCTGGCAGTTCTATGGCTACCGTTACAAAGGGAGCTTTTGACTGGGAGACCATTTTTAAAGGAGCATCTTGGTTTCACTGGAGTGGTATCACTCCAGCCATATCTGAGCAAGCTGCTTTAGAATGTCTAGAAGCAGTTAAAATGGCAAAGAAAATGGGACTCACCATTTCTACAGATTTAAATTACAGATCTAAATTATGGAAATGGGGAAAAGAACCTCACGAGGTAATGCCAGAACTACTCAAGTATAGCAACCTTATACTAGGCGACATAGACACTGCATATTTTATGCTGGGAGAACCTAAAGTACAGCCCAATTATCACGACGAAAAGTCGTTACCTGTGCTGTATGATAAACTCTTTAAAATGTGCCCAGATCTAAAGCAAGTTGCGACCACACTGCGCTACTCTGTAAGCGCCTCTCACCAGCGCATAGGAGGAATACTATATGACGGTGATCAAATTTATAAAGCACACGTGCAAGAGGTAACTCCCGTGGTAGATCGTGTAGGTAGTGGAGACGCCTTTATGGGAGGTCTTGCATATGGCCTCATAGATAAACCTATGGATAAACAACGCGCAATAGATATTGCCGTGGCTTCTTGTTGCCTTAAACATACTATTTACGGCGATTATAACCTCGTATCTTTACAAGACATAGAGCGATTTATGGATGGAGATCAAACAGGTAAAGTTTCAAGATAATTATGGCAAGATTTACAAGAATAGAAGTAGCTCAAGCAATGAAAGACACAGGCATCGTGCCTTTGTTTTATAACGAGTCTATTGAGGTGGGTAAAAACATTCTCAGAGCCTGCCATAGTGCAGGTGCTCGCGTGATAGAGTTTACAAGTAGAGGCGATAATGCCCACAAAGTATTTGATGCGTTGTGCGCTTTCGCGAAAGCGGAATTACCAGAGCTCATACTAGGTGTAGGTAGTATTACAGATGGTGCTGCAGCATCGCTTTATATGCAACTAGGCGCAAACTTTATTGTAACACCAGTGTTACGAGAAGATATCGCCTTAGTGTGTAACAGAAGAAAAGTACTCTGGTCACCAGGCTGTGGGTCTCTTACAGAAATTGCTCGTGCAGAAGAATTAGGTTGTGAGGTAGTAAAGCTTTTTCCTGGAGGGATATATGGAGCTCAGTTTGTAAAAGCTATAAAGGGCCCGTGTCCTTGGACCTCTATAATGCCTACAGGTGGAGTATCTCCTACTCAAGAGAGTCTGGAAGAATGGTTTAACGCAGGTGTTACTTGCGTAGGTATGGGATCAAAACTTATCGCTCCAGATGCGACAACAGGTGTTTGGGATTATAAAGCTATTGAACAAAAAACCAAAAAAGCGCTAGACATTGTAGCTTCAATTAAAAAAGCATAATAAGATTTTACAACACTCACAATATTTGAATTAGTTTGCTTACTACAAAAATGAGTGTATAATAAAGAGTATCGGGGGATGCTCTTTATTTTTTTGCCTTTTAATGAAGGTTAGGAGGCTTTTAAGAAGCTAACATAAACATTACAAGCCTTACACACAAAGACTTCCTAAAGCATAAAAAAGCCGACTAATTAAAGTCTGCTTTTCTACTTGCGATCTTAGATTATAGTCATCTACATTCCATATATGGAAGTTTATCACCTCTACTTTACTCAAGACACCATCTTAATTTATAAAATGTTTTAACACCTTATCTACCGCAATCAAGAGAAAATTAATAGATACTAATTCTCCACTAGATAGTTGGAAAGACATTGCTTCCAACTCATTAAGTACATTTTTCACCCGTGAGAGTGACATAATTATATTTGTTTATCATTCAATTTTAAACAATAAAATTCTACTGAAAATCAGCTGCTTTAAAAGGATATTTTCTTGGTGTTTTCTGAATGGTAATCCAATGTGCTACGGTAAACGATTTTACACCCCATTGTCCATTAAAACGACCTAGCCCTGAGTTTTTAACTCCACCGAATGGTGCATAGGCACTATCATTAACTGGTTGGTCATTAATATGTGTCATACCAGCTTCAATACCTTGTGCAAATGCCATTCCTTTTGCTTCGTCTTGTGTAAATACAGAACTAGATAAACCGTAGTCTGTAGCATTTGCTAATCGTAGCGCATCTTCCGTATCTTTTGCTCTAGCAATAGACACTGCTGGTCCAAAAATCTCATTTTGAAATAATGGGCAATTTTCGTCTACATCTACAAAAACGTGTGGCGGCATATGTAAACCTTCAGCTTCTCCACCTAATGCCATTTTGTAACCTTGTTCTTTTGCATCGTCTATTAACCCTTTAACAGTATCAAACTGGTTTTGATCAATAATAGGACCTACAAACGTATCCGGATCATTCATATCCAATCGTTTTAAGGCCTTTACTTTTGCTATAAACTTCTCTGTAAATTCGTCATAGACTTTATCTTCAACGATAATTCTGTTGATAGCCATACAGATTTGACCTTGGTTCATAAATTTACCCCAAGCTGCTGCTTCAACCGCTTGATCAATATCAGCATCTTCAAGCACTACAAACGGACTGTTTCCTCCCAATTCTAGCTCGATATTTTTAATAATATCTGCTTCCAGAGCATTTTTACCAACTTGACGACCCACTGGTGTTGAGCCTGTAAACGAAATTAGTTTAGAGATTGGATGCTTTGTAATTGCAGTACCAATAGTACTTCCTCCACCTGGTAAAACGCTTAATAACCCTTTCGGGAAACCTGCCTCTTCTAAAAAAGAAGCGAATATTAATCCGCCTGTTACTATAGACGTTGATGCTGGTTTTAACACCACAGCGTTACCAACTGCCAATGCTGGACCTAAAGTACGCGCGGTTAATTGACCCGGAAAATTCCAAGGAGAAATTAATCCGATAACTCCTAATGGTTTTCTAACTGCTATAGATTCTTTGCCATCAATATCTTGTGGTAATATTTTACCTTCTACTTGTAATGGTAAATGCACCGCACTTTCAAAAACGCTAGCTACTAATTCTGCTTCAAAATACCCTTTTGCTAAGGTTGCTCCAACTTCTTTTCTTGCCCATTCTGCAAACTCTTGCTTTCGGTTTCTAACTACTTCGGCTAGTTTTAGCATCATTCTACTCTTTTCAGGAGGTAGTACCGCTGCCCATTTTTTCTGCGCAACTGCTGCTTGTTCAAAAGCTTCATTTACATCATCTGTAGTAGCTCCATTTAAAGAGAATAATTCCTCTTGGTTCCAAGGATTAATATCCTTGATTGCTGGTCCTTTTCCGTCTTTCCATTCGCCACCAACAAATATTTTTCTCGTATAATTCGGTAATTTATCTTGTGTTTTCATTTTCATTGTGTTTTAATAGTTGATACTAAAGTGTCACGATTACTTTACCCACTGTTCTTCCTTTTTCTACTTCGGTATGAGCAGCAGCCATATCTTTAAAAGCAAACGTTTTGTAAATGTTTGGTTTAATACTACCGTTTTCTAACATTTCTTTTAAGGTGTTCATATCTTCAGCACTAGAGTGTACTAAGATGTCTGAAACGGTTTTGTTCTCCTTTTTGGCTGATGCTTTTAAGTCATCTAAATCCATACCTACTGTTGTATAGGCTGTACCACCGCTTTTTAAAACTTTTACCGAATTTTCTAATACTTCACCACCTTGCGTATCTAACACAAAGTCGATATCAGATAGAATTTCTTCAAACTTTTCAGTGTGATAATCAATTGCATTATCTGCTCCAATGGAGGTGACAAATTCGCTATTTTTTGCCGAGGCAGTAGTATTTACAAAAGCTCCCATTGCTTTTGCAATTTGAATCCCAAAATGACCAACACCACCAGAACCTGCTTGTATTAGTACTTTATCACCTTTATTAATCCTTCCTTCTAAGATTTGTAATGCAGTTAAAGCAGCTAAGGTTGTAGCAGCAGCCTCTTCAAAAGAGACGTTGTCTGGCATTATAGCTAAATGTGCTTCTGGCGCAGCAACAAATTCCGCGTAAGCGTTACCTACACCAGGAAAGTTTACCATACCAAAAACTTTGTCGCCTATTTTAAAATTGGTGACTTCAGTACCAACTTCTGTTACGGTTCCTGCTATGTCCCAGCCTAAAATAACAGGTCGTTTTTCACCGTACATCATATTCAGCATCTTATCTTGATACTTTGGTTTTACATCTGCCGGGTTTAATGAAATAGCCTTTACCGCTACTAATACTTCGTTATTTTTTATGCCTGGTTTTGCTACTTCTGCTAAGTGAAGGTTTTCTGGTCCTCCTGCTTTTTCTAATACTATTGCTTTCATATTGTACGTTTTTTTTGATTAAAATAATGGATTATCGTTGGCAGATTTGTCACCCGCATTAAAAGTATTGAAGGCATCCCAATGCTCAGATATTTTACCATCTGTAACTCTAAACACGTCCATTGTAGATGTTCTGTTCCCGTCTTTTTCGGTAATTACTTGCACAAAAACAAGGTCTTTTTCAGCAATTACAAGGTTAAAATTTAGCTTATACTTCGGAGTATCTTTAAACCAAATCGGAAGCATTTTTTGCAATGCCTCTCTACCATCGGCAACATTGGGATTGTGCTGTACATAGACCGGACCTACATATTTATCCATATTTTGATAATTCTGATTACCGAAAAGGTCTTGATAAAAATCTGTTACCAATTTTTTATTTGCTTCTAAGGTTGCTTTCTCCTCTTTTTGAGTAGATATTTGAGTCTCAAGACGTGAGATATTTTCATTTAGCTTTTTTGACTCAGCTGAGTTGTCTGTACAAGAGGCTAATAAAAATGTGCCTAAAACTATTATTGATAATTGTATTTTTTTCATAATATTTCTTTTAAATTATTTTTTATTGTAGACAACGGTCATTCCCTTGCCTTGCTTAAGTGTTAAGCGCATTTTGGTATCTGTAACTTCAATTACAAGTTCATCATACCCTAAATCCATATTTCCGATTTTGCTGGTTCTGGTGAAGAAATTATTTTTCCAATCCCAAGTACCTGTCAATACTTTACCTCCAAAAACTCCAAATATTTGTCCGTCGTGCGTAGCAACAGATTGTCCGTCTTTGTCACCATAAAAATTGTCGGCAGCTATCTTTAAGTATTCTTCTTTTGTGTTTATTCTTTTCCAATTTTCATCTACAGGTATAGCTTCACTAATAGTTGATGGAAGTGTGTAAGATGCTATCGAATTACTAAATAGAACCGGAGTAAATAACACATTGTTTTCTATAGTAATATCCGCTAAACCTTTCGGGAAGTTTCCAATTAATTGTCGCGTATTTTCATTTATATAAAACAAGTCACTAACCGTACCTCCTGTTACTAAAAAACCATCATTAACAGCAGTTAAACCGTCTAAAGCTCCTAGTTGATAACTACTTTTAAACCGTGATATCATTTTATCTTTTAGGTTGACTTTATATAGACTGCCAAACTTATTTGGTGAAATTTCTAAAGTCAATTCTTCACCAAAATTTGCAATAACTAAGTCTTCATTTTGAATATAAAGTCCGTTTGGATGCTTAATTTCTGGGGATTGAAACCAAACTTCTAATTTGTTATTTTCTAATGTGAAAATTTTACCACTTGCTATATCGGAGATAAAAACCTGTCCGTTTTTAGAAACTACCACATCATTTAATGACACAACATCTCGAGAAGTAATGCTATTTACGACTTTACCATTTTTAACATTGATAATATGTAGCTCCTTACCATCGCCAACGTATAATTTGTCTTGATATAGTGCTAAGCCTGCAGGCGAATTTAAACCTGTTACCCATTTATAATTATCAACTTTTCCGTCCTTTGAAATTCTACTTATATACCCTTTGTTATTTTGATTTACGTTAGAAGCATACAACCAATTCTCTGTTGGTGATGCCACAATAGACTCAGGCATAGAAAAGCCATCTAACTCCCAGTTTTTAACTAATTGTTGTGTTGTATTTATGTGATTAGATGCAGTATAGCTTGTTTCTTCTAAAACTTCCTTTAAAGTAAATATGCCATTATTTGCAGCTGGAAAGCCCGTATACAAGCTTAACAAAATCATAGTTTCTGAAATCTCATTTGGCGTAGCACCTAAATTTAAGGCAGCCTTTATATGGGACTTTAACTGCGACTTTGCATTTGCTTGTGTAGTAAGACTAGCAATTATTAATAATTCTTTGGTTTTAAAACCTATACCTTTTCTGTTATAAATTTCTCCAAAACCATAGCGAATAATATAATCTGCCATATCTGGAGAGACGCTTTTAAAAGCTGTTTCCAAACCTTTTGAAGCTCCTTCGCCATTAACCTCATTAACAATTTTTACGCCTGTTTTATAGTTGTCTTCTTTAGTGTTTTGCGCAATACCTGCAAAAGAGAAAGACAATGCTAAAACTAAAATGATGTACTTTTTCATAACCTTCTTATTTGCCGTTTTGCTTTGCAGTTGCTTTTGGTGAGGCACCTTGCTTCAACGTTTTGTTTCTGAATTTTTCGGTTTGAGGAAGCTGTAGGTTTACTTGGTTTATTTCTTGAATTTCTACTTGAAGTTTGTCAAACTTGATATCTTCTAAATGTCCTCCCAGTGTTATATCTTCAGATAAAAAGTGAAAGTGCATTCCCGGAATCACTACGTTTCCAATATAATCTGGCGTAAATAAGCCGACTAAAGTTCCTTTGATATTTTCTCTAGTATACATTACTCTTGTATCTAAATATTCAAATAGAGAAACATCTTCATTTTCCACTTTATGTGCAGATGCCATTTTTAGATATCCAAACTCCCCTTTAATTCTGTAAGCGTAAAAACTGTTTTTAGAAGTAGAGTATTTTTTAAGTTCTTTGTTTAGTTCTTCATAAGAGGCAATGTTTTCAACGGTTACCGTTTTTTTAGGTTGAAAATTTATCATCGTCATATTAGGCGATTGTAAATCTTCCGGAGCCTCTTTAATTCCGCCTTCCGCATCAATAGTATATACCACACCATCTACAGCAACCAGCTCACCTGCTAGGTGGTTTACGGTACCAATACCAATATTACCTTGCTGTACCATTTGTTCTGGCGTAAAATCACCTTCATAAATACTATTTAACAATGCAACCGTTGGCGCATATTGATGAATGGTGTTTTCCGTATGTGGTGCTAATCCGTTATCATCAACGTTGTGTGGATGCGGATGTTCGTGATCCTGCGTTTCTGTAGTTGAAACTGCTTCTTTTTTGTCCTGATTTCCACAGCTAGCTAAAATTGCCAAGGAAACTAATAGAATTACTTTTTTCATAAGAGTGCTTTTTAGTTGATTATTGATTTCTCTTAAATTTCTGTAACGAAATTCATATACTGCTTTAAATCACCAATGACAGCTTCTTCCATCAGTTTGCCTGTTTTTACTGCATAAGGTTGATTAAAGTGAATGTCCCAAACATCAGATTCTTTTCTCCAATGCTCATAAACTGCTAGGGTATCCTCTTGATTATCTACTGTATATAAATCAAAAAGAATGTTGCCTTCTTCCTCTTTTCTTGTGTGGGTAATGTGATTTTCAAACTGTTCAAGAAGTGCTCCTCTAAATTCAGTTTTTAGTTTAAAAATGAAGAAAATAATAAATACTTCATCTTCAGAATTTGCAGATTTAGAATGATCTGGAAGCGGATTTGTATCGCCTAAAAAGTAGAAATCTGGAGCCGACTGTAAGGCGGTCTGTCCTACTTCCATTAACTTCTTGGTATGTGGCTCGTTATCGTGAGCTGTAATAGCAGCTTTGTCTGCCCAACGTTCGTAAACAAAAAACACATTATCTTCTGCTTTAGATACAAATACTTTAATCTCTTTATTACCAGCTTCTTTTTGTGTTGCCGCTTGTGCTTCTTTAAGCGTTACTGCAAAGGTGTCTTTGTGTTCTGGTTTTGCAGTAAATTTTACTATTGTACTTTTCATAATAATGTTCTTTAGAATTGAATCGCCTTTTATTTTAATGGAGTAAGTGGTACTTTTTGAATGATTGTAACTTCTTTTATTTTTGCAAATCTGTCATTTGGATTATCCTTTACAATCCAATGGTGTGAAGTAGTTGCGGTTAATTTTTGGCCCTCATTTGATATCCCTTTCCAAACAAAATCTACATTCACTTCATATTCCTTTTCTGAAATTACTTTTACAGTAAAGTTCTCTGGAAAATGACTGCTTTCCTTCAATTGTTTTGGTGTTCCATTCAACCATTGTTCGAATTGCTCTATGGTAACAATAGGTTCGCTATTTGTTGAAAAATTAAGTTTAAATCCATCTGCTAATACCTCTTTAAAAGGCGCAACATTACCATCTAACTGTTCCATATTTAAGAGCCAGTAGTGCATAAGGGATAACATTCGGTTTTCTGGATACGCATCCTCAAACGTTGGGTCTTTAATCTCGCCAGTAGGGTTAATATTAATTTCTGTAAACACAGGTAAAAGCGCACCAGGAACCTCTTTTAAAAATGTGCTGTAATGCAAAGGATAACTATCATTAGAACCGTCTGACTTTAAATTTTGATAAATAATATCAGCTTCTAAATTAATAGTACCGTTCTCTAATGTATTAACTTCTATATTTTGAATATGATGCGCATTTTTCCATCCTTTATAAACTTTTAATCTTTCAGGATAATTTTCTTTGCCTTGCATTTCTCCAGCTCCAGATTTCATTTTTATATCATCTGCTAAAATTTCTAACTGATTTTCTAGTCGCTGTTTATTTTCAATATCACGTTCATAAAAAAGATACCAACGGTGATATTGTACGATAGCTGCGTGAACAATTTTTGTGTTTGCTTCCATAATTTATTTAGTGTTAGAAATGAATTTTTTAATATCATTAGCTACTTCCTCTGGAATTTCTAATTGTGGAGAGTGCGATGCGTTTTCAAGAACTACTAACTTCGCATTGGGTATATGATCTCTGTAGTACTCTGCCACATTAAACTTTACCACTTCATCGTGTCTACCTTGCAAGACTAATGTGGGGACTTTTATAGATTGTACATCATCTTTTAGATTGAAATATTTTCCGTTTTTAATTGCAGGAATTAAAGAACCATCAACAAAATCTTTACTGTTGTTAACCGTTTCAATCATATAATCTGCTATTGGACCTGGTAGTTCCGGCACTTTGTAAAACACACGTGAAAGCACCGCATTCAGCTCTTCTTCATTCTCAATTTCTTTACCAAAACCACCATACACAACGTGGTCATCTATATTAATACCCGCAGCATCTAGTAAAATTAGGTTGTTAAGGTCATTGGGATATTTAATAGCAAATGCTGCAGCGGTATGTCCGCCCATTGAGTTACCAACAAGGTTAAATTGATTTACGCCCAATTTCTCTAAAAAAAATTTTAAAAATGTTGCTTGTCCATCTATGGAATAATCAAGTCCTTCTTTTTTTTCATTTTCACCGTGACCCGCCAAATCGGGTAGAATTAAATGATAATCTTCTGATAAAAATTTAGCCGTTTGTAAAAAACTACTTTTATCATCTCCCATACCGTGAACAAGAACAAAGTCTGGCTTATCATCTTCCCCTTCACTTGCATAGAAATGAACAGTGTAGCCATTTATTTCAACCGTCTTTTTCTCAAGACCCGAAGCACGAGCATAGCTGGCATTGGTTTGGTCTACAAGAACCTTTGGAAAGAAGAAGTATATGACTGCTACAGCAATCACTAATACTCCAATAATTCCTCCAATTATTTTTAAAAACTTATTCATAATTTCTAGAGTTTTAAATTTGATTATAACTGCGTAATAACTGTTTCTTCAGGAAACCTTGACTTTGGTAATTTTGCATTAAAGTCACTGTCTTTTCTATAACCTAAAGACACAACTGCTAGAGCGGTGAAGCCTTTTTCGCGTAAGCTAAATTCTTCATCTAAGGCTTTTACATCTACACCTTCCATTGGGCAAGCATCAATACCTAAGGCAGCTGCACCTAATAAAAGTGCCCCCATATTTAAATACACTTGCTTTTCCATCCAGTGTGGTAAATCTTTAAGGTCATAGCGATGAATGTTTGCAAATAGCATACGACCACCGTGCATTTGATCTTTAAACTCTTGTGCTGCAAAGCGACCATCTTGGTCTTCTTGCTCCAAAATGCTATTCATATAATCTTCGTCTGCATCTGTGCGAGCTGCGATAACAATTACGTGAGATGCATCTAAGACTTTTGGTGTGTTGAATTTGAAAAATCCTTGTGTGCCTTTTGCAATTCGCTCTTTACCTTCTTGGGTATCTGCAATTAAAAAATGCCAAGGTTGTAGGTTTACACTAGAAGGACTTAAACGCAGTACATCTTTTATTTGTTGAAAATCTGCATCTGATATTTTCTTAGTTGCATCAAATTCTTTTGCAGAGTAACGCTTGTTTAATATTTCTGTTAGATTCATTTTATGATTTATTTAACTTATTGATTATTAATACTATCAAAATTATAGTACAAATGTATGCGTGAAGTTGATACGCGTCAATAACGGTCAAGAAGTATAGTATCTAAAATTAGTTGCAAAATACTGTATATCAGAAACTTAAATATAATAATAATTACTATAAAAAGTATAGTTGCACACTATTTTAAAGTGCACTATCTTTGCACCTTTTAAAATGTTATGAAAATGGACAGAAAAGAACTGTTTGAAAAGAAGCCAAAAATTAAAATCAACGATAAAGTATCTTACTGCCCAACGAGTGCAGCAATGGAATTGATAGGTGGTAAATGGAAGAGTGTTATACTAACACACTTAATAGGCGGTAAAAAACGCTACAACGAGTTGCGTAAAGAAATTCCTGGTATTACTGAGCGTACGTTGAGCTTACAGTTGAAACAATTAGAAGCAGATGGTATGGTAAACAGAAAAGTGTTTACAAAAAAACCACCTTTAAAAGTAGAATATACCCTTACGGAATTTGGGCGAACATTGGTTCCTATTCTAAATCTAATTGTTGATTGGGGATTACACGCAGCAGAAACTAAGGGAGAGTTTTTGTTTGAGGGATAGAGAGATTATTTAAAAAAAAACTTCCTTTACTTTACAACACTCAAAATATTTGAATTAGTTTGCTTACTACAAAAATGAGTGTATAATAAAGAGTGTCGGGGGATGCTCTTTATTTTTTTGCCTTTTAATAAAGGGTAGGAGAATTTTAAAGCGCTAATAGCAATACTACAAAGTCTTTCCTCTAAGGCATCAAAAAAAGCCTTAGAAAGGCCTTTAATGAGTCCAGAAAATTTATCGCATAAAAAAAGCCGACTAATTAAAGTCAGCTTTTCTCGTTGTACAGGCGGAGAGACTCGAACTCTCACACCGTAAGGCACTAGATCCTAAGTCTAGCGTGTCTACCAATTCCACCACGCCTGCATTTCAATAAATCGTTACTCGTTTACTTCGTAACGGGGTGCAAATATAATACATTTTTTCAATTGCAAAATATTTTTTTAATAAAAATTGCAATTCGTTATTCGTATTTTTACTTCAAATATGAGATTATAATGCAAGATCCAAAAGAATATATAGCACAACACAAAGACAGATTTCTTAACGAACTTATAGAACTCCTTAAAATACCGAGTGTTAGCGCAGACTCTGCCTATGCAGAAGCCACACATCAAACTGCCGCAACCGTTGCCGAAAGCTTACGTAAAGCTGGTTGCGATACCGTAGAAATTTGTGAGACACCAGGCTACCCAATTGTGTATGCAGATAAGATTATAGATAAAAACTTACCTACAGTACTCGTGTACGGTCACTATGATGTACAACCAGCAGATCCTATAGAACTATGGGATTCTCCACCATTTGAACCTGTAATTAAAAAAACAGATAAACATCCAGAGGGTGCCATCTTTGCACGTGGTGCTTGTGACGACAAGGGGCAAATGTATATGCACGTAAAAGCACTTGAGTATATGGTTGCAAATGACAAGCTCCCTTGCAACGTAAAATTTATGATAGAGGGTGAAGAAGAAGTAGGAAGCGCAAACCTTGCTTGGTATGTAGAGCGTAACCAAGAAAAACTAGAAAATGACGTCATCCTTATTTCAGACACGGGGATGATTGCAAATGATATTCCTTCTATTACAACAGGCCTACGTGGCTTGAGCTATGTAGAAGTAGAAGTTAAAGGACCTAACCGTGACTTGCATTCTGGATTGTATGGTGGTGCCGTAGCAAACCCTATTAATGTGTTATCAAAAATGATTGCTTCACTACACGATGAGAATAATCACATCACTGTAAAAGGCTTTTATGACAAGGTAGAAGAACTCACACAGGCAGAGCGCGATAAAATGGGTGAAGCACCCTTCTCACTAGATGAGTATAAAAAAGCGCTAGATATAGACGCTGTGTATGGAGAAAAAGGATACACTACAAACGAGCGCAACTCTATACGCCCTACCCTAGACGTAAACGGTATCTGGGGAGGATATACAGGAGAAGGAGCCAAAACAGTGATTGCAAGCAAGGCATATGCAAAAATATCAATGCGACTAGTCCCACACCAAGAGTGGGAAGAAATCACAGAACTATTTAAAACGCATTTTGAAGGTATTGCTCCAGCAGGCGTAAAAGTTAAGGTAACACCTCACCACGGAGGTCAAGGTTATGTCACTCCTATAGATAATGTGGCTTATCAAGCTGCCGAAAAGGCGTATGAGCAAACTTTTGGAAAAACACCTATACCTCAACGTAGTGGAGGTAGTATTCCTATTGTGGCACTTTTTGAGAAAGAGCTTAAAAGTAAAACAATCCTTATGGGCTTTGGTCTCGACAGTGATGCGATACACTCACCAAACGAGCATTTTGGCGTATGGAATTACTTAAAAGGAATAGAAACCATTCCCTATTTCTACCAGTATTTTACAGAGATGAGTAAATAGCACTACATCTTATTTAATAAAAAGCGCTTTGGTAATTTACAGATTACTAAAGCGCTTTTTTTATATCAATATTTTTCAAAAAACGAAGCCAGACAATAGACAGAAGCCTATCCCCTACTAAGATGAACGAGGGTAATTACGCTTTCGCGAAAACGTAAAAAGACACAGCTACAGACAGTTATCTTAAAATATTTTAACTCTACACTTGTAGAATTAAAATATTATTCTACATTTGTAGAGTACATTCTAACACCGTAGAACATTATGGCACTATCCACTTCTGAAGAACAGCTTATGCAATTGCTCTGGAAACAGGAAAAGGCTTTTATGAAAGATCTCATAGAGGCATATCCAGATCCAAAGCCAGCGACCACGACAATCGCAACGCTACTTAAGCGTATGCAAGACAAGAAGTTTGTAGATTATAAACAGTACGGCCGTTCTAGGGAATACTTCCCGCTTGTAAAGAAGACAGACTACTTCTCAAAACACGTAAATGGCCTGATTAAAAATTTCTTTAATGATAGCGCTGGGCAGTTTGCTTCATTCTTTACCCGTGAGACAGATCTCTCACAGCAAGAACTAGAGGAGTTAAAACAAATCATAGATAACCAACTTAAAGCCAAAAAGAAATGATACTCATCTATCTCTTAAAAAGCGCTTTATGTTTAGGCATCCTATTTGGCTTTTATAAGCTAGCGCTAGAAGGAAAAGCGATGCACCACTTTAAAAGATTTTACCTCCTGGCAAGTCTTGTATTTTCATTTACCATACCGCTTATCACCTTTACATACCAAGCAGCAGAAGCACCGCAGATTACTCCCATATTTCAAGAGTATGTAGAAACAGTTTCTGCTCCAAACCAAGTGCCTCAGGTTACCGAAGTAGATTACACATACACCGTTATCTGGGGAATATACCTTCTAGGGGTATTCATTTTTGGAACACGTTTTATTGTAAATCTTATGCGCTTAAAGCGAAAGATACATCAGGCAGAGCTGCACCCATCATCACACTTTACGCTTGCCCTATTAGAGCAAGTGATGGTACCACACTCTTTTCTAAAGTGGATTTTTGTAAACAGACAATCATACACACAACAAGAAATAGCTCCAGAAGTACTTGCTCACGAAGCAACTCACGTACGCCAAAAGCACTCCCTAGATATTATTGCCATAGAGTTTATACAGGTCATTTTCTGGTTTAATCCGCTGGTGTGGCTCTTTAAAAGTTCTATAAAATTAAACCACGAATTTCTAGCAGATCAAGGTGCTATAATAGATAAAAGTAATATTGCTATATATCAAAACATACTCTTAAGTTATGCAAGCAGTACTCATCACACTGCGCTCGAGAGTCCTTTTAATTATTCATTAACCAAAAAACGAATCGTTATGTTATCACAATCATTTAGTCGTAAAAAAGTAATGCTGCGCGCATTACTACTCATTCCTATCATAGGTTTGTGTGTTCTCTTTTTTAATCAAGCTATTGTTGCACAATCGGGACCAAATGCTGTATCTGGTATTATGTCATACGAGAATAGTGCAACAAACACTCTAGAGCTAGAACTAGACACCGAAGGTAATTTCTATTACAAACTAAAACCTATCTCTATACAAGGCATCGAGAACCTTATTAAGGAAACGGTTTACGACTACTTATCTATACAAGGTAGACCAGGAGTATCTAGCAAGTTAGGAAGAGAAAAGCAACTACTCGTAGCAGAGCTATGGAATTTTAGTAGAGTTACTTTTTGCACTTCAAATTTAGTTGATGACCAAAATACAATTTTTGATCCTGAGGCAAATGCACTTGTAAAAGCAAATTTTGTAAAATCAAAAAAACCAAACTATGAAGACCTTGTTAAGTGGCAAAACACATCGTTGTTTGCCATATTTTTAGACAACGAGGAAATTTCAAATAAAACTATTTTAGATTACCACCCAGATGATCTCCCTTACTACGCTATTGGCGATCGCACAAATGGTAGATATAGAGTAGATGTATGGACTAGTCCATACTGGCAAAGTCAAAAACACGTAACTACCAAGGCACCTCAAACCTCAACCTACGCCACACAGTTTGTAGAAGGAGCATCACTTAATGGTAAAAACGCACTAGTTATAGAGGTACGAAATGATAGTATCTATATAAATGGACAATATAGTCCGCTTGACAGCTTTCGCGAAAGCGTAGATAATATCACCGCCCGGTGGACAAAAGAAGAGTTTGCAGCGCCTGTGAGGTCTATGATTTTTAAGGGTAACTCAAAAGAGTTTATAAATAAAGCCGAAGCTGTTTTTAGACAAACGCAATTGTATAAGGCAAATAACAGTCTACGCCTTATTCCTCCGCCACCTCCTGCTCCACCGGCACCTAGAGGAGAGCTTCCTCCACCGCCACCGCCGCCATCTCCAGAAGAACATTTACTTAAAATGAACAAACTGGGTAGCCTTTTTATCCATAATGGCAAAGAAGTAACCTATGAAGAAGCTGTACGCCTGGCAAAAGGTGGTGTAACAGAAATTAAAACACCGTATCCTTACAGCAACCCGCCCAAAACTTTCATAGGAAGTACAGAGCCAATTAAACCTAAGGTAAGTAAAAAAGTAGGCGCTACCCTCTCAAATAAAAAAGGGCAGGGCAACGTTTTTAAAGATCCTAATACGTACCAGACTATTCATCAAGAAGTAATAGATCCAGCTAGCAGCCTATCGCAAGAGTCGTACCCTAAGAAGGTTGGTTTTACAGTGAGTACAATAGACGAGGTGTCAGAAAAAATACGATCTACAGAGGCAACAGACAAAGCAGTCGCTTCTTTTTTAGAAGAAAACAATATTGATAGTAAGAATGTTACTCCTATTAGTACTAGTTACAGCAAACCCAACAAATCAACACGCGTAATGCAACGAACTAGTTTTATTAAAGCTAAAGAAGATGGAGAACAAGCCGCTGTTTCAACTCAAAAAAGCAATCATTTTAAAGTTAAAGCAAGTTATGATGAAGATGGTTCTTTATCAGAAAACGTTGAACAGCACGCCCTAAATGGCGGTACTTTTGAATTTGAAGGAAAAGAAATCTCAAAAGAAGAAGCGATACTTAAATCTAAGGAACCTAATATTAGCACGCAGACTTCTACCTTACATAATAAAATGATTATCCATAAGGATCTACTTCAACAAAAAGCACTTTATTACTATAATGACAAGTTACTCTCAGGCGACGAGATGATTGAATTATTTGAAAACCCTTTGTATACTATGCAGCTCATTTCAAGAGGTTCTGAAAAAGAGAAACCATCTTTCAAATTTGTGAAAATCAAAGAATAATTACAAGCTATACTTCACACAGCTTATTTCTTAAAACAAAGCCAATAGCAAAGCCATTAATACAGATATATGTAGCTTTGCGGCAATGGATTATAAAAAGGAAATAAGCTGTTTTTTCTTTGATCATTTTATTGATTGGGGACTATCAGAAACCTTCTCTAAGTATCTCAATGCCTTTATACTAGGTGTTATTGTGCTAGTGTTGGTTTTTCTGGCAGATATGCTCGTGCGCAAAGTACTGCGCAACCTCGCTGCATATATTTCAAAAAGTTCAAAAACAAACTTTGATGATCTCCTCATCAAAAACCGAGTACCTAGAAGACTAGCGCACATACTCCCTTTATACTTACTTATAGGGGCGCTTCCATTTGTACTAGACGATTTTCTTGAAATTGAGCACGTCTTTAGTGTCATACTCAATCTTATAGGAGTCATTCTTGCGCTACGTATTATAAGAGCACTTTTACATACCCTTAGAGATTACTTTAAAACAGTACCAGGTTTACGTGATAAACCTATAGATAGCTACATACAGGTCTTTATGATTTTTGCGTGGGTGTTTACTATATTCTATGCAATAAGTCTTCTCACACCTGTATCACTAGGGCAGGCCTTGGGAACTTTTGGTGCCGCCTCAGCCATTATATTACTCATTTTTAAGGATACTATTCTTGGGTTTGTAGCAAGTATTCAGGTTGCTATAAATGATATGGTGCGCATAGGCGACTGGATTACTTTTGAAAAGTATGGAGCAGATGGTGATGTGGTAGAGATTAACCTCGCAACGGTAAAGGTTCAAAACTTTGATATGACCATCACAACCATACCTACCTACGCGCTTATCTCAGACTCTTTTAAGAACTGGCGTGGTATGACAGACAGTCCTGGTCGTCGCATAAAACGTTCTTTATATATAAAACAAGACAGCATAAAGTTTCTTACAGACGAGGATATACAGCGCTTTAAGAGGATAGGACTCATCACAGATTACCTCACAAATATGGAGGAAAAACTGGCTCGCATTAACGAGCGAGATGATTCTGATAAGTCTATCCAGATTAATGGTAGCAACCTGACTAACGTAGGTCTTTTTAGAAAATATATGGAGACCTATATTCAAAACCACAGCGCCATACACAAAGAGATGCTTCTTATGTGTCGCCAGCTGGCTCCTACTGCACAAGGTATCCCATTAGAGGTGTATTGCTTTAGCAAGGACAAAAAGTGGGAAAACTACGAGTACATAATGGCAGATCTTTTTGACCATTTTTTGGCCGCCGTACCTTACTTTGATCTTGAGCTCTTTGAGTACCCTAGTAGTCCTAATCGTGATAACTTTATAGACGTTTCTCAATAGGTTTTATACGCTTTCGCGAAAGCGTAACACACACAACTGCAACAATCTCATATTTTATGAGTCTCTTAAAGCAAGAGTCTCACCTACGCCTGCACCTTGTTATGTAATACATACGAAAAAGCAGGAAACCGTCGTTGTAGTACTCCACACCCTCATCAATCAGCCGGTTGCATAACAACCACCCACTCAAAAAACTAACTAAACGAACCGTATTATGATTCAATCCTTTTTTATTCTCTGCTCTGGTGCAGATCGTGACGTTTTAGACACCTGCTCTCGCGGAGAGAAGAATAAATATGCTGGCATAGGTGCTACCGTATTTTTTACAGCCGTATTAGCCACCATCGCAGCAACCTATGCGCTTTTTACCGTTTTTGATAATGTGTATAGAGCCATACTTTTTGGTTTATTATGGGGACTAGTTATTTTTAATCTAGACCGTTTTATTGTTTCTACACTCAAAAAGCGAAACAACTGGTGGAAAGAATTTGGAATGGCAATTCCGCGCCTTATTCTTGCGGTAATTATTGCTGTGGTGATTTCAAAACCCTTAGAGCTTAAAATATTTGAGAAAGAGATAGACCGCGTGATGCTCAGTCAAAAAAATGAGTTTACCGTGCAAAATCAAGGCGAGATACTCGCACAATACACCCCAGAAATCAATAAACTGGATGCCCAAATAGCTGCCGCAAAACAAGAAATCGCTACCAAAGAGACAGAAGTAAATAACTTATATGAAATCTACATAGATGAGGCAGAAGGTACTGCTGGCACAGAGCTACTAGGTAAAGGCCCCGTATATCAAGAAAAACGTGATAAACACGACGCTGCGCTTGCTGAGCTCACTACTCTCAAAGCCACAAATGCAGAAAAAATAGCACAAGCCGAAGCGCAAAAAATACAACTGCGCGATGAGTTCAACACTGCTGTAAGCACGAGTCAGCCCATTATAAATAACTTTGACGGATTAATGGCGCGCATAGATGCGATGAAAGAATTACCGTGGCTACCCTCGCTGTTTATTTTCTTACTCTTTCTTGCCATAGAGACGGCACCTATATTTTCTAAGCTTATCTCGCCTATGGGTGAGTATGATATAAAACTTGCAGACCACGAGCTCACCATAAAAGAATGGAGCGCACAAAAAGCCTTACAACGCAAGATCCTTACCGAGACAGATCATATAGTAAATGATCGGGTGTATACAGACATCGCTCAAGATGAAGAGCTATACAACTACAAGAAAAAGATGGCAAAAGAGATTTTAAAACGCCAGCAAGATGCCTTTTACAGGCGGCAGACTAAAATTTTAGGATAGTCACATTTAGTCCTATGTGCTATAATGTATCTTTATAGGAAATAGGCCTATTATGAAAACCGTTATCACGCTCTTGCTTGCTAGTTTCTTATTAATAAATTGCCAGCAACAACCTACAGTTGCTCAAGATAAGGCAGCCATTACCGCTGTCTTAAAAGCACAACAAGAAGCCTGGTCACAGGGAGATCTAGAAGCTTTTATGCAAGGCTACTGGAAGAGTGATTCCTTAAATTTTTATGGAAGTAAAGGCCTTACCTATGGGTGGGAAAACACACTAGCAAATTATAAAAAAGGATACCCTACGCTAGATCACACAGGTGAGTTGCAATTTGTGATAAATGATATGACACTCATAGAAGAAAACGCTTATTACGTGATGGGAGAATATCATCTCAAACGTAAAGTAGGAAATGCAGACGGTGTTTTTATCATCATCTTTAAGCGTATAAACGGCGCCTGGAAAATTGTAGCAGATATGTCTTGCTAGAACGTAAAACGCATCTGTACATCGATCTCTTCTTCTTTTACAGCTTTTGCTGCATCCTTCTTTTTACGGTCTTCGGTATTGAGGTTAGATAGTGAGATGCCTAAAAGACGTACACTATTTTTCATTTTTTCTTGATACAGTAAGTCCTTTGCGGTTTCTAGTATGATGTCTTTAGACCTCACGTATAAGTCTAGCGTTTTTGAGCGGGTCTGGAGTGTAAAGTCTGAGTATTTTATTTTAAGAGTAATGGTCTTACCTGCTACTTTACTTTTTTCTAATCTTCTCTCCACTTCTTCGGCTATGTGTTCTAGCTTTTCAAGCATAAAAATCTCTGAGGTGATGTTTTCTCTAAAGGTGCGCTCAGCCGCAAGTGACTTGCGTATGCGGTTAGGCTTTACTTCGCTATGTTGTATGCCTCTCACAATATCATAGTAGTACGCTCCACTCTTTCCAAAGTTGTCACTCAGATATTCTTTTGATTTTAATTTGAGATCCATCCCTGTAAAAATGCCGTGTAGATACATTTTTTCGGCAGTCTTTTTTCCTATGCCGTAAAACTTTCTGATGTCTAGTTCCTCAAGAAAGGTGATTACCTCCTCTGGCGGTATGGTTTTCTGGCCATTGGGTTTATTAATATCACTAGCAACTTTTGCTATAAACTTATTGATGCTTATTCCTGCGCTGGCATTTAGTCCTGTTTTTTCTTTTATGCGTTGTCGTATCCACGAGGCAATAACGGTTGCGCTAGGCATTCCTACTTTGTTTTCGGTGACATCTAGGTAAGCTTCATCTAGTGATAAGGGTTCTACAAGATCTGTAAACTCGTGAAAAACCGAGCGTATCTGAGCAGAGACCTCTCGGTATCGCTCAAAGTTAGTCTTTACAAATATGAGGTCGGGACACAGTTTTCGCGCAAGCGCACCCGCCATAGCAGACCGCACGCCATACTTACGAGCCTCATAACTCGCTGCACTTACCACACCACGCTCACCACCGCCACCTACAGCAATAGCTTTACCTCGTAAATCTGGGTTGTCCAGCTGCTCTACAGATGCATAAAATGCATCCATATCTACGTGAATTATCTTTTTTATAGGCAGCTCAGACATTGTATGCAAGTTACAAAGTACTCAGAAGGTTTTGTACTATAAATCGTAACTTTGAGTATGTCTAAAACAGCAATCATACTCGGCGCCACAGGTCTTACTGGCGGACTTTTAACAGAGTTAGTCATAAAAGACCCAGCATTTTCTAAAGTGAAGATTTTTACAAGGCGGCCTACCTCTTTTACACACGACAAAGTAGAAGAGATTATTTGTGATTTACTAAACACGAGTACCTTCAAGGAGCAATTTACAGGTGATGTTATTTTTTGCTGCATAGGCACAACGAAGGCCCAAACGCCAGATAGGGAGAAATATAAAGCTATAGACTACGGCATCCCGATTGAAACGGCACAACTAGCAAAACAACACGGTATAGCAAGTTATATGGTCATTTCTTCGGCGGGAACTTCGGCTAAGAGTCCGTTTTTCTATGTGCGCACAAAAGGTGAGATGGAGCGCGACTTGAGTAAGGTAGGAATTGAGAACACCTACATTCTTAAACCTGCTTTTATAAATGGCCGCCCAGATGACGCTCGCAAAGGCGAGAAAGCTCTTAAAATGATGATGGCCGTTATGGACTTTTTTATGGTGGGACCGCTCAAAAAGTGGAAGTCTACACAAGCAAAAGATATTGCTAGAGCAATGGCACAACTTGCAAAACAAACAGTAACCCACACAGACATCACAAATATGGAGATTAAAGAACTAAGCAGTGCCTACCACGTTTAACCACATCACCGTTCCCTCCCAAGACCTTAAAGCGGCTATTGCGTTTTATACAGGCATTGGTATGGAACTTATTGAACACGAGCCTCAGCATCACGCACATTTTGAAAATAAGGAGCACGAAGTCATTTTTACAGCTTATTATAATCCCAAGCTTCCAGAACAACCCGTAACTGTTTACTTTGAAACAGACGGTATTGAGAGGTTTGAATTACGCTTTCGCGAAAGCGTACTCAGCCCCACCATATACAGAGACTGGGGTGGCAAAGACTTAACACTACAAGATCCCGATGGGAATAATGTGGTGCTTTACCAAAAGGACACACCTACGACCGTAACTCCCTGGCAAAAATAAACGCTATGAATCTCAACCAAATCACCGTACCGTCACTAGATCTTGCAACTTCCATTGCTTTTTATGAGCAACTGGGATTGCGTCTCATTGTAAAAGCCTTGCCACATTATGCACGCTTTGAGTGCCCAGAGGGAGATGCTACGTTTTCTATACATCTTGTAGATGAGCTACCTGCAGGTGCTGGAGTAACGGTATATTTTGAAACAGAGCGTTTAGACCAAGAAGTGTCACGATTACAAGGGGAGAATGTTACTTTTGACCTATTGCCCACAGACCAGTCGTGGTTGTGGCGAGAGGCAAGACTTAAGGATCCAGGTGGAAATCAAATTATTCTTTACTACGCTGGTGATAATCGTAAAAATCCGCCGTGGCGCATTAACTAAAGGCTAGATATAACAGCAACATTATGTTAGAAATAGAACGAAAATTCCTAGTAACCTCAGCGACTTTTAAAGAAGTTGCTCAAAAGTCAACTCGTATTACCCAAGGCTATCTAAGCACAGATCCTGAGCGAACTGTAAGAGTGCGCATTAAAGGCGAGAAAGGCTTTCTTACCATTAAAGGAAAATCAAACGATAGCGGTACTACGCGTGTAGAAATAGAAGAAGAAATCGCAGTAGACAAGGCGCAAACGCTTCTATCACTATGCCTTCCCGGAGTTATAGATAAAACACGTTACGAGTATACCGCAGGTAATCACACCTGGGAAATAGATGAATTTTATGGAGAAAACGAAGGACTAACCATCGCCGAAATAGAACTCAACGCTGAAGAAGAAGATTTTACAACACCAGAATGGATAGGTAACGAAGTGACAGGAGATAACAAATATTACAACTCGCAGCTATCTGAGAATCCTTTTAAAAATTGGTAAAATGAAAATTATACTCACTTTCTTAGTACTCGTACTACTAATAAGTTGTCAATCTAAGGTTGAGACAAATACTAGCGATGTCGCAGCTTCACCTAGTAAAGCACAACAAATTACAGATCTCAAAGCCAATGGTTTTGAGATATTCGATTATTACGATAATGATATTCAGGACACGGTAATTATGCAAAAGTATTTTCTAGCTTTTCTCAATACGGGACCTAATAGAGCGCAAAGTGAAGATGAGGCGGCAGAGATTCAAAAAGGACATCGCGCGCATCTAGGTCGTATGTACGAGCTAGGCTATGCAGATATATCTGGACCTCTAGAAGATAACTTAGGTATTACACAGGGAATAACCATTTACAACGTCCCTAACCTTGCCACAGCAGATAGTCTCGTACGCCTAGATCCTGCAGTACAAAGTGGCCGACTGGTAGTAGATATAAAACCGCTTTGGGCTGGAAAAGGGTTTGCTTTGAGATAGACATTACCCTCTAGAAACCTCAATTTTTTTCTTAATTTCATTACCTGCTGCATCTACTACGGTGAGTGTATAATTTCCTACTTCTGGTGTAACAGCTAGCTCGTGAAAATCTTCTGTAGCTCCTATAAACTCATTATCTAGATACCAGAAAATCTTAGTCTCAGGGTTACGGTGAGAGACTTTAAACACGACATCGTTTACTGCTGCATCAAAATCCTTGGGGAGTATAACTCCTTCATTATTTTTAGGATACATAAAGGCCATAGGCATTTCTCCAGAAAAGCTACAATCTGGATGGTACGGTGGCAATTCTTTATAATCTGGATGCTTGCTTGCATAGTAATACTCCATTGTAGCAGGTAGTGTAAAATAGGTGACAGCCGTCATCTCATCAAGCTCATAACAATCTGAGTTTACTAGATATTCCTTATTTGCAGAGAGGTACATTTGCTTGTGATATGAGCAAGAAGTTGTGTGCTCCCCAGCGTGAGGTATTTGCTCTTTACGTGTTTCTACACAATATGGACTCGCTTTCATTCCGCTTTTTGTGCAAACCGTAGTCTCCACGAGTGCATCGTATGGAGTGTCAAACCAAGAGCCATTTACTGGCAAGCTACGCAACACATCAAAAAACAATGGCGCTGCTGCTTGTATTCCTGTAATCCCTGGTCTTCCTTCTCCATCTGCATTACCTACCCACACTCCTATTGCATATTGAGGCGTAACCCCTACTGCCCACGCATCTTTAAAACCAAAACTCGTCCCTGTTTTCCAAGCCACAGGTTGGGCATCTTCATAAAACTGCCAGTTTTCTTCGCCGCTTGGTCTATTTACAGTTTGCAGTGTCTCAAGCGTTTTATAAATAGCTCCCGCCGAAAATACCTCGGGCTCACTTTGCAAGGGGACACTCTTTTTTACAGAAGCCAGATTATCTCTTTTGACATAACGATAATCCCTATAAGACTCCAAAGTATACTCACTACTAGACCTATTAAATGTGTTAAGGGTGTTTGCCATCCCTGCATAGGTTTTTGTCAACTCAAAAAGACTGCTCTCTACACCTCCTAATATAATTGCAAGTCCGTAGTGAGAGGCGGGTTTATCTATACCTCTCATATGCATCTCTTGTACATTTTTATAAAACTTGTCAAGCCCGTACTCACGTAGTAATCGCACTGCAGGTACATTGAGCGATTTTGCAAGAGCCACATCTGCCGGTACTACGCCTTGATACTCGTTATCAAAATTTTGTGGTCTATAGGTACTGATACTCGTAGGTATATCTGGGACTAATGTTTGTGGCAATATGAGCCCTTCATCTAGCATTCCCGCATAAAGCAAAGGTTTTAACGTGCTTCCTGTGCTACGGTACTTTGTGATAATATCTACATCTTTTTGGTGTGCTGCATCTGTTGGTGCGTTTCCTACATAGCCTACAACCTCTTTTGTATTTACGTCCATAACCACTATCGCTAGGTTGTAAATTTCATTTTGCTTTAACAGGCCATAATGCTCTTTGGCAAGTCTATTGAGGTCTCGCTGTATAGGAAGTTGTACCGTGGTTTGAACTCTTTTTCCACGAGATTCTTTAGCAATTCTATCAACTAGATGAGGAGCAATTTGTGGTAATGGATAGGGTTTTCCGGGTAGTTTTTCTAGCAGCGATAGCTCGTAGGTAGTTTTGTCTATTTCTCCTGTTTCCCAAAGTTTTTTAAGGAGGTTGTTACGCTTTCGCGAAAGCGTAATCTCATTTTTACCCGGTCGCACCATACTAGGATTGTTAGGTAATACTGCAAGTGCCGCCATTTGCCCCCAACTTAACTGTGACGCCGGGAGTCCAAAATATCTCCAAGCGGCAGTTTCTAACCCTACTACGTTACCGCCAAAGGGCGCATAGGTAGCATACATACCCAGAATTTCATCTTTTGAATAGCCTGCCTCGAGACGTGTAGCTTTTATAAGTTCGACTACTTTTTCTGTATAGGAGCGTTGTTTTCCTTTTCTAGAAAGTCTAATTACTTGTTGTGTAATGGTGCTCCCGCCACGACGCTTATCTGTAGTGATATTACCCCATATTGCTTTTCCCATCGCCACGGGATTAAATCCTGGATGGGAATAAAAATACTCATCTTCAAATAACAGAATACACTTTTCAAACTTATGAGGAACACGATCTAATGCCGGAAAACGCCATTGCCCGTCACTAGCAATGCGGGCGCCCAGCAACTCACCACTCGCACTCTCAACCACTGTAGCGTGAGGATCTTTAAAAACCTGCTGCGGTATAGAAAAAACCCAGTACAACATAAATAACACCACAAGTATAAACTTGATTTTATGGCGCTTTATGATATGTAGGAGGCGGCTGTACATCGCTGTTAGTTCTTAACTTTTATCCAAGTACCTTTTGATCTGGCATAATAAGTCGCATCATACATAGCCTCTACCTGAGTACCTGGTAAATAGTAATCACCTAAGTAACTCGCATTAAGACGAACCGTAAATGTTCTTGTACTGGTCTTACTCATATCAAAATAAAACTGCACACGATCGTCTCTTATATCTGTATATCGGGCGCTTCCTGCTGTACCTCCCTGAGCATCTGTAAAACGTGTATTTACTATCTCCCAACCGCTAGGGAAGATTTGTGTAAGCGCGACATTATCTACATAATCTCTGCTCGTATTACTCACCGTAATTTTTGCTGTAAACTCTTCTCCCTGCTGGAGATTATTGATAGACATCACTTTACCAGCGAGGTTATAAAAGGTTGTTTTAACCTGTAGGTTTTTTTGATTTACAAGCTCTTTGCCTAATGGTAACTTACCACTTTGCACAAGACGTATGAACACGGTACTATTTTTAGCATTTTTTATAACGAGTTTATTTGTTCCGTCCTGTGTTTTTATATCACGTAGAGCGATAGCTTGCTGAGTATCTACACTATACTCTTTTCCATCTTTTGTATAAGAGAACTGCATTGCTTTACCTCCGTTCTTTACAACCATTTTTGCCATAGCCAGCAGTGCATAACTGGTTTCTTGAGTACTTAACCACCTGTCTGAAGCTAGCGTTTTGGCTATACTTATAGCAAGCTCTTTTTGCTTACTATCATTAAGAAGCACCATCGTTTCTAGCGCCATTGCCCTGTTGCGATATACCGAGCCATAGGTATGGTAGTCATACTTTTTTGGAGTAAAATCTACATTTGCCGTAGCGGCAAGTTGGCCAGCTACTTTGTCTTGACCTGCTAGTGCATAAGCTCCTGCAAGCCTCCAGGTTGCTTCATTACTTAAATTTGTATTCTCACGAAGACGGTTCATCGCTGCAAGGTCGGGTTGTCCCTCAAGTGCGAGCGTATATAAGCGATATGCTTGTACTAGCGTTGCATTATAACTTTGTTGTCCAGATCTCCATTCACGAGCCTCCTTTTTCTGAAAACGTAACCAGTTATTCATAAAAGTGAGCGGTAATGCATATCCCTTTTTCTGGGCTTCTATCATAAAGTGTCCAGCATAGGTGGTACCCCATAGGTCTGCTTCTGTTTCTCCCTGCCAGTAACCTAGACCTCCGTCTGTGTTTTGGAAACGGCCTAGCCTCGCAATACCGTCTTTAATATGCTGTTGCGCATCCCGTTTTTGCTCATACGTAAGATCAAAAACATCATCTAAAAACAGTTGCGGAAAAACTCCAGAGGTAGTTTGCTCTACACAGCCGTGTGGGTAACGTATTAAATACTGCATACGCTTAGTAAAATCCATAGGTGGTAATGTCGAAAACTCCAAAGCGCTTTCATTAGTCCCTGCCACACCATACGTCTCATAATCAATAGTAAGATTACTGCTAGGGTCTAGTTCGTAATCGGTTACTTTTTGAGTAATAGGATTTGGGTTTTCTACGTCTATCTCAACATCATAGGTTGCACGTTCTCCGTGACCTTCTACAATAATTTGTACGGTTTGCACTCCTGTAGCAGCTTGCACATCAAACTCAAAAGGAACTATTTTTTCTCCCACTTGCGTGAAATTTACCTTTTTTACATTCCCTTCAGATGCTTTAAAAGCTTCAGATGTTTTGACGGTAATCTTAGCCTGCTTGATGTTCTTTTCCATTGCAAACACTGTTACTGGTAAAGTCACGTGTTCTCCCGGAGATAACTTTCGCGGAAGCGAACCTAAAACCATAAGCGGTTTACGCACAGGTACTGTCTTTTCTACAGATCCATAGGCGCTTTTTGTGGCATCTCCAGCAATTACCATTGCTCTCACAGAGCCTACATAGTTAGGCATCGTTACCTTATGTGACTTTGTTTCGTTTTCGCTTAAAGCGAAAGGCCCCAAATAAGTAACTACAGGTTTAAAGCGTTCTGCCTTTCTATTTTTGGCAGCACTCGCAGCATCACCACCTCCTATTGCATAAATATTATCTACACTGCCAGAATATGCACCTATCACATAATCATACATATCAAAAGACTTCACACCTAGTGCTTCTCTGCTATAAAAATGCTTATGAATTTTTGGTGTTTGAAATCTTGTAAGATTCAGCAAGCCATCATCTACTACGGCGATGGTGTAGGTCATCTGTTTATTATTTTTTTCTGTGATTTTGATGGTATATGGCTCTTCTGGCTTTAATACATCTGGCATAGTGACTACCGGCTCTAACACTGTTTGTCTATCTTTTACCATCAAAGGAATTACACCATAAAGCCTAATAGGAAGGTCATTTACAGATTGTTTATGAGGTTGTAATAGCGAAATATTCACATACACATTAGGCGCCATTGCGGAGGTAACATGTATGGAAAAATTGGTTTTACCTTGCTGGGTTTCTACCCAATAACTCTCGAGTACTTTTGTACCATTTTCAATACTCACAAGCGCTCTACCTCCCGCCGAAGATGGGAATGTAATGGTGGCATTATCTCCCACACTATACTCTTCCTTATCTGCCGAAAACACGAGCATCTTTGCACTTTCTGAGTCCCTTTGAAAACCACCCCAGTTTCTATAAAAATATGCGATACGGCCTGTAGCGTGACCGCTTTCTGGATCTATAACACGTATGAGATAACGCCCGCTTTCCTTCTCAGGAATATTGAGGTTAAAACTTGTTTTTCCGTTAGAACCAGAAGTGACTGTAAAGTCTTGTACAGGTGTATGTACGGTACTTGTTTCATAAGTAGAGTAATTATCTCGACTCCTGTTCCACCACCAGCGCCAAGACATTTTAAATACTTTTACTTGAAGCTTACGACCCGCAGCTGGTGCGCCTTGAGCATTTGTAGTAGCTAGGTCAAACTCTATATTTTGATCTGTGTAATAACTGCCGTAGGCACGACTTTTTGGAGCTCGCAGACCAACAAAGTGATCAAACGGTGCGACATCCTTACTTACCACATCTAGAGAGAAGTCACCTCCTCCCTCATAGGCTTTTGTAACAAACGTTGCCTTGAGCATACCCGGTGCTCGCTTACTCAAATCTATTTTTTTATTAATCTTTATGTTGCCTTCATTATCCAGAGTGCCATCTAGCACATCTATACTAACCTCATCAAACTCCCTAATTGGGTCATAAAAATTATATCCAGGAAACTTGCTAAACCCGCTACTTGACTTGCGTATAGTTACGTTTGTTTTAATTTTCAAATTTCTGGCAGGCGCTCCGTGTAACCATTTTACAGCGGCATCTCCCATAAGATTTCCGCTTGCTTGTAGTATCTCATCTTTAAAAGTAAGGTCTACTTTAAGGCGATTAGGTTTTATGGTTTCTACTTTGAGCGTTTTGTTAAATGTGGCACCTCCCACAGAGATGGTAGCATTATAGTTACCCGTAGGAGCGTCCTGCTCTGTAGGAACCGGGAAATAATAAAAGTTATTAAGCGCTTGGCTTCCATTTTGAGATCCTCTTTTTGATCCAGACGCTACCTTTCTATACATAAGTTTACCTCGTGCATCTGTCACTTCCAGCTTTACTGGGTGGTCTTCTGGCAGCGGGTTTGCCTTATCATTAAGTGCAAAAGTAAGGTGGATGGTATCTCCAGGGCGATGTACACCTCTGTCTAGGTAGGTAAAACCTTTAAGCCCTTTTTCAAGTTGATTACCCGCAATATCAAATTTACTCATAGAGAGACTATGCCCATCTTGCAGTTTTAAGTAAGCATAGTTTCCATCTTTTACTGCAACAGCATATACTGGGTAGCCATCTGGTGTTACTTGAGCTATTCCAGTCGCATCTGTAGTGACTGTTGCAATAGGTTGCTTTTGGTAATTATATAATGTGATTTTTGTGTTTGCCTCTGGCGTAGTAGTCACAATATCTGATGTTGCAAACAAGTAGGAATTGTCTTTTCCTTTTTTTACAATCACCCCTAGATTACTCCCTAGTAAATTACTATTTACAAATTTTGACTCTTGATAGTATGCAGGGTGGCAAGGATTATCTTCTTGTCTCCAGTCATACACTTGCTTACGCCATCTATAAATACGGTTATCCCAGTACTGCTCCTCTCTAGCATCTTCATCTGGACTTTCTACCTCGGTATATGCATCTTCATAATAGTCCTCATAACTATCTTCTTCTATACTACCAGCAACAGCATCATCACACTCATAAATAGCATAAGAAGGTTTGTAACTTATCTCTACTCTATACAATGCTCCAGGATCTGCCTTAAAAATAGCTGAGAGATCTACCCCGTGAGCTTGCCACTGGCCGGTGTTAAGATCACCTTGTTGTGCAATCTCAATCGTTTTTTTTGCTATGCGCCTACCCACTTTTTTAAGGTTATAACTACTCGTATTATTAAGCGATCCCTCTTGTAAAAACTCGAGTACATTATCTTCATAAATCTTAATCACTCTCACGTCTACGTGTGTAAGATTTACTGCCTCAAAATAGTAAGGAGTACTCGTAGATTTTGGAAGAATAACTCCATTTGTGATAGCCCGTATGGCAGGTTTTATTTGCTCAAAACTTACGGTCTCTTTAAAGGGTTGTTTCAACTTATAGTCATCAGTACTTTTTATTCCTTGAAAAACCTCAACCAGTGCATTACCTACTATCTTATTTTCTGGATATACCTGTAGTACATTTCCATTTACTTCAAAGCGAAGGTTTCCTGCACGCGCAATTGTCACGAGTCCAGCAAAGTTTTGGTTATCCTTTAATGGGTCAGAAAAATTTATAATCACAGAGGCGTTTGCGCCGCGCTCTTGATGTATGCCTATGATTTTAAAGTTATCTTTTCCTGGTATTTGTATGGTGTTCTTACCATTTGTGTCTCTGGCTCCTATAGCTTTACCATCCCAGGCAACCATAATTTGTGAATCTGCCTTAGAGCGGGAAATGCTATCTATTCTAAATGAATGAAATCTAGACACACCATCTTTATCAAACCATTTTACGGCTAGTGCATTACCATTTTGAGAAGCGTTTATGAGTTGTTGCGCTTTCGCGAAAGCGATATCATCACTCGCTTCTATTTGTCCTTCTAGATAATTATAATCCTTACTATATGATTGCAAAGCTCCCAGCGCTACTTTAAAATCTGGGGTAATGGTCTTGAAGCCAAAAGTAAATTGCTCCTTCCCTGTGTCAAGATCATCATACAGTTTATCAAGCATAAGAGTGACCTCGTATGCCGTGTCTGGTTTGAGAGGCTCTTCTGGTATAAACTCTAAGAGTCTACTGTTATGAAGACTAAACACTCCAGAAACTTTAGGACGCACTTTGATAATGTCATTAGGTAGCACCTGGTCTACCTCAAACTGCGTGAGTGGCTGTGCAAGCTCCACACGTATAGGGCTCATAACAGACTGTCGCCCCTCTGTCGTGTAAGAAATGTAATCTTTAAACTTAAAAAGATTGTCTGTAGGTGTGCTCTTCTCTTTACAAGAAATAGTTATGGTAAGCAAAGCCAGCAGGACGTATGCATACCTAGTTATAATCGTTTTTTTGATACAGGAGGATGAGAGATGATAGTTAGGCATTTTGAGTGATGGTGTTAGGTGCTTACTTTAGATCAATGTGCTTATGACATTAAAAATAAATCTAAAATAAGGGTGTTCTCAGACAAGCTAAAAATAGCTGATTTTAAACACATTGATGATTTATAAACGTGAAATATTACCTTGGGAGGTGTGGTTATAATTGCAACGCAAATGTTAAAAAACATCGTATGTTTCTATTTAACATTTGGCAGATATTTAACTTTTATCAAAGCTATATTCTCTTTCCACCTTGCATATTCTCACCGTATAGTTATCGTACCAGTCTGACTTCCCCATACGTTGCGCGCCTTGATGCTCTGCTTGGGCTTTCCATCTTGCAATGTCTTCTAGCGAGCGCCAGTATGATACCGTAATCCCTAGGTGGTCGCTATCATTTCTAGCTCCCTCTACTCCCAGAAAACCAGGCATTGTTGCGGCCAGCTCCTCCATAAGATCTGCTGCTTGTTTATAGCCTCTTGTGCTACTAGTTTGTGTAGACGTAAAGATTACAGCGTAGTAAGGTGGTTGCATTATTCTGTTTCGATTTTATATAAGATAGGCTTGCTAGGTGTGGCATCATTTTCAAAAGAGGCAATCTGGAGATTAAGAAGATACGTCCCGTCTGGAATTTTATGCGGCACATAGATCATCTCTGTAATGGTTGCATCTAGTCGTATCTCACCATTTACATCCCAAAACGCGTGATGTCCCTTAAGCTCTCCGCCATCCTTCTCTTTATCTACACTAGGTAAATCTATGAGGAGGTGTTTTATACCGCTTTCGCGAAAGCGTACCATCGCCCTCTCATCTACAAATGGCCAGTTTGTGTTAGACCAGTTCGTTGTTTTCTTTTCTCGTGCGTTAGGCAATGTGCGTATCACCAAAGCTTCTGGTGATTTATCTTTAAGAAGGTTTTTAAACTGCTTATCACTTAGTATAAAATCATCATCTTCATTATCAAGCGGCTCTGGTATGACCGTCACCACCTCTGCGATAAAGAAAAATGTTTTGAGATTTTTATTAATGCTATGCACCTTTTCTGTGATATGACCAGCGGTCTCTGTATGCGTTCCGTGAGAGTGTGGGTTAAAGGTGATGGTAGTAAAATTTACATCGCCTCCTTTGCGCACACTACCTACCCACTCGCCATCTGTGACTGTCTCAAACTTAGGCGGGTCAATATACCAAGCCAGCGGATTCTTCTTAGAAGTAAGGGGAATCGAGAGATCAATAGGTTTTGAAAGATTGACCTTAAAAGTTTCTTTATTATGAGTTATAGTTGCAAGCATAGCGTAATTAAAGAGAAAACTAAAGATAAAAATACTCTATTGATTTACCTAGAGTACTTAAACTCATTGCAACGAGTTAGGCTACTTTAAGTTGAGTATAAATAAGTCACTTGCAATACCATCACTTAAAAACTTTCCTTTTTTACTCACATAGACTCTATCTTCTTCTATAAAAAGCAAATGTTCCTCTATGTGTTTTTGAGCGTGTTCTAAAAAGTAGTTATAAAAACGCTCGCCATATTGTGCTTTTATCTCAAGTAAAGAAACTCCATACTGCGTGCGCAATCTCGTCATTACATACTCATTGTACTGGTCTGTGAGCGAGAGCTCTTCTACCTCTTGAGGTAGCTCTCCAGCCGTGATTGCTTTTATGTACTTTGGGTTGTTATTTATATTCCACGCGCGGCGCTTACCGTCATAGCTATGTGCAGAGGGACCTATACCTATGTACTTTTTCCCTTGCCAGTATGCCGTATTGTTTCTAGAATGATAACCTGGTTTTGCAAAGTTTGAAAACTCGTAATTTTCATAACCAGCAGCTTCCATCTTACGTATTAATAGCTCGTGATGCTCTTGTGCCACCTCATCTTCTACCGGAGGTACAATTCCTTTTTTAATAAAATTTTCTAGGGCCGTCTTAGGCTCTACCGTAAGCGCGTAGGCAGATATATGAGGTAGGTCTAACGCTAGTGCTTTATCTATATTCTCCTCCCAGCGCTCATTACTCATCCCAGGAATTCCATAAATAAGATCTAGCGAACTGTTAGGAAAGCTTGCTCTTGTTAATCGCAGGCAATCTATTGCCTCTTGAGCGTTATGAGCACGGTTCATTAATTTGAGATCTTCTTCATAAAATGATTGCACGCCTATACTCAATCTATTAATGGGCGATGCTGCGAGCTCTCTTATTTTTTGCTCAGTAAGATCGTCTGGATTTGCTTCTAGGGTAATCTCCGGATCTTCTTGAATCTTGTAATGTGCATAGCAAGCATCTATAATTTGTTCAATCTCGGCAGTGTTTAAGACAGAAGGTGTCCCACCGCCAAAATAAAGATTAGACACCTCTTCATTTTCAAACTCGGCTTTACGCATTTCAAGTTCGCTTATGATAGCCGTTATCATTTCCTCTTTTTTTCCCATTGTGGTCGAAAAGTGAAAATCACAATAGTGACACGCCTGCTTGCAAAATGGTATGTGGATGTAGATGGATGCCATATGTTCTAAAGAAATATCACTTCTTAACTCGTTTTTCATTTTGCTTTACAAAGCTCTCCCAGCCTGAGTAGCTTTTACCTATTTCTACTTTTCCAGAATTATAAAAGTGACACACTGCTGCGGCAAGACCATCTGTGGAGTCTAAGTTTTTAGGCAAGGTTTTAAGTTTTAGTAAAGACTGTAGCATTCTTGCCACCTGCTCCTTACTTGCATTACCGTTTCCAGTAACTGCCATTTTAATCTTTTTAGGGAGGTACTCTGTGATAGGGATTTCTCGAGATAAACCTGCTGCCATCGCCACTCCTTGTGCTCTACCTAGCTTGAGCATACTTTGTACATTCTTACCAAAAAACGGTGCCTCTATCGCAATCTCATCTGGGTGATACGTATCTATAAGATGTATGGTGCGCTCAAAAATGAGCTTGAGCTTCACATAAGGGTCATTATACTTTTGTAACAATAACTCATTGAGTTGCATAAACTCCATCTTTTTACCCACAACCTTGATAAGTCCAAAACCCATAATTGTGGTTCCAGGATCAATACCTAATATGATTTTTTCGTCTGCCAATGCTTTTATTGTTACTTTGTGCTCATCCTTAACAAAGAAATGAATGCCTAGATTATCTCACAAAGCTACGCAATTACTCTGGGCGACTCTTAAGATTCTCATTGTACTACTGGCTGGCTATTTTATTTATGACAAACTAGACCGCGGTGATTTACGGTCGCTACAATTTCAGCTTTCTGAAATTAGCACATCATCGTTATATTTCTATATTATAATTATGCTATTACTTACAGCTGCCAACTGGTTTTTTGAAATCAAGAAATGGCAAACTCTAGTGAGTATATATAGATTAGTACGCTTTCGCGAAAGCGCAATACAAACCCTCACCGCTCACCTCGTAGGGTTTGTAACTCCTGCCAAAGCTGGAGACTATGGTGCAAAGGCTCTCTATTATCCAAAAGAGCAACGCAAGCAGATACTCTTCTTAAACTTTATAGGCAATATGTATCAGCTGCTGGCAACGCTTATTTTTGGGAGCATTGGCTTAGGGGTTGTTGCCTTTTTTACTAGTGGGACAGCGATATTCTTTTGGAGTTTGAGCATATTTATGGCACTCGTATTGTACCAGATACTTCCTAAAATACTACGAAGTGTACACTGGACACTCAAAGGAAATCCTTGGTATAAAATCAAGAAGTACTGGAAATCTATTGCTGCACCCATCAAAAAGAAGGTGCGCTTGTTTTCCGTTATACGATATATCATTTTTGCACATCAGTTTTACCTCATTCTCTACCTGCTAGGAGCTACCACAAGTTATCCTTTTGTAATGGCGTGCATTTGTGCTACCTACCTTGTGAGCTCGCTTATACCTGTAATGCAGTTACTAGATGTTGTGGTGCGCGGTGGTGTGGCTGTTCTCATTTTTGGCTGGTTTAATGTACCCGAAGAGATTGTATTAAGTACTGTACTTTTAATGTGGCTGCTCAATGTAGTAGTACCGCTATTACCTGGCGCCTACTTTTTACTCGTGCAAAAGCCTACTAGCACCATAAAGACAGTATAATGATCTGGATGCTGTTTTTTGTTTTCTTACCCTATGGAATTATCATCCTCGGGTTTGCGCTTGAGATTAATCGCGCTGGCACGTTCTCACAAACTTGTGACGCTACAACTACCACATTTACCGTTATTGTACCCTTTAGAAATGAAGAAGCGCATCTTACTAACTTACTGCAATCACTAGCCGAAGTTGACTATCCACAAAACAGCTGGGAAATCATCTTAGTAAATGATGCCTCTACAGATAACTCTCTCGAGGTCATAAATAAGTGCATATCGCAATATGCGCTTACAAACATTGATGTTATAGACAACGTGCGCACCTCTGCATCGCCAAAGAAAGATGCACTCCAGACCGCCATCCATACCAGTAAACACCAGTGGATTGTGACCACAGATGCCGACTGTACCGTGCCCGTAAACTGGCTCAACACATTAGACGCTATCATCCAGCAACAATCACCACTTATGGTGATTATGCCCGTTGCCATCGCTTCCACGGTTAAGCCTTCATTTTTAACTGCCTATGAGCAATTGGACTTTTTGAGTCTTATGGGCGCAACCGCCGGAAGCTTTTATATGGGCTCACCTTTTTTATGTAACGGAGCAAATCTCGCTTATGAAAAAGAAGCCTTTACAGCCGTTCAAGGCTTTGCAAATAATAATCACATCGCTAGTGGAGATGATCATTTTTTGCTCGAGAAATTTCAAGAGAAGTTTAAAAATAGGATAAGCTATTTACGCTCTCCAGATGCGATTGTAACCACACAGCCTCAAGAGCAGTGGAACATATTTATAGCACAGCGCACACGCTGGGCGGCAAAGTCTAGTGCTTATACCTTTTGGTTCTCAAAACTAATGGGGATTCTTGTTTTGGCAGTTAATCTTTTAAGTGTTGTGGGAGTTCTTTATTACGCTTTCGCGAAAGCGGAAACCCAATCCATCATACTAATGGGCTTAGTCATAAAACTAGTGGTTGATGTTATCCTCATTGCATCCGAAGCTTCTTTTTACAATCGAAAAAGATATTTAAAATGGTATCCAGTTGTGATGGTTTGCTACCCTTTTATAAGCACCTACATAGCCCTTAGATCGCTTACTACTGAGTATCAATGGAAAGGTCGCAACTACAAGAAATAGTTTGTCGTGACTTACTATTACTCCACCTTTAAAACCACAGGGATTTTAAATCGTGTTTTTACGGGTACGCCTTCTTTAGTTGCAGGTTTTGCTTCTGGTAATTGTCTTGCGGCTTCGTGTATCCACTGTTCTAGGCGAGGGATTTCTGTGCGGATTTCTTGAGCGATTTTGAGTGTATCTATGCAGTACTTCCCTTTTTCGTTTACTACAAAGTCAACAAATATAGTGTCGTCTAGAGCGCGTTGCACTACGATGGTATGTTTTCCAAATGACTCGTAAAAGGTCTTTGTAACCGTCTCTTGAAAACAAGCCTTAAGCGGCTCCCCTTCTGGCAACGTAGCACAGGTATCAAAAGTGGGATACCCATCTACTCTATGTAGATCTATTGCCTTCCAACTCTCAGAAAGGTACTGCGAAGAAGATATTTTTTTGGTTTCAATCTGGTCGCACGAAGTCATCACAACTACTGCTGTGATTATCAATAAGCCACGATGTAAAAACCATTTCATACGTAGCTCGAAAATACAATATTTAAACCGCTCCAAAAAGCGACCATCACTGGCCTACTCTTTCTTCTCTTGTGCCTCAAAAATTTCTCTTTTGAGTAGTGTTATTCGCTCTTGAGCAATTCTTGCTAAGTAAGGACGCTTTTTTAATTTCTTAGACTGTGCCACAAACTTCTCATAGAGTTTGAGTACTTCTTCCTTATCTTCATAATAATTATCTGCAGCCACGGCGGTTGCATAGACCGCATCAAGGTTGTTTGCATCTTCCTTAGTAGATTTTCTGTAGTACTTCATCGCCTGCTCATAATCCTTCTTAAATTCATACGCTCGACCCATTGTATAATACACATCATCTAGCGGTAGATTTTTGAAATACAAGGCTTTTTTTCCATACTCTAAGGCCTTGTCATACTCACGATTAAAGTTATATAACCTAGCAAGGGTGATAAGTGTACCCCAGTCTTCGTCATCATAAGCAAGTACTTCTTCATAAGCCTCTATAGCCTCTGGATACATTCTTTTCTCGTAGTAGGCACGCCCTAGTTTATTTCTCACAAATAAGGTATCTACTCCCATATCGAGCAACTGGTTAAAAAGATCTATTGCCTCTATCCACCAGCCTTTGTAATAGTAACTTTGAGCAAGCACGCCTATAATCTCAATATTTTCTGGCTCGCTTTCAAGTGCTTTTTTACAGATTGTCTCAACCTCTGGATAGTTTTTATGACCCAAGTGATACTTTGCAAGTTCAAACATTGCCTTTTGATGTGTTGAGTCCAGCTGAACTGCTTTTGCAAAAGCCTTTTCTGAGGTATCTATCTTTTCATTATCTACTTTTTTATTTAAAACTAAGGTGTCCTTTACCGCGGTCTTTTTAAGTGCTCGTCCCCATTGATAGTGATACTCGGCATTTGTGGGGTATCTCATTGAAAGTATAGAAAAAACACTGTCTGCTTCTTTAAATTTTGATTTTGTGAGGAGTAACCTTCCATACTCGGTTGCGGCGATGGGTTGTTTATCGTTAAGCTCTAGTGACTTTTTATAAAAGTTAAGAGCAGCTGTTTTTGCTCCCTTCCCTTTATATGCTCTGGCTATTTGTAACAATACACGTGCTGTAGGTTCTTGAATCTTCTCGTACTGGGCTATTGCCTTTGTATACTCACCAGTGGCGTATAAACTATCTGCAACGGCCAAAGCCGGAGCTTGCGCCCCGACTTTTGATATCATCCCAATTACAATTACTATAAATAGTTTTTTCATAGGTTACTCTGCTATTTGAAACGTGATAGGGAGACTGTAGAGAACGCCTACTACTTCACCATTATGTTTACCAGGTTTCATTTTTGGTAACATAGAAATCACACGCTGTGCTTCAGCATCAAGATCTGGGTGTGGCGAGCGCGTTCTTAAGTTTGTGATAAATCCGTTTTTATCAATTTTAAAGCTGGCAAAAATTCTGTTAGTACCCTTGAGATTTAGCTCTTTTCCTAATGCAACATTAAAGTTAGCGTTAATTAAAGCGTTTACTTTTTGAGACATACATTTCCTTAATTGCTCATTTGAGGTAAGGGACTCACAGCCTGGAAATACTGGAACCTCGTCTATAACAGCAAATGGGATATTTCCGTTCTCATCTACATCATAAACACGTTCTACTTCCAGCACTTCTATTATTTCATCTTGATTAGCCTCATTAAGATTATATGCCTCTTGCTGTTCTACAACTTCTATAATTTGAGAACCTTTAATACCATTGACTGATGCTGCTCTTAGACTTTGAAGCTGTTTCAATTCTTCTGCAGTAAGACTTTCTCTATCCTCAATTGCTAACTTAAGTTCTAATATTTGCTGTTCTAGAGTTTGCTCATTTTCTACTCCATTATCTTCGGAGCAAGAAACATACACGAGCATTGCAAGTACAAGTGGAATTAAAAGTAAATACTTTGCTAATGCGCTTTTTTGTGATTTTGATTTTTGTAACATAACGATTCGTTTTTTGATTAATGATTGATTAAAAAATGTATTTGTAAATGAGAGTTTACTTGTGCCAAAGGCAGTGTTAAGTAACTCTTCATAATAGGTGTATTTTGAGATACCTTCGGTTGCTTTTTGATCTGCTAGGTACTCGTGTACGATACTTATATTTTTTTGATATAAATAGGTAATAGGGTTAAACCACAGTACTACTTTCAAAATCTCAAAAAAGATGAGATCCCAAGTATGCCCTTGCTTTGCGTGTATCTGTTCGTGGGTAAGTATTTGCTTTCGCGAAAGCGTATCTATATCTGCCCCAATAAATATGTAATTAAAAAATGTAAAAGCCTCTGTAGATGAAGGAATCTCTATGATGCTAGACCCTTTCTGTTTATAGGAAAAGTAGCTCGTAAATTTTTTAATCTTTATGATGAGTACAACTAGACTAATCACCACACCTACCATATAAATTTGTAACCACGGTATGGTAAAAGACTCTGTAACGGGAGCCGCATCTGTAGATGTAATCACTGCCGCATCACCTATTACAACCTCTGGGAGTACACTTGCAAATGTCTCTACAGGCACCACCGTTTGTAACATTGCGATTTTTATAAACGGTAATGCTAGCGCAATTACGGGAGTGACTAGCAAGTATATTCTGTTATATGAGAAAAAAGTCTCTTTTCTTAAAAGCAGGTAATAAACTCCCAGAAACAATGCTTGAAAACAGATAACTTGTATAATGTATTGTAATGCCATAAAAGCAATGGTTTCTGTTTTTTATTAAAAATTATTTCGCTATTTGAAACGTGATAGGGAGACTGTAGAGAACGCCAACATTTTCTCCTCCTTGCGTGCCAGGCTTCATTTGAGGTAGATTGTAAATAACTCTTCTGGTTTCTTCTTCGAGAGCTTCGTGAGGCGCTCTTACTTTTACATTATCTACTTGCCCTGTTTTATTTATTCTGAAAGAAACAAAGATTCTATTAACTCCTGTAAGTCCTAAATCTTTAGCAATATTCATATTAAAATTACGGTTTACATACTTAGACACATTATTAGACATACACACTTTTTGAGCATCATTACCTACTAAATCTTCACAACCTGGATAGGTTGGGACATTTTCTATCACTGCGTAAGGAATACCAACAACCTCCTCTTCTTCTTCAACAACTTCAACCTCTTCTCTATAAGTGGTCTGATAAGCATAAGTATTTTTTAAGTTATATTTTGTCCGTAGTTCCTGAAGTGTATAAGATTTTATATCAAATTTTTCTTTGAGTTCAATAATATCCTCCTTACTTGAAAACGTAAGAAATTTATTTATGGTTTCGAATATAGGCTCATTCCCTGTTGCTGGATCAAAATCTTTTGAATCTAAAGATTTATCGTTTTTTACAGCTGTTATAAACGCATTCTCATTATCAGTCAGTTTTAAAGTATCTATAACAATTATAGAGTAATATATTTTCTCATTATGCAGGTTATTTTCCATCAATGTGAAATTCTCTCTTTCTACCTCACCTGACTGATTTGAATTTTGTGCCCAAGAGACTTGTACAAGCATTGCTAAAATGAGCGGAACTATTACAATGTATTTAATAAGCGCACTTTGTCTCGACTTTGATTTTTGTAACATAACGATTCGTTTTTTGATTAATGATTGATTAAAAAATGTATTTGTAAACGAGAGCTTACTTGTGCCAAAGGCGGTGTTAAGCAACTCTTCATAATAGGTGTATTTTGAGATACCTTCGGTTGCTTTTTGATCTGCTAGGTACTCGTGTACGATACTTATATTTTTTTGATATAAATAGGTAATAGGGTTAAACCACAGTACTACTTTCAAAATCTCAAAAAAGATGAGATCCCAAGTATGCCCTTGCTTTGCGTGTATCTGTTCGTGGGTAAGTATTTGCTTTCGCGAAAGCGTATCTATATCTGCCCCAATAAATATGTAGTTAAAAAATGTAAAAGCCTCTGTAGATGAAGGAATCTCGATGATGCTAGACCCCTTCTGTTTATAAGAAAAGTAGTTGGCAAACTTTTTAATCTTTATGATGAGTACAACTAGACTAATGATCACACCTGCCATATAAATTTGTAACCACGGTATGGTAAAAGACTCTGTAACGGGAGCCGCATCTGTAGATGTAATCACTGCCGCATCACCTATTACAACCTCTGGGAGTACACTGGCAAATGTCTCTACAGGCACCACCGTTTGTAACATTGCGATTTTTATAAATGGTATTGCTAGTGCAATTACGGGAGTGACTAGCAAGTATATTCTGTTATATGAGAAAAAGGTCTCTTTTCTTAAAAGCAGGTAATACACTGCCAGAAATAATGCTTGAAAACAGATGACTTGAATAATGTAAGATCCCATAATTACTTGTCTTTATTAATTTCGCTCAGAATAGATTCCAGCTCTTTTACATCTAGATCATTCTTTTTTACAAAGAAGCTTACCATACTTTTAAAACTACCATTAAAATAGCTGTCCATCATTTTATGCATAGAGGCGTTGCTGTAAACCTCCTTAGTCACAAGAGGATGGTAGATATAGCCTCTTCCCTCCTTCTCGTGACCTACAAAACCTTTATTTTCTAAAATCCGTATGATGGTAGATATGGTATTGTAAGCAGGCTTGGGCTCTGGCATTTGCTCGATGAGTTGTGCTACGTTTGCCTTTTGTGCTACCCACAATAATTGCATTACCTCTTCTTCTGCCTTTGTAAGTTGTTTCATAAATACTGGTATTGAATAGTCTGTATGTCAATATATTGAACATCGACACATCAAATATAACTAAATATTTAGTTTAAACTAATGTTTTAGTTTAAAAAATGTAACATTATAACATTTTGACGTCTTATAAGCGATGAATTATGTAGATCTTTTTTTGGCTTTTGTAGGCCTACTGCTGGTTATAGCTGGTATAGTGGGCAGTTTTTTACCCGTGATACCTGGCCCGCCTTTAAGTTGGCTAGGTTTGTTAACCCTTCACCTAACAGATGCTGTACCGCAAGACTGGACATTTTTAGGCATTACGCTAGCCGTGGCGGTTGCAATCACCATACTTGATTATATCATCCCTGCAATGGGCACAAAACGATATGGGGGTAGTAAAGCAGGTGCAATAGGCACTACCATAGGCCTTATTGTGGGATTGCTTAGCCCCATACCCTTGGGCTTTCTTATAGGGGCGTTTGTAGGCGCTTTTATAGGTGAACTCAGCTTTAACAATACAAGTACTCAGGTTGCACTTAAAGCAGCGCTAGGATCCTTTATAGGCTTTATAGCTTCTACATTTATAAAAGCTGTGGTTACAATGGTATTCTTAGTCTTGTATGTATTACAAGTTATTGAGCACATAGATGTAATTTTCTCTTTGGGATAGTATGAATAAAGGTATGAGTGCGCTTTCGCGAAAGCATAAAAAAAGTCCTTTCCGTATGAAAAGGGGTTTTAAATATAAGTAGTAACCTACTTCTAGTTGCTTATTACAATAAACTCTGAACGCCTGTTAAGCTGGTGTGCTTCTTCAGAACATTGTACTCCGTTAGAACATTCATTAGTAAGTTGTGTCTCTCCATATCCTCTACCTGTAATTCTAGATGAAGAGATTCCCTCTGCAATGATATAGTTCACCGTAGATTTTGCACGCTTGTCTGATAAACTTAGGTTGTATGAATCTTTACCTCTACTATCTGTATGTGATCGCGCATCTATAACCATATTAGGGTACTCACGCATAACTGCAAGTACTTTTTCTAGCTCTAGTGCCGCATCTGGACGAATATTATATCTGTCAAAATCAAAGTATATAGGGTTAAGTTCTAAAATCTTTGCAAGATCATCTCCTACTTTGATAGGCTTTTTCAATAACTCTAGTTCAAGATCGTTAGTCACAGTACCAGATATGTCTGGAGTTTTTGTAATTGCTTCTGCTCCACTATACGTTTCCTTTGCTCCTCTTATGATATATTGCGTATCACAGTAAGACTTATCAAAAGCATAGTACCCACTTGCTGTAGTTTGTACTGAAGATACTACGTTACCGTTGTAATCTAATAAAGTAACTGTTGCTGCTGGTATAGGCTCTCCAGAATCTCTATCTGTAACAACTCCTACTAGCTCAATCTCACAAGGTATTTCTTCTTTTGTAAATTTATAGATATCATCACTACCTACTCCTTGCTTACGATTTGAGGCAAAATAACCCACTTTAGTCTCTTCGTTTACGATAAATGTAAAATCATCATAAGAGCTGTTTATAGGTTCACCTATGTTGCTTATAGCATCTTGAGCATTACCACGTGCATCTGGTGCTGTAGCAAATACATCAAGACCTCCAAGACCAGGATGCCCGTCTGATGAAAAGTAAAGCACTCCATTGTCACTTAAAAATGGAAAGGTCTCTCTTCCTTCTGTATTAATAGGTCTTCCTAAGTTTACTGGCTCGCTTACTACATCTGTACTATCTACATTTACTACCCATATATCTGAGAGCCCTAAAGTACCAGGCATATCTGAAGCAAAATAAAGTTTTGTATTATCCTTACTAAGCGCAGGGTGTGCAGTAGAGTACTCATCACTGTTAAAAGGCATTTCTACAGGTGTAGACCAGCGACCGTTTTTCTTACGTGACTTATAGATTTTAAGTTTATTAGTCCCCTCTTTAGACTTTTTGTAAGTCCCTTTATTGTAGTTATTACGTGTGAAGTATACGGTCTTACCATCTTCTGTAAAGGTGGTTGTACTTTCGTGAAATTTTGAGTTGAGCTCTCTACTATAGTTTTTAGGTTTACTAAAACTTTCGGTCTGTTCTCCAACATTAGTCTCATAAAGGTCTAAAAATGGTTCATTATTCCATTTATGTATTTTCTTTGATACACCCCCAGTATCTCTAGACGAAGCAAAAATTAGCTTTCCTTCATACTCTGTAGGAGCAAAATCTGAGTAACGTGAGTTAATACTACGTATGTCCTCTATTGTATAGTTACTCTTTTTGTAATCAATATTTTTTAGATAATTAGGCTCTGCTTCAAAGAGAACAGCTCTTACATCTTCCCCGTTAAGGTCATTAAAAGTAGCCATCATATCATCTGCTTTATCATAATTTTTTAAAGCACGAAGTGTTTGTGAATACCTGAAGTAGTACTCTGGCTTTACTTCTTCTGGGAAAGTAGATATTAACTTCTCATACCAAACCTGAGCATCTGCATAACCAGCGTTAAAGTAGTAGCTATCTGCAATTTTCTGAAATAAATCTGCAGATTCATATCCTTTATCTGCTACTTCGAGATATATTTTTCGAGCATCAACAAATGCGTATTGGTCAAACTTCTTGTCTGCTCTGTCTATTTTACTTTCTTGAGCATTTAGTGCTATGGTTCCCAAAAACAGAACGCAAAGACATAAATTAATAGTTTTAATCATCATAATTGTAAGTTTGAATAAGTCAAAAATAACTTATTAAAAGAATCTAGGGGTTAACATTCTATCATACTCATTAAACAGCTCAAATCGTAAAAATACTTCAAAGCTACCGTCGTTGTAAAAGGTATCACCTAGGTCTGTACTCTCACGGTCGTACGCGAGACCTATTAACATACTATCTGAAACCTGGAAGCCTACAAGACCACTAAGTGCTGCACTCCATCTATAAGCCGCTCCTAAGTGTAATTTTTCCATCACTAAGAAGTTTGCTGTGAGGTCTACCTGCAATGGAGCTCCAGCAACCATCTTTACAAGTGTACTAGGCTTAAATTTAAGCTGATCACTAATATCGAAAGTATAACCCATAATACCATAGTAATGAATACGCTCTCTAGCGATTACACTTGATGAGTTACTGCTTGTGTCAAAATGTTCTGTCTCTATAAGATTAGGAACACTCACACCAGCATAAAAGTTATCTGTATGATAATACAATCCTGCACCTATTATAGGAGAAAGCTTATTGTCTATATTTTGAGAAAACCTAGGATCTGTTACATCAAAGAGCGTAAGCTTAGTAAAATCTACATCCAGAATGTGTCCTCCAGCTTTTAATCCAAAGCTAAGCTTCCCATTTTCTGAAGTGTTGATTGTATAACTAAAATCTGCACCAACGTAAGTCTCTTGTGATGGGCCTAAGGCATCATTTACAATAGATAACCCTAAACCTACTTTACCTTCTCCAATAGGAGAATGAATACTTAAACTTTGGGTTCTTGGCGCCCCATCTAGTCCTACCCATTGACTTCTATGTAATCCTACAATACTAGTTACACCTCTATTACCAGCATATGCTGGGTTAATAGCTACGGTATTATACATATACTGCGTGTACTGAGGATCTTGTTGCGCAGAAAGGGACGTTGTACCAAGCGCTAAAATCAATAAGAATCCAAAAACTGAAACTACCTTTTTCATAAATCATTTAATTAAAATCACCGGCTGTTTTAAAAACTACCGGCGATTTAACATCTTTTATCGTGTTATATATAAGTATCCTGATTCATTAACTGTATCTCCTACTGCATTTACATATTCTAGTATCCAGTAGTAGGTTCCTACAGGTAAATAATCATCCTGGCTTATAGTTGTTCTACCGTTAGATAAACCTCTGAATTCATTTCCATCTACACCATAACGCTCTGCAGTGTACACCTCAATACCCCATCTATTAAATATAGTTAGCGTATTATCAGGGAAATTCTCAAGTCCTTGTATTCTAAAGCTATCATTACGTCCATCTTGACCTATTGATATACCATTATTTACAATTAGACCCGCTGTCTGACTCAACACTGTAACAGTTGGATCATCAACATCTGTTGTAGGATCCTCTGGATCATCAGAAACATCTATCACTTCAATACCAAACGGTGATAAAGCTACTGCTGTTGCAACGTTTACAATCTCTCCATTAGCTACATCTTCTTCAGTAATTATATAAACCGCTGTAAAAGTAGCATTTTCACCAGGAAGTAATGTTACTGGCTCGCCTGCAACGATAACCATCGGGTCATCTACGTGAACATCCGTTAAAGTGACGTTTCCAGTGTTTATTACTACGAAAGTATAAATAATCTGGTCACCAGCATTTGCAAACCCATCGGCATTAAAGTCCTGATAAGAAGCTGTTTTTGTGATATTAAGACCAGGTAATTGATCAATCATAGTTACTGTAGGGTCTTCTCCATCTCCATCTCCATCTGTATCCACATCTGTAGTATCCATTGGGTCATCAGACTGATCTACTACAATATCTCCAAGAGGATCTATTCCTTCTGCAAAAGCAATATTTATAACTTCTCCCGTATCAATATCATCTTGTGTGATTGTATAGGCACCAGTAAACACAACACTATCTCCCACTACAAGCAATGCTACTGTATTTTCTTCTAGAATAATCATTTCATCAGAAACAACTACATCTGTAAGATCTACTGAACCAGTGTTAGTCACCGTTAGTGTATAGTTTATTTGGTCTCCTGCATCAATAACACCATTTTCGTTAAGATCTACAATCTCACTAGACTTTGATAAATCAAGATTTCCTGTTATATCATTATCTACGATAGTCACAGTTCCGCTTGGATCTGTATTATCAGTATTACCACTAGTCACTGTTCCATTTACAGTGAAGATTTCATCATCCTCATCAATCTCATCATCTTCAATAGGAATCACAACCTCACCCGTAGTTTCTCCAGCAGGGATTATTACCGTTACAATTGTTTCTTCATAATCATCCTCACCAGCAGTACCAGTCGTAGTTACTATTTCAATAACAGTATCCTCATCACTTGGGTTACTTAAGGTTACAGGAATGGTTACTGTACCAGCATCTTCATCTATTATCACATCTTCGATAGTCACTGTAGGCGCATCATCATTATCTACAATTGTAATTTCGCCTTGAGCGGTATCATTATCTGTGTTACCACTAGTCACCGTTCCATTTACAGTGAAGATTTCATCATCCTCATCAATCTCATCATCTTCGATAGGAATTACAACTTCTCCAGTAGTTTCTCCAGCAGGGATTATTACCGTTACAATTGTTTCTTCATAATCATCCTCTCCAGCAGTACCCGTTGTAGTTACTATCTCAATAACAGTATCCTCATCACTTGGGTTGCTTAAGGTTACAGGAATGGTTACTGTACCAGCATCTTCATCTACAATCACATCTTCGATAGTCACTGTAGGCGCATCGTCATTATCGATAATGGTTACCGTTCCGCTAGGATCTGTATTATCAGTATTACCACTTGTTACCGTTCCGTCTACTGTGAATATTTCATCATCCTCATCAATCTCATCATCTTCAATAGGAATTACAACCTCACCCGTAGTTTCTCCAGCAGGGATTATTACCGTTATAATTGTTTCTTCATAATCATCCTCTCCAGCTGTACCCGTTGTAGTTACTATCTCAATAACAGTATCCTCATCACTTGGGTTACTTAAGGTTACAGGAACCGTCACCGTTCCAGCATCTTCATCTACAATTACATCTTCGATAGTCACTGTTGGAGCACCATCATTATCGGTAATGGTTACTGTTCCGCTAGGATCTGTATTATCAGTATTACCACTTGTTACCGTTCCGTCTACTGTAAAGATTTCATCACCCTCATCAAGTTCATCATCTTCAATAGGAATCACAACCTCACCCGTAGTTTCTCCAGCAGGGATTATTACCGTTACAATTGTTTCTTCATAATCATCCTCTCCAGCTGTACCCGTTGTAGTTACTATTTCAATAACAGTATCCTCATCACTTGGGTTACTTAAGGTTACAGGAACCGTTACCGTTCCAGCATCTTCATCTACAATTACATCTTCGATAGTCACTGTAGGCGCATCATCATTATCTACAATTGTAATTTCGCCTTGAGCGGTATCATTATCTGTGTTACCACTTGTTACCGTTCCATTTACAGTGAAGATTTCATCATCCTCATCAAGCTCATCATCCTCGATAGGAATCACAACCTCACCCGTAGTTTCTCCAGCAGGGATTATTACCGTTACAATTGTTTCTTCATAATCATCCTCTCCAGCTGTACCAGTCGTAGTTACTATCTCAATAACAGTATCCTCATCACTTGGGTTACTTAAGGTTACAGGAACCGTTACCGTTCCAGCATCTTCGTCTACAATCACATCTTCGATAGTCACTGTAGGCGCATCATCGTTATCGATAATCGTTACCGTTCCACTAGGATCTGTATTGGCAGTGTTACCACTTGTTACTGTTCCGTCTACTGTGAAAATCTCATCCTCTTCATCAAGCTCATCATCTTCGATAGGAATTACAACCTCACCCGTAGTTTCTCCAGCAGGAATTATTACCGTTACAATTGTTTCTTCATAATCATCCTCTCCAGCTGTACCAGTAGTAGTTACTATTTCAACAACAGTATCCTCATCACTTGGGTTACTTAAGGTTACAGGAACCGTTGCAGTTCCAGCGTCTTCATCTACAATTACATCTTCGATAGTCACGGTTGGAGCATCATCGTTATCGATAATCGTTACCGTTCCACTTGGGTCTGTATTGTCAGTGTTACCACTTGTTACTGTTCCGTCTACTGTGAAGATCTCATCTTCTTCATCTGTCGTGTCTTCTGTAATTGGAACTACAACTTCTCCTTCAGTCTCTCCTGCAGGAATAGTTACCGTTACAATTGTTTCTTCATAATCATCCTCACCAGCTGTACCAGTCGTAGTGACTATCTCAATAACAGTATCCTCATCACTTGGGTTACTTAAGGTTACAGGAATGGTTACTGTACCAGCATCTTCATCTACAATTACATCTTCGATAGTCACTGTTGGAGCACCATCATTATCGATAATCGTTACCGTTCCGCTAGGATCTGTATTATCAGTGTTACCACTTGTTACCGTCCCGTCTACTGTGAAGATTTCATCACCCTCATCAAGCTCATCATCCTCGATAGGAATCACAACCTCACCCGTAGTTTCTCCAGCAGGAATGGTTACCGTTACAATTGTTTCTTCATAATCATCCTCTCCAGCTGTACCAGTAGTAGTGACTATTTCAATAACAGTATCCTCATCACTTGGGTTACTTAAGGTTACAGGAACCGTTGCAGTTCCAGCGTCTTCGTCTACAATTACATCTTCGATAGTCACTGTAGGCGCATCATCGTTATCGATAATCGTTACCGTTCCGCTAGGATCTGTATTATCAGTGTTGCCACTTGTTACCGTTCCGTCTACTGTGAAGATCTCATCTTCTTCATCTGTCGTGTCTTCTGTAATTGGAACAATTACTTCTCCTTCAGTCTCTCCTGCAGGGATAGTTACCGTTACAATTGTTTCTTCATAATCATCCTCTCCAGCTGTACCAGTCGTAGTGACTATTTCAATAACAGTATCCTCATCACTTGGGTTACTTAAGGTTACAGGAACCGTTGCAGTTCCAGCATCTTCGTCTACAATTATATCTTCGATAGTCACTGTAGGCGCATCATCGTTATCGATAATCGTTACCGTTCCACTAGGATCTGTATTATCAGTGTTGCCACTTGTTACCGTTCCATCTACTGTGAAAATCTCATCATCCTCATCTGTCGTGTCTTCTGTAATTGGAACAATTACTTCTCCTTCAGTCTCTCCTGCAGGGATAGTTACCGTTACAATTGTTTCTTCGTAATCATCCTCTCCAGCTCAGTACTGTCATTTGAAATAACAAATGGATATACTTCAGCATCTGCGCTCTCTGTAACAACTACATCGTGCACTAATGAAGTTCCTTCTAATTCTTCTTCCGTTGATACTGAAACTACACCAGCATCATCGTTATCTGTAATCGTTCCTGTAGCAGCTACTCCGCCAACAGTAAGATCATATACTTCAGCCTCTTCATCAATAGCATCTTCAGTTGTTGGTACTGTTACTGTAAAGTCAGTAACTCCAGCAGGAACTGTAATGGTACCATCACCATTTAATACAACACCGTTAGTAAATTCTGCATCCGTTGGTAGCGTGTAATCCTCATCCTCAGTACTGTCATTTGAAATAACAAATGGATATACTTCAGCATCTGCGCTCTCTGTAACAACTATATCGTGTACTAATGAAGTTCCTTCTAATTCTTCTTCCGTTGATACTGAAACTACACCAGCATCATCGTCATTGGTAATAGTTCCCACTCCAGTATTTGCCGCTGAATTGATTGTTCCGCTAGATACACTAGCTATACTAACCGAAAATTGCTCATTATCTTCGACTTTATCGTCTCCATTAACGGTAACAGGAAATACCCCACTTGTTTGACCAGCAGGAATCGTTACGGTTAATACTGTTGGTGCTACATAGTCATTATCTCCTAGAGTACCAGAACCTTCAGAAACAACAACTGTAACAACTGTGTCAATATCTGCCGGAGCACTTAAAGTTACTGGAAAGTTGGCTACTACCGTAGTTCCATTATTCCCTTCTGTAACTGTTACATCTCCAATAGAAACAGTAATTGTATCAAAAAAATCATTTTCCTGAGAAGATTCTAGACCAGTGATTGATGTATTAATAACATTATCATTAGCACCATCTACATCACTAGTAGAAGTAATACCTGTTGGATCAACTTCAGTAATTGTAAAATTTCCATTACCAGGTACCGTGAAACTATATTGCCCATTTGAATCAGTAACCGCAGTTTGTGTTGAATCACCGGTAAGATTAATTGTCACACCCTGCCTCGGAACGTTATCAACGAAAACCTGACCACAAATTATTGGATCAGTAAGAAGAACAGCCTCTTCTGGAGAATAAACTACATCTTCAAATAATAAAGAAAACTGTCTATCTTCAAAACCTAAACCTCCATTATAACCATCTTTACTTATAGTATACTCAATAGATGAAAATGAATTATAGTAACCTGTAAACGAATATGAATCGTCTACATTTATACCGTTTACAATTCCAGAACCATTAGACGCACCTATAATCTGGGTTGCAGTTTCAGTGATTATCAATTCAGAATTTACACCGTTTGTGAAGTATGCATCTGGAAGTTCTAGTTTTACCCTCTCCCTATCACCTGGCTGATTACTGTCTAAATCCAGTGCTGTCAAGTATATTGACACTGTTTGGCTAATATTTGTATCTGCAAGAACAAAATTTAATGTAAACACAACCTCTTGACCATTAACACCTGGATCTCCATCAATCACTGGTTGAAATGCTCGATCAAAACCGCCAACAAGCGTTGTTGAAGCATCAAGATTATCTATGCTACTTATTCCAGCACCATTTATGAATGCATCTACAGATATTAAACAATCAATCCCTGGAGCGACGTCATTAAATCTGAATACATCATTGACTTCAACCGCATTAGGATCTCCAGATTCAGATTCTACTGTCATATTTGCACCGACAAAATTTGCACTATCTAAAACAATAGGGTCATCATCACACGATCTAGGTGTAGATTGTGCTTGTATATTTTGACCAAACAGAAAGACACAAACAGGAATCACAAAGTATTTTAAACTTTTTGAAACTTGATTAAGAGTAACTTTTTTCATAAACTATTAAAAATGAAAGACAAGCTTTCGGGTTTGATTATCAATTAAGAGGGTGTAATTTAAAAACCAAAACAAATGTATATGACAGAGAAACAATGAATTCTACTTGTCAAATAACTAGCAGATTATCCGACAAACCGAAAAATTACATCGACGTTCTACACAGGAAAAATTTTTGTTAAAAGGAAATTACGCAACAAAGCCTTATAATCTTATTTAACAAAGTTTAACATTTTAAAAAAGGTCAAAAAAAATTCTTAACAGCCCGAAAGATACGTAAACAAAGGCATTCACAGCAATTTTGAAAAAAATTACTTTTTTAGAATTTTAAAATAAATGAACTTAAATCAATATTTTACAAGTAACTCATTAGCAAGTATTTAGAAAATTTTTCCGTTTTTTAACATATCAAGATGATATTTCAACAGTCTAAGTAAAATTTATTAACACATATATTCTTACAAAATAATCATAAAAATTTTTCATCAATAATTTCAAAATTCAACAGATGATTAAAGAAAACACACCAGAGCTCTTTTTAGAAGATTTAAGAGCAAATTAAATAATATGATAGTGTGACTTAAGAAAATAAAGAAACCCGCTATATGCAGCTTTTAAGAAGTCGAAAAATCAAAAACTATATTGAAGGCCTATAGAACGAGTTGACACTATAGAAAAAACAAATGTAATATTTCGCGTAAGCGGAAAGGTTATCCCTTTATTAAATTCCAGATATCGTTACCAAAGATGATAACCATAAGACCCATTACAATAACAAAACCTATTATCTGTCCTCTTTCTAAAGTTTTTTCTGAAGGTGCTTTACCAGAAATCATCTCATAAAGCAAAAACATAACGTGTCCACCATCTAGAGCTGGGATAGGAAGAATATTTACAAAAGCTAGCCATACAGAAAACATTGCCGTAAAGCCCCAGAATTTATACCAGTCCCATTGTGGCGCCATCATCTCAACAATACCTATAGGACCTTTTACTTTTTTATACCCCTGTACTTTTCTATTAAATATGAGTTTAAATTGTCTTACTTGCTTTGTAAGTACATCCCAAGTTTTTGTGAGACCTGCTGGTATTGCCGCAGCAACGCTATACTCATCTTTAACCAGAAGTTCATTTACATTTGCTGCTACACCTAGCGCTCTATCTTGAGCTACTATAAATCTTTTCTCAATCTGCTCGCCATCTCTATCTAGTTGCATCACAACCTCACCACCCTTTGCGGCATCAAAGACAGACTGAAACTCTGACCACTCATTTATAGGTGTACCATTTATATTCATAATACGGTCTCCTGCAAGCACTCCATTTACATACCCTATTGAGTCCTTTGCAACAACACCTATTATATTACTAAATCTTGGTCTTATAAAACGCTCCTCTGCGTCAAGCACAGATTTTTTTGCCTCATCTGGTATGGCAAATGTCATCTCATTTCCATCACGTACAACAGTTACATTGTCACCTAGTAAAATATCTATCTGGACATCATCAAAACGTGTGACCGTCTTATCATCTATTTTTATAACCTGGTCTCCATTACGAAGGCCTATCTCCTCACCTATCTCACCTACTGCAATACCATATTTTAATCGGTCTGCAGGCACATACTCATCACCATAATACACAAGCATCGCACTATAGATAAACCACGCTAGCAGTACATTAACCGTTACACCACCTATCATTACAATAAGACGTTGCCACGCTGGCTTAGATCTAAACTCCCAAGGTTCTGGATCTTTTGCCATCTGCTCCTTATCCATAGATTCATCTATCATACCAGCAATCTTGACATAACCACCTAGAGGTAGCCATCCTATACCATAAACAGTATCACCTATTTTCTTTTTAAAAAGTGCAAACTTCACATCAAAAAACAAGAAAAACTTCTCAACCTTAATTCCAAACCATCTGGCAGGAGCAAAGTGACCAAACTCGTGTAACACCACGAGTATAGAAATAGCAAGCGTAAACTGGGCAATCTGTATAAATGTCTCCATAAAGGATAAAAGTCAATTTTTAAAACGCACAAAAATAGGCTTTTCGATGCGCATAGTAAAGTTCTAGAGCTGTATGATAGCATTTTTCAAGCCATACTTAAAGTAAATGCCACGTGCATTGTAACTTTGTAAAAAAATAAAGCTATGCGACAGATTTTTAATCGCTATAAAATACTACTCATTACACTTTTTGTGCTATCTGTAATTATACTTACTTTAATATATAGCCAACTTAAAGTAACTCCCACACTACCCATATATCAGCCAGATATGGTGAGTAAAGAACTCGTAGACAGCACCCTTCAGTATGTCAAGAAATACCACAAAATAAGTGACTTTGCTCTTACTAATCAAAACGGTAATCTAGTAACTCAAAAAGACTACGAGGACCACATCTATGTGGCAGATTTTTTCTTTACCACCTGCCAGACTATATGTCCTATTATGACAGACCATATGGTAGACATACAAGAAGAGCTCAAAGGTGACACACTCGTAAAACTTCTCTCGCACTCCGTTATCCCTGGGTATGACACGCCAGAAATTTTAAAAGCATACGCCATAAAGAAAGGAGTAGATGATAGTAGATGGAATCTTGTGACCGGCTCAAAAGAAGAAATCTTTACGCTTGCGCGAAAGAGTTATCTCGCGGTAAAAGATATACCAGGTACAGAAGATGACCTAGATATGGTACATACCGAAAACTTTATGCTCATTGACAAAAAAAGTCAAATAAGAGGATACTATGACGGTACAGATCGTGAAGCCATAGATCAATTGCTAGAAGACATCGAGATTCTAAAACAAGAGTACGAGCCACGTAAAGCTTGGTATCAAAAGATTTTTTAGTTTGGAATGCGTACGCTTTCGCGAAAGCGTAAAATGCATTACTTTTGTTATCTAAATTCAATCTAAATAAACATTGAAAAAAACAGTAGCCCACTTACTAAAAGGAGAACGCGCAATCATTACAGATGTAATGACAGACGAGGTGCCTCTTAAACTACTAGAAATGGGCTGTCTACCAGGTAACGAAGTGCGTTTATTACAACTTGCGCCCTTTGCAGACCCTATGTACATAGATGTAAATGGTTGCCATATGGCGATACGTCGTGAGACGGCATTACACATTCTAATAGAAACGCCAGCATAACCCTATGGCAAAACAGCTCAACGTTGCACTCATCGGTAACCCGAACACAGGGAAGACCTCTGTATTTAATCACCTTACAGGCCTTAACCAGCAGGTAGGTAATTATCCCGGTATTACGGTAGAAAAAAAGGAAGGTGTATGCAAACTCCCTCGTGGTGTAAAAGCACATATATTAGACCTACCAGGCACTTATAGTCTTAATGCTTCTTCACTAGATGAGAATGTTGTAATAGAGTTACTACTTAATAAAAATGATAAAGACTACCCAGATGTAGCCGTTGTAGTGTCTGACGTAGAAAACCTAAAGCGCAACCTGCTCCTTTTTACACAAATTAAAGATCTAGGTATACCCACCATACTCGCCATAAATATGGCAGACCGTATGGAGCGCAAAGCTATCTCTCTAGATATACCAGAGATGGAGAAGCGTCTTAAAACACGCATCGCTCTTATAAGCTCAAGAAAGAATACAGGAATAACAGAACTCAAAGAGCTTATATCTGAGTATCGCACGCTTAACACAGAACCTTGTGTTAATGCATCTGTCATTGCTCCAGAATATTTTGATAGACTACGCACTGCGTTTCCTAATCAAGATTTATATAAATTATGGCTAGTAATTACTCAAGATGTAAACTTTGGTAAGCTAGAACGTGGAGAGATGAAAAGCATCTCATCTTTTAAGACCGAATCTGAGAGTAATCTTAAAAGACTACAGCAAAAGGAAACCATCATACGCTATAAGTTTATAAATGAAACGCTCAACGAGACGCAAACTATAGACGTAGAAAATGCAAAAGACCTAAGAGCACGTCTTGATCGCATACTCACACACAAGGTATGGGGTTATGTGATTTTCTTTGCGATACTATTACTTATTTTCCAAGTGATATATGACTGGTCACAATACCCAATGGATGCGATAGATGCTGCATTTGCTCATATGAGTGAGTGGGTGCAAGCTACGCTACCAGAAGGGAAGCTCACAGACCTACTTGCAGAAGGTATTATTGCGGGACTAGGTGGTATTGTGATTTTTATACCACAAATTTCCTTTTTATTTTTATTCATTTCTGTGCTAGAAGAGAGTGGCTATATGAGTCGCGTAGTCTTCTTGATGGATAGGGTGATGCGCCGTTTTGGACTAAGTGGGAAGTCTGTAGTGCCGCTTATATCTGGTACTGCCTGTGCCATACCGGCTGTAATGGCTACTCGTAATATAGAAAGCTGGAAAGAACGATTAATCACCATACTAGTAACACCATTTACCACCTGCTCTGCACGGTTACCAGTATATCTCATTATTATATCACTGGTAATTCCAGATGAGAAGTTCTTATTTTTTAATCTGCAGGCGCTCACGCTTATGCTTATGTACCTCATAGGCTTTGGTGCTGCTATAGGCTCTGCGTGGATTCTCAATAAGATTCTTAAAATAAAGAGTAAGTCTTTCTTTGTGGTAGAAATGCCTAACTATAAACTCCCTCTTCTTAAAAACGTGGGGATTAATGTACTTGAGAAGACAAAATCTTTTGTAGTAGATGCTGGTAAAATCATACTCGCCATAAGTATTGTGCTATGGGTACTCGCCTCTTTTGGGCCTAATGAAAAGTTCAATCAGGCAGAAGAGATGGTAACCACAAACCTAGAAGCACAAGGAGGTATCAACGCATTTACAGATGCCCAGGCTTACCAGGCGGAAATAGATAAACTTGTTGCGAGCCAAAAGCTAGAACATAGTTACATAGGTTATATGGGTAAAGCCATAGAGCCTATAGTAGAACCATTAGGTTATGACTGGAAAATAGGGATTGCCCTTATCACTTCTTTTGCTGCTCGTGAGGTCTTTGTAGGTACGCTAGCAACTATTTATAGCGTAGGTGACGCCGAAGAAGAAACAATAAAAAACAGAATGGCAGGCGAGATAAACCCAGTACTAGGTACGCCTAGATTTAACTTTGCAAGTGGTATATCGCTCTTATTATTTTATGCCTTTGCAATGCAATGTATGAGTACACTTGCTATTGTAAAAAGGGAAACTAACACCTGGAAGTGGCCTATGATACAACTAGGTGCTATGACTGTAATAGCCTACGTAGCTGCACTAGTTGCCTACCAAGTGCTTAAATAAACTGTAAGGATTAACCATTAAGAACTACTAAAAGCTATGGAAATTTTTCAAAAAATTATGGTGCTGCTCATCTTTCTTGCAGCTGTAGGTTACTTAATAACAAAATTCATATATACTCCTTCTTTTTTAAAAAAGAAGGACGACAACGGCTGTGGTAACAGCAGTTGCGGTTGCTAGTTTCTTACCTCTAGCTGTAAATAATAGTCGCTAGACTTTATTTTTGAATTTGTTGTAGGGTAAGGTGCTAAGCCTCTTATAAAAATTTCAAGACCGTCTCCTGTGTAGATAGCAGGTAATTGCTTTCCATTAAGTGTGACTTGCTTAGTGATTTTATCACCTTTTTCATTTGTAATTTCTACCTCAACTTTTGCATTTCCTGCCCAGATACAGTCGGCTCCTTTTGGACATCTACTATCTTGCAACACTTGCACAAGTCTTAATGATGTATAATCTATAGACGTAGCAGCCCCTTGATAAGCTTTTACATATATTTTTGGGACTTCTACTTTTGTGGTGTCTTGCGCTTTCGCGAAAGCGGAAAATAAAAGCAAACAAATGAGTGTAAGGTATGTTTTCATAAACAATGATTCTTTTTAAATCTTATGATTAGTTACTTAAATACTCCAAAACTAATGCCACGTTGCAAAATAACTATTAATTAGCCTCTAAAGAGGAAGAAGTCATCCTTCATATGCTCTATTTTTTCATCCTTATTCGTGATGATATATTCTAGAGCGAGGTCTGTAAACTCTTTTCCTTTTATAGTAAGAGAGACAATGTTCTTATCAATGTGTACGAGGTTGTTTCTTTCGGCAAGGTCAAGTACTGTTTTAGAGCGTACCTTTTGCCAGTTTATATGCTCATTAAGATGTTTTACGTGGCGCTCACTCTCTTCTTCGTGGTTGTTTAAGTGTAATAAAAATGTAAGAAGTGACACCTCCGTGCGCTGTTGTTTCTGGCGATACATCACTGCAATGAGACCTTTATTTGGCGCAAATAGATAGACCATTAGAAAGACTAAACCTAAGACGGTTGTCATAGATCCAGCGATAGAGGCATCAAGAAAATGAGCCACCCAATACCCCGCTATTGCCGAAAAGACTCCAAAGATAACAGATAACACCAGCATCTTTTTTAAATCTGAAGTGAGCAAATATGCAGTGGCCGCAGGGGCAATCATAAGCGCTACGACTAGCACTGCACCTACTGCTTCAAAAGCGCCCACCACAGTAACAGAGGAAACTGTCATTAATCCATAATGCAGAACGACAGGTGAGAATCCTAACGCTGCTGATAGTCCTGCATCAAAGGTGCTTACCTTAAGCTCCTTAAAGAAGGCAAATAGCATACCTATGGTTATTAACAAAATTGTACCCATAACCCATAAAGATTTTGGACCGATATCTGTACCAGACACAATGAGTCTGTCAAAAGGAGCAAAAGCGAGCTCACCTAGCAAGACGGCATCTACATCTAGATGCACATCGTTTGCATTTTTTGCAATGAGAATAACACCTATGCTAAATAAGGCTGGGAAGACTAAGCCTATTGCCGTGTCTTCTTTTACAAGTCCCGTTTTCTGTATTGCCTCCACGAGTACAACTGTAATCACTCCCATAAGAGCCGCAAGAAGTATTAAAAGTGGAGAGTTAAGATCTTCTGTTATAAAGAAGCCTATCACAATACCCGGCAAGATAGAGTGACTTATGGCGTCACTTATGAGCGCCATCTTACGCAATACAAGAAAAACTCCTGGTATAGCACACGCTATAGCGACTACTGCGGCAATAAGTTGTATTTCTACCTGAGCATCCATTAGTTATTCTTATAAAGGTTTACTGCGGCATCATAGCCTTTTTCTGTCATTGCCCATTTCTGACCTCGTACTTTCACCCATTCTTTTTCTTCCATCTCTTTAAGAGAAGCACGGGTATACCCTTGAAAATTATTAAGAATCTTTATTGCGTGTGGGTGTGATATATTCTCGTGTGTTTTTGCGATATCAAACATAAATTGCAAGGTCTTTTGTAATTTGAGATCTCGTCTATTCTGATACTTGCGAAGCTGTTTGAACAAAATTCCTCGCCCAGGAGAAAACACAAAAGAAACCACCACAAACACACCAGCTACCAGCACAATAACGGGCCCTGTAGATAGGTTGTTTTGACTCGCACTTATAGCTGTCCCAAATACACCAGAAAAGGCACCAAAAATCGCTGCAAGGACGATCATTACACTCAGCTTATTTGTCCACTGTCTTGCAGCTGCGGCAGGAGCAAGAAGCATAGCACTCATAAGTACAACACCTACCGTTTGCAATCCTAAAACAATAGCCAGAACAATAAAAAAGGTGATAAGCACATCTATAAATCTAGTATTAAAACCCAATGTCTTTGTATAATCTGCATCAAAGAGAAGAATTTTAAACTCTTTCCAGAAGAGTAACATAATCACCAGACAAATCCCAGTTACAATCGCCATTAAAATTACGTCGCTCTCTACGAGGGTTGCGGCTTGACCAAATAAGTATTTATCAAGTCCTGCTTGATTTGCATTGGGCTGTTTCTGTATGAATGTGAGCAATAACATTCCAAAACCAAAAAATAATGATAACACAAGACCAAGTGCTGTATCACTCTTGAGGTGCGTTTTTGTAATCATACCTCGTATCCAGAAAGTACCTATCAAACCACTTACGAGTGCTCCAAGCAATAAGATATTACTATCCTTTGTGCCGGTGATTAAAAAAGCTATTGCAATACCTGGTAGGGCTGCGTGTGATATAGCATCACCTAGAAGGCTCTGTTTTCTCAATACCGCAAAACTCCCTAACATCCCACAGATTGCTCCAAGAATAGCTGTACCCAAGGTAATAGTCCTTAGAGTATAATCTGAAAATAATTGCGAGAAGTAATCTGAGAGTTCCATTTGTTTTTAGACGGTAGTCGGTAGACTTTAGACAGTAGTGCTTACTGTATTTTTATTATTTCTTTTTTAAGTAACGTTGTAATGAGGTTATCATCTTTGCTAATTCTGATAATTTATTTCTTGCGTACTGATCTTCATCTGCTGATATAAAATCTTGTCTTCTCGCTATTGTTGAGCATACTACACATTCTTTTACTGAGTCCCAAGCCATTTGGAGATATCGATTAAACTGAGCATCTGTATCTCCCGATCCTTCTGCTATATTCAAAGGAATGGAAGCAGCAGCACGTTTATATTGTGAAGCTAAACCATACAACTCATCCTTTGGAAATTTCTTAATGACACAATAAACATAATCAACAAAATCTAAGGCCTTTTGATACACTATCAAATCTTCAAACTTAAACTTAGGGTTTTCCATACGTCCTTTTTTCTACTACAGACTATAGACTTATAACTACTGATTTACAGCTACCTTATAATTAATCCCATAGGTTTTGGTGAGATTATCATCATTAAAAATATCTTTTACTGGACCGGTAGCAATCTTCTTTACATTTAAGAATGTTACCCAGTCAAAATACTCTGGGACCGTTTGTAAATCGTGATGCACAACCACTACAGTTTTACCTGCTTTACGAAGTTCCTTTAAGATATTGATAATGGCAATCTCTGTCGTAGCATCTACCCCTTGAAAAGGTTCATCCATAAAATAAATAGCAGCATTTTGCACAAGTGCTCTGGCAAGAAAGACACGTTGCTGCTGCCCGCCAGACAGTTGGCTTATCTGTCTACTTTTAAAAGGTAGCATCCCTACTTTTTCTAGTGCTTCTAGCGCTGCCTTTTTTTGCTTTGCTCCTGGTCGCTTTATCCACCCTAGCTTTCCATACGTTCCCATCATCACTACATCTAGCGCCGTGGTGGGAAAATCCCAGTCTACACTCCCCTTTTGAGGTACGTAGGCCACTAGCTTACGCTGCTTATCGTATGGTTTTCCATAAATAGAAACACTACCCGCTATGGGGTCTATAATACCCAAAATGGATTTTATTAGAGTAGACTTACCAGCACCATTAGGACCTACTATTGCCATAAGCACACCTTCAGGCACCTCAAGGTCAATATCCCACAGCACTGGCTTATAGTTATAAGCAACGGTGAGATCATCTACGCGTATGGCTATTTTTGATTCTGACATTGTTTTATTTTAAAGCTTCTACGATTGTAGTCACATTATATGTAAACATCCCTATGTAGGTTCCCTCTTCTGTACCAGCATTACCCAGCGCATCGCTATATAAAGACCCCCCTATGGTTACTTCGTTTCCTTTAGACTGAACTGCGGCTTGCAATGCCTCTATCGTGCGTCTAGGCACAGAGCTCTCTACAAAGATGGCTTTTACCTTATTCTCTATTATAAATTTTGATAGACGCTGTACATCTTGAACACCAGCCTCTGTTGCTGTAGATAGACCCTGCAAGCCTACTACCTCAAAACCATAACTCTTGCCAAAATAATTAAAGGCGTCGTGTGCGGTAACGAGTATCCTTTTTTCGGGGGCAAGGGTTGCTACTTTGGCCTTTATTTCGGCTTCTAGGGTTTCTAGTTTTGCGAGGTATGCTTTGGCATTTGTTTGATAGTGTTGTGCATTCTGAGGATCCTTTCGCGAAAGCGTACTTGTCACCTCTGCTACAAACTGCTTAAAGTAATTGATATTAAACCACACGTGAGGATCATAGTTAGACGCAAAATAGTCTGACCCTATGAGCGTGCTTTTATCAAGAGCTTCTCCTAGAGCCACCTGCGTCACTTGGGTGGCGTTCATCTTTTCAAACACCTCTACCAGTTTACCTTCTAGGTGTAGGCCGTTATAAAAAATAACATCTGCACGAGATAATTTTGTCACATCGCCAGCACTTGCTTTATATAAGTGTGGATCTACTCCGGCACCCATAAGCCCCTGCAAGTTGATGTGCTCACCTCCTATGTTTTTTACGAGGTCTGTAATCATAGAGGTAGTGGTAACAACGTTTAACCTACCATTATCCTCTTTATTTTCTTTACAACTTATCACGCTTAAAGCGAAAAATACAATTGCGATATAAAAACTCTGCTTCATTAATGCTGCTTTAAATTAAATGTGGATGTAAAGATTTTCGGCTATTTTTTTTGAGATAAAAAACTGCTCTCCCTGCACCTGAATGACCATTGATCCATCAAAAAACTCTTTACCAAGTACTTTAATTTTTGAACCTATCGCTATGCTACGCTTGTCTAAAAACTGAAGAAAGTCTGGACTTGTCTCACGTACACCTACTAGCTGACCTTGGTTTCCTTTCTTAAGTTCGGCGAGTAGTTTCTTTTCGGCACTTTTGATATTTCCGTTTTTATCTGGAATAGGATCTCCGTGCGGATCATAATCTGGATAATCTAAAAACTTATCGAGCCTGTTTATGAGCTCTTGTGATTTTATGTGCTCCAGTTGCTCTGCTATATCGTGCACCTCGTCCCATTGAAAATCGAGCGTTTCTAAAAGAAAAACTTCCCAAATACGATGTTTTCGCACGACACCTAGCGCCGCTTTTTTTCCTTTTTCTGTAAGTGTGGTGCCCTTGTACTTTACATAATTCACCAGTTGCTTGTCTGCAAGCTTCTTTACCATATCTGTGACTGAAGATGGCTTAGTCTCCATCTCTCCTGCTATGGCATTAGTGCTCACCCCGTGCTTTGCAATCGCCTCAAGATGATAGATTGCTTTTAAATAATTTTCTTCTGACTTGCTATACATAACTTATTGATGTCACCAAAGATACAGATTTTTACAATCGCAACAATAATTTTTTAGATAAGACTAACTTTTTATATAGCTTTGCAGAAAAAAGAAAAACTATGCATAGAGTACTTTTATGTCTATTGCTTTTTGCCACTCAATTTACCACTGCTCAAACCACCATTAAAGGTGAAGTTTCTGACCCTAAGGGCCCATTACCCTTTGTAAACGTATACCTCGCAAATACAACTCTAGGTGCATCTTCAAGCAATGATGGTAGCTTTGAGATTTTAAATGTGCCAGACGGAACTTATACCCTTATTGCCTCTTTTACAGGTTATGAATCTGTAAAGAAAAACGTCACTGTAAACGGTGGAACTATTACCGCAAATTTCTATCTAAAACAAAACACATCTCTTGAGGAAGTCGTAATTTCTGGAACACTCAAACCCGTGGTGCGTAAAGAAAGCCCAGTACCTGTAGAGGTCTACTCTCAAGCATTTTTAAAAAAGAATCCTGTTCCCTCGGTTTTTGAGGCGTTGCAAAATGTGAATGGCGTGCGCCCGCAACTCAACTGTAGTGTGTGTAATACAGGCGACATACATATTAATGGTCTTGAAGGACCATACACGCTTGTACTTATAGACGGGATGCCTATTGTAAGTGGCCTTTCTACTGTATATGGTCTTTCTGGGATTCCTACTTCGCTTATAGAACGTGTGGAAGTTGTAAAAGGGCCAGCCTCATCTCTCTATGGAAGCGAGGCAGTAGGAGGATTAATAAATGTGATTACAAAAATACCCGAACAAGCACCACGCTTTTTTATAGAAAACCAACTTACAAGTTGGGGAGAAAACAACTTAGACATAGGCGCTTCTTTTAAGGCTGGAAAAGCAAACAGTCTAGTGGGTGTAAACTATTACAACTATAGCAATCCCATAGATAACAACAACGACAACTTTACAGATGTAACGCTGCAGGACCGTATTTCGGTGTTTAATAAGTGGAGTTTTGACCGCAAAAATGATAAAGTCTTTGATCTCGCTGGACGGTTTTTTTATGAAGATAGATGGGGTGGAGAGCTACAGTGGACACCCGCTTTTCGCGGAGGCGATGAGATTTACGGAGAGAGCATTTACACACGTCGTTTTGAAATTTTAGGAAATTACCAACTACCCACTACCGAAGATTTTTTACTACGCTTTTCATACACAGACCACGATCAAAATAGCGTGTATGGTAACGAAGCTTACATCGCACAGCAGCGTATAGGCTTTACCCAACTCACTTGGAATAAAAAAATAAACAGACACGACCTACTGCTCGCTGGTGGTGTACGTTATAACTTTTATGATGACAATACCACAGCAACCTTTAATGCAGGAGCAAATGCCGAAGAAGAGGTGGTGATTCCTTCATTTTTAATACAAGATGAGATTAAGTTTACAGATAAAAACACTCTTTTACTGGGTGCTCGTTATGATTATGACTCACGACACGGCAGCATATTTACCCCGCGCCTAGCATACAGACATAAATTTAATGAAGACAATATTTTAAGAATCAATGCTGGTACAGGTTTTAGAATAGTAAGCCTCTTTGCCGAAGATCACGCCGCGCTTACAGGTGCAAGAGATGTCATTATCACAGAAGAGCTAGACCCAGAGCAATCGTATAATGTAAATCTCAACTACTTAAAGAAAATTTATAATCGAAATGCTATCTTAACATTAGATGCTTCTACTTGGTTTACACATTTTACAAATCAAATACTCCCAGATTATGACACAAACCCAAACCAGATTATATACAGCAACCTTAATGGCTACTCACAAACTTACGGTGCTAGTATTAATCTAGACGCCACACTTACAAACGGTATAAAAGGAAGTCTAGGAGTTACATATCAAGATGTATCACAAACCGAAGACGGCGTGCGTGAGCGTCAAATTCTTACCGAGAGTTATAGCGCAAACTGGTCACTAAGTTATAAAATAGAAAACCTTAATCTCAATATAGATTATACAGGCAGCCTATACGGCCCTATGCGATTACCCATACTGGGAGAACTAGACCCTAGAGAAGAATACAGCCCCACCTGGAGCACACAAAACATACAGCTCACCTATGACGGCATTACAAATCTAGAACTCTATGGCGGCGTCAAAAACTTGTTGAACTACACTCCTAACCGCAATAACCCTTTTATCATCGCCAGAGCAGACGATCCTTTTGACGAAAATGTAGTCTTTGATAATCAAGGGCAAGTAGTGCCTACGGCAGATAACCCAAATGCACTCACCTTTGACCCCAACTATATATTTGCTCCTAACCAAGGAATACGCGGCTTCTTTGGGATACGCTACACCTTAAACTAAAGTGTTAATCCTCACTAATTTAACACCTATGGATATAAACTTGTGTACTTTTCTCAAAAATTGAGAAGATGAAGAAGAAAACTATACGTGCCATTGCCCCATTACAGTCTTGGGATATTTTTTCTGAAGGTCTTGCTCAAAATAGCATAAAAGCGAGAAAAAAAGCCGAACGAGAGCAACTTGCGATTTTCAAGAAAAAACATAAGTGGACAATTGACGTAGCTTCTATCACAGACCAAGACTACACCACCATAGTTGTTACAGATCACACACAGCACATACAATGGGTAAATGCAGGCTTTAGCGATATGACAGGTTACCCTAAGAGTTATGCCATAGGGAAGCACCCTCGTTTTTTACAAGGAGCAAAAACTTCTCCGCAAGTACGTGAAGAAATTAAAATACACCTTAGTAAAGGGGCCGTAGTAGAGCGACAACTTCTCAATTATAAAAAAGACGGCACACCGTACCTGTGTGATATAAAAATTATACCGCTACACAACTCAAAAAGTGAAATCACTCATTTTATGGCACTAGAGAAACCTGCTAGAGTAGCCTAGTATTTTTTTCTTTTAAATATTGAGTCCTCCCTTTTTTGACTCATTAGTATAGCACACTTTTCTTAAACTACTTGCACTCCACGCAAATTGCAGGTGGATATTTTTGCGCTTTCGCGAAAGCGTTAGAAACTACTCCTAAACTCCTTAAATCTCTTTTAACAAAATATTAACTTTTTGACAAAAAAAACTGTATACCACTACAAAACAGCTCTTTCTATAAAATCAAAACAACTAATTTGTTTTGACAGAACTCTGAAATAAAGGAAATCCGTAAAATAATCACGTAAGAATTTTCTACATTGCTCAAAATTACTTTCTAAAATTATAAGGTTAATTATGGGCTGACCACCCGCAGATGAAATGCAAAAAAAACAAAACACATATTAATGTTAAAACCACAAACTAAATAATTTATAATCAATCAAAAATGAAAAAGCCTTTAATATATACCATTGTTCTTCTAGTATTGAGCCTGAGTTTTTCGTGCTCGAAAGAAGAATTATCAATTGAAAATGAAAATAGTCTTGGAGAAATTATATATTTCGAAAGCAATGAGACTTTTAAAAATACGCTAAATTTATTTAATTCTTTTAATGAAATCTCTGAATTTGAAGATTGGAGTAGACAACAAAACTATAATTCCCTTTACTCTGACAAGAACATTACTCTAAAAGAGCAAGAAGATTTGCCTCTATCATTCCTATTCCTATTAAATGAAAAAAGAGAATTTCAAATAGGAGATAGAATTATTAATTACAGTGAAGGTGTCTTTTATGAAAGGAATCTAAATGGTTTAAACCAATCTAATAAAATATTTGCAAAAGTCGAGCAATCCCCTCTTTCAACAGATAACGAAGATGGCTTAACAGATAAAATCACATCTAATAGGGTTTCAATTAATGCTAATGGAGGGGAATACAAACAAGGATGGCGCGAATATAATAGACAAAAATATCGTACTCGCTGCGGCACACCATACAACAAAAGCCTAAAGTACAGACTCGTACACTACTTAGTGGTACGAAAAGTATCTGGTCCGTTTTTTACTCAGTCAGATCTAATTTTTAAATTGAGAATGAGTCAAAAGACGGGATCTGGTTGGAAATATAACAATACGACAACTGAAAGGTTATATGACCTCAATTTATCTGGAAGTTGGTACATTAAATACAAATATGGAGGAAATATAACCTCAGTTAAATCTTTTTCAATTAATGATAAAAATTATTGTTCTTCACCATTAAAAGGAACCAAATCCTTTTGGATAGGTAATTATAATTTTGTTAGTTCTACCCCAATAAGTCATTATGAATGGCGAGTTAATTTGAGTGGTTCAATATTTCACAAAGTTAATGGTGATACGAATCAGTTAAATACAACTATTAATTGGTAATATTTTTATAAATCGCAAATCCGTATAGAGAGATTATAGTTGGGGCTTATTTTAAAAATCCTAATAAAGAAATTAAGAAACTCTTATTGTGAGCGGTAAATATAAAGTCAATAAAAATCTAAAACATTCCTATATAAACTATAGGAATGTTTTTATTATTTGGGAATTTTATTTGTTCCTACTTACATTGCTTATTTGTTGTCACGCTCAATGCCAAGAACGAAAACTTATAATAGTTGACAGTTTATCAAATAAGCCTATTGCATTTGCTCATATTTTTACAGGCAATAACAATGAAGGTCTTGCAAGCGATGTAACTGGAGCCGTGATTTTAAAACAAGGATATAAGGAAGAAGCCATTACAATAACCCATCTAGGCTACTACACAAAAACCTTAAAAAAAGAAGTATATAATGATACTATCTTTCTAAAAGAAAAGAACACAAACCTAACAGAGGTTATAGTACAGAATAAAAAAGTGCAAACCTTAGGGTATACAAATCTTAAGAAAACTCGTTATATCACAACCTATGGTGAAAATATTATTCTAGCACAACACATACCTAATAAAACAGGCGCTGCACATACCCTTAAATCGCTTAACTACAAGATACGATCAAAGAAAAAAGATAGCCTTTTAGTAAGAGCCCACATTTATAGCGTTGACCCCATAACTAAAAAGCCCAACAAAGAGTTATTGTCAAAATCAATTATCTATCCCGTACGTAGAAAAAAAGGCACACTTAGTATAGATATTCAAGATCAATACATAGAGATGCCTAGCGAAGGACTGTTTATAGGCTTAGAATGGCTAGGAGAAAATAATGATGCTGCCTATGGATTTACAGCTGGCAACGACTCATCTATAAATGCGTTTGTAACGCTTGCCAGGCTCAAAGATAAAATCTGGTTGCAGTCACAAGCAAATGGTTCTTACGTAAGAGCATCTTTTGGCGTAGAAGTTTATTAATTAAGGCACCAGCTCCTTCACCTTTTCATATACTAGATCACCTTCCCAACCTCTGTAGGAGAGATAGTCTGCGAGTTTTTTACGCTTGCGGTATTTATCGGTTTCTGAGGAGAGTTGTTCATAACGCTTTCGCGAAAGCGTATTAAAAACCCTATCATACTCCGCTTCTTCTATCTCAAGTAGGGCTGTTTTGAGATTATAAGCGCTTATGCCGCGTTGTTTTAACTCACGAGTGATACGTACCCTCCCCCAGCTTTTATGACGAAATTTGCCCCTTGCAAAGGCTTTTGCAAATCGTTCCTCATTTAAAAAGTTGTGCTCAAGTAGGTGACCTATCACTACATCTATAGCTTCTGGTATCATACGCATATCTCTAAGCTTTTGTGCTACTTCTTTATGACAGCGGTCTTGATAGGCGCAGTAGGCTTCTAGCTTGCGTTTTGCCTCTTCTACAGTATATGTTTTTACGGGTTGTTGCACTGGGCAAATGTACTTGTTTTACCGCGATATCATTTTTACAACAAGGCATAAAAAAACCCCATCCTCTATTGAGAATGGGGTTTTTACTAGTTTACAATCTTGATGTCCTTGCCAGAAGCGTCTGTAAAGTTATACTCGAGATACGTGTATGCATCTCGCGGCATTACCTTTACCCACTTTTTATGTTCTAAAAACCATTTAGAACGTATAGAAGGAAAGCCTTTTGTTAAATAGGCTGCAACAAAGGGGTGCGCGTGTAGCGTCACCTTTTTTGCACCAGATTTTAAAATACGGTTGAGTTGTCCTTGAAGCTTCTCTACTATTACAATAGGTGCTTCTATCTCATTAGATCCCCCGTTAGGATTATCTTCACGGGTCTTAATGTTCATCTCTGGACGTACTCGCTGCCTAGTGATCTGGATAAGTCCAAATTTACTAGGAGGTAATATTTTGTGCTTTGCGCGATCTTCTTTCATCTCATCTCTGAGGTGGTTAAAGAGTTTGCGACGATTTTCGGCTTTACCCATATCGATAAAGTCTATTACGATAATTCCTCCCATATCACGGAGGCTAAGCTGTCTTGCTACTTCTGTAGCAGCAATCATATTTACCTCGAGTGCTGTATCTTCTTGACTCTTGGCTTTATTAGATCTGTTACCACTGTTTACGTCTACGACGTGTAGGGCTTCTGTATGCTCAATCACAAGATAAGCGCCACGGCTCATTGATACTGTTTGTCCAAAAGACGTTTTAATTTGTCTCTCGATTCCAAATTTCTCAAAAATAGGCACCTGGCTATTGTATAATTTTACAATGCTCTCTTTGTGAGGAGCGATCTCGCTTAGGTATTCTTTAATTTGATAATAAAGTGTTTCATCATCAACAGTGATGCTCGTAAAGCTATCGTTAAAAATATCCCGCAGGATAGACGATGCACGGTTCATCTCTCCTAGAACTTTACTAGGGTGGTGAGCACCTTTAATTTTTTTGCTCATAGTGGTCCATTTGTCCACTAGATTTTGCAGGTCCTTATCTAGTTCTGCAACTTTTACACCTTGTGCAACAGTGCGCACAATCACGCCAAACCCTTTAGGTCTGATACTTGTTACTAGTCTTTTAAGACGTGCCTTTTCTTCTTTGCTCTCAATCTTTTGTGAGATAGAGATGCGGTCTGAAAATGGTACGAGAACAATATAACGGCCAGCTATAGACAACTCGCTACTTATGCGAGGTCCCTTAGTCGAGATAGGTTCTTTTGCAATCTGTACAAGTACACTTTGTTTAGACTTTAGAACATCGGCTATTTTGCCATTTTTATCTATGTCTTTTTCAAAGGTGAAGTTTTGTAAGGAATAGTCTTTTAATTTACCTGTGCTTATACTTTTGATGTACTTCTGTAAGGTAGGTAGCTTAGGTCCGAGATCGTGGTAATGCAAAAATGCATCTTTCTCATAGCCTACATTTACAAATGCAGCGTTGAGACCAGATACGGCCTTTCTCACGTTTGCGATATAAATATCACCTACGTTAAACTTATTTTCATCTTCATCTTTATGAAGCTCAATAAGTTTTCCATCTTTTAGTAAGGCAAAATCAACTACGGAGGAACTAGATCTTATGATCAATTCTTTATTCACGTTGTAGTAATTTTATCCCAATGTAAATCGGGATGGTTGATACTTTTAATTTATCACAGGTGTATAGTGTATGTGTTTACATACTGTGTGTAATAAATACCGTTGCAATAATGACGTATCTTAGGTAAAAGATAGTGCTGTTATTGCGATGTCAAAGAACGCGTTATTGCACCCTTAGGGTGTAATAAAAGAAAAAGTAGTCTTAAGACTACTTTTTCTTTTTGTGGCGATTTGCTCTACGTCTTTTCTTACGTTTGTGAGTCGCTACCTTGTGTCTTTTTCTTTTTTTACCGCTTGGCATAAAAATGATAGTTTAAAATATTACTTATTAGTCTACACTAACGTTCGTTTTTACACCTTCTACAAATACTTTAGCAGGCTTGAACGCTGGAATATTATGTGCTGGAATCTTGATAGTTGTATTTTTTGAAATATTTCTACCAGTCTTCTCGGCTCTAGTTTTGATTATAAAGCTACCGAATCCTCTTAAGTACACGTTATCTCCTCCTTCTAATGAAGTTTTTACTTCCTCCATAAAAGATTCAATAGTCGCTTGTACGTCGTTCTTTTCGATACCAAGTTTCTCAGAAACTTTCGCTACGATATCAGCTTTAGTCATAATGTCAAATATATTAGGGGGTTAAAATTCAAGATTGCAAATATAGGAATTAAAATATCAAAGAATCAAACATAATCTTTTAAAAAATAGACACATAACATCTAGCTTTGTATAAAACCCTATTTTACATTGTCTTTTTCTAACAAACTCATTGCCTGGTATTTAGAACACAAGCGCGATATGCCGTGGCGCAATACCACCCATCCTTACCACATCTGGCTCTCAGAAATTATTCTTCAGCAAACGCGCGTAGCGCAAGGATTACCGTATTATATCGCCTTTACAGAAGCCTTCCCCACAGTACAAGATCTTGCTCAAGCCACAGAAGAAGAAGTACTTAAATTATGGCAAGGTCTAGGCTACTATTCTCGTGGTCGCAACCTGCACGCAAGTGCAAAAATAATTGTAGAAGAGATGGATGGCGTTTTTCCTAACACCTATGAGGAGATTAAAAAACTTAAAGGTGTAGGAGATTATACGGCCAGTGCCATTGCAAGCATATGCTTTAATGAGCCTACTGCCGTAGTAGATGGTAATGTGTATAGAGTGCTATCTAGAGTATACGGCATAGACACTCCTATAAATAGTACTGCCGGAGTAAAAGAGTTTAAAGCACTGGCACAAGAACTTATTGATGAAGACCGCCCTGCAGATTTTAACCAGGCTATAATGGAGTTTGGGGCGATACAATGTAAACCTCAAAACCCTTACTGCTTGCACTGTATATATAATGACAGTTGTGTGGCGCTACAACAAAATAAAGTATCTGTGCTTCCCGTAAAGCTCAAGAAGACTAAGGTGAAGCACAAATATTTCCACTACCTATATATTAAAGATAAGCAAGAGCAAACTATCATAAAGCAACGCACGGGCAAGGGCATCTGGCAGGGACTGTATGAGTTTCCGGTTATAGAAGAACTTACGGCGCTGCAAGAGGGGGAAGAAGACCGCTTTCGCGAAAGCGTAAAAAACCACTCCTTATTACAAGGTCTGGTTATAAATGATATTGATAGATATAATGACACTCCTATTGTGCATAAACTGTCACACCAGCATCTACACACCACATTCTGGATAGTAACGGTAGATGAAATTACTGATAATGCCACACCTATAAATAGAATCACCGAGCTACCTGTACCCGTGCTGATAGGAAATTTTATAGAGAAGTTACTCTAATACGGTTCTAAGCTCTTTTCTATACTCTGAAGGATTTTGCCCCACAAAGGCCTTAAATTTTTTATTAAAGTGAGAGAAATTATTAAACCCGCTTGCAAAACATACCTCTGTAATACTAAGGGGTTGCTCTGCTAGTAATTTTGATGCGTGTACGAGACGGTACTCATTTACAAACTGGGTAAAGGTTTTATTTGTAATCTTTTTAAAGAAACGGCAAAAACTCGGGATGGTAAGGTTAGTAAGATCTGCCATATCTTCTAGTGGGATTTCTTCCTTAAAATTAGTCTTCACATAATTAAATACGAGATTAATGCGGTCGTTATCTTTTACATCTGAGAGTAACGAGAAGCCATCTGCATTGAGAATTCTATATTCTTCTGTCTGAGCAAGATCACTTAGGATGTTGAGTTGTGATACTAGACGTTCAAAATCTGTTTGATGCTCCATTGCTTCCATCATCGCCCCTACTCTCGCCTTTGTCTCTCCAGAAAACACAATCCCACGATTTGCTACGTGTAGTAGTCTTTTAATATTTGCCATCTCTGGAATATTAAAGAAGTCTGCTCCTAAAAAATCGGGTTTCATATGTATGACGGTCTCACAGCTGTTACCTGTATCCTCATTTGTAAAACCACAGTGAGGTAAATTGCTACCTACTATTATAAGTGTTCCCCAGGTATAATAAGACACGTTACTCCCTACCTGCCTTCTCCCTGTACCCCCGTTTACAAAAACGAGCTCTATCTCGGGATGATAATGCCACACATTATTAACGTTTGTAGTGCGCTCATCAAACTTCTGGTAGGCAAACGAGGTTCCAAAATCTGGAGAAATAGACTCAAAAGTAGGTTTTTGCAAAATCATAGTAGAACTGCTTTACGAGGCAAAATTAAATAGGTTTAAAACCTTACATCACTAGAAATTTACCTCAATTATGTGCTAAATTAACATTTTATGATTTATTAACACATTACCGTGTTAATTACACACATATATTTGAAAATATGCGTGTAGTAGAAACTTATAATCGACCGTATGTTTGCAGTGTAAAAAATTAGAAATCAATCTTTTAAATTGAAATATTATGAAAAATGCAATCAAATTACTAGCAGCCTTTGCAATTTTAGTAACAAGCATTCAAGTTAATGCTACAGGATTAAATAATCCTCCTAAGACATCTGCAGAGAGCTTAGTTTTAAAAACAGACGGAGAGGTTGTGTATCTTAACCTACTTAATCTTGACCAAAGCCCAGTAAATGTAGTAGTACGTGACGCAATGGGACGTATTGTTTTTACAGAAACTATTGAAGAGACAAAAACGGTACACAAGGCTTTTAACTTTACTAAAGCTTTCAAGGGTACGTATTATGTAAAAGTAAAAGACGGTGACAAGAGTTACACCAAAGAGGTGGTTATCGGATAAACAAGACTAGTTTATTTTGTGTAAAAATTAGTATGCTTAGTTTAATCCCTAAAAGGTGGTTCTTTTAGGGATTTTTTATGTCTTATTATGAGGTATCACTGTTAGTTAAGGAGATTAGAAATCTATAGCCTTTATGTGATACAAGTGTGTTTTGGTAAACTTTCGCGAAAGCATAACAGCCTTGCATCGCAATATTTATTACATTTGATACTATGGCAGGAACTATCAATAAAGTGATCTTAATAGGTCACACCGGAGATGACGTAAAGATGAATTACTTTGAAGGAGGTAATTGTATAGGAAGATTTCCTCTAGCGACTAACGAGGAGTATGTAAACCGTACCACGGGAGAGCGCGTAAGTAACACTGAGTGGCACAACATTGTTGTGCGTAATAAAGCTGCCGAAATCTGCGAGAAATATCTAAAAAAAGGTGATAAAGTATATGTAGAAGGTCGCCTTAAAACTCGTAAGTGGACAGATGATAAAGGTATGGACCGCTACTCTACAGAGATACAGTGTCAAGAGTTTACCTTCTTAACACCTAAAGGCGAGAGTCAAGGGCAAGGGCAGCAAGCCCAGCAACCAAGACAAGCTGCTCAACCAGCACAGCCTAAAGCGCAACCTTATAATACAAATCAACCATCTCAACCTGCGCAACCTACTACAGACACTAGTGATGTAGATGATTTGCCATTTTAAGTTAATTTAAATTTTTGAACCTTTGGATCCCGATCCCGAACCCTTACTTATACTTTTACTCGCCCTTGACACCTCAAGTATTTTGAGTCTTGTGGCACTTGTTATACTGCTTACGTGCTCTGCGCTTATAAGCGGTGCAGAAGTAGCTTTTTTTTCGTTATCACCTAGTGACTTATTAGAAACCGAAGAGCTGGTAGCAGATCGCAAGATGATGGTGGTAAAGAAATTACTCACCAAACCTAAAAAACTACTAGCAACTATACTTGTGGCAAATAATGCCATAAATATTGCTATTGTACTTCTATTTGCCAGCCTGGGTGAAGTCATATTTGCAAATATTACGGCAGAGATTCTTACCATCCCTGTGCGCTTCTTACTGGAAGTGGTACTTATCACGTTTTTGATATTACTTTTCGGAGAGATTTTACCTAAGGTATATGCAAACAGAAACAACAAGAAATTTGCAGCGCTAATGGCATACCCTCTGCGTTTTTTAGATATGATCTTCACACCACTGAGCAGCCCTATGCGACTTGCTACGATGTGGATACAAAATAAGCTAGGTGAACAAAAATCTAGTTTTAATGTAGATCAATTATCACAGGCACTAGAGCTTACAAGTGAAGAAGACACAACAAAGGAGGAACAAAAAATTTTAAAAGGCATTGTATCTTTTGGTAATACAGATACAAAACAGGTAATGCGACCACGTATGGATGTCTTTGCCCTTAATAAGGATGACGATTACCAAAAAGTACTTAAAGAGATTACAGAAAATGGTTTCTCCCGCATCCCCGTATTTTCTGAGAGTGTAGATACTATAGTAGGTATTCTCTATGTAAAAGATTTACTACCACATCTTACTAAAAAAGACTTTGACTGGACAAAACTTATACGCGAGCCTTACTTTGTGCCAGAAAATAAAAAGCTAGATGACTTACTCGCAGAGTTTAAAGAAAAGAAAAACCACCTAGCCATCGTAGTAGATGAGTACGGTGGTACTAGTGGCCTTATCTCTCTAGAAGATATTATAGAAGAGATCGTGGGAGACATCTCAGACGAGTTTGATGATGAAAATATTATCTATTCCAAACTTGATGATTATAACTGGATCTTTGATGGTAAGACATCGCTCAAGGATTTTTATCGCATCATAAAACTAGAAGACACCACCATCTTTGAAAACAAGAAAGGTGAAGCCGAAACCATCGCTGGCTTTGTACTAGAAGTATCTGGAGGCTTTCCTCGTAAAAATGAGGTAATAAAGTATGACACCTATGCGTTTACTGTGGAGGCTATAGATAAAAAGCGCATCAAGCAAATTAAATTTACCATTACATCTTGAAAAACACAGCAGCCATACTCATCTTAATCATTGTAAGCATATCACTTATTTCTTGTGGAGGGGACACCTTGCCAAAACCTAAAAGCCAGCTTAGTTTATCATACCCTGCGCCTAGCTACAAGGCTACTGCTAGCGACTGTGATTATAACTTTGACCTCAACAAACTAGGAATTGTGCTTTATAAGAATGACTGCTCTGCAGTAATTGATTACCCAACCATAAACGGCAGCATCTTTTTAACCTACCGCAAGGTTGATAATAATATTAATGCACTGCTCAATGACGCTCAAAAGCTCACCTATGAGCACGTGCGTAAAGCAGATAATATTATAGAAGAAAAGTATGTAAACGAGACCCAAAACGCCTACGGGATGTTTTATGATATAAAAGGAGATGCAGCCTCACAGTCTCAATTTTATATTACAGATAGTACAAATCACTTTCTTACAGGTTCTATTTATTTTAATGCAAAGCCTAACTATGATAGTATCTATCCTGCAGCTATGTATCTCAAAAATGACATACGCCACCTTATGGAAAGTATAGAATGGCGTAAATAATATCGCCCTACTTTACCTCACAAACCTTTTAGATTTTTACCTTAAAAACGCCGACCTTTGCATTCTTAAATCAAAGCAATGCCAAACAAGTCTTTAAAATGGATATACCTCTTTGTTTTATCCATTATCTGGGGTAGTTCTTTTATCCTTATTAAAAAAGGGCTTGTAGGTCTAGACCCATTGCAACTAGGGGCTTTACGTATTTTATTTTCGGCAACGGTATTATTGCTTTTTGGGTGGAAAAGTCTCAAAAAGATAAAAAAACAAGACTGGAAATGGATAGGTATTACAGGTATACTAGGTACAGGGCTGCCTGTATTTTTATTTGCTTTTGCAGAGACAGAAATAGATAGTGCCGTGGTAGGTATTTTAAACTCTAGCGTACCCTTACTGGCGTTTATTTTTGGGATATTACTCTTTGGTGCACAATTTATACAACGGCAATTTATAGGCGTGCTTCTAGGGCTTGTGGGTGCTGGGGCTCTTATTTATATAGGCGCTCAAATTAATGAAGGTCAAAATTATTGGTATGCCTCACTGGTCATTATAGCAGCCTCCTTTTATGCACTTAATGTAAATATTATAAAAAGACACCTACAAGAAGTGCCTGCCATCGCTATTGCGGCTGGTAACTTTGTCTTTCTCATTATACCTGCGGCAATTATACTCGCTATTTCTGGGTTTTTTGATTTACCCGTTACTACAGATGCTACGCTACAGCAATCTATAGGGTACATCGTGATCCTCTCTATATTTGGCACTGCACTAGCAAAAGTGATGTTTAACAAACTTGTGCAAATGAGCAATCCCGTCTTTGCTTCTTCTGTTACCTATTTGATGCCTATTATATCTGTAATGTGGGGCCTGCTAGATGGAGAGGCCTTTACAATGCTTCAGTTTATTGCCACCCTTATCATTCTTGTAGGCGTTTATATAGGTAATAGCGCCAGAAAAAAAGCATAAGCGCTGTAAAAACAACTCTTACTATGTAGGTTCACGCTTTCGCGAAAGCGTAAAAAAAAGAAAAGCGGTCTACCTAAGTAAACCGCCTTTCACCAACTAAACTGTCGTTTTTCTAGCCTAATGGTGGCTGTCCATTCATAATCTCTTCACTTGCAAATGCTTCAAACTGCTTGAAGTTTTCTTTAAAAGATCTTGCAAGCTTGTTTGCCGTCTCATAATAACCTTTGTCATTATTCCACGTTGCGCGTGGGCTCAATACTTCTGTAGGCACTCCTGGACACGTACGTGGTTGTGCTAGTCCAAAAACTGAGTGTATGTGATAGTCATCGTGCGTAGTTTCTTGTGGTAACTTCCCTTCCATCGCAGCTTTAATCATCGCACGCGTGTACTTTAACTTCATACGTGATCCTACTCCGTAAGGTCCGCCGGTCCATCCTGTATTGATAAGCCATACGTTTACTCCAGCCTCTGTCATTTTCTTACTAAGCATCTCTGCATATTTTGTAGGGTGAAGCGGCATAAATGGCGCTCCAAAACACGCTGAAAATGATGGTACAGGCTCATTTACTCCTGCTTCTGTACCAGCAACCTTTGCAGTATACCCACTTATAAAGTGGTATGCCGCTTGACCTGGCGTGAGCTTAGAGATAGGAGGCAGTACTCCAAAAGCATCTGCCGTAAGGAAGAAGATGTTTTTTGGGTTTTTACCTAGTGATGGTACCTGTATGTTCTCAATGTGATCTATAGGGTAACTTACACGTGTGTTTTGTGTGATAGACGTATCTTCAAAAGCTACATTACCTTGCTCATCTAGTATAACATTCTCTAGAATGGCTCCTGGCTTTATAGCATTGTAGATATCTGGTTCATTTTCGGCAGAGAGGTTAATCACTTTTGCATAACAGCCACCCTCAAAGTTAAAGATGGTGTTATCTTTAGTCCACCCGTGCTCATCATCACCTATAAGCTTGCGCTCAGGATCTGCAGAGAGTGTGGTTTTACCTGTTCCAGAAAGTCCAAAGAAGATAGCGGTCTCACCGTTATCACCTACGTTTGCACTACAGTGCATAGGTAATGTCTCTTTCTCTACAGGAAGTATAAAGTTAAGTGCAGAGAAGATTCCTTTCTTAATCTCACCTGTGTAACCTGTACCACCTATAATGATGGTTTTTTCTGTAAAAGATAATATCGCAAAGTTGCTCTGGCGTGTACCATCTACAGCTGGATCTGCTAGAAAGCCCGGTGCGTTTAAGATAGTCCACTCTGGGTCAAATCCTTTAAGCTCCTCTTCTGTAGGTCTAAGAAACATATTATATGCAAACATATTAGACCAAGGGTACTCGTTTACAACGCGTATGTTAAGTTTGTAATCTTTATCTGCACACGCATAACTATCACGCACGTAGATTTCTTTTTCTGAGAGATAGTTTGCAACTTTTGTTTTAAGCTTTGCAAACGCCTCTTCTCCAAAGGGGAGGTTTATATCTCCCCACCAGACTTTATCTTCTGTTTTTGCGTCCCTTACGATAAAACGATCCATAGGAGATCTACCTGTAAACTTACCTGTGTTTACAGCGAGAGCGCCAGATGATGCGGTTTTACCCATATCATTTTCTACAGCAATTTGATGTAGTTTTTCGGGAGAAAGTTGGTAGTTGATTTTGGCATTTTTTATGCCAATTTTTTCTAATGAGAGTGTCTTCGATGCTAAGCTATCTGCGACCATACCAATGAGTTTTGTGTTGTTTTATGACACAAAAGTAAGAAGTCTAATCTAGGTACTATAACGTTTTCGCTGTTTTATTTAGATTTTATGAATTGTACTAGGAGTATTACCCAGCTCACAATGAGCAAAGTACCTCCTAGAGGGGTGATAAGAGCAATTTTTGTGAAGTTAAAACTGGTCAAATCATTAGTAGCAAGCCCATAAATAGAGCCAGAAAAGAATAGTATACCTATAACCGTAAGTATGAGAAGTATCCTCTTTGACTTTTCGCTTAAAGCGAAAACAGATATGAGCAATAGCAATAAGGCGTGATACATCTGGTATTTTACACCTGTCTCAAATGTAGAAAGTGCATCTGCATCAAGAACTTTTTCTAGCCCGTGAGCCCCAAAGGCGCCAATAACTACAGCCGTTAACCCAAATATCGCACCCGCTATACGTAACTTTTTATCCATAATCTTACTATTATATGCTTTGCAAAAGTGTACATTTAAACCTGCATAAATCAAACACAAAACTACAAAATACACTATCAATGCGAAAGATTCTAGTCATAGGAGCCGGTAAATCTACTAGCCAACTCGTAAACTATTTACTCAATAAATCTGCAGCAGAAGATTTGCACATTACCGTAGGTGACCTCTCTCTTGAAAATGCTCAAAAGCTTATAAATAATCACGATAACGGGACAGCCATCTCACTAGATGTTTTTGACAAAACACAACGAGAGCAAGCCATAAAAGAAGCAACCATCGTTATCTCAATGCTACCCGCACGTTTTCACATAGAGGTGGCAAAAGACTGTGTGACTTTTAATAAGTCTATGGTGACCGCATCTTATATTTCAAAAGAAATGGAAGCACTAGATACCGCTGTTAAGGAAAAAGGGCTTGTGTTTATGAATGAGATAGGGCTCGACCCAGGTATAGACCATATGAGTGCTATGCAGGTGCTAGATCGCATACGAGACAAAGGCGGTAAGGTGATACTTTTTGAGTCTTTTACTGGAGGCCTTGTTGCGCCAGAGAGTGACACAAACCTCTGGAACTATAAATTTACTTGGAACCCTCGCAATGTGGTACTTGCCGGTCAAGGCGGTGCAGCAGAGTTTATACAAGAAGGTACTTATAAATACATCCCTTACCAAAGACTCTTTAGGCGTACAGAATTTTTAGAAATAGAAGGCCACGGAAGATTTGAAGGATACGCAAACCGTAACTCCCTTAAGTATCGTTCTATATATGGTCTTGATGATATCCCTACGCTTTACCGAGGTACCATACGTCGAGTAGGTTTCTCACGTGCCTGGCAATTATTTGTGTTACTAGGTATGACAGATGATAGTTATACCCTACAAGACACAGAGACAATGAGCTATCGTGATTATACAAACCTTTTCTTACCCTACTCACCTACAGACTCTGTAGAGCTCAAGCTACGTCACTATCTTAAAATTGACCAAGATGACTTGCTATGGGATAAATTACTAGAACTAGACCTTTTTAATCCTTCAAAAAAATTAGGACTTACAAACGCTACTCCAGCACAAGCACTACAACGCATACTAGAAGACAAGTGGACACTCGCTCCAGAAGATAAAGATATGATTGTGATGTATCATAAATTTGGCTACGAGCTCAATGGTACTCGCAAGCAAATAGATGCGACTATGGTAAACATAGGAGAAGATCAAGTAGAAACTGCAATGGCAAGAACCGTTGGGCTCCCAGTAGCAATGGCCACACTGCGCATACTTAATGGTGAGATTACCACACCAGGCGTTCAGCTACCTATTAATCGTGAGGTGTATGAGCCTATTCTCAAAGAGCTAGAAGAGTATGGCATCACCTTTAAAGAGTATGAGGTAGACTACCTAGGTTACAACCCAGATAATGTAGGGGGATAGTTTTACGCTTTCGCGAAAGCGTCACAAAAAACACGCAACTCAATTACACATTACCAGTTATTACGTATCTTTCTCTTTCAATTTACAATCACAAGCGATGAAAATAGTTAAAGACGAACTGGTTATAGATGGTATAGATAAAATTATCTTGCGCCAGCTTATGGAAGATGCTCGTAAACCCATACTTGAGATAGCTCGTAAAGTGGGTATCTCTGGTGCTGCCATACACCAGCGTTTACGTAAGCTAGAAAAATCTGGTCTCATTGCCGGTTCAAAATTTATTATAGACCCAAAAGTACTAGGCTATCGCACGCAAGCTTTTATAGGAGTTCACTTAGATCGCGCTGCAAATAACGCAAGAGCCGTAAGACAGCTTAAGGATATACCAGAGGTAATAGAGTGTCACTACACTACAGGTAACTGGTCTGTTTTGATCAAGATTCTTTGTAAAAACAATGAGGATCTTATGAACTTACTTAACAAGAAAATACAAGCTATAGACGGGGTTTCTCGCACAGAAACCTTTATCTCCCTAGACCAGCAAATAGACAGACAGATAAAAATATAAACTAGAGCTTATATATACTTCATAAAAAAGCCTCTCAAAATGAGAGGCTTTACTTTTTTAAAGAAACTATAAATTATAGTCCTGGGTAGTTCTTTGTGATTAGATCGATAAGATCTACAATAGCCCAGATTCCTAAACCTCCTAGCGTAAGGATGTATAGAATATTCCATCCTATTGGACTTCCTAAATACCATCTGTGAGCTGCAAAAAGTCCTAAGAAGAACCATAGTAATAATGCAACAACTTGCTTGTCTGCAGCAGTAGCGGCAGGTGATGTAAGAACCTCTGTAGTATCCTCCTCAGCAAGGGTTACCCCGTTTACTGTTGCTACTGCAGTTCTCTGTACTGGAAATCCAGCATAAGTATTTGTAACGGCTAGCATTACAAACGCAAATAATAGTGTAATTTTGAGTCTCATTTTTTGATTTTATTTTGTTAGACGAATCTAATTTACTAAAAAAATACTATGCCCTTTAAATATATACTACTATTTCTCAATTGTTTAATTACAGCTATTTGCTTTGGGCAATTAGAAGATTATGAATATATGGGTGTGATAAAGCTTAATGACTCCGCCTTTATATCATACAAGCTAGCCTTTGAAGAGTTAGACGGGAAGATACAAGGCTACTCTATGTCTGATCTAGGTGGTAAGCACGAGACCAAGTCTAATATAAAGGGGACTTATGATAGTGACAAAAAAGAACTCTCATTTGCAGAGTATGATATTGTGTATACAAAATCACCTTTAGGAGAAATTGATATGTGTCTTGTAAACTTTACAGGAGGTCTTAGAAGTTTAGAGCGTAGCAAGGCCTTTAGCGGTCCATTCCAAGGGCTTTATCCTGACAAAAATCCTTGTCTAGATGGTATGCTCATAATGTCTGCGTCTGAAGAAGTACAGAAAAGAATAGATAGAATGGACCGCAAGATTCAAAAATCAAAAAAAGTAAGCCAAGAGGTCAAGGATAAGATTTCGGCTAGAAAGCTGGTTGACACACTTACAATGAGTATTGTAAAGAAAGACGAGAACCTTAACATCTTTACAAAGGGCAAAGAGATTATGGTATCTATATACGACTCTGGAAAAGTAGATGATGATCGCATTAATCTATACGTAGATGACAAGCTTATACTAGAAAACTACTCTATCACTCGTGAGAAGAAAAACATACCCGTAACTATTACAAATAAAACCGCTGTCGTGCGTGTAGAGGCAATAACCGAAGGAACCTCATCACCTAACACAGTGAAGGTAGAAGTAAAAGACGGGCCAAGTCTTATAACCACAAGGACAAGCCTCAAAACTGGCGAAAAAGCAGAGCTTACACTTGTAAAGCAATAAGCACACTTACAAAATTAACAAAGCCCTTATGTTATAAAACATAAGGGCTTTAGACTTTAAAAGAGGTATGTGTTTTTACTGCACGCTTATCTCTATACCTGTCATATTTCCGCTTGTTACAAATAGCAACTCATCTGGCACGGCAACGTTTTCAAGATCTCCAGTAAATGAACCAAAAACAAAATTAAGGTCTAGGTCAAAACTGTTAAGGTTTATTGCACCTACAGTTTCTAAGTTAGTTCTATAAGTCACCCCTCCTGTTTCAAATTGTATAGAAGCTGGTAATGTTTCATTTGCTGTGTTATAAGACTGTTCCATCACTAAGGGCGCATCTGGATTTGATGAGCCTACTGTGAGGGTAAATGTCTCACTTCCTACATCGTTTGTAGCAGTTACTACAAAGAGTTTACCGTCATTACTTAGTACTGCCGTCGGGGTGTCTGAACGAAATACCGCTCCATCTACAGAGGCTCTAAATTTTACGCTAGGTGCTTCTGCTGGCCCTTCATCATCACCACAGCTTGTTATGAAGCCAAATGTTATTAATAGTACTGCAATCTTTAGAAATCTTAAATTCATTAGTTGTTTTTTGAGTGAGCAGCAAAAGTAATCAGTTTCAAATAAATCTACGGCAATAAAAAACCCACGCTATAAACGTGGGTTTTTCTATTTAACATTTTCGCGAAAGCGAAAAAATTGTTCTGTCTATGCGACTCGCTCTTAGTATCTGTAGTACTCAGGCTTAAATGGCCCTTCTACCGTCACACCGATGTAATCTGCTTGATCTTTAGAAAGTGTTTCTAGCTCTGCTCCTAGCCTTGATAAGTGCAATGCTGCTACTTTTTCATCTAGGTGCTTAGGAAGCATATAAACTTCGTTATTGTACTTCTCGCTATTGTTCCAAAGCTCGATTTGTGCTAGTGTCTGGTTTGTAAATGAGTTACTCATTACAAAACTAGGGTGACCAGTTGCACAACCTAAGTTTACAAGACGGCCTTCTGCAAGAACGATAATATCTTTACCATCTATTGTATACTTATCTACTTGAGGTTTGATCTCATCTTTTGTAGCGCCGTGGTTACCGTTTAACCAAGCCATATCGATCTCATTATCAAAGTGGCCTATGTTACAAACGATTACTTTATCACGCATTGCCTCAAAGTGCTCACCACGTATGATGTCTTTGTTTCCTGTAGTTGTGATAACGATATCTGCATTACCTACTACGTTTTCTAGTTTCTTAACTTCAAAACCGTCCATTGCAGCTTGAAGTGCACAGATAGGATCAATTTCAGTTACTGTAACGATAGATCCAGATCCTTTAAAAGATGCTGCTGTTCCTTTACCTACATCTCCGTATCCACATACTACTACACGCTTTCCAGCAAGCATAGTATCTGTAGCACGACGTATAGCATCTACCGCACTCTCACGACATCCGTATTTGTTATCAAACTTAGACTTAGTTACAGAATCGTTTACGTTTATAGCTGGCATAGGTAACGTTCCATTCTTTACACGCTCGTAAAGACGGTGTACACCCGTTGTAGTTTCTTCAGAAAGTCCTTTTATGTCTCCTGCTAGTTCTGGGTAACGGTCAAGTACCATATTAGTAAGATCTCCTCCGTCATCAAGAATCATATTTAATGGCTTGCGATCTTCTCCAAAGAAAAGTGTTTGCTCGATACACCAGTCAAATTCTTCTTCATTCATTCCTTTCCAAGCATATACTGGGATACCAGCATCTGCAATTGCTGCAGCTGCTTGATCTTGCGTAGAGAAGATGTTACAAGAAGACCAAGTTACCTCTGCTCCTAGTGCTTTTAAAGTTTCTATAAGTACTGCAGTCTGGATAGTCATATGTAAACATCCAGCAATACGAGATCCTTTAAGTGGTTGCTCGTCCTTATACTCCTCACGTAAAGACATAAGCCCAGGCATCTCTGCCTCTGCTAGTTCTATCTCTTTACGTCCCCAAGCTGCAAGGGAAATATCTTTTACTTTGTACGGTACGTACGGTACTGTCTTATTGCTCATTTTCTTATCTTTATCTTAAATTCATAGACCCGTTAAGGCGGTGCAAATTTACGCAATAACTTAGACACTCTAATGCCTCTTTACAAAACGATAACAGTTTCCCCTACTACAAAAGTGTACATCTGGAAGATTGAGGAAAGTCTAGAAACGCTTAAATCTACCCTACCCTTAGGCGAAGGACAAACCCACATCCTTACACCGCATTGCCAAAAAAGACTTGACAGTATGAAGTCTGACCTGCACCAGCGTGGCTTTATGAGCATACGCCACCTACTCGCAGAGGCAGGTTATACAGATTTTGACCTATATTACTCTCCATCTGGCAAGCCTCACCTGCACGATGGCAAGCACATCTCAATAACACATAGCTACACATTTACCGCTATTATCATAAGTGACGACCCAGTAGGAATAGATATAGAGAAGCAGCGCGATAAGATTTTACGCATCGCTCATAAGTTTACACCTATTGAGGAGTATTACACCCTTACCAGCTCTGAGGCTCGCATACGTAAACTCACCTATGTGTGGGGAGCAAAAGAATCGCTATATAAACTATATAATCAAGAGGGGTTGAGTTTCTTAAAACATATAGATGTGCAAGACTTTGAGATGGACGCCTCACAAACTACAGCAAGAGTGGTGTATAATGGAGCATCTTCAACCTATGCAATTTATCTTATGGAGTTTGAAGGTTTTACCTGCGTGTACGGTTTATAAAGTCTATTTATTGATTACTCAAAGGTGTTGTAGCAACTCTCACAGCAAGCACTTATTAATCCACATAATTAATTGTAAATTTGCCCCCTTAAATAGGGATGAGTACGCTTTCGCGAAAGCGCATATATAATACACTTACAATGAAATATCACTTTAACGAGATAGAGGCCAAATGGCAAAAATACTGGGCAGATAAGGGCACCTTTAACGCCTCAAACAGCAGTGACAAGCCTAAATATTATGTGCTAGATATGTTTCCTTATCCATCTGGAGCAGGACTGCACGTGGGGCACCCGCTAGGGTATATTGCCAGTGATGTGTATGCGCGTTACAAGCGCCTTAAAGGCTTTAATGTATTGCACCCGCAGGGGTATGACTCTTTTGGACTTCCAGCAGAGCAATATGCAATACAAACGGGACAGCACCCTGCCGTAACTACAAAGGTTAATATAGAAGGCGGTGTAGATAACCAAGGTAATGAGATTGCCGGGTATCGTAACCAGCTTGATAAAATAGGATTCTCTTTTGACTGGAGTCGCGAGGTACGCACCTCAAATCCTGAGTATTACAAATGGACACAGTGGATTTTTACAGAGCTATTTAACTCGTGGTACAATAACGACACAAATAAAGCAGAAGGTATAGAGACTCTAGTTTGCGCTTTCGCGAAAGAAGGAAATGGAAATATAAACGCTGCTTGTGATGATAACATTGAGCCATTTACAGCAGCACAATGGAACGACTTTTCTGAAAACGAAAAACAAGCCATACTCCTACAATACCGCCTCACCTACCTTGCCGAAACAGAAGTAAACTGGTGTCCAGCACTAGGTACTGTACTGGCAAATGATGAGATTGTAAACGGCGTTTCAGAACGTGGAGGGCATACCGTAGTGCGCAAGAAAATGACACAGTGGTCTATGCGCATCTCTGCTTATGCAGAGCGTTTGCTACAAGGGCTTGACAGCTTAGACTGGAGTGAGTCTATAAAAGAAACACAACGCAACTGGATAGGTAAATCTGTAGGAGCTACTGTATCTTTTAACTTAAAAGATCACGACAAAAAGATAGAAGTATTTACCACACGCCCTGACACTATTTTTGGTGTAAGTTTTATGACACTTGCTCCAGAGCTAGATCTTGTACAAGAGATTACTACTCCAGAGCAAAAAGAAGAAGTAGATGCATACATCGCCTCTACCGCAAAGCGTTCTGAGCGCGAGCGTATGGCAGATGTAAAAACAATCACGGGAGCATTTACAGGAGCCTATGCAGAGCACCCATTTACAAAAGAGCCTATACCTATCTGGATAGGTGACTATGTACTTGCCGGTTATGGTACAGGTGCGGTAATGGCAGTACCTTGTGGTGACCAGCGTGATTATGACTTTGCAAAGCATTTTGGGATTGCTATTCCTAATGTTTTTGAAGGGGTAGATATTTCTGAAGAAGCCTTTGCAGATAAGGCAACTACCGTCATTGCAAATTCTGATTTCTTAAATGGATTAAAGTATAAGAAAGCAGTAAAACTTGCCATCTATGAGTTAGAAAAAATAGGTGCAGGTTCTGGTAAAACAAATTACAGATTACGTGATGCGGTTTTTAGCCGCCAGCGTTATTGGGGAGAACCTTTCCCAGTATATTACAAAGACGGGATGCCACATATGATTGATGTGGAACACTTACCACTGGAGCTGCCAGAAATAGAAAAATACCTCCCTACAGAAGATGGAGAACCACCACTAGGCCGTGCAGATGTATGGGCGTGGGATAGTAAGACTAACAAAGTTGTTTCAAATGACCTTGTTCGTTCAGGCGCAGTCGAGAACTCCGAGGATAATGGAATTTACCCATTAGAATTAAACACAATGCCAGGCTGGGCAGGTAGTAGCTGGTACTTCTTTAGGTATATGGAAAAAGCACAGCGTGATGCTGTCTTTGCCTCAAAAGAAGCGATGGACTACTGGGGTAATGTAGATTTATACATAGGAGGGTCTGAGCACGGTACCGGTCACTTATTATACTCTCGTTTTTGGGTAAAATTCTTAAAAGACAGAGGTCACGTAGGTGTAGATGAGCCTTTCCAAAAGATGATTAACCAAGGGATGATCTTGGGGACGAGTGCTTTTGTTTACAGAGAGGAGAATAGCAATACATTCTTGTCACTAGGATTAAGTAAAGACAAGCAGGTACAACCTATACACGCTCCAGTAGCATTTGTAAATGCATCTGATGAGCTAGATGTAGCAGCCTTCAAAAAATGGAGACCAGAATTTAAAGATGCAGAGTTTATTCTTGAAGATGGGGTTTACAAAGTAGGCCGCGAGGTTGAAAAAATGTCTAAGTCTAAGTACAACGTCGTAAATCCAGATGAGATTTGTGAGCAGTATGGAGCAGACACCCTACGTATGTACGAGATGTTTTTAGGACCGCTTGAGCAAGCAAAACCTTGGAACACGGCAGGTATTACGGGCGTACACAACTTCTTAAAAAAATTCTGGAAGTTATACCATAATGGGGCAGAGGCTGCTTTTAATGTAACCGATACCCCAGCAAGTAAGGACAGCTTAAAAACGCTACATAAAACCATAAAAAAGGTACAAGAGGATATTGAGAATTTCTCCTTTAACACCTCTGTATCTACATTTATGATTGCAGCAAATGAGCTAAGTGCTCAAAAGTGTACTTCACGCGAAGTTCTTGAGCCACTTGCTATACTTATTGCACCTTATGCGCCACACATTGCAGAGGAGTTATGGAGTAAGCTGGGTCACACCGAAAGTATTTCTGAAGCTGGCTTCCCGGTTTTTGAAGAAAAGCACCTTGTAGAAAGTGCAAAAAACTATCCTATCTCTTTTAATGGTAAAATGAAATTCACCCTTGAGCTACCATTAGATATGAGTAAGGATGAGATAGAAAAAACCGTGATGGCACACGAAAAAACACAAATGTATCTTGATGGCCGCACACCAAAAAAGGTGATTGTTGTGCCTGGTAAGATTGTAAACATAGTGGGTTAACACACATATACTCTTGCCTGTAAGTCATATTATGGGCAAGATTTAATTACATACTAATGTCTGAAATAGATGATATAGAGATCATAGGTCTCATTGCTGCTACACTTACCACTGCAGCCTTTTTACCCCAAGTATATCAAACTTGGAAAACTAAGGATGTATCAGGGTTGAGCTTACCTATGTTTACAATGTTTTTTGTAGGCATTGTGTTCTGGCTTATTTATGGAGTGCTTAAAGAAAGTCTATCTATCATACTGGCAAATGCTATTACAGTTATCTCCTCATTTTTACTATTGTATTTTAAAATCAAATACGGCAAAAACTAGCATTTACATATTATTAAAAATGGCTGTCTATTTTTAATAATATCACTTTTTACACCCCTGATTTTTAATATTTTATCAGCTTTCATTTTTTACATTTCTGCTACCTTGCCGCAAAAATTTAAGCGATGGTTATAGGGGTACCCACTGAGATTAAAAACAATGAAAACCGAGTGGGCATCACCCCAGGAGGTGTATATGAACTCACAAAACGCGGTCATACAGTATATATTCAAAAGGATGCTGGCGTAAACAGTGGTTTTGTAAACCAGCAATACATAGATGCTGGAGCAAACATACTAGACACCATAGAAGAGGTATATACAATTGCTCAAATGATTGTAAAGGTTAAGGAGCCTATAGCTCCAGAATACACGCTTATTAAAAAAGACCAGATTGTCTTTACCTATTTTCATTTTGCCTCTAGCGAGCCACTCACAAAAGCAATGATAGCTAGCCGCGCTACTTGTATCGCATATGAAACGGTAGAAGAAGCAGATAGATCTCTACCACTGCTTACCCCTATGAGCGAGGTCGCTGGGCGTATGTCTATACAACAAGGAGCAAGATATCTTGAAAAACCCGTAAAAGGGCGCGGTGTACTACTAGGTGGTGTACCAGGGGTGAGCCCTGGCAAAGTACTCGTTCTGGGTGCAGGCGTAGTAGGTATACAAGCAGCCAAAATGGCTGCAGGTCTAGGTGCACACGTTACTATACTTGATATAAGTATGAAGCGACTACGCTATGTAAATGATATAATGCCACCACACGTAGTCACAGAATTCTCAAACGAATTCAACATAAGAAAACATATCAAAACACACGATTTAATCATAGGAGGTGTATTGATACCTGGTGCAAAAGCACCTAAGTTAATCACACGTGATATGCTCAAGGAGATGCGACCTGGTACCGTAATAGTAGATGTAGCGGTAGACCAAGGTGGCTGTGTAGAAACCTCAAAACCTACCACACACCAAGATCCAGTTTTTATCATAGATGATGTGGTGCACTATTGTGTTGCAAATATGCCGGGAGCAGTGCCTTACACCTCTACGGTAGCCCTCACAAATGTTACATTACCCTATGTGCTCAAACTAGCAGACAAAGGCTGGAAAACAGCTTGTGCACAAGATGAGGTTCTTAAAAAAGGGGTGAATATTGTTTCCGGAAACGTGGTTTATGAAGAAATCTCTGAGGTTTTTGATATCCCATACACACCACTAGCGATTTAAAAAGGAGGTTGAGTACGCTTTCGCGAAAGCGCAAAAAATCTTTATAGACCTATCACTCCACTAAAGCAATAGATCTACCGACTATTGACACGAAAGGGGTGAGAAAATGTCGTTTTATATTTTGGCGTAGTTTATGCGCTATACTTTTGTAACTTTAAAAACGTAAAACAACTAAAAAAATAAACGACTATGCTAGCAGGATCTATGGGTTACTACATTATAGTAGGAGCCATTGCACTCATAAGCGGACTTGTAAGTTCTAAGCTTAAGAGCAAATTCAAACATTATTCTAACCTACAACTACGCAACGGGATGTCTGGCGCTGAGATTGCCGAAAAAATGCTTGCAGATAATGGAATTACAGATGTAAAAGTAATCTCTGTTGCAGGCCAGCTTACAGACCACTATAACCCTAGAGATAAAACGGTAAACTTAAGTGAGGTTGTTTACAGCCAGCGCAATGCCGCAGCAGCTGCCGTGTCTGCCCACGAGGTAGGTCACGCTATACAGCACGCTACAGCATACAGCTTTTTACAAATGAGATCTAAGCTCGTACCTGTGGTAAATATTGCTTCTAAGATGAGTATGTGGGTAATTATGGGTGGTGTTGCACTTATGGCTACTACTAAGATAGGTGGTACTGTTGCCATTATAGGTCTTGCACTTTATGCAATGGGAACACTCTTTAGCCTTATCACACTTCCGGTAGAGTATGATGCAAGTAATAGAGCACTTGCCTGGCTCAAAGCCGAAAATATGGTAACACCAGAAGAGTATGATGGTGCAGAGGATGCCTTAAAATGGGCAGCACGCACCTATCTTGTTGCCGCTTTAGGATCACTTGCCACTCTCTTATATTTTGCACTACAAGTTTTTGGAAGTAGAAGATAAAAGACTATATAGTAGTTAATTACTTACTATAACCTGCCACAATGACGCGATAGTCAATCCTGATATGCGCATTGTAAGGTTTGGAATTATTATTGACTAACTTTGTATTACAAATTAGAATAACAATTTAACACGATATAGTTATGGCATTAGAAATCACAGATGCAACATTTGAAGAACAAGTATTAAAAAGCGATAAGCCAGTATTAGTAGACTTTTGGGCTGCTTGGTGTGGACCTTGTCGTATGGTAGGACCAGTTATTGAAGAGATTGCTGGAGAGTACGAAGGTAAAGCTATCGTAGGTAAAGTAGACGTAGATGCAAACCAAGAATTTGCAGCAAAATACGGTGTACGTAACATCCCTACAGTACTTATGTTTAAAGACGGTGAAGTAGTAGGACGTCAAGTAGGTGTTGCTCCAAAGGCTACTTATACAGAAGCAATAGACGGACTTTTATAGTCTCCCCTATTTTAATAAGATTATCAGAAAGGTTTGGCACAGTGCCGAGCCTTTTTGTATTTTTAAAGCATTAGATAGAAGGTGTACGCTTTCGCGAAAGCGTAAAATGCAAACTTTACTATTTATGAAATTTATATTGTCTAACACCAATAGATTTTTGCGCAAGCGAAAATGACTAATAGCTGCCAGAGCAGCGATATTTATGGAAAAGAAAATAAAAGTACAAGACGCTATTGACAACCAGTTGCTCAATGATAGAAAGGTATTCCTTTGGGGAATGGTAGATGATAAGAGCGCAAAGCACGTTATAGATAGATTACTATATCTTGACGCACAAGGGCACGATGAGATTCAGTTATTTATAAATAGCCCTGGTGGTTATGTAACTTCTGGATTTGCAATGTATGACACTATAAAGATGATTAAGAGCCCAGTCTCTACCATCTGTACAGGTCTAGCTGCTAGTATGGGGTCACTATTACTCTCTGTAGGAGAAAAAGGACGCCGCTTTATACAGCCACACGCTCGTGTTATGATACACCAGCCTTCTGGAGGAGCTAGAGGTCAAGCATCTGATATAGAAATTACTGCACAAGAAATTGTAAAAACAAAAGAGCTTAGCGCACAGATTCTTGCAGATAACTGTGGACAAACTTTTGATAAAATAATGAAAGATTTCCAGCGTGATCACTGGATGGGTGCAGATGAGTCTGTAGACTACGGTATCGTAGACGGCGTTTACCAAGGATAAACCCGCTACTCTAATCACACATCGGAACTTGTTCTTCTTTTAGGGCAAGTTCCGATTCATTTAAGAGCATTTCTAACCGCTACACTCGCATAACGATGGATATAAAATCAGAACTTCATAAAACCTCAGGTTTTGGCAATTTAGAGCTACTAGCGCGCCAGGTGGTAGAGGGATTTATATCTGGTATGCATAAGAGTCCTTTTCACGGCTTCTCGGCAGAGTTTGCAGAGCATAAGATTTACAACCCCGGCGAGAGCACAAAACACATAGACTGGAAACTCTATGCAAAGACAGACAGGCTTTACACAAAGCGATATGAAGAAGAAACTAACCTGCGCTGTCACCTTATTGTAGATAATAGTAGCTCTATGCACTATCCTGCTGTAAAAGAGCCGAGCATAACAGAGCTTAACAAGATAAGCTTCTCTGCGCTGGCTAGTGCAGCTATTATGAATCTTATGAAGAAGCAGCGTGATGCTGTGGGAATGAGTATCTATAGTGATACTTATGATTTTTATACAGGAGAAAAAGGTAGCGATAGGCACCACCATATGCTACTAGACCAACTTAATGGTATTATAAATACTACTCGCTCACATAAGGAACAACCTAAAGGCACAGACACTTACAAACACCTTCATCTTATTGCAGAGAAGTTAAAACGTAGGTCTCTAGTTTTTCTTTTTTCTGATATGCTACAAGATGACGTGGAGCAAGAGCAACTTTTTGAAGCCTTACAGCATCTTAAATACAACAAGCACGAAGTAATTTTGTTTCACACCTACAGTAAAGAGAAGGAATATAACTTTGATTTTGACAATAGCCCAAAAAAGTTTGTTGATGTAGAAAGTGGAGCATCTATTAATTTATATGCAGATAGTATACGTGATATTTACAAAAGCTCTGTAGAAACTTATTTTAAAACACTGCAAATCAAGTGTGCACAATATAGAATTAAGTACATTCCTGCGATTATAGAAAACGGCTTTAGCCCTATACTCACGACGTTTTTAGTAGAGCGTCAGAAATTTTTATAAAAATTTTAAAAAATTATTTGGTGCAATTAAAAAGGTGTTCTATATTTGCACCCGCAACAGAGCAACGATGAGTTGTTAGTTCTTGACAAAGGAAATGTAGCAAGTAAAATATTGAAGAATTAAGACAACCTCCAAGTCTATAACATAAGGGAACGGTCTGGTAGTTCAGTTGGTTAGAATATCTGCCTGTCACGCAGGGGGTCGCGAGTTCGAGTCTCGTCCAGACCGCATAATTAAGCCCACATTTGTGGGCTTTTTTTTTACAGTGTTGTGTTGGCCACGTCACACGTGGTAAGGGTTTGTAGTTGAATCCGATGAAGAGCTTTTCCTGATTGGAAAGGCTTTTTTTGTTTTCGGTAAGTTCTGGATAAAGTAAAGCACAAAAAAAAGAGCACCCGAAGATGCTCTTTAACAAACAAATGCTTTAAGCCCCCCAAAAACTTAAAGCATTACAAGTATATAAGATTGTACTTTCTACACTTTACGGGAATCCACAATTAGAACATTTTTTCTTTTAAATGAGCCCCATATCCTTCACCAGAGCTACGAGGTGTATTGCATTATTTGCTCTAAATTGAATTTTCAACTTATTTAGCTTCTTTTCAATAGCACTTACGCTAGAAGGTGATACATTCTTTTCTTTAAGATCATTACTTATTTCTTCTTGAGAGTAGCCATATGAGAGTAATCTCATAAGTGTAATGTCGTACTCATTTATTTCTAGATTTGCATTATTAGATAACGCCATTGCAACTTTAGGTGAGATATAACGGTTACCCTCAAAAACGGTTTTAATTGCGTCCTTAAGCTCTGTAATGCCATCCCTGCCTTTACACACAAAAGCATCTATATGGACATCATTATAGAGCTGACGTACTCTTTGAAAGCGGTCTTCTACAGAGTAGACTATTACTTTAATCTCGGGGTGTTCTTTTTTAACAACCTCTGCAAGCGCGTCTCCAGAAGAAAATCGCTGCTTTCTATGATCTGCTGTAAAAGACAAGTCGGTTATTAATAAGTCATAAGGTAAATTATCTCTGTCTGCCTTCTTGATTTGTAAATACGCCTCATCACAATATGTGACCTGTTTTGCACGATTTATATTTAAACCACTAAGTGTATGCGACACACCTTCATTAATACTGACTAAGTCATCTGCAATTAGAACTTTTTTAAACATTACATCTGGATATTTGCCTGAAAACCTTTATTCTTTTCACTTTCAAATGTAATAGTTCCCTTAAAGGCTTTTATACGGTTTTCCACATTCTGCAATCCATTTTTATTAGATAGTTCTGATCCTATGCCATTATCCTTATATCTGATTGCAATTTTTTTATGATCTTGATTAAACTCAATAAGAACCAAACTTGCCCTACCGTGTTTTAAAGTATTTGTTATAAGCTCTTGCAAAACTCTATAAATAGCATTCTTCTTCTCGTTAGATATTTGTGTCCATCTCACGCCATCACTATTTCTAGTAACAATATTTAATGAGTCACTTTGATACCCCAGTAAAAGATCACTTAATGTAGTCTGGAAATTTTTACCAGCATCTATTGGACTTGTCTCTCTTGAGATATCTCGTGTTCTATTATAAATACTTTCTAGGTTATCCATAAGACCAGGATCCAGCTCCTTACTGCTCTGCATATGTGCCATTACTTTATAAATATCATTTGACACCTCATCGTGTATTTTTTTAGAAAAACGAGCCTCTGTTTTAAACATCTCCTCCATCCTTTTTTTCTTGTTTAACAGCCTAGAAATAACAAATACAGCAACAGCAAGAAGTATTAAGAAAATGACTAAAAACTGGTAAAATCTATTTTTAGTTTTTTCCTTTTGAGCAACTAGCTCACTCTCCTGAGCTTCATTTTGAAAGACACTGTAGTCATATTTTTGAGCAACATATTTATTTGCCACTTGTTCTTGCACGCTCTGCAAACTATCTGACAGTTGCTTATAGGCTAAGGCGTCTGTTGTTATACCTGCCTCAATGAGAAGTCCTAAAGCTTCTTTTTGATAAGTAGTACTTCCTAGTGAGTTTGCAATTTCATTAGCTTCTTGCGCATACTTACTTGCTTTAAGAAAATTTTCATTATTGCGATAATATTGAGAAAGATGTCTTTTAACAGAAAAGAGCCCTCGCATATAACCAATCGTCTTATTGATATCTCCTGCGCGCTTCATAAAAGAGAGCCCTTCAAGAGGACGTAAATGTGACAAACTATAACCGTAATTATCAAAAATAGTAGCCAGATATTTTTTTTCTAATATAGAAGTTGAATCAATTACAAAGGGAGCAAGCAAGTCTACTGCTTTTTGATAATCTTCACGATCCATATGGATTGAAGCTATATTATTTGAAAGGATTAAACTATCTCTGTTTTTTGAAAGAAAAGGGAGTGTATTTTTATAATACTTTAGTGCATTATCATCATCTCCTAGCCTTCTATAGAGTCTACCTAGACGGTTTCCTAATCTTATTTTGATATCCTCTCTATCTGTAGTTTGTGATTCTAGGTCAAGAGCCTTATAACTTTCTATAGCAGAGATTTCGCTTTTAAAAAACTCACCCATATTAAAGTATCCTAGCGAAATAAGGTCAAAAATCTGTGCTTTATAATGTGGATCCTCTTTTTTAGTATTAGATTTTAATTCGTTTTCAAAGAAAATCACACCCTTTTGTATAGCTTCTTTACTAGTAGCACCCATAATAGAATTATAGTAGAAGGTTGTGCTATCAACCTCCTTAGTCTGGCTATGGGCGTGAGAAGCAAAAATTAAAAGATAAAATAGGGTAAGAAAAAAAATAGGGAAGCTTAGATCGTATTTCTTCATCTCCCAAATATATTATAATTTCTGTACCTAGTTTATTTCTTACACTGAGAGAGATAAAATAGAAGTTTCTATTTTTTTAGTACTTTTAACATCGTTGTGTTGGCCACGTCACACGTGGTAGGATTTGTAGTTGAATCCGGTGAAGAGCTTTTCCTGTAGGAGAGGCTTTTTTTGTTTATAGCACATTCTAAAAAAGATAAGTGCAAAAGAACTTATTATAACCAAAACCCTGCACAAACTATTGAGCATAAAAAAAGCCACACGGACTGTGTGGCTTTTACTTACTAGCTCCTCAACTAAGACTCGAACTTAGGACCCTCTGATTAACAGTCAGTCTTTATAGTTTATCAGTAATTAGCAGATGCTAGCTTATCCTAATAAAATCAATAACTTTAGGACTTCTATTTATCTCTTGCCAACCTTTATTAACAGATAAAGTACTTAAATGTTTTACTGAGGTTTTACAAAGACTTATAATAGTATTCGTTCCAAATATTAGTTATATCAGTCTCCTTAATGAGTATAGAAGAATCATAACCAATGGAATTATTCACTTCAATATAATTTTTCATAATTACCACGGAAGCTTTGAAATACTCAATAGATGGCAATTTATCTCTGCCTATCATTTCATCAACGTCATAGGAAAATCTAATTTTCTTAATTTGTTGTGGATACCAAACTCCATCAAACTCCTTATCTATTTCTAACCATATATCTCTTATTTGTTCTCTATTACTATAGTTATTATTAAAATAGACATCAGATAAGTCAATTTGAAAATCAAGTTCATTGTCATAGAGTCCTTTGAAATATGGAACAGCATCAACACTATTAAATACTCTTGTATTGTTATAATCGTCGAATTTTGGCATCCCTAAACTAAGATTTGTAAACTCCTTTGGAGTAATTGACTTTTCATAATCTGGCATTAAAGTATAACTCTCTGATCTATAGGTAATTTCTATTGAAGTTAACATAGAGGCATTTTCTAAAACATCTTGATGAGTGCTTTTTAAATCAATATTTACGTTTAAATCATTTCCATAATTTGGGTCTATTTTAAAATTAGTTTCAAACCTTAAGATTTCAGGTAAATATTTATGTGACTGAAGTGAGTCTTTTCTTTTATCAATGTTTTTGCTTGGAACACTAGTAACATTAGATTTTTTGGGTTCCTGTCCTTGATGGTTTTCTTGGTTAACAATTTTATAAATAATCAATACTGATATTAATATTATTATACTAGTTACATATATAATTTTCTTTTGAAAAGATTTCCTTGAATATAGAATTACGTCATTGTTACTAGTTGCATTTAAAGCAACTTTATTGCTATTTAAAGATATAAGTCTATTATATATCAAAACTGAATCAAGAAATAAAATTACGCTAACTGTAACTATGACACCTAAAGTCTTTAATGGTAATGACCATATCTCAAAACCATTGTATTTGATAACTGAAAGTAGTATCCCTGAAATTATTATAATAGCTGAAAGGAATTTAATCTTCATTTTAGTTCTGTGTTAAGTTATATGCTGATAAAATGCAAGATGCTATAGAAATAGCAATTATTAAAGTTGCATTTTTTCTAGCATTAACTGAATATTTAGGCCTCTTGACCCCTTCAATTTTTTTGGTTCTCATTTCTATATAAAGACCTACTATTAAACCCAGAGGAACTAATGATAAAAGGTACAATCCTATTTGCGGTAAAAGAGGAATACTTACAAGGTTCTCCTTTCTTTTATTGAAGATTATATAGAATAGTGAACCCCATCCAAAGAGTCCTATCACTATAAATCCTAATTGTATTTGTCCTATCATAAAGATTATTTTTATTATTATTGGTTCGTTGATATCTTTTCAAAGACCTCTGAAAAGCTTATTAATTTGGAAAAATTAGTTGGGACTATGACTAGACTCTGATTTCCCGAGATTAAAGGAATATTCATAAACTTAGCTCCAACCTCATCATAGTACTCAATGAAGAATGAGAACACCTCCTTATCATAGACCTCTTTATTCCTGAGATAAAATTCTTGAAGCAATACTTTATTATCACCAATTTTAGAAAATAATTCAAGCTCACCTTTAAAGTAAGCCTCCATTTCAAAGAACCTCTTCAACTCTGTGAGCTTGTCATAAATCTCCAAAAACTGATCATCTTCTGATGTACCATTCAAATCCATAGGAAGCCTTACAAGACCTTTGTCTGTCTCAAACAAATCCATTGCCTGAGTCATTCTTTTTATTTTATTGTAAAGTTTTTCATTCTCACTTAGCCAATCAATTATATACTCCATTTCTAATGGATTATTCGTTGATTTTAATAGAATCTCCTTTAATGGTTCTAACATAATTATGTATCTAATTCAAAAATAAGTTTTTACCATTTATGATAACCATCTGAGTTGTACTATATGACAACTTTGTTGTGTGAGTAAAAAAGCAATCTCAGACAAGAAACTTCTCCAAATAGCTGTGGGAAAAAGAATCAGAGAGTTGAGGGAAGATAGAAATATTCCTCAACAAGACATTGCTGGTGCTTGTAATATTGAGAAATCTAATTTCAGTAGATTAGAAGCTGGAAATACTAACCCTACTCTATACACCCTTCACAAAATAGCTGAGTCTCTTAAAGTAGATTTGTGTGATATTGTTAAGATAGATCTTAAAAGCCAATCTTAGATAAAGGCTATTAATACAATACTTAATAATTCTTAATTTAATTATTTACGCTTTTTTGGGCTTATTTTCACATCTCTACATTAACCCTTTATCTAAAAAACTCATAAATCCAGCTTTGGTAACAATGAGGTGATCTAATACCTCAATATCAAGTAGTTTTCCAGCATCTCTGATTTTCTTTGTAAGATTTTTATCTGCTTGACTTGCTATTAAAGAGCCACTAGGATGATTGTGTGCTAAAATAACAGAGGATGCTGTACTTTTTAAGATAACAGCAAAGATGAGTTTTACATCTACAGTAGTGCTAGAACTTCCTCCTTTAGAACAAGAGTAGATTCCCATTACTTTATTTGCTCTATTGAGTAGTAAAATTTTGAATTCTTCTTGAAGTTCAATTGTGTATTTTGACCAACAGGATAAAAACAAATTATAAGCATCTTCACTAGAACTTATCTTTGGTTTTACAGAACTATTGGAAGTATATGAAACTTTAATTTCTTCTATTGTATTTTTCATAATTCTAAATATTAATAATATCCAATCCCCACAGCAGTTTATAAAACTGACTGCAAGAACTGGATATCCCCCTTTTTTAGTGCTCTACCCCATTCATAGAGAATTTCTCTTGCCTCTGTGGTATTATAAAGTCATCTATTGTAGAAGTACTTTTCTCTACTTTAGGTTTTGGCTCATTAGGATTATACTGCCATCTATGAGAAAGCTCTATAACTTCTCCTGTTTCTTTGATGGTGTATTCATAAGGGTCTGTCTCAACCTTTTCAACCATTCCAGAAAGCTCTGTACCCACTAAGGATTTGCAAGTGAGCTCATCAAAAGTAGATGGCACATTTGCTTGTCTAATAGTAGCATAGTAGTTTCCAGTTTTTTTGGATTGTACCATCTCAATTCCTCCTTGTACAATAAGTACTAAGAAGTCTCTTCCATCTTTTGTAATGTGTTTTTTGTAGTTAATAATAGTTACCATTGTTATATGTTTTTGAGTTAATAATTTTAAATGAGATTGTCATTAACATTAGGAAAGAGATACAGCTATCATCTTGTATTATTTCTCCTGATAAAAAAAGTAGTTCTCATAATTGGGTGCGGGGATTCCCCTTTCCCTAAGACTTGGTGGGGGTGATTCCTGAGGTGGGGTAAAAATGCACTATTGAATTAGTCAAAAAAATTTTAAATTTTTTTTGAGTGGTACTAATAGGTAAATTAGTCTCTTAATAATATTTTTTCATTTAAGTGGAAGTACTTCAATATCAAATTGGCATTGCCATAGTCATTTTTATCGCTTGTAGAATAAATTCGAAATTTGGGCTTATTGCATTGATATTCTGCATATTATTTAGCTTTGCTATGATACATAAGCCAGGCTTAATGATACTTCAACTATTTACCATTGGTGTGAGTTTCTTTTTGTTTAGAAGGAAAGACTCTAAAAGAACCTATGGACAAAATGAATCTTCTGATCAAAAAAGAACCAGAATAATATATAATGCTAATCTTGATAGAACTGGAGAATATAAGGGTAAAAGTGCTGAGGAAATAAAACAAATAAAGAAAAAAAAACAAAGAAAGGCTGACAAGGAAACTATTAAGAATATTATAAATGGTTTAGGTTGTCTTTTTATCGTTGTATTACTTTACTATATTTTTATTTACGCATTAACGAGCTTATTCAACTAAAATAATATTGACCTTATGCCCACACTAAACTGGATAGGAAAAGACAAAGTAGTAAACCATCATCAAGATGTGCCTTACAAAGTATTGGAACATCAATACACCTATGCAAATGGCAAGAAAACAAATGGTAAAAGTGATAACAAAATTATACACGGAGATAACTTAGAAGCTCTTAAAAGTTTACTGCCAGAATATGAGGGCAAAGTAGATTGTATTTATATAGATCCACCATATAATACTGGAAATGAGGAATGGAAGTATAATGATAATTTAACTCATCCAAGATTTAAAAAATGGCTTGGTGAGGTTGTTGGTAAAGAATTTGAAGATTTAAGCAGGCACGACAAGTGGTTGTGTATGATGTACCCTAGAATAAAATTACTTCATAAACTACTATCTAATAAGGGTGCGATTTTTATGTCAATAGATGAAAATGAAATCACTAATTTAAGGCAATTATGCTCTGAAATTTTTGGAGATTCAAACTATGTGGCAACAATAACAGTCATTGTAAAACCAGAAGGTAGAAGATATGGTTACTTTGCCAAAACACACGAATATATTCTCGTATTCAGTAAAAACAGTTCTGAGTTAAAATTAAATGAAATTACTATTGAAGGTAAATCTTATGATTATGATGATAAAGATGGCGGTTTCAATTTAAAGGGGTTGAGAAATAGAAATGTAAAATCTTTTAACTCTACTAACCGTCCTAACTTGAGATACCCGTTTTATGTAAATCATAAAACTCCTGATAGCAATGGCTTATTCAAAGTTAGCACTAACTTTATTGAAGGATGGTCAGAGGTCTATGCTAGTACAATTGATGGGTTAGAGAGTGTTTGGAGATGGGGTAAAGAAAAATCTACAAATCAAAATAAAGATCTTGTTGCAAAACTTGGTAAGGATGGTTCAACTAGAATTTTTCAAAAAGAAAGAAAGCTTTCTCAAACGGCTAAAACAACTTGGGATAGCAAAAATTACCATTCTATAAAAGGAACTAGAGAACTTACAGATCTTCTTGGTAAATCTACTTTTGACTTTCCAAAACCTGAAATGTTGATTAGACAAATTTTAACAATAGGATCAAATAAAGATGATATTATTTTAGATTCTTTTGCAGGCTCAGGAACAACAGCCCACGCAGTTCTTAATCTCAATAAAGAGGATAATGGCAACAGAAAATTCATTCTTATTGAAATGGAAGATTATGCTAATAAAATTACTGCTGAAAGAGTAAAGAAAGTTATTAATGGCTATGGGAAAGAGCCAAAAGAAGTAGAAGGCACAGGGGGAGATTTCTCTTATTATGAATTAGGCAAATCTCTGTTTGATTCAAATAACAACCTTAATGAAGAAGTTGACATTAATAAGATATTAGAGTATGTCTGGTATTCTGAAACTAAAGGTTTATATCTAAAACAAGAAGAAGAGCATTTACTAGGAACTAAAGAAGATACAGCTTACTATTTTTATTACATCAAGGAAAAGATTACCACCCTAGATTTAGAATATTTGAGAAAGATTAAAACAAAAGCAAGTCAATATATAATTTATGCAGATAACTGTTTACTTGACAAAAAGATACTAGAGAAATACCATATCATTTTCAAGAAAATACCAAGAGACATAAGTAGATTTTAATATGGGAAGAATTGCAAGATTATTCACAGTAAAAGATATAAGGGAAAGAGTAGCCAGAAGTATTATAATAGGGGCTTTCTTTGGTCTTACCATTGGTTATCTTACACAAGAAGTAAGTTATTTTAGAGTTAGAGAAAATAAGAGATATACCATTGGTTCTATGCAATATGAAAGTATGACTGACCAAGGGAAAGGAAAATTTTCAAAGTCTACGAAATACAATGAATTATTTATCATCTTAGGGTTTCTTATGGGGACAGGTTTGGGATATGTTATTCATAAAGAGCAGGGTGTCTTAGATCAAAAAATGTATAAATGGAATTAAAACCCTATCAACAAAAAGTCATAAAAGACCTTGAATTATTTCTTGAATATTTAAGAAATAATAAAACACCAGATAATGCCTTTAATCAATATTGGTCAGATAAGATAGGTCCTTATTCTCCACAACTGGATGGTACTTTCTCAGGAATGAAACCCTATAAGGATAATATCCCTGGAGCTACTCATATTGCTATCAAAGTACCTACTGCTGGAGGCAAAACATTTATAGCTTGTAATGCACTTCATACTATAAATAAACATCTTGCCAATGGTAATGCTAAAGCTGTTGTTTGGCTAGTGCCTTGGTCTAATCTCCTACAACAAACTTATGGTAACCTCGATAATCCTAGTCACCCCTACAGAGATAAACTCAACACCCTTTTTAATGGTAGAGTAGAAGTTTATGATAAGGATAGTCTCTTACAGGGGGCAAATTTCAATCCTTCCTCTGTCACAGAACAGCTTAATATTTTCGTTTTTAATTTTAGTAGCCTTAGGATTAATAGTAGAAAGAAAGATGACAGGAAAGTATATCAGGATAATGGAAGGTTAGAAAGCTTTCGCGAAAGCATAATAGATAAAAATCTCATACTGCCAGATACTGATGATACTGCACTAATCAATGTCATTAGAAGCCTTAACCCTGTAGTTATTGTAGATGAAAGTCATAATGCTGAAAGTGATTTAAGTGTTGAAATGCTTAACAATCTCAACCCCTCTCTTGTTTTAGACCTTACTGCTACTCCTAAAAGCAATAGTAATATCATCAGTTTTGTAAATGCTATTGAGTTAAAGAAAGAGAATATGGTAAAACTGCCTGTGGTAGTTTATAATCATAACAGAAAGGAAGAAGTAATAAGTAGTGCATTACACTTACAAAGACAACTAGAATTACACGCTGTAGCAGAAGAAGGGGAAACAGGGAGGTATATAAGACCTATTATACTCTTTCAGGCTCAAAGTAATATTAAAGGTAAAAACAATACAACTTTTCAGAACATCAAAGACAAGCTAGTAAAGCTAAAAATACCAGAAGAGCAAATTGCTATAAAAGTAAGTGGTACTGATGAACTTAAAGGAATAGATTTATCATCTAAGAATTGCCCAATTAGGTACATTATCACTGTAAATGCTCTCAAAGAAGGTTGGGATTGCCCTAATGCTTATATACTTGCTTCTCTGGCAGATAAATCAAGTCCTGTAGAGGTAGAACAGATTCTAGGGAGGGTATTGCGCCAACCTTATGTGACTAAACACAAAAACCCTCTCCTCAATTTATCATTTGTACTTACTGCATCTGCAAAATTCAATGATACACTAGACAACATAGTAAAAGGTTTGCAAGAATCAGGCTTCTCAAGGGATGACTATTATGCTGAAGAAGCTCCAGAAGCAGAAAAGACAGATAATGAGGTGTTGCAAGAAGACCTTTTTGGTGATTCCTCTCCTGATGTACCAAAGAGTGATGATGATTTTGAAATAAGTGACATTGATTTTGACCCTACAGAAGAAGTAACTCTAGCTTCAATCCAAGTAAATCAACCTGAAATAGTTACCCATATTACTCAAAAAGCTGAAACAGAAGGGCAGGCTTTTGAAATGGAAGTTCAAAAAACAACTGTAGATGATGATACAGCACTATTTACTCAAGTAATGGGAAAGAAACCAAAGACATTTCAAGTGGTAGATAAGTTTAAGGATATTCATTCTAAACTAAAACTTCCACAGTTTTTTATCAAACAAGATCACAATCAAGCACCAGAAAATATATTGTTTGAAGAAGCTGCCTCTTATGATAAGCTACTCTCTCCTGTAGAATTGATAGACAAGAATTTTAATCTTACTAGCCAAGATTCTACAATACCATTTAATGAGATCTCTGCTGAGATTAGAAAACTAGATTTTAGTTCAGATAACAAGTCTATAGTAGTAGATAAGATAAGTGGTAGGACTAAAAGTATTTTACTTGATAATATCTTGGCTAAGCCTAAAGATTCACAGATAAAGGATGTTACAAATCACGTAATATCTAGACTTGGGGATATGTACCCTATACCTCATCAAGATTTACAAAAATATGTCTCTAGGATTTTTGAAGATTTAGATTCTGAACAAGTAAGAGAGGTCATAACTAATGACTTCTCATATTCTCAGAAAATTAAGGATAAGATTAAACAGCTTACTAATGATTATTCTAGAGTAAAATTTAAAGAAGGTCTTGCTAGTCAACAGATCTTTGTGGACAATAGATTTACTTTCCCTGAGAGTATTACACCATTAAGACCTAGCACTCCCATTGCTAAGTCTCTTTATGAAGGAGAGGGCAGTATGAATAATTTTGAGAGGGATATGATTACTAATATTCAAGCTCTTCCTAATGTGTTATTCTGGCACAGAAATCTTGACAGAGGAAAAGGTTTCTTCTTAAATGGCTTTAAAAACAATCACTATCCTGATTTTATTATCTATACTAAAAATGACAATATTATTCTTTTAGAAACTAAGGGGGATGATAGAGATAATGATGATAGTAGAGATAAGAATAGATTAGGTAAAGCTTGGGATAAAGAAGCAGGTAGAGCTTATAGTTACTTTATGGTTTTTCAAACTAAGAAAGTGGAAGATTGTTTTACTGCTGAGAGTATAATTGGGGTTGTTAAAAATTTATAAGAGAATGTCAAAAGAGCAAATTGTGAACAAAAAGAGTTCTGATATAGAAGAATACAAAAATATCAAAACTATAATCGGGTGGTCAATATCTATAGTTGTTGTTTTTTGGCTTATAAATATGGTTTCTCTAGGCTTTATGGACTCTAATGAAAGAGGAACTTTAGGAGACATGTTTGGGGCAGTTAATGCAGTATTTTCTGGATTAGCTTTTGCTGGAATAATTATAAGTCTATATATGCAGAGAATTGATTTAAAAAATCAAAAAGAACAATTAGAATTAAATTATGAAGAAGTAAAACAAACAAATAGAGAATTTAAGATTCAGAATCAAACGTTACAGATTCAAAAATTTGAAAATCAATATTATAAGATGATTGATTTGCACAGGGGAAATGTTGGTGAATTTAGCATTCCATTTTTTGACTTACTAGGAGATTCTCCCACATCTACAATAAATATAAGTATAGAAAAAAAAAGCCCAAATATTATTTTGAGGGAAGTTACTGGAAAAAAGGGTTTTGTAGATATGGCAAAGGAACTTAAATATTGTTTTGAGTGCTCCTTAAATATTTTAATGGAAGAAAATAATTTTGGCTACCAAAAAGAAGATGTTTTAAGTTTTGCCTATTCTATATTTTTCTGGGGAGTATATTCAGATTTTGCAGATTCTAAAATGATAGAAATAGAGCATCAAAACATTGTCAAAAACACTCTTAAACTAGAACAAGATGACTATAAAAGCAACTTATATCAAGGAGGTAGTCAAAAAATAAAAACTAGGTATGTTCCTTTTCAAGGTCATGAATCTAGACTAGCACATTATTATAGGCATTTATTTCAAACTGTGAAATATGTGACATTTCAGGTTGATAATAGTGTAATTTCCTATAAAGAAGCAAGACAATATTTAAGGGTTTTAAGAGCCCAATTATCTAATTCTGAGCAATTAATGTTATACTACAATTATATCTGTGGCTTTGGTAGTAACTGGGATAGACTAGGAACAAAGAGCTATGGATTTTTTACTAGGTACAGAATGATTCATAATTTGCCTATTGATAGAGTTAAATATGTAGAGCATCCCTATAATCACTTTAAAACATATAGAAATTCTGATGAATGTGTGGATGATAATATGTTTGAGTGGGAAGATTGAATTTTATAATTATAACAGCAGTCATAAAATTTTGAATTAGCTGTTATACTATCAAATCCTAAAGCTGAGACTGAAATACATAGTTTTATAAAAAAATTGAATGGGTAATAAGGCAACTATTATAAAAGATCAAATAGAGATTCTAAGAAAAAGAGGACTGAACCTTGATTTTGAAGATTCTAAAATAAAAGAATTTTTACTAGATATAGGATATTATAGATTAGGCTTCTATTGGCACCATTTTGAAATGGATGATGATCACAATTTTGTCAAAGGCAGTAAATTATCTGATGTCATAGCTTTATACTATTTAGATGTAGATTTAAGAAGTATTTTGTTAAGATACTTAAATAGAATAGAGATTCATTTTAGAACTAAAGTTGTCTATTATGTATCAAATAAGTTTAGAGATTCACCTGCCTGGTTTGCTGATGATAGTATTGTGAATAATAGTTTTATTCATAGTACGCCTTACAAAACAAGCATGCTTAATAGAGTTTATAATCCTGAGTTCATAAACAACAATAAAACTTTAAAAAAACATCATCAAAACAACCCAGAAGATACTTATGCTCCTGCGTGGAAGACACTTGAGTTTTTCACTTTTGGTGTTTTACTAAATTTATTTAAAAACGTAAGAAGTGAAGATATTAAGAAGAGGGTTTCAGAGAGTTTAGGATTCTTAAACCCTAATAAGTTTGAAAATCTAATGAGTACAGTAGTTCTGATAAGAAATATTTGTTCTCATGGTGATGTCCTTTATGACTTTAAAACTCCTAAAGGTTTATCTGTGGTTCCTGGTATAGATTTTGTAGGTAGTGATAGGAGTTCTCTTAATGCTTGTATAAAAGTTATTGCATATCTACTAGAACACATCTCTGAAAATAGAAAAAATGATTTTCTTAAAGACATTGATGAACTGTTTACTATGAATTTTAACAATGACGCTATTAAAGTTATTATTAATGAGAAGATAAATTATAAATAAGTTTTTATACATTTGCGCCAGTGCACTGCTATTCATATAATGCTTTAGTTTCTGCACTTAAAAAGAATAAAACTTAAAACCTAGACTTGCTCTAGGTTTTTTTATTGGGTAAAATCTAAAATAACCCAATCCTTAATCTAATAAAGATTGGGCATCATTCAACTCAAAAACCAACAGTAATTACCATCACCATTGATTGCCTTTGAGATACCTTCAGAAAATGTGAAGGCATTCTCATTCCTGTCTAAGAATGTGTCAATGTAAGAGCTTTTATTTGCTCCTGTAAACAAGTTATAGAGTTTCCATAAACTAATATCACCAGCTTCATTTCTACAAAAACTCTCATCTTCATAAAAGTCTTTTGCTATTGTGTTGAAATGATTATCTGTGAATAGTAATTCAGGCAAAAGCTGTTTCTCCTTTTTTGGTAAATGTTGAAATAGCTTTGATCTGCCTATGAGAGTAGCAAATTGCTTTTCAGACATTTTCTGTTTGTCCAGTTTTGTCATATAAGTAAGTTGTTGATCTACGTTGTAAGATTCAACTAAGTTAATGATATTGGAATTTAGGTCTTGAGTACCCATAGCTTTTATAGTACTACTATATCCATCTGTTGATATACACAGATTACAACATACCATATTCTGAAACCCTATAAAAAACTTGAACTTCTCAGGGCTTTTTTTACTGTAAATATTTTCTTGATTATAGGCTCTTACACCTCCTATGGTCAATTCTAGCCTATTTCCTCCCACATCTGCTGTAATAGATGGAATCTTAGCAATCCAAGCCATTCTCTCATAATAGATAGTTTTCTGATGATCTTGAAGTTCTGAAGTGGTAAGCTGTAAGGCATCTGGTGTTCTTCCTTTAATTTGATGGCTAATTCTTATTTCTGGCTTTGAAATATCTATTCCAAGAGCATTACTAGATGCCTCTATAGCTGTCTCAATAAATTGGCTATGACTAATAGTAATTTCATTGTCTTTACTAAAAACAGGGATTACACAATCTTCTTTTAAATGAGAAAGGCTAACACTTTTGGTATTAGCCTCTATAAATGGGTTTGCTTCTATGACTGTCTTTGGAATCTCTATTACATCAAGAGGAGAATTATGATTATATATTCTCTTCTGATGTAAAGGACTAGTCTGTTTAATTTGTTGTAGTTCCATTCTTGCTAAAGTTATTTGAGTTAATGATTTGACTATTTTTAATGTGATGTTGTTGATCTACAAAATGCTGATTGAGAATGTCTTTGTAAGAAATACAACTTCTATAGATTTCATTAAGTTCATCTTGAGATGTACAATTCTTAATATTTTTCTTAATTATATCTAGGTCAATTCCTGACTCACACCAATCCTTTATTTGCTTACCTACTCCTGATGTAATCTGAAATTCTGGTTTATCCCCAAAAAGGTTGGTTCTATCCTTACTTGCAGTGGCAAAATGTTTAGAATCAATGTTAAATACAATTGTAAATTCATATTCAACCCCATCTCTCTGTATAGCCTTTAACCCAACTTTTTCAGGAACATACTTTCCATTTTTTAAGTTGAGGACATAATCTTGCTTAGTTCTCATAGTGCTTATAAAGTGAACAGGAGATTGTAGAATTTTATTTACAAATGCTTTCTGTCTTGGTGTGACCCTATTCCAGTTTGTAAAGCTATTTCCTGGCAGTTTGGAGTGAAAGTCTATAAGCTCATCCCAGCAATGAGAAATGCTGTCTAAGATGATTACATCCATTCCAGCATTTAAGCAAATATCAATGGCCTCAATATATTTCTCTGGTGTATATGGAGGTTCCATATTTATTACATTGTATCTACCTAAATGAGCATAGAGATCACTACTGCCATTTTCAGTGTCTATAACTGCCACTTTTGAGAGATCATCATTTGATAATCCTTTTGCAATAAGCAATGCACTCATAGATTTACCTGAACCACTACTCCCTTGAAGAGCCATTTTAATCTTGGCTCTTTTTCTTTCTGATTTTCTTAATTCCATAACTATATTTTTAGAATTGCGGGTATTGGAAATCCCCCAATAAAAGAGTATTAAAAACTACTATTCTCTTGTATTGGGGGATTTCCTTTACTCAATTTATTGATAAAAATCACTTAGATATTTTTACCTTTTAAATACTTCTCTATATCACCTCTTATGTCAAAAACATCATCTTCATCTTTGAAAATATTAGGGAGTAATTTTATGATCTTCTCTAGATGTAAGGAGTAATAGGTGATTTGGGAAGGTCTGTTATTTATTTTAGAAGTAACCAGACTAGATTCTAAAATACCTATCGCCTCAAATTTCTTCCTTATAGAAACCGCCCTATCTTTCTTAATACCTATCTCTTGGAAGATAGTTTCATAAGAGAGGAAGAAGGGCTTATACTTAAAGTATCTATATTTCATCAACAGACTTTCAAAAAAGACACGCTCATCGCAAGTAAAAAACTTAGGATTATACTTCATAAACCTATTAAGCCTAGTTCCAAACATTGTAGCATAATCTACAATTAAGTTCATCATTTCAGAATATTCAAAGGACTCCATATCCTTAATACCGCTTATAATTTTTGTCCCAGGGGCTATAAGCCTTCTGTTTTCATAGTGTCCTATTTCATTAGAGTCTATTGGAATAATAAAATACTTTGTTCCTGTTTCTAAGTTCTCTGATAGTTCCAGTTCAGGATTAAATACTGGTATTTCTATAAATTGTGTTTCTTCTTCAAGTAAGTCTACAACTTCTTGCTTTGTTAAATAATTCATTAATAATAATTTAATTTAAAAATTTAAAAACTCATTAATTGTTAAGAAGCATACCTTACTCTAGGTTCTTCTAATAGTTTTCTAACAGCCTTATCCGTGATTTGGCTACCAAAATCTTTAAGATAAGACTGTGTAACCTTAATATCAGTATGCCCCATTAGTTCACTTATAATATCTGTTGAAACTCCAGCATACTTGAGATTGGTTGCAAAGCTGTGCCTTATGGTATAGCTTGTGACTTTCTTATTTATTTTGGCTAGAGAAGCTAATTCTTTAAGTTGCTTATTGAATTTCTTTAGAGTTTTCGCCTTTCTGTTCTCTATTTGAGGAGGAGTGAGATCATCTGATAGTAAAATGGGGAACACATAAGTTGAGGTTCTTTCTTGATTCTTATAGTGTTCCAAAATCTTACTAATAGGTTCAAGTTTAGGAATACTAAAATTTCCTTTTGTTTTGGATCTTTTATAAGTGATTCTCTCCTCTTGAATATTACTCCATTTGAGTTTCATTAAATCGTGAAAATTCATCCCACCTGTGTAATAGCTGAAAATCAAGTAGTTCTTAGAATCATATAAGTGTAAATGCTCAGAAATATCTACATCTTCAATTTTTCTAAACTCCTCTCTTGACAAGGCAATTTTGGTGTTTTGACTCTTGAGCTTAGAGATTTTATAAGCTTTGAATGGGTAATATTTTTCTTTTACTATACCCTTAGAAATAGCTTCATTGAATAAAGCTCTTATATCCCTCATCCTTACACCAATGCCTCCATCAGATCCACCATTACTTCTCAGAAATATTTCATACTTGTTTAGTAAGTTTAAATCTATCTCTTTGAAGAGGATTTCTGAATTGTCATTAAATTTATAGAAGGATGAGTAAGTTCCTTTATAGGCTCTAGCTCTTCCAGTCCTACCAACACTTATGAGTTCTGCTATTTTTTCTAGCCAAAATTCAGATACTGTGTATGTATCTACCTCTCTTCCTCTAAATTTTTCTTCAAATTGGTCTAGAGTGAAATCAACATCATCTTGATGAAAATCATCTATAATCTTTTCAGCTTTTTCAAGATATTTAAGGAGAAGAAGATTTCTCTGTCTATAGTTCGGATAACTTTTTTTGAATTTTAGATTTTTATCATTCCAATCTTTTTCTAAGCAGTCAAAACCTAAATTAATTGTTTTAGTTTTTCTGTTCTTTATAACCCTCATTATAATGGGTCTGTACTTTTTATTTGTAGCTTTTCTAAGCAGTATTTTCACACTAGTCATATCTATATCATTTTAAATTCACTTAATCATTTTATAATGAGCACACTCTATTTTTAAGTAGCCATTCATCCAGTTCTTTTTTTTTGAAATAAATCATTTTGCCATTAGGCACATAAAATGGTATCTCATTCTTACCTGTAAGTTTGTAAATACTAGATGTGGATTGCCCCAAATAAATTGAAGCCTCCTTAACAGTTAGTATTTCTTTTTTGAGAAGTGTTTGACTCTTTAATAAATTTTCTATTCTTTTTAGTTGTTCTTGGATACTTTCCATAATTTTTGAGATTATGGATATAGGCCTATATCCTTGTTATTTGCAACAAAGAAATGCAACTAAAACCCTTTGATTTTCAAAGGGTAAGATGACTGTAAGTAAAAGTGTAAGGTGGAATGTAAGGTGTTACAGAAATTTCTTTTGCAACATTTGAATTTGGGAAGTAATAGTAGATAATTTGGGTTTTGCTTTATGTGGCACTCTACTTTTAGCTGCATAAAGATCATTTGCAGTAAATGGCTTTTGTGACTTATTCAAAAACATTTTACTATCTCCAATTGTCTTACCATTCAAATTGAAAAAGAAAATTCCAATTTCTTCTAAGAAGTGTGTAACTATATAATTTGGAGATCTGAATATTATAAAGAGTTTTTCATTTTGTCTTGGAGTTGTAAATACATCAATAAAAGTATCCTCTTCCACAACTATATCATCTATAATATTTAAGTTGGAAGCAACTTCATAAAGCTCTTCAAAAAAGGATCTTTTTAATTCTTTAAACTGGAAAAGACTAACCTCATTATTTAAAGAAGCAATCTTTGTGAAAATTCTATGATACTCTATAACTGAGGAAAAGAGAAATTTCAAATCTTTAAAAACGTCAATTAAATGATCTAAGATTATATCAAAATAGCTGCACTCAGAATTTTCTTGAATTTTAAAATAAATTTTAAGGAGATCATCATAAACGCTATTCAAATAGATCTTGAAATCATCTTCTTCTGATGTATTATTCAATTTCCTTAAATACCCATAGAATTGCTCATTATTGTCTTCTAATCTTTGTTGAATAAACTTTTCTATATTGATTATGTCATTGTGAAATTTAGCATTTACAGAATCATCAATTAATTCAAAATTGACATATTCATTTCTATCTCCGTCAAAGAAATATCCTTTATCCAATAATTCAGCATTATTATAGAATGAATTACTTAGTTCTTCAAGCTTATTATTAAAAGCAAGGTCATTATAAAACTTTAAGGATGGAAACATTGGAAAAACATATAAGAGTAAAAATAGGGCAAAATGTTTTACTATTGTTTTACTAGAACATAAAACAAAAAAGCCACACGGACTGTGTGGCTTTTACTTACTAGCTCCTCAACTAAGACTCGAACTTAGGACCCTCTGATTAACAGTCAGATGCTCTAACCAACTGAGCTATTGAGGAGTGTTACTTTTTGTAAGCGGATGCAAATATAAAGCTTTTTTACAATCATCAAAAAAAAATTGACATTTTTTCCACTTTTTTTAGTGATTTATTTTGCCTTCATAACTTAAGGAAAAACCTACCCCCACAAAAGAAATCTACAACTACTTTTTAAACAGCTTTTTACGTGATTACATTATGAATTTCGCGAAAGCGTATCTAATCAAAATGAAAAAATCCCAAGTACAAAAGTTTCTTGGGATTCTTCAAAAATGTTTCTATTTACAACACTTCTAGTAGGAGAACTATTGTTTCCGATTATGAATTCGGGGAAGTCATAGTCGGGTAGTTTTAAATAAAAACAATATACCAACACTTGGCATCAACTATCATTTAGTAGGATTAAATGCTTTGGTTATGAAACAGTCTACTCAAAAAAACTCCTACCCTATTTATTAAATTTTATAGATTGATGGATAACTGGCGACATATTGCTACATTTATAACAAGTACATCATACCCATAAATCCATAGTAAACAATGAGTAACCGCAATTCTATTATATACACGGCTGTTTTTATTTTTTTTGCTTTCGCGAAAGCGTTAACCCTCACAGCCCAGACTAATACAAATCTCTCAAAGGAGGAACAACGCATACTTAGCCTAGTAGAAAAAAACTCGGCAGAGAGTATCGCATTTCTAGAAGAGGTGGTAAACATAAATAGCGGAACTCTAAATGTAAAAGGAGTAAAAGAAGTAGGTAATCGCTTTTCTAGCGCATTTACAGACATAGGCTTTAACACAAAGTGGATTGATATGCCCACCGAAATGGATCGTGCAGGACACCTCTTTGCCTCCACAGAGGGCACAAAAGGTAAACGGCTACTACTTATAGGTCATCTTGATACCGTTTTTGAAGAAGACAGCGAGTTTCAAAAATTTGAAATGGTAAACGACACCGTAGCAAAAGGTCCCGGAGCAAATGATATGAAAGGTGGTAACGTGGTGGTACTTTATGCACTCAAAGCTCTAAGAGAAGCAGGGATGCTAGACAGTGCACAAATCACAGTAGCCTTTACTGGAGATGAAGAAAGCACAGGAAAACCGCTCACTATAAGCCGTAAGGATCTTATAGACGCAGCAAAGAGCTCAGATATTGCCCTTGGTTTTGAAACTTCAACAGGTTTTGATAATGCAACCGTAGCCCGAAGAGGTTCTTCAAACTGGAATGTAACCGTTACAGGAAAGAGAGCACACTCAAGCGGGATTTTTCGCGAAAGCGCAGGTGCGGGAGCAAATTTTGAACTTGCACGTATTCTCAACGGTTTTTATAATGAAGTAAGAGGTCCAGAATTACTATCCTTTAATCCTGGTATGATGCTGGGAGGCACAAAAATGGATCTTGAAGCAAAACAAAGTAAGGGAAGCATCTTTGGCAAAGGAAATGTAGTAGCACAAACTGCATACGTACAAGGTGGCCTACGCTTTATATCTGAAGAGCAAAAAGAAGAAGCTCGTGATAAAATGAGAGCCATTGTTGCAAATAATTTACCGCAAACAAGCGCTGTAGTTGAGTTTGAAGATAGTTATCCAGCGATGCAGCCTACTCCTCAAAATTATGCGCTTTTAGAAAAATTAAGTCAAGTAAGCCTCGATATGGGAGGGCCAGCTGTGGCTGCATATGACCCTGGAAAACGTGGTGCTGCAGACACCTCTTTTGTCGCAGAATATGTGGCTTGTCTTGACGGTTTGGGCACAATGGGAACAGGAGCACACACGCCAAATGAAACGGTATACATAAACACCATAGAGATGCTTACTAAACGTACCGCCCTATTAATTTACAGACTCATAAATGAGAAAAGATAAGTCCGCTTTCGCGAAAGCGTAAATAAATATTTCATACTCAAAAAACTAGTATTCTATGAGGCTATTAAATGCTCGTAGTACTTTTTGAGTTTAGCAATTTTGGGATCAATCACGACTCTACAGTAGCCTTGTAATCTGTTTTCGTTATAATAATCTTGATGCTCTTGCGTAGCCTCATAAAACGTAGGTAACTCAGACACCTCTGTAACTATAGGGTCTTCATAATACTCTTGTACAGCTTTTATCACTTGCTCGGCTTGTTCTTTTTGCTCTTCATTGTGATAAAAAATTACAGATCTATATTGTGTACCTCTGTCTGCACCCTGCCTGTTTAAAGTAGTAGGGTCGTGAGTAGTCATAAAGACTGTAAGAATCTCTGCATAAGTAATCACAGTAGGATCATAATCAAATTGTATCACCTCTGCGTGACCCGTAAGACCAGAGCAAATCTCTCTATATGTAGGGTGACCAGGCACGGTCCCTCCAGCATAACCAGAAACTACATTTGTAACTCCTTTGAGACGTTGTACTACCGCCTCTGTACACCAGAAACAGCCACCTCCTACGGTTGCTTGTTGTAAGTTATTCTTCTTCATCTACAGGTGTGTCTATGCGGTTCCAAATTTTATCTGCTTTAAGCTCAAAAGTGCCTACAAAGTCCCAGTTACATTCCTCTGGCGAGATGAGTGATAAAAAAGGCTCACCTCCTCCTCTCTTGTATAAATGATAAACGGCGCCTACTATAGGCTCAAAAGAAAACTTTGCAGAGTATATAAGGTTATTATACTCAAACTGCTCCATCATTTTATCATACTGCGCTTTAAGCTCTTGGTACTCTGTCTTAAATTGATGGTTAACCTTACTTATATTTGAGTTTTTCCAGGTAGTAACATCATCTGTTACTATGGCTGGAGCACCTAGGTTTGTAGCATATGGAGTTAAGGCAGCATCATACTTCCCTTTTTCTTCATTATACACAACCTGATCTGGTTTTTTCTTTGTCATCTTAAATTATCGTGCTTGGTGAGCGGAGTTATAAGTACGCTTTCGCGAAAGCGTGACAACTCATTTTTTGTACAAAGATAATGCTCAATCATTAAACAATATCTTAAAACGAAAAGCTTAACAGCGTCTTCACAGTTTAACCTACTGCGGTTTGCACTTATCTTCTCTTAGATATTTTATTATGTGTAATCTGTTTCTGTCTACTACACTTAAAACGGGCATCATCTATTCCATAGTTACGCTTTGCGGCGTGCTTTGTACTTCTACCCTGCACACGTGCGCGCCACATTCTAAAACTAGAAGGTTTCATCTCACGGCGCATAATATCTATAACCTCACGCTCACTTATTCCAAACTGAAATTGAATCGCATCAAAAGTAGTGCGATCTTCCCAGGCCATCTCGATAATACGATCTAACTGTCTATCTGTAAACTCTTTCATATTTCTTCTTTTTTGTAATCTATTATTAATCCCATACCTGTCTATCTACTAAGGTATGTCGTTTTAAAATGCGCACAGCATCTTGCTTTACAGCCGGACGCTCTTTGTATTTCCACATTGTATCTGTAGCATATTTTTGGGTCTCTTTTATATTTACAATAGGTTGCGGGTAGTCCTTACCTATGGTTGTATTACAAAACTGCTGCTCGAGGAGGCTCATCGTCCACGGTTCGTGTATGTATGATAGCGGTACATCGCGTAGTTCTGGAATCCACTTTTTTATAAACTCTCCTTCTGGGTCGTGTTCATAACTGTTTTTTACAGGGTTATAAATACGCAACATATTAATACCGGTTTCCCCAGCTTGCATTTGTATTTGCGGGTAGTGTATACCTGGCTCAAAATCTAAAAATTGCCTCGCAAGAAATGCTGAGGCATCTTGCCAGGGTTGCCACAAGTTGTGTGTAAAAAATGACAACGTAAGCGCTCTCATTCTAAAATTGAGATAACCCGTTTCTACAAGGCATCGCATACAGGCATCTACTAGCGGGTAACCCGTTTTACCCTCTTGCCAAGCCTTTGCATAGACTGGGTTAGACTTCTTCTTTAAGCTATGGAAGCCTCTATTTACACTTACAAACTCCATTGTATCTTCCATCTCAAACTTCTGTATAAAATGGGCAGACCACCTAAGGCGCGAGGTAAAACCATCTATCTGTCTTTTATAAGGTGAGTCTTGTCGCAACTTTTTTGCTCGCTGCCATACCTCGCGCACCGACAGATTACCCCAAGCTATATATGGAGACAAGCGACTACAACTCTTTCTAGCTAGCAAGGGTTTTGAGATATGAGCGTTATAATTTTTGATTCTGTCCTTCAAAAAGCTATCATAATAACGCAGTCCCATTGTAGTGCCTCCTTTTTGAAATACTGTATCTCTTGGTGTTTGTAAAGAGATGCACTCAAAATACTGCTCAAGAACCCCTATTTCTTTCTTTGTAACAAGGTCTCCGCATTGCGGCACAAAAATGCGTTGTGGCTCACTCATCCACCATTCCCAACCTTGTACCCAGCCTACTCTGTTGCTTAAACTGCGCCTTACTCCATTATTTATAAATTGTATCCATCGTATGTCTTGAGACTGCTGGTAGACCTTAAATGCAATATCTCTATCATAAGTTTTTCGAATCCCAGTTTCAACGTGAGAATAAACCCGCTTTATAGTGTAATGCTGCTGTAATTTTTTAAACACGGGTATCACTTCATCTTGAACAACAAGTATCTTGCTGCCATAATTTTCTAACCTGTTTTGTAAATCCTGAAGTGATTCTTTTATAAAATTAAAATGTCGCTCACTATAATGCTCATCATTTAGCAAAGAAGGTTCAAAGATATATAGCAATATTACAGGTTCACTATGTTGAAGTGCCTGCCACAAGTTTTCGTTATCTTGTAATCTTAGGTCTCTTTTAAACCAGTGTACGGTGATATGTGGTTTACTATTACTCAATAATTCTCTGGATGCTCTATAATATCTTGCGCTCGTTCTTGGTGTGCTTGCAAGGTCTTCTTATCCATTTTATCAAGAAGGCTAAGCATCATATTCATTCTATTATTGTTTTCAAAATGTGCACGCTTCTCACTTAAGAAATTCCAATACAAAGCGTTGAAAGGGCAGGCATCTTCTCCTGTTTTCTTACTCACTTTGTAATGACAACCCTTACAATAATTAGACATTTTATTAATATAACTACCGCTTGACACATAGGGTTTTGTAGCAATCTTTCCGCCATCTGCCCATTGTGACATTCCTCTTGTGTTTGTAATTTCTACCCACTCTATTGCATCTATGTAAATACCCAAATACCACTCATCTACCTGTGATGGATCACACATTGTAAGCAGTGCATAGTTACCAGTCACCATAAGTCGCTGTATGTGGTGTGCATAGGCATTATCAAGACTATTATTTATACTGCAGCTCAAGCAGTTCATCTTAGTTTTACCCGTCCAGTAAAAGTCTGGTAATTCATTAGTATTTTCTAGCTTGTTTACGGTTGCAAATTCTGGCATTTGCATCCAGTACATTCCTCTCATATACTCTCGCCAGCCTAATATCTGTCTTACAAATCCCTCTACTTGACTTATAGAAATATCATCGCTATGGTCTCTCCAGTAGTCTATAACCGTTTCAATTACTTCTTGAGGATCTAGGAGTTTACTATTCATCGCAAAGCTCAATCTACTATGATACAGATATGCTTGGTCTGGATCCATAGCGTCCTGATAATCGCCAAAATGCACCAACAGGTTCTCACAAAAATATCTCAACACAGAAAGTCCATCTGCTCTACTAGTGGGCCAGTTAAAGTGTTTTTCGGTAACGCGGCCTATGGTTTTTACTCCTTCTTTTTCTAGTAGCTCAACAATCTCTCGTGCATCTTTTCTAAAACCACGCTCGTGTGGGATGAGGGTCTCACCCTTCCACTTATTGCGGTTACTGTGGTCAAAATTCCACTTTCCGCCTTCTGGATCTTTGTCATTTATCATCATAATGTCATACCTCTTGCGCATCATACGGTAGAAGTATTCCATTGTAAATTGCTTCTTCCCTTTAAAGAACTCTTGCAAATCTGTGCGCGAACTCATAAAATGCTCTGTGTCGCAAGATTGTACGGGAATGTTTACGCTTTCGCGAAAGCGTACTAATAACTCATCCAGTCTATACTCGTCTGGTAACTGATACTCAAACTGCTCAATATCATACTGGGCTATAAGCTGTTCAAGATTTTCTGTAAGACTTTGTGTGTTACGAGCATCATCTAGCTGGTAATAAACGATCTTATGACCTCGCTCTTGTAGCCAGCTTGCAAACTCGCGCATAGCCATAAAAAAGGCAACCACCTTTTGAATATGATGTTTTACATAGTCTGTTTCTTGGCGCATTTCTGCCATAAAGTACACCACCTCATCGTCCTGCTCTTGATACCAAGAGTGTTTATGATTGAGCTGGTCACCTAGTATAAGTCGTAATTTTTTCATTTAAAAAAGTTCTTCCTGCGTCCATAGTCTGACATATTTCCCGCTTCCATCATACATATCTTGCTGCCTCTTGATGTTAAATTTACGGTCACGAGGGTCGTTACCTACCCCAGCATTATACATCCAGTTACCCCAGTTGCTGTGTACATCATAATCTATGAGTATACTTTCAAAATATGCTGCGCCTACACGCCAGTCTTGCTCTTGTTCTTTTGCCCAAAAGCTAGCAACATTTTGACGACCGCGGTTAGACATCCAGCCAGTTTCTTTGAGCTCAATCATATTTGCATTTACAAAATCATATTTTGTATTCCCATTAATCCACTCGCGTTGGGCTTTATTGTTATGCTTCCAGTCGTATTCTTTATTGAGAATACCTCCTATTTTAAAAATGTTATCACCGTGTTTAAGAGAGACGTACTTAAAATAATCTCTCCATATAAGCTCAAATATGAGCCAGTAGGTGTCTTGATTTTTTTTGACTTCTTTTTCAAATCTTTTTACCTCCCAATAAATCTGCCTTGTAGATATGGAGCCATTTGCAAGCCAGGCTGAGAGCTTAGAGCTATAACCTTCACCTATGAGACCGTTACGGGTTTTCTTGTAGTATGCAAGCTTTTGTGTGGTCCAGAAATAGTCATTAAGACGAGCCCAAGCAGCATCTTCTCCACCTTCCCAAGGGAATGCTGTGCGGTGATCTTTTACAAAGGTGTCTAATCTTAAGTCTTCTAGTGTAGGTATAGGAGTTACGGTAGTTAAGATATTTTCTTGCGGTAGTGCCGTAAGCTCTTTGAAGATAGGTCTCACATTACTTTCTTTCTCGCACTTTTTTCTAAACTGTGTAAAAATTTTAGGAACCTCTGTTATGGTATTGAAGGGAATATCATCTGGGTGAAATAGAAACTGATCATACACCAGCTCGTGACTTACTTCAGGTATTGCGCGCTCTACAGCGTTTGTAACTTTAACCTCTTCTGCCGTCCACTCTTTTTGAGAATGCAGGCTAGTTACTTTATAACTTTCGACTACAGAGGTTATATGCTCTTCGGGCTTGTGGTTATAAACTAGCAATGTGATATTGAGCTTATCTAGATTTGCTTTTAGATTTTCTATTGTTTCAATAAGAAACTTAGCTCTATATTTTTCGGTCTTTTTAAAACCAAAATCACCCTCCTCATAATGACGAGGATCAAAATAATAAACACCGACAACTCTTTTACCGGTAGCAATAGCCGCCGTAAGTGACGCGTTATCTTGAACTCTAAGATTATTTCTAAACCATACCAATGCGGTATCCATATCCTAATTTTAGAATAAAGATACTATTGTTTATTGTTTTATTAAAAAGATTAAACAAATTTTAACCTCATCATACAACATTAGCATTAAGATTGAGTGGTTCGCTTTCGCGAAAGCGTAATAAACAACATTTTACCTAACCTGGTGAGCTGGTTTAAGGAGATCATTTACCGTTTTTACAGGATTGAACGTTAAGAGGGGTACCTCAATAAAGATGGTATTCCAGTGTGCCATTCCTCCGTTCCAAAGACCGGGGTGCTCAAGTGCTTTTATTTTCTGTCCCTCGTAACTTTTTGAAGCTATGAATCCGGCTTTATAGTCTACAAATTTGAGAAGGTCATATTTCTCACCTTTGTAATTTTTTACTCCGCAAACAATATCTACTGGATTGAAGTGAGTAGCATTTGTAACAATTTGTTGCTGTGCGTTATCACCAGGGTTGATTTGTACACTCTCTACAATCTGGAGACATTCCTTCCCATTTTCGTGACGAACCCAAAACGGACCGCCACCTGGTTCTCCTTCATTTTTTACCATACCACAAACGCGCATTGGCCTGTCTAGAAGCTCTCTCAAGTACTCCACTTGATAGGTAGGCGAGTATCGCTCAAAATCTGACGCAACCTTTATAAAAAGTTCATTTTGTAGAAATGTAGCAATCTCTAAAATAACTTGCTCATTTATAACTTCGGCATCATCTAGTTTATGCAAGTAGGCAAAAGATTGTTCTTGTATTTCAAGCAACTTACCTGCGAGCATCTTTTTACATTGAGCAACCTTCTTACGATACTTGCTTACAACTACGTTATCTATGTTTTTTATAAAAATAACATCTGCATCTTGCTCATTAAGGTTGTTTATAAGTGCTCCGTGACCACCAGGTCTAAAGACTAGTTGTCCTTCTTTATCCCTAAGCAATTCTCCATTACTTGCTAGTGCAACAGTATCTGTAGCTGGAGATTGAAATGAGTATGAAATGTCAAAAGAAGTAGCAGTTTTTTCTTGTACGTAGTCCTTACGTTTTTCAAACTGTTTTTGAAAACGTTCTAAATGTGCCTCAGAGATTGTAAAGTGCAAACGCGCTACTCCATCTTTTGCCGCATAAGATGCGCCTTCAAATAGGTGTTCCTCAAAAGCTGTAGCAATATTTTTTTTATACCTGTGGAATGGGAATAAGCCTTTAGGTTTGTTTCCAAAATTAAGCTCATCTTCATTGAGCAATATTTTTATAAACCGCAGTCTATTTACATCTATATCTAGTGATTCTCCATCACTGTATCTCTTCTTAATGCGCTTACGCACCTTTTTATAAAAAGGGAAGCTATCTAATCCCACAAAAAATAAGCGTAGTTCTGGAACTCCTTTCTTATTAATGTAAGCATTTATTGAACCCTCTACGGGATTGTAATCATCATAAAACTGAAAGAGAAATTTAAACATTCTAGTTGCCGCACCAGAGGCTGGTGTAAACTTTAATAACTCGAGGTTACTACTAGATTGATCAAATTTTTCTACAAGTGCTTTTTCTTGATCTGAAGATAAGATGAGTATTCCATTTCCATCTGTGGCGGCATCCCTTAAATCTGCAAAAGGAATTCCTTTGGTTAGACTCTCAAACTGACTCTGTACTTGCTCTAGTGCAATGCCTCTTTGGTCCAGTTGCTTTTTATCTTCTTCTGTTATTTTCAAACTAATAGTGTGTTAATTACCTGAGTTGCCTTAGTCACTCGTTCTTGTACCCCTCCCTTCATTAAAATGTAGGGTCTGTTATATTTTATCAAAGCGCTTTCAAAAGCTTTAAACATTTCTAACCGCCGGTCTGGTCTATCTCGTAGATCATCTTCTTCCCAAGGTGTATCTATGTAGGTTAAAAGATACAAATCATATTGATTCTCTAACGCTACTTTCTCTAATAATTCTGGGCACCACCCATCATAATATGCTTCACTATAGACCTTTGTAGTAAGTAAATCTGTATCACAAATGATAAGCCTATCTGTGCTTGCGGCTGCTTTATTTTCTAAATCCATCTGTCCAGCAGCTATGGGAAGTAAATCTTTGGGTCTACAGATTTTCTGCTCCTTATCCCAAAGTTCTTGTAAATATTCTCGGGCAAATTCTTCTACCAGGGGAGCGTTGTAATGCTCTGATAGCTTTCGCGAAAGCGTACTTTTCCCACTACTCTCTGGTCCAAAAAGACATACTCTTATACAACTGCTAGGGACTTGTCTAAGTTTTTCTTCCATTCTAAATAACCGAAAACGGCAATAATTGTTAATGCAAAATACAAGATACTACTAAAGGTTAAACCTTTATAAAAATATAAGGGCACAGTGATGATATCACCTATAATCCAGTATATCCAGTTTTCTATCTTACGCTTTGCCATAAGCCACATCCCTACAAAGAAAATGCCTGTCGTAATCATATCTATATATGATGTCCAGTGTGAAATTTTATCAAAAGTGATGTATACCACATATGTAAATACCGCCGCGGCTATAAAAATACCCACAGAGATAATGTGTTCTTTTTTTGAGGTAGTGGTAATAGGTGTAACCGCTGTACCATCTACCGTTCTGGTCCAAATATACCAGCCATATACACTCATAATAAAGTAATATGCATTAATCATCATATCACCTAGCAAGCCCCATTTGAGTAATAAATACACAAAAATGGCTGTACAAATCATCCCCGTAGGAAAGACCAGAACATTATTCTTTTTTGAATAAATAACCGATGCTATTGTAAATACAGAGGCAAGTAACTCTAATACGATATCTAGTGTATCATAACTCGCATATTGCCCAAAGAGGAAATCAAAAATCTGCGACATAGTCTGAGCGATCTGTTTTTACCATTTTTATGTAAAAGAGGCCTATACCCACTTCTTTAAAACTGCGCTTCATCTCTACAGTGAGAAGCCCCATCACCTCATCATAATCACCATAAACCTGCGTCGCAAGAGGGTTTTCTATAACGGTGAGACCTGAGTCACGTAGCCTTTTTATAAAATTTATAATATGCCCTTCATAATCATCCTGCAAAGGACTAAAAGTAAGGTCTACAGATATATTCATAATTTCTTATTTATTATAGACGTGCAAAAGTGCTCCCATCCCATAGTTTACGTGACCTGTCTTTACTAGTGCAGAATTCTCGTTATAAGATTTATCAAACACTTGCCATTTTTTATTATTAAAAAACACCCTTCTTACAAATGTCTTTTGCGCAGGAAGATCATTTGTAAAAGGCAACAGCGGTCTAAAAGTGATAGACACCTTTTGTATACCTCTAGGCGTTTCTATCTCATTATATTTTTTAGTCTGTATCAATTTTCCTTGAGGGTCTGCATAGCCTAGTACTTGTAAAGATGCATATAACCCACCTTTAGGAATAAAGATTTGGAATTTTGAAATGTCTAATTCATACATCTCATCATCTTGCTCGCTTACGCGAAAAACGATATCATCGTGTACCATAGCATCACCAGGTAGTCCGTTATCATTTTTATAAAACTGAATTCTAAAAAGAGTAGAAAACTTCATATTACCCTTTTTACGAAACTCCTTTTCTGAGTTAATAGGCAGCCAGAGTTGCGCCACTTTTGTAGACTTACCCTCTTGCCTTTCAAAAAACACAGCCACCTCACTTTCTACTGTAGGAAGCCAACTATTATAATAGTTGATGTGTGTAGTTTCTTTAAGCTTTTTCTTTTTATACTTTCCTTTTTTTTCTGAAGTGAGAACCACTTCCTCTAGCTGGCTTGCTGCAGGCTGCAAGAATACTTGAGAAACCAGTCCCTCTGTAGCAACTGCTTTACTCTCAAAACCTATTGCCGAAATGTAAAGACTGTCAATGTCTTTATACTTAGACGCCTCAAATCTAAACTCTCCCTCTTCTCCAGCAAATGTACCTCGCCCATCTCCAAAAGAGATAGTTGCAAAAGAAACCGGCGTCTTTGTAACTGCATCTTTAACAAAGGTAGTCTGGCTATTTACAACCGCAGTTAATGTAAGTACTATGGCTAAGAAGAAAACTTTCATATAAACAAATGTAGTGGTTTTAAACCGTTAGTTATTCCAGGTGTTATCTTCAAAAGCCGTGCCTATCACTACCATCGTAGCTCCAGCGGTAAAAGCCGCTTGCATAGCACGCTCTGTACGTATGCCCCCACCTACAATTATGGGTATGGTAATCGCCTCACAAACTGATGTTATAATATGAGGCTGTACTGCACTTCTTGCTCCGCTTCCCGCCTCTAGATATAGTAGTTTTTTGCCCAGATATTGTCCAGCTAGAGCAGTCGCTATAATAGTTTCTGGTTGATCTTGAGATAGTGGTTGCGTATTACTCACTCTCTCAACTGCCGTTTGCGACCCGCCATCTATAAGAAGGTAACCCGTAGGTATGACTTCAAGATTACTTTGTTGCACTACTCGTGCTGCTTTTACTTGCTGCCCTATTAAAAACTCCGGATTATCACCAGAGAGTAGTGATAAAAACAGTAGCGCATCTGCCTCTGGAGTAACTTGTCTGTAATCTCCCGGAAATAATATTACTGGCAAATCTGTTTCGGCTTTGAGGAGTTGTACTACTTTTTCTGTTTTGTGGTTGTGATCTGTACTACCGCCTATAAACAGATGTGTAGTTTGCGCGGGGATTTTTTTTAAGTACGCTTTCGCGAAAGCGCTACTCTTCTCATCACCATCCACCTCAAACTTATCTGGATCTATAAGTATGGCGAGCAATTGCTCTTTATACTGAGCAGCCCTTATTATGTTTTCTAGTATAGACATTATAAACGAAGGTAGGGATTTATACAAAGTACAGGCAAGGCTAATTATTAACTCATAACCTTTCTATATTTCTCACTCAAAATGAGCATAAAAATTTACTCGCATAGTATGCTTGATAATCAAAAACTCTAGTATATCTTTGCGGCATCTCAAAGGGGTGCTTTTAAATAAGCTGAGATTATACCCATTGAACCTAGAACAGGTAATGCTGTTTAGGAATGAGAAAGAGATCTTACTAAAACTACAACTGCGTAGTTTTATGAAGGTAACACTACTCTTGAGACGTGCTTTTATAACACACCCTCTTCAATATGTGCGCACAGCACAGGTATGTTTTATACTAACATTTAAGGAATATTTGCCCTTTGTATTCGTAACCAAACTAATTACGGATGAAAAAGATCCTATTAAGTATGATGGCACTTGCAGCAATCACTGCTGCTGCCCAACAAACTACTGTTATTGACACCACAAAAGTGGAGTCGCTAGATGAAGTACTGGTACGCTCTGTAAGAGTAAAAGCAGACTCACCTATCACGCACTCTAACCTTACAAAGGCACAAATCGCCCAGCGTAACTTAGGTCAAGACATCGCTACACAGCTTAACTTTTTACCTAGTGTTGTCACCACATCAGATGCTGGTGCGGGAATAGGGTATACAGGTTTTAGAGTACGTGGTACTGGTAACCAAGGTATCAATGTAACTATAAATGGTATCCCTTATAATGATGCAGAGAGCGCAACTACGTTTTTTGTAAACCTTCAAGACTTTAGCTCTTCTGTAGAGAGTTTACAGTTACAGCGTGGTGTAGGTTCTTCTACAAACGGACCTGGAGCCTTTGGAGCAAGTCTTAACATTCTTACAGATGCTATTTCTAAGGAGGCTTATGGTGAGATTTCTAACTCATTTGGATCTTTTGCAACACGTCGTCACAATGTGAAGTTTAGCACAGGGTTACTTAATGATCATATAGAGATATCAGGAAGATTATCACAAATAAAGTCTGATGGATATATAGATAGAGCATCTTCAGACCTTAAGTCTTACTTTTTACAAGCAGCTTATACAGATGATAACACGCTTATTAAGTTAGTTAACTTTGCAGGATCTGAGGTAACGTATCAATCTTGGTTTGGCATAGACGCAGAGACACTTGCAGAAGATAGAACGTTTAACCCAGCTGGTCAATTTACAGATGAGAATGGTGTAACGCGTTTTCACGATAATCAAGTAGATAATTACAAGCAAGATCACTACCAGCTACACTGGAACCAGCGTTATGATAACAACTGGAGTACACAGCTTAGCCTTAACTACACGTATGGTCGCGGCTTCTTTGAAGAATATAAAGAAGATGAAGATCTTGCATTTTACAGCATTGCTCCTGTAGTTATAGGTGATGAGACGGTAGAGACCTCAGATATTATAAGACGTCGCTGGCTAGATAATGACTTTTATGTGGCAAATGCTACGGTAAATTATAAGGACACAAGCCTAGACTTTGTAGGAGGATTATACGGAAGTGTATATGACGGTGACCATTTTGGCGAAGTGATTTGGGCGCGTTTTGCTAGCGATAGTGAGCTAGGTGATGATTACTATTTTGGAACGGGTAAGAAGAAGGAGTTTTCTGCTTTCGCGAAAGCGAACTACCGTTTCAACTCAAAATGGAGTGGTTACCTTGACTTACAGCAACGTTTTATCTCATACACAACAGACGGGATTAACTCTGACATTGCCGAATTTATTGTAGATGAAGATTATAGTTTCTTTAACCCAAAAGCGGGGCTTTCTTATAAGGTAAATGATAACAACCAGCTGTATGCATCTTTTGCTAGAGCAAACAGAGAGCCTAACCGTACAGATTTTGAAAACGGAGCACCACGTCCCGAGCGCCTTAACGACTGGGAGTTAGGGTGGCGTCATAATACAGAAAAGGTAAGCCTTAATGTAAACGGATACTATATGGGTTACCGTGACCAGTTGGTGCTTACTGGAGCGCTAGATGACGTAGGAGCACCTATACGTGCAAATAGTGGAGAGAGCTTTAGAGCCGGTATTGAGATAGACGCGGCAATCTCTATAACAGATAAAATTACAGTACAGCCTAATGTTGCAATAAGCACAAATAAAAACAGAGATTTCTTTTTTGAGAGAGACGGTGTGCTTACTAACCTAGGTAATACAGACATCTCATACTCGCCTAATCTAGTTGCCGGTAACACCATTTCTTACAAGCCAGCACAAAACTTTAGAATAAGCCTTTTATCTAAATATGTAGGTGAGCAATACTTAGGTAATATAGACAGTGAGACTTCTAAACTAGATAGCTACTTTACAAATGACTTAAATGTTACTTATGAGCTTAAAGATATCCCGGTATTTAAGTCTATCGTGTTTAACGCGCTAGTAAATAACATATTTGATATTGAATATGTATCAAACGGTTACTTCTTTACCTATGATGATGATTTTTCTGTACCAAATGAGATCACAACTATAGAGGGAGCAGGCTTTTATCCACAGGCTGGGATTAACTTTCTAGTAGGTGCTACGATGAAGTTTTAAAACTAAATTTTGAATTTATGTTTTTTTAGCTTACTTTAAGTGTCAAATAATCAACAATTTGTAGCAGTTGGGGGACTGTAATACACTTTGTAACAAAAGAAGCCATCTTGTTAAGATGGCTTCTTTTCATTTAATTAAACACGGTAATCGTTCCTCCAGATTCATTTACTCTGTAATTGAGCATCGTGTAGGGCAACACCTCATCATTAGACTGCCCTGTAAATAAGTTATAACTATGCGCATCATCACACTGGCAGAAAACGTTTATACCGTTTATCACCATTCTAGAGCAGTCGTTTGGAGCGTGGTTAGGGTCTGATGCTTCCCAGGCAATAAGACCACTACCGGTGTTAATTACAAAAAAACCTCTCAAACCACCATTAGACACATAAATAGGGTTACTAGGTATCTCAAGATCGAGCACCTGTATCGCACTAAGTTGTGTAGAAAAATTTACATCTAGCAAGAAGGGATTGCGCTGGCCGCCATCATCACTTTCAGAACAAGAAGTAATAAGAACTAGAGCAAAAAGTAAAGCACAAATGTGACGCATAATATTGTTTTTGATACGCTTTCGCGAAAGCGTAATTTTAATCCTATAAAGCTCGCAAGGTACTATAAAACGAGAAAGGATTTAAAATATTTCGTATATTCGTAAGGCACGTCCCGAAGAGGGACTTTTTTTGTGTTTGAGAGATTGACACATCATTTTAATACTAATTATACTAAAAACCGGATCTATTATGAGCAAGGTAAATTACTATACCCCAGAAGGACTTAAAAAACTTAAAGACGAACTTAATCACCTACGTGATGTAGAGCGCCCTAAGGCATCACAAGATATTGCAGATGCACGTGACAAGGGAGATCTGAGTGAAAATGCCGAATATGATGCTGCCAAAGAAGCACAAGGAATGCTAGAAATGCGCATCTCAAAACTGGAGGAACTTGCCTCAAACGCGCGCATTATAGACGAGTCTCAACTAGACACCTCAAAGGTGCTAGTACACTCTACCGTAAAAATTAAAAACCAGACTAACGGCGCGACAATGACCTACAAACTAGTAGCTCAAAATGAAGCCGACATCAAGAAAGGACTTATCTCTGTAGACTCACCTATAGGTAAAGGGCTTCTAGGCAAAGAAGTAGGTGACGTTGCCGAAATACAAGTGCCTAGCGGAATAATGAAATTTGACGTAGTATCAATCACTAGAGACTAACGAACTAAGTTGAACTCGAAATTGAAGTTACAAAATGAAGTTGGCTAAATAATTATAGTATGAGCGACAAAACTTTCGATTTAAGTGAGCGACTGGAAGATTTTGCTGCTGCGATTATTATACTTTACAACAATAAGCCTTCATCATTTGCCGGAGAATATCTAGCCAAGCAACTCATACGTTCTTCTTGCTCTTCTGCTCTCAACTATGGAGAAGCTTTAGGAGCTGGAACCGCTAAGGATAAGATTCATAAGCTCAGAATATGTTTAAAAGAACTTAGAGAAAGTTTGCGAAATCTCAACATTCAAGTAAAAGCAAATATATTACCTGAAAATAGCCTCAACACGCTAAGAGATGAAAACGACCAACTCATAAGAATTATCGTCACTAGGATTAAAAATAGTAATTAAGAATACTGTACAAGTTTCAAGATTAGTTTCAGTTATAGATTCAAGTTCTATTTCGGTTTCGAGTTCAAGTTCAAGTTCAATTTCAAGTTCAGTTTCAAGCTCAGTTTCAGTTTCAATTTCAATTTCAATTTCAATTTCTACATATGTCAAGCATTTTTACAAAAATCATAAACCGAGAAATCCCCGGCCACATTGTTGCAGAGGATGATAAGCATATCGCAATACTAGATATAAATCCTAATGCAAAAGGTCACACCCTTTGTATCCCTAAAAAAGAGGTTAACAAGATTTTTGACCTAGAGGAACAAGAGTATCTTGACCTGATGCGTTTTTCTCGCAAGGTAGCAATCGCTCTAGAGAAGGCAGTGCCTTGTAAACGTGTAGGCGTATCTGTCATAGGTCTTGAAGTACCACACGTGCACGTACACCTCATCCCGCTACAAGATATGGATGACATAAGATTTGAAAAGAAAGTATCTCTTACAGATGATAAATTTAAGGAGCTTATAAGTGATATAAAGAAAGCTTTATAGAATACTACTAGTAATATGTTATTACTCCATAAATAACAACACATAAAATAACTAAAAGTCCAAGTCCTATAATATAGGTTTGGGCTTTTAATTTTTTATACGTTTCCTTTTTGGCAAGCTTATTATGGTACTCATAAAGGCGCTCAATATCTTCGGTCCAGCTTACGGGGTAGATAGGAAAATCGCAATGTTTACAAACCAACTCTTCTCTCACGACATCTGTTGCCTTTTTTGACCAGAAAGTATCTTTCCACTCCTGTTTAAAGCTTAACTCTAAGCCACTATTACTATAACATTCTGGGCAGTTGCACTGCAAGGCAGCCGTATGTATGGTTTTATAAGTTGTTTTCATAAATGTGATACGCTTGCACGTTACAAATTGGATGTTTTCATCACACCAGAGAGTGCCAGGTGCTGTAATAAGATAATTGTTTTGGCATCTTTAATAACACCTTTTTTTACGTCTTGTAACGCTTTCGCGAAAGCGTACTCAACCACCTCAATATCTTCGTTTTCACTATCTAGACCGCCACCATCCGTTACTTTTTGAGCATCATCATAAGGTGCTACAAATAGAAAAATGCGCTCTGTTACCGCTCCAGGAGAGGTAAAAATATCACCCACACTAGTAAGTGCTGGTATAACATAACCGGTCTCCTCCTCTATCTCACGTATAATGGCTTGCTCTGGCGCCTCGTCTTCTATAATACCGGCAGGCACTTCTGTTAAAAAACCATTGTCTCCAGCAAGATATGCAGGTAGTCTAAACTGTTTTATGAGAATGACCGTTTGCTTTTTTACATTATAAAGCAAGGCACAGGCTCCGTGGCCTCTGTCATATACCTCGCGCTTTACATCGCTCCAAGATTGGTCTTGGTTTTGATAACTGTAGGTTACTTTTTTTAGCGTTGCCCACTCATCACTTATGATCTCTTCTGCTACGTTTTTTATTCGATTACTCATTATGCGAGACGTAAAGCTATTTGCATTGTTGTTCCTTTATTAACCTCAGACTCCAGTACTTTAATGCGGCCATCGTGATACTCTTCTATGATACGTCTTGCGAGTGATAGGCCTAGTCCCCACCCTCTTTTTTTTGTGGTAAAACCTGGTTCAAAGATTTTATTAAACTTAGACTTAGCAATGCCTTTACCCGTATCTGTAATTTGAACAATCGCAAAGCGTGTATCACGAGTGATAGTAATGGTTAACGCACCTTTACCCTTCATCGCATCTATGGCATTTTTTATGAGATTTTCAAATGTCCAGCCATATAGTTCTTTATTAAGCATTACTGGTAGTTGCCCTTGTGGGATGTCTAGTGTAAAGGTGATAAGTTTTGAGCTGCGCTTGCTTAAATAATCATAAGCCTCTTGCGTCTCTGCAATGAGGTCTACTCTTTTAAGATCTGGTACGGAGCCTATTTTACTAAAACGATTTGTAATAGTCTCAAGCCTATTAATATCCTTAGTCATCTCTGCAATATAGTCTGGATCTACATTTTCTGTTTTGAGAATTTCTGTCCATCCTACCAGTGATGAGAGTGGTGTCCCTATCTGGTGTGCTGTTTCTTTTGCCATACCAGCCCATAGTAAGTTTTGAGAACCCGCTTTTGAGGTGAGATAGTAAAAGTAAATTAAGGCTATAAAGAGAATAACTATCACGATAAGCGCAATAGGAAAGTACTTGATCTGGTTTATAATAGGAGAGTTGCCATAATATAGTGTTTGCTCCTCTACGCCATCAAAGGTGATAGCAATAGGTTCATTTACCAGTGCATACTCTTCGGCAAGCTGTCTTAAATCTTCTTGCGAGAGCTTATCTTCATCTGGAATATTTTGAGGCACAAAAGTATCTGCCTCCAGTTGATACAGTAATAATGGGATAGTTCTATTATCACTTATGATAAGGCTTTGTAAAGAGGTAAGCTCGTTAGATAATATGCGGGTATCTCTATTACGACTTTCTAGGTCAACCTCACTTGTATTTGCAAGGGCTCTCATTGCGGCAGCATAAATCTCTACCTTAGACTGCTCTGCATCTTTAAGTTGATCAAAAAATAGCGACACATTCCACAAGATGAGTGTGGTAATGATAAGCGATGAGATGATGATAAACCATCTCGCAATATGCGGCTGTGCGCTAAAATTCATACAATGCTATTTGGGTTAAAGATACAGACAATTCAAAAACCAACTATTTTATAAAACACGCTCAATATCTATTAAAAAAATGACCGCATCTTTAGGATATGCTAGTAGTTAATTTCTACCATTTTCATTGGGATATAAAGTTGGTAATGGGTCACTCTGCCAGTACTCCTTAGTATGCACATCCATTACGGTAAGCGGTCCTTTAAAAGCGGCTCCTGTGTCTAGATTCCACACGTTAGCTTTATTTACAGGCGTTGTTTTATTAATACGAGTAGTAGGCGTATGCCCTATAAATATCTCAGTAAAAAGCTTTAAGCGCTTAGGGTATAAAGCATCACTCTCTGCTATATCATCTCGCATAGCACATACCATTTCCCATAAAGTTCTATCCCAAAAGAAAACTGTGGTGTGCCACTCGTGCTCAGGCCCGTTAAGGTTCTGAAATCCTGCGTGACAAAACATTCTATTATGCTCATCTATATGATAGTCTTTAAACGTTTTGTAAAAATCCAGATGCGTCTTGATCTCTTCTTTAGACCTACGACTGTAAGAGTCTATAGTGCTTTGTCCCCCGTGCTGTAGCCACTTAGGCGACATCTCTTTACCCTCTAGCCACTGCTGTACGAGATCATCGTGATTGCCTCGTATAAAGGTTGTTTTATTTGATTTTTGAAGCTCCATAAGCTTATCTATAACCTCTGCACTCTCGCTCCATCCATCTACATAATCACCTAAAAAAATGAGATGATCTTCTACTGTAACCTTTGCCCTCTCCATAGCTTGCTCTAGGGCACGTAAACCACCGTGTATATCTCCAAAAATTAATGTTCTCATAAATCGTAACTGTACTTCTTTTATACTTTATTCATACCTCACCTTTCTCAAAATACGCATTGTCTCGCGATATCTACCGTAGGCACCACCTCTTATCTTTTTCATAAAAGGTTTGAGCTCTACTAGTTTTTGCATTGCACTATCAAAACCGTTTAGGTAACAAATTAGATACGTATTTGATAGATTATATAAATCCTTCCACTCACCTTGATTGAGCGCTATACCACGTTTAAGCTTGTAAAAAATAACATTGTTATTATTAAAAATATGATACAACGTCTTTCTATCTACCTTAGGTGGCTCAAACACCAAATTTGTATGAATGGTGTAGGTTCCGCTTTCGCGAAAGCGTATCTCAACCTCTTCTAGTGGATAATATTTAAACTGCTCTTGTACCCCGAGATGCACATACTCTAAAATTTTAAAACAATCTTCATCATAGGTAATTGAAACCTCGTCCAGCGAAGAGTAAAATAATTTTACCTGCTCATTAATAAGCTCTATATCTACTCTTGAGTAATAAGTCTCACCCTTAACCACTTTTTTTACTCCTGCCCAGCACAGTACAAACTGCTCTTTAAAGACTTTATAAGTGCTGTCCCTATCTTTATGACGATGATTTACAAAATCCATCACACCGTCTAGTGTGAGTTTAATACTATTTTTTGCGTGTCTCTCTATTGCAGCAACAATGTCACTATTTACATCTACTATATCAGACTTAAAGACCTTAGGCATAGAGATACTGCCATCTCTAAAAAAGACTGTACCTCCCCAGTATTTCCAAATATTGCGACGCAAAGCTGTAAGTTTATCTTGTGCTCTAATGGTTACAAGTCCCACCACCTTATCTGCCGGGAGGTTAGGAAATGGTATGTTCTCATAAGAGATAATAGGTGGGTTATCTAGATATGCGTTTATGAGGTTTTGCAACTTACTATCATCAAAGAACGGCACGCCCATAATATCATTTTCGCCATCATCTACGCCTATAACGATGTACGAATTGTTTTTTGGGTTGCTATTGGACAGCGCACAGATATGTTTTAAAAATTTTGCTTTGCCCTCTTTATTGCTAATGTCAATCTTACGCTTCTTGTCATAAAAACTGTTCTCGTCATTGTGAGCGAGAAGATTTTTTACAAGAAGTCGTTTATTAATCATCGTGCTCTGTGCATTGTTATATTCTAGTCATTTCTATTAACTATCGTAGAGCTTGCTTGTGCTGTGGAGAGCACGACGAGATCTGCAATGTTTACGTGATAGGGTCTGGTGACTGTAAAGTGTATAATGTCTGCAATGTCTTCTGGTTGTAGGCAGTCAAAACCTTGATACACCTTATCTGCTCGATCCTCATCATTTTTAAAACGTACTTTACTAAAATCTGTTTCTACCATCCCCGGATTTATGGCTCCCACACGTACGTTATGCTTATTAAGATCTAGACGCATTCCTTGGTTTATAGCATCTACAGCGTGCTTACTTGCACAGTATACATTGCCATTAGGATACACTTCTTTTCCAGCTGTAGAGCCTATATTTATGATATGACCTCTCTTACGCGCTGTCATCTGTGGGATAATTGCTTTACTCACATACAGCAATCCTTTTACATTAATGTCGAGCATTGCATCCCAGTCATCTATAGAGCCATTTTGTATAGGGTCCAGACCGTGGGCATTACCTGCATTGTTAATTAAGATATCTATGGTATTAAAATCTTCTGGCAGACTTTCTATCGCAGTGGTAACATCTTTATTGTTACGTACATCAAATGTAAGTGTGTGCACAGGCACGTGCTTACCAAGCTCATTTTGTAGTTCCTTTAATACCTCCTCACGACGACCGCAAAGAATGAGATGTATCCCTTCTTGTGCAAATCGAGTGGCTGTTGCTTTACCTATACCACTGGTGGCTCCGGTTATAAGTGCTGTTTTCATAATATTTTCTTTATGCTACTTCTTCTCCTACGCTAGCTTCTAAGATGGTAAACCAATCTTTAAGGCTTAATGCTATTTTTTCTGCCAGTACAGCATTTGTAATGCGGCTCGCAGTTGTGGTCCCTATAACTGGGTGTATACCCGCTGGGTGCTTGAGCAACCAGGCTAGTAATAATTGATCTTGTGTGGCATTGTACTTTTCGCATAACGGCTCTAGCGCTTTTTTAATGCGATCACTCTGCGGTGTCCCTTCTCTAAAAACAGATCCCAGCGGACTCCAACTCATAGGTGTGATCCCATTAGTCATCATATAGTCTAGACTCCCATCATCTAGGGCGCTGCGCTCTGTTATGGAGATTTCGAGCTGGTTTGCACTCACTGCTACACGTGATGCCACAAGTGCTGTTTGTGAAGCCGTAAAGTTAGAAAGTCCAAAGTTTTTAATCTTGCCCTGTTCTTTTAACTGGCTCACAGCTGCCGCTACCTCATCTGGAGCAAGCAGGGGACTTGGTCTATGTAATAAGAATAAATCAAGATACTCTGTTTGTAGCTCTTTAAGAGACCTTTCGGCGCTGGCTATGATGTAATCTTTGTCGTACTGGTAATGTTTTATAGTGTTTTCTGGCCTGTTGTCACCCATCATCTGGATACCGCACTTGCTTATAATTTGTACGGTTTCTCTAGGGATGTTCGCTTTCGCGAAAGCGCTACCCCACTCACCCTCTGTCGTATAATCTCCGTAAATATCTGCGTGGTCAAAGGTGGTAATACCTTGCTCGAGGCAGTGATGTATGGTCTCAACCATTTGGCGTTCATTAAATTGCTTGCCCCAAACGCCCCAGGTCATACAGCCTTGAATTATTCTTGAAAATTGCATCTGTAGTTTTTAAATTTGGTTTTATTAAAAGTAGTTGTTCTAAAACTACAGAAATGTGTGCGAAGCCCTTTATTTTCAATATTTTTTAACCAAATGTTAACAAGATTTTTAGGAATAAAATGAGACTTTGCGACGTTAGAAGTTTCTGCTTACTAGAATAAAGAATTATGGAAGAAAATACTACATCGATTGACATACAGGCAATCAATGAAAAAATTGAGCGTGAGAGTGCCTTTGTAGAGGTTCTTACAATGGAGATGAATAAAGTAATTGTGGGTCAAAAGCATATGATTGAGCGATTGCTCATAGGTCTTTTGGGTCGTGGTCACATTCTTCTAGAAGGGGTGCCTGGTCTTGCAAAAACGCTAGCCATAAACACCTTATCACAAGCTGTACACGGCTCTTTCTCTCGTATACAGTTTACACCAGACTTACTACCTGCAGATGTAGTGGGAACGCTTATTTATAATATGAAGCTTGCAGACTTTAGTATCAAGAAGGGACCTATTTTTGCAAACTTCGTTCTTGCAGATGAGATAAACCGTGCTCCGGCAAAAGTGCAATCTGCCCTACTAGAGGCAATGCAAGAAAAGCAGGTTACCATAGGTGATGAAACTTTTAAACTAGACAAGCCATTTTTAGTAATGGCAACACAAAACCCTGTAGAGCAAGAAGGAACGTACCCACTACCAGAAGCACAGGTAGACCGTTTTATGCTTAAAACAGTGATAGATTACCCAAAACTGGAAGATGAGCAACTCATCATACGCCAGAACTTAAAGGGTTCTTATGAAAAAGTAAATCCTGTAGTATCTGTAGAGCAAATTATAAGAGCTCAAGAGGCGGTAAAAGAAGTGTATATGGATGAAAAAATTGAGAAGTATATTCTTGATATCATCTTTGCAACGCGTTACCCAGAAAATTATGGCCTGGCAGATTTAAAACCTCTTATAAACTTTGGGGCATCGCCTCGTGGTAGTATTAACCTTGCAACAGCTGCAAAGTGTTATGCATTTATCAAACGTCGTGGTTATGTTATACCAGAAGATGTACGTGCCGTTGTACACGATATACTGCGCCACCGTATAGGTATTACCTATGAAGCAGAGGCAGAAAATATTACCTCTGTAGATATCATAAACAAAATTGTAAACCAGATAGAAGTACCATAGACAGTCTCATAAAACAGTGAGAACAGTTACTATGCGATAAATTATAGTCCCAAAAAGAATTGGATACAAAAGAACTTCTTAAAAAAGTACGCAAGATCGAGATCAAGACACGTAGGCTGTCTGATCACATTTTTGGTGGAGAATATCACTCTACCTTTAAGGGTCGTGGTATGACTTTTTCTGAGGTGCGCCAGTATCAGTTTGGTGATGATGTGCGTAATATAGACTGGAACGTGACAGCACGTTACAGTGAGCCGTACATTAAAGTTTTTGAAGAAGAGCGAGAGCTCACAATGATGCTCGTGGCAGATGTGTCTGGATCTGAGTTTTTTGGAACAGACAAGCAGTTCAAAAATGAAATTGTTACTGAAATTGCGGCAACACTCGCCTTTAGTGCAATGCAGAATAATGACAAAATAGGTCTCATCCTTTTTACAGATGAGATAGAGCTATTTATACCTCCTAAAAAAGGAAAGTCTCACGTACTACGCATCATACGTGAGCTACTAGAGTTTAAACCTAGTTCAAAAAAGACAGACCTTGCACAAGCCATAAAGTACCTTAGTAATGTGATGAAAAAGAAAGCCATTGTTTTTGTGCTTTCAGACTTTATTACAGACGGCTATGAGCAAACAATGAAAATTGCTGCAAATAAGCACGACATTACAGGTATACGTATTTATGACCAGCGAGAAGAAAAAATACCTAGCCTAGGTATTGTACAAATGGAAGATGAAGAAACTGGCGAACTAGCACTTATCAACACAAGTTCAAAAAAGATAAGAACAAACTATGAGGTATACTATAAAGAGCGTGTTGCTTACTTTAAAGAAACCTTTAAGCGCAGTGGTGCCGGTGTTATAGATGTACGTACAGATGAAAGCTATGTAAAAAAGCTACTCGGATATTTTAAAAGACGTGGCTAGTAGTGATAAAAACCCCAAAGAGAAATACCTAATGAATACCTCAAGACAACATAACTTTAATACAGCTGGCATATCTAAGTCTGCCTTGTTTGTGTTTTTCTTGATTTGCTTTCTTTTTGCCGCATCGTCTCAAGCTCAAGATGATGTGCGTGCCACCATAGATTCTACAAGCATTCTTATAGGGCAACAAATTAATTACAAGATTGAAGTTCTTGCAAATGATGGTGAGGCGGTAGTTTTTCCAGAGGGCCAAACTTTTAACCCTCTTGAGGTTATAGAAAGTTATAAGATTGACACCGCAAGCTCAACATCTGCAAGAGTAAAGCTTATAAAGAGATATGGTTTAACACAGTTTGATAGTGGTCGCTATGTCATCCCAAAGCAAAAAATAATCATAGGGACTAAAACTGTAGAGACAGATACTTTTCTAGTAGAAGTAAACAATGTTGTACTAGACACTGTAAACCAAGGTCTTTATGATATTAAACCTATTATAGAGTTACCTAGAGACTATAGCAAGTGGTGGAAGTACCTGTTATGGATCATCCCAGTACTTATTGCCATTGCCTTATTTTTATGGTTCTTACTACGTCGTCATAAAAAACAAAAAGAGGCAGAAAAATATGTGCCTCCTTTTGAGCAAGCTATTGCAACACTCAACGCACTAGATCAAGAAGACTATATCGCTCAAGCAAAATATAAAGAGTACTACACTGTACTTACAGATGCCATACGTCGCTACTATGATGAGAAGGTATATGATCGTGCTATGGAAAGCACAACAGATGAGCTCATTGCCCGTCTTGAGATGGAGCGCGACAGTGGTCACATTGACTTCAGCAGGGAGACTATTGTAAAGCTTAAAGATATTTTTAAACGTGCAGACCTTATAAAATTTGCACGTGTAAATCCGCCAGAAGGTAAGGCGCAAGCAGACCGTCTTAGTGTAGAAGAAATAGTAAAAGAAACTAAAGAAGCACTCCCACCTCCTACTGTAGAAGAACTTATGAAGCAGGAGGATTATAGAGAAGCGCTTTCGCGAAAGCGTAAAAGAAAACTATGGCTTACCGCAATAGGTGGTGTTCTGGCCATCTTACTTGTAGCAACCACCGTAGGTATAGTTGTTAAGGGGTATAGTGAGGTTAAAGATTTTGTCTTCGGAAATATGACCCGTGAGCTTGCCGAAGGTACTTGGATTACCAGTGAGTATGGAGCGCCATCTATGATTGTGAGTACACCAAAGGTTCTTACAAGACAAGAAGTGGCATTACCTCCAGAGGCGCAAGGGCAAATGGAGGCAACCTCATTTGCGTGGTCTACAGTACCGGCAAATGTTTCTATACTCGTATTTCAATTCAAATTTCCAGAAAACGCCGAAGTGAAAGTAGAGCAGCTCATTGCAAATCAACTTGCGATGTTTGAGCAAAACGGCTTCTCTGCAGATGTGGTTAAGAATGAAAAGTTCAAAACGCCTAATGGTGCTGAAGGTCTTAAAACCTTTGGAAAAGGAACACAAATTATAGACGAAGAAAAGGAAATGATGGACTCTGGTGAGTATGCATTTTTAACCTTTCAGTCAGAAAGTGTGATCCAGCAATTATTTATAAGCTGGCACGATGAAGATCCTTATGGTAAACAAATCGCAGAGCGCGTGATGCAAAGTGTAGAACTGCAAGCAAAAGAAGAAAAGAAGTAATGCTAAGCAATTTTGAATTTTCAAATCCTGAGTTTTTCTGGTTGTTTCTTGCACTGCCAGTGGCAATCGCTTGGTACTTATGGAAACGCAAGAAGCAAACACCTGCGGTAAAAATATCTAGCATTAAAGGTTTTAAAACGAGCACTAGCATTTTACCTAAACTCAGACCGCTTCTATTTATTTTGAGACTAGCGGCTCTTAGTCTTATTATAGTGGCACTCGCTAGACCTCGTAATGTAGAGGTATCTACTAAGACTAAAACCACAAAAGGTATAGATATCGTAATCGCGATAGACGTATCTGCCAGTATGCTGGCAAAAGATTTACGTCCTAATAGACTGGAAGCACTTAAAAAAGTAGCCTCAAGTTTTATAAATGGCCGTCCTAACGATCGTATAGGACTAGTAGAGTATGCAGGTGAGAGTTTTACAAAAACACCTATCACGAGTGATAAGAGTATTGTACTAAGTGCGCTTAAAGGCATACAGTACAACAGCATTATAGAAGGTGGAACCGCTATAGGTATGGGGCTAGCAACGGGTGTAAACCGCATTAAAGACAGCAAAGCATTAAGCAAGGTTATCATATTAATGACAGATGGTGAGAATAATGCAGGACAGATAGACCCACGTATCGCAGCAGAGCTCGCTCAAGAGTTTGGCATTAAAGTATACACCATCGGGATGGGTACAAACGGTACGGCACTATCACCTTATGCTCGTAACCCTAACGGTACATTTGTGTATGAAAACATACAAGTTACTATAGATGAAGAGCTACTAGAAGAAATCGCCGAAACCACAGGAGGTCAATATTTTAGAGCGACTAACAACAAGAAACTTCAAGAAATCTATGACGAGATAGATAAACTTGAACGTACCGATGTAGAAGAGTTTAAGTATACAAATTATGAGGAAAAGTACAGGCCTCTAGTTTTACTAGCAGGATTGTTACTTATGATTGAGTTATTATTAAAGTATACTGTTTTTAAGAGTTTTGTATAAATAATATATGCTTTTGTAAAAGGCACCTATGTATCTATTAGAAGAAAAAATATGGTTTTGGTTACTGCTCGCTATACCTGCGGTGATACTCTTATATATGGGGGTATTAATCTGGCAGCGCAGTGCTCAAAAGAAATTTGCAAGCGCAAATCTTCTTAAAAAATTAAGCCCAGACAGGTCTTATTTTAAGCCAGGTCTTAAGGTCCTTACGATCTGTATTGCCATTGCATTTTTAGTTGTAGGTCTTGTTAACCCAAAAATGGGTACTAAACTTGAGACCGTAAAGCGCGAGGGAGTAGATGTGGTGTTTGCCATAGACGTTTCAAAATCTATGCTAGCAGAAGATATAGCGCCTAATAGAATTGAAAAATCAAAACAACTAGTTACTCAAATCATCAACAGTCTGGGTAGCGACCGTATAGGGATTATAGCCTATGCAGGAAGTGCATACCCACAACTACCTATCACGACAGATTACAGTAGTGCTAAGCTATTTTTAAGCCAGATGAATACAGATATGCTCTCTAGCCAGGGTACGGCCATAGGAGAAGCTATAGAACTTGCAAAAACCTACTATAATGATGACGAGCAAACTAATCGTGTGCTGTTTATCATATCAGATGGAGAAGATCACGTGGGAGAAGCATCGAGCCTAGCAGAACAAGCAAATAAAGAAGGTATACGCATTTTTACCATAGGCGTAGGTAAAACCGAAGGTGGCCGCATACCTCTTAAGCGCAATGGCATTGTACAATCTTATAAGAAAGATCAAAACGGAGAGACCGTAATCACACGTCTAGACGAGGCTACTCTTAAGGCTATTGCAGAGCAGGCTAATGGTGAGTATATAGACGGTAACAGCACTGCCACAGTGGTAGAAACGGTACAGAATTTGCTCAATGGTATGGACAAAAAAGAATTTGAAGCCAAGCAGTTTGCAGATTTTAAAGATCAGTTTCAATGGTTTTTAGGCGCAGGATTACTGTTCTTGTTTTTAGATATATTTCTATTAGACCGTAAGACTAATTGGCTCAAAAAGTTAAACCTTTTTAATGATAACTAAGCAATGAAAAAGTTACTTACACTGGCGCTTGCCACACTAGCTTTTACTGCCATAGCTCAAGAAAAAGCAAAAGAAGGAAAGACACTTGAAAATCCGCTGGCGGGTGAGGCTAGAGAGTATATTCTAGAAGGCACAGAAGCAATGATAAACCAAGAAGGTGGCGTTGTAGATTTTGACGCTTTCGCGAAAGCGGAATCAAATCTAAGAGCAGCCATCTCACTCACACCAGAGAGTGTACCCGCAAAATATAATGCAGGAAACAACTATTACAAAAACAAAAAGTGGGAAGAAAGCACAAGCGCGCTGGCAAGAGCAGCAGCTGTAGCCCAAACTAAAAAAGAAAAGCACAAAGCATATCACAACCTAGGTAATGCACTCTTTCAACAAGAGCAATGGGATGGAGCTGTAGAAGCCTATAAAAATGCCCTACGCGCAGATCCTACAGACGAAGAAACACGCTATAATTTACAACTTGCCAAAAAAGAAAAGGAAAACAATGGCGGTGGTGGTAGCGATAATGACGACCAAGAAAACCAAGACGAAAACCAGGACAAAGACGAAAATAAAAAAGACGACAAAGGAGAAGGAGATAAAAAAGAGGGAGAAGACGGCGACAAGGAAGAAACAGACGATAAGGGCGAAGAAAAAGAAGACGAGGGAGAGCAGAAAGAAGATGATAAAGGAGACCCTAAAGACAAAGACAAAAAGCAAGATGGTGGCGAGGGTGAAGAAGATAAAAAACAACCACCACCGCAACCTAAGCAAGGGCAATTATCGCCTCAACAAGTGCAAAGTTTACTAAAAGCGATGCAGGACCAAGAGAAAAAAACCCAAGAAAAGATAAATGCACAGAAGGTAAAAGGTGCAAAAGTAAAAACGGAGAAAGACTGGTAATGAAGATGAAATCAAACATAGTTTACCTGTTTCTACTCATAGGGACAGTTTTATTTGCGCAAGACGTTCAGTTCAATGCAAAGTTGAGCAAGAATAGACTAGGTGTAAATGAGCGTTTACGTGTAGATTTTATAATGAACCAAGATGGAGATAATTTTAGAGCTCCTAGTTTTGAAGGTTTTAGCGTGGTAGGTGGTCCTAGCCAGACTACAAGCAGGCAGTGGGTAAATGGTAAGAGTAGTTTTTCAAAAACATATTCTTATGTATTATCACCCACTAAGCGTGGTAACCTTGAGATAGGCCAGGCAGAAATAACAGTAGGGGGTCAAGTCTATAAATCACCACCTGTACCAGTTACGGTTACTGCCGCTGTAGAGGTCCCAAAAGACCCAAATGACCCTACTTATCTGGCAAAAGAAAAAGTACATCTCGTGGCAGAGGTTTCAAAAAACAGCCCTTATCTTAATGAAGCATTTACTATTGTTTACAAGCTTTATGTCTCAAAAGAGACAAGTGTAAATAACTGGCGCGAGCTTGACTCACCAAAGTTTGCAGACTTCTGGAGTCAAAGCGCAGACGAGAAGCAGTTTAAAATTTATGAAGGCAAGTATAAAGGAGAAGACTATCGCTATGTTATCTTAAGACGTACTGTGCTCTACCCTCAAAAAACAGGAAAGCTAGAGATAGAACCTTTAAGTCTAAGTGTTGCCGTAAGTGTCCCTACTAACCGCCGTGACATCTTTGGACGTATACTCAGTAAAAGTGCAAATATTACAGTGAGCGCTCCTATAAGAACGGTAGATGTAAAACCATTACCAGATGCTGGCAAACCAGATTACTTTTCTGGTGCTGTAGGTGAATTTGACTTTAAAGTCACCTCAACTAAGGATACACTAGATGCAGGAGAGGCTTTTCAGCTCAAGTTACAAGTACAAGGAAGAGGAAATCTCAAACTTTTTGAATTACCTAAACCTAACTTGCCAAGTACACTAGAAGTATATGAGCCAGAAAATAGCGATAAAATACGTACTAATCTTGCCGGTATGAGCGGCCTTAAGGAAGATACATATACAGTTGTACCACAGTTTAAGGGCAGTTACCCCATACCACCACTTTCATTTACGTACTTTAACCCTAAGACCAAGTCTTACGAACGTATCACCTCACAAGAGCGTGTGATTACAGTAGAAAATGGACCTACAGACACTGCAAGTGCAATATCTGACACTAATGATACAAAGCAGCAGCAAGTCGTTGCTTCAAATAATCAATTTCAGTACATAAAGACAACTGCAAACCTTAAACCAGTAACGCAAGAAAAGTTCTTTAAGAGCACACTATTTTGGATGCTTAGTCTACTTCCATTTTTATTGATTCCTATAGCTATACTTGTGCGCAAAAAGAAGGAGTCTTATGCAAATGATGTCGCGGGCAATAGAATACGCAAGGCAGATAAGCTTGCTAGAAAATTTCTCGCTACAGCAAAGAAAAACCTAGGTAGTCAAAAAGAGTTTTACATCGCAATGGAGCGTGCACTACACAACTACCTTAAAGCAAAACTTAACATCACAACCAGTGAGATGTCTAAAGATCGCATAACAAGATTACTTAAAGAACGTGATGTAGATCAAAACACCACAATAGAGTTTATAAGTCTTCTAGAAAGTTGCGAGTTTGCTAGATATACCCCAGCCAGTAGTGTGGCAATGCAGCAAGATTATGATAAAGCTGTGAGAGTTATAAGTGCCATAGATAAACAATTATAAGATGAGAGACCTGATTACATACATCGCGGTAACTGCACTTATGCTTTCAGTTACACCTGTTATAGCTCAAACTCCAGAGCAATATTTTGAAACTGCAAATGCACACTATGCAGAGGGCAGGTATCAAGAAGCTATAGATGATTATAAAAAGATATTAGACAGCAATCAAGAAAGCGCCGCCGTATACTATAACCTTGCAAATGCACATTTTAAACTAAATAATGTAGCCCCTAGCATTTACTATTACGAGAAAGCAAAGCAACTTGCTCCAGCAGATAGTGACATAAAAAACAATGCATCATTTGCAGATAAGATGAAGATAGATGCCATAACACCATTGCCAGAAAACACACTTCAAAAATGGTTTAACAGCATTCTCAATATTATGACTACAGACGGCTGGGCATATGCTACAGTCGCATTTGTATTCTTATTTGTAATACTATTTATAAGCTACTACTTTTCTGTAGCCTCTGGCAAGAAACGTTTATTTTTTGTGAGTTCGGTGACAAGTTTGCTTCTTGCCCTCTTATCACTTGTGTTTGCTTATAACGCTTTCGCGAAAATTTCTAAAGACAACCCAGCTATCGTATTTGCTGCAACTTCTGAAGTAAAGAGCGAGCCAAACTTAAAAAGTACACAAGCTTTTATACTACACGAAGGAACTAAGGTGATGATTCTTGAAACAGTAGATAACTGGAACAAAATAAAACTAGCAGATGGTAAAACTGGCTGGATTCCTACGACAGATGTAAGAGCGTTGTAGTTATTTGTTCTACTTTTGTTATTCTAGGTGTTATAAGTAACTTATAGTAAGTCTACTTTAATTCTATTTATTTTTTTTAAAACAAAGCACGTTATCACAATTATTGCTAGTTTTATTACTAATTAAAAAAACAATCATTGTTTAAGGCAATCTCTTTATATGCACTCGCCTTTATGATGTCCTTCTCTATAATAGGACCATCATTTATAGCACTCTTTGAATCAGACAGCTCTATTGAGATTGTTCAAGATATCGAAGAGGAACAAAGTGAGTCTAAAAAGGAGCTAGAAGAATATGAGAAGTTCCTTACAGACGACCTCAGTTTTTCTATTATACGTACAGATGATCCTGTACTAGCTTTTTATTGCTACCTAGACAGTTCTTACGGCCACATTAAAGATGTGAGCTCTCCCCCACCAGATTACGTATAAAGATTACTTCATCTTTTGAGTACTTTGTGTTAATGTCATCCATTACTCTTTTCGCGAAAGCGTTATTACTTTTTAAATCATCGCCTTGTCCAACTATGGAGGGGTATTATCTTATTAATTATGTTCAAATATTTAAAAAACGACTTACCCGCTAGTGTCGTTGTATTTTTTGTTGCTTTACCACTATGTCTTGGTATTGCACTTGCCAGTGGCGCACCACTATTTTCTGGTCTTATCGCCGGTATTATAGGAGGTATTGTAGTAGGAGCCTTGAGTGGCTCTCAAATAGGTGTAAGTGGTCCTGCAGCAGGACTCGCTGCCATTGTACTTACTGCTATTGGCGCTCTAGGAGGTTATGAAAACTTCTTGGTAGCCGTAGTATTAGGAGGTGTGATACAGCTTGTTTTTGGATTCTTAAAAGCAGGGATTATTGGCTATTACTTTCCATCTTCTGTAATTAAGGGAATGCTTACGGGTATAGGTATTATTATTATTTTCAAGCAAATTCCTCACTTTTTTGGGTATGATGCAGATCCTGAGGGAGACTTTGCTTTCTCGCAAATGGATGGAGAAAACACCTTATCTGAACTAGGAAACATCGCAGGCTCTATAAGTATAGGGGCTACACTTATAGGAGTTATTGCACTCGCTATTCTTATTTTATGGAGCAATGTGCTTTCTAAGAAAGGAAAGTTTTTCCAGCTAGTACAAGGACCTCTTGTTGCCGTAGCCGTTGGTATCATCTATTATGTAAGCACAATGGGAACAGATTATGCTATTAGTGCAGAGCACTTAGTGAGTGTACCTGTACCAGATAGTGTAGACAGCTTTATAGGGCAATTTGCTTTTCCAAACTTTGGCGCAATTACAAACCCAGCTATATGGGTAACAGCATTTACTATAGCACTTGTTGCGAGTCTTGAGACACTTCTATGTGTAGAAGCAACAGATAAACTAGATCCAGAAAAAAGAGTAACACCTACTAACAGAGAGCTTCTTGCTCAAGGTACAGGTAACATTTTATCTGGTATGATAGGAGGACTACCAGTAACACAAGTAATCGTAAGATCATCTGCAAACATACAGTCTGGTGGTAAGACAAAGATGGCAGCTATTATACACGGTTTCTTATTATTAATCTCTGTGATTCTAATCCCTACCTTACTTAACAAAATACCTCTTTCTGTACTTGCGGCTATATTACTTATTGTAGGGTATAAACTTGCAAAACCAGCTACCTTTAAAGCAATGTGGAAAGCAGGATGGAAACAATTTGTACCGTTTATTGTGACCGTAGTAGGTATCTTCTTTATCGATCTTTTATGGGGTATAGGACTTGGTCTTGCCGTAGGTATCGTAGTGGTGCTTTACAAGAGTTACAAGAACTCGCACTTCTTAAACAAAGAAGATATAAGTAACGGTTCTCAAAAAATGAAAATGACCCTTGCCGAGGAGGTTACTTTCTTTAACAAAGGAGCTATCTTAAAGGAGCTTGACAACCTTCCAGAAAACTCTTACCTTGAACTAGATGTACGTAAAACGAGATTCTTAGATAACGATATTATAGAGATACTAGAAGATTTTGCTCTTAAAGCAAAGAGCCGAAACATCAATATCAAGCTTATCTCAGAACGTGGTATTGTAGAGAACCCACCTAGTTATATTGAATTCTTTAAACTAAGACCTAAAACAGCATAAATTATGAAAGCACACACAAAAATTACACAGGCAAAAATGACGCCTGATACCGCATTAGAATTTTTACAAGAAGGAAATGAACGTTTTTTAAAAAATTTAAAAGCAAATCGTAATTTACTAGAGCAAGTAAATGACACTTCTGACGGACAGTATCCGTTTGCAACTATCTTAAGTTGTATAGATTCTAGAGTATCTGCAGAGTTAGTTTTTGATCAAGGTCTAGGAGATATCTTTAGTATTCGAATTGCAGGAAATTTTATAAACGAAGATATACTAGGGAGTATGGAGTTTGCTTGTAAAGTAGCAGGTACAAAACTTCTCGTCGTTTTAGGACACACAAGTTGTGGTGCTGTAAAAGGTGCTTGTGACCACGTAAGATTAGGAAACCTTACGGCTCTTATTAATAAAATTGAGCCTGCCGTAGCAGCTGTAAAAGAACCTAAAGAGGAAAGTATGAGAACCTCTGCAAACTTAGACTTTGTAGACACAGTTTCTCGTGAAAATGTAAAAATTGCTATTGATAACATCCGATCTAGAAGTGTTGTTTTAAATGAGATGGAAAAAGATGGCGAAATCAAGATTGTAGGCGCTATGTATGATATAACTGACGGTAGAGTTACATTTATGTAGTAAAACCGCTTTCGCGAAAGCGTAACTCATAACAGTATACGCTTCATACAAACTAAAATGTTAAATTAGTAGGGTGGTTCCGTTAAGAAGCCACCCTATTTTTATGCAAAGAATTAACTTTCTATTTTGACACCAACCTAACCATTATGAAAAACTTCTTTAAACACCTTAAAGGCGATGCCTTTGGAGGAATTACAGCAGGTATTGTAGCTCTACCACTAGCACTCGCCTTTGGTGTGTCTTCTGGACTTGGGCCAAGTGCCGGATTATATGGTGCTATTTTTATAGCATTTTTTGCTGCACTTTTTGGAGGAACTCCTACTCAAATCTCGGGACCTACTGCTCCTATGACCGCAGTGAGTATGGTAGTTATCGCAGGTATCATTGCAACTTTTGACGGCGATGTAGATAAGGCACTACCGGCCATACTCACCGTATTTTTACTTGCAGGTCTCTTCCAGATTGTACTGGGAGTAATGGGCATAGGTAAATACATAAAATACATCCCCTACCCTGTTGTATCTGGATTTATGACCGCTATAGGTGTGATGATTCTTATCACGCAACTTCTACCAGCTGTAGGGTATTATCCTAATCAAGATGAAAGTTATGTAGATAGTTTTAAGCCACAGGCGCAAGAAATTGTGCTCGATAAGATTTTACAAGACGAAGCAGGTGAAGGTCTTCTGGTTTTAGAAAACTTTGAAGAAACCATACGTAGAGCAAAACTCACAGATGATACAGACATTTACAAGGAGGCCGTAACTCTTGCAAAAGCATCTTCTTCTGGGGTGGTAGGTACTTTTAAAGTAATGGGACGTGCCTTGCAGAACATAAACTGGATAGAGCTTGCCCTTGCGCTTGCCACGATTTTTATTATTTACGGCTTTAAACGCATAACAACCGTTGTACCTAGTACGCTTGTCGCTCTGCTCGTAGTGTCTGGAGTAGCATATGTTGCTCCTTTTGAATACCGAGCAATTCAAGAAATCCCAAGTGGGTTTCCAGTACCTAAACTTTCTATCATAACAGATTTTAAGTTTAGCATCATATCTCCATATATACTCACGGCACTATCGCTTTCGTTTCTTGGAGCAATAGATTCGCTGCTTACCTCTGTTGTAGCAGATAATATGACAAAGACTAGACATAAGCCTAACAAAGAACTTATAGGCCAAGGTATAGGAAACACCATCGCTTCCTTCTTTGGCGGGATTCCTGGAGCAGGTGCAACCATAAGGACGGTAGTAAATATTAACTCTGGTGGTAAAACCAAGTTATCAGGAATGATTGCTGGTGTATTACTCCTTTTTATACTCCTAGCCCTAGGCCCTATCGCTTCACAAATACCAGCAGCAGTACTTGCAGGTATACTTATTACCGTAGGTATAGGAGTGATGGATTACAAAGGTCTTAAAGCCATCCCTAACCTTCCTAAGGATTTAAAAATGGGTCCTATTAAACTAAGTTCTGAGGTGATTATAATGCTTGTGGTTCTTGTGCTATCTGTAGTGTGGGACCTAGTGGCTGCAGTAGGAATTGGTCTTGTGTTATCGTGTCTTATGTTTATGAAGAAGATGGGTGACTTTACCGCTAGACAGTCTAAAGTTTTTGACCTACGCGCCGCCGAAAAGAATAAAGTATTATGGAGTGACGAACTTATTTTTCCAGATCATCTCAAGGAGGAGGTATTTATAAAGCACCTTCGTGGGCCGTTATTCTTTGGGTATACGAGTGACTTTTCTGCACTTACTAAGCAAATACCTGCAACAGCATCAGATGTTATCTTGCGTATGGGGCGTGTTCCTTATGTAGATCAGTCTGGTGTATATGCGATAGAAGACACGATTCTCCAACTTAACCAAGGCGGAATTAATGTGCATATTGTAGGCCTTAGAAAACAGCCTAAGTATATGCTAGAACGTATTAAAATCATCCCTGAGTTAATACCAGAAACAGAAGTTTATGACACTTTTGAAGAGTGCATCAATTCTCTTAACACTCAGGTAAAAGACAGATATTAAATAGATGATGTGGGGAGTAATTACGCTTTCGCGAAAGCGTAACTATCAACATTGCTAAATACTAGAAGAGTCGTCTGTTTCAGTCGGCTCTTTTTCTTTATCTGGGTTATAAATATCCTCATCTTTGGCAGTTTTTATAATTGCCGGAAGTAATGCAGGAGCAAGTGGCTGTACGATAGGATATAAAATAGACTCTTCTTTATTATCATCACCTATGAGACTTATCTGGCGGTCTGCTGCATCTATAAACATAAGAACCACACTTAATAAAAAGGCAAATTTTATAACCGCAAATGCAGCGCCTAGTAGCTTATTTACAATACCTAGCATTGCAAAATTTGCAACTTTAGTAAGCAGTTTTCCTGCGAGCGAAACAACCAAAACAATAATTACAAATGTTATTGCAAATGAGGTAAGCTTTATAATTTGCTCTCCCCACGCCGTTTTCTCAACAAGCCAGTCTGCCACATAATATGAGAAATGTATGGCTCCATAAATACCTGCAATAAGACCTACCAGTGAGGCAAGTTCTACAAAAAAGCCTTTACGTATCCCTTGTACTAAACCTAGAATCAAAATGATCCCAAAAACGATGTCTATTGTGTTCATATGGCTAAGATAAGTTTTTTACAGATTAATGAATTTTGATATTGTGCAAGTAGCTCACCTACGCATTGTATCTTTGTTATCTTACACTTGATGGATATCTTAACTTGTAAGACCCATCTATATTTTCTTAATAAAATAGGATCACAACTGCGGGACTAAACTCCCGATGATGCACATTTATGGCAAGAGACGAGCAACTTAAAGAGAGATATGAAGCGGTAGTACAAAAACTAGCAGACCGCTTTGCAGAGGGAGATACGGGAGCGATGGATCTAGACAGCATTATATACCTCATAGGTATACAAGAGCTAGGGCAACTAGATAAAACCTTTAAGAAGGATGAAAAGATGAATTTGATGCATATAGCCATATGCCGTTTACTAGAACCTTTTGGGTACTACCAGTACGATTATGATGATCCAGATGGATGGCCACATTACAAAGTACTAGAGGCATTACCACCACTTAAAGCTGGTGAGCAACAAATACTTATGAAGGATGCCATCGTGCAGTACTTTTTAGAAAAAGGACTTATTTCTTAAATCTTACTAATAGCAAACTTAGATTTTGTGGGTGTTTATTTTCGCACGCTCTTTTTAAGGCTACACCCCAATTTTATTCTTAAATTTGCGCTTTCCTTTTAGAGGGTAAAATCATCCATTATGTTAGATAAAATCAAAGAACACATTGAAAAAGTAAAGGCCTTTAATGCCCAAACTTTAGAAGAGGTAGAGGCGTTCAGAATTAAGTATTCTGGGAGAAATGGGCTTGTGAATGATTTTATGGCAGATTTTCGCAATGTGCCTAATGAGCTGAAGCGCGAGTATGGACAGGTAATTAACACCCTTAAAGCAAGTGCTCTTGAAAAAGTAAACGAGCTTAAAGAAAAGCTAGAAGGCGCCGAAGAAGAAACGGCTACCGGAGATTTATCACGTCCAGGTGAACCTATTGAAATAGGAGCACGCCACCCTATCTCTATTGTAAAAAATCAAATTATTGATATTTTTTCTCGCATAGGATTCAACGTTTCTGAAGGTCCAGAAATAGAAGATGACTGGCATAACTTTACTGCCTTAAATCTTCCTGAGTATCACCCAGCACGTGATATGCAGGATACCTTCTTTATACAAACAGATCCAGACGTATTATTACGCACGCATACCTCATCTGTACAGGTGAGATATATGGAAAATAACAAACCACCTATACGTACAATCTCTCCAGGTCGTGTATATCGTAACGAGGCTATAAGTGGTCGTTCACACTGTTTCTTTCACCAGGTAGAAGGATTATACATAGATAAAGACGTATCATTTGCAGATCTTAAACAAACACTGCAGTACTTCACTACAGAGATGTTTGGGAAAAGTAAAATACGTTTACGTCCATCGTACTTCCCATTTACAGAGCCTAGTGCAGAGGTAGACGTATACTGGGGTCTTGAGACAGAGACAGATTACAAAATGACAAAAGGAACCGGATGGCTTGAGATTATGGGCTGTGGTATGGTAGATCCTAATGTACTTGAAAACTGTGGTATTGATTCAAAAGAGTACAGTGGCTTCGCATTTGGTATGGGTATAGATCGTATTGCACTATTATTACACCAGATCTCAGACATTAGAATGCTTAGTGAGAACGATGCACGTTTCTTAGAGCAGTTTAAATCTGCTTTTTAAAGTCATACTATCCCTTCGAGCGCAGTCGTGGGAAACATCATTTCTTTATTAAATAGGTCTTTACTGCGCTTGACCAGATTAGAGCTATTATGCGCAAAGACATTATCATACCAGAAGTAAAAGACGTTTATATCGCTGCTGTGCAAGAAATGCACGAGGAGTTTAAAACACTAGACTGGAATGCATATATCATAAACGATGGCCTAGCACCACTCGAGATGGTACTTCTTACCGTACAAGGCTATAATGATAAGCAAATGACCACGCACACGCGTCACACCATAAAAGTGCTACCAGCAAAGGGGTTTGCAAAGATTGAGTTTATGCAAGAAGATATCTTTAAGCTTGATAACTTCTACTCGGTTACATATTTTCTAGATAACAAGATGTATGAGAAGCGTTTTGAGTTTCCTGCACATACCATAAAAGCAGAAAGCGCCGTAGCGCTTCCTGTAATGGATAAAGATGGTGTACTAGCAGTGTAACTTATTACGCTTTCGCGAAAGCGCAACACTACAACTTAATTAAGCTTCTCTGTAAGCTTTTTAAATACCTTCTTAGGATCTTTTCCTTTATAGAGAATACAATGCACGGCCTCGATAATTGGGATTTTGGCTTGTTTTTCGCGAGACTCATTAAGTTCTAAAGCACTTTTTGCAGCATAATAGCCTTCGGCAATCATAGACATTTCCATCTGTGCGCTTTTTACCGTGTAACCCTTCCCTATCATATTACCGAACATTCTGTTACGGCTAAAGACAGAATAACCCGTCACCAATAAATCTCCTAAATAAGCAGAGCCATTAATGTCTCTCTTCATCTTATGAGCACGTTTTACATAACGTTTAATCTCACGTATGGCATTACTCATTAACAACGCTTGAAAGTTATCTCCGTAGCCTAAACCGTGTGCAATACCAGCCGCGATGGCATAAATATTTTTAAGCGTAGCAGCATACTCAATCCCAATAATGTCATCACTAGTGGTACATTTTATATAATCACTAGATAGGTTTTTTGCCACCAGCTTTGCATTTTCTTTATCTGCACAAGCTATTGTAAGATATGACAAGCGCTCAAGCGCTACCTCCTCTGCGTGACAAGGTCCAGCAATAACGCCTATATTTTCAAAAGGTATGTTATATACATTGTGAAAGTGATCACCCACCAGCTTACCACTCTCTGGCATTATACCTTTTATAGCAGAAATAATGAGTTTATTTTCTAAAGAAGCCGTGAGCTTTGCTAGCTCACCACCTATAAATGCAGATGGCACTGCAAATATGACTACATCTGCATAAGCAACAATCTCGTTTATATCATTACTTAACTTAAGTTGTTCTGGCTTAAACTCTACAGAGCTAAGGTAACTTGGGTTATGCTCTTCGCGTTTGATGTGCTCAAGTGCATAGTTACTGCGCATATACCAGCCTACAGTCTCTAGGTTTTCACATAGCATTTTTACAATAGCGGTTGCCCAGCTTCCTCCTCCTATAACTCCAAATGTGGGTTTACTCATCATCTGTATTTTATGTCTTAATTGTGCTAGTTACTTTTTCATCACGTTGCCTACCTTTTCTGGTAGTACCTCGTAGCCCATATTATATAATGTGAACCCAAAGATATCTGCATACTGCTCGATGGTTTTTGCTACTGGCGTACCAGCCCCGTGACCAGCGTCTGTCTCAATACGTATAAGTACTGGGGCATCTCCTGCTTGCTTTTCTTGAAGCTCTGCCGCAAATTTAAAAGAGTGAGCAGGTACTACACGATCATCGTGATCTCCCGTAGTAACCATTGTTGCTGGGTATGACGTTCCCGCTTTTACATTGTGTACTGGAGAATACCCTTTGAGGTATTCAAACATTTCTTTACTATCCTCTGCAGTACCATAATCATACGCCCATCCTGCACCAGCTGTAAAGGTGTGGTAACGTAACATATCCATTACACCTACTGCTGGTAATGCTACCTGCATAAGATCTGGACGTTGTGTCATCGTTGCTCCTACAAGTAAACCTCCGTTAGAACCACCGCGTATTGCTAAGTACTTTTTTGAGGTGTATTTGTTATCAATAAGATACTCTGCGGCTGCAATAAAATCATCAAAAACATTTTGCTTTTGCATCTTAGTTCCTGCATCGTGCCATTTTTTACCATACTCACCACCACCTCTTAAGTTAGGCACTGCATACACTCCACCTTGCTCCATCCACACAGCATTTGCAATGCTAAAGCTAGGTGTAAGACTTACATTAAAACCTCCGTAAGCATATAAAATAGTAGGGTTCTTACCATTGAGCTCAGTTCCCTTTTTATACGTGATAATCATAGGCACCTTCGTACCATCTTTTGAGCTATAAAACACCTGCTTGCTCTCGTAAGCTTCTGGGTCAAAATCTATATCTGGCTTGATAAATAATTCTGAGGTACCAGATGCAATGTCGTATTTATAAATACTGCCTGGCGTTTTATAGTTTGAAAAACTATAGTACAATTCTTTTTCATCTTTTTCTGCGCCAAAACCTCCTACGCTTCCTACTCCTGGTAACTCTACATCGCGCACTAGCTTACCGCTGTAGTCATATTGTTTTACCTTTGAAACTGCATCTACCATATAACGTGCAAAAAATGATCCTCCTCCAGTACTTGGGCTCAATACATTTTCTGTTTCTGGTATAAAATCTACCCAGTTTTCTGGTGTAGGGTTAGATGCATCTACCGTTACAACACGCATATTAGGCGCATCAAGATTAGTTGCTATAAAAAGCTTGTTTCCTACGTTTTCCATCACGTAGCTATCAGAATCTTCGTGACCAAGTATGGTTACAAAGTCACTACCTGACTTAGTAAGATCTTTCATAAATAACTTTCCTCCAGAGGTAGAGCTACGAGCGCTCACAAGCAGGTAGCGGTTATCTTTTGTAACACTACCACCTACATATCTATGCTTCTCTGCAGCTGTGCCGCCAAAAATGAGCTTATCTGTAGACTGTGCAGTACCTAATTTATGATAGTATAATTTATGCTGATCTGTTTTTGCCGATAGTTCGCTACCCTTAGGCTTATCATAACTAGAGTAATAAAAACCTTCATTTTTGTACCAAGACATTCCTGAGAATTTTACATCTACTAGGGTATCTTCTACAATTTCTTTTTTCTCAGTATCCATTACCAGAATCTTGCGCCAGTCACTTCCTCCCTCAGAAATGGCATAAGCAAGAATAGATCCATCTTCAGAGAAGCTTGCACCTCCTAAGGAAATAGTACCGTCTTCGGCAAAGGTGTTTGGATCTAGAAATACCGTAGCTGTACTAGGATCTTCACCTGTTTTGTAGCGGTAAATTACATATTGATTTTGGAGTCCGTCGTTTTTATAGAAGTACGTATAATCACCTTCTTTAAAAGGTGAACCTACTTTCTCATAGTTCCATAAAGTAGCGAGTCTATCTTTAAGCTCTGCTCTAAAAGGAATATTCTTGAGGTAGTCTTGCGTAGTGTTGTTTTCACGCTTTACCCAGTCCATTGTTTCCTCACTGCGATCGTCTTCTAGCCAGCGATAAGGATCCTGCACTTCTGTGCCAAAATAGGTATCTACCGTATCTACTTTTTTTGTTTCAGTATAAGTTACAGCCATCGATGTTGATTGTTTTTCGGCGTCTTGATTACAGCTTATTATTGCGGTTGTAGCCAGTGCAAATAGAACTAGTTTTTTCATAACGTGTGGGTGTTTGAATGGAGATTCAAGATACGAGTTATTACGCTTTCGCGAAAGCATAAAAAAACCCACTCAAATAAGTGGGTATAAATATGTTATGGTGCGCACGACCTACACTAAATCTTTGTAATAAGACCAGTTGCGATAAATGAAGTAACCATTGAGGATGGCAACTAGTAATGCTGGCGCAATATTAGGCGGATCAAGCACTGCGTGAAAGAGCACAATATTTACCGAAATAGGTATGAGCGCTAGTAATGCCGCAGGAAATGCTTTTTTAGTAATAAATAGCACTCCGATAATCGCTTCAAGCCCTCCTACAAGTGGCCACATATAACCACTATCTGTAAATGCCTGAAAAAGATTTGCTGCGCCTATGTTATCACCAAATTCAAAATCTGGCATAAACCAGAAAAATTTATTGAGACCAAAGACAAGTAACATAAGTCCTAGGCCTATTCTTATAATTGTGTGTGCTAATTTCATTATGGTTGGTTTTATTGTTCCTAACCTTAGACGAAGTGAGCAGCACTTAATTACAAGACCTACTCTTTACCGTCTAGCAGCTCTTGAAATTTGATCTTATACCTAGAGAGATGCAAACCATCTATAAGACCGTGGTGTACGTATAAGGCAACAGGCATTGTGTAAACTCCTGGCTCCTTCTGAGTAATCTGGCCGTAAGAAATTTTTGGAACACTGTCTTTTGCCTTAAAGAGTCTTGAATGTGTGATTGCTGTAAAATCCATCCAAGGTATGGCAGAGCAATGCATCACATCATCTGTATTAATAGCCGGAAAAAGGTCGTCTGTATTTTTGATGCGCTCAACCTCACTCTGCACAGATTTTGTAAAAACCGTCATATCTGCATCGTAAGGAATGTAACTAAATCCAAACGTCTCATTGTCTCTCATAAGTGTAGCGCTCGCGCTTATAGTATTTAGCAACACCACCTCTCCATTAGGCCTAATGCGGTATCTAAAGTTTTCTATAGCCATAGCCGCCTCAAGAGATTTATGCAGATAGTATACAAAAAGTGAGATACCCTGCTCTTTTGCTCGCTTCTTCGCAAGTGTCATATCTACTTGCCAAGTAATCCCAAAGTAAGGCTCTTCAAATTGTGAGAAAAACTCAAAATGCTTCTTCCGTTTCCAGGTGGTGATGTCTATTTTTTTCAATGCTTGAGGTATTTATCACAAATATAAAAAGTCCCTCGCGATGAGGGACTTTTTATACACTAAGATATGTTAAAGCTAGATTTACACTAGTCCATTTGCTACTAGGTACTCACCTATTTGCACGGCATTTGTTGCTGCTCCCTTACGAAGGTTATCAGACACAATCCACATATTAACCGTATTCTCTTGTGAGTAATCACGACGTATACGACCTACAAAAACATCATTTTTACCCTCTGCATAAATAGGCATAGGGTACGTATTTGTATCTGGGTTGTCTTGTACAGTTACTCCAGAAGTTTCATTAAGGACCTTACGAATGTCCTTCTCTTCAAAAGGCGCACGCAGCTCTACATTTACAGATTCACTATGTCCTCCTACTACTGGAATACGTACTGCAGTAGCTGTAACAGCTATAGAGCGATCATCTAGTATTTTTTGGGTTTCGTTTACCAGTTTAAGTTCTTCCTTTGTGTATCCATTTTCTTCAAAAACATCACACGCTGGTATGGCGTTGCGGTGTATAGGGTATGGGTATGCCATCTCACCTTTTTCACCCGCATATTCATTTTCTAGTTGCTCTACTGCTTTTACTCCTGTACCAGTAATAGATTGATAAGTAGATATGACTAATCTCTTAATACCGTACTCTCTATGTAAAGGAGACATTGCTAGCACCATCTGTATGGTAGAGCAATTAGGGTTTGCAATAATCTTATCTTCTTTAGTTAGCGAGGTTGCGTTTATTTCTGGTACTACAAGCTTCTTTGTAGGGTCCATTCTCCAGGCAGAGCTATTATCTATTACCGTTGTGCCTACCTCTGCAAACTGAGGTGCAAACTCCTTTGAGGTGTTTCCTCCTGCAGAGAAGATTGCTATTTGCGGCTTTGCGGCAATGGCATCTTCCATAGAGTGAATCGTGTACTCCTTGTTTTTATAAGTAACCTTTTTACCTACAGAGCGCTCTGAGGCTACAGGTATTAACTCTGTAATTGGGAAATCACGTTCTGCAAGAACTTTTAACATCACTTGGCCTACCATCCCGGTGGCTCCTACTACCGCTACTTTCATAGTATCGTTTTAAAGAGGTTGTTTTAAAAATGAGCTTCGCTTTCGCGAAAACTTTATAGAACGTCAAAGTTAGCACGCATTAACGATTTATAAGCCGTTGAAATCTTAAAAGTTAGTTAGATATATAACAATACATCAAACTTTGTTTTAATTGCATAAAAAAACCACCTTGTTAGATAAACAAGGTGGTTTAAGTTAGAATATAATAGTGTAGCGGTTGCTACGAGTAATTATTTCTTAAGAGAATCTCTGATCTCTTTTAATAAATCAATCTCAGATGGTCCTGGATCTGCTGGAGCTTCTTCCACAACTGGCTTCTTAGTTTTGTTGTAAGCTTTAACCATCATAAATAATACAAATCCTACAATGATTAAGTTTATGATTGCGTTGATCCACTTACCATACATAATTGCATTTTCTGGTGAAGTTACCGTTCCATCTGCTGCTACAACTGCTGCATCAAGTACCACTTTCATATCTGCAAAGTCAATACCACCTGCAAAGTGACCAATAATAGGCATCATTATATCTCCTACAAATCCGTTAATCACAAGTGCTATAGCCCCTGCTAAGATTACTGCGACAGCAAATTCAACAACGTTACCCGTCATTATAAAATTCTTAAATTCTTTTAACATTTTAGTTTGTTTTAAGGTTAATTTTTAAGCAAGGTAAGCAAAAAAAGTAAAGCCTAAAGAAACGTTAATTTTTTTGATGTTAAAAACACTAGTCTCGGAGAACGACACGTTTTACACGCTGACCAACCATTGTAAGTAATTCGTAAGAGATAGACTGCACTTCTTGAGATAATGCATCTACACCTGTTTGTGTTCCAAAAATCTCTACATCATCTCCCTCCTCACAGGCAATGTTTGTAACGTTTACCATAATCATATCCATACAGACGTTCCCAACAAAAGGAGCTTTCTCTCCCGCAATTGTTACGTAACCCACGCCATTGCCGTAGGCTCTAGAAATACCATCTGCGTGACCTATAGGTATTGTAGCGGTTACCATCTTCTCTTTTGCCACAAGGGCTCTGTTATAACCTACACTATCACCTGGGTTGATAATATGTTTTTGTGAGATTACAGACTTAAGACGAGCAACTGGTTTTAAGTTTGCCGTCTCTTCTGGTGTATTACCATATCCGTACAATCCTATACCTGTGCGCACACAATCATAGTGAGCACTGGGATAATTAATAATCCCAGAAGTATTGGTCATATGCATAAATGGTGCATAACCTAATTGGGTCTTTATTTCTTGCGCTATTTCATCAAACTGGGCAATTTGATGTAAAGTAAAGTCGCGCTCATCAAGATCTTCACTAGCCGCTAAGTGTGAGAATAAGGATTTCACCTTTAGATGTTTAGATTTGAGTACTTTATCGACAATCCAAGGGACATCTTCTGCTGTAAACCCTAACCTATTAAGACCTGTATTAAACTTAAGATGAATGGGGTATGCGGTTTGCTTTTTTGCTTTCGCGAAAGCGGAAAACATTTCCAGCATTCTCCTGCTATAAATATTAGGCTCCAAACAGCGCTCTAGCAGCGTTTCAAAATTATCTGGTTGTGGGTGCAGTACTAAAATAGGAGTTGTAACTCCTGCATCTCTCAGCGCAACACCTTCTGAAACGTATGCCACCGCAAAGTAATCTACTTTGAGTTTTTCTAACTCTTGAGCAACCACTTGTGCATCACTACCATATGCAAATGCCTTTACCACGGCCATCATTTTTACACCTGGCGTTACTTTACTGCGCATATATGCGTAGTTGTGTCTTAATGCACTGAGATCTATTTCTAAACGTGTTATAGCCATCTAGCTAGGGTCTTGAGGAGCCTCTTTTGAAGAAGGTGTTATCTCTTCTGGTTGATCTACATCCATCGTACGGAGACGGTCACGCAGCATTGCCTTATAATATGCAGCTCTAGATAACGGCTCATACTCTTCTGTCTCACCCAGCATCACAATATCTTGCCCCTGTGCTTTTCTATAACTGTATTGTGCTAGATTACCTGTGCGAGTACAAACTGCGTGTACCTTAGTCACATACTCTGCTGTTGCCATAAGGTTAGGCATAGGCCCAAAGGGGTTTCCTTTAAAATCCATATCAAGTCCAGCAACGATTACTCTTATGCCTCGGTTTGCAAGATCATTACAAACCTTTACAATCTCATCGTCAAAAAACTGTGCTTCATCTATACCTACCACATCACAATCATCTGCAAGAATAGGAATATTTGCTGCTGCTGGTACAGGTGTAGATCGTATCTCATTTGAGTCGTGAGAGACTACCATTTCTTCATCATAGCGCACGTCTACCGCAGGTTTAAAGATTTCTACTTTTTGTTTTGCAAACTGCGCGCGCTTGAGCCTACGGATGAGTTCTTCTGTTTTACCAGAGAACATCGACCCACAAATGACTTCTATCCAGCCAAATTGCTCTTTATGATTTACTGTATTTTCGAGAAACATTTTGTACTTTTCTACACCAAAACGAGTTTAATTTCGTTTTAATAATCCCATTGATTAGGAGTAGGTAAATGTATCAAAATTACGTCGAAACCGACTCCACATATCTCAAAGTTATGAAGAAATCCATCAAGGCAGACCTTGTAAGCCTAGCACACAAAATATTACAACTACGTGACACAGCAGATTATGCTAAGCTGGCAGCTACCTCTAGAGAACTACACGAAAAATTAACCGTACTGGCCTATGCAGAAAAGCTAGAAAAAACAGGCGTGCCTACTATAGGTCTAAAACAGGTAGAAGATAATCTTGAGACTATAGAACAAGATGGTACAAAAAAACAAGACCTGTTTTCTCAACCTGAAGAAAGTGAACCAGCAAAAACTCCAGCGCAAATACTTGCCGAAAATCAAGCACGCTATGCAGAAGCAAAGGGAACAACAGATCACCACAGACCTGATGGAACAGAATACAATGATGAAGAACCGGTACACGAGCCAGTTATAGAAAAAATTAAAGATATGTGGCCCGAGATGGCACCAGAGGCGGCAGATATTGATAAGGTGATAGACTCCATCATCCCTCAAGAACCTGCTGTAGGTAAAAATGATAGCTTTACAATAGGCTCTGAGTATGGTCAAACCCCAGTATTTGAACCAAAAGAAACAACTACCGAGACCCCCAAAGAAGAAGAAAAACCTAAAAATCTTAATGATCGCTTAAAGACAGGACTTAAAATAGGTCTTAATGACAAACTCTCTTTTATAAAACACCTCTTTGCCGGAAGTACGTCTGACTATAACCGCGTGTTGAGCCAGCTAGAAACATTTGCTTCTGCTAGCGAGGCGAGAAACTTTATTACACAGATGGTAAAGCCAGACTACAATAACTGGGAAGGCAAAGAAGCACAAGAGGAGCGGTTTATGGAGGTTATAGAAGCGCGTTTTAATTAAATCGCTATGAAAACACAACGTATCATTTACTGGATTGCTACCATAGGTATTTGTGCCATTATGTTATACTCTGCACAAATGTATTTTAGAAATACAGCAATGGTAGAGGGATTTTTTGAATCTTTAAACTACCCCACATACATTGTTATACCGCTAGCCATATTAAAAATTGCAGGGGTTGCAATGGTACTCTGGCGAGGTATTTCCTGGCTTACAGAGTGGGCATATGCTGGTATTTTTATAGATGTTGTACTCGCTGCGGCGGCACACTATAATGCAGACCAAGATATTACCCTCACACTTGTCGCAACGGTTCTCGTACTTACATCGTATTTTTTTGGTAAAGAGGTAAGACCTATGTATCGCTAGTTTTACAGCCACAAACTATCATTAATCACTAAATTTGCGGTATGTCAAAACTTTATCTCGTACCCACGCCCATAGGTAATCTTGAAGATATGACCTTCCGTGCCATACGCATACTTAAGGAGGCAGATCTTATTCTTGCAGAAGATACACGCACTAGCGGTAAACTACTCAAGTACTATGAGATAGACACCCAGATGATGAGTCACCATATGCATAATGAGCACAAAACGGTAGATGCTATCGTAAAGCGCATTGCAGCCGGAGAGACCATAGCTTGTATAAGTGACGCAGGTACACCAGCAATTTCTGACCCTGGTTTTTTACTTACTCGTGCTTGTGTAGAGGCAGGTATAGAGGTAGACTGTTTACCAGGCGCAACGGCATTTGTACCTGCACTTGTAAATAGTGGCTTCCCTAACGATAAGTTTGTTTTTGAAGGTTTTCTCCCGGTAAAAAAAGGTCGCCAGACTCGTTTTCTTGCACTTAAAGAAGAGACACGCACGATGATTATTTATGAGTCTCCACACAAGCTAGTAAAGACCTTAGGCCACTTTGTAGAATATTTTGGAGAAGATAGACCTGTCTCAGTATCTAGAGAGATTACAAAACTACACGAAGAAACCGTGAGAGGTACCGCAGCAGAGGTGCTAGCACATTATACAAACAAACCTCCTAAGGGTGAGATTGTCATCATAGTAGGTGGTAAAAGCAAGTAGTTAAATGGTTTTTTTTACGCTTTCGCGAAAGCGTAACCTTAAAAATTATAAGTCGCCGCAAGTATTAAATTTCTTCCCGCAGCAGCTATTCCAGAAGAATACGTACGGTATCGCTGGTCTGTAATATTCTCCAGATTTGCCGTAAAAGACCAACTATCTGAAAGTACATATCTACTCGCAATACTCAAGTCATACCAGCTAGGTGAGAAGGGATTACCATCTCCGTCTAGCGCATAAAGGTGTGAGTTACTTTGCTGGCTAGGAGCAAGCTCATCAAAATCAAACTTACCGCTATATGCCACAGAGGCATCAAGTGTCCACTTATCTTTTGCCCAGATTAAATGCCCATTTCCAAAGAGTGGTGCCACGTGTCTAAAAGGCACATAACTCCCATCTTCTTCTTGCTCTACACCACTCGTGTAATTAAACTGGCTTGTGAGCTTTAAATGCTTTGTGAGGTTTGCATTTGCACCTATCTCTACACCATATACCTCTGCCTTAGACGCGTTTTGAATAGCTTGCACATTACTTGTCTCACCTTGATACTCTATCTCTGTAACACCATTAAGATTAAAATCACGGCGCACCAGCGCGTTTTCCAGCAGTGTATAATACCCGTTTACATCAAACTGTAGTACGTTAGAAAAATTAAGACTCACGCCCAGCTCTCCATTATAGGCATATTCAGATTTAAGATCAGGGTTAGGCACAACAACAGAACCCGGCTCGCTATCAAAAATTTTACCCACGTCATCTATATTAGGTGCTCTAAAAGCTGTACCTACATTTGCCTTAACACTTACTTTTTTTGACACCTCGTGAGTCACTCCAAAACTTCCAGTGAGATTACCCGTACTCAAGTCTGCGTTTTGAAAAGGAAATGCAAAAAACTCATTATTATCAGAAAAGTCTGCTGCTAGTAAGATGTGATTATAACGTAATCCCGTTTGTAAATGTGTGTTATCAGAAAGCTCTATTTGTGCACTGGCATAAGCTGCTAGCGATTGCCAGGTAGAGCCATCTGGATATCTAGACGCTGTGTTTGCAATGTCACCCGTAGTAATGTCTGTTACTTGACCATCTGAGTGTACTTTGTTATGTATATACTCAAAGCCATAAAATATTTTGTTTCTCTTAGTCTCAAGCTTCTTAACAAAATCTAAACCTACAGATATTGCATCTACACTCTCATCTGTCTCAAAGAAGTCTGTCGCGTTAAAATCCCGGTCATTTCTACTTTCTTTAGAATTCTGGTAAGTAAAGGTACCTATCACTCTATCGTAGTACTGACCATTACCTTCTTTATTAACCTGGAGGTTAGTCATAAACCACTTTTGTGGGCCATAAAACCACTCTGCCGATCTAAATTCGCCATCACGTTTTCTCGTTAATCTATCATAACGATCATAATCTGATGTGGCAGCATAAATGACCCCAAGGTTAAAATCCCACTTTTCATTAGGTGTATATCTCACTTTTTGCATTAGATTAAGTGAGTTAAAAGCAGAGCCTACTTGTACCAGTGGGTCATCATTTGTGACAGCTACATCCACCCCATCTATAGTCTGTACATATTCAGAACGTAGGTAATCATCTGGGCCGTGCTTCCCTTGTCGCTGGTTATCATAATCTGAGTAACTAGCACTTGTGAGGAAAGACCACTGTCTTTTGCCCAGTGTGATGTCAAAGTGACCAGTCTTCTCATTATTGGCCGTATTTACTCTGGCTACAGCTGTACCTGTTACCGTAAGGCTATCTGAAAATGATAGTTTGGGCTGTTTTGTATAAAAATTCATCACTCCACCTACAGCGTCACTACCATAAATTACAGAACCTGGACCTAGTAATACTTCTGTACGGTTTATAATAAAAGGATCAATAGATATCACGTTTTGCACGTTTCCTCCTCTAAATATTGCCGTATTAAATCTCACACCGTCTAATGTGATGAGTAGTCTATTTGTAGAGAATCCTCGTATGAGTGGACTACCTCCACCCTGCTGACTTTTTTGAACAAAAACAGACCCACTTGTCTCTAGTAAATCTGCCGCTGTTTGCGGGTTTGCTCTTGTAATATCCTTTGAGGTGAGACCTACTATTTTCTGAGGTACATTCTTTCGGCTTTGTGCAAATTTGCTTGCAGATAGCACAATTTCTGTAAGCTGGTTATCCTTTTGTTTGAGAAAAATTCGGTTAGAAAATGCTGCTATTTGTGCTTTTGTATACTGAGCGTCCTTATGTGCGACTTCTTGAAAATAAAGGGTTTCCGCTTTCGCGAAAGCGGTCACATCTGCCTTACCATCAAAATCTGTGAGTGCACTTTTACTCTTGTCATTATTAAAGATAGCAACCCCTATTATAGGCTCACGCGTGTCTACATCTAGTACTGTAATGACCTGCGAGTAAGAAGTAAAAGACAGCAGCAGAAATAGGGATAAAAGTATGCGCATTTAGCTAAAAATTGAGTTAAGCACCGCTAGTGAGCGAGGTTTCTTAAAACCTTGCAAATGTAACTCATAATACTGTAACAGTATATTGAGAAAGGAGGTGCGTTGTTTTTGGTTTAGTTTGATTTGTGTAAGTGCATCAAAATTTATGCCTAAGAACCTTTTTAACAACTCAATTTCTTCTCCAGATCTACTATACAAGGTGCGCTCTGAAGACTCAAAATAACCATCTAGTAAATTAAAATACAGGTGATGTGCCTCACTATCATCTGGATAGAAGCCTAGATAACCGCTTAACTTCACTAAAAATAGTAGATGAAAATTTGCAATATCACTATGTAAATCTAGCCATAAGCTTGAGGCAACCAGAAACTCAAATAGTGGAGGATTTTCTTCTTCCTCTTGCACAGAAGATCGCAGCATATCTGATATAAAAAAAACGATAGCACTCTTTGACACCTGCGTGTGCAGGCTCGTATAATGAGTGATGACTTTTGCTTCTCTTATACTCTCGAGGGTTCCCTTGTCTTTATGGTTTGCCTCTATCTCCAGATGCGTGAGCGGCTGAAACATTGCTACACGTAGCTTTCCTTTTTTGGATTTAAGAATATTTCTGAGTAGGTACGACTTGACACCGCTGCTTTTTGTAAAAGCCTTTACAATAAGATCTGCCTCACCATACTTGAGCGCAGAGAATACAATAGCTTCTGTTTTTACTAGCATTATCGTATGATCATTACTTTTTCTATGGTAGTCTCTTGCATTTCTTCTGGAGGGCCAGTAATGAGTAATAAGTATACCCCAGAAGCCACCTTATGACGGCCAAAGGCTGTTGTATCCCACTCTATGCTGCCACCTGTGGTATTTTCTTCATAAACGAGGTTACCTACTAGGTCTGTAATTTTTACATTGGTACGAGCGGTAAGTCCTTCTATACGCACGTTACCATTAAAGCCTGGTCTCACTGGGTTAGGATATATAAGTACATTCTCCAGATTATCTGCAGGAGCGGTAGAAGTACCATCAAAAGATACCATACCTCTTACGGTACCAAAGTAAACACTCCCCGTCTCTGGGTCTATCGCAACAGATTGTACCGTGTTAGACGGCAGTGGTGAGTTATCTGTGGTGAAGTGAAAAATGGTTTCTTGACCATTAGGACTCACGTAAAACACACCAGAGTCTGCAGTGGCTAGCCACTTATTATTTGCTCCATCTACAATGATATCTGTTATCACTTGGTCATTAAGCAATTCTTGAGCTAGACCATCCTCTAAAAATATAATTGCATTTGCGCTTATCTGAGGGTTTTCAAAAATTTGTGATGGGCCAAATAGTACTCTAAGACCTAATCGTGTTCCAATCCATAAGGCCCCGTTTCTATCTATTGCTAGCGAGCGTATATCATCTATAGGTAAATTTGCTGCTCCATCTTCTCCCGCAAGTCTTGCAAACTCATTAGTAGCGGGATTATAAGCAATCACACCTCTGGTATCTGTCCCAAAAAACACAACGCCATCAAGACCTATTGCAAGGGCATCAAGATTTGCATCACTTCCGGCTAGAATCTCCTCTGTGTTAAAAGAAGAAAATTGTCCTGCTGGACTTACCCTATGCAAGCCTAACGGTGATCTTGCATTAGTCACCCAGAAATTACCTTCTGCATCAAACGCTCCTCCGTTTACACGTACATCATCTGTAGTTGATGAAACAGGAGATAGCGAACTATTATTTTCATCATATAAAATACTAGGCGTTGCATCTAGCACCTCCACTAGACCTCCATTAAAAGAACTTGCATACACCTGTGATGGGTCTAAGGGGTTTACAGCGACGTGCACAAAATTTGTCGCCCCAAAAAGATCTCCAGGGTTTATAAAACTCCACCCCAAGCCCTCCTCATATCTACTTATTCCCTGTGTTTTGAGTGGGAAAGGATTGTATGAAACATCAAAATCTCCAAAAACAGACCAAACGTTTCCAGCACTTGCTGCTACATCAAAATGTTCATTTTCTAGCGGACCATTAGGAAGTAGCCTTGTTACATCAGAAATATTATCACTAGAAAATCGCGCCACACCAGAACCCAGTGTCCCAACAAAGATTTCCCCTTGAAGTGTTAATGTAGTGGTATATCTTGTTGTAAAACCTTCTATCACACCATAGGTTTGTGATAGATTTTGATTTTCATCATAAAGCAAGACGGTAGCGTTATATGTTACAGATAAGAAATCTTCATTAGGCCTAATGTCTATTACCGTCTCTGGGTATGATTCAAAAATGCTATAATCTACCCCATCTTGAGAGATAAGAATCTGGTTGTCTTCTTGTAAGTAAAGGTCATTATTAAAACTTACAATCTCCTGGTAAGATCCAGTACGTATAGTCTCCCAGTTATTAAAATCTATAATATTATCATTTGCAACAAGCGCTCTACGCACACCCCCGTCTATAGATGCGGCATAGATGTATGGCTCTTGTATGGCTACACTACCTATATCTAGTAAGCCACCACCATTGCCTATAAAATAAGAATCGTCAAACTCTAACTGACTAAGCTCAAATAAGGAAATACCAAAACTAGAGGATATATAAACAAAGCCATTATACTCTTCAAAATGATTAATGCGCTTACGGTCTGGTGGGATAGCAGGTTTATTAAAAATATCTACCACAGTAAGAACATCTGTGCTATTTCCCACTACAACATCTATAACACCATTTTCATACCCTATAAAGAGTGTGTCAAAACCTTCACTATAATAAATAGCAGATATTACATTACCAGAAAGACCATTTACGGTGGTTCTAGTCTCTATAGACTCGTCAAGTGTATTATATATAAAAACCGCATTTTCTGAGGCCACGTATACTCTATCATTACCAGAGGTCATATCAGACACTCGGTTATAAGAGTAATGTGCTGTCCAGTTTTCTGAAAAGTCTTGCGACATCACTGTAAATGATGTGAGAAGAATCAATAAGAAAAAACGCGTCTTCACTACCGGTAACTGTTTATTTGTATAAAACGATCAAATGTACAATTATTGCTTTGAGCACAGAAATGGAGCGAGGTAATGCATAAGATAGTTAGGTATTCTGATTACGCTTTCGCGAAAGCGTAATACTACCCATAAAAAAATCAGACAGCCTGAGCTGTCTGATTGTAATATAATATTATGTGTGTGACTTACTATACTACTCCTTGAGCTAGCATAGCATCTGCCACCTTTACAAATCCGGCAACGTTTGCTCCTTTTACGTAGTCTACATAACCGTCTTCATCTTTTCCATACTCTACACACGCTTCGTGTATGTCTAGCATAATCTTGTGAAGTTTTTGATCTACCTCTTCTGCAGTCCAGTTAAAACGTAAACTGTTTTGAGACATTTCTAGTCCAGATGTCGCAACACCTCCTGCGTTTGATGCTTTTCCAGGTGAGAAAAGAATTTTTGCATTATGGAAAACTTCTATAGCTTCTGGCGTACAAGGCATATTTGCACCTTCGGCAACGCATATACATCCGTTATCTACCAGTGTTTTTGCCTCATCTCCATTAAGTTCATTTTGTGTAGCACAAGGAAGTGCAACATCTACCTTAGTAGACCAAGGTCTTTGTCCCTCGTGGTACTCTGCGCTTGTGTATGTATCTACATACTCGCTTATACGACCACGTTTTACATTTTTAAGATCCATAATAAACGCAAGCTTATCTGCATCTATACCATCTTTATCATAAATGTAACCTCCAGAGTCTGACATAGTCACTACTTTACCACCTAGTTGAGTAACTTTCTCTGTAGCATATTGAGCAACGTTTCCAGATCCAGAAACTGCTACTGCTTTACCTTCAAAAGTTTCACCTTTAGTCTTAAGCATACTTTGTGCAAAGTATACATCACCATAACCGGTAGCTTCTGGACGCATTAAAGAACCTCCATAAGTAAGTCCTTTACCTGTAAGTACTCCTGTAAACTCATTACGAAGTCTCTTGTACTGTCCAAACATATAGCCTATCTCACGACCGCCTACTCCTATATCTCCAGCAGGTACGTCTGTATTAGGGCCTATGTGACGAGCTAGCTCGCTCATAAAGCTCTGGCAAAAACGCATTACCTCTGCATCTGACTTCCCTTTTGGGTTAAAGTCAGATCCTCCTTTACCACCACCCATAGGTAATGTAGTAAGGCTGTTTTTAAACACTTGCTCAAACCCTAAAAACTTAAGGATACTCAAGTTGACAGAAGGGTGAAAACGAAGTCCTCCTTTATACGGGCCTATAGCGCTGTTAAACTCTACACGATATCCTCTATTTACTTGAATCTCTCCAGAGTCATCTGTCCAAGGCACTCTAAACATAATAGTGCGCTCTGGCTCAACCATACGCTCTAAGAGTTTCTTACCCTGGTACTTTGGATTTTTTTCTATAAAAGGAATTACAGTTTCTGCCACTTCGTGGACTGCCTGCATAAATTCTGGTTCATTTGGGTTGCTCTGAGCAACATAATCGACAAATTTTTTAATGCTGTCTGACATAAAAGGTATCTATTATGACAATGCTTTAAACATTGTTCTGTTAGAGCTACAAATATACATTATCCTTGATTTTTAGCGTGTTTTTTTTAGAATATCGTAATTAAATATACACACTTGTAAGATTATACCTACTACAAATATCAATTTAACTCAAAAAACTCGATGTTTGACATATTTTCATATATTTGCTCACCTAATTACCTACTTATGAGAGCCAAGTACCTACTGCTGGCATTATTATTAATGGTGATCACACAGCAGAGCTTAAATGCTCAGTTTGGGTTTTCACACGAGCTTGGCGTTATAGCCGGTCCCGTTGCGTTTCAATCTGACTATGGTGAGCGCAGTAATGTTGAGACCAATCTTGGTAATGTGGGCTTTGGCGTGGGGATAGTGCACTACCTAAACTTTGCTTACCAAGCAGACTGTAACTGTTACTCAAAGTACACCTACTTTAATGATCATTTTAAAGTAAGAAATGAGATAGACTTCCACATAACAAACTTAGACAACTTTGGCCCAGAGGCGAGTGATAACGATTTTGGAGGTATGCGACTACGTGCACATACAGGTAGAACTCAAGTACTGGAGATAGGCTCACAACTAGAATACTTCCCTATGAGCATACGTGACTTCTCTGCAGGAGCCTATAAGTTTGCTCCATATGTAAGTGTAGGAGCTCATTTTGTTTCCTTTAATCCTAGTGCTACAACTTCACTACGCGAGGATGGTAATATATTTGGACAAGTACTCAATCCTTTTACATCAGACCCTACAGATACGGGTCCTGCTATTATAGAAGGCTTTAATGTAGGTGAAGGGCAAATGGGCACAGGTATAGATACCCGTGTGGGTGATACTTGGGCAATCACTTGGAGTGTAGGTACTCGTTATAAACTAGGTATATTAAGTGATCTTAATATAGATTTGAGATGGCACTACTACACATCAAACTGGGTAGATGGACTTAATCCAGACCCAAGACCTGTAAACAGAGTAAACGACTGGATATTCTGGATAAATGTAGGGTATATCTATTACCTAGATTAAAATGCTAATAAGGTGGAGAGTTACGCTTTCGCGAAAGCGGAATACTACCCAAGAGCCTGCTCAAGATCTTCTATTAAATCATCTACATCTTCTATCCCCACACTTAGTCGTATTAAAGAATCTGTTAAGCCTATTTTTAGCCTATCTTCTTTAGGTATTGCAGCGTGCGTCATTGTGGCTGGGTGACCGGCTAGACTCTCAACCCCTCCAAGACTTTCGGCTAGGGTAAAGATTTTTAATTTTTTTATAACCTTAAGTGCATCTTCTGTACTATCTCCATAGGTAGAAAATGATAACATCCCTCCAAAATCTTTCATTTGTCTCGTAGCAATATAATGGCTAGGGTGGTCTTCAAAACCTGGCCAGTAAACGTTTTCTACTTTAGAATGATTTTTAAGATAATGGGCAATTGCACGCCCATTTTGACAATGTCTCTCCATACGAACGTGCAGCGTTTTAATACCTCGCAGCGCAAGAAAAGCGTCTTGAGGACCGCATATAGCGCCAGATGCATTTTGTATAAAGTAAAGCTTTTCTGCGAGCGTCTTTTCATTTACAATGAGCGCTCCCATTACTAGATCACTGTGGCCTCCTATATATTTTGTAGCGCTATGCATCACAATATGCGCCCCCAGATCCAGAGGAGTCTGAAGGTATGGAGTTGCAAACGTATTATCTACGGCAAGGAGTATGTTATTTTGATTTGCAAGTTTCGCAACGGCTTGTATATCAAAAATGTTCATCATCGGGTTTGTAGGAGACTCCATCCAGATCATTCTTGTGTTTTTTGTGATACTAGTTTTGATATTTTGAATATCACTCATATCTACAAAATGAAAAACGACACCATATCCCTCAAATATTCTAGTAAATAAGCGAAAAGAACCGCCATAAATATCATTTGTAGTGATAACCTCGTTACCTGGTTTAAGTAGTTTCATTACCGCATCTATCGCAGCCATACCAGAGGCAAATGCCATACCAAATGCTCCATTTTCTATACTTGCAAGAGATTTCTCAAGTGCGTGACGTGTAGGGTTTGCAGATCTACTGTAGGCATATCCCTTATGATCACCTGGTGACTCTTGAGCATAAGTAGAGGTTTGGTAAATGGGTGGCATAACAGATCCATAAGCTGCATCTGGTTGCTGGTTACCGTGTATCGTTTTTGTGTTAAATTTCATAAGTAGATTTTTGCACCTTGCAAAGCTACTTAACTATAGTAAAAAACAACCCTACTGAGCGCTTCGAAAAATTATTAAATACCTAATGATTTAACACACTAACGTTTGTTAATTTGTTTTTTGTAGGTTTTTGTCCACAAATAAGGCTAAGAATAATGCTCTTTAACGAAAAAAAACAAATTTATACTCCCATAAAATATTCTGGCTAATTAAATAACTTATATTTAACACATTAGTAACCTTAAACAATTTTAGTATGAAAAAAATTACTCTTTTTATTGCCTCTATGGTATTTGCAACAACGAGCTATGCTCAAATCCAAACAGAGGATTTTGAAGGTGATACGTTACCTGACGGATGGACATCAAACATTATAGGTGGTACTGCAGAATGGGCTTTTGGTAGTCCAGCTATGCCTACAGGAGATCCTTTTACTTCAAATGCAGCTATTTTTGATGATGATGGTGCAGGTACTGCAAGTGTAGGGGGTGGAGAACTTATTTCTCCTGCCATAGACTTAACAGGATATGCAGATGCATCTGTTACTTATGAGTATTCTTTACAAGACTTTTTAGGCGATGGTTTTCTTAAAGTAGATGTTTGGGATGGAGCAGAGTGGCAAGAGATTGCATTATATGATGATGCGGATATCGCACCTACAATGGAGTCTGCAATAGATGTTACTTCATTTATAAACGATGCTTTTCAAGTAAGATTTACATATGATGACGAAGGGGCTTGGGCCTGGGGAGCAGGTGTAGATACCTTTTCTATAGATGGAACACTATCTACAGAATCAAATACTATAAACGGATTCTCAATGTTTCCAAACCCTGCGGCTGACGTTTTAAATGTAACAGCAGCTTCTACAATCTCTAGTGTTAAAGTAATGAACTTACTAGGTCAAGTAGTAGTAAACCAAAGAATTGATGCTCTTTCTGACGCTATAAACGTATCAGATTTAAAATCTGGCGCTTACTTAGTACAAGTAACTGCAGAAGGTCAAACAGGAACTTACAAGTTTATCAAGCAATAAGCTTTATAAGCTAAAAATTTTTAAAAGGCTACTCATATATATGAGTAGCCTTTTTTTATTGGAGCCTTAACCCTACTTTTATCTAATGAAAAAACATCTGGCTCCCCTGCTGCTTATTATTCTTTTCATCACCACTGTAAGTTGTGAGAAAGAAATTGTTTATGAAACAAACAGCACTCACTATACAACTAGTGATATAAACATATGCGCCGCGCAACCCTGTCCAGATATAGATATTGAGATTATTACTTTCTCTTCACCAGAGACAGTAAAAGACATTGCAAATAAGTGGATTCTTGATAAGACAACTTCCACTTTGTATAATGCTTCTAAAGTGCCAGACCTTAGCATAACAGATGCTATAGACTTATATATTAATGAGTCTCAAATTTCATACCCCGAAACTACTGAGCTCTCTGATGCTCACGAAATTCAAATAGAAACAGCCCTCTCATATGGGACTAATAATTTACTCTCTATTGTGCACTATACCTATCAATTTTCTGGTGGCGCAAGTGGGTATGACACAGCAAACTACCTCAACCTAAATCCACAAAACGGAGAGCTATTATCTAAAGAAGCACTATTTACAGAAGATTTTTACGCTTTCGCGAAAGCGTACTTCACAAAAGAATACCCGCAGCAAGAGCATTTATTTAATGTACTTACATTTAATGAAAACCTACAAGAAATAGGATTTACCGAAGACGGTGTTATTCTTAATTATGCAGAGGTAGACGCATTATATTCGGAAAATATGGTGGTTACTATACCTTGGAACGAAGCGGAAAGTTATCTTACTTTTTAAGAAGTTTTGACAACTGTATAACGCACCCTAAGTGTAAGCCTTCGTGATAATTATTAAATTCCAGAGCTTCTGCGACGTTAGTAAGTGTACCGCCCGTAGTAGATAATGTGTATTCTTTAAAGTCTTTAAAAAGCCCAGCTTCATAATCTTCTTGTAACTCTGCTAGTGTTGTAAACAAGAGTGTATGCATTTGTGCCACTTCTTCTTGAGTAACTAGCCCTTCTGGCTTTGTACCTTTTCTATAGCGATCTATAAATGCCATATCAAGCCTAGGTTTAAGCCCAGACAGCCCGTATGTAAGAAGTTGCTGCGTGGCGATGCTATGACCTATATTCCATATAATGTTATTATTAAAACCTTCTGGAATCGTGTTAAGCTCCTCTGTAGTATGACTTTTTATAAAGCGTTCTAAGAGTTGTCTGCTTTTAAGACAGATATCAAAAGTATAGGTCATATTGTGTAATTTTTGTCTAAAAATAATTCATTTTAGATAAGTTAGATGGTAATTTTGTAAAGTAATTTAATAAGTCACCATATTTTGAAAAAAATCATACACTTAGCTACTTGCAATACTTGCCAGCGCATTATTTCTGAAATAAACCCGTCTAGTGACGTTATATTACAAGACATTAAAACCGAACCTCTTACAGAAGAGCAAGTTGTGGCTATGAAAGAAATGAGCGGTAGTTATGAGTCGCTTTTTAGTAAACGAGCGCAACTCTACCGTAAACGTGGTCTTAATGAGCAATCTCTCTCTGAAGAAGATTTTAAAAACCTTATACTTGAACACTATACTTTTTTAAAGCGCCCGGTTATGATTGTAGACAATCAAATATTTGTAGGTAATAGCAAGAAGGTTGTTGCTGCTGCTGTTGAGGCATTTTCAAAAGCATAGTTTATTATGAGCAAGCGTCATCTCGCATTTCTTGCTGCCTTTGGCGCTAGTTTTATATATGGTGTAAATCACACGCTGGCAAAAGATCTTATGCCCACCTATATTGAGGCATATGGGTTCATTATGCTTAGAGTGTTAGGCGCAGCGATACTATTCTGGATTACAAGCTTGTTTTTACCCTCAGAAAAGATTGACCGTAAAGACTGGTGGCGCATTATACTTTGTGCTCTTTTTGGGATGACTATTAATATGCTTATGTTTTTTAAGGGGTTACATCTGTCTACTCCTATAAACAGTAGTGTGGTCATCACCCTATCTCCAGTTATCCTTCTTATTCTATCGGCTTTATTTTTAAAAGAAAAAATCACTTGGCTCAAAGGGGCTGGTATTGCTATAGGCCTAGTAGGGGCTCTTATTCTTATATTATTTGGCGCAAAAACTCAAGCTAATGCGCCCAATATACCTCTAGGTAACACGCTATTTATAATTAATGCCATTGCCTACTCCGTCTATCTAATTTTAGTAAAACCACTCACGGCCAAATATGCCTCGGTCACACTTATGAAATGGTTTTTCTTAATAGCGGTATTTACAAACGCACCCATTGCCTTACCTCAATTTCTCGAAGTACAGTGGTCTACTTTACCACCTTCGGTTATAGGTGTAATGCTGTTTGTAGTAATAGGCACCACATACTTAACATACTTATTTAATGTATTTGCCCTGCGACAGCTCAAACCTTCTACGATAGGAGCCTTTATCTATCTGCAACCACTTATCGCAACACTCGTAGCTATCATACTAGGAGCAGATTCTCTTACCACAATACGCATTATAGCGGCATCACTCATTTTCTTAGGCGTATATTTAAGTACCAAAAGAAAAAAACAAAGTGCCTAACTACACCTGTACAACTTACAGCAGTATAAACGATATAGATAATCGAGTATTTAAAGCGCTTGATTGTGAAGAAACTGTCTATTTTTCAAAACCCTTTTTACAGGCATTTGAGAGAGCAAACAAGCTCATCACCTACACCTATCTCATCATCGCCCTTGACAACAAGCCAGTAGCGCTTGCCATAACTCAAGCTATAGATATCTCTCTTGAGACTGCTACAGAAAAGCTTCCTCTCACCCAGCAACTAGCTCGTAGCTTACAGTGCTATTTGAGCGGTAAGAAAACACATATACTAGTATGTGGAAACATCTTTCTGAGTGGAGCATATGGCCTCTATGTAAAAACTGGAATCGATAAAAGAAAAATTTATAATACGCTTTCGCGAAAGCTAAAAAAGCTCTCCACACCAAAAAAACCACGCATCTTTTTTCTTAAAGATTTTAATGCCCAAGAAGATGCCTCTGCCAGCATTGCTGAGAAAGAACACTTTCAATCTTTTACGGTAGAGCCTAATATGAGACTTGCCGTGAGGTGGCAAGATTTTGAAACCTATAAAGCTTCACTCAAATCAAAATATAGAGTAAAAGTAAATCGTGCAGATACGTTAAGTAAACATCTTATTAGTACATCATTTACAGCAACACAAATAAGAGACAACATACACAAGCTACAAGGCCTTTATAACAACGTAGTGTCTAAAGCTGTTTTTAATACTGTTCCTATAGCTATCGAGACATATGCGTTACTTAAAGAGGCCTTTAAGGATCAAGTAAGGTTTACTGCTTACAGTAAAGATGGAGAGCTTGTAGGCTTCTCAACAGCTTTTATTGTGAATGATGTGCTAGAAGCACATTTTATTGGGCTTGATTATGATTTTAATAAAACAGATGCCATCTACCAAAGAATGCTTAATGATTATATAAGACAAGGCCTCTCATTAGGGGTGAAAGAAATCAACTTAGGCAGAACAGCATCTGAAATTAAAAGTACTCTAGGTGCAACGCCAGAACAGCTTAGATGTTATATAAAACACCGCCGTACAGTTGCAAATATGTTATTTAAACCTTTTGTGCGTCAGATTAAAATGACAGAATACAAACAACATACTCCATTTAAGAACTAGTAACTAGTAACTAGTTCAAAAAACAAACTATTATATATAGTTGTCTGTCTTATAAATTTCTCTCAAGATAATAAATTATGTTAAAAATTTAACATTCAATATGAGTTTTAGCCTGTGTTTTCTTGCTCATTTTACTAATATGGTCGCTATATTTACAGGAACAACCTAACAATCAATATATTATGAAAACACAAGAAATCGCAAATAACTTAGTAAAGTGGTGCAATAATGGCGAGTATGATAGATGTTACAAAGAGCTTTATAGCCCAAATATTGTGAGTTTAGAACCATCGTGGGCAGAACACTCAAGATCTGAAGGTATGGAAGCCGTAGGAAAAAAAGGAGAATGGTGGGAAAACACTTTTGACGTGCATAGCACTACTGTAAGTGAGCCTACAGTGGCAGAAAACTGGTTTTCTGTTAGATTTGATATGGATACTACACATAAGCCTAGTGGACAGCGCAGTACATCTTCAGAAATAGCAGTATATCAAGTAAAGGATGGAAAGATTGTTCAAGAGCAATTCTTTTATGATATGCCTGGACAATAGCAGTATAATTATAGGAGCAGTATGATACTGCTCCTATAATTTTTTTTATTACTCTCTATCTCTAGGCGCCTGCCCGTGAGATCTCATATCTTCTTTTGTTAATACTTTATAATCTGGTGTTTTGGGAGCGTTTGCGAGCATAGGCATTAATGCCTCTGGCAGGCCAATAGTTTTACGCGTAGTAAGATCTATCCAGGCTCCTTGCATACTTCCGCGAGCAAGGTTTCTCCCTTTATAGTCGTAAAAGTTATGTACAAATTTAAAGAACATACCATCCTCACTAGCTCCTCCTAACTCAAAGGTCACGGTGATAGGTCTACCTTGAAAGGCTTCTTTAAAAAAGAATATTTGCTCGTGAAAAATTACAGGACCTATATTATGTTGTACCATTTCCTTCTGGCTTAGTCCATTCTCAATCATAAATCCCATACGTGTATGAGACATAAAATTTACGTAAGCTGAGTTTGCTAGGTGACGATTTGCATCAATATCACTCCATCGTATATCAAATTCTTTTGTGTACATATATAAATTGTTCTGGTTAAATTAGTTTTATGACAATACTGTCTTTGAGTAAAATTACAATAATCGCTTCTTTGAGGTACAGTAGTTTTCGATAAAAATATCTTAATAAGCTTTTACAGAATAACTATACATAGGTCTTAGCCTCTCATAATTATGTAATTTTGTGATAGTAGTATGTTGTACTACAAAATATTAAATATATAAAGCTACATACCCTAAATGCCTATAGTTTCATCAAATTTTCGCGCAAGCGGACTCTTTAAAGATGCTCATTTTTCTACCATTTACTCTGCAAAAATTAGAAGAGTAAACGGAGTTAAACAGTCTAGAGAGCGTTTAGAACTTCCCGATGGTGACTTTATAGATATAGACTGGACACAAGCAATAATTGCATCTAAGACTAAAAAGGTTGCAGTATTAATGCACGGCTTAGAAGGTGATGCGCAACGCCCATATATGCTTGGGACTGCAAAAATATTGAGTGCAAATGGGTACGATGTGGTTGCCGTAAATTTAAGAGGTTGTAGTGGAGTGCAAAATAGACTCTACCGGTCTTATCATAGTGGTGACACAGGTGATATTGCATTTGTTATACAGACGCTTATTGAGCGTAATTATACAAAAATAGGTCTCTACGGTGTGAGCTTAGGAGGTAATGCTGTTTTAAAATATCTTGGAGAGCATAAAAATATTCCTACAGAAGTTAAAGTAGCCTCCTGCATAGGTGTACCGGCAGATTTACGTATGTCACTTGAGCAATTATCAAAAAAAGAAAACATCATTTATCGCACCTCTTTTTTAGTACACTTGCGTGCAAAGTATCGAAAAAAAATGTCTCGCTTTCCTGAGAAAATGAGTAGGCAGTCTTATAAAAAAATTGATAGCTTACAATCTTTTGATGACATATACACGGCGCCGGCTCACGGGTTTAAAGATGCACTAGATTACTATGCAAAGGCGAGTAGCGCTCAGTTTATAAAAAACATTAAAGTACCTACTCTTATCCTTAATGCGAAAAATGATAGTTTTTTACACGGTGACTGCTACCCTATAGAACAAGCAAAACAGTCTGACATCTTACATTTAGAAATGCCAGATCACGGAGGTCACGTAGGCTTTTATATGAAAGGTGATTATTATTACAATGAGCTACGAACCTTTGACTTTTTTAAAAATTATATTGAGTAAAAAGCTGTTGTTGATTATCTTTAGAAACTTAAACTAAACTGAACTACTATGAAATTTAAAGGAATTATAGCTGCTCTTGCACTTGCAGGACTTATGATAAGCTGCGGCGGCGAAGAGAAAAAAACTGAAAAAGAATCAGTAAAAATAGGCTCAAAAAAGACAACCAAAAAGGATGACGGAAAATCTGTAAATCTTGCACTTGCAGGAAATGACCAGATGAAATATGACAAGAGCGAACTTAAAGTTAAAGCTGGTCAAGAAGTGACTCTTACTTTTCGTCATACAGGAAAAATTGGCAAAAAAATAATGGGTCACAACTTTGTACTACTTAAGCCAGGTACATCTATTCCTGAATTTTCGGCAGCAGCGGCAGCAACTGGTGAAGCTGGTGACTGGATTGCAAATGAAGATCAAATCATTGCTCATACTAAGATGATAGGTGGTGGGCAGTCTACTACTGTAACCTTTACTGCGCCAGAGGCTGGAACCTATGATTTTATATGTAGCTTCCCAGGGCACTCAGGACTTATGAAAGGAAAATTTATTGTAGAGTAATCTACACTATTATAAAATAAAAAGCCCTGTAAACGTATTGTTTACGGGGCTTTTTATTCTTCCACATCAGCTCTTCTAAAACTCTGGGCGCTTGCGATTTGCCTTTTTTTCTGACTGTTCCTTTTTGGCTTTAAGTCGTTTTAGCTTGGCAAGTTTAGAAGGCCGTTTCTTCTTTCTCACTTTGGGTACTTGTATGGCAACCTCTAGCAAAGAGAAAAAGCGCTTTATGACATCCTCTTTATTTTTATGCTGGCTACGTGACGCTTGTGAAGCAAGCTGCAGCACTCCTTCCTTAGTGAGTCTGTGAGCAAGCTTATCAGTAAGGCGTACTATTTCTTCTTCTGTAAAGGCAAGGGTTTCTGGTAAGGACCAGCTCAACTCTACTCTAGAACTTGTTTTATTTGCGTGCTGCCCTCCTGGGCCACTACTCTTTGAGGCCTTAAATGATAGTTCTTGTAAGAGCTGTTCTCTACGCACTGTTTTTATTTCTTCGGCAGCGCTCGCTGCAATAAATGACCTCAGCCCAGTTTTTCTCCCACTTTTTACGCCAGGTAAATGGACGTTTACAAACGGGACAATCTTTTGTGGGGAGGTCTCTCTTTTTCACGTAAGTGTGCTTATTTATATCTTTCTTCTAGATTATCGAGCATTATTTTTGTGATGGCATCTAGGTCAAATTTATGTTCCCAGCCCCAATCTTTGCGCGCAACACTGTCATCTATAGACTCTGGCCACGAGTCTGCAATGGCTTGTCTAAAGTCTGGCTCATAGCTTATCTCAAAGTTAGGTATTACCTTTTGTATACTTGCTGCAACATCTTCTGGAGCATAACTTACTCCAGCTAGATTATATGATGAGCGTACTTTTATATTCTTTTTTGGCGCATCCATAATACCTATGGTTGCCCTTATGGCATCATCCATATACATCATAGGTAATATTGTTCCTTTATTAAGGAAGCTACGGTACTGGCCGTGTTTTAAAGCTCTATGATAGATGTCTACAGCATAGTCTGTCGTACCACCTCCTGGCTCTGTTGTATAACTTATAAGGCCTGGGTAACGTATACTACGTACATCTACGTCATATTTATTATGATAATACTCACACCAGCGCTCTCCTGTTTGTTTTGAAATCCCGTATACGGTAGATGGCTCCATAACGGTAAGTTGTGGCGTATCTTGTGCAGGTGTAGTTTCTCCAAAAACAGCTATACTAGACGGCCAGAACACTTTTTTTATTTTTTTGTCTTTTGCTAGATTAAGCACGTTAAAGAGAGAAGTCATATTGAGATGCCACGCCTTTGCAGGAAAACGCTCTGCAATAGCGCTAAGCATTGCTGCCATTAAATAAACTGTATCTACTTTATATCTAAAAATAACATCTTCTACAGCGGCAAGGTCTGTGGCATCAAGTAGTTCAAAGTGGCCCTCGCCCATTATATCTTCATTACCCTCGCGTATATCACTGGCAACAACCTTATCTGCACCAAATCTGTTTCTTAATGTAAGTGTAAGCTCAGTCCCTATCTGGCCGCAAGCTCCTATAATGAGTATTCTAGATTTCATATGTGTGTGTTTTGAAGTACGCTTTCGCGAAAGCGTAGACAAACTTAGTCATAATTATTGCTCGCATATATGCATTTGCCCTACTTTTGTTATGTCCTTAGTATTTAAGTTATGAGATTTTTATCTGTTGTATTATTATTTCTTTTTGTTCTCGCTATAAGTGCTTGTGACGAAAAACAAACTCCTCAAGAGTATACCACCACAGATAAAATAGATGCAAGGGATACTTTATCTATTGCAAAACCTACAAATCTAAAGCCGAAAATAGGACTCACACCACAAGCAAGAGAAGGGGTGGCAAACTGGCCATTATATAGAGATCTATCGGCTGCTATAGATAGTTTACAAGTCCCTACACTAGGTGTACTCAAAAAAGAAATAAAGAGATTTGATAACCTTTATGTAGCAAAGGAAGAGGCAGAAGAGGCAGAGGTGCAAGTTGCTCCTCAAGAAACATTATCTAATGCTATACGGGCGCGGCTTATAACAATCGAGACAAAAGTAAAGGTTCTTAAAAATGAAGCCTTCTTAAATGAACCTAATGCTGTAACACTCTCACAACAAATAGGAGACCTCATTAATGCATATCAAGACCTCAACCTACAACTTAATGAGGCTTTTAATACAAGCTTTGAAGATCTACTAGAAGAAATAAAGCTTGAAAAGGAACAGCCAGATGAGGAGCTAGAAGAAGAAAATGAGCCTCAATAATACTAGTATCTATGAAACTACATATAATTCTTATTGCTTTTTTAAGTATGACTACTGTCCTACTTGGACAAGAAAAAAACACAACAAAAAAAACCATAGAAGGTACTCTTGATGCCTGGCATCAAGCTGCGGCTAATGCAGATTTTGAAGCCTACTTTGCTTTAATGACAGATACTGCCATTTTTATAGGTACAGATGCTACAGAGATCTGGGATGTAAAAGCCTTTAAAAGTTACTCAAAACCTCATTTTGACAAAGGTCGTGCCTGGTCATTTGCTTCAATAAATAGAAATATATATCTAGATGACACCTCTCAAAATACCGCTTGGTTTGATGAACATCTAGATACACAAATGGGTGTATGTAGAGGCTCAGGTATTCTAAAAAAAGTAGATGGCAGCTGGAAGATACAGCACTATGTACTCTCTATTGCTGTGCCCAATGGAAATGTAGCAGAGCTTACACAAAGTAAAAAAGAATGGGACAGTCTTTACATCAAGAAGATGCGCAAAAAAGACTAATCAAACCACCTGCTTATTGCCAAAACCGCAGTGTTTTAATCCTTTTACTGATATTTTTTAAGTTTTTTAGCTGTTTTATAAGTGAATAATTGTGTAGAATACAATTCCTGTATTATATTTATTGCCTAATAAAACTACAATGAAAAAACTACTACTACTAGGCTTCTGCCTAGTCACGGGAGTATCTGTCGCTCAGATAGGTACATCTGCCCCTTGGATGGAAACTTTTAACAATCCTAACCGAATTACAGAACCTACTTTTGAAGAAATTGTAAATGCTTTTGAGCTATACTGGGAAGATAAAGATGAGACCGTAAAAGGAAGCGGTTACAAACCTTTCAAAAGATGGGAATCCTTTCATCAAAATTATCTTAATGATGATGGTACCGTAATGTCTCAAAAACAACTGTGGGATGTATGGCAAGAAGTAAACAGCTCTTCACGTGCTGCGCAAGCAGATGATAGTGACTGGGTAAATATAGGGCCACTTACACATACTAACACAGGCTCTTGGTCTGCTGGTCAAGGTCGTGTAAACGCGATGGCTGTAGACCCAACAAACCCTGCTGTTATTTATATAGGTGCTCCAGCTGGAGGTATCTGGAAGTCTACAGACACAGGTGCCACGTGGACACCTCTTACAGATCAATTACCACAAATAGGAGTGTCTGGAATTACTATTGATCCTACCGATAGTAATATCATATACATTGCAACTGGTGATGATGATGCCGGTGACTCTACAAGTGTAGGTGTTATGAAATCTACAGATGGAGGTGTTACTTGGAACACCACAGGTCTTAATGAAAGTAATTCTCCTTTAACAATGAATGAGATTTACTTTGATCCTGCAGATAATAAGACACTATGGCTAGCAACTAGTGAGGGTGTATATAAAACGATAGACAGCGGCCTCAATTGGGAAAATAAAATCACAGGTAACTTTGATGATTTAAAAGTAAAACCAGGAAGCTCTGATATAGTATATGCTGCTACTACAAATAGAGTTTATAGATCTACAGATGCAGGTGAGACTTGGACAAATGTATCTGCTGGCGTCATAACGGGAGCTGCCAGACTCGTACTAGATGTAACCCCAGCAAATCCAGAAGTGTTATATGTATTTAAATCTGACACTGGTTTTGGGTCTGGTTCTATATTTAAATCTACAGACAGTGCTGATACATTTGTAGAGACTTTTACTGGAAGTCAAGATATTTTCCAGAGTACGCAGGCCTGGTTTGATATGGCTTTTGCAGTTTCAGACACAAATGAAGATGAAATTTATACAGGAATACTCAACGTGTGGAAATCTACTAATGGTGGTGCAAACTTCACTCAATTAAACAGTTGGGATTCTCCTAATCAAGCTGCATATACTCACGCAGATATTCATAATTTGCGCTTTATAAACGGGACACTTTATTGCGGTAGTGATGGTGGTATTTATACATCTACAGATGGTGGCGCTAGTTTTACAAGTATTACAGACGGTCTAGCAATAGGACAATTTTATAGAATAGATGTAGCTGCAACAGATGCCTCTCTTATTTCTGGAGGATTACAAGATAACGGAGGTTATGCTCGCCTTAATGAGCAATGGCAAAACTACTACGGAGCAGATGGAATGGAAAATGTATTTGATCCAAATGACCCAAGTAGAGTATATGGATTTATACAAAGTGGTGGTGGACCATATTTTTCAAACAATGGTGGAGCATCACTAGCAGGAGCTTTCAACTCGCCAGAAACTGGTAACTGGATAACGCCTCTTGCCTTTGCAAAAGACAGTAAGCTATATGCAGGATATACTAGTGTATACGAGCTAGATTTTTGTTCAAATAGTTGGGTTCAACGTTCGTCATCATTTGGGACTCGTATTGACCACCTTGAAACAGATCCAAATAATGCAGAGATAATGTATGTCGCAGTTGATAATCAACTATACAAAAGTTCTGACAGTGGCGAGAATTTTGATTTCGTGACTAATTTTTCAAATAACATCTCTTCACTTGAAGTGAAATATGGAGATAGCTCTACAATATATATCGTAACTGCTGGAACTTCAGGTAGAGTATATCAAGGTACAATTACAGGAGCAGATATTGTTGCAACTGAAATTACTGGGTCATTACCAGAAGTACCAAAACTTGTAATTAAACACCAAAATGTGCACTCTGAAAATCCACTTTACTTAGGTACCGCACTAGGGGTATGGAGGTATGATGATATTACAAACGACTGGGAAACCTTTGATAATGGATTACCTAATACTGCTGTACGTGACTTAGATATTAATGAATCAAATGGAATTCTAACTGCAGCAACCTACGGTCGTGGTATCTGGCAGACTAACATAGATACAGAGCCTATAGCGCTAGACATAGCAACCACCTCACTTGTTCCTCTAGGTAATCAAGCACTCTCTTGTGAAGAAATCCCTACAGAGCTTACTCTTATAAATAGCGGTACAGATGTGATTACAGCTGCAACTATAAACTATATGGCTGGCGGTATCTCAAACACAATAGATTGGTCTGGGTCGCTCGCATCTCAAGAATCTACCACTGTTGAGTTACCTGTGCTGGGACTTCCTACTGGTACGTATGAACTGGTCGCAGAGGTTATACTAGATGGTGATCAGTTAATTGATAATAATGACTCAAGAACAACTCTAGCTGTAAATGCAGTAGGTGAAGGCGATCTTATAAATGATTTTGAATCAGAAGAAGACACCCTTCTTATACTAACTGAAAACAGCAACGGAGGTAATTGTGATACATCAAGTACAACTTGGCAAAGAGGAATCCCTACAGGCCCAGCTCTAAACCAAGCAGCATCTGGAGAGAATGTATATGCTACTAATCTAAGCGGTGATCACGGTGATAATATCAAAGAGTTTTTAACTACTAAATGTTATGATATTTCTGCACTAGACGTTCCTCAAATCTCTTTCAAAATGGCTTTTGAGCTAGAAAATGATTGGGATATAATGTATATGGAGTATACCGTAGATAATGGCGTTACTTGGAATATATTAGGAACTGCAAATGATTCTAACTGGTATAACAGTGACACATTACCTGGTAACAATTGCTTTAACTGCCCAGGAGCACAGTGGACAGGTGACAATGACACCTCTCTTAACGAGTATAGCTATGACCTTACCGCCTTTGCCGCAGAGACCAGTATGATCTTTAGATTTGTTTTCCACTCTGATCAAAACACTGTGAGAGAAGGGGTACTCTTAGATGATTTACATATAGGTCTTGACCCACTTGCTATAGATGAGGTAACGGTTTCAGGGCTTAGTATACACCCAAACCCATCTAACGGTATTTTTAATATTAATTGGTCTCAAGGAACTCCGCTTACTATAGAAGTTTATGACATCTTAGGTAAGGTAGTTGTAAAACCTATTACAACCGCTGCAGGTGAGACTGCCTATCCATTAGATATGAGCTCATTTGCCACCGGTTTATATTTACTAAAACTCAATACAGGCACAAAGCAAATAACCAAAAAGCTGATACGCAACTAATTAATCAAGCCCTCTTCAAAAGAGGGCTTTTTGTTTTATTAACTTTGTAACAATCTAAAATTAATAACGTCTTATTCAAATATAATTTCAAACACTCATAACACTATGAAACTTTATAAATCGGCTGCAATTGTAGCCTCTTGCGCACTTGCTATGGCAAGTTGTAAAACAGATGGCTCAAAAGATGAAGCCAAAACAGAAGAAATCCCAGGTATTGTACTTGAAAATATGGATACCTCTGTAACTCCTAATCAAGACTTTTACAAGTACGTAAACGGGTCTTGGATGAAAAACACAGAGATACCTGATGATCGTACAAGCTGGGGAGGCTTTTCTGTACTACGTAAATCTACAGATGCAGATGTTCTTGCTATACTTGATGAAGCAGAAAAAAGTGGAAAGTACACTGCAGGTACAGATCAAGCAAAAGCTCTCGCAATCTTTAATACAAAGTTAGATACGCTTGCGCGAAATGAAGCCGGATTAAAACCATTACAACCAGCACTAGATGATATTGCCGCTGTAACAAACCTCGCAGAGTTACAAACCGTACTTGCTACAAACCCTGCAGTATCTTCTCCATTTTTAAGTATAGGCGCAGGAGCAGATCTTAATGACAGTTCTATGAACACTGTTTATCTAGGCGCAAATGGTTTAGGACTTCCAGACCGTGATTATTACATCTTAGAAGACAGTAAGTCTAAAGAAATACGTGTAGAGTACAAAAAGCACATCGCAAGAATGTTACAAAAGCTAGGTGACTCTGAAGCAGATGCTACAGCAGCCGCAGAAAAAATCCTTAAGATGGAAACTGCACTAGCAATACCACGACTAGACAAGGTAGAAAGTCGCGATGCTCGTAACTTTAACAATCCACGTTCTGTAGATGAGGCAGATGCAATGCTTACATCTGTAGATCTTAAAAAGATGATTAAAGACCTAGGTATCAAAAAAGAATTTGACACGCTTACGGTAACACAGCTTAAGTATACTACTGCCTTAGACAAGTTTTTAAATAACACATCTATTGAAGATATAAAAACGCTTGTGCGCTGGGATACCTTTAATAGTGCATCTGGTAGACTAAGCACGGATATTGAAAAAGCAAACTGGGAGTTTTACAGTAAATATTTAAGCGGTGCAAAAAAGCAACGCCCAGCAGATGAGCGTGCGCTTGCAACTGTAAACGGTACTGTAGGAGAAGCTCTAGGGCAGCTATATGTAGATGCAAAGTTTCCGCCAGAGGCAAAAGCAAAGGCAGAAACAATGATTGCAAACGTTATTGATGCTTATAAAAATCGTATCCAAAATCTAGACTGGATGGGAGCAGAAACTAAAGAAAAAGCAATCGAGAAGCTTGACAAATTCACCGTTAAAATCGCATATCCAGACAAGTGGGAAGATTACTCTACAATGGAAGTATCTGCAGATAAGACGTATTTTGAAAATATGACAGCCGTAGGTAAATGGGGGCAGCTTAAAAATTATGAAGATATAGGTGAACCTGTAGATAAATCTAAGTGGGGAATGTCACCACAAACGGTTAATGCATACTTTAACCCACTTAACAACGAGATTGTTTTTCCTGCCGCAATATTACAGCCACCATTTTACAATTACACGGCAGATGAGGCTGTAAATTATGGAGGTATAGGTGCCGTAATAGGTCACGAAATCTCACACGCTTTTGATGATAGTGGAGCACGTTTTGATGCAGAGGGTAATCTTAAAAACTGGTGGACAGAGTCAGATCTTGAGGCATTCACAAAACGTGGTAATGCACTTGCAGAACAATATAGCAATGTAGAAGTACTAGACAGTGTTTTTGTAAACGGTAAGTTTACACTAGGTGAAAATATAGGTGATCTAGGAGGCGTACTAGGTGCTTATGATGGTCTTCAGAAATACTATGCAGAAAATGGACGTCCAGAAAACATAGACGGCTTTACGCCAGAACAACGTTTCTTTATGTCTTGGGCAACCGTATGGAGAACTAAGAGTCGTGATGAAGCTTTAAGAACACAAATCAAGACAGACCCACACTCTCCAGGTATGGTACGTGCTGTACAACCTTTACTTAATGTAGATGCTTTTTATGAAGCATTTGATATAAAAGAAGGAGATGCAAATTACCTAGCTCCAGAAGATAGAGTGCGTATTTGGTAATCTAAACGCTTTATAAACTTAAAAAACCGTCTCAAATAGGGACGGTTTTTTTTATGCTTTCGCGAAAGCGTACTTAAACTATTTAATGGCTACAAAAACTTATAACTCAACTTGAAACTCATAGTTCAAAAGAGGTTTTACAACCACACTATTTACCTCTTTAAAAGTAGCTGTATCCTCCTCTATGTATTCTGGAGGCTCAAGGCCTAGTTCTTGTGCTTGCTGTGTATAGTATGCCTTTTTTGATGGGTGGCTAGGCGCAACGGCATTTATAATATGGCCAAAGGCGTCTTGCTTTACAATAGCCATTAAAATACCTATACAATCATCTCTATGAATCATATTTACGGGAGCCTTACCATTAGTAAGCCCCTTACGACCAGCGAGAAACTTAACAGGATTCCTGTTACCTCCAAAAAGCCCTCCAAAGCGCACGACTGTAGTCTTAAATGCACTGTTATTAAAGAAAATTTGCTCTACATCGTGTAATTGCTTACCGGCGTTAGTCTCAGGTCTAGGCGCGATTTTTTCTGTAACTACACCCTGTGAGTCATCATATACAGAGGTACTGCTTACTAGGATGACTTTTTCTATTTGTGATTGCTCTACTTGATGTAAAAAGTGAGCCATTTTAAGCGCATAATTTGCTCCAGTATTTCTACGCAGTCCCGGCGGAATCATTATCATAAGCACATCCGTGTCAACCAGCAAGGTGTCTACAAGTCCAGACACACCAGCCTCTGCTATAACGACTGGATAAGCTGTAATGCCACTTTTTGTAAGTGCTTTTGCCTTCTCTGTATCTGTGACGCTACCTTTTACTTGATATCCAAAAAGTTTGAGACGAGATGCAAGCGGTTGTCCTAACCACCCTAGTCCTGCTATTGTTATTCTTTTATTCATAAGCTTTCCTCATATATAGAGAGGTTGTATTAAAAGGCACTTATTATTCTTGTAGTTGCAATGTGTCGTTTTGAGGAGTAGCAAAGGCTAGTTCATCTACGTTTATGACGCGTTCTTGTATAATTGCATCGTTTACTACAAAGGGTTTTGGCATCATTGTCTTTGGTCTTGTTGAGACAGTAAATTTAGGATGCTCAAGTAAGTCAAAAGAGTATTCTCTAAAACTTATTTTTGGATCTACTCCTGCTGGTATTGTAAAGCTAAATTCTAGCTCTTCACCTTCACCCATATAATAACTTAACAGCGCATTTGTTCTACGTTTTTTATATAAGGTCTCTGTGCTATCTGGCTTGTACACCTTCTTATTATAAGATAGCATTTTAAAAGGTGTATCCTTATCTGCAAAGAGGCGTATTCTATTTATCGCTCTCTGTGGTCTTATGCTCAGTGTTACCTCTCTATTCCCATCTACAACCTCATCCTTTTCTTTGATAATGATAGTTTCTTCAAGATTTATAACAGAGGTTTCCTTTGCATAGCTAAAAGAGGTATTGTACTTACTACCAGAAGCATTTGCTATATAATCACTAGCAGCGTTAGGCGCGTTACCTAGATAGCCTTCTACCCAACTGTCTATATAATCGTCATACGTTACCCAGTATGCCTTTGCATCACCCTCCTTATGGTAATACAATAAACTATTAGGTTTTTGCCTATCTTCTGTGTAATCAGACTTTGCGTGTGCTACTCCTAAAAATACAAACGTAAGTATTAAACCTATATACCCTAAAAAGCGCTTGCTCTTATAATAGCCTATTACTGGTAATGATAAACCAAATACTAATACTGTAAAAAGTATAGAGATCCAGTATGCAGATGGTCCTAAACCTACTGGAAAGAATTGTACTAATGGTGAAAAAACAAATACTCCTGGTGCGACTAAAAGAAGCATTAAAATAACGCTTGGTTTCTTTTGCTTAATCATTACAAAAAAGGCAACAAGACCAAATAATAATGGAATAACAAAAAAGCCTGCTCCTTTTAAATATACAGCAACAAGAATATTGATAATCACCCACAATGTAAGTGGTGCAACGTAGGTACTTGGGGTGTGTTCTAGCTTACATAAGCGACTGTAAAAACCAAAACTAAACGCAAGAGACATTACTACAAAAGCAATGGTATACCAGTGACCGTTATATATAAACACCGGTAACATATCATTATACTGAGGATATAATGACGGCATTAACCAAGCAAAAATTTGCAATGACAATAATGAACAGCCCAAAGAAATAATAAGTGCTAAAAATCCTCGTCCTACAGCCCTACCACTTAATTTCTTATCTCTAAAACCTTTAAAAAGTAAGAGTATGAAAATTACGAGTGCGATGATAGACATAGGTAACACCCACGCAAAAGGATAGGATGCAAAAGTGAATAAAGGTGTATCAAAGTAAACTCGATCTTGAGTAGATTTTATGGTCGATAAATCTACTTGAGCAAAATGCTTAATAAGCGGCAGTAAGTACTGTCCTTGATGCTCAAGTGTGCGCGGGTCAAGATTATCTACAGTATCATTTACCGTATGATAATTATAATGACTGTCTATAAAAGCAAAGAAAAAACCTGGTATATCACCATCTTCACGCAACACTGTAGAATCTGTATCATTAGGTAGCATTTTATATATACTATACATTAATGATGTAGCTACGGGATACTCAAGTCCAGCCTTCTCAAACTCTTTAATGAGATTTTCATTACCCCCATTAGTCTCCACAATCATATTAGAAGGCCCAGAAGAGCCTCTAGCTTCAAAGTTTAAGGCAATACCCACGTCTTTTGCCCAAGGGTGTTCTTTTACAAATAGCGTAGCGCCGTCTAGACCTAACTCTTCAGAGTCTGTAAATAGCACGATAATATCATTTTCTGGCTCAACTCCAGCTGCTAGATAGGCTCTTAAACTTTCTAACACAGTCACCACTCCAGACCCTGCATCGCTCGCCCCGTGAGACTTACTATGGGGAGCACTATCGTAATGGGACATTAACAATACTGCCTTACCCGTACCGTTTCCTTTATAACGTGCCACTATATTTTTTGGCTTTACTAAGGTACTCGACCCCCACCAAGAGTCTAGTACATATCCCTCTTGCACAGCAGGCTCAAGACCTAATTTCTCAAGCTCGTCTATAATATACCCACGCACTTCTGCGTGTGCAGGTGACCCTACATAATGTGGTTTTTGAGAGATTACTTTAAGTTGGCTCATTGCACGTTCTGTAGAGAACTCAGAAAGCGGGACATCTCCAGAAGAAGCGGTGTCTGGTATAAGCGATTTAAAACTAAACCACACTAAAAAAAGAAGTACAAAAAATGAGAAGAAATGTTTAAGGCGTTTCATTTGCTTTTGGTTTGGTGGTTGTAAAATACAAATTTATAGGTTTGGAGTACGCTTTCGCGAAAGCGTAAAACAACTTATTAAATATAAATCACTAACTTTAAGACAACAAAATCAGATAGTTATGGCGATTAAAAGTTTTATAGGTAAACGTGCAAAAGAGGTAAAGAGCACCTCAACAGATATAAAAGTAAGTGATTATATGAGCCGTAAACTCATTACCTTCTCTCCAGATCAATCTGTTCTTGAGGTAATGAATAGTCTTATAAAGCATAAAATATCTGGTGGTCCCGTGGTAAATGAACAAAATGAACTGCTAGGGATAATTTCTGAAGGCGACTGTATGAAACAAATCTCAGAGAGTAGATATTATAATATGCCTATGGATAATATGAAAGTAAGCAATCATATGGTATCTAATGTAGATACTATAGATGGTAATATGAATGTTTTTGATGCGGCAAATAAATTTTTGGAATCAAAACATAGACGCTTCCCTATAGTAGAAAATGGTAAACTAGTAGGCCAGATAAGCCAGAAGGATGTCCTTAAAGCTGCTTTAGAACTTAATGGTCAGACTTGGAAATAGATTACATTGTTTTTTCAAACCAGGCCAGCTCTATATTTTCTGGCTCGTAGATAAAATTATCTTTGCGCTCTAGTCCTATTTTTTCTAGTACACGGCAAGAAGCACCGTTGCCCAGCTCTGCCATACCGCACAGTTTTTTGCCAGTGAAGTTTTCAAAAAAGTAATCTCTAGCGGCGATAGATGACTCTGTTGCATAGCCCTTGCCCCAGTATTGTGGCATAAAGCGATAACCTATGTCATAAAAATCTGTATGACCGTTCATCTCGTTTTCAAAATTCATTTTTAAGCCGGTCCACCCTATCCAGTCACCTGTAGATTTTTCTATAGCAGCCCAGCGGCCTATGCCGTAAGTTTCATACTGCATACGTATGTAATCTACATATGCTCTTGCTTTACCCATACAGCTTATAGGTTTATTACCTAGATATTTATGTACAAGGGGGTCGCTATCTAAGCGATACATATCCCCCGTATCTTCTATGACAATCTCCCTAAGGATTAGGTTCTTAGTTTCGGCGTAGATTTTCATATTAATTCTTTCTTTTTACGAGTGCATAAAAGTCGCCATCTAGCGGTAAATATCCCTGGTCATATATAAAGTAGTATACAGTACCTGCTTTAGTCGTGTAGATACTTGTAAAATAATTAAAGTCAAAACCCGCTGCGTTTAGTTTTGCCTTAGTGGTTTTTGTCTTTTCCTCAGGGTTGAGTTTTTCTAGTATACGATAGTTTTTGCGCAACCGGTTATTTATGTTGCGCATCATATTTTTTGAGTCCTTATTCTGGCTGTTGTTACGAGCGTTGCGACAAGAAGAACTACAATACTTCTTATCTGCTCTACCTATAATTTTATCTCCACATTCTGGACACGTTCTATCCATACTAGTTGTTCTTATAAATTTTTATATCTATCTCTCCTGCGGCATTCATATGTGCACGGTACATACCTGCTGTATTAAACTCCATTGCCACATTGCCGTCTCGATCTATAGAGACAATTCCTCCCGTACCGCCTAGATCTGTGAGCTTTTTCTGGATTACCTCTTCTGCCGCTTCTTGTAATGTAACTTCCTTATACTCCATAATAGCAGCAATATCGTGTGCTACCATACCACGCATAAAGAACTCTCCCCATCCAGTACTACTTACCGCACAACTTGCATTATTTGCATATGTACCTGCTCCTATAATAGGTGCATCTCCTATGCGGTTATACCTTTTATTAGTCATTCCTCCTGTAGAGGTACCTGCTGCGAGATTACCATACTTATCTAGTGCTGCACAACCTACAGTTCCATATTTACTATCCTTTATAAAAGGATCCATATAAGTCACCTTTTTATCTAGATCGTGATCGAGTTGCGTTTTTTCTTTATCTATTATTTTTTGAAGCGATTTATACCTTCTCTCTGTATAAAAATAAGAAGGGTCTACTATCTCAAGTCCTTGCTCTGCTGCAAACTGCTCTGCTCCTTTTGCACTAAGCATCACGTGCTCAGACTTGTTCATTACTGCTACCGCAAGGTCAATGGGGTTTTTTACAGTAGTCACACCAGAGATGGCTCCCGCATTAAGGGTATTACCATCCATAACGCTAGCATCTAGCTCATTTGTACCATCGTGTGTAAATACAGCACCCTTTCCTGCGTTAAAAAGTGGGCTATCTTCCATAATATTAATAGCTGCCGTCACCGCCTCCATACTCGTGCCTCCATCTGAGAGCACCTTATGACCAGCTCTTGTGGCTTCATCAAGTTTTGCTCGATATGCACTTTCAAGAGAGTCTGTCATATTTTTTTTAAGAATAGTACCCGCACCTCCGTGTATAACAAGACCAAACTTTTGATCTGCAGGTATAGATGATGCACTAATCTTATCTTCTTTTTCTTTAACAGGCATATCGCAAGAACATACAATTAAAGACAACATAACAAGCGTAACTAACTTTTTCATAAGGTTTTACTTAAAATATATAGGTCTAATATAAGGAGAAAGAAGCATTTGAACGTACCAAAAGCGAACAATACAGATACTTCCTACTTGTAAAATTTTAAAAAAACTACATTTTTTGTGTATTTCATCGATTAAATACACAAAGTGTACGATTAAGTGCAAAAAGTTATTATCTTGCAGTCATAAATCATAACCCCAAATTATGAAACTGATTAACCAAAGTCTCTGCTTTATTGCAGCTATGCTACTTATCTGCTCTTGCAGTACCGATCCAATTAATGAGTCAGAAGAACTCACAACAAACCTTGAAGCACCAATCGAGGTTGAAAACGACACCGAACTAGCGCTCGAAGTGCTAGCTGTCTTAAATGCACATAGGGCAACATTAGGCCTTAGTGAGTTGCAATGGCACAACTACTCTGAAGATCTTGCTTTAGGTCACTCTAACTATATGGTTATACAGAGCGAGCCTAGCCACGATAATTTTTATGCACGTTCGGCGAGTTTACAAAATAACGGTGCACATATAGTAAGTGAGAATGTCGCTTATGGATATATGGATGCAGAGTCTGTTGTACAAGGTTGGTTAGGAAGTCCATCACACAAACAAGCACTAGAAGGTGACTACACACATACAGGTATAGGTATCGTAAAAAATGAAATGGGTGTACCTTATTACACACAACTATTCTTTAGATAACCAAACAATCCCCAAATCTGTTTTGATTATCATCCCCACCTGCTATAGTAGGTGGGGATGTTTTTTTTACGCTTTCGCGAAAGCGTACTACTTTTTGTACTTTTATAGTAAATAAATAAGAAACATATGGCCATAGCACCTCCCTTTAATTTAAATAAATGGATAGAAGAAAATAGAGATCTTCTTAAACCACCCGTAGGTAATAAAAATCTTTACAAAGATGCTGGTGACTACATTGTTATGATTGTAGGTGGACCAAATGCCAGAAAAGACTATCATTATAATGAGACCGAAGAACTTTTTTTTCAACTAGAAGGACACATTGAGGTACACGTACAAGACGAAGGTGTAAAGCGCACGATGAAACTAGGTCCGGGTGATATGTACTTACACCCAGCCGGGGTACCGCACTCGCCAGTGCGCCACGACAACTCAATAGGACTCGTAGTAGAACGTAAAAGACTAGACCTAGAAGGAACAGATGGTCTTTTATGGTACTGTGATAATTGTAATAACAAACTACACGAGGTATACTTTAAACTTCACGATGTAGAAAAAGACTTCCAGTCACATTTTAAGGACTTCTATAATAGTGAAGAGCTTAGAACGTGCAACAACTGCGGTACGGCGATGGAAGTAGATGAACGTTTTACAGCAGATTGATAAAAAAACAGAATAATTTTTAGGGTGTATTTAATTATACACCCTTTTTTATGGAAACCTTTGAATTATTCTTAGATTTGACTCACATAGACTTCTCATATATGTTTGAGAAGTATAAATAGAAATTAACCCTTGAGTAAGGCAACTTTACTGGTTTTCTTATCTCAGTTATTCATAAAAAAACGATGAGCACAGTAGCAAAAGATTTTGGAATGGACGAAGCGATGAAAATCCTCGGACTTTCTGCCATAAACGAAGGAACCTCAACGGGTCAAAAAAACTTTGGTAACGGTGAGATTATTGAATCACACTCACCAGTAGATGGTCAACTTATAGGTAAAGTAAAAACCACTACAAAAGAAGATTATGAGACCGTAATGAGTGCAGCTACAGCGGCGTTTAAAGATTTTAGAACAATGCCCGCTCCTGCTCGTGGAGAACTTGTACGTCAGTTTGGTAACAAGCTACGTGAGGTAAAAGAACCATTAGGAAAACTTGTTTCTTATGAGATGGGTAAATCATATCAAGAAGGTCTAGGTGAAGTACAAGAGATGATAGACATCTGTGACTTTGCGGTGGGGCTATCACGCCAGTTACACGGTCTTACAATGCACTCAGAAAGACCAGGTCACAGAATGTATGAGCAATACCACCCACTAGGTGTGGTAGGTATTATATCTGCCTTTAACTTTCCTGTAGCAGTATGGGCTTGGAACACGGCTCTTGCTTGGGTATGTGGTGATGTATGTGTATGGAAACCATCAGAAAAAACACCGCTTTGTGGTGTTGCTTGTCAAAACATTATCGCAGAGGTGCTCAAGGCAAATGATATGCCAGAAGGTATCTCTTGTCTTATAAATGGAGATTACAAAGTAGGAGAAATGATGACTACAGATAAGCGTGTACCTCTAGTATCTGCTACTGGATCTACACGTATGGGTAAGATTGTATCTGCTACTGTAGGAGAGCGTCTTGGTACATCGCTACTTGAACTAGGAGGTAACAATGCTATCATTGTGACACCAGACGCAGATATTAAGATGACCGTTATAGGTGCCGTTTTTGGAGCGGTAGGTACTGCAGGACAAAGATGTACATCTACACGTCGTCTTATCATACACGAGAGTGTGTATGATACGGTAAAAGATGCTATTGTAAAAGCATATGGGCAACTACGCATAGGTAACCCACTAGATGAAAACAACCACGTAGGGCCACTTATAGATACAGATGCTGTTGCAAATTATAATAACGCCCTAGAGCGTGTGGTAGCAGAAGGTGGTAACATCATTGTAGAAGGTGGTGTTCTTACAGGTGAAGGTTATGAGAGCGGTTGCTATGTAAAACCAGCAATAGCAGAGGCTAGTAATGAGTATGAGATTGTACAGCACGAGACATTTGCTCCTGTTTTATACTTATTAAAATATACTGGAGACGTTATAGATGCACTAGAGTTACAAAATGGTGTAGCACAAGGTCTATCTTCTGCAATTATGACTAATAACTTACGTGAGGCAGAGCGTTTCTTAAGCGCGGCAGGATCAGACTGTGGTATTGCAAATGTAAATATAGGTACTTCTGGTGCAGAGATAGGTGGAGCCTTTGGAGGTGAGAAAGATACAGGTGGAGGACGCGAGTCTGGATCTGATGCTTGGAAAGTATATATGAGAAGACAAACTAACACAATAAACTATACCACAGAGCTTCCGCTTGCACAGGGTATCAAGTTTGATTTATAGATTATACTCTTTATAATTATTAAAAACCGTTTCTTTTATAGGAGCGGTTTTTTTATGCTTTCGCGAAAGCGTCACCCGCACAAAAAAGCTATCTTTCTACCACATTAATTACGAGATCACATTTGAAGCCGGCACGACATATTTTACCTACCATTGTTTTTGCACAATTTTGTGGGACGTCATTATGGTTTTCTGGTAATGCGGTGATGCCTGGGCTCATAAGTGATTTTTATCTTAATCAAAATGCCGTAGCACATCTTACAACTGCTGTACAGCTAGGGTTTATAGTAGGTACGCTTCTATTTGCCATTTTTGCCATTGCAGACAGATTCTCTCCTTCTAGAGTATTTCTAGTTTGTGCGACCACGGGCGCTTTATTTAACCTTGCTATGATTTGGCAAGGTAACACGCTCTCTACACTGCTCTTATTTCGATTTCTCACCGGTTTTTTTCTAGCCGGAATATATCCTGTAGGGATGAAAATAGCAGCAGATTATTTTGACAAAGGACTGGGTCGCTCGCTGGGATATCTAGTAGGTGCTCTTGTGCTAGGTACCGCTTTTCCTCACCTGCTGGGCGATGTGCTATCTAGCATCTCTTGGCAAACCGTGATGATTATTACCTCTTGTACTGCAGTATTTGGCGGGGTTTTATTACAATTACTGGTGCCAGACGGACCATACAGAAAGGCCGGAAGCGCCTTAAGCTTTAAACAGCTAAAAGATATATTTAAAGATCCTAATTTTAATAAGGCCGCACTAGGATATATAGGTCATATGTGGGAATTATACACCTTCTGGACCCTGGTTCCTGCCATTCTCATCATCTATCTAAAACAACATCCAGAAACGAGCTTATCTGTAAGCTTGTATTCATTTATAATTATAGGTGCCGGCTCCATTGCTTGTATAGCTGGTGGATATCTATCACAAAAAGTAGGAGTTCAAAAAATGGCAAAACTCTTTTTACTCTTGTCTGGTATGTGCTGCCTTATAGCGCCGTTGTTATTAAGCACGTCATATTACCCAGTTGTCATTGCGTTTCTCATTTTTTGGGGTATGGTCGTCATTGCAGACTCGCCGCTTTTTTCTACACTCGTAGCCCAGCGAGCAGCCCCATCTGTAAAAGGTACCGCTTTAACAATGGTAAATTGTATAGGGTTTGCTATTACCATCATAAGTATACAGACACTTGTGTTATTACAGACCTTTATACCTCTTATGTATGTCTTACCACTTCTCGCTATAGGTCCCGTTTTTGGGCTTCTAGCTATGAGAAGTAGATAATTCTTTCTTTTTACGCTTTCGCGAAAGCGTAATCTCATTCCACCGTAATTTTACTAAGATAAGGGCTTGCCACTTACAGCCTATGACGTTATATTTTTGTAAACATTTGAAAATCAGCAAAACACACTAAACAATGTGTTTTACAAGGATTGAACTCCTAAAAATGCTCGACAAACCCATTAAAATCGTCGAGGAAATACATAAATCTCTAACAATCAATGCATAAAATGCTGTTATGTTAAAATTTTAACTAACTTTAAGTCACACGAACCATTTAAACCTAACCAATATGAGTAAGAAATCAGGATACCTACTTGGTATGCTACTTACGATTATCATTTGTATGATTTTGGCTTGGATTTTTTGTTGTGGAGCCGGCGCAAGCGCTGCTTCTACTACAGATAAGCAAGAAACAACAGTAGATGATCAAAACGCAGTAGCTGCTGCCACAGCGGCCACCTCAATGGGCTTCAATTTAAGAGGCACAGACGGAAACTTTGCTTTTACAAGCAACGACAATTTTAATTTTAATAGTTCAGACTTTGCCATCATTACTCCTGTAACAGGAGATGTAAACAATGGTATTGCAAAGCTTAAAGGCTATTTTGATGCAGAAGGTAATGACAATAAAATGGTCAATATTACAGGCTATTATGACAGTGATGAAGTAAACAACTCGGCTTATGCAAACCTAGGTCTTGCACGTGCCACTGCTGTAAAAAATTACTTTGTAGATCAAGGTATCTCTTCAAGTCGCATTAACACCTATGGTGAGTTACGCGAAGAATTAGTTCCAGATGGAGATATTTATAGAGGACCTGTTTCATACAATCTCTACGCACAAGCCGCCGAAGATGAGGCCAAAGCGCAAGAAGACCTTGCAAATATGGCTGAAGCTATTAAGGCAGACCCGCTAGTAATTTATTTTGACTACTCAGAGGCTTCTGTAAACCTCAACGCGCAACAGCGTAAAAAACTAGGAGACATTACACGTTATCTTGATAAGGTAGAAGGATCTAGCATTACGGTAGAAGGGCACACAGACAGTCAAGGTAGTATGGCTACAAATGATAGACTAGGACTTGAGCGTGCAGAATTTGGTAAGCAATACCTTCAAAACAATGGGATTGCAGGCACAAAAATCAAAACTGTTTCAAAGGGAGAACGTAACCCTATTGCAACAAATGATACAGAAGAAGGTCGCGCTCAAAACAGACGCGCCGTAATAACTATAAACTAACTCATAAAAAATATACATATGGATTTTTCAATTATAGATTGCTGGATCTGGCCACTTATAGCCGGAGTAGTATGCGGACTACTAGGTTACTATTTACGTAAATGGACTAGTAATGAAAATGAACAACAAACTACTATTAACACGCACGATTACAAGGCAGATCTTGAGGCGTGTAGAAAGAAAACAGCTTCACTAGAAGCAGACCTTGAGGCGTGTAGAACAAAGCTTAAGGCTACACCTCCACCAGCGGCTCCAGCAGCAGCCAGTACCACTGCAAGTATGGCAAGCTCATTTGCAGCTGGTGCAGCGACAAGCGAGACCGTTATTGCAAATACAAATACGAGTGCACCATCACCGTCTATAGGTATCATAGGTGTACCATTTGATGCAGCAGCGGCAAAAGGTGTGTATGGTAAGAAAAGAATAAAAGAAGATGATCTTACTATTGTAGAAGGAATAGGTCCAAAAATATCTGAGCTCTTTCACAATCACGATATCAAAACGTGGGCAGCACTTGCAAGCACTTCTGTAGAGAAGTGTCAAGAGGTTCTTAACTCTGGTGGTAAACGCTTTGAAATACATCGTCCAGGCACCTGGCCTATGCAAGCCGAAATGGCCGCTCTAGGAAAGTGGGCAGAGCTTAAAAAATGGCAAGACGAGCACGATTACGGTAAAGCTTAATTATAATAGACAAAGCTTTTTATAAAACCACTACTAAAAGAGCCACTTCATTACTGAAGTGGCTCTTTTTATGTTACAATGTCAAATTTTAAATTACGCGAAAAAATAAAATTTACTCTATAATAATTTTTGAAACATATTGCTCACCATCAATTGTCATAGCTTTTATAAGGTAAATACCAGAGGCTAGATTTACATTCAAAAACTTATCATTGACTTCATTATCTCGAAGCATAAGCTTTCCAGAAATTTCAAAGATTTCAATCTGTCCTACAGGTTTGTCTATATTAATTGTAAATCGCCCATTGCTTGGGTTTGGATAAACAGATAACGCATTACTTTCGACATTAGTGACCCCTAGCATTTCCTGATTTATGTAAAGCCTTGAGCTTTCTATATCTTCACTTGATTTCCCCGTAATTGCTATATCTTGTGTTCCATCACCATTTACATCTGCAAAATCTAAAGAACCCTCTCTTACTGCTAGTATATTAGAATCTACAAACGGCGCATAAACCCCTAGACCATCATTAAGGTAAAAACTATAAATAATTGCATCATCTTCGTCAACTCCAGATATAAAGATATCTAGATCTTGATCGTTATCAATATCTTCAAAAACAACATTTCCTCTACCTACATTTATAAATGATTGAGTAGAGGCAGTGTATTCACCCATCCCATTATTTATATATAAGGTAGTAGATGGCTCCTGCAAGCCATTTACTAATGATAAACCAGATATGATAATATCAAAGTCATTATCACTATCAATGTCTGCTACTGCCACAGAAGAGGATATAGATCCTGTTAGAGAATTTGAAGACTCAATAAAGGTGCCATCTCCATTATTAAGATATAACTCAGACACTCTATTATTACTATTTCCGCTTCCTGTAATGAGTACATCATTATCTGTATCATTATCTGCATCAAAAATGGCAATATCACCTAAAAAAACATCTTCAAAAATAGTTGAGACTTCTGTAAATGTAGCGTTTCCAGTATTCAAATAAACATTGGTTTGGGCTTCTGAACCAGTAAAACCTATTAATACAACATCTAAAAGACCGTCGTTATTTAAATCTCCTAACTCAACTTTAGAACCTGCGACAGATTCAAATTGTACTTGACTTTGAACAGTAAAAACTCCACTCCCATCATTGAGATATAACTCTGTTCTTCTTGTCATATTTGTATTTCTTCCCGTAACAATTAAATCTAGATCATTGTCATTATCAATATCACCAAAAGATAGGTCGCCAGATGACAGCCCTTCTATATTTGACCCCTGGTCTAAGGAGTAATTTCCTTCTCCATCATTAATATAGAGATTTGCGACGTTTATAAAGTCTACATTTCTACCCATTATGAGTAAGTCTACGTCTGAGTCATTATCAACATCTGCAAACTCTAAGGATGAAAGGGTAAAGTTTTCAAAATCTGCCTGTGACACATCTGCTAGCTCATAGACATCTTGTGCAAGTAAATTCATAGCAGTTACAAGCATTAATAGTAAAGTAATTCGTTTTTTGATCATTCTATTTAATTATGTGATTAGTATGTTCAAAACTAACAATCTTGTGAGTTGTTTCAAACACTATGTAGTAGCATTATTTTTTTTAAATAACTGCCAAATAATACCTTGGGGTTTTCTTAAAAGCGAATGTAGACTGCTATTTTATAATGGAAGGAATACATACTCAAACAACCACCATAAAAAAAGCCCTCAAAACCTTAGGTTTTGAGGGCTTTTACATTTATAAAATATTTGTTACTCTAGTGTTGCATCTAGGGTAATCTCGGCTTTCATAAGCTTAGATAACGGGCACACTTCTTTTGCCTTAGTTGCTATTTTTTCAAATTCTTCGGTTGAGATATTTGGAACCTTACCTTTTGTGGTGAGGTGAATTTTTGTAATCTCCCCATCTTCAAAAGTTACTTCTGCACTTGTATCTAGAGCATCTGCCACGTAGTCTTCTTCATTGAGTAAAAAACTAAGTTGCATTGTATAACATCCAGAATGTGCTGCTCCTATAAGTTCCTCTGGATTTGTACCCACTCCGTCTTCAAATCGAGTCCCAAAGGCATATTGTGCTTTATCTAGTACCGTACTTTCGGTAGAGATTGTTCCTTTTCCTTCTTTTCCGCTTCCTTCCCAGTGTGCGCTTGCGCTTCTTGTAAATTTCATTGTCCTTTTTTATTTAAAGATATAAGTATTCCGCTTTCGCGAAAGCGGCATTAACACCTTATAACATTGCGTTTAACAAAGATTTACAACACAAAAACTATCCCGCTCCCTGAGCAAAAACCACAATCATACCTATAATAATAAGTGCAGCAAGTATGGCAAAAAATATTTTCCAGAACGAATAAGGTCTTTTACCAGAAAGCGCGCCTGTCTCACCGTTTACAAAGAAGTTATACTCCTTACCATTGTAACGATATGAGCTCACATAAACGGGTAATAAAATGTGCTTAAAGGTTTCCTCTGCCAGCTTCATATTTATAGAAGTTACTCGCTGCGTGTCGCCTCCTATATCTCCAGCAGCCCAGCTTGTGGCGATTTGCTTTGCCGTCTCACGTGACTTGGTATGACCATCTTTAAGAGGAATAGTATACTTTTCTGTCACAAAACCAGATAAAAATCCGCTATTGAAGGGTTGTAGCTTTTTAAGATCCCAGCGTGCAATTTTAGAGGGAACTCTACCAGCGCGTTGTTTTGATGCTTTTATGAGCGTGTCATCTACAAATCCAGACACGTGACCAGAGGCGGGATACCATCTTGTTTTACGCACCTGCCTGCTCTTTCTATTACCATCACTATCGCGATAGGTTTGTGTCTCATAATAATACTCACCACGCTGTCCCGTATAGTTTGCAGCAAGCTGTGCATCAAAGGTCCAATAAGGCAAGTACAGCCCCTTTGTAAACTGAGGATCTAGTGAGGCTTTCTTAAGTTTATTAGGCGCCCACCAGAGACCGTTTACCCACTTTTTAAAAATAGTAAAAGAGGCACTCTGATCTATCTGAAATGGCAATACAGCTCCTGGTAATATCCAGTCTTCCTTGCGGGCATCTTCAAGTATGAGTGGCATACTGCAATACACGCAGTGTAGGGATTTATAGTTTTCTTCTACGTGCTGGTTTGCTCCACAGTTTTTGCAATGCAACATAGAGATCTCTTCGCTGTTTTTTTGATCACCCATACTTTCTAGGTATGGATACAGCTCTAGCTCTTCAAACTTGCTCGTGGCTAGTGATATCTCTTCTTTATGACCGCAATACTCACAAGTGATGGCTGTGGTACCTGGCTTATACTTGAGCTCTGCCCCGCAATTTATGCAGGCCTTTTTGAGTTCGGTTTTATGTATGGGGTTTTCTTCCATATAGGCATAGAGTAATTACGCTTTCGCGAAAGCGCACATAGGCTATTACATTGTAAAATTTTTAAACCGGCAGTGGCGGCGGTGTGTTACCTCCTAAAAACGACTTAAGCTCCTCTACCTCCTGCAATGCTGTCCATCCAGCCATACCTTGCTTCCATACAAGGCTCTCTTTATTGATAGTGCGGTTTGCAAATAAAGCCTTGAGCTGATCTATACCTACGGGTCCTTGTTGTGCACCGTTTACTGCATAAAAATATTGTACTGCTGCTGGCATAGGTGGCGGCATCATTCCACCTTGATTCATTTGTGGTTGTGCTTGTTGTTGTCCTCCCATTTGTGGAGACATCATTCCTCCCATTTGTTGTGCGAGTACAAAGCCCATTCCCATTCCCATTCCTGCACCTGCTGTACCGCCTTCATTTGCTGCTGCAGCTTCTATAGCTTTGGCAGTTTTGAACTTAGTAAGTTTATCTAGGTCTATTTTATCCAAACGGCTATATTCAAATATTTCTTTCTTGAGGTCTTCTGGCATCGATACATTCTCGATGTAAAACTTCTCAAGAGAAATACCCACAGACATAAACTCTGGCTTCATCACCTCTTGGCACGTCTCAGAAAGCTCTGAAGTATTTGCCGCATAGAGCTCTATAGGGAGATTTGCTTCTCCTACCGTATCTGTAAATCTAGTAGCAATGAGACTTTTAAGATGCTCATTAATTTCAAAATTTGTAAAGTTATTATCTGTCCCTACGATGTCTACAATAAACTTCCCAGCATCTGCAATTTTAAAGGCATAAGTTCCAAAAGCGCGAATCTCAACTAGTCCAAAACGGTCATCACTTAATGTTATAGGGTTTTTAGTCCCCCACTTCTCATCTGTAAATAAGTGTGTGTTTACAAAATAAACTTCTGCTTTAAATGGAGAGTTAAAGCCATATTTCCACCCTTTTAGGGTTGAAAGAATGGGTAAGTTTTGCGTTGTAAGGTCATATGTACCTGGTGTAAAAACATCTGCAAGTTGGCCCTCGTTTACAAATACAGCTGTCTGTCCTTCACGTACAATGAGCTTTGCACCGTTTTTAATCTCGTTTTGATAACGTTCAAAACGGTGTGCAATCGTGTCATCTGTGTAGTCTAGCCACTCTACAATATCTATAAACTCGTTGCTGAGCTTCTCTTTAATCTTGCTAAAAATATCCATAGGTTGTGTTGTTTTAACTATTGGTGGCTTGAAGATACAAAATGTTACAAAAAACCGGCTATTGTTCCCCCAAACAATAGCCGGTTTTAAAGTGCCTAAGCAAAGGCTAATTCAAACTTAAGATTTTTTGATTTTCTAATTCTGATACTCATAGGAGCTACCATCTGGAAACTCAATAGAAAAAAATGACACGTCAAATTCTTCATCTTGGCATATTTGCTCTAGAAGTCCCCATTCTTCTGTTTGCGATTTCATAATTGTTTTTATTTAATGATTACTACAGCACAAATATGCAACCATAAACAGATTAGTATGTAGCTATAATGGCGCATATTACTTAGGGTTTTTACCCCTAATCCTACGGGTGCATTATTCGCCACTTATGATTAGTTCGTATCTATTGTTTTGTGTTAAGCTTTCGCGAAAGCGTAATAGACCCTATAAGATTTGGTATTTTTGAACCTTACATTTTAAAAGAAATTATATGCTTACTATAGATCCAAAAGATATTCCTGTTTCTGAGTTATTTGGTCACCTTACAGGGACCGTGGGGCCACGTCCCATAGCATTTGCAAGTACTATAGATAAGGATGGTAAAGTAAATCTGGCTCCTTTTAGTTTTTTTAATGTCTTTGGGGCAAATCCTCCCATACTTGTGTACTCTCCTTCTCGTAGTGGGAGAGATAATACCACAAAAAATACGCTAGATAACGTGCTAGAGGTTGCAGAGTGTACGGTAAATATGGTAAACTATGCAATGGTACAGCAAATGTCGCTCGCAAGTACAGCTTATGCAAAGGGCGTAAATGAATTTGTAAAAGCTGGTCTTACAGAGCTTGCCTCAGAAACGGTAACACCTCCTCGCGTGGCAGAATCTCCAGTGCAGTTTGAGTGTAAGGTAATCGAGGTAAAAGCGCTGGGTGATCAAGGTGGTGCCGGTAACCTCGTGATATGCGAGATTCTTAAAATGCATATAGATAAAACCATTCTTACAGACGCTGGTGCCATAGACCCACTTAAAATAGATCAAGTATCACGTATGGGCGCAAACTGGTATAGCCGTGCAAAAGAAGGGCTTTTTGAAGTGCCAAAACCTATTGCAAAAACAGGAATAGGCGTAGATCAAATTCCAGAAAACATACGCCTGAGCGACATACTTACTGGTAATGACCTCGGGATGCTGGGTAATGTAGAGCAACTCCCTACCCAGGCACAAATAGACACATTTATAGCAAGTGATGCACATATAAAGGAACTAGTAAAAACAGGCGATGACCTTGTGATACACAAAAAAGCGCAAGAATTATTGGCTCAAAAAAATGTGAATAACGCGTGGAAGATTCTACTCGCAAAACGTTAGAATTTTCATAGATTTACACCCTAATAATTGAACACGATGGAAGTACAAGGAAAAGTAAAAATGATAGGTGAGACTCAAACTTTTGGGAGTAATGGGTTTAGAAAGAGAGAGATTGTTGTCACAACAGAAGAGCAGTATCCACAGCACATAATGGTGGAGTTTGTACAAGATAAAACAGACTTACTTAATAACTACTCTGTAGGTCAAAATGTAAAAATAAGCATTAACCTAAGAGGTCGTGAGTGGGTAAACCCACAGGGAGAAACAAAATATTTTAACTCAATACAAGGATGGCGCATAGAGAATCTTGCAGCAGCAAATGCTGGTGGAGGACAACCATTACCTCCTATGCCTCCTGCAGACTCTTTTGAACCTGCAACAAATCTTAATAGCGACGACCACGACGATCTACCATTTTAGGCCGATAAAGTGCTTACTAGCAACAATTTAAAACCCAAATCAACTCAATTGATTTGGGTTTTTTACTTTAAAGCTATGAAAGTCTATCACCTGTGTCAAAATTGCTATAAGAATTTTACAGCTAGTAACACTAGCAGTAAACACCCTGTAAATGAGTTAAATAAACCCATATGCAAGTCGTGTGAACGTGCCAGTACTCCAAAACGTGTCTCAAGCGCCATTATAGAAGCAGCAATTACGGGATGCCTAATGCTTGTTACAAGCTATCTTTTACTAGAAAATCTCACACAAGTAGCGCTCGTTGCAATTATATACACCATCCCTGCACTTTTATATATTTTATACACTAGAAAGAATTTTGACCACATACAAGCGTTTAATAGTAATAAGGCATAGTTATCTTTGCCCTACCTATTAAATTAGATTGTGCTACCACTACCAGATCACCATATGTTTTCTAATGAACCTTGGTTTCCAGACCACAATCTGGCAGACGAAGAGGGTCTCCTTATGGTAGGTGGTGATCTTACCCCAGACTGGTTATTACTTGCCTATAGATCTGGTATTTTTCCTTGGTATAATGAGGGGCAACCCATTTTATGGTGGACACCAGACCCTAGAATGGTAGTGGCTCCGCAAGATGTACACGTATCAAAATCTATGCGCAAACTACTGCGCGACAACCCTTTTAAAGTTACTTATAATCAAAATTTTCTAGAAGTTATACTCGCCTGTAAACGCATTAAAAGAGATGGACAGCAAGGAACCTGGATTACAAATGACGTCGTAGAGGCTTACCTAAGACTTCACCAGCTAGGCTATGCCATCTCTGTAGAAGTCTGGTATGAAGACAAACTCGTAGGAGGTCTGTACGGCATAGACTTGCAAGATAAGGGTGTTTTTTGTGGCGAAAGTATGTTTGCCACTGTGAGTAATGCTAGTAAAGTGGGATTTATTACGCTTTCGCGAAAGCTTACTAAAAACGGATACAAGCTCATAGACTGCCAGATGTACACAGACCACCTCGCAAGCCTAGGCGCCGCCGAAATACCTAGAGAAACCTTTTTAGAATATCTTAAATAGTTGTTTTACTACTCTTGTACCATCTCGTACCTAAAACAGTTTACATCGTGATCATTTACCATCCCTATGGCCTGCATAAAGGCATAGATAATGGTACTTCCCACAAACTTGAAGCCTCGCTTTTTTAGATCTTTAGATATTTTATCACTTAGAGGCGTATTTGCTGGGCATTCTTTATAATCATTCCTGTGATTTTGTATGGGTGTATTATTTACATAATCCCATAGGTATTTTGAAAAACTGCCGTATTCCTTTTGGATCTCCATAAACTGCCTTGCATTTGTAACCGTACCACGTACTTTTAGCTTGTTTCTTATTATGCCAGCATCTTGCAAGAGTGATTGTATTTTATCTTCCTTATAAGCGGCAATACGCTTGTAGTCAAAATTATCAAAGGCAACTCTAAAGTTTTCTCTCTTTTTTAAAATTGTAATCCAGCTCAATCCCGCTTGAAAAGTCTCAAGAACCAAAAACTCAAACAGTAAATCTTCATCTCTAAGCGGAGTTCCCCACTCGTTATCGTGATAAGCCTCATATAGGTCATCACCCACACACCAGCCACATCTATGTTTTTCCATACGGTTACAATTTGTTTTTCTAACTCGAAAGATAGTAAGTTTGTAGTAAAGCCTGCGACATAATGGCTATGGAAACTATGCAAAAAACAACAGCACAACTAGTAACAGAAAGTCTCTCTGAGGCAATCTCTTACCAAGATTATAGAGTACTTACAGAAACTCACGCCCTAGAAGGTACAAATACAGGTCCAGAAGTCACAGAGGCATTGCACAACTATACAATGCTCAATCACAAACGTATGAAGCGTCTAGATAAGACTATAAAACTGTCTGAAGAGGCTCAAAACGCAATAAAGCAATATGACAATAAAACTACTTGGCTTGTACTAACAGAAAGCTGGTGTGGTGACGCGGCTCAAACAATGCCCGTAATGCAAAAGTTTGCAGACCTCAACCCTAACATTGATTTTAAGGTCATTCTAAGAGATGAAAATCTTGAGCTTATGGATCGCTTTTTATACAACGGTGGTCGGTCTATCCCAAGACTTATTGCCTTTGACAATGAAACTCAAGAAGTACTTGGAGACTGGGGACCACGTCCATCTGAAGCTACAAAAATGGTAAATGATTATAAAGAAGCTCACGGTAAACTCACACCAGAGTTTAAACAAGATTTACAAGTGTGGTATAATAAAGACAAAGGCCAGAACACGGTAGAAGATTTACTTCATCTATTAAAATAGATTATAAGCTTATCCTTGAAAATCAAAAGTCACACTGCCTAGCTGTGTGGCTTTTGTTCCTTTATCAAAGTACGCTCTGTTTAAATATTTCATAGCCTGGTCTATAAGGCATCCATTTGCACTTGAAGAAGCATTTTTATTAAAAGTTTTCTTTACAATAACCCCCTTATCATTTACAGTAATATTTATGACCACCTTGCCAAAAGCGTCACAAGTATACACGGGATTAGGTAAAGCAATAGCTGTACGACCTACTAAGTTATAAGAAACAGTACTCTGTCTGTAAGCGCTCTTTTTCTTAATACCTCTAGCATCCTCCCTTGCCTCTATTGCAGCTTGTACTTCTTTCTTCTTTTCTTCTAGAGCAGCTTCTCTAGCCTCTTGCAGGGCATTGAGTTGATTATTTGTGCGCTCATTAAGATTTTCAACACTGCTTTGCTGGCGCTGTGCAATTGCCTTTCTTATCTCGTCCTCTTCTTGCAGCGCTTTAGATAATTCACTTGAGTTGTGTGCTTGATTAGACAGACGAGTTCTTTGCTGTACAGGTGTTTTGGTTTCTTCCTCCGGTTCTTCTGGATTTTGAGTAATAACCGGTATTTCTATAAACTCCTCTGCTATCTCACCCTGATACGGTTTTACTCCCAAAAAGAAAAATACAAGCACTAGAAAACTCGCTCCAAAAACGGTAATAAGTAGTGCCTTATCAGATGGGGATAATTTCATAGGTATTTAAAAGTTACAAAAAATAAGCCATAAGTTATGGCTCGTAGGTGACGCGCCTCTAGATATCGGCAGGAGTGCTTTGCGTAATCTCTCTTATAAAGTCATCTAGTAGGTGTGCATTATCTACGCTATAATCGCCTATTTTGGTTCTTCTAAGCGCCGTAAGATGGGCACCACTTTTAAGTCCTTCTCCAAAATCAAACGCCAGTGATCGTATATAAGTACCTTTACTGCAGCTTACTTTAAAATCTACTTCGGGCATTTCAATACGCGTAATTTCAAAAGATGAGATGTGTATCTCTCGCTTCGGGATTTCTACTTCCTCACCTGCTCTTGCAAATTCATACAGACGCTTCCCTTCTTTTTTTAGTGCAGAAAATACAGGTGGACGTTGCATTATTTTTCCTTGGTACGCTTTCGCGAAAGCGTATATATCCTCCTCAGTGATATGCTCGGTAGGGTATTCTTTATCTATGGCTGTCTCCAGGTCATAACTAGGCGTGGTGCCACCTAGAATGATGGTGCCAGTATATTCCTTCTCCTGACCCATAAACTCGTGTAGACGCTTTGTAAACTTACCTGTACAGATAATCATAAGACCTGTAGCGAGCGGGTCTAGTGTGCCTGCGTGCCCTACTTTGATTTTTTTTATGTTTCGGTTCTTACGTATAAGCCAGCGCACTTTGTTTACTAGCTGGAAGGAGGTCCACTCAAGAGGCTTGTCAAAAATAAGCACTTGGCCATCTCTAAAATCTTGATCTGTAAGGTTCGTTATCTTAGACATAGACTTAGTTATAAAGTGAGAAACCTATCGCAATAACTCCTACAATGAGGCAGTATATAGCAAACCAAGAGAGTTTACTTTTCTTCACAAGTTTTATCATCCAGGTGCAAGCTATAAGTCCTGCAACAAAGGCAGATATAAAACCTATCACTAGTACAGAGACATTACCCGTTTGAGTCGTAATTGCTCCGTCCATAAGGTCCTTTGCAATTTTTCCAAAAATAAGTGGAATCACCATTAAAAATGAAAAACGTGCTGCCTTACTCTTATCATTACCCAGTAATACAGAGGTAGATATAGTCGCTCCACTTCGTGAGATACCAGGTATCATAGCAACTGCTTGAGAAACGCCAATTATAAATGCATTAGAAAAAGTTACATTCTTTTGAGTGTCTTTTGCTCTATCTGCAAAGTATAGTAGTACAGCTGTCACAAGCAGCATACAGCCTACAAGCATAATATTTCCACCAAAAAGTGCTTCTAGTTGCTCCTCAAAAAAGAGCCCTACAATAACTGCAGGTATCATAGACAAAACGATTTTTGCCGAAAATTGTGTTTCTTCATTCCACTTGAATGAAAACAATCCGCTTAAAATTTCTATGATATCTTTTCTAAAGACTACAATGGTAGAAAGTGCTGTTGCAAAATGTACCACTACGGTAAACATAAGGCTCTCTTCTGGTACAGAAGTATCTCCTAGTATAGCTTTACCTAGCTCGAGGTGCCCACTAGATGAAACAGGTAAAAACTCAGTGAGTCCTTGAATGACACCAAGGATAAATGCGTCAAGATTATTCATAGGGCAAAGATAAAACTGTAGTTACAAGCGGCAAGTGTTACTTACCTTTATTAGGATTTAATAAGATGGCATATACTTCTATACCAAAACCTATAAGTATTACTGCTGGGGCAAGACGTATGCGTCTCCAAGAGTAAATCTCTGGGTTAAACACATTAGGGTCATCACTACCTCCTCCAGACATAAGTATAAAACCTAAGGCTATAACTCCAAGGCCTATAAGCATCCACGTAAAATTTTTTTTCCCAAATATAAATTCGGTAGTTTGTTTTGATACTTCTTTACGTTTTTGTTCTCCCATAATACATCTAGTAATTCGGCTAGTAGTATAGCTCGTCTGTGCGCAAATTTAAGAAACGTTGTGTTGCCAGAAAGGTACTAAACCAAGTAATGAGTATTCCCATTAAAAACACACCTCCAAATAATGCTCCTAGTATGAGCGGGTCATCTAGTAATGTGAGTTGCGGGAATGCCTTATTTGCATAATACAGCACTCCTGCCATACCTGCTATAGCGATAAGCGCGCCTATAATCCCGAGGCGCACACTCTTCCATACAAAGGGACGTCTTATAAAACGTTTTGTCGCACCTACCATTTGCATTGTCTTTATTGTAAAACGCTTTGCATACACAGATAGTCGTATAGAGCTATTGATAAGTAGCACAGCGATAAACGTAAATATGCCAGAGATAATAAGTATCCACAGGCTTATTTTTTTGATATTATCGTTAAGTAATGATATGAGAGGTTTATCATAAGTTACTTCTTCTACAAAGTCTTTTGATGCAATCTCGTTTGCTATTTCTTCTACCTTCTCTGCAGATACATAATCTGCATTAAGGTATAAGTCTATACTATTTTGAAGCGGGTTCTCCCCAAGGTAATCTACAAAGTTTTCTCCCAAGGCTTCACTATGAGCTGCCGCAGCCTCTTCCTTTGAAACAAATTTTATAGATTTTGTGTACGCTGCAAGAGAAAGTGTTTTCTCTAGCTGTTTCATCTCCACATCTTTTGCAGTGTCTTTAAAGTAAACACCTACGGCAATAGTCTCTTTAAAATAATCTGCTACCTTCTTGGTATTAAGGACTAGTAACCCCAAAATTCCCAACAGAAAAAGAACCAAAGCAATACTAATCACCACCGAAAAATAGGAGGTAATTAATCGTCTTTTCTGGTATTTTTCAAAAGATGAACTCATTTGCTAGGGTTTTGAGTAAAAGTAGTAAATCCTACACACTCCGTTATCAAACGAAGAGATTCTGATTGTATTATTATTAAATATACAGATTTACAAAAACCCATCACTCTCCACATACGCATCTATTACACGCTGCTCGCCCTCTTTTCCTTCTTTACTGTTACCGTGTTCCATTCCTAAAACTCCTTTGAAACCACGACTGTGTATGTATTTAAATACATTTTTGTAGTTAATCTCACCAGAGGTAGGCTCATTACGTCCTGGGTTATCCCCTATCTGGAAATAAGCAATCTCGTCCCAGCACTGCTCAATGTTTGGGATTAAGTTTCCTTCTTGAATTTGCTGATGGTAGATGTCAAAAAGAATCTTGCACGACGGACTGTTTACAGCTTTACAAATTTGATATGCTTGTGGTGACTTAGATAAAAAGAGTCCTGGGTGATTTCTAAAATTGAGTGGCTCTAGCACCATCACAATGCCGTGTGGTTCTAGTAAGGCGCTTGCTTGTCTAAGGCTCTCTACTACGTTTGCAGTTTGAAAATCAATATTCTGACGCAAGTCTACGTGACCAGGTACCACGGTCATCCATTTTGCATTTACACGTTTTGCTACCTCAATAGAGCTCTTAATATCTGCCAGAAACTCGTCACGCCATTCTTGTTTTCCGCTCGCTAGGTTTGGCTTTGTCCAGTGTATTTTATGAGCCACAAAAACGCCCATAGTAAGACCACGCCTACGCATCACCTCTGCTATTGCTTCTTGTTCGGCAATGGGGCGATTGCGCATCTCATTATCTTCAAAGGCGGTAAAGCCTTGATCTGCCATAAAGTTGAGCTGATCAATAACATTTTCGCCAGCGAGCTCTTTAAACATCCCTATGTGCGGGGCATAATTAAGATTAAAAGTGTGGGGTTCTTTTTCCGCTTTCGCGAAAGCGATATCACTCACAACCGCATCCATAGCGTGTATACCTACGGTCCCTAAACCTAAAAAGGAACCCGTAAGAGCTCCTTTTTGTATAAATTTTCTTCTGTCCATATAATTACAGTGAGTATGCTTTTCCTCCTGTTGCTTCCTCTACTGGCAAGCAACCTATTTGCTGTCCTGGTATAGGTTCATAAGCAAGTACATTTTCTCCTATCTCTTCTGAAGTTTTCCACCCCCAGATAGTCATACCTCTTACGTTTTGTAGTAAACTAAAAGCACCAGCATCTGGATCTACCTTTACCGTCTTGTCTCTCTGGTATGCTTGGTAATACTCTCCTAGACTTTTATTAAAGACCTCTTCTTGTTCTTTTGAAGCATTTAGATATTTGGCTAGTAGCTTGTCATAATCTTCGGCCTCTGCATCTTCAAAAGTTTTACCAGTTGCATCTTGCAATCTATTTTCTAGCGCATCAAAACCTCCTTTAAGTTGGGCTTGATTTTCTAAAGTAATTACTTCATTCCAGTAGCTATCTATAAATTTATGCACACCTACATCTACAGCTCCTGGTATCGCCTGGTCTGACGGGATGATAAGATCTACAATATGACGAAGCGCTTTACCTTGTGAGTTATTAATAAACACAGGTTCAAAAACTGGCCCGTCTGCTTTACAGCTTTGTAATAGGCTTAATACTGTAGGTGTTGCAACGAGCGCCACTCCACCTAATCCTAAGTTTTTTATTAATTGTCTTCTTTTCATCTTATGCTTCTTTTTTAATTTGAGCGGCAGCGTGATTTGCAGCACGTGCACTAAAAGCCATATAAGTAAGTGATGGGTTTACACAACTTGCAGAGGTCATAAACGCTCCATCTGTCACATATACATTAGGTACTGCGTGTAGCTGGTTATTACCGTTACAAACAGATGTTTTTGGGTCACGACCCATACGTGCGGTTCCCATCTCGTGTATTCCGTTACCTGGTGCACTTGGGTCATCCATAGTCTGGATATCTTTAAAGCCGGCATTTTTAAGCATATCTTTTGCACTTGCAATCATATCCTTACGCATTTCCCACTCGTTTTCTTTCCACTCTGCATCAAAGTTTACCTTAGGTAATCCCCATTTATCAAGATCATTATAATCTAGGGTCATTTTATTCTCGTGGTAAGGAAGACACTCTCCAAAGCCCATAAGACCTATTGTCCATCCTCCTGGTTCTTGAATTGCTTTTTTAAGTCCTGCGCCATATCCTGCCTCTGCAATTTGAGGTTGATAATCACCACGACCAGCACCCCCTTGATAACCGTAACCACGCTTAAAGGTTTTTTGGTCTGTTACTCCTCCTATATTTCTAAAACGAGGTATGTAAATCCCGTTAGGGCGACGTCCTTTATAATATTTATCTAGATCTCCATCCCACTTTGCAGTAGCTCCCGCTTTAAAGTGGTGATCCATTAAGTTGTGCCCTAGCTCTCCAGAGTCATTACCCATACCATTAGGGAAACGGTCACTCTTAGATTGCATAAGTATACTTGCAGATGCTATAGCAGATGCACAAAGGAAAACGACTTTAGATTTAAACTCTAACTTTTCATTTGTTTCTTGATCAATCACCTTAACTCCGGTAGCCTTACCGGTAGCATCATCATATATAACTTCTGTTACGATAGAAAATGGACGTAATGTCATATTTCCTGTACGCTCTGCAGCTGGAAGTGTAGATGAGTTACTTGAGAAATATCCTCCAAAAGGACATCCTCTCATACAGCGATTTCTAAACTGGCAAGCAGAACGACCATCATAGGTTTTTGAACCTGTGATATGCGCCACACGACCTATAGTAAGAAGACGACCGTCTTTATAATTTTCGGCCATATTCTTTTTAAGAACCTCTTCTACACAGTTAAGCTCCATAGGAGGAGAAAACTTTCCGTCTGGTAATACATCAAGACCTAGTTTTTCTCCAGATACAGAGATATACTCCTCTACCTTATCATACCAAGGTGAGATATCTTTGTAACGTACTGGCCAGTCTACAGCTATGCCTTCTTTTTTATTTGCTTCAAAATCTATATCAGACAGTCTATAACTCTGTCTTCCCCACATAATAGAACGCCCTCCTACGTGGTACCCACGTATCCAGTCAAAACGTTTTGTCTCATTGTACGGGTGATCTACGTCATCTACAAAAAAGTGACGACTATCTGCCTGATGTACGTAACCTGTGCGCGCTTGTTTCTCATAACGAGCTTCAATATCGCGAGGATTACTACCCTTAAATTTATTGTCCCAAGGGTCGTTGTGCATTGTAGGATAATCATCAATGTGCTTTACCATACGACCACGCTCTAAAATGAGTGTTTTCATACCGTTTTCACATAATTCTTTTGCTGCCCATCCTCCGGAGATTCCTGAGCCTACGACGATTGCGTCGTACATTTCGTTTTCGTTAGCTGTATTCACCATAAAATGTATTAATGAAAATTTATTGGGATATAGGTTACCAAATATATAAATTTTAAGTTGTTTTTTGTGAATATCTAAAAAAGACTACCTTAGTCAAACACTAGATTTAACAGTAAATGACAGGCGAAAACGTTATAGTTCTAGTCTTATTTAAAATTCATCTTATGAAAAATTATTTGTTAGGCGCTTTTTTATGCGCTTTTGTACTTATTTCTTGTAAAGAAGAGGTAAAAAAAGAGGAGAATTCCGCTTTCGCGAAAGCGGAAAAAGAAGTTTCTAAAGAAAATATGCCCTCTTACAAACATTCCCTCGCTCAATGGTCTCTTCACAAACCGTTTCAAGACGGTACTATGGACCCGATGGAATTCCCGCAAATTGCCAAAGATCTTGGTTTTACCGGAGTAGAATATGTGACACAATTATATCCATCTGTTGCTGAAGTAGGGACAGATTACAAAGAACGTGTAATGAAACTTGCAAACGACCTTAATACTAAGGCAAATGCTGCAGGAATGGATAACGTTCTTATTATGGTGGATCACGCTGGTGAACTAGCAGATCCAGATCCTAAAAAACTAGAAGAAGCTATTGCAAATCACAAAATATGGATGGATGCTGCAAAACTTATGGGAGCACACTCGGTAAGGGCAAATCTCTTTGGAGAGCTAGATCCTGTAAAATGGCACGCACTATCTGTAGCATCTCTTAAAGAACTAGGAGCTTACGGTAAAGAAGTAGGCGTAAACGTAATTATAGAAAACCACGGAGGATGGTCTAGTGATGGAGAAAAGCTTGTTGCTGTGATGAAAGAGGTTAATATGGAAACAGTAGGTGTCTTACCAGATTTTGGAAACTTTTGTGTAAAACGTGAAGGTGGAGAACGTTGGGGTGCGCCTTGTGTTTTAGAATATGACACTTATAAAGGAATAGAAGAAATGATGCCTTATGCAAAAGGAGTGTCTGCAAAGTCATATAACTTTGATGAAAATGGTAATGAGACAAAATTAGACTATCAACGATTAATGCAAATCGTTGCCGATAGTGGTTTTGAAGGATATGTGGGTACAGAATATGAAGGACCACTAGAAGATCCAAAAGAAGGTATCGCTCTTACTAAAGCACTAGTTCAAAAATCAATAGACAATCTTAAATAAGCAATATGAAATCAACGACTAAGTTTCAATTATCCCTAATGATGTTTCTCGAGTTTTTTATCTGGGGAGGCTGGTTTGTAACCTTAGGTTCTTTTATGGGGAATAACCTGAAAGCTGAAGGGGCTGAGATAGCTCAAGCCTTTTCCACACAATCTTGGGGAGCCATTATAGCACCATTTATTATAGGTCTTATTGCAGATCGATTTTTTAATGCAGAGCGCATTCTGGGAGTATTACATATTATAGGTGCCGTACTTATGTATTTGATGTCACAAGCAACAGACTCGGCTGTTTTCTATCCATATGTTTTAGGGTATATGATTGCTTATATGCCTACACTGGCGCTAGTAAACTCGGTTGCATTTAACCAGATGAAAGACCCATCAAAGGACTTTCCATTCATTCGCGTATGGGGAACTGTGGGATGGATTCTAGCAACATCGTTAATCAGTTTTGCTTTTTCTTGGGATTCGCCCGTAAATGCTGCAAATGGTATGCTTTCTAACACATTTATTATGACTGCTATTGCTTCTGCAGTACTAGGAGTTTTTAGTTTCACACTTCCTAAAACTCCGCCAAGTAGTAAAGGAGAAAAGGCTTCAATATCTGACATACTAGGCTTACAAGCTATAGGTCTCTTGAAAGACAGAAATTTTTTAGTCTTCTTTATTTCTTCAGTACTGATCTGTATCCCGCTTGCTTTTTATTATCAAAATTTAAGCCCATTTCTATTAGAATCTGGCGTAGATGATTCGACAGCATTTACCGGCTTAGGTCAAGCATCTGAAATAATATTTATGCTCTTGCTACCATTTTTCTTTAAGAAATTTGGGTTTAAGAAAACCATCCTTGTAGGGATGCTCGCCTGGACATTGCGCTACTTACTGTTCGCTTATGGTAACACGGGAGATTTATTCTTTATGGTTATTACAGGTATTGTTTTACACGGAATTTGTTATGACTTTTTCTTTGTGTCTGGACAAATTTATACAGACAGCAAAGCTGGACCAAAAATTAAAAGTGCCGCTCAAGGACTTATCACACTTGCTACTTACGGTGTAGGGATGTTAATAGGCTTTTACATTGCTGGTCAGATCACAGACGCAAACATTATAGGTGAAGGTCACGACTGGAACTCAGTATGGGTATTCCCAGCGATTTTTGCAGCAGCAGTATTTGTGATTTTTGCACTGTTATTTAAGAGTGAGAAAATTGAATATACGGAGTAGTAGCAAAGTCTTAAAAAGTCTTTCCCCTACCCTAAAGGGCGGACTTTTCTTAGAAAAGCATATTTACTTGATATAATTAAAAAATAAAAACACAACACAATGAGCAATAAAATAAGATGGGGCGTCTTAGGTGGCGGCGGAGATAGTTTAATAGGTGTGTTACACCGCGTAGCGGCAAGTATGTTTGACGCATACCAGCTAGTAGGTGGTTCTTTTAACCCAGATATTGAGGTAAGCAAAGAATTTGCTACTCAAATAGGCATCCCGACAGATCGTATTTATAAAGATCTAACGGAGCTTGTAGAAAAGGAAACAGCACTCCCAGCAGACCAGCGTATGCGAGTAGTATCTATACTAACGCCTAACTTTTTACACTTCCCGATGGCAAAACAGCTTCTAGAAGCTGGCTTTAACGTGATTTGTGAGAAGCCTATGACAATGACGCACGCAGAGGCGCTAGAGCTTGAGGCTATTCAAAAGAAGAATGGCAACGTCTTTGGACTTACGCATACCTACACAGGCTACCCTATGGTTCGCCAAATGAGGGAAATGATAGCAAATGGAGAACTAGGCGAGATACAAAAAGTAGACGCGCAGTATTATCAAGGCTGGATTAATAACCTCATACACGACAAAGAGCAACGCAATAGCACCTGGCGTTTGATGCCTGAAAAATCGGGAATTTCTTGCTGTCTTGGCGATATAGGCGTTCACGCTTACCAGATGCTAGAGTTTGTAACTGGCAAAAAAATTAAATCTGTACTTGCAGACCTCAACCATCTGTATGCAGATAATGAGATGGATATAGACGGCACCGTATTACTACGGCTAGATGAATACACAAAAGGTGTATTGCGATCTAGTCAAATAGCAACAGGTGAGGAGAACAACTTTACCGTAGCTGTTTATGGTACAAAAGCAGGTCTCAAGTGGGAGCAAGAAAACCCTAACTATCTCTATTTACTAGAAGATGGACAACCTATGCGCGTGCTTAAACCAGGCCACGCTTATAACAGTGCGCTATCGCTAGACGGCACAAAATTACCTCCGGGACACCCAGAAGGAATTTTTGACGCGATGGGTAATATCTATAAAGGTGTTGCAAAGGCAATACGTGGAGAAGACTACAATTCGGGCGAGTTTCCGGGGATGACAGATGGTGTACGAGGAATGAATTTTATAGAGAAAGCCGTACAATCTCATCGTGATGGGAATGTGTGGGTAGACCTAGAGTAGTATAAGTGCGCTTTCGCGAAAGCGTAAAAAACAACAACTAAAAAGATTCTCGCCTTTGCGAGAATGAAAAAAATATATCCAATGAAAACAATAAAAGGACCCGCAGTATTTCTCGCCCAGTTTATGGATGACAAAGCACCATTTAATTCACTAGACGGATTGTGTAAATGGGCAGCAGACCTTGGGTATAAAGGAATACAAATACCAACTTGGGAAAACCGATTAATTGACCTCACCACAGCTGGAGAGAGTAAAACTTACTGTGATGAGCTTAAGGGTAAAGTAAATGACTATGGGCTTGAGATTACAGAGCTCTCTACACACCTACAAGGGCAACTGGTTGCAGTACATCCTGCTTATGACTTGATGTTTGATAATTTTGCTCCAGACGATTGTAAAAACAATCCAAAGAAGCGTACTGAGTGGGCTCGCAAGCAAGTAATAAGCGCAGCACACGCAAGTAAACATCTAGGTCTTGATGTGAGTGCGACGTTTAGTGGTTCGCTGCTTTGGCATACAATGCACCCTTGGCCACAACGTCCTGCTGGACTTGTTGAGATGGGGTTTGAAGAACTAGCCAAACGCTGGTTACCTATACTCAATACTTATGATGAGTGTGGTGTAGATGTGGCTTATGAGATTCATCCCGGTGAAGATCTTCACGACGGAGTGACTTTTGAGCGTTTTCTAGAAGCTACAGGTAATCACAAGCGTTGTAATATTTTATATGATCCAAGTCACTTTGTACTACAGCAACTCGATTATATCGCATACATAGACCACTATCACGAGTTTATAAAGGCCTTTCACGTAAAAGATTCTGAGTTTAAACCAGATGGGAAGCGTGGTACTTTTGGCGGTTATAGTGACTGGCAAGATCGCGCTGGGCGTTACCGCTCTCCGGGAGATGGACAGATAGACTTTAAAACTATTTTTACAAAACTCACAGAATACGGTTGTGACGTTTGGGCAGTGATGGAGTGGGAATGTTGTGTAAAAAGTCCTGAGCAAGGAGCTAGAGAAGGCGCACCTTTTATCGCTTCACATATTATTGAGGCTACACAAAAACGCTTTGATGATTTTGCAGGTGAGGATATCGACAAAGAGCAGTTGAAGAAGATACTTGGACTTTAAAACACTATTATGAAAAGAACAATCTATATCGCAGCAATAGCTTTAATTACACTTGCTTGTAAAAACAAAACTAAAACCACGGTTGTAGACATTAGGAGCGGAGAAGGCAACACCTTCTCCATAGGCGGCAAAAAAATTGCAGAGCCTAGTGATAAAGTTGTTCTTTTTGACGGCTCTAACCTCAACGCTTGGAAAGGATATGGTACAGACGGTATGCACGACAACTGGACCATAGAAGATGGAGCAATGGCATTTGCACCGGGTGAAGAAGGTGGTAAAAACATCATTACAAAAAACACCTATAAAAACTTTGAACTCAATCTAGAGTGGAAAGTTTCTGAAGGTGGTAACAGTGGCATCTTTTGGGGTGTAAAAGAATCACCAGAGTTTAAAGAAGCGTATGAAACTGGCCCAGAGATACAAGTGCTAGATGACGAGCGTCACCCAGATGCAAAGGTGGCAAATGGAACGCACAAAGCAGGATCTCTTTATGATATGATAAAACCTGCAGACGGTATGATCAATCCCGCTGGCGAGTGGAACAAAGTGACGCTTTATATCAATCACGATAGCAATCTAGGTAAAGTAAGCCTTAACGGTAAAGAAGCATATACCTTCCCCGTAAATGGCGAAGAGTGGGATGCTATGGTTGCAAAGACTAAGTTTGCAGACTGGAAAGGCTTTGGTAAATATCAAGAAGGTCACATAGGTCTCCAAGATCACGGAGATAAAGTATGGTACCGCAACATTACAATAAAAGAATTATAGATTATGAAATTATACCATTTAGGAATTATCGCAACAGCACTAACCATTACATCGTGTGGCTCAGGAAATGTGGGTGACGAACCTACAAAACCAGAACAAACAGAAGTATGGGGTCCAAAACCTGCAAAGGTTGCTATAAACGGGCAGACCGGTATCCCTAGTGATGCTGTAGTATTGTTTGACGGCACAAACCTCAACGCTTGGAAAAGTAAAAACGACGGCGGCGCTCCTAAGTGGACGATTAATCAAGACGGCAGTATGACCGTAAAAGATAAAACGGGAGATATTGTGACCAAAGAAGACTTCGGGAGTGTGCAATTACACCTAGAATGGCGCAGTGACCCAAACAACACACAGACTAACCAAAACAGAAGTAATAGTGGTGTGTTTTTTCAAGGCTTATACGAAGTACAAATCTTAAACAACAATGATAATGACACCTATGTAAACGGTATGGTAGGCTCTATTTATAAGCAAAAAGCTCCAGACGTTATGGCTGCAAAGCCTACTGGAGAGTGGAACAGCTATGACATTGTTTTTCACGCGCCAGCGTTTAATGCTGCAGGTAAAAAAACAAAAGCTGCTACAATCACCGTATTTTTAAATGGTGTACTCATCCAAGATCACTACGAGATCAAAGGAAGTACAGAGTACATAGGTTTTCCAAAAAACAATGCTCACGGTGACGGCCCAATTGTACTGCAAGATCACGGCGATATGAGTGGTGTAGGGTATAGAAATATTTGGTTACGTAAATTAGATTAATGAACTTCCCTGCACTCCTTACAACATTTGCCCCAGCACTCATAAGTCTGGCATTATTTATAAATACACGTTACTTTCCGCCATCGCTGGGTAATCCTTTTTTATCAAAAGCTCCAGAATGGTGGATGAGAGATCAGGCCACTTGGGATAAAGCATACTCCTTTCTTGCTCAAAAGTACGGGATAGGCACCATTGCACTTTTTGCAATTTGTAGCTGTCTTCTCTTTTTAGAAAGCCCTTATGCCGCATACGGTGGTTATATAGCATTAGTAGCATATGTTGTGCTGGCTAACTACCAGGTGCGCTCTTATATGCAAGAAAAAGTAAAATAGGGTGTGATTACGCTTTCGCGAAAGCGTAAAAAACCACAGTCATTCTTAATTTTTCATTACTTACTGAACCATTATCTTTGCGCTATGATAAAATCAATGACTGGTTTTGGGAAGAGTGTCGTACAGCTTCCCGGAAAAAAGATTACTATCGAGATCAAATCGCTTAACAGCAAAAACCTTGATCTCAATGCACGTATCCCTTCTACATATCGTGAGAAGGAACTCGCACTACGCAATATGGTGGCAAAAGCTCTAGAACGTGGTAAGATAGATGTAGGTCTCTACATAGAAAGCACTGGCGAAAACACCAATACAGCGATTAATGAATCTGTTGTAAACACCTATATGAAACAGCTGTCAAACGCTGTTGCTGGTGAGCCTAGCGAGATAGAGCTACTTAAAATGGCTGTGAGACTTCCAGATGCTCTCAAAACTGAACGTGAAGAACTGGATGAAAATGAGTACAAAGCCATTGTTACTAATCTAGAAGGTGCGCTTAAAGAGATAAACGCTTACAGACTAGATGAGGGTAACTCTCTCAAGACTGAGTTTGAACTGCGCATTAAAAATCTACAGCGTTTACTAGATGAAGTTATCACTCTTGATAAAGATCGTCTTGCAGATGTAAAGGTACGTCTGGAGAAAGCCGTTGCAGATCTCAAGGTTAATCTTGACGAAAATAGGTTTGAGCAAGAGCTTATTTATTACCTAGAGAAATACGATATCACAGAAGAAAAGGTACGTCTTAAAAATCACCTAGATTACTTTACAGAAGCACTAGAATCTGATAACTCTAACGGTAAAAAACTGGGCTTTATAGGTCAAGAAATAGGTCGTGAGATTAATACCATAGGCTCAAAATCTAATTATGCACCTATGCAACAGCTAGTGGTGCAAATGAAGGATGAGCTAGAAAAAATAAAAGAGCAAGTATTAAACGTACTCTAATGGGAAAACAACCTGACGCACAAGAACTAAATCACACGGGGAAACTCATTGTTTTTTCGGCGCCTTCTGGTAGTGGTAAAACAACAATTGTAAGACATCTCTTGGGTCAACCAGAGCTCAATCTAGAGTTTAGTATCTCTGCAACTAGTAGAGAACCTCGTGGCACAGAAGTACACGGCACAGATTATTACTTTATCTCTCTTAAGGAGTTTAAAAACCATATCAAAGCAGACGACTTTCTAGAATGGGAAGAGGTCTATCGTGACAACTTTTACGGTACACTCTGGAAAGAAGTACAACGTATCTGGGCGATGGGTAAGCACGTTATATTTGATATAGACGTAGTAGGCGGTTTACGCATAAAGAAAAAATTTCCAGATAAGACACTTGCCGTTTTTGTAAAACCACCTAGTGTAGATGAGCTTAAAATACGTCTTAAAAAACGTAGTACAGAAAGTGAAGATAAAATCAATATGCGTGTTGCAAAAGCCTCTGTTGAGCTTGCTACGGCACCACAATTTGATCATATTATTCTCAATGATAATCTAGAAAAAGCTCTCAAAGAGGCGGTTACACTTGTTACCGATTTTGTAAAATAATAGCGCAATGACATTACAAGATTTTAAGACCAAACTTGCTACCTCACCTACTGAGATTGAGTTTACAGATACAATAGCTGTTATAGAAGCGCTATATACTTTTACGCCTAGCTCTTTTAAGAATGGTGACATTCATAATGACGCAGGTGAGAACAATGGCTCTTGTAAGCTCTTTGCATTTGCACAAGAGCAAGGACTAAGTAAAAGCGATACGCTACAATGTTTTGGCGCATATTACAGAGAAGATGTGTTACAAAACCCAAAGGGTACAGATCACCAAAATATTAGAAATTTTATCAAATACGGTTGGGACGGAATTGCCTTTGACACAAACCCGCTCCAAAAGAAATAACTCAAAACTTACTATCCCTTGAAAATAGGTCTATACTTTGGAACTTTTAACCCTATACACATAGGGCATCTTGCTATTGCAAATCATATGGCAGAGTATAGTGATCTAGATAAAATCTGGATGGTTATCACGCCTCACAACCCTTTTAAGAAGAAGAGTAGTCTTCTTAACAATCACCATCGTTACCAGATGGTAATGGAGGCTGTAGAGCATTATGATAAAATCGAGCCAAGTAATATTGAGTTTGACTTACCACAGCCTAACTATACGGTATTCACGCTAGCTCATCTAGAAGAAAAGTATCCTCAGCACGAGTTTTGTTTAATAATGGGTGAGGACAACCTTAAAAGCCTTCATAAGTGGAAAAATTATGAAGTTATTCTTGAGCGTCACGACATCTATGTATACCCTAGAATCTCTGAAGGTACGGTTGAAACACAGTTTGATAATCACCCAAAGATTCACAAAGTAGACGCTCCTATAATGGAGATTTCATCTACAATGATACGTAAGGCGATTAAGGAGGATAAAAACATACGACCACTACTTCCTCCAGAAGTTTACACCTTCATAGACGAGATGAGTTTTTATAGATAATCCTGATGCCTAAAAGAGATCTCACCGACCAAAATGCAAAAGAAGCCACTTACTACGGGCTTATGATGGTTGTGTCTTTCCTAGTATATTTTATATTAAACAGAGTTATTAAATCAAGTAATGACTTACCTGATTTTTTAACAGGTTTTGCCACGGCAATATTTATTGTTTCCAGTGTCTTTACAATTATAAAGTACGTCAAGGCTCGAAAAGAACCTCATAATGCTCACCTGGGTAAAGCAAAATTCTTTGCAGGGCTCGCTGTGGTATTCTGGGTGTTAGTCTTAATGAATATGAGCAAAGAGGTTCTGAACATTTTTGGTTCATTAAACTAGATGAATTTATTACATAAAAAAAGAACAAACATTCCAGACTATCGCCCTTCATATTTGTTCTTTTAATTAGTCTATAATCGCGCTTGAGCGCTTTCTTTTATTTCTCTAAGTGAGGAATACGTAATACTTGACCTGGATAAATTAAATCTACGTCTTTAAGCATAGGCTTATTTGCTTCAAAAATTTGTGGGTACTTCATTGGGTCTCCGTACATCGCTTTTGAGATCTTACTTAAAGAATCTCCTTTTTCTACAGTATAAAAACGAGCTTCTGGCTCTGGGTTCTCTACAGTAAGTCTATCGTCTACCGTTGCAATACCTGTAGAGTTTCCTACTACAAGGATTACCTTTTCTTTAGTAGCTTGGTCGTGTGCACTACCTGCAACAACAGCTACATCACCATCTATAGATATATCTAGATCATCTACATCTAGACCAAGGTCACTAATAGTTTCTGCCATATTACTTGCTGCTTTTGCATTTTCCATTGCAATCTTTTCTTCAGCTACCGCTGCTGCTTCTGCCGCCTCTTCTTCTTCTGTTTTTCCTATTCCGAATACTTTTGCTCCGGCATTTTTAATAAATGAAAATAATCCCATAATTATAATTTTTAGTTAGTGTTTTTATTGTGTAGTCAATTTACAAAAAAGTAGGTGTTTATACGGTATTGTTAAGAGGAGTTTGGCAATAATAATCTTCTAGTACATTAGTCTTCATTTTTATGCATTATATCTATAGAAATAATGCTTTCTTAAAACAGAAAACCCTTACGCTAAGTAACACTTAGGTAAGGGTTTTCCAACTAAATAACCAACCAAAAAATCTTTATGCGTCACACTGTGGTTGTACAGTGCTCCTTTTTATTTTAACGCTTTTGCTTTTTTCGCCTTGAGCGCTTCTATTTCTTTTTTAATTTCTGATGTCTTCTTACGTAACTTAGGTAAGGTTTTAGACTTCCCATCTTCTGAGGTTCTAAACTCTATATACCCTCTACCTCTAAACTGATAGGTAGTACCTGTAGTTACTTGATATAACTCTATGGTCTCGTCATCTATAACGGTAAGGTCAAAGAACTCATTGTCTGGAAAATTATAATCTAGTGTTAAAGTTTTTAGGTAAAAATCACCAGGTACATCATCTACATCATAAATCCCATCATAGTCCCAGTATATATTATTTACTGGTGTACCATTACCATCTTCAGAGCTTCTAAAGTTGCCAGAAACCCCTGCTGGTAAAAACTGTAAGTAGTTCTCATTATCAAAAGGATTAATCTCACCTTCTTGACTCGTATATATTTTTTCCCAAGCCTCAAACTCTTGTAAGAAGTAGTGTATGTTATTGTAAAACACTAAGTCATAGTCAAAGGTGTTGCGCTGGTAACCTACCAGTATATATCTCGCTCCTGTAGACGGGTGATATAATTCTATCTCATTACCAGATAACTGGCGTACGTCAAAGCTGTAGTCTCCATCTAAATCGTGATAAGCATCTAGCTCAAAACCAAAGGTATCATAGCTACCTACATCTATCCCAAACCCGGCTCCATTGTACCCTAAACCAGAAAGGTTATTATTTGCAAAAATATTTCCTCCTCTAAAAGAAACTGTAAATGCCTTTTGTAAAAATGGTACAACTATATTTCCAGATGAGGCATCTATATCTACATACCAAATCTCATAATCTGTTAATACTTGATTAAGTGTAGGTCCATTATTAACCTCTACATATGGATCTACTTCTACAATCGCCTCTGTATAACACGAAGTAAACAAAATGGCGACGAGCGCTACTGCAATAAAATGTTTGATCGTTTTCATACTGTTTGTTTTTGGATTCCCTTAACAGTATTCAAACCACGTGCCAAAAATTCAATTAACTCAAAATCAGCTACTTAAATATATTATGTTACTAGATAATTTCAAAGAGTTTCCCAGGGAGAGGCCTTATTACTGCTTTTAATTCCATTTGTAATAAGATGCTTGCAATCTTGTAAGTGGGCAATTTACAATTAAGAGCGATGATGTCCATAAGCTCTTTGCCATTGTCTTTTAAGAAGCGCCATACCAGTTTTTCTTCATCTGTAAGTTCTACAAAAAGTTGTTTTTGGATCACGGGAGCTTGTTCTTGCTCTAGTTTCCAGCCCAGTATATAAATAAGATCTGCAGCACTAGTCATAAGATTTGCTCGCTGCTGTTTTATGAGATTATTACAACCTAAGCTCTGCTTATCTTCTGCCCTGCCCGGTACCGCAAACACGTCTCGATTATATCCATTTGCAAAGTCTGCAGTCACAAGAGAACCTCCTTTCTCTGCAGATTCTATAACGATAGTCGCCTCAGACAGCCCAGCAATAATACGGTTGCGCTGTAAGAAGTTAGTATGTACAAAACTGCTCTTACTCCAGAAGTCTGTAACAAAACCACCATTTGCCTCTACATCGCTCATATACTTAGCGTGCACCTTGGGGTAAATTTGATTAAGCCCGTGAGCCAGTACACCTACATTTTGCAATCCGTGCTCAATACACGCTTTATGTGTGGTAATATCTACCCCATAAGCAAAGCCAGAGATAATAAGCGGATTTAAGGGAGCCAAATCTTTAATGAGCTTTTTTATAAAATGCTCCCCATAGGTGGTAATCTTTCTAGTCCCTACAATGCTTATAATTCTTCTATTATTCCAGTTTATGTTTCCTCTAGAAAATAGCAGCACTGGTCCATCTAGACAGTGTTTAAGGCGTTGTGGGTATTGCTCATCTGTAAATGCACAGACGTTTATGTTGTTATCTTGTATGAATTTTAATTCCGCTTTCGCGAAAGCGTGATACTCCTCATTACCAAAAGCTTTAAGTTTATGCTCACCTATGCCATCTATCTTAAGCAATGTGCTCTTTTTCTGTTCTAAAACCGCCGTAGCCGAACCAAAGTGCTGAAGCAGTTTTTTTATAGAACCATCACCCAGATTTGGTGTGTATTGTAAGGTAAGAAGTGCGAGTAATTCTTTTTCTGTCATTAATGCTTGAAATTGAGGCTACTAAGTAACAACTATTATATCTGTTAATAAAATATATCTCGCCTTGTTGCGTGACTAGACATTTTGACTATTTTTGAGTTATGCAGTTAGACCAATACATAAGTGACCTTTTATACAGATATGAGTGTGTAATTTTACCAGGTTTTGGGGCTTTTTTGACTCAAATCCAAAGTGCGCAAATACACGCCACTACACACGCTTTTTATCCGCCTAAAAAGAAATTGTCATTTAATGCACAACTTACAGACAGTGATGGTTTACTGGCAAACTATATTGCAAAGACAGAGATGATTCCTCATAGTGAGGCGAGTAATCGTATTAAAACCTACGTGCGCTTTCTTTATGACAACCTGCATAAGGGAGAGTCACAAACGCTTACAAACATAGGTACACTATCTCTAGACACAGAGAGTAGATTACAGTTTGAGCCATCATATCACCTCAACTATCTTACAGATTCTTTTGGTCTATCTTCTTTTACCTCGCCAGAGATTATGCGAGAAGTTTATAAAGAAGAAGTTACTGCACTTGAGGAGACAACACCTATTGCTTTTACACCAGAACGTAAGGCAAGTAACTCTTGGCTTAAGTATGCAGCAGCAGCGGTTATCGCCTTTGGCGTTCTTGGAGCGGCTAGCTTTAACTATGTTCAAGATGTAAAAGAGCATAACTATGTGGCACAAGAGCAAGCAAGAGAGCAGCTAGAAGATAAGATACAAGAAGCGACTTTTGTTATCCCTAATCCTTTACCAGCTATACAGCTGTCACTTACAAAGCCTGCAGGTAATTATCACATTGTAGCGGGCGCCTTCCGTATGGAAGAAAATGCCCAGAAGCGTGTAGACCAGCTTACAGAAAAAGGATATAAAGCTCGTACCATAGGGACTAACAAGTATGGACTGCATCAAGTAGTATACGGAAGCTTTACAGACTCTCAAGAAGCACTTTCAGAACTTAGAGCAATACGCAAGACAGATAATCAAGATGCTTGGTTACTTGTACAAAGTATCGATTAATACTCTTTATACATTTTACTGTTTCCCTTTTCTACTTTGGTGTACCTTTGCGCCAAAATTGAATATCTATGGATTCACGCACACCAAGCGACTCAAAAACAATACTTACAGATCTTGTACTGCCAAGTGAGACTAACCCACTGGGTAATCTTTTTGGAGGTGAGCTACTTGCTCGTATGGATAGAGCAGCTAGTATTGCTGCAAGACGTCACTCACGTCGTATCGTTGTTACAGCATCTGTAAATCACGTAGCTTTTAATAGAATGATTGCTCTAGGGAGCGTTGTTACTGTAGAAGCAAAGATTTCTAGAGCATTTAAAACATCTATGGAAGTCATTATAGATGTATGGATAGAAGATCGCGAGAGCGGCCTTAAAACGCAAGCAAACGAGGCGATTTACACCTTTGTGGCAGTAGATGAGCAAGGACAGCCTGTACCAGTACCTCAAGTTGTACCAGAATCTGATCTTGAGAAACAGCGTTATGATGCAGCCTTACGCCGTAAACAACTATCACTTGTGCTTGCAGGCAAGATGAAACCTGCAGAAGCAACAGAGCTCAAAGCATTATTTATATAACATAAAAAAGCCTCCATAATGGAGGCTTTTTTTATTTGTATCTATGGGCTATTACCACTTTTCTATTTCTTCTTTAATAGCCTCTTTTGTTTTTCCTGTTTTTTCTTGAATACGGCCTAGAACCTCATCCATCTTTCCATCTGCAAAGGTCTCATCATTATCAAAATGCTTACCATATTTCTGTTTGAAATCTCCTTTTACTTGATTCCACTTTCCTTCTAATTCTGTCGAGTTCATAATCTTTCTTTTTAAGTTCACCACTAATTTACTCACAATGAGATGTCTATTGTAATAAGACTGTATTAAAAAGTGTTATGGTTGTGCTAAAGTTTACAAGCCTAGAAAACACTAAAATTTTATACCTGTTCTTAATCTAATAGGGTGCGATAGCTCGTAGCTTACTGCAGGCGCAGCACTATTTTGATATACGGGTGCCATAAACTGAATACCTGCATCCCACTCTGGTGTAAATTGCACATCTATTCCCATAGTAGGGGCAAACTCTGTAAACATAAGCCCGCTGGTGTCAAGCCCTCTCACTACTTGCCCTTGTACACCCAGGTATGCACTTATACCCTTTGTGGCTTGATATCTAAAAATAAGAGGAAACTCGACCACCTCGTCATTACCTACACGTGACCTTGATATCCCACCCTGTAAGCTAGACTTATAACCTAAAGATGTCCCCACAAGTAGCGTGCGTGTTTGATCATAAAATTCTTTATTGGGTTCTCCTACATTACTAGGTAGCGCACCTATTGCGTTTAGAGAAAAACGAGGTTCTGCCGTGGTTGTGGTGTTTTGAGCACTAATAATTGAAGCGAATAAAATTAAGAGCAAGAGGATAAGATGTTTCATAGCCCTAAATTTAAAACTTATGTAACTCGCTTGTGTTAAGCTTATTACAAAAAATTATAAATGAAATGCCAAATGATACTTAGAAGTACGCTTTCGCGAAAGCGTAAACCAGCAGCTATCGTCTACTTATCCATTGTGTAGGGTTGAGCTTGGTCTGGTTTTTACTTACCCTAAATTTAAGAATGCTCTTGCCTGTAAATGCATTACGAGAGACTTCACCTAGTAGCTGTTTAAGAGTTACTTTTTGACCCAGTTTTACTTTAATATTTTTAAGATTAAAATAGGTGGTAAGATAATCACCGTGCCTTATGATAATAGCAATGTTTGCTCCCTTTGCGTCTTGTATAGAAGTTACCTCTCCCTCAAAGATGGCTCTTACGGTAGCATTTTCTGTAGTTTCTATATCTACACCACTATTGCTTAAAGTAATCCCGGGTAAGGTAGGGTGTGCAGACTTACCGTAAGGTCTTACCACGCGGCCACGCTCTACTGGCCATATGAGTCTACCTTTATTACTAGAAAACTCTTTTGCGAGTGTAACCTCTGCTGGTGTGAGGGCAAATGTCTTACTGCTTGTAGATTTACCTGCTTTTTTATTACTGGCAGCAATAGCATCTGCAATGAGCTTATCTATCTGTCTATCTATACGATCTGCCTCCTTTTGTTTCTTTTTGATCTGAGCGATATAGGTACTAGACTCTTTACGTATTTCTTTTATGAGTAGATCCTGGCGTTGCTTTTCTTTATCTAGTTCCTTTTTTGCTGTTCTATTTTCGACAATGAGGGTTTCTTTGTCTGCTTTTTGCTTGACTAGTTTTTTATTAGTCTCTTGTATAAGTATTGTGCGTTCCTTGATTTGCTCACCTTGCTTCTTGCGGTAGTTTGCATACTGCTTCATATACTGCACACGCTTGTAAGCTTGCTTAAAATCTTCACTAGAGAGTAAGAACATCACCCTGCTTTGCCCGCTCTTACTTTTATACGATTTGCGTATCATCTCACCATAATCTTCTTTTAATATGGCGAGCTCCTTACGGAGGTTTTCCATCTTTACGAGATTTTCATTAATCTCTCTTGACAATAAATTGGCTTGACTATTTGTAACTCGTATGAGATCTGAGCGTAGTCTTATCTGGGTGTCCAGATCTTCTACTTGGGTAAGAATAGATATTTCTTTTTTCTTATTTGTTTCGCGTAAGCGCTGCAACTGTCGCATTTCCCTTTTAAGAGCCTCACGACGCTGTTCTAGTTGCTTTTGCTTTGCAGACTGACCAAAAGCCGCTTGCGTAGCAAAGAGCATCATAAAAACACTCAGAAGAGCTATATATATGCGCCTATCTCTTTGCATCTAGCTTTATTTCTTCATATCCAGAAGGAATACTAAACGGCATACGCACCTCTCCATCTAAATCTATATCACGAAACTCGATTTGTACCTCTGACTGGTTGCGACCATCATCTGCAAGAATATCTAGCGAAAATGGGAAGGTCTTACTTCCTATCTGTTTGTAATTTCCATATGCGATATCTAAAGTCCCGTTACCATCTGTTTGCTCTATGCGCTGTTCTTGCGTGACAAAATTTTGAGTAGCAATCCCAAAGAAGATGAGTGCCTCCTTGAGTTGCTTTTTTGGTGTGACCTCATAACCCGTTTGCGTTTCTTTAAAGGTATACTTTCCCTCTCTTAGGTCATAAACAGTTTGTCCCGTAAGCAATCGCTGTAACTGATAAAAATCTATATCTACTCCTAAGTACTGACTAAGAAATGTAAAGTCTCCATCAAAATATTGATTATTGAGCTTGTCGTAAAATTGTACCTTTTGTGGTGTAATCAAGGCGCGAGCACCAGAAAAACCAATGAGTGACGCGTTTAGCCAGATTTTTTTGTCTTTTTCTATACGTATCGTAAGTGTTACTGTAGGCTTTGATCCTTTCTTATCTCTGTACTTTATCTTGGTACGGGCATCTAGCGTTTTATAAGTGAGTGCATTGTTGTAATACTCAGTAATAAGTCGTTTTGCAGAGACATCTTCGGCAGTACTAGTACTCGCTGCTTTTTTTGCACCACAACTTGCGAGAGCAACTAATAAAATAATGTAAACGAGCTTTCTCATTATTATCCTTGCGCTTTTAATTGTTCTACTTTATTGTAGTATTTACTTGCTGTAGAAGCCTTACCGTCTCCTTTATGTGCATCGCCCAGTTGCTGGTAAAAATCTATTTCCATCTTTACATCATCTATCACATAATCTACACCTAGTTCAAGTTGATCTATGGCTGCTTTAAATTTACCTTGATTATTAAGTGCGACTCCATAAGTAAGGTATAATAGCGGCTGTGATGGATAAAGGTCTAGTGCATTTGCAGCAATCTCTTCGGCATCTTTAAAGCTTCCAGAGTCCAAAAGTAAAAGGCTTGTGTTTTTAATAAGCTCGAGATTTTCTGGATCACTTTGTAAAGCTTTCTTTAGATATGGCAGTGCCTTATCCTTACTTCCTTTTTTAATGTAATAAGAAGCTAATTCTTGATAAATATTAGAATCTCCCACCTGTGTGTCAAAAACTGCAATGGCTTTTTCTAACTGCGGTTCATATTGTGGGTTACCGTTTACAAATAGCACAAAGTCATTAAGCACGCGATGCTTTGCTGCGGCACTCATACGAGTACTTTCCAGTACTTTTTGCATAGAGCTTATGGCCTCGTCTATTTTATTATCATTGAGATTAAACTTATACAGAGCTAGGTGTACCTCATCTGCATATGGGTTTACCTTTTGAAGTTCTAGAGCGGTTTCATAAGCTTTTTGCGTATTTCCTTGCTCGCTATAAAGCAATATGAGTTTAAGATACTCTGCTTCACTTTTAGGGTTTGAGGCTATATTTTTCTCTATAGCTTTTACCTGCCTAGATGTATCTCCAGAGAGTAGATACAATCTGTTTTTTAATCTATCACGATATATATCTGTACCTATTTCTTCATCAAGCTCATCTATAAGATCTAGCGCCTCGTTATATCTTTTTGTGCTTGTATAGATACGTGCTAGATCTTCTTTATACTGCACGTCAAAATTAATGAGATTTTTTACTGTAGTCTCAGCAGCATCATAATCTCGCTGCTGGAAGTAGACTTCATATAGTGCTTCTAGTACATCTTCATTATTTGGCTCGAGTTCTAAAAACTTATTAAAATCTAAAGCAGCCTCATCATACTTTTTTAAGAATACGTGATTTTTACCTCGCTCAAAATATAAAATAGGATGACTAGATGGTGACATTGAGATACACTTGTTAAGCTCCATAATGGCACGCTCATAATTCTCAATTCCCTTTTGTTTTAATGCTTCAAAGAAAGATGTCTGAAAATCGTCTGAAACATTACCTAGGTCATCTACATTCTCATCTGCAAAAGGATTTGCTTCTTTTAAGAATTGCCCATACGCACGATCCTTTACTAGTGTAAAAGCGATCGTGAGTATGAGTATGTAGATTCCTTTTTTCATTAAATATGATTATATAAAACTTATTTCATCACCGTGTAATCCCCTAAACTTACGCGTGTGTGCTCTCCATTATATTGTACTTTATTACCTATCATCGCTTCTGTCCACTGTGCGTTTTTTATCACACTATCTTGCTGGATTAAGCTGTGACTTATGGTACTATCTTCAATAGTTGTGCCAGCTCCTATCGCAACACCTGGACCTATGGTACAATTTTTAAGAACTACATTTTCGCCAATGAAACAAGGCTCAATAATAGTTGAATTTTCATTTACCACAGTGTCTGCTATGAGTTGCTCTTCCTTCTCATCGTGTAAGAACTGTAACATCTTAGAATTAGTATCTATGGCAACCTCTTTATTACCACAATCCATCCACTCATCTACGGTTCCAGTTTTGAAAATACGACCTTCTGCCATCATTTTCTTAATACCATCGTTAATCTGATACTCACCTCCATTCATAAGGTTTTCATCAAGAACTTCTTGAAGCTTCTCTTTAAGAACGGCTACATCCTTAAAATAATATATACCTATCACCGCTTGATCAGACACAAAAGTTTCTGGCTTCTCTACAAGCTCTACAATCTCATCTTTCTCATTAAGTTTTACAACTCCGTAAGCTTCTGGGTTAGGCACTTTCTTAGTCCAGATTACACTATCTGCCTCTGGATCTAGTTCCAGGTCTGCGCGTATAAGTGCATCTGCATATGCGATTACCGCAGGACCACTTAAAGAAGGCTCTGCACTCATAATAGCGTGACCAGTTCCTAATGGCGCTCCCTGGCGATAAATAGATGCTTTTGCTCCAAGACTCTCTGCAAGCTCTTCAAGTTGTGCAATTACAGCATCACCAAAAAATGTAGGGTCTCCTAGTACAAAAGCAATCTCGTCTATAGGTTGCTTTAAGATCTTTGCAATATCTCTTACAAGTCTGTGCACAATAGGCGCTCCCGCTACGGGAATTAGTGGTTTTGGTATTGTTAAACTATGTGGTCGCAATCTAGAGCCTAGACCGGCCATTGGTACTATTATTTTCATTTATATAAATTTTTCTATAATAAGGTTGCTATTATGTTGCTAGGTGTCATTTCTTATTTTACCCCAGTACTCCCAAAACCGCCTTCACCACGATCTGTACTTGAGAGTTCTGTTACTTCTTCCCATTGCCCTTGCTCGTGCTTTGCAATGACCATCTGTGCAATGCGCTCTCCATTTTCAATTGTAAACGGTTCATTAGATAGGTTTACAAGGATTACTCCCACTTCTCCTCTATAATCTGCATCTATGGTTCCAGGAGCATTGAGCACAGTCACGCCCTTTTTTGCAGCTAGGCCACTACGTGGTCTTACTTGAGCCTCTACACCTACTGGTAGCTCCATAAATATCCCGGTAGGAACAATAGCTCTTTCTAACGGTCCTATCGTGATTGACTCTGTGATATTTGCACGCAAATCCATTCCTGCGCTAGCAATGGTCTCATAATGAGGGAGTGCGTGTGCACTTTTATTTATAACCTTTATTTTCATTTGTTCTTCTTTCTAACTTATTCTCGTACTGAGATACTATTATTTTTTAAGTACGCTTTCGCGAAAGCGTACTCATCTTCTTTTTAATATACGCAAGAGTAGCTCTTTTTCGCGGAAGCTTATTACACCAATTAATAATACGGTCATTGCCGCTCCTACAAGATACAGTCTCAAGCTACCCACGCCAAAGTAATCTCTAAATCCATAAAAATATAGACTAGACAATGCGATACTTAATACGAGGTACAAAAGTATATTTTTTAGATCATAAGGGATTGCTAAATGTTTGCGACCCATTATATACGATGTGACCATCATCAAGGTGTATGCTGCACAGGTAGCGATGGCACTGGCTAGATATCCTATTTTTGGGATGAGTAAGACATTTATCACTATGGTAAGTAATGCCCCTGCAACCGAAATATAAGCGCCATATCTTGTCTTATCTGTTACTTTATACCAGACAGATAGCGTTTGATAAACTCCAAAAAACAGGTATGCTACGAGAATGAGTGGCACGATGTTCATTCCTTCCCAATATTCTTCTCCATCAAGCAAAATAACTTTTACAACATCTACGAGGACCACATAAGCAAATAGCGCTACAGAGCCTAAGACTACGAATGCCTTTGTAATTTGAGCATACATAGCCTGTGCATTTTCATTTTTTGCTTCGCTAAAAAAGAAAGGTTCAATCCCTATTCTAAATGCCGTAGCAAACAGTGTCATACCAATAGATAATTTATAGCAAGCGGCGTAAATAGCCACTTCTCCTTTGGCGATGTCTTCTGGTAGTAACTTTTCTAATAAAATCTTATCAAAAGATTCATTTACAGCAAAGGCAAGACCTGCAATAAGTACGGGCGCACCGTAGGCAAGCATTTTTTTAAATAAAATCGTATCAAAAGACCATCTTGTAAAATAGGGCTTTATCACGATAAGTAGTATCAAAAAACTAGGTATGCAAAATGCAATAAATGCAAGCTCAATTTTATCTGTGGGTAAATAACTGTTTATACTATCTAACTGCGGTAGCCACACAAGAAATACCACAGATAATCCTGTAGAAATAACAACGTTAAGTAACTTTATAAGTGCATAGCGCATACTCTTATTTTGAGCTCGCATATATGCAAAGGGTATTACCGCAAGCGTGTCAAACGCTATAACTAAAATCACCCATCTCCAGTATTGCGCAGGAACATCAGATATACTTGAGAGTGCATCTATCCCAGTAAATGCTATAATAACAAATAGAATGGTAGACCCTAGCAAACCAAGTAAAGAGGTTGATAGTGTTTTTTTAGTATGCCGTTCATCATTAAAAAACCTAAAAAAAGCTGTCTCCATACCATAAGTAAGCAGCACGTTAAAAATCATTATATATGAAAACACAATAGTCATCTCTCCAAAAGCATCTGTATCTGGCAAGTAACCAGTATACAATCGCGTTAATAGAGCCGTGAGAACTCTAGGCAAAACTGTTGCCAGGCCATAAATAAACGTGTGTTTAAAAAGATTTTTAAGAGCGCTCAAAGAGGAAGGAATTTATAGGCTAAAAATACAGAAATTAACCCTAGTATCTAGTAGCCATTTCCTCTTGGTCGTTGTTGTGGGTAGGCTTTTGAGTCGCGCTCCTTTATGTTAGACAAGATACAGTACTTCACAACCCCATTATCTTTATAGATAAGCCCTGCTTGATCATTTGTAAGGGCAAATGGAAATGTATCATTTATCACTGGAGGTGTGTTTACAGCTTCTTCATTTACATTATTAGACATCACAACATCCTGATCTAAGCCTTTATCTGTTCTAAACCGTGCAACATAACCTGTATTAGATTTCATAAGTCTACCTGCGCTTTCGCGAAAGAAGATTTTCTCCATTGTAATCGTTGTAGCTACCTCTGTAGGGATATAAAACTCAATACCCGTACCACCACCCTGCACACCGGCAACATACGTATTATAATGAGCGGCTACAGAAGCAAATGAAGGTGTGGACAAGGTCATTGTTTCTTGATTTTCTATAGATGAGGCAGACTTGCATTGCGTTAATAACAAAGAACTAACTGCTAGGCTCAAAACTGTAAATAGTTTATACATATGATGGTTGTTTATGAGTAATATACAAATCTCATTCCAAGATACGATAGTAAACAACAATTAGACTTCGTCTTACAAAAGAAAACCTCGAGATCATAGACACCTCGAGGTTTACACTCAAACCAAAATAATTGTGAAGAAAGAATTTAAATATAACTAGCTTCATAAATAAATAGGTGAAAACCGATAATCGTTTACTCTATTATCACCCGTAAAACGGGTCGATATTTTAAAAGAGACTCATTTAAAACGTACCTACACCACGTTTCAATTAGGCATAAAAAAATCCCGAATCATTTGATTCGGGATTTTTTTATAATGAAAGTAATTGCTACTTATTAGTTATTTAAAGCTTCTGCACCACCTACAATCTCGAGTATCTCGTTTGTAATAGCCGCTTGACGTGCTTTGTTATATTGCAACTTAAGTGCATCTCTAAGCTCTGTTGCGTTATCTGTTGCTTTGTGCATCGCAGTCATACGTGCACCGTGTTCTGATGCTACAGAGTCTCTTATACCTTTAAAAAGCTGTGTCTTTAATGCTTTAGGAATTAATCCTTCTACAATCTCTTCTTTAGACGGCTCAAAGATATAATCTGCAGTGGCAGTTGTTTCTTCTTGTACGGTTGCTACGATAGGTAGAAACTGCTCAGGAGTAACAATTTGCGTTGCTGCATTTTTAAACTTGTTGTAAATGATGTCTATACGGTCATATTCACCAGCTTCAAAACGAGCCATTAAATCTTCTGCAATAGCTGATACGTTATCAAAAGTAAGATCATCGTAAATATCATTGTTATTTTCGATTACCTTAAAAGTCTTACCAAGTATAGCATCTGCTTTTTTACCTAAGGTTACTAGGTGCACTTCTTTGCCAGCATACTTTGCAGCAACACGTGCATTTACACCTTTAATAATGTTTGTATTAAAAGCTCCTGCAAGACCTCTGTTTGATGAAATAGCTACAATAAGTACCTTATTAATCTCACGATCTTCTGCGAGTTTGCTTCCAGAATCTCCTTCTAGCGTTGCACTTAAGTTCTGTAAAAGCTCAGTAAGCTTATCAGAATATGGGCGCATTGCTGTAATTGCATCTTGTGCTTTCTTCAACTTTGCAGCAGATACCATTTTCATAGCACTAGTAATCTGCATCGTAGAAGATACTGATGAAATTCTGTTTCTTATTTCCTTTAAGTTTGCCATCTTGTATAAATTCCCGTGTTTACAAGTAAGACTTGCTAGGCACGATTTGTCTTTAATTTTGACAAGTCTCCCGCTTGCGCGGGAGTTGTTGAATTATATTTTTCGCGAAAGCGAAATTCTACTAGTTATAGTTAGCAGATAGGTCTTTTGCTACTGCTACAAGTGTATCTGTAACTTCATCTGTAAGCTTTCCAGACTTAAGTGTATCAAGGATACCTCTGTGCTTTGCGTTTAAGAACTCGATATATTCTGCTTCAAATTCTTTAACTCTGTTTACAGGCACGTCACGTAATAAGTTTTTAGATCCTGCATAAATAATTGCAATTTGATCCTCTACTGTAAATGGCGTGTTTTCTGCTTGCTTAAGTATCTCTACGTTACGCTTTCCTTTTTCAATTACGTTAAGGGTAGCAGCATCTAGATCTGATCCAAACTTTGCAAACGCTTCTAGTTCACGGAAAGCAGCTTGATCAAGCTTAAGTGTACCAGATACTTTCTTCATTGACTTAATCTGTGCGTTACCTCCTACACGTGATACCGAGATACCTACGTTAATAGCTGGACGTACACCAGAGTTAAATAAATCTCCATCTAAGAAGATCTGCCCGTCTGTAATAGAAATTACGTTTGTAGGGATATAAGCAGATACGTCACCCGCTTGTGTCTCAATGATAGGAAGTGCAGTAAGTGATCCTCCTCCTTTTACGATAGGTTTAAGACTATCTGGAAGATCATTCATTGTTTTTGCAATAGCATCATCATTAATCACCTTTGCAGCACGCTCAAGTAATCTAGAGTGTAAGAAGAATACATCTCCAGGGTATGCCTCACGTCCCGGTGGACGACGAAGAAGAAGTGATACCTCACGGTATGCAACTGCTTGCTTAGATAAATCATCATAAATGATTAATGCAGGACGACCTGTATCTCTAAAGTACTCTCCAATTGCAGCTCCTGCAAATGGTGCATATACTTGCATTGCTGCAGGATCTGATGCATTTGCCGCTACGATAGTTGTGTATGCCATTGCTCCAGCATCTTCTAGTACCTGTGCAATAAGTGCAACAGTAGAAGCCTTTTGTCCAATAGCTACATATATACAGTGTACTGGCTCACCAGCATCGTAAAATTCTTTTTGGTTAAGGATAGTGTCAATACAAACAGTAGACTTACCTGTCTGACGGTCACCAATTACAAGCTCACGCTGTCCTCTACCTACTGGTATCATAGCATCAATTGCCTTAATACCTGTTTGTAATGGCTCTGTTACTGGCTCACGAAAAACAACACCAGGCGCTTTACGCTCAAGTGGCATCTCATAAGTTTCTCCAGCGATAGGCCCCTTTCCATCAATAGGAAGACCTAACGTGTTTACCACACGTCCAGTAATACCCTCACCTACCTGGATAGATGCGATACGTTGTGTACGTTTTACGGTATCACCTTCTTTAATAGATGAAGAAGTACCTAAGAGTACAACCCCTACGTTATCTTCTTCAAGGTTAAGAACAATTGCCTCAAGACCGCTTTCAAACTCTACAAGCTCACCATATTGTGCGTTTGCAAGTCCGTAAATACGAGCGATACCATCACCCACAGTTAGTACTGTTCCTACTTCGTCAAGGGAAGCTGTTGCTTCAAAACCTGAAAGTTGTTTCTTTAATATTGCCGAAACTTCTGCTGGTTTAACTTCTGCCATTTTAAACTATTTATAGTACGCTTTCGCGAAAATTTAACCTTCTTGTTTAATTCTATTATTTATTGCAAGTCGAGTTATAGTATTTCATAACATCTAATGCTGTACTCTCAGCTGAAAAATCTGCTGTATCAAACTTGCTCATATCACAATCAAGATACTTTGCTAGTTTTTCTATATTCTTATCTTTATTGCTCGTGTTGAATAAGTATCCTTTTGATTCACTACTAATTTTAATAGCATATCCTCCAGTCTCGTAGTCTTTTACAATTGCAACACCACTTTTTAATGCTATAATTTTATGAAAAGCTGCAGTATTAAAACCAATCGCTCCGAGTGCTCCGGCCATTCCCCCTTTAAGTTGAAGTCCGTAATAGCACTCCATATCATCACCTACTTCTACACAAAAACGACTATTTGATTCAGCATTAACGCCTAAAAAACGCTTTGTTTCAGCAACACCCTTTTCTAAAGAAAACAATCGCAAATAAGTACCCTCTTCTTCTGGGTTATATTTTAGAACAGTATGTCCACTTTTTTGAAAAGCATTATCATCAAAAATCATAGTAATTACACCTTCCTTTTTTTCCTCTCCTACGATAACGAAACCCTTTCTAGCATAGATGTTTATATCATCTTTTTCAAGAGCCGTAACCTGATCTGCATTTAAAGCATCAGCTTTTTTATTCTTACCACTATATTCATCTTCAAGATTAGGTCGGTCTACAGACATAAACTCTGCAAAGGCTTGCATATCTAAACCTTCCATCGTCAACATCTTAAAATCCAAAAACATACTTTGAACTAAACCTTTTCTAAAATTGAGAGAGAATTTAAGGTCTTCCAATTTCACATCAGACTTTTTTGAAGCGTCTTCATTTTTAAAAGTGACCCACTGCCTACGAGTTTCACTTCCCGCGAAAGTTTTTGCCGTATAGGTAACGATTATTTTTTTTGACTTATCCTTGAGGTCAGTAAAAACTGTATTGTAATTATCTCCATCATATGCTGCTATTGCAACACCATCCACGAGGACTTGACCTTTTTTTAGTTTGAATTTCTGAGCACTTGCCTGAAACCCTAACAAAAGGAAAAGAATAGAAACTAAACTAAAAGTCCTCAGATTCATATTTATAGACTGTTACTAAATTCTCTTTTTAACTTGCCTAACTGGCTAGCGATACTTGCATTGTACTGTGTATCACCTACTCTTAATACAAAACCACCTATGATGCTCTCATCAATCTCGTTTGTAAGAGTTACGTTCGTGCTTCCTGTAAGCTCTTTTACTTTTGCAAGAACCTTAGTCTCCAGTTCTGGAGTTAAAGCTACTGCCGTAGTTACTGTAGCACTCTCAATCTTATTGCTTTTATTGTACTCTGCAATAAAACTATCTGCCACACCACCTAGTAAATTTGCTCTACTATTATCTACAAGAACATCTACAAGACCTAAGGTCTCTTTTGTACCGTCTGTAAATACCTGACGTAATACAGCGCGCTTATCGTCTGCTTTTATTACAGGACTGTTTAAGGCATTGCGAAGTTCTTTACTTCCTTCAATAGTAGCCTTTACAGATTTCATATCATTTAAAACTGCCTCTACAGATCCATTATCTTTTGCAAGATCTAGTACTGCTTTTGCATATCGTATTGCTGCTCTACTCATAGTGATAGCGGCTTAAAATCTGTTAGTTTAATGTTGCTTGACCTAGCATCTTGTCTACAAGACCTAGTTGCTTTTCTTTATCAGAAAGCTCATTTTTTACAACTTTCTCTGCAATCTCTACAGAAAGTGCTGCAACCTGACCTTTAAGATCTGCGATAGCGCTCTTACGCTCTGCCTCAATAGCTGCTTGTGCTTGAGCTACCATTTTATCTGCAGCGTCTTTTGCTTCTACCTTTGCGTCATCTATCATTTTAGTCTTCATCTCACGAGCTTCCTTAAGCATCGCTTCACGCTCTGCTCTAGCTTCTTTTAAAAGCTTCTCGTTATCTGCTTGAAGACTTGCCATCTCTTTCTTTGCATTTTCTGCAGCATCAAGAGCTCCTTGTATTCCTTCTTCACGCTCATTAAGTGCGCTCATAATAGGTTTCCAAGCAAATTTTACCATAAGGAAAATAAGCAATAAGAAAAGGATTGTTTGTTTTACAAACAGGTCAAGTGAAAAATTCTCTAATAATTGTTCCATCTCAAAAGTGGTTCTGTGTTCTTATAATCTTTGTTTAATTAAATTCAACTCCTGTAACCAACCGTTACAGGAAGTTGAATTTTTAGAGTTGATCTGGATTAAGCTCCTAATATAAGCGCTCCAAATGCAAGTCCTTCTAAAAGTGCAGCAACGATAATCATCGCAGTCTGGATTTTACCAGCAGCCTCAGGCTGACGAGCAATTCCTTCCATTGCAGCTCCACCAATCTTACCAAGACCGATACCACCTCCAATTACTACTAGACCAGCTCCTACTAAATTTGGGAACATTGGTGCTACTTCTTGTACTAATGCTAAAGACATAATAGTGTATATAAAAAATTAAACAAATAAAAATTCTTAATTAAGTGAAGTTCTTACGGATAACTTCAGTGTCCTCAATCTCCTCTCCTAGCTCGTCGTGCAGCTCCTCATCGTGATGATCATCTGCAACTGCCATACCTATAAATAGTGCAGAGAGTGTTGTAAATATATAAGCTTGTAAGAATGCTACTAGCACCTCAATAAGCATTATGAATAATGATAAAAATAACGATACAATAGTAGACCCTGTTGCAGATAAGCTTTCTTGCATAAGAATACCTACCGCTACAAGACTCATTACAACCGTGTGACCTGCAGTAATGTTTGCAAACAGACGTACTAATAATGAAAATGGCTTAATAACTAGTGTACCTATAAGTTCTATAATACCTAGTAATGGTCTAAACACATAAGGAATACCTGGCATCCATAACATATGCCCCCAGAAGTGCTTATTACCACTAAACACATAAATTACTAATGTAATAACAGCTAGTGCCGCTGTAACAGCTATCTGACCTGTAACATTAAATCCGAATGGCATTAAACCTACAAGGTTAAGTATCCAAATAAAGAAGAATACAGTAAGAAGGTATCCAGTAAATTTTCTATAGCTCTCACCAATGTTTGGCTTAGCAATTTCATCACGTACATAAACCACTAGTGGCTCAAGTACACGTCCAAATCCAGTAGGAACTTGTTTGTTTTTGTATTGTCTTGCTAGTCTTGAGAACCAAAACAGCATTAATAAACCTATAAGTAATATCCCGAAGACACTCTTTGTGATAGATAAATCAAAAGGCTTTGAAGCATTTACTGCGTGGTGCTCTTCATCAAACTGAACGGCAGTCTCACCAGCGTTAAGCTCATATATTCTACTATGAAGTTTTACAAAGCGGCTATCACCTTTTTCTACAACGACAGTTCCGTCATCATCGTGGTGAAACTCTGAAGACATAAAAGCTGTAAAGCCATTTTCTCCCCATAACATTACTGGTAAAGGAAAACCCCAGTGATGCTCAACTCCATTATCATCAAAAGTTGAGAATAAATGGAAGTCGTGAGAGTCCTTTAAGTGATGTTGTATGTACTCATTAATCTCCGTTCTTGTATTAACAGGATCACCCTTTTTTGCTCCATCTTTTCCGTAAACAGAAAAAGAAGTCAAAAGCACAAGAACTAATGTTAAAAATGAAATCGATTTTGATGCTATTTTCATTCCAATATTTTCAATAAATGACGTGGCCTAAAATTCTGTGCAAAAGTACTCATTTTCTTGAAAATAAAACAGATTTCGTAATTATTTCAATTTTGAGTCTCTCTATTCAAGATTTTCACAATAACAATTACCTCATAAAAGATAAATATGAAGATGGGTAACAGTAGAGAAACACTGTCTATCTTACTCAAATCAGGTCCAAAAAAAATAACATCTCTAAAAAGAACACAAAAGAATAAAACTTTTACCGCCATAGATCCTAAGTATAAAAAACCTAGTTGATCTTTAAATTCTTTTGTGAGCGAGGCAAGTAGCTCAAAGACTACAACAAGTATATAAGATGCTATTGCTTGATATAGATAAACACTCCATAAACTGTATGGATGATATATCTCAAATTTTAATGTGAGATAATGGTGAACGTTATAACTAATGAGAAATAAGCTTATAACACCCAGTGTATAAAGAATTAATTTTTTGATCAACACTTATTTATTGAGACGCATTACCCCTTTTATGACGAAGTAGATAGAAAGAAAAATAGCAAAGAGTGTAACTGTTTTTTCTAAGAATGTAGTTTCAAACTTTTGATCCAGCCATATGCCTAATAGATTACCTAAGTATATAGTCACACCCATTTGTAAGGCAATGGTAGAAAACCGCGCCCAGTTTTTAAGCGGAGCGTTCTCCTTTTCCTTTGGCATTAGATAGCGATTTAAGGTTGCCTTTCATCTCACAAGATGCATTAAAGGTTGCCCCAGGCTCTACGGCAAGCTTACCAGTAATAACCTCTCCCTCAATATGTGCAGAAGTCTTTATAGAGAGTAAATTTTTTATCTCTAATCTACCTACAATTTTACCCTCTACATCTGCATCATTGCAAATAACTGTACCGGTTACAACACCTGTTTTACCTATTACAATCTTATTTGGCGCTGTAATATTACCCTCTATTACACCATCTATACGAAAACCTCCTTCTGAGGTAACATCTCCCTTAAGAGTTGTACCCTGGCTTATGCGGTTTTGTTGATTTGTAAGAGCAGGTCCTTTTCCTTTTTTGTTATCTGAAAACATTTGTAAGGGGGTTTATATTTAATCTCATTTTGTTTTTTGTGCCTTATAAGCATCAAAGTTTTTATGTACTTGGATGATCTTATAATTTTCTGAAGCAATAATGGTATTAGGTCTTGTAATTCTTACTTGATCATTTACTGCAAGTAATTCAACAAGGCCTTCGGCTTGATTTCTACTGTCTAAAAAGTGTATTACTACAAAAGACTCTTTCTCATTATATACATCTATAGAGGTAGAAAACTGTGTGTAGCCTATTTTTTCAAAGCTCTCTACAAGTCTCCTCTGAAAATCGCGCGCTCCCTGCACGTCAGAACTTGTAAAGGAGTATAGCACCTTATAGTTTATAGAAATTGCCTCGTCATCAAAGTTTTCAAACTTCATTGTAGGCAAAGCGTTGCGCAATAAGTTTTGAGCTTTCTTACCCTCTTCTGTACGTGGGTAGGTAAGTGCTACATAATTAAGGCTCTCTTTGTAAGCATCATACCCCTTGTATCTACCCAATACGGTTGCTTTAAGCAGTTCAAATTTAGGCAAATATGGATCTCCATAAAGTTGATCAATTTTTACTTCTAGGTCTGAGAGAAGACCTGCATATTCTTGGTTTTGAAAACGCTTGTATAAACCTTTATAAATTTCTTCTGGAGCCTCTGCATCTGCTTCAAGTGCTGTATTAGGATTATTTATTCTTGTAGCATAACGAGAGTCTGGATACTTTGTGGTGATCTCGTTTTTATAGGTTTCCGCTTTCGCGAAAGCGTCCATAGATTCATACACTTGATACAAGTTATAGGTAGCTGGCAACACAAGCTTCTCATCAGGTTTGAAACTTAATAGCTTTTCTAAACGATTTGCCGCCAAAGGATATTCTTTAAATTTTTCTTTATAAATAAGTCCTAGCTGAAAGTATGCAAAGTCACGCTCTTTAATAAGGCTATCTATTTGAGTTCTATCCCTAGGCAGTGTTGCAATATAGTCTTGTGCTGTTTTCTTTTGTGTCTCCTCTTCTTCTTGAAGTGCTACCGGCAAGAGTCCTCCGTTACTAGCTGGAGTTTGTTTTGATGAGAGGCGCCATCCATCTGCTAGTCTTCTTTTACCCCATCTACGCTCAAAGGCTTGCTTACCATAAGATACGGCCACATCATTATAGAAGTAAAATTCACCAGCTGTAGCTTGTGTTTTTTTACGAGCACTAGTACTACTATTAAAAAACTCGTTATTACGTATTTTATCTACTCTAGCAATAGAGTCTGCAGCTTCCTTTGCTTTAAGCTCTGCTATATACTTGTCAAAATATGCCGTTAGATCATCTTCAGACATTGTAACTAGCGAAATTATACTGTCATTACGAAGGGTAAGATCTTCATATGCAATAACATCTGTAAGGTTATCACGCTTCTTTTTTACAGACCTATACTCTCTTGTACGGTCGCTTATTTTACCCAGCATACTATCATAATAAGCACCAGCAGTTTTATATGCGGCTTGCTCAAAATTATAGTCTGCAAGTGCGAGATAATCTCGTGACACAAGATAGTTATCTGTGCTAGTCTCCCTTAATGACTTATTATAATTTGCAATAGCAGAGTCTTCTTTACCTAGGCTCATATAATAGGCCGCCTTTGTGTAATATATTTTATCTAAAAATGGTCTATTCTCTCTATTGCTTACCATTTTATCTAGACGCTCTCTTAGTGCAAGAGTATCTTCTGTAGTAAGGTCACTACTACGTATTTGCTCTAGATGTGCATTAATATGATACTTGCGCGGTATCTTTCTATTAAGGTCTATCACTTCTTGAAAGGCAAGGTTTGCACTATCTTTTTTATCTAGACGATTATATAGCTGCCCCTTTATATAATTATAACGACCTCTTTCTTCATACTTACGAGTAAGGTCTGATGCTTCTTTTATATAAATGAGAGCACTATCTGGTTTGTTTAGATTAAGGTAGGCCTGCGCAAGCATTGCTTTTGCATCTGCAATGTCTTGGTTTTTGAGATTTTTCTCTACTTTAAAAATCTTATTGAGATTCTCTATAGCAATCTCATTATTTTCTAGCCTGATGTTTGTCTTTTCCTTCCAGACTTTTGCCTGAGCGATATTGTTACTCTTAGGGTAATATGCAAGTACGTAATTAAAAGCTTCGAGTGCTGGGACAAATTGCTGGTCAAAATATCTTGCTTTTCCTAGTAGTAAGAAGGCTTCATCCATTTGTGGGTTGCGCTCTTCTCCATCTATTTTCATAGAGTGGCGCTGTATGGCTTTAATTGCTTTTTCCTCTGCTCTTACAAAGTTAGGATCTCTGTTCTCTTCACCTAGAGCCGTGTTTTCTTCAAAAGATATACGCTCTATAGGTAATACCTCCCAGTAGTTATCATTAAAGGTTTGTATAAGTGCACTCTTACCTTCATCTAGGGCGACGTTACCATTATATAACGTATTGTACTCTGTGGTAACTGCGTGGTAGTTGCGACTTATAAATGAATCTTTCTTGCGAGAGCAGCTCGCAAGAATTAATACAAGAATACTTGTACAGAGGATACGTCTTAAGAGTATTGTCAAACCTGTTGTGTTTTTACTAAAAGGAACTGTAATTTACCCATTTTAGTATGGAAGCGTGTAAAAATACATTTCTTTTTGAAAAAACATAGATTTCCATCTTTTTATTAGGACTCTTCACGTCATATAGTGCCTTTGAGCAGATAATTTGTGGATGTCTTAAAAAAAAGTTAAGAAAATTCTAAAAAAAACCGCTGTTTTTTCGGTTGATACCTAGCACTTTAGTATTTTTACTGTTCAAGTTGCATAAACTTGAAGAATTAAGTTGGGGAACTTAGGAAATGGTCGCTTTATTGTGGCCATTTTTTTTTACCCCAACTTAAGGCTCTTACTCTACTACCACCTCATTACCAGCAAAGTAAGCCTCTAGGTCTTTAAGAGTTGCTGGAGAAGTCATAATATCTTTTACTAAAGTTCCTTTCTCTAACACCACAATACGCTCACAAACTTCTGTAACGTGCTGAAGATCGTGACTAGATACCAAGACAGTTACCTCTCTATCTGATGCCATCTTTTTTATAATTCCTTTTAAACGTATTTGCGTAGTAGGATCAAGATTTGCAAATGGCTCATCAAGTATAATTACATCTGGACTCCCTATTAATGTTGCTACAATACCTACCTTTTTTTGATTTCCTTTTGAAAGGTCACGTAAGTATTTACGTTTTCCTATAATCTCATCATTAAAAAAGTCTTCAAAAGTCGCGAGCAATGCATCTACATCTGCCTTATTTTCTCCTCTTAGATCTCCTATAAAATAAAAGTACTCTTCTGGAGTAAGGTATCCTATAAGGAATGACTCATCTATAAAGGAAGCCGTGTGTGTTTTCCAGTCTTCACTCTCATTTACTTTTACGCCTCCATTTTCTATATAACCTGTAGAAGGTTGTATAAGATCTAGCAGACAGCTAAAAAGCGTAGTCTTACCGGCTCCATTATTACCTACAAGTCCAAAAGATTGACCCCTTGGGATTTCAAAACCTTCAAGGTTAAGAACTGTAACTCCGTTATATGATTTTGACAAGTTGTGTACTGTGATCATCGTCTCTCTATTTTGTTTGTTTGTAAGCTGCAAGCGTTTTATACTTCTCAGTCTTGTATATTTTTATAATCTGGTCAAATACTTTGTCTCTAAAAGCAAAGCCTATAAGCCCTACTATAGCGACTAGTGCATAGCCCAAAGTAGGTCCTACCGTAAAGTGCCCTATCGCATAAAGTGCCATAGGTCCAAGCATTTTAGGTAAACTCACAAGCAGCGTTTTAAGGTTAAAAGAGCTCTTGTCTCCAAAGGCCTTTTTACCACTCTGTAAGTCTATGGGTGTTTTTATATAAGCGCCCCCTAGTAAAACAAGGTGTGCATTTATACCCATATTAAATATAGCTCCTACTAGTACTGCAATAAGTATATCCCACCCAAAATAAATATAGGGTATACATAATATGGCCGAAAAGAATGTTGCAATCACCACAAGTAACCACTTAGACTTTAAGTAATCTTTATAAGCAATATTTTGTGTCATCATAAGTGGGTAATAGGCACTATCCCAAGATGGAACAAATTGCCCAAAACTAAAGAGGAAACCACCACTCACAAATACAGCTGCAAACATCTTCCAGAAAGGACCATCATAAACCTCAACTGCACCCGTAAAAAAGAGCAACCCGTAAAACAAGAACATAACACTCATAAACACAGTAGTCTTAGAGCGTTTATTTCTCATTATAAGTCTAATATCATTTTTAAGAAAAGTAGACTGCTTCCCAAAACGATCTAGCCACCCTAAATCTCCACCACTTGCTTCACTCACCTTTTTTGCCAGCCCTGCATCTAGATATAATCTTGCAAGAAAGTACTTAAAAGCAACCGTTGCTACTGTAACAAGTAATGCTATAGGAAATATAACAGGCCACATATACTCATATAACCCTTGAAAAAACGGTTGTGTAAACCCTGTGATATCAAAATAGCCATAATACTGAGCAAAGCCTAAGGCAGCAAATAATGCTCCTACGCTCAACACAAGCCAAAGCTTATCATTTAAAAAGACATTAATAAAATTATTTGCATATATAAAGCAAAACATTGCCACGTGCCACGCAATCACACCTAGCGGATTAAAACCCTTTGCCAGTAAAACAATAGAAAATGGAATAAAGAAAAAAGCGTGCATCCAGTTCCAGAAGGCAAGCACCGTTTTACCAAGTGCAAACTTTACAATCTTAGTCTTTTTAAAAGGTAAAAGTAATAGCGGTTTGATATTTACCACAGGCATTTTTTGCCCCATATATCTTATTATAAGATCACCTACTATGTAGTAAATAACAAATGTATTTACGGTAGAGAAAGGCTCAAGGTCTGCCTTTTCAAGTATAAAATAAAGACCCACACCAGCACCTCCTAGGTATAAAACCATCATTAAGGCTCCAAAAACCATCAAAATTTTAAGTGCAAGGTTAGTCCCAAAAGCAGGACTTCTAAAAAATGCCTTCCACTCAAGGCTTACAAATTGTTTGACCATAATTTTCGGTTGTTTAGCGAGGTATAGGTATTTAAACTACTCGTAATGTTACACATAAAACGCATTGCTTTGTATTTTTGTAAAAAAAACGTCAATGTCTTCATTTCATACACTTCATATTCAGACCATTAAAAGAATCACAGCAAAGTCTGTTGCTATTACTTTTGCACTTCCGGGTGCTTTAAAAGAGCACTTTACCTTTGCGCCTGGTCAATATATTACTTTAAAAACTACTATAGATGGCACAGAGGTTAGACGTGCTTACTCTATTTGTAGCACACCTCAAGAGGGGCTTACCGTTGCTGTAAAAGAGGTAGAAAACGGAACGTTCTCAACGTATGCAAATAGAGAACTTAAGGAAGGTGACACGCTAGAGGTACAAGAACCAGAGGGTAGATTTAAGATAGATAATTCCGCTTTCGCGAAAGCGAAAAACTACGCAGCATTTGCCGCAGGTTCTGGTATTACACCTATTCTGTCTATGATAAAGACAACCCTTACTCAATCTCCAGATAGCACTTTTGTACTAGTCTTTGGGAACCGAACGCCAGAGGAGGCGATGTTTATAGACGAGTTACAAGCGTTGAGATCTCAATATACAGATCGCTTCTCTATAGAGTCTATTTACTCGCAGTCGCGTGTAGATGGCGCACACTTTGGCCGTATTATGAAATCTACGGTAAACTTTGTTGTAAAAAATAAATATGCCGAAAACAACTTTGACGATTACTTTTTATGTGGTCCAGAGGCAATGATTAATGAAGTAACTAAAGTTCTAAAAGAAAATGAAGTTGCAGACACTGCCATACATTTTGAACTCTTTACAGCAAGTACAGAAACTACAGAGATCGAGGCGCCTCTAGATGGTAAAACGGCTATAAAAGTACTTTGTGACGATGAGGAGTTTGAGTTTACAATGGATCAAGAGACAAACATTCTTGACGCCTCGCTAGATGAAGATATAGACGCACCACACTCTTGTCAAGGCGGTGTATGTAGTAGCTGTATCGCACGAGTAACAGAAGGTACTGCTGTGATGTCACAAAATCAAATTCTTACAGATGCAGAGGTTGCAGAGGGACTTATCCTTACCTGCCAGGCGCATCCTACCTCAGCTAGAATTGTGGTAGATTATGATGATATATAATTGTTGTGCACTAGTTGACCAAAAATGAGATTAACCGAATTAATTCTGATTTTATTAATATCTAATTTAACTTTTGGACAAAAGAAATATGTAGGAATTTATAAAGATCGATTTTCAGAAAGTATTGAATTAAAATCGGACTCAACTTTTATGCACAAATGGCAATTTGACCTTGCTTCGAGTTGGACAACTGGAAAGTGGAATGTGAAAAATGACACTATCTATCTGAAAACTGAATTAGTAATGGACACTTTGCAAATTAGGGATTCGAAAAATAATGTTATTGGTGATTCTTTGGTTATTTCATCTGACCGAAAAATTGACCGAATTGAAAAAAATGAATTTATAGTATCATTCTTATCAAGTGGAGGACAAAATCGATATGAACCACCGACTAAAATTTGTTGGAAAAGAAACAAACTCTATCGAATTAATGAAAATGGAACTCTTGACCGACGAAGAGTAAAAGCATTTTGGACTAACAAAAAATATAAAACATTTTTTCGAGAAGAAACTGAATGATTAAAAACCTGCCCGTTATACAACGGGCAGGTTTTTTTATGCCATTAAAGTATGTTACCCCTACCTTAAAAGGAGATTATCTATTTTTAACCTATGTGGAACTTTTATCGTGACGTAACATTATATGCTGCTGCAGTCTGCCTTTTATTTGGACTCGCGACGGTGCCTGCTCGAGATAGCATTATAAATGGTGTTTTGGTAACCATCGTTGTTTTTGGTGTGTTTGGGACTGGCTTGGGCATTCTTGCTTTTAATTACTTTCAAAAGCAACAATACTATATGTACCATAATCTTGGTTTTACAAAGAGGCACCTCATCACAAGAACCTATGTGATAAATGGTGTTCTAGCCATAGTCTTGCTTATCATTACATCCTTCTTTGTATGATAAACGAGCTACAACTCATATCTGCACAAAAATCATTTGGAAGCAAAGAAGTGCTCAAAGATGTCTCCTTCACACTACAGACTGGTGATATTTTGGGACTATTTGGTGCTAATGGATCTGGCAAATCTACATTGCTCAAGATACTTTTTGGCACCTTAAGAGCGACTAAAGCAACACTTACCATAAATGGCTCACCTATATCTCTAAAGAAGATTATTCCAGAGCAATATATAGGGTATTTACCGCAAGAGAGCTTTCTACCTAAGCATTTAAAAGTAAGAGATATCATCCCGCTATTTTATAGTGATGGTGATGATCAAGACGCCATTTTTAGAGCTCCATTTATAGAAAAAATAGCGTCAAAAAAAGCGGGCGTACTCTCAATGGGTGAGATACGTTATCTAGAGCTGCTACTTGTAGCAAATCTTAATCACCCATTCCTTATGCTAGATGAGCCTTTCTCTATGATAGAGCCCTTGTATAAAGAAAAGATAAAAGAGTTTTTGTTTTCGCTTAAAGCAAAAAAAGGAATCATACTCACAGACCATTATTATACAGATGTACTAGACGTTACTACGAGTAACATTGTACTTTCTAACGGGTTTTCTTCGGTAGTATATTCGGTAGAAGATCTTAGGCTACAAGGGTATATTAAATAAAAAAACCTGTCTCATCTTTATGACTTGACAGGTTTTGGTTTTATTTACGCTTTCGCGAAAGCGTACTTCTATATAAACTTCTTAATAATCGTTGCTACAGGCTCTATCGCTGTGGTTTGCTCTATAGATGGTCCTGCAACCCATACGGTTTTATAAGTAGCTCCCTGTGCGGCCTTTGTGGTATCACGCATACCCTTTGCAAAACGAATGGCTTTTACCCATTTTTTGAGCTTCTTATTTTTATTAAGAAGACCTTCTAGCCAGGTTTGTTTTGTTCCTATCTTTTGAACATAAGGTGTATTAATAACTGTACACGGTGTACCAGATATCTTTTGTGTCATCACGATATCTTTTGCACCAAAGTCTACACAAGCTTGCTTGTACTCTTGAGACACAGGTGCCTCTTCTGAAGCTATAAAAGGGCTTCCTATACTTGCTCCTATCGCGCCGTAAGACATTGCAAGATCAAGGTCGCTCTTGTTTGCAACTCCACCAGCAGTTATTACTGGTATCGCGCAGTTTTCATTAAGCTCTTTTATAAGTGCTTCTGGAGCAATATTACCTCTGTGACCTCCTGCTTGATTATTTACTGCAACTAGTGCGTCACAACCCATTGCTTCTACCTTTTTTGAATAGCTCAAGTCTGTAACATCGCAGAATACTTTAATTCCCTTTGGTTTTGCCTTCTCGATAACCATTCTAGGTGACCCGAGAGATGTGATAATGAAGTCTACACCTAGCTCACAAGCTGCTTCCAGCTGTGCAGGGTACTTCATATTAGATTTATTTACAATAAGATTTATCCCAAAGGCTCCTCCAGGTACTTTTGCCGCTTTAAGCTCAGTAATGGCAGCTTTGAGCTCTTCTATAGTTCTATAATTAAGTGCTGGCACACAAGCAGCGATACCGCTTTCCATTCCGGCTTTTAACATTGCGACATTAGACACCAGAAACATAGGTGCCATAATAATAGGGTGAGTAATGCCTAGTAAGTCGTTAAGGGTAGGTTTTGTTGCGCTCATAGTTATATAATATACCACAAATATAGTATAATTTTACTGTGCGCGCATAGTATGTTGTGTTAGATAGTTGCTTTAATCTTATCAATTACCTGTTCTGGTAAGATGGTTTTCATCACATCTTCATAACCTTCTGGCACTAGATTGCCGTATATTGAAGTTGGGATTTTTGGATACTTTTTTCTGTCTGACACTATGCAGTGCTCTTCTTGATTAAATGGAGCAAAGCCTGCATAAGGATGTGTTACTCCCCAAAGGCTTATCGTAGGAACGCCATACATTGCTGCTAGGTGTGCGTTACCACTATCCATAGAAAGCATCCCGTCTAGCTGACTTATAAGATTAAGTTCTTCTTTAAATTTAAGTGCTCCAGCTACGACCTTTACATTTTTACAACTATCTGAGAGGTTATTAAGTATAGTCACTTCTGAGGGCGCTCCAAATAGAAAGATATCGTACTTATCATATAGGTCTATTCCTTCTACTACCATTTTCATATAGTCTAGAGGATACTGCTTACCTAGGTGAGCGGCAAAAGGTGCTACTCCCAGCCACTTACGACTATGACCTGCTGTAAACTCAATGATTGCTGGCGCTTTATTGGGTTTTGGTAAAACCTCTGGAACTAGGTCTTTAAATTCTAGGTTGTCAAAAACAGCTTTGTAGCGCTGTACAGTTGTAGCAAGTTGTGTAAAGTTCTTATCGCTTTCTCTAGTGAGTGCTTTCTTTTCGGCTCTTCCTTTATCTAGAGTTGCACTAGGCAGATTAAGAAAGGTACGAAGCATTTTAGACCGTATGACATTGTGCAAGTCTGCAACGTGTGTGATACCAAGCTTTTTCAGCTGGCGTGCGAGTTTCAATATACCCATCACTCCTTTATGTTCTGAAGTGACATTTGCAGCAACAAATTCAAGGTTAGGTATGGAGCTTACAATGGGTTTAAAAAATGGTTTTGAGAGAAAAGATATTTTTATGTCTGGATTTGCTTTCGCGAAAGCGTAAACCACAGGCACCGTCATCGCTACATCTCCCATTGCAGAGAGCCGTATGATGAGAATATGTTTTTGTCTAGCCATTATAAGAATGCACGATACCGTTCTTTAAAATAAAGAACAGTATCGTGCGTAAGGATTCATTACTTTTTAATGTTTCTGAGTACTGGGTTTAACTCATCATCATTATACATTTTCATTTGCTTGTATACCTTCATATACTTGTCTCCTTTTGAGATATCATCAAGTAAGGTATCTATTGCTGTAGAGAGGTCTACGCGTTGCTCTAGTAAAACATCTAGCTTAGTCTGGCAAGCAGCTCTGTGTGCATCACTTGCATCTTCACGTGTTGCTTCTTCTTGCATATGATATACTTTTAAAGCAAGTATAGATAAACGGTCTACTCCCCAAGCTGGGCTTTCTGTATTAATTGTTGCTCCTTCTTTTACAGTTACATCTTTATACTTCTCAAGAAAATAGCTATCTATATACTCTACCATATCTGTACGATCTTGGTTTGAGGCATCAATCTTACGTTTAAGTGTAAGTGCAGCCACAGGGTCTATTTGAGGGTCGCGTATAATATCTTCATAATGCCATTGTACAGTATCTATCCAGCATTTACGGTATAGCAAGTGCCCTAGTACATCTTCATTTTTATCATACTTGTTGACAAAAGGTTGATCTACGGTGTTTATTACGTGATAGGTGTCTATCGCTTCTTTAAAAATGGCATTTGCCTTATCTGTAAACATATTATTGTTTTTCTAAAATGTGTAAATACTCTATTGTGCTGCTAGCTTTGTGATGACGGCTAGCTGTTTTATCTGCTCTGAATCGTTTATAGCTGGTGGTTTTTACATCATATCTACCATACTGCTCCATCACCTTCTTAATAACTGATGGACTCATTAAACCCTCATTACTGTAGCTTACAAAAATGTACTTAAACTGAGCATTTTTTATAAGTTGTTCAAAGCTTGAGACAACCGTTTTCTTACTACAATAAGCACTTTTATTATAGATGGGAAGACCTGTTTTTCCTCGTGGTGCAAAGATATTATATTTTGCAATGGTATTAAGTATGTGATAATTTGCACCATACTGACGTACATTATATGGTGGATCTATGTATAAAATATCTCCGCTTATTTTAGTAATAAGCTCGTTACCATCTTCTTGAAATACTTTATGGGCTGTCTTTGTAATCTCAAAAGTAGCCGGAGTAATGACCATACTCTTTGCGGCTCTAGGTTTTATAGTTTTGAGATAAGACCCATAAACAGAGGCTGTGTTTGCAATTTTATCTGCACTCTCAAGTAGGCTGGCTAGTAGAAAATAGTAGACATCTGTACTTATCGCTTTATTACCATACCATTTTTCAACCTCTGTGCGTATGCTATCAATTTTTTGAGCATTATGCTTGCTGAAATATAACCGATTACCCACACCTCCTTCTCCATATTGTGCGGCAATAAAACCCTTTTGTAGTGGTAATGAATTTAGGTTTTCTATAAGGTCATTATATTCAAAACTCTTATAATTTCCTATATAATTACGATTGAGAACGTAGCTATAAAACTCAAAATCATTTGCTATGACGGCTTTTACTTGAGGTTTAAATACTCTACCTACCGCGCTTGTACCTGCAAAGAGATCGCAAAAAACCAAATCTCTTAGGTCTTGCCCACACACGCTATATATAGTGTCCTGTATAAAGGAAGATAATCTATGTTTTGAACCTATATAATTCATCTATTTACCCATATAATGTCTGCCATTGTTTCCTTTCCTTCCTCGAGGGAAAGGACTTCCATTACTGCTGGTGTTTTCTGTTTTCCGTAGGGTTCTATGATGGATTTTATGAGTTCTATTTCGGCTTTTAGTTTCCAGTGTTCTCCGTTTTGGTCGTGCACGACAATAAATAACCTGTTATTGAGGTGAAAGCGTTGCCCGGTACTTTGGTGCTTGTAAAACCACTGTATGAATTGCGTTTTGTGCGCTTTCGCGAAAGCGTAATTCTCACCAAATCCTTTTGGGAATATACTTGTTTTATGGTCTATGCGCTCGCCTAGCCATCTAAAATCGTAGTGGTCTTCTACCGGATTAGGGTTAGGTGCGAAACCTGGTAGGTCTGTAAAAATTTTTTCTACGGCCTGGGCACTCCAGAAGTTGTACCATCTGTTTATGGCGTAGTTAAAGAAATCTTGTGTGGGAAAATTATGCTCCTTTTGTTGCTCCTCAATTTGAACTAAAAGCGCTTCCCAAGACATTGTTTTATAAATAAACTTAGTCGCATCATCCCAAGTATCATTTTGCTTTCTATTCCAAACATAGGGAAGGTTACACCTTTTCTTTAACTCACTCTCTATGTAGGATATATCGAGCTTCATTATGCGATATAGTTTATAAATACTGGAAGAAGGACAATAAGCCACAACAAGCTTTCCTTAAAAATAGGACTCTCTGTGTGTTCTAAAAAGTTACTTACTATAATGGTCATCACAGGTACAATAAGATACCACTCTGCTCCTGTTTTATGTGCCGAGAGTGTGATAACAACTATCCCTACGGCTAGCAATCCTAATATTACAGAGTATCGAGACTTTGCTCCAGAAGAGGCATTTCTTTGCTCTCCTAGGTAGCGCCATACGGTCCATAATAGCAGGGCTATAAAAAATGCAATGGGTGTGAGAGTTTCAAGTTCATTATAGGCCTTAAAATCAAATGACACAGACTCAAATACAATGTCAACATCTGCCGGACTACCAGCTTGTAACAGTAAAAAACTATAGTATATAACTGCAAATGATATGATTGCAATGAGGGGTATAATTAAATATCTGGGGTTTGATATATTGTATAATAGAAGTGCAATATAAATCGCTATTAAATACAACCAACTAAAATAAAAAGAAAGTGCTGCTAGAAGTATCCATAGGGTGGCATCAAAAATCTTTCGTTCCATATACAACTCAGATTTAAAACTTATGATACGTCGCAAGGCTATGAGAATAAAAAAGCCTGCAAGTAGTATCGCGCCATCTCGTAAAGCCGCTGGCAATGCAAGGCTAAACGCGGCAAAAAGTAATACGCCGTAGGTACTACGCTTAGTCAAATCATTTTTTTGAGCTACAAAATTGAGTATAAACATTGTGCTTATAAAAAGTAGCCACATCCCCACTAGTCGCAGGGTTTCTTGCCAGTTAAAGGGCTCTATAACCCACTGCCTATTGCTATAAAAAAAGCCTAATGTCATATAAATGATGACCACAACTACGGCTAGGGGCTTTGAAGTACCAAAAAATCTTGTGAGCATAGCTAGTTTTTTTCCTATTTTTGCAGTCGCATCTATAGATGTACAACTAAGATTTCAATATTGTAAACATACAACATTATGAGTTTGACAGGATTTTTTGAAGGAGTTCAAGAATTTGCAGAAGCAACTTTATTTGCACCCTTTAATGCACTCGCAGAGTTAGAGCTAAGTAACTGGTGGCTTGCAAACGGTATAAACTGGATTTTTATGCTTATTTGTGCTGTTGCAATCGTATACTGGATTATGGAAATCAAGAAATATGATGCAAATGATACTGAGTATCGTGAAGCAAAAGCTCACGGTTTTTTAGGAAAAAACAGCGAGCTCGAGAGCAACCTTTAATATTACTTTATAGGTCAAAGCCTATATCTGTACGATAATTGATCCTATCAAAATGTAGATTTTCTATATTTTGATAGGATTTTTTTATGGCCTGTTTGAAGTCATCATCAAAAGATGTAATTGCGATAACACGACCTCCGTTAGTCACTACTTGCCCATCTTTTTCTGTAGTTCCGGCGTGAAAAACAAGTGAATCTTCTACCGTATCAAGGCCTGTAATGACTTTACCCTTTTCATATGCTTCTGGGTAACCTCCAGATACGAGCATAACCGTTGCTGCACTTCTTGAGTCTAGTTTAAATTCCTGTTTATCTAACGTTTGAGCATCTACTGCCATAAAAAGCTCTACAAGATCAGACTGTATACGTGGTAATACCACCTCTGTCTCTGGGTCTCCCATACGCACGTTGTACTCTATTACTTTAGGATCATCTCCTACTTTGATAAGACCTATAAAAATAAAACCTTTGTACTCAATGTTTTCTTTAGAAAGCCCGTTTACCGTAGGTTTTACGATACGCTCCTCTATTTTTTGCATAAAAGCATCATCTGCAAATGGTACCGGACTTATAGCACCCATACCACCAGTGTTAAGACCTACATCTCCCTCACCTATACGCTTATAATCTTTGGCTGTAGGGAGTACTTTATAGTTCTTACCATCTGTGAGTACAAAAACACTAAGCTCTATACCGTCTAAAAACTCCTCGATCACCACAGTCGCACTTGCATCACCAAATTTTCCTCCCAGCATATTTGCTAGCTCTTGCTTTGCCTCTTCAAGATTGTCTATAATCAAAACCCCTTTTCCTGCAGCAAGACCATCTGCTTTTAGTACATAAGGCGCCTGTAGTGTTTCTAAAAATGTCTGTCCCTTATCAAGTGTTTCTGCGGTAAATGCCTCATAGGCCGCCGTAGGAATATTATGAGCCATCATAAACTCTTTTGCACGCTCTTTACTTCCTTCTAGCGCTGCGCCTACTTTACTAGGCCCTATAACAGCTACGTTTTTAAGTGATTGATCTGCCTTAAAAAAGTCATAAACACCTTGTACAAGCGGGTCTTCTGGCCCTACTACTACCATCTCTATATCTTCTTTTATAACAAGCGCTTTAATTGCGTCAAAGTCTGTAACTCCTATGGCAACATTTGTTGCTATTTGTGACGTTCCAGCGTTACCAGGCGCTACAAACAATGCATCACAGTGATCACTTTGAGCAATTTTATATGCAAATGTATGCTCGCGTCCTCCAGAGCCTAAGATTAAGATGTTCATTTGAGTGGTTTTTAGGTTTAAGAGCAAAAATAAGTTTTGCTTGTGTAAATAGGTGCGATGTCTCTATATTTTTCAAACGTGTTTTGTATTTTGGTATTTAAAATTAAGGTGACTTGAAACTATTTAACCGAGCGTTACGAATGAAAGGGTTTGATACTGATTTTGCAAAAGCAGAATTAGCACGTATCCAAAGCATACCAGAAAGTGAATATGAAGACTACATTTCAGAACAAAAAAAGACCATAGTAACCTATCACGAGATTTATAACTCTTTTTATAAAAATCTACTTATAGAAAGAGATGAAAAAGACTGGGAAACACTACCAGTACTCACAAAGAAAGATTTACAACAACCACTTGAACAAAGACTCTCTGAACTCTATCATCTCAAAAATGTACACGTAGGTAAAACCTCCGGATCCTCTGGCACACCTTTTACATTTGCAAAAGATAAAGACGCACACGCACTCACTTGGGCCTCTTTTGAAGATAGATATCAATGGTTTGACCTTGATCTAGACCGCTCAAAACAAGCACGATTTTACGGTATTCCGCTCAACGCTATTGGGTATACAAAAGAGCGTCTCAAAGACTTTTTAAGCAATAGATACCGCTTCCCAATTTTTAATCTTAATGAGAAAGCACTAAAATCTATCCACAAAGCATTTAAGAAAAAGAAATTTGAGTACATAAACGGTTACACCAGCAGTATTGTACTATTTGCCAAATATTTAAAAAAACACAATCTCATACTCACAGATGTCTGCCCTACTCTTAAAGCTTGTATTGTAACGAGCGAGATGCTTTTTACAGATGACCGTAAGCTTATAGAAGAATACCTCAACGTACCTATTATCAATGAGTATGGGGCATCAGAAATTGGACTCATCGCATTTCAAAATAAAGACAATGAGTTACAAGTAGACAGTGAACTTCTTTTTGTTGAAATTCTTGATAAAAATAATCGCTCAGTTCCCAATGGGGAGATAGGTCGTATCGTGGTCACCTCACTCTATAATAAAGCCCATCCATTTATACGCTATGATATAGGAGATATGGGTGCGCTTTCGCGAAAAAGTACTCCCAAAAAACCAATTCTAGAAAAATTGCAAGGCCGCACAAATGATATAGCAAGATTACCAAGCGGAAAAGTAGTACCAGGTCTCACCTTTTATTATGTAACAAAGAGCATCATACAAGATGATGGTAATGTAGAAGAGTTTGTAATTGAACAAACAGCACTAGATACATTTATGTTTATTTATACAGCACAAAGACCACTCAGTACTGAGCAACAAGATGCTATAAAAAAGGCAACAGCAACTTATCTTGAAGAAGGGTTAAAAGTAGATTTTATCAAGGTAACTACAATGGATAGATCTGACCGCGGTAAATTAAAACAGTTTACATCAAAAGTCTAACTGAACTTATCCATAAGTTCTGACTTGATAAACAGGCAAATACCTCTTTATCGGTAGTATTACAATTTCTATCTTACCATAAAATATCGTGTTATGCCAGCCTTTCCAAAACCCGCATTTACTTATAATTTTTCGGTTAAAGATCAGATAGACTTATTACTAGCACATAAAGAAAAGCGTCACATACCAGAAAAGTCTAAAACCAAATTGCTCATCGCTTCTTGGAACATTGCAAACTTAGGACTTCATAAACGCTGGACTATACACGCAGCCCTTATAGCAGAAATTATAGACTGGTTTGATCTCATTGCCATACAAGAGGTAAACGTAAACCTTGAAGGCCTTAGACAAATAGAAGCCGCGTTACCTAGTCATTATAACTTACTTTTTTCTGATAAGGCTGGTAATAATGAACGGTTTGCCTACATATTTGATAGCCGCGTAGTAAAGCAACTTGAGATGGTAGGGGAAGTAGCAATCCCGCCTAAGGATCATAAGTATATAAAGTTACCTGGAGTTACTAGCTCTTTTACTGGCTTTGATCGTAATCCTTATCTAGGCTCTTTTCAATGGAGAAATACAAATTTTGTTTTACTTAATGTACACTCCTACTTTGGGAGTAACAGTAAGAAAAACATTCATCGTAGAGCTTTAGAAACTTATGCAATAGCTAGGCACACAGACTTGATGGGAAACTCTAAATATGCCTTTTCTGATAAAATTATTGCCCTTGGTGATTTTAACTTACCACTAGTAGAACCTGGTGACCTCATCTATAAAGCCTTGGTAAAACGTGGCCTAGAACTACCTAAACATTCTACTAAGGTATACTCAAACATTGCAGATGATAAGATGTATGATCAAATAGCTTTTTTACCTTCTCTAAAAAACACCATACAGGCAAATGGGACTTTTGATTTTGATAACGCAGTTTTTCCAGACTTATGGCAAGAAAACCACAGCAAGTTTAAGTCTTATGTAAAGTATTACCTATCTGACCACAGACCTATCTGGATGCAAATAGCCTTCTAGTAAGTTTCTATATATTTTGGTCTCACAAAAAAGTACTCCATTAAAAAAATCCCTAACCAGTATGCTGATTTAAACCAAGAATACTCCAGATGCTGATTGTAAAATTTAAAATTATACTTTACTAGTTGTACTTTATTTGCACTCATAGATCCTTCTCTTATTCTATAAAAAGCTAGATCCTCTTGAAGCCCTAGGGCTTTTTTATTGCTTCTTTTTATTGCTTCCAGCCACAGTGCCCAGTCTTGCCTTTTTCTTATGCTAGGCGCGCTTATTTTACCTGTCAGGCTAGCATTGTATACTCCAGTGAGATTACCTATGTAATTATTTTTGTGCTGTTTACTATACGTAAGAGAAGGCATCGCGTTTATGCGCTTTCCTAGTGGGTTACCCTCATCATCTATTTGTATGTAGCTGGTGTATGATACTGCACAGTTATGCTTTTGCATAAAAGTAATTTGTTTAGATAATTTTTCGGGATGCCAAAGATCATCTGCATCTAGAAAGGCTATGTAGTCACCACTCGCAACCTCTGTTGCTTTATTACGGGCATAGGCGGCTCCTTTGTTTCGCGAAAGCGTAACAACACGTATTCTACTATCTGTGCTAGCAAGCTCTTGTGCTAGTGATAGCGAGCCATCTGTAGAGGCATCATCTACAATAATATGCTCCCAGTTTTGATAGGTTTGCGCTTGTATACTTGCGCTACAAGCTTGTATAAAACGTGCCGCATTATACAATGGTGTTATAATAGAAACTAAGGGTTGTGGTGTATGGCTAGTAGGCTTTTTCATCTCCTACTATGGCTTTATAAACGGTGGTAAATACTATTTTGATATCTAAAAACAATGACCAGTTTTCTACATAGAATATATCAAACTTTACGCGGTTTACAATATCCTCATCTGTCTCCACCTCACCTCTATAACCGCTTACTTGTGCCAGACCGGTAATACCAGGTTTTATAAAATGACGTACCATAAACTTATCTATGCGCTCTGCATACATATGCGTGTGGCTTACCATATGTGGTCGTGGGCCCACAACAGACATATCTCCTTTAAGGACATTTATAAACTGTGGCAACTCGTCCATACTTGTTTTTCTTAAGAACTGACCTACACGAGTGATGCGCTCATCATTTTTACTCACCTGTTCAAGATCTGCCTTTTCATTAGGTCTCATAGATCTAAATTTATAGCAGTAAAACTCGTGATAGTCAAGACCATTACGTTTTTGTTTAAAAAACACGGTTCCTCTTGAGTCCAACTTAATTAATATGGCGAGTATAGGTGTGAGCCAAGAAAGAACTCCTACTAGTACAATTACCGACAAAACAATGTCAAAAGCACGCTTTATAAACTGGTTAAGAGGCGTGTCTATAGGTATGGTACGTAATGATAAGATTGGCGTGATCCCTAAGTATTGGTACTCTAGTTTTTTTGTAAAAATCTCTCTGCTATCTGGTATAAATTTGAGGATTTTAAGATTGTTATCTGTAAACTCAGAGATTTCTCTAAGTTCTTCATTTGAGAATTGCTCTACAGAACAGTATACCTCATCTATATTATTTTCTAAGATATATCTAAAAATACTATCTAGAGAGACTTTAGGTTTATTTATATCAAAAGTGTTCTTAACCATATACCCGTAGGCCTTGTTTTCTAAAAAGAAGTTTTTGAGCTCTTCTGCTTGATTATTCCAACCTAGAATAACCACATTACGATGGTTACCACCTAGCACAGTTCTATAGGTTTTAAGTAAATAAAACACCCCAAACTTTACGATAGACACCCCAAGAAATACATATAAGACATAAAAAATAATACTACGCGGTGATGTGTTTACATCTTGAAAGAAACCATAAAAAGCAAATACTAATAAAGCAAATATGGCAAGTTGTAATAAAATAAGAGAGACAATGCGCGTGGGTCTTGTGTATCGATATACCTCATAAAAATCTGACTTGGTTGCGGTAAACACCCACGTAGCAATGATGTAGATAGAAAACAGCAAGAAGTTTTCATTCATTACAAGACATAGCTTAGCTAGCAACACTATAATTGCAAGGTCAATACAATAAATTGCTGGCCTTATATAAACTGAATATCTACCTACGCGTTGCGCCATACTTATTTACGTATGTGCTTTGAGAAGTCCTTATGCTCACTTTTATAGAGCTCCTCTTGTGTAAGGTTTTTAAAATATTCGAAGGTTTTTTGCATACCCTCTTTTCTACCTACGGTAGCTGTCCAGTCCAAAATCTCTTTAGCTTTTGTAATATCTGGCTTGCGCTGCATAGGGTCATCTACAGGCAAGTCTTTATAGATTACCTTTTGATCTGTACCTGTAAGTTTTATAATCTCCTCTGCAAAGTCTTTTATCGTGATCTCATCTGGGTTACCTATGTTTAGTGGAAGTACATAATCACTCATAAGTAACCTGTAAATACCTTCTACTTGATCATCTACATAACAGAAAGACCGTGTCTGTAAACCATCTCCAAAAACGGTGAGATCCTCCCCTCTTAATGCTTGCCCCATAAAAGCTGGTATTACTCGACCGTCGTTAAGTCGCATTCTTGGGCCATAGGTGTTAAATATGCGCACAATGCGCGTCTCAAGACCGTGAAAACGGTGATAAGCCATTGTGATAGACTCTTGAAAACGCTTTGCCTCGTCATATACACCACGAGGACCTATGGTATTTACATTACCATAATACTCCTCATCTTGCGGGTGTACTAGAGGATCTCCATACACCTCTGAAGTAGAGGCTATGAGTATACGTGCATTTTTAACCTTTGCAAGACCTAGTAAGTTATGGGTACCTAGTGAGCCTACTTTTAAGGTTTGTATTGGGATTTTAAGGTAATCTATAGGACTTGCTGGTGAGGCAAAGTGTAATATGTAATCTAGCTCACCTGGCACGTGTACAAAAGTGGTCACATCGTGATGATGAAACTCAAAATGTTCTAATTTAAAAAGATGCTCAATATTAGATAAACTACCTGTAATAAGATTATCCATCCCTATCACGTGAAAGCCTTCTTTAATAAAACGATCACATAAATGTGACCCTAAAAATCCTGCTGCACCTGTTATTAAAACTCTCTTCATTATCTATTATTGGTTGATTGGGTAGCAAATCTTATGACTGACTGCTTGCCGTAAAAATAAGGAAGTATTCACTGCTTATAAAACTAAGCTCCTATAACCTTCTCAATGTGTCAGTAAAGTCTTTCAAAATAGCTTTTCTGGCATATTTTTGTACTATAAACTTCCTTGCGTTACTCCCCATTAACGTTGCTCGATCACTATTGGTACGTAAGCTGTTTAAAATAGCCACAATCTCTTGTGCATCTGTAGTGCTTTTATAATAGCCGCCTTGCGATGCCTCTATAATTTTTGCAGGCTCTGCATCTGGGTGGCCGGTTATTATAGAAGGGCGTGCACTTGCCATCATTCCTAAAATTTTTGAAGGCATTACTGTGTCTACAACTTCGGCTTTTTGAAATAAGATATGTACATCTGCACTAGCTAGTAAACTCGCTAACCCTTCAAGTGGTACTGGATCATAAAATTGTACACTAGAATCTTTAAGTTGATCTTTAAGAATCTCCATTTTTGCTCCTGCACCTACTACAATTACTTCAAACTTTGTAAAATCTAGTGCAGCAACTATTTTTTTAAAAAAAGACCAGTCTTGTTTATCCCCCACATTACCCGCATACAGAATACTAAACTTGTCTTGAGAAAAGTATGGGTGTTGTGCCACTTGAGACGGGTCACTCTCTGTGGCATCTATCCAGTTAGGCAGGTAATATGTAGTCGTATTTGTCTTTTCTTTAAGTTTAGCCAGCATAGTCTGGCTTATAGTGCTCACACAGTCTGCTTTGTCGAGTATAGAGCGTTCTAAACGCATTAAACCTTTATAAGCAACACTTTTATTTTCTGATGTTGTGGCAGCAAGTCCAGATTGAAAAGCCGCATCAAATTCAAAATCTTGAATATGTATCCAGTGTTTTGCATTACGCTTTCGCGAAAGCGTATTCCCTAACCACGCACTGCTCGTAAATGGTATTACTGAAATCACAATATCGCACTCCTTTATTTGCTTAAAGTTAAAACGTGAGCCTAGTGTAAAGTCTGTAATATGTACTACACGCTTTAAAAAGGTGGGACTCTTAGGTGTAAACTGCTTGTATCTATAAATGTCTATAGATCCTTTTTTCTCGTGTAAGTAACTCCCTTTATCTTGATATGCTGGAGCAATCTCCCACTGCGGATAATACGGAAAAGCTGTGATGACAGATATGTGTGCACCCTGTTGCTCTAGGTACTCTGCCATCTGGGTGCTGTATAAACCTATGGCCGTATCTTCTGGATAGAAGTTAAGGGAGATAAGAGTGATGTGCTTGCCTGTGAGATTATTCAATACGATCTTTTAATATAACTAGTGGAGAACCTATACATACCTTACCTGCTGGTACGTTTTTAAAAACGCTACTTCTAGCACCTATTACGGTTCCGGCACCTACAGATACTCCTGGTGCCACGTAAACATCTGTAGCCAGCCAGCACTTCTCTGCTATGTGTATAGGCTTTGCATAAATATCAAAATGAGGTGAGCGATAGTCGTGCGCGCCTGTGCATAAATAACTACGTTGTATTAAAGCCAGGATTTACAGCTAATATAGGTAGTTTTTTTCGGGCATACATAGAAGACTGTTCAAATTATACAACTAGTAGATCTAATGAGATTTCAAATGAAAATGTAGTAATATCTAAAAGAAATCACATTATTCTATACCCCAACCCCACAAGAGGTGAGTTTTCTTTAGAGAATAAAAATCTAGAAGTTGTAAATTGGGAGGTGTATAATCAATACGGGACGAGTCAATTTAAAAATAGATCTGTTGTAGGGGAAACTATAAATGTAGACCTTTCTGGCAAGCGCACTGGTATTTACTTTATACAATTAACAATGAAGTCTGGAGAAGTCATTTCAAAATCTATTATCAAAGAATAAACAGTTATTTTCTCAATGTATTTAAACCATCTTGATTAAAAGTCAAGGTGGTTTTTTCGTTATAAAACAGAGCTATAAATCTCTAGTAACTGAGAGAGGTTTTCTTCCCTAGTATACTTTTCTAGAAACGTTTTTCTAGCATTTTTCCTTAAGAATTGTTGATGTACGCTGTCTAATTTTTTAATAGTATTTGCGAGATCCTTTATATTATTCAATTGGTAGTGTAATCCATTATAACTATTTGTAACCAGCTCGCCAGCATTTCCAAATGATGGAGCAATCACGGGAGTTCCATACGAGAATGATTCTATAATTACTAAGCCAAAGGTCTCATACATTTTTGAACCCGTAATAAGTACTTGTGCATTTTTATATAATGAAGCTAGCTCCTGCTGGTTTTGAAAACCAACAATTTCAATATTATTATTGCTATACGAGATTTGTTTAATCTCATCAAGAAGAGGACCATTTCCTACTACTTTAAGCCTTTTTCCAGATTTAATACAAGCTTTTATAATAACTAGTACGCCTTTCTCAACAGATAGGCGACCTACAAAAAGCGCATAATTGTCTTTATGATAGCTAAAACCGTTGTCATCTGCAAAGTTTGGTTTTATTTCAATTTGGTTATCACTAAAATTAATATGGGACTTGTCAAAAATTTCCTTTGACAGATTGCTCAGAAAAATAACTTTGTCTATTGACGAAGTCCAAGTTTTAAGATAACCGTGTATAGCATTACTTATGACAGGAAACGCAGTTGCAATTTTAGAGTTTTGATAGCAGCCATTTTTGATGCCAGAAAACCCTATTCTATTAGTTGTGCAGTCTTCACAGACACCGCCTTGTCTATAAAGTAAACCGTTGCTACAAATCATTCTATAATTATGAATTGTCACCACTACTGGAACATTTAATTCTTTACAAGCATAGAAGACTGCTGGAGAAATAATGGGTAAAAAATTATGAACGTGCACAACATCGGGAGCCTCTTGCTTAAGAAACTCTTTTATATTTTTTTTTTGAGCTAATGAATACGTCAGTGATAGTGCTGTTTTAAGCTTTTGTGAGATGCTAAGTATATCCTTATTACTAACTATATACTGTGAGACTCTATTACCTGCTTCCTCTAGCATCTTTTTCTCTCGAGCAACTACAACGTCTTCTCCTCCTATATCCTTGTATTCATTATGTATTTGAACAATATGCATTACCTACTCTTTAGAATTAAAAAGAGAAAAATAACTTGTAAGAAGAGAGAAGTACAATACCCCAGACTCTCTTTCTAAAATATTTTCGGTAAACATTACAACACCATAGAATATTATCGTTAAAATGAGTAATTGGTTGTCAAATCTTATTCCTAAAACAATACTTAATAACAGATAAAATACAAACAGAACAAATACTACAAGACCTCCCATTATTAAAAAACTCAAATATTGATTGTGAGCGTTATATCTTCCCTCCATTAATACTTTACTACCCTCTACTTTATATTGTTCATACAATACATCATTATAATCTCCTATTCCATATCCTAATAATGGAGCTTTACTTATTACATCTATAGCCGACTCATATATACCATACCTAATGTTTGTTGAATTTATAGTGCTGTCTTGAACATTTTCCATCTTAAATAATTCAATAAACTTATTTCTTGTCTTAGGTACAGCAATAGTTAATCCTACTAATACTATTATGCTTATCAAAAAAGGCTTGAAAAACTTATCTCGTCGTTTGAAAAATAGTGCAAGAAAAAGAATAAGGCAAAGCGCAATGAGAGGACCTTTTTTTGCATACAAAAGCAAAAAAGAAATTAGTATAATATCTATAGCCAAAATCAAAGCCATAAGTCTCTTAGAAGTAGTGTTTAGTATTACAAAAAATGAAAAAAGTATCGCTAAACTTGTGTGCATTGATAAGTAGATAGGATGGATTCCAAATTTTCCAAAATCGACCCTTACAATGGTAGCGTAGTGAATTATCATTTCTGAAAACGTATAGTTTGTAAACCACAAATATAGAAATGGTAATATGTTAAATGAGAATACAGAGAAGATGTAAACTTTTAATAAGAGGGGCTTCCAAGATTTTACAATAGACTTTATATCCTTAGTAAGTAGCGAAAACAAAAATGGAAATATCACCAATGATGACATAGAAGTGACTTTACGTAAAGCATAGGTTTTATTGTCACTATAAAGAGATGAAAGAATGAGAACGAAGAAAAATAGCGTAGAATATAGAAAATAACCTTTCCTAAAAACAAACTTTGTATATGAAATCGTACTTAGCACAACGCAAGCAAAAAAAACTACCGCAATAGTCTTTATGTTTGTAGGAAGAATAATTGATGCAAATAGTAGTGTAATGGCTACTTTAAGCAACATTACATTTTTTTTATTTGTTTCAATTTCCATAATCTTTGGTTTAATAATAGTTGCTCGATAATAAAAGTAATAATTCGAGTGAGTACTAAAACCCCCACAAATATTCCCACGTAATAGGAAAAACCATTTGCAAAATCACCCCTAAGTAAAAAAAGCAAGTGTATTGCAAAGTAAAAGCCTAGCATTTTTTTTAGATAATCATCACTTTTAAACCACGACAAAAGTTTAACACAAACCATTGCTAGAATAAGTGCCATAAAAAAAACACCTGAAATTCCAAAATTCACATAGCCTTCTGAAACCAGCGGATTAGAAAGATTACTATAATTAAAACCGTAATAATCTATAAGGTGTTCTCCTACTTGATTACCAGTAGAAAGGGGTTTTGACTTCCATAAACTTCTTGGCACAAAAAATAAAAGACCACTTAACAATTGATATCCATAAGCAAATCCTTCGTATTTCACATAATCAATAGTAGCTGTAATATTAATAAAAGCATCGTAATGTATTGTATTAAAAACTTCTCCTATTCCGTAACCCTCAAATTGATCTAATAAAACACGAGGCTGTATTAATATTTCTCGAAAAGTGACCGTTACGTGAGTGAGTATTGAGGAGAGAGGGAACACTATTATCATCGAAAAAAACATAAATAATGTTGTTTTTGTATTACTATTCAAAAATGCTGGAACTATTAAATAAATAAGGCTAATGTAAATAGGTCCTAGAGCATTACGTTTTTCTGTAAGGGGGTTTTTAAACCAAATTAAAAATGTTACTAGTACCAACCCCAGTACTCCGATAATTAGAATATTAGATAGTAGCTTTTTTTTCTTTTTAAAATATTGAAAACACAAGATGATTCCAGCAAAAGGAACCATAAATAAAACCTTCTTCCATAAAAGCAGTACGCCTATTGATGCCGAAGAAGATTTCCAACTAGGTCTACTTACCTCTTCTTGAACAAAACTATAGCTACTAACAAAAATTAGAGCAGATAATAAGGTAAGCGATAAGATTGTTAGCGGTAAATTTCTATAATTCTTCCTACTGTACTTTGGAATCGCCTTTAAAATTCTAACCTTTTTAAAAAATATATAGCTTGAGAAAAAGGTTAGATTAAATATTATAATTAAAATATTTGTAAATATAATGGCATCCTCTCTATATGTCAGTTTAGTGGGAAATACACCATTTCTTAAATGTAATTCTCCAATTTGAAGCAAAGGAGATACTATAAAAAACAAGAAGTTAAAAACAATGTATACAGATATAAAGGGTGAGTACTCTCGCTCTTGATATAAATGCCACCAGAACAACACAAACAGAACAAGGTTGCTCATAAAAAATGATATCCACACCCATACATCTGTTGCAAAAGTTGCAAACAGCACAACACTTATCCCTAGATAAGCTAGTAGTAAGATGAGTCTACCTATCATCGTCTTGCGTAAGTTTATAAAACACCATTGCCATTGCCTCTACCGTATACCGCTCGCGACAGTAGGTGGAGATTGCAGCCCTTTTTTCAATCCACTCTTCTCTGTTTGAGAATATTTTTTTTACGCTTTCGCGAAAGCGTAAAACATCATCTGTCTCATAAAACACCACATTATCGCCCTCTATTGCTGCCTCTATTTCTGGAGAGTGCGGTTCATTACGAGAGACAAGCATAGGTACTCCAAAACCAAAACTCTGGGTAATAGATAGGCCTACATAACCTGGCGAAACACTTAACAAGCTTGATGCATAAAGTTGTTCTAACTTCTTTGTGTCACTTATATGGCCATACAAAACCACACGACTATCAAGGCAGTGTTCCTCTATAAATGTAGCGATTTTAGATTGTTCTTCTCCTGCGCCTACTATGAGAAGCTTTGTTTCTGGTGGGAGATCTGGTAAACACGCTTTAAATGCTTGGACTAAAAAGAGTGATTTTTTTTCTGGAGTTAATCGCCCTACGTAAATCAGATGTTGTGGTTTACCTGCGGGCACATTCATTATCGCACTACTCATAAGTGCATTAGGCGCGGCGAGTATGTGTGTTACGGGCATTTTTTCTTGTAGCTCTTCCTGCTGCTTTTTAGTATACACCACGATGGTAGAAGCTAGTTTACGCATTTTATGACGCAAGCGATCTGTGGGACTATTTTTACCCTTACGCGGCCAGGCGTGACCCCACAACACGGTTTTGAGCCCCTTAGATTTCCGTTTATATAACAACCACCAGTTGCTCAATATGCGAGGGTTCATCTCAAGTACAACAATACCTGGCTCTAGTGCTAGATGTCTAACTCCTCGTTGCCATAAAAAACGATTACCTAGTAAAAATTTGTTTTCTAGTTTCTTGTGTAAAATACTATTGTCTGTTTGTACAGACGGCTCAAAATAATGGGCTCCACCATATAGCGAGAAATTTGTGTCCAGTAATCTGTAGAGTTCAGCATAGAAGCCTGCTCTATAGTCTGGTAATGCAGTCTGTACAATGGTAAGTCTAGACGGCATAAGTTTGGGATTTAGACTGTTTAAAGAAATACACCCAGCTCAATAATGCGAGAACAAACTCTGTAAGAACCACTGCTGCCACAATACCATAAATAGGCCATATACTTACCAGAAGGCAAGCAAGTAAGACATTAAAGATACCTCCTACTAGTAGTATATTCATACGTTTTACATAGGCACCTATAGCAGGTAAGTATAGTGTTATAATGAGCATATTGAGACCTGCAAAAACAGTTGCAGTACATAATATCTTAAATGCAGTTGTATAAGCTGTTATAGCAAGATCATCAAATAACAGTTGTAAAATATCCTCTCCAAAGATAAGTATGATAGTTATAAAAATACTAGCCAGTATTATGATACCCGGCGCCATCTTACGTATACTCGCTCTTCTCTTTGCCTCATCTTGTACAGAGAGCCAGGGAAAAACAGCTTGCATAATGGGGGAAAAGAAACCTTTGGCTGCCATAAAAATCTTTTCAAAACTGCCGTAAATACCAGCAATAGCATCTCCAGCAATCATCCCTACTATAAATACATTTGCAGAGTTAAAAAGACGTGCAGCTATATTAGACACAAAGATGCTTTTACTCTCTACCATAAGTTCGCCCATCAACTTTTTTGAAGGTTTGATGAGTTTTACAAACTTGAGGCTTATCATAAAGCTTATGATTCCGGCTATAAGAAAGCCTATGCTGGTGAATAATGGCACATTGCTATAATCACCTACCTCACGTACAAAAATGAAGATAAGAGCCGTAAAAATGATTTTAGCAAGCACATTGAGTATTGCTATAAACTGCATTTTCTCAATTCCCTGAAAAAACCAATCTGGAAACAATGCCTGCCCTACTACTACACCATAACTTAACGCATATACCTCCCACTCTAACCTAAATCTAGGGAAAGCAAGGATGATTATAGCATACACCATAGCTACTGCAACAGCCAATAATAATTTTATAGATATCACTGCCGAAAAGACCTGGGCTTTTTCGGTAGCATTGTCTTTGAGGATAGATATTCTTCGAGTAGCGCTTAAGTTAAATCCAAACTCTACAAATACATATAAAATGGTACAAAATGACTGCCCCAGTAATATGAGGCCATACTTTTCTACACCTAGTGTACGTACGAGGTAAGGCAATAATATAAGAGGTAACAGAATATTTGCCGCCTGTATAAACAGTAACGATACGTAGTTACCAGCCATTTTACGACCTGCAGCACTTTCTTTTATGGATTTAAGTATGCTCAATTATGGTTTAATTAAAACTACGGTATCTGAGACGCCGCTGGTAAAATGAATCTGTTTCCAATCGCTAGTAAGGTCAGAAAACTGCTTCCACGCTTCTGGTTGCGTTTTTCCCTCTCTCTTAAAATTATAAGGCGTGTGTGACGCTATTGGTATGTATCGCTCTGCATCATCTAGTAATAAATAACCTCCAGACGTGAGTTTATTTATAGCTTCTAGCGCGATACGATCTCGATGCTTACCATCTACAACCACAAAATCTATAGCGTTATTATCAAATTCTTTAACCACATCTACATATGGAATGTTACCGCTTGCATCTTTCTCACAAGATTTTAAGACATAGCGTACGTTTGTAAGCTTAGCATTATTAAGTTGTTCTTCTACTTTTTGAAACCACTCTTGATGATCTTCTATGCTTACTAGACTCTTAAGTTTATGAGCGTACCAAACGGTACTTCTACCAGACCCAAACTCTACTCCACGCATCTCTTTGTTGAGGTTTGCTTCTAGCCATTTTATAGCACTCGGAGCAATCCACGGTTTATCTTTATTAAACTGTTCGTAAACAAAGAGTCCTAATCTATTGGTAATATATCTAGGGGTCCAGATTTTGGGATTCATTTATTTCTTTTTTAAGTACCAATTGTACAGACTTACGACGCCTTCTTCTAAGCCTACAGTATGCTTCCACCCTAGTTTATGCAACTTATCTACATTAGTAAGTTTACGTGGTGTACCGTCGGGCTTTGAGGTGTCAAAAACTAGTTTTCCTTCAAAACCTACGGTGCTTTTTATAAGCATTGCAAGCTCCTTTATGCTAATGTCTATTCCTGTGCCTATATTTATGTGGGTATTCCTTACCTCATCACTGTCACCTCTTACTTGGTCAAAGCTTGTTTTTTCCATTATATGTACACAGGCATCTGCCATATCTTGACTCCATAAAAACTCGCGTCTAGGACTACCTGTTCCCCATATCTCTACACTTTCGGCAGAGATGCCAAACTTTTTTAGGATAGGTTGCGCTTTCGCGAAAGCGGAAACCTCTAGATCTTTACATACCTCATCGTTTTTACCTTCTGACAAGAGCTTTGCAAGGTGCATTTTTCTTATAAGTGCTGGTAATACGTGTGATTTCTCCAGGTCAAAATTATCGTTGTACCCATACAAATTAGTAGGCATTACCGATAGAAAATCTGTCCCGTACTGAAGATTGTAACTCTCACAAAGCTTGATTCCTGCGATTTTTGCAATTGCATAGGGTTCATTTGTATACTCTAGTGTACCTGTGAGCAGCGCATCTTCTGGCATAGGTTGTGGTGCGTTTTTTGGATAAATACAGGTACTACCCAAGAAAAGTAATTTTTTAACTCCGTGCTTGTAACTCTGGTGTATCACGTTGTTTTGTATCATAAGGTTGAGATACAAAAAGTCTGCTCTGTACGTATTGTTGGCTATGATACCACCCACCTTTGCGGCAGCCAGAAAAACATATGCTGGTTTTTCTGTTTTAAAAAATGTTGCTGTGGCAAGGGTATCTGTAAGATCCAGCTCTTGGTGTGTGCGCGTGACGATGTGATGATAGCCCTTTGCGGTAAGTGCCTTTACAATTGCACTTCCCACAAGGCCTCTATGGCCTGCAACATAGATTTTTGCCTCTTTAGGTATAGTTATGCTACTCAAAATAGTTCATTGTTTGATACCCTCCTTCTTTAAGATAGCTGTCCTTTTGCATTAGCTTGATGTCGCTCTTCATCATATCATCTACAAGTCCTTGTAGTTTATACTCTGGTTTCCAACCTAGCTTATTATAAGCTTTTGAAGCATCACCTATTAAGAGCTCTACTTCTGTAGGTCTAAAATATTTTGGATCTACCTCAACAACTACTTGACCTTCTTTTACCGGGTACCCAGGATTATTTGATGAGACTACTTTACCTTTTTCTTCTACTCCCTTACCTGTAAACTCTAAGGTGACGCCTATATAGTTAAAAGCCATTTTTATGAAGTCTCTCACAGTAGTTGTCTCTCCTGTAGCTATCACCCAGTCTTCTGGTTCATCTGCTTGTAAGATCATCCACATCATACGCACATAATCTTTTGCGTGTCCCCAGTCACGTTTTGCATCTAGATTACCTAGATACATTTTATCTTGAAGACCTAAGGCAATCTTTGCGGTTGCTCTAGTGATTTTTCTAGTTACAAAAGTCTCCCCCCTTACTGGCGACTCGTGGTTAAATAATATACCGTTGCAAGCAAACATATTGTACGCCTCACGGTGGTTAACGGTAGACCAGTATGCATAAAGCTTTGCTACTGCATATGGACTACGAGGATAAAACGGTGTTGTCTCGCTTTGTGGTACCTCTTGTACCTTACCATACAGCTCTGAGGTAGATGCTTGATAGATTTTTGTTTTCTTCTCTAATCCTAAAGCTCTTACAGCTTCTAGCAGGCGTAGAGCACCTAGACCGTCTACATTTGCCGTATACTCAGGCATCTCAAAAGAAACTTGAACGTGGCTCATTGCTCCAAGATTATAAATCTCGTCTGGCTGTACTTCTTGTATAATTCTAAAGAGGTTTGTGCTATCTGTAAGATCACCGTAATGCAAGAAAAATTGTTGATTATCGATATGAGGATCCTCATACAAGTGATCTATTCTATCTGTATTAAATAGTGACGTCCTACGTTTTATACCGTGTACTTCGTACCCTTTTTTGAGGAGAAACTCACTGAGATAAGCTCCATCTTGCCCTGTGACACCTGTGATTAATGCTACTTTATGACTCATAACGTGCGTATTGGAGTTTCTTAATTAATTAATGTTTCGGCTTTATATGAGTTGTAAAACTTTATTGTGCCGGAAACAAGAAGAAACAATATCACAAATAATAGCGGATATATAACAATCATATTATCTAGAATAGATGTGTCTCTAGAAGCTTGAATGTCGCTTACAATAACGGCCACATCTGTATAGCTTACATCATCATTTTTAAGTTCTTCTAAATTCCTTTGTAGGAGTGTTTTTACATCAAATAAATCTGAGATATTATCACTTCTATTATTAAAATAGAAACCATCTTCCTTAGTGCTATTCAAGAGACCGTTTTCTTTACTGTAGGCATTGATAAGACTATTAATCTGTTCTATAGATTGCTCTTGGCTTTTAATAAATTCTGTATGAGTTACAAGACCTTTCTCCTTGAGCTCGCGTGCAAAGGGTTGATCATTAATGAAACTCATAAGGCTTGCAATATCTTCTTTACCCTGCTCACTCTTGAGGCCTACGGTGAGCTTGTGATATTTATAAGTAGACAGAAAACGATCTGTAGCAAAAAGCTCTCTATCATCTTCTAGTTTGAACTCACGAGTCATCTCGCCTAGGGCTCTATCATTCTCACCTATATACGCTATAAGATCAAGTACCTCTACCACGGGAGCGACCTCTACAGAAGCCACGCCAAAGGTAGATGGGTCTTTACCAAGAGAAGTAACAAAGTCTGTATCTCCTTCGGCTAGATTATTATTAAACTGGTTAATAGCAGTATAAACGTACGACTGACTTTTAAAATTAGTCTTAAGTAAAAGATTTGCCTCATATGAAGCTGCACCCTTTGTAAAGTAGCCAAGGACAATACCTGCGACTATAAGCAGTAGTATAATCCACCACTTTCTAATTATAAAATCTACTATTCTAAATATGAAGTAGATACAGTTTTTTATAAATCTGCCTATGAGAGAGAATATATCAGAAAGGTCCATCTCCTGCTGGGTTGCAGGTTGATTGTAATGATCGCTCATACGTATTATATTTTGGTCGTTAGTGGTCTGTAAGCCGTTAAAGGTCCAAAATACAGTTTATAATTTAGACTCTTAAATTACTTGAATAATTGATCCAGTATTTTTTCTGTGATGAGGTATGTAGGCTTTACACCTGTGGTACCTAATCCTCCAGAAGCCAGTGTACTTCCCGTTTCTAGGGGATTATCACTAGCATAATATGCATAACGCACTTTTACTGTTTCCTTTATACTTTTACGCAACTTTGCCGCGGCTTGTATCGCTTTTTGATAATGAGCACCTTCCATCTCTAGTCCAATAACGCTCCACGTACTGTCGTGAAAGAATTTAAGGATATCCCTGTTTTGTAGTGATGTACCTAGTACAGAAACCATTGCTCCTTCAAAAACGAGAAGTCCGTTATCTTCAAAGTCTTCTTTAGACAATTCATTTTCAAAAGGATAATTATCTGCAGTTCCTTCAAAAAGGTGTGCGCTAGGTATCATAAGATCTCCCTTGCCTCCTTCAAGAATACCGGCTTTACCCATTATAGATATAGAATCTACGTCTAGATATATCTTCTCCTCACCATCTTGATATGGTTTGAGTAGCTCCTCCATAGTTTCATAAGCTTGCTCTCCAAAAGCATAGTCCATCACAATAATTACTGGATGTTCTTCATCTTTCATCTCCTTCTTACAGAAATCATTTTCTGTCACAGGAAGCTTACACATATCAAAAATCTGAACGTTGATATTCGTTCCGCTTTCATCCGGAAGGTATATCATTCCGTTTTGTAACGCTACTTTTTGCACTTTATTACGTAATGCACTGTTCCCGCTATTACTAAGCATCTCATAAATATCGAGTTTAGACTTCTTGCGAAGTTCAGACTTAAGAGCAAGTGGGGCATACAGTGTATTCATTACAGAGTGCATATTTGCACTTATAATGTGTAACGGTCTATGTATTAAACCGTGTTGCTTTAAGGTAGCCTTAATATCATTTGCCCATACCTCACCGTGTATGTGATGACCTAGTCGCTCACGCAACACTGGGCTAAATGTAACCGTACGCTTGTTTTCTTTTAAAACCTCTGCAATAGCCAGTTTACCTAGCCAGTATATGATTTGTAAAAAGCGTTTGTTATTTGTTCTTGTATTAAACTCTGGAGCAATACTACTTACCTCTGCAAAGGTTCTTCCTAAAATGTTTGCTGTGTGGGTCATAGCGATTTCCCAACCCTTCTGGTCAAGATCATCATTATCCAAAACAGCTTTTTCTAACTTCTCCCAGTCACGTATAACCGCTCCCTCATCATTGATGAGTACACGCTTCATTATTTTGTGAGATTCTATAAAAAGAAAAGTAATGTGGGTAAGGATATCATATATCTCAGAACGACCACGAGTAATCTCGATGTTCATTTGTTCTTCATCTATACGATAGCAATTACGACGGCGCTTAGCCGGTACAATAGGCTCAAAGTGGCTATTTTTATAACCCTCGTCGCTGGTAAGATTAATAAATCTACATTCCTCTATACCTTCTGGAAGTCTATCTATTACATAAAGAAGTCCGTCTAGCTCGACTTTTTCTTCTGCTATAGTACCGTAAATTTCTGGTCTTAAGATTAATAGTGCTTCACGTAATGTTTCTCCAGAAACACCCATTGGTTTGTAGAATCCTCTATTAAAGAGGTGACGCATTGTGATATACATCCTTTCGATGGCGCTGCTACTCTCTTGTGCTCTTGTACGCCCTTGTTTTTTTAATATACTCATATTAAAGGTCAAAGGTAATGATTACTATTTACATCTCACTATTTGTGGGATGTAGACTATTTTAGTCTCAGTACAAGCAAGTTACTGCTTTACTGTAAGAAGATCTGCTATTTTTCTATCATTAGAGAGTCTCGGGATCTTGTTTTGCCCCCCCAGTTTTCCCTGTGATTTCATATACTCGTTAAATCCGTCTTTAGTCACTCTCGTGATTTTAAGAGGTTGTAATACTTTACCCTCTATAAGATCATAGTAGTAAGAATTTTGAGCTTGTAGTGAGGTGTCTAGCGCTTTCGCGAAAGCGTTTAAATCTCCCGTCCCCTCATTTTCAAATTCTATCATCCACTCGTGATAAGGCAGTCCAGATTGTGGAGCTACTTGTGGTGCTACGGTAAACTCGGTCACTTTGATATCTGTACCTGCAGATGCCTCAAGCATAGCCTGCTCTACTTCTTTACCTATCACGTGCTCCCCAAATGCCGAAATAAAGTGCTTAATACGACCAGAGACCATCACACGGTAAGGTTTGAGACAGGTAAATATTACTGTATCGCCTATGTTATAAGCCCACAGGCCAGCAGTGGTAGATATAATCATTACATAGTTTACATCTAGCTGTACATCTTTGAGGGTTATTCTTGTAGGGTTTTCGTTAAAAAACTCATCTGCTTTTATAAACTCATAAAAGATTCCGTTATCTAGCTGCAGGAGCATTCCTTTCTCAGTCTGTGAGTCTTGAAAGGCAAAAAATCCTTCACTTGCAGGATATAACTCAATACTGTCTACACTTCTCCCTATAAGGTCTTCTAGCTTGCGACGGTATGGCTCATAGTTTACCCCACCATACACAAAGAGTTGATAATTTTTAAAGAGCTCTCCCACAGTTTTACCACTCTTCTGGATAAGACGCTCATAATACATCTGTACCCACGGCGGAATCCCTCCTATAAGGGTCATATCTTGATCTATAGTCTCCTCTACAATCTTATCGACTTTTTGCTCCCAGTCTTCTATACAGTTAGTCTCTAGGCTAGGAAGTCTATTTTTCTGAAGATAGTTAGGCACATAGTGAGCTACTATACCAGATAGACGCCCTAACTTGATGCCGTTTTTTTCGGTCATTATGGGGCTTCCTTGTAAAAAAATCATTTTACCATCTACAAAGCTGGTATTACCCGTCTCTGCGATATATGATAATATGGCATTACGCGCACTGTTAGGGTGCGTCTTCATACTATCTTTTGTGAGGGGTATGTACTTTACTCCAGATGTGGTACCAGATGTTTTTGCAAAGTACAAGGGCTTTCCAGGCCATAAAACATCTACCTCACCAGCAACCATCTTATCTACATAAGGTTTAAGCGCTTCATAATCTCTTACAGGTACGTGTTTTATAAAATCTTGATGGGTTTTTATTTTATCAAAATGGTGATCGTTACCAAAGTTTGTATACTGCGCAGCATCTATGAGCTTCTCAAAAACCTTTTGTTGAGTTTCTATAGGGTGATCTGCCCACTTCTTAATTTTACCCGTGATGTAAGAGGCAAAAATCTTTGCGCCAAAAGACTTTAATGACATTAGTTAAAATCAATAAAATTAACTGGGTTAATGGGGTATCCATTACTCCATAATTCAAAATGTAAATGTGGTCCTGTTGTGAGTTCTCCTGTATTACCTACGGTTGCCACAACTTCACCCGCTTGTACAAGATCACCTTGCTCCTTGTTAAGAGAGGCGTTGTGTTTATAAACGGTAATCAGGTTTTTAGGGTGCTCAATAATAAGTACGTGACCGGTCTCTGCTGTCCACTCTGCAAAAATCACCGTACCATCTGCCGCTGCTTTTACAGGGGCATCTTTTTCTGTTACAATATCTATCGCATAATGCTTTAAGGCAGCATTATAAGTAGATGTAATGGTCCCTTGCACTGGCGGAAATAATGAGAAATCTGTATCCTCTACAGCTTTATCAAATACATTGTATTTATCTTCTTGCTCTACCGTTTGTCTAAGCAAGCTATCTTCCTTGCTAGGTAGCACATAAATATCTTCTTCATTAAAAACCGCATCTCGTATAGAATCTCTATCAAACTCTAGTGCCGCTACGTCACCACTTAATACTCTGCGTATGGATGAGTAGTACTGCTCGTTTACTCGTATCGCATTTTCTAGCGAGTCTGTCTTTGCAACTAGTAAGGTTGCATTACGTTTAAGTTTTGTGCTTGAGTACCCCGGGATATACTCTCTAAGTGGTGTAAACGCAATGAGTAATGTGGTTAAGGCTATAAGTACTATAGCAGACACACCTACCAATATAAACACGTTAAGCCGTGTGAGTTTGAAAGAAATACGCTCCTCAAAAGTATCTTCATTAAGTATCACTAAGCGGTACTTATGCAGTAGCTTTTTTGCGATTTTCTTCTTTTTTGTTTTCTTTTCTGCCATCTGATTTACAAATATACTTTTTTAGATGTGATATAGTGTAGACCTATTATTACGCTTACGCGAAAATTGCGATCACACACTACAAAGCTCCTTATTATGTCCTTTTTATGACTTTAACGTTCATATGTTTGTTTTCTTACTATCTTTGTTTTTCTAAAACAGAAGATGATGAACACATTAAGTATACTTTTAGGAATGGTAGGCCCTTGGCAAATAGGACTTATTGTATTAGTGGTTTTACTACTTTTTGGAGGTAAAAAAATCCCTGAAATGATGCGCGGCTTAGGAGGCGGTATTAAAGAATTTAAGAAAGCATCAAAAGATGAAGATGACGATCTTATAGAAGAGAAAAAATAAAATCTAGTTTTATACTATATAAAAAACCGCATAGCTCCTTTAGTTATGCGGTTTTTTGTGTGTATCACTTGTTTTTCGCGAAAGCGTGATTAAAAACCTACTTCAACTTAGCCGTTTTTAATATACTCTCTAGCTCAAACATATTATCACGCTGGTCTTGAGAAGGTGAGAATATAAAACCTTCTAGTATGAGGTATCGCCCGTTTTCTTCATCACGTATTGCATAATTTACAAAGGGTCCAGCCATATAACGACCATCTACCTCCCACGTTCCTTTAGTCTCGTAAGCAAACTTGCCATCTATCTCCGTCTCTTGTAAGTATGGTGAGAATGCTCTCTCTGTTATAAAACGGCCATCATCTACAGGTATTTTTTTACCACCTATAGAGTCACGCATACGTATGATATTTTTTATCGTAAGTGTATCTTTATCTATGGCTTGAAGGGGTACTTCGTATACCGTTATGTTCATATTACCGCTACGTTTTAAATCCTTACGAATCCAAAAAATATCTGGCTTTTGCTCTGCATAACGATATGCATTTGGAAAATTGAATCGTACACCAAAGGTCTTGCGCAAAGAGTCTGTGTTCTTGAGTGCTTTTTTAATACGGCGCTGGTTTGCTACCAGTTCTTGATTTTTAAGCGCAGTTACAATCTTCTCTTCATTATCTATGATAAGGTTTGCAATTTGTGTCTCGCTCTTGCCTGTAATAATAATACCTGTTTGTGGGCGGGCATACTTATCATTTACAATAGTTACAGTCGCACTGTCTGCCGGTTTAATCTGTACAAAGATTCTATTCTTAAGTAAAAAGTCACCAAAAGCTTCTGGCGGTATCTGGTCTATAGAGAACTTAGGTTCTTCTCTAGGTAATCCATATACCGGATCTGCAAGAACGTCTCTTAGCGCGTCTCCTATAGTGCCCTGCCATTGATCTTTAGTAAGTACTACTTTTACGTTATTTATGTTACCTACAGACTCTGTTAAGATTCTCTTACCGTCTCCATTAGAACAAGAAAATAGAATAGTTGCTGTTACTAAGCTTAAAAATACTTTTTTAATCATTTTATTTAATTTTTTCTAACATCCTGACATTACTAAGATGCTGGTACTGTTTTTATATCTATAAATTTCAAAAAATGCGCCTGGTACATTAGACAGTGGCCTGTATTCTGACTGATCAAAATTCCAGCCGTTGTGTCCTTTATGCTCTGTAAAAATAGCATTGAGAGACTCAACCCATTTTACTATTGATGTTCTGTCTGGATTTGTAACGGTAAGCACTTCACCACTAGCAAGGTATGCATCTGCACAGTTGCGCTTCTCATAGCTCAACCCGTTTTCAAATATTTGTGTAAAACCACAATCTACCACACCGTCTGACAGGATGGGTTCTTTATCAGAAATAGGTTTATAGTGTTGTAATAGATACTCGTATACCGAATCTTTTTTTGAAGTGTTCTCTACATCTACAGGTTCAAGTATAGTCTCTTGAGCGATACTCACACTCACAATACAAAAACATAAGACGTACAGAAGAGTTTTCATAACTAGTTATTTTGACACACGCAATTTCATTCCTGGTTTGAGTTTAGAGCTACTAATATCGTTCCAAACTTTGATATTCTCAACACTTACTCCTGGAAATTTATTTGCAATCTTCCAGAGGGAATCTCCATTTTGAACGGTATAGGTCTTTTTCCCTCTAAGAGAGACACTTTTCTTCTTGCTCGCAACAGCATTATTAGTCACTGGTTTTCTAGGGTATATTGTGAGTCGCTGCCCTATTTTAAGTGCGTTAGATCGCAGGTTGTTCCACTTTTTGATCTGGCTTACACGCACGCCATATTTATTTGCAATTTTACCAAGGTAATCACCACTACGCACGCGGTATCTTACTTGCGAGCTCGCCGCTAGTACCTCTGGTAAAGGTTTTTCTCTTTTGTCTAATTCCGCTTTCGCGAAAGCGTAAATAGCTGCCTCATTTTGGACAAACTTACCTACGCTCTCTATAGGTAGTCTCACATAATACTTCTTATTTTCTATCACAGGAATGATGTCCAACTTGTATTGCGGGTTTAAGAACTGTACAATCTCAAGAGGTACGCCCACAATGCTAGATACTTGGTCTAGCGCAATAGTTTGTTTCACGTGTATCGTGTCTGTCGCAAAGTAATTTACGGGTGCTTTTTCTGGAGTGTAGCCGTGCTCATCTGCATATTCAAAAAGGTACATTGTTGCTAGAAATGCTGGTACGTATCCTGCGGTTTCTCTAGGTAAATTCTGGCGTATATTCCAGTAATTTTTATAACCTCCAGAGCGTCTTATGGCTTTAGAAACATTACCAGGGCCAGAGTTGTAAGATGCTAGGGCAAGGTCCCAGTCGCCGTGTATATTATATAGTTGCGATAAGTAGGCACAAGCCGCCTCTGTTGCAGCGATAGGATCCATACGGTCATCTACATAACTGTTTACCTCTAGATCAAACATCTTACCAGTTGCAAACATAAATTGCCAGAGACCTGTTGCTCCTACTCTAGATTTTGCTCTAGGTCTTAATGCACTCTCTACAATAGCGAGATACTTCATCTCAAGAGGAATGTCATACCTGTCTAGTCGTTCTTCAAACATAGGGAAGTAAAACTGGCTCACAGCCATTAACTTCTCCATAGTAGGTTTATGACGTTTTAAATAACGGTTTATCACGCTCTCTAGTGAGGGATTATACTCTACATTAAAAGGTGTGCGTGCATTTATGGCTGCAAGTCGCTTTTTTAAAGTATCTGTGGGTAACTCAAGCCTTACCTCTGGTAGATAGGTCTGGCTGTTTCTTATAGCATTTATAGAGTCATAAAGATCCATTCTGGCAAGTTCTTGACGCCAGCGCATATCTATGAGTGCTGCCTGTGGCTCATCTTCTAGCCTAAATGTTATTGAATCTTTTACCTGAGTAGCAATAACCGTTTGAGGTAGGTCTTGAGATACTACATTTGCCTTCACCTCATTTATTATAGTAATTGTATCCGGTTGCAATACCTGAGTCTTTACTTGATTACTAGCCGGTTGCTTGCGCTTGTAAGCCTCGTATGATAATGTGTCTTGTGCTTGTAACGATAGTGCACCTAGCGCTAGAGAGCAAAGCAAGAAAAGATTATTTTTTATGTTCATTTGGGTCATAGTCAAGAAACGAAAGATACGAGAAAATCGTATGGTTTTAAAAATAAGGGAAGACCTTAACGGTTTAAGGAAATATATTATGAGAACAAGGAATATTTATTAAAGAATTCACTTGTGTTTATTATAGCAATTACTCACTATAAGTCATTAAAAAAGCCACCGCTTAGGGTGGCTTTTAAAAATTTATGTGTTGTCATTATGCTTTAATCGCTGCTATACCTGGTAGTGTTTTACCTTCTAGCATTTCTAGCATTGCTCCTCCTCCGGTAGAGACATAACTTACTTTTGAATCAAAACCAAATTGCTTTACAGCAGCAACACTATCACCACCACCTACAAGTGAGAACGCTCCGTTTTGAGTAGACTCTGCAATACTATGGCCTAGTGCAATAGTACCTCCTGCAAATGTTTCCATCTCAAAAACGCCTAGAGGTCCGTTCCAAAGTATGGTTTTTGCTCTTTTTACAACAGCATCAAAATTTTCGCGAGAAGCGGGTCCCGCATCTAATCCTTGCCATCCATCTTCTATAGCTGTGATGTCACTCACTTTTGTATTTGCATCGTTTGCAAAATCATCTGCAGCAATAACATCGACAGGTATATGTATCTGTACACCTTTTTCTTTTGCTTGCTTAAGTATATCAAGCGCAAGGTCCATTTTATCATCCTCACAAATAGAGTTTCCTATCTGTCCTCCCTGTGCCTTAATAAACGTAAATGCCATACCACCACCTATAATCATCTCATCTACTTTATCAAGTATGTTTTCGATTACAGTGATTTTTGAAGACACCTTAGATCCTCCTAGTATAGCAAGTACTGGTTTCTCGCTATTGTTAAGCACGCGATCAAGACTCTCTATCTCTTTTGCTAGTAAATATCCATAACACTTAGCATCTGGAAAAAATTGAGCAACTACTGTAGTAGATGCGTGTGCACGGTGCGCTGTACCAAAAGCGTCATTTACATAAATATCTCCTAGAGTGCTTAATTGCTTTGCAAACTCTTCATCACCTGCAGTTTCCTCACTGTGATAGCGTAGATTTTCTAATAGTAAAATCTTACCCATCTCAAGGTCTTGAGCTGCCTGCGTTACTTTATCACCCACACAATTATCTACAAAGTTTACTTCTACCCCTATAATCTCAGAGACAGTACTACATATTTGAGATAGTGAAAACTCCTCTTCTTCATTTTTAGGACGTCCCAAGTGCGACATTAAAATAGCCGAACCGCCATCCTCAAGAATTTTTAAAATAGTAGGTTTTGCAGCCTCTATTCTGGTAGTATCTGTGATATTACCTTCCTCATCAAGAGGTACATTAAAATCTACACGTATGAGTGCTTTCTTATTCTCAAAATTAAAGTCGTCTACTGTGATCATATCCGTTGGTTTTACTAGCAAATATAATGGATACAGAGGATAATAAATGCGGTGATTCCTTTATATTTGGCGCTATGCTGTTCTCAAACGTTATAGGGCAAGATTTTATTAAAAATCACCTCACTACAAGTGTAGATGCAGGTCGTATTGCTCACGCTCAACTATTTGTAGGCCTTGCTGGCACAGGTGTCTTACCTATGGCCATTGCTTATGCCCAATATATTTTATGTAATAACGCTCAAGGCGAAAACAACTCTGGCGCGCCAGATTGCAATTTAAAATTTGAAAATTTATCTCATCCAGATTTACATTTTGCCTTTCCAGTCGCTACCACGCCAGAAGTAAAAAGCCATCCCGTATCTAGTCATTTTATGAAACAGTGGCGCTCTTTTATAAAAGAGAACCCGTATGGAGACCTTTTTGAATGGCATCAGCACCTAGGTATTGAAAAAAAGCAAGGTCAAATAGGTGTAAATGAAGCTGCAGATATTAATAAGTCCCTTGCGCTTAAAGCTTATGAAGGTGGATATAAAGTAATGATCATTTGGTCTGTAGATAAAATGAACACCGCCGCTTCAAATAAATTACTCAAGCTTCTTGAAGAGCCACCTGCACAAACCCTATTTATCCTCATTGCCGAAAATGAAGACAGTATCATAGACACTATAAAGTCAAGATGTCAAGTTCTCACATTTCCGAAACTAAGCGAACCTCAAATTGCACAAGCACTAATTACAAAACACAATACACCAGAAGCCGAAGCAAATAAAATTGCACATCAAGCACAAGGTGATTATCAACAAGCATTGCATCTTTTACATCACGATGGAGATGATATACAATTTGAAAAATGGTTCGTTACTTGGGTACGCACAGCCTTCCAAGCAAAGGGTAAAAAAGAAGCCGTTTTAGGCCTTATATCTTGGAGCGAGGAGATAGCAAAATCTGGTCGTGAGACACAGAAAAATTTCCTTGAATATTGTGTCCAGTTTTTCCGCCAGGCTTTGCTTAAAAACTACAAGGCAAATGACCTTGTTTTTATGGAACCAGAGACGGGATTTGATCTTTCTAAGTTTGCTCCATTTGTGCATAATAACAATATACTTCCCATTGTAGAAGCCATACAAGATGCCGAATATCACATAGAGCGCAACGGTAATGCAAAGATTATCCTTACTGATCTCTCTATTAAACTCACTAGATTATTACATCGCAAGAGTCAATAAATCAATTTATTACATATTTTTAGATTAAGCTAAAATAATATTTAGTCTAAATACCTTAGGAAATCAATTCGCCTTAGGAAGATTACTCACCACAATATTTAAAAAGGCATAGCCTGGTTTACTCCATCACACCGGTTCAACTAAATTGAACATAGCATAACAACATTCACAAGCTAAAAATATGACTAGCCCTCAGATAAATTTACACACAAAACACACCCTCATTAAGGATCAATTTTGTTAGTTAAAAGTAGATTATATTACAGTGATAAAACATCATAAAATAACGAGCAATATACGCTCTATTTATGATTTCAAATAGGTTACAAAACAATCAATAATTTAAGATAAATCATAGCTTACACTGAGGTCTAAATTCAATTAAACACCTGAAAAATTAGCTTATAATATTTCTAAAAAAATCCCTAATAAATTAATATCTGAAGCCTACTTCTTCATATTTTACAAGTAAAATATTATGTCTCTAATGCCACAATCTTAAAGAGAAATACAGATATTCAATTTTACTCACGCAGTAATTTAGACTGAAACGAATGTGATAATCTATTATTAATAATTTTTGAGCATAAAAAAAGCGGTGATTTCTCACCGCTTTAAGTATACTAAATAGACTTTATTTACTCCTTTGTGGTGTAATTGTCATTCATTTCTTTAAGAATAGTCTTTGTAAGATCTAATTCTTCTTTCCCAAAAAGAACACTTCCAGCATCATTAGACCCATAAATGTATGAGTATCCATTTGCCTTACCGTAATCCTTAACTTTAGTTTTAACCTTAGTAATAAGAGAGTCTATTACCTCTTGGCTCTCTACTTGTAGCTTTCCTATTCTTGCCTGGCGTTCTTGTTGTAACTGTTGTGCTTCGGCTCCTAACTCATTGTATTGTTGCTCTTGCTTCTTACGAGACATAGAAGGTCCGTTTTTTCTAAAAAGATCTTCTTTGATTTGATAAGCTTTGATCTTAAGTTCAAGATCTGCCATAATCTCGTCGTTTTCTTTTGTAAAACGCTCTTTTGCTTCTTTAAGCTCTGCATATTCTGTAAGTAGCTCTTCAGTATCTACAAAACCAGTCTTCTCTGTTTGACACGCAACAGCCATCATTGCTGCAACTAGTAATACTCCTATTTTTTTCATTGTGTGTTATTAATTAATTGCGGCGAAAATACTGAGAATCCATAACATTCTAACATTTTAAAATCTACAAGTTATATGGATGCATAAATTTTCAAATCCTCTTATTTTATTTCACGTGGAACATTGCACGCTATAAATGTGTCAAAACACGAGATAATAACAAAAAACAATCAATAAATAAATTATCAATAAGAAATCCCTATTAAAAAGCACCTCTTAAAAGGTGCCTTAAGTTAGTTTTTACAATAATTACATACACAGACAAGACCAAACCAACAAAACGCTCTTAAAACGGCTTATTTTAATTTTAAGCGTGTTTTAAGACATAAATTTGAGAAGAGTAACCTCCATTTGCTTTTGCTCTCCTGTTTGAGCGTAGACCAGTAGTAAGAGCCTTAAAATAATTCATCTTACCAGTTGTATATTTTTCAGAAAGTAGGCTCACGTAAAAAGCATCAAACTTCATAGGTAAAACTTCTACCAGTTTTAAATCACTTAATTCAAATAACATTTTTATGGATTGCTCAGAAAAATGATATAGGTGACGAGGTACATCATATGCAGCCCAAAATTCTTTATAATGAGACGCATCATAAGATTCAAAATTTGGAACAGCTATAAACACAGTTCCATTTGTAGTAAGATGTTTTTTAAGCCAATCTATTTGTCCTTGCAGATCATAAACGTGTTCTAAAACGTGCCACATTGTAATCACATCAAATTGCTCCTCCCCTACTTCTTCAATAGTAGATTTTAATTTGAGTCCTTTTTTTTGAGCTAATGATTTGGCTTTTATGCTAGGTTCAATTCCAGAAGTATTCCAGTTATGCTTAGACAGATGTTCTAAAAAATCTCCAGTTCCAGCACCGATATCTAAAACACGACCCAAAGATGGGTGATATTTTTTGAGGAGTTTACGCTTTCGCGAAAGCGTAATTCCCTTTACCGTTTGATAAGCAATTTCAAATAAAGAACGTTTACCATCTGTATGGGATATATAATCATCACTTTCATAATATGAAGGTAAACTTCCCAAAGTAGGTTTTGGCATCGTGTAATACATATGTAATTTCTCATCATATGTAAGCACAAATTCTTCTCCTGTTACAGAATGATCTTTAACTTTAAAATCCTTTTTCATTAAAATTGTTTCACGTGGAACGAAAAGAAAACTAAAATTACCTTCCCATATAAACTAACATCACACTTATATCTGAAGGAGAAACTCCACTCACTCGTGATGCTTGAGAAATTGTAGTAGGTCTAATTTTAGATAACTTTTCTCTAGCTTCAAATGATAATGATTTAAGCTTTGAGTAATCAAAATTATCTGGAATTTTGATATTCTCTAGACGTTGAAGCTTATCTGCGTTTGCTTTTTCTTTTGCAATATAACCAGCATACTTTACTTTAATTTCTGCTTGTTCTAACACATCACGCTCAAGACTATGCTCGTCAATATATGCTGCAACCTTTTTAAACTGCTTCATATCCTCTAGATGTATTTGAGGTCTTGAGAAAACCTTAAACATCTTATCAGATTGTCGCATAGGGGAAGACCCTCGTTCTTCTAATATATCATTTACCTCCTCTGGAAGTATACTTGTATCCTCAAAAAACTTAACTAGATTGTCAGATTGCTCGCGCTTTTTTTCCATTGTCGCAAGACGCTCCTCAGATGCTAGACCTACTTTATGTGATCGTGGAGTGAGACGCTCGTCTGCATTATCTTGTCTTAACAAGGTTCTATACTCTGCACGAGAAGTAAACATTCTATATGGCTCTTCTGTACCTTTTGTAATAAGATCATCTATAAGAACACCTATATAAGCCTCGTCACGTTGTAACGTAAATGGCTCTTGATCGTGTACTTTTAAGTGTGCATTCATACCCGCCATAAGACCTTGAGAAGCGGCTTCTTCATATCCCGTTGTTCCATTAATCTGACCCGCGAAATATAGCCCGCTCACAAGCTTCGTTTCTAAGGTGTGCTTAAGCTGTGTAGGCGGAAAATAATCATACTCTATCGCATAACCTGGACGGAAAAATTTTACATTTTCAAAACCAGCTACACTACGCAAAGCTTTAAATTGTACATCTTCTGGAAGAGATGTTGAAAATCCATTTACGTAAATCTCACAGGTATCCCAACCTTCTGGCTCAACAAATAACTGATGTCTATCCTTATCTGCAAAGCGGTTAATTTTATCTTCTATAGACGGACAATACCTTGGTCCGAGAGATTTAATTCTACCATTAAACATAGGAGAACGATCAAAACCTTCACGCAATAAATCGTGTACCTCTGGCGAAGTATAACTCATATGACAAGGACGCTGATTAGTAAGCGGGCTTGTCTCTTTACTATAACTAAACTTCTCTGGAACGTCATCTCCTGGCTGGATAATCATTTTGGAAAAATCTAATGATCTACCATCCACACGAGGTGGTGTTCCTGTCTTCATTCTACCAGAATCAAAACCAAAATCCAATAGTTGTTCTGTGATACCAGTAGCTGCTCTTTCACCAGCTCTACCTCCTCCAAATTGTTTCTCACCTATATGGATAAGTCCATTTAAAAAAGTACCATTTGTGAGCACTACAGATCTACCTCTTACTTTAATACCTAAAGAAGTGGTTACACCAACTACCTTGTTATTTTCTACTAGAAGTCCGCTCACCATCTCTTGATAAAAATCAAGATTAGGTGTTCCCTCTAGACGCAATCTCCACTCCTCTGCAAATCGCATACGATCACTTTGCACTCGTGGTGACCACATAGCAGGACCTTTTGATTTATTGAGCATCTTAAATTGTATTGCTGTCTTGTCAGACACAATACCACTATATCCTCCTAATGCATCAATCTCTCTTACAATCTGCCCTTTTGCAATACCACCCATAGCTGGATTACAACTCATCTGGGCGATGGTTTGTAGATTCATTGTTACAAGAAGCGTAGAACTTCCCATATTTGCAGCAGCGGCAGCAGCTTCACAACCTGCGTGACCTGCACCAACTACAATTACATCATATGTATCTTGAAATAAACTCATTGTTTCACGTGGAACATTAAACGTGTCCTTTATTGAACACTTTGTATTACGCTTTCGCGAAAGCGTGATTACCCTAACAGAAAATCGTGCAAAGATAAATAGTTTTAATCACTTACAGAGTTAAGGTTATAAGAAGCCAAAACTATTGAAAATTGTAATTGTAAGAAAATTACTACTTAACGCAATGCTAAATAGGTATTCTCCTTACTACGCATAAGCTTCGCCTCTTCTGTACTCTTATCTTTATAACCGCAATAGTGAAGTATACCGTGTACCATAACACGGCTTAATTCGTCTCTAAAAGAGCAATTAAAATCTTGAGCATTCTCCTCTACTCGCTCTACAGAGATATACATATCGCCGCTTACTACATTGCCTTGAGTATAGTCAAAGCTAATGATATCTGTAAATGTATCGTGGTCAAGAAAGTCTACATTGATTTTATGTAAATAAGCATCATCACAAAAGATGTAATTAAGCTCACCGACAATCTTCATTTCTGCACTAATAACTCCTTCTAACCAAGTAATGATTTGTTCTGGATTAACTAACTCAAAATCATTTGTACTATTAAATTCTATCATCGCTCTTCTGAAAATAATCTTGCACCTTACGCTTATATTCTTCTTTAAGAGGAAGTGCGTTACGGTTAAGAATTTCTGTTGTATTAAAATATTTTTTCGCTTTTTCTAAAGCACTATTTACGGGATTTGAAAAACTCTTAAGATTTGTATTTGCCTCACGTTTTTCTTCTTGACCTTGCTGAAAAGTGGCTTCCTTGAGCTTCAATAATTCGTGCTTAAGTTTAGTCATATTCTGCATAGTCTCATTACTAAATCCTTTGTCTAATAATTGCTCTTCAACTTTCTGCATATCCTTTACAAGTTTTTTTGCGTCATCACCTAGACCTTCACGCTCAATTGCATCTTGTAACTGCTGTCTTAATCTAGACTGTTCCTTGTAAATTTCATAAAGCAATCCTTGCTCATACTCATCCCCACTATTTTCACCTTCGCCATTACCAGAACCTTCTCCTTCACCATCTTTATCTCCATTACTTGATTCTTTACTGCCTCCTTGACCACCTTTTCCTTCACCTTCTTTTCCGCCTTCTCCATTAGATCCAGGTTGCTCCCCTCCTTTTCCTTCACCTTCTTCACCACCTGGTTTATCGCCACCTGCCTTTTCTCCGCCTTCCTTGCCATCACCATCCTCACCATCTTTACCTTCACCAGGTTTTTTTCCCTCTCCCATTTTTTTGTTGAGCTCTTCCTGACTTTGTATGATGTCTGGCAATTGCTCACCGCCACCACCGCCAGAACCTACACCAGCACCTTTGCCTTTTCCAGAGCCCTTGCTAGACATCATAGCATTTTGCATATCATCAAGAGACTGGCTCAGAAGGTCTGCAAGTTCATTTGCTCCAGTAATAACATATTGCTGGCTGCTTACTCCTTGTATAATTTGATTTTCTGCAAGACGCTCTAACGCCTTATTCATATTATAATCTATGTCTACTAGTGACTCGTTTATTACCTCATCAAGCTTAGGTTGACGTAATGATAATGCATAAAGACTATCATCTATATGCTCAAAATTCTGTTTTAAAACATTCTGGCGTCTTAGCTTTTTAGCATAGTTAGGATTTTTATCATCCATACTTCTAAAGTTCATCATCACGACTTCTTCTTCAAAACTAAAAACTAATAGATTATCAAGTATCTGTCTAAGCATCTCTGCATCCTCTTCTAATGCTTCCTCACCAGACATTTGCATTTGTGACTGCATAGACTGGCTCATTTGCTTCATTTTATCTGCTGCCTTTTTTTGTTTTTTCTGTGCTGCAGATGTGTCTTGAGGCTGCCCACTTTGTTGTTGTTGCTGTTCTTGATTTTCTAATTCTTGTGAAGCCCCTTGTTGCTCTTCTTCAATTTCTTCTTGCTTTTGCTCATCCCCCGGAATATCCATTGGCTTTTTAAGTTCTTGATTTTCTTTTTCAAGATCCTTAAGCGCTTCCTCTAGATTTTTAAATTCTTCATTAAGTTGTTGCTGTTGCTCACTGGTATTTTCTGCTCCTTCCTTTTTACTTAATGCTTCTTGTTTTTCTGCAAGCTTTTGTAAATCATTTGCAATTTGCTCGGCCTTTTTTTGAACGTAATATCTCTTTGTAAGTTCAACCATTTGCTCAAGGTTGCGCTTATTATTTTTATTCTGTTTTTCTAATTCCTCTAGCTTTTCTGAGAGCTCTTCTTTTGGCATTTTTTCTCGCAGCTCTTGTAACTCTTTGAGAAGTTTTTCATTTTCCTTCGCCTTTTTTTCTTGACGTTCGAGACGTTCCTTTAACCTCTCTTTGTCCTCATCTGTTTGTTCTTCTTCCTTTTGAAACTCATCCAGATTTTCTTTAAGTTGTTTAGAAAAGTCTTTCATCATTTCTTCTTGCTGCTGTTGTCGCTTTAAGAAATTGTCTAGCTTTTTTTGATCATTAAAGGTAAGTTCCTTTTTCTCCTTTTGAGTACGAGAGATTTCTTTGAGCTCCTCCTCTCGTTCCTTCATCTTTTGTAAAGACTTGTCTAGATTACTAATTGATTTTTGTTGTTGCTCTAGTTGTTTGTTTTTGAGTTCATCCTCTGTGAGTTTTGTGTAGCTAAAAATTGTACTCTTTGTGCTCTTGTAATTATGAACAGCATCATTATCAAAAACCTCAAAATAATACTCATAATTTACACCCTCCCGCAAGTCAAGATTATCAGGAAAGGCATAAACAAATTGATCTACATTACCGTTTGATATAGCAATAGTCTTATATTGCTTTACTTCAGTTTCAGACGGGTAATACACGATTTGCAACTTAGTTAATCCATAGTCATCACTTACTTTACCGTAAAAATAGTTTTGTTGTTCGTTTACTGTATCTCTTTTTGCCTCTAGTAATAGTTGAGGGTATTGATCTTTTATAACTTGTAAGTTATAGGCAAGGCTTTCATAGTTTTTTAATCTTGCATTGCTCGTACTTACCTCGTAGCTCGTATTATTATAAATACGCTTAGAGGTGCTGTAAGATGTGCTGTTGTTTTTATTTTCGCTTAAAGCGAAAGAAATAATCGTATCCTTAAGCACAAGATCTACATTATCAGTTTGTCTTGTACGTAACTCCCAGCTCACGTTTGAGCCTTCTGGAATAATTGCATTTCCAGTATTTTTAATACGTTCTGTGCGCTTATTAGTGTGATTAGGATAATCTATAACCATCTCAAAATCAAGTAGTACCGGAACTCTAAGTGTCTCAAGATCATAAGGTTGAGAAACCACCTTATTACCTTGAAGGCTAAAGGTCACATCTTCTGTAGGTTGCTCAAAAACATAACTATACTCTCCTGGAGCTGTTTGTTGTAAAAAATAAACCTCATCGTTAAAGCGTATACTTGCCTCCTCCGGAATTACGTCTCCTACGGTACGTACTCTAAGTTCAAAATCTTTATTCTCTATAGCTTGTAAATCTTCATTTACCACATAAAAAGAAAAAGGAGCTGGTGGCTCATAAGCTTCATTATAGTTTACAACACGCTCATAGCTAGAAGAAAATACCTTTTCCTTACCTGCATAGTTTGCGATAAGAAATACCACAATCGGGATGGCAGCATACTTTAAGTACTTACTATTTTTTTTAAAATCTATGGCTAGCTTAAAAGGTACCGGCTCTAGCTCTTCACTTTTTTGTGCTATGCTCGCCAGCATAAGTTCTGAGTCTCCAGCATCTTTGTGTAACTGTAATGTGTTTATAAGTTTGTCACTTACCTCTGGAAAATAATTACCTATTATACTCGCAGCATCTTTGTAGTTAATTCCCTTTGAGAGTTTAAAAAGTCTAGATAGTGGTAGTAAAATGAATTTGGCGAGAAGTGCTATTTCTACAAGAATAAAAACCCAAAATAAAACGGTACGACCTGCAGGACTGAGCCAAAAGAAATATTCAATTAAGAGGGTGAGTAAAAAATATAAGACCCCAAAAGCAAAAAACAAAATCACGCCTTTAAGCAACTCATTTGTGTAATACTTCTTAATAAAACCTTCTAACTTCCTCTCTATCTTTTCAAACCTGTTCATCATTATAGGTATTCTCTTTATAGCAACCTCTAAAGTACTATTTTATTATGTTTTAAGAATGTTCTATTTTGTCTACAATAATCTTGCCTATCAACACTTTATGCAAGATTATTGCTTTGTCCTTTCTAACAATATATTAAACACAGCACTTTTACCCTATGAAAGATCTCAAATATCTTACTGCCTACTCTACTCCACTATGTGCTTTTATAGGTCTTACTTATCAAGATGTCTGGGTGTGGTTAACCCCAATTTATGCCTTTGTACTTGTACCTATCATTGAATCAATTTTACCTGTAAATGAGGTTAATATAGACTCTCAAGAAAAGGAAGATAAGCAATCATTACACTGGACAGATTTCTTATTGTATCTAAACATTGTGATTGTGTACGGTATATTATTACTTACATTGTCCACAGTAACTACTCAAGAAACTAGCCTTGCAGAGCTTGTAGGTCTCATATTTTCTGCCGGTATTGTAATAGGCTCTAATGGAATAAACGTAGCTCACGAGCTGGGTCATCGTAAAAGTAAAATTGAGCGAACTCTAGGTAAACTCCTCCTACTGCCAGCACTCTATATGCACTTTTATATAGAACATAACTATGGCCACCATCTTAAAGCTGCCACTCCAGAAGATCCGGCCACAGCAAAGTATAATCAATCGCTCTATTCTTTTTGGGTTTCTTCTATTTACAAGCAGTATACAAACTCCTGGAGGATACAAATGGACCTATTAAAAAGAGCAAATAACTCTTTTTTATCTTTTAAAAATGATATGTTCTGGTATCACATTTTTCAAGCTAGTTATTTGTTTGTTGCCTATTGGTTTTTTGGCTCTTTAGGTCTTATGGTTGTAATTTTTGCAGCAATCGCAGGCTTTTTACTCCTTGAGACTATTAATTACATAGAACATTATGGGTTGAGACGTAAAAAACTTCCTAGTGGCCGTTATGAGCGTGTAAGAGAAGTACACTCGTGGAATAGTAACCACGTTTTTGGACGCATAATGCTCTATGAACTTACCCGTCACAGTGATCACCACTATCGTGCAAATAAGAAATATCAATTACTAGATTATCACGACATAAGCCCGCAACTACCATATGGATATCCTACCAGTATGGTACTATCGCTATTACCACCCTTATGGTTTAAGATTATGAACAAGCGAGTCCCAGCAGATCAGCGCATTGAATCCCATAAGTCATAATAAATCTATTGCTTAGTTAACCTAAACTTTGCTGGAGAATCAACTAAGTCACACTCTGTATTATAACCTTCAAAACCTTCTAAAATATATAATTCAAAAACGGTATCATCTATTTCGTCTACTAGTCCCGGAGGATTATCTGGACCTATTAAAATACGATCTGTGGGATCAGGACCGTGTAAACAAATAGGTAATTTTGTCTTCTGATACCTCGTGATTTCTGCATAGTCACAAGCAATACTAAACTCAATATCTGGCGAATCATCTGTTCCTATATCCAAAAGAGTAATTGTTCTAACATTATTTGAATGTCCTCTATCCAATCTTACAGTTGTAGGAATAAGTGGAAAAGTTTTGCCTAGAGGTCCCTCTTCTATTTGCTCCATAAAATATATCCCAGTAAATTCTGCTTCCTGTATAGGTGATACGATATTAATAAGATAGGTAAAAGGTGATTTAAAAAAGCCTGAATTATTTACCACGGTTCCTGCAGAATTTGTGGTTCTAAATATTCTTCCATCCGTAAGATTTAATTCTAAGTCCAATCTAAATTGATCCCTACACATTGTTTGGTCAATAGATAAACCAGTGGCAGCTAGAAGCTCTGCATATGAGTATTCTAGTGTTTTTACAGGTAAACCAGAGGGACCTTCATTAAAATCTGAAGCGAGTAGTGTCTCTAGCTCTATACGTTCTATATTATTACTGCCATTATCTGGTGTACGATCAATAAATGAAACATAAATCAATAAAGATTCTAAAAGATCGCCATCCATAATATCTTGTTCTTCAATATTTAAGCTAAACATCGAGTTTTCATCTCCTACATATACTTCACCATTATTATAAGATACAGTACGTATAATTGCACCTCTTTCTACCTCTTCTAAGACGGTTGTTATTGCCTTTTCATCTGTTTCACAACCTACAAGTAAACCAAGCATTACACAAAGAATAATTTGTCTCATAATTTTCTATTTTGAAATAAATGTAATCACATCTATTATCGGGAAAGTAAATTCCGATAATCATTAGCTACGATTTTTTAAGAAATACGCTTTCGCGAAAGCGTAAAAACTTTAAACCCCAAATCTCAAAATTTTACTCTTCTTAAAAGTATCTTTGCACAAAATCTAAGACTATGTCTCAAAATGTTAGAGTGCGATTTGCACCTTCACCTACTGGGCCATTGCACATCGGTGGTGTGCGCACGGCGCTTTTTAATTACTTATTTGCAAAGAAACACGGAGGTACTTTTATCTTACGTATAGAAGATACAGATCAAAATCGCTATGTAGCTGGTGCCGAAGATTACATACGTGAGAGTCTAGACTGGTGCGGTATCTCTTATGATGAGGGACCTACTAAAGATGGTGGATATGGACCATATAGACAAAGCGAGCGCAAGGATATGTATCATACCTATGCACAGAAGCTTATAGATTCTGGTAATGCTTACTATGCTTTTGACACGGCAGAGAGCCTAGATGCTCACCGAAAAGATCACGAGGCAAACGGTAAAACTTTTATATATAACTGGCATAACCGTCTTAAACTAGATAACTCACTTGTACTCTCTCAAGAAGAAACTAAACAGCGCATCGCAGCTGGTGATAACTATGTGATACGCTTTAAATCTCCTCAAGATGAAGTTTTAAAACTTCAAGATGAGATACGTGGTGATATGGAGATAGATACAAACATACTAGATGATAAGATTTTATTTAAGTCTGATGGTATGCCTACTTATCACCTAGCAAATATTGTAGATGACCACCTTATGGAAATCTCTCACGTAATACGCGGTGAGGAATGGTTACCATCTCTTGCTTTACACGTATTGCTATACAGAGCATTAGGGTGGACAGCTCCAAAATTTGCACACTTACCGCTTATCCTTAAACCAGTGGGTAAAGGAAAGTTAAGTAAGCGTGATGGAGATAAACTAGGTTTTCCAGTGTTTCCGCTACAATGGCAGGATCCTAAGAGTAATGAAATCTCTTCTGGTTACAGAGAAGATGGATACTTTGCAGAGGCTGTAGTAAATATGCTTGCCTTTTTAGGATGGAATCCAGGTACAGAGCAAGAAATCTTTAGTCTTGATGAGCTTATTGCTGCCTTTGACCTAAAACGTGTTAATAAAGGCGGTGCCAAATTTGATCCAGAAAAAACAAAATGGTTCCAGCAGCAGTATATGCAAGAAACACCCGTAGCAACTATTGCAACAGCTTTCTCTACATTGTTAACTGAGAAAGGTGTTGAGGCTACAGAAGCATATACTACACAGGTTGTAACACTTATAAAAGAGCGTGCTGTATTTGTAGAAGATCTTTGGACCTTAGGTAGCTACTTCTTTACAGCTCCTACTGCCTTTGATGAAAAAGCGTCAAAAAAAGCCTGGAAAGAAGGTACTAACGCTATTATGGAAGAAGTAAAAATCATACTTAATGGTGTAGATAACTTTACAACTATAGAGGCACAAACAGCTCTTAAAGCTTGGATAGTAGATAGTAAACTAGGATTTGGTAAAGTAATGCAACCTTTTAGGCTTTCGCTAGTGGGAGCTATGCAGGGACCAGATGTTTTTGATATTGCAACTACTATAGGTAAAGAAGAAACACTGCGACGTATAGATTATGCTATCGCTACGCTAGGATAATTATTACTTGATATTCTAAAAAAGAGGGAGTTTATAGCTTCCTCTTTTTTTGTGCTTTAAAGATAAAGAACAATACCTCCAGCTAGTAAAGATGGAGATCCTTTAAAATTATTTGCATTAGGATCTACATCTAATAGATCTCGGTCATTAAGATTATTAAACATATTTGTAAATCCATATTGATATTGTATAATAAATCTCACGTGCTCAAAACCAGCGGTGATACCTATAATTCCAAAGCCATTTATACGTGATATTTCTTCAATATCTTCTGCTCTTAATGCTGTGTAGCCTTCTACTATATTATCCCTCTGGCCCGTCTGTCTTAAATTCATTTTACCATTAACAAGTAAGGCAGGACCAAAATCTATTGCAAGATGTTTTTCTATAAGATTATAACTAAATAATAGATTAAGCTGTGCTCCTATTACTGTATATCTTGTTTCTTCTAGACGCGATTCTCCTAGTGGACGACTTTGTAAATTTATATTAGCACTTAAAAAATCAATCCCATAAACAATTCCAAAATCGTTGTATAATCTACCCCTTGTGGTAAGACCACCTAGAAACCCCGTTTCTCCTTCTAGATTAAAGTTTTGGGTATCTATATCTAGTACTGAGAGTTTTGCCTGCAGCCCTAATCTATTATAGTTACCTGGACTATAATAAGACTGTGCTGTTACGGTAACCATACCTATAACAAAGAATATTAAAAAAACTATGTATCTCATATATTGAGGTTCAGACTAGAACGACTTTGATTAATCAGTTTGTAATATAGAGCAAGTTTATTTCGTTTCAGAAACTTTTAGCTTAAGTGTTACTTTTTCTCGATAATAGCTACTTATCTTTATGAGAACCTTTGTAAAGGGTTCAATAAACCATCAAAAACAATAATTATGAGTCAAGTTATTCTTCCTGTACTAATAGTGTTTACACTATTTGTATTAATCTCTGCTTTCTTTATGGTAAAACAACAAACCGCTGCTGTAGTCGAGCGTTTTGGGAAATTTGTAGGGGTACGTAATTCTGGATTACAATTTAAAATCCCTCTAATAGATAAAATTGCGGGGCGTATCAACCTAAAAATTCAACAACTAGATGTTGTGGTAGAAACAAAAACAAAAGATGACGTTTTTGTAAGACTTAAAATCTCTGTACAGTTTCAAGTAGTAAAAGATCAAGTATATGATGCTTTTTACAAACTAGAAAACCCAGGAGATCAAATTACTTCATACGTTTTTGACGTAGTACGTGCAGAGGTGCCTAAAATGAAACTAGATGACGTTTTTGAGCGTAAAGATGATATTGCCATTGCAGTAAAGCGTGAGCTTAATGAAGCAATGTCTAACTACGGTTTTGACATCATTAAAACACTTGTAACAGACATTGATCCAGATTTACAGGTAAAGGCAGCTATGAACAGAATTAATGCAGCAGAACGCGAGAAAGTGGCTGCAGAGTTTGAAGCAGAAGCAGACCGTATAAAGATAGTAGCAAAAGCACGTGCAGAAGCAGAGTCTAAGCGTTTACAAGGACAAGGTATTGCAGACCAGCGTAGAGAGATCGCTCGTGGTCTTGAGGAGTCTGTAGATGTATTAAATAATGTGGGGATAAATTCTCAAGAAGCATCTGCTCTTATTGTTGTAACACAACACTATGATACTTTACAATCTATGGGTGAGCAAACTAACTCAAACCTTATACTTATGCCTAACTCACCACAGGCGGGTAGCAATATGCTTAATGATATGATCACCTCATTTGTAGCTTCAAATCAAATAGGTGAGCAAATGAAAAAAGAAAATGAAGCAAAAGGAATCATAAACAAGAAAAATAGAGATTCTCAAGAAGACTAAAATCTTTTTAATATTAAAAAAGCCCTAAGAAATCTTGGGGCTTTTTTTGTAAATAATAATGCGATACTACGCTTTATATTCTCCTTTTTTATCTACTTCCTTAACGCGCTTGTAGCCAAAGATTGCACTAAGTAATTTTGCTACTACTGCCTTTTGTACGAGTGAGCCTACAAGATTACCTATAGAGGAAACTGGAGATAGGCCAGAGCTCATTCCAGTCTTTGCGCCATTTACATTAATTCTTACCTCCTCCTCACTTATTTGTCTCTTAAGTTTAAGGATTTTAAGATCGTGTTCTATCTGGTCAAAGTTATTATATACTCTCATCTATCTTATTTTTTATAGACATAGGAACTCCTGCAGAGGGCGTTTCTTTAAAGGAATCATCGCTAAAAGCCATTTTACTATACTTTGTAAGTAACATACGCTCAAGTGGTTTTCCTGCAAATAAGAATACTAACAAGAAAATAAGAAAGTATATACCGCCCACTATAAAATAGCCCTTGCTTGGACTATCTAATGCATCACCTATTACAATAGCAAGTCCAATAGATAAAAATAGTAGAGCAAGTAGACCAAAAGTAGCTCGTAAAGCCATATTTGCAGCACTTACTAATCCTCTCATCCCGTTTTTAAACAATGAGAGTTTATAGTACTCTGCAGTAACCTTAGCATACTGTTGCCCGTTATCTGTGAGTCCTTTTAGGTTATCTGTTAACTTTTCAAAAGCCATATTTGATTGGTTTAAGTAGGCTTATGATAATGCTTTTTCTGTTTTTACCTTTGCTTTTTCGACTGTTGCTTCCTTTTGCAATTTTGCGTTCTGAAGTCTCAGTTCTGCAAGTTTTGTTTCTAGTGTAGAAATTACATCATCTGCCTTATGACTTGCAGTTGAGATAGTATTATTTAATTTTTCTTCAAAAGATAATTTTGCCTGTTGTGCATTATCTGTAAGTGACTCTCTAGTCTCTTTAAGTTGTTTTACCAGCTTTTCTTGTTCTTTCTTAGCCTTTTTAGAAAGGTCTTTTCTAGTCTTAGTTCCTTTTTCTGGAGCATAAAGAATTCCTGCTGCTGCACCTATTGCACCACCTAGAACTAATGCTAATAATGTATTACTTGACTTACTCATATCTCTGCTTTTTTTGATTAGTAATTGTTGTTGTGTAAAGATATTTTGATAGCCCATTATTCTCCGTTAATAACCGGTTAATATCCACAATACCAGCTCATAATAAATGTTAAAAAAACCCGCTATCTTTCTAGATAACGGGTTTTTATGCCAATTTTAGTTAAAATAGAGATCCCTATTTCTTAAAACCTTGCTGCCGCTTCTTGCAGCAACTCATTCTTATCTTCTCTTGCTTTTTCGACAAATGCTTCTGCACCTTCTATGTCTTTAATGGTTTTGTTTTGCGCTTTCGCGAAAGCGTATAAACTCTCCATACCCGCAAGACGAGTTCCTACCTTTTTTGCCGCAGTGTTAAAGAATCCTTTTACCTCTTCTTCTGTAAGCTGGGCTGCTAGTTTTTGAATATCTGCTACTGTAGTAAGACGCTTCTCCTCTGGAAGATTTGCTAGCTTCTTACCTAGTTTATTTATGGTACTCAATGCAGATGCTTGTTGCTGCTGAGGTTTTGGTGCATTTTGATTTTTTTGTGAGGCTTGCTTAGGCTTAATTTTTGCCCAAGAATCACGTAAACCTACCGTTCTATTAAAAACAAGATGTGATGGGGTACTGTCCTTATCTACATTAAAATATCCCTTGCGCTGAAACTGAAATAAGTCACCTACCTCAACATCTTTGAGACTAGGCTCAAGGTAGCCTGTAATGGTTGTTAAACTGTTAGGATTTATAAATTCCATAAAATCCTTGTCTTCGTGACCATCTGGATTTTCATCACTAAAAAGTCTATCAAATAAGCGCACCTCTGCCTTAATCGCGTGTTGTATAGATACCCAGTGAAGTGTTCCCTTTACATTGCGCTTAGAAGCTTCTGTACCGCTTCCAGATCTACTCTCTGGGTCATAGGTACAATGTATCTCTGTGATGTTTCCATCTGCATCTTTTATGACTTCTTCACCCTTTATGATATATGCATTTTTGAGACGGACTTCTTTACCCGTAGTAAGTCTAAAGTATTTACTACCAGCATTTTCTTTAAAATCTTCACGTTCTATGTACAGCTCTTTACTAAAAGGAACTTTACGCTCACCTGCACTCTCATCTTCTGGATTATTTTCTGCATCTAGCCACTCTTCTTTTCCTTCTGGATAATTTGTAATCACCAGCTTTACAGGATCAAGAACTGCCATCACTCGTGGTGCTGTACGATTTAAATCTTGACGTATATGAAATTCTAATAGCTCTACATCTATCACATTCTCACGCTTTGCAACACCTACTGCATCTATAAAATTACGTATAGAAGCAGGAGTATACCCACGACGACGTAAACCAGAGATAGTAGGCATACGTGGGTCATCCCAGCCAGATACAACACCTTCTTCTACCAGTTTAAGAAGCTTGCGCTTACTCATAATGGTATAGTTAAGGTTAAGTCGTGCAAACTCTCTTTGTTTTGGACGTAAGTCTTCACCTGTATAAACTTGGTCAAGAAACCAGTCATATAGCTCTCTATGAGGCTTAAACTCAAGTGAGCATAAACTATGCGATATTTGCTCTATATAATCGCTCTCTCCGTGCGTCCAGTCATACATAGGGTATATACACCAGTCACTACCTGTACGGTGGTGATCTTTATGTAGCACTCTATAGATAATAGGGTCACGCATTAACATATTTACGTGTGCCATATCAATCTTAGCACGTAGTATGTGTTCTCCTTCTTTAAACTCTCCTGCCTTCATTCTAGCAAAGAGGTCTAAGTTTTCTTCTACTGTGCGATCACGATAAGGTCCAGGTACACCAGGTTGTGTAGGTGTGCCCTTTTGCTCTGCCATCGCCTCACTAGATTGTGAGTCTACATAAGCCTTTCCATCTTTAATGAGCTGGATAGTCCAGTCGTATAATTGCTGGAAGTAGTCACTAGAAAAACATACCTTATCCCACTGGTATCCTAACCACGAGACATCTTCCTTAATGGCATCTACATACTCCTGCTCCTCTTTGGCTGGGTTTGTATCGTCAAAACGTAAGTTTACCGGTGCACCATACTTCTCCCCTAGTCCAAAACTTATACATATAGCCTTACAGTGCCCTATGTGTAAATACCCATTAGGCTCTGGTGGAAATCTAAAGCGTAAATCTTCTTTAGAATAAGACCCTTTAAGATCTTCTTCAACGATTTGCTCTAAAAAATTTAATGATTTATGTTCTTCTGTCATAACCTATAATTCTTGTGGTAAAATTAATCATTTTGACGATGGGTTGTGCAGGTGTTTTGACGGGTATTTTTTACGCTTTCGCGAAAGCGTAGTACAACCTCTATAAATCATATATATATAACTCAACACTTTCTACATATTGTAACAAAACAAGGTAAACCCATACTCATATAGTAATCAAAATACCTTTATGAAAACACTCAACTATACCTGTCCAAAATGTGCAAATACAACTTATAGCATAGGGCAAATGAGAGCTACTGGTAGCTTTCTTACTAAATTACTTAATATGCAAACCGAAAAATACAGTACGGTTACTTGCAAAAACTGCTCATATACGGAGTTCTATAAAGCAAAAACTAGTGCGCTGAGTAATATTTTTGATCTCTTTGGAGCATAGTACTCTTGTAATACATTGTACGTATTGTAACTTTGACTACTTATAAACAATACCGCTATATGGGAAAAATAAGAGTAACAAATATACGTGCCTATGCATATCACGGTTGCCTCTCTGAAGAGACAGCCATAGGATCTGATTATAGAGTAGATGTAGAAATTGAGGCAGATTTATCTAAAAGTGCTCAAACAGACACGCTATCTCACACGGTAGATTATGTGTTACTTAACCGTATTGTTAAGGAAGAAATGGCAATACCCTCTGCCCTACTTGAGACCGTTTGCGAGCGTATACTGGTACGATTTTTTAATGAGGAAGCACTCATACAAGTAGCAACAGTCGCAGTATCTAAGGTAAATCCTCCTATAGGTGGCGATGTAGAAATGGTTACAGTAGAGCGTACTAAAACCCGTTAAGTACTAATTTTAAACAATATAAATGCTGTAAAAAAAGGACAAGGTTTTTATATCTCTTCTTGATAATGCATAATTGCAACTAGGAGGATGTAAAAAAGTAGTGATTCTCATAAGTTATATCACAAATCTATTCCTATATTTGCACGCACAACTGGTATCGTGGCCGAGTGGCTAGGCAGTGGTCTGCAACACCATCTACAGCGGTTCGAATCCGCTCGATACCTCAAAAAGGAACTTCATACGGAGTTCCTTTTTTTATGCAGTATTATTTTCTAGGTAATACTATCTGGCGTAATCTCTGGGATTTCTTGAAAACGCTCCATCTCTTGCTGTATATTAAACTCGTCTGAGGGTACAAAACCCTTAGTAACTAGTACAAGACCACAAACTATAAGAACAAGGCCTAAAACCTTTTTTAGTTTGAAAATTCTACGTGGAGTAAGATATCTTTTAAGTTGTTTTGCTAGAATAATCTTACCTAAGTCTGTAATAAAGTAAGCACCTATCATCCCGATAAAAAACCCAAGAAGGCGCTCTCCATCATTTTCTACAGTAGGTCCTATAATTATTAAGATACCTAGCCAGAAAACTAGCACTCCTATATTTATAAAATTAAGTAAGAATCCTTTTATAAAAAGTTGTAGGTAGCCTCCTTTTTTCACCTTTGCTCTATTAGGATCTAATGCATCACGCGTAGGTTTTTTGAGATAAATAGTAAGGCCGTACACTATCAATATAGCACCACCAAAAACGTAGAGACCTGGCTGGTTACTTAAGTTTTCTAGCAGTTGATAACTACTTAAGTAAGCAACCATTATAAAAATAATGTCTGCTATGATAACACCTATATCAAAACTTAGAGCAGCTCTAAAACCTTTTGTAGCCGCCGTCTCCAGCAACACAAAAAACACAGGCCCTATTAAGAACGCTAGGAAAAATCCTAGGGGTATGGCCGTGTGTAGATCTTCAAACATAAAAGTATAGTGCTTTACACAAAGTTAGGTAAAGGGATTTACAAAAGAAAAGGGATGCTCACTGGTTATGAACATCCCTCTATAATTTAAGAATACATTATGGTTACATAATCTTTATACGCCCTCCAAAGGTGCGATGCTTCTTTACCTCTGCAGGATTACCGTAAATCACAATGTCACCACCGGCACGTATAGTAAGGTCTGCCATTTTACTCGCATAAGCCTCTACTTCTCCTCCAGCTTGTACAAATATCTCTGCAGTTTCTGTCTCTAGATTACGACCCTCATAAATGCCACCTGTATTTACTTTTACTCTCTGTACCGTTGCTTGACCACTCGCTTCTATAATACCTCCTGTAACTGCTCTTAAAAGGGCTTCTCGCACTTGTAAACCTACTCTAACGCGAGCTCCTTCTTGCATCTTAATCTCAATCTTGTCTTGTTCTATAAGCTCGTTTGAGGTAATAACAGCTCCTTCATTACCATCTATAACTTCTAGATTATTATAATGCACGTATACAAAGGTCTTATTACCATCAAAAATGAGATCTAGATCCATTTTAATCTTAAGGGTTCCATCTTTGTTTACCACATTAACCTGGCTTACGTCTTCACCAGTAATCACCACCTTATTCTCGGTAGACTTTACAAGGTTTACCACAATACGATCATATACTTTTACTTCTGTAAAATCTCCTACATTTTTTGTGATAGGACTTTGAGCAAAAGAAATACTCGTTATAAGTATAGCTATAAATGTTACTATTGTTTTCATAATAATTGTCTTTGTTTGTTATAGAGACAGGTGGTATTCTCTATTGTTACAGTCTTACAATTAATGACGCTTCCCTTTCCAAGTACCGCCATACGTATAACCAGGACTATCTTTATGAAGATTGCAACAGTCTTCACAAATAAAAACCCATTGCTTTTTACTGTCAAGTCGTACTCTAAAGGCAACTTCAGTTTGTGTACTGCAGGTATGGCATTGTTTTGTTTTCATACAATAAAGCCACCTTATAAATTTTATAAAGTGGCTTATTTTTTTGCTTTCGCGAAAGCGTATTTATTATTGATGCAGCCCTTCCTTAACACCTACAAGTGTAAAGTCAAGATGTTTCTTAACAAGATCTGCTTCTTTTACTTTTACTACTACCTCGTCTCCTAGGGTAATCTGGTTACCAGACTTCTGCCCTATGACCGAGTAGCTATCTTGATCAAACTCATAGTGATCTCCTTTTATGTCACGCAAACGCACCATACCTTCACACTTATTTGAGATGATTTCTACGTAGATTCCCCACTCTGTAACTCCAGAGATAACACCCACAAACTCTTCATCTTGATGGTCTTGCATAAACTTGACTTGCATATACTTTATGCTATCACGTTCTGAACTTGTAGCAAGCTGCTCCATATGAGATGAGTGCTTACATTTTTGTTCATACTCTTCTTCACTAACAGATTTTCCGCCATCTAGATAATGTTGTAATAAACGATGCACCATTACATCTGGATAACGACGTATAGGTGAGGTAAAGTGGCTGTAATACTCAAAAGCAAGACCGTAGTGACCTATGTTTTCTGTACTGTAAACAGCTTTACTCATAGTACGTATGGCAAGTGTGTCTACCATATTTTGCTCTTTCTTACCTTGTACATCTACGAGTAACTGGTTAAGAGAAGAGGTTACACTTTTACGATCTGTGAGGTTCATTTTATAACCAAATTTGCCTACCACCTTCTCAAGAGAGGCAAGCTTCTCATCATTAGGCTCGTCGTGTATACGGTATACAAAGGTCTTTTTAGGTCGTTGTTTACCTATGAACTCAGACACCTTTCTGTTTGCAAGTAGCATAAACTCTTCTATGAGTTTATTTGCATCTTTTGATGTTTTAAAGAAAACTCCTGTAGGGTTTGCATCATCATCAAGATTAAACTTTACCTCTACTTTATCAAAAGAGATAGCTCCATCCTTCATACGCTGGCGGCGCATAATTTTTGCGAGTCTATCTAGCTCTAGCGTTGCTTCTACAAGCTCATCTGTAACTGTATACTCTTCACCAGTAAGTGATACTGCCGCTGGAATAATATTAGATCTACTCTCTATAATGGCTTGTGCTTCTTCATAAGCAAAACGCGCATCACTGTAAGTAACTGTACGTCCAAACCAAGAGTTTACAATTTTTGAAGTTTCTGGTACCATCTCAAATACAGCAGAGAAGGTATATTTTTCTTCATTGGGACGTAGAGAACAAGCACCGTTACTCAATATTTCTGGTAACATAGGTACTACTCTATCTACAAGATATACAGAGGTTGCACGCTCATAAGCCTCATCATCTAGTATGGTACCTGGTACGAGGTAGTGGCTTACATCTGCAATATGCACTCCCACTTCATAATTACCATTTTCTAGTTTTTGGAAACTTAATGCATCGTCAAAGTCTTTTGCATCCTTTGGATCTATGGTATATGTGAGTACATCACGCATATCACGACGCTTTGCGATCTCCTCTTCTTTTATAGAAGTATCTATCTTATTTGCATACTCTTCTACCTCTTTTGGAAACTCATATGGCAATCCATATTGTGCAAGTATAGAGTGTATCTCTGTGTTATGCTCACCAGGTTTACCTAGTACTTTTGTGATTTTACCATAAGGAGAGTCTGCTTTTTCTGGCCAGTCTTCTATGGTAACCACTACTTTATCACCATCTTGTGCATCACCTATTTTTTTAAGTGGTACAAAGATGTCTGTATACATCTTGTTAGACTCAGATGTAAGTACAAAGGCAAACTTTTTTTGGAGTTTTACAACCCCTACAAATTCTTCAGTTTTACGCTTGATGATTTTTGTAATCTCACCTTCGTGTTTCTTACTACGACGCTGGCGGTATATATATACCTCAACCTCGTCACCATTAAGTGCTTTATTTAAGTGATGAGGTGGTACATAGATATCTTGTTCAAGATCATCTACCATCACATAACCACCACCTTTACCAGAAACATCTAGTATCCCAGTGTGGTAATTTTTATTTGCTGCAATCTTAAACTGGCCACGTCCCTCTTCTACGATTTGTTCTTTGGCTTTAAGTTGCTGTAAGTTTTTGATTATTTGATTACGGCTAGATGGATCATCTACATCAAGTTTTGCCGCTATTTGTTTGTAATTGTAAGTTTTGTGATGATCTGCTTTTAGAATTTTTAGTATTCTTTCTGAGAGGTTTGTTATTTTTCCTGGTCCTCTCCTTCTCTTCTTCTTATTCATTTATTTTATATCTGGTACAAAATTAGTCTTAAAATGTTCAACTTCAGTATTTCTGTTAAAATTTTAAGTTTTTATAACCTTTTAGAAACAGGGTTTGTGATTATTACGCTTTCGCGAAAAGATGAAACGAGCTACTTATAAGAGTATGTAGCAAGAGCATTAAAATTTTATACTCTTTAAGTCAAGACATTTTGATATGTAAAGAGTACTGTGCAAAAGCTATGCCTTAAAACATTTTATAACAGTCATTCTCAAAATTACGGAAACAGTAAATCTTAATCTCATATCACTTAAAACATCCCTTTTATGGTAACATTTTAAAAATCAAAACTTTAAAATTAACAGTTATTTCTATTTTTCTTAAAAAAATCTTAAAATTAGTGTAACAATTGTATTTTTGTAGCGTCTTTATAGAGACGAGCACTATGAATACATCAAAGCTTTTTCATAAAAACACTTTACTATTTCTAATAATCTTCATTATTGGAATCATAGGCTTTGCGATATATATAAACGCAACCTTTGAGGAAGAAAACTCTAATCACACCTCGACACCGTTTTCTCAAGAGCGAGTGAGTTATCACTCATAACCTAGCAACTTTATTTTTCTTTTCAGTTTCCCTTTTTACGTAAGTGAAACAAATCTCCTTGTCAACACTTTTTAAAACAGTCTTCTTCTCCTTTTTTTCTTCTAGTTACTTCTAGATGTTATTCACATATAATATTATATATATTTCTTTTCTTTAAAAATTTAAAAAAAAATTGATGCTTATTATATAGTGTGAATAGCGGTATAACTTTTTGAACTGTTCTTTGTAAAAGTGACTTTTTGATAGTTATTGACATCTTATCTACGAGTTATTACAGTTAAATAGGCTTGTAAATCTGTATGTTACGTTAGGTAGTTAACAAATGTTGATAACCACACTTCACATACAATTGCTTATAACTTGAGTTATTAACTTATTAAAAATCGCTCCTTTTAGTGCTCATAATTTTGATCATTATTTGGGATAGAAAAATTAGGTTTATATACCCTAAGCCCTGTATTGTATTTTTATTTTATAATCACAAATAGAGTTATCAGTATTGCTTAAAAGTTATTGACAATTGCTATTAACAGGTTTTTCACGGTTATCAACAATTGTAAACAAAGTAAGAGGTTTATATACATACACCTATTAAGGTTGTGATAGACAGCATATTAAGTGTGTAACTTTATCAAAGAACAAAAAGAGCACAAAATTATAGTCAGTATTAAATTACCGCTTAAGTAAAACGATAAAACAATACCGCTATTTACTAACTTTGTTACTCAAACAAACGTACTATGAAAATCTCTATAGGAAACGATCACGCAGGACCTAGTTATAAGAATGTTATTGTCAAGTTTTTAAAAGAAGCCGGGCATACTGTTAGTAATTATGGTACAGACACACCAGATAGTGTAGACTATCCAGACTTTGGACATCCTGTTGCGACAGATGTAGAGGAGGGTAAGGCAGATTTTGGTATCGTTATATGTGGTAGTGGTAACGGTATTGCAATGACTGTTAATAAGCATCAAGGTGTACGTGCGGCACTATGCTGGATAAAAGAGATTGCCATTCTTGCACGTGAGCATAATAATGCAAATGTAATAGCGATACCAGCACGCTACACTTCAGAAATGCAGGCGCTTGAGATGGTAAAAGCATTTATTACTACAGAGTTTGAAGGAGGTCGCCACCAGAGACGTGTAGATAAAATAGCTTGTAACTAGCCTTATAAAAATCCCGCTACGCGGGTATTACTTATGGACAAAGTAGCCCTTGATTTTAAAATCAAAAAGTTTGAATTTCTTAATACGAGCGAGTTGTACGATATACTACAACTTAGAGCTGAGGTTTTTGTAGTAGAGCAAGACTGCGTGTATCAAGATGTAGATGGTAAAGATCAAGATGCAGTACACGTGATGGGTTATAAAAACGAAAAGCTAGTCGCATATACCAGAATTTTTGGACCAGGAGCCTATTTTGAAAATGCCAGTATAGGTAGGGTAGTAGTGCAAGAAAATGAACGCGCTCACACTTACGGTTATGATTTAATGAACACATCTATAGAAGCTGTAGAGCGGTATTATGATGAGACAACCATAAAAATATCTGCTCAAACGTATCTCAAACGTTTTTACAACAATCTTGGTTTTAAAGAAGTAGGTGAGGGCTATCTAGAAGATGGTATTCCTCATATTGGGATGCTGAAAAAATAATAGTGAGAATTTTTACGCTTTCGCGAAAGCGTACTTCAAGCAATGTTAGCTAATTAATTACTGGCAATAAGATTTTTGAGCTTTTAGATAAGCATTACCCCTATATATTGATTGAAAATCTAGCTTCTGTTTATCACTCACTAAGTTCCATTTAATCATTGCTCTTTCTGATTTTCTTTTCTTTTTCCCAATTTGTAAAATCAAATGAGTATCATCACTTTTAACTTGACGAGTAATTTGTTCAAAACAAAATGGTAAGGAAATAAAGACCAAAATATCATTGGGAATTGTAAGACAAAATTTCCCATCAAAATCAGTTTGAGTACCAACTGTAGTACCTAATATAATTACATTTTGTCCAGGAATAGGCATTTCGTTTTCATCTATGAGAACACCTGTTATTTGTCGAAATGAAGTATGAGTGTCACTATTTTGTGATATAACTATTGTAACATTAACAAGGAGTAAAAAAAGGATAAGTCATTTCAAATTAATTTCATTTTTTCTTCGGCTTTACTTTCTTCACATAAGTAACGAGAATCTCTACACGCTTATCATCTTTAGGGTCACCACCTAGTGGAAATCTACTACCAAAACCTTGATAGCGCATTCGTTTTTTTGCTACACCGTGGTCTGCAAGATAATCGTATATAAATTTTGCTCTCGCCTCAGAGAGATTACGTTTTCCGGTCTTTAGATTAATACCATCACGGCCGTGGTCTACACAACACACGTGACCCTGTATCTTAAAAATAATCTCAGGATGTGCAGCAAGATATTTGGCTAGCTTGTTGAGGTCCTTACGAGATTTTCCGTGTATATAGCTGTAGTTAGTTTTAAAAAGGATGTTTTTTAAAAGGATACGGTCTCCCTTTACAATAGGCTCATCTTCAAAGGTTTTATATCTATCCTTTGTCTCTTCTAGTTCTTTTTCTTCGGCAACGGCTTCTTTTGGAACTACGCGAGGTTGTAATAAAGAAACAATAATCTCTACTTTACGATTAAGGGTACGTTGCACCTCACTACCTACATCATCTAGTCTGGTGAGAAGTAGCTCTCCTTTTCCGTCTGAGTTTTTTATGATACTATCTGCAATACCTCTATCTACAAACTTTTGTTTAATAGTATTTGCACGCTCTTGTGAGAGCCAGTTATTATAGGCATCTGTGCCACGGTCATCACAATAGCCATAAATAGAGATATCTTCTATTTTATCTAGAGGCAAAGAGGTAATAAAGCGTTCTAGCTTTGCATTTTCTATAGCAACGAGATTAGATTTATCTGTCTCAAAAAAGGTTTCGTGTGTTTTATCTACCTGAGCAAAAGCTTGTACAGATAATAGGAGTAGGGCTATATGTAGCGCAGTCCTTTTAATTATTTAAAATCTTATTGTAGCGATTTTTATCTGCTAGTACTGCTAGCGCTTCCTTAACCTCTACATTATTTATAATCTGGTACTCATAAAGACCATCTCGATAAAAGTATCTCTTTACAATCTCATCTATGAGTAGATTTTCAATCTCATCTTGACGCTCATCTATAGATTTTTCTTTTGCTAGGGTTATCGCATTATTAAGTTGATTGTAAGCCGCCGACACTTCTGTTTTAAGATCATCCTTATCTGCTTGTTCTAGTGCCTTTGCAAATGCTTTTTCTGTACCGGTTTCATACTTAAAACCTGTACGATTTAAAAATGATTTAAAGTCTGCAAAATCTGCTTGTGACCACGAGAACTCACTCATATCGCTATACTGATGATTATAATAGTAATCTGTAGCATATTCAAAAATCGCATTATCCTTGAGAAGGGCAGTAGTTACTGGGCTCAACTTTGCAGAGCTCACTTGTATATCTGGTAATACACCACCACCGTCTAATACCTTACGACCGTTTTTAGTTTTAAACTCATTATAGTCTGCAGCATCGGTGCGTACAGCATTTCCATTTTCATCACGATTCCAGTAATCTAGGGCTTGTATACAGCGACCAGAAGGCGTGTAGTAGCGAGATATTGTAATTTTTACAGATGTACCGTAAGTGAGCGGTTTAGGGCGCTGTACAAGACCTTTACCAAAGGTTCTAGCACCTACCACCACAGCTCTATCATAATCTTGTAAACCTCCAGAAACAATCTCTGAGGCAGAGGCAGATCTACCATTTACAAGCACCACAAGCGGTATCTCTGTATCTATAGGTTCTTGCGAAGTCGTATAGGTCTTATTGTATTTTTTTACTACAGACTTTGTGGTTGTAATGAGAGATCCTTTAGGTAAAAAGAGATTGCAAATATTTATAGCCTCACTTAGTAAGCCACCACCGTTACCACGTAGGTCAAGTATAATCTTTGTAGCACCATCTGTTTTAAGACTCACAAGTGCTTCTTTTACCTGGCTAGATGCCTTTTTATTAAACTTTGTAAGCACGATGTACCCAGTATCACCATTTATGAGTTTTGAAAACGGGACTGCATCTATCTCTACCGCAGAGCGTTTTATAGTTGCTTTATCGGTTTTTCCTTGGCGCTTGTAGGTAATGACCACCTCACTGTTTGGTGCTCCTTTAAGTAAATCTCCGGCATCACCATCTACATCTGCCACGGTAATGTCACCTATTTTTATAATCTCATCACCTGCTTTAAGACCTGCTTTATCTGCCGGGTAGCCTTTGCGCGGTTCTGTAATGGTCATCTTTCCGTCTTGATTGCGCACGGTGGCACCTATACCAGAGTAGTCTCCAGAGCGGTTAATTTTTGCATCTTCTACCTCTTGCTCGGTCCAGTACTTTGTATAGGGATCAAGATCTGCAAGCATACCCTCTATGGCACTATCCATAAGCTCTGCAGGGTTTGTCTCATCTACATAATTCATATTAAGCTCCTTAAAGAGCTCTGTAAAAATTTCGATTTGCTTTGCGATTTCAAAAAAGTCGCTTTTAAAACTAACCGTACTGATACCTATGACTACAGCAATAACGGGAATGAATATTTTCTTTTTCATAATACAAGATGTCTCTAGGAGACTATAGTTGTGCGTATAACGCTTTCGCGAAAGCGTAATTATCTACTTTTTATTTTTTTTAATCCATCTGCGCATAAAAAATGCGCCTATACCTAACAAGATAAGAAAAGGCCAGAGATGCAACAAACCTAAAAAGAAAACCGAAACTCCGTTCCAACCGCTTTTAAGTGCATTAACCATCTTACTACCATAAGAGTTTGTAACCTGTGTAGTTACTTCATCCTTATAAAACTCGATCTCAAGCGTACTAAGCGAGACTTGACTCTGTAGGTACTTAAGTCTTCCTTGTTTTGCTTCTATTTCTTCACGTATTTGTGCCAGCTCGCGTTCTATCTCGAGCATTTCCTTCACGTTTTTTGCTTGTGAAAGGAGATTTAAATAACGGTCTTCTAGCGCACGCTTTGCTTTAAGGCGTGCGTCTATGTCTATAAACTCTGCAGTTACATCTTCTTGCGAGATAGTGCGCTCATCAAAGTATGCAACTCCCTCTGATATGCGCTCTATAGCACTATCAAAGTTGCGAGTAGGTATACGTACGGTTAGGTTTTGATACGTACGACCATAGCTATGGGTGCCAGCATTATCATTTTGTACATAGCCTTGTGCCTCTTTGATAGCTTTAAGAATACGTTTGTGAGTGGTGGTAAGATCATTAGTTTCAAAACGTATGGACGCTGTTTTAATTATTTTAGAAGATGTAGATTTTTGAGGGCTATTAACCTCCGTAATAACCATTTCTTCTAGCATTTCTGGTGCATATCCAGCATCTGCCGCTATGAGATTATCATTAAGCCCATCAGTATTTTTATCACAACCGATTATAAGTAGAAAACTAAGTAGTAGTAGATATCGCATCATTAAATCGTTTTATAAGTTTGACCATAGCCTTATGCAGCTGTTGTTGAGAGACTTCTTCTCGACCTGTATAGATAATAAGCATCACAAAGGTCGTGCCTTTTATACAAATCTGGTCTTTGTGTAAACGATATGACTCCCGCATCAAGCGTTTTATACGATTGCGAGATACGGCAAGTTTAAAATTGCGCTTAGATACAGAAACGCTCACTTGATGTGATATGCCTTCTTCCTTGAGCGGTGTCTCTATATATATGAGCCGCAGCGGAAAAGACTTGACAGACCTTCCCTCTATAAAAAGCGCTTCTATGAGCTTCTTAGATTTTAGCTTTTCTTTTCTTGGGTATGTGTGTGCCATTGCTGGCAAAGATAGTAGAATTGAGGTAGGTAATGGAGGAGATATACGCTTTCGCGAAAGCAAAAAAATCACAATACAGCACATCAAATAATGGAAAAAATACATTTTATTGGAAAATATCCATAATTTTGTCATCTATGAATACAGAACCTCAAAAAGTAAAACGTGCCGTGACAGACTACTCGGGTAACAGGTCTGTACAAACAGGTTTCCCCAGTCCTGCGACGCATTATCGTGAGCCTATGATAGACCTCAATAAGGAGCTTAGTTCTTCTCGTGATGCGACCTTTTTTGTACGTGTAAAGGGTGATAGCTGGAAGTCACATAACATTCTTGATAAAGATGTTTTGATAATAGATCGCGCACAAGTAGTACAAGAGGGTAAACTGGCATTAGTTATTACAGAAGAGGGTTTTGATGTGCAAAGAATAAATGCTTCAAAACCTATAGAACTCTGGGGAATGATAAGCTACATAATACACAAGGCGGTATGATTGCGATGGTAGATTGTAATAGTTTTTATGCCTCTTGTGAGCAGGTATTTAGACCTGACTTAAAGAGTAGACCTGTCGCTGTACTGAGTAATAATGATGGCTGTATCATAGCAAAAAATAAAGAAGCAAAGGCGCTCACACATATCCCATATCGCGACCCACTTTTTAAAATAAAAGGGTTGCTGGCACAAAACGATGTCACGCTCTTCTCATCAAATTACACCTTGTATGGAGATATGTCTGACCGCGTGATGAATGTGCTGCGCGAGTTCTCACCTGCCGTTGAGGTGTACAGTATAGATGAGTCTTTTGTAGATCTCTCTGGGATGACTCACGTAAATCTTAATGCCTACGGTCATCAAATTAAAAATACAATTGTACAGCGCACTGGGATACCCGTAGGAGTAGGCATTGCACCTACTAAGGTACTGGCAAAACTTGCAAACCGTATTTCAAAAAAGGTAGCACACTTTGACCACGTGTATGTGATGGATACCGAGGAGCGACGCATAGAGGCACTTAACTGGGCAGAGACAAAAGACATCTGGGGGCTAGGTAAAAAGCACGTGGAGCGTCTCGCTCACATAGGTGTCTTTACAGCTTATGCATTTACAGAAGTACCACTGGCGTGGGTACGTAAAGAAATGACCGTAGTAGGGGAGCGCTTGTGGAGGGAGCTTAATGGAGAATCTTGTATTCCTTTTGAAACGCTTCCGCGAAAGAAAAAAGCAATAGGAACGGCAAAATCCTTTGGAAAAAAACTGGATAACCTACCACAAATAGAAGAAGCCTGCGCTTACTACATAAGTGAAGTAAGCGAGGTGCTACGCTCCCAAAAATGTTGCTGCACACAACTGCGTGTATATCTCACCACAAACTATCACAGCACAAATGATGTGCAACACGCAGATAAGACCATTGTAACCTTATCTGTCCCTACTAATGATACATTTATGCTTATCGTGGAAGCTAAGAAAGCGTTAAAGCGAATTTATAAGCCGGGATTTAAGTACAAAAAAGTGGGCGTAGACCTTTTAGGTCTCATACCAGAGGAGCAAGTACAAGGTAATCTCTTTATGCCTGAAGCGACGGGAGATAAGCGCCTCATAAAAGCCTTTGACGCGATAAATAATCGCTACGGGAAGTCTACAGTTTCGGCAGGATTATCTGGCACTTCAAAAAGTAATAAGGAATGGGAACTCATTAAAGAGGAGCGCAGCCCACGATATACAACCCAGTGGGATAGTTTACTGGAGATAGGGAAGGGGTAATTAAAAAATAGCACTTATATTGCTGAGTATTAACAAGTAATTATTGAAATTTTTTCCCAGTGCAAAACGATTATACATCTAAGAAATTTAGAAAGTGGCTTGATAAATTACAACGAGAGAGCTGGCAATTAGAATTGCTTGTGTCTGGGTTTGTGATTTTAGGATTATTTTCATCCATAGACCCCTTAATTGCTAAAGTGGATAGTATAGTTAACTCTGTAGATAGACGCACAGGTGGATTAGTTGCTGGGGCTGGGTTTGTTTTACTTAGTATTAATTATATACTAATATTTAACCTGGTTGTGCACCTTGTCCTGAGAGGATTGTGGATAGGTGCTATTGGCTTACGTTACTACTCAGGAGATATAATTTTTGAAGAATTAAATTATTCTAAGAAATTCACAAAATACCTTAGTAAGAAGATAGTATCGTTTGATAAGTACATAGGTAAGCTTGAGGATTACTGTAGTATCATTTTCTCTTTGAGTTTTTTAATTGTTTTCATAGGGTTGTCTTTTCTTATATACTTTGCCATCATATTTGCACTTGCTGTAGTTTCTGCTTCAAATTTAGACTCAATAGTTATTGTTATGCTTGTTGGCTTTGCGGTAATAGGCTTTGCGATTGTGCTATTAATTATGCTTGTTGATTTTTTAGGACAAGGTATACTTAAGAAAAATGAAACGATTGCAATGCTCTATTTTCCAATCTATTGGATTATGAGTTATGTGTCTCTTTCATTTATTTATCGTCCTATTCTCTATAATTTTTTAGATGATAGGAAAGGTAAAAGGATTCTCTTTTGGATGATACCATTTTATATTACGATAGCTACATTAACAACATTAAGATATGAGCAATCTAATTTCCACAGATCTCAAAATGCCGCAAGTGAAAATTTTGCTTCTAGAGGAATGTACTTAGAAGGAGTTGAGGATAGTAGAAAGCGTTATTTTAGAGACTTTGCAATTCAAAGAAAAAATGTTTCAAAAAACTCTTTACGTGTTTTTCTCACGCATAATGCAAGTTTAGAAGATATTATATTGAAATTGAATGATTCACTATCCTTAGAAAACGATCAACGCGGTGTAAACACATTTTTCTCAAAGCTCTTTAAAGATGATGTAGACTATGACTCAAATAATTTCAAAGAATATTTGAAGACTTTAAATAGTATTACGGTCATTAAGATAGATAGCATTACATATTCGGATAATTTTATAGCTAGTTTTTTGGAAAACGGTCAGAGAGGTTATGAAACTTTTCTTGATTTGAAAAACCTCGAGCGTGGGCGTCATACATTTCAAATTATATCAAAAACAACAAATAGGAATGATTCAATTGTAAACGATACACTTGGAACGATTCCATTTTGGTATTATCCAACCAAATAAATCTTAACATAAAACTACGAAAGGCTTTACTCTGTTGTAAAAAAATTAATAGACAATTATAAGCTGAGTAAATAGAATGTAACTATAAGTAATGGTTCATTAATTTTGATTGAGGTTACGAAGCAACTCTTTGTATTCCTCACTCAGGGTGATAAGCTTATCTATAAGCAAGAAGCTGTTTTTGGGTTTGAGGAGGTTTGTATCTAACTGTCGTGATTCACAATAGTCAAAAAAGTAGTAAGCACTATTTTCTGGTAGGCCTAGCTCGTTGTATAAAAAGTCATCATTAAAGACAGGATCCTCTTTAAAGAGTTTTTCTAATTGTAAGGACGTAATGGCTGGAGTTGTTTTTGCATTTCTCCGTCCGTCCTTTTTCTTAAATAGCTTACGTGCCTTTTTAAATAGTGCAACTAAGTTGATTCCGAAAGTAGACGCTGGTGGGACGTAGAGATGCCCATTTTTGTCAATATCTCCTAGTATAGACTGCTGGATTGTATGCTCATAAGCTGGCCCACTAAAAGTGGTTTCTTTTTTAGGTGTATTATGTAAGAGTACCTCGTCAAGTTCATTGTTTACTTCTTTTAACTCAATGACTATGGGGCTGGTCATATCTTTTACGGTGATCACTTTAAGTTGAGGTGCATATGGGAAGAGATAGAAAGAAATAGAATCATTTACAGCCGCCGCAATTATAAAGGACCCATTACTAGTGCTTTGGGTTTGTATATTTCTTGACAGGTTTTTTACACTTACACCAGGTAGTGTTTGCGTTGCATTATAAATAGTCCCTTCGAGCGTCTGTGCTGAGGTATAACTCCCCACCAAGCAAAAAAGAAAAAGTAACTTATAATTCATAAACGCTTTACTCACGTTTAAAAATATAAAACTATCATAGTATCAAAAGATTATGAATCATAAAGTCTTTATAAAAAAAACCAGCTCGTAATGAGCTGATTTAAATAAGTATACTAGTAATGTGAGATTATTACTAGTTCTCCCACATATTCTATATGTCTACCAGTTTATCACAAATGATAGCGAATAAGAAACCGCAATCCTAAACCTCCATTGCTAGGGAGCGCTAGGTTAGTATCAGAATCTTCAAATTTTAAGTCTTTAAAATTATTAAAGATAGTAGCCGCTTCTTCATTAGTTATGTTTAAAAATTACCCACCCTAGTTCAAAACCTATGAGAGGAAATGGTCTTCCGTTAGTATCTCTGCCATTAGATCGATATGCAAAGTCATAACCAAAGCCTATTTCAAAAAGTAAACTGAGCCCAGAATTATAACTACGCTGAAAACCCCAAACACCACCTAGCGTTGAGAAATCTGTAGACCTGCTTGCTTCACTAAACAAGGCTTCTTTATTTTGGTAATTATAGACTGCAGCCACAAAGTTTCCAGAATTACCGCTTACAGATTTACCCTTTGAGACTCTCTTTTTAAGGTTGTAATAATATTTGCCCTGTGCCTCATATTTTTGAAAAAAGGCAACTTTTTTACTTCCGAAAATATCAAAGTAAGTAGGAGTTATTCCCGCCTCTGCCTTTAAAGTAAAGTTATCATATACATTATACTCATAATTAATAGATGGGGCAAAAAGCAAGTTTGCCTTTACCATTCCTTTCTCGAGAAGTGCATCTGTCTCTTGGGCGTTTATCGTTGTTACTAAGGTAATAAGTAGTAAGAAACAACTAAGCGTAGTTTTGTAAATTTTTGGCGTAGTAAGCCCTGTGATTGTAGCAAACCCAGAAGGGTTGTAATTAAATAGTGACATTAAAATTGATGATTTGATTGATGTGAGCTTGCAATATATCCAAAAAAGCATTCAAACAAAAAAACCAGCTCGTAATGAGCTGGTTTAATTAAGTGCTAGTAATGTGAGGTTATCTTACTTGTTTTCCCACACATTATCTGTTTGATCAATATCTGCCATTTTTGAGGTAGGATCAATCTTCATCATCTTTACTTTACTTATAGGTGCGTCTATTGTAAAGGTATATGTAGGGTTTGTCCAAGGCCAGTCTGCGAGTTGCTTGCGAGTAATGTTTGGCGTTGGGTTTGGTTTTTCGGCACGCATCATACGCAGTGGCATATAATATGATTTTTGAGAACCGTCTGCCATATCTACATAAAGATCTATAGGCATAGGCATTAACCCTTTTCGCGTAAGCGTAACCTTTGTTTTATTACCATCTGCCTCAACGCTTGTGATACCGTAGTCTATGGTATTTGTAGTTTGTGTCCAGTCTGTAAGGTACCAGTCTAGCTCCATACCAGAAACCTTCTCTGCCGTACGTTTAATATCGTTAGGCGTAGGGTGCTTAAAAGCAAAATCATCAAAGTATTTTTTGAGCGTTTTTTTAAGGTTATCTTCCCCTATAACGTATCCTAGTTGTGCTAGAAATACGGCTCCTTTACTGTATGCAGCGATGCTGTAAGGCATATTCTCGTTGTAACGGTCTGCGTGTGTAGTTTGTGGTTGTTCTTTACCGCTTTTTACAAGGTAATAGTACCCTCTGTATGACCCAGCAACTGGATTAGGGTTATTACCTCCTGTAAGTTCATTTTCGGCCAGAGCAGAGATATATGAGGTAAATCCTTCATCCATCCACTCGTGTTTTGCCTCATTACTTGCCAGTAAGAATTGAAACCAAGTATGTGCCATCTCGTGTGCAGTCACACCAAAAAGGCTCCCAAACTTGCGCTCACCAGTGATAAGTGTACTCATTGCATACTCCATACCACCATCTCCACCTTGTATCACAGAGTACTGCTTGTAAGGGTATGTACCTACGTGCTTGTTATAAAAGGCAAGTAAGTCTGCCGTCATAGGCTGTAGCTTTTTCCAGTTTGCCTTTATAGACTCTTTATTTTTATAGAAGAAGTGTAGCTCTGTATCATTTTCTCCCATAATCACATCGTGTACATATTCAGGATCTGCAGCCCAGGTAAAGTCGTGTACGTTTGGTGCTTTAAAGTGCCATTGTAATTTACCACGCTTTGCGTTTTTACCAGGCTTCATAGAAGTGCCAGCATACCCGTGACCCATATCCTCTGGATCTTGTAAATAGCCTGTACCACCTACGGTGTAGTTTTCATCTATTGTGATTTTTACATCAAAGTCTCCCCATACACTGTGAAACTCACGAGCGATATAAGGATGTGCGTGCCAGCCTTCAAAATCATATTCGGCCATTTTTGGGTACCACTGTGTCATAGATAGTGCGACACCTTCTTTATTGTTACGACCACTACGGCGTATCTGTACAGGTACTTGTCCTTTAAAGTCCATATTAAAGGTTGTACTTGCTCCTGGTGCGATAGGTGCAGCGAGTTGTACTTCTAGCACAGTACCGGCTACCTCATAGTTTAATTTTTTACCATCTTGAGTAAGGCTGTTTACTTTTATAAAACCTATCTCATCTGGCCCTAGCTTGCTTATGCGATCTTTAACACGACCATCTGGATCTGCAATGTTGCGCGAGCGCACATCCATCTCACTACCTGGTTGAAATGCGTTAAAGTAAAGGTGATAGTACACACGGTCTAGCGTCTCTGGTGAGTTGTTTGTATACACTAGCTTCTGTTTACCATCGTACTGATAGTTTTTTACATTCATATCGATCTCCATCTCGTAGTCGACGTGTTGTTGCCAGTAAGAGGTGTTGTTTTGTGCATACGCTTTCGCGAAAGCGAACAACGATACCATCACCAGTAATTTATAAGCGTTTTTCATTATAGATTGATTTAAAGTTAAAATCCCAAATTCCACTATTGAGGAACTTGGGATTTTTAGAAATTACTAAAATTATTTTTGTAGTTCTGCTAGTTTAAAAGCATTGTACATATTGACCATCTCACCAGATTTTGAAATATCGCTAAAACGCGCTTTCTTAGTCTCATCACCTCCTAAGATAACTTGAGTACCGGTAGCAAGACCACTAGCCATTATGATGTTTTTAATGTTTGTAGCGCTTAGCTTTGGATAATAGCTACGTAGCATTGCTGCAACACCAGCCGTGTTAGGCGATGCCATAGATGTACCTTGTAAAAACTCATACGTATCTTCTGGAGTGGTACTGTATATACGTACACCAGGAGCAAATACATCTACTTGAGACTTACCATAGTTTGAGAAGGTTGCTACAAGCTCTCCACCATACTTAAGGTTAAGTGCTCCTACAGTAAGGAAGGTGTCACTCATCTCATTTACATTATCTATCTGATCGTTAGGGTATACTCTATTTGCCGGATCATCAAGGCTTATCCCTTCGTTACCCGCAGCATTTACAATAAGTACATCCTTCTTTGCCGCATATTTTATTGCGTCATAAACCCACTCTGGATTTTGAGAGTAGTATTTACCAAAAGAGGTGTTGATCACCTTTGCACCATTATCTACCGCATAGCGTATTGCTAGTGCGATATCTTTATCATACTCATCACCATCTGGTACTGCGCGTAGTGCCATAATCTTGATGTTTTTATTTGCAACACCATTCATACCTTTACCATTGTCACGCTCTGCAGCAATAATACCTGCTACGTGTGTACCGTGTTTTGCACCGTCTGGTTCTGGCCCGTACACGTTGTTATTACCATAGTTTGTATCTGTGATATCATAAGGATCATCACCTAGTACTTTTCTAAAATCTGCTGTTTTGTTGTAGTTTGCCTCTAGCTGATTTGTAAAGTAATCTACACCATCATTTATATTTTTAATAAACTCAGGTATTGAGTCTGCATAGCTCAACATTTGTGTTAAGAACGCAACGTGCTGCTGCATCTCTGCCGTAGGATTTGCGATGGCTTTAAGATCTGCCGCAGTATAATCTTCTTTACCCAGCTTTGCTTTTACAGCCGCGTGCGATGTTTTAAGTTGCCCTAAAATTTGCTCATAGCGTGTTTTATTTGCTTGTGCCTCTGTTACTTTTGTATCATACTCACTTTTTGCTTTTTGATACTGTTGGAAAGCATCTTTTTGATTTGCTGGTATAGAGGCTAGTGTTTTACCTTCAAACTGGCTCTCGTATCTTTTTATAATACGCACAAACTCTAGCTGCTCTGCATTTACATCACCTAGAAAATTCCATCCGTGTATATCATCTACATACCCGTTGTTATCATCATCTTTACCATTGCCCGGTATCTCGTTAGGGTTTGTCCAGATTTTATTTTTTAAATCTTCGTGCTCTATGTCTATACCAGAATCTATAACAGCAACAATAACTTGCTGTCCAGTTTTATTAGGTATGATTTCTTCATAGGTGCGATTTACACTCATACCAGGTATGGTGTCTGTTTTAAGGTCTGCATAGCTCCACGCTTTTTCTTGAGCATCTGTAAGGGCAGCTACTTTAAGAGGGTTGCTATCTACATTTTCTACCGGTACTGTAACGAGTGCGCTAGGCGTGTCACAGGCTGTTAGAAAAGCTGCAGCAGTAGCTGCAAGAAGAAAGGATTTTGTAGTTTGAATCTTCATATTATTAATTAAATAGTTCATTAAAGGTAAAAATATCTTTTGCACGCACACCTTTTTCGGTATGTTGTACAGTAACAAGCTCATTGTGAGCATCGTGTTCTAGCCAGAGGTAATAATTATTATCTGCCGCTTGTTTTAAAAATTGTTCTTTTTCATCTATAGATAGAAGTGGGCGTGTATCATAACCAGTCACATAAGGTACGGGTAAATGACCTAATGTGGGTACAAGATCTGCCATAAAGACAATGGTCTTATCTTGATACTGTATATGTGGTAACATTTGCTTTTCTGTATGACCATCTGCAAAGAGAATACCAAAACCTAGTTCGCTTGTTTCCTTAAAGGCATTTTCACCACGTTCTATAAAGTGTAAATGTCCACTTTCTTGCATAGGGATGAGGTTTTCTTTTAAGAAACTCGCCTTCTCTCTATTATTAGGCTCAATAGCCCACTGCCAGTGATTTTCATTAGTCCAGAACTTAGCATTTTTAAAAGCTGGCTCATAACCCGTATGATCTTTGTTCCACTGTATGGCGCCACCTACGTGGTCAAAATGTAGGTGCGTCATAAACACATCAGTAATATCATCTCTATGAAAACCATACTTGGCTAGCGATGTATCTATAGAGTGATCTCCCCATCTGTAGTAATATCCATAAAACTTCTCAGACTGCTTGTCACCCATACCATTATCAATAAGGATGAGCTTATTTCCATCTTCTATAAGGAGACAGCGGGCTGCAATATCTATAAGGTTGTTACTATCTGCAGGGTTAGTACGACTCCATATGGACTTAGGTACCACGCCAAACATCGCACCGCCATCTAGTTTAAAATTTCCTGCCTCAATAGGGTATATTTTCATAAAAACGTGTCAATAAGAATGATAATGGTTTTTTTACGCTTTCGCGAAAGCGTAATACACCTCAAAAAAAGCGTGTTAACCACCGCACAAATCTCTGCAAAATACCAAAAAGAGAGTTTTTAAACCCTTATACACACTAGTTTTTAACAAAGAATTGTAACTTCACAACGAGAGCCAAAAGCTTTAAAACATTAATATCGCATCAAAACTGAATTCATATGTTAGAACTAGCCGGAATCATAATTTTAGGGATCATTGCACAATGGGCTGCTTGGCGTTTAAAATTACCTGCCATTTTACCACTACTACTCATAGGTCTTTTTGTGGGACCCGTATCTACACTTATATCTGAAGATGGTACAAAATGGATAGAACCTATCTGGAATGGAGAAGAAGGATTATTTCCGGGAGAGAGTCTGTACTACTTTGTCTCGCTAGCGATATCTATTATACTTTTTGAGGGCGGACTTACCTTAAAGCGTGACGAAATAAGAAATGTAGGCCCGGTAATTACCAAGCTTATCTCTATAGGAAGTCTCGTAACTTTTATAGGAGCTGGTCTTGCTGCTTACTGGATTTTTGGACTAAGCTTACAGATATCGTTGTTGTTTTCTGGATTAATCATTGTAACCGGACCCACAGTAATATCACCTATATTAAGAAATGTGCCTGTAAAGCGTGATATCTCTACCGTTCTTAAATGGGAAGGGATTCTTATAGATCCCATAGGCGCGCTTGTGGCGGTACTAATGTATGAGTTTATCTCTGTAGGGGAGGGCGCTGCTTTTACAAAAACAGCACTAGTTGAGTTTGGAAAAATTGTGCTTTTTGGTAGCACCTTTGGTTTTACGTTTGCACACGCGCTTGCCTTTATTGTAAAACGAAAGCTAGTACCACACTACTTGATGAATGTCTTTACACTAGCGGCAGTGCTAGGCGTATTTGTGATGTCAGACCAGTTTGCTCACGAGTCTGGACTGCTAGCTGTAGTTGTAATGGGGATGGTTTTAGGTAATATAAACCTACCTAATATAAAAGAGTTACTTTACTTCAAGGAGTCACTTAGTGTACTACTTATATCGGTACTGTTTATTTTACTGTCGGCAAATATGAACCTTGTAGACCTTGAGTTACTATATAGATGGGAGACACTAGCATTATTTCTTGTTGTGGTATTTATAGTAAGACCCATAGGGGTTTTCTTGAGTACCTGGGGCTCAGATTTACAGACTAACGCAAAGCTTTTTATCTCTTGGGTGGGTCCACGCGGTATTGTAGCGGCAGGTATTGCTTCTCTCTTTGGGTCAAAACTTCTTATTAAAGGAGAGCCGGGTGCAGAGTATATTACACCACTTGTATTTATGATTGTACTAGGTACAGTACTCCTTAACGCGACAACGGCTAGACTGTTTGCAAAGGCGGTGGGCGTATTTTTAGTAAAATCTGAAGGAATACTTATAGTAGGAGCCTCAGAAATGCCACGTCTTATTGCTAAGTATCTTCAAAAAAATGGACGCCACGTTGTGCTACTTGACAGTAATACAAATCATATACAAGTTGCAAAACAAGCTGGACTTAAGGCAATGCAGGCAAATATTTATGCAGACGATCTTACAGATGACGTAGAGCTAAGCGATATAGGATACCTAATGTCTCTTACGGGTAATAGTGATATAAATAAGTATGCGATAAACCGTTTTAGAAAACAATTTGGAGAAAACGGCGCGTACCGTCTCATCTCAAAAAGAGAGATGGATAACATAGCACAGTTACCTAAAGAAGGTCTCTTCTCTGCAACAGATGATTTTATAAATATGACAGAGGTCACAAGACAGTATCCTACCATAAGTGAAGTGCCTATCTCTTCAAAAGAGGAGTACTCAAAAGCGGTAAAAATTATTACAGATGATGAAGAGATGATTCCACTTTTTGTAAAACAAAAAAACGGAACCATTCACATTATAGGGTCTTTTGCACAAGAGCTAGATGTTAAGTCTTTCCAGGGTAGTCAAATTGTTTATTTAGGAAAGCCTTTTGATGAAAAATTGCTAGACACTCAAAAAGAGAGCGATAAAAAGGTAGAGGAACCATTAGAAAAAGAATAGGTTTTTAGTACGCTTTCGCGAAAGCGCTCTCAACCCCTCATATATTCATAAAAACGTTACTTTATAGCGAGTGGATAATATTTTTTCTTGTAAAAGAAAATGAGCATCCCTGCCCTAAAAAGCATCCAGACCATAAAGGCACACCATATTCCCAAAATACCCCACCCCGTATATTTACTTATATAAAGCACGGGTACAAAGCCTATAAATGTAGCTACAAGAAGCGTGTTACGTAACCAGCCCATCTCTCCTAGTCCCTTAAAAATTGAGTCCAAAGTAAAGGCAATAGCATTAATAGGTTGCATTACAATCACCATAAAAAATACGCCATAAAATACGGTAAGTACTGCATCGTCATTACTAAAGAGTAAGCCCATAGGTTTATATAGAATGGCGCAGATAATCATCAAGAAAACAGCAACAACCAAGTTATATTTTACAACTCGTTTTGTGAGTAGCCAAAGGTTAGGGTAGTCTTTTGCACCTAGCAATCTACCGCTTAATAGGTTACCTGCTGCTCCATAGCCATCTATAAAGAATGCTGTAAAGAGCCATATATTTGCCGCAATGGTGTGGGCGGCTACTGTCTCATCACTTATTGCGGTCGCCTCACGCACAGCAAGTACAAGAGCTACATTGAGAGAAAATGATCTTATAAAGAGGTTAAGACTCATCGAGATAAGTCTTTTAATCTCAGGATGCAGCGGTAATCGTAGTCTAAGAGAAACGTCTGTCTTTATAAGTAAAAGCACAAGCGCTAGTATAGCCATTACAGCCTGTGCTGCGAGACTTGCCCAGGCAGCACCCTTAACTCCCATAGGCTCAATAATACCGTCTATACCGTATACAAACATAAAGTCAAGACCTATGTTAAGAGAGGCGCCTATAATTGCCACAATCATAGGCCAGAAGGTATTTTGTAATCCTCTAAAAATTCCAAACACGGCAAAGGTGAACAGTGTAAGTGGGAAACCCCACACGCGTATATTATAATAGTCTATACTTAAAGATAACACTAGCCCTTTTGCATTGAGAAGCATAAAAATCTCTTTTACAAAGAAGTATGTACAGCCTAAAACAATGATAGATAGAATGATATTAAAGTAGATAGCCTGTGCAGGCAAGACTTTAATATCTTCAAGCTTACCAGCACCCAGGTTTTGAGATATTATAGTAGAAATGGCACTACGTGTTTGCCCTAGTATCCATATAAGCATAGATAGAAAAGAGCCCACAATACCTACAGCGGCGAGCGCCTCGACACTATTTTCTGCAATGTTGCCTACTACTGCAGCATCTGTGCTAGAGAGTACAGGCTCTGCAATACCAGCAATAAGCGCAGGAACAGCCAGCTGCTGTATGCGCTTAAAGGAAATATCTATGTTGTGCGATAGTATAGTGATAACTCAGATGTTAGAATAATTGAGTTGCAAAAATACACCTTATAAAATGCGCTCATAACAATAGAAGGGATCATTACTTTGTTTTGGAAAATAGATACTACCTAACCTTTTATAACCGCGAGATTCATAAAATTGTTGATTACGCTTGTTTTGTGAGAATGTGTCAAGCCGTATAGAAGGTGCTCCAGCTTGTTGTGCAAATTGATGTGCATAGTTCATCATTTTTCTTGCATAACCCTTACCCTGCATATCTGGATGTACGGCTAGTCTATGTACGTAGATATTGCCTTGAGATGGAGTTAACCATTCAACATCTTCATACTCCTTGTCCATAATGGTAGACACCACGATGGTCCCTATGATAGCTCCGTCTTTTTTTAAAACCACAAGTTCCTCACGCTCTATATCTTGCTCAAAAGCGCTGGCACTGGGATAATGCTCATTCCATTGATAGATGCCTTTATCAATCATAGATTTTGCGCACGCTCTAGTGAGCGCAAGTATCTCTGGAATGTCTATTTTTTTTGCCTTTACAATCACAGTTTAAAAGTATTTTTGTAATCTTATGTAAAATTACAAATTACGGTATGAAAAATATTCTTGTTCCTATAGGTTCATCAAAGAGTGCGGTTAACACACTTCAATATGCAATAGATCTTGCCCAAGAGGTAGATGCAAATGTGTACGTTATCTCAGTGTTTCAAGAATTTTCTAAAGCAGGAAGTGCCTCAAAGTTAAACACCGTTCTTAAAGAAGATACAGAAAACACACTAGAGAAAGTGGTAAGTACTGTTGATCATAAAGGAGTCTCTGTTGTATCGCATCCTATAAAAGGTGGAGTGGTAGATGGTGTAGAGCGTTTTAATAAACACGTGCCTGTAGATCTTATGGTACTCTCGCCACGCAGTAACTCTGTACGTGATGAGGTTTATCTTGGTAATACAACCGGAAAGCTTGTAAAGAGTACAAATATACCAGCGCTTATTGTGCCAGAAAATGAAACTTTTAAGCAGCCATCTCAAATACTAATGGCTTTTAAAAATGGAAATTTTGATAAAAAACGCCATTTAGAACCGCTTAAAAAAATGCAGAAGCATTTTGGCACAGAAATTCAACTGCTACACGTAGAAACTCCAGAAAGTGATGAAAAGATGAAGCAAATCTCTGAAGATCTTAAGGAGATAAGTGCATCTTATAAAACCACCTCAAACGCAACAACATATCAAGGTGTTCTTGAGCACTTTCAGTCTGTAAATCCAGATATGGTTTGTGTAGTGCGCAGAAAGAGAGGTTTCTTTAAAAAGCTTTGGGAGAAAAATGTAGTACTCAAAAAAGAGTTTTTTACATCTAAGCCACTACTCATTTTAAGAGTTCAAGAGTAAATTTTAATTTCGGCACTAATGCCAAATTGAAAACTAGAATTCGACGCATAGACTTAAAAAAAGAAAACCCATCAATTCCTATTGATGGGTTTTTTATATGTTTTTAGTACGCTTTCGCGAAAGCGTAAACTACCTTTCTGTAAAGGGAATAGAAGGGTCTAATATTTCTTCTACCAATCTTTTTAAAACGGCCTCAAACTCCAGAAGTGTTTCTGCTGTGATCTCTTGATTTTTATTGTATTTGAAAGCTAAGAAACCTGATTGTAGATTTTTAAACGAAATAATCCCAGCACTTACAGGGAAGCTTAGGGGCTTTTTCTTATTGAGCATATAAGCATACATAAGAACTTGAAAAGCTTTCTCAAACTTACCTTCTGGAAGGAGTAAGTCTTCATAAGATTTTAGGTTGAGATCTGTCTGTGCTACTTTACCAGTTTTATAATCTACTATGTTGAGATTTCCATTGCGTTGCTCTACAAGATCTACTTTACCTCTTAGGGAAACAGTGTCTGTGAGAGGTATGTCTCGCAAATCATCTTCTACCGCCTGTATTATGACCACATTCCCCTTTTTAAGCAGAGATATCTCTCTTTTTAGGTAATTGTAAACGTAGCGACATATCACCGCGTAGATGATCTTATTTTTACCTTCTTGTATATGAGTGAGGCCATACTCTAGTTTAAATTGATTACGCACCTCTGGTTCGATACCTTTTATGAGATTTTTTAAAATATCTTCTGTAAGTACAATACCTATGTGGGGTTTATAAAGCTCCTCTAGCGTATTATGCACAATGGTTCCCATTGTATTTGCCGCTACAGTTTCTTCTACCTCATCACTATTATCTATGCCCAGAATGTATCGTTCATAAAATACTACTGGATTGCGTAAGTAGGTGGTGAGTGCAGAGGGAGATATACCTTTCTTAAAAAGGCGAGATAATTTTGTGATTACCTCTGGCGTTTTTTCTATTTTTTCTGCAGTTATTGTGGCGGGTTGTGAAGCGGGAGTAACGGTATATTTATGTATGGTATGTATTCCTTCTTCTTCTATCTGTCTTATAAATCTACTTTGCTCACTACTACCCAGCCCTGTGCTGTGAGTGGTATATAGTAAATCTACAGTGCGCGCCCTATGTAATAAATGATAGAAGTGATAGGCATATACAGCATCTTTTTCTGAATAGGTAGGCAGGTCATATAACTTTTTTAAATCATAGGGTATGTAAGAGTTTTGGCTCTTTCCAGAAGGAAGTATACCCTCATTAACCGAGGTGAGTATTACGTGCTCATAGTCTAGCACACGAGATTCTAGCACCCCCATTATCTGTAATCCCTCATCTGGATCACCTTTAAGGTCTATCGTTTCTGAAGATATAATATCACGATAGAAGAGAATAAATGTAGCAACATCTGTTATATGGTCTCTATCATCCATAAGCGTTTTTAACTTATTAAATGCTACGTAAAATCCATATAAGTACTCTACTTGCAGTGCGTCTTTGCTTTCATCATAACTAGTTCTTAATTCTTGTATGATATTAAGGCAATTTGTAACTGCACTTTTGGGCTGATTGTCCCAATCTAAGAAGAGCGTTTTTGTGATCTGTAGGTCAGTTGGTTTCACTTTAGTAAGAATATCTTCTAGTGAAACATATATGAGATTTTTTTTGATAATTTCTTCTTGAAGTACTGTTGCCGTATCACCTAGCAGTGATTGTGTTATAGGGTTACGTAGTATCTTTAAAACCTCCTTAAAATAATAACCGTTTTTTTGTGGGTTTTTCTTTAATGAAAGTAATTGATCAAAGAATGAAGCCGTGGGTGTTTTACCTATCGGGATTCCCATTGTAATGTTCACCTTATGTATATGGGTGGGCAACGCATTAAGAACTGGTAACAATAGTGCCTCATCACCTAGAACTATTGCAGTACTCGACAAGTTTTTTTGAGGTATATTTTCTAGTATAGACCCAAGTGTCTTAGCCTGTAGTATATCTTGAGAGCAAGCGTATGTATTAATTACTTTTGGGGTGCTGTAGTTATCAAAACTCCAAGAAAAGTCTTTGGTACTATAATACGCCCAGTCATTCTTGTATTTTTTTATAAAGAGGTTAGTCTCGTGATATGGGTTTTTGACGAATGACTTTTCTGTATCCCAATATATCTCAGAATTTCCAGAGGCTAGTATAGCTTGTATAATTTGTTGCTCTGCGGTGTTGAGAGCGTTAAAACCCAGAAAGATGTGACGTATCTCTAAAGATGAGGATATGTAGTGTTCTATAACTTCTACAGCTTGTCTATAAATATAACCTTGATGTACAGCATCTGTACGCAGAGATTTCTCGCAAAAAACTGTATAAATCTCAAGCAAGTTGTTCCAGAAGTCTATATAATTTACAACAATCTCATTTGTAGAAGAAGACCAGTGTTCTGATAACTCTTTTACATCTTTGAGATGATTAAAGACTTCTTTTTGATCGAGTAAAAATCTATCTACTTCATTAAAATCACTAAGTATGGATTGCGCCCATCCACAGAAAGTTTGAAAAGGAACTAATTTCTCTTTTTCTACGACGTCTGTATAGCTTTCGTAAAGATTAAAAATTAGATCTACATTACTCGCAGACTTCAGTCCAGTAATATGGGATATAAATTCTTCTATAGAAAATATTTGTGGTGCAAATGAAGTCTTACTTGCACGTACAGCAACCTTCTTTCTAAGTGTATTACCTGCTCTTCTACTAGGAACAATAAATATAAGGTTAGCACCCTCTATATTCTGTTCTTTATTTAGTACTACGTCTATAAAACTTTGCATAGTCTAAAATAAAAAACGCCTCGCAATTGCGAGGCGTTTTTAAGATTATAAAATCTTTTTTCTATTACTTAAGAATAGAAAGCTCAACACGTCTGTTTTCTTGACGTCCTGCAGCAGTTTTATTTGAAGCAACTGGTCTAGCTTCACCAAATCCTTTAGACTCTAAACGAGCAGCTGGGATTCCTTTTCCTGTTAAGTAGCTTCTTACTGAAGCAGCTCTCTGATCAGAAAGGTTTAGGTTGTAAGAATCACGACCTCTATCATCTGTGTGACCTTCAATAAGGAAACGAGTTTTTGGGTATTCCATCATTATAGATGCAACATTATCTAGCGTAGAGTAAGACTCTGAACGTAAAGAAGCTTTGTTGTAATCAAAAAGTACGTTTTTGAACTGTACGTTAAGGTCATTAAGTACCTCAACAGATACTTCTGGACATCCATTGTTTGCTACAGTACCTGCAACGTCTGGACACTCATCATCTTTATCTAAAACACCGTCACCATCTTTATCTTGGTAAGGACATCCGTTGTTAGCACGTGGTCCTGCCTCGTTTGGACAAGTATCATCAGCATCTTTGATACCATCACCATCTGCATCTGGACAACCACCTAAGGCAGCGATACCAGCAACAGTAGGACAAGCATCCTTAGGATCAGGGATACCATCACCGTCTGTATCTGGACAACCATCAAACTCTGCTAAACCAGCAACAGTAGGACAAGCATCTTTAGAATCTTGGATACCGTCACCGTCAGAATCTGGACATCCGTCAAATTCAGGAAGACCTGCAACTTCTGGACAAGCGTCATTTTTGTCATATATACCATCACCATCTGTATCTTTTCCTCCGAAAACAATACCTACAGCAGCAACGTGTTGAAAGTGCTTGATTCCGTCATCTTCAAAAGCGTGCTTATATTTAGATTGTACACCAACATTGAAGTTTTCTCCTAACCAGATTTTAACTCCAGCAGCAGCATTTGCAGTTCCAAAACCACCTAACTCACCGTCTAGTGAACTCTCAACCCACGTATAACCAGCACCAACAGAAAGAGAAGGATCAAACCATCCACCTTCACCATTGATAAGATCTCTTAAGCTATAAGAGAAATCTCCATCAGCTCCGTAGTATTGTAATTCGTTTCTTGGTCTTTCATCACCTAATTTATCAATTCTGTTTAAAGAACCAGATACTCCAAATGTGAAACCATCTCCTAAATAACGAGAAACGTTTACATAAGAAACTGAAGGAACAATGCTCCAGTGATCTTCAACATTAAAGAATTCTTCAAAAAGATTTCCTCTTAATTCACCAGCTCCTGGAGATACGTCTAGTGCGTCACCTACTGGGTACGTGTCAATTGCGTTTACTCCGACTGAGATAGCCCAAGGATTGTTTGCGTCTTGTGCATTCACTGATCCTAAAGCAAGAATCATAAGTGCTGCAACTAAAAATCTGCTAAGATGTTTCATTGTTTAGTCTTAAATTTTAAGTGTTAATTACCGACAAAAGTAAGTTGTTAAAATTAATCAACAAAGCTAAAAGTACTAAATTTTTACAAACCGCCCTTATAGACAGGGGGTAAGCAGGGTCTAAATCACCTTTAAATCTTTACCAACTTTTGTAAAAGCTGCAATGGCGGCATCAAGATGTGCTACAGAATGTGCAGCACTTAATTGTACGCGAATACGGGCTTTTCCCTTTGGTACCACGGGAAAGAAGAATCCTATAACATAAATTCCCTCTTCCAAAAGTGCATCTGCCATATCTTGGGAGAGCTTTGCATCATATAGCATTACAGGAACAATTGCTGAGTCTCCATCTATAATATCAAAACCTGCTTTTTTCATCCCTTTTTTGAAATATGCTGTATTTTCTGCTAGCTTATCTCGTAAAGAAGTGTCTTTTTCTAATAAATCTAAGACTTTTATTGATGCACCCACAATGGCAGGGGCTAGTGAATTTGAAAACAAATATGGACGACTGCGCTGGCGTAGTATTTCTATCACCTCTTTTTTTGCAGTTGTGTATCCACCCATAGCTCCACCTAGTGCTTTACCTAAAGTGCCAGTTATTATATCTATACGACCTAGCACACCTTTTTCTTCTAGTGTGCCTATACCGCGCTCACCTATAAAACCTGTAGCGTGACATTCATCTATCATTACAAGGGCATCGTACTTATCTGCTAGATCACAGATCTCATCTAGGGGAGCAACAAGACCATCCATTGAGAATACACCGTCTGTTACAATTATTTTGTGACGAGCGCCATCCGCATTTGCTTTTTTGAGCTGTTCTTCTAGATCTGCCATATCGTTATTTGCATAGCGATATCTAGCAGCTTTACAAAGACGTACACCATCTATAATAGAAGCGTGATTAAGCGAGTCTGATATGATAGCATCTTCCTTACCTAGTAGCGGCTCAAAAACACCACCATTTGCATCAAATGCGGCAGCATATAATATAGTGTCTTCTGTGCCATAAAATTTTGCAATACGCTGCTCTAATTCTTTATGTATGTCTTGTGTACCACAAATAAAACGTACAGAACTCATCCCAAAACCGTGAGTATCCATTGTATCCTTTGCAGCTTGTATTACTTCTGGGTGTGATGATAGCCCTAGATAGTTATTTGCACAAAAGTTTATTACCTCTTCTCCTGTAGAAATTGTGATTACCGCATCTTGCGGAGATGTGATAATGCGCTCTTTTTTATATAGCCCTGCATCTTTAATTTCTGCAAGTTCTTTTTGTAAATGTTGTTGTATACTACCGTACATATGTGTTTGTTTTTTACAAAGGTATTAAACCGCGACTACTTCTATCGTGCTGTCTATATAAACAAGCAGTTTGTGAGTTACTTTATAACCCATCTCTTGATATAACCCGGCGTAGGTTGCAAGTTGTTTTGCATAAGAGTCGTTATGGACACCCGTTTTATAGTCTATAATTATAGTGCTTCCGTCTGGAGTAACTACAACACGATCAGGTATATGAAAACGACCATCGCTAGCCAGTATCATACGCTCATTATAAACCGTGTTTTCTTCTTCAAAAAATACCTTTAGGTCTGGATGTGAGACAACCTGATTCATTATGCCTGTCATAACCTTTCGGCTTTCTTGAGGTATGATACCGTGGCGCACAGCATCGTCTACTACGGCTGTAATTGTATTGTGGTCTGTAACAGCAGCCATTAACTCGTGTATGAGATTACCGTAAGTAATTGCATTTTGCTTTTTCTCATCCCATAAAAAACTAGCCTGAGTAATTACCTGTATACCTAACTCTTCTTTGGCTGTAGACCGTATGGTGGGTACAAAGGATGTATAATCGCTTGCTTCGTCTTTTTTATGAGCAGGGGTTTCTGTCCCAAAGGAGTAAACTCGCTGGTCGTTATTCCATATATTATGTGCTTGCAAGTATTCGATAAAAAGGTCGCTGTACGAACCTATTTTTTTTACGCTTTCGCGAAAGCGTGATAACACATATAACCGCTCAGAAGCTCTAGTAAGAGCCACATATAAAACATTAATAGTGTCAAATTGTTGCTCATTATTTCTTTTTTCAAAAAGAGCAGTACCCGCCTCTCCAAAATCATTAAGTGCATTATTATGCGGAACCATTAGTGTCTCAAAATCACTTATATCTTCATTTTCCATAGGATACCACTGGTGCTCACCACGAGTACGATATAAGTCTGAGTCTGCATAAGGATAAATTACAACTGGAAATTCTAGCCCTTTGGATTTATGTATACTCATAATCTGTACAGCGCTTTCTTGTGCTGGAGCTACAATGCTTGCTTTCTCTCTTTTTTCTTCCCAGTAGTCTATAAAACCTAGAATGCCGCCACTATTACCCTGTGCATAATTATATGCTAGGTCAAGATATGCCACAACATAGGCGTCAGATAATGGGGCTAAGTAAAAGGAGCGAATGATATACTCTATATACTCATAAAGAGAGAGGTTTTTTAAGTAATCAAGATGTATAAAAACATCAAAAGCTTTGAGTTGCTCTAAAAATTCAGATAATGTGCTAGCCGTATGAGTACTGTAAAAATTATGGGTGTCTTTTATATTATAATGTGCTCCCAAAAAGTAAAGTACAGCAAGTCTATACTCTAACTGTTTTGGAAAAGAAAGCATTGTGATAAAGTTGTGTATAAACTGCACGGTAGGAGAATTTTCGATAAGTAAACTCTCTGAAGATACTACCTCTGTACCCGCCTCTTGTAAAACTTGTGCTATATGAGTGCCGTGCTTATTACTTCTGGTAAGTATACAAATATCACTATGTAAATAGCCTTGTGAAGTGACGTTCTTTATGATTTCTAGAATGCGCTCAGGGTAGAGTAGATCTGCTTCGGTATTATTTTCATAATCAATAAACTCTAGAGATACGTACCCATTTTTTTTGCTGTTTGTACCCTGTGAGTTATCTGCTTTATATATCTCACCATAAAGCTCATTATCAAAATGAGTGGCGAGGTGGGTAAAAAAGCTATTATTAAAATGAATAATAGACTCATTACTTCTATAGTTAGTGTCTAGGCGAGCCACGGTAGCCTCTGTGGTAAAAGGATTAATCTGATGACTGAGAGCGATAAATTGCTCTGCCTCTCCACCACGCCATCTATAAATTGCTTGTTTTGGATCACCCACTAGTAGTAGAGAATTACTTACTTCATCACCAGAAGCACTACTTATGGTATTATCTATAAGTGGGACAAGGTTATCCCACTGCATCACAGAGGTGTCTTGAAACTCGTCTATAAAGTAGTTTGTATAACGCTCACCTAGTCGCTCATATAAAAATGCAGCAGGTTGATCTTTAAGCGATTTTGAGATAAGGGCATTAAAATCTGATATGAGCAATACATTTTCTTCTTCTTTAATAAGGTCGAGCTCCTTTTTTATAAGGTGTAAAACAGAAAGGGGTATAAGCTTAGAGCGAAAAGCCTCATACTTTTTTTGCTTACTGGCAAGAGATTTTAGTTTTAAAAAGTCATCTACAAAGCGCTGCCTGTTTGCATCTATTATAGATTTTATATCATCTTTTTGTCCTTTTGTATAGAACGCATATTCCTCAATATTATCTTTATAACCAGAACCAGAAAATTTCAGGCCTCTTACACCACTTGCCACTTGGACTATAAATTTATAATAGTAGCCGCTGGCAAAACTTTTTTGATCAAGACCTAACCCGTGTATAAAATCTATAAGGTTTTTGCCCATTTCTTGTTGCTTGCTAGCTAGGGACTTAATTTGGGTATTAAGAAATGTAGCAAGTGCATCAAAGTCTGATAGCGACTTGCTTTTAAGTCGGTCCAGCGCCTTAAGGTCATTTTCATTATGTAGTAGCGAGGCAATTTCTAGTAAATCTCTGCTTATATCCCAGCTTTTATCATCATCTGCCTTTTCAAGAGCAAAATCTACGAGCACCTTAGTAATGGTGTCATCTACACCCACCTTTGCCACAAGAGCATCTACGGCCTGCGCACTAAGCGTTTTTTGATCTAGAGACACTTCAAAACTGCTAGAGATATTAAGATCTTTTGCAAAGGTGCGTATAATTCTATGTGTAAGTGTATCGATAGTAACAATATCAAAAGCCGCATAATTATGGAGAATCCTATTGAGGATTTCCTTAGCTTTTTTTACCACAACATTTACTGGCATATTACTAGCTACTGCTAGGTCTTCTAGCATATCTGGTTTGTCACCACCATTATAATCACCTATAGCTTTAAGAGTATCTAGCACCCTGTTTTTCATCTCTGCCACAGCCTTGTTTGTAAAAGTGATGGCTAGTAAATGTCTAAACTTGTTAGGGTCATTACTTTTAAGAAGTGTAGTGATATATTGCTTTACAAGGCTGTATGTTTTACCAGATCCTGCAGAGGCATTGAGAACAATAAAGCTATTCTTTTCGGTCATAGCACTAATATAGCAAAAGCCACCCATAAAAGGTGGCCTTGTCAAACATCAAACTAATAAAAATATAGACACATATAATACCCCTAAAATGAGTGTCTATATGTGTAAGACCATTATTTTCTAAATAGTTGCGTTAATTTGTTGAGTATTATTACGCTTTCGCGAAAGCGTACACCCATTTATAAGAATTCTATAACACAAAGAATACCTTACTTTATGTAACTTTGTTAAAATCAGAATTGAAGTTTAACCAAAAACGAAAGAGAAATGTCATTTACCTTACCAGAATTACCATATGCAAAAGATGCTCTAGAGCCTAACATTGATGCAAAGACAATGGAGATCCACCACGGAAAACACCACGCTGGATATACTACAAAACTTAACAAAGCCATAGAGGGAACAGACCTTGACGGTAAGACTATAGAAAATATACTTATTAACCTAGATATGTCTAACACTGCTGTGCGTAATAACGGTGGAGGTTTTTATAACCACAGACTTTTTTGGGAAGTAATGTCTCCAGACGGTGGAGGAGAGCCTACGGGTGAACTAGCAGATGCAATAAATGCCGCTTATGGAAACTTTGAGTCTTTTAAAGACAAGTTCTCATCTGCAGCAGGAGGACAGTTTGGTTCAGGATGGGCTTGGCTATGTGTGCACGAAGGAGGAAAAGTTGAGGTTTGCTCAACACCTAATCAAGATAACCCACTTATGCCTAAAGTAGGTTGTGGAGGAACTCCTATCTTAGGACTTGATGTATGGGAGCACGCATACTACCTTAATTACCAAAACAGACGTCCAGATTATGTAAACGCATTTTTTAATGTTATAAACTGGGATAAAGTAAGCGCTCTATATGCTCAGAATAAATAAGCGATAGCCTATATAATTACAAAGGTCCATTCGTTAGAATGGACCTTTTTTTATGTTTTAACTCTCTGAGAGAGTACGCTACTAAAGTTTGTAATGAGGAGTGATAAAAATCTTTTAATAAGAAATTGACTACATCATTCTAGGTGAAAATTGCACATAAAAAAAGGCGGAAAGATCCACCTTTTTTTGCCCCAAATCTACCATTAACTTAACCTACTTATGTTATGGCTTTGCTAATATAGGTGTCATTTTTTAAGTATTACTTAATTTTTAGATAAAAAACTCAATTTTTAGACGAAATACACAGTTTTTTAATAATTTAAGGTTTTCTTAAGAAGCTCATTAATAGGCTCTTTCTTTATTTCCTTCTACAAAGTTTATAAAAGCTCTATTAACTACACGGTGTCCACCATTAGTAGGATAGTCTCCGGTAAAATACCAGTCTCCTAGGTTTTCTGGACACGCTTCGTGTAAACTCTCTACCGTTTGATAGATAATTTCTACTTCTGTTTTTATAGTACTGTCTGTAAGTAACTGAGCGATTTTTTTAGAAATCTCACGCTGCGTAAATGGTTCATAAATACGCTTTACATAATTCTTAACGTGCTTATCTTTAAGATCTACTTGTTCTTTACACTGTTTGTATACTTCATCTATAAGACTTTCCTTGCCAGTATCTTTAAGAAGCTCTATAGCTGCTCTAAAGGCAATAAAATCTTCAAGTCTCGCCATATCTATACCATAACAATCTGGGTATCGTATTTGAGGAGCACTTGAAACTACTATTATTTTGGCAGGGTTTAAACGAGCCATCATTTTGATAATACTCTTTTTAAGAGTGGTACCTCTTACGATACTATCGTCTATAATTACTAGCTTGTCTTCTGGCTTTATTACTCCGTAGGTAACATCATAAACGTGAGCTACAAGATCATCACGGCTACTATCTTCTGTAATAAACGTACGAAGCTTTGCATCTTTTATAGCTATCTTCTCAGTACGTAATCGCTGCGATAAAATTTCTGTAAGCTGCACTTCTGTAAGATTACCCTTTGCTGCGAGTATTTTTTCTCCCTTTTGTCTGTTAAGCTCATCTTGTGCTGCTTCTACCATCCCGTAAAAAGATGTTTCGGCGGTATTAGGTATAAATGAAAAAACAGAGTTTTTTGTGTCGTGATCTATACTTTCTAATACACGAGGCATTAATAAACGACCTAGCATTTTACGCTCTTTATAAATCTCGGCATCAGATCCTCTTGAGAAATAAATGCGCTCAAAAGAACACGCTTTTCGCGTAAGCGGTTCTAAAATTTGCTCTACAGTAAGCGTTCCGTTTTTCTTTACAATAACTGCGGCACCTGGATCAAGCTCTTTTACCTCTTCAAAAGGCACGTTAAAGGCGGTTTGTATAACTGGGCGCTCACTTGCTACCACGGCTACCTCGTCATTTTCAAAATAATATGCTGGACGTATACCTGCTGGATCTCTTAGTACAAATGCATCTCCGTGACCTAGAAGTCCTGCCATTGCATAACCGCCATCCCAATCTTTTGAAGCACGGCGTAAAATTTTTGCCACCTTGAGACGCTCTGCAATTTGAGGTGAGGCTTGTTGTTTATTAAAACCTTCCTTTTTAAGTTTTTTGTAAAGTTTTGCTACTTCATCATCAAGGAAGTGACCTATTTTTTCCATCACTGTGATAGTGTCTGCTTGTTCCTTAGGGTGCTGTCCTAATGAAACGAGCTTGTTAAAAAGCTTGTTTACATTAGTCATATTAAAATTACCAGCAACTATAAGGTTACGGTGCATCCAGTTGTTTTGACGCAAGAAAGGGTGTACACTCTCTACACTGTTTTTTCCAAAGGTCCCATAGCGCACGTGACCTAATAGTAGCTCACCTATGTAAGGGACATTACTTTTTTGCCAGGCTACGTCATCCTTTTTATCTGGATTTGCCGTCATAAGGGTATTGATACGCCCATTAATCTCTGCAAAAATATCTTGTATGGGTTGTTGTGCCGTAGAGCGCTGTCTTGAGATGTAACGCTCACCCGGAGCAACATCTAGTTTTATACTGGCAAAACCAGCTCCGTCTTGACCACGGTTGTGCTGTTTTTCCATCATAAGGTACATCTTGTTTACACCGTAAAAAGCGGTACCGTATTTTTCTTTATAAAATTCTAGTGGTTTTTTTAGTCTTATTACTGCAATACCACATTCGTGCTTAATAGCGTCACTCATAGCTTTATAAAACAAAAGCGCTCCAAAAATTTGGAGCGCAGGATTTAGTCGTTTATGTTTATGTCAAATTGAACAAGTTGTTTAAACTGATGCAATCTTTCTTTTATTTCTTCTGGTGTCACAGATTGTAATCGCTCTGTTCCAAATTTTTCTACAGTAAAGGATGCTAGACAAGAGCCATATATAAGAGCCGTCTTCATTGTTTCAAAAGAAGTGTCTCCTGCTTGTGCAATATAACCTGCAAATCCTCCCGCAAAGGTGTCTCCAGCTCCCGTAGGGTCAAAAACATCTGCTAGTGGTAATGCTGGTGCAAAAAACATTTTATCTCCTTCAAAGATAAGCGCTCCGTGCTCGCCCTTCTTAATGACTACATACTTAGGTCCCATCTCGTGAATCTTCTTTGCAGCAGTCACAAGAGAGTACTCACCGCTCAACTGGCGTGCTTCCTCGTCATTTATAGTAATAACATCTACTTTTTTGAGCGTAGTTTTAAGCTCATCAAGCGCGATATCCATCCAGAAGTTCATTGTGTCTAGTATCACAAGCTTAGGCTTTACATCCATTTGCTCGATAACACTAAGCTGTACTTGTGGTTGCAAGTTACCTAGCATTACAATAGGTGCTTCCTTATGTGATGCAGGAACCTTAGGAGAAAAATCTGCTAGTACATTAAGCTCTGTTGCTAGTGTATCTCTAGAGTTCATATCATTATGATATTTACCACTCCAGAAAAATGTTTTACCACCTTTTACAACCTCTATACCGTCTGTGTTAATACCTCTCTCTGCAAGAAAATCAAGATACTCTTGAGGGAAGTCATCACCTACTACGGCTACGATGGCTGGATCAACATTATCAAACTGTGCCGCAGCAAGTCCTATATAAGGAGAAGCTCCCCCAATAATTTTATCTGTTTTTCCAAAAGGTGTTTCTATAGCATCAAAAGCGCAAGAACCAACTATAACCAATTTACTCATCTATAATTTTTGTGCAAATATACGGTTTTGAATGTTTGACAACTCAACTTTAAGGAGACCGCTTTCGCGAAAATTTTAAATTAAATTATGCAAATAAATTAGCAATAAAACTTTTTAAAGCATCCCAGTTTCTTATAACCAGCGTGGTAAGAAAAGCCGAAATTGCTATCGTATATATTCTCTTTTTTTCTGTCTTCATAATCATACTTATTTCCTTCCAAAATCTGCTGGGATTTCTCCCCAGGCTTTGGTTTCCCATTTTACGATGGTGGTTGTGTAGGTGTTTGTTTTAAGCCACTGCTCTGCCCGTGTGATGAGGTCAAAAACATCTTTGTTTTTTTGACTTTGTTTGAGGTTAGTCTTGCAATGCTTCTTTTTTACCCAGCCTATTGCTATGCGGGAGTCACTATATATAAGACGGTCGCTACCTATCTTTTTTAAGTAGGCCAGCCCGTGTACAAGTGCTAGAAACTCTCCTATATTATTAGTTCCTTGTTTAAAAGGCCCTTGGTGAAAGAGTTGCTTTACTGTTTGAGTATCTACCCCACGATATTCCATCACGCCTGGGTTACCAGAGCTTGCCGCATCTACCGCGATAGAGTAGAGGTTAGGCTCGCCGTATGTTGCTTTTTCTTCGGCGGTGAGTACTTTTTTCTTTTTTGAGGAGCCTTTAAAGTCATTATAGTCTCCATTGTAAGCGGTTTTTGCTTTAGCAAAGGTGTCAAAACTCTTGTATTTTGCCCCAGCATAACCGGTAATCATTGCCTTGCAATCTTTCCAAGATGTATAGATTCCAGGTTTTTTACCCTCCCAGACCACGTAGAATTTTTCTTTTTTTGCCATCTCTCTAAGATAAGAACTTTGCGATTACCTCTGGAAAGTGCGTGTATTCTAGCTGGTGTATTTTTTTGGCAATTGCTTCTGGGGTGTCTTCTGGAGTAACTTCAACTTTGGCTTGAAATAAAAAATCTCCCTTATCATACTCGGGTGTTACCTTGTGTATGGTGATGCCTGTTTGAATTTTTTGAGTGGGATTTTTAAGGTATTCCGCTTTCGCGAAAGCGTAAACAGCCTCGTGCACATTCATTCCGTACATCCCTTTACCGCCAAAGTTAGGTAGCAACGCAGGATGTATATTTATGACCTTATCTGGAAATGCCGAAATGATTTTTTCTGGAAAAAGCCATAAAAAACCAGCAAGAACGATAAGATCTGGCTTTGTTGCAGTGAGTAAATGCAGTACATCATCACTTTTATAAAAAGCTTTTCTGTTAAAACTTAATGCGGATACATCTAGTTTTGTGGCGCGTTCTAAAACTTTGGCACGCGGGTTGTTAGTAAGTACTTGCACGACTTGTGCATCCGTACGATCCCGAAAATACTCTATAATACGCTGGGCATTTGTACCGTTACCCGAGGCAAAAATCACAATTCGTTTCATTTTTCTTGTTGCTGTTGTGGGTGCGAAATAAAGAAATATTAGTAACTATTTGAAGGTTATAGAAAGGAACTTCTTTTATATTTCCGTAAATTACCTTCACATTTTTGAGTTGCAAACTTGTTTAACCGTAAAGTTTGTTATTTTTGCGACTTAAATAAAAATTTAAATTAGAAAATTATGTCAGACATTGCATCAAGAGTAAAAGCGATTATCGTAGACAAATTAGGAGTAGACGAAAACGAAGTTGTAACTGAAGCAAGCTTCACAAACGACCTAGGCGCTGATTCACTAGACACAGTGGAACTCATTATGGAGTTTGAAAAGGAATTTGATATCCAGATTCCAGATGATCAAGCAGAAAATATTGCGACCGTAGGTCAAGCAGTATCTTATATAGAAGAGGCTAAATAAGTCCCTACATATGGAGTTAAAGCGAGTAGTAGTTACCGGACTTGGTGCACTTACCCCGATAGGAAATAATATTCAGGAATACTGGGAAGGACTTTCTACAGGGAAAAGCGGGTGCGCGCCCATCACCTATTTTGATGCAGAAAAGTTTAAAACGAGGTTTGCTTGTGAACTTAAAAACTTTAATGCTCTCGACTTCTTTGATAGGAAAGAAGCTCGTAAGCTAGACAGATTTGCTCAGTACGCATTGGTAGCCTCAGATGAGGCTATCAATGATGCGGGCATAGACCTTGACTCGGTTGATAAATTTAGAGTTGGGGTTATATGGGGAGCCGGTATAGGTGGTCTGGAAACTTTTCAGAACGAAGTGCTTAATTTTGGCGCTGGAGACGGTACCCCTAGGTTTAACCCATTCTTTATCCCAAAAATGATTGCAGATATTGCTCCTGGTAATATCTCTATCAAGCACGGTTTTATGGGACCTAATTATACGACGGTCTCTGCCTGTGCATCTTCTGCAAATGCGATGATAGATGCTCTAAACTATATACGTTTAGGTCATTGTGATGTTATCGTAACTGGAGGAAGTGAAGCTGCTGTAACACCAGCAGGTATGGGAGGTTTTAATGCGATGCACGCCCTATCTACAAGAAATGAAGATATGGAGACGGCTTCTAGACCCTTTGATGCGACCAGAGATGGTTTTGTACTAGGTGAAGGAGCAGGCGCATTAATACTAGAAGAATATGAACACGCAAAAGCACGTGGCGCAAAAATTTATGCAGAGGTTCTAGGTGGAGGTATGTCTAGTGATGCTTATCATATGACAGCACCACATCCAGACGGTATAGGTGTAGAGCGAGTGATGCTTAATTGTTTACGCGATGCAGGACTAAGTCCTCAAGATGTAGACCATATTAACACCCACGGTACATCAACACCTCTTGGAGATGTTGCAGAGCTTAAGGCTATTTCTAAAGTTTTTGGTGAGCACGCCGCACATATTAATATTAACTCTACAAAGTCTATGACTGGTCACCTTCTAGGTGCAGCAGGAGCTATAGAGTCTATTGCTGCTATCCTTGCGATGCAACATAGCCTTGTGCCTCCTACCATTAATCATACTACAGTAGATGAAAATATAGATCCATCTTTTAATCTTACGCTTAACAAAGCGCAAGAAAAAGAAGTAAATGTTGCAATGAGCAATACCTTCGGTTTTGGAGGTCACAATGCTTGTGTACTATTTAAAAAACTAGACGCTTAATATATAGATGAGTGCGTTTAAAAAAATATTTAACTCTCGTTCTGAAAAGGACGGGAGTTTTTTTATGCGTATGCAATCTATTATAGGTTTTAAACCTAAAAATATAGCGTTTTATGAAAAAGCCTTTACACATAGATCCCTTGGCTTAAAAAAGGAGGATGGAAATCCTCTCAACTATGAGAGACTAGAGTTTTTAGGAGATGCTATGCTAGGTTCTGTCATAGCCGCGCATCTTTTTAATGAAGTACAAGGAGGTAATGAAGGTTATCTCACAAAAATGCGATCTAAAGTAGTAAGTCGTAAACATCTCAATGAGCTAGGTCGTGATCTTAACTTGGTGAGATATGTAAAAGCCAGTATACCCATAGAAAATTTTGGGGCAAATATACACGGCAACCTTTTTGAAGCATTAGTAGGGGCTATATATCTAGATAGAGGTTATCGCTATTGTGAGAAGTTTATAGCAAAGCGGGTAGTAGAACCTTATGTCGATATCGAAAAGCTAGAAGGGCGAATTATAAGTTATAAGAGCGTTCTTATAGAATGGTGCCAGAAAGAAAAGCACACATTTAAGTTTGAAACTTTTGAAGACACAGGTCAAGATGCTGTAAAACACTTTGGAGTGCGTTTACGTATAGATGGAGACGTTGTAGCAAAAGCACGAGCTACAAGTAAGAAAAAAGCCGAAGAAATTGCCTCTAAACGTGCATTTTATGCATATCAACGAGAAATTCAATCTCTGTAAGGTATAATTCCTAAATCATTTCACTACATTAGCACCGTAATCATCTTTGTGTTAGTAGATTAAGTTGTAGGGCAGTAATGCTCATAGTTATGTCAGTGAAGTTTCCTAAGAAATATTATCTTGTTTTTACAATACTTGCGCTGGTAACAGCACTTGCCCTATACTGGGTTACCTCAAGCATTACCAGGCAAAGAGAAGAAACACGCTACATACAACTAGATCGAGCAAATAAAAGAGCAGCCTTTGAGCTACAAAGCTCCTTAAACACCTACGCAGCCCTCGTTTCGGGAATCAAGACGTATGTAGAGATAACAGATGGTCAATATCTAAAAGAGGATGACATTAAGTACCTCTTAGATATGCAGCTTAGGGATCTATCTATTCCACCACCTTTTAGCATCTCATACTTAGACACAAATCATATTTTTCAGTTTGATTTTACAATGAGAGAGACTGCTCTAAAGAACCTAGAGGGAACGTCATTAGAAAAAATTATAGGAAAATCAGGCATAACTAGAATGGATACCTTGATGCGTAGTCGTAACTTTTATGCATCTAATCCAACAAATTTAATTGAAGGTTTTGTGGGTTTACCACTAGGTTTTGGTATTCTAGATAATACTAATAAACCCATAGGGTATATTACAACCGTAGCAGAGTTTGCACCTATTGTAGATCGTGTCTATAAAAACGTAAATAAGGCTGACTTTGTTTATAGATTTCAAGCCGGAAATGGAAATTACTTTGACAGAGCAAAATCTTATAACGGACAGAAATGCTATGCAAAGACAGAAGATCCAGAATATTTTAAAAACTTTAATATTCCAGATGAGTCATATGTGTCAACCACAGTAAATTTTTACAATAAAAACTTTATAGTAAGTACAGCATATAAACGTCCACAAGAGGCTAGTATGACAATGTTTGTAACCTCTTTAATATGGTACTTAGCCTTATTAGGCTTTATGTTGTTTTTAATTATACAGTTTTACGTCTATGAGCGTAAGGATAAAATGATTGCAGCTCAAAATAAACGTCTCTCAGAGTTAGTTGCTACAAAGAACAAGTTTTTCTCTATAGTCGCGCACGATTTAAGAAGTCCACTTTCTTCTGTGATAAACTTTTTAGATGTTTTAAAAGAAGAAGAGTTTAAAAGCAAGCAAACCGCAGCGATTATAGACTCACTAGAAGATTCTAGTCGCAACAGCATATCTTTATTAGATAACTTGCTCAAATGGTCAAGGCTAGAAACAGGTCAAATAAAGTTTGAACCCATACCACTAGACATACTTGCTATCACTAAAGATCAAATAAAAGTTTACAGCAATAATCTCCAGCAAAAAGGAATAAACGTGCGCTTAGAATCTAGTTTTAAGGGTAAAGTTACGGGTGATAAAAATATGATTGCAACTGTAATAAGAAATCTATTATCTAATGCGATCAAATTTTCAAAAGACAATGATATTATTGTAATAGAGTTTTCAAAAACAGAAAAAGATTTTATATTTAGTATAGAAGATAATGGAGTAGGTATGACAGATGTCTATCGTAAAAAATTATTTAGCCTCACAGAAACTACCATTCAAAAAGGAACCCGTAATGAAAAAGGATCCGGACTTGGGCTCATACTTTGTAATGAGTTTATCAAAACACATAATGGGTACTTAAGTATAGAATCTGAGCAGGGTAAAGGAACCATCGCAATGTTTACGCTACCTTTAACAACATAAAAAAATACCTTAATCTAACGAAAACGTTTACGTAAGTTTTACATACCTCCCCCTTAGCTTTAGATGCTTCTTTGTATCTTTCTCACTTGCTTTATTACTATGGGAATGTATAAAATTCTTTTAGAAGATTCCATTGGTTATGACTTTACGCTCATAGCCATACACGGTTCATTAGAGCCATATTACTTAGCATATTTACTTAATAAAAACTTAGATGTTCGTCTAGCAAGAACTTGTGAAGACCTCTTATTAACACAATATGAAAGTACAGCAAGATATCCTTGTTTTGAATTTAGTGATAAGCAACAGTATATAGACTACTATGTGCTCTCAAACAAGTCTAAGGTCGCGGTAAGTCAAAACCTTTCTCAAGGCTTATTTGAGTCACAACAGAGCCTTAAAACGGCTTATTTTATACCAGAGCTGCCACAAGTAGACTATTTTATAAAAGTAATTGAGGATGGTAACGCTTTCGCGAAAGCAAAAACCTTAAAAACCTTAAACCAAATACCGCAAATCGTTACGGCATATGACGTAGACGTAAGCACACTAAAAAATAAAGAACACTTAATTTTTGAATAATGTCGAAAAGAAAAAAAACCAAAATTGTTGCAACCTTAGGGCCAGCAACTAGCAAGAGAGAAGTTTTACTCGATATGATGAATGCCGGGGTAGATGTTTTCCGTATCAATTTTTCGCACGCAGATTATGAAGACGTTAAGGAGCGCGTTGCAATGATACGTGAGCTCAGTGAAGAGACAGGTTTTAACACCTCTATCCTTGCAGATTTACAGGGACCTAAGCTTAGGGTAGGTAAAATGAAAGAAGAGGTAATCGTAAACCCGGGAGACATCATTACCTTCTCTACCGAAAAAGAATTTGAAGGAACAAAGGAGCGCGTTTATATGAACTATAAGCAGTTCCCTAGAGATGTTAAACCTGGTGAACGCATACTGCTTGATGATGGAAAACTAATGTTTGAAGTTGTAAAGACAGATGGAAAAACTGAGGTCGAAGCAAAAGTTATACAAGGAGGACCGCTACGTTCTAAAAAAGGAGTGAACCTACCTAATACAGATATATCACTACCAGCACTTACAAAAAAGGATGTAAAAGATGCCATTTTTGCACTAGGGCTTAAAGTAGACTGGATGGCACTTTCTTTTGTACGCCACGCCGAAGATTTACAGCAATTACAAAAACTTATTAAAGAGCACTCAGATCATAAAGTGCCTATTATTGCAAAAATAGAGAAGCCAGAGGCTGTAGAAAATATAGACAAGATTGTGGCTTACTGTGATGCTCTTATGGTGGCTCGTGGCGATCTAGGAGTAGAGATACCAGCACACGAAGTACCACTTGTACAAAAGCAATTAGTACTAAGAGCAAAAAAGGCAAGAATACCAGTAATCATAGCAACCCAAATGATGGAAACTATGATCTCTAGTCTCACACCTACTCGTGCAGAAGTAAATGATGTAGCAAACTCTGTAATGGATGGAGCAGATGCAGTGATGCTATCTGGAGAGACATCTGTAGGGAAGTACCCAGTACAAGTAATAGAAAAAATGGCGTCTATATGTCGTAATGTAGAAGATTCAGACTTAATAAAAGTGCCACAAGCACCACCACACATTAAGACTAAACGTTACATTACAAAAGCAATATGTTATCACGCTGCTCATATGGCAGATGAGATAGATGCAAAAGCGATTACAACACTTACTAACAGTGGGTATACTGCTTTCCAAATTTCGGCGTGGAGACCATCTTCACATATACTTGTTTTTACATCTAACAAGCGCATACTTACACAACTCAACTTGCTTTGGGGAGTAAAAGCATTATTTTATGACAAGTTTGTAAGTACAGATGAAACTGTAGAAGATATAAGACAACTTGCCTTAAACACAGAACTAGTAGATAAGGGAGATATGCTCATTAATCTTGTAGCAATGCCACTACTAGAAAAAGGAATGGTAAACACACTACGAGTTTCTGAAGTGTAAAACAATTGAAATTATAGAATTAAAAAAGGAGCTTTAAAAGCTCCTTTTTTTATCAATATAGACAACAAGATTTTACTTTGACTCTTCTACCTCAGTAATGAGAAAGCCATTTTTTGTTTTAGTTATCATCACTGTGCGCTTATAGTTTTTAAGATTATATGCATAAGATAGGTTCTGTAATTCTCCTTTTGAGCTTACATTAAGTGTAAGTTCATCTGTAAGTGTTCGTTCTCTCTTTTCTTTATTTAAAATTGTTACTGTACCCTTGGCGTTAAAATCGGGCTGAATACTTTTTGGTAAGTTAAAGAGGCGCTGTGCTATCTTATATGTTTCTTTCCAGTCTCTTGCTGGAAGTTCTATTGAGGTAGTCATACCGTAATCTTCTCCTTTATTATGGGCTTTTGTAATTACATCTACCTTGTGCTCAGTTGTGCTTATGCGTTTTGCATAATCTTTTATAGTCTCACTAGGTTGTGGTGGTGCTAGTGTAGTGAGATACCCGTTAAAGGCAAAGCCAGTAGCTCCTTGATAACTTATTTCAATCATTTCTCCAGTTATGCCACTTAGTGTCATAGCTGTATGATCTGGAGAACTTAGATGCTTTACTTGAGCGCCATAGGGAAGCACAAGCAGCTTTTTTGAATTGAGATTAGTACCAGAGCGCAGAGATAAACCAGAGCTTGCAGTTACATAATAATAAGTTTCAGTAGCCTTTTCACTGGGGTTTATAATTGCGGCGAGATCACTATTAGTTTGTGCTTCTTCTATGTCTGTTTTAGAATTACAGCTAGAGAATGATGCAACAAGAATAAGGAAAAGTGCGATGATGTGGTTTTTCATAATTGATGATTTTAAGTTAAACAATGTATCAAGAGAAACCACGATACGTGCCACAAATTACCGCACTATCGTTAAAAAAATGATAAATGTGTGACAACGCTTAGCCCTTGCTATTATTGTCTTAACACGATTTAAAATTCAAAACCAAGATTAATAAACCACTCACTACTCTTTATTTCTGGACTGTAAGTATACTTTATAATTATAGGTCCTAGTAGCGTCTCTGCGCCATAACCTAAGGAGTATCCAGAATACTCTGGTGGAGGTAACCACGACTTAGTACTGTCAAAAAGGTCATACCCTACATTTGCAAAATTTGCAGAGGCATTGATGTGATTTTTTGGGAAAACTTCATAATCTATATCAAAAGTGGCCTTAACATAACTGTCGCCTAGTATGCTTAAGTAATCATATCCTAAGAAAGGGATAATGTTATTTATTCGTTTTGCACCATAACCTCCTAGCGCAAAATCTAGCGATCTGTTATCTGTGCCACCTACTTTAAACCCGCCAGCGGTTTCTATAGTTGTGGTTATGCGATCTGTAATACTTGCGGCATACATAAATCTTGCATTTGCAATCCCAAACTCACTAAAATTATTATTGTAGTCTGAAGAGAATAAGTATACATCAAAATCTGCATCAAATAGAATTCCAGAGTTAGGAAAATACTTGTTGTCTAGTGAGTCATACTTGAGTTGAGAATAGGCACCACCCATATGACTTTTATCAAAAATTACTGCCGTCTCGCCATCTGTAGTAGGAAGCACAGTCTCTGTCTCTATATCAAGAAATTTATGTTGTAAGCCTATATTAAAAGAGAACTGTTTTGCAAGAATGGTCTGTAAATATATTTTATTTGAAACATCTTGATAACCTAGGTTAACTCGGTTAATGCCCTCTAATGAAACACCATCTGTCGCGTCAAAAAGCCGTGCGTTTACCCCCTTTTCAAAAGAGGTATATGAAGACTTAAGACCTACACTCCAGTAAAAACCTTTGTCTATATAATAATCAAAATTGTATCTAATATTATCACCAAGAATAAGATCAAAAGACGCCACATCATTTTTAAATAGCACTTTCTTTTTTGTAAAATTTACTAGACCTGCCGTACGATATAGATCATCATAATGTAAAGCGAGACGTAGTGATTGTGTGCTTTTTGATTCTTGTAGTTCTAGATGTAATACTCTTCCATCTTCTACCTTTTGTAAACGATGCCCTATTTTTTCAAAATTTTCGGTGGCAGAGAGGTTATTAAGCCCGTTATAAAAATCTTCATAAGATAGCTTTACCGGTGGTGTGAGTTTAAGTTTTCCTAAAACATATGCTCTTGTGTATTTTTCATTTCCAGAAATAGTAACTGCGGCAATTTGTATCGAGTCTTGTGGAGAGGGTTTTATACGCTTTCGCGAAAGCGGTCTTTGCCTCATTGCTAGTTTTTGTAGGGCTGGAAACTGCTCCTTTGCCTTATTCTCACCTAAGTCTATTATGGTGCTACCTTCATCAAAAGAAACAACAGAGTACTTGTCTATCGCAGGTCTAATGTAAAGGTCTGTTTCTTTTCTTTTAGTTTCCATCGCTTTTGCGGTACGATAGTTATTTATTTGTAACAGTACCTCTGTAGCAGATGTAAGGTTCTCTCTTGATTTTAAAGTGTCTTGTACATCCACGCCTATAATCACTTCCATACCTTTTGCACGTAGTTCTTCAATAGGGTAATTATTTGTCACCCCACCATCTATTAATAGTTTATCGTTTAATAACACTGGGCTAAAAAGAGAAGGCAGTGCACCACTTGCGCTTAGTGCTTCTGGTAGATAACCATTTGCTAGTACAACCTGCTCACCATTTTCTACATCTGTAGCGATGCATAAAAAGGGGATAGGTAATTTTCTAAAATCTGTCAAGTCAGATACGTGATCAAGGTTCTTAACGAGAAGGTTATAGGTATTTTGTCCCTTACTGAGCGAGCTAGGTAGAGAGACCTTAAAATTGTCAAAAGGGAGTGTGATTGCATATCGCTCATCATCGTGACGTTCATAAGGGGTTTTTGCACGGCGAGGTAAATTATCTTGTATGATATTATCAAAGTTTACCGCAGTAAAAATTGAGTCTAGTTGCTGGGCATTATAACCAGATGCATAAAGACCTCCTACTATGGCTCCCATACTTGTGCCAGCAATATAATCTACACGCACACCTGCATCTTCTATAGCTTTAAGAACGCCTATATGGGCAAGTCCTTTTGCTCCACCACCACTTAATACAAGACCTACCTTTACATCCTCTTTTGCTATATCTTGCGCATAGATAGGTATGGCTAGTAGCGTTATTGCGATGAGGAGGAGTTTTCTCATTGTTTTACGTGATAGTGATTATAGATAATAGTTGCTTTTGCTGGGCCTATTACCTCGGTAAGACTCTTTTTTGAAGCCGCCTTTACCTTTGATACAGATCTATAGTGCTTGAGTAAATCTACAATGGTTTTTTCGCCTATACCTCTTATGGTATCTAGTTCTGTCCCTAGAGCAGCATTACTACGCTGGTTGCGATGAAAGGTGATGCCAAAACGGTGTGCCTCGTTACGTAGGTGCTGTATGATTTTAAGTGTTTCACTCTTCTTGTCTAGATATAAAGGTATACTATCTCCCGGATAAAATAATTCTTCTAGCCTTTTTGCAATACCTATAATGGCTATTTTACCACGCAAACCTAAGTCGTCAAGTGCTTTTACACCGCTTGATAGTTGTCCTTTACCACCATCTACTATAATGAGTTGAGGTAAAGGCTCTCCTTCATTGAGCAAGCGTTTATACCTTCTAAAGACCACCTCTTCCATACTTGCAAAATCATCTGGACCCTCAACGGTTTTTATATTAAACTTACGGTAGTCACTCTTACTGGGCTTACCGTTTTTGAACACCACGCAAGCGGCTACGGGATTTGTACCTTGTATGTTTGAGTTGTCAAAACACTCTATGTGTCTAGGCTCTACATTAAGACGTAAGTCTGCCTTCATTTGTGCCATAATTCTATTAGTATGGCGATCTGGATCTACAATCTTAGTTTGTTTAAAACGCTCCATACGGTAGTATTTTGCGTTGCGCTCAGAGAGTTCTAGTATGCGCTTTTTGTCACCTAGCTTGGGTACGGTGATTTTAAATCTATCACCTAGGTTTACCTCAAAAGGAACATATATCTCTCTTGAGTTATGATCAAAGCGCTGTTGTATTTCTATAATACCCAGTTCTAGTAATTCTTTATCTGTTTCGTCTAGTTGTTTTTTGAGTTCTAAGGTGTGGGATTTTATGATGGCACCGTGGCTTATCTGTAAGAAGTTTACATACCCATATCCCTCATCGCTTATGATTGAGAACACATCTACATTACTAATTTTTGGGTTTACAACCGTACTCTTAGATTGATAGCCTTCCAGTATGTCTAGTTTTTCTTTAATGCGCTGTGCATCTTCAAACTCCATAGCTGCGGCGTGGGCTTTCATTTTTTCGCGAAAGCGTGTTAACGAGTCTTTAAAATCTCCTTTTACAATCTGACGTATATGTTCTATATGCTCGTGATATTCTTGCTCAGACTGCTTTGCCTCACAAGGCCCCTCGCAATTACCTAGATGATACTCAAGACAGACCTTAAATTTACCTGCGTCTACTTTTTCTTTAGAGAGGTCGTAATTACAAGTGCGTAGTTTATAAAGACTTTTTATCAAATCTAGTAGCGTGCGCACGGTTTTCATACTCGTGTATGGGCCAAAGTACTCACTACCATCCTTAATTAATCTACGCGTAGGAAACACTCTTGGGAAGCGCTCATTTTTAATACATATCCACGGGTAGCTTTTATCATCTTTAAGCAAGACATTATACCGCGGCTGGTACTCTTTTATAAGGCTGTTTTCCAGAAGGAGCGCATCTGTTTCGGTCTCTACGACGATGTGTTTCATCTCGTAAATTTTCTTGACCATTGTGCGTATACGCCCGTTATCGTGTGTTTTGTTAAAGTAAGATAACACACGTTTTTTGAGGTTTTTTGCCTTACCTACGTATAGTAGTTTTTCGTTCTTGTCGTAATACTGGTAAATCCCCGGACTGGTAGGGAGTGTTTTGAGTTGAAGTTCTATTGGAGCAGCAGGCATACCCAAAGATAGTATATGATGGGGATTACGCTTTCGCGAAAGCGTAAAAAATCACGTTAAATTCTACTTAAAGAAAGCGCATATTTTATACCTTGCTATCGTATGCCAAAACGTATTATAGGTCGCACAGACAAAGTAGACTTCCCATTATTAGGGCTTCAAGATATCGATGTAAAAATTGATACGGGAGCCTATACCTCATCCATACACTGTCACAACATTGTAGAGGCAAAGGATAGTCTTATTTGCACTTTTTTTGATAAAAAGCATCCATTATACAACGGGCAGGTAATGACCTTTAGCGATTATGATATTGCTGCAGTGCGCAGTAGTAATGGCGAGATACAGTATCGCTATGAGGTGCAAAGCCAGATTACCATATATGGTAAAACGTATAAAATATCACTTACCTTAACCTCTAGGGAAGATATGCGTTTTCCTGTACTTTTAGGTCGTAAGTTCCTTACCAATAAATTCATAGTAGATACTTCACTTACAGACGTATCTTATAATCTCAAAAAAAATGAATCTAAAGATTTTATCTCGTAATCCTAATTTATACAGTACGGCTAGGCTACAAGAAGCTGGTCTCAAAAGAGGTCATAGTGTAGAGGTCATAGACCCTCTTAAGTGTGATCTTATTATAGAGAAGAAAAACCCTACGGTATTCTATAAAAATAGAACCCTTGAGACAGCAGATGCTGTCATACCACGCATAGGGGCGTCAATTACCTTTTATGGTACTGCCGTTGTGAGACAATTTGAGATGATGAATACTTTTACCACCACCACATCACAAGCCTTGGTGCGCAGTAGAGACAAGCTGCGTAGCTTACAGATATTATCTAGATCAAAACTAGGTTTACCTAAAACTGTTTTTACAAACTACTCTCGTGATGTAGAGGAGATGATTGCTCACGTAGGTGGAGCACCCCTTATTATAAAATTACTAGAAGGAACCCAAGGGCTAGGTGTTGTACTTGCAGAGACTAAAAATGCTGCCGAGTCTGTGATAGAAGCTTTTAATGGACTTGAGGCCCGAGTGATTGTGCAAGAATTTATAAAAGAAGCAAAAGGAGCAGATATTAGAGCCTTTGTAGTAGATGGCCAGATAGTAGGTGCTATGAAGCGACAGGGTAAAGAAGGAGAGTTTAGATCTAACCTACATCGTGGCGGTACGGCAGAGATTATTACCCTTTCTGACGAAGAAGAAAACGCAGCCATAAAGGCAGCAAAAGCTATGGGACTAGGAGTTGCCGGGGTAGATATGCTACAAAGTGAGCGAGGCCCACTCATATTAGAGGTAAACTCATCACCAGGCCTTGAGGGCATAGAGAAAGCAACAGGAAAAGATATTGCAAAGACAATCATACGCTACATAGAGCGTAGTATATAATTAACAGAAGCATTTGGCACAAATAGATGAACATAACGTTCTCACCATACTAGGTGAGCAAATCTTACCAGGTAAGAGCGCAACGGTAAATTTTAATATTGCAAAGTTGTACACGGCATCCTCTGTTGAGGTGCCTATTATAATAGAAAGGGCGGTAGAGCCTGGCCCCGTCATATTAATCACCTCGGGGATACACGGTGACGAGATAAATGGAGTAGAGATAGTGCGCCAGCTTATCGCAAAGAAAATCAATAGGCCTAAAATAGGGACTATAATCTGCGTGCCTGTCGTAAATATCTTTGGTTTTTTAGATATGAAACGGGCTTTTCCAGATGGGAGAGACCTCAATAGAGTGTTTCCTGGTAACCCTAGAGGGTCACTTGCTAGTAGGTTTGCTTACCAGTTTGTAAAGAAAATTTTACCCGTAGCAGATCTTTGTCTTGACTTCCATACTGGAGGTGCCTCTCGTTTTAACGTAGCACAGGTGCGTATAGATCCCCTAGATGTAAACTCTATGAAGTATGCAACTATCTTTAATGCGCCATTTACCTTACATTCTAAAGTAATCTCAAAGTCATATCGCGCTACGTGCTCAAGAATGAATAAATCTACCATTCTCTTTGAGGGAGGAAAATCTAAAGTAAGCGATAAGGAAATAGCCCGCGAGGGAGTATATGGTACAATGCGAGTTTTAAGCCATCTAGAGATGCTTGGTGATATGTTTACAGTGCCAGAAGCACCAGAACCATCAGTACTCGTAGAGAGCACTCGCTGGATGCGAGCAAAGTACTCAGGCTTACTACATACAAAAGTTATTTGCGGCGAGCGACTTGAAGAAGGGCAACACATTGCAACCATTACAGATCCCTATGGGAAATTTAGGCACGTGGTGAAAGCAAAAAATGAGGGCTATGTCATAAATGTAAACGAGGCTTCGCTCGTTTACCAAGGTGATGCTATTTTTAATATCTCTAGAGACCACAATGAAGACCAAGATGAAGCAGGAGCTGAGGAAGAAGTATAAAGATTTACGCAATACCTTAACTACAGACGAGCAGGATGAGCTCAGTCTTAAAATTGCAAACCAAGCTTTGAGTCTTGATATATGGAATCACGACTTTTATCACATCTTTTTACCTATAGAACGCTTACGCGAAATTAACACAGAGTTTCTATTATCCATTTTAGGAGGTAAAGACAAGAATATTGTACTCTCGTCATCAAATTTTAACGACAATACGATGAAGCATTATTTGCTTACAGATAACACAAAGCTTGTTGTAAATAAGTATGGTATTCCAGAACCAGCTGGCGGTATTGAAATACCTGTAAAAAATATAGACGTTGTTTTTATACCTCTACTAGCTTATGACCAAGAAGGTAATAGGGTGGGCTACGGCAAGGGATTTTATGATCGCTTTTTATCTCAATGTAAGAGTGATGTGGTAAAAGTGGGACTTAGTTTTTTTGAGCCAGAAGAAGAGATAATCGCAAAAAACAGTCAAGACATTGCGCTAAATAGCTGTATTACACCGAAAAAGGTGTATCATTTTTAGGCCTTTTTGATTTATTTGTTATATTCATAATCCCAAATCATATTTATGAATATAACTGCCTTTACAATGAAGAGAAGGAGAGATTCTCACACCCACTCATCACCTATGGAAAAGTCTGATCAGTTTTCTATTGATAAATTTTACTATCAAGAAATTTCTGCCTTAACTGAGGCTGGAGGCTGGAGTGTAGATTTTAAAAACAAAACAAGTCATTTTGACCATCAAGCTCGCATTATTCTTGATGTTCCTAAAGATTATGTACCCACGCTAAGATCTGGATATACATTTTATGCAGAAGAGCATCTAGATCGAGCAACAGAGTTCTTTTTTGGCTGTGCAGAGGGGAAACCATTCTCTACAGAAATAAAAATGCAAACTTATAACGGAGAGATTTTCTGGGCGATTGCAAAAGGAAAACCGCTTAGAGATGAATCTGGAGAGATTATAGGGATACGAGGCGTTTTTAGAAAAATAGATGAACAAAAGAAAAGAGAGCAACAACTCAAACAATCCCTTAAGCTCATAGAGGGACATAACTCTAGACTCTATGATTTTGCACATATTATATCTCATAACTTAAGGTCACAGGTAAGCAATTTACAAATGTGCTCTGCCTTAATGGATAAAAGTAATCTTACCAATGAGCAAATAGAGCTTGTAGATAATTTTGAAAAAATAGGTAACAGCCTAGACGTAACACTACAGCACCTCAATAAGATTGTAAGTGTTCATAATATCTCAAGTACAAAGCTGGAGCCAGTAGTAATAAAAGAAGTGTATGACCGTGTAGTCGCAGGTCTTAGTCAAGACATAAGGTCTAGTAGAGCTATTATGTATACAGAATTTTCTGAAGTAGAAGAGGTGATGTATATAGAGGCTTACTTAGAGAGTATATTACAAAACTTGATAACTAATGCACTGCGATATAAACACCCAGACCGTGATCCAGAGATAACCGTCTTTGCTTATGAAGAAAATGGCAAGAAATACCTTATGGTACGCGATAATGGTTTAGGTATAGATCTAGACAAGCACGGTAAAGATCTTTTTAAATTATATAAAACCTTCCACGGTAATAAGGATGCCTTGGGCTTAGGGCTATTTCTCACACGTAATGAAGTCCAAGCAATGGGCGGTGATATCACGGTAGAAAGCAAACTAGGTAAAGGTTCAAAATTTATTGTTACATTACAGTAGATTATAGTTAACTCCCCCAAATAGACATATGAACTACCCTATAAAACTAGCTTGTCTCATAGATGACGATGATATGTACGTGAGCCTACTTACAAAGCTCATAGACATACGTAAACTAGCAGAAGAAATACTTGTATTCAAAAACGGTGAAGAGGCTTTAAATCACTTCGTAAGCAGCTTTAAAGACCCTCAAGGACAGCCTGTACCACAAATAATTTTACTAGACCTCAATATGCCTATAATGGATGGATGGGGATTTCTTGAAGAATTAAGCAAGCACGACTTTCCTGCACTTAACAACTGTACACTGTATATTGTGAGTAGCTCTATAAACCCCGTAGATATAGAGCGCTCTAAGCACTTTAACCTCGTAAAAGACTTTATTGTAAAACCTATAGGTCCTAACGAGCTGATAGAGATATTTTCAGAAGCACCTACTGCGCCGTAGTTACTTTTTCCTCTTGAGGAAACACGCGCTTGTTAAATACAAGTAGGATACCTACGCCCGTACTTATCGCCATATCTGCTATATTAAATATGGCATTAAAAAATGTAAAGGTTTTACCTCCTAAAAAAGGAACCCATTCTGGCCACATAGCATCTTGTATAAAAGGGAAGTAGAGCATATCTACCACTTTTCCAAAGAGAGGATCTGCATAACCACCACCTTCTGGCATAAATGTCGCAATCTGGCTAGGCGTGCTCGCGCTAAAAATAGATCCATAAATAAGAGAATCTATAATATTACCTACTGCACCAGCAAAGACCAGTGATAATGCGATAACCAGCAGTTTTGGCGCATTGTTTTTTACAGACTTATATAAGTAATACCCTATCACTGGGGCTATAATAAGTCTAAAGAGTGAGAGCGTGATTTTACCATATTTACCTGGTAACTCTACGCCCCAAGCAGCTCCTTGATTTTCTACAAAGAAAATCTGAAACCAGTCTAGACCAAAAACCTGTATACTCTCACGTAGGTAAAAATTAGTTTTAATATATACCTTAAGTACTTGATCTACTAGAAGTATCAAAAACACAATAAGAGCAACTTTTTTTAACGACATAATATAGTTTTGAAACGTGACAAAAATAGGGTATTCACAACGATTTTACTACCGTCACATCACCGTGTATACTTTTGATTTCTAGCAGTGGGCCATCCGCTTGAAAAGGAGGGATGTTAATCTTTCCATTTCTAGATTGTGCGGTGACATTAACCAGATTGCTTGAGACATAAATACTACCAGATATAGTGTTTATTTTTGCGCTTTCGCGAAAGCGGAATTCTTCCCCCTTAAAATGCCCGCGACCTAGATCTATGCGTACTTGGCCAAGCTTTCCATAAGTGTCTACACTTGCCAAAGTTGAGTAAATAGAAACATCTAAGCCTCTGGGAATTGTAATCTCAAGCTCAATAGCCAGCACCTTATGAGCAGCGAGTTTATCATTAAAAGGGATGTAATCTGGAGTCTTTCCCGTAGTGATTTTAAGTACGCCATCGTTTGTAGAAGTATTAAGTAATGTACTTGCAAAAGTCTCCCCATCTATAATGGTCGCTACTGTAATCTCTCTTACCTCTCCAGTAGTAATCTTAATCTTAAAAATTTCATTGCTATTTATATACAACTCCTTTATAGCTGTTGCATCATAGGTTTGCGTAAGTCGTTTTTGAGCATATAAACTCATCGTGACTAGTATAGACAATATGGATAAACGTAAATTCAAAAATCTAATGAATAGTTACAAAAAAAGCGCTCATAAGAACGCTTTTATTTATTGATATATAACAACTATTATGACTGCATATTCTTTGCCTCAATGCTCAATGTAGCGTGTGGTACGAGCTTTAAGCGTTCTGGGTTGATAAGCTTCCCAGTCACACGGCATATACCGTACGTCTTGTTATTAATACGAGTAATCGCATTTTTAAGATCACGTATAAACTTCTCTTGACGTATAGCAAGTGCACTGTTTGCCTCTTTACTCATTGTGGCGCTACCTTCGTCAAAAGATTTAAACTGCGGTGACGTATCATCTGTACCGTTGTTACCATCGTTGAGGTATGCACTTTTGATAAGCTCGAGATCGTGTTGTGCTTTCTCAATCTTCTTTTCTATTAATTCTCTAAACTCAGCGAGCTGTGCATCGCCAAATCTTTCTTGTGTGTCGTTTGCCATTACTAGTGTTTTGAAATGGTTAAAAATGTTGTTATATCGTCAAAAGCAATCTCTAGCCCTTCACTTAGTGTAGGTACAATTTCTAGAGTATCTGCTAGTGTTTCTGCTTTAATATAGTCTGCATTTGCAGCTACCGTTTGAGCAATTGCCGGCTCATCTTGTAACTGTATGTGTATGCGATCTGTCACTTCAAATCCAGAGTCCTTACGCAGGTTCTGTATACGGTTAACCAATTCTCGTGCCACACCTTCTTTTTTAAGCTCATCACTTATCGTTACATCTAGTGCAACAGTTACTCCAGCGTTGCTCGCAACTAGCCAGCCTTCAATATCTTGCGATGTTATCTCAACGTCGCCGGCTTGCAAAATAGTATTTTCCCCATTAATTTCAACGGTTAATTCTCCATCTTGCTCAATTTTTGCGATATCCTCAGCTTGTAAAGAATTTATCTTGCTGGCAACCAGCTTCATATCTTTTCCAAAACGAGGTCCTAATACCTTAAAATTAGGCTTGATTTGCTTCACTAAGATCCCAGAATCGTCAGAAATGAGCTCAATCTCCTTGACGTTTACCTCAGATTTAATCAAATCTGCTACGGCTAGGATCTCATTTTTGTCATTTTCATTAAGCACAGGGATCATAATACGCTGTAAAGGTTGGCGTACTTTGATCTTTTCTTTTGCTCTTAATGAGAGTGTTAGTGAGCTTACTATCTGTGCCTTTTGCATTTTGTGCTCAAGCGCAGTGTCTATATAAGCGGCATCGCTCACAGGGAATTCTGCGAGGTGTATGCTCTCAAAATCTTCTTTTCCAGTAGCAGCGTTGAGGTCTTTATAGAGTTTTTCCATAAAGAATGGCGCTACAGGAGCACTAAGCTTTGCTACCGTCTCAAGACAGGTATATAATGTTTGGTATGCAGAGATTTTATCGGTAGCATATTCACCTTTCCAGAAACGTCTTCTACTTAATCGTACAAACCAGTTAGACAGGTTTTCTTGTACAAAGGTGTCTATCGCCCTTGTTGCTTTGGTAGGCTCATATTCGGCATAAAAATTATCTACTTCTGCTATAAGACTGTGAAGTTCTGATAGTATCCATCTGTCTATTTCTGGACGTTGAGAAAGTTCTATTTCCGCTTCCGCGAAAGCGAAATTATCAAGATTTGCATACAGCGCAAAGAAGTTATACGTGTTGTAAAGTGTTCCAAAGAACTTACGTTTTACTTCTTCTATGCCTTCCAAATCAAACTTGAGGTTATCCCAAGGGTTTGCGTTAGAAATCATATACCAGCGCGTTGCATCTGGCCCGTATTTTTCTAAGGTCTCAAAAGGATCTGTTGCATTACCAAGACGCTTAGACATCTTCTGCCCATTCTTGTCAAGTACAAGTCCGTTAGATACTACATTTTTATAGGCTACATCGTCAAAGATCATAGTAGCAATCGCGTGGAGTGTGTAAAACCATCCACGAGTTTGGTCTACACCTTCGGCTATAAAATCTGCTTTACGCCAAGTGTCTTCTACGAGTTCTTTATTTTCAAAAGGGTAGTGCCACTGTGCATAAGGCATAGATCCAGAGTCAAACCATACATCAATAAGGTCTGCCTCACGCATCATAGGCTGCCCGCTGTCTGAGACTAGCGTAATTTTATCTACAATGTTTTTATGGAGATCTACAAGCTCGTAATTTTCCTCACTCATATCGCCCACTTTAAACCCTTCAAAAGGATCTGTGTCCATCACACCTTTGTCAAGTGCCTTTTGGATTTCGGCCTTAAGTTCGGCTATAGAGCCTATGAGTATTTCTTCTTTTCCATCTTCGGTACGCCATATAGGAAGCGGTATTCCCCAGAAACGGCTACGTGATAAGTTCCAGTCGTTTGCATTTGCAAGCCAGTTTCCAAAACGTCCTTCTCCTGTAGACTTAGGTTTCCAGTTTACGCCAAGGTTAAGCTCGTGCATACGATCTTTAAAATCGGTCACTTTTATAAACCAAGAATCGAGCGGGTAGTAAAGTACCGGCTTATCTGTACGCCAGCAATGTGGGTAACTGTGCACGTACTTTTCCACCTTAAAGGCTTTGTTTTCTTCTTTTAAGCGTATCGCAAGTTCCACGTCCATAGAACGTTCTGGAGCCTCACCATCTGCATAATATTCATTCTTAATGTACTTGTTTCCAAACTCTTTGAGCTCAGGGCGAAATTTCCCCTGAAGATCCACAAGCGGCACAAGGTTACCATCTTCATTTTTAATAAGAAGTGGCGGAATTTCTGGTGAAGCTAGTTTTGCAACCAAAGCATCATCTGCACCAAAAGTAGGTGCTGTGTGTACGATACCCGTACCATCCTCTGTCGTTACAAAGTCTCCTGCAATTACTCGGAAAGCATCTTGAGGATTATCATTAGGCTGTACAAAGTCAAATAGTTGCTCGTAGCGAAGTTCAAGAAGGTCTGCTCCTTTAAATTCTTCGGTTACGAGATATGGTATTTTCTTATCTCCAGCATTGTATGCGTCCAGCTCTTCTTTCGCGGAAGCGGAAACAAATTTCTTGTCAAACTGCTTAGAGATTAAATTCTTTGCAAGGATAACCTTTACTGGCTCAAAAGTGTACTGGTTAAATGTCTCAACGAGTACATAATCTATCTTTTTCCCAACGGTAAGTGCCGTGTTTGAAGGTAGTGTCCAAGGAGTCGTCGTCCAGGCGATAAAGTAAGTATTCCCGTCTGCAAGTTCTTTTGCAAGTGGGTTTTCACCTTGATCTGTGATTTTAAATTGTGCAACCACCGTAGTATCTGTCACATCGCGGTAACAGCCTGGCTGGTTAAGTTCGTGAGAGCTTAATCCCGTTCCCGCCTTAGGAGAATACGGCTGGATGGTGTACCCTTTGTATAGTAAATCTTTGTTATAGATTTGCTTAAGTAGCCACCATACGGTTTCCATATACTTGGCCTTATAGGTGATGTATGGATCTTCCATATCTACCCAGTACCCCATCTTTTCTGTAAGGTCATTCCAGATATCTGTGTAGCGCATCACGGCTTTTTTACAAGCTTCGTTATACTCTTCTACAGTGATTTTTGTGCCGATATCTTCTTTGGTAATACCAAGTTCTTTTTCAACACCAAGTTCTACAGGAAGTCCGTGCGTATCCCATCCCGCTTTACGCTTAACCTGAAAGCCTTTCATCGTTTTGTAACGAGGAAAAATATCTTTAATCGCACGCGCTAGTACGTGGTGTACACCCGGTAGTCCGTTTGCCGAAGGTGGTCCTTCAAAAAATACATACGGTTTTGCTCCTTCTCGAGAAGTAACCGACTTCTCAAAAACGTCATTTTCTTTCCAGTAGGCAAGTACCTCGCTAGCGATGTTAGGAAGGTCTAATCCTTTATATTCAGTGAACTTAGCGCTCATTTTGTAGTCTTTAAATGTTGTGCGCGAATTTACGAGATTTTTAGGCAATAAAGAAGCGCCCCATTAGGGCGCTCGTAAAGAATATTTTATAGTGAATTAAAGCTTGTGTGCTAAGCCTAGCTGAAAGACTGAAGACTTAACAGAATTTTGATTAGTAAGACCTCTAAAATAGCCAAGTTCAACCATCATATTTTCTGAAACTTTATAGCCTAATCTTGCGCTTACATCAATCCCAATTTTGTCATCATCTTGAAATCGAGAAACTACTAACTCATCATCACTATCTACTTCTGTTTCGAAGTTTAGGGTGTAGGTTATTTGTGGACCAAGAAATAAGCTAAAGTCACTACCAATCTTATACTGTAAAAGTATAGGAAGCAGCAGCTTACTCTGTTTTACATTTACATCTTCTTCATTTTCAAGAAATGTAGGGTCGTTTTGATCAAAAATTAAAACTTGACTATAATCTATGTCTAGTTTAGCTCCTTGACTACTATAGAGTAATTCTGGTTGTAGTGCAAACTTATCACTGAGGCTAATGTTTATAAAACCACCCGCATAAAAGCCAACTTTAGCATTAAAATCTAAAAAATCATTGTTTGAATCTTCAAATTCATAAACGAGATTAGCGTAATTGAGTCCACCTTTAATGCCATAAGTTATATCGCTTTGAGCAAAAGAAACTGTCGCTATAAGAAGGCAAATTGTCAATGAGAAAATTATTTTTTTCATTCTTTTAAATTAAATTTCAAATATAAACTTACACGTGTTTTCCTACTTCAAATCCGTGCTTTCCGAGATATTGATTTCCAGAATCTATGGCATCTTCCTCTAGGGTAGTTCCCATAGAGTCGTTCCAACGGTTGAGGTATCCAAATAGTGAAATCACTCCCAGCATCTCTACAATCTCACCTTCATCCCAGTATTTATATAATTCCTCCTTGATTTTTGCATCTACGGCATTAGGTACTTGGCTTGCTGCCAGAGAGAAATCAAGCGCAGCACGCTCAGCATCAGAAAAGGCATCGTGTGTGCGATACTCCCAGATGTTATCAAGTTGCTCTTGCTCTGCGCCATAACGCTCTGCAGCACGTATAGCGTGCGCCTGGCAATAGCGACATCCAGTAGCATTACTAGACACCCACGCAATCATACGTTTTAAGGCAGAAGTCACTCGGCCTTGGTTTGCCATCACGGCTTTGTTGAGGTTTATAAATGCGCGCGAGATATCTGGACGACGCTGCATAGTAAGTACCGAGTTGGGACAAAAGCCTAGTGTCTCATTAAAAAATAGGGCAAGTTCTTTAGTTGTTTCGTCGTGTTCGGCAGAGAGTGGTGTTACTAATGGCATCGTATATATTTTAAATTAATGTTCTTATTTACGCTTTCGCGAAAGCAATATAGGCATTTTATCTACCAATTTTGTACCTTCATATTTCAAGCAAAACAAACACATAAAATGGCTGGACATACAGTAACTACAATCTATAAACAAGGAATGCAATTTGAGACAGATAGCCCTACGGGTTATAAAGTACTCATAGATACTTCTCCAGAAAATGGAGGTAATAACGACGGGATGGGTCCTAAGGCAATGATGCTTTCTGGTCTTGCGGGATGTACTGGTCTTGATGTGGTATTTGTACTCAACAAGATGAGGGTAGATGTACCTAAATTTAAAATGGTCGTAAAAGGAGAACTTACAGAGGAGCACCCTAAAACATATCACACCGTATGGCTAGATTATCACTTTTATGGTGATGACTTAAACGAAGAAAAAATCCAAAAAGCAGTAACACTCTCTGAAGAGCAATACTGTGGGGTTATGGAAATGTTTAGAAAATTCTGTAAGCTAGAAATAGCGGTCCACTACCACCCAGAAGCCGCCTTAGAAACTAGCAACTCATAACACAGCAAGTAATGAGAAAATGGTTACTCATACTCTGCACATTACCTGTCATTGCAATTGCCCAAGATTCACAAGCTTTTACACGTGACAAAGAATTTTATGTGCGCGGTAATACTGCTGTAATAGGCAATAATATCTTGAGCAAAAACGCCGAAAAGCCTTTTAATGACTTAGAAAAGGTGAACGATGAGTTTAAGATGAAGTATGTAGACATAGATAACGATGCTAGTACCTGGAGCTCTAGTAGCGCATATCTTAATCTCAAGAAAGATGTTAACATAGTTTATGCTGGTTTGCACTGGTCTGGCACCTATAATGGTGAGCGCAGTGGCAAACGTATGAAAGATGGTAAGGTCTATCATAAAATGCTTGATGAGCGTGCTCACGACATACAAGAAGTGCTACTTAAATTACCTAACGGAGCTTATCAACACGTGCGTGGTTCCCTAGTTTATGATGGAGAAAATGCAACCAACGTTTCTGTAAAATCTAGAGCACCATATGCGTGTGTGGCAGATGTAACAGAACAAATGCAGGCTTTTGTAGATGGGGAGATTACAGTCGCAAATGTAAGTGCTACTCAAGGTGAAATTATAGGAGGAAGCTCTGCTGGATGGTTATTATATGTAGTGTATGAAGACGATAGTGAGCCACTACAATATATCACTACGTTTAATGGACTTGAATTTGTAAATAAAAAAGCCGTAGAAATTGATTTTGGAAATTTTCAATCGTCAGAAAATGGTGAGCTAGAGACAGCTGTAACTATAGGAGCACTGGAGGGTGATGGTAACTTAGGTCGTGATGAGATAAGTATTTTTGACCCACAAACTAAAATATTTGTCACACTAGATAATGAGGTGAGAGCTTCGAGCAACTTCTTTAACAGTACGATTACTATAAACGACAAGCGGTTTACAAAAAGAGTGCCTAGCAGTCTTAATACGTTAGGTTTTGACCTTGCGAAAATTAAAATCCCTACAGCTCAAAATAAGATTATTGCAAACAGCACGGGTGGTGTAAAAATGAGATTTAAAACACGCTCAGATCGTTTCTTTTTATTTTTTACAGCTTTCCAAACCACCATAAGTGAGCGCTATTATAATGAGAAACGTGTAGGCTCGCCTACCGCAGAGACTGCTACCGTTGCTATTGTAAAAGAGCCGAATGTGCCTAAGCCTAAAAAAGTTATTGTAAACCAAAAAGTAGCAATTGCGGTGCCAGATGTTACCGTAAACGAAGAGAAAAAATATGAGCCACCAGCGGTGGTAAATAAAGACCTAGCCGCTTTATTAGAAAAGCCGTCAATTACTATAGAAGGTATAGCGCCGGGGTATTACATCATTACAAACGCATTTTCTAACGCTGCAAATGCAGAACGATGGATGGAAACGTTGCAACAAAAAGATCTACAGCCACAAATGTTTTACCGCCCAGATAATGAGCTCTTTTATGTATTTACAGAGGCAGGTAAGGATGCGGCCTCTATGTACGATAAACTTAAAGTGATTAAACAAATACCAGGTTTAGAAAAAACGTGGATGCTTAAAACGAACCTTAATTAATGCGCTGGACTTTAAAACCAAAACCAGAAGCACAAAAAGTAGCAAAACTAGCACAAGAGCTGGGAGTAGAAGCTCCTATTGCAACACTCCTCATACAGCGAGATATTGACACGTTTGAGAAAGCAAAAAACTTTTTTAGACCCTCGCTAGATGCTTTGCACGATCCATTCTTGATGAAAGATATGGATAAAGCTGTAGCACGTATCGAGCAGGCAATAGCTCAAGGCGAAAACATACTAGTCTTTGGTGATTATGACGTAGATGGTACCACGAGTGTTGCCTTGATGAGTTCTTATCTCGATACCATTCACCCGCAGGTGGCAACCTATATTCCAGATCGCTATGCAGAGGGTTATGGTGTTTCTTATATGGGTATAGACTTTGCTGCAGATAATGATATGGCACTGATTATCGCACTAGATTGTGGTGTTAAAGCGATTGAGAAAGTGGCTTATGCAAAAGAAAAAGGAATCGACTTTATTATTTGTGATCACCACAGACCCGGTGATGACCTGCCAGATGCGGTTGCTATTTTAGACCCAAAAAGAGAAGATTGCTCGTATCCTTATGATGAGTTATGCGGGTGTGGTGTAGGTTTTAAACTTATAAGTGCAATTGCGCTTTCGCGAAAGCAAAATTTTGAAGAGCTTCTTCCTTACCTAGATCTTGTTGCCACCGCAATAGGCGCAGATATTGTACCTATCACAGGAGAAAACAGAATACTTGCCTATCACGGACTTAATGTGATAAACCAAGCACCTCGAGCAGGTTTTGAAGCTATTATAAAGCAAGTCAAAAAGGAAACCCTTACCATCACAGATGTTGTTTTTATCATAGGACCACGTATAAATGCTGCGGGGAGAATGGTGCACGGTAACCACGCGGTGACCTTATTACGAGAGACAAACCTAGAGACAGCAACCAAGTTTGCATCAGAGATAGAGCAATATAACTCCGACCGAAAGGAAGCAGATAAGAGTATTACTCAGCAAGCCTTAGATCAAATTATAGAGAATCAAGAGGAGGGAAATAAAACCACCGTTGTTTTTCAAGAAGACTGGCATAAAGGGGTGATAGGGATTGTGGCTTCTAGGCTTATTGAGACATATTACAGACCTACGCTTGTTTTTACAAGAAGCGGTGATAAGTATGCAGCCTCTGCGAGATCTGTAAAAGGTTTTGATGTATATAACGCCCTACACGAGTGTGCAGAGCATATAGAGCAGTTTGGTGGACATAAATATGCTGCAGGACTTACTTTGTTACCAGAACAATATGAGGCTTTTAAAGCAAAGTTTGAGGAGGTGGTTGCCGCTAGTTGCGATGAGCGCTTGCTAGTGCCAGAAATTTCTATAGACAGTGAGATAAACCTTGCAGATATTACGCCTAAGTTTCACCGTATTATAAAGCAGTTTGCACCGTTTGGGCCACGTAATATGTCACCTACGTTTATGACTAAAAACTTGACAGATACTGGTTATGGTAAAAAAGTAGGAGCAGATCAAACACATCTTAAAGCGGCTGTTGTTCAAAACAGCAGAGGTTCACAGATAGGGTGTATAGGTTTTAATCTAGGCGATAAGTATGATTTAATTACAAATAAAAAGCCATTTATGGCAGCCTACGCCATAGATGAAAATGAGTGGAATGGTAATGTAAGCCTCCAGCTTAGACTAAAAGATATTAAGTAAAGCGGTCATTACTCTTTTAAAAAGGCCGAAATAATAGTGACTATCTCCTCTGTTTTTTCTTCTTGAATAAAGTGCTTGGCTTCTAGTAGGTGTATATTTTCTTCTTTTATATTTAGAGAAGATTGTAGTTGGGTTTTTTGAGGTTCTATGAGTAAAAAGGTGTCTTCTTTTCCCCAAATCACTGCGGTTGGTATATCCAGACTTTTAGTGAGTGATGTGTAATCTGGTAAGGTGTTGCACGTTTGCGTAAAGAAGTAATACATCCCTCTAGTTTTGCCTTCTCGTAATGGTGTTTTATATCCTGTTACGTCTATCTCGTTGAGGTTGTTTTGTAACATTCCAGATTTAAATAAATTTTTGAGCATCACATTTGTGGTAATGCCATTACGGTAACCCCACATTGCCGTGCGAGCCATAAACCCTTTCTTAAATCGTACGGGAGGATCAAAACCTTCTTCGTAAATAATGGTATTGAGGAGTATGAGATTATTAATGCGCTGTGGTTGTTTTTTGAGCAACTCCCACGTCCATAGCCCGCCGGCGTCGTGCATCACGTGAGACCAGGTTGTGATATTAAGACTATCTAGCAACTCTAGTAATCGCTGTGCGTGATTTTCTTCAGAATAGATGTCGTAGCCTTTTGGGTTGTCACTGCTTCCGTAACCCAGCATATCTGGAATAATCACTCGGTAGCCTGCATCTACAAGTGGGTCTATCATTTTTCGATAAAGCCACCCAGACGTAGGTACGCCGTGTAAGAGCACAATCACTTTATCGCTTTTACCCTTATCTATATAAGCGATAGCGCCATCACTAGTGTTGAAAGTTTTCTGATTTTGGCGAAAGCCGTCATATGTTATTTGCCCTTTGCGAGCAGTAGTAGATTGGTATGGTTTGCAAGAAAAAAGTGCAATAGCACAGAGAGTAAGAACTAGAAATCGCATCAAAAAGTTTTTCTAAAGATAGCGAAGTCTATGATGAATTGGTTTGTGAGGCCTTATTTCTTGAGAAACTCCTCGAGTTTAAAGCCATTCTCATCATACACTCCATAGGTGTAGTGCGCAATCCAGTCACCTATATTGTAATAGGTGCTGTTTTCTCCCACTTGTATGGTCATAGGTAAATGACGGTGCCCAAAAACAAAATAATCATAGTGAGCAGTCTCAAGTTTGCGCTTTGCATAAGCTGCAAGCCACTCATTTTCTTCTCCAAGAAACACGTGATCATCATCACCAGAGATGAGTTTGTTTTTTACAGACATATACTGAGCAATTTTCATCCCAATATCTGGATGTCCCCAGCGAAATAACCACTGAAAAAACTTACCACGGAAGACTTTCTTCATACGCTTATAGCCATTATCTCCAGGACCTAAGCCGTCTCCGTGACCTAAAAAGAACTTCTTATCATCTATAGTAAACACTTTAGGGTCGTGATATACGGGAATGCCCAGCTCTTCTTCAAAATAGCCGTTCATCCAGAGGTCGTGATTCCCTACAAAAAAATAAATCTCGATGCCCTCATCACGCATCTCGGCAAGTTTGCCTAGTGTGCGCACAAAACCTTTAGGAACTACCGTTTTATACTCAAACCAAAAGTCAAAAAGATCACCCATTAAGAAAATAGCCTGTGCATCCTTGCGAGCCATCTCTAGCCACTGCAAGAATATGCGCTCTCGCGGTCTACTTTCCTCCATAGTGGGAGCACCCAAGTGGTTATCACTTGAGAAGTATATTTTCTTTCCTTTTGGGAGGTTAATAGTCATCTAGAGTTGATCTGCCGCGTGCCACTCTGCATAGCTTGTTGCTGTTTCAGAAAGGCGTAGTGAGTGTAATTTTATTGTATCTGGTAAAAATGATTGAATCTTTGCAGCAAAGTCTATCACCATCATCTCACTCGTAGGCTGGTAATCTACAAGTAGTACATCGTGACCACGATCAGATAGTTCTTTTGCAAGCTCTACGTGCGGTGTGTTTTTATTAAAAACGGTAGCGTGATCAAAAACGTTTACAATCTCTCTATTTACAATTTTCTTTAAGTCACCAAAGTCGATAACCATTCCCAGCTTTGCGTTGCCCATATCTGTAATAGGTTCTCCTATTACGGTAACGCTAAGTTTGTAACTGTGCCCGTGTACATTCTTGCACTTGCCGTCATAGCCATAAAGCGCGTGACCTGTCTCAAAGGTAAACTGTTTTGTAATTCTAATTTTTGACATACTGTATTATTGGTTTTCGCTTTCGCGAAAATTGAAACCTATACGACTTAACGTCTGTTTCTAAATTTGTTGTACAAAACTACGATAATCAATACAAGTCCCAAGATGAGGAACAAACCGTTACCGCTTAAAAAGCTCATAATGTCCATACTATTTCTATTTTAGTTTATTAATACCCAACTACTTTACGCACACGATCAATCACTCCATTTGCAACCTTGGTCGCTTTTTCTGCTCCTACTTTTAATGCAGCATCTATCTCGTTGAGGTTATCCATATAGTACGCATACTTCTCGCGTTGTGCAGCATACTTCTCGATAATTACCTCATAAACAGCTTGCTTTGCGTGACCGTAGCCAAAATCTGTACGTTTATAATTTTCGCATAAGCGGTCTACTTGTTCTGGAGTTGCTAGTAATTTATAAAGGTTAAACACATTACAGCCCTCTGTTTCCATAGGTTCCTCCATAGGAGTACTGTCTGTTTTTATCCCCATAATTTGCTTACGTAGCTTCTTGTCTGGTAAAAAGATATCAATAATATTACCTTTAGACTTAGACATCTTTGCGCCGTCTGTGCCTGGTATATACATTGTCTCCTCATTGTGGCTTGCTTCTGGCAGTACAAAAACTTCTGTTTTTGTAGCTGCGTGAAAACGGCTTGCCACGTCGCGCGTCATCTCAATATGCTGCGCTTGATCTTTACCCACGGGTACAACCTCTGCATCGTACAGCAAGATATCTGCCGCCATAAGCATAGGGTAGGTAAATAAACCTGCGTTTACATCTTCTAGACGGTCTGCTTTATCCTTAAAACTGTGAGCAAGTGTAAGTCGCTGGTACGGGAAGAAACAGCTCAAATACCAAGTAAGCTCTGCCGTTTGTGGTACGTCGCTCTGTCTGTAAAAAACCGTTTTATTAATGTCAAGACCAAAGGCCAGCCACGTAGCTGCTGTACTGTAGGTGTTGTGACGTAGCTGTGCTCCATCTTTTATTTGCGTGAGCGAGTGCATATCTGCAATAAATAGGAAAGACTCATTTGCAGGGTTATTTGCCATCTCAATCGCTGGTATAATAGCTCCTAGTAAATTTCCTAAGTGTGGTGTGCCTGTACTTTGCACTCCGGTAAGTATTCTTGACATAAAATTTGAGTAAAAAGCAAAGTTAACTTTTTCTGTTCATTGCATAGGCTGAATTACCTATTTTTGGAAGAATGCACATATTAATAAAAATAGCGGTCGCACTTTGGAAAGTATGGTTTTACTTTTTAATGCTCGTGGTCATCCTCATATTATCTCCATTACTTATTATAAGTATCCTTAAGGAGACTTGGTATGGTATGTTTTTTAGACTTGCTCAAATATGGGCACGTACAATTATGTTGCTTATGGGATTATTTCCAAAAGTGACTCGTGAAGAAAAGTTTGTGCGTGGCAAAGGATATATGCTGGTGAGTAACCACACCTCTATGATGGATATCTTGCTTATGTTGCACCTTGCAAAAAGTCCTTTTGTATTTGTGGGGAAAGCAGAGCTTGCAAAGCTCCCGCTTTTTGGGTTTTTCTATAAACGTACGTGTATTCTTGTAGATAGAGGTAACGCGCGTAGCCGCAAGCAGGTTTTTGATCAAGCACAGCGCAGGCTCAGTCAGGGGTTTAGTATCTGTATTTTTCCAGAAGGTGGCGTGCCAGATGATACTTCTATCGTGCTAGACACTTTTAAGGATGGTGCTTTTAGACTTGCTATAGATCATAAGCTGCCTATCGTGCCTATGACGTTTTATGACAATAAGAAGAGATTTCCTTATTCATTTTTTGAGGGTGAACCTGGTGTGATGCGTGCAAAAGTACATTCATTTATACCTACAGAAGGAATGACTCAAGACGATAAAAAGCCGCTTAGGGAGCAAACAAGAGCTATAATTTTAGAAGAATTGAAAGGGGATTAAGTACGCTTTCGCGAAAGCGTAATAACCACCATAAAAAATAAAAGGCTCCGTAACCAGCGGAGCCTTTTTTGTTACCACTGCAAGCGCAATGATTACCTAACCAACTAAAAAACTAACCTAATACCAAGTAAACTACACTTGGCATAGCTTCTTTACTAGAACTTATAACTTACACCTGTATACACACCTATGTAATACGGCTGAAAGTCTACCACTGTATTATCAAAACTGTTGAGTTGATATTTAAGTGATGGTTCTATATTAAATATGACCTTATCTGTCATTTTATAATCTAATCCTATTCCAATATTTGTGGTAAAGCTCACGTCATTTACTCCGCTTGCTGTACCTAGGTTGGTACTTAGTTCATTAGACTTAAGTATAACCTCGTTATCACTTAGAAATAATGTGCTTACTCCTCCCACTAGTGATACTCCCACGCGCTTATCTGTAATAACATAGATTGCCTCTAGAGGTACTTCTAGATAGCTAAGTTGTTGTTGCAGCGATCCATTTGCAGTGACCCCTATATTTGGTATAGCGCCGTCTGTATTAAAATTATTTTGAGCTGTACTGTTATCTGCAATAGCAATTGTCTTTGCGTTATCAGAATAATTAACACCTCTTAATGTACGCCCCAAGCTGTTAGTAGAAAATGAAATCTCGTTAGTATTATAACTTAAATCTACGTTATTTACACCGGTGCGTATTTTTAATTTAGGACTTATGGCATAACTTACTTGAACTCCATAACTCAGGTTTACATCGCCAGACTTATCATTATCTGCAAATTGCTTATCGAGTCCAGACCCTCCAAAATCTCCGTAGTATACAGGTGCTGCTACAGCGCCTACATCCCATCTAGAGCTATTTGTGTTTTCTTCTTTTAGCGCAACTGTGCTTTCTTCTTTGTTAAGTTCAATTTGTTTTGCTTCTTCTACGAGGTCTTTCTCTTTTGTGGCAACTGCCTCATTTGCTGCGATAGTAGTAGGGTTATCTTCTTTTCCTATTGTTGTTTTTTGATCTTTTGTTACTTGATTTGTGGTAGTTGCCTTCTTTTCTGTAGAAGATGTAGTCATATTATTTACATCGCTGTGCGCAATAAGTCCATTTGATTCATTACTAAGGGGCGATGTATTAATTTTAGAATTACTTCTAGATGTCTTACCACTATTTAATCCACTAGCATTACTAGTAGTAGTTAAGTTGCTCTTTGTTTGAGAATTTCTTTGAGATGAGTTGCTCGCAGCGATAACCTGCTCTTTGCTAGTAATAGTTGTTTGATCTGATGCTTGTTGTTCTTTACTATCTGAAGAGGCTTTAACTACAGATTGATTTGTGCTAGACTCTGTTGTGATGGTATCTTGGTTTACAATAGGTGTTACCCCGTTGGTGCTAGAAGGAATAAACAAGGTGCCAAGTCCAAAGAGTAACAAAAGTCCTGCGGCAATACCACCTACCTTCCACCATAGTGGTATGATGGTACGATTATCTTTCTTTTGATTTTGGGCAATACCAGCCCACACACGATCACTAGGGTGTGCTTCAAAGTTTTTAAACTTTTCTTGAAAAAGTCTGTCTATGTTCTTCTTCTCCTTCATTATTGTAGGTGAGATTTGCTCTGCAAGCTATGCTGGCTCGTCTCAATTTTTTCTTTTAATATCATTCTAGCACGCGCAAGGTTTGACTTTGAGGTGCCTTGAGAAATAGTAAGCAATTCTGATATTTCTCTATGTGAGTAGCCATCCATTACATATAGGTTAAAAACCATTCTATAACGATCTGGCAACTCTTGTATAATGCTAAGTAAGTAATCTAGCGGGATAGCCTCTTCTTCTACCTCGACTTCTACTTCTTTTATATTTTCTTCATTTACAAGGCTATAAACTCCTGGTTTACGGTACCGTTGTAACGCAGTATTTATAGCTACTCTTTTTAACCAACCTTCAAAAGATCCTTTATTTTTATACTGGGTAATCTTATCAAATATGATTATAAACGCATCTTGCAGAATGTCTTCCGCTTCGGCGTAATTAGGAGCATATTTGAGACAAACAGAAAAAAGTACACTCGCATATCGCTTGTATAAATCGGCCTGTGCCTTAGGTTGCTTCTTTTTACAGTTTTTTATGAGTTGGTCTTGACTCAACTGTTGTTGGTTTTGTTTATGTTCTCTTTAAATATAAGAACAGATATCTTTTTAAAGGGTTCTTTCTTCCACTTTGTGATATCGTATAATCACGTCTCTTCGTATAACAGGGTTTTTTTATTCTAGTTTGCACTAAGTAGATGCAAAATGTCTATAAAGGTTGCGTAGTAACAAAAAAAACCTCCTGAGTAGGAGGTTTTTAAATAAAACATATTGAGTTTTTATTCGTTGCTCACCTTTATGGCAGCGTGTATTTTTGTCTCTAGTTCTTCCATAAGGTCTGGATTATCTAGTAGTAATGCTTTTACAGCATCTCTACCTTGCCCTAGCTTAGTATCTTGATAGCTAAACCAAGAACCAGCTTTTTTGATAATCTCATAGTTAACACCTATATCTATAATCTCTCCTACTTTAGAAACTCCTTCTCCATACATAATGTCAAACTCTGCCATACGGAAAGGTGGTGCTACTTTATTTTTAACAATCTTAACACGAGTTTTATTACCCATTACGTTTGCATTGCTATCCTTTATTTGCGTAGAACGACGTATGTCTAAACGTACAGAAGCATAAAACTTAAGAGCATTACCACCCGTAGTGGTTTCTGGGTTTCCAAACATTACCCCAATCTTCTCACGAAGTTGGTTAATAAAGATTACTGTACAGTTAGTCTTGCTTATAGATCCAGTGAGTTTACGAAGTGCTTGTGACATTAATCGAGCGTGAAGTCCCATTTTTGAGTCTCCCATCTCGCCTTCTATCTCACTTTTAGGTGTAAGTGCGGCTACAGAGTCAATTACTACGATATCAATAGCGCCTGAGCGTATCAAGTTATCTGCTATCTCAAGAGCTTGCTCTCCGTTATCTGGTTGCGATATAATAAGGTTATCTATATCTACATTGAGCTTTTCTGCATAAAAACGATCAAAAGCGTGCTCTGCATCAATAAATGCTGCAATACCTCCAGCTTTTTGTGCCTCTGCTATAGCGTGTAGTGTTAAGGTGGTTTTACCAGAAGATTCTGGTCCATAAATTTCTATAACACGACCGCGAGGATATCCTCCTACACCAAGTGCTACATCAAGACCTAAAGATCCAGTAGGTATAGACTCTACATCTACTATGGCTTGGTCGCCCATTTTCATTACGGCACCCTTACCATACGTTTTGTCTAGTTTATCAAGGGTAAGCTTTAAGGCTTTTAATTTTGCATCTTTTTCGCTGCTCATATCTTCTTTTTTGTCTTGTAAAAATAACTTTTAATAGAGGCTTAAGCAAGGTTCGCTTTCGCGAAAGCGTAATACTTTTTAACATCATTTCTAAGTGTCTAATTACTCAGAATTATAGCGCCCAATATTAAATTGATATGGCGAAGATACTAAAATTTGGAATCTTTACTAATTTATAAAGGAATTATTCCTAATGGCGCGGTAAGACTACTATTTTAGAAGCAATAATCATTTTGAAGGGCCAATTAAGGAGTTTGTTACCAGACAACTGTGATAAAATATAAGTCACAACGCAACCATTTGGAATTCTTACGTCTTTACTATGAAGTAGTATTGTAAGTTGAATTATTAACCCTTAATAAAACAATAATTCCCTTAACATATGTCCGTTTTTAAAATGATGCGCGCACGTATGAAGAGGAAGGCCCAAAGCGAGATAGTGATATAAAATAGTACTTATGAGAATTATTAATAAGTAAAAATCTGAATTAGCCACAATTCACAAAAAATGCCTTTATATCGATGTAGAGGCATTTTTTGTGCCTTGAGATTAGAAAATGTACCTTTGCCGGAATTATTTTTCTTTTAACTTAAACAAAGTATAGTATGCACCTGTACAATAAACTAAGCGCAAAAGAGAGAGCAGAGCTTATAGAACAAGCCGGAGAAGAACGTCTTACACTCTCTTTTTATCAGTACCATAAAATTGGTAATCCAGAACTTTTTAGAAATCACCTTTTCATTGCCTGGGACGCGATGGAGGCTTTAGGTAGAATATACGTCGCTCACGAAGGGATTAATGCCCAGATGTCTGTGCCGGCAAAGCGATTTACAGAGTTTAAGGAACACCTAGATGGTATAAACTTCTTAGAAAATGTACGCCTTAATATAGCTAGAGAGCAGGACAATAAATCTTTTTTAAAGCTCAAGGTAAAGGTGCGTCACAAGATTGTGGCAGATGGTCTAGAAGATGAAAGTTTTGATGTGACTAATAAAGGTGTGCACGTAAATGCATCTACCTTTAATGAGCTCATAGAAGATGATAATACGGTGCTTGTAGATATGCGCAATCACTATGAGAGTGAGATAGGTCACTTTAAAAATGCAGTCACTCCAGATGTAGATACCTTTAGAGATAGTCTTGATATTATAGAAGAAGATCTCAAAGACCACAAAGAAGATAAAAAACTAGTAATGTATTGTACCGGTGGGATAAGATGCGAGAAGGCTAGTGCTTATTTTAAACATAAAGGTTTTAAAAACGTGTTTCAGCTTGAGGGAGGTATTATAGAATATGCTCGCCAGGTAGAGGCAGAGAAGCTTGATAATAAATTTAAGGGTAAGAACTTTGTTTTTGACCATCGTCGTGGCGAGCGCATCTCTGACGATGTGATTTCTAACTGTCACCAGTGTGGAAAGCCTTGTGATGAGCACGTAAACTGTGCAAATGAGGCTTGCCACCTTCTATTTATACAATGTGAAGAGTGTGCAAAAGCAAACCAAAATTGCTGCTCTAGAGAGTGTGCAGAGATAAACGCACTACCATACGAAGAGCAAAAGAAATTACGTTCTGGTAAAGGAAATAGTAATAAGATATTTAAGAAAGGAAGATCTGAGAAGCTGGCTTTTAAGAAGTAGGACTGTAGAAGTAGAACTTACAATTTTCTGTTTGGCAAAGGCGCTTGAGATTACCTATCTTTATCCATAGTTCAGTTTTGAACAAAAAAATAACGTGTTTACACTACTGTTGCAGTCGCAGTGATTGATATAGAGTGATAAACCTTCTAAATATAAAATAATATGGCGTGTGGCAATTGTGGCACAGGTGCAGACGGATCTCCTAAAGGTTGTAAAAACAACGGAACCTGCGGGACAGATGGATGTAATAAACTTACGGTGTTTGACTGGCTTTCTAATATGTCTCTTCCAGAGGGACAAGAAGCTTTTAACTATGTAGAAGTACGGTTTAAAAACGGACGTAAGAACTACTATAAAAATGATGACAAAATCACCCTGAGTATAGGTGATATTGTAGCGACACAGGCAGAGTCTGGTCACGATATAGGGATGGTAACCCTTACGGGAGAACTTGTGCGCGTGCAAATGAAACGCAAGAAAATAAAACAAGATACACCAGACACTCTTAAAATTTACCGTAAAGCATCACAGCGTGATATAGATATCTGGACTACTGCTCGTGAGAAGGAAGAACCTATGAAGGTACGTGCGAGACAAATCGCAATACGCCTACAACTGCAGATGAAAATCTCAGACATAGAGTTTCAAGGAGATGCCTCAAAAGCTACTTTTTACTACACGGCAGAAGATCGTGTAGACTTTAGACAGCTCATAAAAGAATTTGCACAAGAGTTCCGTACTCGTATAGAGATGCGCCAGATAGGTTTACGCCAGGAGGCAGCTCGTCTGGGAGGTATAGGGTCTTGTGGTCGTGAGTTATGTTGCTCTACGTGGTTAACAGATTTTAGATCTGTAACAACCAGTGCCGCGAGATACCAGCAACTTTCACTTAACCCTCAAAAACTTGCAGGGCAATGTGGTAAATTAAAGTGTTGTCTCAATTATGAGCTTGATGCTTATATGGATGCCTTAAAGAGTTTTCCAAAAACAGAAACAAAACTTTATACTAAGAAGGGTACAGCAGTATGCCAGAAGATAGACATCTTTCAGGGCAGACTATGGTATGCTTATGAAGGCGAGTGGATGAACTGGCACGAGCTCACCACAGATCACGCAAATGAGATTATCACTGCAAACAGAAAAAAAGAACCTGTTGCAAGTCTAGAAGAATTTGCATCAGAGCTTATTGTAGAGACTACTGTAGATTTTGGCAACGTGGTAGGGCAAGACAGTCTCACCCGTTTTGATAAGCCAAAAACAACAAACAAGCGCCGCAACAATCGCAAGAAAAAGCGTAGCAATAGTGATAATAAACCACAAGCAAAGCGCTCACAACCTAAAGGTCCTAAAAAACCTAAGCAAGGCGGCCAGAAGGGTAAAACTTCTCAAAAACCTCAAAAAGAAGGACAAAAACAAGGTGGTACAAAACCAAATAACAGAAATAAAAAGCGCCCTCATAAACCAAAACCTAATGCGTAACGTATTACTAGGTATACTCATCATACTTTGTGCCTCTTGCGATTCAAAGCAGGAGTACCATAGTTACATTTCGCTAGGTGACTCTTGGAAGATAGACGAGCCTGTTGTGCTAGAAGTTACAGAGCTAGATAGTATGCAGGTATACGATACATTTATCACTGTGCGCAACAATAATGAATACCCGTACAGCAACCTGTTTTTAATAACAGAAATGCAGTTTCCGCGTGGAAGAACCATTACAGATACGCTAGAGTATGAGATGGCAAACCCAGATGGCACCTGGATGGGAGACGGTTTCGGAGATATAAAAGAAAGTAAATTAATATATAGAGAAGGAGTACGCTTTCGCGAAAGCGGAACCTACACCTTTACCATAAAACACGCAGTAAGAAAAAACGGTAATATAGATGGAGATGCAAATCTTGAAGGACTTACCGAAGTAGGCTTACGCATAGAAAAACAAGAATAAAAACACCTATGGCAACAAAAAAAGCTCCAAAAAAAACTGCCGAGAGTAGTGGAGATTACAGTAAATACATTTCTTGGTTCTGGAGACTATTTGTAGGAGGTCTAGCACTAGTGATACTAGTGTTCTTACTTGCTAGCTGGAACGCCTTTGGAGAGCTTCCTACTTTTGAAGAGTTAGAAAACCCTGAGAGTAATCTTGCTACAAAAATCATCTCTGTAGATGGAAAGCAGTTAGGAACTTACTATAATGAAAATAGAACACCTATCAAGTATGAGCAACTACCACAAAACCTAGTAGATGCGCTCGTTGCCACAGAAGATGAGCGTTATTATGATCACTCTGGTATAGACTTTAGAGGGACTACAAGAGCCTTTGCTTATTTAGGTCAAAAGGGTGGAGCAAGTACAGTCACACAACAACTTGCAAAGCTTTTATTTACAGGTCAAGCGGCTAGAGGATGGAAGCGCTATGCTCAAAAAATCAAGGAGTATGTTATCGCAACTCGTCTTGAGAGACAGTACACAAAGCAAGAAATTATTGCAATGTATCTCAATAAACAAGACTTCTTGTTTAATGCCATAGGGGTAAGCTCTGCCGCACGTATTTATTTTAATAAGGATGTAGAAGACCTTGAGCTACACGAGAGCGCAGTAATTGTTGCGATGCTTAAAAATCCTCGTCAGTACAACCCTTATCGTAAAATTTCTAGAGAAAAATCTCTAGGAAGACGTAATCAGGTATTCAAGCAGATGGAGAAAAACGGTATGATCACCACTGCCGAAAAAGACTCCCTGCAAGCGCTACCTATGGAGGTGAAGTTTACACCAGAAGGCCACGCAGATGGTATTGCTACCTACTTTAGAGAAAACCTAAAGAAGTTTATGGCCTCTTGGATAAAAGAAAACCCAAAGGGTGAGGATTTAGAAGGTAATCTTACTTATTACAATATTTATAGAGATGGTCTTACCATTACCACTACCATAGACTCGCGTATGCAAAAAATTGCAGAGGATGCTGTTGCAGCCCATATGCCTAGATTGCAAAAAGAGTTTGATAGACAAAACGAAAAAAATAAAACGGCGCCTTTTAGAGATATAGAAGAAGAGGATGTAGACAGAATTTTTAACAACGCTATAAAAAGTTCTTCTAGATGGCGTAAAATGAAAGCCCAAGGAAAGTCTGAAGATGCAATAAGAAAGTCTTTTGATATAAAGACAGATATGACCATCTTCTCTTGGGGAGGGGAGATAGATACAGTAATGACTCCTCGTGACTCTATACGTTATTACAAAAAGTTTTTACGTACCGGTATGATGTCTATGGTGCCACAAACCGGTGAAGTACGTGCCTGGGTAGGAGGTAATAATATGACACACTTTCAGTACGATCACGTACAGTTAGGAAAGAGACAAGTGGGATCTACCTTTAAGCCATTTTTATATGCCACCGCGGTAGACCAACTCAAAATCTCTCCTTGTGATACCTTGCCTAATACTATTTATTGTATTGCGGCAGGAAGTCACGGTAATACTAAAGACTGGTGTCCAGAAAACTCTGGAGGCGAGATGGGTGGAATGATCACAATGAAAAAAGCACTTGCTGAATCTGTAAACACAGTATCTGCTAGACTAATGGATAAAGTAGGCCCAGAGCCAGTAATTGACTTAGTAAGCAAGCTAGGGGTAGACACTAGTAAAATTCCTGCGGTACCATCTATTGCTTTAGGAACTGCAGATTTAAGTCTTTATGAGATGGTCTCTGCATACGGGGCTTTTGCAAATCAAGGGGTGTATGTAAAACCACAAATAGTAAGTACTATACAAGATAAAAACGGGACTATTCTTTACCAGCACGTGCCAGAAACACGTGATGTACTAAGTGCAGAGTCTGCTTATGTAACTTTACAGATGATGGAGGGAGTAACTCGATCTGGTTCTGGATCAAGATTACGTCATACTTGGAGAGGCAAAGACCCTGTGTATAGAAAAGCAGTAACAGGATATCCTTATGGATTTACAAACGCAATTGCTGGTAAAACGGGTACAACTCAAAACCAAAGTGATGGATGGTTTATGGGTATTGTTCCAAACCTGGTTACCGGTGTGTGGGTAGGAGGAGATGATCGTGCGGTACACTTCCCAGGCATTAATTACGGTCAGGGAGCTACAATGGCACTACCTATCTGGGGTATGTATATGAAAGACGTTTATGAAAACAAGGATTTAAAAATCTCAAAAAGTGAGTTTGATAAGCCTAAAGATCTTTCTATTACCATAGATTGTGATAATTATAAAAGTGAAGGCGTAAACGATGAGCTTCCAGATGAGCTAGATTTTTAATAAACGTAGTATCAATAAAGTTTCAAAAGAGTGTGGTAGTCTATCACACTCTTTTTTTATACCTATCAATATGATAAGTACGCTTTCGCGAAAGCGTAATCAATTACAAAATTCGTATTTTTAATCATTCAAAACCAAGAATATGATAACAAAAAAAGTTGCCGGAGTAGATGCGGCTCTTGAAGGTGTAACCAGTGGTATGACGATGATGCTAGGAGGGTTTGGCCTGAGTGGTATTCCAGAAAACGCTATTGCAAAGCTAGTAGAACTTAATATAGATAATCTCACCTGTATATCTAATAATGCGGGAGTAGATGATTTTGGCCTAGGATTGTTATTGCAGAAGAAGCAGGTTAAAAAAATGATCTCTAGCTACGTGGGAGAAAACGCCGAGTTTGAACGCCAGATGCTTAGTGGTGAGCTTGATGTAGAGTTAATACCTCAAGGTACACTTGCAGAGCGCTGTAGAGCGGCTCAAGCAGGCTTTCCAGCAATATATACACCAGCGGGTTACGGTACAGAAGTAGCAGAGGGTAAAGAGACAAGAGAGTTTGATGGGAAGATGTATGTGCTAGAGCACGCATTTAAGGCAGACTTTGCTTTTGTAAAAGCTTGGAAAGGTGATGCAGCGGGTAATCTTATTTTTAAAGGAACGGCACGTAATTTTAACCCTAATATGTGTGGAGCAGCAACCATCACTGTGGCCGAAGTTGAAGAACTTGTACCCGTAGGTGAGCTAGATCCTAACCAGATCCATATACCAGGTATTTTTGTACAGCGCATCTTTAAGGGAGAGAGGTACGAGAAGAGAATAGAGCAACGCACGGTAAGAACAAGAGATTAATTATGGCATTAGATAAAAATCAAATCGCACAGCGCATCGCAAAAGAGGTGCAAAATGGATACTACGTAAACCTAGGTATAGGTATACCTACACTAGTTGCAAACTATGTACGCGATGATATAGAAGTAGAGTTTCAAAGTGAGAACGGAGTGTTAGGTATGGGGCCTTTTCCTTATGATGGAGAAGAGGATGCAGATATTATAAATGCCGGAAAACAAACCATCACAACACTGCCTGGCGCTAGCTTTTTTGACAGTGCTACCAGTTTTAGTATGATACGTGGTAAGCACGTAGACTTAACCATACTAGGAGCTATGGAAGTTGCCGAAAATGGTGACATAGCAAACTGGAAGATACCAGGTAAAATGGTAAAGGGTATGGGCGGTGCTATGGATCTTGTAGCAAGTGCAGAAAATATTATCGTGGCAATGATGCATACCAACAGAGCAGGGGCTTCTAAACTTCTTAAAAAATGTAGCTTACCACTCACAGGCGTAGGTTGTGTAAAGAAGATAGTAAGTAACCTTGCGGTACTAGAGGTGACACCAGATGGGTTTAAATTATTAGAACGTGCACCTGGAGTTTCTGTAGAAGAGATACAGGCGGCCACAGAGGGCACATTACTTGTGGAGGGAGATATACCAGAGATGCAATTCTAAGGTATGATTATCTATGATTTAAATAATACACCACACGTTTATACATATGTAGACGGGAGAGACTATGAGCAACTAGGTGATCGTTTTTTGAGTAATACCTTTATGGCATTAGATTATTTATATAGAACTAATGCTCTTACGATTACATATATAGACGAGGGAGAAAAGAAAACGCTAGATATCATAGATGTATTAGTAGCAGATGTGGTAAATGGTATTAATATCGTGTACTCAGAGCGCAAGAACTATTACAGGCCGTCTACAAATACGGTGGGGTTTTATGACACACACGGTATTGTTTTTAGAAAGAATCATCGTAAGCGATGGTTTTCAAAAAATAAGGGGTACAATTCTCCTATGGCAGTGCTCGCTCACGAGTTAATACACTGTTATAATGAGCTGTTTGAAACAGAAGATTATAAAGCTAGAAAATTAAACCATACTTCGCGTAAAAAGAAAATAGATAGCGCCGGTAATGATATTTCTTATCCTAATAAAGAGGAGGAATTTGTAATACGTATGACAAACCAAGTTGCCAAAAGACTTGGAGAAGATAAAAGGTCTAATTATGGGCGTAGTTATTACGAAGTAGAAGAAGTTATCCACCCTAGAAAGAAAGGAAAACGGAAAAACGGAAGAATCTCACAAATATTTAACCACTCTTAGAGTGGTTTTTTTATGAAAATGCACCTGCATTAATTTTAAAGATTGAGATAAAATATCGACTAAAAACTAAATTATTCGATGAAATACACAAAATATTAACATTTGATGGTTATTTCTACACTTTTGGTCGTTGTCTATTTATAATATTATCTTACATTTACATTCCCAAATCAAGTAATTGATTCCGATGAAGTGCAAGGTAAGTTCGATAATCTACATTTCGCTTCATCATATAGTATAGCTTAAACGTATAAGAGTGTTTTGAGTTATGATTTGTTAGAAATCCGCGGGGGGAGCCCTGCGGATTTTGTTTTAATCCCTATTTGACGCAAGAATGAAAAAAATTACAAACTCAGCCAGACAACTCGCAACTGGAGTTCAAAATAGTTTCTACTTTACAACAAACTGTATAAAACTAGCAAGAAAAGTATTTATGATATAACTATAGTGACTAGATGCCTTTAGGTATAGCTCCTATAAGTCGTTTAGTATATGCTTGTTGAGGTTGTTCGTAAATAGCATCTGCATCCCCCATTTCTTCTATCATACCTTTGTTCATCACCACAAGTTGATCAGACATATATTTTACTACTGCGAGATCGTGAGATATAAAAATATAAGTAAACCCAAAGTCTAACTTAAGCTCATTAAGTAAATTAAGTACTTGTGCTTGTACAGAGATATCTAACGCGCTTACAGACTCATCACACACAATAAGTTTTGGGTTTACAGCTATAGTGCGTGCAATACCTATGCGCTGGCGCTGTCCTCCAGAAAACTCGTGCGGGTATCGATTATAATGTTCTTTCTCCAGACCTACACGTTCTAGTAATTGCAATACACGTTCTTTACGCTCCTTTGTAGAGTCATATAGTTTATGCACTTCCATAGGTTCAATAATAGCCTGGCCCACGGTTAGTCTAGGGTTTAGAGAAGCAAACGGATCTTGAAAAATGATTTGTACCTCTTTACGTAAGCTACGTAGCGCTTTACCTCTTAAACGTGTAATATCTGTCCCTTTATATAAAATATGTCCGGCTGTTGCTCGATCTAGCTGTAATATGGCATTCCCTAGCGTAGACTTACCACATCCAGATTCACCTACCAGACCTAGCGTTTCTCCCTCATAAATTTTAAAAGAAACATCATCTACCGCTTTAAAACCTTTGTCTTTGCTAAAAATGCCACTGTTAGAAAAGTATGTTTTCTCTACATTATGAACCTCTAGTAATGCTGGTTGGTCGTATAGTTTTTTAAGATGTGCAGCGCGCTCTGTTTTAGACTGCACCTCAGAAGCAGTTGTGTTGTCTAGGTAATCTTGTATAGTAGGGAGCTTTTTGAGTCGCTCATCTAGCGACGGTCTTGCGCTTAGTAGTGCTTTTGTGTATTCGTGTTGAGGTGATTTAAAGAGTTGTTCAGCTTCTGCAGTTTCTACTATATCACCTTTGTACATTACAAGAACGCGATCTGCAATATCACTTACCAGCGATAAGTCGTGAGATATAAAAATCACACTCATCTCGGTTTCTTGTTGTAATTGTTTAAGTAGTAATATAATTTCTTTTTGAACCGTAACATCTAGTGCCGTCGTAGGCTCATCTGCAATGAGAATTTTAGGCTTACAAGCAATGGCCATTGCAATCATTACTCGTTGTTTTTGACCTCCAGAAATTTCGTGAGGATAAGCCTCATAAATTTTTGAGGCAGTAGGGAGTTTTACTTTTTCAAATAAAGCTAGTACTTCGTTTTTTATACGCTTTCGCGAAAGCGTAGTATGCCTTCTCAAAATCTCTGCTACTTGTTCTCCACATCGCATAGAAGGATTAAGACTGCTCATAGGCTCTTGAAAAATCATAGAAATCTCATTACCTCTTATGGTTTGAAACTTTTTCTCAGACAGATGAACTAGGGACTCATCATCAAAAATGATATTACCTTCTATAAGTGTGTTTTTTTTAGGAAGTAAACCCAGCACCGCGAGGGATGATACACTTTTTCCGGAACCAGATTCTCCTACAATAGCAAGTATCTCATTACGGTATAAATCAAAAGAGATACCGTGTATCACTTCATTTACCTCTCCTTGCTGCCGGAAAGATATATGAAGCTGTTTTACAGAAAGAAGTTCTCGCGATTGCATTACTCAAAAATACGTTTTTTATATGCCAGATGGTAAACTATAAAAATGCTCTAGCCTGGTCTATTTTTATTCTAATTAATTAAGGAACTACAATTCTTGTTTAGCATATGGGGTACTTGCGTAAACATTAGGTATTTATTAATGTTTTGTTAAAAAAAAATGTGTAGTTCATCGAAAAGATTACGATTTAATCAAAGAATTGGCGTTATTTACGATTCAAATACCATTTTTTAATTAAAAAATTACAAACAATCCATTTTTAATTAAAATTCTCCAACATTAATCTAATAATCAAATTATGAAGAAATTGTACTCTTTTGTCCTACTGGTACTCCTAGCAGGATCGACAGCAATTGCTCAAAGTGTAGATGGCATTGTCCAGAAATATTTGAGCGGAAACGCAGAAGAAGTAGGCTTAAAAACTACAGACGTTGCACAATGGACAGTTACAGATATTGTCCCATCACTCAACCCCGAAATACAGCACGTCTATGTGCAACAGCAGTATCAAGGAATCCCTATCCAAAACGGAACATATAAACTTACCGTAAAAAATGGACAGGTTACTTATGAGATTAACCAGTTTATTAAAGATGTAGCAACAAAGAGTGCTGGAGTTGCTGCTAGCTTATCTCCAGAAAATGCGATACAAAAAGTGGTACAGCATCATAAGATGCAAGCACCTCGCAATCTTTCGGCAACAAAATCTAGCGGTAATACTTTTGAGTATGCAAACTCAGGTATAAGTATAGAGCCTATTAAAGTAGAAAAGCGATACCTATCTGTAGGAAACAAATTACACCTTACTTGGAATGTATCAATCTATCAACTAGATGCTCAACACTGGTGGAATGTAAATGTAGATGCCGCTACAGGTGAGATATTAAAAACCGAAGATTGGGTAGTGTCTTGCTCTTGGGAAGATCCAAACCACAGCGAGCACAATCATACTAGTTCTAATGCAAAAGAAGATGCTATTTACGGTCCGGTAAAAGCTAGCTCTGCAGCTGCAGTAGTAGGTGGAGGCTCTTATAATGTGTACCCGCTAGGTATAGAAAGCCCTAGTCACGGTAACCGCGCGATAGTAACAGATCCAGCTGTGGCAAATGCTTCACCATACGGGTGGCACGATACAAATGGTTCTGCAGGAGCAGAGTTTACTACTACAAGAGGAAATAACGTTCTAGCTCAAGATGATACAAATGGTAACAACGGTTCTGGAACAAGTCCTAATGGTGGGAGCGCTCTTAACTTTGACTTTGCACTTAATTTAAATAATACCCCATCTACATTTTTACCAGCAGCAACTACAAATTTATTTTACTGGAATAATATTATGCACGATGTGTGGTACCAGTATGGGTTTACAGAGGCAGCAGGTAATTTTCAAGAAAACAACTATGGTAAAGGTGGTATAGGAAGCGATTCTGTAAATGCAGATGCCCAAGATGGTAGTGGTACAAATAACGCAAACTTTGCAACACCACCAGATGGAAGTAACCCGAGAATGCAAATGTTCTTATTTACAAATCCTACTCGTGATGGAGATTTTGACAACGTGATTATTGCCCACGAGTACGGTCACGGTATTTCTACACGTCTTGTAGGAGGTCCTGGTACAAATGCTTTAGGAGGTAGTGAGCAAATGGGTGAAGGATGGTCAGACTGGTTAGGTCTAGTGATGACTATACGCCCAGGAGATACTAGAGATACTGCTAGAGGGGTAGGTACATATGCTATAGGACAGCCTACTACAGGAGCGGGTATTAGACCTACGAGATATGCTACAGATCTTGCTGTAAATGGTACTACTTATAATGACGTAAGTAGCCTTGTAGTACCTCACGGTGTTGGGTATGGTTTTGCAACGATACTATGGGATATGACTTGGGATCTTATAGATCTAGAAGGATATGATAATGACCAGTATAATGGTACAGGTGGTAACAACATCGCAATGGCTCTTGTTATAGAAGGTCTTAAGAATACGGCAAATAATCCTGGGTATGTTTCTGGACGTGATGGAATATTACAAGCAGATCAAGATCTTTATGGAGGACAGTATAACTGTTTAATATGGGACGCTTTTGCAAGAAGAGGTGTAGGTGTAGATGCTGTAGAAAATAGTAACGGTGGTACAAATACAAATACAGATCAAGTCGCTTCATTTACAAGTGGTTGTTCTGGACCACCACCACCAGCATCTTGTAACTCTACTGTGAGTTCTTTCCCATATTCTGAAGGGTTTGAAAATACTTTAGGAGCTTGGTCACAAGACACATCAGATGATTTTGACTGGACAGTTCGTATAGGAGGTACACCTTCTAACAGTACAGGACCTTCTGGTGCGAATGAAGGGTCATATTATATTTATGTAGAAGCATCTAGCCCTAACTTTGGAAGTAAGACTACTACAATAAACTCACCTTGTTTTAATCTTGCAGGAGTAAATGCTGCAGAGGCTACTTTTAGTTACCAGATGACAGGTAACTCAGTAGGTACAGTGAGACTAGAAGCTAGAGATGATAGCTCACAAACGTGGACAGAGTTATGGTCTCAAAGTGGAGATCAAGGAGCTGCCTGGCAAGATGCAACGGTAAGTCTTGCGGCATATGATGCCTCTACACAATTAAGATTTAGAGCAACTACATCTGCCTCTTGGCAAGGTGATATTGCTATAGATGGATTTGCTATAGAAGGTACTGCTCCGGCAGATACACAAGCTCCTACAGCTCCTACAAGTCTTGTTGTTACAGATGTAACAACCTCTAGTGTTGCATTATCTTGGAACGCTTCTACAGATAATATAGGTGTGGTAGCTTATGATGTATACCAAGGGTCTAATAACCTAGGAGAAGTTACAGTGACTACCGCAAATGTTACTGGTCTTGCAGAGGGAACTACTTACCAGTTTACTGTACGAGCAAAAGACGAAGCAGGTAATGTTTCTGGAGCGAGTAATACGGCAACAGCCACTACAGAGACTACTACAGTTCCATCGGGTTGTACAGCAACCGCTGGAGCAGGATATAGTGAAAGTTTTGAAGCTGGACTTGGTCAATGGACTCAAGATAGCAGTGATGATATAAACTGGACACGTGATGCATCTGGAACACCTTCTAGTGGTACAGGACCATCTTCTGGATCACAAGGATCTTTCTATATGTTTGTAGAAGCATCTGGTAACGGTACAGGATACCCAAACAAGAGAGCGATATTAAACTCTCCTTGTTTTGATCTATCTACAGAGACAGAGGCAAACTTTACATTTGATTATCATATGTATGGTTCTACAAATGGAGGTCAGGTAGATCTAGAAGCGAGTGCAGACGGTGGTACTACCTGGACAAGCCTATGGAACCAGACAGGAAACCAAGGTAACCAGTGGAATGCAGTTACCGTGAGCTTAGATGCTTATACGGGAGGTACAGTTCAGTTACGTTTTAACCGTATTACAGGTAGTACGTGGCAGTCTGATGTTGCAATAGATAATGTTGCTCTTACTGCTGGAGGCGGAGGAGATGACACCACAACTCCACCTACAGGATACTGTGCAGCAAACGGCAATAACAGTACAGAAGAGTATATCGCACGTGTGCAGTTAGGAAGCATAGATAACGCCTCAGGTAGAAATGCTGCCGGATACCAAGACTTTACAAATATCTCAACAGCCTTAAGTGGTAGTGCAACAATCACTATAACACCAGAGTGGCCAGGAAGCACTTACAGTGAAGGTTATGCTGTTTTTGTAGACTGGAATCGTGATGGTGACTTTGCAGATGCTGGAGAAACGGCTCTTACCATTTCTGCAACGCAGGCTACACCGGTAAGTGGTACTATCACAGTACCATCTGGAGCGGCTCAAGGAGCTACTCGTATGAGAGTGGTTATGAGATATAACGCTGTGCCAGCTGCTTGTGGAAGCTTTAATTATGGAGAGGTAGAAGACTACATTGTAAATGTATCAAGTAGTGCAGCCTTTGGTGGAGATACAGAAGGTGATACGGCATTTACAGACTTTGGAAAAGGAGACTTCTCAATCTTTCCTAACCCGGTTACTCGTGGGGAATTAAATATAAGCTTACAAGGAGCAGAAGCAACCTCTGTAACTATATTTAACCTTCTAGGTCAAGCGGTTCATAAAGGTAATTTTGAAAACACAATTGATGTGTCGAGACTTGAAGCTGGCGTTTATGTCATTCAAGTAGAGACTGAAGGTTCAAAAATGATTAAGCGCTTTATCAAAAAGTAAGGCCAGTCATTTATAAACATAAGAAATCCCGACTTCAGATGAGGTCGGGATTTTTTTGTTGTTATTACGCTTTCGCGAAAGCGTAAATAAAGCAATACTATTTATTTAAGAAGTTCTTAAACTCTTTATTAGTAAAGAGTTTCCAGATGCCCAAAAAGCCAGCGATAACTTGTAAGAAGGTCCCACCGGTTAATAATTCTGGAGCTCCTGGCCAGTGCATAATTTTAAATAATGCACCCAGAACAGTACAGATTAACCCTAAAATAAAAAGAGCGAGTATATGTTTTACTTTCATAACTATGGATTTTTTAAACCGATATTATTTCATCTTCATCAAGCAAGCGCTCGTTGCGTAGTTTGAGTAAAATTTGAGCCACGGCAACGGTGTCTTTCTCACAATATACGACTATGCGATCTATGTCATTTTCTTCATAATATACCTGGCGCACCTGGCTGCCGTCTATATCATCTTTTGGAGAAGGGATTCCCAAAATTTTGGTCATAAGCTTGAGAGAGGTGTAGTGTTTATAGTCTCCAAACTTCCATAAATCAAGGGTGTCTATATGAGGTATCTCCCAAGGTTTTTTTCCAAAAAGATTGAGCTTTTGTGGTAGCGTAACTCCATTTATAATCATACGTCGCGCGATATATGGGAAGTCAAATTCTTTACCATTATGTGCACAGAGTAAGTGCTCGCGGCGGTTAAAATGATCTTCAAGTAGATTTTTAAACTCATTAAGTAGCTTGGTCTCATCATTACCAAAAAAGGAGGTGGTTCTAAAGCGTTTTCCATCTGTACTGGTATTAAAATAGCCCACAGAGATACACACTATTTTTCCAAATTCTGCCCAGATGCCGGCACGCTCATAATAGTCTTCTGGTGTAAACTCATCCTTGCGCAGGTATCTTGTTTTATCTGCATAAAGTGCCTTTTCTACATCGTCTAGATCAGAAAAATCTGGATGTTGAGGTACCGTCTCAATATCCAAAAAAAGGATATGTTCTAGTTGAAGCCTTTGTATCATTTTTTTACTTTTAAAAGTACACTACCACTCGCATAATTTATAACACGTTGACCACCACCATCAACCTTTAAATTTATGGAGTTGAATATTATTTTTACATCCACAAGATCATTTGTTTTACGGAGTGTAAGTTTATCTCGGTCGTTAATGGGTTTATTTATATCCTCACCTTCTAGTTGTTTTAAAAATGCCTGTGTGGGTATCGTGAGTGCTGTGCTGTCTTGTGTTGTGATAAGAATTTCTTTCCCATTAAGCAACATAGAAAAGCCTTCTTCTATATATTCTGACTGACCGTTGAGGTTAAAGTGAAAGTCTTGCTTCCAGTCATAGCCACGTATATCATATGCTGCACTAGAGGCGTTGTTAAAGTGTACGCGTTTTTTCTCTATATCACTAGCCGTCATTTTATACCCTAAGTCTTTTAAAATATAGTTAGACAACTTCCAGGTAGCAACATCAGTATGTTTTTCTACCGGGTTGTAACCTATGATGGGTTTAAGATCTTCTGCGGCATCGTGTTCTACGAGGTACCTTGTGATAGATGAAAATCTTCTATAAGATTCGGGGTCTGAGTTTTTTTTATTTTCTGCTTTCGCGAAAGCGGTATACATCTTTTCAAATTCATCCATCTGGCTGCGTTTACTCACAGAGAAGGCTCCCCAAAACCCAAAAGTGCTCAATAAACCCATAACCGCAAGAGCTATAGGTAAAAACCGAAGCTGCTGCTTGCGACTGAAGAGCAAGTAAAGCGTAGCGCCTGTTATAAAAATCGCAATTACAATAAGAAAATATCGCGCCTCTGTGATGCCGTAATCTGATACTCTTTTATAAATCGCGGCATAAAACAAGATGAGCAAGGGTAGTAATAACCAGTATGCAAGCGGCTGAAAGTTTTTAAAAACCCTAGAGGTATGAGTTGCTTTTAAGGGATGAATAATAAACTGAATGATAAATAGAAGCCCAGCAAGTGCGATAATGAGGTAGCTCACCCAGCCCTTAGGTAATTCCCACTGTATACAGATTTTAAGAGCATAGGCATACAGTATTGTGATGTAGAGTGCGGCAAGCGGTATGAGTATAAACTTTACAAAGACTTCAATAGCTTTATGAAAGTGCAGGTGTATGTTATGTTGTACCTCTTTAGGAAAATCTGATAGGTATACCCACGTATTTATGATTCCTAAACACAGCAAGAATAACTGGAAGTAGCGCCTACCATTTATTTTTACACCAAAAAGATACTCTATGGCTAGCAATGCAAGTACGATACCTAGATAAAACACTCCAGAAAACAAGGCACTCCTGGCGATTGCCATAAGCATATCTGCCAGATAATTCCAGTAGGCTTTAGGGTGCCATACAGTAATAAAAGGAGCAAAGAGTAGCGCTAGATGCCCTACTATAAGTAGTACAAACCACCTTATATATGGGGTCTCATTATTATTTTGAAAGTCATAGTCAGGTAATGTAAAATAGAATGCAACAAGGAGTAATATGATAATAACCTTAATCCACCAGAGTCCTTTTCTTTTAAACTGCTCGATGTAAAACTGAGTTCCTATAAGCCAGCTCACACCTAATATTGCTGTGAGTGAAATGTTGTTATAGGTTTCAAATATGTCGTCTACATCTCTTTCGGTAAGTACTACCAGCAGTAGTGTAAATAATATAACCCAGATGAGTGTCACAGGAAATCTCTTAAAGGCAGCAAGCGCCTTGATGATGAATTCTGAAGGGGAAAATAATCGCATTGATTGATGATTGAATGTATTGAAAAATACAATAAATTAATAGAACTCTATGCTAATCAGTGTTTTGAGTCATTTCATACCCTGCGTCTATGTAATCATAAAAGTCTTGAGTAAATGGTTTTCCTTCTACCCAGTCACCACGATGGTGCCCTAGTCTTACAATGATAAGATTGTCTTCTGGTATGGTAATGACGTATTGCCCTAGTATACCTCTCATTGCAAATATTTTTTTATCGCGATAGTTACTTAGCCAGAAGCCGTATCCATACTCCGTATCTTGAGCAAAGCGTGGGTTTATGCTGGTTGTTACAAAATCTTTTGGAAGTAATCTTTTGCCATTCCAAGAGCCACCATCTTTATAGAGTTTTCCAAAACGGGCAAAATCTCTAGCATTACTTGCTATACAGCAATAGGTTTTTGCCAGCTTGTTATCATCATCATCTAGCTGCCATAATGCTTCTTGCTCCATACCCATAGGTTTCCAGAAGCTGTCTGATAGGTATTGCGGTAGCGGTATGCCACTAGCTTTCTGTATCACCATACCTAGCAATTGTGTGTTGCCAGAGAGATATTTAAAAGTTTGACCGGGTTGCTCTGTAACCTTGAGATTTAATATAGTTTCGGCAAGGTCATCATCATAATAAGAACGTGCTGTAAGGCTAAAGGGGCTAGAGTAACTCTCATCCCAGTTAAGACCAGAAGCCATAGAGGAGAGATCTCCCACAGTCATACCAGAACCAGCAAATTCTATAAAAAAATCACTCACGGGTTGATCTAGTGATTTTATATAGCCGTCTTGTATGGCCTTACCTAGCAACGCGCTGGTAATGCTCTTTGCCATAGAGAACGAGTTAGTCTTGCTTTTCTCGCTATAACTCGTTGCATAATCCTCATATAAAATACTATCGTTTTTAATGATTAAAAAGGCAATGGTCTCAAGCTCACTATTAACAGAAGATAGACGCTCTGTAGGTACGACGTTGTTATATTGCTTATGCTTTGGCCAGGTCTGTGGGGTGGTAGTTTCAATAGTCGCGTTATCAAAATAATCATAGTCGTCTATAAAAGCCGTAGTATGACCAGTCATATATACCACGCGCACACCTTTTAAAATGTAGTCATAGTCTGTGATGTAAAGAGCCGCTATAATGATAGCAATAAAAAAAAGTAAGCCTTTAAAAAAATTTTTCAGATACCTCATTTTGTAAAGATTGATATTTTAAAAGTATTATTTTTTTGCTTTCGCGAAAGCGTTACTCACCTTTAATAAAAGCCTAATCTAAAATAAAGAACCTTGCGTCACTGGGCTCTCGTGTTCTAAGAGCCACTTCTTGCGATGTAGTCCACCAGCGTAGCCCGTGAGAGAGCCATCACTACCTATCACGCGATGACAAGGGATGATGATAGAAATAGGATTTTTACCATTTGCACTGGCTGCTGCACGTATTACCTTTGGGTCACCCAGTTGTTTTGCCATTGTGAGGTAGGTTGTAGTCTCGCCGTGAGGGATGGTGCAAAGTTCCATCCAGACCTTTTGCTGAAAAGTCGTTCCCTTAGGGGTAAGAGAGAGGTCAAAATGACTTCGCTCTCCTGCAAAGTATTCTTTAAGTTGTTTTACAGCCTCTTGAAGAGCGTCTGGAATTGCTTTTGTAATCGCTTGTTCTTTTTCAATAAACGTAGCAGCACAGAGTCCTTCTTGGCTTCCTTCTAATAATAATAGACCTAGAGGTGTTGATATAATAGCTGCTTCCATAGTTTCAAATATAGGAATTAAGTGTGTTGTATATTGTACTGTAAGTCAGTACATTTGATGGTTTTAAGGCAGGCATATGCGTCTATTATTAGTATTTATAATCCCTATTATACTTTTATCTAGTCATAAGGTCTCTGGGCAAGAAAATGCTCAGACCTATGATGAGGGTAGAATTTACACCTTAGATATTGCAAAAGGGCAATTCCAAAGTAAAGAATACACTAGCGCTATACATACACTAGATGAGTTACTTAACTCCTCAGCAATAGAAGAAGATTCAAAAAAGCAATTCCAAGGATTTACATTACTAGGTGACATCTACCTAATGCTTAAGGATACACCTAAAGCTCACGAGGCATTTGAGCGTGCCTTAAAAATGGCACAAAAGTCTAAAAATGATACACTACTCGCCATATCATACAGTAATCTAGGTAAAACATATAGCGTATATCCTGAGTTTGAAGAAAGGGCTACTACACTGTTTAAAAAGAGTATAGACACTTATACTAAGCTTAACCTTAGAGATGATGCCCTCCAGTCATATATAGAGTTAAGCCGTATGTATCTCACACGAGATAATATTGCAATGGCTTACCCTGCCCTTATGGAGGCAAAAATGATGAGCTTAAGGGATACACTTAATTTTAAACCAAGGGCACAGATCCTTACACTATTAGGTAAATATTATATTAAAAAAGATAAAAGCACTCTAGCCGAAGAAGCCTTACTAGAAGCTATAGATATTTCTTTTGAACAAGAACTCATTGCCCAAGAAGAGCAAGCACAGCAACAGATAGCGAGACTCTATGAGCAAGAGAAAAAATTTGAAGAGGCATATTATCACTCGCAGCGACAGCTATTACTTGCAAACCAACTATATAAAAATGAAACCCAACAAGAAGTAAGACTTGCTAGCGCACAGTTTGATTATAGAGCAAATAAGCGCGAACTAGAAATTACCAAGAAAGAAAAAAGCCTTACAGATATACTAGCGGCGAGCTCACGTAGAGCAAATACCGTGCTTATAGTTGCATCATTACTCTTGCTTATAGGTTTATTTATCATCTACACGATGTATAAATCTCGTAAAAACTATAGTGATCGCTTACGCGAAAAAAACATAGAACTCACAAAGGCCAAAAATGAAGCCGAACAACTCTCAAAGCTGAAGACGCAATTTTTCTCTACCATAAGTCACGAGTTACGCACGCCACTTTATGGGGTAATAGGTATTGCTACCATTTTACTTGAAGATAAAATCATAAAAACACATCGTGATGACTTAAAGTCGCTTAAGTTTTCGGCAGATTATTTACTTGCTCTTATAAACGATGTGCTCCTTATGAGTAAGATGGAGGCAAAAGATATTACACTTGAGCACGCACCTTTTAAACTTACTACCTTATTACATAGCATTACTCGCTCATTTGAGTTTAGCCTTGAGCAAAACAACAATAAACTTCATCTACATATAGACCCAGAGGTGCCTAATGAGCTTCAAGGAGATTCTGTAAGACTTTCTCAAATACTAATGAACCTTATAGGTAATGCTATAAAATTTAATGAAAATGGAAATATCTGGATAAACATACATCAGCAAGCCCACACAGATGAAGGGCGTCATAGCATCTTGTTTGTAGTAAAAGATGATGGTATGGGTATACCAAAAAGTAGCCAAGACACCATTTTTGAAGAGTTTACTCAGGTAGAGAATAAAAACTATAATTATCAAGGTACCGGTTTAGGTTTACCTATAGTAAAAAAGCTACTCGCATTATATAATAGTGAGGTTATACTAGAAAGTGATGACGGGCAAGGAGCAACCTTCTCATTTGTTATAGAATTTGAAAAACCTAAGAGCACAGCATTACCTCGTCAAGTTATTACATCAAATGAGTTGTTAGGGACAGAGAGTGTACACACACTACAAGATGCTCATATTCTTGTGGTAGATGATAACCGTATTAATCAAAAAATCACTCAAAAACTTCTTGAGAGCAAGGGTTTATTGTGTAGTCTAGCTAGTGATGGTGTAGAGGCCGTAGAGATGGCAAAAAATCAAGAATATAGCCTTATACTTATGGATATCCATATGCCTAAAAAAGATGGTATACAGGCCACAAAAGAAATTAGAACGTTTGATAAGTCTACACCTATAGTTGCCTTAACAGCGGTAGAGATACAAGAGATAAGACATAAAATTTATAAAGCAGGAATGGATGACATTCTAGTAAAACCTTATGATGTATCGCTGTTTTTAAGTGTGCTAGTACGTAATATTAAAAACAAACATATTGTAACCGCATAAAGTGGCTGGGTTACTCGCTTTTAGGGCTATTCTCATCATAAAGCCCTAGAGCTTTGGCCCTTTTTTGCCAGTTGCGACGGGCTAGCGTTTGCAAGTCTGCTACACTATCACTTTCATCCATAATTTCTAGTCCAAGAAGAGTTTCTATCACATCTTCCATTGTGACAAGACCACTCATAGTACCATATTCATCTACCACTAGGGCGATGTGATTTTTTGTAGAAATAAGTTCTTCAAAAAGATCTGGAATAGGCAAATTACGTTTTGTGATTAAAATAGGACGTTCTATCTCTTTAAGAGTTGTTGTGTGATTATCTAGTGCCATCTCACGGTAAACCTCGCTCTTTAAAACAATACCAGTGATGTGATCACGTGTTCCTTCAAAAATTGGAATCCTAGAAAAACGTAGCGATTGATTTTCTTCAAAAAAGTCTGCAACGGTTGTGTTTGCATCTGCCATTTTTATGACTGTACGTGGCGTCATAATATCCTTAGTAAGTACCTCTTTAAAAGTAAGAAGGTTATTAAGAATTTTAGATTCACTTTCTTCAAAAACGCCATCTTCACCAGCCATTTGTGCCATTGCAGTAAAGTCCTCACGGCTTAGCACACTCTCGTGATGACCACCGCCACCTACCATACGAGTAAAAAGTTGTAGCAACCATAATACTCCTGTGTACTTTAAAAGTAGCACCATTATCTTAAGTGTCTTTGCAGAGAAGTTTGCTAGAGATTTCCAAAATTTTGCACCTATAGTTTTAGGTATAATCTCACTAGCAATTAAGATAAGTAATGTCATTATTGCAGAGACAAAACCAAGAAAATTAATCTCTGTAAAGCCTAAGTTTATAACAAACTCTGGGTATAAATCTGCAGCTACAGTACCTACCATCATTGCACCTACGGTGTGTGCAAGTGTGTTTAAGGTAAGGATTGCAATAAGCGGTTTATCTACATCTTTTTTAAGTTCTTCAAGAGTTTCGGCGTAGGCTTTTCCTTCGTTTTTCTTGATGTTTATAAACGTAGGTGTCACACTTAGAAGTACAGCTTCAAGTATAGAACACAAGAATGAAAAAAATATCGAAATCGTTGCCCAAAGTAAAAGTTGACCCATAGTTAGTTTGCTATTTATGTAAATGTATGGAAAAAGAGAGTATAGTAGAAGTGCTTTTACGCTTTCGCGAAAGCGTAATTTTACTCATACTTCTCATAAACCTCTTTAAAAGTAAATGCTTCTTTGCTTGCGCCGTGCTTTTGTAAGAACTCGAGCTTCTCTAGTCCTTCTTGCGCTGTAGGTGTTGTGCCTGCCTTAATCCACCAGAGTACGTAGTGTGCCGTTCCGTATTTTTGGAACCACTCTTTCTGGCGTTTCATAATCGCACTGTGGAAGGTTTTATAGGTGAATTCTCTTAGTGACGCCACATCTTCCCACACAGAAAAATTAATAAGCACCTGCTCATCGTTAAGCGCATTAGGAGCGGGTGCGGCTTCGGTATCTATAATGTCACGCCATATAAAACCTGGCGAACTTTCGGCTAGCTCATTTACACGGTCTGTATTATCTCTAAAGTCCTTCATCTCTGGATCTTCTATAGAGACACCCTTCATACGGGCTACATTGAGCTGTGCAAGGTGATATGCCATTACCCGAGTAACTTTACCACATCTTTTGCAAAGTAGCTAGCTATTACTTGTGCTCCTGCTCTTTTTATAGCTGTGATTTGTTCCATCATCACGCTATCGTGATCTAGCCATCCTTTTTCGGCAGCGGCTTTGAGCATTGCATACTCACCACTTACTTGGTAAACGGCTATCGGTACATTTACAACTTCTCTTAAATCACGTACAATATCTAGGTAACATAGTCCTGGTTTTACCATCACGATATCTGCACCTTCTTCTATATCCATCAGGGTTTCTTTAATCGCTTCGTCACGATTTGCAAAGTCCATCTGGTATGTCTTTTTATCTTTTGGAATATCTTTTAAGTCTACTGGCGCACTGTCTAGAGCATCACGAAAAGGGCCATAAAAAGAGCTTGCATACTTTGCGCTATAACTCATAATACCGGTGTTATAAAAACCTTCGTCTTCTAGCAAGGTGCGCATTTCAAAAATGCGGCCATCCATCATATCGCTTGGAGCAAGTACATCTGCTCCTGCACGAGCGTGACTCAATCCCATCTCGGCAAGTATGGCTGTGGTGTCATCATTTACAATCTCACCATTACCTACCACACCATCGTGGCCAAATTTCGAATAAGGATCTAGTGCAACATCTGTCATAACCAGCATATCTGGACAGGCGTCTTTTACGGTTTTTATAGCACGTTGCATTAGGCCGTCTGCATTAAGCGCTTCGGTACCAGAGTTGTCTTTTAAGTTATCTGGTACTTTTACAAACAGAAGTACGGCTTTAAGTCCCATTGCCCAGAGCTCTTTTACCTCTTTAGTAAGTAAGTCAAGACTGTAGCGATAGTAATCTGGCATAGAGTCTATCTCTTGCTTTATCCCTTTTCCTTCTACCACAAAAAGCGGTACAAGAAAATCATTTGGAGTGATATAGGTCTCTCTTACTAGTGAGCGCATAGCCTCACTGCTACGTAGTCTTCGGTTTCTTATAAGCATCGTTCTATCTTCTATGTGTTGAGGTAAATAGGTGTGTGATTTTAAATACATCTAGTTTCAATATCTATCTAAACCTCGTATTTTGCATTACAAATTTACCAATTTAAACATCGCCTTCCTTTGCTCAAAGAAGCCTTTCAATTTATTTATCCCTGGCGCACCTATCAGGAGCGATTTTTAAAAGATTTTCAAGATCACATTGCAGATGATCACTTGCACGTAGTTGCCCCACCAGGCTCGGGAAAAACTGTGCTTGGTCTTGAGATGATGCGCCGTGTAGATAAGTGCACGCTTGTGCTCGCACCTACTATCACGATACGCAACCAGTGGGAGGAGCGTATGTTTGAGTGCTTTATCGAGCAAGAAAAATGTACTATTCCGCTTTCGCGAAATATAAAAAAACCTGCACACATCACCTTTGCAACCTATCAATCATTACACGCATTTGCCAAAAATGAAATGGAAGGCGATACGGAACGTGTGCTTAATTTTTTCGCGCAAGCGGGAATAAAAAACATCGTACTAGACGAAGCTCATCACCTTAAAAACGAGTGGTGGAAACCACTTTTTGCACTTAAAGAACTGCCAGAGTGCACCATTACCGCACTTACGGCAACACCGCCATATGATAGTGATCAAGCAGAGATAGCAAAGTATTTTCAGCTTTGTGGACCTATAGATATTGAGATAAGCGTGCCAGAGCTGGTTAAAGAAGGAAACCTCTGTGCACACCAAGATTATATTTATTTTTCTGAGCCAGATGCTGCACAAATAGAATACATTTTAGACTATCGTGTTAAGGCAAAAGCAGTTATAGATGAGCTGGTTGAAAATAGTGAGTTTGGCAGTTTTATTATAAGTCTCCCAGTATATAAAACACCAGGAAAACATCTTGAGATCATTTATAAAGACCCTAACTTTTATATAGCTTCTCTTGTCTATCTTAATGCACGTGGGTATAAAATCCCTAAGGTAAAAATAGATTTGCTAGGTGTAGACCTTACCCAAGAAAAGCTTCCTACCTTTAATCAAGAGTGGGCAGAAAAGTTATTGCAACCGCTACTAGTAGATGACCGAGAAGATCATTATGAAGACGAAGAGGTACTCGCTACTGTTGAGAAGACACTTCGTAAGGTAGGTACTTTTGATAAAAAACGTGTAAACTTTAAAGGCGAGCAGCAATTATATAAATCACTAGCCCAAAGCCCTAATAAGCTCAAGAGCATACGAGAGATTATAGATTTTGAAAGTACTCAAATGGGTGAAAACTTACGCGCTGTTATACTTACAGATTACGTGCGTAAGGAATTTATAGACACCCCTACAGAGGCGCTTGACACAATAAATAAGCTGGGAGTAATACCTATCTTTCACCATCTGCGCTACTCACTTGAACAACATCCAGATAGGTGGCAGGGTAAGGATAAACTAGAAAAACTTGCCGTACTCACAGGTACCATTATCATAGTACATAAAACACTGGTAGCACAAATTACAGAGACCCTAGATAGTGATGATTTTACACACGACGCATTAGGTGATACAGCCTTTGTGATAGTGCGACCTAGAGAAAAGGTAAAAAGCCAGATGGTAAGCCTTATGACGGCTCTTTTTACAGACGGCCATATAGAAGTGCTAGTAGGCACAGCAGCATTACTAGGAGAAGGTTGGGATGCGCCAGCTATAAATACATTAGTACTTGCCTCTTACGTGAGTTCTTTTGTAATGTCTAACCAGATGCGAGGTAGAGCCATACGAGTACAGCCTAGTAATCCTTATAAGGTGGCTTCTATATGGCATCTTGCTTGCATAGATCCCACTATAGATGGTGGTGGTGAGGATGTGATAAAATTAACCAGACGCTTTGATGCCTTTTGTGGTGTATCACTAGAGGGAACTCCCTTTATAGAAAATGGCGCAGAGCGGTTTGCTCTACCTACCACTATTTTAGAAAAAGAAGTATTAAATAGTAAAATGTGTACCCTTGCGGGAAATAGAGGTGCGATACAACAGCGATGGGAGCAAGCTATAGGTACGGGAAAACTGCTAGTGCGCGAACTGAAACTAGACTTTAAACCTAAGGGTAAGCCGTTACAAAAAAACAGCGTTTATTATAAAGATGCTGTAAAATATGGAGTACTACAACTGGGAGCCTTACTCACGATTACCGTACCGGAGATTATTATTAATAATGCAGGAGCTTACTTCTCTAGAGGGATGAGCTTTTTTATATATGCAGTGCTAGGCACAGCGGCAATGGTACTTGCGCCTAAGACATATAAAACGCTCGTATTGTACTTAAAATATGGACGTGTAGATAAACTGGTGTATAAAATGGGGCAAGTAGTGCTTAAAAGCCTACGAGAGGAGTACTACATCACCACGCAGCTAGAAGCCCTAAAACTAGGTGTAGAGTATCTACCTAATGGTGCCGTCTCTTGCTTTCTTACAGGAGCTACTGCCAAAGAAGAAATCCTTTTTGTAAAGTGTATGGAAGAACTTCTTACGCCTATAGATAATGCACGCTATATGATTGAGCAGTCAGGGTGGTGGCAGCGCAAGTTTGGCTTTGCTAATTATTATCCCGTACCAGAACTCTTTGCAGGTAATAAAAAAGATGCTTCGCTCTTTTTTAACTTCTGGGGAATTTATATTTCAGAAAATGCAACGCTCACATTCACGCGTACTAAGGAAGGTAGAAAACGACTCTTAAAAGCACGTTTTCATTACTTAAATACCAAAGGCGGATTTAAAACCAAGACGAGTGCTATATGGAGATAGGTTATCAAGAAACCCACTCCTTCGGTTGCTGCAGTACTTTTATTAATCGTTCTTCTTCGCTTCCAGGTGCTGGGTGGTGATCATATTTCCACTGTACTACGGGAGGAAGGCTCATTAAGATGCTTTCAATGCGGCCATTGGTTTTTAGACCAAAGAGGGTTCCTTTATCGTGTACAAGGTTAAATTCTACGTAACGACCACGGCGTACCTCTTGCCAGTCTTTTTGTTCTTTCGCGAAAGCGGTATCCTTCCTACGCTCCACAATAGGAACGTATGCCTCTAAGAAACTATCACCCACTGTGGTCACAAAGTTGTACCAGTCTTGCATAGAACGCTCTGTGGTAGCTTTGCAGTAATCAAAAAATAAACCTCCTATACCGCGACCTTCATTGCGGTGTGTGTTGTAAAAATACTCATCACAACGTGCTTTGTATTTTGGATAAAAGTCGGCATCGTGTGCATCACAAGCGGATTTACAGGTTTGGTGAAAGTGTGTTGCATCTTCATCAAAAAGGTAATAAGGAGTGAGGTCTTGCCCTCCACCAAACCATTGATCTACAACGTTTCCTTCTTTGTCATACATCTCAAAGTAACGCCAGTTTGCGTGCACCGTAGGAACCATAGGACTCTTAGGGTGAAGCACTAGAGATAGACCGCAGGCAAAGAAATTTGCATCTTCTACGCCAAAGTATTTTTGCATTGCCTCTGGTAGCTCGCCGTGCACTTGTGATGTGTTTACACCTCCTTTTTCAAAGATATTTCCGTTTTCAATCACGCGTGTGCGACCACCACCGCCTTCTGGGCGTTTCCAGTTGTCTTCTTGAAAGCTTGCCTTACCATCTAGTTGCTCTAGTGTGCTAGTAATTTGATCTTGAAGATTGAGTATGTAGTTTACAAATTGTTCTTTCATTATATATTTTTTAGGTGGTGACCTATGCAGTCAGGCTAGTGTGATGATCCTTGTCAAGCAGTTTTATGGTTTGTACCGTCGCTGCAGTTACAGATATGGGTAAAACGAGTATAATTCCCACAAGTGGAATGATAAGAAACAGCATAAATACAATACCGTTACCTATGGCTTGGCCCTTGTTTCTTTTTACAAAATCTACGCTTTCTCTATACTTAAAATGACGTTCTAGTGTGTAATCCATATTACCAAAACCTGCGTAGTAAGCTTGTGTAAGAAATAGTAAAATAGTGGCAGCAATACTCCCTATAATTGGGATAAAATTGAGCAGTAAGATAGGTAGTGTGATAAGCAATTCTAGACCCAAGTTACGCACGTTTATGCGTATGCCTCGTATAAGTTGTTCGGTGTTTGAGGTGTCTCTATGAGTGTGGTTTTCTCCTTTGAGGTGAGCTTCTATTTTTTCTGAAACAGGGCTCATAAATGGAGCGCTCAGTGCCATTATAATGTGTTTATACAAGATAAGACCTATGGCGATAATGAGTAGTGCGCTTACTATCTCTGCAAATATAAAGAAGGCGTGTCTTCCCGTTTCCCAAGGCCAGATTTGCTCTACCCAGTGACCTATATTATCAGAAAAACCCCAGGCAGATGCTGCAATCATTGAGGCAGTAATAAGACTTATAGCCATTGGGATGGCAAAATACTTCCAAAGCCCAAGCTTTGAGATTAACCCAAATGATGATTTATACGTCTGTAATCCGTTTAAGATGCCTTTTATCATATTATACTGCTATATCTTCTTTGAGAACTTCTCTGTCTTCCTTTGTGATTCCTTTTGACCAAATGGCGAGGCCAAAGGTAAGTACACCTAGTCGACCTATAAACATAAGGATTATGATAATAACCTTACCTATACTGCTTAAATCTCCAGTAATTCCAGTGCTCACACCCACAGTACCAAGTGCAGAGGCTACTTCAAATAAAATATTTTCAAAATCAAAATCTTCTGAAAATGTGAGTATAAACGTCCCTACAAAAATAAGTGTTGTATAAAATATAAAAGATGATGTTGCCACGTATAGTCGCTCATAAGGAATGCGTTTTCCTAAGAAGGTGATGTTTTTAGATCCTTTGAGTCGGCTTTTCATTATGGCAAATACGGCAGTAAGTGTCGTAATTTTCATACCTCCAGCTGTACCAGAAGGAGATGCGCCTATGTACATCAAAAATATAGTTACAAGTAACATAGGTAATACAAAAGTACCAAAGTCAACAGTATTAAAACCTACTGTAGTCATTGCGGTCATAGATTGAAAAAATGCAGCACTCACTCGAGCAGACCCACTCAAACTTGAGATGGACGGCTCTAAGAAGTAAAAAAATAAGTATCCAAAAGCTAGAAGTATAAGCGAACCTATTGTGACAATCTTTGTTGTAAAGCTAAGCGAGTGTGTTCTGTTTTTTACCCATAAGCCCACGTCTGTAATCACAATAAAACCTAGGGAACCGCAAATAGCGAGCATTGATATGGTAAAGTTTATGAGTCCGTTGTCTACGTAAGGTGTAAATCCACTATTAAAAAGACTAAAACCAGCGGTACAAAAAGCACTTATACTATGAAAAATAGATGACCAGAATGCCTCTCCCGTTCCCATACCATCTGACTTAAAAGCAATAAAGAATAATATGGCACCTAGAACTTCCATAATTACCGTATACAGTACTACAGATTTTAAAAAGTCTTTGATACGTATAGTAACGGGTAATGTAAACTCTGTATTGAGAATACTTTTATGCCAGGGTGTTATTTTATGGGTAGTAGATAGCAGCATAAATGTAGTAAAGGTCAAGTAACCTATACCTCCCAGCTGGAAAAGTGCCATTATAACAAATTGTCCTCCTATGTTATATGAGTCAAAAATAGACATCGTAACCAGCCCCGTAGTACTCACTGCAGAGGTTGCAATAAAAAGATGATCTAGTATGGAGGCACTCGTCTTTTGTAACCAAGGCAAGCTCAGGAGTAAAGTTCCTACTAAAACATACGTGAGAAAACCATAAAATAAATTTTGCTGTGGCGTCCAGCTCCTTTTAAGTGCGGTGTATCGTAAACTCAGCTTATTGTAGAATGTTCTCATAGCTAGAAATTATACTCAAAAGTATTTGTTTTGCCCTCCATAGCCTGTTTACATATGGTTAAATTATCACTCTAAGTGAACCAGTACTGTGTCACAACGCTTGATTTCTTTTAGGGTAGTACGCTTTCGCGAAAGCGGGACCATCTCCAGTAGTTGTGTCACCAGTTGCTCTTCGTCTTGCCCGCAAAAACTAGTGATGAGGTCGCGCCCCACGCGGTTGTTATGCAAGTCCATCGCACGTTCTAAAGGTGCGTTAGGAGAAAAATCTTCGTGCCAGTCTGTAAACCGTTTTGTCCACGCTAGCGAGCGCTGCAGTGGCAAGCCTCGTTGCACACTAAGGTGCACGATAAGCATATTCCACAGGGCGTGTCTAAAAGCATTTTCTGGGCCGTTGAGGTGCTGTTTTTTGCCATAATGTTTATTACATATAGCAACCGTTTTGCGAGTCCCCCTTATGGTAGGAATCACAAATCGAGGATGGCGTGCACTGAGCCAAAAAAGGCTCCACAGCTGTTTAAAATCCATAGATTTGACAACAGCCCAGACGTTCATTAGGCTTTGTACTCTTTTACAGCTTCTATAAATGCACCTGCATTTTCTATAGGAATGTTAGGTAAAATACCGTGACCAAGATTTACAATGTATTTGTCTTTGCCAAATTCATTAATCATCTCGTGCACCATTCTCTTGATCTCGCTAGGAGGTGAGAATAATCGAGTAGGGTCAAAGTTACCTTGCAGCGTGATATTACCACCAGTAAGGTAGCGAGCGTTGCGTGCAGAGCACGTCCAGTCTACACCTAGTGCAGATGCTCCAGATTTTGCCATTTTATCAAGTGCAAACCAGCATCCTTTTCCAAAGGCAATTACGGGAGCCTCGTCTTTAAGTGCGTCTATAATTTGCTGTATGTATTGCCACGAGAATTCTTGATAATCTACCGGTGAGAGCATTCCTCCCCAGCTATCAAAAACTTGTACTGCATTCACTCCAGCCTCTACTTTTTTCTTAAGATAAGCAATGGTAGTATCTGTGATTTTTTGAAGTAAAGCGTGCGCGGCTAGTGGTTGTGTAAAACAAAACTCCTTTGCCTTGTCAAAGTTTTTTGACCCTTGACCTTGTACACAGTAACAAAGTATCGTCCACGGTGATCCTGCAAAACCTATAAGCGGAATCTCGTCATTGAGTTTTTCCTTAGTCATCTTAATGGCATCCATCACATAGCCTAGCGTCTCATCGATATCTGGAACAATCACTTGCTCTACATCTTTTGCAGATCGTATAGGGTTAGGCAACCACGGTCCTACATTAGGCTTCATTTCTACATCAATATTCATTGCCTGAGGGATCACTAAGATGTCAGAAAATAAAATAGCAGCATCCATCCCATAACGACGTATAGGTTGTACGGTAATCTCACTCGCAAGCTCAGGCGTCTGGCAGCGTGTAAAGAAGTCATACTTTGCTTTGATTTCCATAAATTCTGGAAGGTATCTTCCAGCCTGACGCATCATCCATACTGGTGGACGGTCTACAGTTTCTCCTTTAAGTGCTCTTAAAAATAGGTCGTTTTTTATGCTCATATCTCTAGGTCTGTTCGAGCGCAGTCGAGAACTTAATTGTACTCTTATAATGAACCTCTCGACTGCGCTCGAGGGGACAATTTTATGTTTTTCTAGACGCTTATGTTCTAGATTCTTCTTTCAATATTTTCACCGCCTTAGCAATGGTGCTTTCTATAGTTGTTGCATTAGACACGATTACCTTTTTAAAGTGTAGTCTTGCCGTTGTTGCAGTGGTCTCGCCTATGCAAAACGCTACGCTGTCTATTGCTCGTGTGTTTTTGTTCGCTTTCGCGAAAGCGTTCACACCACTCGGACTAAAAAATAATATACCATCAAATGTACGGTCAAAGGACTGTGTCATTTGATGAGTTTCATAAACCACCACTTCTTCACACGCTACATTATTTTCTTTGAGTAATGTAGGTAGCTCATCTCTGCGCTGTCTCCCGCAGAAGTAAGTGAATGATTCGTTTTTGTGGTTTTTGGCTATAAAATGAGCCAATTCTTCTCCATTTTGAGCTGTTTTTGTCACTTTTATGCCATTTTCGGCTAGAAGTGCTGTTGTTTTTATGCCAACAGCAAAACAACTTTCTATACTTTCTAATTCTTCACTAGAAAGGTTGTTACATAAAGCGCGTACTCCATTTTGAGAGGTGATAATGATATTTTTTAGCTTTCGCGAAAGCGTAAAAGCAACCTCTTGTGTGCGTATCGCATCATATTCCACAAATTGTAAGCCTGCATTGAGAAGTAGCTCTCGCTGGTTAGGCTTTAGTTTTTTTGTGGATAGCACGGTCATTTTTTCAAGCTACTCTTGATTTCCTTCATTAATGCTCTTCCACCATTATCAAGAACCTCTAGCGCACAGTCTGTACCAAATCCTAGTGCATTTTCTGTTGAGACTACTTGCTCCACTTCAATCTTTGTCGCGCCGTCTAGTGAAAAAAGCACTCCCTTAAAACGTATGGCTCCATCTATTTCTTGTGCTAGTGCACCTATGGGTGCGGTACAACCGCCTTCTAGCGTGCGTAAGAACTCGCGTTCTATATGTGTGCACAATGCTGTCGTGCGATCGTTAAGCTTTGCACAAGCTTCTTTAGAAAATGTATCTTCTTCCATCGCTACCACGAGCATTGCTCCTTGTGCCGGCGCAGGAATCATCCAGTCAAGTACTTCATAATTTTCTGGAAGTACATTAATACGTTTAAGGCCTGCCTTTGCAAAAATGGCGCCCGTCCAGTCACTTTCTTCTAGCTTTTGTAAGCGTGTGTTTACATTACCACGTATATCTGTGGTTTTGTGGTTAGGGTAGCGATTGAGCCACTGGGCTTGCCTTCTTAAACTACCTGTCGCGATGGTGCAGGCTTGCTTATAATCTGGCGCGCCTTTGTGTACTAAAATATCTTCGGTCTCTGCTCTAGGTAATACTGCAGCTTGCACAATCCCTATAGGTAATGCCGTAGGGACGTCTTTCATACTATGCACGGCAATATCTACCGTACCATTGAGCATTGCAACGTCTAGTGTTTTTGTAAAAATGCCGGTGATACCTAGTTCATATAACGGCTTGTCAAGTATGAGGTCTCCCGTAGATTTTACAGGTACGAGCTCTGTGGTATAGCCGTGATCTTCTAGTTGTTTTTGAACTGTTTTTGCCTGCCAGAGAGCGAGCTCACTGTCTCGAGTGCCTATTCGTATCGTTTTAGACATTATGTTGATCTAGTTGGAAAATAGTGGAAATTAAGGCAATGCTTTCTTCGGTTTCTCCATTTGCGTGACGCAGGTGATGTGCTACCTGGTTTGTGATTTTCTGAATGATTTTATCACTCATAGCTGTTGCCGTCGCTTCGCTAAAATCTGGAGTTTTCTTGCGTACATTTTCTAGCTCTGCAGCTTGTACTTCTTTAAGTCTAGCCTTGAGAGCCTTTACGGTAGGAGCAAACTTTCTGGTTTGTAACCAGGCGTTAAACTCATCTGTAATTTCCTTTATGATGGCTTCTGCCTGTGGGATATATCCTTGACGACGCTTAAGTGTGGCATCTGTCATTTTTGATAATTGATCTAGATGTATGAGTGTGACATTCTCTAGCTCTTCTACATCATTAGATACGTTTTTAGGTATCGATAAATCTAGTATAAGAAGCGGCTTTTTAGAATGGATAATCTCTTTGCTTACCGTAGGTTTTTGAGCTCCTGTGGCTACAACGAGTACATCTGTTTGTGCAATCTCACTTTCTATCTGGGCATACTCTTTTACTAGTAAGTTAAATTTACCAGCAATTTTATCTGCCTTTTCTTTAGTTCTATTAATGAGGGTGATGTGCTCATTTTTAGTGTGCTTCACTAAATTTTCACAAGTGTTGCGACCTATTTTACCAGTACCAAAAAGAAGAATATTCTTTTCTGACATATAAGGCACACGTGCCATTATATATTGTACGGCTGCAAAACTCACCGAAGTTGCACCACTTGATATCTCGGTCTCATTTTTAATGCGCTTACTGGCTTGTATAACGGCATTTACTAATCGCTCCATAAAAGGATTAATAAGTTGCAGTTTTTTAGAACGCTTAAAACCTATCTTAAGCTGACCTATAATTTCAAAATCGCCTAGTATCTGGCTATCAAGACCGGTACCTACTTTAAAGAGGTGGGCAATTGCGTCATCTCCCTTGTGCAAGTATGCTACGTCTAGAAACTCTTCTATAGTTCCGTGCGTATGCTCGCATAAAATTTTTACTAGTGTAATCGCGTCTGGTGCAAATCCGTATAACTCTGTACGGTTACAAGTAGATATTACGGTAAGAGCCGTAACGCCTTCATCGCGAGCGCCATTAAGTATGGCGGCTTGTGCTGTTTCTGATATTGCAAAATGCCCACGCGTGGTCGCGTCTGCTTTTTTGTAACTCAGACCTATGGCATAAAACTGTTGCTCTCTATTCAAAAGTATAATTCTATTTGTATCCCAAATATGAGGGAGTGCAAAAATAAAGGTCACTCTCCTTAAAAAATAACGCTAGAAGAATCATTTGTGTCGAGAGCGGTTTATCACGTCTGTAATAAACCGTAAATTTGTGTAAGCTATCGTTATGACTGCTAGTGGCAAAGGAATGTGTCTGTCTTAATTTAGAGTGATTCTAAATAAAAAAGAGATCAATAAAATGGAATTAAATAAAAAAAGTAACGCTCAAGGTTTGCTTCAAGAGATTAAAATAGAAGACGGTTTTTATGTCTTACGTTTTGATAACAATGATTCTAATGTGAGCCAAGTGGAGCGAGAGGTAGATAGTAGCTTTATACAGTTTCATTTTTGTATCAAGGGCTCTGCGGTGTTTAATTTTAATAATGGAGCCTATAAACTTTCTATTACAGATGAGAATTCGCTGTTACTATATAATCCGCAGCGTGATTTACCTATGAATCTAGAACTCGCCCCAGAGACCTGGCTGGTGAGTGTCATTATTTCTATCAAAAAATTTCATAGCTTATTTTCTAGCGAGGCAAATTTTATGCACTTCTTAAGTGATGAAAATAAAGATAGAAAATACTACAAGGACGGTAGCATCTCACCTAGTATGGCGATTGTACTTAACCAGTTAATGAATTATAGCTTGCACCCATCTATAATGCAATTGTATTTTAAGGGAAAAAGTTATGAGCTATTAAGCCTGTACTTTAATAGGCCTGCAGATGTAGATATAGAGCAATGCCCTTTTCTAGTAGATGAGGATAATGTGCAAAAAATAAAGCGTGCTAAGCAAATAATCATTGCAAGAATGGATGCACCACCAACACTAAGCGAATTATCAGATGAGATAGGTCTCTCACTCAGTAAATTAAAAGAAGGCTTTAAACAGATTTATGGTGACTCTGTGTTTAGTTTCTTATTTGACTATAAAATGGAAGTCGCACGCCAGTTGCTAGAGACGGGATCACATAATGTAAATGAGGTAGGTCTGAAAGTAGGCTATAGTACGGCGAGTCACTTTATAGCTGCTTTTAAAAAGAAATTTGGTACCACCCCAAAAAAGTATTTAATGAGCTTGGGGTAGGTACGCTTTCGCGAAAGCGTAAAAACTAATACCATTATCACAAAGTCTTATAACAATCATAACATTTAAAAGAAGGTTAAGCCTTATTTTTGTTAAAGAAAAATTGCCAACAAATGAACAAAGGAGTTTTAATGGTCAATCTGGGATCACCAGATAGTACAGATCCAAAAGACGTAAAAAAATACCTAGGCGAGTTCTTAATGGACGAGCGCGTAATAGATGTTCCTTATGCTGCAAGAGCATTGCTAGTAAAAGGTATCATCTTAAATACACGCCCTAAAAAGAGTGCAGAGGCCTATAGTAAGATATGGTGGGATGAAGGATCACCATTAATTGTTCTTACAGAACGCTTGCAGAAAAAAGTGCAAAGCCACACAAAACTCCCTGTAGAAATCGCAATGCGATATGGTACACCTTCTATAAAAGAGGGACTTCAAAAATTACACGATCAAGGGATTGATGAGGTAATGCTATTACCATTATATCCTCAGTATGCAATGGCAACTACAGAAACCATCTTAGTACTAGCCGAAGAGATACGTGCTGAGTTTTTCCCTAAGATGAAGATTACAGATGTAAAGCCATTTTACAACAAGCCAGAGTATATCAAGGTGCTAGGAGACTCTATTGCAGATAGCCTTAAAGGTGTAGATTATGAACATCTATTATTTTCTTATCACGGTGTTCCAGAAAGGCACATACGTAAGAGTGATGTGACGAGTATGCACTGTAAAATAGATGGTTCTTGCTGTATGTCCCAATCTAAGGCACACGAGTTTTGCTATCGTCACCAGTGTTATGAGACTACAAGGTTAGTAGGCGAATATTTAGGGATGGAGCCACTTACTTATTCTACCTCCTTTCAATCACGTTTAGGTTTTGACCCGTGGTTACAGCCGTATACAGACCGTACAATAGAACGTATGGGTAAAGAAGGATTTAAGAAAATGGCAATTGCAACACCAGCATTTGTATCAGACTGTCTTGAGACACTAGAAGAAATTGCGATGGAGGGTGAAGAAATCTTTCACGAGGCTGGAGGAAAGGACTTCCATACCATTCCTTGTATCAATGATCGTGATGACTGGGCAGGTGTTGTTGCAGGATGGATAAATGAATGGGCGCTAGTAGAAGCTGGTAAGGCTATAGCGTAGTTAAGTTGTTTAAGCTTTAGAGCGCAGTTTATTTTGCCTTGGATTTATAGTCCCTTCTTTTTTAGAGAAGGTTGACTTTTCTCCAAAGGGAACCTCGTTCATAGCACTTATTGCTTCGTCGATAGTGCTGAAAAGCTTAATAGGATATTTTGTAAAATTCTGCTCAAAATGAATTACTTTCTTTGTAGTAATTTTATCTGCTACAATGTGTAATGCACTTATGTCTGGGTAGTACGGACATTTCATATAGACTATGGGGTCTATTGTAAAGTCTATTGTTCTGTCAAAGATGAAACCGTATTTGAGCCCGTTATAAAATGCGCGAGATTGCTCGTGAAGTTCTGCGGTTTTTGAAATATCTAATACGATTCCTTCTTTCATTTTGCATATTATAAAAGTTTTATAAAACTCAATAGTTGCAAAAGGAAGTTTTTTAACTTGAATTAAATTACTCATATCTGAGGATGTTTGGGAAACATTAATTTACTGTTATACAGCATATTGCACGTGGCAAAAGTAAATAATCTATTACCTAGCTTACGTTAAAACTTTGATAACGTTTAATCACATAATAAACTAGCAAATATCTATTGGCAAATAAAAAATCTACAGCACTAGGCACACAACCCATATCAAAGTTGCTCGTACAGCAAGCTGTACCCGCATCTATAGGGATACTCGTGATGTCGCTCAATATGATAGTAGATACCATCTTTGTAGGAAGATGGATAGGTCCTCTTGCCATTAGTGCCATTACAGTAGTTATACCCGTAACCTTTTTTATAGCAGCTATAGGCCTCGCCGTTGGTATAGGTGGTAGTTCTGTACTGTCTAGAGCCTTAGGTTCTGGTGATGATGATAAGGCGCTTCGAGTTTTTGGTAATCAAATAACACTCACATTTTTAGTATCTGGATTACTAGCAATTCTAGGACTCGTTTTTCAAAATACGCTCATAGAGTTTTTTGGAGCAGATGACTCTTTTAAAGATATGGCGCTCACCTATTACCGCATTGTACTTTACGGTATTGTAATGCTTGCAATGTGTATGATGGGTAACAACGTGATACGAGCAGAGGGTAAACCCAAGTTTGCGATGTATGCGATGATTCTCCCAGCCATAGGTAATATAGGGATGGATTACCTTCTTATTAATGTACTAGGTTATGGGATGGAAGGTGCTGCCTGGGCAACATTTGCGAGTTATGCCGTGTGTTTTGCTTTTATCGTATGGTTTTTCATTTTTAAGAGCGAACTCAGAATTGTACCTAAATGCCTTGTGCTTACAAGAAAAATTGTTTCAGAAATTTCTGGTTTGAGTTCTGTGACACTTGCGCGACAAGGAGTAATTTCTGTGCTTACTATATTACTTAACAATGTACTTATCAATTATGGAGATGCCCTTGACGTCGCTAGTTATGGTATTATAAGCAGGATGTTAATGTTTGCATTGTTTCCCGTGATAGGGGTCACACAAGGATTTATGCCTATCGCGAGTTATAATTATGGAGCAAACCAATATGCGCGCGTGCGAGAAACTATCAAGACGTCCATTCTTTATGCAGGCGGTCTTGCACTAGCCATTTTTATAATCATAATGACGGTGCCAGATTTTTTTGTGTCTTGGTTTATAAGCGATAGTAACGCACAAGCCCAGGCGGTAGCAGATAATAAAGTATTGATGGAACGTACGCCTAATGCACTACGCACTGTCTTTGCTGCGACGCCAGTGATTGTAATACAGTTAATAGGAGCTGTGTATTTTCAAGCCATAGGTAAAGCGATACCAGCTTTACTGCTCAGCCTTACTAAGCAAGGCTTCTTCTTAATCCCACTGATACTCATATTACCTAACTTTTTTGGTGTTTGGGGAGTATGGATTGCATTTCCTATTGCAGATGTACTTTCTACAGTAGTTACAGGTTATTTTTTAAGGCGTGATGTAAAAGAGAATTTGGTGGTATTGGCAGAAAGATAATTTTTTTTAACTTTACGAGAACATTATATTTTTAATTAAAATGTTTTGTGCTTTACTATTACCTAATTAGTTCCTTATTAACTATTTAAGCTTGAAAAACTACATAATAATTTTGTTAGTATTATTACCACTTTGGTGTAATGCTCAAATAGATGAAATCATTGAAGAACAATGGTATTTGAGGAGTCTTAGAATTGATGGGGTTCTTTACTTTCCTCCGTATGATGCAGGAACTATATTAGATTTTTCTAGTATTGACCTTTCTAATAATGTCTCAGGAACAGGCGTTTCTAATATTTTTATTGGAGATGCTATTTTTGATATTCCAAATAGCAAGGTTACCTTTTCTAATCTAGTGTTTTCTGATGAAAGCTGTACTAATCAAGATTGTGAGTTTGAGCAGTTACTTTTTAATGAATTTCTAACCGATCAAAATGGCGGTTCAAAGACTTTCAGTTATGAGTATGTGGATTTAACCTCGTTTATAAATAAGCGATTAAGATTAATAGACGATGAGGGAAGCATAGCCGATTATGTTTTCAACCCCATACATCAACCATCTGAAGATCTATTTCAACAGTGGTATTTGTATTCATCTACTGAAGATCTTGGAGAAACGACTTTTTATGAAGGAGAGAACGTTCCTAAGTTATTAATAAATGAGAATCTTTCTTTTTATGGAGAAAATAACTGTTGGGAATACGAAGGAGTTTTTGAATACGTGAGTATAGATTTAGATGATCTCCCGCACCTGAAGGCTACGGAATTTAACCAAGAATGTATAGGAGAAAACACAGATAATATTTTTGAATTTCTTTTACAACCTAATGGAGAAATTAGAGTAACTAATGATAATGAAACACTTTATTTGGAGCTTGTTCCTGGATATCTTTACACCTTTAGAAATAGTCTCACTTTAAATATTCCTAAATCAGAGGTTTTAGATTTAGATATTTACCCTAATCCAACGTCGTCTCAAATATTTATTGACTATAAAGGGCTAATCAATAAAGTTGAAGTTTTTACAATTACAGGAGCTCTCCTTCAATCTGAAACATTCAATGTTTCAACATTTGATTTATCCAATTATCGAGCTGGAATGTATTTTCTAAAACTTTACTTGGATAACTCTACTCAAACTATAAAAGTCATAAAAAAATAAGCTACCGTTTTTTCTGTACGCTTTCGCGAAAGCGTTAAAAATTCATCCTTGCTTCTTACTTCATAGAGAATTGTGTAATTTTCTTAGCTATAACAAACACAATCCAAATGAAGACAAAATTATGCTACCTATTACTGGCGGTGTGCTCAGTATTATCTTTTGATACGTTTGCACAAACACCAGACCCTTCTACTTACGAAGCTTTAGAATATAGACTCATTGGCCCTTTCCGTGGTGGTCGAAGTGCTGCCGTTACTGGAGTGCCGGGACAACCAGACCTATTTTATATGGGGAGTACAGGTGGTGGCGTGTGGCGCACTACAGATGGTGGTAAAGAATGGGAAAATATCTCAGATGGTTATTTTGGAGGAAGTATAGGAGCCGTTGAGGTTTCAAAAAGCGACCCAAACGTTATCTACGTAGGTGGTGGTGAGAAAACGCTAAGAGGTAACGTATCTTCTGGATATGGTATTTGGAAGTCTGAAGATGCAGGAAAAACTTGGATACAGTCGGGTCTCAAAAACAGCCGCCACGTGCCAAGAATACGTGTACATCCTACTAATTCTGATATTGTATATGCAGGGGTTTTAGGTAACATATATAAACCTACACAAGAGCGTGGCGTTTACAAAAGTACAGACGGTGGTAAGACGTGGAGAAAAACACTCTTTTCTAACGCAGATAGTGGTGTCGTAGACTTAATTATAGATCCAAACAATCCAAGAGTACTGTACGCTACTACGTGGAATGCTCGTAGGACTCCGTACAGTTTAAGTTCTGGGGGAGAAGGATCGGCCGTGTGGAAAAGTACAGACAGCGGTGAGACTTGGAAAGAGATTTCTACAAATGATGGTTTTGCCGAAGGTATACTAGGGATTATGGGTATCACTGTTTCTCCAGCAAACAGTAACCGTCTGTATGCAATGGTAGAAAACCAAGAGCAAGGAGGTTTGTATACCTCTACAGACGCAGGTACGACTTGGAAAAAAATAAACGATGAGCGTAAGCTACGCCAGCGTGCTTGGTATTACACGCGTCTTTATGCAGATACTAAGGATGAGAATACGGTATATGTATTAAACGTGCGTTACCACAAATCTACAGATGGAGGTAAAACCTTCAGTACGCACAATGCACCACACGGAGATCACCACGACTTGTGGATAGCTCCAGAAGACCCTAACCGTATGATTATAGGTGATGATGGTGGCGCGCAAGTGTCTTATGATGGTGGTCGCTCTTGGAGTACGTATATGAACCAGCCTACGGCTCAGTTTTATCGTGTGACTACAGATAATGCCTTTCCATACAGAATTTATGTAGCGCAGCAAGATAATAGCACAATACGCATTCCGCACCGCACAGAAGGTGGTAGCATTACAGAAAATGACTGGGAGAGTACCGCCGGTGGTGAGTCTGCACATATAGCTGTAGATCCAGAAAATAATGAGATTGTGTATGGAGGAAGTTACGACGGATTCTTAACGCGTGTAAACCACGAGAAAAACACGGTACGTAGCGTATCTGTATGGCCAGATAACCCAATGGGTCACGGTGTGGAGGATATGAAATACCGTTTCCAGTGGAATTTTCCTATCATCTTTTCAAAACATAATCCTAACAGGTTGTATACATTCTCACAAAGCGTGCACGTGAGTGAAAATGAAGGTCAAAGCTGGGAAGTTATTAGTGGTGACCTTACAACTAATGATCCAGAAAAAATGAAATCTTCTGGAGGACCTATCACACAAGATAATACTTCTGTAGAGTACTACTGTACCATTTTTGCAGCAGCAGAGTCTCCTCTTAAGGAAGGACTTCTCTGGGTAGGTAGTGATGATGGTCTTGTACACGTTACTCGTAATGGAGGACAATCTTGGGAAAACGTAACTCCTAAAGGAATGCCAGAAAATATGATGATTAATAGTGTGGAGCCATCTGCCTTTGAAGAAGGAACGGCCTACGTGGCTGGAACACGTTATAAATTAGGTGATTTTGCTCCTTATTTATATAAAACTACAGACTACGGTAAGTCGTGGAAAAAGATTACAAGTGGTATACCTGCAGAGCATTTTACACGCGTAGTACGTGAGGATCCAAAACAAAAAGGGTTATTATACGCCGGTACAGAGACGGGTATGTACATCAGTTTTGACGATGGTAAAAACTGGAAATCATTCCAACTCAACTTGCCTATCGTTCCTATTACAGATCTTACGATTAAGGATGATAACCTCATTGTAGCAACACAGGGGCGTAGCCTTTGGATTATAGATGATCTGGGAATGTTGCATCAGTCCGCTTTCGCGAAAGCGGGAACAAATAAATTGTTTAAACCTAAGAAAACGTACCGAATGGGTGGCCGTGGTGGTAGATCGAGCCTTACAGCTGGAACTAATCATCCTGGTGGTGTGATGACTTATTTTAACCTGAAGGATATTGACAAGAAAAAGGATACCGTTACCCTTACTTATATGAGTATGGCGGGTGATACCTTGCAATCATATAGTACAGGTAGTAAAAAGAAAAAGCTGAAGGCCAAAAAAGGCGGAAATATGTTTGCTTGGAATACTAGAATAGACGGCGCAGAGCGTCTAGATGGTATGATATTATGGTGGGCAAGTCTTGACGGACCACAAGCAGTACCTGGTAATTACAAAGTGTCACTTAACGTAAATGGTGATGTGCAAACAGAGACCTTTGAGATTGTTGCAAATCCTAATGCAGAGGCGACAGTGGCAGATATGCAGAAGCAACACGACTTTATTTCTGATGTAAATAAATCTGTAGACAGAGCGCACCAGAGTATCAAAAAGATTAGAAAAATCAATAAGCAACTTAAGTCATTTACTGCGCAATATAAAGACGACCCACGTACAGAAGCACTGCGTGAAAAGGCAAAAACAATGCAGGAAGAGTTTGGTAAGATTGAGAAAGAACTCTATCAGACTAAGAACCGTTCTGGTCAAGATCCGCTTAACTTCCCTATTAAGTTAACTAATAAATTAGGGCATTTAAACAGCCTTGTGGGTATGGGAGATTTTGGACCTACAGACCAAGACGTAGCTGTAAAAAATGAACTTACGGCAGCAATCAATACACAACTCAATGCCTTTGATACAATGCTAGATGCAGAGGTGTCAAAATTTAATGAAGAGTTTAATAGCTTGAAGTTAGATTATCTTTTTGTGGAAGATGCAAAGGAGTAAATAAAGTAATATTCTTATTAGAAAGGCGCAGAAGAAATTCTGCGCCTTTTTTTTGTGATTTTCTTAACCAACCTATTCTGTAAATTGTCATCTATATCAAAATATTCATTCATTAATAAATCAAAAAAATGACAAAACTTAAAACAATTACTGGACTCTGTTTATTCCTCTTTGCAATGAGCCTTAATGCTCAAGAGGCCGATAGTGGAGAAAATTTTACAAGAAAGGGCAGACTATTATTAGGTGGGTCTACAAACGGAGGCCTTAATTTCTCAAAAACTTCTTATGAATTTGATGGGGATACTGTAAGTGAAGACAAGACTAATACATTTGTGCTGGAGGGGAAAGTAGGTTATTTCATCATTGACAACTTAGCGCTTGGTGTGCAAACAGGTATATCGAGATTTAAAAATGAAGATGAGGATGGTAATAATGAAAACACATCATCAAGTTTTAATGCAGGGCCTTTTGCAAGTTATTACTTTGACGTGGGTAACTCTAAAATAAGACCTTACGTGTCTGCAAGTACCGGTATTGGATATTCAAAATTGGACGGCACTAGTGCAGTTATTAGTAGTGGTGATTCAGATATTGTATTTCAGAGTTTTGAACAGAAAGATCGCACCTTTATGTGGTCTGCGGGTGCTGGAGTAGCGTTTTTCTTAAATAAAACAATCGCTATTAACGTAGAAACGGCTTATACTAATAGAACAAATAAAGATCCAGATGATGATTTTGACGCTAAGTTTACCACATCTAATTTGGGTATAACTGGAGGACTAAGTATCTTTTTCTAACATAGAGAAGTAAATTTTTTAAAAGGCGCAGAAGAAATTCTGCGCCTTTATTGTTTTGTCTTGCTTCGTATCTTTACCATTATGGCAGAATACTACCTTTATTTCAAATCCCTACACATCATTTTTGTGGTCACTTGGTTTGCTGGCTTATTTTATATGCCACGTCTTTTTGTATATCAAGTAGAAGCTAGTGAAAAACCATCACCAGATAAAGAGATACTTGGTAAGCAATTGGGCTTAATGGCACATCGCCTTTGGAAGATAATTACAGGGCCTTCTATGGTGCTCACGGTGATTTTTGGGAGTTTGATGTTTTATATTAATCCAGGGCTTTTTAGTGCCCCGTGGATGCATATTAAACTTGCTTTTATTGTGTTGTTGTTTTTATATCATTGGAAAACCTGGCGTATACACAAGACATTTCAAGCAGGTACTTTTAAATATACTTCTAGACAAATGCGCCTTTGGAATGAAGGAGCAACGCTTATACTTTTTGCGGTTGTTTTTCTAGCAGTCACAAAAAGCACAACCAATTGGATTTTTGGAATGTTAGGTCTTGTAGGTCTGGCAGTATTATTGATGCTAGGCATAAAACTGTATAAGAAAATACAAGATAAAAATCCAGATGCCTAATGCTCACTTTTAATCGTACATCCCTCGGCACAAAAATCTTTACCTCAATGCTTGCATTGGTATTGATTGCCTTCTTGATGATTGCCGCTGTCACTTACTTTCAATACAAAGAGCAAATAAGAGACTATAATGAGGAACGATTAGAACGTAAAGAGTCTTCTATAAAGAAAACCATAGACTTTGTATTAGATAATACCAGCTGGGAGCTCAAGACAGATAGAATACCGTATATCTTTAAGGAGAAAATATATGAAATCGCAAGTATACAGGGTGAGAATCTCACAATGTATGATCTAGATGGGGAGCCTCTTATCTCGTCTACAGATCAATTATTTGATAGTCCTGCGCAAAAGAAATTATGTCTTGAGACTTTAGAAAACTTAGAAAAATCTGAAGAAAAACGATATGTAAATCAGCTGGATGGTGAGGTGTCTCAACAACTCTCTTATAGCTATATAAATGACCCTAAATATAGGCCACTCGCCATACTTGAGATTCAGTATGAAGACAGTGAGGCTTTTATTAATAAGGAACTCAGGGAGATATTGTGGCGTCTGGTGGTGGTAAATATCCTTATGGTATTAACCGCAATTTTACTCGCTTATTTTCTGGCGAGGTATATTACAAAAACGCTTAAAACGGTAGAGGATAATATAAAAGAAACCCAACTAGATAAGCGCAACGAGAAAATTGATACCACAGAGCTCCCTTCTGAGCTCACAACCCTCGTAAACGCTTATAACGGGATGATAGACCAACTTGAGGGCAGTGCTGCAAAACTCGCGCAAAACGAGCGTGAGGCCGCCTGGAGAGAGATGGCAAAGCAAGTAGCTCACGAGATCAAAAATCCACTCACGCCTATGCGTCTCACGGTACAGAGCTTTGAGCGTAGGTTTGACCCAGAAGATCCCGAAGTTAACCAGAAGATAAAAGAATATAGCAGTACCCTCATACAGCAAATAGATACTATGAGCAGCATAGCGAGTGCTTTCTCAAACTTTGCAGATATGCCAGCACAGCAAAGCGAGATTCTTAATGTGCCTAATATCGTAAAGCTCTCTGTAGATATTTTTAATGAGCGTTATATAGATTTCGCTTCTGCGAAAGAGGAGATTTTTGCAAATTTTGACCGTACACAACTTATTAGAGTGGTAACAAACTTGGTAAAAAACGCGGTGCAAGCCACAAAAACAACAGAAAACCCAAAAATTTTAGTTGAGGTAAACGACCTAGATACACAAGTAGAAATAACTGTGACAGATAACGGGACGGGTATTTCTGAAGATAATTTACCTATGATCTTTGAGCCAAAATTTACAACCAAAACGAGTGGTATGGGACTGGGTCTCGCAATGGTAAAAAATATTGTGGAGACCTATAAAGGAACAATTACCTTTACAACACAAGAGGGAGACGGCACAGTTTTTAGAGTCATCTTCCCAAAATAATTAAGTATAAGCGTCACATTTTTTGGCGTATAAAAAAGACTTTCATAAACTAACTTATAGCTATGTACAATAACATACTTTCAGAAACTTCAGATAGCATCACGACTATCACGATAAATAGACCTTCAAAACTTAACGCTCTTAACAAGGAGACTATAGAGGAGCTTCATACCGCTTTCGCGAAAGCGGAAGAAGATACAGGAGTACGCGTTGTGATCATTACCGGATCTGGAGAGAAGGCATTTGTAGCAGGAGCAGACATTTCTGAATTTGCAAACTTCTCTGAAGAGCAAGGTGCAGAGCTTGCAAGAAAGGGACAAGAATTACTTTTTGACTACGTTGCCGAAATGGGTACCCCAGTCATAGCAGCCGTAAACGGTTTTGCACTGGGAGGCGGTCTAGAACTGGCAATGGCAGCACATTTTAGAATCGCTAGTGATAATGCTCGTATGGGGCTTCCAGAGGTGAGTCTAGGTGTGATACCAGGTTATGGAGGTACACAACGCTTACCGCAACTAGTAGGTAAAGGGCGTGCGATGGAGATGATTATGACTGCCGGAATGATAGATGCAAATACGGCACTTGAGTACGGACTTATAAATCACATCACAGCACAAGAAGAATTAGTGCCTCTAGCAAATAAACTAGGCGGAAAGATTATGCGTAACTCACCTATGGCAATTGCCGCAGCTATTAATGCTGTAAATGCAGGTTATGAAAATGGTGTAGATGGGTTTGATACAGAGATAGAAGAATTTGGCGGGTGTTTTGGCACAGAAGACTTCACCGAAGGAACCACGGCATTTCTAGAAAAAAGAAAGGCTGAGTTTTAAGTCAGGTAAAACTATATGATAATAAAAAAGGCTGTAACCATTTGGTTACAGCCTTTTTTATTTTTTAGATCTCCCATCCTTTTCGATACTCACGTTTTACCCAGGCATTTGCCTCTTCATAGTTAGTAACGCGCATATTATCTCCATCCCACTTAATGGTGCGACGCCCAGGGTAGTTATATGGATCCCAGTCCCCAGACTTTTTGCCAGGTTTAAATTCTTTCTTTTGGTATGCTTTTATAGCAAGATTCCCCATTAAAACAGCCTCTGTAAGTGGCCCGCCATAAGAAAATGGTGATGAGGTGCTACCTCCATTTATACAAGCTTCTACCCACTCACCTGCGTGACCGGTGGTCACTCTTTTTATAGTTTGCGGCACTGCCGCCATATCTTTCATACGCTCGCTAGGTAATAAGCGAGGGTTGCCGCTATAGGTGTCTGTTATCATAATACCATCACTACCATAAAAGATGCTTCCGCCGCCGTCTTTACCTGGTGTTTCACCTTCGCCTAGTTCGCTTGGTAGATCGGGCATAATACCGCCATCATACCAGTTAAGACCCACATCACCTTGCGTAGGTGACTTAAACTTAAGTCTTACAATAGAACTAGGAGGGCAGGCTTCTGGATAATCTGCCTCTACAAAATCTCCAGACCATATAGTGGTACAACTAGCCTCTGCTTCATAAGGAAAACCAAGTTCTAGTGCTTTAAATGGAGTTTCCATAATATGGCAACCCATATCACCCATTGCTCCTGTACCAAAATCCCAAAAGCCACGCCACTTAAAAGGCAGGTAGTTTTCATTATAGGGTCTGTAACTAGCTGGGCCTAGCCATAAGTCCCAATCTAGGTTTTTTGGGATAGGTTGTCCTTCTGTAATATGCTTAAACCCTTGTGGCCACACAGGTCTGTTTGTCCAGCAATCTACACGAGAGACGGTACCTATAACCCCTGCGTTTATCCACTCTTGTGCGGTTCTTATACCATCGCTTGAGGCGCCTTGATTACCCATTTGAGTCACAATACCCTGCTCTTTTGCCACTTGCGCCATAAGCCTAGCTTCATAAATATTATGAGTAAGAGGCTTCTCTACATAGGCGTGTTTATTTTCACGCATAAAGGGTATGGATATGGTAGCGTGTGTATGATCTGGAGTACCCACCATTATGGCATCTATATCTTTAATATGGTTATCATAGAGTTTTCTAAAATCTCTATACGTCTTTGCTTTAGGATGCATCTTATAACTGGCTGCACCGCGATTATCATCTACATCACATAGGGCAACAAATTTTACCTTACCATACTGGGTAAGCTCGTTTACAACGCCGCCACCACGACCGCCCACACCTATGGCCCCTATGTATAACGTGTCTGATGGAGCAACGTGATTACCACCCAAGACAAAGCTCGGGACAATTGTAAAAGCCGCACTTGCTGCAGCAGATTTTTGAAGAAAAGAACGACGTTTCATAGGGTTTAAGTTTTATGCTCACTAAAGATATTAAAATCATTTTAATAGATGTAAACCACTTAATTGATTCATTTATATATGAGGTATTACTATATGACATTGGTTAATAGTGTTTTTGGACTAATTGTTAACTAATTTTTAACGTGTTCGGTTGTTACATAAAAGACTATTTACTGTCATATTTGCACTTCATCAATTAATCAATAAAATGAATCATTTTCGTTTAATTTTTACGCTCTTAGTATCACTACTAAGTTTTTATTCTTATTCTCAAACGGTTTTTAGAGGTGTAGTCCTTGAGGAAGGCTCAAAAAAGCCTATTGTGGCAAAAGTGGGTGTGTCTGGTCAAGGTGCCGGTGTCACCTCTGGAACCAATGGTAGATTTCTATACAGAAAATACGACCAAGTCGTTTCTCCAGATAGTGAACTTGTTATCTCTGCAAAAGGATATGAGTCAGTAAGTATTTCTGGTGATGATCTTCGTAATTTATATAATATCACGAGTACCATTTATTTAAAGCCTGGTGTTTCTAAAGATGTAAAACCTCTTAATGAAGCAAAGGATATAGTTATTTTTTGGGATGTTTCTGCTTCGGCAAAGAGCCAAAATAGTAATAAGGCTATAGATTTTGTTAATGCCTACCTAGCAACACTTTCGTCGCCAGTCGTTCGTTTTGTAGCTTTTAATGATAAGGTTGTTTTAGATAAAAAAATCACAGCCGCGGCAGATGGTACTTTCGCTTTAAGCGAAATAATAAAAAATATTAAGTACACTGGAGCGACAGATTACTCGCTTATAGATGGAAGTAATACTGATGTTGCTATTGTAGTGTCTGATGGAGAGCAAAGTTTTGGAAACATTGAGTTACCGCGCACAAGCCGTTTATATACGGTAAATACGGTTGCCACTGCAAATCACGAGAGTATGATGGCAGATGCCTCATTTTATAATGGGTCTTATATTCCTCTTTTTTCTACAAATCCAGATAAGGCTATAGCACGTATAAATGCAGGTGGTGTTTTTAAGAAGGCAGATTTTAGTAAAGCACAAGCAACAGTAAAAGGAATTGTGTCTAGTACAAATGGACCTATACAAGGTGCCGCGGTTTCTTTAAGAGGTACGCTTAACGAGTATCTTACTAAAGCAGATGGGACTTTTAATATACCTGCCGTAGAGGGTGATGTACTTCAAATAAGATATTTAGGAATGTATCCTAAAGATGTCTTGGTTGCAAAAGATCCAGTCATACAGGTGGAAATGATACCACAAGCAGATATGCTTGATGAGGTGTTACTTACTGGTAATGCTAAGTCTAAAGAAAAGAAAGTAGACGCAGGAAACGGTGTTGCAAAAACAAAAGAATCTGTAGGTTATGCAGTAAATACGATTACGGCAGAAAATATAAGACCTAGTGCAACATTTCTGGGTGATGCAATACGCGGTAATTTTGCAGGCGTACAAGTACTTGGACCTCCTGGTAGCGAGAAGTTTTTAATACGTGGTGGTAATATGTCTATTAATAATGAGCTACCTCCTCTATGGGTAATAGACGGAGCACCATTTTCTGGCGTACCGTATTATCTCGACCCTCAAAATATTAAAAGTATTACTATTTTAAAATCTGCAATTGCAACAGTACGATACGGTACAATTGCTAGTGGAGGTGCTTTTCTAGTAAAAACAAAGGCTGCAAATCCTGATGCAGTAAAAGGTAAGGGTAATGTAGATCAAGCCCTAGTAAAAGGAAATGATTACAGTGAGACACTAGCAGATATGGTGGTTGAAACTTCACCTTATATTACAGCACTTGATAAAGAATCTACTGTAGCTGCAAAGTATAAAAAGTATCAAGCGCTTTCAAAGAACTTTAAGAATTCGGTTTCATTTTATGCAGATAATGCAGAGTATTTTCAAAAAATAGCACCCGCAAAAGCAGAGCTTATACGTCTTCAACTTGCAGAGGTGGCTGGAGAAAACGTAAAGGCACTGCGCATACTTAGTTACTTATATGAAGCCGCTGGCTCTTATAAACGTAATGCACAAGTAAGTGAGCGCATCGTAGCACTAGTACCTAGAGAGGCACAATCATATCGTGATCTGGCACTAGCATACACCTTAAGCGGTGATTATAATAAAGCGCTAGAGCTATACATTAATATGCTAGGAGAGCGCATACTAGGGGTAGATTTTTCTGAAATAGAAGGACCTCTAGGTAACGAGTTGAGACACCTTGTCGCACTACATAAAGATAAAATCGAATTTAACAGGCTACCTAACGAGTGGCTCACTAATGATCTTGAAATGGACATCAGGTTAGTCATAAACTGGTCTGAGCAAGATGCTCCATTTATTTTCCAGTTTGTAAACCCTAAGAAGAAATTTTACACGTGGGATCACACCTTATTTGATAATAAAGAGCGATTACTTAAGGAGCGTAAAATGGGATTCCAGTTTGAGGAGTTTGTTATAGATGACGCAAAAGCCGGTGAGTGGATTGTAAACGTACAGTACCTAGGAGAAGAGGCCACCTTTGCCATACCTCCTTACTTAAAGTACACGGTATATAGAAACTACGGAACTTCAAAAGAAACTAAAGAAGTAAAGGTTGTAAAGCTATTTGAGCAAAGAGACAAGGTGTCTCTGGGTAGAATAAACTTATAAAATCACATCACATATACCGATATCTTAAAATTGTAAGATATATCTTTCAAAAAAGGCTTGCTTTAAAAAAAGTAAGCCTTTATCGGTTATACCCTACAACGCCGACATTTAAGTATCTTTAATTATCTAAAAACCAAACAGATGATTAAAAAGTACATTTGCTTTATTTTCTTAGTTCTTACATTTTTAAGCACTTCTTATGCGCAATATGGATCTCGCGTTACCGTAAAGGGAAAAATTGTAGATAATAAAACCAAAAGAGCAGTAGAGTTTGCAAACATAGGCTTTGTGGGTGCAGCTATAGGAACTGTATCTGATGTTGACGGTAATTTTAGCCTCAGCTTTGCGCCAGGTTTACTTTTGGCTACAGATAAATTTCAGGTGTCTGTAATAGGTTATGAGCCACAAATATTTTCAAAAAATGATGTGCTTAAGCAGGTAGGAAAAGATTTTTTTATTTCGCTTAAAGCGAAACCATATAGCCTAGATGAGGTCATAGTAGGAGAAACAAAACGAACTAAAAGTACCGTAGGTGATCTAGATTATGACGACCGAATTATAGGGTACTGGAAAGATGTAGAAGGACTAGGAGGAGAGATTACTACTAAAATTAAAATACGTCGTAAAAACACAAAACTTCACAACCTCCAGTTTAAGGTTTTAGAAAATGGGGCAGACAGTCTCCTTGTGCGTGTAAATGTGTATGATGTAAATCACTACGGCCTTGTGGGGCAAAATCTCTTATCACAAAGTATAAAACACACCATATCTACAAAACAAGGTCTAGTCTCTATACCTCTTGAAGATTATGGAATCTATGTGCACAGTAATATCATTGTGGGTATAGAACTCCTAAAGGTATATGGAAGACAGATAGGCTTCTCACTAGCGGGTAGTATGAGTAAGGGTACTTCCTTCATACGTTACAAAAGCCAAGATCACTTTAAGCCAGTAGAGAATACCGCTATGGCGTTTAGACTTGACGTTTCAAACCCAGCACGTAAAGGGAGTGGTCCAGAAAAAAGGGATATTCCAAGTATGATTACACTCTACTGGGACGCATCTACAGTGCATAAAAATAGAAACCTTGAAAGTGAGATAGCACTAGTGAGTGATCTCCTCAAAAAGACAAAAGAAGCTCAGGTAGATGTGATAAAATTTTCTCAAGGTTATGAAGAGACAAAAACCTTTTATATGCATAAAGGGAAGGCCGCACCCATAATATCATATCTTAAAAACACGGCCTACGTGGGATCTGCAAACTTTGAAAACCTCACTAGGCCAGAATTAAAAGAGAATGCCGCTGTCATTTTAGTAACTCAAGGACAAACAGTGATTTCTAAAATAACACCTAGCTTTCCCTGCCCTGTATTTGTTATTTCGAGTAACTATGATGCAAATAAAAAGAGTCTTGAGGACCTGGCTCTATTTACAGATGGCGATTTTCTTGATGCCTCACTAGAGGATAAGAAAGACCTTATAAAAAGATATACGCACTTTATAGAAGATCGACCTGTACAGGAGTTACCCACTTCTTTTGCTTCGGGTGGGGTAAGTTATCAAGGCAAACAAGGAGAAATAAAACTACAGGGCGCAAAAGTGACATTGCAAAACTCTTTTAGAACCGTAGAGACAGACGTAAATGGGTCATATCGCATTGCTGCAACCCCTGGAGATATATTAGAAATTTCATTTCCTGGTATGGAAAACCAAGCCATAAAAGTAGGAGAAAGAGGCAGGAATAATGTAAAAATGATTGCGACCTATGATGTGCTAGATGAGGTGATTCTGACTTCAAAGAAACAAGAAGAGGTGCTAGTACAAACTACGCAAGGTTTACGCAATGAAGATGCCGTAGGCTACAAAAACAACCTCATAGATGAGAAAGAAATCACAGCAAAGTATACAACACTGGGGCAAGTATTACGAAGAGAGGCAGGCGTAGAGGTAAGACTAGACGTTTTTACCCGTAAGGAAGTCTACATCTTTCCGAGAACATTTTATAACTCTATCGAAACACCACAACCACCTATTATAGTTATAGATGGCGTTATCTATAATCAAACAGATGCTACAGAGCTCCCACAATTAGATATGCAAAATGTAAAATCTATAAATACAAATTCATCTCTTATTGCAACAACACTTTATGGTAGTATCGCTGCTGGAGGTGTTATAGAGATTAAAACAAAGACGGGTAACACAACCACAAAGGCGGCAAAGAAAAAGGCATCTGCACTAGCAACGGGTAATACCTATACAGAGCAGGTACCAGTTTTTGAAAACGCTCGTGTAGTTTCTAATACCTATAAAGCATTACAGCAAGGGTCAAGTCTAGAGGGTAGTAAAGAAGTGTATTTTAATCTCCTTAAAAGACGTACTAACCCTGGCATCTCATTTTATATGGATGCTTATAATTACTTTAAAGATCTAGACGCACAGTTTGCAGAGCGCATTGTTACCAGTATTATCGCTGTTGCACCAGAAAATAAACAAGCATTGCGTACGGCTACTTTTGCACTTCAAGAGTTAGGACTAGATGATAAAGTAGTGTCTGTAGTAAAGCATATAAAAAGCATAGCACCTCGTGATGTGCAGTCATATCTAGATCTTGCACAAGCATATGATAGTAACGGTGATTATCAAGCTGCTTTTGAGGAGTATAAAACTATTCTAGCAAATCAACTTGAGGGAGTCAACTTTGAAAGCATTCAAGAAACAGCCGAAAATGAACTAAGAAGACTTGTAAAAATGCATAAGTCTAAGGTGTCATTTACAGATTTACCACAGTCACTTCTTGATGTCTCTTTTTCAAAAAAGAGACGTCTCGTGTTTGAGTGGTCAGATCCATCTGCTCAGTTTGAAATACAATTTGTAAATCCAGAAGGTAAATTTTTTACTTGGGATCATACAATGTATAAAAATCAAGAAGTAATGGCTTCACAACTCAGGACAGGGACTCTTGTAAAAGAGTTTGAGCTAGATGATCTATCACAAGGCAATTGGATAATTAACCTTAATTACGTTGCAGACTCAGCGATTACTAAGACCACACCTTTCCTTACCTACACCAGCTATGAGGATTATGCGACAGACACAGAAAAGAAAAAAGTAAAAATCATCCCGCTAGCTCAAATCACTAGCAAAGTGACAATAGATAATTTCATCATCAATTCATCAAACTATGAGAACTAATGTATACATCATTACCTGCCTATTGCTGGCAAGCTTATCGCTTAATGCACAAACCATTTTTAGAGGAACCGTGGTCGCCGCGGGGTCAAAAACGCCTATTGAAAATGCAAAAATAGGTGTCACAAATCAAGGCGTGGGAGTCACGAGCAATGCTCAAGGAGCCTTTTCTTATAAGAAATATCACGAGACCCTGTCAGACACAGATCAGCTCATCGTATCTGCACCAGGTTTTGAAACCATACACTTAAACGCGACAGATGTGAGAGCCTTGCTCAATAGATCTAGCGCTATTGTTTTAGAAAAGGGCTCACCACAAGAAACCCCAGCAATTACACATCTCAAGATATTTTGGGATATCTCTGAGGGTATGCAAGATCGCAACCTCAATAAAGAACTTGCTTTTGTAAAACAATATTTGGCAGCTCTTAATTATCCTAAGGTTACCCTTGAGGTGTTTAATAAGGATATCATAAGAACGGAGGTTTGGAAAAAGTGGGATGGAGATATGGACCGCTTTCGCGAAAGCGTAACCCAGCAAACCTATAATGCTCCGTCTAATTATAGCATACTAAGTCTAGAAGGTGCAGATGCCGTTTTATTACTCTCAAATGGAGTGCCTAACTATGGTAAATTTAATGCAGATCAAGATATTCCAGTTGTACCATATACCACAGTACAAACTACCGAAGGCCAGCAATACCTCGCTGCACTGGCTAAGTATACTTCTGGCACTGTAAAAAAAGCAGTTGCTCAAACACCAGTTGTTGAGAATGTAACCCCAACAGTAAATCGCACAAACCGCATATATTCTGGTGAGATAACGTCACTTACTCAAAAAATATCTGGAACCGTAAAAAGCCTGGGGAAACCATTACAAGGAGCAACCATCGTAGTAAAAGGAGATTTAAAAGAATATACTACAGATGCAAATGGTGTTTTTCAAGTAGAAGCAGCAGCTGGAGATATACTACTTGTACAAGCGCTAGGGATGTTTCCTAAGGCAGTAGCGGTACAAGAGCAAAATAATTATGATATAAAAATGCTACCTAGTAGTGATCAACTAGAGGAGGTGGTGCTTACTGCAAGTCGTGAGAAAATTTTTGCAGGTGATAAAATTATAGAAGGTACAAATGAGCCTAATATGCCAGGAGGCATAACGAGCTTAGGAGATTTTTATATTACAGATAAAGATATCACACCAGATGGACAAAGTTTAGAACGCGTATTAAGAAAGAATTTTAAAGGTGTACAGGTTAGTTATACAGAAAGGGGTGAGGTAGTCACCATTTTTGGTAAGAGACCTAATTGGATTGTAAATGGGAAAATGGTGAGACAAGGACAACCTATACCATTATATATTCCAGATAATGAGATTCTCTCTGTAATTATAAAAGACAACCCACTTTCTACAAATATTAAATATGGAGGAGAAGGAGACCGAGGCTTACAAGTACTGGTAACTACAAAGAGTTATAGAAAAGATGCTATTAAAAATACAGCCCTTGTAACCGGTAATAATTATACAGAAGAGGTAAAAGACCGCTCTACTACTGCGGCACAAGTGACGGGTGTGGTTACAAGTCCCAACGGCCCCTTACAAGGCGCAGAAGTTGTACGTAAGGGCTCCCTAGATATTGCTTACACAAAGGCAGATGGCACTTTTGAGCTCACAGCAAAAAACGGAGATATCCTCATTATCTCTAGCCTAGGGATGTTTACAAAGGAGATTGCGGTTACAGATGAGAAGCAGTATGCTGTAGCGTTGTTACCTAATAGTGATACACTAGATGAAGTAGTATTATCTACTAAAGTTTCTAAAAGAGGTGAACTTTATGCTTTAAAAGATTCGTTGCAGTTAGGCAAAGGATATACGTCTCATTTAATACTAAGAGAAGAATTTGAAAACAAAGGGTATACAGATGTTATTAGATTAATTGGAGGTAAGACCCCAGGTACATTTGTTACCGGGTTATACCCTAATCAAGTGATTCTAAACACTAGAACAGGAAGTGGAGGGTTTGCTAAGCCTTATGCAGTCGTTGTAGACGGTTCAATAAAAGATCAAGAAATTTTCAATTTCTTAGATCCAAATACTATCGATATGATAGAAGTAATTCCGGGGCTTTCGGCGTCTATTAAATATGGTCCTGAGGCTGTAAATGGTGTTATAGTTATTACAACTCTTAATTCTTTTGGCGCAAGACAACAACCGAAACCTAAATCTGCCCTTGTAACCGGTAATGATTATACAGAAGAGGTAAAAGACCGCTCTGCTACTGCGGTACAAGTGACGGGAGTAATAACCTCAGGAGCAAAACCTTTAAAGGGAGCTGCAATCACAAAAAAAGGCACCTTTAACGAGGTATATACAGATGCAAATGGCCGTTTTACCATCACCGCAGCTATAGATGATGTCCTTGTAGTGAGTGCACCGGCTATGTTTACAAAAGAGGTGTTGATAGAAACTCAAGATATGGGTGCTATTACCTTAACTTCAAAAAGCAATGACCTAGATGAGGTCGTGCTAGAAGGGCGTGAGCGCGTAGATAACACGGTAGAGACAGCTTATGGTAAAACCAGTGGTGATAAAATAGGCTATGCCACAGGAGAGATTAGTACAAGAAATTATAGTGCTGGGTACACCAGCCTAGACCAGCTCATAAAGGGTAAGGTAAGTGGCGTGACGGTAAACAGTGGTCTACTCACAGGCCAAGTAACTACTTATAAAATACGTGGCGGCTCGCAATCTATTACAAACGAAGTACCTCCTATATGGATTGTAAATGGAACTCCATATCAAGACCCTCCATCATTTTTGGATGTAAACCAGATAGACAATATCTCGGTACTTAAATCTGTGGTCGCAACCTCTCGTTATGGGTCGCTTGCAGCAGGAGGGGCTTTTCTTATAAAAACCAAAGAAGCAAATTTTGAGGCAAAGGCTGCCAAAAATAAACAGAGCGCTCTAGTTTCTGGTAACGAGTATACGGGTGATGTTACTGGTAGTATAGACACCGCATTGCCTTCGTATATTTTACGCTTTCGCGAAAGCGGAACCCCGCAACAGCAATTTGCACTTTACAAGAAGTTGTCTCGTACCCAAGAGTCACCACTGGAGTATTATGTAGATGCCGCACAGTATTTTCAAACCATAGACCCAAAACTTGCAGATGAGGTGCGCTCAGACCTTGCCTATATCGCTCGTAATAATACAAAGGCACTACGTACACTGTCATATCTATATGAACTAGTAAATGATACGGGAAATATCGTGCTTGTAAATGAGCGCATTGCAAAAATTGCTCCAAGTGAGTCTCAGTCTTATCGAGATCTAGCACTGTCTTATCAAAATGATGAGCAGTATGATAAGGCACTTGAGTTGTACATAAATATGCTGGGAGAGCAAATAATGGGCGTAAACTTTAACGGCTTAGAGAAGCCACTGCGCAGTGAGTTGAGCCGTCTAGTTGCATTACATAAAGATAAAATAGATTATAGTAGATTGCCTAATGAGTGGCTACGCACAGACTTTAAGGTAGATATGCGTATGACCATAGATTGGTCTGACAAGTCGGTTCCTTTTGAGTTTCAGTTTGTAAACCCACAAAAGAAGTTCTTTAAGTGGACACACACGCTAGAAGAAACCAGAGACCGCCTTAAAGGCGAACAAAAGGAAGGTTTTCAGACCGAAGAGTTTATTATAGATGACGCTCCTGCTGGAGAGTGGTTAATTAATGTACAGTATCTAGGCAATGAGGGTGATTATGTATTACCTCCATTTTTAAAATACACCGTATACCGCAATTATGGGACTCCAAAAGAAACAAAGGAGGTACGTGTTATAAAACTATTTAAGCAGGTGGATAAAGTGACACTTGGTAAAGTGACGATGTAAACCCTAAGTCATAATTTTATATTGTAAAGCCCTCTTTTGAGGGCTTTTTGTATGCTTATACGAGCACACTTCTTAATGCTAGAAAATAAGATTTTTATAACAGCTAAGCATTTTAAAATCGAGTATCTTGTTGTTCTTAAAGAAGAACAAATCTTAGGTGTCTACATATCTTGATACCTTATACCAAACAGATTTAATGAAGACAGAAAAAACACTACCAGGTAATACAGCACTCCCATCTACCGCAGCAAATCTTGCAAAACTTATCGCTCAGGAAGATGGTGATTTTAAATACAAAGTAGAAGATTACTTTCAGACGCCAGAGGCGTACGCTTTTAAACTTTCTCCAGACGGAAATTATCTCTCGTATATGAAGCGTCGTGATGGCGGTAAACGTGATTTGTTTTTAAAAAACACAACCACTCAAGAGGAGCTATTGCTTGTAGAGCAGCAAGAAGATCTAATACGTAGCTACTTCTGGGCGAGCCCAGATAGAATAGTCTATTCTCAAGATAAGGGCGGTGATGAAAATTACCACCTCTTTGGCGTAAACTTAGATGGTAGTGGTAATGAGGAGCTCACGCCTTTTGATAATGTGCGTGTAGGCGTACTTGCCACGCTCAAAGAAGATAAAGACCACGTTATTGTGCAGATGAATAAGGATAATCCTGCGCAAGAAGAGCCTTATAAACTCAACATTAAAACGGGTGCTATAGAGAAGCTGTATGCCGTAAAGGAAGGAGATAACCCTGTGGCTGGATACGATTTTGACAAAGATGGAAACCTAAGAGCCATCTCAAAAATTATAAACGGTGTCGATATGGAGCTCTTCTATAACGTAGAAGGCGAGTTCAAAAAAATAATGGAAGTTCCCTTTGGAGAGTCCTTTGGTATTATTCGGTTTGATTATGCTTCAGATAATCCAGATGCGGCATATGTAATCTCAAATTTCGAGACAGATAAGACAGAAATACAACGTTACGACTTAAAGGCAAATAAGGTGCTCGAGACAATGTATAGAGATGATACGTATGATGTGAGCGGGATTACGCTTTCGCGAAAGCGCAATTACGAGATTGATTACTACTCACATAACGGTGAGAAGGCAGTCATAGTGCCTGTAAGTGAAACTTATAAAAAAGTGCAGGCACGGTTACAAAAAGATTTTGGCGACAAAGATTTTTATGTAGTAGGAAGAACAGACGATGAGCATAAAATGATGGTCGTAGTAACTAGTGACCGCATTATAGGTGAGTATCATTTATATGATGTAGAAAAGGATACAGTTACCTTACTTTATAAAATACTCCCACAACTGGAGGAGGAAGATATGGCTGCTATGGAGCCTATCACTTTTACCAGTAGAGATGGTGTGACCTTACACGGGTATCTCACCTTGCCTAATGATATCAAAAAGGGAGAAAAAGTGCCTATGATTGTAAATCCTCACGGTGGGCCTCAGGGTATACGTGATAGTTGGGGTTTTAATGCAGAGGCACAACTTTTTGCTAGTCGTGGCTATGCGACGTTGCACGTAAACTTTAGAATTTCTGGAGGGTATGGTAAGGAGTTTTATACCTCTGGTTTTGGCCAGATAGGCCGCAAAGCGATGGATGATGTAGAAGATGGTGTAGATTATGTGGTAAGCCTAGGAGCAATAGATAAAGATAAAGTAGCCATTTATGGCGCAAGTCACGGTGGCTATGCCGTGCTGCGTGGTATGACCAAAACACCAGAAAAATATGCCTGTGGTGTAGACTATGTAGGGGTGAGTAATTTGCACACCTTTATGGGTACGATACCGGCTTACTGGGAGAAGTACCGTGATATGCTACATACCATCTGGTATAACCCAAACAAGCCAGATGAGAAGAAAATAATGGATGAGGTATCTCCTGCACTACACGTAGATAAAATTGTAAAACCTCTTTTTGTGGTACAGGGAGCAAATGACCCTAGGGTTAATATAGATGAGGCAGACCAAATAGTAGCACAGCTACGAGCACGAGGGGTTGAGGTGCCTTATATGGTAAAGTATGATGAAGGCCACGGCTTTGGTAAAGAAGAAAACACTCTAGAGCTGTATAAAGCGATGATGGGCTTCTTTGCAACGCATCTTAAATAAATATTTTAGTAAGAGTTAAAAAGCCCTAAGCACTTATAATGCTTAGGGCTTTTTTATTAAATGCTCGCTAGGTTTATTTTGAACCCTCCCACTCAAGGTAGAATTGCTCCAGAAAACCTTCCATATAAGCGTGACGTTTTTGGGCAATTTTTTTTCCGGTCTTTGTGTTCATACGGTCTTTGAGTAAGAGTAGTTTCTCATAAAAATGATTGATAGTAGGAGCGGTACTCTTTTTATACTCATCTACAGTCATATCTAACTGTGGTTTGACCTCTGGGTCATACAGTTTGCGGTTTTTAAAACCGCCATAGTTAAACGTACGAGCAATGCCTATGGCACCTATAGCATCTAGCCTGTCTGCATCTTGCACAACATCTAGCTCTGGCGAGGTAAACTCTTGGGCCTTATTACCGCCTTTAAAAGAGATATTTTTTATAATCTGTACCACGTGCTCTATAACGGCGCTGTCACAGTTTTGACTTATAAGAAACTCGGTTGCCATTTTTGGCGCAACGGTTTCATCTCCGTTAAAAAATTTTGAGTCTGCAATATCGTGTAGCAAGGCTCCTAATGCAACTACGAGCTCATCTACAGGCTCACCTTTTGCAATGTGCATTGCATTGTTATAAACACGTTCTATATGAAACCAGTCGTGACCACCTTCGGCATTTGCTAGGGTTGCTTTTACAAAGGTGATGGTGTTTTCTATAAGAGTTTGCTGTTGGCTCATACTATAATTTAATAATGCTATAAAGATGGATTAAAGTTCGTGAGATTTATGGAGAGTAACAAGTCTGCTTTCGCGAAAGCGTGTATAAAAAAAGACCGCTCTATAAAAGCGGTCTTCGTATTGTTACAAGAAGTGTTGTACTAGCTTGCGTGCTCTTCAAAAGCATCCATAAGGTTTTCTGCAATCATCTCTGCAGGTCTTCCTTCAATGTGGTGACGCTCTATCATATGTACTAGCTCTCCGTCTTTAAAAAGTGCCATAGATGGGCTAGATGGAGGAAAAGGTACCATAAAAGAACGAGCAAGATCTGTAGCCTCTCCATCTACTCCTGCAAATACAGTATAGATGTTATCTGGCTTCTTACCATTAAGAACTGCGTGTACAGCCGCTGGACGGGCGTTACGAGCAGCACAACCACAAACAGAGTTTACAACCATAAGGGTTGTACCTTCTTTTTTCATTGCAGCTTGTACGTCTTCTGTTGTATGTAATTCTGTGAAGCCATTTCTGGTAAGGTCTTCACGCATTGGTTTTACTAAATCTGGTGGATACATAATCAATTTATTTTGAGTACAAATATACAAAAAGCATACCTTGATAATAAGACGGAAAAAATGGCAGATTATTACACAGTCTGATTATAGACATACAGAGGAGGCGGTAAGTATGGCGGGATGGCGTAACAATTAAATAGTCCTCACGTCTAATGGTTAGAACCCGTAAATTTGCGGGATAAGAATAGAATGTAAGTATGATTAAATATATAGGTGCTGTAGTAGGTTACTTTTTGGGACGTGGATTTTTTGGAGCTGTAATAGGATACTTTCTAGGTAGTGCTGTAGATATGTTTATGGACCAGGGTAAAAAAACGGGTCAAGGCGGTAGTACAGGCCAGCGTTTTAAAACCGTTTTTGAACAAGCTACACAGCAAAGTGTTTCTCCAGGAGATTTTGAGCTCAACTTGCTGTCGCTTGCTTCTATAGTCATTAAGGCAGACGGGAAGGTAAGTCAGAACGAGCTAGACTACGCTAGACAATACTTTGTAAGAGCGTATGGTAAGGAACGTGCAAATGCTACGTTTAGAACCTTTAACACAGTAATAAAGGATAGGGAGGTCTCTGCCACGCGTATATGTACCTATCTCAATAGTCGTACTCGCTATGAGGTACGATTACAAATTTTACACTTCTTATTTGGTATTGCACAAGCAGATGGTCACGTGAGCCAGCCAGAGGTAAACGTACTAGGTACTATTGCTGGATATTTTAGAATAAATCATCAAGATTTTGAGAGTATAAAAAATATGTTTGTTAAGAAAGCAGACAGTGCCTATAAAATCTTAGAGATAGATAAATCTGTTAGTAATGATGAGGTAAAGAAAGCCTTTAGAACAATGGTAAAAAAATACCACCCAGATAAACTTATGGATATGGACGAAGCCTACAGAGCCGGCGCCGAAGAAAAATTCCGTAATGTACAAGAGGCTTACGAGCAAATCCAGAAGGAACGCGGTATGTAATCTTACTATTTCTTTAAGAGTTCTTTGCGTTGTGGCTGCTTAACTTTGTTTAAAAAGACATAATGAAAAAGCCATCTACCCTATTTTTTGATGTAAATGAGACACTTCTTGATCTTAGTTTCTTAAAAGAAAAAATCACCACTGCACTAGATGATAGAGGAGAGCTCGTCTCGCTATGGTTTAGCACCTTATTGCATTACTCACTCGTGGCAAATACGATTGAGGCTTATAAAGATTTTGGCGAGATAGGCGTAGCCGCACTACAGATGGTAGCTGCTGGTAATGATATCACACTCACAAAACAGCAAGCAGAAGCTGCTGTAATAAAACCCTTTAAAACGCTTAAGCCTTATAGCGAGGTAAGAACATCGCTGCTAGCATTAAGAGAACAAGGTTTTAGACTTGTAGCGCTCACTAACTCTTCACAAAAAGGCCTTGAAGAAAAACTAGAATTTGCGGGTATTGTAGATTGTTTTGACACCTTGCTTAGTTGTGAGCCCGTTCAAAAATTTAAACCAGCCCCAGAAGTATATAACTGGGCAATGACTACTATGGGTGTACTACCCGAAAATGCAATGATGATTGCTGCACACGGCTGGGATATTGCCGGAGCGCAAAGCGTAGGTATGCAAACCGCTTTTATAAATAGACCTGGTAAACAGCAATATCCTCTTGTGCCAGAGGCAAATTATGTGGTAGATGATTTGAGCCAACTAGCAAGTGTAATCAAGTAATTCACTATTTAAAAACAACCTTTAAAGCTGCTTTGATAAAGGGAATTTTCGGAGCGCTTAACACCACCTTTAATTCATCTGCGAGGGATGACTCTTCATCTAGAAATCTAAAAATATGAGAAGCTTTTCCCTTTTTAAACATTCTGGTAAAAATTGAGGCACCTTGCTCGTTATGCTTTGCCAGTACTTCTAGTAATACCGCATCATAAAAGCGCCACCTGTTTTTAAGACTATAGGTTGTAAACGTGCTGTCGGTTTTTAAAAAAGTGATGAGATCCTTTGATTTTTTGAGCGTGTGGGTAAATGTGTACCCTGTACTCGCCTTTGTCCAGCCTCCTGCAGTTCCTATGTATAGTACGTGCGGTGTGTTGTGCTGTGTAAAATCATAGGTAGTCATAGGGATGCTTCCTTGCTCACGATCTATAATCTCATAGTTGTCTACACCTAGATTTTTGAGATAAGTTTTGATAGCATTTTCATATTCCGTTTTAGAGAGGAGTTTTTCAGAAAACAGGGTGTACTCTAAAAGTGCCTCTGTAGTAGATGTAGGTAAAACGTATATAAATCTACAATTTCCCTCCTGAGGAATGCTAAAATCCATATATGTAGCCTGTTTTGGGTCAAAAACAGGTTTTTCGGTCTTCACAAACCATCCTATAAAATGTTGCTGTAGTACAACAGCTTGCGTTTGCTCTTTGAGCAGGCTGGGTTTATAAATGCTATTAAGTACCGCAGGACTTTCAAATGCCCCTATGTCTGTAGTTACTGTTACTTTCCCATCTAGTGTGGTTATAGTGCTAACAGATGCTTCTATAAACGTGATATTGCTATGTTGCGATAATTCCGCTTTCGCGAAAGCGTACAAACCAGCGCTTTCTATCTTTTTATACGCGTAAGGCGCAATGTCGATATGACTATGCACTCCCTCACCTTTTATTAAAACCGAAGGCCAGGTATAAGAAACGATTGCTTCATAGATAGAAGGTTTTATCTCCCAGAAGCACCAAGTGCGGTCATTACTTTTATTAAGGTCTTGGTCTATGATGGCAATACTCTTTTTTGAAAAAAAGGGATCTCTTGCCATACGCAAGGCAGTAGTAAGTCCGGAAAGGCCAGCGCCTAGAATGATATAATCGTAGTGAGTTTGCACGTGATAAAGATACGTGTAAAAGATGGAGTGCTGTATCTTTGTAAGGTGACAAAAACGAGCATTCATAACAACATATTTACACTCTTACCTACGGGCACAATGTTCTGGGAGGAACAAGAGATTCTTTTTATTGCAGATGTACACTTAGGCAAGGTGGCTCATTTTAGAAAACACGGTAGCGCGGTACCGCAAGAAGCTATACTCAAGAATTTTGAATTACTAGACGAGGCTATTTCTTGCTGTGACCCCAAGGAGGTTTGTTTTTTGGGAGATCTTTTTCACTCGGCAATAAATATAGAATGGCTTTATTTTGAAAAATGGGTCAATGCTCAAGCAGCTCAGATTACACTCGTTACCGGTAATCACGACATCATAAATCCTGAGCGCTTTGAGCAATTAGGTATAAAAATGTTTGATGAGCGAGTGATTGATAAATTTTTGCTCACTCACATCCCTGAGGAGCGTGAGGGGTATTTTAATTTTTGTGGCCACATACACCCTGGGGTTAGACTAAAGGGTTTAGGAAGGCAAGTAATGAAGTTACCTTGTTTCTTTAAAAAAGAGAACCAACTTATTTTACCTGCCTTTGGAGAGTTTACAGGTAACTACATACTTGAGCCAGAGGCTGGTGATGAGGTATTTGTCGTAACTCCAGAGGAGGTGATTCTTGTTGAATAGATTTGTGATTATGTTAATACAGCAAGTCTTTCCACGGCTGTAACTTTACTAAAAATCAGTGATTATGAAAAAGACCTATGCGATTGTTAATTTTCTTTCTGTGTTATTAGTCCTAGCAGTAAACGGACTTTCACAAGCCCAGCGCTGGAATAATACTACGATAGGTGAAGCTTCAGATAAATATGAGAATTTATTTACTCCAGCAGGATATGCATTTTCTATCTGGGGTGTGATTTTCTTAATGCTCATAGGATATTCGCTTTTTCAAATACGCCGAGCTTTCTTTAGCAAGAAAGAATCACTGTTTATTATACAGACCGGCTGGTGGTTTGCTATTGCAAATTTTCTTAACGCAGCTTGGGTGGTTGCATTTACGTATGATTACATAGGATTATCTGTACTTATTATGCTAGGAATTTTGTCGAGCTTGTTACTCGTAATCTGGCGCACTAATATGGAACGTTGGGATGCTCCCGTTGAGGTCATTGGACTTGTGTGGTGGCCTATTTGTATTTATTCTGGGTGGATAGCCGTTGCTACTATTGCAAACTTCTCTGCCTTCTTTTCTAGTATAGACCTAAAGGGTACAGAGCTTAACGAGGTTGTGTGGACTATGGTAATGATTACTGTGGCTGTACTTATAAATGTACTTATGGTATGGTTACGTAATATGAGAGAGTTTGCGCTGGTTGCTGTGTGGGCACTTTTAGCGATATTCATAAGACATAAAGATCAATATGAGAGCATCGCTTACTACGCTTTACTAGGAGCAGTAGTATTAGTAATAATTACAATGCTACACGCTTTTAAGAATAAGGAAACCGCTCCTCATTTAAAATTCAAGGAACGGTTTCTTGATAATTAAACCATACTCTGCATATCACTTGCAAATGTAGGATATGCAAAAATCGTTTCTCTAAACTGTGTACAGGTTAACTTTTGCTGTATTGCCATTGCAAATAAGTTGATCATCTCACTTGCCTCTGGCGCAAGAATCTCAGCGCCAAGTATCTCATCATTTTCACCTTTAAGCGTTTTGTAGCAATAGTTCTTTGTGTTTAATCTTTTTACACTAAACCAGTCTGGAACGTGCTCACTTAGTACTTTATAAGAAATGCCTTGCTCTTTTGCTTGGTCCTCTGTGAGTCCTACCATTGCTAGCTGTGGTGTGGTATAAACTGCTGTAGGTATTGCCGGAAAATCATATTTGGTATGTGTTCCAGTAGCCAGTTGTACACCTACGTGTCTACCTTCCTTACTAGACAGTGGTGTGAGTGGCAGAGAACCAGAGTCTGCTACATCACCACAGGCATATACATTAGGGTTAGTAGTGCTTTGTAAATACTCATTGACCTTAATGCCTCTAGGTGTAGTTGCTACATTTCCTTTGTCAAGCGCAAGCATATCTACAGAGGGTACACGTCCAGAGGTATTAAAAACCATTTCGGCTTTTACGCTCTGCTCTTTGCCATCACGTGTATAAAAAACGCGTGTATTTTTTTGAAGCATTTCGGCGCGGATAACATCTGCATTAAAAATAAAATTGATTCCTATTTTTTTAGACTCTTCTTCTAAGAGACCTGTGATACTAGCATCAAACATTTTTAAAACACGCTCGCCACGTTCTATAATTGTTACATCTACACCGCAGCGTGCCGCGATATGAGCAAACTCCATAGCGATATAACCTCCACCCACAAAGATGATGCTTTCTGGAAGATCTGGAAGCTCAAGAAAATCGTCTGAGGTTTTAAACAACTCAGCACCTTCAAAGTGTAGCGGTCTAGGGATAAGACCAGAGGCAATAACGACCTTATCTACCGTTACTTTTTTACCCTCAACGCTTAGAAGACCTTCCTCTATAAATTGAGGCGACTGGTGGTACATTGTAACCCCTAGTTTATCTAGCGATTCTTCCGTTTTTATGGGCATTGCAGAGACAAACTTTTCTTTGAATTTTAGAAGTGCTTGCCAGTCTATTTTTGGGATTTCGGTCACGCCTACCGCTGCCATATCGCTCGTTCTAGCAATGATTTCACTGGCGTTAAGAAGTACTTTTTTTGGGTCACAACCTCTATTTGCGCAGGTGCCCCCATACTCACGATTATCTGCAATGGCTACTTTCATTCCTTCTTTGGCACAACGTGTTGCCACCTGTCTACCTGCGCTGCCCGATCCTATTACAAAAACGTCATAATGTTTAAATCCCATACCTTCTTTTTTTTATAAAGGTAGTGCGGTAATCTGCCTTTGGGTGTTATGGAAATTGTAAAATCTTAATCACGCTTTCGCGAAAGCGTACTCACAACCCATTCAAAATCTGTAAAAAATAATATTACTGCGGGTTTGTAAATCCGTCTACTACAGTCTTTGGTGTACCGTCTATGGCAAACGTATTGTGACGTAAATTTTTAATAAAGATGAAGAAGAAAATCACATAAATCATTTGTGAGCCTACCAGATCCCAGTCTTCCTTAAAAGAAGTTCCCGCCATTAATAATGTGATTAATACAAAACTTAGTGCTGCGGCAAGACGTGTTTTAAACCCTATAATTAATAAGATGCCAAGCACAAGCTCGACAATAGGTAGTCCAAAAGCGATAGGCTCCACCAGAGCGGGTGGTAACATTGTTCCCTCAAAACCTTTTGATAGTCCGCTGGCAAAGCCTTCCATTTTAGGAAGTCGCACTACCCCGTGCAATAAGAAGTTGATTCCTATGGTAATACGCGCGATTACAAATGCTAGCTGATGATCTGTCCAATGTTTCATACTTTAAAAGTAGAAAATAGAAGAGAGGTGTAATGTTATGAAAATGGTAAAAAGTAAATAGCGCTTTCGCGAAAGCGTTTAATCCATTCTATACAACAAGTAAAAGTGCAATTATTAATGACTTGTTATGTCTTTAGCAATTTTGTTTTTGGTCTTTTGTACAAATATAATGCGAGGTCTTTTTTAATGAAAATGAAGAAGGATAGTCCTGTTGAAATATACCTCTATATAAATGAATGGGGTAACTTTTTTTGTGAGAGACTACATACAAGTCACTTAGCTCTATACTTAAAGTACTTATGATTCATTTCTTCACCTTTTTTTGTTTTACCTGACATAAGGAGGTTATAAGATTCTAGGCGACGAATTATTTTTTTTTCTAGACCACTTGTCCTACGTTCATTAATATCTAGAGTTTTTAGTTTTTCTATTATTTCTCTAGCTTTTTCATATTTACCAGTAAGGCAAGCTGCTGTTAGTTTGTTATTGTATAAACCCCATAGAATAGATTTCTCCTTTTTATTTTCTACATCCAGCTGCGCTATTAGGTTATCACTCTCATCGATTAAAGGTTTAAACAGTTCATTAAGTCTTTTTCGGTATCCTAAACCTAGAGTGTCGTTACTCACTTTAAAAGTGCGTAAATTAGGATTATTTAAGTGTTGCTTAGCTTTATATATATTTCCCAGTCCTCCTGCTTTAAATTCTTTGTTGAGTTTATCTATACTTATTTCTGTATTCTCCACTACTGCGTTTAGTGCTTTGGCTTTCGGAAATTTTTTAATCTTAGAAACTTTGTAAATTGTATTTCCAAAACCTTGTACAAATCCCACATCGAATGCTCGCAAATAGTTTTGAGTAATGTTCAAGTTGTTATAGAATTCGTTTGCTATTAAATTTTTATCTGCGTCTTTTGAAACGTATACTTTTGCTTCTTTATAAGTTTTGAAGCCCGGCTTGAATCCTTTTTTCTTAGAATCTGGTTTGTGAGAATATCCTATATGTTCCTTTTCTTGAAATATTATTTCTTTTGTTTTTGAATTTTGAACCGTAGTTATAACGTCTATAGACCAGCTGTATTTGTAGGTGTATGGTAACGTTTGATTTAGATTTTCTTCAATTTTGACGTCTATGCGAGCATTTTCAATATCAACAACTAGAAGAAGTTTGTCGTCTCTTTCAAGTTTTACGTCTTTGTTATATTTCAACAATTTAAACATTGTTAATTTTGCAAATACATCTTCTTCCTTCCAAAAGGTGTTGAATTTTAAAGGATTAGAATTTCGAAGAAATTCACCATCTAAGAAAATCTTTTTTTCACCTCCATTAAGGTTTAAAACTGCACTGTATGATGTATATTTTTTTGGTAAAAATTGTGACGGAAGCTCATTTTCATAGGCATTTAATCTAACTTTTTTTGCCTTTTGTGCAGTAGAATTAAGTGTAAGTAATGTGAAAATGAGTACTAAAAAAAATTTCATAATTGGAGGTAAAGTTAGAGCGTAAAGTAGTGATTAAAAGTATAGGGTAGATGTTAAATTTATACACCTCTGCTTTCGCGAAAGCGTACTCAAGACTATCTTTGTAAAAAATCTTATTTCTTGAGTAAATCAGAACTCTCACAGCACTTTGCACAGTCTCTGCCACTGCAGAAACTAGGGGAAGCTATTGCCCATTCTCAACGTATACAAGTAAAAGGTCTCACGGGATCGTCATTATCTTTTGCTGTAAGTCAGCTTTTTGAAGGCCAAGAGCGCCCTGTATTATTAATCCTTAATGATAAGGAAGAAGCGGCTTACTATCTCAATGATCTTGAAGCCTTGCGCAAGGAAGAAAACGTACTCTTTTACCCTGGCAGTTACAGGCGTCCTTATCAGATTGAGGAGACAGATAATGCAAATATCTTGTTGCGTGCAGAGGTGCTTAATCGTGTAAACTCACGTAAAAAGCCAGCTCTTATCGTGACGTATCCAGATGCGTTATTTGAAAAAGTAGTGACACGTAAGGAGCTAGATAGACAAACGCTCAAGGTGACTGTAAACGATAAGTTATCGCTAGATTTTATAAATGAGATGCTCTTTGAGTATCGTTTCAAAAGAGTAGATTTTGTAACAGAGCCGGGTGAGTTTTCGGTGCGTGGAGGTATTGTAGATGTATTTTCATTTTCGAACGACAGGCCGTATCGTATAGAGTTTTTTGGCGATGAGGTAGATAGTATTAGAACCTTTGATGTTGAGAGTCAGCTGTCGTTAGACCAAGTAAAGAAAATATCAATAATGCCTAATGTGGAGAACAAGGCATTAGAAGAAACAAGAGCTAGTTTCTTAAAATATATATCTGCAAAGACAGTCGTTTTTATTAAAAATAGGTCGTTGTTATACGACCGTACAGATCAAAACTTTTCTAAAGCCGAAGAAGCTTTTGAAAACCTCTCACAAGAGGTAATACGCAACTCACCAGAAGAGCTTTTTTGTCACGGCAAAAATCTAAAAGAACAACTTGACTCTTTTACCACTATAGATTTAGGAAGTAGTGCAGAGGTAGGTGAGATAGAACATAGCATCACCTTTGATGTGGCGCCACAGCCATCTTTTAATAAGCAGTTTAACCTCCTTATAGAAAACTTAAATGATAACCACGCTCGTGGTTTTAAGAATATTATCACTTGTAGTAGTGAGCAACAAGCAAAGCGTTTTCAAGACATTTTTGATGATGCAGATGCTATTGTATCGTCCTATGAAACCATTGTGCTATCACTTTATCAAGGTTTTGTAGATAATGACACAAAAATGGTGGTGTATACAGATCACCAGATCTTTGAACGCTACCATAAGTTTAATATCAAAAATGGCTATGCAAAAAAGCAAGCCATCACGCTCAAGGAGCTTACTAACCTAAGTGTAGGTGATTATGTCACGCACATAGATCACGGTATAGGAAAATTTGGCGGACTCAAAAAGATAGACGTTGAGGGTAAAATGCAAGAAGCCATTAAGCTCATTTATGGTGAGCGTGACATCTTATACCTGAGTATACACTCATTACATAAAATCACCAAGTACAACGGTAAGGATGGTAAGCCGCCACAAGTATATAAGCTAGGAAGCCAAGCCTGGAAAAAGCTTAAAGCCAAAACAAAATCTAAGGTAAAACACATAGCCTTTAACCTTATAAAACTCTATGCAAAACGCCGCCTGCAAAAGGGATATGCCTTTGGGCCAGACACCCATATGCAGCACGAGCTAGAAGCGAGTTTTATATATGAAGACACTCCAGATCAAAGCAGCGTTACAGAAGATGTAAAACGCGATATGGAGAGCGATCGCCCTATGGATAGACTAGTGTGTGGTGATGTAGGTTTTGGTAAAACAGAAGTTGCCATACGTGCTGCGTTTAAGGCGGTAGATAACGGTAAGCAGGTAGCAATACTAGTTCCTACCACAATACTTGCCTATCAACACGCGCGTACGTTTAAAGAACGCCTTAAAGGTTTCCCAGTGACGGTAGAGTATCTCAACCGTTTCCGTACTGCCAAAGAAAAAAGAGAAGTGCTCGCTGGCCTCGAGAGTGGCGCGGTAGATATTGTGATAGGCACGCACCAGCTCACTAGTAAAAATGTCATTTTTAAAGACCTAGGTCTCCTAGTAATTGACGAAGAGCAGAAGTTTGGTGTAGCCGTAAAAGATAAACTTAAGACTATATCTGAGACCGTAGACACGCTCACACTTACAGCAACACCTATACCTCGTACCTTACAATTCTCACTTATGGCGGCTCGTGATCTTAGTACCATCACCACGCCACCACCTAACCGTTACCCTATAGAAAGTAATGTTGTGCGCTTCTCAGAAGAGGTGATACGAGATGCAGTCTCGTATGAGATACAACGTGGTGGGCAGGTATTTTTTATTCATAATCGTATAGAGAATATAAAGGAAGTCGCTGGCCTCATACAGCGCCTTGTGCCAGATGCTAAAGTAGGCGTAGGTCACGGCCAGATGGAAGGTAAAGCCCTAGAGGCAAAAATGCTCTCGTTTATGAATGGGGAGTTTGATGTACTGGTCTCAACCACCATTATAGAGAGTGGTCTTGATGTCCCTAATGCAAATACCATTTTTATAAACAATGCAAATAACTTTGGACTCTCAGACCTACACCAGATGCGTGGTCGTGTGGGACGAAGTAATAAAAAGGCCTTCTGTTATTTTATCACACCGCCATACTCTGTTATGACCGAGGATGCTAGAAAACGTATCCAGGCGCTAGAGCAGTTTTCTGTACTAGGAAGCGGTTTTAATATCGCGATGAAAGATCTTGAGATACGTGGTGCAGGAGATTTATTAGGAGGAGAACAGAGCGGCTTTATTAATGAAATAGGTTTTGACACCTATCAAAAAATCCTCAACGAGGCCATAGATGAACTCAAAGAAGATGAGTTTGCAGAGCTGTATAAAGATGATCCCGCTTTCGCGAAAGAAGAAAGAGAATACGTAAAAGACACTGTACTTGATACCGACTTTAGTCTTCTCTTCCCAGATGATTATGTAAATAGCATCACAGAGCGCCTTAGTCTATACACTGACCTGAATAATGTAAAAACCGAAGAACAACTAGATGCCTTTGAGGCAAAACTTGTAGATCGTTTTGGACCCTTACCAGATGAGGCCGAAGACTTGCTGGACTCTGTGCGCATTAAGTGGGTAGCAACTAAGATAGGCCTAGAGAAAGTAGTAATGAAAAACGGCAAACTCACAGGCTTCTTTATAGCAGACCAGCAGAGCTCTTTTTACCAGAGTCCTACCTTTGGTCGTGTGCTTAAGTTTGTACAAGAAAACGCATACCGCGTGAGCATCAAAGAAAAGAAACTGTCGAAAGGACTTAGACTTCTCTTAAAATCTGACGATGCAAAAACTGTAAATGACGTTGTCGCATTATTAAGACCATTGATGCCAGCGAGTACTCAAAAAGTAAGCGCAAAGATCTCAGGAGGTGATGAGTAAATCTTGGAAAAATTCGCTTGCGGTAATCGCTGCAATTATTACCATCATAGGTTTAGTAACTGGGAAGTTTCTCTTCTTTGTGATTTGGTTACCCTTGGGATGGTTATTTAACTCAAAAAAGGAAGATCGTGTGGACTAAGTATTCTTTTTTCTTATTGTGTATCTGTGTCTTACTGCATACATCAGTGAGTCGTGCGCAAGTACAAGATGCCGAAAAAACGGAAAGAGAATACCGAATTAAACCCGAGCTTGTACCACAAAACGCAATAGATTTTATTACCACCTTTGAGATAAATCGTTCTGTAAAATGGTTACAAGAAGTAGGTGATAATGGCGCTAGTATTGAAGCAAAGTTTAAATACAAAGGACAACGTCACAGTGTAGAGTTTACAACAGATGGTGTGCTAGAAGATGTAGAAATTGTCATTGGAATAGGAGATGTGCCGGAAGGCACTAGACAAGAGATAATCAGTTATTTCATCCAAGAATTTGATTATTTTAAGGTAGAAAAAATACAAGCGCAGTATAATAATACGGTAAAAGAAATAATAAATAGAACTGCAAAAAAGCTCGTAGCCTCAACACTCATTCCGCATTATGAGGTCGTTGCAAAAACACGTAATTCTGGTAAAAAATCAATGCGTTATGAAGTTCTTTTTGACGAGAAAGGAGCCTTCATAAGTAGGTCTCAAGTAAGCATACGACGTGATAATATTTTACGCTTTTAAGTATGTTTAAATTCTCATCCTTTATACTCATATTTTTTACGAGTACGTTACTTTACGGGCAATCGCTTTATGAAGTGGGTATATTTCCAGAAGTAAATATTGGCACAAAAATCAATGCGCTGTGGAACATCAATATAGAATTTGCGCCACGTTTTGAAGTAAGTGAAGGCGATTTTAAGGGTACTAATGATACAGATGTATTTTACTCCTTGCTAGATGTCACCACCGTTGCCACGCGCACTGTGGGAGTAGATGCAAAAGTGGGGATAGGATATTTAGCTCGTTTTCGTGATAAGGACCTTATACATCGTGCGATACAACAGTACTCATTTACTGTACCTTATTTTGGTTTCCGTTTGGGGCATCGCTTCCGTACAGATCAAACATTTAACGCTAGGCAAAAAGTTGAGTTTAGAGCGCGATACAGACTATCTTCAGATATATCGCTCAATGGTGAGTTTATAGACCCAGGAGAAGTGTATTTAAAACTAGGGAACGAGTATGTATATTCCATTCAAGGAGATGCAACAGATCTTGAGGTCAGGTTTGTGCCTACTTTGGGGTATTATGTAAACGATGCAAATAAACTAGAGGTTGGCGTAGACTACCGTATGGATTCATTTCTTAAAGCTACTGCAAATCATAGATTCTGGATAAATCTGGGGTATTACTTGAGTTTGTAGGGTTGCGCTTTCGCGAAAGCGTAAATAGCACAACGCATCATCAAACAACTTCTAAAGACTAGCCAACTTTTTTGAACTTTGAGGATTCAGATACCTTTTTAAAACTCCTCCTTTTACATTATTCACGTCAAACTCTACGATAAAAGCATCGGGATCGCAGGAGGCTATGAGCTTGTGTATTTTACGCAGGTGTATACGATTTATCACGGTTTGTATCACGCGGCGTTCATTATTTTGACCCGTACTGCCGTAACCTGCCGCCGCTTTGTAGACGGTGATACCAGTGCCTAGTTGGTTAAGAATCTTTTGTTCTATTTCTTCAGATGACGGTGATATGATAGTAATACCTATAAAGTCTTCAAATCCCTCTATAAAAAAATCGATAAATTTTGCTGTCACGATATAGGTAAGTATGGAATACAGAGCGACCTCTACACTAAGTACTAATGCAGTGATAATAAATAGAACAATATTGAATGCCAAAATGGTCTTACCTATACTTATTCCAAAAAGATCAAAGACATAAATTCCTAGAATTTCAGATCCGTCAAGTACCGCACCGTTGCGTATACTGATGCCAATACCAGCTCCTAAAAACATACCGCCAAAAATCGCAATGAGCAATTTGTCTTCAGTGATAATAGGAAATGACTCAACACCTATAAGGACTGCTAGTATCAAGATGGACATTGTACTTTTCAAAAGAATATTTCGCGAAAGCTTATAAAAACCCAACACTAGAAACGGAATACTCACAATAAATAGCAGTAAGGAGATGTCTAGATCTAACTTTTTACTTAATAAAATAGCGATACCCGTTGCTCCACCATCCAGAAACCCATTAGGTAGCAAGAAGGCCTTGAGGCCTATACTCGCGAGGGCAATACCTATAGCAATTTGTACATACTCAGAAAGTGATTTTAATATCTTTGCCATACCTTTTGGTTTTATGTTAAGATAGTTATTTCTCTTTCTTTTCTAAGCTCATTACAAAATTTATGAGGTCTGTATCTGCATCTTTACCATAGGCACTCGTAAGGCAACCTTTTATTGAATCATTAGTCTCTATCAAAAATAAAATCGAACTATCCCCTGGGTCATTCATTCCCTCGTGCCTGCAATATTCTATAAGTGTGAGGTCTTCTATTTGATACCAGCGATTATTAGTTCTACACAATAAACGCCCCTCTCTATACATAAAATCTGACGTAAAACCTGCGACTCTCGCTGCTGCTATATCTTCTGTTAGGGTGTTGCTTTGTGAGAGAATCATAAAGTAAGGTTTTGAGTACGCTTTCGCGAAAGCGTGATTAAAAATATATTAGCTCCAGTTGATAATGCAGAGGTAAAGCGGCATTCCCAGTGTGATATTAAAGGGAAAGGTAATGGCAAGTGCCATAGGTAAGTATAGGCCTTCGTTTGCTTTAGGCGCAGCGAGTTTCATAGCGGCAGGGACTGCAATATAAGAGGCACTTGCTGCAAGTATGGCAAACAGCAACCTGTTACCCACAGATTCTGTTATAAAACCACTTAGTAAACTTACGATAATACCATTTACAATAGGGACGGCAATTGCAAATACATAAGGAAAAGCGCCATACTCTTTCAGGCTTCCTATTTTTTTACCACTTGAGATTCCCATATCTAGTAAAAAGACAGCTAGAAAACCTTTAAAAATATCTGTGGTAAAAGGAGCAATGCCTTGTGCTTGTGCATCGCTTGCCATAAAACCTATGACGAGACTTCCTATAATTAATAGCACACTCCCATTAGTCACAGAGTGCTTGATAATACTGCCCATAGAGATAGTCTTATCTCTGTTTGCCGTAAATAGCATCATAAGAAGCACTCCTATTATAATAGACGGCGCTTCCATAATGGCCATAACTGCAACCATATACCCGCTATATGCAATTTGCTCCATATCTAGATAAGCGACTGTGGTAACAAAGGTTACAGCACTTACAGAGCCGTATGCCGCGGCGATAGCCGCGGCATTTTGAACTCCGACGCGCTTTTTGAGCGTAAAAAACGCATACAGGGGAACTGAAAGAGCAAGGACTACTCCAAAAATTAATGACCAGACAATTTCCATATTAAACGCTGAGTGAGCAAGCTCTTGTCCTCCTTTAAAACCTATAGAAAGTAGGAGGTAAAGAGAAATAAACTTTGAAGAACTAGGCGGTATGGCTAAGTCACTTTTGAGTTGTACCGCTAGTAATCCTAAAAAGAAAAACAAGAGGGCAGGGTTGGTCAAGTTATCAACCAGTAGATGTAAGTCCATAAAAGAGGGTTAGGTGTCTTAGTGTGGTAATTACTTTTTGATGCGTATCTCTACAGTGCTTTTTATTTCTAGTTTACCTCCATCTGCACGCACGTCACTTAAAAAGCTTTTTAATTTTCCTTTCTCATCTAGTAACTTTATAATACGTCCACTATCATACTCACAGGCATCATCTATGTTACCTTCTGTGCGGCTTAAGCGTTGTAATTTGTGGAAGTTGATCTTCTTATCAAGCATTGCGTGTAAGATATCTCCAGCTTCGGTTGCTGTAAATACTCCATCTATAAGGTTGATTTTTTGATCTGTCATTGTTGCAGTTTCTGTTTGTAATGTTTTCATAGTAAATGATTTTTTTAAATGAATAAGAGATTAAGATGCTCTACTAGCAATGTTTATAAACACTAGAAGGGTTATTAAAAAACTAGCAGATAGAATTTCTGTAAGAAACAGGTAGTCTGAAAAAATGGAGAGTGTAATGGCTACCATAGGGATAGCAAGTAGCATCAAATTTTTTAAGACAAAAAATAGAGCCGTCCAGTTTATGGTTATACTGGTCTTGATCTCTTGAGGTGTGTACCTGTCATTTCTAAACGAGTCAATTTTTAGTTTTTGTAACATAGGTTCTCATTGTTTTGATGGTGCAAAGATGTGGGCTAGGGTTCATATATTTTTATTTATATTTATAATGAATTACATAAATAATTTTAATGCATTATACATTGCACCAGCTTCAAGTCTTCCTGAAGGTCACAGAATTTAAGAGCATCACAAAAGCTGCAGAGGAGCTACATCTCACGCAGCCAGCGGTCTCGATACAGATTAAAAACTTTCAAAATCAGTTTCCTATTCCGCTTACGGAGGTTGTAGGGAGGCAATTATTTGTAACAGATTTTGGTGAAGAAATTGCAGCTGCAGCACGTAAAATTATTGCCGAAGTAGATGCAATTAATTACAAAACGATGGCTTATCAAGGTCAGCTGTCGGGTAAATTAAAGATATCTATCGTCTCTACGGGTAAATATTTGATGCCTTATTACATCACAGATTTTATGAATATGCATCCTGGTGTCGATCTAGAGATGGATGTGACAAACAAGACCAGAGTGGTACGTCATCTTGAAAAAAACGAAACAGATTTTGCACTAGTATCTGTAGTTCCAGATCATATCGCGATAGATAAAGTGAGACTCATACCTAACAAACTATTTTTAGTAGGAGGGAGGCAGCACACGTACTCAGGTAAAACCATTTCAAAAAAGGATTTTGATAAACTACCTGTGGTGTATAGAGAAAAAGGATCTGCAACACGAGCAGCTATGGAAAATTATATTGCAGACAGACAACTTCCTACTCGTAAAAAAATAGAGCTTACCTCAAACGAGGCGGTAAAGCAAGCAGTGATTTCTGGAATAGGGATTTCTATACTCCCGCTAGTGGGGCTTAAAAATGCACTTACGAGCGGTGATGCTCAAATCATCCCGAGCAAAGGATTGCCTATCACCACACACTGGAATCTCATCTGGCAAAAAAGCAAGCAGCTTTCGCCCACCGCACAAGCCTTTGTGAGTTATCTCGAGGAGCATAAAACAGCGCTTAATGAGAAGCACTTTGGGTGGTTAGATACGTATTAATGGGTACGCTTTCGCGAAAGCGTAAAACGTGCAAAACGTTGTCTTTACTGAAGTGACGTGCAAATGTCGGGTTAAATACTGCTCAAAAAATGAAACAAATCATAAATGAGCCATACTATTGCAGTGTAGAACTTCTTGTACATTTGATGCGCATCATTACAAGGCAAAACATTTATGATGAAACAACCAGAATTAGGACAAAAGATTTTAGAACTGCGCCAGCAAAAGGGGTTAACGCAGGAAGAACTTGTAGCGCAATGTAATATCTCTGTGCGCACCATACAGCGCATAGAAGCTGGAGAAACAATGCCACGTGTTTATACGATTAAAACCATTCTCTCTGCGCTAGATAGAGATCTAGATGACCTGCAAGAAGACACCATTTTTGAGGCCAAAGTAAAACAGGCAATGCTTTTTGAAATAGATGAAAGTAAGGATGTATCATATCTATTTAAACAACTTCACATTGGCTGGGTTGCTGGTATTTTGAGTATGATTGTGTTCATATTTCAGATTTTTGACACTTATCACTACGAGACTGAAAATGTATATTTTGCTGGAGATATAGGTTTTAGACTGCTAGCTCTTTTTGCAATCGTCTTTTTCATATTTCATATGAGGGCTTTCATTTTAATAGGAAACCTCTTTAAGGCGAGTATATTAAAAGCGGCTGCACTAGTTTTTATCACGGTAGAGATTATTGCAAACTTAATTACCATTATAGATGTGCACGGCACGTATATCTCAGATATCGCTTATGGTATTATAACCTCAGTTTTGTATGGTGTAGCTTTTCTCGTTTTTGGGTATGCGTTGTATAAGCTTAAAGGGCTAGGAGCCTTATCTCAAGGCACCGGTATCGGGTATATTATACTAGGTGTTTTCTTTAGCACCATAATATTGGCCATTGTAGCACTGCCATTAAGTATCGTGGCACAAGTGTTTAATATCCTTATTATTTTAAAAGCGATTGATATGATCAAAAAGCAAGTAGGTTAATAAGAACTATCATTTTAAAAAAAGTAAAACGCATCCTCAAAATGCTCAAGGCGTTCTTGTTTTGAGTTTTTGAGTACTGCGATAATGTCAAAACGTACTTCGATATCTAGGTCATTTTCTAGTACGTATTCATTTGACACTTTTACGATAGACTTTTGCTTACCAGTACTCACAAAACTTTGCGGATCGCCAAAGAAATCTGAGTTACGCGCTTTTACTTCTACCACTACCAGGACGCCTTCCTCCTTCTGGCAGATAATGTCGACTTCATTTTTTCCAAAAAACCAATTACGTTCAAGAATCGTGTACCCCTGCTTTATTAAATGCAGGGTTGCTAGTTCTTCACCGTATTCTCCTAGTTCTTTTGGGGTCATCAGTTGTTTAGAGATAAGTTATTTTTGTGGTATTTTGAGTGACAACAAGTTCAATCTCACTCCCCAACTTCAACGCATTATTATTATCTACGTGACCTGCTGGGAAGTCAAACGCTACTGGGAAGTCACATTCCTTTACAGCATCTAGCACAATCTCTTGAGCCGTTTTTCCAAAAGGGATTCTGTTATCGTGCATCTTTGTCATACCACCTACTACCATACCCGCACAGTGATCTAGCATCCCGTTGCGTTTTAGGTTAACTACCATTCTATCTATGTGATAGAGGTACTCATCGAGGTCTTCAATAAATAAGATTTTACCAGCTGTATCTAGATCAGAGCTACTACCACATAGACTGTAAAGTATAGAGAGGTTTCCGCCCACAAGCGTCCCTTTTGCAGTGCCTAGTCTATTAAGTTTATTTGTGGTGTTGTAACTAAAGTTAGGTTGCTCGCCAAAAAGCGATTGTTTTAATGACGCTTTCGCGAAAGCGGTATTGTCATCAAGAGAAACCGGCATCGTAGCGTGTATCGTTTTAAATCCGATTTTATGAATGTGACTATGTAAAACTGTCACATCTGAGTAACCCACTACCCATTTAGGATATTTGACAAACTTGTAAAAATCAAGATCATCTACTATGCGCACGGTCCCGTAGCCGCCACGAGCGCACCATATGGCTTTAATCTCCGTATTATCCATCATTTGCTGAAAGTCTTGTGCTCTCTCAAAGTCTGTGCCAGCATACTGGTTGTCCTCGAGGCCTATAGTGTTTCCTAACACGGGAACTAAGCCCCAGTTTTCAAGAAGCGCGATGCCTTCTTCAAGTTCTTTTTTAGAAATTTTACGTGCCGTGGCAACTATTCCGACTTTATCGCCGTATTTAAGATATGGAGGTGTAACCATTGATTTATTTTTCACACCTCAATATACTAACATTTAAACTTTTTGGGTTTATAATGATCATATACCTAAGTCCCCACTTTTTGTTATATTGAAGTGCTCTAAATCAACCCCTTATGGAAATTATCTCCTCTTGCAACACAGCTTCCATAACCCCATATGTACCTAGCACAGGTAATCCTTGGGATGTTATGAAGGTAAAACACTTATATAAAAGACTCGCATACGGTGCCACGACTACAGTGCTAGATGCGGCCTTGTCACAAACGCCTCAAGAAGTTGTAGATGCACTGTTGCTAGATGCTCAAACTACGCCTAACACTACTGCACCTGCTTGGGCTTATTGGGATTTGAATGACTTTAATGATTATGATACAGAAAATAATGAGTTTATAAGCCAGTGGTATAGACAAGCGGCAAAAGATATAAGAGATAAAAACTTAAAAGGGCGTCTCACATTTTTCTGGCTCAATCATTTTGTGACGCAAATAGAGACCTACTTCTACGCGCCTTATACTTTTCAATACTGGGATATGCTGCAAACGCATTGCTTAGGTAATTTTAAAACCTTCGTAAGAGAGATAGGGCTTAACCCTGCGATGCTTCTTTTTCTCAACGGTTTTGAAAACTCTAGCCAAAACCCAAACGAAAATTATGCGCGTGAACTTTATGAGCTCTTTACACTAGGAGAAGGTAATGGCTACACACAGCAAGATATAGAAGAGACCTCCAGAGCGCTCACGGGATATAACCACTGGGTAGAGTACGGTGCCGCCATCACATTTGATGAGAGCACCTTTGACAGTTCAGAAAAGACAATTTTTGGTCAGACAGGTCCCTGGGGATATGATGATGTGATAGATATTCTCTTTGAACAAAAGGCGGGTATTATAGCCACTACAATTTGTACTAAATTATATACATACTTTGTAAGTCCAGACGTAAATGATACTATCGTAGCAGAAATGGCAACGCTATTTATGGACCAAAACTGGGAGGTTGAGCCAGTGCTAGAGATGCTTTTTAAGAGCGAGCATTTTTTTGATCAAGATGCGATAGGGATGATTGTAAAAAGTCCATATGATCTCATAATGACCTTTTATAACGAGCTAGATTTCAGCTATAATGATACAGATGATGGCTTTGCTAGTTATGCAAATTATATCTCAGATATGCTGGGTCAAAACTTATTTCAACCTATAGATGTAGCTGGCTGGCAGCGCAACCACGACTGGATAAACTCTAGCACTCTTACCGGGAGATGGCTAAGCCTTGAGAACCTAAGTTGGAATTTCTGGCTAGAGACTGGTTATCAATATCGAGATTTTGCGCAAGCCCTTACAAACTCAAGTACAGACCCAGTAGTAATTACAAAAACAATAGTAGACTACTTTTTATCACGACCACTGTATACAGAGGCAGATTATGAGATAGCAGAGGCTATTTTTAAATGGGAAACACCAGAAAATTACTGGGAAGATGGCATATGGAACTGGAATTTTGATTCAGCGGCATATCAAACCATCTTGCTTATTCACCATATTTTCAGAATGCCAGAATTTCAACTCAAATAACCCCGCCCTATGTGTACCCACGATAAGAATCACGCTTTCGCGAAAGCAAAAAAAAGAACAGCAACGGGACCTACAGCAAGTCTTAAAGACGCACATCACGATGATGAGCATAGCACTTGGAATAGAAGAAGTTTTATGCAGGCTCTAGGTCTAGTAGGCGGCGGAAGCATTATGCTAGGAGGTACAAATCTTACAGCATCTGTACCCTCAAGATTAACAACAGCCCTCACCACTGCCGAAAATGAAGACCGCGTACTCGTTCTAGTACGTCTTAAAGGTGGTAATGATGGTCTCAATACAATTGTGCCGGTTTATGATTATGATTTTTATGCAAATAATAGACCGTCTATAAGACACACAGAAAACAGTTTATACAATCTCAATGCAGATTTTGGGATACCACAATCTATGGCAGACTTACAGTCATTATGGGGAGATGGTGCAATGCGTGTGGTGCACGGTGTAGGCTATCCAGATCAAAATCTGTCACACTTTAGAAGTTCAGATATCTGGGCATCTGGAGATGCTGTAAACTATGAGGAGACGGGCGTACTGGGGCGTTATTTTGAAAATTTATATCCAGATTTTCTTATTAATCCTCCAGAAATCCCTGCAGCTATACAGATAGGGAGCCAGGGTAATCTCATTTTTGATGGGGTAGATAATAGCTATGCATTTTCTGTAGCCAATCCTGCGCAGCTATCTAGCATTGCCGAAAATGGGGTACTACACGATGTGCTAGATGTACCGGGATGCACCTTTGGTGAGCAGTTAGAATTTATGCGTGGTATGACTAACACCACATTTACCTACGCGAGTACCATAAACGAAGCTTATGAAAATGCGACAAATGCCGTTGAGTATGATACGCAAAGCTTAGGGAGACAACTCGCTATTATCTCAAGAATGATCAAGGGAGGTCTAGGTACCAAGGTATATCTAGTGACGCTAGGCGGTTTTGATACGCACGCAAACCAGCAAGAAACCCACGATAATAGAATGGAGCAAGTAGCTCGTGGTATGAAAGATTTTTTTACAGATCTTGAGGCAAGCGGTATGCATACTAATGTGATGGCAATGACCTTTTCAGAATTTGGACGTCGTATAGAAGAAAATGGATCAAATGGAACAGACCACGGGGCGGCATCGCCTGTTATGGTTTTTGGTCCAGCGATGCAGGGCAACGGTTTTGTGGGTACGCATCCAGATTTACAAGATCCAGATCAAGTAGGAAATTTAAAATACGGTACAGATTTTAGACAAGTGTATGCTACAATGCTTAAGCAATGGCTATGTATAGACGGCGGACTGGTAGATGAGGTGTTACTAGGGCAATCTTTTGAGAGTGTAGACCTAGGTTTTGACTGTGAGTCTCTCTCTTCTGGAAGTTTTGATATAGCAGATACTTTTCAGCACTGGAGCAGTGTGCAGGGTAATGACACCTTTATAGAGTTTACGATGAACATCACGGCAAAGGTGACCGTTACCTTATACAATCTACTAGGGCAAGAAGTGGGTACAGTAGTAAATGACTTTATGTACGAAGGACCACAAAAGTTTAATGTTAAAGAACGCATTAAGAAGCGATTGTTTACAGGACAATACATCTATCAGATTCAGTTTTCGGGTAAAAAATACAGTAAGAGTATTCTTGTAAAATAAGCAGTTTTATGTAGTTGTGAGTCCGCTTTCGCGAAAGCGTAATAAATCCCTCTCTACTTTGCATCATCTCAAGTTGCAGCTATTGTGACCTGGCTTGCAAAAGCTGTAGGTACTAGCTTGTTTTTCTTTATTTTTGTCGCTTCTTAAAGAACACAATATGTCTCAGAATCCACAACGATATACAATTACAGCGGCACTGCCGTATACTAACGGACCTATACACATAGGCCACCTTGCAGGAGTGTATGTTCCGGCAGATATTTATGCGCGTTACCAGCGTATGCAAGGAGCAGATGTTGCTTTTATATGTGGAAGTGATGAGCACGGTGTGCCTATCACAATCAAAGCAAAAAAAGAGGGTGTTACCCCTCAAGATGTCGTAGATAAGTACAATGCGATAATCAAAAAATCTTTTGAAGATTTTGGGATCACTTTTGATAACTACTCACGTACCTCTGCAAAAATTCACCACGATACAGCGTCTGAGTTTTTTAAGAATATGTACGACCAAGGTAAGTTTATAGAAGAAACTAACGAGCAGCTGTATGATGCCGAGGCAAACCAGTTTCTTGCAGACCGTTTTGTGACGGGAACTTGCCCTAAGTGCGGTTATGAGGAGGCTTATGGAGATCAGTGTGAAAACTGTGGTACTTCGCACAACGCAACAGACCTTATTAACCCAAAGAGTGCCATAACAGGTGCTGTACCTACACTTAAGGAAACAAAACACTGGTTTTTACCACTAGATCAATACAATGACTTCTTTAAGGAGTGGATCATAAAAGGACATAAAAAAGACTGGAAAACTAATGTGTACGGGCAGTGTAAATCTTGGATAGATGATGGACTACGCCCTCGTGCCGTAACTCGTGATCTAGACTGGGGAATCCCAGTACCGGTAGAGGGAGCAGAAGGTAAAGTATTGTACGTTTGGTTTGATGCGCCTATAGGCTACATTTCTTCTACAAAGGAATGGGCAGCACGTGAAGGCAAAGACTGGGAGCCGTACTGGAAAGATGAAAACACAAAGCTACTTCACTTTATCGGGAAGGATAATATCGTTTTTCACTGTTTGATTTTCCCTGCGATGCTCAAAGGTCACGGCGAGTATATTTTACCAGATAACGTGCCTGCAAATGAGTTTTTAAATCTTGAAGGACGCAAGCTTTCTACTTCAAAAAACTGGGCAGTATGGTTACACGAGTATCTAGAAGAATTTCCAGATCAGCAGGACGTGTTGCGTTATGTACTTACAGCAAACGCACCAGAATCTAAGGACAACGACTTTACTTGGAAGGATTTCCAAACTAGAAATAATAGCGAACTTGTAGCCATTTTTGGAAACTTTATTAACAGAGTTACCGTACTTACGCACAAATATTATGATGGCGCGATACCAGAGCCGGGTGCTTTTAATGCATTAGATACAGAAGTGCTAGATGCTATAAAAGCATACCCTGCAGTGATAGGTAGCAGTATAGAAAAATACCGCTTTCGCGAAAGCCAAACAGAATTTATGAACCTCGCTCGTCTAGGAAACAAATACCTAGCAGACGAAGAGCCGTGGAAGACAATCAAAACAGATGAAGAGCGCACTAAAACTGTAATGTATGTAGCCTTACAAATTGCAGCTGCACTTTCTGTTTTGAGCGAGCCATTACTTCCTCATACAAGTGGAAAACTGAAAGATATTCTCAATGTGAGTCCAAGTGCAGATGAGAACGCATTACAATGGAGTGATATATCATCTAAGGAGGTCTTACTACCAGCTGGTCACACCATTAATAAATCTCAATTACTCTTCTCAAAAATAGAAGATAGTCAGATACAAGTACAGCTAGATAAGCTAGAAGCAAGTAAAGCAGCAAACGAAGCAGAAGCCGCTGCCGAAAACGCAGTCGTAGAGCCACAAAAGGACACGATTACCTTTGACGATTTTACAAAACTCGATATGCGAGTAGGTACCATTATCGAAGCAGAAAAGATGAAGAAAACGAAGAAACTTCTCATCTTAAAAGTAGATACAGGTATTGATGTACGTACCATCGTTTCTGGCATCGCAGAGAGCTTTACTCCAGAAGAAGTAATAGGAAAACAAGTAACGGTACTTGTAAACCTGGCTCCTAGAGCACTACGCGGTGTAGAGAGTGAAGGAATGATCTTAATGACAGAGGATGCTAGTGGGAAATTGGTTTTTGTAAATCCTGATGCCGAAGGGGTGATTAATGGGAATATGATAAGTTAAGCGTGTGGAGGTTTTACAATACGTAATCAAAAGCTCAGGCTTATCAGAAAAAGGTGTAAAAAACACACTAGATCTCCTCAACGAAGACTGCACACTCCCATTTATAGCGCGCTACCGCAAGGAAGCGACGGGTGGACTAGACGAGGTGGAGATTGGGAAAATTATCGAGCTTAAAGAGCAGTTTGAAACCCTAGAAAAACGTAAAAAATCAATTCTTAAATCACTAGAAGAGCAAGACATTCTTACTAGCGAACTCAAAGATAAGATAGAAAAAACGCAAGATCTTACTACGCTAGAAGACTTGTATTTACCGTACAAGAAAAAGCGTAAAACGAAGGCTGAGACAGCACGTGTAAATGGACTAGAACCACTTGCCAAAATCATTATGTCTCAGAATGCGCAAGACCCAGAAGGGCTAGCGCATCGATATACTAATAAGAAGGTTCCAGATGCACAAAGTGCGCTAGAAGGAGCACGTCACATTATAGCCGAGTGGATTAACGAGCGTGCAGATATACGTAACAATATACGTGAGCAGTTAAAACGTTTTGCCACCATAGAGACGAAGGTGGTTAAGAAAATGGCAAACGATGAGAAAGCTCAGAAATTCCGTGATTATTTTGACTGGTCTGAGTCATTAAGCCGCTGTCCGTCACACAGACTACTTGCCATTTTAAGAGCAGAAAATGAAGGTTACATCCGTGTCAAAATTGTCATTGACGATGAGCGAGCGCTTGACAAAATAGAGCGCAAACTCATACGCTCTCGTGGCGACAGCGCCACACAGATTGAACTTGCCATAAAAGATGCTTACAAGCGACTATTATTTCCTGCATTGAGCAATGAGCGTCTCTCAGAAGCAAAGAAAACTGCAGATGAAACCGCCATCCAAGTATTTGCAAAAAATTTAAGACAATTACTCCTTGGTTCGCCGCTAGGTGAGAAGCGTATTCTTGCGCTAGACCCAGGTTTTAGAACAGGTTGTAAGCTTGTGTGCCTCGATGCACAGGGACAGTTGTTACATAATGAAACCATCTATCCACACGCACCAAAAAACGATGACAAAGGCGCTATAAAGAAGATCTCTAGTCTTACAGATGCTTATAAAATTGAAGCAATCGCCATCGGTAATGGTACGGCTTCCCGCGAGACCGAAAGACTCGTAAAGCGTATTCACTTTAAGAATGTGATGGAGGTTTTTGTAGTGAGTGAGGCAGGTGCTTCTATTTATAGTGCAAGCAAGATTGCACGCGATGAGTTCCCTAATTATGATGTGACAGTTCGTGGCGCGGTTTCTATAGGTCGTAGGTTGCAAGACCCGCTGGCAGAGCTGGTGAAGATAGATGCAAAGTCAATTGGCGTCGGGCAATATCAGCACGATGTAGACCAGACTGCACTTCAAAAATCACTAGATCAAACGGTAGAAAACTGTGTAAATGCCGTGGGTGTCAATATAAATACAGCAAGTGCACCGCTATTGAGCTATGTGTCAGGTATCGGACCAAAACTTGCTGAGGGAGTAGTACGCTTTCGCGAAAGCGAAGGACCCTTCAAAACACGTCAAGAGATTAAAAAGATACCACGTCTGGGAGGAAAAGCATTTGTACAAGCCGCAGGCTTCTTGAGAATCACTGGTGCCGAGAATCCATTAGATAACTCCTCTGTACATCCAGAAAGATATAAGTTGGTTGCAAGCATCGCCAAAGATCAAAAAGTGTCTGTCGCCGAAATGATTGGAAACACAAGCCTTCTTAAATCGATAGACCTTCAAAAATATGTAACCGATGAAGTAGGACTTCCTACACTCACTGATATTATAAGCGAACTAGAAAAGCCTGGGCTAGACATTAGAGAAAAAGCAAAGGTGTTTACTTTTAATCAAAACATACGCACCATAGATGATGTACAGCCAGGCCAATTGCTACCAGGGATTGTAAATAATGTAACAGCTTTTGGCGCATTTGTAGACATAGGCATTAAAGAAAGCGGCCTCATACACATCTCAAACCTTGCAGATGGTTTTGTGAGTGATGTGAGTGCACACGTAAGTTTACAACAGCAAGTAATAGTGAAAGTGCTGGAAGTAGATATTGCTAGAAAACGGATACAATTGAAGTTGGAGAAGTAAAATGTAAGATCCATTTTAAAACTTACCAAACAGTAGTTGATGGCATACCAACTTTTGTAATAATATTTATCTGACCTTATAGAAACGATGTTTTTAGATTTAGGTTGTCAAGTATCTCCTTTGCAGTTTATATTTGAGTTTTAAGACATCAATCAATCAAATCATTTATGAAATCATTTTTCACCATTCTATTTGTACTAATTGTTTCACTAGTTTCAGCACAGAAGGCCGTTGTGCAAATTAAAGATGTAATAGGCGACGGAAAAGGTAGATTAAAAGAATCAATGACAGTAGTCAATAAAGAAGATGGTTCTTTTGTCCTTTTTCTTTTAGGGTCAAGGTCTACTGAAGCAATTTTATATGATAAGGATTATAAGAAAGTTTCTACCATAAAAGGAGATAAAGTCCTGAAAAAGGATGTTGCAGTAATGGGTTATACGATAAGCAATAACCAGTATCAATTAATTTCTAAAGGGTTTGATACGGGTTCACTCACAAGTACGGTTTTTGATTTTAAAAATCATAAAGTGACAACAAAAACCTTAGACCTAAATCTCAAGAAACAAACATTTATAGAGTTTTTTAATTTAGGGGATAAAATGTACTTGTTAACCTTAGATAAGAATTCTTCTAATTTAATACACTACAGTATTGATGATCAAGGTGTGGCGACACGTAATGAGATTGTAATAGAAAATACTTTTTATAGCTCTAAGGGTTTTGAGATGAATTTAAAGAAGATCCTTAGAAATAAGTATACTTCAAAAGTTTTGCCAGATGATAAAACCACAATGAAGCAAGCGGCAGAACTGCTTAAATTTTATTTAATTAATGATAATCATCTTGTATTTACCGTAGACTATAGTAATACTGTAGTCAATATTTTTGATATCTCTTTGAAGACTTTTGAAGTAAGGGAACAAACCTTTTTTAGGCCAAGACCAAAAATTCAAGAATATGGCTGGAAGGCAAATTCATTTTTAAAAGATCATTATTTGTTTCAAATTGTTTCTTCTAAAAAGGAAATGATTGTGACTGTTACAAATAGAAGGGATAGCACGCTAGTTAAACAATTTGGTGTGGAAAAAGATGATAAAATGGATTTTACTAATTCCACAATTATATTAGCAAAAACAGAAGATGATAAATTAATTGAAAAAACATCTCAATTTCTTAGAAAAATAAGTAGTGATCGTAATGGTATTGCTGTCTCATCTGTAAATGGAAATTACCAAATCACCTTAGGAGGTAAACAGCTTATGAACGGCGGCGGAGGAGTAGCAATGATGAACCCTGCGGCAGGAATACCAATTGCCTCAGTAGGAGCATTTACTTTTGCATTTAATCCTTCTTTCTTGATGATGGATACAAATTCTGTAACACATTATACTAGTGTAGAGTGTGTGTTTGATAAGTCATTTAATCATTTGCCAGATGTAGAAGCTTCTTCACTTATGTTGAAGAGAAGAGACTTCCTTAGTCCTGATATAAAAAATGTAGCAGAGACATTTTTCAATATAGAAGACGACTATTTTTTGGGAATGTATTATAAAGAAGCAGATATGTATGTAATTAGAAAATTCTAGTCTTGCTCAAAATCGCATTCCACTCCATTTATAAACATCCACTGCCGGAGGGACATCGCTTCCCTATGGAGAAGTATGATTTGCTTCCTAAGCAGTTAGTATATGAAGGTACGTGTGATACAAATAATTTCTTCGAGCCTGTAGAGGTAGCTCACGAGCATATAGTACGATGTCATACTACAGAATATGTAGAGAATCTCAAAGCGCTAGCTATTGACCCAAGAGCACAGCGAAAAACGGGTTTTCCGCTCTCACAAGAACTTGTAGATCGCGAATTAATCATCACTCAAGGCACCATTGATGGGTGTCACTACGCGCTAGAAAATGGTATTGCGATGAATATTGCTGGCGGTACACACCACGCTTACGCAGATCACGGAGAAGCATTTTGTCTTCTCAACGACCAAGCAGTCGCTGCAAGATATTTACAAGAAAAAAGACTTGCTAAAAAGATACTTATAGTAGATCTCGATGTACATCAAGGTAATGGAACGGCAGAGATTTTTACGGGTGACGATTCGGTTTTTACGTTTTCTATGCACGGTAAGGCAAACTATCCTTTTAGAAAAGAAATCTCAGATCTTGATATTGCATTAGAGACTGATACAGGCGATGTGGAGTATCTCGATACTCTCAAAAAAACATTGCCAAATCTCATTAAAGAACAACAACCAGATTTCATCTTTTACCTATGCGGAGTCGATATTTTAGCGAGTGACAAATTGGGTAAATTGGGGTGTAGCATAGAAGGCTGTAAAGAGCGCGATCGGTTTGTGTTACAAACCTGTTACGATTTAAAAATTCCCGTGCAATGTAGTATGGGCGGCGGCTATTCTCCAGACATAAAAGTGATAATTGACGCCCACGCAAATACCTTTAGAACGGCACAAGATATTTACTTTTAGAACAATCTTTCGTAGGGCTGTTATTTCTTTTTTCGCATCAACTTCGCAGTCATCTTCTTGATTCTGTCGGCTAGTTTTTCGCTGCTCAATTTTTCGCGTAAGCGGTCTGTAATTATTGGAAAAGATAAAGGCGTAGGTTGCTCGCAATCCATCCAGACAATTTCTTGCGTCTCTATACGCTCAAGCGCTTGCTGCAATCGACCTTCTTCTAGCTGATGCTCAAAAGTCTCTGTAAATGCTTGTTGAAATAATAAATTATCGGCCTCATAATCACGGAACACATCAAAAAACAGCTGACTACTACTTTGTAGATGTTTCTGCTTGATTTGCTTGTTTGGGAAGCCAGTAAAAACAAGCCCAGAAATTACCGCGATATCTCTAAATTTTCGCCTAGCCATCTCCGTAGCATTGAGACTATTTTGCAAGTCGGCGTGCATATATGCCGTAGTAAATAGGTCGTTATCTAGTAGCTGCTGTATGTCTATAGGTTGGTCTGAAAGTAGCTCAAAACCGTAGTCATTAAAGGCAAGAGAGAAGGTGATAGGGTCTAGCAGGCTAAGGCGATACCCAAGTAAACTTCCCATAGCCTCGTGCACAAAACGACCTTCAAAAGGGTAAAAAACGTGATGATAGCCATCGCGCGTTTTAAAAGTTTCAATGAGCAGTTGCTCATCACTTGGGATGATGCTCTCTACCTTTTGCTGTCTAAAAATGTGCTCTAGCGCATTAATCTCTAAAGACCGCTTTCGCGAAAGCGAATTCCCAGTATACAGTTCCTCTCGTAGCAGCTGCGACATCTGGCTACTTAAAGTGAGTCGGCCGCCCATCCACGAGGGAACTTTATTAGTTTTCTTTGAGCTGTTGCGCACGTGCACTTCCATATTTTTAATACGGATAAATTCTAGGTTGCGACCAGCAAAAGTAAACACATCACCACGCGTTAACTTACTGATGAAAAACTCCTCAATAGTGCCTATGTAACCACCTTTTTGATATTTGACTACAAGGTTTGCATCGCTCACAATGGTACCTATTTGCAGGCGATGGCGCATTGCCACCATACGAGAATTCACTTTAAATCTGCCGTCCTCAATAATCTCCACCTTCTTATACTCATCATAAGCTTGCAGGGATTGCGCACCCATCGTCATAAAATTAAGGCACCATTCCCATTGCTCTTTTGTCATTGCTTGAAAGCAAAACGTAGTCTGTATCTCTGGCCAGATATCTTCGGGTAAAAATCCGTCAGACACGGCTAGCGTCACGAGATATTGAATCAGTACATCAAAACTATTGAGATACGGAATTCTATCTTCTACCGTGTTTTCCTTAACGGCGCGCTGCAAAGCAGAGGCTTCTACTAGCTCTATGGCGTGCGTAGGCAAAAAGTAAATCACACTCTCCTTACCAGGGCTGTGACCAGATCGCCCAGCACGTTGTAAAAAGCGAGCGACACCCTTTGGTCCACCTATTTGGATAATGGTTTCAACAGGCGCAAAATCCACTCCGAGATCAAGACTAGAAGTACAAACTACCGCCTTGAGAGAGCCGTTCCGAATGGCGCCCTCAACCCACGTGCGCGTCTCCTTATTGATACTCCCGTGGTGCATTGCAATCTCTCCCGCATACTCAGGATGTGCCGCAAGAATGCGCTGAAACCAGATTTCACACTGGCTGCGCGTGTTCGTAAAAAGTAAGGTCGTCTTGCTGTTGTTGATAATGGGTACGACGTATTCCAGCAAATGCAATCCCAAATGACCACGCCAAGGAAAGGTTTCCATCTCGTCTGGAATGATAGACTTGACAGTGATTTTTTTGTTGATGTTTGCTTTGATAATTACGCTTTTGCGAAAAGCGTCACTCTCATAACCCAGCAATACTTCTCGAGCTTGCTCTAGATTCCCAATCGTTGCCGAAATCCCCCAGATACGCATATTTGAAGCGACAGTTTTCAATCGGCTCAAGGCGAGTTCCATCTGGACACCCCTTTTTGTGCCTAGTAATTCGTGCCACTCATCTACTATTACAGCTGAGCAATTTTTAAAAACTTTCTCATACCCTTTTGAGGCAATCAAAAGCATCAAACTTTCTGGGGTAGTAATTAGCAAGTCTGGCATAGAACGCTTTTGCTTGGCACGTTCAGATTGTGGAGTATCTCCATTGCGTATTCCCACCGTCATCTGTGTGCCGAGATCTTGTGTAATACGAGAAGCCGAAAGCTCAATCTCATTAGAAAGCGAGCGCAGCGGAGTGATCCAAATAGCCTTAAGTCCTTTTTTATGTTTGGTCTTGTAATCAGGGTTTTGTTTGATGTAATTAAGAACCACCGGAAACCAAAGCGCATACGTCTTACCACTCCCCGTAGGCGCATTAAGCAATCCATTTTTACCCGCCAGAAATGCCTTCCACGTTTGTTTTTGAAACGGAAAAGGTTTCCAGTCTTGCGACTGGAACCAGTTATTTGCGATATCGAGTAGTTCTTTATTATTCATAATTACGAGTGTAGCGAAGTAATCTGTTGCAATCCAATAACCACCAAACCAAATACACCTTTTACCATATTTCTTTTATTAAATAATCTTCACTTCCAAGCGAAGCGTAGGAACTTGCCAAATCTAACCAGTCAGGATTTTTACTTTCGATTAATGAAATTTTCCGTTTTCTATTTCCAGATTTTAACTGCTTTTCTCTTGCGAGAGCTTCATTATGCGTTTCAAATAATTCGTAGTACATCAAGTTGTAGCAATTGTATTGCGCGCTAAAAGACTTGGGGTAATATTTAGTCTTATGTTGAACCATTCGTATTTTAAGATTGCGAGTCGCTCCTACATAAAGAACAGTTTTATTCTTATTAGTTAGTATGTAAGTGTAATATGGCATCTTAATGAAGTTGATATTGTGAATGTTCTTACTCTTATGCGGAGATTTATATGTTGCTTTCTAGCATCATTATTTTGTGGGCGGGAGAGATTCCTTCACAACTTGCCCTTCGGCCTCGTTGCTCGGAATCATCCCTTTCAAATCCTCTAGTGTATTTGCATCTTCTATCTTCTTGTCGTGTCGCCAGCGTAGCATCCTTGGAAAACGTGTGGCTATACCACTTTTATGTCTTTTTGATAACGCTATACCTTCAAAGGCAATTTCAAACACGTGATGCGGAGTTACAGATCTCACTGGTCCAAAACGTTCTAACGTGTTTTTTTTAATCCAGTTATCTACTTTTCTAAACTCGGCATCTGTGAGGCCTGAGTAGGCTTTTGCAAAAGTAACGAGCTCGGTTTTATCTTCATTCCATAAACCAAAGGTGTAATCTGTAAATAAATTACTTCGTCTACCGTGACCACGCATTGCATAGGTGAGCACAGCATCAATGGTGAGCGGATCTACTTTCCATTTCCACCAGTCGCCTTTTTTTCTACCTACGCGATAGGGGCTGTCTTTACGCTTAATCATTAATCCTTCCGAGCGCATCTCTCTGCTACGTTCTCTTTCTTGCGCCATCGTTTCCCAACTATCAAACTCCATTGTCTCTGAAATGCCAATAGGCAGTTCTTTTTCTGCGATATTGCTATATAACGATTCGAGTATTATTCTCCTTTTCGCGAAAGCGGTCTCACGCAAGTCTTTTCCTTCCCATTCTAAAATGTCATAAGCCTTGATAATTACAGGCACCTCTTTGAGCATTTTCTTGCTCACCGTTTTACGCCCTATACGCGCTTGTAAGTCGTTAAATGTGCCAATCTGCCCATCATAAAAAGGCAGTAACTCACCATCTATGACGGTTCCGTCTGGTATATGTTCTTTGAGAATCTCTAGTTCTGGGTACTTATCTGTAACTAGCTCTTCACCGCGACTCCAGATAAAAATCTCGCCATTACGAAAGATGGTTTGTGAGCGAATACCATCCCACTTATGTTCGGCAAGAAAGTCTGTCACATCACCCAGCGCCGAAGGTTCATCTTCAACTGCATAGGCAAGATAAAATGGATATGGTCTTGAAAACTCTTGACTTGCATCTTCCTCGATAACCAGATCGTGAAAGGTGACCGTCTGCGGTTTCCAGTCGCCCATTAATTTATAAGCAAGCACATCTTCTTCTATATCTGTAGCTTGTGATAATGCACGCGTCATTAACTTTTGACTCACGCCTATTCTAAATCCTCCGGTAATAAGCTTTGTAAACACAAAACGTTCATAATAGTTGAGGTTTGCCCAATTGTCAAACAAGTATTCCTTTTTCTCTTCATCGGTTTTTCGCTTAAGCGAAATCATCTCTTCCAGAAACTGAGTAAGCGACTTCTCAGAAGATGCTGTTGCTGCGGGAACCACGAGTGCAATCGTTTCTGCTAGGTCGCCCACGATGTGATAGCTCTCTTCAAAAAGCCATAATGGGATGTTTGATAGTTCGCTCGCCCACTCCCTAAGTAAGGTTGTATTCACAGGTCGGGGAGGGCGACGATGCGATAAGATGGCAATCGTCCAGACCTTGTCTTTATCTGGCGCTTCTTTAAAATAATGCGCAAGCGCTTTGACTTTTTCGTTAGTCTTGTTTGTAGAATCTAGGGTCTTTATGAGTGCTGCAAATAGTTTCATATGCTAGTTTCCTCCTCCTCTTTTTTTGCATCTCCTTCTGCTAGTTCGCCTTCATATTGCGTTTCTTCTGTACGAGCATCATAACCCAGACCGCGTAAATAGCGCGAGAAAATATCTGTATAGCCGTGTGTACAGATAATTTTTTCTGCTCCCGTAGCTTCTATACTTTGTAGTAAGCTAGGCCAGTCACAGTGATCGCTCAGCACAAAGCCTTTGTCAATAGCTCTGCGTCTTCGTGCTCCTCTAAAAGCCATCCAGCCGCTAGCACTTGCGGTTACGTATGGCACCATCTTGCGTATCCACGTACTGCCGTGAGTGGCTGGTGGTGCTAGGACGATACTTCCTTTAAAATCTTCTTTTTTGGTATCTCTAGTGATTAATTCTGTTGCCGGCATATCGATCATAGGGCGCAGTACCTCAGTCATTTTTTCGATAGCGCCGTGTGTGAGTATCTTTCCGATACTCGGGTCGAGGTGTTTTAATAATCGTTGTGCTTTACCTAAGCTGTAAGCAAAAAGGACAGAGCACTTTCCTTCGGCTTTGTTTTGCGCCCACCAAGTATTTATGTCGTGCATTACTTCGGCTTGTGGAGTCCACTTGAATGCTGGGAGTCCAAAGGTACATTCGGTAATGAAAGTGTTGCATTTTACGGGTTCGTAGGGTTGAGAGATACCATCTACTTCAGTCTTATAATCGCCTGTAAATATCCATACTTCGCCCTTGTGTTCTACACGTATCTGACTAGACCCAGGAATGTGACCAGCGGGATGAAAGGTAAATTTTACATTGTTGATGTTTACGCTTTCGCGAAAGCGTACCCCAGAAACATTGATATCTCCCAATCTATGAGAAATAATAGGCACATTGTTCTCGTGAGTGATGTACTGTTTATGTCCCCACCGACTATGGTCTGCGTGACCGTGCGTGATGAGGGCTTTATCTACAGGTTTCCACGGGTCGAGATAGACCTTTGCGGGCGGGCAGTAGATGCCCTTATCTGTAAATTCTAGAAGTGGTTTTTTCAACAGTTTGTTGGGTTTTTTAGTAAAGGTAAGGGAGAAGATGTATTAGTCAATTATCACGTGTAGAAGTAGTCCTTGGTTTGAGGTCTCACCTTCTGTCGCAGTGTTCTTGTACTTAACTTTAAACTTCTCGCCTGTTACTTCATTTGCTTGCAACTTCTTAAGTGAGATGCTTGCTTGTGAATCGCTCACAAGAATGAGAGGTTCTTGTTGCTCATCTGTAAAGAAGAAGTAACCTCCCTCATAAGCATCAAAAGTGAGCGTTTCTGTAAGTACTTCTTTTTTGCTCGTACTAATCTCTGGTGAGAGCATTGTAAAAGAGATGACTGTCGTAAGTAATAGTATGATGGATTTCATAATAGTAGTGTTATGTTATAAGCTTTTCTTTATCAATTGTTTTGAAGAAGTTGCTCTTCTTCTATCATAAAGATAGGGAGGCGCGTAGCTTTTATTTTATTTATTAACCTGGTTTTGTGACTGCTAGTTAATGGTTTGTGAAAGACAAGTGGCTGTGGATGCTTCTTTTTTATTACATAAATAACTTTTGGCATCAGATTTGTAACATTCAAAAAAAGAACGTGTCTCTTATGTAAATCAAAAAGCAAAACAGTATGAACACATCAGTAAAAAATCGCCCGTCTAATTATGACCAGGCAACCGAAAATATAAAGCGCAATCTTGAAAGATACGGTAGATTACTGCATATGAAAAAGTTCAGAAATCCTGCTTTCACATTTGTAGACCGTCACTAGATATATATTATTTGAATTAGCTTTAAAAGCCCTAGATTTTTAAGAAGTCTAGGGTTTTTATGTTGTAGTGCAATCTCGTAGCTTTACGATAAGTAACTACTATATGAATCTTACCTTAAGTATACCGGCTCTTTTGTTTCCTGCAATCTCTTTAACAATGCTTGCATATAACGCTCGCTATCTCGCTATTGCAGCACTTATTAGAAACTTGCACGCCTCTTACCAAGAGACGGGCTCTGAAGACGTGCGTCTTCAAGTAACTAAGTTGAGAAAGCGTCTATCTATCATTAAAAATATGCAGGCGGTGGCGATTGTAAGCTTTTTACTAGCAGTGATAACGATGTTTCTTATTTATATAGATATCACCTTCTGGGCAAACTTAGTCTTTGCTGTAAGTCTGGTTGCTCTTATGACCTCCCTTATTTTGTCACTTGTAGAGGTGCAATTGTCTACAAAGGCGTTGAGTATACAACTCAAAGATATGGAGCAATAAAAAAGCCCTTATCTGTGAGATAAAGGCTTTCTTGTACCGAAAGTGGGAATCGAACCCACACTCCAAAGGAACGCGAGTTTGAGTCGCGCGCGTCTACCAATTCCGCCATTTCGGCTAGTGGAAACAACCGCTTGAGTTGTTTAGAGAGCACAAAATTAAAGAATATTTTTATCTACCCACCACAAAAGCACGCTTTTTGTACTGCTGCACTCATTTTTAATTACTATTTTTGCACCTCCTTAGAGGAAACATAACAACCGTAACTCATTATAAATGACTGCTACCGCACCGCAACCGAAGATTTTTGCTTGTCAACAAAGCAAGCCACTGGCTGAAAAGATTGCAAAAGCTTTTGGGCAACCATTAGGAAACGTAATCACATCAACATATAGCGACGGTGAGTTTCAGCCTTCTTTTGAAGAGTCTGTACGTGGATCACGTGTGTTTATTATAGGGAGTACGATGCCATCATCAGATAATATGATGGAAATGTTATTGATGCTAGATGCTGCAAAGCGTGCAAGTGCAAGACACATTACTGCCGTGATACCTTATTTTGGGTGGGCGCGACAAGATCGTAAGGATAAGCCACGTGTGCCTATTGCTGCAAAGCTTATGGCAAGCCTACTAGAAACAGCTGGTGCTACACGTATTATCACAATGGATTTACACGCAGATCAAATACAAGGATTTTTTGAGAAGCCAGTAGATCATCTATTTGCAAGTACAATTTTCCTTCCTTATTTAAAGGGGTTAGGATTAGAAAATCTTACCATCGCATCTCCAGATATGGGAGGTAGTAAGAGAGCTTATGCATATAGTAAAGCAATGGAGAGTGACGTAGTTATTTGTTACAAGCAACGTGCAAAGGCAAATGTTATCTCACATATGGAGCTTATAGGTAGTGTAGAAGGACAGCACGTAGTACTTGTAGATGATATGGTAGATACTGCCGGAACACTTACAAAGGCTGCAGACCTAATGATGGAAAAAGGAGCATTAAGCGTACGTGCAATATGTACACACGCCATCTTAAGTGGTAACGCTTATGATAAAATAGAAAATAGTCAACTGGCAGAATTGATCGTAACAGATTCAATCCCGAGAGACCATAAAAGTGATAAGGTAAAGGTATTAACTTGCGCCCCACTTTTTGCAGATGTAATGCACCGTGTTAATAGTAACACGAGTATCGCATCTAAGTTTATTATGTAATATATTTTTTTAACTATAATTATTTAACAATGAAATCAGTTTCGATCCAAGGATCTAAAAGAGAAAGCGTAGGCAAGAAAGCTACAAAAGCCTTACGTAATGCTGGACTGGTACCTTGCGTAGTATACGGAGGGGACGAGCCATTACATTTCAGCGCACCAGAACTAGCGTTTAAAAATTTGGTTTACACTCCAGACGCGCACACTGTAGAGATAGAGCTAGACGGTGTAACCGTACAAGCTATCTTACAAGACATACAGTTTCACCCGGTAACTGATCGTATCTTACACATAGACTTCTACCAGATTTTTGAAGGTAAAGAGGTAACTATGAACATCCCAGTACACTTTACAGGTAACTCTAAAGGTGTTCGTAATGGTGGTGTTTTACGTAAAACAAACCGTGTACTACGTGTGAAAGCACTTCCTAAAGATCTTCCAGATTTTCTTGAGGCAGATATTACTGAGCTTAAAATTGGAAGTAAATTATACATAGGAGAACTTCCACAAGAAAACCTTACACTTATGCACCCAGACAACACAGTTGTATGTCAAGTGAGAACTTCACGTACTGCCGTTGTTGACGATGAGGATGAGGATGAGGATGATGTTCCATCAACAGAAACAGATGACGCTGCTGCAGTTGCAGAATAAGCAAAGCCTGTTATATTTATACAAAAGCATCTCGTTCTTCGAGATGCTTTTTTTATTTTTATACATTAGTGACTATCGGTATCCCATAACAAAGCGATTACCTTGTCATTGCTATTAAACTCCTAACTATGCTCGCTTTTTTTGGAAGACTTTTTAATAAATCTAAAGAAGATGAAGCAGCAGTAGACCCTATGAAAAAATTTCTCATCGTTGGTTTGGGTAACATTGGTCCCAAATATGAAAACACACGTCACAATATAGGTTTTAAAGTAGTAGACGCTTTCGCGAAAGCGCAAGAAACCACCTTTGAAACCGAAAAGCTAGGTGACATCGCGCGCACTAGAGTAAAAGGTAAAACAGTAATACTGCTGAAGCCTAATACCTTTATGAATCTAAGTGGTAAAGCCATACGTTACTGGCTACAACAAGAAAAAGTCCCTGTGGAAAACCTACTAGTTATCACAGATGATCTTAACCTAGAGTTTGGAACCATACGTGTAAAAACCAAAGGCTCAGACGGAGGACACAACGGTCTTAAGGATACGCAAGCACAGCTCAATACCACTAAGTATAATAGATTCCGTTTTGGGATAAGTGATCAGTTTTCAAAAGGAAGACAGGTAGATTATGTGCTAGGTGAGTGGACGGCAGATGAGAACGCAGCACTACCAGAACGACTAGATAAAGCCAGCGAGGTCATAGCCTCGTTTGTAAAAGCTGGGATAAATAATACAATGAACGCCTACAACGGAAAATAGTAGTGAAAACTCATAACAGCGCACATACATTTACCTCTCAAAAAGGAACCGTGGTGACCATAGGCACCTTTGATGGCTTGCACCTAGGTCACAGAAAGATTATAAACAGAATAAATGAGAGCGCCCGCGCAAACGGCTGGGAGTCGTGCGTACTTACTTTTTTTCCGCACCCGCGTATGGTGTTACAAAAAGATACATCGCTCAAGCTTATAAACACCATTGCAGAGCGTGAGCAACTGCTTGAGAGTTTAGACCTTGATCACCTGGTAATACACCCTTTTACACTAGATTTCTCTCGTTATCACGCAGAGACTTTTGTAGAAGAAATACTGGTAAACAGCCTTAATGCAAAAAAAGTGATTATAGGGTATGACCACCGTTTTGGCCGTAATCGTAATGCAAATATTGAAGATCTAAAGCGTTTTGGAAAAACGCTGGGCTTTGAGGTAGAGGAAATCTCAAAACAAGAACTAGAAGATGTAGCCATAAGCTCAACTAAAGTGCGCAAGGCACTAGTAAGTGGTAATGTTGCACTAGCAAATAGTTATCTCAGTGCGCCTTTTATGCTTAATGGAGTTGTGGTAAAAGGTAAAAGCCTAGGTAGAACCATAGGCTACCCCACTGCAAACCTAGAAATAGCTGAAGACTATAAACTCATCCCCGCACAGGGCGTTTATGTAGCAAAAGCAATCATAAACGGTAAGCCAGTATTCGGGATGATGAATATAGGTACAAACCCTACGGTAGGAGGAGAGAAGCAAACTATAGAGACCTACTTCTTTGATTTTGATGAAGACCTTTATGGGCAACAGCTGGAGATACAACTACTAGAACGTATAAGAGAAGAAAAAACCTTTGATACTATAGATGAACTTGTCGCAGCGATGAAAACTGACGAAGCTTTTTCTCGTAACTACATAGCAGCACTAGAAGAATCAAATTCTCAAAACGCTTAACAAATGGGAATTAACAAGCTACTCTTTACAAGAATAGATAACAGCCCACTCATCGTTTTTAGAGTGTTTTTTGGTTTTCTTATTACTTGTGAGGCTTGGGGAGCACTCATTACTGGCTGGGTACGTCGCATACTTGTTACGCCAGATTTTACATTTAACTTCATAGGCTTTGACTTTTTACAAACCTTCCCTGGCCCTGGACCACAAATGTATGCTTGGTTTGGGTTAATGGGCATTTTTGGGGTGATGGTAATGCTAGGCTTTAAGTATCGTGTGGCTATTGTAGGCTATGCGATTATGTGGAGCACGGTATATTTTATGCAAAAAACAGCATATAATAACCACTACTATCTCTTGATGTTATTGCTCTGGATTATGGCAATACTGCCTGCGCACAGATCCTTCTCACTAGATGCACGCTTTCGCGAAAGCGTAAGAGGCCTCTCTATGCCACGATGGATCACACTATTTATAATATTACAGCTGTGGATTGTGTATACATACGCCTCTATTGCAAAAATATATCCTGACTGGCTAGATGCTACGGTGCCAGAAATATTAATGCGCGGTAAGAAAGATTACTGGCTCGTGGGGGGTGTATTGCAGCAAAAGTGGACACACTGGGTGATTGCCTACGTGGGAATCCTTTTTGACGGATTAATTATCCCAGCATTGCTTTGGAAAAAGACGCGCAAGTGGGCATTTTTTATCTCTATTTTCTTTCATCTCTTTAACTCGTTTGTGTTTCAAATTGGGATTTTCCCATATATGTCACTGGCGTTTACCGTGTTCTTTTTTGAGCCAAAAACCATACACCGTATTTTCTTAAAAAGGTGGAAACCTTATTATGACAACACAAGTGACGATGTCGTATTACCTAAGTATAAGGGAGTTCTTCTAGCGGTGTTTGCCGTGTATTTTATCTTTCAAATAGGTTTGCCACTGCGCCAGCATTTTATACCAGATGATGTGTTGTGGAGCGAGGAGGGACATCGCTTGAGCTGGCGTATGATGCTACGTTCTAAAAGCGGTACCGTCAAGTTTACGATAGAAGATAAGACAACAGGAAAACGTACTCCGCTAGACCACAAAGAATATCTTACTAAAAATCAACAGCGCAACATACGCTCTAAGCCAGATGTGATTTGGCAATTTGCACAGCATATAAAACGTCTTAAAGCTGCTCAAGGAGAAGATGTGGCTATCTATGTGCGCTGTAGAGTGCGCATTAATGGGCGCCGTTCTAAATTATTGATTGACCCTAAGGTAGATATTGCGAGCGTGAGCTGGCAATGGTTTGAGCATAATAGCTGGGTGCTAGAAAGTGAGGATTATCTCAATGATAAACCATTTTTTCCTAGTGTAGGCTCTTTAGAAAAGCAGGAAGATCTTCGTGACTCCACGAGAGTTCGCCCTCCACTAAGATAACGGGAGTGTTAATCGTACCAGTTACACCTTGTGCCTCTAGCAGGTCCCACATTAATTTATGGTTCTTTTTATTATCTGTTATATTGAGAAGCTTAAATGGCACATTATTATCTAGTAAATATGCGGTAGATCGCTGGCAGCGAGGGCAATCTGTATTATCAAAAATCACTATACCTGTATTAATCTTTGAGAGATCTCTTAATACTTTACCTTTAGTTCTGGCAGCAATGACCTCTTTTTTGACCTGTTGTTCTTTGATGTTAGGCACTTCCTTCCAGCTCGTGCTATATTTGTAATTATAAGCGCCTGCGATGGTAAATGATGCAAGTGTAGTTGTAGTGCTAGGAGCAACCTTTTTTGTGATTGGTCTGGTATAGCCACGCAACCCTTTTCGCTGCGTGAGTGTAAGTGTTACCTCTTGTGTTATAGCAGAGTTATTTGTGCAAATAAACACTAGCTTTTGATCCTGCTCTGTTGCTTCTATTTTTACAGGTTGGTTTTGAGCATTTGTAAACGTAGTGGTAATGAGGAGTAGTACTAGTATTAATTTCATTTGAGTCTTTTTTATAAAAATAATCAAAACCGCTCTGGAGGAGCGGTTTTAATTATATCAAACTGATTATTAAAAACTAATCTTTTAAAGTAAAAGTAATTTGCTAATCAATTGTTCCAATATTAATGGTGCACTTACGAATCCAATCAGTTTTTGATTTCTCAAAAAACCAAAGTTCATAACCTATTTTACGTGAAGAGATTAATAAGACCGCTTCAGATTTATTTTTTGAAATAATGGGATAGGATACTTCAAAATGTCCATTTTCCTTATGTAGCAAATTTTTTTTATAGCGTATGAGACGCTCTTTGTTAACTTCAGATGAATCTCTACCGTATGCTTTATTAAAGGCCTCAATATTTTTAGCCACTAATAACTCCTTTTTGTAGGGTACCACGTTTAGGGTCTCCAGTTTTGTAAAATCAATAAAAGACCCGGCAAGCGAAAGTTGTCTGCTGTAATATAAACTATCTTCCTTGACGTCAAATTTTGGTAAAATATAATCATTATACTCAACCTCTTTATAACGATCGTAATAGCTCAAATTTTCCAACATAAGAGCATTACTTTGGGTAGTCGTAGGGCTTAGTTTAGAAAATACTGGATTTAATCGAAGAGGATTTTCTTTTTTTGCTTCAACCACCTTCTCTTGAATGTATAAGCTAATTGCGTTATCTATGATTTTATAATGGTCAGAACGCTCAGTCTGCGTGTAGCAGGACGTAGGTATCAGTGTTATTAGTAAGAAATATAAAATTATTCGCACGGGTTTCCTTTTTCGTTATCTGTTTAATATGGTGTAGTTTGTTGTTCAATTGTATTCCCAATAAAGAAAAACTAGAATTATAATAGTTATTGTGAAAAGCAACCTTAGAATAATTCTTTTAAGGTTGTCATTCCTTCTAATACTTCTTGAACAATATTCCAATTTGGCCTGTTGTTTATAGCATTGTTAATATTGGAGGTTTATCCGTTATCACCTACAAACTGTTTTTAGAAGAAGAAAATACGCAATAATTAGATAGTTAACCGTAAATTTTTTTCCTTTCACCTCCTTGTAGCCATTGGGACAAGGTCATTTCTAATGGCATAAATTCAATTCCTGTACAAGTTTCTTCTATAAGCTTTTTGAGTTTTTCGGAAACAATATACTTTACAGTTCCCTCGACGTGTTGTAGGGCAAAAAAATCTTCAGAGATTGAAGGGTTTAGTTTTACTTTTGATATAAATAACTGGCTAAAACCTAACTCTCTTTTTTTTTCCAAATTTTCTTTGAAAATTTTATACGATTTGAAGGATAGATTTTGAACAAAGTTCCCTCCTTCTGCTTTACTCATTTTTCCCAAAAATTGAGATTTACGGAAGTCTATAAAATCCATATCAAATTCAAATATGTTTAAACACCAATAGTCGTCAAATCGTTTCTCGCGATGAACTATAGGGCATTTAAAAAATTGAAGTCCAGTTTTTCTATGATTTTCAAGTATGGTTTTCAGTTTACCGCTTACCAGCAACTTTCCAACAAAACCAATCCCTACGGTATGAATTAAATCTGTAGTTTTTGATGATTTAAATAATGAGGGTATGGATACAATGGGATCGAAATATGCTTTCTCAAATTGAATGCGATCTATAAATTTTGGGTCATCCCAAACGTGACAATTATGAGTTACCTTTTCTATCTGCGGGTAATGACCAATAGTTTTCTTATTTCCAGAACTTCTTATAGAATAGAATGTCATTTTAAATTTATTAATTAATTACTCTCCGTCTGTGCAAAAACCCTAGAACTATCAAGTGCAAATAGAATAATTGATTTGATTAATTCTCTATCACCTCAATATTGCGATTAAAAACTAAAGTGTCTCTGCTCATTATTTCATAGAAGTTTTGATTCTGTATTTGAGTATTTACTATATCCTTTTTATAAAATTGCCGTTGACACGCAACTAGAATGAAAAATATCATAAAAAATAGAAAGCTCCTAAACATTCTAATGGGTCTATTATATCCTTATTTTTTTACTTACTTGGCTAATAGTGCTTAAAACTAATTAAGTATGAATCTAAAATAGTTTTAATCTAGAGGCGGAGCTTCATTTGCAATTTTGACTAAATCAATGGTCTCATTTGATGGAAAATTAGGATAGAGAATATTTATTTCACAATTGCTATAAATTGTTCCAGCTGCATAAAGACCAACACTGGCGTTATTCTCATCACTAAATTTCCAATAGCCAGGACTCCCAGAAACAGGTACTTCTATTCCATCTATACAAGCTCTTCTCGAATAATCTGCAAATGAAACTGCAACGATATTAGAACTATCAAAACCATCATTTATAGGAATCATACCTATTCCTCCACGTGCCTCATCTTGTCTTTCATTAATTAACTCTTGTAATACAGACTTGGTGTTAATTAATTCTATTCCATTTTCCTTGTATATGTAATACCCATATATCTGATCACGACTGAAATTTATATTTCCATAAGTAATGGGCACATTTTCATCTTTATATAAATTTAATACTATCTCCTTATTGCCATCTGTCCAAGACCATACACCAAGATAGTTGGTAAAGATGCCATTTACATCTTTAAAGTAGATATCATTCTTTTCGCCAGAAATAGCGCTTAAGGATTGATAATCTTCTATTGGGACTTCGGTTTGGCTCAATAGATTGTAGCTCGATAAAATTAGTATTAATAAATAAGTGTTTTTCATTATGGATAGTACAAATCAAAACCTTCTTAGTGTGGAGGCTTTGGTTCACTTTTGTTATTGTTTAATCAACGTATAAATTCCTTCTGGAATACTCATTAATTCAGGGTTTTCTAATGTTAGATCATCTATTGGAAGAAAAGCTCCATTAAATAGCTGTATTCGTATTTTTTCTTAAATTAGGACTCTATTCTACTTTTTTCCAAGTTATTCCAGACCTCCTTGAAGTCAAATACATTTTACTATTTGAAAAATCAAGAGTATCTCTAGCTTCTATAAATGGGAGTCCTTTGGTTAGTTTATTGGCTAGATATATGTCAATAAAGTGCTGACCATTGTTTTTTACGCTCACATATAAATTATGATAACCAGGATGTGAAATTTCAAAAACTAGGTATTTTTCCGAATTTTCTAACTCAAATAAACACTTTCCGAGATGATCTGCCACTTTACCACTTTTCCTTCCTGCAAGAATTACGTTTGTCAAAGGAATATATTCCAATGTTTCTTGATCCCTAATAGATATAACAATAAATGTAGAATCATTTTGGGTTATTCTATTTTGACGATCTTTATAGTAGCCTAATAGCACAGGTTTATTGTTATAATTAACTATTAAGAGTTCATCTTCGGTAAACGTATATTTACCTACACTTATTTGTTTAATACCCAGACTACTTCCCTTTTCTCTCGTAAATGATCCGTTCGTTTCAAATATCAAAAGGTCATTCGAGTGACCATCTATTAATGCGTTGTATGTTGAGGAAAGTTTCTCCTGTGCAAACGCTCCTGAACTACCAAGTGTAAATAGAATAATTATGTTAACAACCTTTATCCAGCGCATCTTCGTTATTAGTTCTCTCATTAATAGTGATTTGTTCTATCTCTGTGGTGGTCGCTAGATGAAAAATAGATTTTAAATTATTTCTTACTGCTTAGTCAATGTCATCTCTGTTGGTAATGACCACTCACCTGTGTAGTTTGTATAAATTTTAACACCTTCACTAGTATAAAAAGATACCTCTGCTTCTGTAGGGGATGTTAGTATAAATTTACCTATTCTCACTCTATTACTTGCCGCATCTTTAATAACTAATCCATAAGCGGTTGGACTTTCATAATACAGGCTAAAGTCATTATCCATACCAGCGGTAATTGTTGTTCTTTCAGAAATTATAACGCCATTATTAATGTACTTATATTTGCCATTTAGGGCATCATAAAATGTGTTACTCTTAATTGGATGAGATACCATTTCAAATTTCTCAAAAGTTACTTCAAATGAGCTTGAGCCGTCTGTATATAACCATTCTCCTTCAAGTTGAGTTAGATCATTATTTATATCCTTTACGTAGTAATTGTTATCAGGCCAATCAAGAACACTAGTTCCTAATGGGAATATTTCTTGAGCTGTTAGCGTAGAAGTTATTGAAGCCAGTATTATGATTAAAAAATTTTTCATTTATCTGTCTTGAAAACACATTTGTTATTGCAACGTCATAATGTAGGTTTGATACGGTATTCTAGGAATTAAATCTTGGTCACTCCCCTCGCCATAGGTAAGATAATGCCGCATTTCTAATTTTTCAACCCCATTTTCTTGAAAACGTCTTAATACAGATGAACTTCTAAGATTACGTTTTTCTGGATCAATCCAGAAAAGCATCAATCTTCTATCATCCGGCTGGCAATTACCGCAAGGTGGTCTGTGGTAATTTGCCATTAATAAATTACCTGATACATAATGCTTATGTCCGATAATTGTTGGATCGTCAAGTAAAGGGAGGTAATCCATTATAGTTTGACCATCTTCAACATATTTATATTCTCCTACGATTAAATCTTCGCTAGTCGTTTCAAAAGAATTTGTAATATTCTCTTTTTTTAGTAGTCTAATGGTTAGTGTTTTGGTGCCATCAGTCCATTCCCACACTCCTTCAAAATTATCTAAATCATTATCTAGGTCTTTAAAATATGAACCGTCAGGAGCATCTGGATCTGCCTGCCACAAGGGCGTAATTTGTGCTTTGCAGCTTAAACTAATTGTTAAAATAAATAATAGTAAAGGTGTATTTTTCATTTATCTGTTTTGAAAATCCTTTTGTTATTGCAAGGTCATAATGTAGGTTTGATACGGTATTCTAGGAATTAAATCTTGGTCACTCCCCTCGCCATAGGTAAGATAATGCCGCATCTCTAATTTTTCAACTCCATTTTCTTGAAAACGTCTTAATACAGATGAACTTCTAAGATTACGTTTTTCTGGATCAATCCAGAAAAGCATCAATCTCCTATCATCTGGCTGGCAATTATTGCAAGGTGGTCTGTGGTAATTTGCCATTAATAAATTACCTGATACATAATGCTTATGTCCGATAATTGTTGGATCGTCAAGTAAAGGGAGGTAATCCATTATAGTTTGACCATCTTCAACATATTTATATTCTCCAACAAGAATATCCTCAGATTTATTGAAAGTTCCATTTTCAATGTTTTCTATCTTTCGTAAATCTAAAGTTAAGGTAGTGCCATTGTTATCTGATTCCCACACTCCTTCAAAATTATCTAAATCATTATCTAGGTCTTTAAAATATGAACCATCAGGAGCATCTGGATCTGCCTGCCACAAGGGCGTAATTTGTGCTTTACAGCTTAATACCAAGCAAGCAAATGCAATGATGTATGAGAGATGTTTACCAATATCCATAATTGAGATTTCCTATTTTAAACCAGTCGTTATCTTTGTACACATATAACGCGCATTGGCTCGTAATTCCAGATAGATTTGAGTTGTAATCAGACCATTGTACAAATGCTATTTGCTTAGATGGATTTCTATATACTCCTGTAATCAGTCTATAAACCTTAGCTTCTATATTTTCTGCATCATAATCGAGTAAAAGATCTGATTCTAACATAGCCTTTATTTCAGAATTTAATGGAGTTGCAACCACTTTATCAGACGCAAAAAATTCTAAATCTTTATTAGTAAGAATGTTATTATACTTAAAATAATTGCTTCTTAGAACACAAGGAACAGCATTGATAGAGTCTTTGTGTTTTTTAAGCACTTCTTTGCAAAGACTATCTGATTTACGGAACTTCTCTAAGTTTCCTTTGTATTCGCCCAGACAAACTTTTTTGAATTCTCCCTTTGTTGAGAAAACTAATGGTGTGTCTTTATAATTTGCCTGATAATCTTTAATGACCTTTTCAAAAATCTTGAGCGCGTTTTTATCTTCTGCTTTTCTTTCTACTTGGCAAGATGACAGTATTATAAGTAATAAAAGATAAGTTAAGGTCCTCAGTATATTCACAAGACTCGTTTGTAGAAGTGAGTCACTATAAACCCACCTAAAATATGAGGAGTAAAAAGCACTGCTCGGTTTTTTGATTGATGAATGACTGTAAAATTACAACCACTCGCGGCTACAATTTTACGGATTTCCGTAAAACGGGCGGTATTTTTTAAAATTTCTCTAGCAGCTTGTAAAAACTAGGTGGTGGCTTTCCTTTTACTTGCGGGCATTTCCTTAAATTTACCCTTTCGTTTTTAAAACCCATTTACTATGCTAGAAGTAGCACACATTAGAGAAAACAAAGAAGCTTTCGCGAAAGCGTTATCTAAAAGAAACATAGACGCCGCAACCTTACTAGATCAAGTAATTGCTGCAGATGAGTTACGTCGTAACTCCCAGTCACAGTTAGATGAAGTACTTGCAGATAGTAATAAGTTTTCTAAGGAAATTGGGATGCTTTTTAAAAGCGGAGAAGCGCAAAAGGCAAATCTCTTAAAGGAGAAAACAGCCGGTCTCAAAGAGCAGTCTAAAACACTACAGGAGCAGCTTAATACGGCTACAGAAGAGCTTCAAAATTTACTATACCAACTACCTAACGTGCCTCACGATAGCGTGCCAGAAGGTAATAGTGATGAGGATAATGAGGAGATCTTTAGAGAAGGAGACATCCCGGTACTACACGATGCGGCGCTACCACACTGGGAGCTTGCAAAAAAGTATGACATTATAGACTTTGAGCTAGGTACAAAAATTACGGGAGCAGGTTTTCCAGTATATAAGGGTAAGGGAGCTCGCTTACAGCGCGCGCTTATCTCTTATTTTTTAGATAAAAATACAGCAGCAGGCTATACAGAGTACCAGGTGCCACACCTTGTAAATGAGGCTTCTGGTTTTGGTACAGGGCAACTTCCAGATAAGGAAGGGCAAATGTATCACGTGACAGAAGACGACTTATATTTAATCCCTACGGCAGAGGTGCCGGTGACTAATATGTTCCGCGGTGATTTGCGCAGTCATAGTGAGTTGCCTATCACTTGTACGGGATATACACCTTGTTTTAGAAGAGAGGCAGGATCTTATGGAGCGCACGTACGTGGGCTTAACAGGTTGCACCAGTTTGATAAAGTAGAGATTGTGCGTATCGAGCACCCAGATAACAGTGCTGCGGCGCTAGACGGGATGGTAGATCACGTAAAGACAATCTTGCAAGAACTAGAATTGCCATACAGAATCTTGCGTCTCTGTGGTGGTGATCTTGGGTTTACTAGTCACCTTACGTATGATTTTGAACTTTTTAGTACAGCACAAGATCGCTGGCTAGAGATAAGCTCTGTGTCTAACTTTTTGACCTTTCAGGCAAATCGTTTAAAACTTCGTTTTAAAGACCAAGATGGACAAAACAAGCTTGCCCACACACTTAACGGTAGTGCGCTTGCATTGCCACGTGTACTTGCAGGGATTTTAGAAAATTGCCAAACTCCAGAAGGGATAAAAATCCCTAAGGCACTTGTGCCGTACTGTGGTTTTGATATGATAGATTAAAAAAAATCACTTTCCACGCAAAGTCATTTCTTTAATGAGAAGGAGTGTAACCTTTGTAATGGAACACTATTATAATATAGAAACGTGCTGCAGCAATGCTATGGCACGTTTTTCGTTATCTTTAGGCTATGAAGAAGAGTTTGTTACTACAAGTTGTTATGATGTTGCTGGTTTCCGCTTTCGCGAAAGCGCAATCAGAACAGCTAGCGCGCAATTATGCAGACCAAGGCGAGTATCAAAAAGCCATTATCTCTTACAAAAAAGCCCTAGTAAAACAACGCGGAAACAGTGTGCTACTCGCTGGCCTCATAAAAAGTTACCAGCAACTAGAGCAGTATAATAAAGCCGAAGAGGTGATAAGTCAAAATCTTAAAACCACGAGAGATAAAGGGTTTTTACTTGTAGAGTTAGGGTATAACCACCAGTTACAAGCGCAAGACTCTATAGCCAGAAGTTATTATGATCAGGTAATTGAAGGTGTGGCACAGGGTACAATGAATCCTTATCGCGCCGCTCGCATCTTGCAACAGCATAGCTTGCTAGAAGAAGCCGTGCGTACTTATGAGGTGGGTATGGAGACTAACCCTAATTCAAATTTTAATATACAGCTAGCAAAACTATATGGGGAGCTAGGTGAAGTGCAAAAGATGTTTGATGCCTATCTCAACCTTATAAATAGAAGCGGGAAGTATGTGCAGGTGGCACAACGCAATTTCTCAATTTATATAAATGATGACCCGCTTAATGATGCAAATATCATTTTTAGAAAAACACTACTCAAGCGATTACAGTCTGAGCAAAACGTACTTTATAACGATTTGCTTAGTTGGCTATTTATCCAGCAAAAGCAGTATAACAAAGCCTTTGCTCAAGAAAAAGCTATTTACCGTCGTACAGACGGTAGGTACGAAGGTTTAGAAAACCTTGCAGATATTGCGATAGAAGAAGGTGAGCTAGAAGATGCTAGAGAGATTTTACTATTTTTAAAAGAAAACATCGCAAATGAAGATGTAAAGCTAGAAGCCGAACAAAAACTTATAAAGATAGACATCGCTAGTGCTAGCACTGGAGATGCCCAAGAAGCTATAAAAAACAGGTATGAGGCTATTCTTGATGAGTATGGTCAAACACCATTTACCATACCGCTACAGATAGATTATGTGCATTATTTAGCTTTTAATATGGAGCAGCCAGATGCCGCGATTACGTATCTCAAAAAATCACTTAAGTCACCGTTAAGAAGATTTGATGAAGCGCGACTCAAGATGGAGCTTGCAGATGTACTCGTGCTTAAAGAGAAGTTTAATCAAGCACTTATCTATTACTCACAGATCCAGAACAAGATTAAAAACAATGTCATCTCACAAGAGGCACGATTTAAAGTGGCAAAGACGAGTTACTATAAGGCAGATTTTGACTGGGCAGAGGCGCAGCTCAATGTGCTTAAAGCGGGAGCCACACAACTCATTGCAAATGATGCCCTAGAGTTGCTACTCGTGATACGAGATAACTCTATGGATGATAGCTTGCAAACGGCGCTCAAAAAGTATGCTACGGCAAGCCTGCGTGCATATCAAAACAAGACCGAAGAGGCTATCACGCTATATGATGATATACTAGAGGTTCATAAGGGAGAAAAGATAGAAGACGAGGCACTACTATCTCAAGCAAAACTTCTTGAAGCTAAGAAAGACTTCAAAAAAGCCGAAAAAAACTACCTCACAATCATAGAATATTATAGCGATGGCGTACTGGCAGATGATGCTTATTATCGTCTAGCAAGATTATACGAAGGACCGCTCAATGAGCCAGAAAAGGCAAAAAATAATTATGAGCGCATCATTTTTGACCTTGCAGACAGTATCTATTATGTAGAGGCACAGAAGCGATTTAGGAATTTGAGAGGAGATGCAATAAATTGACATGGCAAAGAAGAAAAAAATAGACTGGCTCAACCATTTTCTGGAATTTATTGTGGTTGTCATTGGTATTTTGCTTGCTTTTCAGCTCAATACGTGTTCTCAAGCAAAGAAAGAGGGGGAGCTTGTTGATAGACACATTGAGAGTATAATTGATGAAACTGTTTACAATCAGAATAACGTAAAGAGGAGTTTAAAGTCTTCTAATGCTATGCTAGCGCTAGTAGATACTCTAGCTGTAGTTGTAAATGATAAACAACGCCTTAAAGGTGAGTACTGGCTAAGTTTTAAGTTACTTGCGGCAGATTATCTTTATATTAAAAAGAATGCTTACAATACACTTATGGCTACTGGCGACGTTAGATTTATAGAAAATCCAGTACTTCAAAATGATATTGTAGGTATTTATGAATATTATGGCTGGGCAGAGGGAGTAGATGAACAGAGCCGGAGTACAATGACAGAGTATTATTATCCTTATCTGATAGATTATTCAAATATGACTTCGGATACACTGGAAAATCCAGCTCCTTATGAGACTCAGAAATTTAAGAATATTCTAGCTTCATATGGATACGCTTTAAGAGAACGAATTAAAAAACAAGAGGATCTTGATAATGTAATTCAAGAATTTTTAGAAAAATATAAAAAGAACTAATGCTTATATATAACGTTACCATAAACATAGAAGAGTCTGTTGAGAAAGAATGGCTTACCTGGATGCAAGAAGTACACATACCAGAAGTGATTGCAACCGGAAAGTTTGAAAAAGCACTTATGACAAAAGTACGCGCCGAAGAGGAAATGGGCGGAGTAACCTACTCCGTACAATATGGTTGCCCTAGCCAGCAGCACCTTGATGCCTACTATGCAGAAGATCAAGAAAGAATGCAAGCGTCTATTAACAAGTTTGCGGGTAAATTTGTCGCTTTTAGAACAGAGCTCGAGGTAATCTCGCAGCACTAGTTTTCAGGCAAGGAAATACAAGTAACACCTACTCACTAGCTCCACTACGATGTCAAAACAACAAAAGAAGAGAAAATTTGAAAAGCCGCACGCAAATCGTGGTCATCGCGATCAAGGGGTGAAGGCAAAAAAGCACTTGGGGCAACACTTCTTAGGTGACGAGTCTGTAGCAAGAGATATTGGGGACACGCTCACATTAGAAGGGTATAAACACATCTTAGAGATAGGACCTGGGACAGGAGTACTCACTAAGTATATTCTAGCAAAACCAGCGCAACTCACGGTGATGGATCTAGATACGGAGTCTATTGAGTATTTAAGAAGCTCGTTTACGCTAGAGCATAAGCTCAATGATGAGAAGTTTACCGTACTAGAAGCCGATTTTTTAAAGTACGACCTAGACACTATTTACCCTGGAGAGCCATTAGCAATTACCGGGAACTTTCCATATAACATTAGTACGCAAATAGTTTTTAAAACTATTGAGCATAAAGAGCGCATCCCAGAGTTTACGGGAATGTTTCAAAAAGAGGTTGCCGCACGCATTTGTGCAGATCACGGGAGCAAGACCTACGGCATTTTATCTGTACTGGCACAAGCATTTTATGATGCAGAATACTTATTTACGGTACCTCCCACCGTTTTTATTCCGCCACCTAAAGTAGATAGTGGAGTTTTACGCTTAAAGCGAAAAGAAAACTTTAAAGACATAGGTTGCACAGAAGAGATGTTATTTAAGGTCGTAAAAATGGCATTTCAGCAGCGCCGAAAAACGTTGAGAAACAGTCTTAAGGGTATGGGGTTAAGTGACCGCTTTCGCGAAAGCGAAATTCTCAATAAACGCCCAGAGCAAATCTCTGTACAAGGCTTTATAGAACTTACAGCAGCAATCACAAAAGATATACAAGAGCAGTAAAATCTCTAGGCATTGTAATTACTCTGCGCAAGGGGTTTTCCTATATTTGTACTACTAGTAAAAACAAACCTATGCAATTTCAACTCACAAGCAATCTCATAGACCAGATACAAGCACACGTAGCTGTTCAAGATGAGGTAGCCCTCAAAGAATTGCTTACAGATCTTCACCACGCAGATATTGCAGAGATCCTTGATGAGGTAGATGCAGATGAGGCTGCCTACCTAGTACTTCTCTTAGATAGTGAGCAAACTTCTGAGGCTCTTATGGAGCTAGATGAAGATGTGCGAGAAAAACTTCTAGAAAACCTAACTCCTGCCGAAATTGCAGATGAGGTAGAAGAAATGGATACCGATGATGCGGTAGATATGATAGGTGAGCTAGATGATGATATACAGCTAGCAGTTATAAACCAGATAGAAGACGAAGAGCATAAGGCAGACATACGTGAGATGCTGCAATATGATGAGAATAGTGCTGGTGGTCTTATGGCAAAGGAGCTTATTAAGGTAAAAGAAACCTGGACAGTGGCAGGGTGTGTGCGTGAGATGCGTCGCCAGGCAGAAGAGGTGACTCGAGTGCACTCTATCTACGTGGTTACAAAAGAGAATGAACTCATAGGGAGACTATCGCTCAAAGACCTTCTTACCTCAGATACGAGAACAAAAATATCTGAAATCTATATACCTAAAGTAGACTCTGTAAATGTAAATGACCCAGCAGAAGATGTTGCAAAGGTGATGCAAAAGTATGACCTAGAGGCTATACCCGTTGTAGATGATAAGCGTGTGCTGCAAGGACGCATTACAATAGATGATATTGTAGATTTTATAAAAGAAGAGGCCGAAAAAGATTACCAGATGGCAGCAGGTATCTCTCAAGATGTAGAGGCAGATGATAGCATACTACAGCTTACTCGTGCGAGATTACCTTGGCTATTTTTAGGGTTACTAGGTGGTGTAGGAGCTGCGGCTATTATGGGCGGTTTTGAAGAGGTGTTAAATGATCACGTTATTCTTTTACTATTTACACCGCTTATTGCTGCAATGGCTGGAAACGTAGGGGTGCAATCTAGTGCGATTATTGTACAAGGTCTTGCAAATGATGATGTAAAAGGAAGCATAGGTAACAGATTAATTAAGGAAATGCTGCTCGCAATGCTTAACGGTGCTGCGCTGGCTATTGTATTGTTCTTTTACGTATGGATATCAGAAAGTGCGGTAGACTATGCGACGTCTATATCAATTTCGCTATTTGTTGTAATCATTGTTGCTGGGATTATAGGTACGTTTATTCCGTTGTTTTTGCATAAAAGAGGGATTGATCCTGCGATTGCAACTGGGCCGTTTATTACTACAAGTAATGATATATTTGGAATACTTATTTACCTCTATATCGCAAAACTTATACTAGGTATTTGAGCCAGAAAAGCTATGAATATCACCTCACCGTACCAGCATCTGCTATAGATGTGCTCAACCACGTAAACAATGTAGTGTACTTAGACTGGGTGCAAATTGCTGCATCAAAACATTGGAACCACGTAACGAGAGACTATTTTAAAGACGAAGACCCAGCCGAAGAGCGACTAGGCATCAATAAAATGGCTTGGGTGGTGATGGATCACCATATAAAGTATCACGGCCAGGCATTTAAAGATGACGAGATTGTCGTAACAACTACGGTGGTACAAATCTCTGGTGCGACCTCGCAGAGACATACCACTATAAAACGCAAGGGAGAAGAAAAAGTACTGGTGAGTGCAGTTACAAACTGGTGCTTGCTCAAAATGCCCCAAGGACGACCTATGCGAGTACCGGTGGAGGTATCCCAATTATTTGCGTAGTATAAAGAGGTCCTTATGTGTATCTTTATATCATAAGAAACGCATATGAAACCCATTAACATCCACAATAAATTCACCAAATTTGATAAGCAATGGCATCCACACCAGATTGCTACGGTAGATAATATGCAAGTACTTTTAGCAAAGGTTTCGGGTGAGTTTGTATGGCACAGTCATAAGGATGAAGATGAGTTGTTTTTTGTGCAAAAAGGGGTGTTAGAAATGCGCTTTCGCGAAAGCGGAAATCCAGAAAAAGAATGGGCTGAAACGGTACATCAAGGTGAAATCATAGTTGTGCCTAAAGGCGTAGAACATTGCCCAACTACCAAAGATGGAGAAGAGGTACACCTACTGCTTTTTGAAAAATTAAGTACGGCTCACACGGGAGAAGTAACAAACGCCAAAACTCAAACAGATTATCCTAAAATTTAAAAGAGAAATATGAATAAGAACAAGATAGCAGGAATTATTGTTATGGCCATCGCGGGGATATTATTATACGCATTTGATGACACATCTGGAGGCATAGGCTTTGTAACTGGTGCAATGATGGCAATAGGATTAGGTCTCTTTTTAGGTTGGATTCCCGTGAGAAAAAATAAAACTAAGTAATGAAAATACTCCACCTAGATAATAACCACCCGCTACTGGTAAAGCAACTTGAAGAAGCAGGACATACTAATGTTGAAAATGTTACTATCTCAAAAGAAGAGACAGAGGCGATCATAGTAGATTATGAGGGTATTGTAATACGCAGTCGTTTTAAAATAGATAAGCAGTTTATAGACGCTGCTCCTCACCTTAAATTTATTGCTCGTGTAGGCGCAGGCCTAGAGAGTATAGATATCCCTTATGCTGAGAGTAAGGGCATTTATCTCATTAGTGCGCCAGAGGGTAACCGCAATGCCGTAGGGGAGCAATCACTAGGGATGCTGCTCAGTCTTTTTAATAATTTAAATAGAGCTGATGCACAGGTGAAAGCGGGTCACTGGAACCGAGAGCCTAATCGAGGTGTTGAGCTAGAAGGAAAAACCGTGGGGATCATAGGCTATGGTAATATGGGGAAAGCCTTTGCTAGAAAACTGCAGGGTTTTGACTGTAAAGTGCTTTGTTATGATATAAAAGAAAAGGTAGGTGATAGTAATGCTACTCAGGTGTCACTGAGCCAATTTCAAAAAGAGGTTGATGTTGTGAGTTTACACACGCCTTGGACTCCACAAACAGATAAAATGGTAGATGCTGCTTTTATAAATGCTTTTACAAAACCATTTTATCTCATAAACACCGCAAGAGGGAAATCTGTTGTGACAAAGGATCTTGTAGCAGCTATGAAAGCAAAAAAAGTACTAGGAGCTGGACTGGATGTTCTAGAATATGAAAAGCTTTCTTTTGAGAATTTATTTACCACAGACGGAAATTCAAACCTACCAGAACCCTTACAATATCTTATAGAGCAAGATAATGTACTCCTCACGCCACACATTGCAGGGTGGACGGTTGAGAGTAAAATAAAGCTAGCGCAAACCATAGTAGATAAGATACTGCAGCGTTTTTCTTAAATTGATGTTTTAAAAGATAAGTATATGAGTTTAGTTATAAAGAAATTTGGTGCGATTGCATTCTTTTTAGGTCTCCTAGGGTTTACGCTCGCGCTTTATTTAGGTAAGAGCCTAGATTACGGTACGCAAGAACTCGTAGGTTGGGGAGTTATGGGTATGACGGCAGCGATGGTGTACTTTGGGGTGGCTTACCAGCGTGACACGGTTAATGCGGGTAAAATCTCTTTTGGTAGCGCTTTAAAAACGGGAATTATTATTGCTGCTTTAGGCGGTCTTGGTATTGCGCTTGCAGATATAGTGTATACCTTATTTGTAAATCCATCTTTTTTTCTTGAATACAATGATTATGCTAGAGATCTAGCTGAGCAGTCTAATAATCAAGCTGCGATAGATCAACTTGCTCGCCAGCGAGAGATGTATGAGGATTATAGTGGTACTCAAATGTCATTTATAGCTGGATTAATGATGTTTGTAATGACGTTTATGCTTGGTTTTGTGGTGAGCTTACTTGCCGCTGTGATTTTAAAGAAAAAATAGTTCACCATACGATAATACTTTAATTATGAAAAGAGTAACAGGCATAGGAGGGATGTTTTTCAAAAGTGAAGATCCAGATGCACAAAAGGAGTGGTATAAAAATCACCTAGGCATTCCTACAGATCAATACGGCTGGACATTCTGGTGGCGTGATGAAAATGGTAATAAGTGCTCTACCCAATGGAGCCCTATGAATGCGGATACAGAATACTTCTCTCCCAGCAAGAAACAGTTTATGTTTAATTTTAGGGTAGAGAATCTCATAGAGTTGCTTAAAGTACTTAAGGAGGAAGGTGTTACTATAGTAGGAGAGGTAGAGGAGTATAGCTATGGTAAATTTGGCTGGATACTAGATCCAGAAGGAAATAAAATCGAACTCTGGGAGCCTATAGATAGTGTTTTTGAAAAAGATAATTAGCACGATAATCACGTACATCTTTTTTGTAGTTTTAAGGGCAACAAACTAACAACCAATAATATGAGTACAGAAGACAACAAAATACCAGGCGACAAGCCCGAAAATGATGGCAAACGTATGGCAGACGATGCAAAAGACGCCGTAAATGACTTTGCTGAAGATGCTAAGGAGACTGCAAAAGAATTTGGCGATAGTGCAAAAGAAGCCGCTGGCAATGTAAAAGAAGAGTGGAATAAAATGACAGGAAGTACAGAAAATAAAAAAGTACTTGCTGGGATACTTGCCATTGTTCTAGGAGGCTTCGGTATTCATAAGTTTATTTTAGGATATCAAAAAGAGGGTATTATAATGCTTGCAGTAAACATTGTAGGCTGGTTTTTATGCGGTATACCTAGTCTAGTGGTATGGGCAGTAGGGGTGATAGAAGGTATAATGTACCTCACAAAATCTGACGAAGAATTTTATAACACGTACCAAGCGGGTAGAAAACCTTGGTTCTAGTATAATTTAAAAGCTCAGTTTAAGACTGAGCTTTTTTTATTTTCTATTTTAATGTAATATTGCGATATTACATATTCAAATAAAATGTATTATGGGAGTTACAAAGAGACATATACACTCTATGAGAGCAAATCAAATTGCAGATGTTGCAAAGATTCTTTCTAATCCTGCTAGAGTGGCAATTATAGAATATATAGGAGATTGTGATGGCTGTTTGTGTCAAGATATATCAGATAAGATACGATTATCACAACCTACAACTTCTCAGCACCTGCAGGTTATAAAGAGAACCGGAGTCTTAAAAAGTCAGTTTAAAGGGAAAGCGCAATACTACAGTATAGATGCACGTAAATGGGGGCAACTACAAACCTTGTTTAATGACTTTTTTGAGCTTACAAAATCAAAAATGGCAGATAAGTAATGAGCACACCACTACTGCATAAAGCTTATGATAGTGCGCTATTTAAAAGTGAAGGAGAGCAACTTGTTAGTTTGCTGGCAAACTATCTACATACTACAAAAACGGGTGGTTCAGATAAAGTGCTTAGATGGACTGAGCCAGAAGATGAGTACACATTTTGGCAACAATATCTCTCAACATCACATAGTACTTCAGATTTTTTTAAAGAAGTACTAGAGCGATCTATACACACCCATCACCCTAAATATATTGGTCACCAAGTTGCACCCACTGTACCAGTGTCTGCTCTTGCAACATTATTGAGCGCACAACTTAATAATGGGATGGCAGTGTATGAGATGGGAGCTGCTGCCACGGCAATAGAACGCCTCGTTATAGACACCTTTTGTAGGGCCATAGGCTACACAAACGGAGATGGATTTCTCACCTCTGGCGGTACCCTTGCAAACCTCACTGCGCTTCTTGCAGCACGCAGGGCTAAGGCTACAGATGATGTGTGGAATGAAGGTCACAGTAAGAAACTAGCCATTATGGTTTCAGAAGAGGCACATTATTGTGTAGATAGAGCCGCTCGTATAATGGGACTGGGAAGTGACGGAATCATAAAAGTACCAGCAGGCGATAATTACCAGATAGAGACAGATGCTTTAGAGTCGTATTATACTTCGGCGATAAAAAATGGTTTTGAGGTAATTGCCATTGTAGGCAGTGCGCCAAGTACGAGTACGGGAGTGTATGATGATTTGGAGGAGGTTTACGCTTTCGCGAAAGCAAAAAAAATATGGTTTCATATAGATGCCGCACACGGCGGTGCGGCCATATTTTCTAAAAAGTATAAACACCTTCTTAATGGAGCCCATAACGCAGATTCTATAATTATAGATGGTCACAAAATGATGGGAACTAGCGCCATCACTACAGCCGTTATTTTTAAAAATAGCACAGATAGCTATGCTACCTTTGAGCAAAAAGCACAATATCTATGGGAGAAAAATGACGATGCAGACTGGTTTAATATGGCAAAGAGAACCTTTGAGTGCACAAAGAGTATGATGAGTGTGCGCTTTTATGCTATTATAAATGCATACGGCCTGCAGTTTTTTGACGATTTTGTAACGACACTTTATGATGCTGCACAACAATTTAGCAATCTCATAGCTGCTCAGCAAGATTTTGAAATTGCTCTTGAACCGGTGTCAAATATTGTTTGCTTTAGATATAAACCTTCTAATCAAGAGGATATAAATGAGGTAAATAAGCGTATAAGAAGAGTTCTTCTAGAAGATGGAGAGTTTTATATAGTAGCTACCACGCTGCGTGGTGAGTATTACTTACGCACTACGTTTATGAATCCTTTTACTACAGGGGCGCATACAGCTGGGTTACTCAAAAAAATACGAGTTATTGAAGCTACCAGTTTTTAAGAGCATCTTTATAAGAGATTGAGATGTGATATGTTGTAAAGTTTTATGCGGTGACCATTAGACCTTTGTTAAAACAAGATTATACCCATTGCGCTCAGATTTATCAAGATGGGTTAGATACAGGTATGGCAACTTTTGAGACAATAGTCCCAGACTGGATAAGTTGGGATGCTAAGTTTTTAGAGCAGTGTAGATTTGTAGCAATTAAAGAAGAGGTTATACTAGGTTGGGTAGCACTCACCCCGTTTTCTACGCGTGAAGTTTATAAGGGTGTAGCAGAGGTTACCTTATATATTTCTAAAATTGCCAGAGGTAAAGGGATAGGGCGAGCATTACTTATGACCGCAATAAAGGAAAGTGAGCGAGCGGGATTCTGGACTTTACAAGCCAAAATTTTTGCTCAAAATGAGGCTAGTATGGCCTTATTTCAAAAATGTGGTTTTAGAATAGTGGGTGTACGTGAGAAGTTAGCGATGAGAGATGGTATATGGCACGACAATGTGCTTCTTGAGAAAAGGAGTGAGCTGTTTTAGATAGCATAAGGGAATAGGAGATTCTCTAGAATGGTGTTTTGATGAGGGGTTAAGAATTCATTATGAATGGATTTGTAAGTAATGAGTAACTTATACGACAAAACCTACCATATGAAAAATACAAACGACTTCTCAACATTAAAAGCTTTGTACATTAACTGTACTCTTAAAAAGACACCACGTATGAGCCATACTCGAGCTCTTATGGATGTATCAATGGATATTATGAAATCTGAAGGGGTGGCGGTGGAACATCTACGCTTTGTAGATCACGACGTTGCTTATGGTGTATATCACGATATGACAGAACACGGTGAGCATAAAGATGAGTGGCCAGCTATTTTTAAAAAAATAGAAGAAGCAGATATTCTTGTAATAGGTAGCCCTATATGGCTGGGAGAAAAATCTTCTGTAGCGACGAAATTAATTGAGCGCTTGTATGGAGAGAGTGGTAACCGTAATGAAAAAGGGCAATACTATTTTTACGGTAAAGTAGGTGGTTGTATTATTACAGGTAATGAGGATGGTATAAAGCACGTTGCTATGGGAACACTTTATGCTTTGCAACATATAGGTTACAGTATACCTCCTCAAGCAGATTGTGGATGGATAGGTGAGGCAGGACCAGGTGCTAGCTATAATGATGAGGAAAGTGGTGCAAAGAATAATGACTTTACAAATCGTAATACCACCTTTATGACGTATAACTTATTGCATCTTGCAAAAATGCTTAAGGATCAGGGTGGATATCCTGCTTATGGTAATTCTAGAGGTGATTGGGATGATGGGACAAGATGGAATTTTGAAAATCCAGAATATAGATAGAGACTCTTGTACGGGCCTACTCCTCTTCTGGGTTGCGTTGCCCGTACTTTTTTTCTAGCTCTGCTTGAAACTCTTCCATAACCGGTTTTACCGTGCTTTCTGGAAGATCTGATATGCGTATGTACATCAAGCCGTCTATGGCATTGTTAAAGAGCGGGTCTACGTTAAAGGCTATAACCTTTGCATTTTGTTTTATATACTTTTTAATAAGAACAGGAAGACGTAAAGAACCTGGCTCAACCTCTTCTATAAGCTTGTCAAACTTATTGAGATCTGCCTTACTTTCATCAAAAACAAATTCTTTATCTGCGTCTTTGAGGTTCACTTTCCATTCTTTTTTGGGACGAATGTATTGAGCGATATATGGGTCGTAGTAGTGTGACTTCATAAACTCAATCATAAGTGACTTAGAGAAGTTAGAAAACTGGTTTGAGATACTTACACCTCCTATAAGATATTTGTGCTCCGGAAAACGTAGTGTGGTGTGTACAATCCCTTTCCATAATAGAAAGAGTGGCATAGGCTTTTGTTGATACTCTTTTGTGATAAAAGCACGACCCATCTCTATGCTCTCGCTCATCATTTTATGAAGCTCTGGTTCAAAACGAAAGAGATCTTGAAGGTAAAAACCATCAATTCCATACTCCTTATAAATTTTTGATCCTAACCCCATTCTGTATGCTCCGGCAAGGGTGTTTTCTTTATTATCCCATAAAAACATATGGTAATAATACCTGTCAAATTTATCAAGGTCTATGGCTTCATTTGTTCCTTCCCCAATGGCTCTAAATGTGATCTCTCTTAAGCGGCCTATCTCTTGTAAGATGTTAGGCATTTCTTGAGCAGGTGCTAGGTATACTTCGTAGTTTTTACTTTGTAGTAAACGACGATCTTTTTCGCGCAAGCGTAAAATTTCATCTTCTATAAGATCGCTACTTATTTCGGTTACAATCTCTTTTGGTTCTTTTGTAACCTTGAGCTTTTGTGGGATATCTTTAAGTAAGCTGTTTTTTTCAAAAGAGTTTGCAAGCATATATGTTTTCTTGCGTAAGAACTCTGTAAAATCTGTAAGTGACTCGTGCTCCTTTTGTGCAGCAACTTTAATAGGATTACCTATACGTACTTTTATGACTCTATGCTTTTGTGTAAGCAGTTCGCTAGGCAACTTTGCGGTACGTAGTGTGTCGCTTAGTCGTGATAATTGATAAAAGAGCCTGCTATTTTTTGCGTGAAAATAGATAGGGACAACCGGAACCTCTGCTTTTTTAATAAGCTTCATTGCTGCTTCTTCCCACGGCTTGTCTATAATGAGCTTATCATCTTTATAGGTAGATACCTCTCCTGCAGGAAATACACCTAGAGGGTGGCCGTCTCGCAGGTGTGAGATGGCGGTCTTAAAACCTGCAATACTAGATTTTACGTCTTTTTTATTTTCAAAAGGATTTACAGGCATCACATAAGGCTTAAGTGGCTCTATGCGATGTAATAAGAAATTTGCTATGATTTTAAAGTCTGGGCGTTGCTCAAGCATAAGTTTGAGCAATAGTATGCCGTCTATGCCACCTAGCGGATGATTTGAAATAGTAACGTATGCTCCGCTCTTTGGGAGTCTCTTGAGGTCTTCTTCTGGGATTTCAAATTTGATCTTAAACTCGTCTAGTAGGGCATTGAGAAATTCAAGATCGCCTAGGTGCTTGTTACGGTCATAGATTTTATTTGCCGTAGAGATTTTTAGAACCTTCATTAATGACCACCCAAGAAAGGTGCCTACAAAACCGAATTTATCGACATTGATAGCGCGGGCAACTTCTTTTGAGGTGACTAGACCCATAAAATTATTGGTAGCTTGTTAAGATGGCAAATATAACAAATAGGTGTTCTGTAATTAAACTTTGTTTAACCTATGGACAATACAAATTTAATTTTGTGTCACAAGCTGGACTGTATTTTGTGCTACTTGCTTGAGAAGTATCTTTTTATCCTCTTGAAACTTATCTAGCGCTTTCTGGTTAAAATGTCTAATGGTATATAAATCTACGTCCGGATTGACTTGAACTTTAAATTTTCCTTTAAGTTGATTAACTAGCTTTTCTAAACCGTTAAATTTATTATCTACACAAACAGAGAAACTTATGGCAGAGTTCTGTATGAGATCAACCTTAAGCTTAAATTGAGACAGCAGCTGGAAAACCTCTGCAATATTATCTTCTACCATAAATGAAAAATCTAGTGAGGATAGTGATATTAATACTTGATTCTTCTTTACAATATAACAGGGCACCTCTGGTACCAGTGATGCGACTGCACTTACTTTTGTGCCTGAATCTTTTGGATTCAAAAATGATTTAACATAAAGTGGTATCTCCTTGCGTTGTAGTGGTTGCAAGGTTTTAGGGTGTATGACTGAGGCTCCATAAAAAGCCAGCTCTATAGCTTCTTCATAAGGAATCTGGTGTAGTAATTCTGTATTGTTAAACACACGAGGATCACCGTTTAAGACTCCTGGCACATCTTTCCAGATGGTGAGATTTTGAGCATTAAGACAGTAAGCAAAAATACCTCCTGTATAATCTGATCCTTCACGACCCAGTGTGGTCGTAAAGTTATTACTATCTGAGGCAATAAAACCTTGGGTGATAGAAAGTGCTTTTGGGTCTATAGATGCTTTTATAGCCGTTTGTGTTGTATCCCAATCTACACGGGCATCACGATAACTATCATCGGTCTTTATGATTGCGCGTGCATCTAGCCAGGTATTTGTAATTCCTTGCTCACTGAGGTATGCGCTCACAATAGTTGTAGATAATAACTCCCCATAACATACAATCTGGTCATAAACAAAATCATATTTTGGAGATTTGTTCCACTCTAGAAAACCTTTTAGTTCGTCAAAAAGGGTTTTTATGGCTTTAAAGATGGGATGCCCAGTTGTAAAGAGGTCTTGGGCTATCTCAGTATGATAATCTACTGTTTTTTTAAGTTGATCTGGTATGGTAGATTTATCATTAAAATAGGCATCTATGATAGCTTCCATAGCATTTGTGGTTTTTCCCATTGCAGAGATAACCACAAGTTTATGCGTAGTACCTGTTTCTTGAAGTACTGTTACTATATTTCTTACGCCCGCCGCATCTTTTACCGAGGCTCCTCCAAATTTAAATACCTGCATAGTATAAATTATTGCATTGTGGTTTTTTGCGCTTTCGCGAAAGCGTAATTAAAATGATGAGTTAAAGGTTAGTTTCTAGAGTTTTGACGTATTTGTGTAGTCTACCCTCGTCCATCTGCACGAGATACCAATCTTTTAAAAACTGAGCACCGCTTTTTTCGTAAAAAGCAATAGCATTTTTGTTCCAGTCAAGTACAACCCACTCTACTCTTTTGACTCCGTTTTCTTTACCAAAAGTCATTACTTGGTCATATAATTTTTTACCTACACCTTTATTGCGATAGGCTTCCTTTACGACAAGATCTTCTAGGTGTAATGATTTACCCTCCCAAGTAGAAAAGCGATAATAGCATAAAGCCATACCAATAACGGTGTCATTTTCTTTTGCCACAAAACAATAAAAAAGAGGATTATCACCAAAACCATTTTCTAGTAGTACCTCTTCATTAATCTTTACTGCGTCTGGCTCTTTTTCAAAAATAGCGAGCTCATTTATGAGTGATAATACAGCAGGCATATCTTGCGGTACTGCCCTTGTAATGGTAAGGTTCATACGGGTGTTTTTTGTAGTAAATAGCTAAGGTATATAATTACAGCAACTATTCTTGTGCGAAAACGTTGTCGTAACTCCATTTTAAACCTACTTTTACATAAATTTTAAAAACACTATTGTGTCACGTAAAAATCAAACTCTAGGCGAATTTATAATTGAAAATCAAGCAGAATTCCAGTACTCATCTGGAGAACTCTCTCGATTAATAAACTCTATAAGGCTGGCTGCCAAAGTGGTAAATCACGAGGTAAATAAAGCAGGTCTCGTAGATATAGTAGGAGCCGTAGGAGAAACAAATATACAGGGTGAAGACCAGCAAAAGCTGGATGTAATGGCAAATGACACCTTTATTAGAACGCTTACTAATCGTAACATTCTTTGTGGTATTGCCAGTGAAGAAAATGATGATTTTATCTCTCTAGAAGGTCAAAATGGGGATAATAACAATAAGTACATCTTACTTATGGACCCACTAGACGGCTCATCAAACATAGATGTAAATGTCTCTGTAGGTACCATTTTTTCTATCTATAGACGAGTAACACCACCAGGCACCCCAGTTACAATTGATGACTTTTTACAGCCTGGTAGAGAGCAAGTAGCTGCAGGATATATTGTTTATGGTACGTCTACTATGATTGTTTACACAACGGGTCACGGTGTGAATGGATTTACACTTAACCCGGCGATAGGTACTTTTTACTTGTCGCATCCTAATATGCAGTTTCCAGAAATGGGGAATATTTATTCTGTAAATGAGGGTAATTATGTGCATTTTCCAGAAGGAGTTAAAAAGTACATCAAATATTGTCAAGAGGAAGGAGAGGGGCGTCCTTATACATCACGTTACATAGGGTCGTTAGTGTCTGATATACATAGAAATATGATAAAGGGTGGTATCTATATGTACCCTAAAAGTTCTAAAGCTACAAACGGTAAACTGAGGCTACTTTATGAGTGTAACCCTATGGCATTTATAGCAGAGCAAGCTGGCGGTAAAGCTAGTGATGGATTTACACGTATTTTAGATCTAAAACCAACCGAGTTACACGAACGTGTTCCCTTCTTTTGTGGAAGTAAACTAATGGTCGAAAAAGCAGAAAGTTTTATGAATAACGACTAAAAGTTAACATAAGGCAATAATATGGATTAAACAAAGTGTATTTTTTTTATATTTGAAATACAACTATAAGGCTAAACCCTATTATGGCTAAAAATACAAAAGCAGACGACCAGCAACCTCAAGATGTAGCAAACTCAAAAATTGAGGCAATCAAGAACCTCATTTTTGGTGAAAACATACAAGAGTATGATCACGAGTTTGAGGCGTTAAAATCTGATATCGCGCAAAAGCGTGAGGAGATGCTTGCTTATGTAGATGAGGCTCGTAAGGAAATTATGACTGCCGTAGATAACCTCAGTACTGATGTTAATATACGCATATCTGACCTTGAACAGTCTTTAAACGATAAGACAGAAGATCTAGATAATAAAAAAGTGAGTCGTGATACCCTTGGTGACCTCCTTATACGTTTAGGTAAAAATATCAAAGAGTAATAGGTAACATCTTTAAATGACTACAGATGAACGTCTTGAAATTTTAAAGGAACTTTTACTCACGAATGAGAAAGAGCCTGAAAAAGACGTATATAAAAAGATTAAAGCATTAGAAAACAGTCAGAAAAACTTATCTGATAGAATAGATCCCTTACTAGACGAGCGCTTACAGCAATTTGTGACCACAATGCCAGAAACACTTGGCCCGGTTATAACAGAAACACTTAAAAATGAGATTAAAAAATCTCAAGATGCTGTAGCAGAGGCACTTTTTCCTATTATGGGAAAGATGATTAAGAAGTACGTTCAAGCTGAGGTTGCAAAACTAAGTGACTCCATAAATGAAAAAATAAATGCTACTTTTTCATTTAAAAGCATATTTAAGTCAAAGTCAAAAGAAAGGCCTACAGCTGCAATGATGCTTAAAGAAGAATATAAAGCGTATATTGAACAAGTACTTGTAGTTGAAAAAGGTTCTGGAATACTCAAAGCAAATTTTGCTAAGAACCAGACAATGGATGAAGATATGATGGCGGGTATGCTTACAGCTATTAAAAGCTTTGCAGAAGATGCTTTTGAGAAAGGTGAGATGGAGCTTGAGCGCATAGATTATCAACTTTTTACTATACATCTACAGAATTTCTCAAAGTATTATATTGCTGTTATTGTAAGTGGTATATATGATGATAAGTTTAAGGATAAACTTGAAGATGTTTTACTTGATTTTGCTCAGTATGTAATAAACAAGGAAGACTTAGATGATAATATTATATTTGCAAAAAAATTAAAAGAGTTTTTTACTGATGAGCGTATCTAAGAAAATTGTATTGTTAGGACATTTTGGTGTAGGTAAATCTTCACTTCTTCGCAGGTTTGTAGAAAATACATTCTCAGATAATTATGTGGTAACCATAGGTGTTCACATAATGAAAAAGGAAGTAGTTGTTGATGCAAGTAATAAGGTTACCCTTATTATATGGGATGTAGAGGGTACTGATGATTTTACTAAGTATAGGCCATCATATCTTATGGGGGCTTCTAGCTTTGTATATGTTTTTGATGCATCTAGGCCGGTAACTTATGGTGATCTAAAGTTCAACTTAGGTCATTTAAAAGAAAAACACCCTAACGTGCCTGTGCACATTATCGGTAATAAAGTGGATTTAGTCGATGCTGATGAAATCAAGAAAGCTCTAGAAGAGCAAGAAGTTCAACATAGTTATCTTTCAAGTGCCAAAACTGGCGAAAATGTTGAACAGCTGTTTAAGGATGTAGCAGCGCAATTGTTAGAAAATGCTTGATAATCTCAGACAAGATTTTATAAATAAAACTACACAACTGGTTGTAGTAAATAGAGAATTAGAGGTTGTAGACTCAGACAACAATCTTTTTGACATTAGTAAAAACTCTGATATCACGGATTTTCATCCGTTCTTTTTTGCTCTTACCACCATATTTGATGAAGAACTTCAAGAGGAGACCTTCTTCTGTGTGCAGATGGAAGTGCTGGGTAAACATTACTTTATAGACATAAAGACCTATATAGGTGAAGATGGAGATACACTCGTACTTATACTTAACGATCTTACAGATCACTATAAAACAGTGCATCAAATCAAGCAGGTGCGCAACGAGTCTATAATAAACTTTAATATCTCTCAAGAGCTCAATCAACAACTTGAGATACAGCGTAGTTTTAAAAATAAATTTCTTGCAAACGTAAGTCACGAGATTAGGACTCCACTTAATAGTATAGTGGGTTTCATTTCTGTGTTAGAAAACACAGAGATATCGAGAGAGCAACTGGATGTATTACACATTATAAAGGATAGTTCAAAAAATTTAGTCACCATCTTAGATGACTTAATGGATATCTCAAAAATTGAAGCAGGTAAGTTAGATATTAAGAAGCGACGATTTGACTTTAGAGAGTTTGTTGAAAAACTAGCAAAGACCTATCAAATACGCACAGATGATAAGAGATTATCGTTTGATTTTGAACTTAGTTCTAAGATTCCTCGCTTTCTAGTAGGTGATCACTTGCGTATCAATCAAGTTATAGTAAATCTACTTGAAAACGCATTAAAATATACGCATCAAGGAGGCATTAAGTTTAGTGTAACTACCTCGTCTGTAAATGCTCGACGTATTCCAGTAACATTTGAGGTTACAGATACGGGTATAGGTATTCCTAAAGAAAAGTTAGACAGCATCTTTGACAGTTTTACTCAATTAGAAAAAAGAGGTCTTTTTGGAGGTTCGGGCTTAGGACTTAGTATCGTAAAGCAGCTCACAGACTTGCTAGAGAGTGATCTAGAGGTAAAGAGTGTTGAGGGAGAAGGGTCAACCTTTAGCTTTACAGTGTTTATGGGAGTTTCTCATAACCAGAAAAAAGAAAAAGTAGTCAAAAAGAAACGAGATAAAAAAGATTTAAAAGGTGCAAAAAGACCACGTATTCTTCTAGGAGAAGACGTTGAGGTTAATCAGTTACTAATGATGAGACTCTTTGCAGATTATGGTGCCTATAGCCTAGACATAGCAAAGAATGGTGAAAGAGTAGTAGAGTACCTAGATAGGTTTCCTTATGACCTAGTTATTCTTGATCTTACTATGCCTGTGATGGATGGTCTAGATGCAGCTGTACAAATAAGAAACAGTAGTAATAAAAAAGTAAGTAAGTTACCTATTATAGCCCTCACAGCGAGAACATCTCAAGAAGAGCAAGACGCGGCAAAAGAAGCTGGTATGAATGCCTATCTCACTAAGCCTATAGATGCAGATTTACTATTTTCTACTATAGAGCGACTCTTATCTAGATACAAGCGCAAGGATAAAGTGCTTGAGATATCAGAAGAGGAAGAGTAGAAGGATATATGTTATAAAATAAAAAGGGTCAAAAATTAATTTTTGACCCTTTTTATTTTATCTAAATCGATTTAAAACTAGCGATTCATATTTTTGATTTCTTCTTGAAAAGTATCAAGATCTGCATTTTCTTTAACTAGTGTAAGTGCTTTATGCACAACATAGCTTGCATTTTTTGTATTAAAACCTAAGCCTACAGCAAGACGTTCTAGTAATGGCTCTTCTTCTTCAAACTCGTGATCTATGTGCACCATACGAGTAAGGTCATATAAACGCTCTAATCTTCTATCATACGTAGTAGGAGGGTTAATAGGGTGCGTCATATAATCCTTAAGGATGATTTCATAATCCTCTGCAGAGATAGAGAGGTTACGAGCAAGTCTATCTAAAAATGCTTTTTCTTTATCAGAGATCACACCATCATCCATAGCGACACGCACTATGGCTGCAAAGTGATCTTCATTTCTTTGGCGGAAACCGCTATCATATAAATCTGCAAAAGACATATTTCTTATGTATTAAAAGTAAGTCTCAAAGATAGCTATTTAATCAAGATTTTTAATTTGTACATTTGATAAAAACCCCCTAATTTTTTTAGATGGATTCATTCTTGTTTTATTTTAAAGAAGGCCTTTTCCACGTGTTGGATTGGAACGCTTATGACCATATTCTTTTCTTAGTAGTACTTACTGTACCCTACCTTATATCAAACTGGAAAAAACTCTTCACACTAGTAACAGTGTTTACCATAGGGCACACGCTTACACTTGCAATGTCTGCCTATGGAGTGATACGAGTAAACTCATCGCTGGTAGAGATTCTTATACCAGTAACTATACTTATAACCGCTTTGTATAACATATTTACAGCTGGCAAGAAAAATAGAAATCAAAAGATAGGGATACACATTTTTGCAGCATTATTTTTTGGACTTATACACGGTCTTGGTTTTTCAACATACTTTAAAATGATGACAGCTAGCACAGACAGTAAGTTATTGCCACTGCTGGAGTATACTTTAGGTATAGAGAGCGCTCAGATTATTATAGTGCTAGTAGTATTAATAGTAAGCTTTATAGGACAATCTATTTTTAGGTTTTCACTACGTGATTGGGTAATGGTTATATCATCTATCGTAATAGGAGTTGCTATACCTGTGTTTCAAAGTGCATTATCTAATATTAATTTCTAGTAAAACTGTATTTTAGAGCTGTAAAAGTTCTTAGTACGCTTTCGCGAAAGCGTACTCATAACCACACATAGTTAATGGCTTCAAAACAACACAAATACGATATCGCATACCTTAGAATGGCTCGTGAGTGGGGAAAATTATCCTACTGTAATCGCAAGCAGGTAGGTGCCATAATCGTGAAGGATAAAATGATTATCTCAGATGGTTATAACGGTACGCCTACAGGGTTTGAAAATGTGTGTGAAGATGATGAGAATAATACAAAATGGTACGTTTTACACGCAGAGGCAAATGCTATTTTAAAAGTTGCAAGCTCCACACAATCTTGTCACGGCGCGACACTGTATATTACCTTAAGTCCTTGTAAAGATTGTAGCAAGTTGGTTCATCAAGCTGGTATAAAGCGCGTAGTTTATCATAGCGCCTATAAAGATCTTACCGGTGTAAAATTTTTAGAAAAAGCTGGCGTTGAGATAGTGCACCTTCAAGATATAGACTCATAATGAAAATACAGCGCAAATATATTCCCATTTTATTTGGGCTAGGCATTGCTCTAGGCATCCTTTTGGGGAGTTTGCTCGATTTTGGATACAATGACACGGCACTTTTTGCCACCTCAAATTCAAAAAAAGAAAAACTTAACAAACTCATAGATTACATAGATTACGAGTATGTAGATGCAATTAATACAGACAGCATTGTAGATGTAACCGTAAACGGGATATTAGACAACCTAGATCCTCACTCAAGTTATATACCACCAGATGAGTACCTAGCTGTAGAAGAAAGTATGAAAGGCGACTTTGTAGGTATAGGAGTGAGTTTTTACCCTTATAACGACTCCATTGCAGTGATACAGGCTATAAAAGGAGGCCCTAGTGCACGAGCTGGTGTAAAAGGAGGTGACCGCATAATATATGCAGATGGGATAGACTTATCACAAAATGCAATTACAGATGACTCGCTTTCTCGTATTCTTAAAGGAAAAGTAAGAACACCTATAGAGATAAAAATTAAAAGACCAGGAGAGGAAGACTTACTTACTTTTAATTTTAAAAGAGATCGAGTACCTATCTCTAGTGTGATAGGTAGTTATATGCTTACTGATGAATTAGGCTATGTAAAAATTAACCGCTTTGCAGAGTCTACACATCAAGAATTTGAAGAAGCGTTAACAGACTTAAAAAATCAAGGAGCTACTAGTATTGCTTTAGATCTAAGAGATAACCCGGGAGGCTATATCTCAAGCGCAGAAGGCGTGGTAGATGAGTTTTTAGAAGAAGATAAGCTCATATTATTTACTAAAAATAAATCTGGTAATATATCTAATAGTTATACAGATAGTGGAGGTCTTTTTGAAGACGGAGAAGTTTTTGTACTCATAAATGAAAACTCTGCAAGTGCTAGTGAGATTGTCGCGGGTGCTCTTCAAGATAATGACAAGGGAACCATTGTGGGGCGTAGGTCCTTTGGTAAAGGTCTTGTGCAACGAGAGATGGACCTAGGTGATGGTAGTGCTGTAAGACTTACCATTGCACGCTATTACACACCTACTGGTAGGTCTATACAAAAACCATATGAGCTAGGTGATAAAGACTATTTTGAAGATTACCTCAATAGATATGAGAATGGAGAATTACGTAGTGTAGATAGTATAAAAGTAGCAGACTCACTCAAGTTTAGAACTCCAAAGGGTAAGATAGTTTATGGCGGTGGCGGTATTATACCAGATGTATTTGTGCCTAAAAATACAGATTATGAAGTAGAGCATCTTAACTATGTACTACGCTCTGGTTATATGCGTCTTTTTATATTTGAACAGTTAGAAAAAGATAGACCTTACTATAACGCCCTGTCTATGGAGCAGTTTAAAAATGAAGTAACTATCTCAGACGCTGTTATAGAAGATTTTATATCTTTCGCTCGTTTTAGAAAGATTACTTTAAAGGCAAGTAATTATAAAGAATTGTACAGAAGATATCTCAAGGCTACTATGGCTGGACAGTTATTTGGTAACAATGCTTTTGAGATGATGGTTAATCAAGAAGATGATGTGATTCAAAAAGTCATTAGTCTCACAAAAGAAGAGTAAACTATGTTAATGGTAGTAGCGGTATTTGTGTATATAATAGCCATCATATTCAGGTTGCTGGATAATAGTGCAGGGCTGCTTATACGTCACGGTATATCTGTAAGTCCTTTTTATTTAAAACCTCCCATTATACTCGAGCAAATAGAACAGCTTGAAGATAAAAAACTCATACGTAAGCTACACCGTAATCTATGGTACCAAAAACTGCATATAGCTTTTACAGTCTTAGCGATACTCACACTAATTGTAGGTATTATATATGAAATATATAACCCATATATTATTTACTTGATGTAAACTATTTACCGTGCTTCTCAGCAATCTTGCGAGAAGTACGCAAGATTAAAAGTAGTAATATAGCACAGGTACAAGCAATCACACCTATGAGGGCAATACTACTATCTCCCTGTAACGGATTAGAAAAATCAAGCAATGTAAGGTTATAAATAAGTAGTCCTAGTGCTAGTAAAATACCTATAGGGATAATATATTTCATACGTCTATTTGAAAAGTTCTTGAATGTTTGCAGTAAATAACTTTACAGCTATTGCTAACAAAATTACACCAAAAACTTTATGTATAATAGCAATCCCATTCTTTCCTAAAAAGCGTTCTATATGTCTTGATGTTTTAAGAACCACATAAACAAGCAAGATGTTAAGAAGTACAGCTATAAGTATATTCATAAGGTCATACTCTGCTCGTAGTGCTAGTAATGAGGTAAGGGTACCTGGACCAGCAATAAGTGGGAACGCTAGCGGAAAAACAGATACCGTCTTCTTACTAAGCGTATCATCATCCTTAAAAAGACTTACACCCAGTATCATCTCTATAGCTATAAAAAAGAGGATAAATGAACCTGCAACGGCAAACTCATAAACATTAATACCTATAACGCCTAGTATACTCTCTCCTACAAAAACAAATAAGGTCATCACAATGAGTGCAACTAGCGCTGCCTTCTCACTTTGTATATGTCCAGCCTTCTTACGTAATTTTAAAACAATAGGGATACTTCCTACTATGTCGATAACTGCAAAAAGGACCATTGTAGCCGTAAGAATTTCTTTTAAATCTATTTTCATTTGTGCTCTTTTTTAAGACGGCGCAAAGATACTTCATATTAGAGCCTGCATCTTTCACTTTTGGTGTGAATAAATTGTAAAGTTTTAATTACGATTTCGCGAAAGCGTAATTCTTAATTATTTTTATGCAAGATATTTAAAACCAACCATATACTAGTTTTGTGTTGAGGTTATATGGTTTATCTTTAATACCTATCAGACAGTAACTTTGTTGTCTAGCTATAAATATTATTGATAGTTTGTTTTTATAAATTAATAATAAACTATAGTTGTCAAGAAAGTCTTTAAATATCTTTGGTAAAAGTAAAAGTCTTAAAACACCTAATAATGAGTAGTAAACACACAAACGTATGGGACATAAATGATCCCAGTGCAGCAGCAAAATGTCCATTTCTTGGTAATCCAGATCAGTTAGTAGCCGGTAAGGGTACAACAAATAGAGACTGGTGGCCTAATGAGTTAAAATTAAATATCCTGCGTCAAAACGGTACAAGTAGTGACCCTATGGATAAAGATTTTGATTATGCCGCAGCTTTTAATAGTCTAGACTTTCCGACTTTAAAGCAAGAGGTTATAGATTTAATGACAGATTCACAAGATTGGTGGCCGGCAGATTATGGTCATTATGGGCCATTTATGATACGTATGGCTTGGCACAGTGCAGGTACTTATAGAATAGGTGATGGCCGTGGTGGTTCTAGTTCGGGATCACAACGTTTTGCGCCACTTAACAGTTGGCCAGATAACGGTAACTTAGATAAGGCACGTTTACTTTTGTGGCCTATCAAAAAGAAGTATGGTAAAAATCTCTCTTGGGCAGATTTATTTATCCTTGCGGGTAACGCGGCTTTAGAGTCAATGGGATTCCCAACCTTTGGTTTTTCAGGAGGAAGAGAAGATGTATGGGAGCCAGAACAAGATATTAACTGGGGTTATGAAGATGAGTGGCTAGGAGAAAAAGAGCGTCACGAGGGAGATAGAGAGCTTAAAGGATTTTTAGGTGCTACTCATATGGGACTTATTTATGTAAATCCAGAAGGACCTAGCGGTAAGCCAGACCCTATAGGGAGTGCATATGATATAAGAGAGACCTTTGGCCGTATGGCAATGAATGATGAAGAAACAGTGGCACTCGTTGCTGGAGGGCATACCTTCGGAAAAGCACACGGAGCGGCAGACCCAGAGAAGTATGTAGGCGCAGAGCCACACGGAGCAACTCTAGAAGAGATGAGTACTGGGTGGAAAAACACATATAAGAGCGGGGTACTAGATGATACTATTACTTCTGGTCTTGAAGGAGCCTGGACACCTAATCCTACACGTTGGGATGCAGAGTACTTTGACGTATTACTAAACTTAGACTGGGAGCTTACTACAAGTCCAGCAGGAGCACATCAGTGGAAACCATCTAATCCAGATGCACCACAAGCACCAGCTGCAGGAGGAAATGGTACTCAAGGCATAATGATGTCTACAGCAGATATGGCTCTTAAAATGGATCCAGAATATCGTAAGATTTCAGAGAAGTTCCATAAAGATCATAAAGCATTTGAAGATGCATTTGCAAGAGCTTGGTATAAATTGACACACCGTGATATGGGACCATTATCACGTTACTTAGGACCAGAATTGCCAAAAGAAGAATTATTATGGCAAGACCCTATCCCAGAAGCAAACGGATATACTTTATCAGATAGCCAAGTAGCAACACTTAAAACGGCTATCGACGCAACAGATTTATCTGCTTCAGATATGGTGAGCGTAGCCTGGGCATCTGCTTCTACATTTAGAAATAGTGATAAACGTGGTGGAGCAAATGGTGCTCGTATACGTCTAGCACCACAAAATAACTGGGAAGTAAATAACCCAGAACAATTAAGAAGAGTGCTTAATGAACTTAAAGATGTACAAGATAATGCTGGGTTTGATGTATCTATGGCAGACCTTATTGTACTTGCGGGTGGAGTAGGTGTTGAGCGTGCTGCTCACAATGCTGGCCATAAAGTAACGGTGCCTTTTACCCCAGGACGAACTGATGCAAGTCAAGAGCAAACAGATATTGACTCTTTTGGTTACCTAGAGCCTAGAGCAGATGGTTTTAGAAACTATCAGAAAGGTGGTATGGAAACTGCCGCAGAGGAGCTTCTTATAGATAGAGCAAATCTTATGGGACTTTCTATACCAGAGATGACTGCCTTAGTAGGAGGTATGCGTGTGATAGGTTGTAACTATGACGGGTCTAAAGTAGGAGTGTTTACAGATAAAGTAGGAGCCCTTACTAATGATTTCTTTGAGAACCTATTAGACTTCACATATACTTGGAAAGCACTATCATCAGACGATACATTATTTTCTGGAACAGATAGACGTACAGGAGATATGAAGTTTACAGGCTCAAGAGTAGATCTTATTTTTGGATCAAACACAGAGCTAAGAGCTATTGCAGAAGTATATGGAGCAAATGATGGTGAAGAACGTTTTGTAAACACCTTTGTAAGCGCCTTTGCAAAAGTGATGGATGCAGATCGTTTTGACGTGAAGTAATATAATTACGCTTTCGCGAAAGCGAAACAAAAAACAAAAGCCGACTTATCATAAGTCGGCTTTTTTATTGAATTTTTTATAAGCTAGAAATTGGTTTCAAAAAGACCTAGACACACCTTAATACCTTGTCTCATATTACCTATGCGTATATTCTCATTAGGATTATGCTGGTTGTTGTCCATATTAACAAGAGGCAAGATAACGGTAGGAAGATTTAAGGTGTTAATAAGCGGTACAATAGGCACCGTGCCACCCATCATACGTATCGTTACGGGCTCTTCATTAAAAACTTGTGTTAATCGCTGCCTCATTTTTACGCCAAAATCTCCCTGTGGACTTGTTCTAAAAGCATTTACAAGAGTTTTAGTCTTGACTGTTGCTATGCGCTTGTGAGTAAGGCGCTCCTGAGCGGTGGGGAGTCTGTCTAGTACAAAATACCCTTCATTGCTTATATGCTTTTTAATTTTATCTAGCTGGTCATCTCCACTTATTTCTGGTACAAGGCGCACATCAAGGTGTGCAGTTGCGGTGCTAGGTACTACGGTCTTGAGCCCTTTACCTGTCCAAGAGGTGTTGAGCTGTCTCACATTAAGTGTAGGATATTGTAGCGCTTCTTGATAATTTTTACCCACACTTTCGGCGCTGTGTAAGCCTAGTTTTTTATTAAAGCTAGCCGCGGTAAATGGCACAGACTGCATAACAATAGCTTCTTCTGGGCTTATAGTAATACCGTCATAATAGCCATCTATAAGTACCTTGCCATCATCATTTTTCATACTTGAGAGTAAATGGGATAGCCTAAAAACTGGGTTAGGTACATAATTACCGTAGTGACCACTATGTTGTGGCAAAGCAGCGCCATAGGTTGTAATCTCACAAGTAGCTATACCACGACACCCAAAGGTGAGTGTAGGCTTATTAGAACTATGCGCAGGGCCATCCATCACTATAAAATAGTCTGCAGCATAGCGATTTTTATAAGTGTCAAGAGTGCCTAGTAGAGCAGTAGAGCCATACTCTTCTTGAGGATCAAAAATTACTTTGATATTAAAATTTAGTGTTTTGCCTTGCTCCTGTAATATTTCTAATGCGGTAATAAACATTAGGATAGGCGCTTTATCATCTGCTGCGGCTCTTCCATATATGCGCCATTCATCATTTATTTTTTGGTTTAATGCATCCCAGCCCATTGCCGTCCAAGTTCCAGATGGGTCTTGTTTTTTTAACACAGGGGTAAAAGGATCTTCTTGATCCCAGACTGCGGGATTTACCGGTTGCCCGTCTATGTGCACATAAAAGAGAATTGTTTTAAGCGCAGGGTCGTATATTTTTTCTGCAAGTAGTATAGGCAATGTCTCGCTTTTAAGACGCGTAGTTGTAAAGCCTAGTGCCTCATATTTTTTTTCTACCCAAGCAATGTTTTCGAGCATAAGCTCTGGACTTTCTGGGAGATTAGGAATGCTCACAAAATCTTTGTGCTGTAATAAGGTTACTCTAAGACGTTCATCTATAACTGCATCATAGTTACTTTGGGATAGTGCAAAAAGTGGGACTAGACATAATATGTACAAGAGCGTTTTCATAGGCTTAGATTATATGTTGGCATTAGGTTTACGCTTTCGCGAAAGCGTACTTATCACTCTAGAAAGATACACAATAGGACAATGTGTAAAAAGTGTGGTTTCTAAAACTAAGTGCAAATTAAACCATATGACAAATAGCAAAGGTGGGGTGAAAAATATCTTATAGTTTTAAGCACAAGGCAGTATCTTTGCCATCTATGTTTCAACTCAAAAAAACCATCGTTTCTGAAGACATCATCGAAAAAGATTTTGTCTGTAATCTTAATGCCTGCAAGGGTGAGTGCTGTATAGCTGGAGAGGCTGGCGCACCACTGGAGGAAGATGAGGTGAAGATTATGGCAGACATTTATGAGGAGGTAAAACCATTTTTACGCCCAGAAGGTATCGCTGCTATTGAAGCACAAGGTACATCAATCGTGCGTGATGGTGAGCTTGAGACCCCACTTGTAAATGGTGCAGAGTGTGCCTATGTTACTTTTAATGATAAAGGCTGGGCAAGTTGCGGTATAGAAGATGCATATAATGCTGGTAAAGTAGACTGGAAAAAACCTATTTCTTGTCATTTATACCCTGTGAGGGTACAAAAGTACAGCTCATTTTCGGCAGTAAATTATCATCGCTGGCCTATTTGTGATGATGCCTGTACACTGGGGCAAGAACTTAAAGTACCTGTTTACAAGTTTACTAAAGATGCGCTCGTACGTAAATTTGGCGAAGAGTGGTATGCAGAGCTAGAAACTACTGCTGCAGAAATGGGTAAATAAGAGTAAGGTAACCGTGGCCTTATCTGTAGTATAGTTGTCTTATCTTTAGTCATCATAAAGAAAAAGAGACTGCAATGCACTTTACTTCAAAACTCCCAGATGTAGGTACCACCATTTTTACAGTGATGAGTAAGCTTGCTCATCAAGAAGGAGCTATTAATCTTGCTCAAGGTTTTCCTGGGTTTGATAGTGATCCCAAGTTACAACAACTGGTAACTAAGGCTATGAGTGATGGGTATAATCAGTATGCACCTATGCCTGGAGTATATGGCCTACGCGAGCAAATAGCCAATAAGATAAATGCATTATACGGCAGTGATTATCATCCAGAGAGTGAGGTAACTGTGACGGCTGGGGCCACACAAGCTATTTATACCATTGTATCTGCTTTTATAAGACTAGGAGATGAGGTAATTGTTCTTAAACCAGCATATGATTGTTATGAGCCAGCAGTAACAGTAAATGGAGGAACTATAGTCCCTATACAACTCAAGGCACCATTGTATAAAGTAAACTGGAGTGCGGTAGAGCGTGCTATAACGCCTAAGACTAAGATGCTTTTTATAAACACACCGCATAACCCTACAGGTACTATACTTGATAAGGAGGATATGATGGAGCTGTCTAGAATATTAAAAGGCACAGATATTATCTTGCTTAGTGATGAGGTGTATGAGCATATTGTTTTTGATGGTAAACAACACGAGAGTGTAGCTAGATATCCAGAGCTACGAGCACGTAGTTTTATTACTGCATCTTTTGGAAAAACCTTTCACAACACAGGGTGGAAAATGGGATATACAGTAGCGCCTAAGGCATTAATGGAGGAGTTTCAGAAAGTACACCAGTTTAATGTTTTTTCTGTACATCATCCATCACAAAAAGCCTTTGCAACATATCTTAAAGAACCAGAGCATTATTTGAGACTCAATGATTTCTTTCAGCAAAAGAGGGATTTATTTTTAGACCTAATTAAAGACTCACGTTTTAAGGTAACACCCGCTGCTGGAACTTATTTTCAAATGCTAGATTATAGCGAGATAACGCAGGAGGAAGATGTAGAATTTGCAAAGAGGCTCACAAAAGACCATAAAGTAGCATCAATACCGACCTCAGTCTTTAATCTTCATCAAGAAGATTTTAAAATGCTTCGTTTTTGCTTTGCAAAAGATGATGAAACCCTTAAAAAAGCAGCAACTATTTTATGTGAGATTTAATCATCTAGTCTTCTAGCCACCCAGCCTCTCACAAGCTCTGCAGTTATACCAAAGGCTACGTGAGCCAGAAACTCATTTGCTTGTAACTTTACTGGGATGTCTTCTGGAGCTTCTTCTAGACCCATAAGTGGTAATGATGTCTCGTGTGTAGCAAGATATGCTGTCGTTCCGAAGAGGGCGCCCTCCACTACATTAGTCTCTGGTCTGTCACGTTTTGCATAGCCTAGACTCGCGCCTAGTGTTACTCCTATTGGGATGTTTACCAGTTGTTCTGCTAGATCCCGGTTTGAAGCACTTACGGGTTCACCCGTGAGTTTTTTAGAAATATTATCTACAAGTTTAAGTTGCGCGCTTTCTGTGTTAGGTTGTCTTACTGGTAAAAAACGTTCGATTGCTGTTTTTACAATAGTACCTGCAAGTCCACCTAGTACACCAGAGATAACTCCTCTCGAAGCGTTAGATGCCATTGTGTCTTTTTCTAGCCAGTTTGATAATGCAGAGTTGCTCATTGTAATATAGTTTTGGTTAGTGTTTTTAAATATAGTTTAGAACTTGAGCTTAGGGTCTTAAGAGAATTGTAATTAACAAGATTTTAGCGAGCCTACTAGATGAACAAATGTTTTTACAATGATTACTTAAATCATATTATAGGTAAATATTATGACTGCTTGTGAGCGCGATATTTGTTTTGTGATTATATTTATACATTAAGTTAGATAGCACAGCATATTATGAATGACAAACTTTTTGATGCCATACGCAACGGAGATGTAGAGATGGTAAAAGCAATTATAACGGCACACCCAGAGCTTATTAATATAAAAGATCAACGTGGTTCAACGCCACTCTTACTTGCGACTTATTACGGTAATCAAGATATGGCAGAGGCTATGCTTAAGCACAAACCAGATCTTAATGCAAAAGATGCTTCTGGTAACACGGCTCTTATGGGTGTTTGTTTTAAGGGATATGCGTCCATCGCAAAACTACTTATAGACCACGGTGCAGATGTAAATGCTCAAAATTTAAATAGTGCAACCGCTTTGATTTATGCAGCAACTTTTGCACAGTCAGAAATTGCACAGCTACTTATAGATAATGGCGCAGACGCAAGCCACGTAGACGAAAAAGGCAACACCGCTTACGATCACGCAAAAATGCAAGGAGCAGAAAAGCTAATGGCTATTTTAGAAGGCAAGTAGCAGGTTTACGCTTTCGCGAAAGCGTAATTCTCCATCTTTACTCACGCATTTTTAATCTATCCAAATTGCGAGAGGTCAAAATTTGCATAGTCTTTTACCCAATGCGTGCATCCATTTTTGAGCATTGCGTCTTTGTTTTTTGTGCCTATGCCTAAAAAGTCTATCTCAAGATCTTGTGCAGCTTTGAGATCCCAAAGACCATCGCCCACAGCAATGATGCGCTCAAAACTAGTGTGACCATAATGTGCCTTAGACTTCTCTATGGCTTCTTTTACAAAACCTACTCGTGATACATTTTCTAGCGAGGTAGCGAGTACTTCTGGTATAAATGGCACACCAGAGCCTTCCATCTTTACCACTGTTGCTTTTGGGAAAGCTCCCGTACCATATGCAAAAGGGATTTTTTCGTTTATGAGAACCTCAAGTAATGTTGTAGCACCTTTTATCTCTGGCACAGAAGGGTGTTTTATGAGCTCTTCTCCTAAGAGTGTGTCTAGTGTGTACCGTAAATCTTGTGGTGCTTTCTTGCCAAAATTGCGCTCATAATTATACTCTAGTGCATAGCGATCTGTATGATGCAGGTAGTTGTCATAGTCTGTATCTATATCCTTCAGACCTATATCTGCAAGTACTTTGGTTATTACGGGTAAATAGGTTGGTATGCTGTCAGTAAGTGTACCGTCTATGTCAAATACAATAAGTGTGTCTTGATTAATCATCTAAAAAGGTGTTTTAATTTCATCTCGCCATCGCTGTTGAGCTTATGAACAATTTTTATAAAAGCAAGCGCCGTGATTAAAGAGTCTCCTGCTGCGGTATGCCTGTCGTGTAGTGGTATTTTAAGCGCTTCGGCAAGCTCATCTAGGGTGTAGCGCTTGTCTTGTAGAGGTCTGTTTACTGGGTGTACTAGTCTCTTGTATAAAATCTCTGTATCGAGCTGTCTGTTTTTTAGTCTGCCTAGGCCAGCTCTTTTAAGTGATTGATTTACCACTGCTACGTCAAAGCCTACGTGATGCCCTACCAGAATATCTGTGCCTATAAAATCTAGACACTGGGCAATGGCTTCTTTTTCATTTACCTTGAGGTAATTGCCTTGTTTTAAGATCCCGTGTATTTGTGCGCTGTCTGGATTGTAAAAGTCTTGTTTTAAAAACAGCTCGAGCGTGTCTGCCACAATAACTTGATTGCCTACTACAGCAACACCACCTAGGGAAAGAATGCGATCTTTTTTATAATCTAAACCCGTGGTCTCTGTATCAAAAACTACAAATCTTGTGTTTTGTAAACCCTTGCTATCTGCGGTTTTTTTAAAGAAGCTTTTTTTCTTTTTTTCTTTCGCGAAAGCGTCAAGATATTTTATCCAAAACTCTGGTAGTGAGTCATTATTTTTTGAGAATAAGGACATCTAGCTTAAGTTTTGAGTTTGAAATCGTACACGTAGTACTTCTTGCACATCCCGTAAGGGTTTAAAACATCTCTTGAGTTTAAGTCTATCAGATTTTGATAATGACTCTAGTTGTATAAAGCGACCGCTATCTCCGTTTTTTAAACCTTGTTGTACTCTAAATTTAAGTAGTGCTTTAAACGCATAAGCACAACTTTCATATAACTCTCGGTTTTCTGGTTCTAGTATTGCGAGTTGCTCGTATCTAGTAGAAGTTCTATTTACATTTTTGAGACCGTGATATAGAGAAAGTACTCTTGCCGCACCTATAAGAGGGGCCATTGCTCTGTTTTTTATATCAAATTCATCTTTATGGGCCCCATCACTTTCTACCAGAAAGTTTCTGAAAAAACTCACCGGCGGCGGATTTTTAAGCGCATCTTTTGCCATAAATCGATAAAAAATGGAGCTGTCGCCTAGTAAACTGTAAATATGAGTAGTGAGCTCGTCAACGAGTTGCTGGCTTCCAAAGGTACGCCTGTAATCAAAAAAGATACCCGAGAGTAGCATACTCTCTGGTGAGGGGTCGTATATCCAGCCTTTAAATTTTTCTTTCCACTCACTTATGGGTAAACAATACAAAGGGTTGCTCCCCATCATATCTGCAGGACAATAATCATAGCCTATTTTATGCAGGCGTTTGTTCATACGGTTTGCCAGTCTTAAGAAATAAGCTTTTGTGGCTTCCTCTTTTTCTGCGGGGACATTTTCATAAACAAGGGCATTATCTTGATCTGTATATAACAACTGCTCTTCCCTGCCTTGACTCCCTAAAGCTAGCCAAGTAAAAGGCACTGGAGGGGGTTCACTCATTTTGGCTAGTGAGAGTTCCATCGTACGATATATGAGTGCACCCTTGAGCTCAGAGAAGATATTGAGTATGTGTGATAGTGGTAAGCCTTGGTCAAGGTAGTTTGTAAGTATTACCGTTGCTTTCTCCCAAGACATACGTAGGAGTTTAGTCTTTTCTGCTCTTTTGATTTCTTTAATAAGCTCTGCAGGACTATTACCAAATGAGACTACAATATCGTGCTTGCTTAGTATCCCTATTATAGCGCTTCTATCTGTTCCATCTTTTGTAATTACGAGATGATTTACTTCGTACTTTATAAGCATAAGCTGCGCCTGCCCTACCGTTATATCTCCAGGAGCGCACACCACGGGATGAATCATTATATCCTTTGTAAGTGTGCTTGTAGTGTCTGTGCCACTTGCAATGGCGTTGCGCAGTTCCCTATTAGTCAAAATCCCAACAGGTAGCTCGTTGCTAGTTACAACCAGACTACCTATCCTGCTAGATTGCATAAGTTGTGCTGCCTCTTGCACAGTAGCACTTGGTTCACAACTTACTACATTCTTACTGTAGTTTGCTTGCTGCAAGCCTAGCAAGTCTTGATTGCGATCGGGCTCATAGGTGTTAAGTAAGGATCCGTTTTGTTGTAAGGTGTAGGGGTCCTTTATGTTTGAAGCAAAGCTGGCGATGAGGTAATTTGAGATGGCCTTGTTCGCTTTCGCGAAAGCGGAAAACGCTTCTACCGGTATCGTGTAGATAATAGTTTCCTCATTTGCCGTGGCTGTCGTACGGTAGGTGTTCTCACTAGTTACTTTAAGGCCAAATAAATCGCCCTCATCACAAATGTCTACCACCTTTGTCTTATTACCAGAAGGTCTAGTGAGTTTTATGGCGCCTTGCTGAACGATATAAAAGCGATCACTATAGAGCTCGTCTCGAGAGAAAAGAATCTGATCTTTATCTAGATAGAGCACATTTGCCAGCGTAGATATTTTAAAGAGATCGTCACTCGCCATAAACTGAAAAGGCGGGAACTGTTTTAAAAAATCATATATACGTGTTGCGATTGTGTTTTGCATAGACAGTGCGATGGTACGTAAAGATAATAATGAGTTGCTAGCTTTTATAATAGTACGGTAGTTTTATATAGGCATACGTTTTATCTTTATGCTATGGAAAGAGATCAACTTAATGTGGCAATGATACAAAGCGATTTAATCTGGGAGCAACCCGCTCAAAATCGCCTAGCCTTTGAAAAGCACTTTACACAATTACCAGAAAACTGTGATCTCGCCATCTTGCCAGAAATGTTTACAACCGGTTTCTCTATGAATCCAGGACCTCTAGCAGAGACTATGGATGGCATCACAGTGCAGTGGATGAAAGCACAAGCAAAAAAATATAAAACGGCTATTTGCGGTAGTCTCATTATAGAGGAAAACGATTTGTACTATAATCGTTTTGTTTTTATAACCCCAGAGGGTACAATAGATTATTACAATAAAAGACACACCTTTAATATGGCCGGTGAGGGTGAAAAATATCAAGCTGGTGATGCGCCCGTCACTATTACCTACCTAGGGTGGAAAATACTATTGCAAGTTTGTTACGATTTAAGATTTCCTGTTTTTGCAAGAAATACCTCAGGCTATGATGTGGTCTTATATGTGGCAAACTGGCCAGAGGCTAGAGTAGGAGCGTGGGATACTTTATTACAAGCGCGCGCTATAGAAAATATGGCTTATACCATAGGTGTAAATCGAGTAGGTACAGATGCAAATAATCTCAATTATGTAGGTCACACCGCTGCATATGATGTGCTGGGTAAAACTATGGCTATTGCAAGAGTTGAAGAAAAGGTAGTGCTTGCTACACTTTCAAAAAACCACATTAAAGAGACAAGAGCAAAGTTGCCGTTTCTTCAAGACAAAGATGTATTTACTCTGGGGTAGGAATTTCTAGTGGCTCTTCTTTAGGGAGTAGCTCAAATCGCTCCTTTGCAAACCAGCTAGGTCGCACCTCTATCTCACCAGGGTAGTTAATTATAATTTCTGGCTGTCTCTTTAGTAAGAAGTTACCAGAGTCAAAGACTTTATTGTTATTCGCATCTTCTACAAGGCGCACTTTGTACTTACCAGGCTTGAGAAGCTTAAACTCAAATACCGTTTCTTTTGAACTAAAGCGCTCTTCTACCACCTTTTCTTGACTATCGAGCAACTGTACGATATATGGGAATGCTTGTGCATTTACTAGTGTGAGCTCTATATCACCGTAATCACCTATTTCCTTAGTTTGGGCTTTGTAGCGCAGGGTGTCATTCTTTTGTCCAAAGTAATCTGTAATCGCATTTGGTAAGACCGTAATACTATATCTCGTTTTTTCTTCCTTCTTGAAGTCAAAATCAATAGCTGTGCTATTCTCTGCAAGGGCGTAGTCAAACTCTATTTCTGTAGAGTCTTTTATAACGGTAATAAGCTCTTTGTTTATACTATCTATGGGGATATTACTCTGTATACGATAAGCTTTATTAAATAAAACTACATTTCGGTACTTCGATGAAAATGAGAGCGAGTCTAATCTTGGTTTTCTTATACGTGCTTGTAAGGTGTCTGAGTATCCAGGAGCAGTGGCGTTAAATATAAGAGAGTCTATTGCCAGCTTAGGCTTGTACCAGTAGTAAAGGGTATCTTCACCTTTTTTAGTAATTGTTGAGGTGTGCTTGTCTCCTGCATCTGTTAGAAGATTAATAGCAATACTATCTCTATATCCCGTGGTTCCAAAGGCTATTCTGCCTTCTGCTGCGTGCTTAGGTCTCGAGACTTTATAAGCAGGAGCCTCTGTAAATAACTTTAAAGTATAAGAAGAGTCTGTAGGAACATTAATAAACTCTTCTATAAAGGCAATTTTATCCTTTTTAGGCTGGAAGGTATAGTTTGCATCCTCATCTTTGAGACCTATAAGCGCATACTTTCCAGGCTTGAGGTAGTCTAGTGTAAAAGTGTCTAAACTATCTAGTGTATTAGTAACATATAGAGGAGGTTTGTTATAAACCGTTGAGTCTGTATAAGTACTATCTGCTTCATAAAGCATTACAGTTACAAAGTTGTCTGGCTTTTCTGCCACTGCATCTATAATTTTTCCAGATACTTTAAGGCTATCTATATAGTCTCCAGTAGACATCACATATTTAAATGACGGGAAAGGGTTTCCTTCATTATTATCTACAATACTTAGCCCAAAGTTAAATACATAAGTGGTGTTAGGAGCTAGCGTATCTTGAATGTCAATTTTGATATATTTTGAAGCAGTTCCCTGCGGTGAGATGACTCTATTCACAATAGGAGGCGAGATGATAAGCTGCTTGCGCAAGTCTTTGAGCTTTACATATTCATCAAAGTAGATGCGTATCTCATCTCCATCAAAGTTGGTTGTAAAGTTAGGCGGTGTCGCTTTTACAAACACGGGAGGTAGGCTATCCATAGGCCCTCCATCTGGTGAGCCGCGTTTTGCACAATTTACCAGAGTGAGTGCCATACCCACGATTACAAGAGCAAAAACGGTTGCTCTTTTTAAGTTCATAAAGTACCAAGGGTTATCTCTCATCTATTTGCAAAGAAACAATTAATTTACCCAAAACGAAATACCTATTGCGCTATTGCCATAACAGCAATACTTAACTTAATATTAGGGATTTTAAGCAGCTGCAATGCGCAGGCCTCCAGAGTAGCTCCCGTAGTGAGTATGTCATCACATAGTAAAATATGCTTTCCTTCTAGCGAGTTGTCTATCGCTACGGTAAAAGCATCAAGCACCTCGTCACTGCGAGTAAAACGGCCTTTAAAAACTTGAGTCTTCGTATTCTTAGACTTTATAAGCACATCATCTCTATATGTTGCAGTAAGTGACTTTGCAAGCGCTTTACCAAAACCGGCTACTTGATTGTAACCTCTTGTTTTCTTCTTTTTAGGGTGTATGGGTACGGGCACAATGCAATCTATTTCTTTATAGTTGTCAAGAATAGCAAGGTCTGCACCTAGCCAGTTGCCTAAAAACTCGCTTATGTTTTTGTGACCTCTGTACTTTAAGTTATGTAAGAGTTCTTGTACGGGACCTTTTTTCTCAAAATAAAATAAGGCTGTCGCTTCTTCAAGATTGAGACGTCCGTAAAATACTTTTTTTATTGCAGGGTCGTTGTACCTATGAAAATCTGTAAGAGGGAGTGTATGTCTGCACTGTGTGCAAATCATATCTTCTGCCTCAAGAAGCTCATTGTCGCAAGATTTACAACTTTCAGGAAAAAAAAGAGATCGTAAAGATTGTAGCAAGGTTTTACTTTTTTTTTCTAATTTAACGCCTTTGAGCGAATAATAGACCATCTATGCGTACTAAAAGTACCAATAATACTTTACTAATTCTTGTTATACTGCTATGTCTAGTTGTCGCTGGGTTAGGGTATTATACGTATGATTTTCAAAGTGAGGTGCAAAAGAGAGAAGCACAATTACTCACAGAGAAAGCACAAATAGCTACGCAACTTGAGCAAGAAATATCAAAATATAGCGCACTGCTAGAAGAACGTGATGCGCTAAAAGCAAACCTCAAACAAGCACAAGTAAGACTTATAGAGCTCAAAAAGACACTTCAAGGAGAAAATGTTACTAGGTCAAAGATGCGACAATTTCAGCTCGAGATACAAAAACTGCGTAGAGAGCGTGAGTACTTTATTACCGAAAATGACAGCCTTACGCTAGAAACTAAAAGGCTAGCAACACTCCAGCAAGAGACACAAAAAGCACTAGATGAAGCAAAGAAGTCTCAAGACAGTATTCAAAAATCTAATAGAGAGCTTGCAGACAGGCTCACACAAGGAGCAAAGCTCACCGTGAGTAACCTCGCTGCACGCGGCGTTATACAACGCAACAGTGGTAAATTTGTAATCACCTCTCGCGCCAGTCGTGTAGAGATGATACAAGTATGTTTTACGGTAAATGATAATCAACTGGCAGTAGCAGGTGATAAGATCTTTTATGTGCAAGTTCTTAACGAGCAAGGTAAAATGCTAGGTGTAGAGCGATCAGAAAAGTGGCCTAGTGGAGAAGAGATTGTGTACAATACAAAAACTAAAATCCCTTACTCAAATAAGGCCTATACCATATGCGAGCTAGTGCTTCCCGTACAGCAAATAGATAGAGGTGCATATATTGTGCGCATTTTCCACGATCAAGCAATGTTGCTCTCTACAACCCTTACCTTAAAATAGGTTGCTTGCAATTTCCATAACTACAGATGGATTGCTATTTTTACGCCTAGTTAAATAAGTAAATATTACTCTCAATTATTGAGGTTTAAAGGGTTTTTATTACGCTTTCGCGAAAGCGGAAATAGCTCCACATAAATCATCAGTATCATAACCATCTACATACTATGGCTCAACAAGACGATCAATTTAAAAAAGTAATCTCCCACGCAAAGGAATATGGCTACGTTTTTCAAAGTAGCGAAATATATGACGGACTAAGCGCTGTTTACGATTACGGTCAAAACGGTGTAGAGTTAAAGAAAAATATACGTGATTACTGGTGGAAATCTATGGTGCAAATGCACGATAATATAGTGGGTCTTGACGCGGCAATCTTTATGCATCCTACTACCTGGAAGGCCTCTGGTCACGTAGATGCTTTTAGTGATCCGTTAATAGATAATAAGGACTCAAAAAAACGTTACAGAGCAGATGTGCTAGTGGAAGATTACTGCCTTAAGATTGAAACAAAAATCGAAAAGGAAGTAAAGAAGGCTCAAAAGCGTTTTGGGGATGCGTTTAATAAAGAAGAATTTTTAAGCACAAACCCACGTGTACTTGGATATCAAGAAAAGATAGATACAATTTTATCTCGCCTAGGTAAGTCACTAGAAAAAGAAGACCTGGCAGATGTAAAACTGCTCATAGAAGAGTTAGGCATAGGTTGCCCACTAAGCGGTAGTAAGAACTGGACAGATGTAAAACAGTTTAACCTTATGTTTGGAACTAAGCTAGGTGCTAGTGCAGAGAGCGCTATGGATCTTTACTTGCGACCAGAAACTGCTCAGGGTATTTTTGTAAACTTCTTAAACGTTCAGAAAACGGGACGTATGAAGATTCCTTTTGGAATTGCACAAACGGGAAAGGCTTTTAGAAATGAGATTGTTGCAAGACAGTTTATCTTTAGAATGCGTGAGTTTGAGCAAATGGAGATGCAATTTTTTATAAAACCTGGAACACAAGGGGAGTGGTACAAACACTGGAAAGAAACCAGAATGAAGTGGCACTTATCTCTAGGTATGGGTGAGGATAATTACCGTTTTCACGATCACGAGAAGCTTGCTCACTATGCAGATGCTGCGGCAGATATTGAGTTTAAATTCCCTTTTGGGTTTAAAGAGCTAGAGGGTATACACTCTCGTACAGATTTTGACCTTAAGGCACACGAAGAGCACTCTGGTAAAAAGCTACAATATTTTGATCACGAAGATAATGCGAGTTATACACCTTATGTTTTAGAAACATCAATAGGTCTTGATCGTATGTTTCTTGCAGTATTTTCTAATTCTCTTGTTGAGGAAGAGTTAGAAAATAACACAACAAGAACAGTACTTAAATTACCTGCTGTACTTGCGCCTGTAAAAGCAGCTGTTTTTCCGCTTGTAAAGAAAGATGGTTTACCAGAAGTAGCAAAGCAAATTATAGATGATCTTAAGTATGACTTTAATGTGTTTTATGACGAAAAAGATGCTGTAGGTAAGCGTTACAGAAGACAAGACGCAAACGGAACACCTTTTTGTATTACTGTAGACCACGATACGCTAGAAGATAAAATGGTGACCATACGCCACAGAGATACGATGGAACAAAAGCGTGTTCTTATCACAGACCTCGCTGCAATAATTGATAAGGAAGTAAATTTTAAGCACTGGATAGCATAGTATTTATTATGCATACACTGTTAAAACGCCCATTTAGTGGGCGTTTTTTTATGCTTTAAGGTGTGTTTTTGTTATTTTTAGGAACTTTTTAACAAATTATTTATATAACCAAAAACTACACAATGAAAAAAATTAACCTTCTGTTGTGCATTGCACTCTTAGCCTTTGGCTTTGGAGTTTCTGCTCAGCAAGTGGAGCCAGTGGGTCCCTTTACTGTATCAACAGCAGCTACAGTAACACAAATGCCATCTATAGCTTCGCGCTCAGAACTTATCCCTTCTGTAGATAAGCCAGTGCCTATGCAAGATGGTCGTGCAACAAAAAATAAAATATTAATCGGAAAGGGTAGCTCTGGTCCTGATGCACTTGCACAATCTCAGCACCGTTCTGCAGGTACCGTACCTGGTAGAACACCTAGTCTTGTTATAGAAACGGCTTTATCAAACTCACAGCCTACAGATCCATCTGGAGCCGTAGGTCCAGATCACTATTTTGCAGTATTTAATACTGGATTTAGAATATTTGATAAAGATGGAACACCTCTTACAGCACAATTAGGTACAGATAATATTTTTCCTGCATCTGGATGTTGTGATCTTACCGTATCATATGATAACCTAGCAGATCGTTGGGTAGTTTCATTTTTAGGAGGCGGAGTTCAAGTAGCAATCTCAAATGGGCCAGATCCTGTAACATCAGACTGGACCGTGTATAGTTTTCCAAACATATCTGACTACAATAAACTTTCAGTTTGGAGAGACGGATACTATGTAACAGAAAATACAAGTGGCTCAACTAAGCTATGGGTTCTTGAGAGAGCATTTCTTGGAGATGGATCACCAGATCCTGCTGCACAGATGGCTGGATTTGAATTGCCAGGTATCGTAACTAGCGGTTTCCACAGTCCACAAGCACTTAATATCACAGATGATAATCACCCTACAACGGGAGGATGTCCAATTGTATATCTTCAAGATGACGCCTGGGGAGGTGTAGCGACAGACCACGTAAAATTATGGGAAGCAACAATGGATTGGGACAATACAGCCAACTCAACAGTTTCTGCACCTTTAGAAATTGCAGTAACAGATTTCACATCAGTATTTGATGGAGGTTCTTTTGTGAACTTATCTCAACCTGGAGGTGGATCAGATATTGATGCGTTACAGGCAACTATAATGAACCAAGCACAGTTTAGAAAATTTGGAAGCCATAACAGTGGTGTTTTTAACTTTGTAGTTGATACAGATGATACTGCAGGAGAACTTGCGGGTATACGCTGGATAGAAATACGTCAAGCTGCAGATGGAGGTGCTTGGACACTTTTTCAAGAGGGTACTTATACAGCACCAGACGGAAAGCACGCGTGGCACGCGTCTATGGCAATGGATCAAAACGGTAACATTGGTATGGGTTATTCTGGTATGGCGGGTCCTACTACGCCTACAGACGGATCAGCTGATTTGACGTTGAGCTCTTATTATACTGGAAGATTTGCAGCAGATGCACCTGGTACAATGACGGTTGAGGAAACGTTAATCGCAAAAGGATCTGGAGATATACCTGGTACTCGTTACGGAGATTACGGTAAAATGGATGTAGATCCATCTAATGATAAAGGATTCTGGTTTTTAAATGAATATGTAGGAACAGGTGGTCGTGCTAATGTTTTGGGAGTTTTTCAACTAGCACCAAACCTTCCTAATGATACTGGTGTTACTAGTATAGATGCGCCACTAGATGGTAACCTTTCTAATGCAGAACAAATTACAGTTACTATATTCAACTTTGGCGAAAATGAAGCTTCAGACATAGATGTAACATACCAAATAGATGGTGGAGCAGTAGTTACTGAAACTTTTGCAGGACCACTTGCATCTTCTACTTCAGCTCAATATACGTTTACAGCAACTGCAGACTTTTCAACAGAAGGGCAAGTTTATTCAGTTACAGCTGCAACAGATTATAGTATTGACGAAGACAATGCAAATGATTCAACTACAAGAGATGTGACTAATATACCAGCAGCAGATGTTGGTGTTGTTGCTGTAACAGCTCCTACAACGGGTGAGAACTTAATGACAGAGACGGTTACTATTACCATAGAAAACTTTGGATCTGTTGCACAAACTGGGTTTGATGTAACTTATACTCTAGATGGTGCTGGTGCTGTAACAGAAAATGTAGGAGGACTTAGTATCGATCCAGGAATGACAGGAATGTACACATTTACAGCTGGTGTAGATTTGAGTGAGATAGCAACTTATGTGATAGAAGCGACAACAGCTTTAGCCGGTGATGCAGACACTACAAATGATAGTGCATCTACATCAGTAACAAATTTATCTTGTTTGTCTTATGATAATACTGATTCTGCAGCTATAGGACCTAACTCAGGTACAGTAACAGAAACTATAATTGTCGTTACCGATGATTTTATTCTTACAGATGTAAACGTAACTGTAGATATTACCCACACTTGGGATAGTGATTTAACTATAGAACTTGTTGCTCCTGATGGGACAGTTGTTGAGCTTGCAAATGCAGTAGGTCTATCTGGAGATAACTTTACAAATACGGTATTTGATGGTGATGCTGCTACTTCTATAGTAGATGGAGATGCACCTTTTACTGGAGTGTTTGCTCCATCTGGAGATTTAAGTACACTTAATGGTCTTACTTCTTCTGGGGACTGGACACTTAGAGTTACAGATAATGCAAATGGTGATGGTGGTACTTTAAATAGTTGGATATTACAACTTTGTGCTGCCGAAAGTCTTTCTGTTCCTGAGCCATTCTTAGTAGGTACAGAACTTCAGGTTATTAATAGAGGAGATAATCAGTTTAATATTTCTCTTAATACAACAGAGTTTAATGAACGTCTAGATCTTAACGTATATAATATGCTAGGGCAACGTTTACTAAACCATAGACTATTTAATGACGGAAGCGGTTATGCTTATGACTTAAATATGTCTTATGCAGCAAAAGGTATCTACATTGTAAAAGTAGGAACTGGTGATGCTGGAAAAGTAAAACGCATTGTTGTACAATAAGAAGAACATCTTATTATAAATATAAAGAGCCGTTGCAATTGCAACGGCTCTTTTCTTTTACATTGGTGATAATATTACTCAGCCATTTTAATCTCTGTAAGGTCAACAGGATTTGCCTTGTCACAACGTTGCATACGTCTTTGTGGTAAAAACTTGATCCATACGGTAGCACCGTCTTTCATAAAATTTTTATCTATAGTCATAGGGTCTAAAAAACGACCGTCTTTAAGCTTTATCGTCCACTCACAATCACCTTCTGCTTTAGATTGTACAATTGTTCCAGATGTGTATCCTGTAGTATCAAATGACATAGTAGTTTCTTCTTTTGCTTTTTCCTCAGTAGTAGCTTTTTGACCGCAGCTTGCGAGCACAAGCCCTGTCACTAAGGTAATACCGGTAATAAATAGCTTTGTTTTCATAAATAGGTTGTTTTTAGTACTTTAAATATCGTAAAAAATTAGAAGAACGCTTTAATCTGTATGTTACCAGTATGAATTGTTCTATTTTCTTCGCTCTTTCTTCCAAAGTAAGAAACATTAAGATCTAAAAACTTCGTAATTCTTTTTTGTGCGATTACATTCCACGTAAAATTTGATCCTGGCTGTAGTCCTTCTAAGATTTGATAAGCGACTGGGCTAAATGCGCTTCCGCGAAAATCATTATTTATAAACTTCATCTCACCCGAAACAGATATCTTTTCAAAATCTGCTAGTGCAAAGGAGATGCCAAGATTTTGCTGATCTAATCTTTCTTGCCCCTCGCTCTGGTTTTCTTTGTTTTGAAATTCATAAAACAATGATACCCTAGATTGCTTTCCAAAAAGGTATGATACCTTAGGATTAAAGCCGCTATTATCAATATCAAAGTTACGAGAGACAAAATTTTCGGCGATACTCTGTGTACTTCCCACACTACTTTTAAAATTAAAAAGCCAGCTCTCCTTAATCTTATGTAAAAAGTTAAGTTGATGTGTGAGTAATTTCCCTTCTTGCAACCCAGTAGAAAGTAATGTTTTTGAGGTGTTAGATAAAAAACTATATGAAGTAGTATACTGCTGTTTACCTCTGTTAAAGAATAGCGTGTTTCTCAAGTTTATGGTGGCACCTATCTCGTTGTCATCTTCGTTAAATGGGTTCAGACTAAAATCGTTAGAAAGGCGCAACACCTTTTTATCAAGTATATAACTCGTCTGGTTATAAAAATGTGACAAGAATTTTTTAATACCCTTTTGTCCAGACCACTGGCCCGGCTGCAACGTGAGTTGCTGGCTTAATCTGTTTTGATGCGTTCGTACAAACACTTGATTGGGTAACAAAACTCGTACATAATCTGCCTCATCTTGAAACTGCGCAATCTCAAATTCATCTAGCTCTTGCACACCATCACCATTATAATCATTCCAGGTGTGTGTGCCTTGTCCCTCATCTACCTGTATATAAGTAAATTCTTGTTGAGGTTGTGTGCCACTATTTGTTTCATAAACAGTATTTAACCTAACGATATCATTTGCAAACCGCTGGTCATAAAGTAATCGTGAGTTAAGTGAGTTTTCACTCTCTCGCTGGTCTGTGTATACCAGGTTTCTGTAGTTTACAAAGATGGACAAGTTTGTCTTTTCATTTTTAAGAAGCTGTGACTTTAGGTAATACGTATTTGAAGTATTAACCCGCTCTATTTTGTTAAGTCGTAAACTGTCATTAGTACGGTATTTAAAACCTGCTTCTACATAGATATTTGTGCTGTCTCCTACACCTGTGTAGAGGGCATACTCATTAAAGCGCTGGCTATCTGGTGTGATAGAGTCATTACTCTTTGCAACACGTAAGTTATCTTCTAGATGTAGGGAGCCGCCTACCCACGCTTTTTTAAAATCATAAATAGTTCGTGCATTCACCCGTGTAAAGTTCGTACTGAGCAGTAAATCATCTGTAGACAGTATACTTGCGTTTGCGATAGTTTTTAGATTTCCTAGTTGCCATCTACCTAAAAGACGATGTCGCAAACCGTTATAGTATCCATCAAAATGTAGATTTTGAAAAGTATACGTAAGTGCGGCATTTTGCACATCTGTGTAGTCAAGGCCTAGCGTACTATAATTTTGTGTACCTAGCAAGAGCCCATTTGCGTTTGCCAGCGAATTTTCCAAATTCCAATCACGATTGAACTCCACATTATAAAGCCCCTCTATATTTACAAAGTCTTCTTGAATATAATCCCAATTTACAAATGCTTTGAGAAGCTTTGTGCTATCTTTCTTGATAAGGTGTTGATTTACATCAAGGTGTAAAGCATAGCCGTTATTATCACCATCATCTTGAGTAGAAAATGTGTTAGTATCATTTTTACTCCCTGCAGCTTCAAAATTTATAGTGGTCTTCTCAGATGGTGTATAACTACCATTTACAACACCTAGTTGCAGCAATGTGGGTGAAAACAATTGTACCTCTGGCGCAAAAGACCCTTGTGGCACACCATTTACTGGAGCTACGTACTCAAAAGTGCGTTGTAATGTGTTTGTAGTACTCAAAACATAGTCACCCTGGTTAACACCTACATTAGTAAATCGCACTTGAAAAAGGGACTCATTTGGGTCTGTGCTAAACTCAAATACCTCTACACCATTTATTATAACCTGCCGGTATAGTATTTTATTAGTGTCAAAGGTATCGGGTACGGCGCTGGGTGCTACCATTTCGGCAGTGTTATCTCCTGCGGCTTCTAGAATGGCAACTTGTTCGGTGGTTAGGTTTTGTTGTAAAGGTTGGTTCTTTACGTCACTTTCAGAATATACGTGAGCAGCAATTTTCAGGTTATCGCTTTCGCGAAAGCTTCCCCCCGCATAAGCCAGCACGCGAGTATATCTTCGCTCAGAAAATTGATACTCTACATTGATACGCATCTCACTTGTGATGGGATATGTAGCGTTAAAACGTATTTCCCCAGCATTGTAATCTATTACATAATCTTCATTTTCTCCTCGTTGCAGCGGGATGCCATTTACGTATACTGTCTCGCTACCAGAGACCACAAGCACAAAAAGTTCGCCATTAGGTCCTGTGAGTTTATAAGGTCCTTGATTACCCTCTTGACCTGTAAATGTACTTTGTGTAAATACCCCACGCACGAGCGCACCAGAGCCAAAAAGGTCTGTGCTTTTTGTGTCTGAGTGATTAACAGTGCCTGATAATGAAAGCCCTTGAATCTTTTTTGTAAACTGCCCAAAGTAGGAATCTGTGTTTTGAAGATTTATATCTCCTGCTCTTATATTCCAATTGTCTGAAAAGAGCTCAATAAATATTTGATCAAACTCGTCAAGATTTTGAGAATACCCTCCCTGCTGGCTTGGGATATTTGCATCTTGTAAAGAAGCGCGTAAGGTAACTTTCTCACTAAGCTTACCACTTATTTGTAAATCTAGTTCGGAGTTGAGCGTACTGTTTTGACTATTACCCACGGCGACTCCTCTTAAAATGCTTCCGCTCACGTTAAGACCAGAGAAGGGCTGAGCGCTATTTTTTCTTTTATCAACACCAAGGCTTACAAGTTTATCTAGGGCGCCAGTGCTTTCTACGATTTGACTTTTATCAAATTTTGAGTAGCGCCGAGTGAGAAAATCTGGATACAGTTTGTATGTAATCTCTAGACTGTCTGGGAGTGTGGTTTTTTTCGCTTTAAGCGAAAGAATACTCTTAGCATAATCTATAGTGTAAAGAGAACTGTCTACTGTTTTACCTGTGAGTGATTTTATACTAAAAAGGGAAGGATTAATGCTTACAGAGTCTATTACAATAGTATCTCTAGTCGCAACTTTTACTGTGCGAGTTTGTTGAGCCAGTAGCGTGCTGGTAAATAGAAAACATATGATGACGTAAAATAACCGCATTTATAGTAAAACTCCATACTAGGCTTAATAGTGCCTACTCGTAAAGGTAAACTTTATAAGGTTTTTAAGAGGAGTGAAAAAACCTAATTTATAACTTAGCACTTTAATAAAGCAACGTATGAAAATAGTATCCTATAATGTAAACGGAATTCGTGCTGCCTTGCGCAAAGATTTTGCACTCTGGCTTAAGCAAACAGATCCAGATGTGGTCTTGTTACAAGAAACTAAAGCTACACCAGACCAAGTAGATGTTGCCGTTTTTGAAGAACTGGGATACGAGCACTACTGGTTTAGTGCGCAAAAAAAAGGATATAGTGGAGTAGCCGTACTTACTAAAAAGACACCTAAGCATATAGAATATGGTACTGGTATCGCCTCTATGGATTTTGAAGGGCGCAACATACGTGTAGATTTTGATGACGTATCTGTGATGAGTATGTACCTACCTTCTGGTACTAATAGTGCCCGTCTTGAGCACAAGCTAGAGTATATGGATTTACTACAAGATTACGTAAATGAGCTCAAGCAAGACAAACCTAATCTTGTGATAGGTGGAGATTATAATATTTGTCACGAGGCTATAGATATACACGACCCTGTGCGTAATAAGAAGGTAAGTGGCTTTTTACCTGTAGAGCGCGAGTGGATAGGTAATTTTATGGAGAGCGGCTTTATAGATTCTTTTCGCCATCTTAATAAAGAACCAGATAACTATACCTGGTGGAGTTATAGAGCAAATGCTAGGGCAAACAATAAGGGCTGGCGTATAGATTATAATATGGTGAGTGAACCTCTTAAAGATAAAATATCACGAGCAATCATACTCTCTGATGCAAAACATAGTGATCACTGCCCTCATATGGTAGAGCTTGACTTATCATAAGGATCACGAAATTTTACACAAAAAATAAAGTTATAAAATGAAAAAAATACTGATATGCCTTCTGGCTGTGAGTGCGCTAGTATCTTGTGTACCTGCAAAAAAGTTTAAAGATCTTGAGGCAAAATATAGCCGCCTTAGAAAAGATAACCGCAATATGTCTAAGGAGCTTGCCGAAGCAAAAGCTGCTCTAGAAAAAACTAAAGAAGAGCGCGATCTTGCTCTAGTAGACCTTGATGCACTATCTAATAAATACAATGAGGTAAGTGGAGAATATGATGCTGCAAAGGCAAATCTTGCACAATTACAAGACAGCTATAATGCCCTAGAGACTAACAGCAGTGCCTCAATAGCAGAAAACTCAAAGAAGAACAGACAACTGCTCGCAGAGCTAGAATCAAAACAAAATGACCTTGCCGAAAAAACAGCAGCGCTTGAAGCAGAGCGTAAGCGACTAGAACGATTACAAAAAGATCTAGCAGATAGGTCTGCGAGAGTAGATGAGCTAGAAGGTCTTATTGCGGCAAAAGATGCAAAAATGAGAGGTCTTAAAGATGCGATATCTAAAGCGCTCACAGATTTTGAAGGTAAAGGCCTTACTGTAGAGCAACGAGATGGAAAGGTATATGTCTCACTTGAAAACAAGCTTCTTTTTGACTCTGGTAGCTGGACCGTGGGTACAAATGGAACGAAGGCAGTAAAGCAACTAGGTAGTGTACTTGCAGATAACCCAGAGATTGCCGTACTTATAGAAGGACACACAGATAATGTGCCTTATGGAGGAAGTGGTAACCTACAGGGTAACTGGGACCTTAGTGCAAAGAGAGCAACATCTATTGTAAACATACTGCGTCAGAATAAAAGAATAGATCCCAAAAATCTTACAGCAGCAGGTAGAGGAGAATATGCTCCCGTAGCCGAAAATGACACGCCAGAAAATAAAGCCAAAAACAGAAGAATAGAAGTAATCCTTACACCAAAACTTGATGAGGTAAAGGCTTTGTTACAAGAGATAGATTAAAAATGATTTATAAAACTAATCTCAAACGTAGATTCTTAGCGGGATTTATAGATTATGCTATAATTTATTCTTTAACCCTTCTATTCATATTTGCTTTTGGCACTCCTGATGTAGAGGGAACATATCATCTTAATGGATTGCCGGCGTTAATACCAGTTACGGGATGGTTGATTCTTACCGTTGTTTTTGAATCATTATTAGGAGGTACACTTGGAAACTCTATAATGGGATTGAAAGTATTACCGGCAAATCTGAAGATTAGAAATCTCACGTTTATAGAGTCTTTAAAAAGGCATTTATTAGATCCAATAGATATGTTTATGTTTGGTTTAATTGCGATTATAACAATAAATAATACTGATAAGAGGCAGAGGTTGGGTGATATCTGGGCTAATACAATAGTTGTCAAGGCAAGTGATATTACACCTATTAAAAATTCAATTGTTAAGTAAAAAAAGAAGTGATGCAATACAATAAAATACCGCATACAGATATAGAAGTATCAAAAATATGTCTAGGCTCTATGACGTGGGGACGTCAAAATACCGAGGCAGAAGGACACGAGCAAATGAGCTATGCGCTTGATAATGGAGTAAACTTCATTGATACTGCAGAGATGTATAGTGTCCCTTTCAAACCCGAAAATCAAGGATCTACAGAGACTATTATTGGGACTTGGCTTGCAAAAAATAAGAATCGTGATAAGATTGTGCTGGCATCAAAAATTACGGGTCCTAGTCCTACTTTTAAACCTATAAGAGATAACCTAGGTTTTTCAAAAGAAGCTCTTGAAGATGCTTTACACAAGAGTTTAAAAAGACTACAAACAGATTACCTAGATATTTATCAATTACACTGGCCTGAGCGCAATACAAATTACTTTGGGCAACGCGGATACAAGCACGACAGCAGCGAGCAGTGGGAAGATAATATTGCAACCATTTTAGAAAGTCTCGATACCTATGTAAAGCAGGGTAAAATCAGGCATATAGGTTTATCAAACGAAGGGCCGTTTGGGACAATGCGATTTATGGAAGAAGCTCGTAAAGGAGCACCTAGAGCCGTAACTGTACAAAACCCATATAGCTTACTTAATCGGACAGACGAGGTAGGTCTTACAGAAGTGTTACATAGAGAGGGGTTAGGCTTACTACCATACTCACCACTTGGTTTTGGGCAACTTACAGGTAAATATCTTGATGGTTATCCAGAAGATGCGCGTGTTACTTTGTTTCCTAACTACAGTCGTTATCATAGTGATAACTCATTTGAGGCTACAAGACGTTATAAAGCAATTGCAGATAGTCACGGTTTAAGCCTTACACAAATGGCGCTTGCCTTTGTAAACGATAGGCCATTTGTTACGGCAAATATTATAGGGGCGACCAGTATGAAACAACTTAAAGAAAACATAGACAGTGCATCTGTTTCCCTTTCTGAAGAGGTTCTTAAGGCTATAGATGAGGTACACGAGGCAATACCAAACCCTGCACCATAAGTCTATTGTACATATTATCAAGAAACGCTACCCTAGGGTAGCGCTTTTTTTTTACGCTTTCGCGAAAGCGTAATTACCCAAATAAGTGTCTCACTACATCGTGCACCTTGGCCACTTTTATCACATTTATATGATAGGTGTTATCTGGTATTTTACAGTATTTTGAAATAATAATACTGGTAAAACCTAGCTTCTCTGCTTCCAGAATGCGTTGTTCTATGCGGTTTACAGGTCTTACCTCACCTGCAAGCCCAATCTCTGCAGCAAAGCACATTGCCTTATCTACAGGGATATCTACATTACTTGATAATACGGCTGCTACCACGGCAAGATCTATCGCAGGGTCATCTACAGAGATGCCTCCTGTCACGTTAAGAAACACATCTTTTGCACCTAGTTTAAATCCAGCTCGTTTTTCAAGTACGGCTAGAAGCATATTGAGCCTCTTTACATTATAGCCTGTAGAGCTACGCTGTGGTGTTCCATATACTGCGGTGCTCACAAGTGCTTGTATCTCTATCATAAGTGGTCGCATTCCTTCCATTGTTGTGGCAATGGCTGTACCGCTTAATTCCTCATCATTTTTTGATATGAGTATCTCGCTAGGGTTACTTACCTCCCTAAGGCCTGAGCCTTGCATCTCATAAATACCAAGCTCGCTGGTACTCCCAAATCTGTTTTTGTGTGCTCTAAGTATGCGATACACGTGGTTGCGGTCTCCCTCAAACTGTAGGACAGTATCTACCATATGCTCCAGTATCTTGGGCCCAGCTATATTGCCATCTTTTGTGATGTGACCTATAAGAATCACTGGTGTTGCTGTCTCTTTTGCAAAGCGTATAAGCTCTGATGTGGTTTCTCGTATTTGAGAAATACTGCCTGCTGTACTCTCTATATGATCTGAGTGTAGTGTTTGTATAGAGTCTATAATCACGATATCTGGCTGTACCTCCTCTACGTGTCTAAAGATGTTTTGGGTTTTTGTCTCAGTGAGAATGTAGCACTGATCACTTTCTGGGTGTATGCGCTCTGCTCTCATTTTTATTTGTTGCTGGCTTTCTTCACCAGAAACATATAGCGTTTTATAAGGTAGTGCAAGGCTTATTTGTAACAGCAGTGTACTTTTCCCTATGCCTGGTTCTCCACCCAAGAGTGTAAGCGACCCTGGTACAAGCCCACCACCCAGCACACGGTTAAGCTCGCCGTTTTTTGTATTCATACGCGCCTCAGAGGCGGTAGAGATGTCTGCTACTTTAAGTGGCTTGCTTGTTCTTGTGAGTCCTGAAACTTTGGTAGTGCTGCTTTTCCAATCTTTCTTATCGGCTTTTTGTACTACTTCCTCTACGATGGTGTTCCATTGTTTACAGGCGTTGCATTGCCCCTGCCATTTGGCATATTGGGTCCCGCAGTTTTGACAGAAAAAGGTGGTTTTAATTTTGGCCATTGAGAGAAAAGCTTTTGGCTAAATTAGGAAATCATATGATGTAATACTGGTGATGCGGCACTAAGATATACACAAGATAGTGGGTAAGGTTTTAGAGGGTGTGAGTACGCTTTCGCGAAAGCGTAAACATATTAGGTTACCTTCTCAATTACTTCTAACCTATTAGACACATCTAGTTTTGCATAAATATTACTGGTGTGAAATTTTACCGTGGCTATAGAGATGTGTAACGCTTCTCCTATTTGTTTATTTGTGTAGCCTTTAGAGAGCTCTAAGAGTACTTCGGTCTCGCGCTTAGAAAGATTGTGACTTGTACTTATTTGATCTACACTCTCTTGGAGTGTTTGCTCTTTTGAGGAGGCTACATTTTGTAACTCTCTTACGTAGTGCTCTAGCTGGTTACGTATATCGTGGTTTTCTCTTTTTATAAATTTAAAGCGATATAGTAGTGCTGTGCCTAGAATGAGCATTTCTATAATACCACCAAATTTTACTTGATTTGAAGTAATCTCAATAAATTGATACCCCGTTACTCGCAATGCAAAGTGGCCTATGGAAGAAAACAGTAGTATAAGGTATGCTATTACAAGTATGTAGGCATAACTGTATTTTGTAGCGATATACCAGCATAATAACCAGCAGCCTATAAGTAGAGAAGACATCAAATAACCAGCAGATCTAAAAAGATAGAAATTATCAAGTAACAAGCTCCCTGTATATAGTCCTGCAGCTATAAATAGAGCGATATAAAACCACTTTTTTATGTGTGGCATTACAGAGTTTATTCTTAAAAATGTAAAACTGAATAAGGCAGCTGTGACACCACATAGCCAGTGTAAAAGCATCTCTATAAAGTCATAATATTTAATAATCCCCGGAAAGAAATAGGAGAAAAAGCCATCATCATAAAAGATGCTTGCAGAGGTGGCAAACAGAAAATAAACATAATATAAATATACCTTCTCATTAAAGGTGAAATACATAAATAGATTCAAGATAATTACCAGAAGGGCAAACCCAAAATAACTACCAGAAAAGGCAAGCGTAGATATATTGTTGCGCTGGTATGTGATATTATCTACAACGGTAAGAGGGAAGTAAGCCTCGTGCCAGAAAAAAGTCTGTATATAAAATGTGTTTTCTCCCTTGTTAAATTTTGCAGGGACACTGGTAAGCCTCTCAAGTTCTGGTTTTTCTATAATATGAATGTCATTTCCAGAAGTGCCTAGGTATTTTATAGAATCATTTGAGTGTTGAAACAGAGAGAAACTTTTAATGTGTATAGAAGGTACTTTGAAGTGGTAAACACCCTCTTCACTTTCTTTAAGATCTAGCGTGATTTTAAACCAGTACCATCCGTTTTCGCTTCCCCAGTTTAGGTCTTTTTCATCTATGGGCTTAAACTCTTCTTTGAGTAGTGTGCTACTAGATATTTTATTTTCTACGTCTCTTATAAATTCAAATGAAGTTACCGTTAGGTCATCTGCTACTTTTTGGGAGTGAGCAGCAAGGGTGAAAATAAATACAAGAAGTATAAATGATATTTTTTGTTGTAGGTTGTTCAAATCAAGGGGCTTGTTAGTAATGGTTGCTTTTTTTGTAAAAAAGTGGGGTTTTTGTACAAAAGACAGTGGTTTAGGTAAAAACTATACCTAAAGTATAGGTCGATAATTTGTGTTTTTTAAGATTTTTGGGGTATACATTTCATTTGAGGGACTGAAGTGTATGTGTAAAAAAAGCTATTCATTAATAGTGGGTAGCTTTTTATTTTTTTCGCGAAAGCGTTATTATTTTTTACACTACTTAGTATCCAAAATCCTCTTTTATTTTATCAGCTCGATCAAGCATAAGATCTTTAGTAAGAAAAGAAACTTCTTCTAATAGGTATGCATTTTGATAAGTGCGCATCGCTTTCTTAGGTTCCCCAGCCTTTTCAAGAGATAAAGCTAGGTAGTAATTACCTAGCATAGTCTCTGGATATTGTTTTCTAGCTAGTTGCCCCAGGTTTGCAAGCCCCGTCCAGTCTGCCTTTTTTTCTAATGCAGTAGCTGTAGCTACGTAATCATTAATACGTATAGGGTCATCTAGTCCAAAAAGATCTTTTACGGTGGTGTATTTGTCTATAAGATAATCGTAGGGAGCGTCGCTTTTAAGTAAGCGTTCTTTGTATTCTGTCTTACTTATAGGTCTATACACAGAAAACATTTGCTCTAATGCCTTTGGTATAGCTCTACCCACAAGAGAATAATGGGTTGCTCCTTCAAAATTGTCAAAATTGTATTGCAAGCTTTCATTCTTAACTTGTTTAATCTGGCCGTCTAGCTGGATAATAGAGTTGCGTAGGGCTCCTATATCTTCGGTTCCAGTAGCGAGGTAATAAAAGAGCTTTTGATCGATGGCTCCTAACCTAGCAGTAAGTCGTTCTTCCATTTGAGGAGCGATGTCTGGGCTAAGAGATATATATCCTTGAAAGAGTGCTGGGTCTTTCATAAGGTAGTAGTTCATAAAATTTGCTGTGAGATCGTGACCTACGGCAATTCTAAAAGTACTGGTTCTATAGTTTTTATCTAGATAAGGCATTAACTCTAGCCCTATAAATTCAAAAAACGAAGCGCCAGTGTCTGAGGGTAAATTGCTCGCCTCATCATAATAGGTATCGTCATTACGGCTATCTACTTGATTAATGCCTACAACTATTACCTGTGGCATTTCTTCCCAGTAGCTGTAGTAATCTACATTACCAGCAACGGGCTCAAAAAGATAATCACCGTCCATAACAATGATGATAGGGTAGGTTTTATCGACATTGCCCTCGTAATTACGAGGTAGCTGTATTTTAAGTTGTCTCGTCTCTCCTAAAATATCTGAGGAAAGCTCTTTGTAGTCTATTTGAGCAAATAGGGGGAGGCTTAAAATACTGATAATGAGTGTAAAAAAACGTAATTTCATTTGGGGCTTGTTTTAGATTACTAAGCCCTAAAGTAGTAAAAAATTTAGCGTTTATTGAATATGAGTACTATTAAGGCACAAATACCTCCTACTACAACGTTAAATATAGTTTGAGTACCCCAGAGTAACCATCCAAAAACGACTCCATCTTCATACCCAAAGAATGTAAAAATAGCACCCATTGCTATAGGGTAAACACCCATACCAGCATTAGTCGCACTCATAGCAAATGCTCCTATTACAAAAGAGGCGAGAATTACTCCTAGTGGTGCGCTTGCGATACCTGGCACTGTAAATTTCATCACCCAGAACATTCCTATATACATAAGCCATATAAAGATGGTGTGAAAAATAAAAGCACTATTATGCTCCATTTTAAGTATGCTCTTAATACCATCTAAAAGGCCAAGGCCAAAATCTCTTATCTTTTTAATAAATGGATGAGAAGAAGTTTTAAGCAATCTTAACCCAGCGATTCCAGCCGTAATTCCTAAAATAAGTAATATGATAAAACCTGTAGGATTTGCATTTTCTTTAAAATAAGAAACAAGAGCAGTAGACTGTAAAACAACTGCAGTGGCCATCACTAGTAAAAGTACAATCAAGTCTGCAATGCGCTCTGCTACTATGGTGCCAAAGGCTTTCTCAAATGGTATGTTATCTGTGCGTGATAGCGACACTCCTCGTAGTACTTCTCCAGATCGTATAATAAAGGTGTTTGCAAAGTAGCCTATGAGAATAGCCATAAAGCTTGATCGTAATCTTGGTTTATAGCCTAAGGGTTCTAAAAGAAATTTCCAGCGATAAGCTCTTGAAAGATGACTAAATAACCCAAAAAGTAATGAGATAATTATCCATATAGGGTCTACTGTTTTTATAGCCTCCCACATATCACTGCGCTCTGCACCACTCATTTTACTAAGTTGATACCAGACCAAAAAAACTCCCACGAGTGGGAGTATAATTTTAAGGGCAAGGCCTGTATGTTTTTTTGTAGACAATGCTTACTTAAGTAAGTTAGTCTCTTCATTAGGAAAACAAAGCGTAGGTTTAAATTCCTTAGCTTCATCTAGTTCCATAAAGGCGTAGGTGATAAGGATGAGAATATCTCCCTTTGCAACCTTACGAGCAGCTGCGCCATTAAGAGTGATTTCTCCACTGTTACGTGGTCCCGGGATAGCATACGTTTCAAGACGTTCACCATTAGTCACATTTACAATTTGAACTCGTTCTCCTTCTATAATTTTTGAGGCATCCATAAGATCTTCATCTATGGTAATACTTCCTATATAGTGTAGTTCTGCACCCGTTACTTTAACGCGGTGTATTTTTGATTTTACAACATTTACTAGCATAGTGCAAAGGTAATAATAAGGTGTTTAATTTAAAGCGATGTTATCTATAAGTCTCACCTCGCCAGCATAAACGGCAAGGAAAGCTCGATATTGTTGATTTTTACGCTTTCGCGAAAGCGTACGAAGATTTTTAACATTTACAATCTCAAAATACTCTAGTTCCAGTCCGTCCTTTTCTTTGTAAATAGATTCGATATATGCTTTTAATTCTCGTGCCGAAAGATTGTTGAAGTTCTTTCTAGCATATGTTAAAGACTCGTAAATAAAGGGTGCAATCTCTAGTTGATGCTTTGTAAGTCGCGAGTTTCTACTACTCATAGCGAGTCCATCTTCTTGACGATGTATGGGGCAACCTACAATTTCTAAATCTAGATTTTCTATATCAACGAGCTTGCGCACAATGGTGAGTTGCTGGAAATCTTTTTCGCCAAAATATGCCTTATGAGGATTAACTTGTCTAAAAAGAATATTCAAAACAGTACCTACACCATCAAAATGTCCTGGGCGATGCTCTCCTTCCATTACGGTTTCTAAATGGCCAAAATCATACCCCTTTGAAGACACGTTATTGCCATAGATTTCTTCTGGTAAAGGATTGTAAACAGCGACTTTAGAGCCATAGTGAGATAAGAATGCGAGATCCTTTTCTATGGTTCTGGGATACTTTTCTAGATCTGTAGCGTTATTAAACTGCGTGGGGTTTACAAAAATACTTACCACAATAAGGGCACAGTCTTTGAGTGCATAGTCTATTAGTGAGGCGTGGCCATTATGTAATGCACCCATTGTGGGTACAAAACCTACGGTTTTACCTTTCGCTTTTGCTTGACTGACGATTTTAGAAATCTGATTATGAGCTGTGATTGCTTGCACTTTACCAAAATTTTAACGGGGTGCAAACTTACTAATATTAACCCTAAGTGCGTAAAAATTCGTACTTTTGCGTGTTTTTTGAATAGAATAACAACCTAATTTTACATATATGAAAGATAAGAGGATATTGTACGTGTCATCTGAAGTGATTCCTTATCTACCAGAGACCGAGATTGCCTCTATGTCGTTTGAAGCTCCTCAAATGGTTAATTCCAAGGGAGGGCAAATACGCATATTTATGCCTCGCTACGGCAATATTAATGAGCGCAGGCACCAACTACACGAAGTGATTAGGCTATCAGGGATGAATCTTGTGATCAATGATTTTGATATGCCACTTATAATCAAAGTTGCATCTATACCTAAAGAACGTATTCAGGTTTACTTTATAGATAACGAAGAATATTTTAAGCGTAAAGCGACCTTTACAGACGAAGATGGAAATCTTTTTCCTGATAATGACGAGCGTGCTATTTTCTTTGCAAAAGGAGTGGTGGAGACGGTTAAGAAATTAAACTGGGCTCCAGATATTATCCACGTTCAAGGATGGCTAGCATCTTTATTACCATTATACCTAAAGCAATATTATGCTAGTGAGCCGTTGTTTGCACAAAGTAAGATTGTAACATCTGTGTATAATCAAGGTTTTGAAGGTTCATTAAATAGTGAGTTGCTCAACAAAGTTGCTTTTGATGGAGTTGATCCAGAAACGATTAAAGAGCTTGAAGATCCTACGTATGAGAACTTAATGAAGGTGACTATTAAAAACAGTGACGCTGCTATTATAGGTTCACAAGACTTAAACGAAGATTTACTTAAGATTTTAAATACAACTAAAATCCCTGTTCTACCGTATAAGAAGAAGGAGGAGTTTCCTCAGGCTTACGAAGATTTTTACACAGCCCAAGTTTTAGAAGAATAGATAGTTGCTATGAAATTGAATAAATTATTTAAGCAAGCACTTACAGTAGTGGGTCTTGCATTATTGATTATATCTTGTGAAGATGAGTTTGGTTCTATAGGAACTGACATTGTAGGGCAAGTAAATTTTGAAACAGAGGTAGCTCAAGATTTTGATATTGCAGCATATAGCCGCAACTATGCAGATGCTTCTGGTTTTAATGGAGTACAGACTAATGGTTCTCAAATTGGGGTTGTAGGTTATTACAACGATCCTACGTATGGATCTACAACTAGCAATTTCCTTTCACAAGTTGCTTTGTCTCGTACTAATCCGGATTTTGGAGATAATACCGTAGACAATCCTACTGTAATTGATTCAGTAGTATTTTCACTAGCATACTTTGCTACTAATGAAGGTACAGATGATGATGGAGCTTCTACGTATACAATAGATTCTATATTTGGAAATACACCTGGACAGATGAAATTATCTGTATATAGGTCTAATTTCTTTTTAAATAGCTTAGATCCAAATTCAGATTTTGAAGATGCAGCATTATATTTTTCTAATGAGATTGGAGATTTTGCTGGTGTAGAGGGGGATTTGCTGTTTGAAGTAAGAGATGTTAATAGTGATGGGGAGATGGAAGAAGGTTTTGTGCCAAGCGCAGAGGAGCTTGTTCTTAAAGAGCCAGTTCTTGATGATGATGGAAACATACCAGAAGATCCAGAATTTGAAGTTTCAGATAGATTAAGCCCAAGAATAAGATTGTCTTATGATAATACGACTACAGTTGGTGCAGATGTGGTAGCCTACTGGCAAGAAGCAATTATAAACCAAGAAAATACTGGAGTGCTTCTTAATAGTAATACATTCAACGATTATTTTAGAGGTCTTTATTTTAAGGCAGAGGCTATTGATGATAAAGGAAGTACTATCTTATTCAACCTTACAGGGGTAGATGTTACTATATATTATAGCTTTGAAGGAGATGATGACTCTGGTGAGCCTGGTGAGTCTACAGATGATGGTAAGGGTGATATATCACTCTCTTTAAATGGTGTGCGTGCTATAGGGTATACTAACGACTTTGGAATAAGTCCTATAGGTACAACAACTTTTAATGATAGCCAGAATACGGTAGATGGAGAAGAAAATTTATATCTGAAAGGTGGTGACGGTTCTATTGCACTTATAGATTTATTTGGGGCAGATGCAGATGCAGATGGTGTTGCAGATCAACTAGAAGCATTACGTTCTTGTAATATTTTAATCAATGAGGCAAACCTCACATTTTATGTAGATCAAGATGATTTAGCAGACACGGGTGCTGGGCAATTAGAGCCAGAACGTCTCTTTATTTATGATTATGAAAATAATAGTACACTTTTAGATGCTGCTATAGATGTTACAACTGGAGCTATAGGCCCTGTGGATACTCGTGTTAATCACTTAGGAAGACTTACACGTGAGACAGAAGGAGATCTAGATAGTGATGGAGTGAGTTATAAAATTAGAGTAACACAGCATATAAATGACATTGTTCAAAACGATTCCACAAATGTTCGACTAGCACTTGCTGTTTCTCAAAATGTAACACTTGAGAATACTGCACTTATAGGTGGTACGGGAGATTTAGAAGATGGTCAAAGAGTGCCATTGTCTTCTGTTATCTCTCCAGAAGGAACGATACTACACGGTAGTGCGAGTCCAGACGAAGAAAAACGTTTGAGACTAAGAATTTTTTACACATTAACAGAAGAAATAGATCCTACTAGCCCTTGTGGTATAGCATTAGGACTTTAAAAAATAAAATTACATATGTGCGGAATTGTAGGTTACATAGGTCATAGAGAAGCATATCCTGTAGTAGTACAAGGTTTAGAAAGGCTTGAATACAGAGGTTATGATAGTGCAGGTATAGCGCTGTATGATGGAACTGACGTTAAGTTTTCTAAAACAAAAGGAAAAGTTGCAGACTTACGAGCTAAGCTCGAAGCAGATATCACTACAACCGGTGGTATAGGAATAGGTCATACAAGATGGGCCACTCACGGAGTGCCTAACGATGTTAACTCCCACCCGCACTTTTCAAATTCTGGAGATTTAGTAATAATACATAATGGTATTATTGAAAACTACGATCCACTACGTCAAGAGCTTATTTCTCGTGGCTATACGTTTGAGTCTGATACTGATACAGAAGTTCTTGTAAACTTAATAGAGGATGTCAAGAAAAACGAAGGTGTAAAGCTTGGTAAGGCTGTGCAAATAGCGCTTAATCAAACTATAGGCGCCTATGCAATCGCTGTGTTTGATAAAACAAAGCCAGACGAGATTGTTGTGGCAAGATTAGGTAGTCCGCTTGCGATTGGTGTAGGCGAAGATGAGTTCTTCATTGCATCAGATGCGACTCCTTTTATTGAGTATACAAAGAAAACCATCTATCTTAAAGATGGTGAGATGGCGGTAATACGCAATCATAAAAAATTAAAAGTACGTAAGATTAAAGATGACTCTTTAGTTGATCCGTATATAGAGGAGCTTCAGCTTAATCTTGAGCAAATAGAAAAAGGTGGTTATGATCACTTTATGCTTAAGGAAATTTATGAGCAGCCTCAAGCTATTAAAGATACTTTCCGTGGGCGTATGCTTGTAAAAGAAGGTATAATTAAAATGGCAGGTATTGATGATAATATCGAGAAGTTTAAAAACGCTCGTCGTATTATCATTATTGCCTGTGGTACTTCTTGGCACGCAGGTCTTGTGGCCGAGTATATTTTTGAAGAATTTGCTCGCGTTCCTGTAGAGGTTGAGTATGCATCAGAGTTTAGATATCGTAATCCGGTTGTCTTTAAAGATGATGTGGTAATTGCTATCTCACAAAGTGGTGAAACAGCAGATACAATGGCGGCTATTAAACTTGCCAAAAAACAAGGAGCATTTGTATTTGGAATTTGTAACGTAGTAGGTTCATCTATATCTAGAATTACAGATGCTGGGGCCTATACACACGCAGGTCCGGAAATTGGGGTTGCATCTACAAAGGCATTTACAACACAGATTACCATACTTACGCTTATCGCACTTAGGCTAGCGCAAGCTACAGGTAAGATGGCAGAGTCAGAGTTTAGAAGTTACCTTCAAGAACTAGAGAGAATACCTGGAAAGGTAGAGAAAGCTCTTAAGTGTAATGATCAAGCAGAGCTCGTAGCAGCACAATATAAAGATGCGCCTAATGCACTTTACCTAGGTCGTGGATACAACTTCCCAGTAGCGCTAGAAGGAGCATTAAAGCTCAAAGAAATCTCATACATACACGCAGAGGGATATCCAGCAGCAGAGATGAAGCACGGGCCTATTGCTCTTATTGATGAGATGATGCCAGTTTTTGTAATCGCTATGAGAAAAGGCCATTATGAGAAAGTGGTAAGTAATATTGAAGAGATTAAAGCACGTAGTGGTAAAATAATAGGTATTGTTACAGAAGGTGATACAGAGGTAAAACGTCTTGCAGATCACATTATCGAAATACCAGAAACACTTGAGCCACTCACACCTATACTTGCAACCATACCGCTGCAATTACTGTCTTATCACATCGCTTTGATGCTTGATAAAAACGTAGACCAGCCACGTAATCTTGCAAAGTCTGTTACGGTGGAGTAGGTAGTAAATAATTAGAATCTTTTAGAAGGATATTTTAAACTTGAGTTTAAAATATCCTTTTTTTATGCGTTACTTTTTGGCCGGGCTCAAAAGTTTTTGTCATAGAAATTATCACGGGTAATAACCGTAACCCCTAGTTTTTAGTACGCTTTCGCGAAAGCGTAATCATCACTAAAAAAAGCACTTCAAAAACTTACACTTTACACTTTTGCATAAAAAATTAAACAGTATCTTTGCACGACGAAAAACGACAAGTTTTTCGCTATTATTTTGCTAAACATTAATATAGAGACTAATGTCACAAGTTACAGGTAAAGTTGCACAAATTATAGGCCCAGTAGTAGATGTCGCTTTTGAGAGCGGAACTGAGTTACCTAAAATTTACGATTCACTAGAAGTTACAAACTCAAACGGAACAAAATTAGTTCTTGAAGTACAGTCACACATTGGAGAGAATACAGTACGTACAATCTCAATGGACTCTACAGACGGATTAAGCCGTGGGGTGGATGCTGTTGCAACAGGATCTGCTATACAAATGCCTATTGGGGCAGATATTTATGGTCGTCTATTTAATGTAATAGGTGATGCTATTGATGGTATGGATGATCTTCCTAAAACTGGAGATGCAGGTTTACCTATACACCGTAGCGCACCAAAATTTGAAGACCTATCAACATCTACAGAAGTACTTTTTACAGGTATTAAAGTAATCGACCTTATTGAGCCTTATGCAAAAGGAGGTAAGATTGGATTATTTGGAGGAGCAGGAGTAGGTAAAACAGTACTTATCCAAGAGTTGATTAACAATATTGCAAAAGGTCACGGTGGTCTTTCTGTATTTGCAGGAGTAGGAGAGCGTACACGTGAAGGAAATGACCTTTTAAGAGAGATGCTTGAGTCTGGTATTATCAAATACGGAGATGACTTTATGCACTCTATGGAAGAAGGTGGATGGGACCTTTCTAAAGTAGATAAAACTGCGATGAGAGACTCAAAAGCAACTTTCGTATTCGGACAAATGAACGAACCACCAGGAGCACGTGCACGTGTGGCACTTTCTGGACTTACTATAGCTGAGTACTTCCGTGATGGAGCAGGAGAAGGACAAGGAAAAGATGTACTTTTCTTCGTAGATAACATCTTCCGTTTTACTCAAGCAGGATCAGAAGTATCTGCACTTCTTGGGCGTATGCCATCTGCCGTAGGTTACCAGCCTACACTAGCAACAGAGATGGGTGCGATGCAAGAGCGTATTACTTCTACAAAGAGAGGATCTATTACATCTGTACAAGCGGTTTACGTACCTGCAGATGACCTTACCGATCCAGCACCAGCAACAACCTTTGCTCACCTTGATGCAACTACAGTACTTTCACGTAAGATTGCAGAGCTTGGTATTTACCCAGCGGTAGATCCACTAGACTCTACATCACGTATCCTTACTGCAGATATCTTAGGTAATGAGCACTATGAGTGTGCACAAAACGTAAAAGAGCTTTTACAGCGTTATAAAGAACTTCAAGATATTATTGCCATCTTAGGTATGGAAGAATTATCTGAAGAAGATAAAATGGCCGTAGGACGTGCACGTCGTGTACAACGTTTCCTTTCTCAGCCATTCCACGTAGCAGAGCAGTTTACAGGTATCCCAGGAGTACTGGTAGATATTAAAGAAACTATCAAAGGATTTAATATGATTATGGACGGAGAGTTAGATCACCTTCCAGAAGCAGCATTTAACCTTAAAGGAACTATCGAAGAGGCAATCGAAGCAGGAGAAAAAATGCTTCAAGAGGCTTAAGAGATTTTTAATTACGCTTTCGCGAAAGCGTACTATAAATTATAAACTATGCATTTAGAAATTGTAACTCCAGAGGCATCTCTAGTAAGCGGTGAAGTATCATCGGTTACCGTACCAGGTGTTAATGGTGAATACCAAATGTTAGATAATCACGCAGCAACTGTTTCTTTACTAGTAGCAGGTACTGTAAAATTTGAAGGAAATCCTACTATAGCCGATGGTCAAGAAGGTAAATTTACCAAAACACCAGACGGTAAGTGGTCACTTGTAATTGCTAGTGGTACTGTAGAGATGAACAACAATAAAGTGATTGTGCTAGCAGATTAAAGCGCATTAACATACATTATTAAAAGCCCAAATTCTTATGAGAATTTGGGCTTTTTTGTATTATTAAAGTATGATAAAAGAAGATGTAGTTATATCTCAAGGCTCAAGGTCGTTACTTGAAAATATTATTGCGGCTACTTGTTATACAGCGACTTTGTTTTGTTTGTATCAATCTTTTGTAGACTTAAAACACGTAGGAGGGTATGCTTATTTTGGTACTACTTGCTTTATGTTTGGTTTACGATATTCTATCTCAAAATATTATCGTTTTAACTTTAAGAATCATCGCTTTAGAGATATGTCTACTATAGGCATTATTGAGTGGGGCAATTGGGTGCAATATGAAGAGTTAAGTTATGTTGCCGTTTTTCTTAACCCTAAAGATTTCTACGAGATTAATTTATGGTACGATGAAAAACGACATTTTAACCTTTCTAATTATCAAGATTTAGATGATGCACTTGATGTAGCTCGTGGTATAGCTCTACAGTTGGAACTAGATGTTTATGATGCGGGTACAGACCCATATAATACGAAATGGCTTTAGGCCTTTATAGCTATTTTTATGTAGAATACTCTAGTATATCGCCAGGTTGACAATCTAAGGCCTTACAGATAGCCTCAAGCGTAGAGAAGCGCACTGCCTTTGCCTTACCAGATTTGAGTATAGAAAGGTTTGCTGTGGTGATGCCTATTATTTCTGCGAGTTCTTTGCTCTTCATCTCACGATCTGCAAGCACCTTGTCTAAGTTTATTGTTATAGGCATAGGTTATATGGTTAGATCGTTTTCAGATTTGAGGACGTGTGCATCCTTTAATACCGTAGTGATTGTTATGATCGCTAGCCCCAATATGATAGTGTAGCTATTCTCAAAGGCATTAATAACCATTTGAGGAGCTTCATTAGTTTCAGCTTGATTAAAATAGCTCATTAGGTATAATCTCCAGCAAAGAGAAATAATACCGTATGCGATAAAGGCTACAGCTCCAAAATTGAGCACCTTGATACTTCTCAAGTTAAAGTATCCATATTGTATCATAAACCACAGTCCCTTAGCGACAAGTAAGTGAGCTGCACATAGCACAATGATAGTTGCTACATAAGTTATGATGAGTAAATGACCTTCACCATCTGCATTGAGAAGATCATCTAGGGAGTTATAAAAGGTGATGTTGAAGATGACCTTAGCTAGATTTAAAATAAGTAAGCCTACAATTACGCCCAGAAGTAGTTTTATGTTTTTCATAATAGAAAATTATATTGTCAAATCATTTTCAGACTTGAGTTGGTAGCCCGTTCGAGCCATATCTGCTATGATAAGCACTATGAAGCCAAGTAGTCCTACTAGCAGTCCTATTAAAATATTGTTTAGTAGTATTCCTCTCAGGTTACCAGCAAAGAACCGTATGCTGTCAAGAATGGCAGAAATAGTTCCAACAATTAAAAAGATATAACCTGCATATTTCATATGCTTTTTAGAAATAGTTGTAAAAAATCCCTTCTTTAAAATTTCATAAATACACTTAAGGCAAATGATGAGGCCGGCACAAATTGATATAATCAATAACTTATCTATGAAGTAATCAAATTCACCAAAGATCATTTCACTTTTTCTAGCATCTACTATTAATTGATAATTATCTAATAGAATAATACTCTGTATAATTCCTAAGGTGTAGCCAAAAAGTAGTAGTGCAATTATGCCAAATAATATTTTAAGTTTATTCATCTGATGTGTTTATATAGTTAGATTGTTTTCATTTTGTAAATCTCTTGCTTGCAAAAATGCTTGTCCAAAATATTTGAGAAATAAACCTAAAATCACAAAAAAGAATGGGCTTAAGATTGTCTCTATGACATCTATTTTAAATTTAGACGTAAGAAATAAGGGTGTAATAATTGATAGTATTGCAAGGCTGTAGCCAATAAATATTAGAAGTTTACCTGCTTGCTTTAGTTTTGATGCTACTGGCTCTGAAAATGAAAAGCCTTTCTTGAGAAAGGGGATGGTCTGTTTTAAGTGTGAAACCACTCTTATGAACAAGTAGTAGATAGCAAAATAACTAAAAAGAATAACGAGAAATTTCCAGCTTCTTAGATTATAGGCGCTAGTAGGTTCTAAATTGTTAATGTTAAGAATATCGCCTCTAATAATACCTATTATAACCCCTGCAATGCCTAAGACAAATAGTATCTGCAATGCAACAAAAAAGATGTTAATAGTTTTTTCTAGCTTAAGTAATAGATTCATTTAATTATCGTTTTACAATAACAAATATATAGAAATTATTGAAAAACAATAATTTTATTTAAAAATCACATATAAAAAATCCCCAGTACTATTTTTAGTGTTGGGGATTTTACATTCAAGGATGGGCCTTTACTTTTCTTGTAGCCAGTGTTTTTTGAGCTTACGAGCTTTTTTACCTGCGTTTTCATCGGTAGCGATGGTGTAGGTAGGATCTGCGCTTACTGTTAGATTTGTGGTTGCCTCGTTACCAAAACGTTTATAAGTCACTGCAATCGTTTGACCTACAGTGAGCTTTTTAACTAGCGCATTATAGGCATCTACAGTCGTTATCGCTGCTCCATCTATTGCAGTTATAAGATCTCCTTTATTAAGCTTTGCAGCATATGCAGGCGAGCCTTTTGAAGTTGGGCTTGCAATACGTAATCCGCTTTCAGAGGCGTTTACACGTAGTCCTAGATAAGGCTTGTTTTTGTCTTGTGTCATTGTAAGTCCCGCATTTGATAGTAGGTTTTGATAATCTGGCATTTGACTATCATAAATGTATTGAGAGAAGAACGCTTTTGCGAAAGCGTCACCCGCATAACCAGAGAGTACATTTTCAAGATCTTGAATACTGTATGAGACCTCCTTTTTTCCAAACTGATTCCACACCGCTTTAAAATAGTCATCTAGATTAAGCCCTTGCTGGCGCAGTGAGAGGTCAAGTGCTAGACCCAGCACACTTCCATAAGAGTAGTATGAGATAAAGGTGTTGTTTCTATTTACAGGATCTACAGAGGTCGCGGCATCTACAAAAGGTGCCTGGTAGCTCATCTCAATCGGGTTAAAATAATCGCGGGCAGGCGAGTTCCATACATAGTTGAATGTTCGGTTGAGTCCTTTTACATAATCTTCACTGGTGATAACGCCTGCGCGAGCAAGAATTAAGTTAGTGTAGTAGCTTGTAAAACCTTCGGCAAACCATAGGGATCCACTCATATTTGCTGCAGTAAAGTCAAAGGGCTCGAGATCTGCTGGGCGTATGCGCTCGACATTCCACGAGTGAAAAAACTCGTGAGAAACCGTTCCTATATTGCCTTCCATACCACCAGCTGCTAGTGATTCTCTATCGGTAAGTATCGTACTGTTGCGATGTTCCATTCCATCACCAGATACGTGAGGAGCGTAACAGGCAAGGAAGGTGTACTCGCCAAAATCATAGGCAGGCAACTCTCCAAACACTTCTTTTTGTGCAAGAACAATGGCTTTTGCCTTTTTCCAATAGGCGTCAAAATCTTCTGCACTGTCATCACTATGCAATGCAAAGCGTATGTTTTTACCATCTACCATAAACTCTCGTAACTGGTAATCACTTACCTCTGTAGGGCTGTCAAAAAAGTATTGTAAATCTGGTGCTGTAAATGTTGTTTGTGAGACTTTTTTGAGTTGGCTTGCAACTTTCCAGTTTAAGTCTCTCCTTACATTAAAGTCTATCTTGATAGGTCGATGCTCTTCTCCCTCCATAAACATAAATGTAGCGGGCATATTGAGGTGTGCGTGTGACTCATCTATTTGTGAGTACGTACCATCTGCCCTATTTGCAAAGAGTGTGTAGGATACGTTTATTTCTCCATCGTGATTTTTAATCTCCCAAGAGTATGGATCTGGTCTAGTTGCCTCTAGTACTTCTCCTTTACTGTTTGTTGCCTTAAAGTCAAAGACATTTTTTGCAAACTCGTGTATAGCATAACGTCCCGGTGATGATCTACTCATACGTACGGTAACGGTCTTCTGTTTAAGTTCTGGGAAGGTGATAGCAATGCTAGCCTCGTGATGTACGGCATTCTCAAAGGAGATGCTGTACTCATTAGTTTGAGCGATACAAAAGGAGCTTAAGAGTAATGCAATAAGAAGTAATCTCATAAAGGAAAGTTTAGATTTTAAAAGTAAGAAACTAACGGCACTTCTATCCCTACAAAATGTCACATTGGTGAAGTATCTTTACCATATGTTACCAAAAAAATTACAGAAAAAACTAGATGCTCGAAAAGCTACGCAAGCACTACGAGTACTCACGCCTCCAGCAAATCTCGTTGACTTCTCGTCAAACGATTATTTAGGGTTTTCTAGTAATAGTAGCATCGCCCAGAAAATTACAGCACGCGCTCAGGCTATATTGCAAGAAGAGCAGCTCAGTGCAAATGGAGCTACAGGGAGCAGATTGCTGTCTGGTAATCACAAGCTATACGCTCGCACGGAGGAGATACTAGCAGATTTTCATAAAGCTGAGACCGCACTTGTTTTTAATAGTGGGTATGATGCAAACGTGGGCTTCTTTCAGAGTGTGCCGCAGCGCGGGGATCTTATACTCTACGATGAGTATATACACGCTAGTATACGAGATGGTGTACAGATGAGCCCAGCTAGAGGCTTTAAGTTTAAGCATAACGATATCGCCAGTATAAAAAAGCTGGTCTCTAGGTTGCGAGAGATGCATCACCTAGATGATCAAGAAGGTGCCATCGAGCTATACCTTGTGACCGAGTCTGTTTTTTCTATGGATGGTGATACGCCAGACCTTCTTGCTATTGCAGAAATCTGTAAAAAAAATGGCATACACCTCATTATAGATGAAGCGCACGCAACCGCTGTGTTGGGACCTCAAGGCACCGGACTCGTACAAGAACTCCATCTAGAAGATAAAGTTTTTGCACGCATTATAACCTTTGGTAAAGGGATGGGTGCGCACGGAGCCGCGATTTTAGGTAGTGAGGCTTTGAGGAGCTATCTGGTAAATTTTGCACGCTCTTTTATTTATACTACTGGGCTGCCTCCACACTCACTTGCGATTATATTAAGTGCTTATGAGCAATTGTTAGAACCTACAAATGAGGATGCGCCAGAGGTTGTGAACTTGCGCAAGCTTATAAATCATTTTAAGGCCGAAGTACAAAGACTAGCTCTAGGTAAGCTCTTTATAGATAGTGACTCTGCCATACATTGTGGTGTGATACGTGGTAATGATGCGGTAAAGACGCTTTCGCGAAAGCTAAAAGAAAACAACTTTAACGTCAAGCCTATTTTATCGCCCACAGTGCCTCAAGGTCAAGAGCGCCTGCGTATTTGTTTGCACGCATATAACAGCAAAAATGAAGTTACTGAACTTCTAGAATTAATAAAAAGCCAATTATAGCATTAAACAAACTCTGTCATTAAAGAGCTTTGTTGAACTACAAAAGAATATAGGATGAAAGATAAACAAGCTACATATTTCATTACAGGGATTTCTACAGATGTGGGGAAGACAGTTGCTGCAGCCATTGTTACAGAGGCCTTGCAGGCAGATTACTGGAAGCCTGTGCAAGCTGGAGATCTTGATAATAGTGATACTCACAAAGTCAAGCGATTAGTTAGAAATGAAATATCGCAATATCACGATAACAGTTTTGCTTTACAGACGCCTATGAGTCCGCACGCGGCTGCTGCTATAGATAATGTAACCGTTACCGTAGATAAAATCAAAAGACCTGAAACCACAAATTCGCTTGTAATTGAGGGTGCAGGCGGCTTACTGGTCCCTATAAATGAAACCGAAACCATTGCAGATGTAATAAACCCTACAGATAAAGTGATTGTAGTATCGCGTCATTACCTAGGAAGTATCAATCACACATTGATGACTATTGAATTACTCAAGGCACGTAATTTTGAGATAGGTGGTATTATATTTTCTGGAGATGAGCATCCTACCACAGAGTCTATAATTAAGAAAATGAGTGGAGCAACCGTAATAGGTCGTATTGATGAAGAACCCTACTTTGATGAAAATGTTATTGCAGAGTATGCAGAGCGCTTTCGCGAAAGCTTAGAAAACTTATAAAGACAATTTATAACCCGACTATGAAAAAATTCTATCTACTCTTAGCCTTATGTTTTTGTGTTAGCCACTTAATTGGTCAAAATATTAAAATGGTTACTAGCTATTCATCCCCAAACAAAGAGATTTCAGATTTGCTACAATTTGAGAATATTGATTACTATGGTGTGAATTTTATAGGAGAAGATATTAGCACTCAAGATTATATTTTAATTGCCAAAGAAATGTGGAATGGCAAACTAAAGACTGTTGATACTCTAGTTAATACGGCCAAGTATACAATGAGACCCAATGAAAAAAGTGATACATTAAAGTTGAAAGTATTAGCTAAAAAAACATTTGAGCCAAAATTAAAATTATCATTCAAATTCCCTGGAATGGTTTTGACTAGAAAATTTGATGCAATACAATCTGATAATTATAGTTTGAGAGATATTGGTGTGAAGGAGCAAATTTCATTCAATGAGAATTTTTATGCTTTTGCATATATTTTACCTTATGAGAAGGATGGTATGTTGTTTTGGTGTGCAGTTGATGATAGTGGTAAAGATGTCGAAAGCTGGGGTTCAGAATTTGGAATTGAACATTATATAATCTTTGAAATGAAATTCTTGAAAGACTAGTTTGAGTTATACTTTCGCGAAAGCGTAATAAATCTCTAGACTATTTTTAAATCCTTTCTAACTAAGAAGGCTATTACCTTAACTAACTTTGCACTAAACTTATAATTGTGACTATACTAGAAAAAGACAGCAAGCACCTCTGGCACCCACTCACGCAGCATCAAACGGCGAGAAATCCTATTGTAATTACACGCGCAAAAGGAGCCGTGATGTATGATGATGCTGGTAATGAGTATATAGATGGTATTGCATCTTGGTATACCGCAATGTATGGTCACGGTAATGAGTACATCACTAGCGCGATGCATAAACAAATGCAGCATTTGGATTTTGTAATGTTCAGCGGGTTTACGCATCCGCCAGCAGTTACCCTTGCCGAAAAGTTGGTAGAAATTTTACCAGGAAACCAAGAGAAGGTGTTTTTTAATGATAACGGCTCTACAGCAGTAGAGGCGGCTATCAAAATGTCACTACAGTATTATCACAACAAAGGAGATAAAAGAGACACGCTTATCGCTTTTGAAGACGGTTTTCACGGCGATACCTTTGGGGCGATGAGCGCCTCGGGATTGAGTTCGTATAACGGTCCTTTTGAAGATTTTTTACTTAAAGTAGAACGTATCCCAACTCCGCAAGATGATAACCTTGACGAAGTAATGGCTATGCTAGAGGGGATACTTGCATCAAATAAATGTGCGGCTTTTATTTTTGAGCCATTAGTACAAGGTGCTGCTGGGATGAAGTTCCACTCGGTTGCGGGTCTTGATGCGCTTGTAAAAAAATGCCGTGAGGCAAATGTACTCACCATTGCAGATGAGATTATGACCGGTTTTGGAAAAACGGGAACCGTCTTTGCCTGTGACCAGTTAGATAATAAGCCAGATATAATGTGCCTCAGTAAGGCACTTACTGCGGGAATGTTTCCGCTTAGTATCACAAGTTGTACTCAGGAAATCTTTGAAGGCTTTTTAAGTGAGGAAGTACATAAAGGGTTTTTTCACGCACATACCTTTAGTGCGCATCCCGTAGGTTGCGCTGCCGCTATTGCAGGAATTGAAGTGCTGCAAACCGAAGAAATCACAAAAAGTAGAGAGCGTATTAACGCTGCTCATACGGCATTTGCACAAACGGTAAAAGCACATCATAAAGTGAATAGTGTGCGAGTAAAAGGTGTTGTAATCGCCATAGATCTTACTATAGAGATGGCACGCTATGGCAACCTGCGTGACGAGCTCTACCAGTTTTTTATGCAACGAGGCGTCGCACTTAGGCCGCTAGGTAATACCATTTATGTACTACCGCCTTATGTAATTACAGATAAAGAGCTGGCCAAAGTATATAGCGCAATACAAGAAGCGCTAGATCATTTCTAGTTGTCTTCTAGCAGTAGTGGCGCTAGGTCAATCACTTGGTCACTGTCATCTATAGTGACATTATAAACCTCATACACTTTCTCATCATCCTCACCACTAGTGATGATATGTATGACGCCAGTTCCGTTAGGGCCTTTTATGGGTGTTGTCGCATTAGTTCTTTTTTCTCCATTATTAAAAGAGATATTAAAACTCCCAAAACCGTCACTTTCTATAGGTTCTCCTAGTACAGCAATCACTTCTTGGTTAGATTGTACTTGAGCTAGCGCCTCATCACTTCCAGAAGCTGTTTTGATTTTATTTGCAAAAGCAAAGACGCCACCTACTATTAATATGACTCCTATTACGACTATAGAGAGGCATCCTCCTACGGGTACAGCCCATTTCCAGTTGCGTTTCCACCAGCTAGGCTTCTCTATAAGTTCATTTTGATTATCCATTGTTATTGATTTTTAGATAGGTAACAGTTGTGAGGTAAAAGTTACACTTCTTTTTAAGAAAACTCAAAAATAGATGGGGTACGCTTTCGCGAAATTGTACTTTTGTAAATCCAATTTTAAACAAACTTATACTTTGAAAACTCCTATAGCTATAACCGGTCTAGGTTCTATCTCTCCATTAGGTTCAAATGCTGAAGAGCAGTGGAACGCATACCAAGAAACAACTACAAAAATTGCTTGGGAAGAAGAGCTAGAAGCATTTACTGCAAGGTTAACACCAGAGGGCCAAAAAGCTATTCAGGCTATACGTCGAGAAGATAAAAACTATTTAAGAATTGATCCATCTGTACTATATGCTCTTTATGCAGGTAGAATTGCTGTAGCGCAAGCAGGGTGGAAAGATGGAGATTTTGGTATAAACGTAGGTTCTTCAAGAGGTGCAACACAACTTTTTGAAAAGTTTTTTGAAACTTATAAGGAGCGCAACATCGTTCCTACACAGGCATCACCATCTACTACGCTAGGTAATATTTCATCTTGGCTAGCAAACGATTTAAAATCTACTGGACCAGACATATCGCACTCTATAACGTGCAGTACTGCTTTGCACGCTTTATTAAATGGCGTGGCGTGGTTACAATCTGGAATGGCAAAAAAATTCTTAGTAGGAGGTTCTGAGGCGGCACTTACACCGTTTACCATTGCACAAATAAGAGCAATGAAACTTACACCTACAGAAGAGGGTACGAGTGCATATCCTAATATGGCACTTAACCTCTTTAAAAAGAAAAACACAATGGTGCTAGGAGAAGCTGCAGCAGTAGCTTGTCTTGAGTTAGGAAAAAAGAAAAACGCACTTGCATATGTAACTGCAGTGGGGTATGCTACAGAGATGCTAGACCACGCAGTATCTATATCTGACGAGGGTCTTTGCTTCCAGAAATCTATGAAAATGGCACTGGGCAAAACAGATCTTTCTGAGATAGATGCTATTGTAATGCACGCACCAGGTACACTTAAGGGCGATACCTCTGAGATGGGCGCTGTAAAAGCCGTTTTTGGTGAAGAGTTACCTATGCTTACTACAAACAAGTGGAAAATAGGCCACACCTTTGGCGCAAGTGGTTTGTTAAGTTTAGAGCTCGCTATAAATATGCTGCAAGAGCAACGTTTTATAGGTGTTCCATACCTCAAGGATAAAACAAAAGATCAAGCTCTTAACAAGATTCTTGTAAACGCTGTAGGTTTTGGAGGTAATGCCGTGAGTATTATCGTAGAGAAAGCTTAGGGTAGTATCACGCTTTCGGGAAAGCGTACCAAAAGAACTTTTAACACATAAAATTATACCAGTACTGGCTACATTTTTTTAAAAACTTAGTAATAGCCATTTACTTGCTTAAGACTATTTCATATTTTTACGTTATGACAGAAATAAGACACAACTGGACCAAAGAGGAAATACTCGCTATTTATAATAAACCTATGATGACGCTTTTATATGAAGCGGCAACTACCCATCGCGAGCATCACGATCCAAATACGGTACAAGTTTCTACCCTTTTATCTATAAAAACTGGTGGATGTCCAGAAGACTGTGGGTACTGCCCGCAAGCGGCAAGATACCATACAGATATAGAAGGTAATGACCTTATGTCTGTACAACAAGTAAAAGCACAGGCTTTACGAGCAAAGGCGTCTGGAAGCTCACGCGTATGTATGGGAGCAGCCTGGCGTAATGTAAAAGACGGACCAGAATTTGATAACGTACTAGAGATGGTACGTACCATAAACAAGCTAGATATGGAAGTGTGCTGTACCTTAGGTATGGTGACAGAAAACCAAGCAGAGCGTCTTGCAGAGGCTGGATTATATGCATACAATCACAACCTTGATACCTCAGAAGATTATTATAAAGATGTCATTTCTACGAGAGCTTTTGAAGATCGTCTAGATACGATTTCTAACGTGCGTAAAACTAATGTGACCGTATGTTCGGGAGGAATCATAGGTATGGGAGAAGCTGTAGAAGATAGAGCAGGGATGCTTGCAGCACTTGCAAAGCTTGACCCACAGCCAGAGTCTACGCCTATTAATGCACTAGTGGCAGTACCAGGTACACCTATGGAAGATATAGATCCTATATCTATCTGGGAGATGATACGTATGGTTGCAACTACAAGAATAGTATTACCACAAACGCAGGTGAGACTATCTGCAGGAAGAACAGAGATGAGTAGAGAAGGACAGGCTATGTGCTTCTTTGCAGGAGCAAACTCCATCTTTGCTGGTGATAAACTACTTACTACACCTAATCCAGATGTAAATGAGGATATGAAAATGTTTGATCTATTAGGTCTTACTCCTCAAAAGCCTTTTGTTAAAAAAGCGCAACCAGAATCTGTAGAAGCAGTAGATTCTAAGTTTGAATCACTTGGAGAAAAACCAAAATGGTCACGCCCAGGACACAAAATAGAGCGCAACGAAGAGGCAAAACTTGCCGGAAAAGCGCTTAAGTAGGCAGAACCATATTTGAAGTAATATCGTAGATATACGCGAGAGTATATCACAAAACACTAACTCCCTTCTGGGAGTTAGTGTTTTGTGGTACTATAGCTTTACATAATTTAAGGTCATCTTATATGCAGTTACAAGAAATCACAAGAGTACATACTATAACCAAAAAGGAATTTTTACGTGATTACGTAAAGCCTCAGAAACCCGTGGTTATAGAGCACCTTATAGATGACTGGAAGGCTTATGATAAATGGAATCTCGCCTATATAAAAGATATAGCTGGAGATAAGGAGGTGCCGCTCTATGATGATAGACCCGTAAAACACGACGAGGGTTTTAACCAAGCACACGCTACAATGAGTATGAGTGCCTATGTAGACTTACTCAAAAAGGAGCCTACTAACTATCGCATTTTTCTGTATAACTTAATGAAAGAAGTTCCTTCATTAAAAGAAGATTTTAAGTTTCCAAAAATAGGTTTAAGATTGCTCAAGCAAATACCTATGCTGTTTTTTGGTGGAGAGGGGAGCAAAGTCTTTATGCATCACGATATAGACTGGGCAAATATCTTACACTTTCACTTTGAGGGTAAAAAGCAATGTGTGTTATTTCCTCCTAGTGAGACGCCACATCTTTACAAAGTACCTTACTCCCTCATCACCCGCGAGGATATCAACTTTGATGATCCAGATTATGATAAGTTTCCAAATCTTAAAAAGGCAAAAGGTTTCATTTGCCATCTTAATCACGGCGAGACACTGTATATGCCAGAAGGATACTGGCACTATATGAAATATGAAACTCCTGGATTTAGTATGAGTTTACGTGCGCTTCCGCGAAAAATGTCTAACCTCAGGAAAGCACTATACAATGTGTTCTATATGCGTCACTATGATAACTTTATGAGACGCCGAAAAGGACAGGCGTGGATAGATGAAAAAAATGAGCGAGCAATGAGCAACTAAAAGTGGTGTTGTATCTCTTTATAAATGGCTGTGTGTCATACTAAATCTTAAAATAACACTAACATATTACAATGACTTAACATTGAAAGTGTTTTTTATCTATTATAATAATCATTATGTCGATAATTTTTCATTTTTTCAAGCTAAGTTGTATTGGGAATAATGTTTTTTTGATATTTGCTTCATACCCAACCCCTAGAATACCCTATAATGAAAAGAGTCCTCTTAATAGATGACGACAAAGCTGTAAATTTTTTTAATGAACGAGTTGTTGTAGGCCACTCGGAATTTGAACATGTCAAAACAGTACAGAGCGGAAAAGATGGTTTGTTATTTTTAGATCAAGTTGTATCTGGAGAAGAAGTCAAGCCAGACATCATATTTTTAGATATTAATATGCCCGCTATGAATGGCTGGGAGTTTCTAGATCACTATGAGCAACTCAATGCTGATTTTAGAAGCGACATTCAAGTTATTATCCTTTCTAGTTCATCAAATCCAGAGCACGTCAAGAAATCTATAGTAAATTATAAAGTGAGAGATTTCATAAATAAGCCACTTTCTTTTAACATACTCGACGGTGTTTTGAAAACCGTAAATGACACTTCTTTCAGGTCACAAGAAATAAATAAACTCAACTTTGAAGTATAAAGCCTTATTAATAGACGACAGTAAGCCTGTTTCATATTTTAACAAAGTTGTATTAGAGAGATCAAATAAATTTTCTTCGATAGAATTAGCTAGTAATGGACTAGAAGCTGTCAGCATACTTGATAGCGGTTATACTGCAGATGTGATTTTTTTAGATATTAATATGCCTGTGATGAACGGCTGGCAATTTTTAGAACATTACCAGCAAAGAGTATTAAACCAAACACCTATAATCTTACTGCTTGCAACAATGCCTAGACAAGCAGAACAAGATAAACTTGCAAGCTATCCTTTTGTAAAAGGTGTTAAGAAAAAAATGTTATCTCAAGAGATGCTAGAAGAGGTAATTGATCATATGATTTTAGTTTAAATATTCTGTAATGTCACGGTATAACAAGTTATTATTCTTACTATTTATTTTTGTAAGCGCGCTAAGTTTTGGTCAGACTAGAGCAAAGATTGCGGGTGTTGTAACAGATAGTTATGGTGTTCTTCCTGGGGCACTTGTGTCTATAGAAGGCTACAATAAATCTACAAAAACAGACATTGATGGCGCATTTTCTTTTGAAGTAGATGAAGGAGAATACATTCTATCTGCAAGTTTTGTAATGTATAACGTGCAGTACAGTACTGTGGTCGTAAAGGCGGGAGAAACAAAGGAGATAAATTTTAAACTTGAAACCGGTTTTTCGGCAGATGAGCCTATTTCTCTCGGTACTAGATCAGACCCAGTCTCTTCATTTCAGAACACAGCCTCTGTAGATATTATTTCGCCTCAGCAAATTACAAACTCTTCTCAAATAGAGTTAAGTCAAATTTTACATTATCTAGCACCATCTTTTCATTCAACACATCAAACCATAGCAGATGGTACAGATCATATAGATCCTGCAACTTTAAGGGGTCTAGGCACAGATCAAGTACTTGTTTTAATAAATGGTAAGAGGAGACATAACAGCTCACTTCTTAATGTAAATGGTACGATAGGTCGAGGTGCTGTGGGAACAGATTTTAATGCCATACCAGTAAGTGCTATTGAAAGAGTGGAGATCCTTAGAGACGGGGCTACCTCACAATACGGATCTGATGCTATTGCTGGAGTAATTAATATCGTATTAAAGAAACAGACTAATGCTATCACACTTGATAATTTGGTGAAAATTAATCAAGAGGGCGATGGTCTCACTCAGTTTGCGGGAGCAAATTTTGGGATGAAAATAGGTGAAGAAGGCTTTTTGAACCTAACAGGGGAGTACCGAAAAAGAGAGGCTACAAACCGAGCAGGTAATTATACAGGTAGTGTCTATGTAGATAACCCAGAAGAAGATGCTAACCTCATTGAACAGAATGATTTTTATAATCAAACAGGTTATTCAGATAGACAGGTAATGCAAATAGGAAATGCAGAGACCCAAAATCTTGCAATCCATTTTAATGGTGAGATTAAAGTGTCAGACAGTGCTCAGGTATATCTTAATGGAGGAAGAAATTATAGAGAAGGTAAAAGTGCTGGTTTTTATAGATTCCCAAAAGATCAGGATCGTGTGATAACAGATTTATTTGCTAATGGATTTTCACCTCAAATACTTACAGATATTCAAGATGATGCGGTTACATTAGGTATCAAAGGAGTTAAGCGTGAGTGGACTATAGACTTTAGCCACTCTATAGGCAAAAACTCTCTAGATTATACGGTAAATAATTCAAACAATGCATCAATGGGGGTAGCATCACCCACTACTTTTTATGCTGGAGGGTTTTTATACAGTCAGAATACATCAAACATTGATCTTTCTAAATCCTTTGACTGGCGTTCTGGACTTAACTTTTCTTTTGGAGCAGAGCTTCGAGTAGAAAATTACCAGATAGGAGCGGGAGAAGAAGCCTCCTATATAGATGGAGGTAGCGTTTTTATAAATCAAGACGGAGAAGAAATACCGCGAATAGCAGGAGCGCAGGTTTTCCCAGGAATTCAACCAGACAATGAGCTTAATAAATTTAGAACTAATAGTTCTTTTTATGTGGACGTAGAGGCAAATGTGACAGACCAGTGGTTAGTACAAGGAGCAGCAAGAAATGAAAATTATAACAACTTCGGGAATCAAATTATATGGAAACTAGCCTCACGTTATAAGGTATATGAAAACACAAGTATAAGAGGAGGTGTTGCGACAGGCTTTAGAGCCCCATCGCTACATCAAGTGTTTTTTCAAAATATAAGTACTCAGTTTATTGATGGTGATATTGTACAAGTGGGTACGTTTAATAACGAGAGTGCACTTACTGCCCAAGCTTTTAACGTAGATAAATTAAGACCAGAGCTGTCTAATCACTACAGTGCTGGTCTAAGTAGTAAGATAAATGCAAACCTTTCTGTATCTCTAGACTACTATTATATTTCTATAAAAGATAGAATTGTTCTTTCTGGTAGAATTGCAGAGGGTTATGAGAATATTCTTGATCCTTTTGGAGTAGGAGCAGCTCAGTTCTTTACAAATGCTATAGACACAAAAACCTCAGGTTTTGATGCCTCTGTTGTATTTAAAAAATCTCTAGGGTTAGGTAATATAGAAAGTTCTCTAGGCTTCAACGTAAACAATACTAAAGTAGGGAGCGACATTAGAGTTCCAGAGGCTTTTGAGGGAGCAGAGGAGGTGATTTTTAATAGAGAAGAGATAGGAAGGTTAGAAAAAGGGCAGCCTAGCTATAAACTTAGTTTTAGAAATTTTTATGACATCCAAAAATTTAGGATACAACTTAATAACACACTATTCGGACCGGTAGAATATTTTCATCCAGAAGATGCAAATCCAGAAAACTGGGTTGTAAATGACTTCACGGGCACCATAGAGTCTAGAGATCAAAAATTTTCTCCCAAGATAATTACAGATCTATCTGTCGACTATCAGTTTAGTTCAAGGGTGAGAGCTGCTATAGGTGGCAACAATATCTTAAATGTGTATCCAGATAAACATACACACTCTTCAAATACTGGTAATGGTAATTTTGTTTATAGTAGAAGGGTTGGCCAGTTTGGGGTACAAGGAGCAAACTATTTTGTAAAGGTAGCTATCAAGCTGTAGTGACTTATGATGAGAGGAGGTAGTTTTCTAAAATCAGTAATAATCATCTTCTTTCTAGGGGCACTTGCCTCTATGAGTGCACAGCAAAATACCAGTCAAGTCTCAAGGGTACAAAGAGCTATTTATATATTTAATATTGCGCAGCAAGTAAGCTGGCCAGAGCAGCTGGAAGAGCGTTTTAAAATAGGCGTATTAGGACCAGATAGAACTCTTATAGATCTTAGGGCTATGGCTCAAAAAAGGAAAATACAAGAGAGGCAAGTCTCTGTATCAAACTTTTTATCCATTAAAGATATTCAAGATGTAGACGTACTTTATGTAAATAGAAAGTACAACTACCAGATGCCGTACATCTTACAGTCCTTGGAAAATAAAGGGATTCTAGTTATTGCAGAAGATTACCTATTTAACTCTTCTATGATTAACATTGTAAGCGTGGGTGATACCTTTAGACACCAGCTTAACGAAGGTTTGTTAAACAAGAACGATTTTATAATTGCTCCTTCCTTACAGTCTTATGCGATTGCTAGTTCAGAAAAGTGGCAAGCGCTATTTCAAGAAGCACAAGATTCTCTTCAAGCGGTTCTCGAAAATGCTAAGCAAAAGGACGAACTTATAAACCGTCAAGAGCAAGAGCTAGTGAGCCAAAATGAGATTATAGACACAATACAAGAGATTGTAAAATATAAAGATAGCTCCATACAAGAATTACAAGAGACAGATAAGCAACAAAAGAAAACCATTGAGAAGACTCAAGAGATTACTCAAGAGCTTGAAGATAAAGTTAAAAACCAACTTATAGAGTTAGACGAGCAACAAGTTACTTTAAGAAATAGTGCAAAAGAAATTGAGACTAGGCAAGACAGCATTGAGGTTCAAAAAGTAAATATAAGTGATCAAAAAAAGGTGTTACTCGAGCAATCTTCAGAGTTAGATCTAAGAGCCACCATAAACTGGCTCTTAACGGGTATAGCACTATTATTTCTTATTGCTGGTTTTGTACTCTACAAGAATTACCGCACAAAAAAGAAACTTATAGAGCAACTCACCATACAGAATACAACCATACTTGAGCAAAAAGAAGAACTGAGTCAAAAAAACGAAGACCTAGAACAATTTGCATACATAGCCAGTCACGATTTACAAGAACCTCTTAATACTATTTCAAGCTTTATAGGCCTCATAAGAGGAGATTATGGAGAACAGTTTGATGAGGTGGGTCTACAGAGTCTAGAATTTATAGAAGAAGCAAGTGATCGTATGGCTAAGCTTATAAATATGCTTCTTGAGTATTCTAGAATAGGTAAAACAAGAGTTTTTACTCAGGTTGACACTCATAAAGTACTGCAAGATTTAGAGAAAGACATTACATCACTTGTAACACGCACAGGTGCCACTATAAATTATACACAACTGCCAGTGGTATCTGGTTCTGAAGTAGAGCTGCGCTTGTTGTTCCAAAACTTAATTACAAATGCACTCAAGTTTTGCCCAGAAGACAGGCGCCCCATTCTCAATATAAACACAACAAAAGTGAGTAATGTAGATAACCCATCACAAGGTATGTGGCAGTTTTCTTTTTCAGATAATGGTATCGGTATACATCAAGCACATCAAGATCGCATTTTCTCCATCTTTCAGCGACTACATACTAATGATGAGTATGAGGGAACCGGTATTGGTCTTGCACACTGTAAAAAGATTGTAAGTATCCATAAGGGAAGCATTTGGCTAGACTCAGAGCTTGGTAAAGGGACTAGCTTTTACTTCACAATACCCTACGGTATATAATTGGGGTCTTTTTACGCTTTCGCGAAAGCGTAACCACAAGCAAAACACACTACATTTAAAACCTACTACCAGTAATTTACTTAAATTGCTATGCACTAGATGTTGTATTAAACCTAAAGCCTAAATGATGGAACTCACGTCAACCTATTGGAATAATCGCTATGCTGAGGGAAGTACAGGCTGGGACTTAAAAGAGGTCTCTCCATCTATCAAAGCCTACCTCGATCAATTAGAAAATAAGGAGCTTAAAATTTTAATCCCTGGTGGCGGTTATAGCTATGAGGCCCAGTACTGCTGGGAGCAGGGGTTTAAAAATGTGTATGTAGTAGACTTTTCTCAACTTGCATTAGAAAATTTGAAACAGCGAGTGCCAGATTTTCCTAGTTCGCAACTCATACAAGAAGATTTCTTTACGTATGACGGTCAGTTTGATGTAATCTTAGAGCAAACGTTTTTCTGCGCATTGCAGCCAGATTTGAGACCTGCTTATGTTACACATATGCATACATTGCTTAAACCTGAAGGGAAGCTCGTAGGCTTACTTTTTAACTTTCCTCTTACTGAGAAAGGTCCGCCATACGGAGGAAGCACTACAGAATATGAAAACTTGTTTTCAAAACACTTTGACATTCAAAAAATGGAGACTGCCTATAAATCAGTAGCTGCTCGTGCAGATAAGGAGTTATTTATCAAAATGGTAAAAAAGTAAACTAGTAAAAACCACAACACAATGATTGTACAACTCGCCGAAGGAACTATTAAAACCAAATATGGCACCTATAAAGAGATACTCTTTTATGACGGTATCAAGGAGTCTCACGCGCTAGTGATGGGAGATGTGAGCGGAGCAGAAGATGTGCTTTGTAGGGTACATTCCTCGTGCATTTTTGCTCACCATTTTAATAGTATAGAGTGTGATTGCCGTGAGCAAATGGAAATATCACAGCAACTTATAGAACGAGCAGGAAAGGGCATTGTAATCTGGCTAGAGCAAGAAGGAAAAGGAAATGGTCATTATGCACTCCTCAATACCTTACCGCTCAAAAAACAAGGTATGCCGCAGGCAGATGCGTACGAGGCCGTAGGTTTTCATAAAGACAATAGAGACTTTTCGGCAGCAGCAAAGATTTTGAAACATCTAGAGGTAAATTCCATCACGATGATTACTGGTAATGAAAAGAAAACCAAAACACTCACAGACCTCGGCATACGTGTAAGTGGTATTCAACCTACGGAGTTGTAATGTGAGTACGCTTTCGCGAAAGCGTAACTTTAAAACAATACCGGTATTACATAATACGCCAGTGCAAACAGCAACCCTACAGAGATGAGATTTAAAACCACACCCACACGTGCCATCTGGTCTACGCGTACGTGACCACTAGCAAATACAATCGCATTAGGTGGTGTGGCCATAGGGAGCATAAAAGCACAACTAGAAGCAAGAGTTACGGGAATGACCATCTGTAGCATAGGTACATCCATCCCGATGGCAATACCTACCACAAGAGGTACGAGTATGGTCACGAGGGCTACATTACTCATTAACTCTGTCATAAAGAGCATTAAGAAAATAAGCACGGCAGTTACTACCCACATACTCCAGTCTTCTTGCTGTGAGATGTAATCTCCTATCATATCTATAAAACCAGATTGCGCTAGTCCAGAAGCGAGTGCAAGACCACCACCAAAGAGAATGAGAATCCCCCAAGGTAATCGCGAAGTATCTTCCCAATTGAGCGGAAAAGAACCTTTCTTGTAATCAATAGGTACTATAAACATAAGTAGTGCGGCAATGACAGAAATGGTTGTGTCTGTAAGGGTAATATCTGGTAGCAGGTTGTTTAAATACGAGCGCAACATCCACGAGATTGCGGTAATGAGGAATATGGCTAACACTACTTTCTCACCCTTTGAGATAGGACCTAGTTTATCCAGTTCGGTTTGTATAATATTTGCAGACTTACCTATGGTGCCTAAACCGTTGCGATAAAAGACGCGGGTAATCATAAAGTAGGTGATAGTCATCAATAAGATAGAAAAGGGAATACCCATTTTCATCCATTGAAAAAAGCCTATATCTACATTATAACTTTCATTTAAAAAGGCAAGCATTACAGAGTTAGGTGGTGTGCCTATCAAGGTCGCCATCCCACCTATATTTGCGCCAAAGGCGATACCTAGCATAATACTAAGCGCAAAGTTGCGGTCGTTTTTTGTAAATCCATCTTCGTCATCTATAAGGAGCTGTATAACAGATACAGCTATGGGCAGCATCACTACAGTACTTGCTGTGTTTGAAATCCACATACTCATAAGGCCAGTGGCAATCATAAAACCTAAGATGATACCGTTTGCCTTTGTGCCCGTAATTTTAAGAATAGATAACGCAATACGCTTGTGCAGTTGTACTTTTTCTAGTGCTAGCGCGATGACAAATCCTCCAAAAAACAGATACACAATAGGGTTTGCATAGTTGCTTGCAACTTCTTTTATAGTACCTATACCAAGTAGTGGAAACAATGCTAACGGGATTAACGCGGTTACAGAAATAGAAACAGCTTCTGTAATCCACCAGATAATCATCCATACGGCAATGGCAACCACTTTATCTATCGCTGGGTTGATAATATCAAAAGGCAATGCCAGTATGAGAATGCAAAGTAACGGGCCTGTGATAAAACCTATTTTTCGCGAAAGCGTAAACTTTTTCATAACCCTAAAAATAGGTAAAAAAGAAAACTACCTACCCTTTAAAAATAGCGCAAGTCTTATTTTCCAGTACGGCATCTCCTCCTTGAAGTATTCATAAAAAGATTTAAGCTTGTCTGTATCTGCCACTTTTAAGATGGCGTCGTGTACTTGCTTGACCTCTACGGGCTGTATGAACTGGTAAAAATCTATCTCCATACCCTCTTCGTGCAGCTTTATGAGGTGATTATACACAGAGCCTATGGTGAGCTTGCGAGTCTCTGCAATTTCTTCAAGTGAGAGGCCTTGCTGGATGAGGTTTTTAGTCTCGAGATACGTTTTGCTACCGCTTTTAGGTTTTGGTTTTTTAAGGTGTTCTTTGATGAGTTTTAAAAAGTCGGCGCCATATTTTTCCATTTTGGCTTGCCCTACACCTTGTATGTCTAAAAACTGTTTTTGAGTCACAGGCTCTTGGTCTTCCATATCTTTAAGAGACGCATCTGAGAATACAATATAAGCCGCAACATTTGCCTCTCTAGCTAGTTCAGCTCTTAGCTCTCGTAGTTTTTCAAAAAGAGAGCCTTTTGGTTTTTTAGGCTTACGTTCTTTAGTAATCGGTTTGGCTTTCTCCTTACTAGGTTTTGCGAGTTGTATCTTTTTACCGTCGTATAAAACTTCTTTAGAAAGCGGTGTGAGGAGAAGTCTTCCGCTTTCGCGAAAGCGTATTTCTAACAACCCTTGATTAATCATTTGTATCACATACTGCTGAAGATCTCGCCAAGAGACATCTTTTGCAGCGCCGTAAGTTTTTATATTTTGATACCCTTTGTCATACACTTGGGCATTTTGAGAACCTCGTAAAACGTCTATCACGGTACCCATTGCTTCTTTTTGTTGCATACGTGCCACCCCGGAAAGTACTTTTTGAGTAAGTACGGTGCCGTCAAAATATGCGGGTGCATTTTTACAAATGTCACAGTTGCCACAGTCTTGCGATAAGAACTCGCCAAAGTAATTTATGAGAACCTTGCGCCTACAGCTTAGTGCCTCTGCATATTGCTGCATACGATCTAGCTTAGCCATCTGGTAGTCGGCATTTTTTGCTCCATCTATAAATTGGCGTAGCTGCATCGTGTCTGCATAGCTATAAAAAAGCACGGTGTGTGAGGGTAAGCCATCACGACCAGCTCTACCTATTTCTTGATAATATCCTTCAAGATTTTTAGGCATATTGTAGTGTATCACCCAGCGCACGTTACTCTTGTCAATACCCATCCCAAAGGCAATAGTGGCACAAATTATAGGTGTGGTATCGTTTATAAAATCTTCTTGCACTTTTGAGCGTTGCTCTGCACTCATACCTGCGTGGTAGGCGGCAGCGTTGTGCCCGTTGCTCTTAAGTTTGGCCGCGAGATTTTCTGTGCTTTTTCTTGATAGACAGTAAATGATTCCACTCTCAAAAGGGTGATCTTCTAGAAAGTCAAGAATTTGCTCGTTTCTTTTTTGACCTGGTCGCACGTCCAGATAGAGGTTAGGTCTGTCAAAAGAGGAGATGTATTTTTTTGCTTGTGGGATACTAAGTTGTTGTGCAATGTCATCTTGCGTAGACCTATCTGCAGTTGCCGTGAGTGCTACAAGTGGTGTTTCTGGATAACGTCTTTTTAAATACCCTAGTTGTGTGTATGCGGGTCTAAAATCGTGTCCCCAAGATGAGATACAGTGCGCCTCATCTATGGCAATGAGTGATATCTTTATTGTAGAAAGTACGGGGTCTAATAGTTGTAAACTTTCTGGAGCCACATAAATAAGATCTAGCGCATTGTGCTGTAGGTCTGACAGTACCTTTTGCGTCTCCTCTGGTGGTTGTGTACTGTTATAATAGGCTGCCTTAATGCCATTTGCTCGCAAAGCATCTACCTGATCTTTCATTAAAGCAATAAGCGGTGAGATCACGAGGGCAACCCCATCAAGCGCTAGTGCTGGCAGTTGAAAACACATAGACTTACCACCCCCCGTAGGCATTATGACTAGTGCATCTTGCCCATTACAAATGGACTCAATAATCTCTTGCTGGTTAGGTCTAAAGCCATCATAACCAAAGTGAGTTTTGAGTAATTTATGTAAATCTTGTTGTGTGGGTAGTGCAGAATTTGTCATTGCGACAAAGGTACTCAATGTATGATTTTAATACTCCTATTTTATGATGGAGACTTAAGTTACAACCAGACATATAAATAAAATTGATGACGCATATATCTGACTGTAAACTAAGTGATAAGCTACTAGTTATTCTTACTAAGCATTAACAACTCATTGCACACAATCTCTGTTGTGTATCTTTTTTATCGTTAAGTTTGAAGATAAAAAATAATTAAGTGTCATCAGCTAAATTGAATGAGTCGTATTTAAAATTTTCTATACTACTCGTAAGCTAAAAGTTGACAATAATCTAAAATAAACTTATGAAATATATTCAAATTCTGATAGTAGCAATTTTAGTTATCTCTTGTAAAAAAGATAAATCAAATGAATTTAGTCTTGATGTGAAAGTAAATGGAGATTATAACGGATACTTATACTTGAATTATGATGAAAAAAAAGATAGCTCGTTAATAACAAATGGAAGAGCGTTTTTTAACGGTTCTGTCTCTTATCCAATTAGTGCGTATTACAGCACAAATAATATGTCTGCAAGCGAAAATAGTTTTTATCTTGAAAATGAAAAAATAGAAACTGAAATAGCAATCTCAAAAAAGAAAATCAAAGGGTATAATATGGATTGGATTGTAATTAAAAAGACTTCTGGTACAAATAGCTCAGTTATTAGAAAAGATTTTGAAGAATTTAAAAATGAGTACAGCTCAAATAAAAATTGGAATATCAAATTATATAATAAATTACAAGAAATATTAAAGCAAAACCCAAAGCATCGATACGCTGGTGATTTACTCTCTGAAATGACATATGATACTATTTTAAGTACAGAACAAATTGAACAATTATATAACAAACTTAACATTGAGTTTCAAAGTCCTTATTCTGTAAAAATTATTAAGGCTAAAGCTTTCCCAGATTACATAGTAAAAATCAATGATTCAATTTATGATTTTACTTTGCCTAATAAAGAAAAGAAATTAGTAGGTACTAAGGATTTTAGAGAACAAATATTATTTATTGATTTCTGGGCTTCGTGGTGTAAACCTTGTATAGCACAATTTCCAGAATTGACAATTATAAAAAATGATTTTGAGGAAAAAGGAGTGACAATTCTTGGCGTATCCATCGATGAGAAAGAAGAAGATTGGCTTAAAGCTATGCAAAAAGAAAAACCAAATTGGGAAAATGTAATCGATACGCAAGGTCTTAAAGGAAAATTGGCAAATAAGTATGGAATATTTTCTATTCCGTATAATATTTTAGTTGATGAAAAAGGAAAAGTAATCGCAAATGATATGAGTTTGGAGAGATTAAGAAAAGTCTTGGATTCAATAACCATTGACAGAAAAACCATAGCCAAGTAAAGACTTTCCTGTTTTAAAGTCTAACTCTTTCTCAAGCAGGGCTAAATTTTATTAAGGAGACAGCCCCAGAGAAATTGAAAACAATACATCTAATGTAGTTTTAGAAAACTGAACAGTTCTGCTCACGGGAAGTTTACTAAGGTAAGTTCCTAAACTCGGGCGTTAATAAAAAGGATTATCTCAAAAACAGTTTTTGGTGTCTTCATAAATGTTAAAGGCAAGATATCAAATCTTGCCTTTAGTTATAAGAATTAGGATTGTCTTCTCCTCGTGAATTCCAGTAGTTATAATTATTCGGTTTGAGCTTGTCTGGGTGATTATCTAAATCATCTTTATTGTAATCATAATCATCTCTTATTGCATATTTTGCTTTTTAAATGTGCAACTTAATTCAAATTTGAAAAGCCAAAAAGAAATCAATTTCAAACTTTCATCGATAATTATTTTCCAAGCATTAATAACTCATTGCACACAATCTCTGTAGTGTACCTTTTTATACCATCTTTATCTTCCCAAGTGCGGTTAGTAAGTTTTCCTTCTATAGCAATTTCTTGCCCTTTTTGTATATAGCTCTCTACTACTTTTACAAGGCCACCACGTACTACGATGTTGTGCCAGTAAGCGCGCTCTATCTTTTGTCCATTCTTGTCTTTATAAGAATCATCTGTAGCCATAGAGAAGTTGGCAATTTTGTTTCCGTCTGGGAAAGTTGTGATTTGTGGAGCTTGACCTAAACGTCCAATAAGTTGTACTTTGTTGCGTAATGCATTCATAATAAAATTGTTTTCTTGAGCAGGTTAAGCCTGCCAAATTAGTTTCAGTTCTTTCTTGAGTCACTCCCAAGAAAATCATCGTTCTTGTGAACAGTGCAAATATGAAACATAAAACAACCTCCATACGAAAGGTAAACGCTTACTTACGTTTATAGTCGCTTGTAAATGATTGTAAGCATTTGTAAATGAATAAATTTCCTATCAGATTTCAAAGCAAATTGCTTATAATCAATTACATAGATTAGTTATTAAGTCTGTTTTATACAATTTGTAAGTATGTTATGATAGGTGATGCAATAGTAAAGCAAGAAGCTTTTCTGTCTTATAAGGTTTTAAAATACTATCATTTATACCGTGCTTGCCTAGCTCATTACATCCATTATTATAGTTTGTTGCAGTTAATGCTATAATAGGTGTTGTGGTATTAAATTCTCTTATGGCTACACTCGCATCTATACCATTCATCACTGGCATATTAATATCCATAAGTATAAAGTCATACGTATTTTCTTGTACCATAGATACAGCCTCTAGGCCGTTACTAGCCGTATTGTTTTCAATACTATATTGCTCGAGAACTTTTTTGGTAACTACTTGATTGATCTTGTTATCATCTACAATAAGTATTTTTTTACCCTTAAGCTTATCATAACCTGAGATTTCAAATGGAGCTTCTACGTGTTCTTCACTCCCGGTCTCAAGATCTATTTCAAAGTAAAAATTTGAACCCTTGTTGGGGCTACTTTCTAATGAGAGTTTACTTCCTAGTATTTTTAAAATCTTATTTACAATAGGTAATCCTAGGCCTGTTCCTTCTTGTGTAGGTAGGTTTTCTACTTGGGCAAATTCATTAAAGATGTTTGCTTGCTCTTCTTCTGGTATACCTTGACCGGTATCTTTTACTTCAAATAATATGCTGTGTACTTTACCTACTTGCTTGATAAGGGTAGCCTTAATAGTTATGTTTCCATCTTCTGTAAACTTGCTCGCATTACTCATTAAGTTCATAAGCACTTGTGATATCTTTGTTTTATCACCGTACAATGTGTTAGGAATCTCTGGAGCTATAATGCTATGAAAACTATTGTTATTTTTCTTATTAATAAACTCTAGATTTTGCCCTATGTGATGTATTAATCTGTCTAAGCTAAAATTTGACATCTGTATGCGCTCACCTTCCTTAGAGTCATATTTATTTAAACTCAGTATGTCATTTACCAAAGCCAGTAAATAATCTGCCGAAAATTTTAATGACTTGAGATCATCTTTATGCGATTTAAGTGCAGGATCTTCTAAAAAAACAGAGGATAGGCCAATGATTCCATACAGGGGTGTTCTTAACTCGTGGCTTATAGTAGATAGAAATTTAGTGTTACTACTTGCTAGTTTTTGAGACTTCTTCTTTGCTTTAAGATATTGTCTGTTTTTTGCTCTCAGGTTTCGTAACAGCTTGTTTCTTTTTGTTCTTCCATATAATAGGGAGCCTATTAGAATAAGTAAGATTACCCCTATTGCAAGTGCAGTATTAAGTAATAAATTATTTTTCTGAGCCATCTGGGTGGCTAAGTCATTTTCTAACTCTGATGCTCTTAGTTCTTGTTTGTATTTGTTGAGATTAAAACGCGAAGTAGCATTTTTTTCTTGTTTAATTTTATTGGCTTCATATCGCTTTTCAACTAAGGCGTCATATACCTTACGCACCTCGTTAATCTCTTTGTACCTGCCCAGTGACTCATACGCCTGCATCAGGTTTTTATAATTATCAATTTTATAATTGTCATCTTGCTTATCACCGCCTATTTCGATAGACTTTGTAATTGATTTTACTGCCTCAAGAGGTTTGTCTTTAAGCAGGTAAATACCTCCTTGTACATAATAGATGGTGCTTTCAAAGTTTTGCCTTCTACCATTAAAGTTATGTAGTTCTATTAAAGCCTTTGCCTTGTCAAGATAGACTTGAGCATTTTCAGGATCATCCATAGTCACATACAGCTCAGCAAGGTTGTTATTTGCTATAAAATGAACCATCGTTTTATCCTTGATGTCGTTGCTAGGCTCTAAGGATTTTTCAAAGTAGCCAATTGCTTTTTTTGGATCTTGGTCAAAAAATGTGTTACCTAAGTTTAAGTATGCGGTAACAATCCCATATGTATCATTTGTGCGTTTACTTTCTTCAAGACTTTTAGTAAAGAGCTCTTCGGCTCCGTGCGTGTTGTCTACTTGTATAAAAGCATTGCCTAAAGCACTTCTTAGCCGCGCGGCCAGTGCATTTTCTTCTAAGCGTTGGGCATTTTTAATAAGGTAAGGAACAGTCTCAATTATTTTTTCATAACTAGATTCATTAAATAGCTCTAGAACGAGAGGTAAATATGAGTTGATCTCTTCTTTTGTAAGCTCTTTTTCTTGAAGCATTAAGATATCTTCTTGCGAGAATATGTCTTGACCAAAAGAAATAGATGGTTGTAGAAAAATGAAAAATGCGAAAAGTAAAATGGTTAGTCTTAGCATATTTTATGATTTGGGACTTTGAAAGTAGTTATTGCCATTTTCGTGTAATCAAAACATACGTAATTGATTGATTTTAGGATTTATATCTTGAAAATACTACATTTTATCGATAAAACATACGTTTTTGTAATTTTCCAATAATTTTTGCAAATATCTCAATCTCAGTAATTTGGTTATTTGTCTTTTTTTGTGTGAGAATGTATTGTTGTTATTTAGCAACTAGACTAATGTTGCGATAGTGGTTACGCTTTCGCGAAAGCGTAAAAAATCCTTTCTGTATTAAGAAATTCCTCCATATCTTTTATCTGTAATTAGAAAGCTTATGAGTAACTATCACATTAAGGGCTTAGAAGAGTATTTTCAAGTCTACCGAAAGTCTGTAAATACACCTGAAAAATTTTGGGAAGAAATAGCCGAAGAGAACTTTGTCTGGAGAAAAAAGTGGAATAGTGTCTTGCAGTGGGATTTTACAAAGCCAGAGATAAAGTGGTTTGAAGGGGCACAGCTCAACATTACAGAAAACTGTATAGATAGGCACCTGTATACCAAGGGAGATAAAACGGCTATCATTTTTGAGCCTAATGATGTAGATGAGCAAGCACAACACATTACTTATAAACAACTGCACGAGCGCGTGTGCAAATTTGCAAACGTGTTAAAAGATCAGGGCATTGAGAAAGGTGATCGTGTATGTATATATCTACCTATGATACCAGAGCTCTCTATAGCCGTACTCGCCTGTGCTCGTATAGGTGCGGTACACTCTGTAGTGTTTGCTGGTTTTTCTAGTACAGCACTTAGTACACGCATAAATGACGCTTCTTGCAAGCTAGTAATCACGAGTGATGGCTCTTATCGAGGTAAGAAAACCATAGATTTAAAAGGTATCGTGGATGAAGCACTTGCAGAAACACCTTGTGTAGACAGTGTGCTCGTTGTAAAAAGAATACATACAGAAGTCGCAATGAAAGAAGGCCGTGATCACTGGTTACAGCCGTTACTAGAAAAAGCAAGTGCAACCTGTGAGGCAGTCCTTATGAATGCCGAAGACCCTCTCTTTATTCTTTATACGTCTGGATCTACGGGTAAGCCTAAAGGGATGGTGCATACCACAGCGGGATATATGGTATATAGTGCATATACGTTTAAGAATGTTTTTCAATACAGACAAGGAGATGTATACTGGTGTACGGCAGATATAGGTTGGATTACGGGTCATAGCTATATCATTTATGGACCACTGGCAAATGGGGCAACTACAGTAATGTTTGAGGGTGTACCCACCTATCCAGACTGGGGTAGATTCTGGCAAATTGTAGAAAAACATAAAGTCACACAATTTTATACAGCACCTACGGCTATACGTGCGCTGGCTAAAGAGAGTCTTGATAATGTTACTAAGTATGACTTATCAAGTATTAAAATTTTAGGAACCGTAGGAGAACCTATTAATGAAGAAGCGTGGCACTGGTATGATGAAAATATAGGTAAAAAAGGAATCCCAATAGCAGACACCTGGTGGCAAACCGAAACTGGAGGCATTATGATAAGTCCTATTCCATATGCTACACCTACTATACCCACCTTTGCAACATTACCATTACCAGGGATACAACCATCACTTATGGATGAAAATGGCGCCGAAATCAAAGGCAATCAAGTAGACGGCCGTCTTACTATTAAGTTTCCTTGGCCAGGGATGGCGCGCACTATATGGGGTAATCACCAGCGATATAAAGAAACTTATTTTACCGCCTATGAGAACAGGTATTTTACGGGTGATGGCGCCCTAAGAGATGCAACAGGTTATTATAGAATAACTGGTCGTGTAGATGATGTTATTATTGTCTCTGGACATAACCTGGGTACCGCACCTATAGAAGATGCCGTAAATGAGCACCCAGCTGTTGCAGAGAGTGCCATCGTAGGTTTTCCTCACGATGTAAAGGGTAATGCCTTATACGGGTATGTGATTCTTAAAGAAACAGGAGAGAGTAGAGATCAAGATAACGTGCGTAAGGAGATTAACCAGCTTATAACAGAACGTATAGGCCCTATTGCAAAACTGGATAAAATTCAATTTACACCAGGATTGCCAAAAACAAGGTCTGGTAAAATTATGAGAAGAATACTCCGTAAGATTGCTAGTGGCGAGAGCGAGCAGCTAGGAGATATAAGCACACTACTTAATCCAGAAGTTGTAGCGACTATAAAGGATAATGCATTACTATAAAAAAAGTCCTAAGTAGTTGTACTTAGGACTTTTTATAAATTCTAGTTGTTATCATTGAGGTTATCTCTAGGTTGTACGTACTCTTTTTTATCTTTTACTTGATGATTTATTGCTTTACCGTGAGTAGCTTCTAGATTAATAGCTTGTTCTTTTTTACTAGTTTTCTCGAGATTAGGTGTTGTATTGCTCATAATTCTTATTTTTTGTTTATTTCAAGATACATTCATAAAATAGTGTTTGCCATACTTTTAAAACTCTTTAACCTCTACTTGTTAATAAGTGTAAAAGAAGGTAAGTGAGTGTGGTTGTAGTAAGATAGATTAACTTTGTACTACTAAAAAAATTTGCTATGAAATCTTCATTTTCTGATATCATAAATTCTAACACTCCTGTGCTGGTAGACTTTTTTGCTACTTGGTGCGGGCCGTGTAAAACGCTTGGACCTATTTTAGAACGAGTAAAAGACACCCTAGGAGATGGTGTAAAAATTGTAAAGATTGATGTAGATAAAAACCAACCGCTAGCAGCAAAGTATCAAGTGCGCGGGGTACCTACAATGATATTGTACAAAAATGGAAAACAGGTCTGGAGACAGTCTGGTGTACTAGACAAGACGGCACTGGTTGATATCATTAATAAATCATAATATGATTTTATTAATTTCTCCAGAGCAAACCACCCCAGATGAGATAGAGACGCTTCATCATTTATTTGAAGCAGGTTTAACACATTATCATTTTAGAAAACCTGAAGCAAGCCTTGATGAACATATTACATACCTCAATCGAGTAGACGCTCAGTATCACAACCGTATAATGACTCATAACTATCACGAGGAGCTTTGTAAGAAGTTTGACTTGCGTGGTGTGCATCTTGAAGAAGCAAAGTGGAGAGCTCAAGAAACTCGGTTAGAAGGGTATGTTTCCGCTTTCGCGAAAGCGAATAAAAAAGTATCATCATCATACCACGAGTTAGAAGATCTAGAAACTCAGTCTGTAACTTTTGATTACACAATTCTAAGTCCCGTTTTTGCCGCTATTTCAAAAAGTGATATGCAAGGTCGTGGGTTTAATGTGCGAGCTAGCGAGAAGTGTATTGTAGGGATGGGAGGTATTAATGCTGTAACCACGCCGGAGGCAGTGGCACTTGGCTTTAAAGGAGTAGGCGCTCTGGGAGGTATATGGAATGCACAAAACCCTGTGGCTGCATTTGTAGAAATGCAAGAAGCTTTTAAAGAGGCTATATAAATTAGTAAATTGCGACAAAGTTCTGATATGCGTAAAACTCTATTAATACTATTACCACTATACTTGTTTACTGTAAGCTTAAATGCTCAAGAAACATTAAGTTGCAGCGATTTTAGAGAGGGCACATTTGTTGTTCCAGGTAGTGATACTATACCTAGTACAACTATTGTAAGAAAAGGAAATCAACAAACAGAAATTTTAAATTTTAATGGAGTTATAGAGGAAAGTATAATAAACCTAAGTTGGATAGATGACTGCTCATACACTATAGTTTTTAGCAAAGAAACTCCTCCTGTTAATGTTGAAATGACCGAAGAGGAAATTAATATGATTATTACTGTAACTATGATATCCTTTGAAGGTAATTGTGCTACATTTCAAGCAGAAGGAAATGGTCGAGCAAAAGGGCACGTTATAACTGGTAAAATCTGTAAAGAAGAATCAATATAAGAAGGATGGCAAAAAGAGGAACACCAAAAAACACAAAGAATAAGGCAAAGCATTCTAAACTTATGGATCGCAAGAAAAAGAAAGAGCGCGAAAAAAGAGAAGCGAGCCAAGAGCGACTTAAAGTTGCCAAAGAAAAAATGAAAGCTCTTAAAGAGAGTGAAGAAGAATAAAAAACATCCTACGGGATGTTTTTTTTGTTGATAGTTAATTGTTTAGGTAACAATTAAGCTTTTGTAGCGTCTTTATAAAAACCTAGGCAACCATTTTAATTTTTGTTGCGTCTATATATATAAAATACCAATCTTATGACGGCACTTATAAAATTTATCTTAACACTCCTTATAGGTACATATGCAGCTGCAGCAGTTGCACAATCATTTAATGCAACAGTACACGACGCGCGTACTAATGAACCTATCCCGTTTGCCACTGTAAAGCTATCTAAAAATACGGGTACCATTACAAATGAGGAAGGCATCTTTACCATAGGAGAACGTAAACTAGCAAGTCTTAAAGACTCCGTATATATATCTTCTATGGGATATGAGGAGGTGGCTATTTTACCTAAAAAGTTAGGAGATACAATTATAAAATTAAAGGTAAAGACTAACGAGCTAGACAATGTTTTTCTTACCAATAATCCGCTAGAGGTAGAAGATATTATAGCGCGTGTAAAAGAAAATATTGCCACAAATTATCCCAACACACTTACCGAGAAAAAAATATTTTTTAGACAATCTGCGTCTAATACTATGGATAAAATGGATGTTGAGGTAGAAAAGACAACCATTCCAGAGTTTAATCAAGCATTTATGGACAGCCTGGTGGGAGCGGTCGAAAAGAAAAGTGATTATTACAGCGAGTCTGTAGGTATGCTTGCTGGCAACTATAACAAACAAAAACTTGTTATTGATAAAGCGGCAAAGCTCTATGATAAAAGTAAGAAGGATGTAGGTGTAGAGAGTTTTGGTAAAAGACTGGAAGAGATTGTAGAGAAGAATGTAAAAGCAGATTCATATTTTAAAATCAAATCTGGAATTATAGGCACAACCATAGAAGTAGACGACTCTACAAAGATGGGGAGCTCAAACGGCGGACTCAAAATTGAGGTAGATACAGAGCAAGAAGAAAATGATAAAGAACAAGCCATCACAGCGAGTATAAAGTCTGATCTTTCTGATCTCTTTGAGGCGATGTTTTATAAAGAGGACACAAAGCTAGATTTTTTAACAAAGTCCAACCGTTATCGTTTTACAAAAAGAGAATTTACATCTATAGGAGATGCTATTGTTTATGTGATAGATTTTGAACCTAAGGGAAGAAAAGATTTTAAAGGCACCCTGTACATTAATACAGAAGACTATGCGGTAATGCGTCTAGAGTATGAGAATGTGCGTAAGCTCTCTAGCTTTGGGATGTTCGGGATAAGCTATAAAAAGTACTTGTATAGAGGCAAGAGCATCTATGCAAAAGATGAAAATGGAGGCTACTCACTGCGATATATGGAACTAGAAGATGGTGAGAAAGTAGGGATAGATAGACCACTTAAAATCATCGAAAAAAATAAAAACGTAGCAGGCCGAAGAAAACAAAATGAAGTTGCAATGGAGATAGAGTTTGCAACTACGAGTTACTCAAAAAAAGAGCTTGTCGTGTTTAACTCTGTCGTAATAGATGAGCCTGCTTATAAAAATGTAACAGAGAGTGAAGAGCTAGAAGCGACCTACTTACCTAACTATGATCCTAATTTCTGGAAAGGGTACACCATTATGGAGCCTAATGCGGCCATACAGAGCTTTAAGTCAGAAAGTAAGTAACAATTCACCTCCCAAATCATAATTAAGATAATGCCAGCATACTATCGAGAGTAGCTGGCATTTTTATGTATACAGGTCTAAGGGGGCTTTTAGTATCTTTACTTTATGGAATTAGTATTTATAGGGCTCGCAATAGGAGCGGTACTCTCATATTTTATATACAACTGGTTTTCTGGCAAATCAAAAACACCAGATGCTCACGCACAATCTGTAGTGCTTATGGAGCGCATACGCACGGTATGTAAGTTCATAACCGTAGAAGGCGATTTTGCCGAAATATATCACTACGAGGGCCTCAAAAATAAATGGATGAACCTCTTACTAGGGTCAAAAAAAGCTATTGTACTCATAGATGCAAAGGCGCACATAGGTTTTGATCTTACTAAAATAAAGATGGAGGCAGATGATAAGAATAGAACCATAAAACTCTTTGGCTTTCCAGATCCTGAGTTACTATCTGTAGAGACAGATTTTAAGTATTATGACAAGAAAGAAGGCTGGGCAAACCCTTTTACCAGTACAGATCTTACCGAGATTAATAGAGAAGCAAAGCAGCACATACGTGACAAAATACCACAAAGCGGCTTGTATGAAGAGGCAAAATCTCAAGCACTTGAGACGGTGCAATTAATGCAAAAGCTGGTAGAAACCATAGGGTGGAAACTAGACTACTCATCACTAGAAATATCTGACACTACAACGAGTAAACCTAAAATAGAAGCCTAGTGATACATCTCATTACAGGTAACACTGGCGCGGGTAAAACAACCTATGCCCTCGCTCTTAAAAAAGAGGTAAAAGGTGTCATATTCTCTATAGATTATTGGAACAAGACGCTCTTTCTAGATGACAAGAAAGAGACAGATGGTGTAGATTGGTTTTTAGAACGTATTAACCGCAGCGATGAGATGATACAGTCACTTATCATCCAGTTACACGAGGCAGGTACACCAGCTATACTAGATTTAGGATTTGCAAAAGCAGATAGGAGAGCACGTTTTTACGCTTTCGCGAAAGCGCAACAAATCCCTTTCCAGCTACACTTTTTAGACATAGATAAAGAAGTTAGACAGCAGCGCGTGACGCATCGCAATCTGGAAAAAGGGATGACCTATCAATTTGACGTCTCACCAGCCGATTTTGAATTTATGGAAACTTGGTTTGAACCGCTCACAAGTGCAGAGCGTAAAATCGCATATATCAAAAAGGAATGAATATAGAGGCCTTTAGAGAATATTGTATGAGTAAAAAAGGCGTAACAGAAGCGTTTCCCTTTGATGCAGATACGCTCGTTTTTAAGGTAATGGGTAAGATGTTTGCCGTGTGTGGACTAGAGCGCGTGCCTCTAGCTGTAAACCTTAAATGCGACCCAGATCGCGCTGTAGAACTGCGAGAGATGCACGACGGCGCCATTACTCCCGGCTGGCATATGAACAAAACACACTGGAACACCTGCGTACTAGAATCGCTACCCGTCTCGTTACTTATTGAGCTTACAGACCACTCATATAACCTAGTGGTTTCAAAAATGACAAAAAAACTTCAAGCCGAGTTAAAGGCGCTATAATATGAATACACCTACTACCTTTTATAAGGATCAAATAACACAACACAGTCAAGAATTATCTAAAGTCAAGACAAAACTCAATGTGTCAAGTACTGTGCGTCTTGCCGTTTTTATAGCTACTGGAGCTGGTATATACTTTAGCCTCGGTAATACACAATTGCTTATAGGTTGTATACTATTGGGTATTGTTGCATTTGTAATACTAGTGGGGCGTCATAGTAAGTTACAGCACGAGCGAGATCTCCTTAAAGCACTAATAGCGCGTAGTGAAGTAGAGCTTAAAGTACTAGAACGAGATTTTACAGATTTACCAGATGGGAGTGAGTTTCATAATCCGGAGCATTTATATAGTCAAGATATAGACCTTTTTGGCCGTGGATCTTTTTATCAATACTTTAATCGTACAGCACTACAGAGCGGCTCTGCAAGACTTGCAGAGATGATGCTCTCTAATGATACACTAGAGATTAAAAAGAAGCAAGAAGCCGTAAAGGAGCTTAGTACACTTGCCACCTGGAGACTTAGATATGGAGCTATTGCATCGCTTGTAAAAACAGATGTCTCTGCGCAGGCTGTTGTAAGCTGGTTGCAAGAGTATACCACTTTTGTACCTAGTATGATGAAAGTTTTTACAAAGGTCTTTTCTGTAATTTCACTGGCAGTAGTTGGAGCTTATTTTTTAGGGTTTATTGCCGGTTGGTGGGTATTTGTCATTTTTGGTATTGGTTTATTAATAAGTGGGCGATATGTAAAAAACATAGGGTTACTTTCGGCTCATACAAGTGCTATACAGACTACATTTACTCAATATGCAAGTTTACTTGCAGAGATAGAAGCTCAAGAGTTTACGAGTACACTTCTTAAAAACAAAAGAGAAAAAGTCATTACAGAAGCACAAGCAAGTTCTGGTATTTTAAAAAAATTCTCAAGACACCTTGATGCCCTAGATCAACGTAATAACATATTAGTAGGGCTTATAACTAATGGGTTTTTTCTGCGTGATATAGGTGTTGTGTACAAGATAGAAGACTGGATTACTACAAATCGAGAGGCGGTAAATGACTGGTTTGAGGTGATATCATTTTTTGACGCTTACAATAGCTTGGGTAATTATACCTTTAATCATAGTCATCACGTCTTTCCAGAAATTGTAGCAGCTGGAGAAACCTTACGTGTAAAAGGAGCATCACACCCGCTGCTAGATCCTGCCATTGCTGTGACTAATGATATTACTATAAAAGATGATGAGTTTTTTATAGTTACAGGAGCAAATATGGCTGGTAAAAGTACTTTTTTACGCACCGTCGCTTTACAAATTGTAATGAGTAACATAGGCTTACCTGTTTGTGCCAGTGAGGCAGTTTATAAACCCATAAAACTCATCACTAGTATGCGCACCACAGATAGCCTTACAGATGATGAGAGTTACTTCTTTAGTGAGCTCAAGCGCCTTAAGTTTATAGTAGATGAGATTGTAAACGAGCGCTATTTTATCATACTAGATGAAATTCTAAAAGGAACAAATAGTACAGATAAAGCTGCTGGCTCCCGTAAGTTTATAGACAAGCTGGTAGGTAATGGAGCAACGGGTATTATAGCAACACACGACTTAAGTCTTTGTGAGGCCGCAAACGATCTTGCAGAGGTAAAGAACTACTACTTTGATGCACAGATTATTGATGATGAGCTATTTTTTGACTATACCTTTAAGGAAGGCATTTGTCAAAATATGAATGCAAGCTTTCTTCTTAAAAAGATGGGTATAGTAGATTAATACAAATAATGCAAAAGTGGATAGTCTAACTCAAATAGTACTAGGTGCAGCCGTAGGAGAAGCTGTTCTAGGTAAAAAGGTAGGTAATAGAGCAATGCTCTGGGGAGCCATAGCTGGTACCATACCTGATCTAGATGTGGTGTGGAGATATCTTACAGATACTATTACGGCAACAGAGATGCACAGAGGCTTTAGCCACAGCATCGTTTTTGCACTCATAGCGGCACCGTTTTTTGGGTGGCTTGTACATCAGATAAAAAAGCGACCAGACGTAGGCTGGGCGGGCTGGTCAAAACTTTTCTTTTGGGGCCTGTTTACACACCCGCTTTTAGATGCATTCACTACTTGGGGAACACAAATATTTTGGCCCTTTCACTGGAGAGTTGCTTTTAATAGCATTTTTGTGGTAGATCCTTTATATACACTACCATTTCTCATATGTGTTATTGCGGCGGCTACAAGGGGTAGAGATACGCTTTCGCGAAAGCGTACTAACAACCTAGGTATTTATCTTAGTACGGCTTATTTATTACTTACCGTTTTTATAAAATTTGCGGTGCATCATAAAGTAGAAGCGTCATTGCAAGAGCAAGGAATCACGTATACTAAAATCTCGACCAGACCTGCACCGCTCAACACGGTTTTATGGAATATTAATGTAGATACCCAGGATGCTTACCTTATAGGTGATTACTCGTTTTTTGATTCTCAGCCTATAGTTTATAAAACGTTTCCTAAAAAAAGAGCGCAAGCCCAAAAGTGGATTGAGACAGATGAGGTACAACGCCTCATTACCATTTCTGAAGGATGGTACATTTTAGAAAAAGAGGAAGAGAGCTGGGTGTATAATGACCTCCGTTTTGGCCTCATTACAAATGATGAAAATGATAGTCAGTTTGTGTTTAGATACCTTCTTACAGAAAATGATGGTACCATAATCGCCACCGAAGACCGGCCTGCACCAGAAAATGGAAAGAAGCTACTCGTAGATTTATGGCAACGAATTAAAGGCAATTAGTCATCAAATCTTCCAGGGAATTGCTGTTGTAAAATTTTCATTAAACTCTCCTTAGTAAGCGGCTTGTTATCAAAGTGACACAGTAAAGGATACTTCTCAGCCTTTTGCTTATCTACTGGTGATGTTGAGGTCGTGAGCATTGCGATAACAACACCTGCTTTCTGGTTAATTTCTAGATTTTCATAATGTTCTAAAAACTCAAAGCCATCCATACCCGGCATATTAATGTCTAAAAAGATGAGGTCAGGTTTTGGGTAGTCCTCATCTATTAATGTTTTGAGGTATTCTAGTCCTTCTTCACCAGAGTATTTTATTGTCACTTTTGCCGTTACTTTTGCTTTTTTAATAACTCTTGAGTGTACAAAATTATCTGACTCAGAGTCGTCTATAAGTAATATCTCTCTTAGTGGTTGCATATGGTTATTTTTTTAAAGTAAAAGTAAATGTGCTTCCTTCAGCTATAGTAGATGATACGCTTATTTTACCTTTATGAAGTTCTACAATTTTTTGACAGAAAGCGAGACCTATGCCTGTACCCTCATAATCTTTTGCACTATGAAGTCTGGTAAACATATTAAACACTTTCTCTAGATGTTCTTTTTTTATACCCAATCCATTATCTGTCACTTGAAATTTACAGTAGAGTTTTGTTGAGCTCACGCTTATGTGAATTTTTGGATCACGCTCTGGTGGGGTAAATTTTATAGCATTAGTAATAAGGTTAGTAAATAGCTGTCTTAGCTCTACTGGATAACCCGTTACAACAGGTAGATTGTCGTGAGTGATTGTAGTATTAGTCTCTTCTATTTTAGACCCAAGATCTATTTTAATTTCTTCTAGTAGTTTTGATAATTCAACTTTAGAACGTGTTCCAGATCTACCTAGTCTACTATAGTTAAGGAGACCAGTTATAAGTGTTTTCATACGAGAAGTAGCACCTTTTATAAAGCCGAAATAGGTGGCAGCCTCTCCGTCTAGCTTGTCTGCATAATCTTCTTCAAAAAGGTCTATAAAATTATCTACTGTACGCAATGGTTCTTGTAAGTCGTGAGAGGCAATGTATGCAAACTGGTTGAGTTGTTTATTCTTATTTTCCATCTCGTGTATGAGATCCTCATTCATTGCCATTTGTGCCTCTTTAAGTGCAATCTCATCATCTCTAGAGTGAACAAGTTCAATAAGTTTATCATTGTTTTCGGCTAGTCTTGAGAAGAGAGGTATAAGACGCTTCTTTACAGCATATACATTATAGAGCATAAGTAATAATGCAATTACGAGCGCTATAAGACTTAATATGTATATGTTATCATATGTAGACTTGCGATTTTTTAAAATTTCATTTTCTTCTATGAGCATTACATTCTTCATACGCTCAATGTCTTCTATAAGCTGAAGTGTTTCTGCTCTACCAGATTTTTTTCTGTTTTCTTCTGGAGTGCGTAATATATAGTTGTCTAGATTGTCATTCATTCCCATAATGCGCTGGTTAAGTAGGCTGCGCATTTTTTTTAGGTTTTTAACCTGTATGGGATCATCTTCTATTTTTTCTTCTAGAGTTTTTAAGCGTTCATTGAGCTTTGCAACTTCTACCTTGTAGTCTACACGATAGTCGGGATCTTTACTTATGAGATATCCCCTTAACTTGGTTTCGGCTTTAAGTATCGTTTCTGATACGCTATGTATTTCAGCTTTTACCTCGTTAGTATGCACAATCCATTTTTGTGAGTATTGTGATGCCAGGTAGAGCGCTCCTATAAGCAAGATGACTGCTAGGGTAGAAAAAAAGCTAAGATATAGGGATCTTACAATATTTTTAGACTGCGTTGTATCCATTAACTTATAGATAAAAACTTGAGCACTTTTTCTTTAAGTGATAAGATGGCTTCTTTATGCTCATAGGCTTCAAAGTCGTGATGACGTAAGTAGTCTGTAAGCTCTTTTTCTCTTGCATCCTTTTCACGTTGTCTCTCTAGACGTTTAATAAGCTCTTGCTTTTCTGAAATGAATTTTTCAAAAAGTGGAAGTAATTTTTGCTGTAAGTTGAGAAGGTTTTCTTTTAAGAAAAAACCAGAAGCTCCGCTCATTATAAGCTCGGCAGCTTTTTCTTCATTGTTTAGATTTCCAGTGATAATTATAACTGGTATCTCTTTATTAAATGCTTTTACCTGCTTTATAACGTCAAAGCCTGTAAAACCTTCTAGGTTAAAATCACTTATCACGATGTCTGGTAAAAACTGCTTAAGAGCCACCGCAAGCGAGAGTTCCTTATCAGAAATACTAATTTCTACATTTGTACAAAACTTCTTTATTTGCTTCTGGACTAAAAATGCGTCAGACACTAAGTCTTCTACAATAAGTATGCGCAGAGGAGTATCTATCATCTGTATGTGGTCTTGGTTGTTAACGTAAAGATATGTGTATTTAACACTTTATCGTCTTAAGATAATTATAAAAAACACAAGCGCCTAGATTAGAGATATATCATTTGGCTTTTCTAAAAACTGTGGGAGTAATTCCTTTTATAGATTTAAAGCTTTTATTGAAATGGGATAGCGTTTTATAGCCACATAAATCTGCTATAGTACCTATGGTGAGATCGCTATCTGTAGCGAGATAAGTACAAGCTTTTGAGATACGTACTTCTGTAAGAAATGTAAAATACGTCTTATTTGTGCGCTGTTTAAAATATTTACAAAACCCGTGTGGCGTGAGTGCTGTGAGAGCGGCAAGTTGTGCTAGAGTAATGTCTTGGTGATAGTTGCTTAAGGTGTAGTCAAAGATGGCGCTCATACGCTTTCCATCTTTTTCAGAGATATCGCGTTCGTATATAAATTCAGATAGGGGAGTGTGCTTTGCAACTTTGAGCGCGGTTATAATATCTATAAAATAGCCCAGTTTATAGATGCCTTTTGCCGTAGCGATGTAGTTAAAAAGCGCAGCGATATCTGGAGTTATGGGGGTTTTAAATCCCGCTTTCGCGAAAGCGTAAAAATCTACAATCCCTTTGCCCTCATCTAGTGCCAAAAATGTATCTCCAAAGGAGGCAAGACTAAAAAACACCGTATGCATTAACGCCTGCTTACCATCGCTATTAAAAACGTGTGGCTGGTGACTACCCAAAACAATAATGTCTCCCTTAACAAAAGAATGGACGGCATCTCCTGCAAAGAGTGTCCCAGATCCCTCTTTTATAAAACTTATTTGCACTTCTTCGTGATTGTGAAGGGAGTTGTATAACACGCCTTCATCAACTTGAAAAAGTATGGCAGCATTAGTAGGCTTGGGTATCTTAAAAGGCAGCACTTTCATAGAGCTAAGATACTTTTTTGCTTGATATTGACATAAGAACTTAATATTTGGATAATATACAGTCAGTAATGGATAAAACAGTATTTAATCTAGAGGTTGTCGTACGGCTATCTTTGATAAAAAATTTAAAGTATGGCTATAGAGTGGAAAGGTGTAATGCCAGCTGTTACAACCAAGTTTACTGATACGGATGAGCTGGATATACCAGCATTTAAAAAAAATATAAAAGCACAACTTGGTGCTGGAGTACACGGCATAGTACTAGGTGGTACACTAGGAGAAGCAAGTACGCTAGAAGATCACGAGAAGCGCACACTTACAAAAGAGACTGTTGCTTATGTAGATGGTAAAGTGCCTGTAATGATAAATATAGCAGAACAGTCTACAAAGGGCGCTATTGCCGCAGCTCAAAAGGCAGAAGATGACGGTGCAAGCGGCCTTATGATGTTGCCACCTATGCGATATAAAGCGGGAGATCAAGAGGTGATACAGTATTTTAGTGATGTGGCTAGTAGTACAAAACTGCCCATTATGATTTATAACAACCCTGTAGATTATAAAATTGAGGTTTCCTTAGCGATGTTTGAGGTGTTACTAAAACACGATAACATACAAGCAGTTAAGGAGAGCACAAGAGATATATCAAACGTGACGCGCATTAAAAATAACTTTGGCGATAGGCTTAAGATTATGACAGGTGTAGACACACTTGCTCTAGAGTCATTACTTATGGGTGCAGATGGTTGGGTAGCAGGACTTGTATGTGCTTTTCCAGAAGAAACGGTCGCTATTTACGAGTTACAAAGAGCAGGAAAGATACAAGAAGCACTTGCTATCTATAGGTGGTTTTTGCCCTTACTAGAGTTAGATATAAATCCTAAATTAGTACAAAACATAAAACTCGCCGAGGTACATACAGGTATAGGTACAGAAAATGTGCGAGCACCTAGGTTACCGCTTTTTGGAGAAGAAAGAGAGCGCGTGCTCAAGATTATAAAAGAAGGAATAGCCACAAGGCCTACGTTACCTAACTATAAAAATCTTTAATGCTTGCGTTAAGACCTTCTTGTGAACATTGTAATGTTCCCTTACCACCAGAATCTAGTGAGGCAATGATTTGTAGCTTTGAGTGTACTTTTTGTATTACTTGTGTCACAGAGCTATTAAAGGAAGTATGTCCTAACTGTGGAGGGGGATTTGAAAAACGTCCCGTTAGGCCTAAAGAGTTATTAATAAAATATCCAGCATCTACAACCGTGGTTCATAAACCAGTAGCTATTGTAGCGCACCTTAAAACTATAAAAGCATAATGATTACAGGTAAAAATCAAATAGGGTATAAACAATCTGCAGAGGGAGCAAAAACGTACAAGACGGCAAACCCCGTGACCAATAGCGATAACCCAACAGTTTTTTATGAAGCCACCCAGTTAGAAATAGATGAAGCTTGTAGCCTAGCAGCTCACGCTTTTAGTACATATAGTAAACTTCCTGGTGTTAAACGCGCAAGCTTTTTAAATGCTATTGCAGATGAGATTGAGGCATTAGGCTCAGACCTTATAACTATGTATTTGCAAGAAAGTGGTCTTCCGGAAGGGCGCGCTCAAGGCGAAAGGGGTAGAACGCTAGGCCAACTAAGAATGTTTGCAGAGCTTGTAAAAAAAGACACCTGGAGGCTACCGTTATTACAAGATGAAGATGGTAATTTAAAAAAGACATACATACCGCTGGGGCCAGTAGTGGTTTTTGGAGCGAGTAACTTTCCGCTGGCATTTTCTACCGCTGGGGGAGATACGGCAAGTGCACTTGCAGCAGGATGCCCAGTAATTGTAAAATCGCACCCTATGCACGCCGGCACAGGTGAGATGGTGGCGACAGCAATAACAAAAGCAGCCCAAAAGACGGGAATGCCAGAAGGTGTTTTTTTTAACCTTAATAGTAGTGGTAAAGAGGTAGGAGAGCAACTTGTAAAACATAAGGGTATAGCAGCAGTAGGTTTTACAGGCAGTCACCACGCAGGGAGAGCATTATACAATCTTGCTGCAGCTAGAGAGACTCCTATTCCGGTTTTTGCAGAGATGGGAAGTATTAATCCAGTTGTAATAACACAACAGGCAATCTCAAAAAGAGCAGCTCAAATAGCCGAAACCTATGCCGCTTCTATCACGCAAGGCGTAGGACAGTTTTGTACAAATCCAGGACTTATTATAACAGTAAAGAGCGAGGAGACAACACATTTTATAGAAATTCTAGCCAAACATCTTGAGGCCGCTCCCGATGGCTGTATGCTTCATACTCGCATACAAGAAGGATATGAGAAAAGTAAAAATGAGATAAAAGAACAAGAGGGTGTATCTCTTAAAGTAGTAGGATCTTCATCAAAACCTAACCATACCACAGCAGTACTAGCCGTAGTAGATGGAACTTCTTTCATCGCAAATAAGACATTACATAAGGAGGTATTTGGACCATTTTCTATGGTTGTACTTGCAGAGGATGAAAATGAACTTCTTAAAATAATAAACAGTCTTGAGGGACAACTTACCGCCACGATTATTGCAGAAGATAATGAGACTACAGCCCTACAAGACATCACACTAGCATTACAAAATAAAGTGGGTCGCATTATATATAACGGTGTGCCTACTGGTGTTGCTGTGGTAGATGGGATGACACACGGAGGCCCTTATCCTGCAAGTACAGATAGTAGATTTACGGCAGTGGGTAACCATAGTATTATGAGATGGGTAAGACCATTTAGTTTTCAAGATTTTCCAACGGCTTTATTGCCAGATTATTTAAAATAGTATGAGATATTTAGTGTGGGTGATAGCCTTTTTTATGTCTATAACGACTATTGCACAAACTGCTACAGAGCAGCTCAAGCAATGTATTGAGGCGTCACAAAGTTTTAAATGGAACGAGGGTAGCAAGGAAGTGCATCCACTGGGGGTGTTTTCAAAAGAGCGATTTGAGAAGGAGTCCGCTTTCGCGAAAGCGCAACTCAAAAAACTTAACACCATCTCGCCAAAAACCTTGTCAGAAACCGAAAGGATATCTCTCGAGCTATTAAAATTTAAGCTGCAAGAAACCGTAGACTACTATGAGTATGAACGCTTTTTAAATCCGCTACTGTCTGACTCAGGTTTTCATAGCAGTTGGAACTATATGGTGCGGCCTATCACCTCATACAAGCAAGCTGTAAAGTATCTTGACAAGTTAAATGCTTTGCCAGAAGTGGTAAATCAATATGTGCCATTACTAAGAGAAGGAATAAAAAAAGGCGTGTCGCAGCCGCGGGTTATTTTTGAAGGGTATGAGAGTACTTATAACTCACAAATTGTAGCAGATTATAAAGACAGTTTTTACTACACACCTTTTTTAAATCTTCCAGAGTCAATAACAGAGGAGCAGAAGGATTCTTTAGAAACCGCAGCAAAGCTAGCTATAGAAAACAGTGTGGTTCCAGCATTTAAAAGTGTAAAGGCTTTTTTTGAAAATGAATATTTTCCTAACACACGCACTACCATAGGAGTATCTGAAACCCCTAATGGAGACGCCTATTATCAAAACCGGATACGTTATTATACTACATTAGATATCACGCCAGATGCTGTTCATAACAAGGGACTTGAAGAGGTTGCTCGCATAAAAAGCGAGATGGAAAAGATTATAAAAGAAGTAGCTTTTAAAGGAAGCTTTGCAGATTTTTTAAAATTCCTGCGTGAAGATGAGCAGTTTTATGCCAAAACTCCTGAGCAACTTTTAATGATTGCACGTGATATGGCAAAGCGTGCAGATGCGCAACTGCCTCGGTTTTTTAAAACATTACCACGCAAGCCCTATGGTGTCGCGCCAGTACCCGATGCGATCGCACCTAAGTATACTGGAGGGCGATATGTAGGTAGTCCAAAGGGAAGCACAAGCCCAGGATATTACTGGGTAAACACCTATGACTTACCTAGTAGAACCCTTTACACACTGCCATCTCTTACTGTGCACGAGGCTGTGCCCGGCCATCACTTACAGGGGGCACTTAATCAAGAGTTGGGTGATAGTATTCCTCAGTTTAGGCGTAATATGTATGTAAATGCCTATGGCGAGGGCTGGGGCTTATACTGTGAGTATCTGGCAGCAGAGATGGGTATGTATACAACACCGTATGAGCGTTTTGGTCAACTTACCTATGAGATGTGGCGTGCTTGCCGGTTAGTTGTAGATACTGGTATACACGCAAAAGGTTGGACTCGTGAAGAGGTAGTAGCCTTTATGTCACAAAATACCGCATTGTCACTACACGAGATACAAACAGAAACAGATAGATATATATCCTGGCCAGGGCAAGCACTAGCTTATAAAATGGGTGAACTCAAAATAAGAGAGCTAAGAACACTTGCAGAAAAAGAGCTGGGCAGTCGTTTTGATATAAGAGATTTTCACGAGATTATTTTAGAACAGGGCACAGTAACTCTGGCTATTTTAGATCGAAGAGTAAAAGATTGGATACAAAAAAGTAATTGACAGTGTGAGGTTTAGCTAGCGTTTATGCCTTTTATCCCTATGTAATTTAATTTATAGCTAACCTCACGCTAGTCAAAACATTGCAGAATCATAAGTGATGAAACATATTTTTAAATGTATTGATGCACATACGTGTGGTAACCCAGTACGAGTGGTATCTCAGGGAGGTCCAGAACTTACAGGCAAAACGATGAGCGAGAAACGCCAGCATTTTTTAAAAGAATATGACTGGATACGCAAGGGTTTGATGTTTGAGCCTAGAGGGCACGATATGATGAGTGGCAGTATATTATTCCCTCCTCACGACCCTGTAAACGATGTTGCTATCTTGTTTATTGAGACATCTGGATGCTTACCTATGTGCGGTCACGGTACGATAGGTACAATAACAATTGCCATAGAAGAAGGGCTCATTATACCTAAAAAAGAAGGTGTAGTAAAAATGGAAGCCCCTGCAGGCCTAGTAGAAATTGCTTATCAAAAAACTAAGAATAAAGTAGACTGGGTACGTCTTACTAATGTAGCATCATATCTCGCTGCTACAGATCTGGAGATAGATTGTCCAGAGCTGGGTATAATACATTTTGATGTAGCCTATGGAGGTAATTATTATGCCATTGTTGACCCTCAAAAAAACTTTACAGGAGTACAAGATTTTACAGCTAGCCAGATTATCCAGATGAGCCAGGTGGTGCGGGAGCGTATTAATAAGAAATACCCCAGTGCATTTATACATCCAGAAAATGACACCATAAGAGATGTCACTCATATGTTATGGACGGGTGATACTATTAACCCCGCTTCAGATGGGCGTAACGCCGTTTTTTATGGAGATAAAGCTATAGATCGCAGTCCGTGTGGTACTGGTACTTCTGCGAGGCTTGCACAACTGTATGCAAAAGGAAAGCTAGAGGTCGGTCAGGCATACACCCACGAGAGTTTTATAGGCTCTACCTTTTTAGGTCGTGTCGAGCAAGAGACAGTGGTGGGGGAGTACAAAGCAGTCATCCCCAGTATACAAGGCTGGGCACGCATTTATGGTCATAATACAATCACAATAGATGAAGAAGATCCGTATGCTTTCGGATTTTCGGTAATTTAGAAAACGCAAAAGGTCTTGACTATGGCAAAGCATATTATCATAATAGGAGGTGGCATTGTAGGAGTGAGCTGTGCTTATTTTCTACACAAGGCTGGACATCAGGTTACCATTATAGATCAATCTAAAATGAGTGATGGAGCCAGTTATGTAAACGCCGGTTATATGTCGCCCAGTCACTTAATTCCGCTCGCAGCTCCAGGGGTTATGAAGCAAGGAGTAAAGTGGATGTTTAATAAAAAGAGTCCGCTGTATATAAAGCCACGACTTAATGCAGACTTCTTAAAATGGTCTCTTGCTTTTAATAAGTCTTGTAATCAAAATCACGTACATCGCTCCATACCGGTAATGAGAGAAATGGCGGTTATGGGCAGAGATCTCTATCACCAGATAAAAAAAGAAGAGGGCTTCTCATTTCATATTGAGAAAAAAGGATTGTTAATGCTCTGCCAGACAGAAAAAGCCCTGCATCACGAAGACGAGTTAGTGCAAATCGCAAGTAAAGAAGGCCTTCAAGCAAAAACAATAACGGCTCAGGAGGTACAGAAAATGATACCAGGAACTGCGCTAGATATCGTAGGAGCTTCCTACTTTGAGTGTGACCATCATAGCACACCCGGTGAGTTTATGGAGGAGATAAAATCATATTTATTAGGTGAGGGAGTCGTTTTTAGGCAAGGAGAAAAAGTACTTGATATAACAACTGCTGGCAGTAAGATAACCAGCGTGCAAACAGATAAAGAAGTACTCACGGCAGATGAGTTTGTGCTAGCTGCTGGTAGCTGGACGAGTACGCTTTCGCGAAAGCTTAATATTAACCTCCTACTACAAGCCGGAAAAGGGTATCGCATACAAACTAAAACTCCCACGGGAATTACCTATCCAGCCATACTTGCCGAAGCAAAAGTAGCCATCACACCTATGAATGGTTTTACTAGATTTGCCGGAACAATGGAGATTGCTGGTATTAATCACACTATTAATAAAACACGAGTAGAGGCAATAGCCCAGGGAGTAAACAACTACTTCCCAGAGGTACGTATTACGGGGCAAGAAAAGGAAGCCGCTGCGTGCGGTCTTAGACCTGTATCTGCAGATGGGATGCCGTACATAGGTAAAAGTGCTAAGTGTGATAACCTTACAATCGCAACTGGTCACGCTATGATGGGTTGGACACTAGGACCTAGTACAGGTAAGTTAGTCCAAGAAATTATAGATAATAAAACATCTAGTGTTACCTTAGATATGCTCCATCCAGACAGAAAGTTTTAAGAATAATATATTAATAATAGACCAAGATGAGCGCTCACACTATAGATGTAACCATCCTTACTTGCCAGAAATATCTTAACCCAAAAGTTTTAACCACCTACGAGCAAAATATTCTTGACGAAAGAAAGCTTATTACTCAAGCACTAGAGGATTTAGGTCTAAAGGTACATTGTGTTGCTTGGGATGATACAGAGTATGACTGGTCACAAACTAGAGCCGTGGTTTTTAGAACCATTTGGGATTATTTTGAGCGCTACGACGAGTTTTCAGCTTGGTTAGAGATTGTAAAAACAAAGACACAACTTGTTAACTCCTATGATCTCATACAGTGGAATATAGATAAGCACTACCTTAAAGATTTACAAAATAAAGGTGTCGCTATAGTGCCTACTGAGTATGTAGATACAGGTTCTTACAGATCAATTGCTGAGGTTTGTTTAGAACGTGACTGGCAAGATGTGGTTATAAAACCTGCTATTGCTGGCGGTGCCTTTCACACGCATAAGGTACTAGAGTTTGAGCGAGCAGACTATGAAGAGGTTTTTGAAAACCTAGTAGCAGAGCGAGATATGCTCATCCAGCCATTTGTACCCACCATTTCCTCTCGGGGCGAGGCCTCACTTATGGTTTTTAATGGGAAGTTTACTCACGCAATTCTTAAAAAACCTAAACAAGGTGACTATCGCGTGCAAGATGATTGGGGAGGTACGGTACATCCCTACTCACCTACACAAGAAGAAATCACCTTTGCCGAAGATTGTTTTAAAGCTTGCAGTACAATGCCTGCATATGGAAGAGCAGATATACTCTGGGGTGAAAATGGAGACATTCTTTTAGGCGAACTAGAAATCGTAGAGCCAGAATTATGGATACGTAATGACCCAGCAAGCGCAAGGCAGTTTGCTCAAGGTGTTTTGAAGGCGCTTACCTCGTAGGCTTTGTAGTAGTTTTGAGTACGCTTTCGCGAAAGCGTAAAAAAACCCATATATTTACACCATATGAATGCACAGGGCTGGATATACTTACCACTACTTCTTAATTTCCTCATAAAGAGGGACCCTGAATAGATGTCTTACTTGAATTTTAAGTAACTTTAAGACAATCTAAATTTTATAAAAATGCCTTTTTATCATAAGCTGGGAGAGATCCCACATAAACGTCACACACAGTTTCGTAAACCAGATGGTACCCTATACTCAGAGCAACTCTTTGGTACGATAGGTTTTGACGGGATGAGTACAAATAGTTATCACGTACACAGACCTACACAGGTCAAGGAGATACGCAAGCAATACTCTGTAAAACCAGAAATTGCTCGTGAAAATAATATGCAGTCATACCGTTTTAAGGGGTTTCAAATCAAACCAGAAAAAGATTATCTGGAGAGTAGAAAACCCGTTCTGACCAATAGTGATTGTACCATTATACTTGCTGCTCCTCAAGAACGCACGCAAGAGTACTTCTATAAGAACACAGATGCAGACGAGCTTATCTTTGTTCATAAAGGAACAGGTAAACTCAGAACTCACCTAGGTAATCTTGATTTTAAATACGGAGACTATCTTTTAATACCACGTGGTGTTATTTATAAAATAGATTTTGATACAGAAGATAATCGATTATTTATTGTAGAATCTCGCAGGCCTATATATACCCCTAAGCGTTATCGCAACTGGTTTGGCCAGCTGCTGGAGCACTCTCCTTTTTGTGAGCGCGACCTACGACAACCATATGAGCTAGAAACCAATGATGAGAAAGGTGACTTTGTAATTAAAGTAAAAAAGCAAGATGACATCTTTGAGATGGTATATGCTTCTCACCCTTTTGACGTGGTGGGTTACGACGGTTACAACTATCCATATGCATTTTCTATACACGATTTTGAGCCCATAACAGGGCGCATACACCAGCCACCACCAGTACATCAAACCTTTGAGACAGATGCCTTTGTAGTGTGCAGTTTTGTGCCTAGAAAGTATGATTACCATCCATTAAGTATCCCAGCACCATATAATCATAGTAATATAGATAGTGATGAGGTGCTGTATTATGTAGATGGCGATTTTATGAGTAGGGCAGATGTAGAGGCAGGTCACATCTCACTGCATCCAGCCGGTATTCCTCACGGGCCACACCCCGGCACTGCCGAAAAGAGTATAGGTAAAGAAGGTACAGAAGAGCTTGCCGTTATGGTAGATACTTTTAAGCCTCTTAAAGTATGTAAAGATGCAATGAGCATTGCAGATGAGAGTTACTACCAGTCGTGGTTAGATCACTAGGGTGGGTACGCTTTCGCGAAAAATTAAAAAACAACAAATTAATAATACAAAGACAAGTTAAGAGCTAGTGCTACAGACTTGTAAATAAATATATAATATGGCAAAAGACTTAAAATCCGTAGACTACGGACTGGAAAAAATTTTTGAAGGAGCGCAAGATTTTCTTCCGCTACTGGGTACAGATTATGTAGAGTTTTATGTGGGCAATGCAAAGCAGGCTGCCCATTTTTATAAAACTGCTTTTGGTTTTCAATCATATGCTTATAAAGGTCTAGAGACGGGCTCTAGAGATGAGGTGAGCTATGTAGTAAAGCAAGATAAAATACGTCTCGTATTTACATCGCCACTTAACAGTAAGTCACCTATAAATGACCACATAGTAAAACACGGAGATGGTGTAAAAGTGGTTGCCTTATGGGTAGACGATGCTAGAAGCGCTTATGAAGAAACAACAAAGCGTGGCGCAAAGTCATATTGTGAACCTTTTGTAGAAAAGGATGATCAAGGGGAAACGGTAAGAGCAGGTATTTATACCTATGGGGAGACCGTTCATATGTTTGTAGAGCGCAAAAATTATGAGGGTGCCTTTTTACCAGGCTACCGCGTGTGGGAGTCAGATTACAATCCGTCACCTACAGGTCTTAAATATGTAGACCATATGGTAGGTAACGTAGGGTGGAACCAGATGAATAAATGGGTAAAATTTTATGAAGACGTAATGGGCTTTGTAAACTTCTTGTCTTTTGATGATAAGCAAATCCACACCGAGTACTCTGCCTTAATGAGTAAGGTAATGAGTAACGGTAATGGTCGCATTAAGTTCCCAATAAATGAACCTGCAGAGGCTGCCAAAAAATCACAGATAGAAGAATATCTAGATTTTTATGAAGGTGCTGGGGTACAACACCTCGCACTAGCAACAGATGATATTATAAAAACGGTTGCACAGCTTAAGGCTCGCGGTATTGAGTTCTTGCCACCACCACCACAAACTTATTATGATGACATCCCACAGCGTCTGGGTGAGCATATGAAGGTGATGAAAGAAGATATCGAGCGTTTACAAGAATTATCAATTCTTGTAGATGCAGATGAGGATGGATACTTATTACAAATATTTACAAAACCACTACAAGATAGACCTACCCTTTTCTTTGAAATCATACAGCGTATGGGGGCAAAAGGCTTTGGAGCAGGTAATTTTAAAGCGCTTTTTGAGTCAATAGAGAGGGAGCAAGCACAGCGTGGTACGTTGTAGTTTTGAGTGCGCTTTCGCGAAAGCGTAATTCCTTTTATTACTCAGAATCACAATATTTTAACGAAAACTTCGTCTTAGAAATAAGGCGAAGTTTTTTTGTTATCCTATTTTTGGAATAACAATTGTATTCTAAGGGTATAACCACCAAATAACCCCAGAAAATGAAATCAAAAAATAAACATATAATAATAGGTATTCTGCTGGCGGTCTTTGCTTTAACTACAGCTTTTGTGCAAATGCCAGATCCTCCTGTAACTAAAGCCCACAATGACTCGTATCAAGCTGGTGAGTGGCTTAAATTTAGAGTGCATTACGGACTGCTCACGGGTGGGTATGCAACTATAGATATTAAGGATGAGATGTTTAATGGCAAGCCTGTGCATCATATTAAAGGTTATGGAGAGACTACGGGTATTGTAGGTCTTGCCTTTGGGGTAGAAGATTATTATGAGAGCTGGGTAGATAAAAAGACAGACTTGCCTTATAAATTCTTGCGCAAAATAGATGAGGGTGGCCATACTAAAAATAAGGTGATTGAGTTTGACCAGCAAGCAAATAAAGCACACATAAACGACTTAAAGCATAACAAAAAGACCACTATAGATACAGAGCCGGGTATACAAGATATGGTCTCTGCTATGTATTACCTGCGCAATAATCTAGAAACAGAAGGGTTAAAAGCTGGTGATGAGATTAACCTCACAATGTTTTTTGATGGAGAAAACTATCCTTTTAAGATGCGTTTTTTAGAGCGTGAGACCATTAGAACAAAATTCGGAAAAGTAAAAACACTCGTGTTTAGACCACTAGTGCAGTCTGGAAGAGTTTTTAAAGAGCAAGAAAGTCTTACCATATGGGTGAGTGATGATGATAATAAAATACCCTTGCGCATTAAGGCAAGCTTATCTGTAGGGTCACTCAAGGCAGATCTTGATGCTTACAAGGGGCTTAAGTATCCTTTTGAGATGGTCTTTGACTAGGGATTTTTGTAAATTGCCATTTAATAAGATAGAGACTATAGCTACACACTTTTTAATCTTTTTTTGAGTTAGAACTTAAGCTTCTATAGTCGCAATTATAAATGAAGAAAACGATACAGCCAGATATTGAAAAAATCATCAATCAGCTTGATGATAAGTATGAAAAAATAGATCAAGATCTAGACGATCACCTTGAGGGCTTGTTACAAAGTAAACCCATTACTTACTGGGATTATATCCATACAGATGCACTCTTAAGTTTACAGATACCGCGCACAAACTTTCCAGATGAGAATGTATTTGTGATGTACCACCAGGTTAACGAGCTTTTATTTAAAATGATACTATGGGAGATAGAGCAGGTGGCTCATCACCCAGATCTTACGGTAGATTTTTTTAGCTCTCGTTTGGACCGTATAAGTCGTTATTTTGATATGCTCACCAGTTCTTTTAGCATAATGCAAGAAGGAATGGAAATAGAGCAGTATATGAAGTTTAGAAAAACACTTACACCAGCAAGTGGTTTTCAAAGCGCGCAGTACAGAAAGATTGAGTTTGCAAGTACAGATTTAATAAACCTTATAGATGCCCGCTTTCGCGAAAGCATAGATCGCAATACTCCTTACGAGCACGCGTTAGAACATTTGTACTGGCAAGCAGCCGGAAAAGATTACAACACGGGTAAAAAGTCATATTTACTCTCTGCCTTTGAGGCAAAATATAAAAACGACTTTGTCGCCTTTACAAAAGAATATAATACCATAAATTTGTACGCTCGCTTTAAAAGCTTGCCTAAGGAAGCTCGTGAAGATAAGAAGCTGCTGGATGCAATGCGCCATTATGATTATACAGTAAATGTAACCTGGGTGATGTCACACTATCACGCAGCAAATCATTACCTCAATAATGGTAAAAAAGTTGTAGAAGCAACAGGCGGCAGTGAATGGACCAAATATATGCACCCTAAGTACCAGCGTCGCATTTTCTTTCCAGATGTCTGGAGTGAAGAAGAGCTTGCAAACTGGGGAAAGGACGTTTAAAACAACATACTTTTAGTGAATTATTATCGCCTCTACATTACACTATTTTTAAGCCTTGCCCTATTCTCTTGTGGAGAGAAGCAAGATGCTACTTCAACACCTATAGATCAAACTCTAGAAACCGAACCAGAAGTGATCAAAGAGTACGGTTACGTACTTGATGATTATGTGGTAGAGAGAGATACTGTGCAGTCTGGTGACAGTTTTGGAAAAATACTCTTTGACTCAAATGTAGATTATGCCACGATTCAAGAAATATCTGATAGTGTAAAAAATGTGTTTGACACGCGTCGTATACGTGTAGGCAAGCCGTATATGCTGCTTAAATCTAAAGACACTCTTGAGGCAGCTCAAGTCTTTATTTATGAGCAAAATAAAGAGGATTATGTGGTTGTAGATTTTGAAGATGATGTTACTGCTGCTGCAAAAAAGCACCCGGTTACTATCGTAGAGCGCGAAGTTTCTGGAGTAATAAGTAGCAACCTCTCATCTACTTTTGACGATCTAGGAGCTAGTGTTTTTGTAAGTATTAAAATGGCAGATATTTATGCCTGGACTATAGACTTTAATAAACTAGACGTAGGTGATCGTTTTAAAGTGATTTATGATGAGCGATTTGTAAATGATACTGTAGCTGCGGGAGTCGGAAATATAAAGGCTTGCGTGTTTGAACATAGAGGAAGAGAGATTTATGCTTATAGATTTGAAAACGACTCACTACCTGGAGGTTACGACTATTTTGATCAAAATGCCGAAAACTTAAGAAGAGCCTTTCTTAAAAGTCCGCTCAAGTATGGGAGATTGTCATCTAGATATAACTTAAAGAGAAGGATAAAATATTACGGTTACAGAGTAAGACCTCATAAAGGAACAGACTTTGCCGCTCCCATAGGCACCCCTATTCTAGCGACGGCAGATGGTGTGGTGACCAAGTCAGAAAGACGTGGCGGTAATGGTAACTATGTAAAAATACGTCACAATGGTACGTATGACACGCAGTACTTGCATATGAAAAAACGCCTAGCAAAAGTAGGCCAGAGTGTAAGACAGGGTGATGTAATAGGTACTATAGGGATGACTGGTAACTCAGGAGGACCTCACGTATGTTATAGATTTTGGAAAAACGGTAAACAAGTAGATCCCTTCTCAGAAGACCTTCCAGCCTCAGAGCCTATGGCAGAGGAGCTGCTACCAGTCTTTGACAGTATAAAGAGGCCATTACAATTACAGCTAGATAATCTTCCTTTTATGACAGAAGCTGAAGATGATATTACAGAAGAGCAAGAAGCTACAGAGGCTTTACAATAATCACCTAGATATAACAAAATGAAAAATATAAACCCAACTACTACCGCAGCTTGGAAAGAATTGCAAGCGCATTATGAAGAGATAAAAGACACACATCTTACAGATCTTTTCAAAGATGATAAGCGTGCAGAAGATTTTTCAATTCTTTGGGATACATTTTATGTAGATTATAGTAAAAACAGAATTACAGAAGAGACAATGACTCTTCTACTCAAGCTGGCTCAAGAGGTAGGCTTACAAGAGGCTATAGATAGTTTTTTTGGTGGCAAAAAAATTAACGCCACCGAAGGGCGTGCTGTAATGCACACCGCACTTCGTGATGAGAGTGATAACGCTTTCGCGAAAGCGGAAGTAGACTCCGTAAAAAAATCAATACAGACCTTTACCGAAAAGGTGATTTCTGGGGCACATAAAGGAGCTGCAGGAAAGGAAATTACAGATGTTGTAAATATAGGTATAGGAGGTTCTGATCTAGGGCCGGTGATGGTGGTAGAGGCTTTACAATATTATAAGACACGTCTCAATACACACTTTATATCAAATGTAGATGGTGACCACGTGATGGAAACCATTAAGGATCTTGATCCAGAGACCACATTATTTGTCATAGTTTCAAAAACATTTACTACACAAGAGACACTTAGCAATGCTACTACCGTGCGTAAGTGGTTTGTAGATAAAGTAGGAGAAGATGCTGTAAAAAATCATTTTGTCGCAGTCTCTACAAATGCAGAAGCTATTGCAAACTTTGGAATCTCCCAAGATAACGTATTCCCTATGTGGAACTGGGTAGGAGGTAGATTTTCGCTATGGAGCTCTGTAGGTCTTTCTATTGCACTTGCTGTAGGGTATGATAATTTTAAAGGCTTACTTCACGGCGCGTTTAAAATGGACGAGCATTTTAAAAACACATCTTTTGATAAGAATTTACCTGTAATAACAGCACTGCTTAGTGTGTGGTATAATAATTTTTTTAAAGTAGAGACAGAGGCTGTAATACCTTATTCTCAATACTTACATAGACTGCCGGCATATTTGCAGCAAGCTATTATGGAGAGTAATGGTAAAAGTGTAGACCGCAATGGAGAGCGTGTTTCTTATGAAACAGGTAATATTATATGGGGAGAGCCGGGTACAAATAGTCAGCACGCGTTCTTTCAGCTTATTCATCAAGGGACAAAATTAATACCGGCAGATTTTATAGGTTTTAAAAAATCATTGCACGGTGAGAAGAGTCATCACGACAAGCTTATGGCAAACTTTTTTGCACAAACAGAAGCTTTAATGAATGGTAAAACAAAAAATCAAGTAATTACTGAGTTGCAAGCTGGAGGTTTAAGTCCAGAGGCAATAGAAGAGCTAGCTCCTTTTAAAGTTTTTGAAGGAAATAAACCTACTACAACTATACTTGGTGAGGCATTAACACCAGAGAGTCTAGGAGCGTTAGTAGCAATGTATGAACATAAGATTTTTGTGCAAGGCGTTATATGGAACATCTACTCCTTTGATCAGTGGGGTGTAGAGTTAGGAAAACAACTTGCCAAACAAGTTTTATCTGATATAGATAACGATAAGATGACGTCTCACGATAGCTCAACTAGAACATTGTTAGAGCGTTACAAATTGTAGTAATTTTCTTATAAAATATATGAAGCGCTAAAACGCCCTGAGAGCTTGATCTCAGGGCGTTTTAAGTTCTATCAAATTTTTCAAATCTTTAAGAAAATAAGTTAACCTTAAGTTAATATTGGTGCTTAGGAAATTAAAGTAATTTTGCACTGCTAATTATTTAATAAATATCATGAAGAAAATTACATTTTTATCATTGATCGCTTTGTTTCTTGTGACGGCTTCGTCACTTGCGCAAGGGGTAACAACAAGTTCCATCGCTGGACGTGTGCTAGACAACACTGAAGGACCATTACCTGGGGCAAACATTGTAGCTACACACGTACCTACAGGTTCTGTTTATGGAGCAGTAACAGATTTTGACGGTTTTTACCGTTTACCAAACCTTAAATCAGGTGGTCCTTATAACCTTACAATTACGTATGTAGGTTTTGAAGATTATGCACTTAACGGTTTTAACTTAGGTCTCGGAGAGACTAAGAGAGTAAGTGTAACAATGCAAGAAAATGCAAATGCACTTGACGAGATTGTAATTACTGGATCTAATAACAGTGTGTTTAACACAAACAAAACTGGTACAGAAACTACAATTACAGAGCGTGACATCGCTACAATTCCTTCTGTATCTAGAGGTATTGCAGATTTTGCACGTGTTACTCCACAAGCTCAGATTACTGAGGGGAACGATGGTTTTTCTATCTCTCTAGGTGGTCAAAACAACCGTTACAATGCTATCTATATTGATGGTGCTGTAAATAACGATGTTTTTGGTCTTGCAGGTTCAGGTACTAACGGAGGTCAGACAGGTGTAAACCCGTTCTCTGTAGATGCTATCGAGTCTTTCCAAATTAACCTTGCTCCTTTTGATGTACGTCAGTCAGGATTCTCTGGAGGATCTGTAAACGCAGTAACGCGTTCTGGATCTAACAACTGGGAAGGTAGTGTATACGGTTTCTTAAGAAACGAGAGTCTTGCAGGTAAAACTCCTGTAGATTTAACTAATGAAGGTGACGAGCGTGAGAAGCTTGCAGAATTTTCTGCTAAGACTTACGGTATCCGTATAGGAGGTCCAATTATCGAAGATAAATTATTCTTCTTTGCAAACTATGAGCGTCAAGATGATGAGACTCCTCAACCATTTACATTCTCAAACTACCAAGGAAGATCTTCTGAAGCAGATATCGCAAACCTTGCTAGCTTCTTACAGTCTGAGTACGGTTATAATCCTGGTATTTTTGATAACAACACTAGAACTCTAGAAAGTGACAAGATAAACTTACGTTTAGACTGGAACATTAACGAAAACCACAAAGTATCTATACGTCAAGGTATCGTTGAGGCGACTAACCTAGAAGCTCGTAACTCTGGATTAAGAAACATAGGGTTCATAAACGGATCTGAGTTTTTTGAAACTAAGACATACTCTACTGCATTTGAATTAAACTCTACGTTTGGTTCTAAATATGCAAACAACCTTAAGATAGGATATACATCTGTAAAGGATGATAGAGATCCTTCTGGTAATCCATTCCCTACCGTAGATATTCAAGATGGAGGAGGTACGATCTCTTTTGGGTCTGAGCCTTTCTCTACTGCAAATTTACTTGAGCAGGATATCTTTACAATAAACAACAACTTCCAGATTTTCTCTGGTCGTCACGCTGTAACGCTTGGTGCAAACCTTGAGATTGCTTCTGCTAAGAACTTATTCTTTGCTTTTAACTACGGAGATTATACTTTCGAAGATCAATTTGATGATGCTGGAAACTTAGTTTCTTCTGGACTTAACCAGTTCTTAACTGGTCAAGATGCAGACGTTTTTCAACACGGTTATTCTTTAGTAGGTAACGGTGCTGTAGGTGATGAGTCTGCTGGATCTGCAGATTTTGGAACTTCTCAATTAGGTTTCTACGTACAAGATGAAGTACAAGTAACAGAAAACTTTAAAGTAACAGGAGGTATCCGTGTTGATATTCCTTACTGGGAAGATGGAACTGTAAATGATGATTTTAACACAAGAACTGTATCTCTACTTACTGCTGCAGGAAAAGATTTACAAGGAGCTCGTGTAGGTCAAGGAGTTGATGCTTCTGCTCACATTGCACCACGTTTAGGATTTAACTGGGATGTTTTTGGAAATAATACAACACAAGTACGTGGAGGATTAGGAGTATTTACTTCAAGACTTCCTTTAGTATGGCCAGGTGGTACTTATAACAATAATGGTGTAACTGGTGGATTTAGCTTTATCTTCGGAGAGCCTTTCCAAGCAGATGTAAACCAGCAAACACAAGTTGTTGCTGCAGGTTCTGGAGGAGTAGGTGGAAACATCGACCTTTTTGCTAAGAACTTTAAACTTCCACAAGTTGGTAAATACAACATCGCTATCGATCAAAAATTACCTATATGGGGATTAATCGCATCTGCAGATTTCTTATATAATGATGTACTTACAGATGTTTACTATGAGAACCTTAACTTAGGTGGGCCAGTAGGGAACTACGATGGAGCAGATAACCGTCCATTCTACAACCGTAGTGACGAGATAGATGATACTTATGGTAGAATCATCCTTGCTTCTAACACAAACGAAGGATCTTCTTATAACGCAACGTTTACTCTTAGAAAGCCTATCCAGAACGGTTTCCAAGGACAAGTATCTTACTCTTACGGAGAGTCTGAAAAAATCTTTGATGGTACATCTTCTCAAAACAGTTCACAGTGGAGAGGAATTCAAACTGTAAATGGTAAGAACTCAGATATTCCATTATCTCGTTCTGACTTCTCTTTAGGTAGTCGTATCTCTGCAAATGCATCTTACGAGATTGAGTACGGTGGAGACTTTGGAGGAAAAACTACAATTGGTCTTTTCTATGAAGGAGCACAGTCGTCACCATATAGCTTTACATACAGAGAAGGACGTGATTTATTAAATGATGATTCACGAGATAACGCTCTTATTTATGTTCCAGCAAACCAGTCAGAAATTACTTTTTCTGGTGATGCAACAGAGCAAGCTAGACAATGGATGTTACTTGACCAGTTTATCGAGTCTGACGATTACTTAAGTACTCGTAGAGGACAGTATGCTGAGCGTAATGGTTCAAGAGGACCTTGGAACCACATCGTTGACCTTAAGTTCTTACAAGATATATATGTAAAAACTGGAGACAAGAAAAATACATTCCAGATCTCTTTAGATATCTTCAACTTTACAAACCTTATCAACAAAGATTGGGGAGTACGTAAATTTGTAGGATCTAACGTATCACCATTACAGACAGTTTCAACATCTGATGATCAACCAGTATTTAGCTTTGTAGAGAGCTTACTTGAGTTTGATGATGCAGGAAACGTAATAGGTAAAAACGTAGATCAAATTGATGATTCTGGATTACAGTCTTCAAGATGGCAAATGCAAGTAGGTCTTCGTTATATCTTTAACTAAGAGCTATTATAAATTGTTTGCTTAGGCAATTTAAAAAGCCGCTACTGGAAACAGTAGCGGCTTTTATATTTATGAATTATCTTTGACACTCAACCATAATAAATATACATCATATGTACTCAGTTGTTCAGTTTGTCCACTCTTATTGGGCGTATTTAGTTCTTATCGTTCTTGTTATTGCAACAGTAAATGCTCTTTCTAAATTCTTTGGTAAAAAGGAATATGGAGGTAAGGATATGAGTCTAGCACTGTTTACACTTATAACTATGCACATACAGTTACTCATAGGGCTTGTGTTGTGGTTTGTGTCTCCTAATGGCTTACAAGCCATAAAAGCAAACGGAATGGGAGGTTTATCTAGCCAGGCTAGACAACTAGCGGTAGAGCACCCTTTCCTTATGATTATTGCTGTAGTACTTGTTACTGTGGGGTATTCAAAACATAAAAAACAGCGCCTTTCTACGCCTAAGTTCAAGAAGATAGCAATATTTTATACCCTTGCTTTAATTGCAGTACTTGCTATTATTCCTTGGTCGCAGTGGTTTTAATATAACCCTGTAGACTATACCTTTTATGGATAGTTTTACGCTTTCGCGAAAGCGTGATTAAAACAAAAAAATGTCCGCAATCTAAAATAAATAGATTGCGGACATTTTTATTAACTATTATAAGTTGTTTTATTGATCTTCTTTAATAAGGTATACATACACGGGGAAATGGTCACTGTACCCTCCTGTGTAGCCTCCATTTGTAAAGCTTCTGTAAGGGTATCCTTTATAACGCCCTTTAGGGTTGCTTAAGTAGTTCTTATTATAAATACCTGCTTTATAATAGCGGTATGTGCTAAAATCTTTATCAAGTAAAGGTGCGCTTATAATAATCTGGTCAAAAAGATTCCAACCATCACGATAGGCGAGTGTACCAATCCCTTTTTTAAACATAGGCTCCATAGGGTTGTAAAGCATATCATCTTTGACTTTTTCTTTCTTTCCAGACGCTTTCATTGTTTTCTTAACGCTAGGGCTTGTAGGGTCGTCGTTGAGATCTCCCATTGTAATGATCTTTGCATAGGGGTCATTGCTCTGCAAACTGTCAATTATCTTCATATTAAGTTCGGCAGCGGCGATACGTTTTTTACGACTTCGTGCTTCTCCACCAGAGCGAGATGGCCAGTGATTTACAATCACGTGTATCATATCACCATCCAGCAGGCCAGAAACCAAGAGCTGGTCACGCGTGTACACTCTTTTACTTGTGTCAACATTATCATATATAAGGAGCTCGTGCTTGCTAATGTTAGTCGGTTTAAAAAGCGCTTTTTGATACATAAGTGCTACATCAATCCCTCGTCTATCTGGAGAGTCAAAATGAGCAATGCCGTAATCCTTAGCAAGTAGTTTTGGATCATTTGCTAGTGCTTCTACTGTTTTTCTATTTTCAATTTCTGCAAGGCCTATGAGTGCGGGAGCGTTATTTGTCACATCTGCTCCTATTTCTGAGATGACGCGCGCCATCTTGCTTACTTTATCTTGATAGATTTCTTCGGTCCAGTGATCCTTTCCATCTGGTGTGCGATCATCATCATAAGTGATGGGGTCATTTTCTGTATCAAAGAGGTTTTCTACATTGTAAAAGGCAATGGTATGTGCACGATAGGTTTTGTCTTGTTGCGCTTTCGCGAAAGCGGTAACAGTCAGTAAACCAGATAAGGCGAGTACTTTTAGTTTCATAAAATAGATGTGTGTTATCTTTTTGTAAACTCTTTTGCAGAGAGCGTGCCAAAGGTACTGAAACGTTCTATTTTGCCTACTTTTGGCCGAGAATCGTAACGGTTTCTTAATAAAACAACCAAATATTAATCATTTATGAAGCAATTTACTTTATCACTTTTATGTGTGTTTCTAGCTGCCACAGTCTGGTCGCAAACACAAATAAAAGGAACGGTGATGGATGCCATCACCTCTGAGCCGCTTCCAGACGTTACTTTACGTCTCGAAAAGAGCGCTGCAGAAACAATGACAAATGCTATGGGAGTATTTGTACTTAATAACTTGACTCAGGAAGGAGATCAGATTCTTTTAGTTTTAAAAAATGGTTTTATAACCAAGAGGCTTCCTATTATTCTTACAACTGGGCAAACGCTCAATCTTGATGTGATTACACTAGATGTAGACATCTCTGCAGAGCAGCAGCAAATAGGGTTAATCTCACTTTCTGATAATGATCTTAACAGTGGTGATGATGATCTAGGTAACTTTAATGTGTCAGGACTTCTATCTGCTGGTCGCGATGCTTTTTTAAGCGCAGCCGCTTTTGACTGGAGTGCAACTTTTTTTAGACCTAGAGGTCTCGATAATGCAAATGGCAAAGTGCTCATTAACGGGATTGAGATGAATAAACAGTTTAACGGTAGACCACAATGGGGTAACTGGGGAGGACTAAATGACGCACAGCGTAATCGCGAATTTTCTCAAGGACTTACTCCTAGTGAATATAGTTTTGGAGGTCTCGCAGGGGTTACGAATATCGTAATGAGAGCTTCACAAGAACGAGAGGGAGGTAGAATATCATATGCTGCGGCAAATGCCTCATATCAAGGTAGAGTGATGGCAAGCTATAATTCTGGTCTTAACTCAAACGGATGGGCATATAGTGTGTTACTTGCAAGACGTTTTGGAGAAGAGGGTTTTCAAGATGGAACATTATATGATGCAAACTCTATGTATCTCTCTGTTGAGAAAAAAATAAATGATTCCCATAGTTTAAACTTTACGGGATTCTATACGCCTAACAGACGTGGTAGAGCGACAGCTATTACAGAGGAGCAGTTTGACCTAAAAGGAAGAACGTATAATCCTTTTTGGGGTTATCAAGATGGTGAGAAGCGTAATACAAGAGAGCGAGAGATAGAAGAGCCTGTTTTTATGCTTAATCACTACTGGACATTAAGCGATAAAACAACAATAAACTCAAACCTGGGCTACCAGTTTGGTTCTATAAAAAGTGGTAGAGTAGATAATGGTAGCTTGAGAAATCCAGCGCCAAACTATTATCAACTTTTGCCTAGTTATGCTTTACAAGATCCTAATCCTACGGCATATGATTTTCAGAATGCATACCTACTAGAGCAGGACTTTATAAATGATGGTCAATTTGATTGGAATTCTTTATATCAAGCAAATGCTAATGGAGGCAATTCTAATATCATACTTCAGGATGATGTGATAGATGATAGCCAGCTTAGTGCAAATGTGATTATTAATTCTCAAGTAACAGACGCTATCACTATAGATGGTAATGTGAGCTATAGAGGATTGAAGAGCGAAAATTATGCACAAGTAAGCGACCTACTAGGTGGAGATGGTTTTCTAGATATAGATAACTTTTCTGTAAGTGAGAGTCAAGACGGTCAAGATGGAGATCTTGCACAGAGTGATGTGCGTAACCCTAATAGAGTAGTAGTAGAGGGTGATCGCTATAAGTATAATTATGATATGGATGCGACCGTAGTTTCTGGCTTTGCGCAGGCACAGTTTACTTATAATAAAGTAGATTTTTATGTGTCTGGTACAGCAAGTAATACATCATACCAGCGCACTGGACTCTATGAGAACGGAAATTTTACAGGTAGTCGCTCTTTTGGACCTAGTGAAAAACTTTCGTTTACAAACGGAGGAATTAAAGCTGGTGCGACTTATAAATTATCTGGGCGTCACCTTATAGATGTAAATGCAGGATATTATTCTGTGGCCCCAGGTATACGAAATAGCTTTAGTAATGCGCGTCAAAACAATGACGTAGTGATAGGCTTAGAGTCAGAGCAAATACAGAGTGTAGATGCAAGTTATATTTTTAGATCACCTATAGTAAAGGGACGTCTTACTGGGTTTTATACTGGTTTTCAAAAAGGAACAGACATAGGTTTCTTCTTTACACAAAATAGTATCGCTGGTACAGAAGCTTCTTTTGTTCAAGAGGTTCTTACAAATGTAGAACGTAGAAATATAGGAGCAGAGCTAGGTATAGAAGCGCAGGTATTACCTACTCTTAAACTTAAGGCTGCAGCATCTGTAGGTCAATATACGTATGCAAATAATCCTAATATATATTATACATCAGATGATTTTGAGGGGCCTCAAACCTTTGGTGATGGGACAACTGCTATTAAAGATTTGCACGTTGCAGGAGGACCAGAAAGAGCCTACCAACTAGGTTTTGAGTATAGAGACCCAGAATTCTGGAACTTTGGACTTACAGTAAACTACTTCTCAAATTCATACATAGACTTTAGTAATCTAGCTAGAACGGCAAACTTTAATCAAGACATAGATGGGCAGCCATTTAATGATTATGATACAGATGTAGCGAGAGATTTACTAAGACAGACAGAAATAGATGATTACTTTTTGGTCAATATTATAGGAGGTAAATCTTGGAGGGTAGGAGACTACTTTGTAGGCTTCTTTGCAACGGTAAATAATGTACTAGATGAGACCTACATTACAGGAGGTTTTGAAGATAGTAGACGAGCAAATTATAGATCAAGCCTAGAAGAAGCACAAAGAGACACCCCAGTTTTTGGTGATCGTCTCTTCTTCGGTAGAGGAACAACATACTATGTAAACGCATACGTGCGCTTTTAATAAAACAATTAAGAAAGATATTTAATATGAAAACAATAAAATTAACCCACGTATTTGCAGCCATTATTGCGTTGCTTACTATTACTAGTTGTGTGCAAGATGATGATTTTGCCACGCCAGATCTTACCGCAACAGATCCTGTTCTTGATGGCGAAGTAATCTCTGTTTCTGCACTTAGAAACTTATTTCTTCAAGAAGGAGAAACGGTAGATCTTACAGAGTCTACACAGTATGTAGAGGGGTTTGTGATAAGCAGTGATGAGTCTGGTAACTGGTTTGAAGAAATCATTATACAAGACAATGCTACAGCACCTACTGCAGGAGTACGTATCTTAATAGACGAGAGCCCTTTATTTACGTATTATGAGATAGGGCGTAAGATATTTGTAAAATTAGGAGGTCTTCACCTTGGTGAAAGTAATGGTGTGTTAACGCTAGGAGTTACAAACAACCTTGAGAAGATACCAGCTCCTCTACAATTTGATTACATACAGCGATCTGCAACGGTAGAGACTATTGTTCCTGTAGAGACAACCATCTCAAACCTAAGTGAAGATTTAGAAAACATATTTATAAAACTTACAGATGTTCAATTTGCAAAAGAAGAAGTAATTGATCAAAGTCTTACTTATGCGGGTGAGCCACTAGACGAGTTTGATGGAGAGCGCACTATCTTTAGTTGTGCGACAGAGCAAACACTTATTTTAAGCACAAGTACCTTTGCAAATTTTAAGTCTATAGCGCTTCCTACGGGACGCGGAAGTATTTCTGGAGTGCTTACTCGTAATTTCTTTGGAGAGGACTTTAATCTTGCTATAAACGACAGAAATGACGTAGTTTTTGATCAAGCAGAGCGTTGTGATCCGGTAGAGATAGATTGTGGTGTGGCAGATGCGGCAGGAAGTACAATTCTTTTTGAAGATTTCTTTGAGACACAAGCTACAAATAGCCCAATATCTGGAAATGGATGGACTAACTACCAGCAAGAAGGGTCAGAAACTTGGGAGGCATACTCTAGTGGAGGTCAAAACGCCTCTTTAGGTATTTCTGCAAGAGTAGGGTCTTTCCAGTCTGGAGATGATGCCACTATCGCTTGGTTAATTACACCTATGCTAGACCTTCAAGCTAATACTGGTGAGACTCTTCAGTTTATGACTTCAAACAGTTTTTCAGACGGTAGTACGCTTGACCTTCTTTTTTCTAGTGATTGGGACGGTACTGAGGCTACTATTGCAACAGCCACTTGGGATGTTTTACCTGCAGGAGTGATTGTAGATGATGGAGATTTCTTTGGAGACTGGATAGACTCAGGTATTGTAGATCTTTCTTGTATTGAGTCTAACGGTTATGTTGCTTTTAGATACAGCGGGTCTGGTGATGCAGATTTTGATGGTACTTTTGAGCTTGACGAGATACAGATCAATGCAAACTAAGTAACGTAGTTATATATACGCTTTCGCGAAAGCGGAATAATACATTTTAAAAACCCACTGTTAGTACTACTAGCAGTGGGTTTTTTTATTAAAGCATCAAGGCAACTTAACTAGACTGCTAAAATAAATGTGCTTATCGATAGTTGTCACCACAAGAGGCCGAAAATTAGGCAGTATATAACCGCACGGTTTCTTAGAAGAGCATAGGCTACATTGTAATATAAGGTTACAACTAGCGCTTTACATTAGTTTGATATTACGGTATAAAAAAAACCGCAACACTTACGCATTGCGGCTTCCTGGATGGTTGGTTAGTTAATAATTATCCAGTTTATCTAGTGACTATCTTAAAGACAGAGCGTCTGTTAAGTTGATGTTGATCTTCTGTACAGTTTGAACCGCAAGCTATAGCAGGCTCAGACTCTCCTTTTCCTATACTTGAGATGCGGCTAGCATTTATACCTTTGCTTACTACATAATCTCGCATTGAGTCTGCACGACGTTGCGATAAGTTCTTGTTATAAGATTCAGACCCACGTATATCTGTGTGTGACTCTGCACTTATTACCATTGTAGGATATTGCATCATAACGTTCACAAGTCTATCTAGCTCTGCTGCCGCAGATGGACGTATGTTAGACTTGTCAAAATCAAAATAAATAGGATTTAAAACAACCTCCGTTTCTGTTACGACTACTTGATCTATAATAGGTTCTAGCGTTATAGTCTGGTTAACACCAGATTTACCTACCGTAATGTTTTGAATTGCTTCTTTATAGCCATCTGCACTCGCAGTTATTGTGTATGTGCGATTACATTTAGACTGGTAAAGGTATTTACCCGTTGTTGTAGCAGTGTCAGATTCACTTGTGTTATCTGTAGTGTTATTTACAACCACAAGAGCTTTATCTATACCCTCTCCAGCTGGATTTACTACCGTGAGAGCAACATCTACATCACAAGGAGGTAGTTGTCCTAATATATAAATATCATCTCCTCCTTTACCACCGGCACGGTTTGAAGAGATAAAACCTGTATCTGTATCTTGGTTTATATATATTGAAAAGTCGTCTGCTGGGCTATTTATCCCTGGACCTGCATTTTGAGGAATAGCATACGTGTTTGCACCCTTACTTTCTGACATAAATACGTCAAGGCCTCCCATACCTATATGACCATCACTTGAGAAATATAGTGTGCCATCTTGAGCTATAAAAGGAAATACTTCTGTACCCTCTGTGTTGATTTGGTTTTTAAGCGCGGTAGGTGTGCCAAATGACCCATCTTTATTTACAGTAACCATATATAAGTCTGACCCTCCTTTTCCGCCAGGTCTATCACTCGAAAAATATAGTGTGTTACCATCTGGACTAATTGCCGGATGACCGGTTGAGAACTCATCACTATTAAATGGGGCAGATTGTATATTAACCCATTTTCCTCCTACCTTTTCTGCAGTATAGAGGTTAATCTGGTTAACTCCAGCCTCATCCTTATCTAGACTTCCTTTATAATAGTCATTGCGGTCAAAATACATACGTTTTCCATCTGGAGAGATTGCTACTTTACCCTCGTGATATTTTGTATTTACGTCACCTGCAAGTAGAGAGGCTGTTCCTAATTTTGATCCATCTAGTGTCGCTGTATAGATATCTAAAAAGGGTTCGTTATTTAGACTGTGTTTTTTGCGGTTTGTATTTCTAGCACTAGCAAAGTAAAGTGTATTGCTATTTATCGCGCTTCCATAATCTGCATATGTTGTATTTAGAGCTCCTGCATTTTTTACCGTATAACTAGGCTCTTTGCTTAAAAGCTGGCTTAGATAATTAGAGTTCTTTAAAAAACTAGTAGACCTAGAATCATTGGGTTGTGCTTGGGTAAATTTTTGCATCCAGTTTTTATACTCAGCAGCATCACCATTGGCCTTAAGAGCTTGTGCATAATTATACATAAGATCTGGTGTGAGCTTTGCGTTTTTTCCTTTAGTAGCTCTTTTGTAAAAAGAAACTGCTTTTTTTGAGTCGCCTAGTATAGCATAACTCTCAGCAAGCTGAGCATATACATACTTGTTTGCTTTTCCTTTTTCTATAAGCTTGGTGTATTCAGTTATAGCTTCGGTATAAGCAAGTCTCTCAAACAGACCATCTGCTTTCTTTGTGTCTTTGTTTTGTGCTACGGCTCCTGTAGCTGTAAAAATAAGGAGCAATATATATAGGTAAAACTTCTTCATATTAATGTGCTATGGTTAGGTTTAGAAGTATCTAGGTGAACGTAATGCTTTTTTATTACGTAGTATGTTGTAGGTTATAATGATCTCGTGTGAGGATGGGGCTATGTTGTTTATCTCAGAAGTAACTGCATCATAAGCATACCCTATTCTAAATTCTGGAGTTGCCTGAAAGCCTACTATGCCACTAAAAGAATCATCATAACGGTAAGAGACACCTAGTTCAAATTTTTCTAGAAAGAGGGCATTTACATTTGCATCAAAAGAAACTGGTGCGTCAAATGCAGATTTTACCATTACAGATGGTTTGAGTTTTACATTATCTGAAACTTGAAAAACATATCCAGAGGTTACAAAATAATGATTAGTCTCAGAGCCTATTTTTAGTTCATTAGTATCTAGATGAACAGAGTTGAGTAAATTAGGAACAGATAGGCCTACGTAAAATTTATCACTATATAAGAAAGCACCAGTCCCTACGTTGGGATACGTCTGATTTATGTTTTGTGAGAAAAACGCATCTCCGGGATCTTGGAGTTCAAGATCTACAAGGCCAACCTCGTGAAAAGTAGCCCCCGCTTTAATACCTAGCGCTAGTTTAAAAGTACTGCTTACATCTATGGTATAAGAGAAGTCTGCATAAGCGTTGGTTTCTTTCACAGGGCCTAACTCATCTCTTATAAGAGAGACTCCTAGACCTACTTTTTCTGATATAGGAGAGTGAGCTGTAAGGGTGAAAGTTTCTGGTGACCCGTCTAAGCTTGACCATTGATTTCTGTATAATAAATTTATGGCAAGACCTTCTTTTAATCCGGCATATGCTGGGTTAACCACATTCATATTATACATATACTGGGTATACTGTGGGTCTTGTTGAGCAACAGACTCATCTATGTAAAATAGACTTAAAATTAGCGTTAGTAATAGTAGTTTTTTCATTGTTGTCTCGTTGTTAATTCAACTATATCGTACGTACAATTAGATTCTTTAGTTAGTCTTGATTTAAGTAAATCCATCCAGTGGCTTGAGTGCCATAAGTAGGATCTTCTTGCTCAAGTGAGATTACATAAAAGTAAGTTCCTGTAGGTAAATCATCACCTGCATCAGTTTGTCCTCTCCATTCATTTGTGTATGAATCTTGTTCGAAGACTAGTGTACCCAGGCGGTTGTAGATCTGAAGGTTTGTTATGCCAGACCTGTCAGAGAGGAAACGTAAATCTAGTGTGTCATTAAATCCTGGTGACCCAGAAGGAGAAAGCCCTTCTGAAATAACACAATTTCCTACTTCATAAAGTGTCACATCTACTGCAGCCGTGCCAGAACAAACTCCTCTGATGATTTCTACAGTAAAAGTTTGAGTTCCTACAGTGCTAGGTGCTAGTATGACATCATAAGTTGCGTTTGTAGCTCCATCTATTGCTGTGCCATTTATAAACCATTGGAAGGTGACTCCTGTTTCGTCTGTAGCCGCTGTTAGTGTTTGTAATTCATTAGGGCAAGTTTGAAAATTATCTATGAGACTAACGTCTAGTGTACTGCCTGTGATAAGAATACTGTCTGTAGCAGTACAGCCATTATCAGTTACAACTACCTCATAGTTCCCTAGCTCAACAATTTCTATAGAGGCTGTTGTATCTGGTAGTTCTACTCCGTCTTGAAACCACTGATAAGTAACTTGTGTAGGATCTATATTTGATGGACTAGCGTCTAAGAAAATAGCATTTTCAAAACAAGTGTCAAAATCGCTCCCTAGTTCTATAGTGGGTGTCGCCCCAAAGTCAATATTTACAATCTGACTTTCAGAACATCCGTCTACGGTTACAATTACTTCATATACTCCTGTTTCAGTAACAGTGATTGATGATGTTGTCTCACCAGTACTCCATTCATAAGTAGGATTTGTAGTGTTGCTTCCAGAGAGAACGGCAGTAAGCTCTATAGAGGTTTCATCACACACAGACTGATCACCTCCTAGGTCTATGTCAAAATCTGGACATACAATACCACAGTTGGTATTTCCATCACCGCCAGTTTGACCTACACTTATAAATCCGCTTGACCCATTAAAATTTGTAATGAGAAGTATATAAACCTCCCCGACTTGTGCATTAGGAATTGTAAATGTTTCAATTGCCGCGGCTGAGAAACTACAATCTACACTTGTACTTGGGTTTAAGTTGTCACAAGCATTATCTGGACTATCAAATGGTCCCCAGGCAATAAAATCTACATCTAGTTCATTTCCTACTGGATTTCCATCTGCGTCAAAAGCGGTGTTTTGAACAATTTCTAAATCGATATCTCCTTCTTGACCTATTTCAAGGTAAAACCAATTTGGGTTAGGTTGAGAAAATAAACACTCATAATCAATCCCATCTTGAGCAGATGAGCCGTCAGAGGTGTTTTCAAATATGAGACCTTCTTGACTACATAATGGTTCTATGTCTTCACAAGAGGCTGGTGGGTTACATTGTATTGATAATTCAAAATCACCTGTAGCACCATCTTCTCCATAAATGTAAATAAGATATTCAGTTCCTGTTGTAGTTATGAAATCTACTTTTGATTGCTCTACTGTACCGAAGTCATCATTACCTTCTTCACAAATAAGCTCTTCACAGGTTCCAGAATATATCTGAATACCAGTGTCAAAGCTTGAATTTAGAAGGCTGAATTCTGTGCTTTCACCAGTGCCTGTAAATGTAAACCATACCCCAGGAGAATCACCAGTTGTTATGTTGCCGCAATTTTCTAATGGAACATCTGTTGCTGGCGCGCCTACTATTGTGCCAGTAGTTACGTCCCCACAAACAACTTCTTCGGCATCTAGGCATCCTTGTGGTGCTTCAATGCAAGTAACGGTTAGTTCATAATCACCTACACTTGTTCCAAAGCCAAATACATAAATTGTATATTCAATACCTTCTTCAGATAGAAAGTCCACTTCAGATTGTAGTCCGCAAGAATCGTCATTTCCATCTACACAAGTTAAGGCGTCACAAGTGCCTGTAAATACTTGAAGTTTTGTGTCATATGTAGAGTTACACATTGCTAGTTGTATAAGCTCTCCTGTTCCAGTAAATGTATAATAGTTTCCTGGGGCTCCAGGACCTGTTCCGCAAGTTCCAGGCTCACCAGTTGAGGTAGATCCTACAGTTGTTCCTGTTACAGTGTCACCACATACCAGTGGTAAGGCATCTGGGCACAAATCATTTACATTACAACTAGAGCCATCCTCATTAGCTTGATTAATTGTTAATGTATCGGTCCCAATACATCCTTCAAAGGTGACAAAAACTTCATACACTCCTGGGGCAGTCGCTTCTAGTGTGGCAGAGGTCTCTCCCGATATAAGAGTTCCGTTTAAGAACCATTCATAAGTAGAGGTAGATGGATCTACGTTAGTTGGGGACCCATCAAGAGTGACAGCATCTTCAAGGCAACTATTTATGTCTTCCCCAAGGTCTACAATAGGAGCCACATTAAAAGTAGCAATAGCATCATCTGTATAGGTACATCCAGCATCAAAAATAGCTTGCACTGTGTATGTTCCTGATTCTGTCGCGCTTATTGACGGTCCAGTTTCACCTGTTATAACAGTTCCATCTAAACTCCAAACAAATGTGGTCGTGCCAGCAGGTAAGCCTGTATCTAGAGTTTCGGTTTCTCCAGCACACGATATAAAGTCTTCTATATTTACTGCAGGTTCAGAAATAAACTCTACTGTTATATCGTCTCTTACTTCACAATCTGGTAAATCTGTAAGAGTTACTACTACGCTATATTCTCCAGGCTCAGTAACAACTAGTGTTGATGATGTTTCGCCAGCTATAACTACGTCATTTAGCAACCAAGTATAAGTTTCTGCATCTGGATCTGTTGCATCTAGAGTAACTGGATCTCCCTCACAAGAGGCAAGACCGTTTTCAACAAGTAAATCTTCACCTAGATCTGTATTTGTAACGTTAAAACTACCAGCCTCAATAAATACCGCAATATCAAAGAGACTATCTGTTTGATCTGCTACAACGAGTTTTATGGTGTATGAGTTTCCTGGTACTACTGTGGTAGATGCTGTAAGCTCGACAGTTTGACCATTAAAATTTGTAGCAGCTGTGTTTTCATCATTAAAAGGAAGGAAGTTGTACTGCCCAAAAAATTCTTCATTTATAGCCGCACAACTATTAGGGACTTCAGGTCGTATGTTTGTTACCTCTATAGGAGTGTTTGTTCCTGGAAGCACTGCTAGATTTACAGAGGTGCCAGTATCATTATCAGTTAAGATAAATGCAAATGCATCTGTAAATGTGCACTCAAAATTTTGATTATATTCTTCTGAAGCCATCAGAAAATCAAAGCTCAATTGCTCAGTAAAAGGTGTGAAGTCAAATTGTATGAATGAAGCATTATTTGTTGCCGTTGCACCAGTAAAGTTTTCTAAGTCTGCGTCTCCTGGCCACGCTGTTCCTCCGTTGCTTTGTGTACTAAGGTTAGGTCCTGGTGCTGTAGATACACTTCCAGAACTTAGCACAATCCCAGCTTCAAAAGGGAAGTCAGTACCATTTGCTTCAAAAGAACCAACACCATTTACAGAAGCAAAGTCTGTACCTGTGCTCTGAATGAAATTCTCAGTTCCAGCACAAGATGCGTTTATGAGGATGTCTTCTACGAGTTGTTGTGTTGTAAGTGTTTCGTCTATGGTAATTTGTGCAAACAGTGCCGAAGGGATAAGCCAAAGTAGGGAAAGTAAAAGTCTCTTCATTTGATTGGGTTTGTCGTGAGATTATAGCTGTGCATAGATATAAGCTACTTGAAATTGGTAATAGCATAAGACAAGGTAAAAATCCTTGTGTATTATGTAATAAAAACTTCAAAAAGCTAAATTATATACACCGCTAAAGTGCAACAAACAATATAATCTTCAAAAGATTAACAAAAATATTGGATATAATACTTCATATATCCGATGAGTGACTACTTTCTTACTCAGTAAAATCTATACTTTAACAGTTGCAGTTAATATTGTATAGACTGGGAAGTGATCACTATACCCACCTAGGTATTTTTTTCCAGCGTAAGTTCTAAAGGGGTTGCCCTTATACTTTCCATCATATTCAGTAAGATAGAAGTCATTATAGATGTCTGACTTTTCATATAAGAGCTCGTTATCATAGATTCTTACAAAATTATTTGAAAAGAGAATTTGATCAAATATGAACCACTCATAGTTATAATTAAGGCTCCCTTCATATCTCGTGCCTAGATAAAGCATCGGGTTATAAAAATCAGTTTTGGCTAGGTGTACTTTTATGCTTTCGCTATGTGGGCCATCGTTAAAGTCACCCATAATAATTACTCTTGCATCTGGTTTTTTAGCGACAAGATTATCTATGATTTTGCGATTTTTCTTTGCTGCAGTAATACGTTTTTGTGAAGTTTCATTTGCACCTTTACGTCTAGATGGCCAGTGATTTACCAGTATGTGTACCTCTGTACCTAGCAAGGTGCCTTGCACATATAAAATGTCTCTGGTAAAGTCGCGATCTCCCTCTTCTGTCTCTAGGTATAATGTAATCGCCTCGCTTTTATGTGCTGCAAAGTCTTTCTTTTTATATAGTAGACCTACATCTATACCACGCTCGTCTGGAGAGTCATAATGTACGATATCATACCCTTCATCTTCAAGATGATCTGTTTCAATAAGTGATTGTAATACCGCTTTATTTTCCACTTCTGCTACCCCTAGTAAACTCGGTGAGGTGCCGGTATCATCCTTTCCTATTTTTGAGATTACTTTAGAAAGTTTTTTAATTTTTTTATCAAACTTATAATTGTTCCATTCTTTAAAACCACCTGGTGTAAAGTCATCATCTAGTATTGCGGGGTCATTTTTTGTGTCAAAAAGGTTTTCAAGATTGTAAAAACCTATGGCACATTTTATTTTTTTGGTTTGCGCTTTCGCGAAAGCGGATGTATCCTCCATATTAAACAGTATCTATGAGACCCACAATTTAGTCAAAAAGACTGCAATCCATTTGCTACCTTTGTAAATATGCTGGAAGTTGAAAAAATAGAATATGAAAAGTGCATTCTTGTAGGGCTTGTAACCCAAAAACAAACGCACGAAAAAATGACAGAATACCTTGATGAGCTCGAGTTTCTGGCCTACACGGCAGGAGCAGAGGTTCTCAAGCGTTTTAGTCAAAAATTAGAACGTCCTAACCCTAAAACTTTTATAGGTACAGGTAAGATGGAAGATGTAGCGGCTTATGTAGAGCAGCACGATGTAGGTACAGTCATTTTTGACGACGAGCTTACACCGGGACAGCAGCGTAACATTGAGGCACTACTTAAGTGTAAGATTGTAGATCGTACATATCTCATACTAGATATTTTTGCACAACGAGCACAAACTAGTTATGCACGTACGCAGGTAGAACTTGCCCAGTATGAGTATCTCTTACCACGTCTAGTAGGTTTATGGACACACCTTGAGCGCCAGCGTGGAGGTATAGGTATGCGTGGTCCTGGAGAGACAGAAATTGAGACGGATAGACGTATCGTACGTGACCGCATCACCCTGCTCAAAAAGAAAATGAAAACCATAGACAAGCAAATGTCTACACAACGTGGTAACCGTGGTGCACTGGTGAGAGTAGCCCTTGTAGGATATACAAATGTGGGTAAAAGTACTCTTATGAATGTGATAAGCAAGAGTAAGGTGTTTGCCGAAAATAAACTCTTTGCAACCCTTGATACTACTGTGCGTAAGGTGGTAATAGGTAATTTACCATTCTTACTATCAGACACCGTTGGGTTTATAAGAAAGTTGCCTACACAACTAGTAGACTCTTTTAAGAGTACGCTAGATGAGGTGCGCGAGGCAGACTTATTATTGCACGTGGTAGATATCTCACACCCACAGTTTGAAGATCACATTAATGCCGTAAATAAGATTCTTGATGAGATAAAAAGTATGGATAAACCCACGCTTATGGTCTTTAATAAAATTGATGCATATAAGGCAGAGGCTTATGATGATGATGACCTTATGGTAGAGCGCACCGGTGCTCACTACTCACTAGATGAGTGGAAGGAGACCTGGATGTCACGCACTAATGGCGATGCGATATTCATTTCGGCGCTTAATAAAAACAACTTTGATTCCTTTAGAAAGAAGGTGTACGAGCGCGTGAGAGAGATACACGTAACACGTTTTCCATATAATGAGTTTTTATACCCAGAGTATATAGATCAATACGGACAAGAAGAGGAATAAAAAGAATAACGCTTTCGCGAAAGCGTACTTAAAACAACACAATTACAATTATGCTCATAATAGGTATAGGTGGAGGTACCGGTAGTGGAAAAACTACCGTAGTAGATCAGATAGTTTCAGACCTTCCAGAAGGACAGGTAACGGTTATCTCCCAAGACTCATATTATAAAGATCTTTCTAGCCTCTCTATGGAGGAAAGAAAGAAAGTAAACTTTGATCACCCTAATGCGATAGATTTTCCATTGCTGTGTCAACATCTCAAAGAACTTAAAGAAGGAAGGAACATATTACAACCAGTATATTCATTTGTTGCACATAACCGTACAGAAGAAACGGTGCTTACCACGCCTACTAATGTAATGGTGGTGGAGGGTATCCTTATACTTACAGATCCTGCTATTAGAAATCTATTTGATATCAAGGTTTTTGTACACGCAGATAGTGATGAGCGATTAATACGTCGTCTCAAGAGAGATATTGCAGAGCGCGGTAGAGATCTAGATGAAGTGCTTAATAGGTATCAAACCACGCTTAAGCCTATGCACCAGCAATTTATTGAGCCTACTAAAGAATTTGCAGATATTATTATACCAAATAACAGGTATAATACTGTTGCTGTAGATATTGTACGAAGCATTATAAACGAACGTTTAAATTAAGGTTTTACTATATTTACTACAATGGGTGTCAAAGAGCTGAGGCAAAAAAAATGGTTTAGAGTATTGAGTAATAAATATTTACTCATTACCATCATTTTCTTAATCTGGATGCTGTTTTTTGACGGGAGTTCATACCTATTACATAGGGAACTTAACCAAGAGCGAGATAAGTTAAAGGGTAACCGTGATTATTTTAAAAACGAAATTTCAAAGGATAATGCTCAAATACTACAGCTCAAAGATAGCGCAGGTTTAGAGCGGTTTGCTCGTGAAGAATACCTTATGAAAAAGGATAACGAGGAGATTTACATTATTGAATATCAAGATAGTTTAAAACAGGAAAATGAAGACTAATTTATTTTCAGAATTTGATCCAGTATCTGCAAAAGCATACAAACAGAAAATACAGTTTGATCTTAAGGGTGCAGATTATAATGAGACGCTTGTCTGGCAGAGCTTAGAGGGTATACACGTACGTCCTTTTTACCATAAAGATGAGGTAAAAAAAACACCGGCAATACCATTACCTAAGCAGTGGTTTATAGGAGAGAAAATTTTTATAAATCAAGCAGTACAGTCTGCAGAGACGGCAAATAGTGCTATAGCAAATGGTGTAGAAGCTGTTTATTTTCAAGCCAATAAACCTTTTGATATAGCTGCGTTATTTACAACGCTTAGTGATGCCTCGGTGCCTCTGTATTTTGATCTGTCATTTAAAGACGCACAATTTTACAAGGAGCTATATCGATATAGTGGTAAGTATGAGCTCGTAGTTAAGCTAGATATCATTAACCATCTTGCTTTAGATGGTAACTGGTTTACAAACCTCAATAAGGATCATCAAGACTTTAAAGAAGTTATACAAGAAGCAACGTCATCATTTACAATAGACACTACACTTTATCAGAATGCTGGGGCAACTATGGTGCAGCAACTGGCATACGGTATGGCACAGCTGGCTGAGTATTTAAACTTTTGCGAGCAAGAAAATCTTAAACTGGAGGAAGTAGTTGTAGAGGTAAGTGTAGGTACAAATTACTTTTTTGAAATTGCAAAGCTTAGAGCATTAAGAGAATTAGCACAAACTGTTTTAAGTGCTTTTTCTTATCAAGACACAGCAATTAAAATCGTAGCGCACCCCAGCCGTAGAAATAAAACTATTTACGACTATAATACTAATATGTTGCGTACCACTACAGAGTGTATGAGCGCAGTTTTAGGAGGAGCAGACTGGGTGGTAAATATGCCTTACGATGCGTTGTATCATAAAACAAATGATTTTGGACAGCGCATATCTCGTAATCAGTTAATAGTGCTTAAAGAAGAAAGCTATTTTGACGCTGTGCAAAATGCTGCAGATGGATCTTACTATGTTGAGGAGCTCACTCATCAGCTAGCGGAAAAAGCACTTACGCTGTTTAAGGATATAGAGCGTAATGGTGGTTTGTTAAAACAACTCAAAGACGGAACCGTACAGCGCAAGATTAAAGAAAGCGCAACTAGAGAGCAGCAGCTTTTTGATGAGGGGGTCATTACTTTATTAGGAACTAACAAGCATCCTAATCAAGATGATAAGATGAAGAATAATCTTGAGTTATATCCTTTTGTAAAAATAAACCCACGTAAAACAATAATCGAACCTATAATAATGAGACGTCTCGCAGAAACTGTCGAAAAAGAGCGTCTTAAAACTGAGTAGATATGATAAAAATAAATCAACTAGTAGTAGTGATTCTCCTTTTGTCTGTAAGCTTAATGTCTTGTGACAACAAGAAAGAACTTGCACTACAACATTCAGAAAAAGAAAGTATAACTACCTGTGGTGATGAAGATAGCTCGTTGCTTAACGAGGCGCTATATCAATTTGAACAAGATATTACAGAAGCATATGATCCAGAGGCAAAAATTTTAAACAGTGCTTACGGTCGCTACTTGTATGTAGGTTTTACGGGTACAGCAGAGTTTGATAGGGTTGCAACAAGTCACTCCATTGCTATTTATAAAGAATTACTGGCTCGCAATATTTTGCTTGAAGATGGAGGTACTAGTAATCTCAATTATAAGCATCCTGCAGTGCAGTGTGTTATAAATAATATGGAAGATAAAGATCTGTCTACCACTATAAATGCCCTTGTAGAGACTAATACTATGAACCCAAAATTGTTCAACTCACGTATGCGTAATTTTGGGAGACAAGCAAAAGATCAAAGAGTCACTGCGCTCTATGTGGCACTAGATGCATTTTATCAACATCTTGCGCCAGTAGCGCAAGTAGCGCAAGAAAGTAATGAGTAGAAGAGACGTACAACATATCACCCTTGGGGCTCAAGTAAAAAGTAGTTCTCAGCAAGATGTAGTTTTAAAAACCACTGCCGAAAAGATAGATGTAAAATCTACCTATACTCCAAAAGATGTTCAAGATTTAGAGCACTTAGATTTTGTGGCCGGTATGGCGCCTAACTTACGCGGGCCTTACAGTACGATGTACGTAAGAAGGCCTTGGACGATACGCCAGTATGCAGGTTTCTCAACTGCAGAGGATAGTAATGCATTCTATCGTAGAAACCTTGCTGCAGGCCAAAAGGGACTCTCGGTAGCTTTTGATCTCGCAACACACCGTGGTTATGATAGTGATCACGAGCGCGTAGTAGGAGATGTAGGTAAGGCAGGTGTGGCGATAGACTCGGTAGAGGATATGAAAATCCTTTTTGACCAGATACCGCTAGATAAGATGTCTGTCTCTATGACTATGAATGGTGCTGTATTGCCTATTATGGCATTTTATATAGTCGCAGCACAAGAGCAAGGAGTAGATACGGCACTACTTTCGGGTACAATCCAAAATGATATTCTTAAGGAATTTATGGTGCGTAACACGTACATATATCCTCCTACACCATCTATGAGAATTATCTCAGATATCTTTGAATATACAGCAAAGGAGATGCCTAAATTTAATAGTATCTCAATCTCTGGATATCATATGCAAGAAGCTGGAGCAACTTGTGATATAGAACTCGCATACACCCTAGCAGATGGGTTGGAGTATATAAAAACTGGGCTTGCTGCCGGGATGGATATAGACAGCTTTGCGCCAAGATTATCTTTCTTTTGGGCAATAGGGATGAATCATTTTATGGAAGTTGCCAAAATGCGTGCGGCACGTATGCTTTGGGCAAAAATTGTAAAACAATTTAATCCTAAAAATCCTAAGTCTCTTGCCTTAAGAACGCACTGCCAGACTAGTGGCTGGAGTCTTACAGAGCAAGATCCTTTTAATAACGTTGCGCGCACAACTATTGAGGCTGCAGCAGCGGCTTTTGGAGGGACGCAGAGTTTGCACACAAACGCACTAGATGAGGCCATTGCCTTACCTACAGATTTCTCTGCGCGTATCGCTCGTAACACACAAATTTTCTTACAGCAAGAAACACATATTACAAAGACTGTAGACCCGTGGGCGGGTAGTTATTATGTAGAGTCTCTCACAAATGATATTGCTCATAAAGCCTGGGAGCTCATTCAAGAAGTAGAGGAGCTAGGAGGTATGACTAAAGCTATAGAAGCTGGTATTCCTAAATTGCGTATTGAAGAGGCAGCTGCTAGAAAGCAAGCCCGCATAGATAGTGGTCAAGATATTATTGTGGGAGTAAATAAATACAGACCTACAGAAGATGAGCACCTAGATATACTTGATGTAGATAATACAAAGGTACGTGATGGCCAGCTTAAGCGTCTGGATCAAATCAAAAATGACAGAGACTCAGCTAAAGTTTCTCAAGCTTTGGAGGCGCTTACAAACGCAGCTAGAGAGGGTAACGGTAATTTATTATCACTTGCGGTTACAGCAGCTAGAGAAAGAGCAACCCTAGGAGAAATTTCAGATGCACTAGAGGAGGTTTATGGGCGTCACAAAGCGCAGATACAATCCTTTAGTGGTGTATATAGCAAAGAGATGAAAGAAGATTCCGCTTTCGCGAAAGCGCAACAACTCGCAAACCAATTTGCAACGCAAGACGGGCGTCGTCCTAGAATTATGATTGCCAAAATGGGGCAAGACGGTCACGACCGTGGAGCCAAAGTAGTAGCAACTGGCTACGCAGATATAGGTTTTGATGTGGACATAGGGCCGCTATTTCAAACACCTAAAGAGGCAGCAAAACAAGCAGTAGAAAATGATGTGCACATACTAGGAGTCTCATCACTTGCTGCTGGTCACAAAACATTAGTTCCTCAAGTAATTGAAGAACTAAAGTCGTTAGGAAGGCCAGATATTATGGTGATTGTAGGAGGAGTGATTCCACAGCAAGATTATGAATTTTTATTTGAGGCTGGAGCCGCAGCAGTTTTTGGGCCTGGAACAAAAATAAGTGAGGCGGCGATAGGTCTTCTAGAGATTATGATGGACTAGATGAAATATTATATCCTTACATATACTTTTGTCGAAAATTATTTGGAGAAAAGAACGCCCTATCGCAAAGATCATTTTGAGGTTGCAAAAGCAGCTGTAGCTGCGGGTAGTCTTCTACTAGGTGGTGCTACAGAAGGTCCTGGTGAAACAGGTGTGCTAATCTTTCAAGTAAAAGACAAATCGCAAGTTGAGACATTTGCGGCACAAGATCCTTATGTGAAAAACGGTATTGTTTCTTCTTGGGAAATCAAAAAGTGGAATGTGGTTTTAGGAAGTATGCTGGAGGTGTAATCTTTATTAATCATCACCCCAAGAGCTTCCATTATTGTAGGAGTTGAAAAAGTACTCTGGACGCGTTTTGATAAAATCTTCCTCTTTAAACTCAAATAAGGAAGGGTGTACCTCACCACGTTGGATACTTTTTACTTTGTTTTCTGTGGTGGTTAGTTCATTAAGCACTTGAGTTATCTTGTCTTTCCATCCCTTTTCTGATAGATTAGTTTCGTTTTTTAAGTTGTTATCTCCTGTGTTTTTTGAGATTTTAAAAAGTAATGGAAAATGTACATCTTTTGGCATATTTGGAAAGACGAGTGCTATCATTTCTCGCTTTACTTTAATCTCATCCGTGTCAAAATTTTCTTGATGTAAGCTAAGATTGCTATAGAGTTTATAATCGAGTTGGAGAGATTCAATCTCTAGAGCATTTTCTTTTGCCACTATAGCAGTATAATCGTTTAAGAAACTATAAGTGTAATCATACGGCGTTACAATAGATGCGTATGGAAAGGTGTCTTTGGCGAGTGTGTTTTTATACTCTTCTATGGTATATTCTGTCCATTTTGCTCCTCCAGATGTGCTGTATAAGATAACTTGGTCCTTGTCATAGTTTACAATTATACCAGCTTTATCGCCTAGAAGGCCTTCACCTCCTTGATGAGTTTGCTCTCTACGTATACTATTTACATCTATATGAAAAGTAACTTCGGTTTTAGTATTACCCTCAATATTTTCAAGAACAATTTTTCCCACAAAAGGTTCATTTGTGTCACTCAGTTCTATAATTGGACTTTTTGTTTCTGATGAGAAACCACAAGAATTAAGAGTGCATAATGCTACTAATATAAGTAGATAACGAAGTTTTTGTGTCATTGTAAGTCTTGATAAGATGTCTAGCAAACTTAACAAAAACCACTTGTTATAAATATTTCCTTAAAAATAAACCCTCACAAAAGGTTGCCAAGCATCTGCATAAACAGAATCATTGTTGTCAAAGAGTACATTGTAACGTATCCCGATTGCGCCTAGGCTATTTCCTCCTACGTTGAGACGGTATCCCGCGCCCAGAAAGAGTGCAGTGTTCCAAGAATTTGGAATGTCTGGTAGTCCAGAAACCGATTGAAAAACGCGAAGTTGCTCAAACTCTCCAGATAGCTGTAAGAAATCAAGCGGATTTGAAATGACAATAGCACTTGCCCCTACAAGTGTTGTTTTAAAATCTCCAAATTTTTGATAAGTGTAATTAAGCCCTGGGCCAAATGCGACATATTGATTGGGTTGATACAGTGCACTTGGTGCAACTGTGATGTTAGTATTGTTTCGACCAAAATTTAAGCCTAATCCACCACCAAAACGCACCTTGCTCCAAAACTCACTTTTAGGTTTTGTAGCAATCTCTTGCGCTTGAGTTGTTGTTGTCATTATAAAAAAGAGGCCTGTAAGTAGTATAATCCCTAAAAAATTGCATTTCATAGCTGTAGTGTCTTAATTCTCTGTTATAAATATAGGTATTATATGTCCAAAAATGTTAATTATCGTATTTTTGCTTTTCTAAAGTCGCAAGACGCAGAACTTAAATATCAAATGGATAGATTTTCATTTCTGAATGCCGCACATACCGCTTACTTTGCTGAGCTTTACGATCAATATTTACTTAACCCAGATAGTGTAGAAGCTAGCTGGCGCGCTTTTTTTCAAGGTTTTGACTTTGGACTTGAAAGTGCAGAAGAGGTTACTGGTGATGGAGGGGGAGAGACTGTGGTTATTCCTGAAGGAATTCAAAAAGAATTTCAAATAGTAAAATTAATAGACGGATACCGTAACAGAGGTCACCTCTTTACAAAGACTAATCCTGTACGCGCACGTCGTAAATATGCACCTACACTAGAGATAGAAAACTTTGGACTCTCTAAGTCTGATCTTAGTACAGAGTTTGAAGCTGGTTCAATTTTAGGTATTGGGAAGAAGACGTTACAAGAGATTGTAAATCACCTTGAGGCCATATATTGTGACCACATAGGTATTGAGTATATGTACATTCGTAATCCAGAAGAGATTGCTTGGATACAGAACTGGCTCAATAAAAATGATAACCATCCTTCTTTTTCAAAAGAGGAAAAAAAGCATATTCTCAAAAAATTAAATCAAACAGCTTCTTTTGAAGGTTTCTTGCACTCTAAGTATGTAGGGCAAAAACGTTTTTCTGTAGAAGGACTTGACGCTATGATTCCGGGACTTGATACGCTTATCGAGAGAGGGTCTGATAAAGGTGTTGAGCAGTTTGTAGTAGGGATGGCACACCGTGGTCGTCTTAATGTACTAGCAAATATCTTCGGAAAATCACCAGAGGCAATTTTTTCTGAGTTTGACGGGAAAGAGTACGATGAGGATGAGCTTTTTGATGGAGATGTAAAATACCATATGGGGTGGACTAGCTTTCGCGAAAGCGATAAAGGACACAAAATACGTATGGACCTAGCACCTAACCCATCGCACCTCGAAACTGTAGGAGCAGTGATAGAGGGAATGTCTCGTGCAAAAATTGATAATCAGTTAGGAGGAGATGAGAAGAAAATCCTTCCTATTGCTATACACGGAGATGCTGCCGTAGCTGGTCAAGGTATTGTATATGAAATTGTGCAAATGGCACAGTTAGAAGGATATCGAACAGGTGGTACTATACATATCGTAGCAAATAACCAAGTAGGTTTTACTACAAACTATCTTGATGCGAGATCATCTACCTATAGTACAGATGTGGGTAAGGTTACCTTGTCTCCAGTGCTACACGTAAATGCAGATGATGTAGAGTCTGTATGTCACGCATTTGCCTTTGCACTTGATTTTAGAATGCAATTTGGCCGTGATGTATTTATAGACATACTAGGTTATAGAAAGTATGGGCATAATGAAGGTGATGAACCTAGATTTACACAGCCTTTATTGTATAAAGCAATCTCAAAACACGCAAATCCACGTGATATCTATGCAGAAAGACTTCTTAAGGAAGGAATTATAGAAAAGGGATACGTAAAGCAGCTCGAAAAAGAATATAAAGATGATCTTGAAGAAGATCTTGAAGAATCTCGTAAGAGAGATAAAACGGTAATTACCGAGATTCTTGCAGATGACTGGGAAGGGTATGAGATAGGAAGTAGAGAAGATATTCTTACTCCTGTAGATACTACCTATGATATAAGTAAGCTAGATGTTATAGCAGATGGTATTACTAAGTTGCCAGAAGATAAAAAGTTCATACGCAAGATACAGCGTATTGTTGCAGATAGAAATAAGCAGTATACAGAAAAGAATCAATTAGACTGGGGAATGGGTGAGCTTCTTGCTTACGGTTCTCTTATGGAAGAAGGATTTAATGTGCGTATATCTGGACAAGATGTAGAGAGAGGAACATTCTCTCACCGTCACGCCATTATCAAAACAGAAGATGATGTAGAAGAGATTAATCTACACAATCGTCTAGATGTAGCTGGTAAGATGGATATCTATAACTCACTACTTTCTGAGTATGGAGTCGTAGGTTTTGACTACGGGTATGCGATGGCTGCTCCTAAGACACTTACTATCTGGGAGGCTCAATTTGGAGATTTTTCAAATGGTGCACAGATAATGTTAGACCAATACATAAGCGCTGCAGAGTCTAAGTGGAAAACACAAAATGGACTTGTGATGTTATTACCTCACGGGTATGAAGGTCAAGGTTCTGAGCACTCTAGTGCACGTATGGAACGTTACCTACAGCTTTGTGCTACAGATAACCTCATAATGGCAGATGTAACAACGCCAGCAAACTTCTTTCACCTACTACGTCGCCAGATGAAGTGGAATTTTAGAAAGCCGCTTGTAGTTTTTACACCTAAATCATTATTAAGGCACCCTCTTGTAGTGAGTACTAAACAGGAACTCACCACAGGCTCTTTTCAAGAAGTTCTTGATGACACTGAGGTAGATAAGAAGAAAGTTACATCACTTGTATTCTGTACAGGAAAATTTTATTATGACCTCTTAGAGCGTCGTAAGGAAAATGGCCGTGATGATGTAGCCCTTGTACGTATAGAACAATTATTCCCGCTGCCACAAAAGCAGTTAGAAGATATTATAGCAACTTATCCTAATGTAACAGATTATGTCTGGGCACAAGAAGAGCCTCGAAATATGGGAGCTTGGGGTTATATGCTTATGAATTTTGATCAAGTAAAACTTAGAGTAGCATCGCGACGTGTTTATGCATCTCCAGCTGCGGGAAGTAGTACAAGATCAAAAGCAAGACACAAAAAAGTAATAGATAGCGTTTTTGAAGCGCCTGTAAAATAGTAACAATTAATAGCCGCCAGCGTCCTTCATCTAAGTAAGTTGAGTAACACTGGCGTAACCAGAAACATTATGGTTTTAGAAATGAAAGTCCCTTCACCGGGAGAATCCATCACAGAAGTTGAAATCGCACAATGGCTCGTTGAAGACGGCGATTATGTAGAAAAAGACCAGGCCATTGCCGAGGTAGACAGTGATAAAGCAACCCTCGAGCTTCCAGCAGAGATGAGTGGAGTCATTACACTTAAAGCAGAAGAAGGTGATGCTGTTGAGGTAGGTGCAGTTGTGTGCCTTATTGATACTGCTGCAGAGGCGCCAGCTACAGATACCTATGAAGGTGGAGATGAAGGTGGTGGAGACGGTAAAGTAGAAGAAAACCTTAAAAAAGAGCAGGCAGCAACTCCTAACACGGGAGAAAAAGCTCCTGCCGAAACTGAAAAGACATACGCATCTGGAACTCCAAGCCCAGCAGCAAGAAAAATTCTTGATGAAAAAGGAATGACTGCTAGCCAGGTTACGGGTACAGGTAGAGCTGGTCGCGTGACTAAAGAAGATGCTGTAAAAGCAACACCTTCTATGGGAACTCCAGGACCAGGTTCTAGAGGTGACTCACGTACTAAGTTATCTATGTTACGTCGTAAAGTTGCAGAGCGTCTAGTAGAAGCAAAAAACACAACAGCAATGCTTACTACCTTTAACGAGGTAAATATGCAGCCTATATTTGACTTGCGTAAGCAATACAAAGAGGACTTTAAGGCAAAGCACGGTGTAGGTCTAGGTTTTATGTCTTTCTTTACATTAGCAGTAGTAAGGGCTCTTGAGATGTATCCTGCTGTAAACAGTATGATAGATGGTAAGGAGATGCTTACTTTTGATTATAAAGATATCTCAATTGCTGTATCAGGTCCTAAAGGACTTATGGTGCCAGTTATTAGAAATGCAGAAAACCTTTCTTTTAGAGGGGTTGAGAGCGAGGTAAAACGTCTTGCAATAAGAGCTAGAGATGGTAAAATTACTGTAGATGAGATGACAGGAGGAACCTTTACAATCTCAAATGGAGGTGTATTTGGATCTATGTTATCTACACCTATCATAAACCCACCTCAATCTGGTATCTTAGGAATGCACAATATTGTAGAGCGCCCTATCGTAAAAGATGGTGAGATTGTAATCGCACCTATAATGTTTGTAGCATTATCTTATGATCACAGAATTATCGATGGTAAAGAGTCAGTAGGATTCTTAGTGGCAGTAAAAGAAGCACTAGAAGATCCTATTAACATTCTAATGGATGGAGATATCAAGAAAGCCCTAGAGATGTAAATCATTAGGATATAATAATATATGAAAGCCAACTTGTAATAAGTTGGCTTTTCTTTTTTACGCTTTCGCGAAAGCGGTTTCCATAGTATTAATAATCAAAGTATGTAAGTCTTTTTAGATGAGGTCCATAGTTGTGCAAAAAAAAACACTCATTAAAAAAATTTAATGAGTGCTTTTCAGTTGGGGGAAAGCTTAGGTTTGCGTAATCATAAAGATAAAAACTCTCATTATGAGAAATGAGAGTTTTAAAATAGCTTGTTTTCAAATATCATCAAAATCTTGAATAATAACCCTCTTATGAAAAAAGCTATGGGGGAGTACCAAAGATAAGATGGTATTAGGGTAAAATTTTACGGATTTCCTTTATTTGAGCGTTTTTTTATGATTTTTTTCAAACTTTTTTTAAATCAGGCGCAAGTCTGCTAGCAAACGTATGAGGTGTATGGTAGTTTTTGCACCAAACTCAGTGCGCAACTCACGCAGTCGCTTCTCGATACTACTGCGGCTGTAAGGTTTCATATTCTTAGACTTAAAGTGATGTTGTATTTCGTCTTGTGTAGCCCCATCTGCGAGAAGACTTAATAACTCAATATCGTAGTTATTGAGTTCTACCAGGTTTTTTTGTTTTACATTATCTGCAAGGTGTTGAGAGATGTATTTCTCACCTTTTGCGACCTGCTCTATGGCTTCCTTAAGATTTTCTAGTCCTCGTCTATCTTTACAAACATAACCATCTAGCAAGCCAGACTTCCAGAGGCTGTCAAAACGTTGTGGGTGATCTTCCATAGAGTAGACGATTACCTTAATGGACGGGTCTACCTCTTTTAATGCTTTAAAAAGGTGTTCTCCAGAGGTAAGACGTTCTTTGCGATGAGATTCTTTAAAGGAGAGGTCTGTAATTAAAAGGTCAAAGGGAGCGTTGTCTTGTATGGCCATTTTAAACTCTAAAAAAGCTTCATCACAGTACTCCACGTGTACGACTTCTGGTATTTTGAGCTGTTTAAGAATAGAAGAGACACCTAGTTTTATGTTGTCTATATCCTCGGCCGCTAGAATTTTTTTAAACATTGTACTGTAAATTAAATAGGGATTGATAATTCTGCTCTAAAACCTTCATCTACCGCAGAGTCAAATTTTATTTCTCCTCCTAGAGACTTGAGACGAGTTTGCGTATTTAATAAACCGCTACCACGACTATCTCTTGATAGTGATACTCCTTTACCATTGTCACTGTAGTTAATTTCTAAAAGTTTATCTACACTCTTAAAAACTAGCGCTACAAGAGAAGCTTTGCTATGCTTTCTCATATTAGTCATTAACTCCTGTAGTACTCGGTAAATCTCAATTTTTACTTCGGGATTTATAACACTCCAGTTTATAGATTCCAGACCTCTTAATATAAGTTTGCGTTCTGATGAGGTATAGGTTTGTAAGTTCATTGCAAGTTCTGTCGGGAAGTTCTCATCTGTTTGTATAGGTTTTGTCTCTCTAGAGAGGTCTCTACTTAACTTATAAATGTCCTCAAGTCTATCTGCTACAGCTGGAGAATGTACTTCATTTTCAACCTCATTCATAACTAAGTAAATCTCGTTTGCCAGCTCGTCGTGTAGTTTTTTGGCAAGGCGTTTTTCTGTTTCATAGCGATCTAGTAAACGCTGTTTTTTTGATTTCTCACGCTGGTACAATATAAAAACAACACCTATGATTAAAAGAGCTCCTATACCTGCTAGAGCCCAGTTTCTTTTTCTAATTGCTATGTCTTCCCGAAGCTGTGAGGCTGTAATTTTTTGTAAGGCGATATTTTCTCGTTCTTCTGCCTTTTCTACATCATAGCGCAGCTTTGCAAAGTCAAACTTAGCTTTGTTTTGAGCTTTAGTTAGAGAGTCTGACAAGGAGGTGTATTCTTCAAAAAGGACATTAGACTCTTTAGTTACTGGGATCAAATAATCGAGCGCTTTTATAACAGCCTCAGTGTTCTTAGCTTTAGAAGATATGTTATAAGCTTGTTGTGCGTGATATGCAGTTTTTTTAGTGTTTTCTAATGCCATATAAGCCTCTGCAAGGTGTATATGACTCGCATATTCTCCAGGTATGTCATTTATATCACTTCTCAAGTCTAAAGCTTCTTCTAGTAAGGATATCGCGTCTTTGTGTCCAGCACGTGATTTTGCAAAGCCATAATTATCTTTGAGTCTATATAATGTTTTAAGTGACAGGCTATCTTTATAGGCAAGACCTACCTCTAGTTGTTGTATGGCGCCGTTATTGTCACCAGATTTAAGTAGCGTGATAGCATAATTATTAATGAGTGAGGCTTTACTACTTGAAGCGTTAGCAAGTTGTAATGCTTTGCGATGGTACCGAATGGCCTCTTTCCATAAGCCACGCTCCCTATAAACCCTACCCAGAATATCATAGAACCAAGAGATTTCTGAGGGGTCCTTTAATGTGTTACTATAGTCAAGAGCATTTACAATAGTATATTCTGCTCCATCTATATCGCCAAGACTGGTTTGTATGTAGCTCGCTTTTTTTGAAATTTTTATAATCTGTACACTATCCTTTAACTCAGTAAAGAGTTCTATGGCGTGTACATAGTTTGTAAAAGCCTCAGAGGCATTCTGCTTTTTCTTATAAATATCTCCTTGATTATCATAAGATTGAGCGATAAATCGCTTGCTTTTTAGTCTAGTTGCTTCGTCTAATACTGTTTTAGTCTGGGCAATTGCTTGATCGTATTGCTTATCATAATAATACAAATCACACCTATAGATTAGTTGTTCAAGGTATACAGAGTCAGACACTTGTCTTGACCAGTAAATTGCTTTATCATTTGCTGCCAGTCTATCTTTGTAAGATTCTTTTTTTTTACGGCTTAACTTTTTGTAGTACAGTAAACTATCCTCAGCCTTATATTTCTGAGGTGGAAGGGTGCTGTAAACCGTAAAACTATACAGTAAAAAAAGGGATGACAGAACAAACTGTTTCATCCCTCTAATATACGAATTAGTGAAAAATATTAAGATGCAAAAGGTCTAATTACCCTCTTCATCTTCCTTTTCTTCTCCATTGTTATCATCCTCTCCCCAGGTGCTTTCTATGCGATCACTTTCTTCGGTCACGGTATCTGGAGTACAAGCAGTAAAGGTTACTCCCATAAATAAAAATGCTAAGATGTAAATTGTTGTTTTCATAATTTTAATGTTTCAGGGTTATTATTTTACGTAAGAAAAATCTTATTTAACAAAGAAATATGTAGCCTTTTACGGATTTCCTTTATGAAACCTAATGCTATTTATCGTTCTTTGTGTGCTGATTATCTTTTAGATACGTAAATATCTAGCTTATCAAGAGTGCTAGATGGAAAACCGATGGAAAATCCTTTCCAATCCCTAATAGAAAAATATATAGGAATGATTTAGAAATAAAAATTACCATTATGATGTTTAGAAAAATTGTTTTGTCCGCTTTCGCGAAAGCGCAAACAGAAACCCCCGGAAACACAAAAACACAATGGGCAGACCACCTAGCAATTAGTCTCTGGTGTGAGTGTAATTATCAAATCTCAAGAAGAACACTTCTTAATTATTACAATAATTACATAGAAGATGGAGATAATGAAGAGCTATCGCCAAATGCAAAGATGATTGAGATGCTCTGTAAGTATCTAGGTTATCCAAATTATGCCACTTATCTTTTGCACCAAGCGAGTATGCAAGGTGTGAGAAATGATGAGAACCCACAGGCATTTACCTATACGTTACAAACAGAGAGTTATAAAGAAGAAGTGACTATACTTATACGTAGAGAGCTAGTGACACCTCGTAATGTGGCATAACTAGTTTAACTTATAATGTACTTTATTTTCATCTAGAGAGTCTAGTAGCTCCTGGCATATTCTTATTTTAGTCTTTTTGCTAGGCATTTTTACATAGATTTTTTCCTGAGGTTCAAACACTTGAAAGTGCAGTTTTGCACTACCTATGTGTTGATCTAAAATTTCCTTAATCTCTGCTACTCTAGCTTCGGCTATCTCATTTATGTCGATGTTTATGGTGAGCTTTTTAGCATTATTTTCCATAACATCTTGCAGTTGCTGTATGCTATTAAACTGGGTGCGAGGATCACTCTTTCTTCCAGTCTCTCTATTAGTAAAGCCATCCTTTATAAAGACCTTAGCGTGTATAAAACTATTAGGTATTAAAAAGTGCCTCATCTTGAGATACTCTTCCCCAAACATTCTAAACTCAAAGGTGTCTGTAAAGTCCTCTACCGTAAAAGCTGCCCAACCTTTGCCATTTTTTGATACGCGATGTTGTACATCTGTAATTACTCCACCAAAGGTGAGTTCTCTATTTACAAAAGCCTCCATCTGGTTAAAATGAGCAACGGTAGCGTTGCAAAAGGTCTCCATCTCGGTTTTAAAATCATCTAGTGGGTGACCAGAGATGTATACACCTACAACTTCTTTCTCACGTTTGAGCTTCTCCATTGTACCCCATTCTTCACACGGCGGAACTTCTGGTTCTGGTATTTGTACCTCACTTGCTTCTCCAAAAAGGCTTACTTGAGAGCTGTTTTCGTTTTCTTGATAGCGTGCACCATACTTAACTGCTTTTTCTAAAAAGGTAATCCCATCACCATTATCATTAAAGAATTGTGCTCTGTGCGTGTCGCCATCTAGTTCATCAAAGCCGCCGGCTAGAGCAAGACTTTCAAAAGCTTTCTTATTTGCAGCACGTAAATCTACACGACGAGCAAAGTCAAAAACAGATTTATATTTTCCTTCTTTTCTATTTTCTACAATAGTGGCAACAGCCCCTGTACCTACACCTTTTACAGCACCCATACCAAAACGTACAGCGCCATTATCATTTACTGTAAATTTTCTAAAAGATTCATTTACATCTGGGCCTAGTACTTCTAGTCCCATACGTTTTGCTTCTTCCATAAAGAATGTTACTTGCTTTATGTCGTTCATATTGTTAGAAAGTACAGCGGCAAGATACTCTGCAGGGTAGTGTGCCTTTAAATATGCTGTTTGATAGGCAATCCAAGCGTAGCAGGTAGAGTGAGATTTATTAAAGGCATATGCAGCAAATGCTTCCCAGTCTTTCCATATTTTTTCCAGCTTTTCTGGGTCGTGTCCTTTTGCAGAAGCCTGTTCTATAAACTTAGGCTTCATTTTGTCAAGAACGGCAATTTGCTTTTTACCCATCGCCTTACGCAGTACATCTGCCTCACCTTTTGTAAAGTCGGCAAGTTTTTGAGATAGAAGCATCACTTGCTCTTGGTATACAGTAATACCATAGGTTTCTTTTAAGTACTCCTCCATTGCTGGTAAGTCATACTCAATGTCTTCTTCTCCGTGCTTCCTTCTTACAAAAGAGGGGATGTATTCCATTGGCCCCGGGCGATACAGTGCATTCATTGCAATAAGATCTTCAAAAACGGTAGGTTTAAGAGATTGCATATGCTTTTGCATACCAGGTGATTCATATTGAAAAATCCCTATCGTGTCACCACGCTGGAAGAGTTCATATGTCTTTTCATCATCTAGAGGGAAGTTCTCTGGATCCAGATCTACATTGTGGCGATACTTTACAAGCTTAACAGTGTCCTTTATAAGAGTAAGGGTCTTCAGACCCAAGAAATCCATCTTAAGCAATCCAGCTTCTTCTACTACAGAGTTGTCAAACTGTGTTACATAGAGATCTGAGTCTTTTGCTAGTGCAACAGGTACAAAATTTGTAATATCATCTGGTGTGATAATCACTCCACAGGCGTGTATCCCCGTGTTACGTACAGACCCCTCTAGCTGGCGTGCTTGCCTTAGCATTTGCCCTTCCAGATTGTCTTGTGTTTCTATATTAATAAGCTCCTGCACTTTTGGAAGATCATCAGATCTAAACGCGCTACGTAGCTCTGCATCTGTTTTTCCAAATATCTTACGCAGCTTACTCATAGTAGGTATGAGCTTTGCAATACGGTCTGCATCTCCTAGTGATAGATCTAGTGCTCTAGAGGTATCTCGTATAGAAGACTTTGCAGCCATTGTACCGTATGTAATAATTTGTGCAACTTGATTTGCACCATACTTATCTATTACATATTGCATTACACGCCCACGTCCTTCATCATCAAAGTCAATATCAATATCGGGCATACTCACACGATCCGGATTTAAGAAACGCTCAAAAAGTAGGTCATACTTCATCGGGTCTATGTTTGTAATCCATAAACAGTATGCTGCAACAGATCCCGCAGCAGATCCACGACCAGGTCCTACAGATACATCCATATTACGAGCCTCGCGTATAAAATCTTCTACAATCAAGAAGTAACCCGGGTATCCTGTTTTTTCTATAACGTCAAGCTCAAAATCTAAACGTTCTGTAACTTCTTCTGAAAGTTCTTCACCATAGCGTTTTTTTGCACCTTCATAAACCAGATGTCTTAAAAAAGCATTTTCACCACGTTTTCCACCATCTATGGCATCTTCTGGAGATACAAATTCTTGAGGTATGTCAAAAGCTGGAAGCAGTACGTCTCTCGCAAGTTCATAAGGTTCAATTTTATCAACAACCTCTTGTACATTTAAAATAGCTTCTGGCACATCTGCAAAGAGGGTTTTCATTTCCTCTCCACTTTTAAAGTAGTACTCATCATTAGGAAGGCCATAACGATAGCCACGACCACGACCTTTTGGCGTTGCCACTTTTTCTCCATCTTTTACACAAAGTAATACGTCGTGTGCGTCTGCATCAGATTTTTCGATGTAAAAAGTATTGTTTGATGCGACAGTTTTTATGTTGTGCTTTCGCGAAAGCGCAATTAAAACAGGCATCACCCTATCCTCATCTTCTTGCCCGTGACGCATTAACTCAACATAAAGATCATCACCAAACTGTTCTTTCCACCAAACGAGCGCTTCCTCGGCTTGTTTTTCGCCTACGTTAAGTATTTTGCTAGGCACCTCTCCATATAGGTTACCTGTGAGTACAATAAGATCATCGCGATATTGCATTATCACATTACGATCTATACGAGGTACATAATAAAAACCATCTGTGTAGGCAATAGACGCCATTTTACAGAGGTTTTGATATCCATTTTTATTTTTGGCGAGGATCACTATTTGGTACCCATTATCTTTCTGGCTTTTGTTTTTGTGGTCTACACATACGTTAAACTCACAACCAATAATGGCTTTAAGAGGTACTCCCTCCGGTTCTTCTCCCGCCTCTACGGCTGCGGCATTTGCTTTTTTTACGCCTGCGTTAAGTGACTTTACCGCTTTTGTAAAGTGAAAAGCTCCCATCATATTACCCATATCTGTCATAGCGACTGCAGGCATTTTTTGAGCTGCAGCAGCCTTTACAATGTCTTGTACACTAGCGGTAGACTGGAGTATAGAAAACTGTGAGTGATTATGTAAATGAGCAAACTTTACCTCAGATAGCTTTGCAGCATTATCTTCTAGTTCTGTTTGTGATATTTCTGGGGCTTCATTTTGTGCAGCTAGTTTTTTAGCAATGCGCTCAGAAGCTTTTTTGAGATTGATGTGCTTGAGTCCTATAAACTCAATGGGTTGCGGGTTTGCTTGAGAAAACCTATCAAAATAGTCTGGCTGTACATCTAGCTCCTCTTTTGTGTATACACGCTGGCGTATAAGTTCTAAAAAGCAACGCGTAGTTGCCTCAACATCTGCCGTAGCATTGTGAGCTTCTCCAAAACCTTCACCAAAAAGATGTTTGTGCAACTCTGTAAGTGTAGGTAGTTTAAATTTTCCACCTCGTCCTCCAGGTAACTGGCAAAGGGTTGCCGTTTTTTCTGTACACGTATCTAGTACGGGCAGCTCTTGCAGGTCGTTGCCAATGTTGAGCCTGTGAAACTCTGCACCCATAATATTTGTATCAAAACCTACGTTTTGACCCACCACATATTTTGCCTGAGATAATGCAATATTAAACTTCTCAAGAACCTCAGAGAGTGCAACTCCATCTTTTTCTGCTAGGGCTGTTGATATCCCGTGTATACGCTCTGCATCATAGGGAATGTCAAACCCTTCTGGCTTTACTAGATAATCTTGATGCTCTATAACTTGTCCCATCTCATCGTGCAGCTGCCAGGCTATCTGTATACAGCGTGGCCAGTTGTCTGAGTCTGTAATAGGAGCGTTCCAGTTTTTTGGAAGTCCTGTAGTTTCGGTGTCAAAAATGAGGTACATAGGCGTAAAAAATGTGGATAAGAAATGTACAGAATTTTACTCTTTAATGTGTGCTTAATTGATGTCAAATTTTGATGATTTATGCACAATTTTTTAAGTTGAGATAAGACATTGACCATCAGAAATTGAAGCAAAAAAATCCCAGCCTAGTGGCTGGGATTTCCCTTCTTTTTCAAATTCAATTTTTTATAGTGTGCTTATTATGCCCACTCCTCTAGAGTTTTTACCTCATTAAGAGCATTCTGTATGCTGTTGCGTTGTTGTTCTAAAATTGTTCTTGTAGAACTTGGTAATGTAGTCTCTGCTAGCACTTCATTATATGTTTCTACAGAGGCTTTTTCTCCTCTTATTGCTTCTTCTAGTACTGCCTCATCATTATCTGTAGTGAAGGCCGCTTTAATATCCATCCACGCTCTGTGTGCGTCTGCAGTGAAGCTTGTTCCTTTATCTACTTCTTGTCCAAAACTGCGTACTTCTTCTTTAATCTCGTGTCCAAAGTTATATCGATCTTGAGCACGGTTGTTAAAAAAGTTTTTTAGTCCTGTGTTGCTTACTTTTTCTGCCGCTTTCTTGTAGCCAGCTTCTGCATCATATGACTTGGTTAATAAATTATTTAACTTATTTCCTACTTCTTCTGTATAGCTCATAATATATTTTTTGTTGTTAGTAATGATGTAAAAGTACAGGGAGACAGGGCTCTGGGTTAAGGGTTTAACCACCTTTAACCTCATAGCGCTAGTTTTGGCGCTTATTAACGTAAATCTGTGTTAAGTGTCTTAAATTACTTAACATAAAAGAAAAAGCACCCCTTGTGGAGTGCTTGTATTGTGGGTGGTTACGCTTTCGCGAAAGCGTAATAAAACCTAATAATTTATAGTAAATGCACCTTCTGTTACGTCAAACCCATCATCTGTTTGAAAAGAAAAGGTACCTACAATAAGCTCATTTGCCGCATCATTTGTAATGATGGTAAGTTCTCCAGATGTAGCATTAGACACTCCATTGGGAACCGTATAACCAGCCGAAAGATCTGGATTTGTACCTAACAAGTAGTCACCTGGCATTGTATTGAGCGGAAAGTTTAATGCAAGAGAGGTGGTAGAGGTCTGTCCTACTACGGTTATAAGATTACCAGATACAGAACTATTTATAATAGTAGGAACAAAAGTAATTGTGTTGACCTTTGCTGTAAAGCTGTCAGAAAGTATAATAATTTCTGGTTCCTCCATTAAAGGACTTAATATAGGAACTTGATATGCAATGCCTCTGTAAAAGAAAATGGAGTCTTGAAGTGATTCTGTATATGCAGTAAAGCTAAACTCGCCAGAAAGACTAGTATCACCGTTAAGAGAATAAACAAAATTTCCTCGAGAAAGAGGGTTAAGTGTGCTGTATTCTACACCATTCTCATCCGTGTATACAGCTATATTTGTGTTGTTTGATCCGCCTAGGGTAACGGGGCTCTGGCTCTGGTTGTTAACAAGAAGATTAACGGCTTCAAGGCCACGCTCTCCAGTGACCACAAGGCTTCCGTCTGTATTAAAAATGGCTCTCGAGTCATTTGCTCTAAAGAGTAAGCTGTCTTTAATTCCTTGTAAAGCCGGACTATTGTCTTCTATGGTACTACAAGAAGTAAAGAGCATTACACTTATTAATGTAAGGAATAATACTTTCATTGAGGGGTGTCTTAAATATTTTGCAAAAGTACTCTATATTAAAGACATAACGTGTCGAATGGATCAAAAATTGTAGTATATTTGCAGACTTAAATAAAAACAGGGGTCGGGTACCCCACAAATTAACTTTTATGTCAGTTAAAATTAGATTACAAAGACACGGTAAAAAAGGAAAACCTTTTTACTGGATCGTAGCAGCAGATGCACGCGCAAAGAGAGATGGTAAATACTTAGAAAAAATAGGTACTTACAATCCTAACAGTAACCCAGCACAGATTGATCTAGATGTAGATGGAGCTGTAACTTGGTTACAAAACGGAGCGCAGCCTACTGAGACGGCAAAACGTCTTTTATCGTACAAAGGAGCAATGCTCAAAAATCACCTTGCAGGTGGTGTACGTAAAGGAGCGCTTACTGAAGAGCAAGCAGAAGAAAAATTCAACGCTTGGTTAGAAGAAAAAGCTTCTAAAGTAGCAGCTAAGAAAGGTGACCTTTCTAAAGCAGAAGAAAAAGCAAAAGCAGACGCTCTTGCAGCTGAGAAAGCTGTAAACGAGGCTCGTATCGCAGCAGCACAACCAGAAGTGGTTGCAGATGCTGAGGATGCTCCTGGTGCAGAGGGTGAAGCAGCAGCTTCAGACTCTGAAGAGTAAACAGCATTATAAGCCCACGGGCTTTATAAATGTAACAGAAACGTCCTAATGTAATTATTAGGACGTTTTCTTATTTTATAAGATATCATTGTATTTTTACAACCTATGAAAAAGGAAGAATGTTTTTACCTAGGTAAAATAGTACGTAAGTACAGTTTTAAAGGAGAACTACTCGCAAAACTTGATACAGACGAGCCAGAACAGTATGTAGATATGGACTCTGTCTTTATCGATTTTGGTCCTAGTCTTGTGCCTTATTTTATCGAGTCTTCACAATTACACAAGTCTACACTGCTCCGTGTTAAATTTGAAGATATTGATACAGAAGAAGATGCAGATGATATGATAGGAGCTGGTTTATACCTTCCACTAGACCTATTACCAGAGTTAAAGGGAGATCAATTTTACTTCCACGAGGTAGTAGGCTTTACTGCGGTAGATAAGGCTTTTGGTGAGATAGGTACCATCACTTATGTAAATGATAGTAACACACAGGCTATTTTTGAGATAGATCGTGATGGCTCTCAAGTACTCATCCCTATGGTAGATGACTTTATCAAAAAGGTAGACCGCGAGAATAAACAAATGCATTTTGAACTACCTGAAGGCTTGATAGATTTATACATATAATGTCATCAAAACCCTTTAAATTCAAACAGTTTACCATCGCTCAAGATCGCTGTGCGATGAAAATAGGTACAGATGGTGTCTTGCTAGGTGCTTGGACGTCTACAGAGGCATATCCAGATAGCATACTTGATATAGGGACAGGCACAGGTGTGATTGCACTTATGCTTGCACAGCGCTGCGATGCACAAACCATAGATGCCGTTGAGCTAGATGATAATGCCTATGAGCAGGCTACCGAAAATTTTGAAAACAGTGACTGGGGCGATCGTCTGTTCTGTTACCACGCACATTTATACGAGTTTGCGGCAGAGGTAGATGATGAGTATGACCTTATAGTTTGTAACCCGCCATTTTATACAGAAGATCTCACACAAGCCTCACAAGACGCATTAAAAGAAAAGTCGCAAAATGATGGTGCAGCCCAAGATGCAAGAGAGCAAGCAAGGTTTGAGTCTGCGATGCCTTTTGAATTACTCGTGGGAGCGGTGGCAAAGCTGCTTTCGCCAGAAGGTACATTTAACGTGATAATCCCTTATGAGCGTGAAGATGATTTTATTTTGCTATGTTCTAGAGCACAACTTGTGCCTACAAGAATTACCAGAGTAAAAGGAACCCCAGACGCACCCGTAAAGCGCAGTCTTATGTCTTTCTCATTTGCTGCTCAAGATGAAGAAGTGGTAGATGGAGAAGACCGCTTTCGCGAAAGCGTAACCCCGCAAAGTCCCGCAGAGATAACAACGCTTATTATCGAAAAGTCACGTCACGATTATACTGACGCATATGTCTCACTGGTTAAAGACTTCTATATCAAAATGTAAGCTGGGTTTTGGGCATTGAAAACGTTTTCGCTACTTTTACGATGCAAAAAACTAAGCTATGAAACCAGATCTTTTTGAGGCTCCAGATTATTATAATCTAGACGACCTTCTTACCGAAGAACATAAATTAATACGTGATGCTGCCCGTGCTTGGGTAAAGCGTGACGTATCACCTATAATAGAACAAGCAGCGCAAGATGCAAAGTTCCCAAAATCTATCATTCCAGGCCTAGCAGAGATAGGTGCTTTTGGACCATATATTCCTGAGCAATATGGCGGAGCTGGCTTAGATCAAATTTCTTACGGACTTATAATGCAAGAGATAGAGCGTGGTGACTCTGGTGTGCGATCTACTGCCTCTGTACAATCTTCACTAGTGATGTATCCTATATGGAAATATGGCTCTGAAGAGCAGCGCAACAAGTTTTTACCAAAACTAGCCTCCGGTGAGTTTATGGGGTCTTTTGGACTTACAGAACCAGATCACGGGTCTAACCCTAGTGGGATGGTTACAAACTTTAAAGATATGGGGGACCATTATCTTTTAAACGGGGCAAAACTTTGGATTTCAAACAGCCCATTTTGTGACGTGGCTGTTGTGTGGGCAAAAAATGAAGAAGGACGTATACACGGTCTTATAGTAGAAAGAGGAATGGAAGGATTTTCTACTCCAGAGACTCACAATAAATGGTCACTTAGAGCAAGTGCAACAGGAGAGCTTATCTTTCAAGATGTAAAAGTACCTAAAGAAAATTTATTGCCAAATAAATCTGGATTAGGAGCGCCATTAGGGTGTCTTGATTCGGCACGTTTTGGTATTGCTTGGGGAGCGATAGGAGCCGCAATGGACTGTTATGATACTGCACTGCGTTATGCAAAGCAACGTATCCAGTTTGGAAAGCCTATTGCCGCATTCCAATTGCAGCAAAAGAAGCTGGCAGAAATGATTACAGAGATTACAAAGGCACAATTATTAGCTTTTAGACTAGGACAGCTCAAAAATGAAGATAGAGCAACGTCTGCGCAAATATCTATGGCAAAGCGTAATAATGTTGAGATGGCTATAAAAATTGCTCGTGAGGCACGCCAGATGCTAGGTGGTATGGGTATTACAGGGGAGTATAGTATTATGCGCCATATGATGAACCTAGAGAGTGTAATTACTTATGAAGGTACACACGACATACACTTGCTTATAACAGGGCTTGATATTACAGGAGAGAATGCTTTTAAATAGTATCACTCTCTAGAGTAACTATTAAAACTCTTTAATAGAAGCATATAAAAAAACCCAATCGTTGTAAAACGATTGGGTTTTTAAGTTTAAAAATAGTGAGCTTAGTTTTCTTCAGGCATAAGGATAGATATAAAATACTTATCATCTAGAAAACGCTGTGCAGCGCCTTGAATATCTTTTGCCGTTAGTTTTGCTACAGCTTTTTCAAAACCAAGAATGTAATTGTCATCACGATCTTCTTGATATTTACTCACAAGACTGGTGAGCCAGAAATTATTAGTTTTAATTTGCTCTTTATGCTGTACTAGGTAGGTCTCTTTTACCTTTGCAAGATCTTCTGGAGTCACGCCTTCTTTTTTGATTTTTTCAACTTCGGCGAGAGCGGCAGCAGTTAGTTTTTCTACATTTTCTGGGCCACAAGGGAAAGAAATACTAAAATCCATATCAGAAAAAGTAATCTTACTTAACGACCCTCTAGCGCCTACACCGTAAACGCCACCTTCTTCCTCACGTAGTTTTTCAACTAGCTTAATTGTGAGAACCTCACCTAGTGCTTTAACAGCCATCTCTGTATCTGGGTCATAGTCCATTTCTTCTCTCCAAGCTATAGATACCGAGCTTTTTGGGTCTTTACCGCGATTTACAACAAATTTGTCATAAGCATCTTTCTCTCTAAATTTTGTTGGAATATAATCTTCGTTACTTCCTAAACCTGGTAGAGGTGCTAAGTACGCTTTCGCGAAAGCGGAAACCATCTCCTCGTCTACATTACCTACAAAGAAGAAGTGAAAATCACCAGCATCTGCATAGCGTTCTTGGTATTTTTTATAAGCGAGATTATAGTCTGCTGCATCATACTTTTCTGGGGTTGGGAAACCGGAATAACGTGGATTTCCTTCTTGACGTCTATCTGCTACTTCACTCTGGAAATAGAAATTAGGATTTGCCATTAGGTTACCTAAAAAGCTTTTTTGTTTTGAAACAAAAGAGTTGAATGCTTCCTCATCTTTATTGAGGTCTGTGAAGTATAAATGTACCATCTGGAAAAGTACTTCCAGATCCTTTGGTGCAGCAGACCCTCTAAAGTTTTCGGCTCCATTTGTTAAGAAAGGTGATACATTAACAATTTTACCACTCATAAATTTACTCATATCGGTAAGTGATAGTCCACCTATTCCAGCTTGTGAAAGTCCTTGGTTTGCAAAGGCCGTAGCTATCATTTCTTCATCAGAATATAAGCTTGTTCCTCCAGGGCTAAAAGCTGAAAATAGAATTTCATCATTCTTAAAGTCTGTTTTTTTGATCGTTACTTTTGCACCGTTTGAGAGTGTCATAGTCTTAGTTCCTAGATCTTTATCTTCTGTAGTAGAAACAATGGTTCCAGGAGTTGGCAATTTCTCAATAAGTGAGCTGCGTATCTCCTCATCTTCATAGGCTGTGATTTCTGCATTTTCTACCTCTTTGATAAGGGCGAGTACTTGTGCCTCTGTTACTTGAGTTAGACCTTCTTTTTCTGGCCCAGTGAGGGTGATTACACGGTTATCATCGTGTAAAAAGTAAGTAATAAGCTCGCTTACCTCTTTGATAGTGATTCCTTTTAATAAATCTTTAGTGTTTTCATATTGCCACTCGATACCCGGGATAGGTTGATTATTGAGGTAATTGCTTACGTATTGCCCTACTATACGGCCACTTTCTAGCTTGTCTCTATCGTTATACGATTTTTCTAAACGTGCAATAATGCTCTTTTTTGCACGGTCAAGCTCGCTTTGCTGAAAGCCATAACGTTTTACACGCTCATTTTCCATTAATAGAGCTCTAAGTCCCTCAAGCTGTCCTTCTGCACTGGTTTGTGCTATAGATTGATATGCATTTTTTGTGCGTGCATAAGTGCCGCCATAATAAGAAAATCCAAAAACAAAAGGAGGTTGAGCGCTGTTTCTTAGTTCGTTTAAACGATTATTAATTAACTGAGAAAAAAGGTTGCGCACTAGACCTTCTCTAAAGTCTGATATAGTTAAAGAAGGCTCTGCATTTTTACGATCTTTATACATCACATTCACACGGCTAAAAGCCGCTTCCTTATCTGAAGCAATCGCTATAAGTGTTTCTTTATGGTTAGGGAGTTGATAGCTTTTACGTTCTTGCCCATTTTCTGAAGCTGGTATTTTACCAAAATGCTCTTTAATTTTTTGCTCCATTGTAGCCACATCCAGGTCGCCCACAGCAATTACTGCCATTAGTTCTGGACGGTACCAGGTCTTGTAATAATTCCTCACATCATCATATGTGAAGTTTTCAAGATTTTCTTTTGTACCTATAGGAAGACGCTCAGCATATTTTGAGCCGTACATAAGTTTTGGTAGCGTCTCACGTTGCATACGCTCATCTGCACCAAGACGTAAGCGCAACTCTTCAAGTACCACTCCACGTTCTCCATCTATTGCCTCTTCAGATAATGTAGTGTTATGTGCCCAATCCTCTATAATCTGAAAGCCTTTTTCTAACTTTTCTGGATCATCACTAGGGATAGGTAAGATGTAAACAGTCTCGTCAAAACTTGTATAAGCATTAAGATCTGCACCAAATTTTACTCCTATACTCTGTAGGTAATCTACAAGATCATTTTTTTTGAAATTTTTTGTTCCATTGAAGTTCATATGCTCCATAAAGTGAGCAAGTCCCAGTTGTCTTTCTGTTTCCATAATAGAACCAGCATTTACTGCCAGACGAAGTTCTACTTTATCCTCTGGCTTCCCGTTATCGCGTATGTAATAGGTGAGTCCATTTGAGAGCTTCCCTACTTTTACCTTAGGATCTACAGGGATTTTTGATGTAGGGATGGATTGAGATGTTGTTAAGTCTCCGTTGTTTTGAGCTAGCAACGCGCCAGCACTTAACAAAAGGCCTAATGATAAGGCTAATGTTTTTTTCATAATGATTGATGAATTTAATTTTTAAATGATTGTCTAGCAAAGTACTAGTTATTTAAATAGAGTCCAATAATTTTAGAAAATTATAAGAAAAAAACCCTAACACTTCTGAGTGAAGTGTTAGGGTTTTTATATTTAAAAAAAAAGTGTTTTCTAGCCGTTAATAGCTTCTACCATATTGATCTTACCTGGTAGCATTTGCTTAAGCATATTTTCTATTCCGTTTTTAAGTGTAAACGTACTAGAAGGACAACCACTACAAGCACCTTGTAAAATTACCGAGACGTTTTGAGTCTTCTCATCATAGTGTTTAAAAACAATATTACCTCCATCACTAGCAACGGCAGGTTTTACATATTCTTCTATAATATTTACAATCTCTTTTGATACGTCATCTAGAGTTTCAAACTTTTCTTCGGCAATGGCGTCTACTTGTTGAGGAGTTTTGAGCTGCTCTGCAGTTACGATTTCTTTTCCATCTTGAATGTAGTCACGTATAAACTCACGTGTCTCTGTTACAACCTCATCCCACTCTGCCATATCATACTTCTGGACTGAGATATAATTTTCATCAAAAAACACTTCTTTTACAAATGGAAAGTGAAAAAGCGCCTTAGCCATAGGTGCATTTGCAGTATCATCAATACTTTTAAACTCAAAAGAGGTTGTTACCAGCTTTTTATTTGCTACAAACTTAATAGTAGACGGGTTAGGCGTAGACTCTGCATATACTGTTACTGGTATTTTTTTGGCAGCAACATCTTCTATAATTACAAGTCCGTTATCATTAAGATAATCTTCTACTTGGTTTGCAACTTCTTGCTGCACATCTATCCACTCTACGATATTATATTTTTCTATCGCGACAAAGTTTTGTGCGATGTAAACTGTTTTTACAAATGGTAAGTAAAACAGTTGCTGTGCAAGTGGAGAGTTTGCAGCCTCATCTATATTTTTAAATTCGTAGCTATTGTGATTAACAAGAAATTGATCTGCTTGAAATTTTTTGATTGCAGGATTTGATGTTCCTTCTACAGATATATTATATGTTGCCATAGGTGATTTTTTTTGCAAAGGTAGGGAAGATGAGCTTTAAAATGTTATAGAATAGTATATGAATGAGTACTAGGGACGATGTTATTAATTTTAATACCACTAGTATTATATTTTGGTAAATATGCTGCTGTAATAGTATCTCCCGATATGAGTTCACTTCATATTTAAGGATATGTATTGTAAAAAGTCATATATTTGAGAGCTACGGAAGTAAAATCTTTTGTAGGCCTTACTTAAAAAATAATAGACTGCAGTCGCAAGGGGCAATATCCAAGGCGATTTACTGTTGTATAGAAAACGAAAAACCTATGAGTTTGAAGAAATCCTACTTTCTAATAGCCTTGTTTTTTGCGCAATATGCTATTGCACAAGAGGGAATACCTGTATACCTTGATTACTTACAAGATAACCTGTATTTATTACACCCATCTATGGCAGGAGCCTCTCAAACCACAAAGCTAAGAGGAACTGCTCGTGGCCAGTGGGCAGGAGTAGATGATGCACCAGCATTACAAACGGTTAGTATGAATGGTCGAATAGGTGAGAAAATAGGTGTAGGAGGTATTCTTTTTAATGATAGAAATGGATACTTTTCTCAGCAAGGTGCTTATGCCACATTTGCTTATCACTTAATGCTAGGTCGTAGCTTTGCAGATCTTAACCAGCTTTCTTTTGGTATAAGTGCTGGTATTATACAGGGTAAACTAGATGAGACTAATTTTGACCTTACAGATTTTGACCCAGTAATTTCAGGAATAGAGCAAAGTGATTCTTACTTAAATGTAGATTTTGGAATGTCTTATAACTTCTTAGACTTCTCTGCACATTTTACAGTTAAGAATGCAATACCTGCAAAACGTGATATTTTTAGTGAAAATTTTGAGCCTAACAACCAGCGTCGCTATATAGTCTCAATGGCATATGCGGTAACACCTAATTATACAGACTGGAGTTTTGAGCCATCTGTGATGTTTCAAGCAACAGAGCAAACGGGTGAAGCTACACTAGATGTAAATGCAAAAGCATACTATAAGCTTGACTGGGGACGTCTCTGGGGAGGTTTATCTTATAGAAGAAGTTTTGACGGAGCAGAGTTTACAACAAATGGTGAAACTGTAGATGTGCAAAAATTACAATACGTTACACCTTTTATAGGAGGAATGTATGATCGCTTTATTTTTGGTTACACATACTCATACCAGAGCAACTCTGTAGTACTTACTAATGGTGGTTTCCACCAGATTACATTAGGTCTTAATTTAGGAGTAAATAAAGATCCTTATGACTGTAATTGCCCTGCAATAAATTAACTATTATCTCGCTTTCGCGAAAGCGTAATCACAATAAAAAAGCCTCATCAAATTGATGAGGCTTTCTTGTTTTTAAGACTTTGTCTAGACTTACTCATTTGAAGCCATAAGTGCTAAAAACTTATCTAAGTTGGGTAAAATAAGAATACGTGTTCTTCTATTTCTAGACATATTTTCTTTGCTGTTATTTTCTACAAGTGGTACATAGCTACTTCTCCCAGACGCTATAAGCTTTGCAGGATCTACGTTGTGATTGTTTTGCAACTCACGTACGATGGCAGTCGCTCTCTGAACACTTAAGTCCCAGTTATCTTTAAGGTAAGAACCCTTCTTAACAGTGCGGCTATCTGTGTGTCCTTCTACCATAACCTCTACTGCAGGCTCAGAATTTACTACTGCTGCAATACGTTTTAAAAGATCATCTGCCTCTTTGCTTACTCTATAGCTTCCTGAGCGAAATAGCATCTTATCTGAGATAGAGATTTGTACAACCGTATCATCTATGTCTATATTAATGTCTTGGCTAGCGTTGTTTCCATACACATCGCGGTCTAGGTTGCGTTTGAGCTTGTGCGATACGGCAAGATTCATAGAGTCTTCAAGTGTTTGTGCTTGTGCAAGCTCACTTGGGTCTACATTTGCAAGTGCAGCTCTAAGTTTCTTTTTTGTGTTTTCAGACATTACCGTACCATTTGTAGTAATCTCAAATTTTGAATCATTTGAGGCCTGTAAATCTGTGTTGGTGTCTTTAAGAGCGTTGATTTTATTATTATAATCATCTACACGTTGCTCTATAGCGGCATACTTTGCCTCTATCTCCTCTTTCTCTACTTTAGTTTTAGTAAGTGTAACCTTTGTAGTGTCATACTCAGATTGTAGTTGGGTGTATTTTTTCTTTGAAACGCAAGAGGTTATCATTCCTGCAGTAAGTGCAATAAGTAAGGTGTTTTTTGATATTCTTGAAATACTCATAAATCTTTAGTTTAGTGTTTACTTCTATCTTATACGGCGAGAGTGATTTGTATAGACGTTAAGAGAATCATAAAAACAAAAATTGCCTCTAGTTGTCGCTAGAGGCAATTATAATATAGATGTATCAAACTTATTCTTCCCAGTGGTAATCTTTTACTTTACCCTGTTTTTTTATTGCTTCAATAAGCGCGTTGCGCAGCTCGTTATCTTTCTTATCTGTCTTTGCGGCTACATATGATTGACGCTTCTTATTTAGAGTGGCAATCTCCTCTTGTATTTTTTTACGTTCTTTCTTTTTTTGAGCGATGTATGCTTTTATTTCCTTTTCGTCCTTTCCTTTTAATTCCTTGGGAAGTTCTGATACTTCAAGCTCTTCTACAATTTCCGCATTATCGTCTAGCGCATCTACAAGATCCCAGCTACTATTTTTATATAATCTTGAGCTCTTGCTTACGGCTCTTTTTACGGCATTTGCACTACCATATGCCTCTGCATTAGTATCTTGACTGCTTTGTAGTGCCATCTTGCTAGAGGCAAGATTTCCATACCCTATATAGGTTTTGTTAAGTGCAGCATTTTTATGTAAAATCTCATCATCATAAGGAGAAGGTATATGTACCGTTGTACGGTCGCTATTTATTGCGATGTAGTCGCCCTTTGTAAGTGCAGCACCATCTTTCCAATGTGTTTTAACACCTTGATTATAGTCACCACAAAAGATAGTGTTTATGGTTACATCTTTACCGCAAGCATTGCTGGCAGCACTTTCATAAGTAATAGGCCCTTGGTCAAAGGGTTCATTGCCGGCTATAAATATTAAATTAAGGTCGTTTGCATTTTTACCCCAGTCTAGTTGGTTGAGCGAGGTTTGTATCACATTGCCACAATACTCGTTACCACCATTTGTTGTGAGTGAGAAAAGATTTTTAGAAATCTCATCTAGATCTGTGCTAAAGGCGCTCACCATCCTAATGTATCCCTCTCTTGCATTAAGGCGATCATTACCGTATTCATAAAGGGCAATTTTAAGATCTGGTTGTGAGTCATTGCCGCATTTTGCAAGTGCAAGCTCGTTTACAAGTTCCCAGAGTTGAGCCCTTGCCTGGTCTATAAGACCATCCATACTATTTGAGGTGTCCAGCAGCAAAGCGACTTTTATGGTATTTGCGTCAGGTTTTGGTGTAGAGATGTGTAGTGATGAGGTTTCCGCTTTCGCGAAAGCGTAATTCTCCACTTTAAGTTCTCCTGCGATACTGTTTGTGAGTGTTCCCAGGGTAGCAGCAAGTAGCAATAGCGTTTTCATAAGTTTGTTTTTTGAGATGAATAAAAATGTTGAGGATTATGTCTAATGTCTCTTTTTGAATTAGTTACAAGTCAAAAGTAGCTATGACTTTGTCTAGAAATTATCGCTATTGAGTAAACTAGCACTACGGGTGAGGGAACGCGACAGTGATTTGAGTAAAGTGGTAAAATATGGCTGTAAAATGCCATTTATAAGCAAGTTGCGGGGCCTTGTGATTTTAGGATGCTAGATTTATAGTGTATGTTTGATACCAATGAGAACTAGAATTTACATATTATGCATACTCTGTATTGCCTTGCTGTCACCAGCAATGCAAGCACAGCAAAAAAATAGAGCCGTAAGTCGTAGCACAAACGAGATCTTCATTTTAAGAGGTAGTGTGCTAGATACCGAAACTATGAAGCCTGTAAACAAGGTAAATGTAGAGATTACTGGAGGTGCTTACACAAAGACTGGCCGCGATGGGGAGTTTCGTATAGAGGCAAAAATAGGTGATGAACTTGTGGTTAAAAGTGAAGATTTTGAAACCGTTTATTATACAGTAAAAGATAAGCAGCGCATTAGGATAGAGGTAAGGCCGCTTGAAGAGGCTATAGCTCTTGAGCAAATGCAAGATGTAGAAGAAGAGTTAGTAAGCTACAAAACATATCTCAACGAGGCTCAATCTGTATATAGAAGAGATGCCGCTGCTGGCGTAGATCAAGTTGCAAAAGCACTTGCCATAGAGGGCTTGTCATCACAAGAGCGAGCAGAGAGTTTTAAGTTACTAGGTGATATTTATAGTTTCTGGAAACAGTATGATCTTGCCATTACAAACTATAAGCTTAGTATAAAGAATACCCCCAGCACTGCGGTAGAGATTGCTCTTGCAAAGGCATATTATAATAACAAGAGTTATCAAGAGAGTATACGTCTCTACAAAAGGTTAGAAAACAAAAAGCTTACACCCCAACAGCTTGTTACAGTAAAAGAAGGTCTGGGAGACGCCTATGTTGCTACTGGTGACTATGTGACTTCTATTACAAATTATGAGGCTGTAGAGCGTACGGTTTCAGAGCTTAATAAAGTCTCAGAAGCTGCACGCGTACGTACAAAAATAGGTGATGCTTATGACCAGCAAGGAGCGCAACAAGAAGCAGCATCAAACTATAATAAAGCGGCGCAGTTATCTAGTCTTGAGAAAACAGAATCTTCTGTAAGAGCAAAAACAAACATTGCAGATTATTATAGTAGAAACAAGTCTTATGACGCAGAGATCGAGTTACGTAAATCTGCTATAGAAGACTTGAGTGTGGTTGCACCAGACTCTATTTCTAATGATGATGTGATTACCACTCAAAAGCAAAATTATAAGATAGGATTTGCACTGGCTGCTCAAAATAAATACGACGAGTCTATAACATTTCTTAACAAAAGTATTGAAGAAGCAAAACGCAAAGAAGACCTCACGGTAGAAACTAATGCACGTAGAAGGCTCTCTGAGGTATATAGAGATAAAGGTGACATAGATAAGTTTAAAGAAGCTTACGAGGCTTATAAGGAGGTGGTAGATCTTAGTTACAATCGTAAGGAACAAGAGATTTCACAAGCTACAAGATTTGCAAAAGATATTACAGAACAACAAAACCGAATCATAAGCCTAGAAAAAGATAGACAACTCAATGAGAGTAGATATCAGCTAGCTTTTCAAGAGCAAGAGCTTGTAAAGGCACGTGATACTAGACAAAAGGTGATTATAGGGTCATTAATCCTAGTGACAGCCTTGCTTATGCTTACAGCTTTTGCAATGTACCGTAGTAGTAAAAAGCAGCAGTATGCAAATAATGTACTTGCTCTTAAAAGTCTACGCTCACAGATGAATCCGCATTTTATCTTTAATGCCCTTAATTCTGTTAATAGCTTTATAGCTACTAATGATGAGCGCACTGCAAATAGATACTTGTCTGATTTCTCTATACTAATGCGTGCCGTTTTAGAAAATAGTGAGGAGGATTTTATACCACTCTCTAGCGAGATAGATCTCATAAAGCGCTATACAATGCTAGAACATTTTAGGTTCAAAAATAGATTTGACTACGAGATAGAAGTAGATAAAGAGCTCGATGTAGATGCATTTATGATACCTCCTATGTTGCTCCAGCCTTATGTAGAAAACGCGGTATGGCACGGTATGAGGTACAAAGAAGAAAAAGGAAAACTACAAATAACCTTTGCTCAAAAAGATGAAGAAACGGCGGTAATAACCGTGTCTGATGATGGAGTGGGACGCAAGCGAAGCAAGGAGTTGAAAACCGAAAATCAAAAGAAACAGAAATCTAAAGGAATGGGTAATATCAAAAAGCGTATTGCAATCCTTAACGAGATGTATGGCGATAGAATAAGTGTTGCGGTATCAGATATTTTTGAAAACGGAGAGGGAACACAAGTACAACTCTTTATTAAAAAAGCATAATTATGGAGCTCAAAACAATCATAGTAGAAGACGAAGAGACAAGTAGAGAGATACTGCGCAACTACCTTACAAAATACTGCCCAAAAGTAACTATTGTTGGGGAGGCCGAAAATGTAGATGAAGCCCTTGTGTTAATACGCAATCATAAACTTGATCTTGTCTTTTTAGATGTTGAGATGCCTAAAGGAAATGCCTTTGACCTGCTTGAGCAAGTGGGCGATCGTACATTTGAGACAGTCTTTGTCACGGCATATAATCAGTATGCGATGGATGCGCTTAATACACACGCCTCATATTACTTACTTAAACCTGTTTCTATAGATGAGCTTATAAAAGCAGTAGACTATGTGACGGAGATAAAATCTAAAGAAAACGCACTAGAAAACAAGGTCCTTACCACACACAATATGGATAAGCAGGGTAAGATAACTATACCTGTACAAGATGGTTTTGAGGTGCTCCCGGCAAAAGATATTTTATACTGCCAGGCAGATGATAACTATACTCAGATTTTTATGAAATCTGGCGATAAGAAGCTAGTAAGTAAAACGCTTAAGTTTTTTGAAGTGGCTCTTACAGATTTCGGTTTTGCTCGCGTGCACAAGTCTTTTCTTGTAAATGTAAATGAGATTACTGGTTACAAAAAAGGAAAGGGTGGGAGTGTAGTTATGAGTACGGGTAAAGAAGTGCTTGTTTCGGCTAGTCAGAAGTCTAACCTGCTTGCTTACTTTCAATAAACGTTTCTAAAAATCTTTGTGTGATATGGTAATGGTAGTGGTGGGTTTTACGCTTTCGCGAAAGCGTGACAACACCTTTTTAAGCACCTTCACGTCTCCATTAGTATAAATGTAGTGATCGCTTGATACATTCCCCGAAAGATTGTTTAATTCTTTTAAAACTGCCTCTGTCTGTCTAGCTACAGCTAGCCCAGAGTCTATAATTGCTACGTGAGGAGGTAGCATCTTTTTTAATAATGGGATGAGGTAGGGGTAATGGCTGCAACCTAGCACGAGGTAGTCTATGTTTTTTTCTAGCATAGGCTGTATATAGGATTCTAATAAGTTGTATAACTCAAGATTCTCTAGATCTCCTTGCTCTATAAGAGGTACAAGACCTTCTCCAATTACCTCAATAACGTCTACGCCTTGTGTCCATCTCTCTGAGGTGGTTTGAAAAAGCGCACTGTTAAGTGTGCCCTTTGTAGCGAGTATACCTATTGCCTTGCTCTGAGATTGTACAGCTGCAGGTTTAATAGCAGGTTCTATACCTATAAACGGAATATTGTAGTGTTCTCTAAGATAGTCTATAGCATTTGTAGTTGCCGTGTTACAAGCTACTACAATGATTTTGGCGCCTAGATTAATGAGTTTTTCTGTGTTTTTTACAGAGAGAGCAATAATGTCCTCTTTAGACTTTGCGCCGTATGGTGCATTTATGCTATCTGCAAGATATATGGTGTCTTCTCCGGGTAGTCTAGCGACTATCTCTTTCCAGATGGAGGTGCCGCCTATACCACTGTCAAAAACTCCTATAACATTCTTGTTACTCATAGTTCTAAAATAAAAAAAACTGCCCTAGAAAGGGCAGTTTTTATATACTATTTGATAGTGTACTCAGTGAGTGGTTATCAAGCTTTAGATTTATATACCTAGAGCAGCTTTTGCATCTGCCATAAGATCGTAACCATCTGCCATAAGAACTCCTCCTGCTCCTGGTGTAGAGTCTAGTACAAATTCATAACCTTTTGCACGTGCTGCTTTTTGGATAGCAAGTCTTGCCTCTTCTAAGATAGGCTTGATAAGTTCTTGTTGCTTTACCTCAAGTTTTTGCATTGCAGTCTGTTGGTACTTTACGATGTTAGAACGAGTATCTTGAACTTCACTCATACGTCTTTGGTTCTCCTCATCTGTTTGCGTTTCTGCCTCACGGTTGTAACGCTCTAGTGTTTTTTGAAGCTCGTTACCCATTCCTGAGATATCTGCATCATATGACTTCTGTAGTTTTTCTAGCTCTGACATTGCCGTTTTATATGAAGGCATAGCTTCTACAAGTGACTGCGAGTTAATGTGTGCAACTTTGCTTTGTGCTTGCATAGCGCTGCTCATTCCTACGATAAGTGCAATTGCTGCTAATACTTTTGTAAACTGTTTCATTGTAATCTAATTTGAGTTAAGTGTAAAATTTAATAAAGGTTAAATACCTCCTCCATCTTCGCCATCTGCTTGTGAAGGATTTGCTTTTCTTTTTCTAGCTTGTATAATTGAGTCTCTTTTTGCTTTACGTACGGCAATTATGGAGTCCTTTCTTCTTTTTCTAGCTTCTAGTGCTGCTTCTTTTGCAGAGAGTGCATCACCTGGTTTTTTACCTAAAGTAGGAGCTCCAGAATTTCTGCTTGCTGCTTTTGCTTCACGTACGGCAGTTATAGAGTCTTTCTTACGTTTACGCTCTTCAAGAAGTTTCTTTCTCCTCTCGTCAAACGCTGCTTGACGTTCTGCCTTTTGAGCATTACGCTCTTTATTGCGGGCTTCTAGTGCTGCTTCACGCTCAGATTTTTTGGCTTCTATAGCTCGTTGTCTTTCTTGTGTTGCTTTGTCTTGCTCTACAGTTTTTGCTTCGTCTATATCAAAATCTCTTTCTTCTTTCTTACTGTTTATCTGGTTGCGCTTTGCAGCACGAGTGATACTTCTTAAAACTTGATCGCTTATATTAAGACGGTCTGCAGTATATAGCATCATTAAATCTGAAGATTTGTCAAAAACTAAATCAAATTTCTTAGCTGCAGATATTTCTTGAACTGCATTAAAAACTTGATCTTGTACAGGTTCTACGAGTTGTCTTCTTTGAATCGCTAGATCTCCTCCTGGTCCAAAACGCTTTTGCTGATATTCTAAAACCTGATCTCTTTCAAAGGTGATTTCTTCATCACGCTCTTCTATAAGTTCTTTTGTTAACAGTGCTCGTTCATTATCTAGCTGTTCTTTCATAGCAGATACTTCTTCGAGCTTTGTTTCTATCTCTCCTTTCCATCTTGCAACTTTTTCGTCCAGCTGTGATGAGGCTTCTTGATATTCTGGAACATTCTCGAGAATGTATTCCATATCAATATAACCTATACGTACACCACTTGCTCGTTGTCCTTGAGCGCTAAGGCTTATAAGGAAAGTTGCTATTAGTAAGATAAAAACGTTTGTCTTCATAGTTTCAGAGTTGCATTAGAAATAATCGTGCCAAAAATTAAAACTGCTGTCCGATAATGAAGTGGGTTTCCCATCCATTTGCTCCTGTTGTACCAGGAATTGGGTCAAATCCATATCCAAAATCCAGACCTAATAATCCAAAGGCCGGCATAAATATACGAATTCCTGCCCCAGCAGATCTACTCAATTGAAACGGGTTATAATCCCTAAAATTGTCATAAGATGATCCTGCTTCTGCAAAAGTTAATGCATAGATACTCGCTTGCGGGCTAAAGGTAATAGGATAACGTAGTTCAAGACTGAATTTATTGTAAATAGTAGCACCATCATTAGCCTGCCCTGTGCTCTGTAAAATAGCTCCTCTATCTATAGGAGTTACAGACTGGTTAGGGTATCCTCTAAGTCTTACAATCTCTCTACCATCAAGTGAGAAACCTCCTAGACCATCACCTCCTAAGAAGAAACGCTCAAAAGGTGGTACACCTCTATCTTGATTGTAAGCACCTAGCCATCCAAACTCTACACCAGATTGTAATACAAACTTACCTACAAGTGGTGTATACCACTTACCAGTAAACTTTACTTTATAGTATTCTAGCCAGTTAAAACGCTCTTGATCTATCTCTCCTACAGTTTTACCTGTGCTACTAAGACCATCTGCGATAGCTTCATCACGTTCTATTGCTAAACCTTTATAATCGACACCATTCCAAGCTGAGTATGGTAAGGTTAATTTTGCTGTTAGACTTATGTCAGATCCACTTGTAGGGAAAATTAATCCTCCATAAAGCTCACGTCTACTTAGACCTATAGTATAAGCTAAGTTTTCTGAAGCTCCATCTCCAAAGGTAAATAGACCTGTGTTGTAGTTTTGTAAATCAAAGTGCTGGAAGCTTATAGCGTGTGATAAGCTAAAGTTTCTATCTGGCCATTTAAGACGCTTAGATAACCCTACAGAACCTCCCGTAATCAAGAACTTACTGTTTCTATCTACACGATCACTAGCACTTCCAGTTGTAATACCTGTAAATAAATATTGTATCGTGTGCGAGAATGATGTTGAAAACTGTACTGGTTGTTTCCCTCCAAACCAAGGGTCTGTGAGTGATGCACTATATGTTTGGAAAAATTGACTCGCTTGTGCTCTCAAAGAAAACTTCTGGCCATCACCCATAGGTAATGGGTTGTAGGCATCTTTATTAAATATGTTCTGTATAGAGAAGTTGTTAAATGAGAGTCCTAGAGTTCCCACAAAACCTCCACCACCAAAACCTCCTTGAAGTTCTATCTGGCTTGCTCCTTGCTCTACAACGTTATACTCTAGATCTACAGTTCCACCTACTGGGTCAAAATTATTGAAGTTAGGAGTAAGCTGTTGTGCATCAAAGAAGCCTAGTTGACCTAACTCACGTATTGTACCTACTACTGCTTTTTTGCTATAACGCTGTCCAGGCTTAGTGAGTAGTTCTCTATAGATAACTTTATCCTTAGTCTTGTCGTTACCTTTTACAGTTACTTTGTTAAAGTATGCAAGTTTACCTTCAGTAATACGTACTTCGAAGTTTATGGTGTCGTTTTGTACACTTGTTTCTACAGGGTTTACGTTTGAGAATAAATAACCACTGTTTTGATAAAGGTTTGCGATGTTATCAGCATCAGGATCTGTATCATCTTTGATGCGTTCTTGAAGTAAAACGCCGTTATAAACATCTCCTTTTTTAAGGCCTAATTGTCTACTTAGCTGCTCGTCTGTGTAGACAGAGTTTCCTATAAAGTCTATATCACCTATGTAGTATCTACGTCCTTCTTCTATATTAATTTCAACCGTAATACTTTGGTCATTGTTCTTGATAATAGAGTCAGAAACTACTCTTGCATCACGATAACCTTTTTCTTTGTATTTGTTTATGATGGCTACTTTATCCTCTTCATAATCTGCTTTAATAAACTTTGATCTTTTCCAAAGACGCCAGATTTTTTTCTCCTTTGTATTCTTCATAGATCCAAGAAGTTTACCTTCTTGAAGTTTCTCACGTCCATTAAAGTTGATTTCCTTAACCTTTACGCGCTCACCTTTATCAACATTTACAATCATATTGACTTTATTTTTGCCAATAGTGTCTGCTGCAGGTACCGTATTTATATATACTTTAGAGTTTAAGAACCCTTTTTTCTTATACGAGTTCTCAATATAATTTGTAGTGGTCGTTTCTAGGTTTTCAGTAACCTTTGCTCCTTTGTTAAGACCGTTGTCTTTAATAAAGCTAGATCCTTTTTTCTGCTTTATTCCTTTAAAGCGTACTTCGTTAAGTTCTGGAACTTCTTTAATATCGAGTTGTAAATCTACTTTGTCACCATTTACCGCAGTAACATATAAATTAATGTCAGAAAAGAGTTCTAGGGACCATAGTTTCTTAATTACATTAGAAACTTTTGTGCCAGGTAATGAGATGCGCTCTCCTACTCTTAAGCCTGTAAATACAATTACGGTATTTTCATTATAGGTAGAAGTCCCGGTAACCTTTATATCTGCAATTTCATACTTGATATCTGGATCGAGTGGTATGTCTCTCTGAGCGTTTACTAAGGTGCTACATAATAAGGCTAAAATAAAAATCCATCTGCCTGTTACTTTTGAAAAAGTAGCTGTACTATTTAATCTGTTCACTTGTCTTTCCAAATCTTCGTTCTCTTTTCTGATAATTGTAAATAGCGTCATGTAAATGTTCCTTTCTGAAATCTGGCCACAATACTTCTGTAAAGTAAAATTCAGCATAGGCAATTTGCCATAGTAAAAAATTGCTCACTCGTTGCTCTCCACTTGTACGTATTAATAGATCTACATCCGGTATGTCATAGGTGTAAAGATGCTGATTTATACAAGACTCATCTATTTCAGCCGGCGAAATTAGGTTATTTTTAACTTTATCGCTTATTTCTCGTACTGTTTTTATAAGTTCTTCTCTACTGCCGTAACTCAGTGCTAGTGTGAGCTTAAGCCTTTTGTTGTCTTTTGTTTTTTCTATCACTTCATTAAGTTCACGCTGCGCTTTTTTAGGTAAAGAGCTTGTTAAACCTATGGTGTTAAGAGAGACATCGTTGTCTTGCAGTGTAGAAATTTCCTTTTTAAGAGAAGAAACAAGTAGATTCATAAGTGTATCTACCTCGGCTTTAGGTCTGTTCCAGTTTTCTGTAGAAAAAGCGTATAGTGTAAGGTGGGGTATACCCAGCTCTGCAGCAGCCTCAACGGCTTCTCTTACAGCTTTTGTACCTTTTTTATGACCTACGGCTCTAAGGAGCCCTTGTTTTTTTGCCCATCGTCCATTACCATCCATAATGATGGCAACGTGCTGGGGTAATTTATTTTTGTCAATGTGGGCGAGTGCGTCCATTATATATTTAAAATGCGCAGAAACAAGGTCTGCGGCCAAAGGTAAAGCTTACAGTCACACCTGTAAACACATACCAGTCATTATTATTTCTATTTCCAATACTTATCGTATTGTCATCTCCTACGGGTGCGCTTCCATCCAGATTATCTGTAAATGTATAGCGGGCACCACCTTCTAAAGCTATTACCATAGAGTTAAAAGCTACTTTATAGCCTAACACGATAGGTATTGCAAAGTCTAAAGCATTTCCATCTTGAGTAATGCCACTTACTCTAGAAATGTTTTCGTGATTAAATGCGGTTATACCTGAGTATAAGTACGGTGCATTTGCATTACGATCTTTAAACATATCAAATTCCCAAAAGGTATACTCCAGTCCCAGTGAGACTTCTTGTAAACTATTTGTAAAAGATAATCCTCTACTTTGTCTTCTAGCTTCGTGACTATCTGCATCATTTCCTTCTAGCTCTGTAAACAGCGCTGTAAACCTGAAGGAATGTCTTGAACTTCGGTTCCATTTTAAAATCGCTCCAAAAGCTGGTTTATTCGGTGCAATATAATTAGTTGACCCAATGTCGCTTACAACATTTGATCCGCCAATAAAGGCTCCTATTTCATAGGTTTGCCCTTGTGCTTCGATATTCCAAAAAATGGCGATTAAAACAATCGTCAGGTACTTCATATAGCCGTAAAAGTTTGCAAATATAACAATTCTGTGATGGTACTAGCAATAAGAGGTTATTAAGATGATTATGTGAGTGTTCGCTTTCGCGAAAGCGTCTTTAAACCCTATATGGCCAGTCCTAAAAGAAAACAGCCTTTGTGCATAATTATTGTCTAGTTCCTTTTATCTTCTCCCCAGAGTAGCTTGTGTCTAAGTGTTTTTAAAAAGCTATCTCCTTCTAAACGAATAAGACTTATCTCAAATGGTGCTTTTTGTAGTGTTATAATTGTTTCATTATCGACCGTAGCTATTCTTGAGTCAAGAGAGATAAGATGTTGATCTGCTCTACCAGACACGCTCAGCTCGATTATGGTATCATCTGGTATAACTAGTGGTCTTGCATTGAGATTATGAGGTGCTATGGGTGTGAGTATTATACTTGATGTTTGTGGTGTGATGACCGGCCCTCCACAACTTAGTGAGTAGCCTGTTGAGCCTGTGGGTGTAGCAACTATAAGGCCATCTGCCCAGTAATTAGTAAGATTTTCACCGTCTAACTTTGTCTTTACAGAAATCATAGAAGTGGTGTTTTTTCTACTTACGGTAATCTCGTTAAGTGCAAAGTTGAGTTCTCCTATTGGGTCCTTTGGATTATTTGTAGTGACTTGTAGTAGGCTTCTTTTTGAGATGCTGTACTTGCCGGTGAGTATTTTTTCTATAGAGGCGGCAATATCATTTTTCTTGATAGTGGCAAGGAAACCTAGTCGACCTGTATTTATCCCTATTATAGGTATGTTGAGATCTCGTACATATGTAACAGTTTTTAGAATTGTACCGTCTCCACCTATGCTTACAAAAAGGTCGTAAGTGTTGTCTAGTTCTCTAAAGGTAGAAAAGTGATTATAATCCTTCTCTATGGTGTCATTCTCGTGAATGAGTTTGAGAAAGTTTTTCTCTATAATAACTTCTATTTGCTTCTTGTCAAGAATGTCTAGAAGCTGCTGGATGTATTGTCCCGCTGCCTCGTGGTAGAACTGCCCGTATATACCTATTTTCATAGTTAATTATATGTTTAAGTATTTTTCTAGGTATTGTGATCGAGCTCGCAAGTCTGTAAGGAAAGTGTCTTCTTGATGACTTGATACTATTATGTAGCTGTATCTTCTAAAGGCTGCTAGTATATCGTTAAAGTTTGACCTTCCTATTTTAAGAGAAATCTCTGCTACATCATTTTCTATTTTTGAGATAAACATTCCCCATAGTTTACCATCATTAGACTCTACAATCTGGCTTATCTCGCTAAAAGAGTAGTCCTGCACTCCTTTTTCAATTACAACAACGCTACCAGGCTCACTTATAAATGGTGTGTTGTTAAAGAAATTCATCACATCTTCAAGTTCATAATATCCGAGGTACTGGTTGTTTTCTCCTAGTACAGGCATCAGGTTACAGCCATTTTGAGCAAAGGCTTCTAGCACATCTAGCCAGTTAGTCTCAAATCTCACAAAAAAATGCTCATAGCCGTGGCTATACTCACTTATGGGCGTATCTGCATCTAGGCAATGTGTATCATTTTCTGGTAAAGAGCCTACATAAACGCCGTCTCGTTCTATAGGTACGTGAGAGTATGTGGTCTGAGTAAAAATAGATTGTACCTCGCCTATATTCTCTTTTTCTGAGACAGGCTTAATATCATTTATAATAGAATCTGTTAACGTCATAATGCAAAATAATGAAAAAATACCCGCCTAGCACTGGTGTCTTTGTATTTTTGTGATATCAAATAATATATGATTGCTATGACAAAATTAAGTGTAAATATTAATAAGGTAGCTACTTTGCGTAACGCTAGAGGAGGTAATGTGCCAGATTTATTAAAGGTGGCTAGCGACCTAGAGAATATGGGTGCTCAAGGAATAACCATACACCCTAGACCTGATGAGCGCCATATAAGATATCAAGATGCCCGTGATCTCGTAGATGTAGTAACTACAGAGTTTAATATAGAAGGTAATCCTATTCAAAAATTTATAGACCTCGTACTAGAGACAAAACCTACACAAGTAACCCTCGTGCCAGATGCTGTAGATGCAATTACGAGTAATGCAGGCTGGGATACAATAAAACATAAGGACTTTTTAAAAGAGGTTATAGCTGAGTTTCAAAATGCGGGAATACGTACTTCAATCTTTGTTGATCCTGTATTAGAAATGATAGAAGGAGCAAAAGAAACTGGTGCAGATAGAATAGAATTGTATACAGAAGCCTATGCAGACGGTTATGCCGAAAACAAGGAGGAGGCTATAAAACCATATATCGCAGCAGCTTTTCTAGCCAGCGATCTTGGTATAGGTATTAATGCTGGGCACGATCTTTCCCTAGATAATGTAGAGTATTTTCATAACAGTATTCCAGACTTGCTAGAAGTTTCTATAGGTCACGCTCTTATGGCGGAGTCGTTATATCTAGGTTTTGAGACTGTGGTGTCTTCTTATCTTAAAAAATTACAATAGATGATTGTGCACTCTAATATTATAGGAGAAGGCAAGCCACTGGTAATTTTACACGGGTTTTTAGGAATGGGTGATAACTGGAAAACGCTTGCAAAACAATTTGCGGCAGATGGTTACCAAGTACATCTTATAGACCAGCGCAATCACGGCCGTAGTTTTCATAGTGACGCTTTTAGTTATGAGTTGCTCGTAGAAGATCTTAAAGACTATTGTGTAGAAAATGGACTTGATAAGATACACTTATTAGGTCACTCTATGGGAGGTAAAACAGCAATGCTCTTTGCGGTTACATATCCAGCTATGGTAGATAAACTCATCATTGCAGATATAGGAGTTAAAGAATATCCCCAGCATCACCAGACTATTTTAGAAGGCCTCACGGCGCTTTCAAATAATAGCGAAGCAATGTCTAGTAGGTCTGGAGCAGATCAATTTCTAGCAAATTATATATCAGACTTAGGGACGAGAATGTTTTTGCTTAAAAATCTTTATTGGGTAGAAAAAGGAGTTTTAGGTCTACGTATGAATCTAGCGGCTCTTATTCAAAATATAGAAGAAATAGGGAAGCCGTTACCGCTGGGCGCAACTTATAGCGATGCTACTTTATTCCTAAGAGGAGATAAATCTAATTACATCCTCGAGGAAGATAAAAATGGGATTTATAACGCTTTCGCGAAAGCGCAAATCAAGACAATTTCTAACGCTGGTCACTGGCTTCACGCAGAAAATCCTAAAGATTTTTATAAAGATGTGATAAATTTTTTATAGTATTGTCAATCACAAAAAGCTATGTATGCATAGTAAATGTGTAAAAAAAGAATGTTTCCTTTATAAATAGCTTATTTTTGAAGGTACATTTTTACGAATAACACAATTCCCATAACCTAAATTAAATTATGAAAAAAGTATTGAGTGTCATTGTTCTGCTACTAGTTTGTGCAGTGACGTATGCCGGAGGTTACCGAGTGAGTCTACAAGGACAACGAGGTTTAGCAATGGGTCACACAGGTGTGGCTTATGTAAATAGTGCTGAGATAGCATTTTTTAACCCAGGTGGCCTTGTGCACCTAGAAAGTAAACTAAGTGTATCTGTAGGTGGATTTGGTGTTTTTTCTGATGTAAAGTATCAGAATACTGAGTTTGGAACATCTTCACAAACAGATAGTCCTACAGGAACGCCACTTTATCTATATGCAGCTTACAAGCTTAGTGAAAAGTCTTCTGTAGCGCTAGCAGTATATACTCCTTATGGTAGTACAGTAGAGTATCCAACAGATTGGTCTGGATCTCACTTAGTAAACAGTATTGAGTTGTCTGCTATTTTTATACAGCCTATATTTTCAACAAAGCTTACTGAAAACGTGAGTTTTGGAGGAGGACCTATACTAGCTATAGGTGGTGTTAACTTTAATCGTAATCTTACAAGAAGCTTAGCAGATACAGACGGTAACCGCTCTAACGTAGAGGTAGATGCTTCTGGAGTAAAAGGATATGGTTTTTCTGTAGGAGGTTATGCTAAGTTTAGCGATAAGTGGTCTTTTGGTGTAAACTATAGATCTAGAATTGATATCGAGGTAGAGCAAGGAGAGGGTACAGCAACATTCTCAAATGTTCCTAACTCACCACTTGCGCCTACTACAAATGGAGATTTTGACTTTACAGCAACACTACCATTACCAGCAGAGTGGACTGTAGGTGTAACTTACAAGCCTACAGATAAGTGGGTTCTTAATGCAGATGTAAACTATGCAGAGTGGGATATATATAACTCTCTTGACCTTAATTTCCTAAATGCAGATGGATCTGTAGCTCTAGAGTCTATTAACCCAAGAAATTACCAAAACGCTTGGACATTACGTCTAGGAGCAGAGTATGCAGTAAGTGATAAGTTTGCTTTAAGAGGTGGTGCTTATTTTGATGAGTCTCCTGTACAAGAAGGATTCTTCTCACCAGAAACTCCACGTAATGATTCTTTTGGTTTTACAGGAGGATTCTCTTATAACGTAACACAAAAACTAGCTATAGATGCTTCTTTCCTATATCTAACATTTAGAGAGGTTGATGCTTCTTATGATGCATATACAGAAAGTGGTGTTGAGGCTCCATTTGCAGGAACGTATAGATCAAGTGCATTTGCACCAGGATTAGGATTAACCTACAAATTATAAAATTACAGCAATGAAAAAATATTTTAATTATATCGCACTTCCTGCGCTTGCACTTGGCCTTGTTGCTTGTGAGCCAGAATTTGAAAATGAAATTGAGGACGGAACAGTGTACACAAGTGGAGAAGCAAACTTTTCTTCATACGTAGCTGTAGGTAACTCGCTTACTGCAGGTTTTGCAGATGGAGCACTTTATATAACTGGTCAAGAAAATTCATACCCTAACATTATGGCGCAACAGTTTGCGCTTGCAGGTGGAGGAGAATTTACACAGCCACTTGTAAATGATAACTTAGGAGGACTTACTCTAGGTGGAACTCAAATTACCAATAACCGTTTTGTACTAGCTACAGATGAAAATGGTAATCCAGGTCCAGCTTTACTAACAGGAACGCCTACAACAGATATTACAAATGTTGTAACAGGACCTTTTAACAATGTAGGTGTGCCAGGAGCAAAGAGTTTTCACCTTGTAGCGCCAGGTTATGGTAATGTAGCTGGAGTACCTACGGGACAAGCAAACCCATATTTTGCAAGATTTGCATCTGAGGCTAACGCGACAGTAATGGGAGACGCACTTGCAGCAAACCCATCATTTTTCTCACTATGGATAGGTAATAACGATATTTTATCTTTTGCTACTTCTGGTGGTGCTGGTGTAGACCAAACAGGTAATTTTGATCCTACTACGTACGGATCTAATGATATTACAGACCCTAACGTTTTTGCAAACGTTTATTCTCAAGAGGTAAGTCTTCTTGTAGCTTCTGGTGCGCAGGGAGCACTTGTAAATATTCCAGATGTAACATCTATACCTTTCTTTACAACGGTGCCTTCACAAGCAATACCACTAGATGCAACTACGGCTGCTACACTTAATGCTGCATTTGCAGCATATAACACTCAAGTGTTACCAGGTCTAGCATCTTTTGGAATCATCACTGCAGATGAGGCTGCTGCTCGTCAAATTACATTTGCCGAAGGAGCAAACTTTATCACAATACAAGATGAAGACCTTACAGATATCTCTGCAATAGTACAAGGACCTCCTTTTAACTTGGACCCTATTACTGCGGGATTATTATCTCAATTACGCCAGACTACAAATGATGACTTAGTGCCACTTACTACAGCGGGAGTACTTGGAACTACAGATCAAGATTTCTTAAATCTATTAGTTTCTTTAGGAATCCCTGCAGAGCAGGCTGCACTACAGGCTATAAATGGTGTGTCACGTCCTTTACAAGACCAGTTTGTACTTACGTCACAAGAGCAAGAGCTTATCACGACAGCACAAACACAGTACAATGCTACTATACAGGCACTAGCACAATCTAATGACCTTGCTTTTGTAGATGCTCGTACAGCACTTCAAGTAGTTGCAAATGGTGGAGTTTCATTTAACGGTGGAGTTCTTACATCAGATTTTGTAACTGGAGGGGCTTTCTCTCTAGATGGTGTACACCCTACACCTAGAGGTTATGCATTTACTGCAAACGCTATTATAGATGCTATTAATGAGCAGTATGGTTCTACCATACCAGGAGTAGATATAGGATCTTACGGTACAGTAACACTTAGTAATGATGTAAACTAAGTTTTACAACACGTACTATATAGTAAAAGCGCCTTTTTATAAAAGGCGCTTTTTTTATGTGTAAATTTATGCTTTCGCGAAAGCGTATTTAACCCTTAAAACAACCATTATGAATACTATTATTAAAATATTACTTACGGCGGTTGCTGTAGTAGTGCTCTCAAAGTTTTTGCCAGGAGTAGCCGTAGATGGTTTTGTGACGGCTATCATTGTTGCCGTAGTACTTGCGTTACTTAAATTTATAGTGAGGCCTATACTTGTGATACTTACCTTGCCAGTTACTATTGTGACATTTGGACTGTTTTTATTTATCATAAATGCCATTATCATATTAATAGCAGATTATTTTGTGGGAGGTTTTTCTGTAAGTGGCGTTTGGATAGCACTCCTCTTTAGTATTTTGCTCAGTATTTTTCAGAGTATATTATTCTCGCTACTTAAAGATGATAAGTAAGAGGACGTTAAGCACTTATTAAAAGATTGTTGGAGTTGTAAAAATATCGTATTTTTGCGCCCTCAAAATTACATTATAATGAATATTACAAAAGAGCAAATAGACGACCTAAACGCAGTAGTGAAGGTAGAAATCGTTAAGGATGACTATAACGAGAAGGTAGAGTCTATACTTAAGAACTATCGTAAAACAGCAAATATTCCTGGTTTTAGAAAAGGTCACGTACCTATGGGAATGGTGAAGAAGCAATACGGGATGGCTGTGCGTGTAGATGAGGTAAATAAAATACTTCAAGAAGCTCTAGGTAAGTTCTTACAAGAGGAGAAGCTTGACGTATTAGGTAATCCGCTTCCAAAAAATCAAGAAGATTTTAACTGGGATGCAGAAGATTATAACTTTGAGTTTGAGCTAGGAATGGCACCTAAGTTTGATGTAAACCTTAAGCCTAAAAAAGCAATCACTAGCTATAAGATTAAGGTAGATGATAAAATGGTAGATAGTCAAGTAACTACTATTAGAAAACAATACGGGAAGTTAATCTCTCAAACTGAGGTTGCAAAAGACAGTGAAGTAACTGGAACATTTGCAAGTGAAAAAGCTGGTATAGATAACCAAGCTACTTTTGAGATAGAGCAACTTAAAGGGAAGAAAAATGTAGAGGCATTTGTAGGAGCAAAACCTGGAGATGTAATTACGGTTAAGACTAAAAGTCTTTTCTCAGAGCCTGGAACATACCAAGCAGCATTAAAAATCTCTGAAGACGAAGCAAAAGACCTGAATGCAGAAGTTGCTTTTACAGTAACAGAAACAAACAAGCGTGAGCAAGCAGATCTTGATCAAGAGCTTTTTGATAAGTTATTTGGAAAGGACGTTGTAAAATCTGCGACAGAGCTTAAAGATAAAATAAAAGAAGATGGTGAGCGCCAGTTTACACAACAGAGCGACCAGCAACTTATGAATGACGTTACAGAGCGTCTTATTGATGAAACTAAGTTTGACCTACCTTCAGACTTCTTAGCTAGATGGATTCAGTCTACGGGAGAAAATCCTATGACAGAAGAAGAAGCAAAAGAAGAGTTTACACGCTCTGAAAAAGGTTTAAGATGGCAGCTTATAGAAGGTAAAGTCGTTACTGAAAACGAACTTCAAGTAACATTTGACGAGCTTAAAGATTATTCTAAAGATATGATCAAAGCGCAAATGATGCAGTACGGGCAAATGAACCCAGAAGAAAAAGAGCTTGATGATATCGCAGCACGCATACTTGGTAATCAAGAAGAAGTAAAGCGTCTTTCTGAGCAGCTTATGAATGTAAAAATGCTTACATTCTTTAAAGAAAATGTAAAACTTAAGGAGAAGGAAGTAACCTTTGACGAATTTGTTAAGGAAGTATACAATTAGAATACCTCCTAGATAATAAGTATCTTTAAAGCGTTTTACTAGACTAGGTAAAACGCTTTTTTATTAAAGAAAATATTGCTAGAATAGATATGGATTACGGAAAAGAATTTAAACAATTTGCAATTAAAGATCAGGGTGTAAGCTCTAACTATTACGATAAAATCATAACGAGTATGCTTCCTCAGGGACTTACTCCTAACATTATAGAAGAGCGCCAGATGAATATCGCGATCTTTGACGTGTTCTCACGTTTAATGATGGATCGCATCATTTTCTTGGGTACTGGAATAAATGACCAGGTAGCAAACATTGTACAGGCACAACTACTGTTTTTAGAAAGTACAGATGCAAACAAGGACATTCAGATTTACATAAACTCACCAGGAGGAAGCGTGTATGCTGGCTTAGGTATTTATGATACAATGCAGTTTATAAAGCCAGATGTAGCTACTATCTGTACAGGTATGGCAGCCTCTATGGGAGCCGTGTTGTTATGTGCTGGAGAAAAAGGAAAACGTAGTGGTCTACCACATAGCCGTGTGATGATACACCAGCCTATGGGTGGAGCTCAAGGTCAAGCAAGTGATATAGAGATTACTGCAAAGGAAATCCTTACGCTCAAGAAGGAGCTGTACGATATCATTGCAAAGCACTCAGGTCAAGACTACGATAAAGTATATAACGATAGTGATCGTGATTACTGGATGAAGGCAGATAAAGCCCTTGAGTACGGTATGATAGACGAAATTTTGAAGAGAGACTAAAAAGGTTTACGCTTTCGCGAAAGCGTAATTCAAGTCAAAATAGTAAATAGAATGGCAAAGGAAGATTTAGAATGTTCATTTTGTGGCAGAAAAAAACCAGAGACTAACCTGCTTATTGCGGGGCTAGATGCACACATATGTGATAGATGTATCGAGCAGGCTCACGGTATTGTTATAGAAGAGTCTAAGGATGTAGCTACAAATGATCTTGAAGGAGAACTCAAGTTAAAGAAACCACAAGAGATAAAGTCGTTTCTAGATGAGTATGTAATAGGTCAAGAGTTTACAAAGAGAGTAATGTCTGTAGCGGTTTATAATCACTACAAGAGATTGTTACAACCAGCTACAGATGATGATATAGAAATCCAGAAAAGTAACATCGTGATGGTGGGACAAACTGGTACTGGTAAGACGCTTATAGCAAAAACAGTTGCACGTATGCTTAACGTACCACTTGCTATTGTAGATGCAACGGTTCTTACAGAGGCTGGTTATGTAGGTGAAGATGTTGAGAGTATCTTAACTCGCTTATTACAAGCAGCAGACTATAACCTAGAGAAAGCTCAACGCGGTATTGTATTTATAGATGAGATAGATAAAATTGCTCGTAAGAGTGATAACCCATCTATTACTCGTGATGTAAGTGGTGAAGGTGTGCAGCAAGCGTTATTGAAGTTACTAGAAGGGACGGTTGTAAACGTACCGCCTAAGGGAGGACGTAAGCACCCAGACCAGAAGTTTATAGAGGTAAATACTGAGCATATCTTATTTATAGCTGGTGGAGCTTTTGACGGTATAGAGCGTCACATCTCAAAGCGTCTTAATATGCAGGCTATGGGATTTGTAGCAAGTAAAAGTGATGAGGCTCTAGAAAAGGATAATATGCTCAAGTATATTATACCTAAAGATCTAAAAGACTTTGGTCTTATACCAGAAATTATAGGTAGACTCCCTGTATTAACTCATATGAACCCTCTTGATGCGGGAACGCTTAGAGCAATCCTTACAGAGCCTAAAAATGCGATTATAAAGCAATATAAGAAGCTTTTTGCGATGGATGATATAGAGTTTAGCATTACAGATGATGCGCTAGATTATCTTGTTGATAAGGCTATAGAATATAAACTAGGAGCTAGAGGGCTACGTAGCTTATGTGAAGCTATCTTAACAGATGCAATGTTTGATTTGCCTAGCTCAGATGAGAAGTCACTTAATGTGACTAAAACATATGCAGAGGGTAAACTTAATAAGTCTACGCTTAAGAAGCTTAAAGCCGCTTCATAGTTGTAAAAGACATAATAGATTGTATTAAAAGAAGCATCCGGACAAGGATGCTTCTTTTTTGTTTTAAGCGTACCAAATAAGCATAAAAAAACAGCTATCGGTCCCCCAACTGATAGCTGTTTTACAATCATTACATCACGTAGTGATTGCTATTTTAATTATGTACTAGAGAGTTACTCATTTGAAATAACTACAAACTCGATGCGTCTGTTAAGTTCATTTTCTTGAGGAGTACAAGATGTACAGTTTATGAGTAATTGTTCTTCTCCAAAACCTTGAGACTGTAACCTATCTTTTGAAATTCCTTTGCTTAGTAGATAATTCATCGCCGAGGCAGCTCTTCGCATAGACAGTCTCTTGTTGTAGCCTGCGCTACCTTGTGCGTCTGTATGGGCATTAATAGCAATTTTAATAGATGGATTTGCCTTAAGGGTAGCAACCACAGTATTAAGAGTGATTGTTGAAACTTCTTTAATTCTATCACTATCAAGGTCAAACAGAATATTATCTATTTTTAGTATCGTTTTTTCTGCTGTTTTTACAATAGGGGCTGGTGTGGCTCCAAGTATGAGATTTTTGACAAATATTTTATCCTCTTGAGCCGCTGTATTAAATGTCTCTCGAGTAGTTTCAAATCCATCTTTGTAAGCAATAACCGTATAGTTTACAAACCCCTCTACAGGAAAGTTGTAACTACCATCTATATTAGAACGTACACTTGCTACTTCTTCACCATAATCATCAAGTAGGGCAACAGTAGCGTTTGCCAGTGCAATCTCTGTCTCTGCGTCTACCACTTTTCCTGCAACGCTAAGTGCTAGTATAGATTCTTCTATTTTATAAATATCATAACCTCCATTACCCCCATCTCTATTTGAGGTCATATAACCTATGTTCTCATTTGCCTGTATAAATGCAACTTCATCCTTTGGAGAGTTAATGGTGCTTCCTAAGTTTCTTGTAGAAACAAAACCAAGCTTAGATTTTCTTGACCTAAATATATCATAACCACCTTGGCTATCGTGTCCTTTTGAAGAGAAGTAAAGGTACTTGCCATCAAGAGACGTTTGCGGAAACTTCTCATCAAGAACCGTGTTTACACTACCCTCTATCCTCTCTGCTTTTCCTATAAGTTCATTGTCTTTTACTGCAATTCTAAAAATGTCAAAACCTCCTATAGCTTCTGGTTTATTTGATGAGAAGTAAAGCCACTCACCACTTCTGCTCAAATGAGGATTTTCAACAGAGTAGTCTCCATTTATAGATAGTGCTGTGATGTTTATCCACTCGCCTTCACGCTCTGGATTCATCTCTGCACGATAGAGTTCAAAGCTCTGTGTGTGATCTTCTTTGCTTTGTGTAAAATATAAGGTATTGCCGTCTTGAGAAAAGGCAAGGGTGCCTAAGTTGTCATTCCGATTTAAAATAGACGAGAATAATAAGGGTCTTTTTAAGTCATAATCATAGGTGATGTCTGAGCAATATAACTTAGTATACGGTTCTTTTGATATGGGATCTTTTTTTGCAAGGCCACCTATTTTACGAGCAGAAAAAGAAATAAATTTCTCTCTAAAGAAGCCTATGCCGTAGTCAGAATATTTTGAGTTTATACCTGTATTAAAGGTTTTAAACTTGAAGCCATTATCTCCATAAAATGGCTTCTCTTTGGGAGTGTAATTTTCCGTATTATTTGCAAGAGCAGTATAGGTTAATTGGTCTTGACCTAGTGCTGTAAATGTGCAAAGCAATAAAGCTGTAATTGTAAAATAAGATAGGGTTATTTTCATCTTCTTAATTATGATTCTGGGGAATCGCATTGCCCTAAATTAAGAGTGATCTAGTTAACAATAAAGTAAAAGCCTGACTTTTAGATAAGAAGATATGTTTTGCCGATGAGCGACTGTAAATTATCAATTAAGACACATCTAGCTAGATGTTTTATGCTTAATTGTTATTAAGTAGGGCTTCTATAAAGTCACGTTTATTTGACAGTCTAGGGACTTTATGTTGTCCTCCTAGTTTGTTGTTTTCTCGCAACCAGTCATAAAAGAGGTTTTCTCGTGCTGCGTGTATTTTTGGAGCATTAAGCGTGGTGTTATTAAAACGCTTTGCCTGGTAGTCGCTATTTACCTCTTGTAGTGCAAGGTCAAGGCGTGCGTTGAAGGCGCTCATATCTCTTGGAGGCTTTTTAAATTCTATAACCCACTCGTGTGCACCTTTTTCTTTGCCGTCCATAAATATAGGGGCAGCTGTATAATCTTTTATTTCACAGCCAGTTTCTAGGGTAGCTTTTTTGAGGGCTTGCTCTGCATTTTCAATTATAAGCTCTTCACCAAAAACGTTAATGTGATGTTTTGTTCTACCAGTTACTTTAATTTTATATGGACTGGTAGAAGTAAAGCGCACCGTATCACCTATTTTATATCTCCACAATCCAGCATTTGTAGTGATAACAATTGCATAGTTTACACCAGCTTCTACCTCACTTAGAGGGATGATTTTTTGATCTAAAGTTCCGTAGGTGTTCATAGGGATAAACTCATAAAATATCCCGTAATCTAGCATAAGAAGCAACTCTTTTGAGTCATTCTGCCCTTGTATGGCAAAAAATCCTTCAGAGGCATTATAAATCTCATAATACTTAAAGGAGTCTGATGGTATAATTTTCTGGTATTGATTAAGATAAGGGTCAAAATTTACCCCTCCGTGAAAGTAAACTTCTAAGTTAGGCCAGATGTCTAGTATACTGTCTTTTCCCGTAGTTTCTAGAACATTATTGAGTAGCACAAGCATCCACGATGGGACACCTGCAAGGCTGGTTACATCTTGCTGTATGGTCTCATCTACTATAGCTTGCATTTTTACCTCCCAGTCACTTAACAGGGAAATGTCGTGATTAGGAGTACTGCTGAATTCTGCCCAGAAAGGCATATTGTCTATAAGTATTGCAGAAAGGTCACCATATACAGTGCCATTGTCTTGATATAGTTGCTTGCTGCCTCCTAGACGTAAACCTTTACCAGAAAATAAATGCGAACCTTCATTATTATTGAGATACATACACAGTAAATCTTTACTTGCTGCATAATGACAATCTTCTAGCGACTCTGGACTTACGGGTATATACTTACTTCGTGCATTTGTAGTGCCGCTACTCTGTGCAAACCATTTTATAGGGGTAGGCCATAAGATGTTAGACTCTCCTTTACGACTTCTTTCTATGTAAGCTTGATTCTCCTCATAAGAGGTGATGGGGATAGTCTGGGCAAAGTCATTGTAACTACGTATGGATCTAAAATCATACTTTTTACCTATCTCGGTATCCTTTGCTTTATCGATAAGTTTTGCACGCAATTCCTCTTGTACCTCGGCTGGGTATTTCATAAAAAGCTCCATCTGGTGAATGCGCTTTTTTAAGAACCAAGAAGCAATAGAATGCACTAAAGGGATCGGCATAAAGTTGGTATATTTACACGTGTGTGATGGGTTGTTTTTTTGCTTTCGCGAAAGCTAATTTACCCTTTTTTATACAATGCAGTAATCAAAATACTTATAAATGCAATACCAAGGTGTCCTCAAGAAAATGCAAACGGAGCATACAGATCCTATAAATTATTACCTCGTGATGGAAGGTGATTTTATACAGGTGAATCAGTTGCTTAATAAGAGACTGCATATCGAGTTTGTAAAATATGAGTGCCTTGCCTGTGGGGAGAATAAGAAGATTTTTAGACAAGGATATTGCTATGATGATTTTTATAAAGTACCCCAAGCTGCAGAGTGGATTATGAAACCAGAACTGTCTAAAGCCCACTTAGGTGAAGAGGATAGAGATCTCGCTTATGAGCAAAGTGTCCAACTACAACCGCACATTGTTTATCTAGCAAATTCTAGTAATGTAAAAGTAGGAGTAACTCGTAAAACTCAAGTGCCTACAAGATGGATAGATCAAGGTGCTCACGAGGCTATAGAAATTGTAGAAGTACCTAATCGCTACCTTGCAGGTATTACAGAGCTTGCGTTAAAGGAACACGTTTCTGACAAAACAAACTGGCGTAAAATGCTCAAAAATGACATAGAAGATGTAGATCTTAAGGAGCATCGAGAAATATTAAAACAATATATACCAGAAGAAGCAAAGCAATATTTTATCCCTACTAATGAGGAAACGCACGTTCACTTTCCTGTAGAGCGTTATCCAGAAAAACTTAAGACACTTAACTTAGATAAAACACCTGCATACGAGGGAACTCTTAAGGGAATAAAGGGGCAATACCTCATTTTTGAAGACGACACTGTTTTTAATGTACGTAGCTGGGAAGGTTATGTGGTGCGACTAGAGATCCTTAACTAACTACTAGTTTTACGAGCTGTATCACCGAGAGTACAATAAGTGTAATCCCTATATAACGATTAAGAGAATTAGGGCTAGAGGTAGACCTTTGTTTGATATGAGAGCCAAACTTGCTGTACATCAAGAGTGTGGCTATTTTACCTAAGAACACGCCTGCAAGTAATAAAATGGTCCATACATAAGAATGGGATCCGGCGGTGAGCATCCATTTACTTAGTAGTGAAAACACAACTACCCAATAGATTAAAACGGGAGGATTTATAAAGCTCAAAATAAACCCTACAAAGTATTGAGATTGTTTTCTTGCTTTTGGATTTTTTTGAGAATGCTTCTTTACTATAAAATAGACGCCCACAAGAGTAAGTAAAAATGCAACGAGATATTGCACCCAGTAATTCATAGAGATAAACTCTTGCACAACCATCCCAAAGCTTAAAGCAGTAAGCGCAAGTAATGCCTCACCTAGGCCAGCGCCATAACTCAATTTTGCAGCATCTTGATAAGACCCTTTTACTCGTGCCTTAATCACTGCAAGGTTTGATGCTCCTGGTGGCAGTGCACCTATAACTGTGGCTGTAAAGCCTATGATGAAAGCAAGAATAATCATAAAGCATTAGTAGTTGTCTTACAGTAAAACTTACGCTATCTGCGCTTATTTATGCAGTAATAAGCTTTATGGACTGAAACACCGCAGCACTTATAAGTACAATACCTATCACTATATTCATCTTATTTTCAAGATTAGAAAACTTCTTTGAAAAAAAATCACTCAGTCTTGCATATGCATAAAGCATCACAACTTTTCCTATTAGAACTCCCGAAAGAAAAGAGAGTATAACACTCCAAGGAGAGTTTTTGCCTATAAACACATAGCTCGAAATAGAAGACAGGACGGCTACCCAAAAAATAAACATAGGGATGTTTAAAAAGCCAAGTAAGAAACCAGTGCCAAAGTTTTGATGCGCTTCATCTTCTGAAGTTTGTGAGCTGGATTTTTTTAGAATAAGTAAGATACCAGCTAAGAGCATTAAAACTACAAAAGCAATCTGTATCCATAAATAATCTTGATAGAGCTTTTTTACCAAAAAACCAAAACTTATGGCAAACCCTGCTACAATAGTTTCTCCTAGGGCTGCTCCATAAGCAACAAACATTGCTTTAAAAATACTACCGCCTGTGGCTTTTTTAAGCACTAGTAAATTAGTCGCACTAGGTATAATAGTAGCTATTAAGGCAATCCCAAAACCAAGAAGTAATAAAAGTAAAATCAATTAAAGTGCTTTATAAGGATGTAAAATTAAATTATACATACCTAGTACTCATTAAGTTTATCATATCATTAGCATTTTAAGTAATATCTAGCCTATTGCGTTGCAGTGTATTTGCGTTGTATACAATGTCTTTGTCCTTTTTAAAAGCCTATCTTTGCAGACCTAAAAATTTTACAATGAGTACCATAGTAGCTATCGTGGGGCGCCCTAATGTAGGGAAATCCACTTTTTTTAATCGGTTAGTGCAACGTCGTGAGGCAATTGTTGATGCCGTGAGTGGTGTGACTAGAGATCGCCACTACGGAAAAACAGATTGGAATGGACGTGAGTTTACAGTCATAGATACTGGTGGATATGTTGTGGGAAGTGACGACATTTTTGAAGCAGAGATAGACAAGCAAGTAGAGCTTGCCATAGATGAGGCAGATGCTATCATCTTTATGGTAGATGTAGAGCACGGTATCACTGGGATGGATGAAGAGGTTGCAAACTTACTACGTAGATCTAAGAAGCCTATTTTTCTTGCTGTAAATAAAGTAGATAATAATAAGCGCGCAGCAGATGCTGTAGAGTTTTATAATCTTGGTCTTGGTGATTTTTATACCATTGCTGCTACAAATGGTAGTGGTACAGGAGATCTTCTGGATGCTGTAGTTGAGGCATTACCAGAAAAAGAAGAAGAAAACGAAGAAGATGAGCTACCACGCTTTGCCGTAGTAGGTCGTCCTAATGCAGGTAAATCTTCTTTTATAAATGCATTAATAGGTGAGGAGCGTTATATCGTAACAGATATTGCAGGAACCACTCGTGATGCGATGGATACAAAGTATAATCGCTACGGTTTTGAATTTAACCTTGTAGACACGGCAGGTATACGTCGTAAGGCTAAGGTAAAAGAAGATCTTGAGTTTTACTCTGTGATGAGATCTGTACGTGCTATTGAGCACGCAGATGTTGTACTACTTGTAGTAGATGCAACAAGAGGCTTTGACGGCCAGGTGCAAAATATATTCTGGCTTGCAGAACGCAACAGAAAAGGAATAGTAATCTTAGTAAACAAGTGGGACCTTGTAGAAAAGAAGACTAACACAATGAAAGAATTTGAAAAGCACATAAGACAGCAAATAGAGCCATTTACAGATGTGCCTATTGTATTTATCTCTGTGCTTGAGAAACAGCGTATTTTTAAAGCTATTGAGACTGCCGTAAAAGTTTACGAGAGTAAAACAAAACGTATCAAGACCAGTGAGCTTAATGAGTTTTTCTTACCGCTAGTAGAGGCATTCCCTCCACCGGCTATTAAGGGTAAGTATGTAAAAATCAAGTACTGTATGCAGTTACCTACACCACAACCACAGTTTGCGTTGTTCTGTAACCTGCCGCAATACCTTAAAGAAGGCTACAGAAGATTTTTAGAAAATAAACTGCGAGCAGCTTACGACTTTTCTGGAGTCCCTATTTCTATTTACTTTAGAAAGAAGTAAAACCACTTTTATATATAAAAAAAGCGACCTCTATAGGTCGCTTTTTTTGTTTTTAGATACCTAATTTAGGTCCAGTTGTAGGTTTTTTACGCTTTAGCGAAAGCGTGTATAGAAAGAATCACTCAGAAGATCTTTTTTAAAGAGCATCTCAAATTGTTAAAATTATATTAAAATCAATGTCCTCCTAAAACTTCTCACTAAAAGGTTAGTTATTTACGTACTCATCAATCAATCAGTATAATGAAATTACGTCATTTAGTAATCTTAATTGGACTTCTTTTAGTTTCAGCTTTCGCGAAAGCGCAAAACTTCTCAGTTACAGGTACACTTACAGACAAGGAATCAAAAGAGCCACTTGAGGCTGCTACCGTTTTTCTTGAAACCGTAAAAGATAGTACGCTCATCACGTACACCATCACAAATCAAAATGGAGCTTTTACCTTAGAAGGAAGAGCTCAAGAAAAGGATGCTCGGGTTAATATATCTTTTTTAGGGTATGAAAATTATAGCAAGCAAATAGACCTTAGTGCGGGTGATATTTCTTTAGGTGTTATAGAAGTGGGACTTGCGACTAACACACTGGGAGAGGTTGTGGTAAAAAGTAGGGCCCCTATTACCGTAAAAAAAGATACTTTAGAGTTTAACGTATCTTCTTTTAAAACTAAAAAGGATGCAAATATTGAGGACCTTCTCAAGGAGCTGCCAGGTGTTGAGGTAGATGAAGATGGTAAAATCTTAGTAAATGGTAAGGAAGTTAACCAGATACTTGTAAATGGGAAACCCTTTTTTGGCGATGACCCTACAGTAGCTACACGTAACCTTACTAAGGAGATGGTAGAAAAGATACAAGTGGTAGATACGAAAACAGATGATGAAGCCTTTGCTGGTGAAGATGGCGACCAAGAGAATAAAACCATAAATCTGACCATTTCTGAAGAGAAGAACAAGGGCGTTTTTGGCCGTGTAGCTGCTGGTGCAGGTACAGATGAGCGCTTTGAGTATGCCGGTATTGTAAATGCTTTTGATAATGACAGGCGCATAAGTGTACTTGCTGGAGGTAATAATATAAACGAGGCTGGTTTTAGCTTTGGGGAGATACGCAAGATGTTTGGCGGTGGGAGAAGTGTTTACTTTAACGGTAATGGAAGTTTTGGTATAGACGGGCGCAGTTTTGGTGGTGGCCAGGGTATTACAAACAGTCGCAGCATCGGGACAAATTATACAGATGAGTATGCAAAAGGTTTTGATGCGAGTATGGATTACTTCTACTCCGCAGCAAACTCTTTTGACGAGACACGTATCGAGCGTGAGAACATCTTGCCAGATCGTCGTTTTTTTACAAATAGTAACTCAAGAAGTGACTCAAACTCTGATAATCATAGTGCAAATGCAACTATAAATATTAAGAAGGATTCTACTATTCTCATAAACATACGCCCTAAGTTTTCTTATGCAAAGAGTGAGACGCGCTATACTCGTGATGAAGAGTCTCTTGATGAAAATGGGGATCTTATAAACCAGTCTGATAATGCAAACTTTATAAAAGATCAAGGGAAGAACTTTGAAAACACATTGAGTATTACAAAAAAGTGGGGTGACAAAGGAGCCTACGTGCGTGCTCGTCTTCAGAACGAAATAAACAGACAAGAGAGTGAAGATTTTATAGTCTCTAATACTGCCATACTAGGGGATGCTCCAGAGCTTATAGAGCGCAACCAGTTTACAGATGGTGAGACTAAGCTGGATGGATACAATCTTAACTTTACATACCGCATACCACTTATTGCAAAAAAGTTATTTCTAGATGCAGATTTTGGGCATCGTGATGATAGCCGAAAGCGATCAAGAACCACTTTTGATTTTGATGAAAATACCCAGCAGTACAGCACACTTAATGAGGCGTTAAGCACGGACTTTGAGGGGCGCAATATGCGCACAACACCTAAGCTGGGGCTTAATTATAACACAGAAAAGTTTAATATAAACTTTGGAGCAGGTTATGTCTTTAGAACACTAGAAAATACAGATAACCTGCGTCCAGAACTTAACGTAAAGGAAAATTTTGAAGCGCTAGAACTAGACTCTTACATCAACTATCGTTTTAGTCCAAAGGCATCTTTATATGCCAGTGTGAGTAAGAGTAATAGTCCGCCAGATGTGCAACAGCTCAATCCTTTTGTAGATGTGTCAGACCCACTTAATATCACTGTGGGTAATCCAGATTTATCACCTTCTAATGTCTATAACTTTTATGGAGGGTTTAATAATTTTGACTTCCAGAAAGGTGGTGGTTGGTACTTAAATGGTAATGGTAGTGTTACAAATGATGCCGTGGTAAATAAAACTACGATAGATGAAAACCTTGTGCGTACCACTACATATGAGAATGTAGATGGTAATTATAACGTAGGCGCCGGTGGTGGTTATAATAAAACGCTCAAGATAGATTCACTAAGAACCATAAAATATGGTGGAGGTATTTACGGGAACTTTGGCCGTAATGTAAACTTCAATAATGATGTGAAGTATGCAAGTAAAACAAGATCACTTACCCCAAGAGTAAATGTGACTTTTACTTGGAAAGACCTCTTTGAGGTGCGCCCTAGTTATAACATCTCATTTTCAAAAACTGAGTTTGGTCTAGATGCATTTGATGATCAAGAGTTTATCTCGCACACAGTGCGTTTGAGTACGGCTCTTTTTGTGCCAAAAAACTGGGAATGGCGTAATGAGATAAACTATAACTATAACCCTAATATTGCAAGTGACTTTCAGCAAAGTGCTTTGTTCTGGAACTCGACACTAGCATACTCTTTTGCCAAAGAAAGAGCAACAGCTACACTTAAGGTGTATGACGTGCTTGATCAAAATACAAACGCCCGTCGTACGGCAAATGCAAACTTTATACAAGACGTACAGAGTACCGTATTGCAACAATATTTTATGCTTAGTTTGAGCTGGAAGTTTAATACGCTAGGTAAAAAAGGCGAGACAGATAATGGTGGGATAATGTTCTTTTAGACGCTTTCGCGAAAGCGTAAAACTATTTGTAATTTAAAAACCTTATTTTCGACTAGCTATTAGTTAAAACGAGGTATGCGAGCATTAGTCATTTCAGGAGGAGGAAGTAAAGGCGCTTTTGGCGGCGGTGTTGCTCAGTACCTTATGCAAGAAATGGGCAAAGAGTATGATATGCTTGTAGGCACCTCTACAGGAAGTCTTTTAGTGCCTCATCTTGCACTTCAAAATATCGAAAAGATAAAAGAGGTATACACCTCTGTAAATCAAAATGCTATTTTTAATGTATGTCCTTTTGTAATAAAGAAAGATAAATTTGGCGAGCAATCTATTGCTATAGATCACTGGAGCGTACTGCGCAATTTTTTAAAAGGCTCTAAAACCTTTGGAGAAAGTAAGAAGCTACGCAAGCTTATAGAAAAAACCTTTACACGTGAAAATTATGAACAGCTACAAGCTAGTGGTAAAGAAGTACTAGTCACAGTTTCTAATCTCTCACTTCATAAAACGGAATATAAATCCAGTAAGGAAGAGACCTACGAAGATTTTTGTGACTGGGTATGGATGTCGTGTAATTATATCCCTTTTATGAGCCTAGCGTCAAAAAATGGATGCGAGTATGCAGATGGGGGTTTTGGCGCACTAGTACCCATCAAGGAGGCTGTAGAACGCGGCGCAACAGAGATAGATGTAATCATATTAGAAACAGAAGTGACTTATTATAATAATCTCCCTTCTACTAACGTGTTCTCCCTGTTGAGCAATCTACACGGCTTTATGATGGACCGTATAGAAAAGCAAAATATCACCATAGGTAAATATGCAGCTAACCAAAAAGAGGCGATAATTAACTTCTATTATACACCTACAGTGCTCACCACAAACTCACTTATTTTTAATAAAGAAAAAATGAAAATCTGGTGGAAGAGTGGTTTTGATTATGCCAAGTACAAAAACGAAGAGCTCAACGAGATTAAGGTAGATGATGAGGGCTAGTATCCCGCTTTCGCGAAAGCGGAAATATTTTTGAGAGTTTATACGTTGCTAATTAAGTTGGAACAGCTTATATTGTAGTCTTTTACCCACAAATCAATCAAACTTTGAAGCATATTTTACGTTTACTATTCGTTCTTTTTTTTACAACACTCTATTCTCAAAATCCTAGTATAAAACAAATCCCATCGTGGGTAAATAAAGTTGACTACAAGGAGAATATTGAAAATGAAGAAGCAGAAAGTGGCTACTACTATCTTCTATATGATAAGCAGCTTAATGCTCTAAATAAAACTAGATATAGTAACTCTGTAGTTAAAATTATAAATGGAGAGGGCATAACTCATATGTCTAATCTAACGTTTGAATTTGACCCATCTTATGAGAAGCTCATTTTTCATAAAATCGATATCGTACGTGATGGGGAGCGTATCTCTCAACTTAATCTCAATAAGATTGAGACTATACAAAGAGAGTCTAATCTAGAAAAGAATCTATATGACGGGAGACTTACAAGTCTTGTAAATCTTACAGATGTGCGAGAGGGCGATGTGATAGACTATGCATACTCTATAGCTGGAGAGAATCCTATTTATGAAGGAGGATATAGTAGCAGTCTTTATTTTCAATATGCAGCCCCTGTAGGTAAACTACACTTTACGGTGACTGTGCCTAATAATGACTCTTTTAAGTTTAAATACTTCAATAATGCCCCTAAGCCAGCAGAAAGTATTTCAGGTAATAGCAAAGTTTACGAATGGACGCTAGAAGATGTTGCACCTAAGTTTTATGATACTAACGAGCCTATATGGTATGATGATTATGGTTTTGTGCAATTTGTAAATTATGAATCGTGGGAGAGTATTGTAAATCAGTATAAAGAGATCTACACATTAAGTGCCGCAGATAAAAAACGATTAAAACGACTGTCAGATCAAAATATAAAAAGTGAGACCAAAGATCTTGCTCCTTCTAAGGAGGAGATTGCACATACTCTTATAGATTTTGTACAAGATGATGTGAGGTATTTTGGTTTCGAAAATGGGATGAATTCTCATAAACCAGAGTCACCACTTAAGGTGCTTGAGCAAAGATTTGGAGATTGTAAAGGAAAGTCATTTTTGCTAAGTGAGTTACTGCAAGCAAATGGCATTGAGGCATACCCTATGCTGGTAAACAGTACCGCAGGAAAGAGTATAGGTGATAAACTCCCAACGCCTAATCTCTTTGACCATTGCGTTGTTACCTATAATCTAGACGGTGAAGATTATTATATCGATCCCACAATCTCAAATCAGGGTACAGGAGCAAAGGGTAAATTTTTTCCAAATTATGAGAAGGGGCTCGTTTTAAAACCTGGAGAAAAAGGGCTGACTCAAATTGATTTTAAGCCAACAGGAGGGGTTGCTATAAGTGAGATATATGATGTAGATGAGATTAATGGGTCTGGAGCATTAACCGTTGTAACTACATATAAAGGGAGTGATGCAGATAGATTACGTGCAGATTTTGACCAGCGTAGTAATGCTTCAATACAAAAAGACTATTTGCGATTTTACAGTACATTATATCCTAATATAAAAAAGGGAGATGACCTTGAGGTAGAGGATTTAAGAAAAACTCGTAATGAGTTTATAGTGAGAGAGTCTTACGTTATAGATTCTATCTGGGCAAAGTCACCAGACAATGAGCAGCTTATATATATTGAGACCTATCCGTTGTTATTAGAGAGTTATGTAAACCCTACTACATCACCAGAGCGCACGGCGCCATATGCTATAAACTATCCATTAGATATTGAGTTTAATATCACAGTCAACTTACCGGAGCCTTGGGAATTTGAAGACTATAAAAATACGGTCGAAAGCTCATATTTTAAGTATGAACAGCAAGCAAGCCATTTTGGAAACAAACTACTAGTAACTCATAATTACTCTAGAAAGAAAGATTTTGTTGAGGCTGGTGACGTGCGTAAGTACATATCTGATCATAGTAAGATTCAAGATGATCTTTCTTATTTTATTACTTATGACCTAGAAGCAGCCTCTGCAATGGAAACCTCAGGATTAAGTTATATCGCTATTTTCCTACTAGTAATTAGCTTGATGTTGTTTGGGTATGGAGCTTATAGACTTTATTACGAATATGATGTTCCCGCTCAGGTTAAGGATACACAAGGAAAAAATATAGGCGGCTGGCTCATACTTATTGCAATAGGTCTTGTTTTTACTCCTATCGTTATTTTAGTGCAAATACTTTCTGAAGACGGTTATTTTGATGCCTATACTTGGTCTGCTCTATGGAATTCTGAAGGCTTAACAGGAAAGCCAATGATTATACTCATCGCCATAGAGATGATTATTAATGTAGCGCTTATCGTATATAGTTTTGTGGTAATTATATTGTTCTTTAAGAGAAGGACAATTGTTCCTAGGTTAATGATTATTCTATATGCTGGCACACTTGCTTTCTTAATTTTAGATAGTGTTGCAGCAAATGCACTTGCTTCAGATATGTTTACTCCAGAAGAAAATCAAGAGTCACTTAAAGAAATTATTAAGGCTATTTTTAGGTGTGCTGTTTGGATTCCGTACTTTATTATGTCAGAACGAGTAAAGGAAACCTTTGTGAAAAGAGCTCCTGGATATGTAGCCCCACCAGAGACAGTAGAGCAATCTAGTGTTCAAGTTATAGAGAGTGCAGAAACTCCTAAGGAATATAATAGTCTCGAAAATAGGTTAGAAAATGAGCGTGATAAAAACGGTTAATTAATTAACCGTATCCTTCACTGTTTCTTTTGTTGTTTTCTTTTTCCCAAAGAGACCACCTAATATTCCCGTGGCAACATCTTTAATGGCGTCTTCGGCTTTTGGGGTTGTGGTGGTGTTTTGAGGAGTCTGTGTGTCAGTCGTTGTGCTATCTGTCGCAGTGGTGTTTGGTGTTGTTTTGTTTCCACCTAATAGACCTCCTAATACATCAGTAAGTTTATCTTCTACTTTGTCTTTTGCGCGTTGCTTCTGGATCTCTATAATCTGGTTAGTAAGCGCTGTGGTAGCTGCTTTTAGATTAAGGTCTACTTTAGGCGCAGTAAAATTTCCCGAAAGGGAAACAGGAACGTCTATATGGATGTTCTCTTTTTCGGCATCTGTGAGTTTTGAGAGTAAGCCGCTCACGTCTCCGCCTAGATATTTTGCAGGGAGATCAAGGTTGAGGGTGTAGTTCATCTCATTTGTAAAGCTATGTCCACCGCTTACCTTTACATTAATTCCTTTTACGTTAAAATCAAAAGGCTTTACAGCCACCTGACCATCATTAAATGTAAGGCTCGTTTTGAGCTTGTCTAGTTTGAGGTCGTCAAGATTTATAAAATCAAGTTTTTGTGATAGGAGATTAAGAAGCGGCATTTTATCTGCATCTACATCTGCGGTCAAAATCTCTGCAAAGGCATCTCCAGAAATGGTACTAAGGATAGGGCTGAAGTTGTCATCCAGCTGTCCCTGCAATTGTATTTTGGTATTGAGCGCGCCTTGTAGTGCCTTTGCAATAGGAGCAAGTCCTTGCAGCATCTCTAGTTCCTTAAATGAGCGGTCTATGTCTATACTGCTCAAGTCTACAGTCATATTAAAAGTAGGAGCACCATCGCGTGTGGTGACAGATCCAGAGAGTCCTGCCGCACCGCCAAAGATGCCAGAGTTAAGGTTGCTTAATGATGCCTGCTCATTTGCAATGGTCACGCTACCTTTTGTATTACTAAGTTCTAGCCCATCATAAATTACCTTTGCGGCATTAAAGTTTACAGAGGCATCTAGAAAATCTGGAATTTGTACAGCGGTATCACTCTCGCCTGTACTGGCTGGTGAAGTGCCTGTTGTAGTTGCTGTGCTGGTTGCAAAATCATCCAGATTAAACACCTTTGAAGTCACGTCAAAACGTCCTTTTAAATCTTCCTTAGACATCACAAAAGGGATGAGGTTTTCTATAGATCCCGTTGCATTTATGTCTGAAGTCCCACTTGTTGCGGCAAATGAGTTAAGTGCAATATTACCGGTTTTAAAACTCACATCTGCATTTTGTATAGCAATGGGATTAGGCAGTTCTGGAGTGCTATAAGTGAAGTCACTAAGTGTAGCATTACCAGAGCTTTTTATATTTTGATACTGTTGCTTCTCGACAGCGTTCATATCAAAACTCGTCACCACATCTGCAACCAGTCTACCTTGAAGCGGCTGGTCTAGGTTAAGAGGATACACCTTGTCAATGTTACCTAAGTCTAGCGCACCATCTAGGTCAAGATTAACAAGCATATTACCCATCAAGTTTTTAAGTGTTCCCTTTGCCGTAAAGGTGTCCTGGTCAATCTTAAAACGTAAGTCGTTTATCTCGATATAAGTAAGTTCTGTAATGCCAGTATCATTTTTAATCTTTACATCTATATTGATGTTATTCATTCTTTTAGGGAGATCAGGATACTTAAAAGAAGCATTATTAGACACAATCTCAATATCAAGATTTGGGATGTTAGTCTCCGTTGTTTTCCCTTTTATAATTCCGCTTACGCGAAAATCGCCACTCGTTTCCACCCCATCGAGATTTGCTCTATATTCCTTAGGGATTAGGGCTAGAAAGTTCTTAAAATCTGATGAAGGTGTTTTAAATGATAAGTCCATAAGATTGCCATCTTCTAGAAGCTCTATAAAACCATTAAACTCTAGTGGGAGTTCGTTTATTTTGGCTAGGTTTTCCTTAAAAGTATACTTCTGCTTTTCTAGCTCCATTTGGATTACAGCCTCGAGGTCTAGGTCGTGCCCGTCTAGGTAATGCGTGCCACCATAATCAAAAGATACTACAGCGTGGGTCTTCGTATCAAGTTCACTCTCAATAGCCGAAAAATCTCCAGAACCCGTGTGGTTTACCTCTGTAAGTTCTAAGTGAGTTTGTGTAGAGCGATCGTCATAAATTATTTTTGAGTCTACGAGGCTGTACTCTTGTAAATTAAAAACAAAAGGTTCTGAGCTCTCCTCAGTAGTAGTCTCTGTAGTCGGCGTCTCTTTTACAATATCATAATTTGCATTACCTAAGGAGTCTACTTGTACGTGTACGTTTGCTTCTAGAAGTGATAGTGCATCTATAGCAATAGGCTCATCTGCGGTGTTTTTAAAGAGCTGGGTAACGCCCATCTCAATGCGTATTTCTTTACCACTCGCAAGTGTGTCACCAGCAAATGGAGCGTTGTTTACTACCGTAAAATCATTTACAATAACCGTAGCATCAGGAAAGCTCCTAAAGAGGCTTAGATCCAGAGAAGACCATTCTACTTGAGCGTTGAGGTTATTGTTTATGGTTTCCTTGAGGAGGTCTTCTAGTTTTCCTCTAAACAAAAATGGAGAAGCAGCCAGCACGATAACAAGTACAAGAACTACAATGCCTATAATTTTAAATATCTTTTTCATTTGTTGTTTTCTAATGTTGTCTTTTACAATCTGCCTTAGTGTGAATATACTTGTTTAAACAGGGAGCTTAATCTCTTCTCCTTCTTCAAGGTTAAAACGCTTCTTAAATAACCATACACCTAGATAAAGGAACGGTGTGTCGAATGCCGCTACGAGAATTTTAAATAAGAATCCACCTAATAATAGTCCGCCAAATAAATCCCATTCTATTAACCCAAAAGCGCACAAGAGCAAAAGCACACTTGCCGTATCTATAAATTGTGATAAAAAGGTGGAGAAGTTATTTCTGAGCCAGAGGTGTTTGCCCTTGGTTACTCGTTTCCAAAAATGATAAATGTGTATGTCTACATATTGTGCAAGTAAGTATGCCATCATACTTGCAAAAACCGCCAGCGCCGTAGCACCAAATACGGTGGTAAAGAGACTATCACTTACAGGCGACCAGCTAGTCGCAGGAACTACTTTTGCCACATAAACGATGAGTAGTGAAAATAGAGAAGCAAAAATGCCAGCAGTGACCATCTGGTTTGCTTTTTTTTTGCCGTAAATCTCGCTTACAATATCTGTAATAAGAAAGGTGATAGGGTAGGGAAGTATCCCTACAGAAATCTCAAAAGTATAAATGCCAAAAAAGTCCCAGCTAAAGAATTTTTGAAATATAAGGTTAGATACCACCAGGGCACATATAAAAAGAGCACCTAGTGTAAAATAGATGCGATAGGCTAGTTGTAAGTCCTTTGAATTTAAGTGACTAGAGATTTGATTCATTTTCTTAATAACTTCAATTTCAAAATTAGGGCATTGTGATTTTGATTTCCTTAATTTGTTGTGAAATCTTAAGCCCAACTTAGAACAGCTATCTCATTGCATACTATATACTTATCATTAGGCAGTAATCAAGGTAATACGTACGAGGCACTCAATAATGCAATTCAATTGCTTTTTGAGCGTGTAGGTCGTGTGCGCAAAATCTCACCAGTGTATCAAAGCCCAGCTTGGGGTTTTGAGGGAGCAGATTTTCATAACTGTGCTGTAAAGATGGAAACATCACTATCTGCAAGTAAGCTCTTAGATGCAACGCAAGCTATAGAAAAGTTATTAGGTAGAGATAAAACAGAAGGAGAAGGATATCAATCACGATATATCGATATAGACATATTACTATATGACGATGTTGTAAAGCAAACAGAGCGGTTAACCATACCGCACGAGCATATGCTCAAGCGTCGTTTTGTATTGCAGCCGCTCGTAGATATAAGTGCAGAAGATGTAGCTCCTGTTTTTAATAAGTCTTTTACAGAGCTGCTAGAAGCCTGTGAAGATGATAGCTCATTAACAAAGCAAGCAAAGTGGCTCAAGAAGCCACAAGACAGTATAGATCTAGGTGGTTACAATTATATAGCGATAGAAGGTAATATAGGCGCTGGTAAAACAAGTCTAGCTACAATGATCTCTGAGGAGTTTAATGCAAAGCTCATTTTAGAGCGATTTAAAGACAATGCATTTTTACCTAAATTTTATAAAGACCCAGATAGGTTTGCCTTTCCTCTAGAAATGTCTTTTCTAGCAGATCGCTATCAGCAATTGCTTGATGATATTGGTCAGTTTGATTTGTTTAAAGACTTTATGTGTGCAGATTATGATCGATATAAATCGCTCATCTTTGCACAAGTTACATTACAAGAAGAAGAGTATGTGCTGTACAAGCGTCTCCACGAGATGATGTATAAAGATATGCCACAACCAGACTTGTACGTGTACTTATATCAAAATACGGAGCGTTTGCTTAAAAATATAAAGAAGCGTGGCCGTAGTTATGAGAAAAGTATTGCTCCAGAGTATCTAGAAAAAATCAATCAAGGGTATCTAGATTTTATAAAGGGACAGCATAATCTTAATGTAAAGATTATAGACATCTCAGATCTTGATTTTGTAAAAAACCGCGAAGACTTTTTGAAGGTGATTAACTCCTTTACTGCTTAGTTTTACAGTCGCTTGTTATTTTAAATCACTAATGTATTTGTCCAAAAAGGCAAGGCGCTTTTTTGTCCATTCTTGCATATATGTAATGCCTTCTTCCTCATAAATAAACGTGTCCCATATGAGCGCTTCTCTCTCGTAAACCTTCTGTTCTTTTAGTGAGTTATAAGTGTCCATTTGTTTTTTGAGCAACTGCTCTTCGCTTAAAACTCCTTGTCGTAAGGTGAGCCATCGCGCTTGAAAACGTGCAATAAAATCATCTGCATCTGTGGCGATAAGCCTTCTTAATAGTCCGTTGCTTAAAAAGTCATTTGTGGTATTAATACGCTTTCCGCTGTAGATGGTTCCTAGTGTTCCGTCCAGATCCCAAGGAGCATAAAAGTAGGGCGCTCCAGCATCATAACGTATTAGGTAGAGGTTTTTTCCTAGATTATCTGGTGCACGTAGGGCATTTATATATAAGAAGTAATCTATAGCATTGTCAAGTACAAATTGTTTTGAGATCGCTTTCGCGAAAGCGTCATCATCACTATTAACTACAAAGTCTGTAAAAGGATATACATTGTCCCAAGGCGCATTAGAAGGCGATGGGTATTTTATATCATAACCACCCCAGCTGGCTAAAAAATTCTTTGCAGGAGGTATAGAATCAAAGGAACTGGCCCCAAGGTAGCGTGCCCCTTGAAAGATCTCACCACGTACGGTATCGCCTTTGTTTTTCTTTATCTTAACTAGCTTGCGATCTACCTGCTCCTGAAGTAAGAAAAGACCTTTGTAGCGACCATTTATAAACACCTCACTATAAGCCGCGGTCGCACCAGCCTTTGCCTTAGGTTCTTTATCTAGATAATGTGGTGTGTAGATATCATTCCAGAGATTAAGTGAGATAAAAGAGCGCATACGTAAGGGCTCGTTATAAAGTCCATCCAGAATCCAGTCATCATCAGAGCGCATTCCAGCCAGCTTGTAGTCTTGGTTTTCAAAACCTAGACTGTCTTTGTAAAAGTTGAGGTCATAGGTTTTCTTCTTAAAAACAAGCGAACTGCTACCTCGTAGCTCAATACCGGCATAACTTGTAAATGTGATTTCCTCATCTGCATACCCAATGCGACACATACGTTTAGGCTCATTTACAATTTCTTGCGAGGCGTTTATAGTAATAAGCGGTAGGGATGTTATGTAAGCTTTATAGGTGTTGTTATTAAGCTTGAGGGTGTGAGTTGTGCTGTATATGGAGTCTGTGCTATGTAGGGTAAGCGTGTATGAATTATTACCCAGTGAGAAAACCTCTGTTTGTGATAGCTTTCTATTTTCTGGTATCTGTATGACGGCAATCTGTAACGAGTCATCTATAGCAAGTTGCTCACTATGCCAGGTAGTTTGAGCACAGCTAGACAAGCTCATTGCGGCAAATAAAATAAATAGAAAGTACTTCACGAGTAACATTAATTAGTTCTCGTAAATTTAAGCAAACGGAGTGCCATAATAAACTCTTAGTTAAAAGTTTACGTGGGGACTGCTTGTAAAAGGTGTGTGCTCGCTAGTATGTGCGCTTCATAAGCCCTTGCCCAAAAAGCCTGAGCGTTTCCTTTTTATCTTCTGAGATGTCTACATTATCAAGTGCGGTAAACGCCTTTTGAGTATACTTAGCTATTTCTTCTTCGGTTGCTTTTGCGGCACCTGAGTCCAGAAATTGTTGCTTTACCGTCTCTATTTTATCTGTAGGATCTGCCGGTGAGATAGAGAAAAAGTGCTCTAGCTGTTGTGCATCATCCTTGTTAGAATTTGCTAGGGCAGTGAGGTATAAAAATGTTTTTTTGTTTTCTATAATATCGCCACCTACTTGCTTTCCAAAACTCTCTGGATCGCCAAAGGCATCTAGATAATCATCTTGTAGTTGAAAAGCCAGCCCAAGATCACGCCCGTAGTTATAAATACCTTCTTGACAACTCTTTGATGCGCCAGCCACAATAGCTCCCATTTTAAGTGCAGCACCTACGAGAACAGCAGTTTTATACTCAATCATCTTCATATATTCTGGGATGGTCACATCGTCACGCGTCTCAAAATCTACATCATACTGTTGTCCCTCACAAACCTCTATTGCTGTTTTTGAAAACAGTTTTGCTAGCTCCTTAAAGGTGGCTCCCTCATAATTTTCAAAAAGCTGGTATGCACGTATAAGCATTGCATCACCAGAAAGAATACCCGTATTAATATCCCACTTCTCGTGCACCGTTTCTTCCCCGCGTCTCAAGGGTGCATCATCCATAATATCATCGTGCACTAGAGAGAAGTTATGAAAAATCTCTACTGCCAGCGCTGCATCTAGTGCATCCTTATAGTCTTTTTCAAAAAGCTCACACGCCATAAGTGTAAGTACTGGACGCAATCTTTTACCACCTAGTTGTAAGATGTAATTAATAGGCTCATAAAGATTTTTAGGTTCCTTCTCTAGCGCGTGCTTGTTGAGGTATTCTAAAAATATAGATGTGTATTCTGGTATGCTGTGCATAAATGGCAATTTTTTGTAAAAATAAGTGATAAAAGGAGATTATGCCCTATTACGCTTTCGCGAAAGCGCACAGTAAAAACTTACAGTTGTTAAATTTTAACTAAAGTTAACGGAAACTTTAAAAACTTAAAAAGTTTCCTGCGTATCTTTGCGCCTTGACTATGAAAGAACAATTATTAAAAACCGCCACCGAACTGTTTTTAAATCAAGGATTTAAGAGCATTACTATGGATGATATTGCCCGTGAGATGGGAATGTCTAAAAAGACGGTGTACAGTTATTATGCTAATAAGGAGGCTATTGTCTCTGCCTGCGCACTTAATATGTTTAATTCTGTGTGTGGAGGTATAGATGGGATACTTGATGAAGAATTAAATCCTATTGAAGAGTTACACGACATAAAGAAATATGTACTTGAGCATATAAACGGAGAGCGTACTTCTTCTATGTATCAACTTCAAAAATATTACCCTAAGATACACCAGACCCTTAGAAAGAGTCAGTACGACTATATGCAGAGCTGTGTGACTAGAAATGTGCTTAGAGGTATAGAGCAAGGACTTTTTATTAGTGAAATAAGTGTGCCGTTTGTGGTAAACATTTACTTCACCGGTATGACAGGTATTAAAGATGAGACGATTTTCCCTAGATCTGCTTTTCCTGTAGGAGACTTACACGATATGTATCTAGAGTATCACATACGCGGTATTGTAACCCCTAAGGGTAGAGAAATTTTAAATAAACTTATTAAATCTAACCATAACTAATGATACAGAGATTATATATAGCTGTAATGCTTCTTGCTAGTGTAGGTGTGACCGCACAGACCAGAAGTTTTACTGTAGAAGAGGCTGTGACTTTTGCTCTAGATAGCAACTACACAGCAATAAATAGCCGTCGTGATATCGCAAAGGCTATAAAGCAAAAGTGGGAGACCACGGCGAGTGGGTTACCACAGGTAAGCGCAAGTCTAGATTATAATTATCAAATCAAGCAGCCTACACAGCTTATACCAGCCGAGTTTACTGGAGGAGAACCAGGTACTTTTATACCCGTAGTTTTTGGAACACAGCAAAATGCTACTGCCACCGCTACATTGAGTCAGCTTATTTTTGATGGGTCATATCTTGTGGGTCTACAAGCTGCAAAGACGTTTCTAGACTATTCTAAAAATGCAAATGAAAAAACACAACTCGAAGTGCGCAAAGGAGTCATAAACGCTTACGGCGGTGTGCTACTTGCACAAGAAAGTGTGGCGATTTTAGATCGAAACATTGCAAACCTTGAAGATAACCTTAAGGAAACAAAACTCATTTTTGAAAATGGTTTTGCAGAAGAGGAAGATGTAGAGCAGTTACAAATCACTTATTTGTCGCTTCAAAACCAGCGTGCAAATGCAAAGCGTATGGTGGTGATTGCAAAGCAAATGTTTAACCTCGCAATAGGTGTAGGGGTAGATGAGGAGACGGTTCTTAAAGATAGCCTAGAGTCACTTGCTGTTCCTGCACTAGGATTACTTAATGATACGGTTAACATTGAGCAAAATGTAGACTATAAGATTGTAAATAATCTTAATGAGCAAAGAGCACTAGAGCTTAAGCTAGAAAAGAGCAAGGCCTTACCTACACTAGGAGCGTTTATAAACGTAGGAACCTTTGCAGGGCGTAACGAGTTTAACTTTTTTGATAGTGATGAGAAGTGGTTTGCACAGTCTATTACTGGGTTCCAGCTTAACATCCCTATTTTTAGTTCTGGTATGCGTAATGCAAGAACAGCGCAGGCAGAGATTGCGCTAGATCAAGCAGCAACACAAAGAGAGGAGACAGAGCAACAGATAAAACTTGCTTATGCATCTGCAAAAAGTGATCACGAGCTTGCGATAGATAACTACAACACTGCGCTGAAGAATATCAAACTTGCAGAGCGCATTGAAAATAAAAACCAAGTAAAGTTTAGAGAAGGGCTTAGTACGAGTTTTGATTTAAGACAAGCACAAACACAGCTTTACCAAGTGCAGCAAGAATTAATACAGGCAATGCTACAAATTGTAACCACAAAAGCAGAGCTTGAGACTATTCTTAATGTGCCTAACTATACAAACAACTAGTTTTTAAAAAGAGAATCCAAATAGTACCAATCAGTAATATTACAATGATGAAAAAATATATCACACTTGCCATCTTAAGTATCGCGCTAGCTTCTTGCGGTGGAGACAGTAACGTAAAATCTGTAGAAGCCCTTCTAGAGTCTGGATCTGTAGAGGAGTTACAGGCAAAACAAAAAGCACTTAAGGAAGAGATCACGGCTACTAATGATCAACTAGCACAAATAGAAAAGGTGCTAGAAGAAAAGAATCCTAGAGAGAAAAAAGAGGTTCTTATTACCACAATGACGGTAAAAGACACCTTGTTTAATCACTTTATAGAGGTGCAAGGTAATGTAGAGACTAAGCAAAATGTACTTATCTACCCAGAGTATCAAGGTACCTTATCTCGTGTAGTTGTAAAAGAAGGACAGCGCGTGCGTAAAGGGCAAACACTGGCTCGTATAGATGACGGAGGTCTAAGCAGTCAAGTAGCGCAAATGGAATCTCAACTAGCACTTGCAAAGACTACTTTTGAGCGCCAGCAACGTCTTTGGGATCAAAAAATAGGATCAGAAATACAATACCTACAGGCAAAAACACAATATGAGTCATCACAAAATATGGTGAGCCAGATTAGAAGTCAGTTGGGTAAAACAACGGTTACAGCTCCATTTTCTGGAGTAATAGATGAGGTGATTACAGACCAAGGTACAGTGGTTGCCCCAGGTATGGCATTATTCAGAATCGTAAATCTTGATAATATGTATGTAGCAGCAGAGATTCCAGAAAGCTACCTGCCTACAGTAACTGCTGGTAAAAAGGTAAAAGTAGAATTCCCAGTACTAGGAGAGTCTGTAGAGACTACCGTGCGCCAGACGGGTAATTATATCAAGCCATCAAATAGAAGTTTTGCAATAGAAGTAGACGTTCCTAATAAGGATGGAAAGGTAAAACCTAATCTTACAGCGAGACTTTCTATCAACGATTACACGGCAGAAAGTGCAATTTTAATCCCTCTCAATGTGATTAATGAAAATGCAGCTGGTGAGCAATTTGTGTATACCGCTTTCGCGAAAGCGGACGAAATGGTAGCACAACAAAAAATCATCACCACAGGTAAATCACAAGGACCTAACATAGAAGTACTATCTGGTCTAGAAGTAGGAGATAAAATCATTGTAGAAGGTGCGAGATCTGTAAAAGATAACCAGCCAGTAAAAATCTTAACATACTAAGCGATGACAGATAAGAAAAAGAAAAATGTAAACAAGGAGTTTGCGATTTCAAGTTGGGCGATAGATAATCCTACGATTATTTACGTTCTTATGGCGCTGTTTCTTGCCTTAGGAATGGGAGCCTATCTAGGGATGGCTCGTGAGAACTTTCCAGAAATTAATGAGACTAAAATTTATATCTCTGCACCTTACCCAGGTAACACTGCCGAAGATATAGAACGTCTCATAGTAGACCCTCTAGAAGATAAACTGCAGAATCTTTCTGACGTGGTAGAAGTATTATCTACCTCACAAGAAGATTATGCGATCATCACAGTAGAGTTTAAAGAAGACGTAGATGTACAAGTTGCAAAGCAACGTGTTAAGGATGAGGTAGACTCAGAAACTGCAAATGAGGACTGGCCTACGTTTAACAACGCAAAGGTAGAGCCTAATGTTTTTGACCTAAGTATCTCAGAAGAGACACCTATTCTTAATGTAAACGTATCTGGTAACTACCCTACTATAAAGCTCAAGGAGTATGCAGAGTACCTGCAAGATGAGATAGAGAGCCTTAAAGAAATCAAGGAAGCTACCATACGTGGTGCTCAAGAACGCGAGGTAGAAGTAGCGGTAGATGTGTATAAAATGATTGCTGCACAAGTAAGTTTTAACGACATACTTGCTTCTATAGGCAATGAGAATATGACCCTCTCTGCAGGTAACCTTATAAGCAGTGGGCAGCGTCGTAACATACGCGTTATAGGAGAGATTCAAAGCCCAGAAGAGCTTGAAGACTTTGTGATCAAATCAGAAAATGGAGCGATATACCTAAAGGATATCGCAACGGTATCATTTACAGAAGAAGATAAAACTACTTATGCGCGTGACCTTACGCTTTATGATGGAGACACCGTAGATGATGAGGAGATAAGCGAGACAGTGGTAATGCTAGATGTAAAGAAACGTTCTGGCGAAAATATGATTGAAGCTGTTGAGCAAATCAACGAGATTATCGAAAACGCCACGGCAGAGGTCTTTCCTCCAGATGTAGTCGTACGTACAGCAAATGACCAGAGTGCCAAAACAGAAAACCAAGTAAATGACCTAGTAAACAATATTATCTTCGGGATTATACTTGTGGTAGGTGTACTTATGTTTTTCTTAGGGTTTAAAAATGCACTCTTTGTAGGTTTTGCAATCCCTATGTCTATGTTTATGAGTTTTATGATCCTTAATTTAATGGGTTATACGATGAATACAATGATACTTTTTGCCCTCATTATGGGACTAGGTATGCTTGTAGATAACGGTATTGTGGTAGTAGAAAACGTATACCGCCTTATGGATGAAGAAGGTATGGGACGCATAGAAGCGGCCAAAAAAGGTATCGGAGAGATTGCTTTCCCTATTATCATTTCTACACTTACAACCGTAGCAGCCTTTGTACCGTTAGGATTATGGCCAGGTATTATGGGACAGTTTATGATTTACTTCCCTATCACATTATCTGTGGTGCTAGGTTCATCATTATTTGTGGCAATATTTATAAACTCGATGCTCGTATCACAGTTTATGAATACAGAGGAGAAGGCGCTTTCGCGAAAATTTCTCATACGCACATCACTCATTATGTTGCCTATTGGGTTAATGATATTATTTTTAGGTGGAAGCATACGCGGTCTAGGAAGTCTAGTACTAGCGACTATTATCTTTATGTGGATCTACAAATACCTACTTAAAGGTGCCGCCGATGTTTTTCAGCAGCGTTTCCTTACGTGGCTTGAGAAGGTGTACAAAAACTTCTTAGGGTGGTCTATTAGAGGCTACAGACCTATTGCATTTGTTATTGCTATATTTCTGCTATTGTTATTAACGATGGGTGGTTTTGTTGGTTCTATGATGGCAGGACGCACAGCTGTTGAGTTCTTCCCAGATAATAAACCTAACCAGATTACGGTGTATATCGAGTATCCAGAAGGAACAGCCATCGAGAAAACAAATGCCATTACTAAAGAGATAGAGCAACGCGTCTTTAAAGTATTTAATGACGAAGCATATCTAGAGGGCGAAGATTACAACGCTCTTGTAGAAACTTCTGTATCACAAGTAGGTGAGGGTGCAGGTAATCCTCAAACAGATGGCGGTAGTGCTGCCGAGATGCCGCATAAAGCAAAAATTACGGCAACGATGCGTGAGTACAAGTACCGTAACGAGGCAGATAGTGAAGAGCTACGCTTTAAAGTGCAAGATGCCGTGAGAGGTGTGTACCCAGGAGTGGTGATTACAGTAGAAAAAGATGCTGCAGGACCACCACAAGGATACCCTATTAACATCGAGCTAGAAGGTAAAGATTACCAAGAACTCATTATCGCAGCAGAGCAAATGCGTAACTATATCAACAGCCGTAACGTGCCAGGTGTAGATGAGCTTAAGATTAATGTAAATAGAGGTAAACCAGGTACAGAGGTCATCGTAGATCGCCAGAAGGCTGGAGAGCTAGGTGTGGCAACAGGTCAAGTGGGTATGCAGTTGCGTCGTTCTATCTTTGGTGATAAAGCTGGAGTATATAAGAAAGACGGAGAAGATTATGACATCTACGTGCGCTTTAATGAAGAGCAACGTTATGACAAATCTGCTTTATTTAATCAGAATATCACGTTTAGAGACCCAGCAACTGGGCAAGTAAAAGAAGTGCCGGTGAGTGCTGTTACTACTACAAAAAATACATCATCTTTTAGCGCGATCAAGCACAGAGATTCAAAACGTGTAGTAACGGTATATTCTAACCTTGCTGCTGGATTTACAGATGCGGGTGTGGTAGTTGCAGCCATTCAAGAAGAGATGAAAAACTTTGATGGTGTGCCTAAGGATATCAAGGTAAACTACACAGGGCAAATTGAAGAACAAGCTAAAGAAATGAACTTCTTAGTAAGTGCCTTCTTTGGAGGTCTTGCGTTAATTTTCTTCTTGCTTATTTTCCAGTTTAGCTCTATATCAAAACCAGTCATTATTATGATTGCAATCTTCTTGAGCTTTATAGGAGTTTTTGGAGGTATTATTATAAGTGGAGCGCCTTTCGTTATTATAATGACTATGATGGGTATTATCTCACTTGCCGGTATTGTAGTAAATAATGGGGTGGTACTTCTGGACTACACGCAATTGCTAGTAGATAGAAAAGAGGTGGCGCTAGGTCTTGAAGACAAGCAATTACTTGATAAAAAGACAATGCAAGAATTGATAATAGAAGGAGGTAGAGCGCGTTTACGCCCAGTATTGCTTACGGCCATCACAACAGTGCTTGGTCTAATACCGCTTGCAATAGGAATTAACATTGACTTCTTTGGATTGTTCCAAGAGTTTGATGCAGGGATTTATGTAGGAGGTGATAACGTGATTTTCTGGGGGCCACTTGCGTGGACAGTAATCTACGGATTAATCATAGCTACCTTCCTTACTCTTATTATCGTACCATTGCTATATTACATAGTATATCGTATTAAATATAAAATACGAGGAGGTAAAGAAACAGTAGAAGAAGAAAAAGAGCTGCCAGAAGCAGCATAACTGATTAGTTAGTGAGTGTAGAAAAGCGCATTCGGCAATAAGCTGAATGCGCTTTTTTTTTGTGGGTAATTACGCTTTCGCGAAAGCATAAAAAAACACCCTATAGGTAGGGTGTTTTAGAATTGCTCAATAACTTTATATTAAAGTTCTGTAAGCGGTATTGGAAATTGAGAGAATACATCATCATTTGCTCTGTCTATAGGGAGCTCATCAAGACGATTATAACGACGTACATCAATCCATCTGTGTCCTTCTGCATAGAGTGAGTACCTACGTTGTGTAAGCATCTCATCTGTAAGAGAAGCAGCGTCCATAGCTCCAGCATAAGGGTCCAGTCCAGCGCTATCACGTATGATATCTAAAGCTGTTACTGCTTCCATAGGATTGATTGTAATGTTTGCCTCTGCGTATAATAAGAGTAGTTCTTCTTTACGTATGATTGGAATAGGGTCTACGTTACTTGTATATCTAAATACATCATACTCTCCAGTAAGACCATCTAGAGTAAGAGCAGATTCTCTAAGCACAACTTTGTCAAGACGTTGGTCATCTGTCTCAGCATCTGTAATAAATGATGGTTGTGCGATACGCGCGCCAGCAGTAGATGAGTTGAGAGCAAAAAACATAGGGTTAAGAATATCTGTCTGGTCTTGAGTGAAGTTGTGATAAACACCTAAATCTAATTCATTATTATCTAGTGTTAAAAATGAATCTTCAAGAGATGATAGTACACCAGCAAAATCGCCTTGATATGCAGCTACACGTGCCGCAAGCGCGTTACTTACTTGGCTAAAGCTTGCTGGAGTATCAAAATCTCCAAAGCCAGAAGAAAGTATAAATGGAAAGGCATCACCACCAGCACTTAGGTCTAAGGCAGCAGCATCTAGTGTTGATTTTATAAAGCTTAACGCTTCACTTTTTGAAACAATAGGTCCTAGGTTAGTCTCATCTGCTACATCTATGCGTATACCACCTTCATCTGTAAGATTAAGGTTGAGCAGTAGCTCGTGAGCAATCATTGTATTAAGAAATCCTCTTGTAGCGCTAAGCTCTTCGTCTGTAAATATGGCAGAGAGATCTTGTGCATCGAGAAAACCTAATATTAAATTTGCATTTTTTACAGTTCTATAGCGGGCTGACCAAGGTGTTGTGATATAAAACGTGTTATTGTCTAGCACAGAGTTCTCACCACCTAGTAAATCACTAGTAAAACGTGGGTCAGAACTTGAGAATCTATAGTATTCTCTTCCTATAACTCCACAGTCGTCATAATAGGTGCCAAGCCCAACTCTTGAGCTGTATAAAATCCCTCCTACGAGATCTTGTAAGTCACCCCTTGTTAGGTTTTCTGCAAAAGCATCAACCTCAGGGTTATTTAAGTCTGAATATTCTTGAACTTCACAAGAATAAAACCCGGCGCAAATACTTAATGCGAGTAGGCTTTTTATAAAATATTTTTTCATCTTTTTATATTAAAAGTTTACAGCTAGGTTAAATAAGAATCGCTTAGAAGATGGAAAAGGTGTAACCTCTACACCGGTAAAAATACCGCCACCACCAAAGTTTGATACTTCTGGATCATAACTGTTATAGTCAAATATGTTAATTAGGTTAGTACCTGAGAAGCCAACTTTAATGTTGTCTATATTACCGCCTAAAAAGTTTTCTAGAGTAGCAGAAGGAAGCGTGTAGTAGAAACCTACCTCACGTAATCTCAGGTAAGATGCATCCTCTACAAAAACATCTGCAGATGATCCTAGTTGACTTACTCTATATGGTCCATTGGCAAGCGTACCAGTTGGATCTAAACCAGAGTCGTCATAATCTGCACTTGTACCATTAAGATCAGATAGAAGGGTGGTTAAGTTAATGTTATCTCCACCTTTCTTCCATTGCCATAAAAATGATAATTGAAAGTCTTTGTATTGAAGGCTATTGTTAAGCGCCATTTGAAAATCTGGCTCAGAATCTCCAAACTTTTGGAATCCATTTGCTCCAGGGTTAGGGCCTATACCTACAATTTGCGTAGCACTTGACCCTTCCTCGATTCTAAAGGTTCCTAATGTTGCTCCAAAAGCTCCTACGTTAAAAGGATCTACATCAAGACGAGTGATTTTTGAAGTGTTCTTAAACCAGTTTACACTAGCATCCCAAATAAAGTTTTCTGACTCGATAATAGTACTGTTAAGAGATAGCTCAATACCTTTATTTTGTAATTCACCTGCATTAACAAACTCGCTAGTAAAACCTGAAGAAGGTGATAGAGCAGAGTTAAGAATTAAATCATCTACGGTTTTGATATAGTAAGTTGCAGAAAAATCTACCTTATTATTAAAGAAAGTAATATCTGTACCAAATTCAAGTTCCTTCTGGCGTTCTGGGCTTAATCCAGCATCTCCACGCACACCTACTAGACTTATGCCTAGTAACCCGTCTGATGAAAATGAAGTATATGAGGTAAATAATGCACCAAAAGGAGCAAAGTTACCAGCTTCTCCATAAGCCGTTCTAAGCTTAAGTTTGTTTATAAAGCCATCTTCTTTCCAAAAATCAAACTTGTTGATATTTGCAGCAAGAGAAGCCTTTGGATAATAGTTTAACTTATTTGCATCTCCATTATTTGAAGATTTATCGCCTCTAAGACCTATAGCTCCTATAAGCTTGTCTTGATAGTTAACCTCTTCTTGAACAAAAAAACCTGCATCTTCCTGAAGTAATCTAAACTGGTTAGTACCTGTATTTGCAGCTTGGTCAACATTAGTTTCTGAAGCGACAAGTCCGCTAGCCGTAATAAGCTGTGTATTTCTGTCAAAATATTCTCTTGTAACACCCGCTTGAGTTCTAAAAGATAGATCATTATCTGTTCTATAATTATGAACTAAAAATGCTGCTAGGTTGTAGTTTCTATTTTGAGTGTCTCCTTGTACGGCAACACCATTTTGACCACCATTTTCAGGTCGTTGAAATTGTAAATCTTTAGGGAAGATTGCTCTTGACTTCTGTCCATAAGTATCAAGTCCACCGCGCATTATTAATTCTAGACTTGACTTTTCAGCCTTAAAAATATCAAGATTTGCAGATGCTCCTATGATAAATCTATCTACTGTTTCTCTATTTGTAACTCTATCGCGTGTCTGTAAAGGGTTAGACGCACCAGCTGGGTTGTCTGGATACACACCATTTTCATCTGGAAATAATTCCAGCCAAGGTGTTGTTCCTGTTAAAGTTACCCCTATTGTTGTTCCTGAGTTGTCATTGTTAAAGAAACCACGATCAGATTTTGAATTGATGTAGTTTGTGTTAAGAGATACTTTTAAGAAATCTGTAGCTCTGTGGTCTAAATTTAATCTAAGAGAGGTTTTTTCATATCCAGTATTTTTTACGATACCATTTTCATTACTATGTGTAACTCCAGCATAAAATCTAGTTTTGGTATCACCACCACTCATACTAAAGTTGGTTTTACTTATAAGACCTTTCTCGCCGAAAATTTCTTCTTCATAATCTACTAGGCGACCTTCATCTCTAGCTGCTATAAAAAGTGGCACAGCATCTGGACCAAAACTATCTTCTACACGCTGCTCGTTGTAGTTACGTAATCCTAAGAGTTTAGTCACTTGAGTCCATCCGAAGGATTGACCAAATTTAAACTGTGTTTCTCCAGCTTTACCCTTTTTTGTGGTAATAATAACTACCCCAGCTGCGGCACGAGACCCGTAAATAGCAGCAGCAGAAGCTCCTTTTAATATCTCGATGTTTTGTATGTCATCTGGGTTAATATCTGCTATTCTGTTTGTTGGGTTGTCTTGGTTTGAAGCACTACCTCCAGCCGATGCTGCCGATACTGCATTAAGACCTGCAGAGATAGAAGAGTTGTCTACATATACACCATCTATAATATATAATGGCTGTGTGTTACCTTGTATAGAAGTCGCTCCACGTAATTTTATAGAAAGTCCTCCACCAGGTGCTCCAGAGTTTTGACTCACTAGCGCTCCGGCAAATTTGCCATAAAGTGCACCGTCTAGAGTAGGAGGTGGTGTTGTACCTGTAATTTGTTCGGCAGAGATTGATGCAACAGCATTTGCCGCGTTAGATCTCTTCACAGAAGACGCAAGTCCAGAAATTACAACTTCATCTAGTGATTCAGAAGATTCTTCAAGAGTTACATTAAGTGTTTGTGAACTAGTAACTGCAATTTCTTGAGTTGCGTAGCCTAAATAGGTAAATTCTAACGTTCCAGAGTCACCAGATAATGTTATTGAATAATTTCCGTCAAAATCTGATGTAGTTCCGTTTGATGTTCCTTTTTCTATAACATTTACAAAAGGAATTGGGTTGTTTCCGCTATCACTTATAACTCCCGTAACTACAGACTGAGCTAGTAATGTGCAAGGAATTGAAAATAATAGCAAGAACACCATTTTGAGTAATGGATGGTTTTGTTTCATTTAAGTTTGGATTTTAAAGTTTAAATCCAAATTATAAATAATATCTAACATAAATCACTAAATGATAGGCATTTGATAAGAATTTAGGTGATAATATATGTTTTTTGCGAATAATTCATCATTTTGTTGTTAATAGTGATTTTTCTCACAATAATTTAGGCGGAAGTGTGATTTTGGATAGTCTAGTATTATTATTAAAATAAAAAAATAGTTTTTATCTATAATAAATTGATTGTTTTAAGCTGTTGTAAATCGATTTTATTTTTCACAGCTTATGGTTTTGTGTTCTACGGTTTAAAACATCCTTAAAACGCTTTATTTTACGCTTTCGCGAAAGCGGACTAAAAAAATGTGTAAAACTGGGGATAACATTCCTTAGGTCATTAATGTCAACACAAAAGAATGGCGTATTTTTATTTTCCTTAAAAATTACAGTTTGGCAAAGAAGAAAGTGACCCCATTAATGCAACAATACAATGGTATCAAGGCAAAATATCCTGATGCTTTGTTGCTCTTTAGAGTTGGCGATTTTTACGAGACATTTGGTGAAGATGCGGTAAAAGCTGCTGCCATTCTCAATATCACGTTAACTAATCGTAATAATGGTGGAGAGCGCACTGAGCTTGCGGGTTTCCCGCATCACTCGCTTAATACATACTTGCCTAAGCTGGTAAAAGCGGGCTGTCGTGTCGCTATTTGTGATCAACTTGAGGACCCAAAACAAACAAAAAAAATCGTTAAACGTGGTGTTACAGAGCTTGTTACGCCTGGTGTTGCGATGAATGATGATATACTCTCTGCAAAGACAAATAACTTTCTGGGAGCTGTCTATTTTGAAAAAGATAAGGTAGGTGTTTCCTTTTTAGATGTGTCAACAGGAGAGTACCTTACTGCTCAAGGAGATGTTGCTTATGTAGATAAGTTGCTCCAGAATTTTGCCCCTAGTGAATTACTTGTTTCTAAGGCTCAAAAAAAGAAATTCATAGAATCGTATGGGCCAGATTATCACACTTTTTATCAAGAAGATTGGGTTTTTCAAATAGATTATGCGAGAGAATCATTGCATAAGCACTTCAATGTGAAGTCTCTTAAGGGTTTTGGTGTTGAGCATCTTATGGCAGGTATTATAGCTGCTGGGGCTGCTTTACATTATCTAGGAGAGACGCAACACCATAAGCTACAGCATATCACAAGCATAAGTCGTATTGCGGCAGATGATTATGTGTGGATGGATCGCTTTACCATACGTAACCTAGAGCTATATAACTCGGCTTCTGATGTAAAGGCTATTACCTTAATAGACATAATAGATAAAACTACCTCTGCAATGGGTGGGCGCCTTCTTAAAAGATGGCTCGCATTGCCACTTAAAAGACTGGATGAGATAAAACGCCGTCACGAGGTGGTGTCATTTTTATCAGATAACGGCGATATTTTTGATAAAATGCAGGGTCATATCAAGCAGATAGGAGACCTTGAGCGTTTAATAAGCAAGGTTGCCACGGCTAAGATTAGCCCTCGCGAGGTGATACAACTCAAAAACTCGCTAGAGGCTATTGTGCCTATTAAAGCCCTAGCATCTGGTACAGATAATGAATCGCTTAAAATTATAGGTGAGCAGTTGCAGAACTGTGAAGTACTCCGTTCTAAAATAAAAGAAACCCTAAGAGAAGAAGCTCCTGTCTCTATAGTAAAAGGTGGAGCAATTGCTCCTGGTTTTCATAAAGAACTAGATGATTTAAGAGCATTATCACAAGGAGGTAAGGATTACCTAGAAAAGATGCTGGAGCGCGAGACAGAGCGCACTGGTATTACTTCTTTAAAAATTGCTTCAAATAACGTTTTTGGGTATTATATAGAAGTAAGAAATACACATAAAGATAAGGTGCCTGAGGAGTGGATCAGAAAACAAACTCTTGTTAATGCTGAGCGTTACATTACAGATGAGCTTAAGGAGTATGAGGGTAAAATACTTGGGGCAGAAGAACGTATACAAGGTATAGAGCAGCAACTATTTGCTGAGCTGGTGAGTTGGGTGGGTGGTTTTATCCCTCAGGTACAGGCTAATGCAGCACAAATTGCACAGCTCGATTGTTTGCTAGGCTTTACACAACTTGCAAGAGAAAATAATTATGTGAGACCCACCCTAGATGAGTCTCAAGTAATAGACATAAAGGAAGGGCGTCACCCTGTTATAGAAAAGCAACTGCCACTAGGTGAGGCATATGTTACAAATGATGTGTATCTAGATAGTGCAGATCAACAAATGATTATGATCACGGGGCCTAATATGTCTGGTAAGAGTGCTATTTTAAGGCAAACAGCATTAATAGTGCTGCTTGCTCAAATGGGAAGTTTTGTACCAGCCCAAGTGGCTCATATAGGTCTAGTAGATAAGATTTTTACTAGAGTAGGAGCTAGTGATAATATATCTATGGGTGAGAGTACCTTTATGGTAGAGATGAATGAGACAGCTAGTATACTTAATAACTTGAGCGACCGAAGCCTGGTTTTACTAGATGAGATAGGTAGGGGGACAAGTACTTATGATGGTATATCTATAGCCTGGGCAATAAGTGAGTACCTACACGAGCACCCTGGTAGGCCAAAAACGCTTTTTGCAACACACTATCACGAGCTCAATGAGATGTGTGAAACCTTTGAGCGTATTAAGAACTATAACGTCTCTGTAAAAGAGCTTAAAGACAACGTCTTATTCTTACGTAAACTGGTGCCAGGAGGAAGTGCGCATAGTTTTGGTATACACGTAGCAAAAATGGCGGGAATGCCACAGCAAGTACTGCGTCGCGCTACTAAGATGATGGGTAAGCTAGAAAAGTCTCACGGTAGTGAAGAGCTTACGGGTACCCTAAAAGATGCGGCAGAGGAAGAAATGCAGCTTAGCTTCTTTAATCTAGATGATCCATTACTAGAAGAAATAAAAGAAGAGATATTGCATATAGATATTGATACGCTTACACCGGTGGAGGCACTTATGAAACTTAACGAGATAAAAAGAATGCTTGTTAAGAAAAAGAGTAAGTCAACACCCTAGAGTGTTGATTTTTAATTAATTTAAATAAAAAAGGCTTCCTAGATGGAAGCCTTTTGTGCTCGAGACGGGTCCCGATAGCTATCGGGATGAACCCGTTATTTATACTTTTGAATCAGCTTTTGTGTTATTTCGTTATACTTCTTAAGGTTTACTAAATATGTTTTGCTTTTCATATTCTTGATATGTCTTTCGATTCTCCGTGCTTGTTGATATTCTAAATTTTCTATTTTAAAGAAGATTTTCCAATCTTGTGCTCTAGCGGTAAATCCTTTATTATTTAATATGTGTTCCTGTACTCTTTGTTCTAAATCTAGGCAGCTGCCTATGTAGTAACGGTCAATACTTTTAGAATAGAGAATGTAGACTGTAGCCATTATTAAAATCTATAAAATAAAAAAGGCTTCCTAGATGGAAGCCTTTTGTACTCGAGACGGGTCCCGATAGCTATCGGGATGAACTCGTTATTTATACTTTTGAATCAGCTTTTGTGTTATTTCGTTATACTTCTTAAGGTTTACTAAATATGTTTTGCTTTTCATATTCTTGATATGTTTTTCGATTCTCCGTGCTTGTTGATATTCTAAATTTTCTATTTTAAAGAAGATTTTCCAATCTTGTGCTCTAGCGGTAAATCCTTTATTATTTAATACGTGTTCCTGTACTCTTTGTTCTAAATCTAGGCAGCTGCCTATGTAGTAACGGTCAATACTTTTAGAATAGAGAATGTAGACTGTAGCCATTATTAAAATCTATAAAATAAAAAAGGCTTCCTAGATGGAAGCCTTTTGTACTCGAGACGGGTCCCGATAGCTATCGGGATGAACTCGTTATTTATACTTTTGAATCAGCTTTTGTGTTATTTCGTTATACTTCTTAAGGTTTACTAAATATGTTTTGCTTTTCATATTCTTGATATGTTTTTCGATTCTCCGTGCTTGTTGATATTCTAAATTTTCTATTTTAAAGAAGATTTTCCAATCTTGTGCTCTAGCGGTAAATCCTTTATTATTTAATATGTGTTCCTGTACTCTTTGTTCTAAATCTAGGCAGCTGCCTATGTAGTAACGGTCAATACTTTTAGAATAGAGAATGTAGACTGTAGCCATTATTAAAATCTATAAAATAAAAAAGGCTTCCTAGATGGAAGCCTTTTGTACTCGAGACGGGACTTGAACCCGTACGTCCTAATGGACATTGGATTTTAAGTCCAACGTGTCTACCAATTCCACCACTCGAGCATATTCTCACTTGTGTGAAAATAAAATTGGTATATTTTCTATACGCTTTCGCGAAAGCGTAATTATTTCAAATTTGAGCGAAAGACGAGATTTGAACTCGCGACCCCCACCTTGGCAAGGTGATGCTCTACCCCTGAGCTACTTTCGCATTTCATTCTGTAAAGAACATCACTATTTCTCATAGCGGATGCAAATTTAAGTCTTTTCTAGTTTTTACAAAGCGTTTTTTAAACTTTTTATAAAAAAATATGGGATCAATCACAGATTGTTTTAGAGTTAACTTACAGTAAGGAAGATGTAAATTGTCGTTTAAGAAAGGTAATTTGTTTTGATTCTAAGTGAAACACTTCATAGTCAGTCCTTTGAAAAAATTAAGAAAGATGTAGGGTTGTGTATTTCGTCGATATTAATCTGCTATTTATCGTATATTTGACTCAAATCATCGACAAAAAGGTTAAAATCATCGATAAAATACACTATAATTTATTGTGTTATTAAATTAACATTACATTTGTCAGATATACTTATGTTTGTAAGTAATTATATTTTCTCGTGAATCAGCGACATTTTTTAATTGTCAAGATTGAGGTCAAATTATTGAAACGAGAAATAAAGCTATTATAAAGAATCAGTTTATAAATTATATTTATGGGAAAAATTACGCTTCCATCCGTTTTGAAAAATAATTTTACCTCAATGCAAAAGTTGAGGAAAAGAAGTTTTTTGCTATTAGTACTGGCTTTTGTGAGTTTTGCGGGGTCGTCTTATGCGCAAGTTTTTGAAAATGATGATTTTAGGGTGGCTTATCAGCCTTTCACGATAGATGGTGATATAGGTATTGGTCCGGGTAATGAGTCATTTAATGAAGTTGCTATAACTTCGTTGGGATCTTCTACTAATACAGTTCTTGTAACGGTTAATATGGCGCCAGGGATTACTTATATACCAGGTACGGCTAGTATTACTAACTCTAATCCTACTGGAGAATTTGAGATATTAGAATCTGACATTAGTAATTTGGCAGCTCCAGTGTTTGCTGTTAATCGAAATAGTGATGCTACTAATAATTGGGGGGCTGGAAACTTTGCTTCATTTTCATTTCAACGTCTTGGCGGGTGTGATGCGGTAGCTCATTCGGAAAATAGTGGGACATTCAAAGATTTTATAGCTTTAACTTATAGTGGAGGAGATGGCTCTGGAGAAGATACAGACCCTAATTTTGGCGGTTATGATTTAATTGCACCTTCTCTACAGGTAGATTCCCCTATACTTTCATTACCTGCGATAGTGGGTGGAACACATACTCGTGAAATAACAGATATTAATGCTGGGACATCAGGAGTTCAAACAGGTTATCACACCGTATTGCTTGGTAGTGAAATCACAGATTATAAATTATTTTACAATGGTGTGGAGCTTTCTCCAGTAGATGATATGGCTAACCCGCTTGTATATGAGTATGATATGACGGTGTCTCCGTTTGTAGATGGAAATCCAACAGATTCAAATTTAGAGGATGGCGACGGAGTATTTAATGATGGTGAGACGCTGGTTTTTACAGAAGAGTTTAGTTTGTTGTCTTGTGGTAGTAGTACGGCAGATACAAATGTTGATCACAGAGCTGGTTGGGATTGTTACCTTTCTGATCAAGTGGTAGGATCGGTTCTTTTTGGGACTGCTGTGCCTACACTTACATATAACGTGGTTCAAAACCCTAGAGAAATTTGCGGGATAAATACAGTAATAATAGAAATTACTAATACAGGGACAGGAGAGGCTTCTTGGGCAAAAGATGTGAGGCTTTCTTTCGGTATGGGATCTAATAATCAGCTGCTTAATATAGATTATAATAATAATAACCGTTGGTCTAGCCAGCGTTATGATCAAAAAATATTTACCAACTTTAGGTTAGGTACTACAACTGAAACTAATATTTCTGGTAATATATCTGGATGGACTTCAGATGTTGCTAGTTATGTACAGTATGGCGACACGCAAATGCTTGAGGAGGATACACTTATGATGGATCCAGATGGTGCGGGTGGTTTTTCTGATGTAGATGGTGATACGTATTTTGATGATATTGCACCAGGAGATACAGTGACGCTTACTTATGATATGCAGTTTGTAGATGACGATGTGTTTTCTTGTGGATCTGGCGATGATAGATTACAAGACTGGGAGCATATATTCTTCAATGCACTTACAAAAACACAGTGTGATGTGTCGCGTATTACGGGTATTGATTTAGGATACGGTAATATAGGACGAGATTATTTGTTACCTACTTTGAGAGAGCAGGATACAGATACGTCTGACGGTGAAGTATTTGAACTTGCAATTAGTCCTTATTTTAGGAATGCAGGTACAGCGTATAGACATAATGGACACGGTATTTTTACGGATGATGATGATAATGAAATGCTGGTTGAACTAGACGTTCCTGCAGGTGTCACTCTTGATGCTTCTGCAGACCCGGCTTTGTACAGTCAGCCTGGAGGTGTAGGGACGCCAGTTTTTTATAGAACCACAGATCTTTCTAATGGTTATAGTAACAATAATAACGGAGATGATGATGAGTTTGTACGTTTTCCTTTAGTAGCTACTTGTGCAACTCCTAACCCTATAATTGTACCATATAAAACTACATATAACTGGTATGACGCTAGTGGAGATCTTTGTAAAACAAATGATATTCATTGTGATACATTTCTTCCAGTACTACTTCACGGTTGTGAGCCTTGCCAAGGTCCTAATATAACAGCTTTTGATTCTTTTAGAATCACTCCTGGATATACTGACAATACAATGACTACGCTGGTTACACTTGATCCAGCTATTCACGAACTAGATCAATATCTAGCAGGTGATGATATGCGTGTACAGGCAGAAGGCTTTATGAATAGTTCTAATAATGCTGCTGAAACTAATCCTTTGATTGGAGATAATCTTCATTTTAGACAAAAATATGATCTACCAGCGGCAGCATCATTAGGTCAAGAGACAATAAGCTTTATTGAGGGGGAAGTATATTTTATAGATGCGTCTACAGGTTTAACAACTCCAGTAACAGCGTTGAATCCACCGGTGATTATTCCAGATCCAAGTGGAAGTAACGATTTTATCGCAGATTTTGATTTTTCTAATGCGATAGCAACCTTGGATTCGGGTACAGTAGATAATGGAGATGAGTTCTTTATTCAGATAGATTGGCACTTTAAGTTGGATACTTATTATCCTAACAATTTTAATGTAATGGGCTTTAGAGGGCGCTTCTTTACAATTGAGCCAGGTCATTCTAATGCAAACGCTGCAGATGAGGTAAGTTGTGACGACTGGGGAGATTCTGTAGAGTTCACGAGGCCTTATATAAATACTAGTGGGGGTAGTAGATCTTTCTCAGATTGTACAGAAGCTCTTGCTATTGATAATAACAACTATATAAGAGGTTCGATAGGACACTTGCACCCTGGTGAATTTAGACCGATAACTGCCATCAAGCAAATTGATTACGTGGTGCCAGATGGTATTAGAGTTCTTGATGCTAGTCAGTCTACTACAGAAGGTACTTTTAGGGCAAGTGATGGCGATCTTAATTTAGTTCAAATAGATGATAATAACTGGAGGGCAACTCCAGTTCCAGGAAGTGATTATAGAGATACAGATCAAAGAGGGCAAGCAGCTTACAGAACTGTCCTTACCGTAAAAGGAACTTGTGAGTTACTAGAAACAACACAAATTGATGTGTTTACTACGATGGACTTATTTCCTTGGGCGCATAACGTTTATGCAGATCCTGCAAAATATGGTGAAGATTTAACTAGAATTCAAAACCTAGTCTTTTCTGACGATGGTGTAACGAGCAATAACCAAACTGGAGCTGCAGGTAATACATATGCGAATAATGGAATACGACTAACCTATAATGCACCAACATATAATTTCCAGCCTTTAGCAGGTTCAAATGTTGATGGATTTGGACCAGAAGCATTTTTTGATCTACAGATAGTTAACACATCTAGTAACGATATACCATTTCATTGGGTAAGAGTACCTGTACAGGGTGTGGTTGTTACAAATGCAAGTCTTGATGTGGCTGCAGATGGTTCTGGTGGAGGTACACCAGTTGACCCATCGACTGAGATATTTACAGATGCAGACGGTAATAGTTATGTTCAGGTAGGGGCAGTTGCCGCTGGAGGAACCAAAAATATTAGAATAGCAGCAACTTATAACTTTTGTGAGCAAAGGCCAATAGATTTTGAGTTAGGTTATGACTGTGATGCATATCCAATTGATTACACAACAACAACAGATTTTTGTTATAAGGAAGTTGCGACAATTGCGCTTATACCTTCTGGATCATTAGTACAGCAAACGCTACAATCTCAACCATCTACAACAGTAGATAACTGTACGTCATTTGTGATAGAAAATGAATTTAATGCAGGTTTAAAAGGTACAGTTGTAAATCCTGTTTCTACTTTGGAACCTTTTGGAGGAACGTCTGCACTGGATATCGTTTTAATAGAGTCAGAATATCCAAGAGGTTCTGGTAATTGGGAAGATATTACATCTACTGTAGTTGATTTAGGTACGGGTTATGAAATTCCGCTTACACATCCAGATATGGATGTGTATGGAGGTGTTCCAGGTACTGGTGCTGTAGGTGTGAGTCAAGATGATCGTAAAATTATCATTCGATACACATTACAGACTACTTGTGATTATCAATCTAACTCTCCACTTAATTTTAAAGTAAATGGTAACGCTCCTTGTGGTGATCCGGCAATTGGAGATAACTCAAGAGTTCTGTCAAGTGGAATTGTAATAGATGGTTTATCTGCACCTTACGAAGTGTTTCCAGAGCTGTCTGTTCCAGATCCAATAGATGGATGTGGTGGTAATTTTACAATAGTTAATAAATCTACTGTAAAAGATATAGTTGGTAATCCGGCTGCTATAACAGGTACGCAAGATTTTGCTAGTGTTGAAATACCAGTAGGGCTTGAGTATGTTCCAGGTACACTTGCAAATACTGGTGGTGGTACTGATGATATGACTATCGTTAGTGAAATGCCTAATGAGCTTATAGTACAATATCCTAGCGGTATGGTAGATGATGATACATTAGAATTTTCTTTTGATGTAACACCTATTAATGGTATATGTTCAGATGCTGCTTCTGTATCTGTAAGTAACTATATAGAAACAGCAGGAACGACTTGTTCAACAGGTGCGGGAGCTTCTTGTACAGAAGCAATTATTCAAACAGGAAGTAGACAAGATGATATAGAAATTCGTAAGCCAACTCCTGCAGCCTTAACCGCTTCAGAAGCTACACTTTCGGAAACGGTGTCTACTTTTGGATATTCGTTAGCAACCCTAACAATAGAGAATTCAGGAGAGTTGGATATGCCAGCTGGTGCTGAGTTTGATTTCTATTGTGCTGATGCAATGGGACAGCCTATGGGAGCGAGCATATTTACAGGCAACCTAGTTGGAGGAATTCCAGCTGGAGGGTCATTAACAGAGTCAATTGAATTTAATGGTACAGAAGCTTGTTCAGAGACAACAGGTTTAGTTTTTGTAATGGAGCCTAGCGATGCAAATTGTATGTGTGCGCCTACTCAAATACCTATGAGCTTGGTAAGAGCTGCAATACAAGCTATGCCAGATGATTTCATAACTGGAATTAATCAATCTATTGTTGAGAACTTATTTGAGGTAAATGACGCATTTGGGGATGATCACGATGATGAGGATATATTAGGGCAAGGTAATACGGTAGTTTCTAGCTACACACAACCTGCAAATGGTACAGTCTTCGTAGATCCAGATGGTACAATGACATTTATACCAGAAGCTGGATGGTCAGGAGAGACAACATTTGAGTATACTATAACAGACGAAGCTGGAAATACAAGCACAACAACGGTTACAATACGTATTCCTGATGGACCTATAGTTGAGGATGATGAAGATTTACTTAATGCCGCTGGACCTGTAACTATGGATACGCCTATTGGTGATAACGATACAGCAAACACATTAGCAGACCCGTCTAACGCGATTGATCCGTCTACAGTAAACTTTGTAGATCCAAACGCGACAGATTCTAATGGTGATGGATTTAACGATACTTTGGTTGTTCCTGGAGAGGGAACTTGGACTGTAGACCCTGCTGGAAACGTAACATTTGTTCCGCAAGCAGGATTTACGGCAGACCCTACACCTATTAACTATGAAGTAAATGATTTAGGAGGGTTGACATCTATGAATGAGGGTACACTTACAATCACTTACGTGAAAATACCTCCGGTACCACAAGATGATTTTGATTTAGATAATGTGGCAGGTTCAACAGTGACTGTTGATGTTTTTGCAAACAATCAAGATCCGAGTAACCCTAATCCACTTGTTGATTCTGATACAGATGGAACTGTAGATGTAACTAGTGTAAGTTTAGTAATACCACCTGGAGCTACAGGAATCAATGTGGTTGATGGAAATGTAACTGGATTTAATGTGCCAGGAGAAGGAACGTGGAGTGTAAATCCATTTACAGGAGCAACATCGTTTATTCCGCTTCCAGACTTTACAGGAAACCCGACACCAGTTGCTTATACGATAAAAGACAACGACGGAAATATTAATGCACCAGCAGATAATGCACTTATAACAATTACATATACTTGTGATTTGCCAGCACCTACATCTCCAGATGCAACGCCAGTGTCTTGTGTGTCAGATGCTAATACAATCGGTGATTTAGTAGTAGATAATACACCTATGGGATCGACTGTGGTGTGGTATGATGCTGCTGGTAATGTGTTGTCAAGTACTACTCCTTTAACTGATGGAGTAAGTTATTTTGCAGGTTTTGCAGAAGATGCACCTTCTACTTGTATATCTGATGTTTCAGATAGATTAGAATTTGTTGTAACTATAAATCCAGAACCAGAAGATCCTAACGGAGATACACTACAAGAGTTCTGTGAGTCGGAAATGGCTACGGCAACGTTAGCAGACTTAGAGGTGACAACAGATGGACAGACACTAACCTTGAATTACTATGATACGTTAGCAGATTATGAAGCTGAACCTAAAGTTTCTATTCCAGCGACAACATTATTAACAGATTTGACAGATAGTTTGGTTGTAATTAGTCAAACTAATGCTGCAGGGTGTGAGAGCTTAGATTTATTAACAGTAGAAGTGGAGTTTGTGCCTCAAGCAAATCCTGGTGTTAGTGGAGTAGTTACTGCAACTTGTGACACAGTAGATTTATTTGCTGCTCTTGGAACCGCAGATGCTGGTGGTACTTGGAGTCCAAATCTACTTGATGGAATGTTTGATCCTGCAGTAAATGCAGCAGGAGTTTATACATATACAATTAGTCAAGAGTTGCCTTGTGAAGATGTAACGGCAACAATAACCGTTACTAATGATTGGCCTACTTCAGATTGTGATGGAGATGGCGTAACCAATGCAGATGAAATTGCCGATGGTACAGATCCATTAGATAGCTGTGATCTTGATTTTACGAGTCAAACTGTAGGAGCAGATGCTGCTTGGTTAGCTGGTGATTGTGATGGTGATGGAGTAACAAATGAGCAAGAAGTATTAGACGGTACAGATCCAACTGATGGTTGTGATTTCTTAACAGCTAGTATTACAGAGACAGCAAGTGCTGCTTGGAATAAATTAGACTGTGATAATGATGGTCTTTCTAATGGAGATGAAATCACTGCAGGAACCGATCCTCAAAACCCAGATTCAGATGGTGATGGTGTGATTGACGGAACCGAAGTTACAGATGGTACAGATCCATTAAACAACTGTGAGTTCGATATTCTTCACCAAACATTAACAGCAGACGCTGCTTGGTTAGCTGCTGACTGTGATGGAGATGGTGTAACTAATGCAGATGAGATTGCTGATGGTACAGATCCATTAGATAGCTGTGATCTTGACTTTACGAGTCAAACTGTAGGAGCAGATGCTGCTTGGTTAGCTGGTGATTGTGATGGTGACGGAGTAACAAATGAGCAAGAAGTATTAGATGGTACAGATCCAACAGATGGTTGTGATTTCTTAACAGCTAGTATTACAGAGACAGCAAGTGCTGCTTGGAATGCTCTTGATTGTGATAATGACGGATTAACAAATGGAGATGAAATCACAGCAGGAACTGATCCTCAGAACCCAGATTCAGATGGTGATGGTGTGATTGACGGAACCGAAGTTACAGATGGTACAGATCCATTAAACAACTGTGAGTTCGATATTCTTCACCAAACATTAACAGCAGACGCTGCTTGGTTAGCTGCTGACTGTGATGGCGATGGTGTAACTAATGCAGATGAGATTGCTGATGGTACAGATCCATTAGATAGCTGTGATCTTGACTTTACGAGTCAAACTGTAGTAGCAGATGCTGCTTGGTTAGCTGGTGATTGTGATGGTGACGGAGTAACAAATGAGCAAGAAGTATTAGATGGTACAGATCCAACAGATGGTTGTGATTTCTTAACAGCTAGTATTACAGAGACAGCAAGTGCTGCTTGGAATGCTCTTGATTGTGATAATGACGGATTAACAAATGGAGATGAAATCACAGAAGGAACTGATCCTCAGAACCCAGATTCAGATGGTGATGGTGTGATTGATGGAACCGAAGTTACAGATGGTACAAGTCCAACAGATAACTGTGATCTAGTAGTTGCTAGTCAAACATTAACAGCAGACGCTGCTTGGTTAGCTGCTGACTGTGATGGAGATGGTGTAACTAATGCAGATGAGATTGCTGATGGTACAGATCCATTAGATAACTGTGATCTTGACTTTACGAGTCAAACTGTAGGAGCAGATGCTGCTTGGTTAGCTGGTGATTGTGATGGTGACGGAGTAACAAATGAGCAAGAAGTATTAGACGGTACAGATCCAACAGATGGTTGTGATTTCTTAACAGCTAGTATTACAGAGACAGCAAGTGCTGCTTGGAACGCTCTTGATTGTGATAATGACGGATTAACAAATGGAGATGAAATCACAGAAGGAACTGATCCTCAGAACCCAGATTCAGATGGTGATGGTGTGATTGATGGAACCGAAGTTACAGATGGTACAAGTCCAACAGATAACTGTGATCTAGTAGTTGCTAGTCAAACATTAACAGCAGATGCTGCTTGGTTAGCTGCTGACTGTGATGGAGATGGTGTAACTAATGCAGATGAGATTGCTGATGGTACAGATCCATTAGATAGCTGTGATCTTGACTTTACGAGTCAAACTGTAGGAGCAGATGCTGCTTGGTTAGCTGGTGATTGTGATGGTGACGGAGTAACAAATGAGCAAGAAGTATTAGATGGTACAGATCCAACAGATGGTTGTGATTTCTTAACAGCTAGTATTACAGAGACAGCAAGTGCTGCTTGGAACGCTCTTGATTGTGATAATGACGGATTAACGAATGGAGATGAAATCACAGAAGGAACTGATCCTCAGAACCCAGATTCAGATGGTGATGGTGTGATTGATGGAACCGAAGTTACAGATGGTACAAGTCCAACAGATAACTGTGATCTAGTAGTTGCTAGTCAAACATTAACAGCAGACGCTGCTTGGTTAGCTGCTGACTGTGATGGAGATGGTGTAACTAATGCAGATGAGATTGCTGATGGTACAGATCCATTAGATAACTGTGATCTTGACTTTACGAGTCAAACTGTAGTAGCAGATGCTGCTTGGTTAGCTGGTGATTGTGATGGTGACGGAGTAACAAATGAGCAAGAAGTATTAGATGGTACAGATCCAACAGATGGTTGTGATTTCTTAACAGCTAGTATTACATTACCAACGAGTGATGAGTGGAATGCTCTGGATTGTGATGATGACGGATTAACTAATGGAGATGAAATCACAGAAGGAACCGATCCTCAGAACCCAGATTCAGATGGTGATGGTGTGATTGACGGAACTGAAGTTACTGATGGTACAGATCCCTTAGATATTTGTGATTTTGATTTTGATCATCAAACTGTAACACCTGTAGGTGATTGGTTAATTGCTGACTGTGATGGAGACGGTGTAACTAATGGAGATGAGATTGCTGATGGTACAGATCCATTAGACAACTGTGATCTTGACTTTACGAGTCAAACTGTAGCTGCTGATGCTGCTTGGTTAGCTGGTGATTGTGATGGTGACGGAGTAACAAATGAGCAAGAAGTATTAGATGGTACAGATCCAACAGATGGTTGTGATTTCTTAACAGCTAGTATTACATTACCAGCGAGCGATGAGTGGAATGCTCTAGATTGTGATGATGATGGTCTTAGTAATGGCGACGAAATTGCAATAGGAACTGATCCTCAGAACCCAGATTCAGATGGTGATGGTGTGATAGATGGAACCGAAGTTACTGATGGTACAGATCCATTAAATAACTGTGACTTTGATATAATTCACCAAACTATAACTCCAGATGCTGCTTGGTTAGCCGGTGATTGTGATGGTGACGGAGTAACAAATGAGCAAGAAGTTCTAGATGATACAGATATACTGGATGTTTGTGACTATAACGTAGCTAGTCAAGATATCTCTACTGTAACAGATATGTGGAATGATACAGATTGTGATGGTGATGGTGTGTTAAATGGTATTGAAGTACTTGATGGTACAAACCCATTAGACCTCTGTGATTACGATGCAGCGAGTCAAGACTTAGCAATTGCAACCGAAGAATGGTTCAATACAGATTGTGATGGTGACGGTGTTACTAACAGTGATGAAGTTATAGACGGTACAGATCCTCAAGATTCTTGTAGCGTTGATGCAACAAGTCAAACAGTTGATCCTACAGATATCTGGAATGAAACAGATTGTGATGGTGATGGTGTGACAAATGAAGTTGAAGTTATAGATGGTACAGATCCAACTGATCCTTGTGACTTTAATACAGATAGTCAGGATCTTGACACTGTAAGTGATGAATGGTTAGATCTTGATTGTGATGGAGATGGTATACCTAACGGAGATGAGACTGGAGATGAAGATGGAGATGGTGTTCCAGATTATACTGAAATTAATAATGGAGTATTAACTGCAACAGATGGTCTAGAAGTATTTGATATAATGACTCCTAATGGAGATGGATTAAATGACGTATTTGTAATAAGAGGTATAGAACAATATCCAAACAATACAGTACGTATTTATAACCGTTGGGGAGTAGAAGTATACGGAGTGAAAGGTTATGGTCAAGATGGTCAATACTTTAGAGGAGAAAGTAATGGTCGTGCAACCGTAAATGGAGATCAACTATTACCTGTAGGAACGTATTACTACACTATAGAATACACTAATGGTGATGGAAGACTACAACAGTTAGCCGGTCCTTTATACTTAAATAGATAATAATAGATACTAATATTCGGTGTGCTCGCAAGAGTGCACCGGATTAAAATAAAGCAATATGAAAAAATGTTTTAACACTATATTGGTTGTGTCATTGCTCATCTTAAGTTTGAGCGCAGTCGAGGTAAACGCTCAGCAAGATGCACAGTACACTCAGTATATGTACAATACTTTGAGTATTAACCCAGCATATGCGGGTTCTCGAGGTGGTGTTAGTGTATTAGGGCTTCACAGAAGTCAGTGGGTAGGTCTAGACGGCGCTCCTCGTACACAAACAGCTTCTATCCATTCTCCTATAGGAGATTCTCAACGTGTAGGTTTAGGGCTTAACATAGTACAAGATGATATCTTTATTACCAGTGAGACCTATGTAGATCTTGCGTTTAGTTACTCAATTCCTACATCAGACATTGGTAAATTAAGTTTTGGAATAAAAGGAGGAGTACACTTGTTAGATGTAAACTATTCAAAGGCTTCACCATTTCAAAACGGTGATGCACTTATTCAAAACAATATTGACAATCAGTTTTCTCCACAAGTAGGAGTAGGGTTATTCTATTCTACAGATCGTTTTTATGCTGGTTTAAGTGCTCCTAATTTATTGGAGACAGACCACTTTGACGATAGTCAAAACACAAATGATCCTAATGCAACCTTCTTAGCAACAGAGCGTATCAACTATTACTTAACTACTGGGTATGTTTTTGATATCTCACAAGATGTAAAGTTCAAACCAGCTGCTATAGCAAAGTGGGTTTCGGGAGCACCGCTACAAGTAGATCTTACGGCAAATGCTTTGATTTATGATAAGTTAACCTTAGGTGCAGCTTATAGATGGAGTGCAGCCTTAAGTGGTCTTGTAGGTTTTCAGGTTACAGATGGCCTAATGATAGGTTTTGCATACGATCGTGAGACTACCGAGTTACAACAGTTTAACGACGGTAGTTACGAGGTGTTTTTAAGATTTGAAATTTTAAAGAAGCCTAAGCGTTTGATTTCCCCTAGATTCTTCTAATTAGTATATTAACACTATTACGCTTTCGCGAAAGCGTAAACAGCTATTGAGCCGACTAAAATTATTTTGTATGAAACTAAGATTACTAAAAAACCTATTCGCATTAATTATATGCTCGATGTGCCTAAATGTTACAGCACAAGAAGGAAAGGTTAGGGAAGCATCAGAAAATTTTGACGAGTATGCTTTTGTAAACGCGAGAGACCTATATAAGCGCGTAGCAGAGAGAGGATTTACGTCACCTGAAATTTTGCAAAAACTAGGTGATGCTTACTACTTAACTGCAGATTACAAAGAAGCGGCAAAGTGGTACGGAGAGCTCTTTAATAATTTAGAGGAAGGTAGTTCTGTAAGTCCTGAGTATTATTTTAGATATGCTCAGTCCTTAAAAACACTAAGACAATATGACCTCGCAGATGCTCAAATGGAAAAGTTTAATAAACTTAATGGCGACGATACGCGAGCAGAGCGCTATGTGGCAGAACGAGATTACCTTAAAGAAATAGAAGCACAGTCTGGAAGATATAGTGTAGGTCGCGTAGACTTCAACTCAGAGTTACAAGATTTTGGGCCAAGTTTTTATGGTGAGCGCCTTGTCTTTTCTTCAAATCGTGAGAGTAGAACTGGAGATTACATACACCACTGGAATGAGCAGCCATTCTTAGACTTATTTGTGGTAGATGTTCCAAGAGATAAATTTCCAAAAGTTGAACGCCTAGCAGAAAAGGTAAACACGCCATATCACGAGAGTACATCTGTATTTACAGAGAGTGGAGATGTTATTTATTTTACCAGAAATAACTACACTAAAAAGAAAAAATTAAAAAGAGATGAGCAAGGAACAACTAAGCTCAAGTTATATAGAAGTGAGCGCGTAAATGGTGAGTGGATTACACCAGTAGAACTTCCTTTTAATAGTGATGAGTTCTCTACAGCCCATCCAGCATTGAGCCCAAATGAAGACATTTTATACTTTGCATCAGATAGACCTGGTACAAAAGGATTAAGTGATTTATGGATGGTGACTATAAATGACGATGGTACTTATGGAGAGCCTGTTAATTTGGGTGGTGATATAAATACAGAAGGTAGAGAGACTTTTCCATTTATAAGTTCTGACAATAAGCTGTTTTATGGATCTGATGGTCACCTTGGTTTAGGAGGTCTAGATATTTTCGTAACACAACTTGAATCTGATGGTAGTATTGGGAATTCTTATAATGTAGGTAAGCCTGTAAATAGTAGTGCAGATGATTTTGGATTAATTCTTAGTGAAGAAAGAGGTACGGGTTACTTTGCGTCAAATCGTGCTACAGGTCTAGGGAATGACGACATCTATAGCTTTGTGCGCAAGAAAAAACTATTGACAGATTGTGCTCAAAACATTACTGGAGTTACAATGGATGTAAAAACAGACGAAATACTACCTCAAGCTACGGTAGAGTTGCGTAACATCGCAAATGAAGTAGTAGGGACTAAAATAAGCGATAATGCGGGACGTTTTAGCTTTCCAGATGTAGATTGTAATACATCTTACATAGTGCGTGCTAGCAAGTCTTCTTATGAGCCAGCAGAGGCTATAGTAAATACAACATCAGAGGTAGGGCTAGTTTTAAACAGAGATTTATACTTAAAACCACCATTAAAAGTTGAGTTAGGCGATGATCTTGCAAAGACACTAGAGCTTAATCCTATCTACTTTGATTTTGATAAACACAACATTCGTCCAGATGCAGCTTTAGAGCTTGAGAAGGTAATTGCTGTTATGACAGAGTACCCAAGTCTTAAGATTGATGTACGATCACATACAGATAGTAGAGCTCCAGATGCGTATAATATGAGTCTATCTCAGCGCAGAAATATTTCTACTATAAAGTACATAGTAGAACAAGGAGGAATAAGTAAAACAAGACTCACAGGTAGAGGTTATGGTGAGACACAACTTACTAATGCTTGTGGTAATGGTATAGAATGTACTGAAGAGGAACACCAACTTAACAGAAGGTCTGAATTTATTATAGTGGCAAAATAAAAGTCATTTATACTTAATTAAAAAAGCCTCGCTCAGAAATGAGCGAGGCTTTTTTATGGGTAATGTTTACCTAGTCTAGTTAATTTTCTTGAGTCTTACATTGTTATTGCTTATAGATTAATCCATCTTTCATAACAAAAGAGACACTTTCTGTGGTTGCTATGTTTTGTGTAGGGTCATCATCTGTAGCTACAATGTCTGCGAGGTAGCCTGGGGCTAGTACACCTAGTTTACCTTCCATATCTAAAAGTTTCCCGTTTGTAATAGTTGCAGATTGTATTGAAAACATAGGGCTCCATCCATAATCTACCATATATCTAAACTCCTTTGCATTCTCACCGTGAGGAAAGACGCCCGCATCGGTCCCAAAAGCAATATTTACTCCAGATTTTGCAACCATTGTAAATGTCTTTTTGAGCGTAGCATCTACCTTTTCAATTTTAGGTATGATGATGTCTGGGTAGTAACCTTTTACTTTAGCCTTGGCAGCGACATACTTTCCTGCAGATAGGGTGGGTACGAGATAGGTGTTGTGTTTTTTCATAAGCTGCACCGTTTCTTCATCCATAAATGAGCCGTGCTCAATAGTCTGTACACCCGCTTTAATAGCTCGTTGCATCCCTTCTTTACCGTGTGCGTGTGCAGCTACGTGCATTCCGTACTCCTTTGCAGTGCGTACAATCTCATCTACCTCTTCTTGTCTAAATTGTGGGTTATCACCATTTTTACTCACACTAAGAACACCTCCGGTGGCTGTGATTTTTATAAGGTCAGCGCCATTCTTATAGCGTTGCCTTACCGCCTTTCTTGCGTCATCTACACTGTTTATAACACCTTGGGCTGGACCAGGGTCGCCCATATTGACCTTTTTAAAACCATTAGTAGGATCTGCGTGGCCTCCTGTGGTTCCTATGGCCTTTTCGGCGGTATAAATACGAGGACCTCGAGTGGTTCCTGAGTTAATAGCATTTCTTAAGGATACATTTACTCCAGAGCCGCCTAGATCTCTTACTGTTGTAAAGCCTGAGAGTAATGTTCTTTCTGCAATTTCGGCTGCTGTAAAGGCTATGTCTGCCTCATTCTTAGTAAAAGTCTCAAGATACTGTTTCGGGTTTGTCTCGCCTTCTATGTGCACGTGCATATCTATAAAGCCAGGCATTACCGTTTTGGTTTTAAGATCAATTACTTTTTGTCCAGCTTTCGCGGAAGCGTACCCCTTCTCAATACTCACAATTTGATTACCCAGTACGGTAATAGTTTGCTCTTTTAAAACTTTGCCATTTTGAGTATCTATTATTTTACCACAATGTAGTAACGTCTCTTGTGCAAAAGTGGTCATACTCACAAAGCAAGCAAGTAGAAGGGATAGCGTATATTTCATAGATTATTTATTTACAAAGTCAATCACGGTTTTAGTTATAAAAGCAATCTGGTCGTCCTCTAGTTCTGTGTGCATAGGTAGGGAGATACAATCTTTTACAATGGCATTAGTCACGGGGAAGTCTGCTTCATTATATCGCTCGTCTTTATAAGCTTTCTGGCTGTGCAGTGGGATAGGATAATACACGCCGCAAGGTATCCCATTCTCATTAAGGTGTGCTACAAGAGCATCACGATCTGTGTCTACTACTCGTAATGTATACTGGTGAAAAACGTGGCAATCACAACTATCACAAACTATAGGCGTAATAATCTTTTTATTACTCATAAAGGCTTCTGTATACTTGCGTGCAGCATCGCGTCTCGCTTTGTTATATGAGTCTAGATGTGGCAGTTTTGCTCTTAAAACTGCTGCTTGTATAGAGTCCAGTCTACTGTTTACCCCTACTACATCGTGGTGGTATCGTACGTACATACCGTGATTTACCACACCTCTTATGGTATGAGCAAGGTCATCGTCATTTGTAAATATTGCACCGCCATCCCCATAGCAACCTAAATTTTTTGAAGGGAAAAACGATGTTGTACCTACGTGACCTATTCCTCCAGTTTTTGTTTTCTTACCATCACGACCTGTGTAGTTTGAACCTATACCTTGTGCGTTATCTTCTATAACAAAGAGGTTGTGCTCTTTTGCTAGATCCATAATAGCATCCATATTTGCTGCTCTACCAAAAAGGTGAACAGGCACAATAGCCTTCGTTTTTGGTGTGATAGCTCTCTTAATAGCTTCTACGTCGATATTAAAATCTACTGGGTCAACATCTACAAGAACCGGGGTAAGTTTTAAAAGGGCAATCACCTCTACAGTAGCTGCAAAAGTAAAATCTGCCGTGATGACCTCATCTCCTTGTTCTAGACCCAATCCCATCATTGCAATTTGAAGCGCATCAGTACCATTTGCACAGGGTATTACGTGCTTTACGCCTAGATATTCTTCAAGCTCGGTTTGAAATTTTTTAACCTCAGGACCATTTATAAAAGCGGTATTTGCAATCACCTCTGCAATACTATTATCTACTTGTTCTTTTATTGTTGCGTATTGGCCTTGAAGATCGACCATTTGTATTTTTTTCATCCTAGAAGTTTGAAAGGCAGGTTGCCTTTTTATATTAAGTTATTAATAAATGTCACTAATTTTATTGGAAACAAAAATACAAAATCTCCATCTCCTACTCAGACCTATTTAATTACAAAGTGTATTTTTGAACCTATGCATATAATGTATTCTTTATTAATGAAGTTAGTCCAGGCTGTATTACCGCTTGCTGGAAATTTTAATAAAAAGCTTCAAAAGTCTATTACAGGTAGAAAGGATACTATCAAGATTTTAAATGCGGAGCTCATAACAGGAAAGAAAACTTTGTGGATGCACGCCGCTTCTTTAGGAGAATATGAGCAGGGTGTACCTATATTAAAGGCCCTTACTGAGCACTATCCAGACCACCAGTGGGTGATAAGCTTCTTCTCTCCCTCTGGATATGAAATAAAGAAAAATAACGCTTTCGCGAAAGCGACCATCTACCTACCACTAGACACCACATCAAACGTTTGTACCTACTTAGATACCATAAAACCAGAGGCAGTTTTTTTTGTTAAATATGAATTCTGGCCTAACTACCTAAGAGAGCTACAAAGCCGAAAGATTAGAACCTTTTTGATTTCTGGGGTCTTTAGAGAAAGTCAGCCTTTTTTTAAACCTTATGGAAAATGGATGATCAAATCACTAGAGAGTTTTGAGCATTTCTTTTTGCAAGATCAAAACTCTGCCGAAGCTTTAGAAAAGCTAGGATTTCAAAATTATACAATAAGTGGAGATACTCGCTTTGACAGAGTGAGCCAGCAGCTTACAATGGATAATACGCTTGATTTTGTGTCACAATTTAAGAAACATAATCTCTGTGTGGTATGTGGAAGCACTTGGCCAGAAGATGATAAACTAATTATAGACTACATAAACAATCACAAAGGCAAGGCGAAATTTATTATAGCTCCACACGAGATTAAAGAAGAGAAAATATCAGTATTTATAGGAGCTTGTACCGCTAGAGTCGCTCGTTACTCTACAATGGATGTAAATACTTTAAAAGATTGTGATGTACTTATAGTTGATACGATAGGACTTCTTACTAAAATCTATAGTTATGCAGATGTAGCTTATGTAGGCGGTGCTATGGGGAATACGGGATTACATAATATTTTAGAACCGGCGACCTTTGGAGTGCCTATTCTTATAGGTCCTCATTTTGACAAATTTCCCGAGGCAAAAATACTCCAGCAGCTTGCTGGATTATATGCGGTGGCGAGTCAAGATCAATTTGACCAGCGACTTAATAAACTACTCAATGATGATAAGTTTAGAGCACAGACGGGTATGATCGCAGGGCATTTTGTAAATAGTAATACTGGGGCCACGCGAGCTGTCATAGATTATCTCAAAGAGAGTAATTAAGGAAGCACAGATACGGCTTCTCTTAAGTATCTTCTAAAAGGTAGCATCTCTTTATACATTTCAATAAGTAGTGCGTCAAAATCTTTTGATAAAACTTGCTTTCGCGAAAGCGTAGTCTCCACCGCAAATGTTTTATATCTAAGTAAGTCAATATGTGGGTGGTCCTTAGAAAAACCCTTTGGTGCGGTTTTTAGTTTATCTTGATTCCATAATTTACCAAAGGTTTTTATAAAACTTGGTTTTTCTAATATAGCTTTGAGTTCTTCGCCATTATAATCTATCGCATCGCGTATGCTATCTAGTATTTCTTTTTTAGGCTTCCAGTAACCACCGGCTACAAGATTGTGTTTAAGACCTATCTCTATATAAAAATCCCCTTGTTTAGTTCTTTGATCCAGTCCTGCGCCTATATGGTCTTTATAAATAGGCTTATTAGGGTGGAACATTAGATTGTTATTGATACGGTTTATAGCTTTTTTACCAGGCGTGTCGAAATACGCTCCATCTACTTCCGCCAGCTTCGCATTAAGTTTGTTGAGCCAGTTTATATGGTTGTCTCTAATATGGTGGTACTCTTTGCGATGAGCGTCCATCCACTCTTTGGAGTTGTTTTGTTCAAGTTTTTCGAGAAAGTCGTAGGTATCTTGAAAGTTCATTTTTACTTTAAAATTAACAGTTTTAGGTTATATAGTAAGTATGAGGGGCAAATGTTAACGTAACTTTAGAGCTTATTGGTAAAGCTTTGTGCGTGAAGCCTTATTAATCAATCTACATTTGTAGTACTCTAAACCAATATGATTATGAAAACATTAAAAATAGGAGCAATTGCTCTAGGTATTATGGCTGTATCATTAACCTCTTGTAAAGAAAAGAAAACAGAGGCAGAGCAGGCTATAGAAGAAGCAAAAGAAAATGCCGTTGAGATAAAGGAAAAAAATACAGACGACGGTTATAAATTAAAAACAGAAAATGCAAACGGTTCTGAGACCAAAGTAAAGGTAGATGAAGATGGCGCTGTTAAGATAAAGACAGACCATTAATCTGTTTTATAACAACACGTAAAAAGGATAATACAAGTGATTGTATTATCCTTTTTTTTATGCTTTAAATTCTGTCATTTGTGCTTTGAGTTCAAGCATAGACTGTTGTAGTTCTTTAAGTAAATTGTTGCTACTACCTTCATCTAGATTAAAAGTGAGCTTACTATTTACTTGCCATATTTCTTGTATATCACTTACAGCTACCTCATAAGGTGCATACTCCTCATTAATAGAGATGAGTAGTACTCTGGATGAATCTGGAAGCTTCTGTAATTTTTTAACTACAACAGCATCCTGCATTACAATGACATATACTTTATTATCACTAGCATACTCAAGACTTTCTACACCCTTTGCAAGTACCCAGTCTTCTGGTCTAAAGTTAGGCAACATACTATCACCTTCTACTTGAAAACCTCTGTAAGTAGCATTACGGTATTGAGGAATAGGGAAGTCAAAAGCAGGTAGGTTTTGATACCACTCTACATCTGCTATATTATTTGGGTAACCAGCTGCTGCTTTTTGATTAACCAGTACCATATTCTCTTTATCTTCCTTGTCTACGATGACAACTTTAGGACTTATATCTCCTTTATCTGGGTTAAGATATTTCTGGTTACTATACCCATATATCCATAAAGGGTTTATTTGGAATAAACGCAAGAGCTCAGTAATAACTTGCCCAGATAGTTTAGTTCGACCGCGTTCAATATCTGCAGTGCTGTTTTTTATGCCTAATTTTTCGGCAAACTCTGCTTGTGTGAAGTCGTGATCTTCTCGTATTTCTTTAAATCTGCGTATCTCAGAAGGTAAGTCGTTTGTTCCCATACGGTAAATGTATGAAAATTAGGAATAATTCCAAATTTTATTTATTTATCATAAAAACATCTAATTCAGCACTTTGAACGTATAATGAACATAACATTTTAAAAACAAAAGTTGTAAGTAGCTATTAATCGGTTATTTTGTGTTTTTTATCGGTTTAAGATTACAGTTAAAATCAATAATTGATGATTAAATGTGAAATTATGTTAAATTTGCACCTCACAACTATCTAAACAATTTTGTATTATGAAAAAATTATTATTAAATGTTGCTGCATTAGCACTTATCGTAGGAGCAGTTTCTTGTAGAGAAGTACAAGAAAAAGCAAATGAAGCTGGAAACGCTGTTGAAAATGCTGCAAACGATGCTGCAAACGCAACTGGTGATGCTGTAAACAGTGCTGGTGATGCTCTTGAGAGCGCTGGTAACTCTGTAAAAGATGCTGCAAATGACGCTGCAAACGCTGCTGGAGATGCTGTAGATGCAACAGGAAACGCTATCGAAAACGCTGCAGATGCAACAGTAGAAGGAGCAAAAGATGCTGCAAATGCAACTAAGGACGCTGCAAACAACGCTATTGATGCAACTAAAGATGCTGCAAACAATGCTGTAGACGCAACTAAAGACGCTGCAAACAATGCTGCAAATGCTACTAAAGATGCTGCAAATGGAGCTGTAGATAAAGTAAAGAAGGCAACAGGTCACTAAGAAGATCTTTAACCATCATATATTAAAAAACCAGCCTTGTGGCTGGTTTTTTTTTATGCTCTAAAATAAATAGAATCTATTCAGGTAAAACTGCGCCGCTTGCAGCTACATCTCTATTTATTTTTCTCATAAGTCCTTGTAACACTTTACCAGGACCTACTTCTATAAATTCTATACCTCCATCTGCAATCATTTGCTGTATGGTTTGTGTCCATCTTACTGGAGCGGTAAGTTGTGCTATTAAGTTTGCCTGTATTTGGCTAGCATCTGTAATAGCAGTTGCTGTTACATTTTGATATATAGGGCAAACAGGGTTTTTAAAACTTGTTGCCTCTATAGCTGCCGCTAGTTCTTCTCTAGCTGGCTCCATCATAGGTGAGTGAAAAGCTCCTCCTACAGGAAGCACAAGCGCTCTACGAGCACCTTTTTCTTTCATAGTCTCACAAGCTTTATTTATGGCCTCTATCTCTCCAGATATTACAAGCTGGCCTGGGCAATTATAATTTGCCGCTACCACAACTCCAGGCGTTTGCTCACACACTTCTTCTACCACGTCGTCTTCTAGGCCTAATACGGCTGCCATAGTAGATGGCTGTATCTCACAAGCTTTTTGCATAGCTTGGGCACGCTGGCTCACAAGCTTTAATCCATCTTCAAAACTTAATGCGCCACTTGCTACTAGGGCAGAAAATTCTCCCAGTGAGTGACCAGCAACCATTGCCGGTGCAAAATCTGTCATTACAGATTTAAGTGCTATAGAATGTATAAAGATAGCAGGCTGTGTTACTTTAGTTTCTTTAAGATCCTCTGCAGATCCTTCAAACATTACATCAGTAATATTAAAACCTAAAATATCATTTGCCTTTAAAAAAAGATCTTGAGCATCTGGGTATTTTTCAAAAATGTCTAATCCCATTCCTGAGAACTGAGCACCTTGACCCGGAAATATATATGCTTTCATAAGTTTATGTTCGTTAGTAGGTGCAAAAGTACAAAATGAGAGAGACTCAATGAGGAGATATACGCTTTCGCGAAAGCGTACTCAAAACTACGTATAAGTTCTTTGCTCTACTTTTTCTTCCAGCTTTGAAAAGTAAAGCCGCTTTTGTGTTTATCGTCTACATCGTGAAAGGTACTGTTTACAAGTTCCCACTCACTCTCTGGTATTTCTGGAAAAAAGGCATCTGCCGCATACTCGTTATGTACTCGGGTAAGTTCTATATGGGTGGCATATGGCATACCTAGTTTATAAATCTCGCCACCGCCTATAATAAATGTGTGAGCCTCTTGCTTACAATATGCCAGCGCATCTTCTAGGGAATGCACAACGGTAGCACCTGGTGCGTTGTATTGCTTATCTCTTGTAATGACTACGTGTGTTCTGTTAGGTAGCGGTTTTGGGAAAGACTCCCAGGTTTTACGCCCCATAATAATATGGTGACCTGTGGTGAGTTTTTTAAAATGACGAAAATCATCTGGAAGATGCCAGGGTATATCGCCATTTTTACCCAGTGCATTATTTTCGGCAGCAGCTGCTATCATTGTTATCATAGGGGAGTATTCTGGTTGTCTAGTGAGGTGTTTGGATCTGTTAAGATTGGACTTTTTTTTTCTGGTAAAGGGTGCGATACTTGCACACTCTCTTCTAGCTCTGCGATGCGTAGTTTTTGTTGGGCTACCAGTCTGTCTAGGTGTTTTTGTTCCCACTCCTTATTCATAAACTTACTCATTACAATGACGTTTATGAGATGTATGAGAAAGAAGAATGTCCATATAAGAATGGCCCATACAAACCAAGGTGTCTCAAAAGGTTTAAACTCTTTACCCACATTGAGCACTTGATTAATTACAATAAGAAGTATTGCTCCTGCTAGAAAAGCTACAAAGTGCCTGTAGAGGTTTTTCTTTTGCCTTACGCGAGCTTGAGCGTTTTCTATAAGTTCTTTTTGAACTGGGTCTATAGATGTTGTTGTTTTCTTTGAGAATAGTGCCATAAAATGCGACCTTTATATAATCATATAAAATTAGCCTTTTAGAACGTCATTTTAAAAATAGCTTATGAAAAATTTTGCCAAACTCTTCCCAATCCTAAGCCAGTATACCTATCTCAATACGCCATCTTCTGGTTTACTATCTGTGCCAGTAATGGAGTGGAGGCAAGAACACGATCTTGATTTTCTCGTACAAGGTAGCTTGCTTAAAGAAAATCAAGGTAAGATACTAGGAAGTGTGCGTGAGAAGGTAGGCAAGCTTTTTTCTTGCGAGGCAAATAGAGTAGCCCTTGTTCCTAATTTTTCATACGGTTTTAATACGCTACTTGAAGGGATTAAAAAACAAAAAAAGGTACTGTTGCTAGAAGGAGATTACCCATCTATAAACTGGCCTTTTGAAAGTAGAGATTTTGATATTACGTACACCCAGATTAGTTTTAATATTGAAGAGGTCGTTGCAGAAGCTTTTAAGAAAGATACGCCAGATATTTTTGCATTCTCACTTGTGCAATGGCTGGATGGGTTAAAAATAAACCAAGGGTTTCTTAAAGATTTAAAAGCGCTATATCCTAATACATTATTTCTTGCAGATGCTACACAGTACGTAGGTACAGAGGTGTTTGATTTTGATAACTCTGCACTAGATGCTATAGGTGCGAGCACCTATAAGTGGATGAATGCTGGGTACGGTAATGGCTTTTTCTTGTTTAAAGAAAGTATTGTAGACCGTGTTGCTCCTAGCACAACGGGTTTTAATTCTATACAAGGTAAGTATAAGCCTCAAGAAGGTAATTTTTTAGGCCGTTTTGAGCCGGGACACCAAGACACGCTCAATTATGGAAGCCTAGGTGTAGCAATAGATGTTATAAATCAACTTGGTATGAGTGTTATAGATAAGAGAATTAAGGATATAAATCTCAAGGCCAAAGAGATGTTTTTAGAAAATGGACTTCTTTCAAAAGCAATTGCAGAGCGCGAGAGTCACGGTACATTTTTTAATATAAAAGGAGACGACCAAACTATAATAAAACTAAAAAACCAAGATATACTTACGATGGTGCGAGGTGAAGGCGTGCGGGTAGGTTTTCATTACTTTAATACAGAAGATGATCTAGCACATTTACTAGAAGTTATTAAGTCATAATCCCTTTGTTTTGTGGTTTTTACTGTAAATTTTATGTGAGTGAGGTGTTAATTAATCGCCATATTATCAATTTATGATGTCTGCAAACGTTTTCGATTTACTAGATATCAATTTTAAGAGGTGCAATATTATTAAATCGTGAATAATGCACTCAATAGTCTGATTATCTGTTTTTTATAGTGTTCTAGTCCTATCTTTGTACTTTATCAAAAACAAAGAATTATGGCGCTTACTAAGAAATTTTTAAAAACAAAGCCTGTTTGTAAAGTAACCTTTGCGATTGCTGCTTCAGAGGCAGATACGGTTGCCGTAGCAGGTGATTTTAATAACTGGGATACCACAACACCTCTTAAAAAACTTAAGAACGGAACCTTTAAAGGAACTTTTGATATCCCTACAGAAAAGTCATACGAGTTTAAATATGTAGTAGATGGAGAGTGGGTAAATGAAGAAGCTGCAGATGGTTACCAATGGAATGATTATGCCGCTGCCGAAAACAGTGTCTTAGAATTATAATAGCAAGTTTTCTCCCAACTTATAGTGCAAAAAGCCATTTTCGGTTAGAAAATGGCTTTTTTTACGTTACAGAAATATAGAATTACTCTACTACCTCGACACCACGCCAGAAGGCAACCCTATTCTCTATACTTTTTGCTAGCTCACTTACTTCTGGATAGTACCAAGCGGCATCAGTATTTTCTTTACCATTTACCTCTATTGAGTAATATGATGCTTTCCCTTTCCACGGGCAGGTACTTTGTAAATCACTAGATTTAAAATATTCTTTCTTTATAGCCTCGTGCGGAAAATAGTGATTGTTTTCTATCACTATTGTATCATCACTTTCTGCTATTACTTCGTTGTTCCATATTGCTTTCATAATTCTTTTTTTTAATGTTGTTACGCTTTCGCGAAAGCGTACTCTTATTTCTTTTCAAATAAATAGTTCTTGTAATATCCCTTACTATCTGCAAAGTCGTTTATGATATTAAGCCCAGACTCATTTGCAAGCCACTCTACAATGCTGTCGTCATACTTCTGGCTTATCTCTGTATGTATGGTCTCCCAGGCATTAAAGTGTACATCAAGATCTAGAGCGTTAATACGTACATCTTGATCTTGCTTACTCACGAGATAGCTCTTTGCAGTGCCTGTTTCTGGGTCGTAAACCTCCCAGTGTTTAAACTGGTCTGGATTAAAAGTACCATCCATCTCATCATTAATGCGGTGCAGTAGGTTTTTATTAAAAGCAGCGGTAATACCTTCTGGGTCATTATAAGCATCAAGTATCACCTGCGGATTCTTTTTCTGGTCAAACCCCATAAAAAGTAAATCTCCCTCGCTCATTGCTTTTTTAATATTTGATAAAAAGTCTATAGCCTGTGGGTGTAAAAGGTTCCCTATGTTTGAGCCTAGTACTACAATTACTTTTTTACGAGAGTTGTAATTTGCTAGCCCTTCTAGCACGTCAAAGTAGGTGCCCTGTTGTGGTTTTATATCTACCTGTGGTAAATCGTTATTCATACTTTCTTCTAGCCCGTCTAGCGCATTCTGACTTATGTCTATAGGGAGATAAGTAAAAGTGTCTCCTCGAGTTACTAGGTGTTCTAGTAAAATCTTTGTTTTCTTCCCGTCACCAGCCCCTAGTTCTATAAGCTCAAAACCGCTTTTACTGCTAAAAGCTTGTGCAATGGCAGTTTTATGTGTTTCAAAAATTTCATACTCACAATCTGTGAGGTAGTAGCTAGGCATTGCCATAATATCTTGAAAGAGCTTGTCTCCCTTCTTATCATATATAAATTTTGAAGAAAGATATTTTGGAAATGCCGTAAGCCCTTCTTCAACTTCTTTATGAAATGCGGTTGATATAGTTGGTTTAGTTTGTGTCATATATGTAATGGTCGTGTAGTATGGTAATAACTTACTATTATTTTGCTAGGCGTAGTCCTGTAAATTGCCATCGCAATCCAGTTTGAAAAAAGTTACGATAGGAGTGTCTTGTATGTCTACTTGGTGTTGCCACAGAGCCACCTCTTAAGACCTTCTGGTTTACCATGAACTTACCATTATATTCTCCCAATGCTCCCTCTTCTTTTTTATAGCCAGGGTAGGGTAGGTAGGCACTCTCTGTCCACTCCCAGCGGTCTCCCCAGTCTAGATGTTTACTTGCTACTTCCCACTCAAATTCTGTAGGTAAGCGTAGACCTTTGTATTGTGCATAGGCAAATGCCTCGTAGTATGAGATATGAGCTAGAGAAGCACTCTCGTCTATTTCTTGTAAGCCTTTTTCTAGTGTGTAGTGATACCATTTATCTCCTACTTTATGCCAGTACATAGGGCATTCAATATTATTTTTTTGAACCCAGTCCCAGCCTTCGGCGTGCCAGAGCAATGTTTTATTATATCCTCCAGCTTCTATAAAAGCTATCCACTCACCGTTTGTTACAAGAGTATTAGATATTGCATAGTCGTGTAGATATACTTTATGACGACCCAGCTCATTATCATAGCAAAACTCTGTAGTGTTATGTCCTATTTCATACACACCTTCGGTTATATGAGTCCATTGAGATTGCGGGGTTTCTTTTACGCTTTCGCGAAAGCTAATATCTCCTCCATAAACAGGCATAAGTGGGTTGTTGCCTAGTATATATTTTATATCAGTAGCGAGTAGCTCTTGGTGTTGTTTCTCGTGATGTATGCCTATGGTAAGTAACTTAGTCACCTCTGCCGAAACGTCTCCCTCTAGAAGATCTTTAAGAGCCTCTGTCACATATTTTCTGTAAGCATATACTTGGTCTACAGTGGGTCTTGATAGATTACCTCTGTCTGTGCGCACAACGCGCTTACCTATACTCTCATAATAGCTATTAAAAACAAAAGCAAAGTCATCGCTAAAAAGTGTGTAACCTTCTTTATGATGTTTTAGAATAAACTCTTCAAAAAACCACGTAGTGTGACCTAGGTGCCACTTAGGTGGCGAGACATCTACTATGGGTTGTACGACATAGTCTTCTATCTCAAGTGGTTTACACAGGCGCTCTGTGTGCTGTCGAGTTTCAAGAAAAAACTCGAGTAAATTTTCTGTAACAATCATAGCAGTGACAATTATAAGTCACATAAAGTTACGGGTTTTTGAGTGCGTGTAAAATTTTATGACCTCATTTGGCAAAATGTTAATATTTAAGCCAAGTGATGCATCGGGTCTAATTCGGTAAGTAGGTCGTACTAATAGGTAATGGGTATTGTATATTCTGCAGCTACTTTTTTGCCACCTAGTTCTCCGGGTTTAATTTCTGGAATAGATAAAATGACTTTTTTGGCCAGTTCTTTTATTTCTGGTATTCCTCCCTTTATACTGCGTATTCTAATAGATCCATCTTTTTGAATATAAAAGTTTACTGTAACCTTCTTATATTCTAGTTTTTCCATAAGATCATATGGAATTTTAAAATTGGCCGCTATATGCTCACTTAAAGATTCATCAAAGCATCTTCTCAGTTTATGTATGTTCTTAAAATTACAGCCGGGCCAGATGGGAGGTCGCTCAAAGGCTTTTACACCAGCTTGTGAACCATAAAAATATTCTTTGCTGTCTGAGTAAGATTGTGCCTGTAAAGAGGTGGCACATACAAGTAGTACGAGTATAGTTATCAAACGATTCATAAATGTTGTTTTGATGATGAGTGTTAAATATATCTATTAAAGTACGAGAATATGGAAAACACCGATAACTATTTACTATTGAGAATGCTATAAATAAAGCGAGGAGCAAAATCTCTTTTGCTCCTCGCTTTATAATAGTATATGTTCTTACAGTCTTACAATGTAAATGCAAGTTTAAGATCGCTATCCTTTTTTGTTCCTCCCATATTGCCGGGAATTACTTGAGGCATCATCATAATCACTCTTTTTACTTCTTTTTGTACTCCTGGAGAGCCTCCTTTTACAGATCGTATCACAGGCTTACCTTCTTTATTTATAAACATATCAATTGCCACCTTCCCTTTTACATAGTCTGATGGAAATTTAAAATTCTTAACAATATGTCCTGCTAGTTTCTGGCGTAAACAATTGTTTTTTTGATTGATAGACCCAGTACATCCTGGCCACGTAGGTGGTACCTCTGCAACTTTAAGAGTGGTAGACTTTCTCATAGACACACCTTCTTGTGCACTCATAGTTGTAAATGCTGCAAAAAAAGCAAGGGCAAATAATAATTTTTTCATTGTTGTAAGTAGGTTAATTTGAGGTTATATCGCAACTGCTCCTTTTATATGAGGATGCGGATTGTAATTTTCTAAAGTAAAGTCATCAAAAGTGAAGCCAAAGATGTCTTTTACCTCAGGATTTATTTTTAAAGTAGGTAAAGTACGAATTTCTCTGGATAATTGAAGTTCAACTTGTTCCATATGATTACTGTAAATGTGGGCATCGCCAAAGGTGTGAATAAAATCTCCAGCCTCATAGCCACACACTTGCGCCATCATCATTGTAAATAGTGCGTAGCTAGCTATATTAAACGGAACTCCTAAAAAGATATCTGCACTGCGCTGGTATAGCTGGCAACTTAGCTTTCCATCTGCTACATAAAATTGAAAAAATGCGTGACAAGGAGGTAAAGCAGCTTTACCATTTGCAACATTTTCAGAAAAAGAGACAGAGGTATCTGGCATTACAGATGGGTTCCAGGCACTCACAAGCATCCTGCGGCTATTAGGATTTTTTTTAAGTGTCTCTACAATATCTTTTATCTGGTCTATCTCATCACCATTCCAGTTGCGCCACTGGTAACCATAAACGGGACCTAGGTCTCCATTCTCATCTGCCCACTCATTCCAGATGCGCACACCATTTTCTTGTAAATACTTCACGTTAGTATCACCTTGTAAAAACCATAAAAGCTCATAGATGATAGATTTAAGGTGTAGCTTTTTTGTAGTAACCATCGGGAAGCCTTCTGAGAGGTCAAAACGCATTTGATACCCAAATACACTTTTTGTTCCTGTACCGGTGCGATCGCCTTTAAAGTTGCCTTCGGCGAGTACGTGCTTCATTAAGTCGTGATACTGTTTCATACATCTAGTTTACTTAGTGATAATTGTAAGGTGCTTATGCTGGTAGTGATTACGCTTTCGCGAAAGCGTAAAAAGTCTCTTGCAAAGTTCAAGCAAAATAAAAACACCTGCCGTCTTCTACAACGAAAGGTGTTTCTAGTTATTATGAGTTATTAACCGAGGTTATTTGCCGCCTAGTGAGGCACGATCTTCTGAGCGTTCTAGCCTCCGCTGTATTTTTTTTATCGCAGACTCTATAGATTTTTCTGGTTCAATCACATTGTATGTTCCCCAGAATTCTGGATCACCAAAACCTAGATTTTGATCGGCCATAATGATATATTCATCTATCTCGCCATTGCCTTCCCAAGAGGTGTTTGATGTGGCGAGTTGCCAGTCTGTGACAGCCATCTCACAAGAGAGCGTGTATATAGACTTAAAAAGACGGCGTTTTCTCTTGACCTCAAAAGAGAGGTCTGCTTTACTATAACCATAAACCCACCTGCCATTCTTCTCGCGATAGTTTACCTCATAAGATATGTTGCGAGGTTTTATTTTTACGTCACTCGGTTTGCGGCGCACAAACATCTCGTTTACCTCATTTGTATTGTCTAGCTTGAGAGCATAAGTGGCTTTTACAAGAGCGAGACTGCTTGCGCCTATATATAAACTCCCTTCATATAGCGGTGTAAGCACTTCTCCACGTTGTTTAAAACGGACGACAAAAACATTCTCTCCATTAATTTCTGATACTTTGCCAAATCTAAAGGTATAAGCATCCATCGTTTCTGGGCTAAAGATATATTCTGGATACTTCATTACGTCTACATATAACGTGCTAAAAGGACCCCCTTGTAGCTTAAGAGCAATGGTGTCTAGTTTGGAGTAGTCTGTGTCTTTTCTAGATTTAACTAGTCTTATTTGGTCTTTTTTGCTGTTTGCATTAGGTTGCTTATAAATGTTTACAACGGCTTCTGCTAGAGATGCATTTTTGCTACGCTTTTTTATAGTCTCTCTGTAAAAAGCAGTCATTACGGTTTTATCACCTAGGTAGTTGTCTTTACGTTTATTGAGTACTTTTTTTACAAGGGCTTTTGCATCTGTATAAGCGACTAGGTTTGCAGGATCAAGACTTATGATGCTGTAGTCTAGTTTAATTTTGAGTAGCTTTTTGAGATTTTCTGGTAATAGAATAATCTTTTCATTAAAGCCTAGAGCGGTAATTTTAAGTTGCTTCTTTGTATCTGTCGCTGGTATTTTTAAGGCAAACTCACCTTCATTATTTGATACAGTACTTAGGTTAGTGCCCATAAGAGTAACGGTAGCCTTAGCGATGTCATCTTTAGAATCAGACTCGGCTATTGTTCCTTTTACTTCAACATAATTTGCTATGTTTTGAGCATAAGTACTTGGGATAAATGCTAGTATTATGCATAAGGCAAGTAGCCATCTGAGCTGGCTAGTAAGCAGTTTTTTGTGCGTTTTCATAAGCGGTTTTTTTAGTATGCAATCTATTCTACCACATTAAGATACGACAAAAATTAATGTAGGTAGTACACTTTTGTCGGGTGTTGTAAAGATTGCTTTCGTGAAAGTGTGTTAACTACTACAAGAAATACAAGTCATTGAGGTGTTTATTGGTAAAACACTTAAATTATCAGAACAGTAAAAGTATAGGGATTAATAATATATATATTAAATCACCTGATTACTAGTGAAATATAATTTTTATTATGTTATTTTGATTTCCTTCATAAAATGAATTCTAAATTAATTGATTCTTAATATTGAGAAATGAATTTACAAAGAGAAAGAGTATTTGCAATTATAAATAAGTCAGAAGCTGAACTTAAATCTCTGAAAATTGGGGTCTTAGTGAGATCTACACTGCCAACAATTATTAGTGATGGTTTAATTACACAAACTGAAATGCAAAAGCTTGAAGAAGAAACATATAGTAAGATTACTTTGAATGTTAATTATGCAGTTTTAAAGAAGATTGACAATAGATTTTCTGTTCAAGAGAACAGAATGGTTAAAAACTATACAAGGTATTATTCTGGCGTTTTCAAAAATGGAGACGATGAATATCTCATAGCAAGTGAGTGGTATAAGGGAAGTCTTGAAAACTACATAAAATGGTTAAAAAGAAAGGTTAAACGTAATAACGTCTAGTTCTTATTTAACCAGGTTAGTTATAAAAAAACTAGCTTCAGTCGACAATATTGACTATCCTATAATCATACCAGCAATGGTTGCAGATATAAGTGAAGCTATAGAACCTCCTATAAGTGCTTTAAGACCAAAACGTGATAATTGCGTGCGCTGCCCTGGAGCTAGAGAACCTATACCACCTATCTGAATACCGATAGAGGCAAAGTTTGCAAATCCACAAAGCATATATGTTGCCATTATGATAGACTTCTCGTAGTTGAGGTGTACAACGTTTGTGGTGTCTTTAAGCTCTGCAAGCTGTATGTAACCTACAAACTCGCTTGCTGCTAGTTTTATACCTAGTAGTTGTCCCATCATCGTTGTGTCCTCACTAGCCACACCTATAAGCCACATAAGTGGGGCAAAGATGGTACCTAAGATGGCTTCTAGAGATAGTTGCGGGTATGCAGAGTGTGTAGCTATCCAGCCGTTAAGTGTCGTGATTTCACCTATCCAGCCTAGTAGACCGTTTGCCATAGCTATGAATGCTACAAAAACCAGAAGCATTGCCCCTACATTTACAGCAAGTCTTAATCCTTCTGTTGTTCCGTTTGCAATAGCATCAAGTACGTTTGCTCCTATTTTATCGTTTGAGACAGATACGTCTGTGTTTACTTCTTCTGTCTGAGGGTATAATATTTTTGAAATTACAATAGCTCCTGGTGCTGCCATTACTGAGGCTGCGAGTAGGTGCTTTGCAAAAATAAGTCTAAGCGCTTCGTCTTCACCACCTAAGAAACCTATGTATGCCGCAAGTACCGCTCCAGCAACTGTAGCCATACCACCTATCATTACAAGTAAGATTTCTGACTTGTTCATTTTTTCTAAGTATGCCTTTATGAGAAGCGGTGCTTCCGTCTGGCCTAAAAAGATGTTACCAGCTACACTTAAACTCTCTGCTCCAGAGATACCTAACAGTTTTGATAGTAACCACCCAAAGGCTTTTACAACCTTCTGTATTACTCCAAAGTAGTACATCACAGAGGTAAGCGCAGAAAAGAAGATGATGGTAGGTAATACTTGAAAAGCAAATATGTACCCAAAAGTTGAGGTGTCACTCACGAGACCTTGAAATAAGAAATCACTTCCAGCAAGGGTAAACTCTAGTATGCTTACAAAGATGCTCCCTATAAAATCAAAAATACTTTCTACAAAAGGAACTTTAAGTACACAAACAGCTATAATAAGCTGGAACGCAAGTCCTATGCCTACTGTTTTCCAATTAATTGCTTTGCGATTGCTGCTAAATAAAACAGCAATTACAATAAGAGTAACCATACCTAGTACACCACGGCCAAAACTCTCAAAAGTAAAACCTTGAGAAGGGATAACATCTGCCATAGCCTGTGATTGCTCCTGCGCAAATGTTGTAAGTGAACTCATTAATACTAATAGGGTGAGTAGTAGCTTGCGCATATAAGATTGTTTAGTTGCGTTTTGAGATTTCATCTCGCACTTGTGCAGCAGTCTCATAGTCTTCACTATTTACGGCTTGCTCTAATTTGTTGTGTAGTTCTTGAAGTGACATTTTTTTATAATCATCACCGCTTGATGTAGGCTCTTCTTCCAGAATGATTTCATCCATTAGGACTTCATCCTCTTCTGTAAACTCCTCTGGGTTTGTGTTTCCTTTGAGAAAGATACCTGCTTTATCAAGTATATTTTTATAAGTAAATATAGGTGCTTGAAAACGTAGGGCTAGTGATATAGCATCACTTGTACGTGCATCTATAATTTCTTCTATTTTGTCTCTCTCACAAATTATACTAGAGTAAAAAACACCATCTACAAGTTTGTGTATTATTACTTGTTTAATGACGATATCAAAACGATCTGCAAAGTTTTTAAATAAGTCGTGTGTGAGAGGTCTGGGTGGTTTTATTTCCTTTTCTAATGCAATCGCAATAGACTGTGCCTCAAAAGCTCCTATTACAATAGGTAACTTACGTTCTCCGTCCTGTTCAGTAAGAATAAGGGCATACGCGCCATTTTGAGTCTGGCTGTAGGAGATTCCTTTAATGTTTAAACGCACTAAGCTCATAAGTTGCAAAAATAGGAAAAAGGGTTTATAAGTTAAGAAGTTTATACGATTTGCCGTATTGTTATCTTAATTATAATGTAATGTGCAGTCTTTTAGATAGATAAGGGTAAATAAAAATGAGCTTAAATATAATTTAAGCTCATTTTATATAACTAATAGTTTATTTCTAGCTGTTAGAAGCTTTAAAGGCTTTAAGTTTCTCATTGAGTTGAGGTACAATTTCAAAAGCATCACCTACGATACCATAATCTGCTGCTTTAAAGAAAGGAGCTTCTGGATCTGTGTTGATTACTACTTTTACTTTTGAAGAGTTAATACCCGCAAGGTGCTGTATAGCTCCAGAGATACCTATCGCGATGTATAGGTTAGAAGCAACAGGCTTACCAGTTTGCCCTACGTGTTCACCGTGAGGTCTCCACCCTAGGTCAGATACTGGCTTAGAACAAGCAGTTGCTGCTCCAAGTATGTCTGCCATTTCTTCTATCATCCCCCAGTTTTCTGGTCCTTTCATACCACGACCTGCAGAGACTACAATCTCAGCATCTGCGATAGAAACTTTATCTGTAGCTTTATCTACAGAGGCAACCTCTACACCAAATGTTCCTAGATCTGCACTAAAATCTTCTGTTGCAGCAGGGGCGCTGTTTTCTTTAAGACCATATGCGTTCTTACCAAGACCTACAATTTTTACATCTGTAGAGATCTCTGTAATGTTAAATGCTTTGTTAGTAAAAGCAGTACGCTTTACTTTAAATGGTGCTGCGCTTTCTGGAAGAGCAACCACGTTTGATGCATATCCTGCCTCAAGCTCTACGGCTAGTAAAGGTGCAAGATACTTTGCGTTTGCGCTCTGGCTTAATACAACTACTGTTGCACCTTCTGCCTTTGCAGCAGCAGCAATACCCTTTGCATAAGCAGCTGCATTAAATGCGTCTAGCTTACTGTCTTTAAGGTTTAAAACTTTATCTACACCATAAGTTCCTAGTGGTGTTGTGTCACCTCCATTTACTGCAATAGCAGTAACAGAAGTTCCCATCATATCTGCAACACCTTTTGCATAAGATGCTACCTCAAGTGAAGCTTTTTTGAATGCTCCGTTTTCTGATTCTGTATATACTAAAACTGACATATTATCGTACTTTTTAGATAGCTTTCGCTTCGTTATGTAATAAATCGATGAGCTCGTCTACAGTGTCTACAAGCTTTACGGCCCCTTTTGGTGCTGGCTTTTCAAAAGCAACAGCAGTAGTTTCGGTTGCTGCTCCAGCAGGTTCAACAACGCTTAATGGTTTTTTACGAGCCATCATAATACCTCTCATATTAGGTATACGTAGGTCACTCTCTTCTACAAGACCTTTTTGACCTCCTATAACAAGTGGTAATGCTGTTGTTACAGTTTCTTTACCACCATCTATCTCACGCGTAGCTGTAGCACTTGTGCCATCTACTTCTAGTGATATACACGTGTTTACAAAGTTTGCTCCAGTAAGACCTGCAAGCATACCTGGTACCATACCACCATTATAATCTATAGACTCACGTCCTGCGATTACAAGGTCATAACCTCCGTCTTGTACTACTTTTGCAAGTTCTTTGGCAACTTGAAAACCATCTTTTGCCTCTGTGTTAACACGTATAGCTGTATCTGCACCTATTGCAAGTGCTTTACGAAGTGTAGGTTCTGTTTCTGGTCCTCCTACGTTTACCACGTCTACAGAGGCACCTTGTTTTTCTTTAAACCACATTGCTCTGGTTAATCCAAACTCATCATTTGGGTTGATCACAAACTGAACACCATTAGTATCAAACTTGGTGTCTCCTTCAGTAAAGTTAATTTTTGAAGTCGTATCAGGTACGTGACTGATGCACACTAATATTTTCATAGAATTTGTTTTTTATAAAGATAAAGGTACGCTTTCGCGAAAGCGTAAACTCGTACTATTTCGTTATCGTTACAAAAATAAGGTAAAAAACTATATTTTACTATGCGTGCATAGTAAAATTTTGCAAAATTCTCATTTTTTGAGGTTTCTGAATTGCTTATTTTTGTGATTACGTAAAAAACGATTATTAATTAGGTGATTAAGGCGATGCTTTAAAGAGCCTTTGCAAATTAACCCACTAGTGGGTAACTTATATGAGAACAATCCAGTTTAGAGAAGCCGTTTGTGAGGCTATGAGTGAAGAAATGCGTCGTGACGCATCTGTTTATTTAATGGGAGAAGAAGTAGCCGAATATAATGGTGCTTACAAAGCTTCAAAAGGAATGCTAGACGAGTTTGGTGCAGATAGAGTTATAGATACTCCTATTGCAGAGCTTGGTTTTGGAGGTATAGGTGTAGGTAGTACTATGACGGGTTGTCGTCCTATTGTGGAGTATATGACCTTTAACTTCTCACTGGTAGGTATTGATCAAATTATAAATAATGCCGCAAAAATAAGACAGATGTCAGGTGGGCAATTTTCTTGTCCTATCGTTTTTAGAGGACCTACAGCATCTGCAGGTCAACTAGGAGCAACGCACTCGCAAGCTTTTGAAAACTGGTTTGCAAACACACCTGGTCTAAAAGTAATTGTACCATCTAACCCTTATGATGCAAAGGGACTACTTAAAGCAGCGATACGTGATAACGACCCTGTAATCTTTATGGAGTCTGAGCAAATGTATGGTGATAAAGGTGAGGTGCCAGATGGAGAGTATGTATTACCTATAGGTGTTGCAGATATTAAGAGAGAGGGAACAGATGTAACTATCGTTTCTTTTGGAAAAATTATAAAAGAGGCTTACAAAGCAGCAGATCAACTGGCAGAAGATGGTATTTCTTGCGAGATTATCGATTTACGTACGGTACGCCCGCTAGATAAGCAAGCTATCTTTGACTCAGTAAAGAAAACTAATAGACTTGTGATACTTGAAGAGGCTTGGCCTTTTGGAAACGTATCTACAGAGATAAGTCACCAGGTACAGGAGCACTGTTTTGATTACCTAGATGCACCTATACAAAGAATAAACACGGCAGATACACCTGCCCCTTACTCACCAGTACTACTTAAAGAGTGGTTGCCTAACAGCGATGATGTTGTAAAGGCTGTCAAAAAGGTGATGTACAGATAAGCTTTCGCGAAAGCTTACTATATTTGACCCCTTTCTACCTAAGAGAGGGGTTTTTTAATTAATGTGTATAAAATAACATTTCATACAGAATAATACATATTCTAAACGTTATAGGGTAATCATTGTAACCCTACTGAATGATATGTAACAACGCACAAATAGAATTAATAGATGAAACATAATTTACTTTTCTTCCTTATTACGCTTTTTACGGTGGCTATATCTTATGGTCAGACTAAAGTGAGTGGAGAAGTTTTTGACGCGCAGGGAAATGCATTACCATTTGTAAATGTCGTTTTTATGGGTTCAAATGAGGGAACTATTACAAACGAGAATGGTCGCTTTTACCTCGAGTCTGATGCTACGTGGGAGCAAGTGCGATTTTCTTTTATAGGATTTTCAAACCTTATTGTAGACTTAGAGCAAAAGGTAAACTACGAGATGAAAATCACCCTAGAAGAAGAGGCTGGGGCGCTAGATGAGGTTGTAATCTTTACGGGTAAAACAGATAAAAAGAACAACCCTGCTGTAGATATACTACGCAAGATATGGGCAAATAAAAGAGAGAATGGACTCAAGCAGTTTAAGCAATACCAGTATGATAAGTATGAAAAACTAGAGTTTGACCTTAACACCATAGACAGTGCACTTATAAATAGCCGTCTCTTTAAAGGGATGGAATTTATATTTGATCAGACAGATACTTCAAATGTGACGGGTAAAACCTATCTACCCATTTTTGTAAACGAAGCCGTGTCAAAAGTTTATGGAGACAACGAGATTAACAAAGTAAAAGAAGAGCTGCTAGGTAATAAAAACAGTGGTTTTAGCGAGAATCAAACAGTGATAGGTTTTGTAAAAGATCTGTACAGTGATTATGATATCTACCAGAACTACTTACAGTTTTTTGATAAGAGTTTTACAAGTCCGCTGTCGCGCACAGGGATACAAACCTATAATTATGTACTCTCAGATAGTGCCTACATAGATAATAAATGGTGTTATAATATCATTTATTATCCACGTCGTAAAAACGAACTCACCTTTAAAGGAGACTTCTGGGTAAACGACTCAACCTGGGCCATTAAGGAGATTAATATGCAGCTCTCAAAGAGTGCAAACATAAACTGGGTCAAAGAAATCTATATGGAGCAAGAGTTTGATATCGTAAACGATACTACGTTCTTACTCTCACGAGATTATTTCTTGTCAGACTTTGCTTTTAATAAAAAAGAGCAATCTAGAGGAATGTACGGTAAGCGTACGACCCTATATGATAACTATGAGTTTGATAAAAAACTAGACAAAGATTATTACGACAAGGAAGTCTATAACTACGATAAGGATATTTATAATCGTGGCGATGAGTTTTGGGAAGAGAATAGAAAAGAAGAACTGAGCAAAGACGAGCTAGGTGTTTATAAAATGCTCGACACGCTTAAAACGGTTAAGAAATTTAGAAATCTCTATAATGCAGGCTCTGTACTAGCCTCTGGTTATTATGAGATCCCAAGTCTCAATTTTGATTACGGCCCTATATTTTCAACCTTTGGGTTTAACGAGGTAGAAGGTTTGCGTGTACGTACAGGTGGTAGAACTTATTTTTCTCAAAACGATCCTTGGCGTCTAGAAGGCTTTTTAGCCTATGGTTTTAAAGACAAAAAAGGAAAATTTGGTATCTCTGGTAAGTGGCTTTTAGATAAAAAGAGTAGACTTATAATCTCTGGCGGTTACCGTCAAGATGTAGAGCAAATAGGGGCGAGCCTTACCACCTCAAGAGATGTGCTAGGTAGAAATCTTGCCTCATCATCTCTAGTAAACACAGCGACTAATGATAAGCTCACCTCTATAAAACTGGCAAACGTAGCAGCAGAGATAGAGGTGGTGCGCAACCTGCAAGTACGAGCAGATTTCTCACTGCGCACGCTCGAGTCTGCCTCAGAGACCTTTAGTCTAGACTACTTTACAGATGCCACACAAACCACCACCACAGGTGAGCTTAAACAAGCAGAGGTGGTTCTTACTACTATCTGGGAGCCAGGTAAAAAGACCTCAGGTTTTGGCGTAGAGCGACGCGTTACAAACGAGTGGTTCCCTAGCTTTTATGCGAGTTACACACGTGGCCTTGAGGGTACGCTAGACAGTGATTTTGGGTACGATAAGTTTCAATTTTCTGCTCGTAAGGCAATACGTGTAGGAGGTCTAGGTACACTTACCGCTTCTACAGAGGTAGGTAAAACCTTTGATGAGGTGCCACTGGCATTATTAAGTCCAGTGCCAGGTAACCAGTCACTGTTCTCAATATTCAACACCTTTAGCCAGCTCAATTTTTATGAGTTTACTACAGATGAGTATGCATCACTACAGCTAGAACATAACTTTGGAGGAAGAATCTTTAACCGTATTCCTTTCTTAAAAGGGTTAAACCTCAGAGAGATTATAGGCGTGCGTGGTATAATAGGTAATATATCACAGGCTAATATTGATCTTAACAGACCCGCCTTTGAGAGTCTTCTCTTTGCAGAGGGAGATCCAGTAACCGCCATCACACCATCTATGATTGCCCCATCTATGGAGCCGTATTATGAGTACAGCATCGGGGTAGGTAATATCTTTAAGGTGTTCCGTATAGATGTAAACTTTAGAGGAAATTATAACTTCTTGCCAGATGCTCGTAAGATAGGGGTGACAGGTAGTTTTGGATTTTATTTTTAATGAAGGTTGTTTTTACGCTTTCGCGAAAGTAGTATTGCCTTCAGAGGTGTTTATTTAAGTAAATGACATTAATAAAAAAATAGAACAACAAACAGATTATCCCGTTGTGAAAACATTCAAGGTGGTACTTTAATCAGTATCACCTTTCTTTTTTAAACCGCTGTACGAGTAACTACCTAACCTAATCTTAACACGTATTCCTTTGGTGATAACGCTTTTACAGCGTATTTTTGCACCCCGAAAGATATTTTTTGGCAAGCTGCTGTTTATAATTAATTGAATTTCAGCTATTTAAAATTTAGCTTTCGCGAAAGCGCAATACTAACTACACAAATTAGTGTTCAAATATTAAGAGATTTTTTAATAGGAGGGAGCATAATTTGTTTTTTTATAATGATATGACAGCAGAAAAAGTAAAAACATTTGACGTTTTAATCGAAATCCCAAAAGGGAGTCGTAACAAATATGAGTATGATTTTGAGCTAAAGAAAATACGTTACGATCGTATGATCTTTTCTTCTATGATGTACCCTGCAGATTACGGTTTTATACCAGAAACTCTTGCACTAGATGGAGATCCTCTTGATGTACTTGTTCTTGTAACAGAGCCTACTTTTCCTGGATGTGTGATTGAGGTAAAGCCTATAGGAGTTTTCCATATGGCAGATGAAAAAGGACCAGACGAAAAAGTTATCTGTGTACCAGTAACAGATCCAAGTGCAAGTAAGCTTGAAGACTTATCTGATTGTAACCCACACCTTATAAAAGAGATTGAGCACTTTTTCCAAGTGTACAAAGACCTTGAAGAGAAAAAAGTAGACGTAGGTGGATGGGGAGACGTACACGAAGCTAGAGAAATTGTAGCAAAGTGTTACCAGAGATTCCAAGAGTCTGATGTACCACGTAGCGAAGTGAGTATTTACTAAGACTCACAGTATAAACGAATTAGCCTAGGAGCCGTAACGCATCGCGTTGCGGCTTTTTTTATGCAATCACATTTTTTGTATGTTATTGATTGTGAGTTGTTTGTGATTTAGGTGGATTTTGCTACTTTAGTATCATCTAATATTTTAAGAATTTTTTTAAGAAATTCTCACTAAAACCAAACAAAATTTATGGAATCAATGATGATTTACGTGCCGATTGTATTGGCCCTTCTTGGGCTTGTCTATATGATCATAAAGCAATCTTGGGTTATGAAGCAAGATGCTGGTGATGGTAAGATGAAAGAAATATCTGATCACATTTATGAGGGGGCGCTCGCTTTTTTAAATGCCGAGTATAAACTGCTTACCATATTTGTAATTATTGTAAGTGTATTACTTGCTATTGTGTCTTATGTAGTGCCTACCACGCACTGGCTTATTGTTATTGCATTTGTATGCGGTGCTGTATTTTCTGCCTTTGCAGGAAACATAGGGATGAAAATCGCTACCAAAACAAATGTGCGTACCACTCAGGCGGCGCGCACTAGCTTGCCTAATGCGCTTAAAATCTCTTTTGGCGGAGGTACGGTGATGGGGCTTGGAGTTGCTGGTCTTGCAGTACTTGGTCTTACAGCATTCTTTATCTTTTTCTTCCATTTCTTTATGGGTGGTGAGTGGACAAATACGATGGATATGACCATTGTATTAGAAACACTAGCAGGATTCTCTCTAGGTGCAGAGTCTATTGCACTTTTTGCTCGTGTAGGCGGTGGTATTTATACCAAAGCTGCAGATGTGGGAGCAGACCTTGTAGGTAAGGTAGAAGCTGGTATACCAGAAGATGATCCTCGCAACCCTGCAACTATTGCAGATAACGTGGGAGATAATGTAGGAGACGTAGCAGGGATGGGGGCAGACTTATTTGGATCATATGTAGCAACCGTGCTAGCAGCAATGGTACTAGGTAATTATGTGATAAAAGATATGGGAGGTAGCATTTCAGACGCTTTTGGAGGTATTGGTCCTATATTGTTGCCTATGGCTATAGCAGGTGTGGGTATTATTATATCTATTATAGGTACAATGCTTGTTAAAATTAAGAGTAACGATGCAAAGGAGTCTCAGGTTATGGGTGCTCTTAATATAGGTAACTGGACTTCTATAGTGCTTGTGGCAGTAGCTTGTTTTGCACTATGTAAATGGATGCTTCCAGAAACGATGCGAATGGAATTCTTTGGAGAAGGAGTGCAAGAAATCTCATCTATGCGCGTTTTTTATGCGACTATAGTGGGGCTAGTTGTGGGAGCTGTGATTTCTTCTGTGACAGAATATTATACTGGTCTCGGTAAAACGCCTATTCTCAAAATTGTACAACAATCAAGTACAGGAGCAGGAACTAACATTATTGCAGGTCTCGCTACGGGTATGATCTCTACATTTCCATCGGTACTATTATTTGCCGGTGCGATCTGGGCGTCATATGCATTTGCCGGTTTTTATGGGGTGGCTCTAGCAGCCTCTGCAATGATGGCTACTACAGCGATGCAACTTGCGATAGATGCCTTTGGACCAATCTCAGATAATGCAGGTGGTATAGCAGAGATGAGTGAGCAGGAGCCTATCGTGCGTGAACGCACAGATATTCTAGATTCTGTAGGTAATACTACGGCGGCTACAGGAAAAGGATTTGCGATTGCATCTGCAGCGCTTACATCGCTCGCATTATTTGCGGCTTATGTAACCTTTACGGGAATAGACGGTATTAATATTTTTAAAGCACCTGTACTCGCAATGCTCTTTGTAGGAGGAATGGTTCCAGTGGTATTTTCTGCACTTGCGATGAATGCCGTAGGAAAAGCAGCTATGGAAATGGTACAAGAAGTACGTCGCCAGTTTAAAGACATACCAGGTATAATGGAAGGAACTGGGAAACCAGAGTATGATAAATGTGTGGCTATATCTACACAAGCTTCGCTTAAAGAAATGTTGCTGCCAGGTATTTTAACCATTGGTTTTCCGCTTGTGATTGCTTTCTTGCCGCTTGCCTTTGGGATGAATCGTCTTGCTATTGCAGAGATGCTAGGAGGGTATATGGCCGGCGTTACGGTAAGTGGCGTGTTATGGGCAATCTTTCAGAACAATGCTGGAGGTGCCTGGGATAATGCAAAAAAATCTTTTGAGGCAGGAGTAGAGATTAACGGTGAGATGACTTACAAGGGCTCTGATGCTCATAAAGCTGCTGTTACTGGTGATACGGTAGGAGATCCTTTTAAAGATACATCTGGACCGTCTATGAATATACTTATAAAACTTACCTGTCTTATCGGTCTTGTGATTGCACCTATACTAGGCGGTCATACAGATGATGGTCTGGCTATTACTACAGAAGATGGGACTGTGGTCGCAATTACTCAAGATGGACGTATTAAAGAAACACGCGAAGTGCAAAAAGAAGTTCGCTTTGCTATGGCAGAGCGTGATGGGCAGTTTGTAGGAACAGTAACTATTACGACAGATGATAATGGTGAGATGAGTACTGAGGTAAAAGAGTTTACAGGTACAGAAGCTGAGGTAAAAAAGCAAATGGACGCCTTTGAAGCATCACTTCGCAATAAATAGTTTATATACTAGCTATTACGTATAACGAGGTGAGTCTTATAGGCTCACCTTTTTTTATGACATTCACATACCTTAACAAAGGTTTACAATGGTGTTATGAGAGCTGCAGCTGTTTATGCGGTAATTTTATGTAAAAATTAAAATTATGTTGTTACCAAAAACACAAGTTCCCTCACTGGAACTTCCATTAATAAATGATACTAACTGGAAACTGAGCGATCAAAACGCAGAAAACTTTACGCTTTTAGTTTTTTATAGAGGACTACATTGTCCCGTATGTAAAAAACAACTTGAAGAGCTTTCTCAAAAACTAGATAAGTTTGTAGATCGCGGCATTAATGTCGTGGCTATAAGTGCAGACACAGAGAAGAGAGCAAAAATAGCAGGTGAAGATTGGGATATAGAAGGACTACCAGTAGCATATAATCTATCACTAGAGAAAGCAAGAGAGTACGGATTGTTTATTTCTGAAGCGGTTTCAGATAAGGAGCCAGACTTCTTTACAGAGCCAGGTCTCTTCTTGATAAAAACTGACGGAACACTATTTTTCTCAAGTGTACAGTCTATGCCTTTTGCAAGACCGCACTTTGACGATATTCTAGGAGGGATAGATTTTATTATGAAAAAAGATTACCCCGCTAGAGGAGAGGTAAAAGGAATTCCTCAAAATGCGTAAGATATAGATACATATCGCTACTAAAAAGTGCATTACTATAGTTGTGCACTTTTTTTATGAAGCTATTATTTTTACGCTTTCGCGAAAGCGTAATACTAACCAATACATCGTACAATGTTCTTTTCTAAAAAACAAGATCGTATACAAATAGACGGGTACCAGTCTTATGGAACTAAAAATCACTTATACCTCATAGGGCGCGCTTTAGAGCACGAAGGAGTAGATCTAAAGAAAAAGGGTGTGCTTGCTGCTTTTAAAAATGCCTATAAACAGTTTGCTACAGATGAGTTGCGTCACACAAAACTCAAAGTGACTTTGCCAGATGGAGCTGTCTTTTACACCACCACAGATGCCGAAGGATATTTTAAAATAGATGAGCAGGTACACGGCTTAGATAAGATGACTAATAGTGAGGGATGGCTCCAGCTTACAGTGAGTTTTGATGATGTAAAAAAGGATGTGGTGCTTATGGGAGAAAATAAGTTTGCCGTAGAGATGCTTATCCCTTCAGAAAATGCGTCTTATGGAGTCATAAGTGATATAGATGATACGATATTACATACGGGAGTAGCGTCGCTTCTTAAGTGGAGAGTGATTGTAAATACACTTTTTAAAGATGTAGGGAGGCGCACATCGCTAGAGGGAGCTCCTTCTTTATATCAAAAACTACATAGAGGAACTTCTGGAGCAGATGCAAACCCAATGTTTTATGTGAGTAACAGCCCTTGGAATTTATATAACTACCTAGAATCTTTTGTGAGGAATCAAAATTTCCCGAAAGGGCCTATATTATTAAGAGATTTTAGAGGGCCTTTTGAGAAAACTCCAAAACCAGAAAAGCCGCACAAGCAGCACGAGATTAGAAATATATTAAACACCTATCCGGACTTAAAGTTTGTGCTTATAGGTGATAGTGGAGAGCACGATGTAGATATTTATCTAGAAGTAGCAAAGGAGTATCCAGAGCAAATACTAGCGGTGTACCTGCGTAGTGTGAAGCATAAGAAAAAGGTAATGCGTGTAAAAAGTGTACTTGCACAGTATGAGACCACGCCAGCAGTACTAATAGAAAAGAGTTCCTTTGCAGAGGAGCACGCGAGATTTATAGGTCTTATAGCATAAAGCATAAAAAAATGGCTACTTAATTTAAGTAGCCGTTTTTTGTTTATGTAGTTAAATTGTGTTTTGACTATTGTCTTGCAAAACGTAATTCACTAGTAAATGTAGATGTGCCATCTGCCTCAACATCTGTGCTTTCAAATAATAGTCTAAGCTGGCTGTCGTTAAATAAAGTAACATCTCCAGTCTCACCATCTATAGTAAGTGTCTGGTTTGTGTCATTTACAGAATAATTACCTGTATCTGAGTTTGTGATAATCTCAGTTTCTTCTACAGGGTCGTTGCTCTCTAATTGAGTTGTTCTTGTAACACGGTATTGGAAGTTTACAGTATAAGTTCCGTTTGCGTCAAAAACAATATTTGATGTTCCAAATGTATCACCTACCTCACTTATCGTTGTAGTAGCTGTACCACCTGTAACTTCTTCTTGTATTACCTCTTCACTCTCGTAAAAGTTTAAGTTGTAAGTTCCGGCAAGTAGTGCAGGTGTAAGTGTTGGTCCTGCTGGCTCAGAAGAATCGTCGTCATTGCTACAAGATATAGTCATCACAGAAATTGCCATAACTAAAAATAGAGTAATCTTTTTCATAATATAGTTTAAGTTTAAAAACGCGCAAATCTAGTTTATAAAAACAGAACTAGAAAGAATTTTCTTATTGAATATGTATTTGTGATTAATTATAAATGGCTGTTGCTGAGCTGTGTATATAATACTAAACCTTAGTAAACGTTAATTCTTGACTGTAGGTGTTTTCGTAGTATTCGGTTTCTTCATATTGCTCAAAATAAATAGTAAGTTCACCATTATTGAGTAGGGTTGCTTCATATTCTCGACCATTAAATAAAACTTTCTGATCTCCAGTAATCGTGTAATCTCCCGCAGAAGCATCTGAATAATTCACATTCTCTACAAACGTAGAAGAAGCATTGTTAAAGCTATGTCTTTCATTAGCCGTATAATTAAAGTTTAAGGAATAAGCTCCAGACTCTGTAAAGGTGATATTTGAATTTCCGAGAGTAAGCGGTTCACCTAAAATTGTAATAGTTGTACCTGTGAGTTCATAGGTTGTTATATCTAATGAATTATAATCCGTTAATTCATAAGTGCCGCTCAATGAGGCTGTGGTAAGAGCAACCTCTTGTAATACTGCGTTGTCGTCATCACTACTACAAGATAAAAAGGTTACAAGGATTGCTAGAACTACTAGTTTGGTAATAAATTTCATAATGTTTGATTTTTGATTGAAGCTCAAAAATCATCAAACACCCTGCCAAACTTAAAGATTATTAAGCTTTATGTTAAAAAAGCCCATTTAACTCAGCATCTATTCTATTGATGATATCTCCTAGATCTTCTGGATTATCTACAAAGTCAAGATTATCTACATCTATAATAAGAAGCTTTCCTTTGTCATAACCGTGTATCCACGCCTCGTAGCGTTCATTAAGACGGCTTAGGTAGTCTATAGATATAGAGTTTTCATAGTCTCTGCCACGCTTGTGTATTTGCGATACAAGGTTTGGGATAGAGCTACGCAGGTAAATCATAAGGTCTGGTGCATCTACTACACTCTCCATAAGGTCAAAAAGCGACTTGTAGTTGTTGTAATCTCTATTAGTAAGCAAGCCCATCGCGTGCAGGTTAGGCGCAAATATGAATGCGTCTTCATAGATAGTACGGTCTTGTATAATAGATTTATTGCTATCGCGTATCTCTAGTAATTGTCTAAAACGGCTATTTAAAAAGTAAATTTGCAGGTTAAAAGACCAGCGCTCCATCTCGTTATAAAAATCATCTAGGTAAGGGTTATCTACCACGTCTTCAAACTGTGGAGTCCACTTAAAATGTTTTGCGAGAAGTTTAGTCAGTGTCGTTTTACCGGCACCAATATTACCGGCGATGGCGATGTGCATAGTTAAGGTTGTTTAGCTAGTTTGAGACGGAAAGCAGTGAGCTTTTTATCACTGTAAATATAGAGACTTTCCCCTTTTAAAGAAAGCTGTTTTATAGATAAATCTAATGTTTCTATAACTCCTACAGCAGCAGTATCATTAGGTTTGTAATAGAGCTTCTTATCTGCATAAAGTATAAAAGCACCTTTGTCTTGTGACATAAGCTGGCTTTCAGGACTTTCCATCTTCTCTATAAAACTTCCATAATTATTGTAGTAAAAAACACCATCTTTAGTACTCACCCAGGCAAAGTTAAAATTACTCATAAGTGCTGTGGCATTATGTGCCATAGGGGGAAACTGGGTAAGAACTTTTTGAGTATTCCAGTCAAAAATTTCTAACTGTTGTAAATCTGTATTAAAAATCCAGAAGCGCCTATCACTTGCCGTACGCACGTGGCTTACATTTCTAAAGTTTTCGATCGTAGAGAAGTTTACACGTGTGATTTCGTTAAGTGTGTTGTCAAGAATGACAGCTGTGTTTGAGCTTTCATAAAACAAGGTAATTCTAAGCGGGTTGAGCACATCTACCGAAGTTAACGCACCCAGTTGTAATGCCGAATATTGATACTCATTTTGCACATCAGTCTTATATAATATATCACCTTTAATGTGGTATAGTGCATTGAAAGCATCTACAGCGATAAAGGTGTCTGTGTCTAGTGTGACCTCATTGATCTTCTCTAGGGAGTAGCTCTGGCTTGTAACTGTGATAGAAGCAAGGAATAGTAGTATGTAAATCAGTTTATACATTAGTAAGCAAAGTACAAAAATCTAGCCGTTATAGTTAATACCTTTGTAATGTGAGAAAAGAGATTAAAAATAGAGAAGACGTATATAAACTGGTGACCACTTTTTATGGTCGCATACGTAGTGATGTTTATTTGGGACCTATTTTCAATAAACACATTACAGACTGGCCACATCACTTTGAGCATCTCACAGATTTTTGGGAAGGTAACCTGTTTCAAAAGCGCATTTTTACAGGAAGACCTTTGCAGGCTCACAAACGTGTAGATAGAGATGAGGGTTATACTATAAATGAGCAACACTTTGGCGTGTGGCTCAATCACTGGGTGCAAACGGTAGATGAATTATATGAAGGAGACCTTGCAGAGATGGCAAAGTTTAGAGCTCGTAAGATTGGAACTTTCTTTCTAGTAAATATGTTTCAGGCAAAACCAGGAGTGGAATAATTACGCTTTCGCGAAAGCGTAACACAGCAACTAATACTTTTCGTTAAATCTAGCACAGCAATTTATAACCATAGCCACGCACGTTTACAATCTCAACCTGAGGGTCGTCTTTGAGTTTTTTGCGAAGTTTTGTGATAAAGACATCCATACTACGTGCGTTGAAAAAGTCGTCATTGCCCCATAGCTTTTTTAAGATCAGGCTACGGTCCAGCACTTGATTCCTATTTTTTACCAGATTAAAAAGAAGATGGGCTTCTCTATGTGTGAGACGGGTGACGTCATTATTGTAATGTAATTCTTGCCTCGGAAAGTCGAAGCTGTAGTCACCCACCTTAAGTACCTCTGACTTTTTTTGTTGTGCAGAGCGATTCAATAAGTTTTTAATACGCACGATGAGTTCTTCCATACTAAAGGGTTTCTTTAGGTAGTCATTACCACCTATGCTAAACCCCTCTACAACATCTGCTGGTTGAGACTTTGCTGTGAGAAATATAATGGGGATTTCATCATTTACGGCTCTTACTTCTTTGGCTAGAGTAAAACCATCCATCTTAGGCATCATTACATCAAGTACGAGTATGTCTGGAGTGTCTTGTTTGAATTTTTCAAAAGCAATCTCACCATCTGGACATAGTGTGACTATAAAGTCTCTAGTCTCAAGGCTCTCTTTTACAATCTGGCCTAGCGCAGGCTCATCTTCGGCGAGTAGTAGATTTATTTTAGGCATAAGGCAGTGTGATTTTAAAAGTGGTAGGTTGAGTTTGTACGGTGATATTACCACTGTGTTTTTCTATAATGGTCTTTGTATAGTAGAGGCCTATACCAAAACCTTTTACGTCGTGCTTATTTCCCTTTGGCACTCTGTAAAATTTATCAAAAATGTGTTGAGCTTGCTGTTTTGTAAGCTTGTTACCACCGTCTGCGATGGTGATTTGTAAGATTTCTTTTGTGCTGTTAAGAGCTATTTTTATGGTATCTCCACCATATTTTATGGCGTTATCTATAATATTATCTAGCGCGTTTTCTAGGTGAAAAACATCTATAGATGCACATGTATTTCTGTCTTGAGTGGTAAAGGTTAGTGCCTTGCCATTTGTGGTTTCTTGATGTGATTGTGTGATGTGCTCAAGTAGCTCAACGAGGTTAGTCTCTTGTTTGTTAAGTTCTAAAGCTTCGCTGTCTAAAGTGGCGGTCTCAAGTAGCTTCTCAACCATCGTGTTGAGTTTTGATACTTGCTGTGATGACATCTCAAGATACTTTTTTGTTTTCTCTTTACTGTCTGCCTCATTAAAGTGTTGTATACTCTCTATAGCTACACCTATGGTGGCTATGGGGGTTTTAAACTCGTGGGTGATGTTGCTTATAAAGTCATTTTTAATCTCGGCGAGCTGTTTTTGCTCTTGTATGATTTTAAGGAGGTAGAGTAGGCTGGCTATTACAGCACCTACAAGTAGTAGGGAGAGGAGCATCCCTAGTAAATTACGTTGTAAAACGATACTTGCTACATTTTTAAAACCTACGGCTAGGCTACTCTTCTTAGGGAGTAAATTTGAGGTAGAGACGATAGCTAGATCGTGATTATTGAGTGTTTGTGTGGTATCACTTTCTGCTGCGTTGTAAGCAATAGTATATTGTGTGTTGTTGAGGTTTTTTCGCGTAAGCTCTAGGTTAATGAGGCTATCTAGTGTAGGCACGTTTATTTTATCATCTTTAAATGACAAAACTATACTCGTTGTAAGGTCTGTAAGTGCTTCAAGTCTATCTGGTAATGCTGTTTGTGAAGAGTCTGTTACCTGTTGTGAGGTAAGTAAGTTGTTTTTTATTCTTTTTGAGAGTACTTCTACTGCTTTTTCACTTTCGCCAAAAACTTTAAAAGTAGTATGAGCACTCGATGTAGGTATGTTGCGTTTAAACTCTTGAGCATATGTGGTGTCTACCTTAACAACACGGCTTGCAAAAATGCTGTCTAGTTCTGTTGGGCTTGCACCTTCTACTATAATGTTATCATCATTATTAGTCTCTTCTATTTTAATACTATTTATAGTAAGACCACTGTCTACACGCTTACCTAGATTCTGCATTTTATCTGATTTAAAAAATAAATCTAGATTTTGGTCATCTCCCAGAAATCCTATAGTGTTAGAAGCCGTGATACCTTCATAATAAGCGCTTACAGCATTATCAATGCTAGTTTGCATATCACGTTTGAGCTGTGCTTTTCCCACCTCATAATTTTTATAATTCCAGTAAATCTGCACTGCGAGTGTGCATATTATGACGGCGCTTATAAAGTACAATATGGTTTTATAATGTCTTTCTTGCATACTCCAAATGTAATGGGTTAACTAGCTGTTACCAAATCGCTTAACACTCGTTAACGGTTGTTAACTCAAATAGCCAAAGATGTTCTCCATATTTGTACTGTTCAATACAACAAACATTTTAAAATCAATCTATTATGAAAACGATCATCACAATTATTCTAACATTACTAACGAGTATTTCCTTTGCTCAAGAAAAAGAGTTGAAGCTCGAAGTGTCTCAAGAATTTAAAGAAGAACTAAAAGAGGCGCTCACAGTTCTTTCTGAAAAGCTTGAAGATGTAGAACGCAATGAGTTCTTTTCAAAGTCAGATATTGTAAAATTACAGACTAAGATGGAAGAGGTAAGTCAGAAAATAAGTTACACTCTCGAAAAAGAAGATGTTACTCTAGATAGTCTCAATGCTAAGGTCACAAAAAAAATAAAATTTACCATAAATCTAGATGAAGATGATCAGGCCTCACTCGCCGGGCTCACTAAGAAGGACTTAAGTAACATTGAGAGAAAACTTTCAGAAGCGGCACGCATATTTGAAAAAAGCCCATCCTTTTTAGAACTAAAATCTAGGCTTGAAAAGCTAGAGCAACAAAATAAAAAGAATAACAAATAACATAAAAACTATGAAATCTATAACCAAAACTTTACTAGCGCTTGTGATGGTTTGCGCTTTCGCGAAAGCGTACTCACAACAAGTATCTGGAGTGGCAACATACCAAACGCAACGTCATATAGAAATGAAGATGGATAGCACTTCGGGTATTACAAGCGATATACAGAAGACCTTACAAGAGCAGCTACGCAAGCAGTTTCAAAAAGAATACACACTCACCTTTGATGGTAAAAAGTCTTTGTGGAAAGAAAATGCAACATTAGACAAGCCACAAGCGCCTTCAAGTAGCGGGATACAAATTCAAGTATCTACTAGTAATGATGAGCTGTTTAATAATATAGAAGAGCAAAGCTTTACAAATAAGACCAATTTAATGGGAAAAGACTTCCTTATAGAAGACAGCTTAAAAAAGCCTGAGTGGAAACTTGAGAAAGAGATTAAAAATATAGGGCAATACACCTGTTTTAAAGCGACACTTACAGAAGAGAAGGAGACTATTAATATGGTTAATGGAGAAGAAACTGCCCCAACAAAAGAAACAAAAGTCACAACAGCCTGGTACACGCTAGACATACCTGTGCAGCAAGGGCCAGATCGTTTCTGGGGATTGCCAGGACTTATACTCGAAGTAAATGACGGTAAGATGGCTATGATGTGTACAAAGGTAGTGCTCAATCCAAGCGAAAAACTTAATATAACAGCACCTACAAAAGGTAAAAAAGTAAGTGCAGAGGAGTATGAAGAAATTTCTACAGCAAAAGCAAAAGAGATGATGGAGCGTTACCAAACCAAAGGTAAAAAAGGAGGTAATCACATCAGTATTGAGATACAGGGATAAATAATTTTTAACCCGCATTAAACTATTAGCTAGCTTTATAGTCTAAAATTTCAAACACAGATGTTATGAGTAAAGCTACCTTTTCTTTTTTAATGATTTGCACATTCCTTTTTTCGGCAGTGGTTACTGCGCAGGAGATTACTGGGGTGGCTACTTACCAGAGCAAACGCACGGTAGATATGTCTAATTTTGGACGTCGTGGTCAGCAAATGAGCGAAGCTCAGAAAAAGCAAATGATGGAGCGTATGAAGCGCTTCTTAGAAAAAGAATATACACTAAGCTTTACAAAAGATGAGTCTTTTTATAAGGAAGAGGCAAAGTTAGAAACTCCAGGACAAGGTGGAGGAGGCCGTGGTTTTGGCGGTGGTTTTACACAAGGAGGTATTTATTCTAATCGTGCAAGTAATGACTATGCACGTGAGAATGATATGATGGGTAAAACTTTTCTTGTAAAAGACACCTTAAATAACCTTAACTGGGAGCTTGTAAAAGAAAGTAAGATGATAGGGCAGTATCCCGTTTTTAAGGCAGTGGCAACGCGCAGCCTTGAGACTAACCTGTGGTCTAGAATGGGAAGAAGAGCAAGAGAGTTGCAAGAAAAAAATGACTCTATTAAAAAGGCCGGAGGAACCGTTGCCGATGAGGAGCCAAAGACTGAAGAAATCGTAGCCTGGTACACACCTATGATTCCTGCAAGTCACGGCCCAGACGAGTTTGGCGGGTTACCAGGTTTAATACTAGAGTTAAGCACAAGTAATACCACTATTTTATGCACAAAGGTGGTGTTAAACCCAAAAGAGCCTGTAACTATTGAGGCTCCTGTAAAAGGTAAGGAAGTAAGCCGCGAGGAGTACACAAAAATCCTTGAAGAAAAAGGAAAAGAAATGGCAGAGCGTTTCGGCAGAGGAGGAAGACGTGGTCAAGGCGGCGGCAGATTTTAGAAAGGATATCATCGCTTTCAGTTTGCTGTAGTCTATACAAAGCCTGCCGAAGTACGAAAGCGTAGGACTAACATTCATAATTATTTTATACACGACGACCCTTAATTGCTGGACGTTGAGGTGTAAAAAAAACAACCAATCCAAAGATGAAAAATACCCAACTTCTTTTGGCAGTGCTGCTTGCATTGCCCAGTATTATTTTTGCCCAAAGTATGACACTTAAAGGTGTGGTTAAAGACAGCATAGGGAACCCGCTTGAGCTAGCAAATATTATTGCTACAAACAAAGCTGAAGGTACCTTAGAGTCTTACGGTATTACAGATCAATCTGGTAGATATAAGCTGGATCTTGCTACGGGTGTTACTTATGATCTTAAAGTTAGTTACTTGGGATTACAGTCTATACTAGAAGAGTTTACACCTGCCCAAGATGCAGATGAGGTAGTTAAAGATTTTGTACTTAAAGAGGACCCAAATCAGCTTGATAATGTAGAGCTTGTCTATGAGATGCCGGTTACTATAAAAGGCGATACCATTGTTTATAATACAGACAGTTTTACAAATGGTACAGAACGCAAGCTAGGCGATGTACTTAAAAAATTACCGGGTGTTGAGGTAAATGATGATGGTGAGATTGAGGTAGAAGGACAGGTTGTGAGCAAAGTGATGATAGAAGGGAAGGAGTTTTTTGACGGAGACTCTAAGCTAGCAACAAAAAATATACCTGCAGATGCACTCAAAAAAGTTGAAGTACTTAAAAATTATAATGAAGTAGACCAGATGCGAGGCTTGGGTAATGATCAAGATAATGTTGCTATAAACTTAAGACTTAAAGAAGGAAAGACTAATTTTTGGTTTGGTGATGTGACTGCCGGTCTAGGAGATGGTGAGAAAACGCGCTATCTGGGTAAGGCAAAACTGTTTTATTACAGCCCTAAGGGGAGTATTAATGTTATATCTAACTTTAATAATACGGGAGATGTACCTTTTACTTTTCGTGATTATTTCAACTTTACAGGTGGTTTTAGAGGGTTTAATAGACGAGGTGGTACTGGATTTAATGTAAGCGATAGCGGTTTAGGCTTTTTAACTACTCAAAATAATAGAGCAAATGAGATTGAGTCTAATTTTGTAGCAGCAAACTTTACCTATGCAGCCTCACCTAAGTGGGACCTTAGTGGCTTTGCGCTACTAAGCGATAATAAAACCAACTTTGTAAATAACTCTCTCAACACATTTATCAATCAGGGCTTTACTCAAGGGTTTGATGAAGTGACAGACCAGCGCAACCAGCTTGGTATGGCAAAATTAAGCTCAAAGTTTAAGCCTAATGCGAGCCTGCAGGTAGATTATGATATACTGCTCAAAAAGTCAAAACAAACAGAATTTTCTGATGGCGCAAGTATTATTACGCAAGATGGAGAGACCACAACAGATATTGTAGACCAGAATAAGGAAAATGAACCATTTTCTATAAATCAAAATGCAAACGTTTATTATACGCTAGATGAGAATAACATATTCTCTGGTACCTTCCAGCATTTATATCAGGATGAAAATCCATTTTATAGTGCGTTATTATCTCAAGAGCCTTTTACGTCTCCTAATCCAGATGATCCAGATAATCCTTTTGAGGCCATAGATTTTACAGCAGGAGCAGACGGGCTTTTTGATATTAATCAAAATAAAAGCGTCATCTCAAACAAGCTTGACGCAAAGATAGATTACTACTATGTTCTTAATAATAAAAGTAATCTCAACTTTACACTAGGAACCACTTTGAGCCGTCAAGACTTTAATTCAAACTTATTTGAAATTTTAGAAAACGGTAGCAGTCAAGATCTCAACGAGACAGAAGATGGTACACCTATAGGTAATGATGTGCGTTTTAATTTTAGCGATGTGTTTTTAGGTCTTCATTATAAAATAAAGACTGGCATATTTACAATCACACCAGGGCTTACACTACATAATTATACTACTAAAAGTACACAACTAGGGAGCACAACAGAAGATAGTGAGTGGATGGTACTACCAGATTTATATACTGTAGTGGAGTTTTCTCAAGGTAAAAGCTTGCGTTTTAATTACCAGATGACTGCCCAGTATACAGACGTAAATAACTTTGCCGAAGGCTTGTTGTTTAATAACTACAACAGCCTCTTTAGAGGTAATCGAGATATAGAAAATGCCATCTATCACGACGTGAGTTTAAATTACTTTAGCTTCAGTATGTTCAACTTTACGAGTCTTTTTGGGGGTGTTAATTATAGCCGTCGTGTAGATCCTATTAAGACAGCCGGTGATTTTATAGGTATAAACAGAATATCCAGGCCTGTAAATAATACAAATTTTGCAGACCAGACGTTAAGTGCAAATGCGCGCTTCTCAAAACGCTTTAAAAAGTGGAAGTTTAACGCAAGCGCAAGAGGTAGCTACAGTGATCTTAATAACATTGTAAATACAGAAGATCGTAATACAAAGAACTTAACCCAAAACTATACAACGAGTGCAGAGACTAATTTTAAAGAAGGACCCAATTTTGAAATAGGTTATAATTTTACGAGTACAAACTCAGATAACGGGGTGACAGATAGAACCTTCTTTACAAATAGACCATTTGCAAATGCAGAGTGGAGTTTTGGTAAAGGATTTACAATTGCTGCAGACTGGAGCTTGTATAACTATGACGATAATGACGATAGTACTGAGATAGAAAATAGATATTCTTTCTTAGAAGCAAATCTCTACTATAAAAAACCAGAAAGTAAGTGGGAGTTTAGAATACAAGCCACAAACTTACTAGATGTAGATGTGATAAGTACAAATAGTGTAAATGATTTTACCATCTCAAATACAGAGTATTTTGTGCAGCCTCGTATTGTAATGTTCACAGTACAGTATAGTTTGTAGCATAACTACAAGAAACACTTTTTAAAAGCGACTTCATTCTTTATGAGGTCGCTTTTACTTTTTTTAATTACTTTAGAAAAATGATACAAGAAACTTATGATAAAACACGGGTAATCAACTTCTCAGACGCTGTATTTTCTATCGTAATGACACTGCTTATTCTCGAGGTGGGTGTCCCTACTATAAGTGAGATTAATACAAAACCTTTCAAAAGTGTTCTATCTGCTAGAATACCAGATTTTATTGGGCTTTTTGTGAGTTTTATGGTTAGTGCGCTCTACTGGATGGGGCACATAAAATTAATGCGTTACGTAAATGTGATTTCAGGTAAATTACTTTGGATAAACATCTTTTTTCTACTCGCTATCGTCGTATTACCATTCTCAACTGCGATGTATATAAATGGTTTTGACCAAGCTGGTCCTTTCATATTTTATTGTATTAATCTTAGTGTGATAGGGTTTTTTAATATAGTGATGTTGCGATATGTGTATCACTCAGAAAAGCAACTCTCGGGTTTTACTAGGTTACGATATCGCTGGTACAGAGCTAGGGGTCTTAATGTGATGATTATTTGGGTAATTGCGGGTCTTATAGCAAGCTCTATGCCTAGCCTCTCGCGTTTTATATTTTTACTTCTTTTTGTTGTTCAATTTCTTATTGATCGTCGTTTTAAGAAGAAAATGACACTTGCCGAGTAGTGTTAAAAATGTGGTAAGTATAAGGTTTACGCTTTCGCGAAAGCGTAACTTTAAAGAAAAAAGCTATGAAATATCTCTTAGCCTTACTGATCACAACTACTATGAACACGACACCGCTCTCTTTTGATTTTGGAACTACTTGCAACACTTGTGATGACTGGTTTGTCGTGCTTGATGGAGTAATGGGAGGATTATCTACGGGTAGTATTGAGCAAACTAAGGAAAGTATCATCTTTCGCGGAAGCGTAAGTCTTGAGAATAATGGTGGTTTTGCATCCTTGAGAACTCCTTACCAGTCGTACGATTTGTCGGGTTATAAAACCGTGACTGTGCGATATAAATCTACAGGGCAAGATTTTGGGCTCACGCTCAATAAGTATAAAAGATTCTGGAGACCTAATTATAAAATTAACCTACCCATCACTCAGGGGGAGTGGAAAACCGTCATCTATAATCTCGCAGATTTTGGCATCTACAGACTGGGACAACCTCTGGAAGGGCAGCCCGATAAAGAAGATCTCGCAGATATTATACGCATAGGACTGATTTCAAATACAAAAGCCGCAACAGATTTTGAGATAGAAGTAGATAAAATCATATTTGAGTAACAACATTTCTGTCATTTCGAGCCTGTCAGGAAATCGCATCACATTGAGCGCATATGAGTGATAACATACAAAACAAAAAAAGGGAGCCACTAGGCTCCCTTTTTTACTATCTATAAGGATAGATTATAGGTTAAAAGCTTCTTTTACTTTCTCTACATAATCTAGTTTTTCCCAAGTAAAGAGTTCTACTTCAACTTCCTTTTTCTTACCGTCAAAGCTTTCAAAAGTTTTTGTTACCACTTCGTTTGTACGTCCCATATGTCCATATGCTGCAGTCTCGCTATATATAGGAGAGCGCAGTTTTAATCTGCTTTCTATTGCAGCTGGTCTCATATCAAAAAGTTCGGTTACCTTTTGAGCAATCTCACCATCAGACAGCGACACATTTGATGAACCGTAGGTATCTACAAAGATTCCCATAGGCTCAACAACACCTATTGCATAAGATACTTGTACAAGTATCTCATCTGCTACTCCGGCAGCTACTAGGTTTTTTGCAATATGACGCGTTGCATAAGCTGCAGAGCGGTCTACCTTTGATGGGTCTTTTCCAGAAAAAGCACCACCACCGTGAGCTCCTTTACCACCATATGTATCTACTATAATTTTACGACCGGTAAGGCCTGTGTCTCCGTGAGGTCCACCTATCACAAACTTGCCCGTTGGGTTGATGTGATACTTAATATCATCATTAAAGAGCGCAGCGATATTTTCTGGTAACATTCCTACTACGCGCGGTATAAGAATATCTTGTATGTCACCACGTATGCGACCTAGCATTGCTTCATCTTCATCAAAGTCGTCGTGCTGTGTAGACACAACAATAGCTTCAATGCGTTGCGGCACATTGTCATCACTATATTCAATAGTAACTTGTGCTTTTGCATCTGGACGTAGGTAGGTAATCTCATCATCCTCACGGCGTAGTTTACCTAGTTCAATGAGTAATCTATGTGATAGCTCGAGAGCTAGTGGCATATAGTTTTCAGTTTCCTTAGTCGCATAGCCAAACATCATACCTTGGTCTCCTGCACCTTGCTCTTCTTTGCTCTCGCGGTCTACACCACGATTTATATCGTCAGACTGCTCGTGTATAGCAGACAGTACACCACAAGAGTTACCGTCAAACATATACTCACCCTTTGTGTATCCTATCTTATTAATAGTCTCACGGGCAATTTTTTGAACATCTAGGTATGCATTAGACTTTACTTCTCCTGCAAGAACTACCTGCCCAGTTGTAACTAGGGTCTCGCAAGCAACTTTAGACTGCGTGTCAAAAGCAAGAAAGTTATCGATAAGTGCGTCAGAAATCTGATCTGCAATTTTATCAGGGTGTCCTTCAGAAACAGATTCTGAGGTAAATAAATAAGCCATTTTTTAATTTTTTGTCAAGAAGTAGATTTGACGAGTGCTGGGTAGAAACATAACACAAGAAATGTTAAAGTCTTGTGTTTGATTTTAGCCATTTTTTTTTGAGGTTGCAAGCAGTCAAATCTGTCCTCGTTATTATGGGGACAAAAGTAAAGAAACTTTAATGATATAAATAATCTATTACCCTACCAATCTGGTAGGGTAATGTTATTTTTTTGTGAAAATTTCCTAAGACCTATTTTCTGCTTTTACAGAGGGATTAGAAAAATAGTTTTATATATAGATTAAATATAGTTTAATTTTTACCTAATTGAATTTAACATAACTTTATTTAGAAAATTATTCTAAAAAGTTTGTTTTTGTAAAATTGTTTTTACAATATTTGTGCTCACAAAGTTCAACAACTTATTGAAATGTTATCAAGAAAGGCTGAGGGAATGACCCTATGAAGCCTTAGCAACCCTTTCACTTAGAAAGAAGGTGCTACATTCTACCCAAGAGTCGCTCATTACCGAATCTTGAGGATAGATAACATCGAGCAGTACCGCTCAGGTACGTGCTTATGTTTTTTCTTATAATATTTTTCTTAAAAATCTTGAGAGCCTGTAAAAAGGTTTAAGAGACGTTTGGCTTTTGTTTTTAATCCTTTCACACAAGGTGAGAGGGAATCTATTAAACTCAAAAAAAAGAAAAATGAGTACACAAAAATTAGCAACCAAAGCGTTGCACGCAGGACACGATTATGCAGCAAACGGAGGAACAAGAGCCGTGCCTATTTACCAGAGCACTGCCTACGTTTTTAATGATGCAGACCACGCAGCAAACCTTTTTAACCTCTCTGAGCCAGGTTTTATCTACACACGCCTTAATAACCCTACAAATGATGTGCTAGAGAAGCGCCTCACAGAGATAGAAGGAGGGCTGGCAGCTGTAGTAACCGCATCTGGTACTGCGGCAATTAACACCACACTACTTACACTCTTAAAGCAAGGAGACCACGTAGTAGCCTCAAGTAGTCTTTATGGAGGAACGTATAATTTACTAAGTGTGACACTTCCTCGTTTTGGGATTACAACCACTTTTGTAGATCCTTCAGATCCAGAAAATTTTAAAAACGCAGCACAAGAAAATACCCGTGCCTTCTTTGTGGAGTCACTAGGTAATCCCAAGCTGGATGTATTAGATTTAAAAGGTATTTCCGCTTTCGCGAAAGCGCACAAAGTGCCTTTTATTGTAGATAACACGGTGGCAACTCCAGCACTTCTTAATCCAATTGAGCACGGGGCAGATATCGTGATTCACTCTCTTACAAAATATATAAACGGTAATGGTACCGCACTAGGTGGAGTGATCATAGATGCAGGAAAATTTGATTGGAGTAATGGTAAATTTCCTGAGTTTACAGAGCCATCTGCCGGTTACCACGGCTTAGTGTACCACGATGCACTAGCAGAGGCAGCGTTTATTGCAAAGGTGCGCATAGAAGGATTGAGAGATCACGGTGCGGCATTGAGTCCATTTAATGCATTCCAAATATTGCAAGGGCTAGAAACACTAGAAATTAGATTGCAAAAGCACTCGCAAAATGCACTTGCACTTGCACAGTGGCTAGAAACTCGTGATGAGGTGGCGTGGGTAAACTACCCAGGTCTTGAGTCAAGTAAGTACAATGATCTTGCACAGCAATACTTGCCTAAGGGGCAGAGTGGGATTGTAACCTTTGGTATAAAAGGTGGTTTTGAAAGTGCAAAAACTATTGCAAACAAGACTAAGCTTTTCTCACTACTCGCAAATATAGGTGATAGTAAATCACTCATTATACACCCAGCGAGCACCACACACCAGCAACTCTCAGACCAAGAGCAAGAGGCAACTGGAGTGACTAAAGATCTCGTACGTCTTTCTGTAGGTCTTGAAAATATAGAAGATCTTAAAGAAGATCTCGTAGCGGCTTTTGCGCGCGTAGATAAAACTGTTTTAGTGTAATTAATTGTGATGCTCCAGCTAGCTTTTTTGCCAGAGCTAGTTGGACCTTTTTTTTTACAATAAGTAGCCTTTCACCCCACCTTAAACTACAATACATATGCTTAACATAGTATCCATATCATCTTTTACCACACGTTCTGGTTATCATTGTGACCTCGAAGTGTCATACCAGCTGGCAGGTCAGGTGCTAGGTACAGCTCCTGTAGTACTGGTTAATCACGCGCTCACAGGTAACTCTACCATAACCGGTAATAAGGGCTGGTGGAGTGATTTGATAGGTAAAGAAAAAGCTATAGACACAGGTTGCTACACCATATTATCTATAGATATACCAGGTAATGGCCACGCAAGCACGCAGCGTATTACAGCGTATAAAGAGTTTACTAATTATGACATCGCACGCATACACGGGGAGGTGCTACAGCATCTTAACATAACATCACTTTTTGCCGTTGTAGGTGGTTCCTTAGGAGGGCAAATAGCCTGGGAACTCGCAAGCCAACAGCCAAAGCTTATAAAACATTTAATACCCATTGCGACAGACTGGAAAGCGACAGACTGGGTGATAGCACAATGTCACATACAAGACAGCTTGCTTACCCATTCTAGCCAGCCCGTAGCAGATGCGCGTATGCACGCAATGACCTTTTATCGTACACCAGCTTCTTTTAAAGAGAAGTTTAATCGCAGTAAGCGTGATGAGCAATTGTATAATACACAAAGCTGGCTTAATCACCACGGCATAAAACTCTCAGAACGTTTTTCGCTATCGGCATATAGGCTTATGAATCAGTTATTGCTTAGTGCAGATATTACACAAGGAAGCAAAGATTTTAAAGAGTCCCTACGTGACTTTACCGGTACTGTGCATCAAGTAGCTATAGATACAGACGGACTTTTTCTAGCAGATGAGATGTATGAGACCCACTTGCAATTACAAGAGCTGGGTGTCTCATCTACCTATGATGAGATTAAATCCATACACGGTCACGATGCCTTTTTAATAGAATATGAGCAACTATCAAGTTTTGTAAAACCCATTTTTTCAACACAATTATGTCACAAATAAACATCGCCATTTTTGGTATAGGTAATGTGGGGAGCACGCTCATTACACAGATTACAGATTTTAATAAAAAGTCTTCTAGTAAGCAACTTAACATTTTTTGTATTGCAAACTCTACACTGGCGTTGTTTCAAAATGAGACAACAGGCAGCTGGAGTGCAGATTTTGAGAACCAGGCACATCCATACACACTAGATGATATTTACGCTTACGCGAAAAAATTAAAACAACAACAAGAGTCAAATCACGATGATAAAAGCTCGTTTATCGCGGTAGATGTCACTGCGAGTCCGCAGTTTGTAGAAAACTATGTAGCTCTCGTTGAAAATGGATTTCATATCGTAACGGCAAATAAAATTGCAAACACACGCTCTTATGATTTTTATAAAACGCTGCGTACATCTTTAAAACAGCACAACAAGAAGTTCTTATACGAAACAAATGTAGGAGCAGGACTGCCTGTCATTGAGACCATAAAAAGTTTATACGATAGTGGTGAAGAAATACATAAGGTACGAGGCATATTTTCTGGCTCTCTTAGTTATTTGTTTAACACCTTTTCGGCAGAGGATAAGAGTTTTTCAGACATACTACTTGAGGCAGATGCGTTGGGACTCACTGAGCCAGATGCTAGAGAAGATCTATCTGGTAAAGACGTGGCACGCAAGCTCTTGATTTTAGGGAGAGAGGTAGGCCTCACAAAAGAGTTTGACGATGTAAAAGTACAATCACTAGTGCCTAAAGCATTAAATGGTACCACTACCTTACCTCAGTTTCGCGAAAGCGTAAAAACCCTTGATGCCATTTTTGAGAAAAGTAAATCCCAACTAGGAGCAAATGAAGTGTTGAGACACGTAGGTGAGTTAGATTTAAAAACACAACAACTTGAAGTAAAACTAGTGCAAGAGTCTAAGCACACAGCACTGGGGCAAACGCAAGGTGCAGATGCCGTTTTTGAAATTTATACAGACTCCTACGGTGACCACCCACTTGTGATACAAGGAGCTGGCGCAGGAAAGGCAGTGACAGCGAGAGGTGTGCTAAGTGATATTTTAAAAATCACAACAAGCCTTAACTAGTTATGAGTGATTACCATCCAGATACACTTGCGATACGTACGCAAACAGAGCGTTCTTTACATCAAGAGCACTCAGCACCTGTGTACCTTACTTCTAGTTTTGTGTTTGATACGGCAGAAGAGATGAGAGCATCCTTTGCAGAGGAGAAAAAAAGAAATATTTACAGTAGGTATACAAATCCCAACTGCGCAGAGCTTGTAAAAAAAATATGTTTGCTAGAAGGTGCAGCACAGGGAGTGACGTTTGCTACAGGGATGAGTGCTATTTTTAGCACATTTGCTGCTTTGTTAGATAGTGGAGATCACATACTTTCGGCAAGGGCTATTTTTGGAAATACACATACTCTGTTTACAAAGTATTTACCAAAATGGAATATTTCTCATACCTATTTTGATGGAACAAAACTAGATGACTTAGCATCAAAAGTACAACCTAATACAAAGGTGATGTATGTCGAGTCGCCTACTAACCCTGCAATAGATATAGTAGGCCTACAAGAACTGGGAGATTTTTCTAAAAAGCATAATCTTATTTTTATAGTAGATAATTGCTTTGCAACACCATATTTACAACAACCTATACGTTTTGGTGCGGATATTGTCATTCACTCGGCAACAAAACTCCTAGACGGTCAAGGTCGTACAATGGGTGGTATAACAGTAGGTAGTGCAGCGCTAATTGATAAGATTTATCGCTTTGCTAGAGTTACTGGACCTGCATTATCTCCTTTTAATGCGTGGACAATTTCAAAAAGTCTCGAAACGCTCTCGGTAAGAGTAGATCGTCATTGTAAAAATGCACTTGAGCTCGCAACACACTTAGAGAATCAACCTCAAATCAAAAAAGTCCGTTATCCCTTTTTACCATCACATCCTCAATATACACTTGCTCAAAAACAAATGAAAGCAGGAGGGAGTATTGTAACAATAGAACTTGCTGGCGGATTACAAAAAGGGCGTGATTTTTTAAATGCCATAAAGATGTGTTCGCTCACAGCAAACCTAGGAGATACCAGAACAATTGTAAGTCACCCTGCTAGCACTACCCACAGCAAGCTGTCGAGCGCTGAGCGCGATGAGGTAGGTATTTCAGATGGTCTTATCCGTATATCTGTAGGTTTAGAACATATAGAAGACATTAAAAATGATATTATCCAAGCACTAGAGAACTAATGGCAGCACAATTAAAAATGAACTTGCAAGAACGAATTCTCGTGCTAGATGGTGCGATGGGAACGATGCTGCAGGCATATAACTTTAGTGAAGAAGATTTTAGAGGAGAGCGCTTTAAAGATTATCATCGATCTGTAAAAGGTAATAATGATTTACTGTCACTCACGCAGCCTGCCGCAATTGCAGAGGTGCACCGCAAGTATTTTAATGCGGGAGCAGATATTGTGGAGACTAACACCTTCTCGAGTACCACCATTGCAATGGCAGATTATGATATGGAGGAGTATGTGTATGATTTAAATTACGCTTCCGCGAAAATTGCCAAAGATGTCGCTCAATCTATCACCTTAAAAGAACCTCACAAACCACGATTTGTAGCAGGAAGCATAGGTCCTACAAACAAGACAGCGAGTATGTCGCCAGATGTAAATGACCCGGGTTATCGTGCCGTGAGTTTTGAAGAACTTAGAGTGGCTTATAAGCAGCAAGTAGAAGCTTTGCTAGATGGTGGTGTAGATTTGCTACTGGTAGAAACTGTATTTGACACGCTCAATGCAAAGGCTGCGCTTTTTGCTATAGACCAGGTAAAAGAGGAGCGAGCGGTAGACACGCCAGTAATGATTTCGGGCACTATAACAGACGCCTCTGGTAGAACGCTTTCTGGGCAAACGGCAGAGGCATTTTTAATTTCAGTATCTCATATTCCGTTGTTGTCTGTTGGTTTTAACTGTGCGCTAGGTGCTAGTCAGCTGCAGCCACATCTAGAAGCTATAGCAAGTAAAACAGAGATGGGTATTTCTGCTCACCCCAATGCGGGCTTGCCTAATGCCTTTGGTGAGTATGATGAAACACCAGAACAAATGGCGGCGCAGATTAAAAAATATATCGATAAAAACCTCGTGAACATAGTGGGTGGTTGTTGTGGCACTACACCTGCTCACATTAAAGCTATTGCTCAACTTGTAAAAGGAGTGACTCCACGATCAATAACCTTATAATGAATACTATAACCAGATATATGCGTCTTTCAGGCTTAGAGCCACTAATAATTACTCCAGAAAGTAATTTTATAAATGTGGGTGAACGTACAAATGTAGCGGGTTCAAAGAAATTTTTGCGGCTTATAAAAGAAGAGAAATTTGACGAGGCACTATCTGTAGCTAGAGATCAAGTAGAAAATGGTGCGCAGATCATAGATATCAATATGGACGACGGACTTATTGATGGAAAGGAGGCGATGGTTACCTTTTTAAATCTTGTGATTGCAGAGCCAGATATCGCGAGAGTGCCCATTATGATAGATAGTTCTAAATGGGAGATTATAGAGGCTGGCTTGCAGGTAGTACAAGGTAAATGTGTTGTAAACTCTATTTCTTTAAAAGAAGGAGCAGCCATTTTTATACAACAAGCAAAGGCAATCAAACGTTATGGTGCCGCTGTGATTGTAATGGCTTTTGACGAAGTAGGTCAGGCAGATACTTATGAGCGTCGTATTGAGATTGCAAAGCGCAGCTATGAGATTTTAGTTAATGAGGTAAACTTCCCGGCAGAAGATATCATTTTTGATCTCAATATTTTTCCTGTGGCGACGGGTATGGATGAGCATAAACGCAATGCATTAGACTTTATAGAGAGCACGCGATGGGTAAAAAATAATTTACCTCATTGTAGTGTGAGTGGTGGTGTAAGTAATGTGTCTTTCAGTTTTAGAGGAAATAATGCCGTGCGCGAGGCGATGCACTCGGTGTTTTTGTATCACGCTATTGATGCAGGGATGAATATGGGTATTGTTAATCCCGCCTTGTTGGAGGTGTATGATGATATTCCAGCAGATTTACTAGAGCGTGTAGAAGATGTAATACTCAATAGAAGAGATGATGCAACAGAGCGCCTACTCACATTTGCAGAGACCGTAGGTCAAAAAGAATCTATACAAAAAGAAACCGAAGCCTGGCGAACAGAGGATGTGCAGAGCCGTATCACCAGAGCACTGGTAAAAGGAATAGATGCCTATATTCTGCAAGATGTAGAAGAGGCCAGACAAGCTGTAGATGGTCCTATCAAAGTAATAGAAGGCCACTTGATGACGGGTATGAATGTGGTGGGAGACCTTTTTGGGAGTGGGAAGATGTTTTTACCTCAAGTAGTAAAATCTGCCAGAGTGATGAAAAAAGCCGTTGCTTATTTATTACCCTACATTGAAGAAGAGAAGTTGAGAAACGGTACCCAAGCCGCGAGTCAGAGTGCGGGTAAAATTGTAATGGCGACCGTAAAAGGAGATGTGCACGACATAGGTAAAAACATTGTGAGCGTTGTACTAGCGTGCAATAATTATGAGATTATAGACCTAGGTGTGATGGTGCCGCCAGAAAAAATCATAGCCACCGCTCTTGCCGAAAATGCAGACATCATAGGTCTAAGTGGTTTAATTACACCTAGCCTTGATGAGATGGTTTATCTAGCCAAAGAACTAGCAAGACAAGATATCAAAATCCCAGTTTTGATAGGTGGTGCGACCACAAGCAAGGCACACACCGCTGTAAAAATTGACACGCATTATGAGAGTGCCGTTGTGCACGTAAACGATGCCAGCAGGGCGGTGACTATTGTGGGCGATTTATTACAGAAAGATACAAGTGTTCTTTTTAAAAATAAACTGAAAGAGGAATATGCCCGCTTTCGCGAAAATTTTAACTCAAGACAACGCATTAAGGAATACTTGACGATTGAACAGGCAAGAGCAAATAAATTAAAAATAGATTTTAAAGCCGAAGATATTGTCGCTCCAAAAGAACTAGGTGTACAGGTGATTGAACATTTAGATCTCAACGAACTGGTGCCTTATATAGACTGGAGTCCATTTTTCAGGAGTTGGGATTTACACGGTAAGTACCCAGAGATTTTAACAGATGAGGTGGTAGGAATACAAGCCAGCGAACTATTTGACGATGCACAAAAAATGCTCAAACAAATTATTACCGAAAAATGGCTCACTGCCAAAGCGACTTTTGGACTTTTTAAAGCAAATGCAAATAACCAAGATGATATTGAGGTAAATCAAGAGCGAGTAGAGGGTTCGGTGGTGTTTAGAACGCTCAGGCAACAATCAAAAAAGGCAGCGGGCAAGCCCAATATTGCGCTATCAGATTTTATTGCTCCGCTAGATAGTGGATTGCAAGATTATATGGGTGCTTTTTGTGTTACAGCAGGATTTGGAACAGCCAGAAAGGCAAAAGAGTTTGAAGATGCACTAGATGATTACAGCGCTATAATGATTAAAGCACTTGCAGATAGACTCGCAGAAGCCTTTTCCGAATATCTGCACAAAGAAGTACGCACAAAACACTGGGGATATGCCACTAGAGAAGAACTAGCTAATACAGATTTAATTAAAGAAAAATACCAAGGTATCCGTCCAGCGCCAGGTTATCCCGCTTGTCCAGATCACCTTGAGAAAGAGACTATCTGGAAGTTGCTTGGCGTGGAAGAGTCCATAGGTGTTACCCTTACCGAAAGTTTGGCGATGTGGCCGGCGGCAAGTGTGAGCGGGTATTATTTCGGGCATCCTGAGGCGAGGTATTTTGGCTTAGGTAAAATAAAAGAAGATCAAGTAAAGGACTATGCGAGCCGCAAGAATATTGCTTTCGCGAAAGCGGAAAAATGGCTCACCCCAAATATAGCAGAGTAGATTATGACAAAAGTACGAGATCACATAGCAAAGGCAATAGCAGCAAAGAGAACCGATTTTTCTTTTGAAATCTTGCCACCTCTTAAAGGGCAAAATATCAATACCATTTTTGATAATATAGATCCGCTTATGGAATTTAAGCCGCCTTTTATAGATGTAACTTATCACCGTGAGGAATATATTTATAAGGAGCGTGAGGACGGGTTGCTAGAGAAAAAGGTGGTGCGTAAACGCCCTGGTACCGTGGGTATTTGTGCTGCGATACAAAACCGCTATCAAGTAGATGCAGTGCCGCACGTGTTGTGTGGTGGTTTTTCAAAAGAAGATACTGAGAATTTTTTGATAGATATGGATTTTCTAGGTATTGAGAATGTGATGGCCTTACGTGGTGATGCGGTAAAGAGTGAGACTTACTACAAGCCCAATAAAAACGGAAATATCTATGCGCAAGACCTCGTAGAGCAAATTATTGATTTAAATAATGGCACCTACTTAGATGAAGATTTGCAGAATAGTGCAAAGACAGACTTTTGCATAGGTGTGGCGGGCTATCCAGAAAAGCACCTGGAAGCGCCCAGTCTTGAAAGTGACATTCATTTTTTAAAGAAAAAGCTAGAAGCTGGGGCCTGTTATGTGGTGACCCAAATGTTTTTTGACAATCAGAAATACTTCGACTTTGTAGAAAAATGCAGAGCCGCGGGTATCACAAAACCTATTATACCAGGACTCAAGCCGCTGGCGACAAAGAAGCAACTCAATTTAATTCCGCAACGCTTTAGCGTAGACGTGCCAGATGCATTAGTAATGGAAGTTGTAAAAGCCAAAGACACTGCTGCCATACGCCAGATAGGCATAGAGTGGTGCATACAGCAAAGCAAGGAGTTGCAAGCTGCTGGCGTACCCGTGTTACATTATTACTCAATGGGTAAAAGTGATAATATTAGACAGATAGCAGCGGCTGTTTTTTAAAAAAACCTACTCTTATGGAAGTACTACATTTTTTACTGTTTCTAGCTAATATTAGTATGGCATTTACGTCTTATAAACCATTTGCAGATACCTTGCTCGTGCATTTGGGTAGTGAATTGCCAAAAACTAGAAAAGAGCATAAGGTGAGGGTATACTCAGTCAAGCTATGGGCTAGGTATGTGGTAAAGGTAGCAACTGCTGTAACAGGCGTTCAGTATCTGTGTTATCTGGTAGATCCTATCGCATCTTTTTTTATAGCTGTTGCATTGTGGGTAGTGATTTTTGGGTATGCAATATGGTTCATACCTATGAGAGTGCAGCGTTATGGTAATAGCTTGCGCGAGGTACGCCTTATGGGAATCCCAGAGGTATATGGTGCGTGTAGACTTGCGGGATAGTTAGGTGTTCTCTTATAAGATATTACGATTTTATAACTTTGAGCGGTTTAAGAGGTTTTCCATCTGCAATGATATTTACAATATAAACTCCAGGAGCATAGGATGAAATATCAAGGTTATTTAATTGATTAATATCATATGTAGTCTTAGAGCCTATAATTTGGCCGGTCATAGATGATATTGTAACTGAAACTTTGTGAAAAGTCTCATTAAGTAAGATGTCGAAATATCCGCTAGATGTAGGGTTTGGAAAAGCAGCTCTAATTTTTTCAGGTTGTACGTTTCGCTCGTTATCAATTCTAACACCAATGGCTTTTGCATTACATCTAGCAATTGAGTGAAATTTACAACCACCAATCACTTTTTGTTCGGTCTTTATATTTTGCGCATAAACTATAACTTCTTCCAGATTGTTATTATCTAACTTAATGTTCAAAGTGTTTGAGTGGGTGACTTTAATTTCTCTGGCATTAAAACCAACGTGAGAGATTAATAAAATATCATTTATCTCTGCACTTAATGTAAAATGGCCGTTCTCGTCTGTAATACTTCCTTTCTCGGATCCTTTAATTGTAACCGTGGCAAATGCTAGAGGTGTTTCATCACCATAAATAGTTCCAGCAATTTTTACTTGGGCAATTATATTTAATATAGGTATTAGTGTGAATAGAAGTGCGATAACGGTTCTCATAACTCTTAGTGTTTTTGATTGCTCGACAAACATACTAGCCCTCTATATTTTTTTAAATCTGGAATGAGTGAAGTGGCCTTTTTAATGAGTAAAAAATCCTCTAGCGCCAAATTCTGTAATTCCGCTTTCGCGAAAGCGCAATAAAAAACAGGCTCTCTATAATAGAAAGCCTGTTGCATATTATATACCTCGTCTCAAAGACGAAAAAAGGTAACCTATTTCTTAGCTAAGAAAGGGTATCTGTAATCTGTAGGAGTAACAAATGTTTCCTTAATCATACGTGGGCTTACCCAACGTAGTAGGTTTAAAGCAGATCCTGCTTTGTCATTTGTTCCAGAAGCACGTGCTCCCCCAAAAGGTTGTTGCCCTACAACAGCTCCCGTAGGCTTATCGTTTATATAGAAGTTACCAGCGGCATTTTTAAGTGCTTTTGTAGCTTCTTGTATTGCATAACGATCTGTTGCTAGTATTGCTCCAGTAAGTGCATACTCACTAGTGCTGTCTACAAGCTTAAGCATCTCGCTCCAGTCTTTATCTTCATATACATAAATAGTCATCACTGGGCCAAAAAGCTCTGTGTGCATTGTTGTATAATTAGGATCTGTAGTTACAATAACGGTAGGCTCTATAAAGTATCCTTTTTTCTTATCGTGACCACCACCTACTATAATCTCTGCGTTTGCATCTTCTTTTGCCTGGTCAATGTATTTTGCAAGCTTATCAAAAGATCCTTCGTGTATCACAGCAGTGATAAAGTTACTCATATCTTCTGGAGATCCCATTTTAAAAGACTTTACGTCTTCTATCACAAGCTCTTTAATTTCTTCCCAAGAAGATGCTGGTATGTACCCGCGACTTGCAGCACTACATTTTTGACCTTGGAACTCAAACGCTCCACGAGAGATGGCTGTTGCCACTTGTTTTGCTGGTGCAGTAGGGTGTGCAACGATAAAATCTTTACCACCTGTCTCACCTACAATGCGAGGGTAAGTTTTATAGTTATGTATGTTTTCTCCTATCTTTTTCCACACATCTTTAAATACGTGTGTAGATCCTGTAAAGTGTAATCCAGAAAAATCTGGGCTTGAAAGTACGGTATCTGTAATCATTACTGGATCACCGTGTACCACTTGTATCACACCATCTGGTACACCTGCCTCACGGAAGATGTCAAGTATAATCTTTGCAGAAAGCATCTGGCTATCTGAAGGTTTCCATACCACAACATTCCCCATAAGTGCACAAGCAGCAGGAAGGTTTGCAGCGATGGCTGTAAAGTTAAAAGGAGTAATCGCATAGATAAATCCTTCTAGCGGGCGATATTCTAGTCTATTCCAAGCTCCAGAGGTAGACTCTGGCTGCTCGTTATAGATATCTGTCATAAACTGCACATTAAAACGTAAGAAGTCTATAAGCTCACAAGCAGCATCAATCTCTGCTTGATAAATCGTTTTAGACTGGTTAATCATTGTTGCAGCATTAATCTTTGCGCGGTAAGGCCCAGCAATAAGCTCTGCAGCTTTTAAGAAAATACCAGCACGTTGCTCCCAAGGAAGCTCTGCCCACTCCGTACGGGCCTCAAGTGCCCCAGCGATAGCCTGGTCAATGTGTGTTTTTTCGGCAAGGTGAAACTCACCTACCACCTTCTTGTGATCGTGCGGTGGCGTGATAGGTTGTGTATTTTTAGTACGCACCTCTTTACCGTTTATGTACATAGGTACTTCGGTATGTGCGTTAAATAACTCTTTATAAGCTGCGGCAACGGCCTCGCGTTCTGGAGAGCCTGGTGCATAAGATTTTACCTCTTCGTTTACAGCGATTGGAACTTGAAAAAATCCTTTTCCCATAGTGGTGTTTGGTTTTAATTTTTTGGTAGTGCAAAAGTACAAATTCTATTGCGATAGCTCAGCGGTTTGGCAATACTGTAACAGTTGGGGTTTTTTACGCTTTCGCGAAAGCAAAATAGAAGACAATCACATCTAAATTTGTTAATATCACATTTTAGTATGAGTGTGGCTACTGTAGACAGTCATACGTACAAAATAATAGGTATCGAAACCGCAAGTGTAGGCTTTTTCGTAAGTTGCAAACAGAACTTACGACCCATAAAGAATGTGCACAGTTACTTATATACCTAAAAAAGATAACACTTTTATTCTAACCTCTAACCGTGACGAGGCTTATGGAAGAACCACACTTGCGCCTAGCTTTTATGATATAGATGGGGTGAAAATGCTGTTTCCAAAAGATGCCGTAGCCGGAGGATCGTGGATAGGAGTTTCAGAAAAAAATACAATGATTTGCCTTCTTAATGGAGGGTTTGAAAATCATATCAAGGTTGAGGATTATAAGATGAGTAGAGGCGTAGTGGTAAAAGAACTACTTAAGTCTGATGATTTAACGACTTCTATAAATGATTTTGACTATGAGGGAATTGAGCCCTTTACCATTATAGCTATAGATTGGAACACTGGTCTCAAGGCAACAGAACTGGTTTGGGATGGAGTGAAGGCTCATATAAGCGAACTAGATGATTTACCAAAAATATGGTCTTCTTCTACACTGTATACTACAGAGATGAAGGAGAAGCGTAAAAAGTGGTTTAAAACATTTGCTCAAAATACTGATTGGAGTAGTGAGCAATTATCAAGTTTTCACACCACAGCTGGTGAGGGAGATGAAAAGGTAGATCTTAAAATGAATCGCGGTAAACTAGGAACCGTAAGTGTTACCCAAGTAGAAAAGACTAAGGAAGATTGTATAATGACCTACCGCGATTTACAAAAGGATGAGGTGCACATTACTAACTTTGATACAGTTGCTGTTTGAAAAATACAGGTAAAATAATAGTGCTTGCTTTTCCAGATACTTTTGTAAAAATGTCTGATGAGCTTATGTGTAAAATATTACCACTGGTAGGTTTAGGCACACGCACACATATTAAAGCAGGTCACGCTGCGCTGGTTCTTATAGAAAATGAAACGGGAGTGGCTCAGTACTTTGATTTTGGCAGGTATATTACTCCTCCAGGCAAGGGAAGAGTGCGTGGGGCTCTTACAGATGTAGAGCTAGTTGTGCCCGTAAAAGCTCAGATAAAAAATCATAAATTAATTAATCTTAATGAGCTTTTGCTATGGCTAGAAGCGCATCCAGAAAAAACACACGGGGAGGGTCGTCTTGTTACATCCTTATGTGATACGGTAGATTATGATAAAGCTCTCTCATATATAATGGGTCTTCAAGGGCAAGGGAGTATTCCTTACAAAGCCTTTGGAAAAGTGGGAAGTAACTGTGCAAGATTTGTGACAGACACGATTCTAGCTAGTACAAATAATAACTCCATAATAAAATATCTTAAGCGCAATAAGAAATTTACTCCCAGCACCGTGGGTAATGTAGAGCGTAGTGCATCACAAGACGGGGTGTATGAGGTGTATAATGGGTGTATTAAGCCATACACATCTACAGCCTTAAAAGAAAACCTCACAAACTTCTTTGACCGAAAGGTTCCTGAGGTTCTTGATCAAGATGGGATAAGTATTGAGGTGCCAGAAGGAGCTACCTTTCTAGATGGGACGGGTAGTGGAGCTTACTTTTATTTAGAAGTCCAGGGTGATAAGACTAAGGCATTAGTAAAAAGATATACAGAGCGTGGAGTGCAAGACTTTTGTGGTACTGCACAATTGCCAGAAGGGTTTGATGCTACACAACCTTATAAGTTTGTTTATGATAGTAACTGTTTGTACTGTACAATACAACAGGGAGAAGAGATTTTTCGCCTTGAGCTTACAGGGCAAACGGCAGCTAGTTTAATGCAAAAGGTGCGCTCAGCTTAAAGGCAGGTATTTTTACTCTGAATTTTTTTGTGGTTGTAAAGTTTACCATCTGGTAATGCCCTTCCATAGAGCCAAAGGGAGATGTAAGTAAGCAACCAGAACTATAGGTGTGGCTTTCGCCGGGTTTCAAAACAGGTTTTTTACCTATCACACCCTCGCCATTTACGACTTCGGGAGTGTTAAGAGCGTCTTGTATTTTCCAGTGACGTGCCATAAGTTGCACGCTATCTTTACTCTGGTTGTCTATGGTTACTTTGTAGCCAAAGGCGAAGTGCATTTTATAGTTTTTATAAAACGTGCCCTCAAAGGTAGTCTCTACCGAAATCTTTATGCCTCTAGTTACTTGTTGTACCATTTTAAAATAAAAATGCGGTAATCGCAAAGAAGATTACTGCAAATAATGTCGCTCCTAAATAGAATACTATGTTTAAAAATACAAATTTTAGAATTGTCCACCTGCGTTTTTGTTTGTAAAAATTACGCAACGCCTTGTAAAAGTAAAATGGACCCACAAGAATGAGTAATAGAGATGCAACTATTTCATCTCCAATAAGTAGGTCTGGAATAAGAGCAATAAGCAATACTAAAAACACCCAGCTGAATATGTGAAATATAAAGACTAAGTGTTCCATATAATTAAACTTCTTCTTTGAATAAATTAGCCATAAGAAAAGCGCAAAAATAGGTGCAAAAAAGAATAAGAAAAACGGAATCTTAGAAGCTAGAAATCTTAAAAAACGAGCCGGATTATCCTTAACGCGTTTTATATCCTCATTCTTGCTATATAAAAATACGTTTGTTCTGGTCTTGCTGTATTTTAAGCTATCTAGAGCTTCTTGTGGGTCACTTATGTCTGTGTATTCATAAAAGTCGTAAAATATCTCGCCTTTTGTAAATATGTTCTCAAGATAGATGCCGTTTATAGAGCTTTCGGCTCTTGTGTCATAAGGTACTTTTACGATGGAGTCTTTTTTTGCTTCTTGTGCTTGTTTTCTCTCTTTTAGCTTTTTTACACTCTTCTCTACAGTGTTGTTTATTTTTTCTTCAAGGAGTTGTGCTTCTTCATTGTTGAGGTTTTGAAACTCGTTGAGATCAATGTCTTTTGTGATTTCTTTTATGGAGTCTATATCATCTTTGGCTTGGTCTACATTGAGTTGCACGACACCTTCATCTGTAAAATCTAAGTCATTATTACCATTTATAAAACCTATGATTGCGAGTAATATAAAATAAGAAATGGACGCACTCAGAAAAAACCGAAAGGGGTTTGCATATTTGAGGCGCTTCCCTTCTACATAGTACCTTGTGATGGTTCCTGGTTTAAAAAGTAGGTCTTTAACGGTATATCTAAAACGGGAGTCATAAGTAAACACACTCAGTACAAACTCATTAAAGAAGTCTTTTATAGTGAGCCGTTTTGTCGTGTTAATTTGCCCGCAGTATGCACAATAACGATCGGTAAGGTCTAGCGGGTGCCCGCAGTTAAGGCACTCAACGCCACGATATTTCATCGCCTTACGTGAGTTAGATTTTACAGGTGTTTCCTTCATCCCTGTAAATATATGATTTTAGTGAATACGCTTTCGCGAAAGCGTAAAAATCTAATTTGTTATTTGTGAAGAATTAGTTTGCCCTAAGCCTACCAGCTCGTCAAAACGTCCTCCAGGCTTACGGTAATACACTAGTATTTTATAGTTGTTTTCTGTTTGCCAGAAGTTCCCGTCTAGACTATTCTTATAATCTATACTTCCATCTTTGTTTACTAGCACATAATTGTAGTTGTAAAAACCTTGTTTAAGTAAATACGGTAGCTCGTATCTTCTAGTGCGGGTGTTCCACTCCAGTTTTGTGCTATTGTCTATTACATAGTTATTAAAGCTTCCGTAAAGATGTATAGACTGTTCATCGAGAAGTTTAGGGTGTCTCAAAGAGAAGTGTATCCATACATACTCTGCCTCGGTAAGAGGTGTGCGACCTTGTAGGGTGTTTATGAGAAAGTTTCCGTTTATATCTGGATTGTAGGTGTACGGCTGGTCATACCTAGCTGGATTAGAGTATAGGTAATTGTGATACAGACTCTTGAGCTCTATGCTTTTTATGGCAAAAGTAGCGGCTCGCACATCCTTGTTTTCAAAGTTAAAAAACTCATTGCCACCCCAGAAAGCGGTCTCTTGGTCATATCTATACTCGAGTCTGTTACCTATATTGTATTGAGGCTCTATGCCTGTAATGGCTGTTTTGAGGTTGTTGTTTTGTATTAAAACTGTGTGAAGATTTTGTTTTGGGTTTATAATAACTTCATCTCCAGAGTCTATAAAAAATCGCAGCACTTGTTTTGAGTTGATGTATTGTAAATCTCTTGACCTTTTTACTTGAGCTCCCACCTTAAATTGGGATGAGAATATCATAAACTTACGAGAGAAAACGAGCTCGTTTTCTTCATCATAAATGCTAAGGAGGTAATTGCCCGTTTTTGTGAGACGCTTAGTCATCTGGTTAGGTATAGACAGCTCATAGTGCGTGTATAACTGGAGCGTTGCAACCGAGTTTTCAAAATTGAGGATGCGCACATTATCCATCCCTTGCATATACTCAGATCTAGCAAGGCTACTCTCTGTCCAGTCTGCATTGTGATGCGTGATTTTATAAAAGTAATCACGCTCATCTCCATAAATATCGTCAAAAGAAAGCGACAACCTGCTACCTAGTTGTAGTATGGGTAAAGATGTTCCAGATCTGTTGGTAGCGTTAAATTGTACCGTTTTAATAAAAGGAGGTTCGGGTACTTCTTGTGCTACCTGTGCAAAGGTTGTAAACGTTGCAAATAGTAAGAAAAGCGTAAAATAATTTTTCATAATGGATTGATGGTTGCCAAATATAAACAAATTTGATGCCGAGATATTGCGTTGAGGTGTGCGTGATGTGATGTGGCACTGTGTTTTTTACGCTTTCGCGAAAGCGTATTTAGAATTTTAGAAATTGAAGAAGTTATAGGGCAGTAATTAATTTGTAAAGTGCTTAATGTGAGTGGGTAATGAATATAAACCACGAGCAGTGGTGTATACTTGAAGTTATTATGAGTTTTGTGGAGCGTCTAAGTGCGGTTTTCTCAAAAAAGAGGTGGTTTATTAAACAGATTGATAACTTATTATTTAGAAGCATTATAAATAATACTTTCACTTTTTCTAGCTCGGAAAAATGAGACGTATTTTGTAAATTTGCGCACCTCAATTTTAGAGGATTTTAGATAACATAAATCTACTGACATATGTCAAAAGACATCAGAATCAAAAAAGGTCTTGATATCCGATTAGTAGGCGAAGCAGAAAAGACAATTTCTGAAGGGCCTAGATCGCGTACCATTACTATTAGGCCTTCAGATTTTCATCTCGTGACTCCTAAAATGGTCCTTAAAGAAGGAGCTAGCCTTAAGGCTGGAGATGAGATTTTCTACTCAAAGTCTCAAGAAGAAATCAAGTTTGTATCTCCAGTTGCTGGAACAATTACAGAAATCAAGCGTGGCGCTCGCCGTGTGATTACTGATATTGTGATTGAAGCAGATTATGCTGGTGCTACTCGTGATTTTGGAGCGTTGAGTCCAACTGCAGATGCTGCTACTGTAAAAGCAAGATTGCTTGAAGGTGGTGTGTGGCCGTTTATAAAACAACGTCCTTATGATGTGGTTGCAAACCCAACAGTATCTCCAAAAGCAATTTTTATATCTGGTGTAAACACTGGACCGCTTGCTGCAGATCTTGATTTTGTACTGGCAGGTAAAGAAGCAGAGCTGCAGGCAGCAGTTACAGCATTAGGAAAACTTACAGATGGTGGTGTACACGTTTCTATAGGTTCTAGTGCATCTGTATTTGCAAGCCTTACAGGTGTTACAACATATACAGTAAAAGGACCACACCCAGCTGGTAATGTAGGAACCTTAATAAATAAAACAAGTCCTATTAACAAAGGTGAGACAGCCTGGACGGTTGCAGCACAAGATCTTGTTGTAATAGGAGAGTTGTTACTTACAGGCAAGTTTAACGCACAACGTGTGATATCGGTTTCTGGGTCTTCTATAAAAGCGCCTAAGTATTACCGTACAATCATAGGTGCAGAGGTTTCTACATTTGCATATGATGCTGGAGTAGATGGTGATAATAATCGCTTCATCTCTGGTAATGTATTAACAGGTACTAAAGTTAAGCCAGACGGAGCTCTTGGTTTTTATGCAACAGAGTTTGTAGTAATACCAGAGGGTGATGATTATGAATTCTTCGGGTGGAATAAGCCTGTTTTTGATAAAATCTCTCCATCTAGAGCGCTTACTTTTTCTTGGTTACAGCCTAAAAAGAAATATGATCTAGATACAAATACAAACGGTGAGCACCGTGCATTTGTAGTAACTGGAAATTATGAAGAGGTTTTTCCTCTAGATATTTACCCTATGCAAATTCTTAAGGCTTGTATGGTAGAAGATCTAGACGAGATGGAGGCTTTAGGAATGTATGAGGTGGCCCCAGAAGATTTTGCACTTACAGAGTTTATGTGTGTGTCTAAGCAGCCACACCAAGAGATCATTCGTAAGGGATTAGATGTTATGTATAAAGAAATAGGATAAGTTATGGGAATGAAAGAAAGTTTACATAAGCTTAAAATGAAGTATGAAGGGAAGAAGATGGCTCCGGCTTTCAACGCGCTTCACACTTTTTTATACGCTCCTAACGAGACTACACACAGTGGTGGTCACATAAGAGCGGTAGATGATTTAAAACGTACAATGAACACGGTAATCATAGCATTGATTCCTTGTTTACTGTTTGGTATTTTTAATGCTGGTTACCAGCATTACCTTGCAACAGGAGAGATTGAAGCAGCTCAAGGGTTCTTTAGTACTAACTTCTGGAATCTAGACAACTTCTCTATAGGAGCTTGGACAGTACTTCCATTAGTAATTGTTTCTTACGGTGTAGGATTACTTGTAGAATTTATTTTTGCTGTTATAAAAGGACACGAGGTAGAGGAAGGTTACTTAGTAACTGGAATGCTTGTGCCACTTATTGTACCTGTAGATATTCCGTTATGGATGCTTGCAGTAGCGGTTGTTTTTGGTGTAGTAATAGGTAAAGAAGTTTTTGGAGGTACAGGGATGAATATATTAAACCCAGCGCTTACTATACGTGCTTTCTTATTCTTTGCATACCCAACGTGGATGTCTGGAGATAAGGTGTGGGTACACCAAGCAGTAGAGAGAGCAGGAACACCAGATGCAATATCTGGAGAAACTATCTTAGGTAGTTATGCTCAAAATGCAGCAACGATTAATTATGACTACACAGATATGTTCTTAGGATTTATTCCTGGATCTGTAGGGGAGACTTCTAAAATACTCATTATAGTAGGAGCCTTATTCTTAATCTTTACAAAGATAGGTAGCTGGAGAATCATACTTTCTACTATAGTAGGAGCACTAGCAATGGGACTTATCTTTAATGGAGTTGTAGATGCAGGATGGATAGATGATACTAGTAAGTTTTATGGCTTAATGAGTGTTCCTTTCTGGCAACACCTTATCATAGGTAGTATTTTATTTGGCGCAGTATATATGGCAACAGACCCAGTAACTGCATCACAAACTAATAAAGGGAAATACATTTACGGTTTCTTAATAGGTTTTATATCTATTATGATACGCGTATTTAACCCGGCATACCCAGAAGGAGTATTCCTCGCGATCTTATTAATGAACGTATTTGCTCCTACAATTGATCACTACGTGGTACAAGGGAATGTGAAGAGAAGAATGAAGCGTCTTAAACTTAAAACAGCATAACGATGGCAAAGACAGACGGAAACGGATATACAATTCTCTTTGCGACTATTATGGTAGTCGTAGTAGGAGGAGTTCTAGCAGGACTAGCACAAGGTCTTAAGCCTGCTATTAAAGAAAATGAGCGCTTTGAAAAGCAGCAGAACATTCTTTATGCAATGGGCGTAAATGAGAATGTAGCAGGTGATGGAGGTGTAAACTTCATCCCTACAGATAAGGTAGAAGCAGAGTACGATAAGTACATTAAAGAAGCTTACATCATCCAGAATGGTAAAGTGACTCAAAGTGATGAGGCATTTACTGTAGATATGAAGAAGCAAAGCAAGTTGCCTAAAAATGAGCGCAAGATGCCTCTTTTTGTAGGAGAGCGTGATGGTAAACAATTTTTTGTTGTGCCTATGTATGGTAAAGGACTTTGGGATGCTATCTGGGGATATGTAGCGCTAGATAAAGATCTAGTTGTACAAGGTGTATTTTTTGATCACAAAGGAGAGACTCCTGGTCTAGGTGCAAACATTAAAGAGCGTTACTTTATGGACGACTTTACTGGTGAGCAGATTATGTCAAAAACTCAGTACTCAGGTATCACAGTTGCAAAAGGTAACAATGATCCAAAAAATGAACGTAAGGATGATAATAAAGTAGATGCTCTAGCAGGTGCAACGATCACTGGTGATGGTGTGAGTGCAATGATTAAAAGCACACTTAAGAGCTACGTTCCAGTAATTAAAGATTTTAAAACCAAAGCATAATGGCGATACTATCAAAAAAAGATCAACGACTCATTCTTGATCCATTAGCAGATGATAACCCAATTACTATTCAAGTATTAGGTATCTGTTCGGCACTAGCAATTACTGCTCAGCTTAAAGCGTCTATCGTAATGGCAGTATCTGTACTATTTGTACTAGGTATTGGTAACGTAGTGATATCGCTTATGCGTAACATCATACCATCAAAAATTAGAATTATTGTACAACTTATCGTTGTGGCAACACTTGTAATTGTAGTAGACCAGACGCTCAAGGCATTTGCTTATGAGCTGAGTAAAGAACTTTCAGTCTTTGTAGGTCTTATCATTACAAACTGTATCATTATGGGACGTTTTGAAGCATTTGCTTTAGGTAACGGTCCATATAGATCATTTTTAGACGGGATAGGTAACGCACTTGGTTATGGTGTGATCTTAATTATAGTAGGTTTCTTTAGAGAGCTATTAGGTTCAGGAACGCTTCTAGGTATTAAGGTACTAGGAGATCCTATAGAAAAAACAGGATTATACAGCATAGGCTACGAGAATAACGGTTTTATGTTACTATCGCCTATGGCACTTATCGTAGTTGGACTCATTATCTGGGTACAGCGTAGTAAGAACCCTGCACTCGTAGAAGAGAACTAGAAAATGAATTATCACGCTTTCGCGAAAGCGTAAACCTATAAAATCAAAGATATGTTAGAGCATATTGAATTATTTTTCAAATCGATTTTCATAGACAATATGGTATTTGCCACCTTCTTAGGAATGTGTTCTTACCTAGCCGTGTCTAAAAAAGTGTCAACCGCTGTTGGTCTTGGTGCTGCTGTCATATTTGTACTAGCAGTAACAGTGCCTATAAACTGGCTACTTGACCAGTATATTCTTCGTGATGGCGCACTAGCGTGGTTAGGACCAGAGTATGCAGATTATGACTTAAGTTTCCTATCATTCATACTATTTATCGCAACTATTGCAACAATGGTACAACTGGTAGAGATTGTAGTAGAGAAGTTCTCTCCGTCATTATATAACTCACTTGGTATTTTCTTACCACTTATTGCAGTAAACTGTGCCATCTTAGGAGGGTCATTATTTATGCAATCTAGAGATATCCAAACGTTAGGTCTTGCCTTTAACTACGGTATATCTTCAGGTATAGGGTGGTTCCTTGCAATTCTTGCAATTGCAGCGATACGTGAGAAAATACGTTACTCAAATGTTCCTGCTCCATTAAGAGGTCTTGGTATTACTTTTATCATTACAGGTCTTATGGCAATAGGTTTTATGAGTTTTGGAGGAATGCTTACAGGTGGTGACGAAGAAGAAGCTGCACCAGCTACCGAAGCTGCTCAAATAGAGTTACAAGAAGAAAATACGCAACCCGTAGCTATGATCGAGGTTGAAATTGCTAACGAAAAAGAAAACTAATTATGTTACTAGCTGCATCAATGTCTGGCGTTGTTATCGCCACAATCGCTGCCTTTTTAGTGCTTACGTTAATCCTTGTGGGCTTATTGCTTTTTACTAAGCAAAAGTTATCTCCATCAGGACCTGTAACAATTACTATAAATGGTGAAAAAGAAGTTGAAGTTGCCTCTGGAGGTACGCTCTTATCAACTCTTGGAAACAATAAAATATTCTTACCATCTGCTTGTGGAGGTGGAGGTACTTGTATACAATGTGAGTGTCACGTTCTTGAAGGAGGTGGAGAAGCATTACCTACAGAAACACCACACTTCTCTCGTAAGGAGCTTGCTCACGGAGCACGTCTTGCTTGTCAAGTAAAGGTGAAGCAAAATATGAACATCACGATTCCAGAAGAAGTTTTTGGAATTAAGAAATGGGATGCAACAGTTGTGCGTAACTATAACGTAGCATCATTCATTAAAGAATTTGTAGTTGAGATACCAGAAGATATGGGTTATAAAGCTGGAGGATATATCCAGATTGAAATCCCTGAGTGTACAATTAACTATAAGGATATAGATATCACGGCTCACCCAGAAGAGCACGAAACACCAGATAAGTTTCAAGCAGAGTGGGATAAGTTTGGTCTATGGCCACTTACAATGAAAAATAATGAGACTGTAGAGCGTGCATACTCTATGGCTTCTTTCCCGGCAGAGGGACGCGAGATTATGCTTAACGTGCGTATTGCTACGCCGCCGTGGGATCGTGCTAAAAACCAATGGATGGATGTTAACCCTGGGGTTGCGTCATCATACATATTTGCACAAAAGCCAGGTGATAAAGTAGTAATCTCTGGGCCTTATGGAGAATTCTTCATAAACGAATCTGAAGCAGAAATGCTTTACGTAGGAGGAGGAGCAGGAATGGCACCTATGCGTTCACATCTGTATCACCTTTTCAAAACCCTAAAGACGGGACGTACGGTTACTTACTGGTATGGAGGACGTTCTAAGCGTGAGTTATTCTACTTAGAGCACTTCCGTGAGTTAGAGAGAGAATTCCCTAACTTTAAATTCTACTTAGCGCTTTCTGAGCCTATGGAAGAAGATAACTGGAAAGTAAAAGACTCTACAGATGGAGAAGGAGACGGTTTTGTAGGTTTCATTCACCAGGTAGTAATCGACCAGTACTTAAGTAAGCACGAGTCGCCAGAAGATATCGAACTTTATTTCTGTGGTCCTCCACTTATGAACAACGCTGTTCAGAAAATGGGAGAAGATTATGGAATTCCAGATGAGAACATCCGTTTTGATGACTTTGGAGGATAGTATATAATTTCGCTTTCGCGAAAACCTAAAAACCCGATACAGCAATGTATCGGGTTTTTTTTATACACTTTCGCGAAAGCGTACATATCTATTATCATTTTGTAATCACCGTTGCTGTACTCAAAACTACCGTTCGTGTAGTGGCTATTTTACACCTTATGTAACTGGTTCATATTTGCATCATTATTAACAACAACTTTTAATTATGAAAGCATTTATGAAAACCGTCGTACTACTCGTAGTATTCGCTTGCACTTGGGGGAGTGTAGCGCAGACACATCCTGACCACAATTACTGGCAGTTGAGTCCCCGAGTAGGATATGATTTTCCTACATATGATAATGATACTCCTTTTATAGATTATCAAGGAGGTATTGAACTGGGTCTCTCTGTAGACTATTACTGGAGATGGTTTGGTATAGGGCTAGATCTTGATTACATTAAAAACAGTCCAGAGAGCACGTTTCCTATAGATAATCTTATAGATATCTCAGGAACAACACTCACAGATTTCTCTTTGAGAGAGGAGGGTATTACTAGATTCTTTTATGGTATAGGACCTAACTTTCAGTATGTGTCGCCCAGTAATAAGTTCAAGGCAGAGCTAAACCTTAGAGGTGGTCTTGCTAGTATAAAAGGCGGACTGACTGAGTTGAGAGAGAATACTGTTATAAATGATCGATTGAACTTTCACGCAGGTTATGATGAGGGTAGTGTTCTTACGGGTAAAGCCCAACTGAGATTTACCTATTTCTTTAATCAAACTTTTGGCATACACGCAGGAGCTTACTATATGAGACATTTTGGTGTACAAGAGAGTCTTGATGGTGGTATGGCTGCTAGATATTATGATGCTACTATTTCAGAGCAGGGTAGCAGTCTCACCGGTGATATTTACACGCGAGCAGAAGCTTGTGAACACGATATATCATCTGTGGGAGTATTTGCAGGGTTAACTATAAAGTTAAAATCTAAGCACGATAATAAGTGTTGTACTACTTGTGAGAAGTACTCGCTAGCGGTGACAGCTCGTGATAAGTTTACAAGACAAGTACTACCTGATACTGATGTTGCTTTGCGTGATAGTGCAGGTAATATAGTGCAAACTGGAACTACAAATACATTTGGTATAGTAGTGTTTAATGACATAGCAAAAGATGATTATGTTATAGATGGGCAACTTTATGAGGTGGGTCTAACTAGTAACAATGCAGGTGCCTCTGAGTTTAAAGAAGGACAGACCTTACAAAAGGAGATTCTTTATGAAGACGAGAACTTTATTCTTCAGGGTAAAGCCGTTATCTGTAATACCGCAACTGGACTACCTGGTGTAGATGTCATTATAAAAAACCTCACAGCTGCAGAACAAAAAAGTACAATCACAGATGGGAATGGCACCTACATATTACATATAGGACAACGTGGTTCTTATGAGTTAAGAGGTAAGAAAGATAAATACTTTTCTCAAACGGTTAAAATAAACCCAGCCGAGTATGACAGAAGTACAACACTCTTTGTAAAACTTGAGATCTGTCTAGAAGAAGCAGAGTGTGGTAAAGCCATTACACTTAATAATATTTTATATGATCTGGATAAATATGATATCCGTCCAGATGCACGACCAGAGCTTAATAGGCTTGCACAGTTTATGAAAGATAATCCTGGTATACGTGTAGAGGTAAGCTCGCATACAGATTCTAGAGCTTCAGACTCTTATAATCAAACGCTATCTCAAAACAGAGCAAATGCCGCTGTAGACTATGTAGTCTCGCAAGGTGTAAGCCGAAGCAAAATCACAGGTAAGGGATACGGTGAGTCAAGATTACTTAATGAGTGTGCAGATGGGGTTTCTTGTAGTGAGACAAAACACCAAATAAACAGACGCACAGAGATGAAAGTAATCTGTAATTAAAATTAAGTGTTAGCCAAAGGGACTGCTCTATCACAACAATCATTGTTGAACTATGATCTGATAAGGTGTTGATAATTAGCTTAGATAAAGCGGTCCTTTTTTTAATCTAAAAATAAAATGAAAACAATATATAAAATAACAATAATGATGTCACTAGCCATTCTAGGAGTGAGCTGTAGTGATGATGAGTGTGGGTATGAATTAGAATCTGTAGATGGGGTCTCTTGTGTGCCTTTTGAAGCTAATAAAGCAAATTCAGGCTTTACAGTAGCTACTTGTTATGCCGCAGAATCTAATGAACCTGTAGGTGTTATTTTTGACACGCGTTACAACTCTCAGGCTCCGATAGGTGATGATTGGGGACCAGGGCTAAATACACCATCTGAAACTATACACCCAGCAAACTGGACACCCGAAAATATAGGGCAGGTATTTGGGATAGCTATAGATAGTGATGAAAATATTTACTTAGCATCTTCTAATATATATCAACAAGGTGTTTTTCCTTCACCGGCTTCAAATGTTGTAAGTGGACAAGTGTATAAATGTACAGGACCAAGCTGGACAGCAGTTCCATTTTTTACTGTCCCTAATACAGGCGGCACTCTAAATGGTTTAGGAAACATAGCTTATGACAAGTTGAATGATCAACTTTTTGTCTCAAACCTAGAAGATGGGAATATATACAGATATGATATGCAAGGTAATTTAATTGAGACCTATGACCCTTGGTCTCCAGATGGAGGTTCGGCAGGTATTGTAAATCAAGAAGAACGAGTTTGGGGAATTGGAGTTAATTATGAGAGCGGAGTCGCAAAAGTTTACTTTCCAAGAGTAGCAATAATGCCAAATCCAGAAAGAAGTATATACTCTGTCACACTCAATCCAGATGGCAGTTTTAATAATGTTGCCGCGAGTCTTGAAATTTCTGGAGTAGTGGGTTCTCAAAGCACTATCACAGATATTGCATTTTCAAGTTCCTTCAATGAAATGCTTGTTGCAGAGAGAGGTGATCCTCATAATGCTAAGACACAGAGCTTTTCTAGATCCGGAGGGAGTTGGTCGTTCAATCTACAATATTTTTTAGGAGGAAATGCTGGAGCCGACGGTGAAAATGCTGCGGGTGGTGTAGATTTTTCAAATAGAGAAGTAGATGAAGATATAGACAGTGAGTGTGGTTCTCAATTTTGGGCAACAAGCAACTTTATGGAGGTAAGAGCAGTATCAGGATTTGCTTATGGTTTACAAGGGATTTCTTATGCCGGTAATACTAGTTGGACTACTCCTGCGCCTAATGCAAATCAGGATACAGATCTTTTTGTAGATTTTAATGGCACATATAATACAAGTGATAAGAATACTATTGGAGATGTAGAGACTTTTGATGCATCAGAGTGTTTTAATCTTTGTGATTTTTAAGAGAAAAATTATTTGACTCGCTTTTGTTTGTCATTTATTTGAATAGACGAGCGGGTCATTATAGTGATAGGGATTACTTTTAAAATAAGCCTATTTCCGTGCTTGAATATTAAACAGTAATATTTAGCTATATTTAAACATAACTAACTAACCATTCTAATTATGAAAAAATTAAAATTAATCGCCTTGTGGGCTGTGCTGGGCTCTGTCACAGTCTCTTGTTGTGACTGTCCGAGCGGTGATCCAAATCCTCAACATATAATAACTGAAAGTGAGGCTTATCAATTACAACAGAATTACTTTAATAACCAGCATAAATATATTACCATAGGTATAGAAGGTCAATATCAAAACGGAGAGCCAGATAATGTAGGTGTCATTGTTAAGGATATTGATGATTTGCAAAAATATTTGAACAATATAAAAAAAGAAGCTATTGCACAGGGAAAACAAAATCCTGGAGCAGTAATATACTTTGGTGCAAAGAATGATGAAAAGAATGTCCCAAGATCAACTATTTTTTTTCAAGCGATGCACGCAACCCCAGATCCTAGTAACAATGACTCAGACTTCCCTTCTATTTTAGATTATGAGAAACTGGAATACCCAAGTGCTTATTACGATAAGTTAGACCCTATGGGTAAAGAGCCAGATGATGCTCAGCCTGTTGAAGGAGGTTCCAATTAGTATATTTAAAAACAGCAAATTAATGATGAGTGATATTTTGTTAATTGTGACAAAGCTTGTCTTGTTCTTATCTGCAATCATATCTTTTTGGCGTTGGAAAAAGCTTAAGCTAGGAAATCTGGTTTACTTTCCCTTTTATATGTTATTTGTGGTCTTAATTGAAGTTTGCTCTCATTTCAATGGGATAAGCAGTATTGATAAACTATTGTACACCTTATTTGATATAGTTACATATCTATTTTTTATAAGTTGGTTTTATAAAATTCTTAGCAAGAATAAACTTGTCGCTTTACTGGGTGTATGCTATGTTGTTTCATTAATTTTTAGCTTGATACTTGAGAAAATAACTGGAGAGTTAAAGATTCAGTCTACAGTTGGAACGATGATAATGTTTTTACTTTCCATTTTGTTTTATATCTCTCTTATAAAATCAAATGAATTAATAGATTTTATTAGGTTACCAGCTTTTTGGATTGTCACAGGCATATTAATTTTTACTTTAGGTTATTTACCTATAACATTCAGTCTTACTAAAGATTTTTTACCTAGTCGTAACGTGGTCTACCTTATTCTGGTAGTTGTTAATGTTCTTTTGTATGGCTTTTTTTCAATAGCATTTTTATGTCCTCAGAAAAGATAGATTCTGTTTTACTAATTTCAGTGTTCTCCATTTTGGCGATTATTGGTGCGCTCATTTTTATTTTTACAGTATTTATAAAGCAGAGAAATAAACTGGTTAAAGAAAAGTATGAAAATCAGATTATGAGTGAGCGACAACAACACGCCCTAGAACTCCAAGCGCTACGCTCACAAATGAATCCGCATTTTGTGCATAATTCTCTCAATGCAATTCAGTATTATATACAGCGCAATGAGGTAGAGCTGTCTGAGATTTATTTGACTAAGTTTTCAAAATTAATACGGTCGTTTTTTACGCTTTCGCGAAAGCGTCATATTACCATAGCGCAAGAGATATCCTTGTTAGAAAATTACCTCTCTATTGAACAATTACGATTTGAGGACAAGCTTAACTATAGCATCACAAAAGATGCCGAGCTTGATGAAGAAGATATTATACCCACAATGTTGTTGCAACCTATAGTTGAAAATGCTGTAAATCACGGTATTTTTCACAAAGCCACAACTGGTACTGTTGCGATTCATTTTGGCTACGTGAGTGAAGACTCTTTTAAAGTCACTATAATAGATGATGGTATAGGTCTAGTAAAGTCTAAAGCAATATTTGATAACAGCGGCAAAGAACTTAATAACAGGTCGTCTAGCGTATTGCAAGATCGTCTCAAGCTATTAGAATACAGTAATACTTGGAAAGTGAGCTACACACTAGAAGATAGAGAAGATACAGAGGGGGCGATAGCTACTTTAATTTTTAAACCCATAGAAGATGAACATACGAGCATACCTAGTAGATGATGAGCGCAAGGCGCTTGCTATCTTACGTTCTAAGCTAGAGAGGTATTGTCCGCAATTGACTATTGTGGGAGAGAGCCAAAGCCCCAAAAATGCCATTACAGAAATACAAGAGTTACAGCCCGACGTAATATTTTTAGATATCTCAATGCCGGAGATGACAGGTTTTGATATGCTCAAGTCTATTCCAAATCCAGCGTTTGAAATCATTTTTGTAACTGCTTATGATGAGTATGCCATCGAGGCAATACGCCATTGTGCTATAGGCTACATAGTAAAACCAGCAGATAAGGATGATCTTATCACGGCGGTCCACAAGGCTATTCAAAACGTAGAGCATAAGGATTCTTTGGCCAAAAACAAGCAGCTTATCGCAAATCTAGGGGTTCAAAATTTTCAAAAAAAGAAGATCGTAGTGCCCACTCAAAAAGGACTAGAGTTTATCCCTATACCGTCCATCATACGGTGTGAAGGAGTAGATGGGTATACAAAGCTCTATTTAGAAGAAGGTAAAACTATGTTGAGCTCTAATAGTATAGGCCACTTTGTAAAGATGTTAGATAAAACAACGTTTTATCAAGTACATAAATCGCACCTTATCAATCTAGATCATATCATTGCTTACCTCAATGAGGGGTACGTCCAACTTACAGAAAATAATAAGGTGCCTGTATCCCGTAACAAGCGCAGCGATTTTTTAAACAACTTTAAAAGTAAGTAGTCTCTATAGTCTTAATAATAAGAGCAAATGTGTAAAGTAAGAACTGCAATAATTATCTTTGTAATATGGCAGAACTTCTTACAGAACAAGAGCTTCACAACCTTGCGATGAACATCGTAGGAGAAGATTTAAAGAGTCAAGGCTTTGAGTTTATGGCAGTAAATTCTAAGCTTAAAAAGGACCCGCAGTTTGTGGCTCTCAAGGATAAAAAATTACATTTTGTAATCGTAAGAGCGCGTACATTTCCAGAAGATGCAAATGTGTATGATGAGGCTTTTATGATAAAAATGCGTGATCACGCACTCAAATTTGAAGCACGTACATTTTATGCTGGGGTAGGGCTAGGTCACGGAGACAATTATCAAAAGCCGGTAGAAAAAGATTCGGCTTACAGAGAGATTTATAACGGACTTCAAGAGATACAATAATGCGCATACTTCTATCATTTCTTATTGCTGTAAGTTTTCTAGCTTGCAAACAGTCACAAACCCCAGACGAGATTACAATCGCAGGCAACGCTTTTGGTACTAGTTATGGAGTAAAATACTTTGGAGAGGTAGCAGCGGCTCCACAAATTAAAAAAGGTATAGACTCTGTGGTAGCAGCGGTAAACCAGTCACTAAGCACGTACATTCCGCAAAGTGATATCTCAAAAATAAATAGAGGTGATACTACGGTTGTTGTAGATGCTATGTTTAAGGACGTATTTACGCTTTCGCGAAAGCTAAATAAAGCCACCTCAGGCTACTTTGATCCTACAGTAGGAACATTGCGTAATGCTTATGGTTTTGGGGATACAGAAGCCTTAGAAACACTAAATGAGCCTACATTAGACTCATTAATGCAGTATGTAGGTTGGAGTAAAGTACAATTACAAGAAGATGGAACGATAAATAAGGCCGCATCAACTATTTATTTTGATTTTAATGCCGTCGCAAAAGGATATGGAGTAGATAGAGTGGCAGCTTATATGGGTTCAAAGGGGTTTAATAACTACCTCGTAGATATAGGTGGAGAGATAGTAGCTGCAGGGGCCAACCTAAATAAAGAACAACGCTGGACAGTAGGAATAGAAAATCTAGATTCTAAAGTGACAGACAGAACGGCATCAGTTCTCGTAAGCCTTACAGACAAAGCAATGGCTGGCTCTGGAAACTACCGAAAGAATCGCGTTGACAAAGCTACGGGTAAACAATACGTACATACCATAAACCCACTTACGGGTTCTGCAGAGCGTAGTGATGTGCTTAGTGCAACCATTATAGCAGATGATTGTGCCACGGCAGATGCTTGGGCAACTTCTTGTATGGCAATGGGGCTTGAGCGCTCAAAAGAGGCCTTAAAAGGTCAAAATATAGAAGCCTATCTCGTGTATGATGGAGGTGTTTTTATGACTCCTGGTTTTAACCAATATATACAGAAGTAACTATTACTTATAGCAAACAGGTATAATCTCGCCAGGAGCAAGACGATAACGGTCTACCTCTTCTGGGGTTAGGATAGTTGTATAATCTACTTCGTCTACCTTAAAACCTATGGTTCTAAGCTTTTCAAAATAATCTCTTCCATAAACACGCACGTGGTCGTATTGTCCAAAGATTTTTGCGCGCTCATCACGGTCTGTGATGGTGTTATCTTCAAAGGTGGTTGCTCTGTTTAATTCTTGAGGGATTTGTAATATCGCCATCCCGCCAGGGCTCAACACTCTATACAATTCTTGCATTGCCTTTGTGTCATCAGGTATGTGCTCAAGTACGTGGTTACAAAAAATGAGGTCAAAACTATTTTCGGCAAATGGTAAATCACAAATATCTGCCTTAACATCTGCCAGTGGAGAGTTAAGATCTGTAGTGGTGTAATCTAGGTGTGCGCTTTCGCGAAAGCGTTTATAAAAAGCTTGCTCTGGAGCAAAGTGAAGTACTTTTCTTTCTGCTTTAAAAAAATCTGTCTCACGCTGTAGCCACAGCCATAAAAGTCTGTGACGCTCTAGCGAAAGGGTAGATGGTGAGAGTACATTTTCTCTAGGAGTGCCATATCCATAAGGCAAGAATTTTTTAAAGGTCTTACCGTCTATAGGGTCTTCATAGCGATTACCCTTAAGGGTAAGTGCCAGTAGTGGCCGCACCACATAACTCAACCTGATTAATAAAGGTCGAGGAATGGCGTTTAAGAAAAATTTAAAAATTTTCTTCAAAGCTTATAATACTAGCGCTTGCTGGCGAAAAGGAGTTTCCTCATCACTCTCTATGCCTAATGCTTTGTAAATGTATGCAAACGTAGATAGCAGCTCAGGTTTACCATCTACAATGGCAACGTCGTGCTCAAAGTGAGCACTAGGTTGATTATCACGAGTGGTGATTGTCCAGCCGTCATTGTGCTGTTTTATGTTTCTTGTGCCCATATTAGTCATAGGTTCTATGGCAACTACCATACCTTCTATAAACTTTTTACCACGACCACGTTTACCATAGTTAGGCATTTCTGGGTCTTCGTGCATTGTAGTACCTAGACCGTGACCTACGAGCTCACGTACAACTCCATAACCGTGATCTTCGGTAAATTTTTGAATAGCATATCCTACATCACCTACGCGGTTACCTACTTTGAGTTGTTCTATACCCACATAAAGAGACTGCTTAGTTACCTCAAGTAGTTTTTTTACTTCTGGGCTTACTTCTCCTACCTCAAACGTATAGGCGTGATCACCGTAAAATCCGTTTTTTATAGCACCACAATCTATAGAGATAATGTCACCTTCTACAAGTGGCTTATCATTTGGGATACCGTGTACAACCTGTTCATTAGGACTCATACATAGCGTGTTTGGGAAATCATAAAGCCCTAAAAAGCCAGGTATGGCGCCTTGAGATCTTATGTAATCCTCGGCTAGTTTGTCAAGGTGGAGCGTGGTAACACCTGGCTTTACTTCACCAGCTAGCATCCCTAGTGTGCGTGATACTACAAGAGCGCTCTCACGCATCAATTCTATTTCTTCTCTGGTTTTTTGTATGATTGCCATTGCTATTAATCTTCTTTAAAAAGCTCTTCTATACGTGCCATAAAGCCACCTTTAGATTTTTTCTTTTTTGGTGTTTTCTTTTTTTTCTGTGTTGCCTTAAGGCTTTGCGTTTGTTCTTGCCCTTTGCCCAGTTTCTGATAGATTTCTCCCCAGCCTAACATTCCTCTTACATCCCTATCGTCTATAAAGATATCTGCATTTATCTTACGGCTTATTTTTGGGCTCATTACTTCTTCAGGATAACTTTTATTTACCGCATAAAAGGTAAGTCCATTTTCTTTACAAAAGGCTACAGCTTCTTCTAGTTTATCTTGAGATCTATAGGTCCATAGAATCAATAAATTCCCTTCTTGCTGTAATTTTTTAAGTGTGTCAAAAGCAAATAATAATGGCTTGCCAATTTTAGGGTACGCATTTTCTACAATGGTACCGTCAAAGTCTACCGCTATGGTTTGTGTTTCTTTAATCACTTAAAATTTTATGCAAAATTACAAAAAGAACTACGGTTACGTTTATATAATAAGAAAGGGCTTCTATAAGTTTTATAGAAGCCCTTTTTAAAGTAGTTATTGTTATTTACTGAATAAGATCCCCTTTAGGATCTGGTCCATACTGGTTAGGTCCGTGTGTTCCTTCTGTAACCATAAGTATTAAGAGCCAAATACCTCCTATAAAAGGTATAAAGGTAACAAAATACCAAGAGCCGCTCTTATCTTGGTCGTGTAGTCTTCGCACAGCTACGGCAATAGAGGGAATTATTATCGCAAGTATATAAAGCATAAATAATATACCACCTACCATCATAAGAGTTTCATTCTCCATCGCAATTCCGGCTATGAGAGGAATATATACTAAGAGAGTAAATATCATATTAAATAAATAAAACATCCAGTACTCTTTACGACGTGCTCTACCTTCAAAATTTGCATAGTTGTCTCGTACTACCTTTAAATACCATTCCATAAATTAATTGTGTTTTTTGATTAATGTTAGTGTGGCTAAACTAATGAATATTGTCTAGCTTTTTACAAGTACTAAAAAATAAAACCCTTCATAATTTATGAAGGGTTTTGATAATCTAAAGTTTGTTCATATTACTCCGCATAAGCGTGTTTATATTCTTGACCTGAGAGTATTTTTACCATATCCTTCTCTAGACTTTCTAACGGATACTCAACCACACGGCCTAGCTCCTTACCATCTTTAGTAAATATAAAAGTAGGAACATTTGTTATTTCTTTATGATTTACTAGCTCTGCAGGTTCTGTTTTATCTTCAGAAACGGTTACGATATGAATAAGGTCACTATCGTAATCTATTTCATCAAGCATTTTAAAAAAGGCAGGTACCTCACGCTGGCTATCTTCACACCAAGTTCCCATAAATACGGTGACACGTACATCTGTAAGCCCCTTTTTTAAAGCAGGAAGACTCTCTGTATCTAGTGTGTGATCTTTATAACTCTGTATAAACCATTTATTATAAGCACGAGACTCGAGGGTATCTCTTTTAAACTCACCTATAAGTATAGGCGCTTCTTCCTCTAGAGGTGCTTCTGTAGCTACTTTTTCTTCTAGCTCTTCGGTAACTTGCTCTACTGTTTTGTGCTCATTACAAGCTGTTAATAGTACGGTAAGAGCGGCAAGAGCGATTATTTTAATTTTCATATGCGTGTTTGTAAGATTCTCCTTTTAAAATTTTAAGCATATCTGCTTCTAAGCTTTCTACAGGACGCTCGACTATACGACCTATTTCCTTTCCATCCTTTTTAAAAATAAAAGTAGGAACGCGTATAATATTATTTTCTGCTGTAAATTCAGTAGGTTTTTTCTTTGTGCGATCTACAGTAATAAGTGTAAGGTCTTTTTTACTGAAGGCTACATTATCTAATATTTTAAACATACGTGGTGTCTCACGTTTACTGTCTCCACACCAAGTCCCCATAAATGTAGTAATGGTAACTCCTTCTATCTCTTCTGTGATTTCTGGTATAAGTGCATCATCAGTTTTATACCGTGCATAGTTTGTGTTGTACCAGCTTCCAAATGGTGGTTGCTCTAGTGCTGTGCGATCTTCTTTACCCACTAGCATTGTCTTTACTTTAGGTGCAGGCTTTGCAGGTAAGGCAGGTTTTGTAGGGGTAGTAGGTTTTTCAATTCTATTACCTTTTGCAATCACTGTAGCTTTTTCTTCTTTTGGCGCCGTAGCCTGGGTTTCTGTAGCTGTTTTTGAAGTATTACAGCTTACAAGAACTATAGCTAGCAAACCTGTATAAATGATATTTTTCATCCTCATTATTTTTAGATTAAAGGTACGCAATCCATCACATCTGGTTGTGGTACGCCTAGCAATTTTAAAACTGTAGGAGCCACATCAGATAGAATACCATTGTTGATTTTCTTGATGTCTTTATCGACTAGTATCACCGGTACTGGATTTGTCGTGTGTGCCGTATTAGGCGATCCATCTGGGTTAATCATTACTTCTGCATTACCGTGGTCTGCTATGATGATTACAGTATAATCATTTTCTTCGGCGGCGGTTACAATATCTTTTGTACAGCTGTCTACTGTTTCGCAGGCTTTTATTGCGGCTTCCATCACACCCGTATGACCTACCATATCTGGATTTGCAAAGTTGAGGCAGACAAAGTCTACGTCTCCTTTGTTTATTTCTGGAACAATTTTATCACGTATCTCAAAAGCACTCATTTCTGGCTGCAAGTCGTAGGTGGCAACCTTTGGCGAGGGAGCTAGCAATCTAGACTCTCCATTAAAAGGTTCTTCACGCCCTCCAGAAAAGAAGAAGGTTACGTGAGGATATTTTTCTGTTTCTGCGATGCGTATTTGTTTCTTACCTGCGCTTTCTAAAACTTCACCAAGGGTATTTACGAGATTGTCTTTGTCGTAAATAACTTTAATGTCATTAAAGGTGTCATCATAGTTAGTCATTGTAACATAATACAGGTCAAGCTTTTTTGTGTCTTGCTCTGCAAAATCTTTTTGAGATAACATCTCCGTTAGTTCGCGACCGCGATCTGTTCTAAAATTAAAGAAAATCACTACGTCACCTTCTTGCACGGTAGAGATGGTCTCACCATCTTGAGTCACAAAAAGCGGATCTATAAACTCATCTGTTTTACCAGCGTCATAACTGGCTTGTATGGCTTGTTCTATGTCTTTAGTAGGCGTTCCGGCACCTTTAGTAATTAAATTATATGCAAGTGCAACGCGTTCCCATCGTTTATCTCTGTCCATTGCGTAGTAGCGACCTATTACAGATGCTAGTTGTGCGTTGTGCGCTTTCGCGAAAGCAGAAATATCAGATATCATCTTTTTTCCAGATTTTGGATCTACATCTCTACCATCAGAAAAAGCGTGAATGAAAGATTGTGGCACTCCTGCATTTTCGGCAGCGAGAATAAGTCCTTTAAGATGCTCAATGTGTGAGTGTACACCTCCATCAGAAACGAGACCGAGAAAGTGAACAGACTTGTTGTTTTCTTTCGCGAAAGCGAAAGCATCCTTGAGCGCTTGCTCATCTTTGAGCGTATCTTCTTTAAGTGCTTTATTGATCTTAGCAAAGTCTTGATAAACAATCCTTCCTGCGCCTAGATTCATATGGCCCACTTCGCTATTACCCATCTGGCCTTCTGGCAGGCCTACATTCTCACCGTGGGTGAGTAGCTGTGCGTGCGGGTACTTATTGTAAAGGCTATCTATAAAAGGCGTTTGTGCCTGGTCTACGGCAGATACTTTCTTGTCTGGAGCCATACCCCAGCCATCTAGTATCATTAGGATTGTTTTTTTATTCATCGTCTTAGGTTGAGTAGTAAAGATAAAAACAAAACCTCGCGGGTGCGAGGTTTTAAAGGGGTTTTAACGAAAACGGTTGCGAGTATATTATTACATAGTCGCTGGTCCCGTATAACCATATTTCTGGATGCTCTCCTTGATTTGCTCTATACGATTTTCTGGATCTGGGTGTGTGCTTGCAAACTCTGGCTGGCGACTACCACCACTTGCAGCTTTAAGTATTTTCATCACGCCTATCATTTGGTACGGGTCATAACCAGCGCGTATCATAAAACGCACGCCTAGATCATCACTCTCTAACTCGTCATCACGACTATTACCTAGTAATATGTTCTGACCTATGGCACCTGCTGCACCTCCCATACCTCCGCCTACTTCTGCACCCATAGAGATGGTAGACCACATCTCTGAGTTTGCTACACGCTCTGCACTGTGTTTACCTAGTACGTGGCCTATCTCGTGACCTAGTACTCCAGCAACCTGATCTTCATTTTCAAGTTTTGAGAGTAGGGCATAGGTGATAAAAATCTGGCCACCTGGTAATGCAAATGCATTAACCGTTTGCTCATCTTGCAATAAATGAAAATCATAGTTATAAGGTGTCTCTCTAGCCATACTTTCTTGTACGAGCTTGTGACCTACTTGATCTACAAAAGCTTGTAACTGCTGGTCTTGATGTAAGCCTCCGTGCTGCTCTGCCATAGCAGGCGCGTGTTGTAAGCCTATAGCAATCTCCTCTTCTGGAGACATTGTGATGCTTTGGGTTTTACCCGTATAAGGATTTTCTTCCTTGTTGCTACAGTTTTTAAAAAGTGCAAATGCAACAATGGCAACTCCTATAAGTAACCTGATCTTAAGACCGCTACCTCTTTTCATAATCTAGATGGTTGTTTTTATTAATGCTTACAAGGTAATAAAAAGTCTGTAGTCTCTTAGTATAATAGCCTTGTAGAAACTCAAAAACCGGAACAGCAGCTGCTATTCCGGTTTTTGTTTATGTATGGTGAAGTACTACTTTACAGCAACTCTCCATCCGTATTTATCTTCTGTGCGATTATATTGTATGTCGTTTAAGTCTTTTTTAAACTGTACTCCATAACTATTTTCTGGTGCATTGAGTTTGTGATCTTCACCCTTGTAAGCAAAGCTCTTAAAAGGAACTACTACTGCAGCAGTACCTACGCCAAAAATTTCTTTAAGCTCACCAGCTTGTGCAGCTTCTACAATCTCTTTTACAGCTACTGGTCTTACTTCTACAGTAATACCTGCTGCTTCTGCCAGTTGTATGATACTCTTACGTGTGATACCATTGAGGATAGTATCATTAGTAGGTGCTGTAATAAGTTTATCTCCCACACGGAAAAATACATTCATCGTACCCGCTTCTTCTAGGTACTCGTGTGTGTTTGCATCTGTCCAGATTACCTGCTGGTATCCTTCTTCTTTTGCAAGATTAGTAGGGTAAAATTGTGCAGCATAGTTACCTGCAGCTTTTGCATAACCTACACCACCACTCGCGGCACGGCTATACTTTTCGGCAAATACTACGCTTACTTCACCAGAGTAATATGATTGAGCAGGCGCAAGAATAATCATAAACTTATACCTGTCTGATGGTGATGCAGATACTCCCGGTTGTGTTGCAATGTGAAAAGGGCGTATGTATAAAGAATTACCATCTCCAGCTTTTATCCAAGCTTCGTCTAGTTTAAGAAGCTCCATAAGACCTTCCATAAAAACTTCTTTAGGAAGTTCTGGCATTGCTAGACGTGCAGATGAGGTATTGATACGCTCCCAGTTATCTTCTGGACGAAATAAGAAGATATCCCCATTATCATCCTTAAAAGCTTTCATCCCTTCAAAAACAGCTTGACCGTAGTGAAAAACTTTTGCACTAGGATCCATAGAGATAGGTCCGTAAGGTACTATTTCTGGTTGCTGCCATTGCCCGTTTACATATTCTACAGAAAACATATGGTCTGTAAAAACGCTTCCAAAAGCAAGGTTATTAAAATCAACATCAGCAATTTTACTGTTGTCTCGCTTTGTAATCTTAAGAGTAGAGGTTGTTTCCATAGTAACAAATTTAGTGATTTGTCATACTCGGTGATTGATTTTTGCATAATTTTACGATGTTCAACTTAAAACCAAATGATTATGAAACTATGTGCAACGATATTCTTAATTTTCTTGACATTACTAAGTTGTAAACAAGGAGAAGAGGGGAGTAATGACGCTTTCGCGAAAGCGGAATCAGAAAAAAATGAAGAACTAGCTACAAATCAAACGATTGCTCAAAACGATTATGCTAGCTATGGAGCAACGATATCTCCAGAAAATACATTAACTAAAAGTGAGATTGCCGAAAAATATGCTTCACTTGCCGAAGGTGATACGGCGGTTGTAAAATTTCAGGCTCCAGTAAACGCTGTTTGTGTTTCAAAAGGATGCTGGATGCGACTGGATATAGCTGGTGAGGAGCAGGTATTTGTAAAATTTAAAGATTACAGATTTTTTGTCCCTACAGATACAGATGGAGGAGAGGCTATTGTAGAAGGTAAGGCATATCTAGAAGAAGTATCTGTAGATGAGTTGAGACATATGGCAAAAGACGGGGGCAAGTCTGAAGAAGAGATAGCAGCCATTACAGAGCCACAGAGAGAATTAAGATTTATGGCAGATGGTGTTCTTCTTAAATCAGAATAAGAAGTAACTCGATATAGTTTTAAAAAGGGTGGGTGTAAGCCTGCCCTTTTTTATATGTTGCGCAAAGCAATAACCTCAAAAGAAAAATGAAAAGAGAAATAATTACCACGGCAGACGGCTCAAAGACCATACACATACCAGATTGGGATGAGCAGTATCATTCTAAACACGGTGCGATACAAGAGGCTAGACACGTTTTTCTTAAAACTGGGCTTGCTCACTATGTAACTACATATCCACAAAAAAAAGAGATAGCTATACTTGAGATGGGTTTTGGTACAGGTCTCAATGCCTTGCTTACCTATTTTGAGACGCATAAACATAATGTGTCTTTTAATTATGTAGGAGCAGAGGCTTATCCCGTTTCTCAAGAAGAAGCTCAAGCTATGGAGTATGCTAGCCAGCTAGAGGAAGAGGATGCTACAAAAGTTTATAATGAGATGCACGACGCTGCCTGGGAGCAACCAGAAAATATAAGTGAGCACTTTACACTCACTAAGCGCACACAGCGTTTTGAAGATATTACAGATAGTGAGGTTTTTGATCTTATTTATTTTGATGCCTTTGGTCCAAGAGTGCAGCCCACTTTATGGACAGAGGAGATCTTTACAAAAATGTATGAAGCCTTAATACCAGGAGGAGTACTTACTACCTATTGTGCGCAAGGAGCTGCCCGAAGGGCAATGCAAGCCGCAGGTTTTGTAGTAGAGCGACTGCCTGGACCTCCAGGCAAGCGTGAGATGCTTAGAGCTAGCAAGCCGTTAGTGTGAAGCTATTTTCTTTTTGTTTATAACCCATTCAGCACATACTATTGCGATAAAGCCCGCTATGTATGCTACAATATCCCACCAAGAAAAAGAAGTGCCCAAGATCACTTGTGCCCATTTTTGATCTCCTAGGCCTATCTTATAAATAAAAGAAGAGGCTTGCAATCCCTCTATTATAAATGCAAATAGTAATACATAAAAGGCAACTTTAATCTTGCTTGAGAGGGTGTGACCTACATAGAAAAACCCCATCACAAAGGCGTAAATTAATACAATAACAATCGTATCTCCTAAGTAGGGTCTTATAAAATTGTCGTGTATGTATGTTGCTATAATTACTTCAATAGCAAAAAGGACTAAAAAGAGAGTGATGTACTTGATGGAGATGTTCATTTGGACTTGAAGATATTTATAACAACTCGACCTAGGGATATCATAATAGTGATAGTTCCCGCAAAGAGTAATCCAGAGATTACCGAAAATGTTCTACCAGTGTCAGAAACATATTTTTGCATTGCTTCAGATTGTTGTGGGGTAATCTCATTACCATTGAAAAATCCGTCGCGGTTGAGGTCAAATTTTTGCAAGGCTAGCTGTAGGGAGATGTCTTGATATAAAGCAGCACCCGCCACAATAACATAAACGCATAAAAAAAGGATAGAATTTATAAATAACCATTTACGACTGGCAAGTAATTTCTTTTTATAAAACCATAAAACTACTATGAGTAAAATAGTTATTAGTAATGCAATAATGAGATGTGTGGAAGGTTGTATGTGATTCATATGTGGTGCAAAGCTGTGGTAATATTTTAAAACACCGTATCCTGTGTTTCATCTGTGAAGTATTGCAAAAACTTCATTCCTCTATAGGAGTTACCTTGTTTGTTAAGTTTAGGGCTCCATACAGCAATTGCATAACTACCAGGCAGTATGGCTACCATACCACCACCTACACCACTTTTACCGGGTAAACCTACTTTATAAGCAAACTCGCCAGCTTCATCATAAAAACCACAGGTTTGCATAATGGCGTTAATGCGTTTGGCTTGATTAGGCGTGACAATTGTTTTACCTGTATTAAACTGCTTCCCACGGTTTGCAAGAAAGCCGAACGTATATGAGAGTTGCTCACACGTCATCTCGATACTACATAGGTGAAAGTATAGGTCTGTAACCTGGTCGCAGGTATTTTTAATATTATTAAACGACTTTATAAAATTTGCAAGTGCAAAGTTGCGATAACCTGTTTGCTGCTCAGAATGAGCAATATTTTCAGAATACTGAAGATCTTCTATACCAGATACCTCACGTACATAATCAAGCAATGCTTCTTTTGGGTTATCAAAAAGCTCACAAATAATATCACATACCACAATAGCTCCTGCATTAATAAGCGGGTTTCTAGGGATGCCATTCTCACTCTCTAGTTGCACTAGTGAGTTAAAGGCGGTTCCAGAGGGTTCAAAATCCATACGTTTCCATAGGTCATCACCTATTTTAGAAAGCACGAGACTAAGTGATAGCACTTTTGCAATACTCTGTATAGAAAATTTTAGAGTCGCATCTCCCGCTGTAAAGACCTCACCGTTCTGGGTGGTGAGACATACGCCAAACTTTGTATCATCTACCTTTGCAAGTTCTGGTATGTAGCTTGCTACATTGCCGCTATTTTCCATAGCGAGTACCTTCTTGTACGTTTTGTCTATTATAGGCTGGCAATCTATCATTGTCTAATTGTTTTGTAGAGTTAACGTCTCAATGAGGCGCACACCTCCATTGCTCGTTTTTTCAAAAAGGAATGAGATACTTTGCCCTTGATAAAACTTAGGGTACTTTGCCTTGCGTTTACGCTTTCGCGAAAGCATCTCTATCACAAACAGATCTGTATCTGTCTCAGAAACATATAGCTGGTATTGTGATCTTCTTTTGTCTCCAGCTTTTTTAAAGCTTTCTATCTCCTTAGGTTGATATAAATCACCAAAGAAGTTTTCAAAATCCTTGTCATTAAAACGGGTATCTAGACCATCTAGCCAAAATGCATAGGCTTGGTTTGTAAAACTTATAGTTTTTGAACCCGTAGCAATTGCTGTCGCACCAGTTTGCTTAAAAACTGATGATTTTTTTACAAGACCAATAGCCTGCTTGTAGGTGTCTGTCGTTTCTTGTGCTTGCAGCCCTAGGCTCAAACACAATATGGTGATAATAAGAGATAATTTCATTAGAGTACTTTTCCTTTTATTTTTTTCCAAACCGCAATGAGCGAAGCTCCAGATGTAAAGCAAAAACTAAGCCCTATGAGTGCATTAGTAAGTTGGCCATAAATGAAGTAACCGGTGGTAAACAAGGTTCCGTAAATTAATACACAGCCTAGTAGCATTGCGACTATTCCCATAGGCACGCTCCACGCTTCTGTGTGTTGTACGATGGGAACTCCCTCTTGGTTTGCAGCGGTGACAATTCCTTTCCAGCCTGGCCCACCTGGTTGTGTTTTTTTATAGAACGCATAAAGTGTTTCTTTAGTTTCTGGTTTTGTGAGATAGGTAACAACAAGCCATATAAGCGTTGAGGTAAACACCACAAAAGGAAACTTAGCATAGCCAGGCATCATCCCGCTAGTGCCAAAAAGTGTTTCTCCCAGCGAGGTAAATTCTATAAGTATAGAAATGATACCAGAGGCGAGCATCGCGCTTATCTCTGTCCACGCATTAATGCGCCACCAGAACCAGCGCAGTATAAAGATGAGTCCAGTACCTGCTCCAAACATTAGTATGATATTAAAAAGCTGTAGCGCATTAGTAAGCGCTAGTGCGATACCTGCACTCACTACCATAAGTATTACTGTGGTGATGCGACCTACAGCGACCAGCTCCTTCTCTGTCGCTTCTGGTTTAATTTGTTGTGCATATACGTCATTTACCACATATGATGCTCCCCAGTTAAGGTGTGTGCTTATCGTACTCATATATGCTGCAGATAGTGATGCAAGCACAAGGCCTAGCAAGCCGCTAGGTAGCATTGTGAGCATTGCAGAGTAGGCAAGATCTTGCCCTAGCTTATCTTCAGAAATATTTGGGAAGGCTTCCTGTATACTTGCGAGGTCGGGAAATACTATAAGTGAGGCTAGTGCTACTAGAATCCACGGCCAGGGGCGTAGCGCGTAGTGCATAATGTTATAAAAGAAGGTTGCACCTATGGCGTGGTTTTCATCTTTGGCAGCGAGCATACGTTGTGCGACATAACCACCACCGCCAGGCTCAGATCCTGGGTACCAAGAGCTCCACCATTGTACCGCTAGTGGTATAATAAGTAGCGTGATGAGCATCTCTGTATTATTAAAATCTGGAAGAATATTAATTTTATCTTTTACATTATCGTGTGTAATAAGCGCTTCAAGCCCTCCTATTTCTGGCATACCTACAATGTAGTATGCCGCGCCAAAGGCCCCTGCCATCGCCACAAAAAACAATATAAAATCTGTGTATACTACGCCTTTAAACCCACCTATGGCGCTAAAGAGTACAGTAATCACACCAGCTACTACCACGGTTGTTACTGGATCAAGACCTAGCATCACTTCACCTATTTTTATGGCAGCTAGGGTTACACCCGCCATAGCCAGTACGTTAAAAACAATGCCTAGATAGATCGCTCTAAAACCTCTTAAAAACCGCGCCGGGGCACCGCCATAACGCAGCTCATAAAACTCAATATCTGTCTTTACCTCAGACTTGCGCCACAGCTTTGCATACACAAAGACGGTGAGCAGTCCAGTGACTAAAAATGCCCACCAGACCCAGTTACCAGATACACCATTAGTACGCACAATATCTGTCACCAGATTAGGCGTATCTGTAGAGAAGGTTGTGGCAACCATAGATAAGCCCAGTAACCACCACGGCATATTACGACCAGATAGAAAATATTGAGTCGTGTTTTTTCCAGCGCTTTTACCTACATAAAAGCCCACGCCTAGTATGATTACAAAGAGCGCTATAATGATGGTAATGTCTAATCCAGATAAGTCTATCATAAGTATGTGCGTAATTTATCTTATATTTAAGTAGAAATACTAGGCGAAAGATAAGCATTCATCGCAATAGTTTTTTTGATTAAGTAGCATCATTATCTCCCTCACAAACCATTCTTGTATATAAGTGTAGTACTATTTTTATTACGCTTTCGCAAAAGCGTGTATAAGTCCATCCCCCACAATTAATTTTTAGTAACGATATGAATCCTGCTCAAGCATATATACTCTCAAAACCAGAACCCTGGCGCACAATGCTTATAGAGCTACAGGCTGTTATAAAAAGTACCGTACCTGAAGTAGAGGAGACATTTAAATGGAATTTACCATTTTATATGCTAGATGGTAAAATGTTTTGTTTTCTCAATTTTAGAAAGTCGTTTGTAGACGTGGGTTTTCCTCGTGGGGTGCAAATAAGTGTTCATAAAGAAGCACTTGTAGGAGGCGAAAAAAGGAAAAATCTAAGGTCGCTACGCTATAAAGAATTAAAAGATGTTGATTTTGAGATGCTTACGGGTATCTTGTTAAACGTAGCCCACAGGGCTGTCACAAATGTGTAATTTTATAAATAGGGCATTTACCCCTAATAATAACGTTATATATAATTGTAAAAAGGGTAAATATCATCTAATTTTATACCTAACAACTTGCCATCCAAATGAATCGTAGTTCTAGCAATAGAATTAAGAATTTGATAGCAAGCCGGGGGGCTTTTGGGGGAAAGCCTCCCTTTTTTAATTTTGCTGCAATTATGCTACTATAATTGTACACTAGTACCACGACTATTTTCAAAAAAAAGCCTCCACAAATCTTTGATTTATGGAGGTTTGAAAGCTTTGGTGAAGCTTAAGTTTATGGTTTAAACAATCCGCTTTTTAGGGCATAAATAACAAGACCTGTTCTGTTTTTTAAATTTAGTTTCGAGAACACACTATCTCTATATCCTTGTACTGTCTTAGGGCTTAAAAACATTACAGATGCAATCTCATTATAAGTCATCTCTGTGCAGGCGTGTTTTATAAACTCTATTTCTCTATCCCTAAGTTCATCTCTGTTATCTCCATCTAGGCTTTTTACAAGAAGCTGGCTCACGGTATTAGTATGGTAATACCCATTTATAATAAGCTCATTAAGAGCGTTTTCTAGTACCTTTTTTTCGGTGTCTTTAAGGAGGTATCCTTTTGCACCTGCGCGTATCATTTTTAAAATAGTATGATCATCCTCCTCTACAGAGAGCGCAAGCACTAGTATGTCTGGATAGAGCTCTTTGAGATTTGTAGTAGCCTCAATACCGTCCATAATAGGCATATTTACATCCATAAGGACTATGTCTGGACGCTTGTTTTCAAACTTAAGGTTGTCTAGTAGCTCTTGCCCATTTTTACAGGTATAAAGCACTTTAAAATTTTCAAATGAATTTACTAAGCCGCTTATGGCCTGGCTGAGTAATGTATGATCATCTACAATAACTATTGTTTTCATAATGATTGTGTTTTATAGTTAAGTGATAGCGTTGTGCCTTCGTTAACTTGTGACATATATTTTATGGTAGCGCCTATAAGCTTTGCGCGTGTTTCTATATTAGTAAGGCCTATACCATTTTTTGCTCTGGCTTTTTCATAATCAAAACCTACTCCGTTATCTTTTACGGTAATGAGTACAGTGTCACCTCTATAGTTGAGGTGTACATCTAGGTGCGTAGCTTTAGAGTGCTTTATGGTGTTTGTAAAAAACTCTTGCAATATTCTAAAGATAATGGTCTCAATCTTTTTATCTATTTCTATTGGGCTGCCAGATATTTTGAGCGATGGTTTTAGATAAGACATTCTCTCAAAGCGTTCTAGCTCTAGGTTAAGTGCCTCTGGTAAAGACATATTTTTAAGCGCCTCTGGGTTTATGAGTTTTGACAGTGCTCGTATCTCAGTAAGACCCTTACCTATGGTTGCTACTGCCTCGTCTAGATCTTGCTGGCTACCACCAGAGTTTTGTGTTTGTATTTTTGCTAGTGTAAGTAGCTGCCCTATATTATCGTGTAGCTCCCAGCTTATGTTACGTAGCGTCTCCTCACGTATCTCTATCTGCGTTTCTGTAATTTCTCTTTCAAAACGTTGTTTTGCCTCTTCTTGTTCTAACAGTAAGCTATTTTTACGTTTCATAAAAACAGAAAATAACACTACTACAACAACCAGCAGTAGTAGTAAAATGGTGATGGCAACAAGCACTATAAAAAGAGTGCCGCTATCTTGATCTTGAATCAGAAACATAGATTGCTATTGGGGTGTGATTAAATTAAGAGTTCAAGATACTTATTTTGGTACGCATTCACCATAGGGCATTTGCCCTTTTAGTTACAGTAGGAGCTTTAAAATTTGCATCTAGAAAGCTTTCTTATAAGACCTCTCTTGCTCTTGGTTTTGTCCATATAAAGCCAAAAACAAGTAAGGCATTTGCAAACAGTAAGGCCGCAGTCTGTACGCCCTTCAAGATATCTAGCATAGCTCTGGAGTAGTTAAAGTCCATCTGCCCTGTCAAAAAAGGAGCCAGCGGAATAAAGGAAATACCAAAAACCAAATAAGCTGTAAAAACAAAAAGTGCTAGCTCATTTTTTACCTGCAAACTGTCATCACTCTTAAGGCGCTCTACGGCATAAATCATAAGTAAAAACACCATTATCACCATTGCGATACTATACGTTTTACTCATATAGAATGTAATTACAGGCACAGTAAAACCTCGTATAATTACTGCGGTCATCATTATAGTAGCAATAACGAGTACGAGTCGTTTTCTGGTTTTATTTTTTATATGATCATAAATCATTTTATAAAATAGGGTGTAAAACAAGAACGCATACAGATTATATACCCAGTGATTATTGTGGTAGTAATGTGAGTAAACTCTAGCCATACCTTCGGTAATAACGGCTATCCAGAGTATGTACAGTATCGTTTTTATGGGCAGGTGTTTGTACTTGTAGAAGAAAATAGTTGCCACAAGTGCCGCTATAATTTCAGATATGTACATTAGGGTGCTCAAGGAGGGGTTTCTTTAAGTTAGTGCTGTAAGGTAATAAATTATAAAGAGTGAACTTGTAAAATATTATACTCCTGGTGTGCTGTGTTACGCTTTCGCGAAAGCGTACTCAAAACCAAATTTTAAAAAAACGAGAGAAACTCCATTTACCGTACACGCGACTTATTATCAAAACGATAATAGAGTGCAATCGCACAAAACAAAGTCGCTACTAAAAATAGTAGAAACAAAATGGTCACGCAGACCAGCCATATGACAAGAACTTCTTCCTTAATCATAAAGTACGATTTATTAAAGTTGCTGAATGTACTCCTCTATAAAAACCAAATGCAATCGTGCCATAACACGCAATTACTGCAATAAATTGAATAAGAAAAATTGCCTCATATATGAAAACACTATCCTTAACAAGGAAGTATCGCGAAAACATTATAACGGGATATGAAATGTGGAATATTAAAAAACCAATACATACCCACAAAAAGATATCTCTGGTGTATGCTGCAATTTTATTACTTTTTAATTGCTCCACTAGATATAGCGTGAGTGCTATAATGATTAAAATAGTAGATAACGTAAATGAGAATACAGGCCAGTCTTTAAAAGGGCCTTGCGTAATCGCAGTAATAGTAAATGCGATAGCGCTTATTATGATTAATACATTTGCTATAGCGATGCGTGTGTGATGTGATAAATGCAATCTTGTGATTATTAATAAGCCTAAACAAACGATAACCTCATAAAAGTTATAAAGTATCTCAACCCTATAGGGTGCTAGTAGTATGTGGCAAGTAAACTCATTAAGGGCGATATACCATAAAAGTGGTAGCATCCATCTTAATGGGGTTGACTTGTACTTTTTATAATATACAGTGGCAGAGATTGCGGCAGCAAACTCAAATAATAGCACGATGTATATTAAGTAATCCATAAGGTATACAGTGTGGCGCTTTAAGTATTAATTTTTTATTTTTTGATTATCATTTTTTCTCCTTGATAAAAACCAAAGGCAATAGTGAGGTATGATAAAATGGACACTGTAAATTGAATATAATTTAACGATCTATGTATTTTGTCTCCGTCACTTACAAACTCTCTTGCGAGTAAGATTACAGGGAATGAAATAAAAAATATTAGAAAACCGAGAGCAATCCATAGAAATAAATTTTTACTCATATTTAATACTTTGTCAGATTTTAATAACTCTATGAAATAGATTAATAATGAAATTAACACAGCAATTGTAAAAATGGTGAAAGTAGTTCTCGAGAATTGTTTAAGTGGGTTTGAAAAATAGATACTTATCAAAAAAGTGAGAAAACAAAAAGCAGAAAGTGCAAATACAATTTTCTTTCTCAATGAATCTGAAATTTGTGTGCCAATCAGATATACAAAACTTGCAGGTACTAAAATGCGATACAAATTGTAAAGTAGGTATCCAGTTTCAGTTCTTGCAAATAAGTACTGACCTAATACCTCATTAATAGGTATGTACCACATTATAATTAGTAGCAATTTGAGTTTTGAATTCCGATACTTATAGAAATATATAGCCGCAAATATTGCTGCTATATATTCAGATGTTATTACTGCAATTTTGAATTCTTCATACATTTAAAACGGCTTAGTTTTATTGAAAATCATCTGGATCATTTTTTGGTGGTGGATTCCAAGGCAAACTATTCCCCGCTAAACTCTGTACGCCATTCTGTATGGGCATTGTTAAGTCTGCTCTATTGGATATCTCAGATGGAATTTTTATAAGTTGCCCTACAGGTACAGCTGTACTTTTATTACCATCTGTTTTTATTGCAAAAGCTACATCATCTCTAATGTCTCCTTTCTGTCCTGCTTCCATTATTGGATTAAGAAAAACAGTTGCTCTTCCATCATTCTCACCTTGTTTATATTGAGAAAAATAAATGCGTAAGCCTGAGATTTTAGTATCATTTGCCAGTTTTGCTTGTTGCTCAATAAAAGTTAGGTATGCCTTAAGTTCTTTGTAGTCCATAGATAATGAGCGAGTCGCTTGTATGTAGCGGTTGTCATTTGGCTTAATAGTGTTACCATCTTCATCTATATTTACAACACTCTCTATAAGTGATACCCGTTGAGTGCCGTATCTATGGTACATATCTTCTGCATCTTGTAAAGGAATGATCGTGCTAGGCTCTAGAAGTACTTCTTCTTCGTGATCACTAGTTTGCGGTTCTCCACCACAACTTAATATTAATAGTCCGCTTACAAAAAGTAAGGCCAGTAATTTAATTGTTTTCATTTGTACAATTGGTTTTGGGTTAGTGTTAAAACGTAAACCAAGCTAGGGAAACACAAGTATACTACCCTTATAGATAGTGGGGTAGGGGTAAATGACCCTTTATGGAAAGTAGGAGCTAGGGCAAATGTTGTTACAGCTTACACTAGCATAAAAAAAGAACTAACCTAGTCCTCTTCTAACTCAGATGCTTTTTTAGAATAGATAAAGCCAAAAGAGAAGATGGTGTACATTAAAAAAACTATGAACCCCATTATGTATGAAAGGTTAATACTCATCTCCATATTATTTGTATACATATTTCTTGCTAATAATATTACGGGTGATGCTATTAAAAACAAGGTAAAACCTAATAAAAAATATGTAAACAATTCCCGAAAGGGGTTGTGTAAGCTATTTGTCTTAAAGAGTCCTATTATATAAAGAAATAAACTTATTAGAGCTATAAGATAGCCAGTAGTTTTAGAGACAAAAAGAACTTCCTTGAAGCCTTTAAATATTAGTTCTGCAAGAAAAATTAATAGTGCTATACCAGAAAGTATCAGAGTTGTATTCTTGAATTTTTTAATCTTAATGTATTTGTAACTCATCCATAATACAAAAAATGTAGTGATGAACCCATAGAGGTTAGTGAGTTGAAATCTTATAATACCTTCTCTAAGTAAGAAATATGCTGCAGCTTCGTGCAATACTACGTACCATAAGTACACACAAAAATATTTGAGAGGTGTTGATTTATATTTCCAAAGAGTAAATAATGAACACAATGCCGCTACTAGCTCTATTGTATGAATCAATATGCGTATCGTGTTCATTATTGTAACACCGTTTAATTAATGATAATCGTTAGGGTCATTTTGTCTCGGCGGTGGTGGATATTCCCAGTCATCACCAGCGAGACTTTGCACATCTCCATTGAGTGATTTTGTGTCAGAAGGTTTAGGTATTTTTCCATCTATAACGTCACCTACGGTGATTGCTTGTTTGTTACCATCTAAGTCTGTATGAATAGCATAAGAAATATCACCATCCACTCCTTTAAATGCAGCTACTGGATTTAGAAAAACAGTTTCTCTACCAGGTTTACCTTTAGTAGGTTTTGTTGCCCCAAAATAGATACGTAGCCCTTTTGGAGTTACTCCAGCTTCTTTTGATTCTTGATCTATAAAAGCGATATACTTTTTTAGCTTTTCATAATCTGCAGTGACAAATCTTGTCGCTTCATAAGGAGGATCTTGACCTCTATATTGGTCGTTTACGTCTTTTTCTATTATAGGAGCGCGATCATCTCCATAAGTTTTGTACAAGTTATCTGCTTCTTGTACAGGGATAATGTTGTCAGGTATCTCTGCCATAGTTTGATACATTTTACGCGGTCTTTCCTTGTGGATTTATTGTAGGCTTATCACGGGTTAAAGCGAAACACTTACTGGGTAAAAGAAAGAACACGTATTAATAATTTGATTTTAGATAATTAATTTGGATTATTATTCATCACCAAAATACAACTTATCATTGTAATGACTACGTTTTCAGGCATATCAAAAAGAAATTTTATTTTGAATAGTGGTTTTGAAGTTGAAGTTGAAGTTGAAACTGAAATCGAACTTGAAGCTGAACTTGAACTTGAACTTGAACCTGAACTTGAACTTGAACCCATTGTCATTTCGACCTTGTGGAGAAATCGCATATGAGTAAGCAAGTCCGAATAAGAACGACGAGTAAGCAACCTCCCTGAGCTAGATAATGAGATCTCTCCTTTCGTCGAGATGACAAAAGCTGAGTATCGATTCTCATTGTAACTAAAGTCCCCTCCTTCGAAGGAGGGCTAGGGAGGATGTTTCACCCGAGTAAGCACGCACTAATTAAGAAGAGTTGAAACTGAACTTGAAATCGAAATTGAAATCGAACCCATTGTCATTTCGACCTTGCGGAGAAATCGCATATGAGTAAGCAAGTCTGAGTAAGAACGACGAGTAAGCAACCTCCCCTGAGCTAGGTAATGAGATCTCTCCTAAGGTCGAGATGACAAGCCGAATTTGTTTCTAAATCTCAACTAAATTCCCCTCCTTCGAAGGAGGGCTAGGGAGGATGTTTCACCCGAGTAAGCACGCACTAATTAAGAAAAGTTGAACTTGAAGTTGAAGTTGAATTTGAAATCGAACTTGAACTTGAAATCGAAATCGAAATCGAACCTGAACTTGAATTTGAACCTGACGTTATTAAAGTCCCCTCATTCGAAGGAGGGCTAGGGAGGATGTTTCACACGAGTAAGCGATCCCTTTCACAAAAAAATCCAATATACCTAAGTACATTGGATTTTATGCGGTGTGTATGCTTTCGCGAAAGCGTACTAAAAAACTTTTTTCTAAAACTCTGCGTGACCCGGGAAACGTGGGTAAGGTATCACGTCGCGTATGTTTGTCATACCAGTTACAAAGAGTACAAGGCGCTCAAAACCAAGACCAAAACCACTATGTGTACACGTTCCAAACTTACGCGTGTCTAGGTACCAAGAAAGCTCCTCCTCAGAGATGTCTAAGGCTGCCATTTTTTCTTTAAGCACATCCAGACGTTCCTCACGTTGTGATCCTCCTACCATCTCACCTATACCTGGGAAGAGTACATCCATCGCTCGTACGGTTTTACCATCTTCGTTAAGACGCATATAGAAAGCTTTGATATTTGCCGGGTAGTCAAATAAGATAACAGGGCACTTAAAGTGCTTCTCTACCAGAAAACGCTCGTGCTCAGACTGTAAATCTGCACCCCACTCGTTTATAGGGTATTTAAATTTCTTTTTCTTGTTAGGCTTACTATTACGTAAGATGTCTATCGCCTCTGTGTAGCTCACACGTTTAAAGTTGTTATCTACTATAAAGTGAAGCTTCTCACGTAGTGGCATTGCAGCACGCTCTGCCGCAGGCTTAGACTGGTCTTCTTTAGTCTGTCTTTCTTCTAGAAAGGCAAGATCGTCTTGGCAGTTTTCTAGCGCGTAGTTTATCACATATTTGATAAAATCTTCGGCGAGGTCCATATTACCATCAAGATCACAAAAAGCCATCTCTGGCTCTACCATCCAGAACTCTGCAAGGTGACGAGAGGTGTTACTATTTTCTGCTCTAAAGGTAGGTCCAAAGGTGTAAATCTTACCTAGACCTAGCGCGTAGGTCTCTCCCTCTAGCTGTCCAGATACGGTAAGATTTGTCTCTTTGCCAAAAAAGTCTTTGCTATAATCTATAGTCCCATCTTCCTTACGTGGTGGGTTTTCTGGATCTAGTGCGCTTACGCGAAACATTTCACCAGCACCCTCTGCATCACTACCAGTTATAATAGGTGTGTGTGCGTGGTAGTATCCGTTTTTATTAAAGTACTCGTGTATTGCAAAAGAGAGCTTAGAGCGTAAACGCATAATCGCCCCAAAGGTATTTGTACGTACTCTTAGGTGTGCTTGCTCACGTAGCTTTTCTAGCGTGTGACGCTTAGGCGATAAGATGGTTTTTTTAAGCTCCTCTGGATCTGCATCACCTTCTATCTCTACTTCTTTTACTTTAATCTCAACGCGTTGTCCTCCACCCTGACTTTCTTCTAGGGTACCAGTAATAGCCACTGCAGCACCTACGGTAATACGTTTAAGTAACGCAGGGTCTGTATTTTCAAAATCAACCACACACTGTAGGTTATTTATCGTAGAGCCATCATTAAGAGCTACAAACTGGTTTGCACGAAAAGATCGTACCCACCCTTTTACGGTAAATTCTTGATGAATAGAATCACTACTCAGTAATTCTACTATAGGTGTATGTGTCATATGTGTTATTTTTTCGGGTTTGCTTGACAGTGGGCAAATATAAAAGTTTTTTGCCGTAGGGCGTAAGGTAAAACACCCTAACTTGAGCTAGCTGTGCGCGGTGGTAATGTGGGTTTTTAGTACGCTTTCGCGAAAGCGTAATTTTAAGGATTTATAAAGCGTCCTTCCCACTCATCATTAGTCTTTGTAAACGATGCTCGTATATGGTTAGGCCTCTTAAGCTGAAGGTATTCTATCTGTGTAGGAGCAAATGCTATAATGGTGAAAAAATGCGTTGCTTCTAGATAAGAGACTTCATCTGGGTTTGAAAGGGTAGCTCCAGGAGGCTGTGCGGTGGTATAATCTTTTTTTGAATTAGGTTGCACACCTGTGTAGTATTTGGCAAGCTCTGTTGGATCTGTAACAATACTTGCTGTTGCGGTCACCTTAACCTGAAGTAACTTTTTAGGGTGATAAAAAAGTAAACTGGCCGTAGGGTTTTGTAACAGCTGAGCGATTTTTGAAGATCTGCTATCTGTATAGATACGTAGCGAGAGGTCGTCTTGTACTTGCCTTAGTACTACGGTGCGTAGCTGCGGGATACCACCTGCATCTACCGTACCTAAAGTAATGTATCTAAAAGGATGCCCTTTCTTATTAATACCTAGGGAGAACTCCTTTTTTACCTCGTCAAAATATTGATCTAGCATTGCCTTTTTTTACAAAGATACGCGCTAGCGCTTAGCTTTATAAAAGTGTAATAGTCACTATTATGTGTTTACAGGCTTATTGCTTGTCTTTAGTTTTAGTACCAGCCGGATCTTCATCACCTTCACGATCTACAATTTGAAGTGCAGGTTCTTTAAAGACATCTTTATTTGCAATTTCAGACTCAAGAGAGAGTAGGAGTGATGGTAATAATAGAAGGTTTGCAAGCATTGCAAATAATAGCGTTGCACTCACAAGACCACCTAGTGCTACTGTACCGCCAAAACTACTTATCATAAATACCGAGAAGCCAAAGAAAAGCACAATAGAAGTGTAGAACATACTTACTCCCGTCTCACGTAGTGAGGCATACACAGACTTTTTAATCTTCCACTTGTTTGCTTTAAGTTCTTGTCTGTATTTGGCAAGAAAGTGTATTGTGTCATCTACAGAGATCCCAAAGGCAATACTAAAAACAAGAATCGTAGATGGCTTGATAGGGATGCCTATAAAGCCCATCATACCTGCTGTAACTAGTAGTGGCAGTAGGTTAGGGATGAGGGATACAATAATCATACGTAGTGATTTAAACATCCACGCCATAAATAAAGCAATGAGTAATATGGCTAGTGATAGGCTTATCACGAGATTCATCACGAGGTAGTCTGTTCCTTTTTGAAAAACGAGAGCAGTACCCGTCATTGTCACCTCATAGCGCTCTTCTGGAAAGAGTTTATCGATTTTGAGCTGTATATTTTCTTCGGCACGCTCCATCTTGTCTGTGCCTACATCTTTCATAAATGTAGTGATTCTAGCATATTGCCCAGTACTGTCTACATAGGCTCCCATAAGGTTTTCGTCATTATCAAAACTCTTTGCATACGGCAGTATAAAGTTACGCTCGTTGCTGGTAGGGAGTTGGTAATACTTAGGGTTGCCATTAAAGTAAGCTTGCTTTGCATACTTCACAAGATTTACAATAGAGATAGGAGCAGAGAGCTCTGGTTGCTCTTCTATAGTAGTGCTTAGCTCTTCCATTCGCTTGAGGGTAGAGAGCTTCATTACACCTTGTTTTTTCTTAGTGTCTATAAGAATTTCAAGCGGCATAATACCATCAAACTCTTCTTCAAAAAACTTGATGTCTTTGTAGAAGCCAGCCTTTTTAGGCATATCCTCTATAAGCGAGCCAGAGATACGTATTTGATAGATCCCTATAATACTTAATGCAAGTAATAATACACTTGATGCATAAATGGTTGTACGCCTGTTGCGCACCATACGTTCCATCCAGTCTACAAAACCTTCTATCCAGTTTTTACCTAGGTGCTTGAGGTGTTTCTCCTTAGGAGGAGACATATAACTATATAAAATAGGAATGATGAGAAGGCATAATAAAAATATCGCAATGATATTTATACTCGCCACGACACCAAACTCACTAAGTAGCGAACTCTCTGTTAAGATAAAAGTTCCAAAACCAGAGGCCGTAGTAATGTTAGTCATTAAGGTGGCGTTACCCACTTTTGTAATCACTCTCTGGAGTGCTTTTACTTGGTTACCGTGATTTTTATACTCTTGCTGATATTTATTTATTAAGAAAATACAGTTAGGAATCCCTATCACAATAATAAGCGGCGGGATGATAGCTGTAAGTACAGTGATTTCATACCCTAGTAATCCTAAAAACCCAAAAGCCCACATCACACCTATTATCACCGTTACCATAGAGATAAATGTGGCTCTGTAAGATCTAAAGAAGAAGAAAAATATAAATGAAGTCACGAGTAATGCTGCACCTACGAAGATGCCTATCTCATCTATAATGTTTTGAGCATTAAGCGTGCGTATGTAAGGCATACCACTCGTGCGAACTTTAATATCGTGTGCCGCTTCAAAATCTGCAATGGCAGGGATGAGGTCGTTCACCACAAAGTCCCTACGGGCTGGTGTATTTATTAAATCTTTTTTGAGATATACTGCAGAGCGCACAGTACCTGTCTCTTTATTGTAAATGAGATTCTCGTAAAAAGGTAAATCGTCAAAGAGTAGCTTTCTGTAACTAGCAGCACTCTCTGCGGTGAGCGTACTGTCTGTCATAAAAGGCACAAGGTCAAAACGCTGTGGCTCCTCTTGCTTGTCTAGTATTTTTAAATCCTTAAGTGATAAAGAAAGTGCAACTGCATCTGCCTGAGCAATTCTAGCAGAGAGCTCATTCCAAGCGGTAAGTATTTCTGGCGTAAAGAGGCGCTCGTCTTGTATACCTAGTACGATGAGGTTACCCTCCTCGCCAAATTTATCTTTAAAATTTTGATACTCTAGATTTACCTCGTGGTCATCTGGCAGAAGATTTGCCTCCGTATATGTAAATCTCATATGACGCCACTGAAATCCTAAAAATACAGTAAACGCTAAGACAAGAATGATTATTAACGGACGGTTGCGTAGTATAATACTCGCTACCGATTCCCAGAAACCCTTACTTAGAAATTTTGCCATTGCCTTGTTTTAAGCCGTGCAAAGATATTCTTTTGAGAGCAGATACTTGGAGAAAATGCGAGCGGCTTGTGGGTAATGTGTAGACCGCTTTCGCGAAAGCGTAAAAAAATTAACCTAGGTTCATAAAAATCCAAACAGCTAGGTCTATTGATTAAAGTTTTAGGTTGAAGGTAAACTTAAATGCAATGTTGTCTTCCCAGTTAGGTAAGTGGTAAGCCCCATAACGATATGTCAAACTCGTACCAAAACCGAAAAGAAGCTTATTGAGTTCAAAACCTGTCTCAGTATATCCCTTGCTTAATGAACCAAAAGCGTCTATATCAAGGTGGTCTTCTGGATTGCGTATGTCGCCTAGCGCAAAACGACTTATAAAGACCATCTCTGGCTTGAAGCGCTTTGAGATATTAAAAGGTGCGAGTCTATGCTTTATTTGAGCAGTAAATAATCTATCTGAAAAGAACTCGCCAAAATACATAGTCTCAAAACTATTAACTCCCGCTACAGAGAATCGCTGCAGTATGGTTTCCTTAGTAGGCGCATTTGGAAATGCGTGAAAGAGGTGGGTGATAGGTAAGTCTCCAAAGGCAATATTACCCTCAAGAAGAACTTCGGTTGCCGTTTTATTGAGTCTGTCTACACGATAAAACATTTTTGCAGCCAGTTTTGTAAATGCAAGATCGCCTCCCAGGCCATCTACTGCTTGAGAGATTTGTCCAGAGATGATGGGGTGACCCTCATAAACAGGAAGCACATCGCTATCTGTTTTTAAATATTTATTAGACGGGCTCCATCTAAAAGATGCTGTTGCCTCTGTTACATCATAATCACGTATAATCTCACCATCTTTATTGTAGCGGTAGGGTGTGGTCTGATCTAAGCGTCTATGGGCAATTTGAAATTCAGATAATATTTGTGGGGTAAGTCTATACTCTAGATTGATGCGCGTTGTGCGGTGTTTGTAAAACTGTGTAATATTTACAAGACGAGGTTCAAAGAGTGAGTACACCCTGCGATCTGTGAGATATGCATAGTTACCTACCTCCTCAAGGTCACTGTTATATGTCGCAGAGATCCAAGCACCTTTATCTGGATTAAGTAAGTAGCCTCCACCTATTCCATATTTAAGATCTTTATCCTTAAAACCGTATGCTGTGTAGCCTTCTAGTCTAAAGCGTTTTGAAAAAGACTCATTTGTAACGCCGCCTATGCCTAGTCGTAATCCCTCATAGTTATTAAACTTCACAGGGTAGGTAAGATCAAAATCGAAAGCTTTAAAGCTAAAATAGCCTATGCTAAAGTTGTTGGTAGTACCTAGTCTACGTTCAATATTTTCGGCATTTACTATTTTTTCTATTTCAGAAAAGCTTCGCTTGTCTTTGCTTGTGAGTTTTTCGGGGCGGTATTTTTGCCAGAAACTTTCTGTTTTCTCACTAGCGCCTTGGTCAAAGGTAATTGCATATTTTGAAAGCTCTTGATTTATTGCAGTGTTTACTTTAAAATCACTCATTGTTGTGGTAGACACTAAAAACTTGCGGCTTACCATATTTTCTAGCACTTCATTTTCAATAGTACCAATAGAGATACGTCCCTTAAAAAACGAAAGTTGCCTGTCTTCACTTCCCTTGTCTAAAAATAGTTCTCTACGTACAGGTAGATAAATATTATTTTCTTCTATGTACGTGTATTCTTGGTTCAATACGATATTGAGCTTGTCGCTTATGCGTACTTTAATGTCCTTTATAGCAAATGTTTCCTGGTCAAGAACCATTGTGCCTGTAAGCCCCGGGATGCGCTTAGGTGCTTTTGGGCTAAATGAAATAATGTAATCTTCTCCAGGAGCGCTTTCTTGAAGTGTATAGTTGTAGTTACGTACGCCTCTTTTAGAAAGTATGCCGGCATATCTATTATTGAAAATGACAAAATCACTGTCATAAAATGAGCGAGACTGTATGTTTACAGCAAAGACTTCATATCTTGGGCTCTTAAAACCAGCTAGCTGGTAGCCCATAATTTCTTCTGTAAAGTCGCTCTCACGATCATATTGAACTAGACTAGCCTTTTCAGAAAAGAAGTTGTGTGAGCTCCCGTTGAGGCTGTCTGTGATAATCGTTTTCTCATATGCGTGTAGCGAAAATGACTCTAGCGCTTCTCGAGGGTCATTTTGTGATTTATTATCAATTGCCTTTTGCACTATAGCATCTGCTGTAAGTGTGGTTTGGGCGCTTAGTGTAGCACTGCAGATAAGTGAAAGGAATACGAAAATTATACGCATAGAAATTGTTGTAACGTAAATGTATCAAAAAAGCGACCCAAGAGGTCGCTTTTTGTAATTGTTTAACTACTGTAAGTAATTACACGGTCATTATCTCTGTTTCTTTATTAGCAAGAACCTCTTCTATCTTTTTGATATGAATATCAGTAAGTTTTTGAATATCTACTTCGGCATTTGCTTTCTCATCTTCAGAGGCGCTGTCTACTTTTTTGATATCGTTGTTTGCGTTTTTGCGATCATTACGCACACCTACTTTTGCATCTTCTGCTTCAGCTTTGGCTTGCTTTACAAGCTCTTTACGACGCTCCTCAGTAAGTGGTGGTACATTTATAATAACACTCTCACCGTTATTCATAGGGTTGAAGCCTAGATTACCATTTATAATGGCTTTTTCTATTTCTTGAATAATAGACTTCTCCCAAGGTTGGATAGATATTGTACGACCATCTGGTGCAACTACATTTGCTACCTGACTAAGAGGTGTTGGACTCCCGTAGTAATCTACCATTAAACCTTGAAGCATTGCAGGGCTAGCTTTTCCAGCTCTAATGGTAAGTAGGCGTTTCCCTAAGTGCGTGATAGCATTATCCATTGCTTCCTTTGCACTATCTATTATAAATTTTAAATCTTCGTTCATCGTAATATTAATTGTGATAACAAGTTTACAAAAATTGAGCCAATATTCTGTGGGCTTAGTTTACCGTAGTACCTATTGAGTCATCTCCAGAGACTACTTTCATTAAGTTGCCACGTGTATTCATATCAAAAACAATGATAGGTAGTTCATTTTCTTGACTTAGGGTAAATGCAGTTGTGTCCATTACTTTGAGTCCTTTACTTAGTACATCATCAAATGATATATGATCATACTTCACAGCATCTGTATTCTTTTCTGGATCTGCTGTATAAATACCATCTACACGAGTTCCTTTTAAAATCACATCTGCTTCAACTTCTATTGCTCTAAGTACAGCTGCAGAGTCCGTTGTAAAGTAAGGGTTACCAGTACCTCCGCCAAAAATTACTACACGTCCTTTTCTAAGGTGACTCATAGCCTTACGTCTTATAAAAGGTTCTGCTACTTCATTTATTTTAATTGCAGTTTGTAGTCTTGTCTTTACATCTGCTGCTTCAAGTGCATCTTGTAATGCTAGGCCGTTTATAACCGTCGCGAGCATTCCCATATGATCACTTTGTACACGGTCCATACCTTTGCTTGCTCCTGCCACACCTCTAAAGATGTTACCACCGCCAATTACAATGGCAACTTCAATCCCTTTTTCGGTCACTGCTTTAATGTCTTCTGCATATTCTGCTAGACGTTTTGGATCAATACCATATTGACGTTCTCCCATTAGCGCTTCTCCAGAAAGCTTCAGTAAAATTCTTTTGTATTTCATAGTGTCTAAGATTATGCAAATATAATGTTTAAACCTTTTTTTAAAATCACTTAATGGAAGAAACCAATAAATTTAGGGGAGTAAAGTGGTGAATGAGGTTAGATTTTATAAAAGCTTACCCCGCATCTACTATTCTTTAGTATCTTTAGTTTCCTTATAAGTGAGTTAGCACTCACGCCTGAAAATAATTATTAACAAACTCAAAACAAGGAAATGAAATTTAAATTTAAATATGCTTTAATAGTATTAAGTATGATTATACTTAGTTGTGGTAGTGATGATGATGGCAGTCCTGCTACAACGGTAGATAATGGTACCGATTTTGAAGGAAATGCGACCGCAGAATACACACTTACTTTTGACACCTCATTTAGTGAGGCAGATTTCCCGGAAGAGTATCCAAGTAATCCATCTTTTGGTCCTGTCATAGCTATCGTGCACTCGCCTAGTATTAATGTTTTTCAAAGTGGAAATGTTGCGAGTGATGGACTAGCTGCTTATGTTGAAACGGGTGATGTAGATGCTTTGGCTTCAGAACTTACTGGTCAAGAAGGTGATAGTGAAGGTTTGTTTTTTATACAGACAGCTAGTAATGCTAGCGCGGTTGGGACATCGTCTTTTGATATTACATTTACACCAACAAGAACAAGAGTAACTTTTCTAGCAAAGCTTAATCCTAGTCCAGATTGGTTTTTAGGAGCAGCGTCTCTAGATATTGTAGATGGTAATACTCTTAAAGATGAGATACAAGCAAACCTTGTATTGTTAGACGGTGGTACTAAAGTGGGAGAAACTTATGAATCATCTTCTGTATCAGAAAATAATACTATCGGAGTTTGTGAAGATGTTCCATATGCAGATGGAGGTGTTTTTGTAGAGAGTTTAGGGAATCTGACTATCTCAAGAAATTAGTAAAATCCAAACATTCTATAAACTAAAAAAGCCTCCACAATGTGGAGGCTTTTTTTTTATGGATAAGTTCTAAAACTATTAAGTTAAAGAAACTCTTTTAAATCCTTGTACAGATGCATCACCTTTTGAAGCAACAAATTCTGCTACGTTCTGGCTGTCGTCCATAATAAAACGTTGGTCAAGTAGTGCCTGCTCGTGATCTAGAGTAGTGTTATCTGCTACAAAACGCTCAACTTTACCAGGTACAATTTTGTCCCAGATTTGCTCAGGCTTTCCTTCTGCTTTTAACTGCTCTTTAATATCTGCTTCTGCCTTTGCAAGTACTTCAGGAGTAAGTTGCGACATAGAGATATACTGAGGTACATTCTTTAAAGTCTTACCAAGACGTCCAAGTTCGATGTTATCTTTTTCGATAGCTGCGATTCTTGCTTCAGTTTCTGATGCAACATATGCTGAGTCAAAATCTTTGTAAGAAAGTGTTGTAGCTCCCATAGATGCAACTTGCATAGATACACTCTTTGCAACCTCTGCAGCATTATCTGTAGCAGCAGTAAGTCCTACTAGAGCACCTATCTTGTTACCGTGTACATAAGAACCTACAAAAGGAGCTTCTAATGTCTCGTAACCACCTATTTCAATTTTTTCACCTATAACACCAGTTTGCTCGATAAGCTTTTCTGCAACTGTCATCCCATCAAAGTCTGCAGCAAGCATCTCATCTTTAGAATTTACAGAAAGAGCGATATCTCCCATTTTGTTAGCAAGTTCAACAAATGTATCGTTCTTAGTAACAAAGTCAGTCTCACAGTTAAGTGATACTACAACTCCGCGAGTGTTTGCGTCGTTAATCTTTGCAACAACAACACCTTCAGAAGAGTCTCTGTCTGCTCTCTTTTCTGCAACTTTTTGTCCTTTCTTACGAAGTACAGTTACTGCGTTGTCAAAATCACCTTCTGCTTCAACGAGGGCCTTTTTACAGTCCATCATTCCAGCACCAGTAGCTTCTCTTAATTTTTTTACGTCTGCGGCTGTTATGTTTGCCATTTGTATATGTTTTAAAATTGAAAAAAGTCGTCTAATCGTTTTCCGCAAAGAAAAGAATTAAACGACCTTTTAGTATTAACTTAATGTTATTTACTCTTCTTCTTCACTTGCAGCTACGGCAGCTTTTGCAGGCTTAGCTTTAGGAGCTTTTGCTTCTTTTTTAGGAGCATCTGCACCTTCTTTTTGAGCATCTTTTCCAGCTTTGCGGTCTGCAAGACCAGCGCTAACAGCGTCAGAAACAAAACCTACGATCTTGTCGATAGATTTAGAAGCATCGTCATTTGCAGGGATAAGATAATCTACTTCTCTTGGATCAGAGTTAGTATCTACCATTGCAAAAATTGGAATGTTTAATTTTTGAGCTTCTTTAATCGCGATGTGCTCTCTCTTAATATCTACAACAAATAGAGCGCCAGGAAGACGTGTCATATCTGATATAGAACCAAGGTTTTTCTCAAGCTTCTCACGAAGACGGTTCATCTGTAGTTTTTCTTTCTTAGAAAGTGTATCAAAACGACCATCTTGTTTCATACGGTCAATTGTCTGCATTTTCTTAACTGCTTTACGTATAGTAACAAAGTTAGTAAGCATTCCACCAGGCCATCTTTCTGTGATGTACGGCATATTTGCGTTACGAGCTTTTTCTGCTACGATATCTTTAGCTTGTTTTTTGGTAGCTACAAAGAGTATTTTTCTACCAGAAGCAGCAATCTTTTGTAGAGCCTCGCAAGTCTCTTCAATTTTTGCTGCAGTTTTATAAAGATTGATGATGTGTATCCCGTTACGCTCCATATAGATATACGGTGCCATATTTGGATCCCATCTTCTTGTGAGGTGTCCAAAGTGTACACCCGCATCAAGCAATTCTTTTATTTCGATGTTGTTTGCCATTTTTGTAATAGTTTACGTTCCGTTGGACATTAAAATTAGCAACTCCGTGTTACGAAGTTTAGATGCTAAACTAACCTTATTAAGATTCCGCTTTCGCGAAAGCATAATAAGCAACGACAACATTTCAATTAATTTAAATTTTTAAAAATAAGTAATTCTAAATCTCGCTTGCCATATAGCCTGAGCCACTTGCAAGTGAAGCGATATATTAACGCTTTGAGAATTGGAACTTCTTACGTGCTTTCTTCTGACCAAATTTCTTACGCTCAACCATTCTTGGGTCACGAGTAAGAAGACCTTCTGGCTTAAGGATAAGACGATTTTCTTCGTCTAGCTCACACATCGCTCTAGAAAGAGCAAGTCTGATAGCCTCTGCCTGACCAGTGATACCACCACCATATACGTTTACATTAATGTCAAAGTTACCTTCGTTGTTTGTTAAAACAAGTGGCTGGTTTACTTTGTACTGTAATGTTCCAGTAGGGAAGTAGTTGTTCAGTTCTTTTTTGTTTACAGTGATTTTACCTTCTCCTTCAGTAAGATAAACACGAGCTACTGCGGTCTTACGACGACCGATTTTGTGTAAAGTCTCCATTTACTTGATTTCGTTTAGGTTAATGGCACGAGGCTTCTGCGCTTCCTGATCGTGCTCTGCTCCTGCATACACTTTAAGGTTGCGGAAGATTGCACTCCCCAATTTGTTTTTAGGTAACATCCCTTTTACGGCAGCTTCTACTACACGTGTTGGATCTTTTTCGTAGAGTTCTCTAGCTGTAAGACTACGTTGCCCTCCTGGGTATCCAGTGTGACGGATGTATGATTTTTCCGTCCACTTGTTTCCAGATAATTGCACCTTTGCAGCGTTTATGATAACAACGTTATCTCCACAATCTACGTGAGGTGTAAAACTAGGCTTGTACTTACCGCGTAAAAACTTAGCTACGATAGAAGACATACGTCCTAGCGTCTGTCCTTCTGCATCTATCAAAACCCACTCCTTGTTTACGGTAGCTTTGTTTGCAGATACTGTTTTGTAACTTAATGCGTCCACACTAATTAATTTTAATTAAACATTCCATTTCCCGTCTAAAAACGGGTTTGCAAAAGTACATAAAATTATTTATCACACAAACCTCTGTATCACTATATTTTGTAAGCATTTTTTTTCAATAATATATTCTATCATTTACAGTACTTTTTTGGTCTATATAATAGGTGTTGTTTACGCTTTCGCGAAAGCGATATTTTACCCTACAAAAGTTAATAAAATCTTAAAAAACTGTTTAGGTTGTCACAACGCTTGTTTTTATAAGTCTCTCTAATATCATCAACCAAAAACAACCTAATGTATCTTACAGTCAATCGCCTACGAGCAGTAATCATTTTTTTCTTTCTAAGTTCCCTGTCTTTATTTGCTCAAGTAGACTCTACCAAAATAGCCATTGCAAGAAAAGTCTATACCACAAATACCTTTACCGGTGATGCGCCTAAAATAGATGGAAACCTATCTGATGGTGCCTGGACTAGCGTGCCGTGGTCTACAGATTATTTACAGTTTGAGCCAGATGTAGGCACACCGCCTACACAGCAAACTAAGATGAAAATCACCTATGATGCAAAAAATCTGTATGTGGCCTTTCACTGTTTAGAGAGTGATAAGTCAAAACTAGAAAAAAGATTAGGCCGTCGTGATGACTTTCCGGGTGATTGGGTAGAGATTAATATAGATAGTTATAATGACGATCGTACAGGTTTCTCATTTACAGCCTCTGCCTCTGGAGTAAAAGGTGATGAGTTTATATCAAATAACGGAAACTTTGATAGCAGCTGGAATCCTATCTGGTATCTCGCCACCTCAGAAGATGAAGAGGGGTGGACGGCAGAGATGCGCATTCCTTTAAGTCAGTTGCGTTTTAGTGCAGATGATGAGCAGGTGTGGGGTATACAGTCTACAAGACGCTACTTTGCAAATGAAGAGCGTTCTACCTGGCAACCTCTGCCGGCAAATCCTCCTGGGTGGGTAAGTGAGTTTGGGGAGCTGCGTGGTATAAAAGGAATAAAACCTCAAAAGCAATTAGAAATACAACCCTTTGTACTGGGGCAGTACGATACTTTTGAAGAAGAGGCGGGTAATCCCTTTAGAGATGGGGATGACTTTAGTGGCAATGTAGGTCTTGATGCAAAAATTGGTATCACAAATGACCTTACACTCGATCTCACGGTAAATCCAGATTTTGGACAAGTAGATGCAGACCCTGGAGCTATAGCGCTAGATGGATTTGAGATTTTCTTTCAAGAGCGTCGACCTTTCTTTGTCGAAAATAAAAGTGTCTTTGATTTTAGAGTGGGTGGTGGTGCAGATAATGTTTTCTTCCCAAGACGTATAGGGAGGACTCCACAAGGATTTACTACCTCAGACCCAAGTAAGGGAGAGTATGAAGACTTCCCTATTAACACGACTATACTGGGTGCAGCAAAATTTAGCGGTAAAACTAAAAACGGATGGACTATAGGTGTGCTTGAGAGTGTCACGGCAAAAGAGTTTGCAGAGATAGAGCTAGACGATAGAGAAGAAATCACAACACAACTCGAGCTTAGCGATGAGCTAGGTGCAAAAAGAGAAGAACAGGTAGAGCCTCTTACTAACTACTTTGTGGGTAGAGTTCAAAAAGATTTTAATGATCGTAACTCTTTTATAGGAGCCATATTTACAAACACAACACGTAATATGGAGCGCAGCTTAGACTTCTTACATACACAAGCCTACTCTGGCGGTATAGATTTTAACCATAACTGGAAAGATCGTAAGTATTACATAACTGGTAGAGGGATTATAAGCCGTGTTAACGGAGATCCTCAGGCTATACTTAATACACAAACCTCACTTACACATTTATATCAACGTGTAGATGCAGACCACGTAGCGGTAGACCCAAATGCTACAAGCCTCTCTGGTACAGGAGGAAATCTTGCCATAGGTAGAGGTAGTGGTAAGTGGCGCTATGAGCTAGGTGGTAACTGGAGGTCTCCTGGTCTAGAGCTTAACGATATAGGCTTCTTGCGTCGCGCAGACCGTATTGTACAATTTGCAAGTGTAAGACGCTTCTGGAACAACTCTACCTCTTGGTATAGACAAGCAAATGTAGGTGTAGAGCAAACTACACAGTATGATTTTCAAGGTAACTTTAATCGCATTCAGTATGAAGGTAGGGCAGAGATAAACTGGAAAAATAACTGGTTTACAGAAGTAGGTGGTGCGCACAAACCTCGCATATTTATAAACTCCTTTTTGAGAGGAGGGCCACGGTGGAGATTTAGTGAAGAGAACTTTTACTTTGCAGCTGTAGGTACAGACCAACGCAAGAAGTTGAGCGCAGTTGCGATTTATGTAAACTCGCAAGCAAAGCAAAATAACTTCTCATTTAACCAGTACGAGCTTAGACTTAACTACCAGCCGCTAGATGCACTAAGTTTATCACTCTCTACAGTCTATGAGAAAAACCCAAACAGAACGCAGTATGTATCTCAACAAGCCTACGAGCCAGCTCAATATAATACGAGGTATATAACAGGAGCGATTAATCAAGAAACTTTGAGCGCAACACTACGTGTTAATTATAACATCAACCCTAATTTTACTATACAATATTATGCGCAGCCGTTTATAGCAAAAGGGACCTATACTAATTTTAACTACGTAGCAGATAGCGAAAACGAAGATCTTAACAAGCGAGTAACCTTATTTAATCAAAACCAAATAAGTACTGTAGATGGTGGTTATGCTGTAGATGAAGATGAGGACGGGAGTGTAGATTATGCCTTTGGAGATCCAGATTTTAACTTCGTTCAATTTAGATCAAACCTCGTGGCGAGATGGGAGTATAAGCCAGGCTCTGAGCTATTTTTAGTCTGGTCACAAGGTATCGAAGGTGGAGCCTCTACAGAAGATAGCCTCTTTGATGCGGCAGATAGTCAGATACTTGGACAGCAAATCAGAAATACATTTTTAGTGAAATGGACGTATAGATTTGTATTGTAATAAAAATTATGCCTCAAATGCACCCCAAAACTTGTATGTTGGTTTTGGGGTTTTTTACGCTTTCGCGAAAGCGTAACCTGTTTTATTTGAGATTGTTAAAATGTATTGAAAATAATTTAAGCACCTTCTGCACTTAACTACAATTAATACGTTATATCTTTGCCTAGTTAAATCTACCTAATGAAACATTGCCTATATCTCTCGTTATTGCTACTTGCTTTTTTAAGTTGTGGTGAAGATGAGTCTAAAAATCAGTCACCTATATCTGAGGTAACTTATAGGCAAATCTCTTATACCGTAGAGACCGCCATAGACTTAAATAATGATGGCGTTGCCTCTACAGATTTACTTGAAGAAAATGAGCAAGTGCTCAATCCTCAAGAAATCACTTTTAAAGCAAATAATACTATAATCCCGCCTTATCAAATTACAACTTGTGTAGCTCAAAATGGTGATGAACTTATGGAGTTTGTATGTCTTACTGTTGAGAACTATTTGCAACCGCCTAGTTATACAATTAATGGTAATACAGTTGTTATAGATACAGGTCTAGTAGGGGAGTTATCACAAGATCTTGATACCTTGAGATTTCAAGAGTTTTTACAAAGGGATCATCTCAATAATTATCCTCACGGAGATTTTAATAATCTTGCAGCAGTCTCAACATATGTGAGGGAGTAGTGTAGGGATTACATAAATAAAACTATAAAAGCCAAATGAGAAGTTATTCTTATTTGGCTTTTTTTGTAATGAGATGGTTGTATTTTTTTTAGTGTGCTTCTAGCCAGTTTTGACCTAAACCTACTTCTACATCTAGAGGTACTGCCATTTTAAAAGCACTTTCCATTTCGGTTTTGATGAGGTTTTTAATATCATCAAGCTCAGTGTTTGGCACATCAAAAACCAGTTCATCGTGTACCTGAAGAAGCATCTTTGTTTTGTAATCACTATTTTCTAGCTTTTCAAAAATATTAATCATTGCAATCTTAATAATATCTGCTGCGCTTCCTTGTATAGGTGCGTTTACAGCATTACGCTCTGCAGCGCCACGCACAACGCCGTTGCTTGAGTTAATACCATTAAGATAGCGACGTCTGTCTAGTACTGTTTTTACATACCCATTTTCTCTAGCAAAGTCTACAAGCTCACTCATATAGTTGCGCAGTTTTGGGTACGATTTATAATAGTTGTCTATAAGCTCTTTTGCTTCTCCTCGTGATAGGTCTGTCTGGTTAGAAAGTCCAAAGGCAGAGACACCGTATATAATACCAAAGTTTACTGTCTTTGCATTACTACGTTGCTCTCTTGTTACCTCTTCTAGTGGTACATTAAAAACTTTTGCCGCTGTACTAGCGTGAATGTCTTCACCATCTGTAAAGGCTTGTATCATATTTTCTTCCTCGCTTAGAGCTGCTATAATACGTAGCTCAATTTGAGAATAATCTGCTGCAAGCAGTGTGTGGTTTTCATCTCTAGGTACAAATGCTTTACGTACCTGGCGGCCACGTTCTGTACGTATAGGGATGTTTTGTAGGTTAGGATTGTTAGAGCTTAACCTTCCCGTCGCTGCTACGGTTTGCATATAGTCTGTATGTACACGGCCATCTTGAGCGACTTGCTCTGGCAATGCATCTACATATGTAGACTTTAGCTTAGATAGCCCGCGGTAGTCTAGTACTTTCTGGATGATATCGTGATCTTTTGCAAGGTATGATAGTACATCTTCTGCAGTTGAGTATTGTCCTGTTTTTGTCTTTTTAGGCTTGTCTACAAGCTTCATTTTGTCAAAAAGAATTTCGCCTAGTTGCTTAGGTGAAGATATTTTAAACTCTTCTCCAGCTTCTTCATAAATCTCAGAAGTAAGACGTTCTATATCTGCATTAAGATCACCAGATAAACTTTCTAAGAAGTTTACGTCCAGGTTAATTCCTTCTACCTCCATTGCCGCAAGTACTCTAAGTAATGGAATCTCAATGTCATTAAATAATTTACGCGTGCCAGCTTCATCAAGCTCCTTCTCAAAGTGCTGTTTGAGTTGGAGGGTAATATCTGCATCTTCTACCGCATACTCTGTTTGCTGGTCTAGTGGCACGTCGCGCATAGACTTTTGGTTCTTCCCTTTTTTGCCTATAAGCTCTGTGATAGATACAGGTGTGTAGTTAAGGTAGGTCTCTGCCAGTACGTCCATATTATGACGCATATCTGGGTTAATGAGATAGTGTGCAAGCATTGTGTCAAAAAGTTTACCCTTAACTTTTACATCATACTTTGCAAGGACCTTAATGTCGTATTTAAGATTTTGACCTATTTTTTCAATCCCCGTATGCTCAAAAAATGGCCTTAATTCTTCTATAAGTGCTTGTGCTTCATCTTTACTTTCTGGAAACGGTATGTAATATCCCTTACCAGCTTCCCAAGAAAAAGCGACTCCTACAAGCTCTGCCACAAGCGGGTCGAGCCCTGTAGTTTCTGTGTCAAAACATACAGAAGTTTGTTTGAGTAGATTTTGTATAAATAGTTTTCGCGCAAGCGGGCTATCTATTGTCTGGTAAAAGTGCTGTGTATCTTTTATAGTCTTACGTGTAGAGGCATCCGCTACGGTTGCTGCGGTAGCGCCACCATCTCCACCAAAAAGTGAAAACTGTCCAGCACCTGCCGCAGTAGCTGCTTGCTTCTTTGCAGATGGGGTAGAAGATACCTGCGTGCCTTGCTCTGCCTCACCAGAAAAGATTTTTACAAACTGGTCTTTCATACGTCTAAACTCCAGCTCGTCAAACTTCTTTGTAACCGCCTCTGCATCTGGTTCTGAGAGTTCATAATCTTTTGCATCAAACTGTACGTCACAATCTAGCATTATAGTTGCGAGTTGTTTAGAAAGAAGTCCCAGCTCTGCATTTGCAATGACCTTTTCTTTCATCTTGCCCTTGAGCTTATCTGTGTTTTCAAGAAGCCCTTCCATAGAGCCGTATGCTGCGATAAATTTCTTTGCCGTTTTATCACCTACACCTGGAAGTCCCGGTATGTTGTCTGACGCATCACCCATCATCCCTAGATAATCTATAACTTGCTCTGGGCGCTCTACTTCAAAACGCTTTTGCACCTCAGGGATTCCCCATATCTCTATACCATTACCCATACGAGCGGGCTTGTACATAAATATGTTTTCTGAGACTAGTTGTGCATAATCCTTATCTGGTGTAACCATAAAGACTTTGAAGTCTTCCTTTTCGGCCTGTTTTGCAAGGGTGCCTATTAGGTCATCTGCCTCTACACCTTCACGCTCAATAATGGGAATGTGCATAGCCTTAAGTATTTCTTGTATATGAGGTACCGCTATGCGTATCGCTTCTGGAGTTTCGTCACGATTTGCTTTATAATCTGCATAAGCTTCTACACGAGCAGAGCTTCCGCCTTTGTCAAAAGCAACAGCTAGGTGGTCTGGTCGCTCTCGTTTTATAACATCAAAAAGGCTATTTGTAAATCCCATTATAGCACTCACATCCATACCAGAACTTGTGATACGCGGGTTTTTAATAAGAGCATAATATCCTCTAAAAATCAATGCGTAGGCATCTAGTAAAAAAAGTCGTTTCTGAGTATTTTCGGCAGTATTAGTCACTTGAGATGGGTTTTATTACGCTTTCGCGAAAGCGTAGTGCGATAAACTCAAATGTAAGAAGATGCATCCGGAATAGCGGGCACTGTTAATAAATTATACGAGGCTAAGTAAAAAATCATTTTTAAAATAAAATGAACTAGCGTCATTAAAACGGAGTTGAAAAAAACCTAACATTTGGGAATAAAGAAAGCCAAGCAAAAATGCTTGGCTTTCACCCCAAATCATAATTGATTATTAAAAGTCAATTACAACAGTCTTAAATATTTTTCGCCATACGGCACATACAAATATATAACAATTCTTTGATTTGTTTATTGTTCCTTTTTAAAAGGATTAACAAGAATGTTAATTATATAGTTGAATTTCAGACACTAAAGATAGTAGATTTTTATAGTAACAATATTGTTAAAAATCGTCAAACTATAATTTGAGTAGTTGGTCGTTAAAAATATGCTTCACGTCTATTTATTACGATTATCTCGGCTCTAGATTCAGCTTTTTTCGTTACTGAAAAAGCTAGAAGTTATATTTTTATTCTCCCCATTTTGATATTTCATCATTGTAAAACCTTTATGTATGCAGTGACTTCCTACCTCACCAGATTTATTTATGGCGATGTAGGCTATTTGAAAATCTTTATATCTAGGTCCCTTCTTTGTAATTCTTGTAATGGCTTCTTCGCAAGCTTTTTGGGGGCTCATTCCACCGCGCATCAACTCTACTATCAAGAAGCTTCCTACTGTTTTTAAAACTTCTTCACCCATACCTGTAGCCACGGCACCGCCCACCTCGTTATCTATAAATAATCCAGAGCCTATAATAGGAGAATCTCCCACGCGACCTTTCATCTTATAGCCTAAACCTGAGGTTGTACATACACCTGCTATATCACCATTTTTGTCTATAGCGAGCATTCCTATAGTATCGTGGTTTTCTATATTAATTTCTGGTTTATAGTCACTAGTTTTGAGCCATTCTTGCCAGGCATTCTTACGCTCTTCTGTGAGTAAGTTTTCCTTTTTAAATCCCTGCTGGTATGCAAACTCCTCTGCACCCTTACCTGCAAGTATCACGTGTGGCGTGTCTTCCATCACTTTGCGAGCGAGGGCAGCTACGTTTACAATATTTTCTACGGCGAGCACGGCGCCACAGTCACCTTGAGGATTCATAACACAGGCATCTAGGGTTACATTGCCCTCTCTGTCTGGAGTTGCACCTATACCTACTGTGGTGTTTTGTATATTTTCTTCTTCAACGGCAACACCGGCAATGATGGCATCTAGAGCAGAGGCACCATTTGTGAGTAATTCCCCAGCTTTTTCTGTAGCGCCAGAAAATCCCCAAGTACAGATAGCGATGGGTGCTGGTTTTTGTTGCGCTTTCGCGAAAGCGGAATTATCATTCTTGCTGTTTTTGACATTATCATCACAACCAAGTATACTTGCTCCAGTAGCAATACCCGCCCCAGCTACTGCCGAACGGTTTATAAATTTTCTTCTATTCATAATAGGTGCATCTTACATCTTAAAAAGTAGTGTTATTATACTTGTGTATAGAGTTTATTGCGCTCTGCCCACTCTGTCCAAGAACCATCATAAACGTAAGACTCTTGATCTGAAACTAGGGTAAAGGCGAGTAGAATAATGCAGGCCGTTATGCCAGAGCCACAACTAAAAATGATAGAACGTTTATCTATATATAGATTCTTAAATAGTTTTTCTAGTTCTTCCTTTGGCTTGTAATAACCATTAGATAACACTTGAGTGTAGGGGAGGTTAAGCGCGTTTTTTATATGACCGCTTTGTAAGTGAGCTCGTGGCTCTGGAGCTGTACCATTAAAACGCCCTTGTGATCTTGCATCTATAAGCTGGTACTCTTGTGAATTACAATTGTCTACTATTTGCTCAAAATGGTATATGGCTGCTTCATTTTTATGGGCTTTAAAGGAAGTAGTTGTGTCTTTAGGTTGGTGAACTTCTAAGGATTCAAATCCTGCTTCATTCCAGGCTGGTAGACCGCCATCAAGTACGGCTACAGTCTTATGACCCATTACGGTAAACATCCACCACACTCTAGGGCTGGTGAATATTCCTTTGCTGTCAAAAACAACGATTTGTGAATCTCTGGTGATACCAAGTTTTCTACATTCCTCTTCAAACTGCTTTTCACTAGGGAATGTGTTGGGATATGGACTTTTAGTATTGCTAAAGGTATTTTTGATATCAAAGTGAACTGCTCCTTTTATAGTATTGCCCTCATCATACTCTTGACTTGCGTCTAGTAGTATAAGGTTTTTGTTTTCTCTATGCTCTTTGAGCCAGTGTATGGTTACTAAGGGTGTTGTCATTACTACTTAACTATAAGTTCATCTATAAATATCCAGCTTTTGCCATCATATGTGTGACCTAAGTGCCAGCTAGGTAAGTCTCCTACCGTCTTTGCTATAACTTTTACATATCTAGCTGCTTTCTCATCTTGAGATGCTGCTACTGTTTTAATTAAAGTATCTTCACTTTCTATAGTTGCATCTATGTCTTGGCTATAGTAGGGTGTAAAAGTGGTGCCATCTATAGATGTGAAAAAGCTAACCTCTGTAGGGTAAAAAATCCAGCTGCGTTGGTCTTGTAAAAATGAAGTGGTAATAGCGTTTATATTTTTTACTTCTCCTAGATCGAGTGTAGCAACTACATCTTGATTATTATATCCTTGCCAGGTGCCAGATCTGTATTCTTTTGAACCTCTTATGCCATCTATTAAGGCATTCTCTCCGCCTGCACTGTATTCATTTGCATAAGTAGTCTCGAGAGTTACTTTATAAGCATCATTTATTTTATGAAAAGGGGTAGTGATTGTAGCACTTTTACCGTGTCTTGAAAGTGCGTAGGTGCGTAACTCTGTATCTGATGTTATGGTAATAGGTTTTCTATATCGTTTAAAGGTCTCGCCGTCTTCTTTAAGGGCAAAGTATATCTCTGCATCTTTATCTGTAGACTGTAATGCGACAGTGGTGTTTTCTGTAAAAGTAATATCGCCACTTGCGATAAACGGTGCAGCTACAATGAGATGTTCTGTTATGGCAGTTTTTGGGCTGTGCGCTGGATGCTTACCCCATCTACCAGGAGTGCTGGACATATCAAATTGCAAGAGGCCACCAGCCATAATATCTTTATGGTTTATGTAAGAGTAGGGGTGTGCCTTACCATTAATAGAAGCATTTTTTATATGGATATTAGTGTCAGATACATTGCTGGCTTCTATGGTAAAATTATTGCCATTTTCTAAGTAAATCGTGGCTTTGTCAAAAAGAGGTGTACCTATGGCATAGGTGTTGCTTCCTGGTGTCACGGGGTAAAACCCAAGCGAGCTAAGTACATACCAAGCACTCATCTGGCCACAATCTTCATTACCAGAGATGCCGTCTGGAGTGTCTTTATACATAGTAGTAAGAATCTCGTGCACACGCTTTTGAGTTTTCCACGGTTTATGAATATAGTTATAGAGATAAGCCATATGATGACTTGGCTCATTGCCGTGTGCATACTGTCCTATTAAACCTGTGATGTCTTGCTGGTGCCTTCCAGAAGTTTCTTGCTGGGCTGTAAAAAGTGCATCTAGCTTTTTATCCATCGCTTTTTTGCCACCCACAAGATCTATAAAACCACTTACATCTTGAGGTACATAAAAGCTGTATTGCCAGGAGTTTGCTTCTGTGTAATTAAAGTTTACCTCGTAGGGGTCAAATGGCGAGAACCAGCTATTGCGCATTCTGCCTCGCATAAAACCTGATTTTGGGTCATATACATTCTTATAGTTTTGTGCTCTTTGGATATACGTTTTATAGCTTTCTACGTCACCTCTTTCTTGAGCCATTATAGCTATAGTCCAGTCATCATAGGCATATTCTAATGTTTTTGAAACAGACTCTGCTTCCATTTCTGTGGGTATAAATCCATATTTTTTATAGGAGTCTAGACCTAGTTTATCTTGTGATGCGCTATGTAGCATCGCCTCAAAGGCACGGTCTGTATCGTAGTCTCTTATGCCTTTCATATATGCATCTGCTATAACTGGCACGGCGTGATAGCCTATCATACAGCCTGTGTAATTACCAGAAAGATCCCATATAGGCATTATACCACCCTCGTCATATTTTGCAATAAAGGTGTTTATGAAATCATTTGTGCGCTGCTCTTCTATAATGGTGTACAGCGGGTGTACCGCGCGATATGTATCCCAAAGTGAGAAAACACTATAGTAATCAAAATCTGTAGATTGATGAATCTCTAGATCCATACCTCGGTAGCGACCATCTATATCTTGATAAATATTAGGCGCAAGCATCGTGTGATAGAGCGAGGTGTAAAAGTTAGTTTTATATGTTGTGTTGTCTGACTCAACTATGATTTTTTCTAGTTGTTTTTCCCAGGTACTTTGAGCAGTTGCTTTTACTTGCTCAAAGGTTTTGTCGCCTATCTCTGTTTCTAAGTTTTGTTTTGCACCCTTCTCATCTACTGCAGAGATTCCTATTTTTATGATCACAGGCTCATTGCTAGGATTCTCAAACTTAAGAGCCACTTTGTTACTTTTAGACTCTGGGTCTTTAATGTATTTAAAAGGGTGTGAGGTTTTGAGATAGTAATAAAGTAATTGTTTTGAGGCCCACGCTTTACTGTGACGATGGCCTTGCATTTCCGTATATAGTTTCTGGTCGTCATTTTCTTTAATGACTTCCCAAGAGGCGCTTAGCACTTCGTCTCTGTGATCAAGATCTATGATGAGGTAGTTGTTTAGGGAGTCCGCTTTCGCGAAAGCGTATTTATGAACACCACTACGTTGAGAAACCGTAAGCTCTACATCTATATTTGTACTATCTAGGTGTACTTTATAATATCCCGGTTGGGCAATTTCATTATCGTGAGAGAAGTGATCACGATATCCTTTTTTACCATTTGCGCCGTTATTAAAAAGTATGGTGTTAGACGGCATAAGTAAAATATCACCATAGTCTGAAACGCCGGTCCCACTTAAGTGTGTATGGCTAAAACCATAGATGTACTCATCATCATAGTGATAACCGGAGCACCCATCCCAGCCATCTAGTCTTGTATCTGGACTTAATTGCATCATTCCAAAGGGCATTGTCGCACCAGGGTATGTATGCCCGTGACCACCTGTGCCTATAAATGGATTTACATAATTTATAAGCGCTTGGTCCTTTTGTGCAGGAGTGGTCTCAGTAACGTGTTTACACGAGGTAATAAATATTGCTGCAATTAATAAGGTAAGTAGGTGACGCATTTGCAAGTATTGGTTTGTGTCTAAGATAATAAAAGCCCTAAAGCTATACGAGATAGCTCTCGCAAAATTTGACAGTGATTTTAGGTTTAGTACCTTTAGTATATGAAAATTGAGGTCTGTGCAAATTCATTTGAGAGTGCTCTAGCGGCGCAAGATGGAGGTGCACATCGTATTGAGTTATGCGAGCAGCTTGACGTAGGAGGTGTAACACCTAGTCACTCACTTATTGAGAAGGCGATGCAAGACCTATCAATAACATCTTTTGTGCTTATACGACCACGTGCCGGTGATTTTATATACTCAAATAGCGAGTTTAAAACGATGTTGCGTGATATTGCTTTTGCAAAGTCTATGGGTGTGCAAGGTATAGTGTCTGGCGTGCTGCTCAGTGATCATACAATAGACTTTAAAAGAACATCACAGCTTGTAAAGGCTAGTGAGGGAATGTCTTTTACTTTTCATCGTGCGTTTGATCAAGTGCTAGATCCTGTAAAAGGTCTAGAGGAGCTTATAGAGCTAGGCGTAGATCGCGTTCTTACTTCTGGTCAAAAACCAGATGTTATTGAGGGGGTTGATGTTTTGAAATCACTACGCGAGCAAGCTAAGGAGCGTATTGTTATTCTGCCAGGAGGCGGAGTTTCAATTACAAATGTTGAAAAATTTTTAGATGCTGGTTTTAAAGAAGTGCACGGCAGCTTTCGCGAAAGCGTAATAGAAAACTCTTCAGGTCAAAAACGCATAAAGAAAGAAACACATACAAATCAACAAACTATAAAACAACTCATCAAACTAATCAAAAAATGAAATCAAATCACATTAAAATAGCACTAGACTGGACCCCTAATATAAATCATATAGGGTTTTTTGTGGCACAAGCACAGGGCTTTTACAAAGAAGAAGGACTAGAAGTAGCTATAGAAAATCCCGCCGCAGATAATTATGAACTCACCCCAGCAAAGAAGGTAGAGCTCGGTCTAGTAGATATGGCACTCTGCCCTACGGAGAGCTTGCTTAGTTACCGCACAAAGGCAAGCCCTTTCCCGCTTAAGGCGGTTGCTGCTATCTTGCAAGAAGATGTTAGTGCAATTGTGGTTAAACGTGATAGTGGTATTGCATCTCCTAGTTCTTTAGATCATAAAACTTATGCATCTTACAAAGCACGATATGAAGATGAGATCGTAAAGCAAATGATACGTAATGATGGTGGTAAGGGAGTGCTAGAACTCGAGTATCCAGATAAGCTTGGTATTTGGGATGCGCTCATTGCAGGAACTTATGATGCTACCTGGGTGTTTTTAAATTGGGAAGGCGTGCAGGTGCAAGAGAGGAGTGATGACTTCACCTATTTTAAAATGGCAGATTATAAGGTGCCTTACTCATACTCACCAGTAATAGTTGCAGATGAAAATAAAATACTAGCACATAAGGAAGCTTACCAGGCTTTCCTTAAAGCAACTGCTCGAGGCTATCTATATTGTAAAGAGCAACCTGAAGATGCTGTTGCTATACTCGCATCACTTGTGCCAGAAAAGGATAAAGGGATAAATCTCAAAAAGGCATTACAGATGTCTTTAAAAGCATTTGGCACAGGAGATTCTTGGGGCAGAATGGATCAGGGAGTTATAACTACTTTTTTAGGGTGGTTATATGACAAAGGTCTTGAGACAAAACCCATAGATGCCACAGCCATTTTTACAAACGAGTTGTTGTAAAAGTAAAAAAGCTGCAAATATCATATTTGCAGCTTTTTTTATAATTTATATATGCTTAATCATTAAGTTTAAGAACCGCCATAAACGCTTCTTGTGGTATCTCTACATTACCCACGGCACGCATACGTTTCTTACCCTTTTTCTGTTTTTCTAGAAGTTTACGCTTTCGCGAAATATCACCACCGTAACACTTAGCCGTTACATCTTTACGCAGTGCTTTTACCGTCTCACGTGAGATGATTTTTGCACCTATGGCAGCCTGTATAGGAATATCGAACTGCTGGCGTGGGATAAGTTCTCTTAATTTCTCACACATACGCTTACCTATATCATAAGCATTGTCTTGGTGTAAGAGCGCAGATAGTGCATCTACCGGTTGCCCGTTAAGAAGTACATCTACCTTAACCAGTTTTGAAGCTCTCATACCTATAGGAGAGTAGTCAAAACTCGCATACCCCTTTGAAACTGTTTTAAGACGATCATAAAAATCAAAAACAATCTCTGCAAGTGGCATATCAAAAGTAAGCTCAACACGCTCTGTTGTTAAATATGTCTGGCTAGCTATTTGACCTCTCTTTTCTATACATAGAGACATTACAGGTCCTACAAAGTCAGACTTTGTAATAATAGTTGCTTTAATAAAAGGCTCTTCTACACGATTCATACTAGATGGATCTGGAAGATCAGATGGATTATTTACTAAAATAATATCATCTGGGTGTTTATGAGTAAAGGCGTGGTAGGATACGTTAGGAACTGTTGTAATAACAGTCATATCAAACTCACGTTCTAATCTTTCTTGTATAATCTCTAGGTGTAACATTCCTAAGAATCCACATCTAAACCCAAAACCTAATGCCGCCGAACTTTCTGGCTCAAATACTAGAGACGCATCATTAAGCTGTAGTTTTTCCATCGAGTTGCGTAGCTCCTCATAGTCCTCCGTGTCTACAGGATAAATTCCTGCAAATACCATAGGCTTTACGTCCTCAAAACCTGCAATGGCATTTTGTGTAGGGTTCTTTGCATCTGTAATAGTATCACCTACTTTTACCTCACGCGCATCTTTTATACCAGTAATAAGGTATCCTACGTCACCCGCTTTTATTTCTTGCTTAGGTGCTTGTGTAAGTTTTAATGTTCCTACCTCATCTGCACCATAAGTGTTTCCAGTAGCGACAAATTTTATTTGTTGGTTTTTTCTAATAGAGCCATTTATTACTCTAAAGTACGTTTCTACTCCTCTAAAAGGGTTGTAAACACTATCAAAAATAAGCGCTTGTAGTGGCTCATCTGGATTACCCTTTGGAGCAGGAACACGCTCTATAACGGCAGCAAGAATTTCTTCAATACCTATACCTGTCTTTGCAGATGCTGGAATTACTTCTTCTGCATCACAACCTAGTAGGTCTACAATATCATCTGTTACCTCTTCTGGATTTGCACTAGGTAAGTCTACTTTGTTAAGTACAGGTATGATCTCTAGATCATTCTCTAATGCTAGATAAAGGTTTGAGATAGTTTGTGCTTGTATACTCTGTGCTGCATCTACTACTAGAAGAGCTCCTTCACAAGCGGCTATACTACGCGATACTTCATATGAGAAATCTACGTGACCAGGTGTGTCTATGAGATTTAGAATGTAATCTTCGCCTTTGTATTTATACTCCATCTGGATAGCGTGGGACTTAATGGTAATACCGCGCTCACGTTCCAAATCCATACTATCTAGTAATTGCGCCTGAGCTTCACGTTTTGTAACTGTAGCGGTCTCATCAAGGAGACGGTCTGCTAGTGTACTCTTACCGTGGTCAATGTGCGCAATAATGCAAAAATTTCTAATATTCTTCATAGTCATAGCAAATAGGGTGCAAATATACGGCTATTAAGAGCTATTTATTTCTCAGTAAAATAGATTTTGTGTATTTGGTCGAAAAATCTTAAAATTTTGTGAAAAGTTGTTAGTAGTGTTATTACATTTAAAGCCTTAAAAACTAGCGTTATTAGACATATAATCACAATCCTGATGTTTTTTAGCATCTCATCAATCATCGCCCAAAACATACGCATACAAGGAGTTGTAAACACATCTCAAAACAGCCCAATTGCCTTTGCAAACGTCGTATTACTTGACGAGGAGCAAAAGTTGGTAAAAGGTACTATTACAGAAGAGGACGGTTCCTTTAGTCTAGAAAATCTTAAAATGGGCACATATCACCTTACAGTTAGTTTTGTAGGTTTTGACGACCAAAAAATTGAAAGTATACTACTAGAAAAAGATACAGTTTTAAGTCCTATAGTGCTTACTGCAAGTCAAGAAAGTCTAGATGAAGTTGTGCTTACTTCAAATAAGCCTACTGTAGTACGCAAAGCAGATAGACTTGTTTTTAATGTAGAAAATACCATACTATCATCGGGTAATACGATGGATATTTTAAAAAGAACTCCGGGAGTAGTTGTAAATCAAGAAGAGATTACAATTAGAAATGAAGGAGTTACTGTGTATCTCAATGATAAGAGGGTACAATTAAGCGCAGAAGAAATTCAAGATCTATTAAGTAGCCTCTCTGGTGATGCTATACAATCTGTAGAGGTGATTGCAAATCCACCAGCTAGGTATGAGGCAGAGGGAGGTCCCGTACTTAATATTATTACTTCAAAGGTGGTGTCTTTAGGCTATAAAGGAACTGTTTTTGCTAGAGGAACTTACGGTATTTTTCCAAAACATTCTTTTGGGACGTCACAGTACTATAAAAATGAAAAATTGAATCTGTTTTTTAATTATAGCTTCAACCCGCAGAAGTCCTCTTTTATGAGTGACAATTTTATAAACTATAGAACTACAGATGAACGTATAAACTGGCTTCAAGATTTTGAACGTAAAAACTGGTCAAAAGCTCATAACGCAAATCTTATTATAGATTATAAGCTTAATGAGAGTTCGCAGTTAAGTTTCTCGGCTGTGGGTTTATATTCACCAGGTATTTATGATTACTCAAGATCTATAACTGATGTTACTTCATCTATAGAAGACCCGTACACGATTAGAACCTCTAGCGGATTAAATGGAGAGCGCACTAATATTGCGCTAGATGCAAAGTATACCAAGACACTTAAAAATGGATCGTTGAGTATGAATGTGCATCATACTAATTTTTCGCGAAAGCGTGATCAATCTTTAAGTTCTCGATACATAGATGCTACTGGAGACCTGTTTAGAAATGTGCGTTTTACGAGTGACTCTTTTCAAGACATTGAGATTTATACAGGGCAAATAGACTATGCAACAACCTTAGGGACTGTTGCTTTAGAGCTGGGTGCGAGAACTTCTATTATAGATTCTAGATCTGTGATTAAATTTCCAACTATTGTAGATAGTGGTGTGTCTGGCTTACAAGAAGCACAAGATGATGATTTTCTTTATGATGAAGATATTGTTGCGGGTTATGTTTCTGTTGCAAAAGACTGGGATAAATGGAGTGTAAAAGCTGGGTTGCGCGCAGAGCAAACTAACTCAAAGGGAACTTCGCTGGCGCTCAACGGGATTAACGATTTGGACTATCTAGAATTTTTTCCAACTGCATATGTGCAGTATGCTCCTGTTGAGAATCATAGTTTTAGTATAGACTACTCAAGAAGAGTAAATAGACCTAGATATCAAGATTTAAACCCATTTGCCTACTTCTTGAATGAAAACAATTTTGATCAAGGTAATGCACAGTTAACTCCAGCTTTTAGTCATCGATTTAACTTTAATTATACCTTAAAAAGTGCTTACTCTTTTGATCTCTATTATCGTGATAATGGAAATGAGATATTAAGGCTTCCTTTTCAAAATAATGAAGCACAAGTGTTGCGTACCTCAAATCAAAATGCATTAGATAGTAAATCTTGGGGTCTTGACTTCACACACGGTAGAAGTATTTCAGACTGGTATTATTTATACACATACCTAAGTGCCTTTCACGAGGAGGTTACCTTCCTCGCGCAAGAGAGTGGCAATGTTGCTCAAGATAACAAGGTAGATGGAGTGTATGCATACATTGGTAATTACCTCACACTTAGTAAAGATAGAAGTTGGACAGCAGAGGTGAGCGCAGAGTATATTTCTAAATTCTTATTTGGCAGCTATATTCAAGACCGTGTGATTACATTAAATGCGGGTGTACAAAAGAAGTTTTGGAAAAACAGAGCTATACTTAAAGTAACTGTAAATGACATACTAGGGGAGGCAAATGCTTTGCTTACCTCTCAATATCTTAACCAAGACAATGCTTATTTCGCTGTTCCAGAGACACAAAACTTGCAAGTAGGCTTTACCTATAAGTTTGGTAATTTTAAATTACAAGATAATAATAGAGCTCTTGAGATTGAAGAGTTAGAACGACTTAAAGAATAATCATCTTTTGACTAGCAGCCCTTCATCTAAGCAGCGTGTTTTTGGGCTTGACTTAATGCGAGCAATCGCTATTCTTGCTGTTTTAGGATCGCACATTTTATATATTTTCCCCGAGCAATATGGAGGTGTCATCCCGCTACTACAACTAGGGGGAGTGATGGGTGTAGAGATCTTTTTTGTCCTGAGCGGCTATTTAATAGGGTCTATATTGCTTAGGCTATTTGTAAAAGAAGATTTTGGGATGCGCGATGTTAAGTATTTTTTAATACGCAGGTGGTTCCGTACGTTACCTAGTTATTACCTCGCTTTAGTTCTCAATATTTTGCTAGTTATTGCGATAGGTAGACAGCTTCCAGAAAATATACCATACTACTTTCTTTTCCTTCAGAATTTTTCTTCGGGGATGGAGGTGTTTTTTACAGAGTCGTGGAGCTTGCCAGTAGAGGAGGTGGCATATATTATAGGGCCACTGTTGTTATATGTTGTGGTTTACGCTTTCGCGAAAGCAAAAAAAGAAACCTTATTCCTGCGCAGCACAGTAGCAGTAATAATCGTGTTTCTTATAACTAAATTACTCTACCATTTTACCACACCAACACTTAATGCACAACAGTGGAACATAAATCTAAAGGCAGTAGTCATCTACCGAATAGATGCGATTTATTATGGTGTGCTGGCAGCATATCTATCTCATAAATATCCAAAACACTGGCTTAAACACAAACAGTTATTATTTGCTTTAGGGGTAATATTGTTTTTTGGGTTTCAGTTTGTTTTAGGAAAATACAGTTTAGATCCCGTGGCTGCATCATTTATTTGGGACGCGATTTATTTGCCTCTTACTTCGATTGCCATCGCTCTTACCTTGCCAGTACTTTCTTCTTGGCAACAAGCGCCTCGATTTGTAGCTGTGCCCATACGTTATGTAAGTATAACCTCATATGCGGTTTACCTCTTACATTATGGGTTATTGTTGCAAGGTATGCGATGGGTTTGGCCTATAGAACTGTTAAGTTTTAATGAGAGGGTGGGTTATGCAGCGATATACTTTATACTCTTATTTCTAATAGCAGGGTTGTGGTATGGTCTTTATGAAAAACCTATGACAGACTTGCGCGACAAGCATTTTATAACGAGTAGGTATAAACACTAAAAAGAAGTTACCTTTGTACCAGGTTAAATTATTTGAGTTCTTTTGTGCGTGATACGTATCAAGAGAATAAGGCAAGGAAATTAAGTATGGCAAAAATAGGAGATATAGATGTAGGAGATTTTCCGCTATTACTAGCACCTATGGAGGATGTAAGTGATCCACCATTTAGAGCGTTATGTAAAGAACAGGGGGCAGATGTTGTATATACAGAGTTTATATCTAGTGAGGGGTTGATACGTGACGCTGCAAAGAGTGTGATGAAACTGGATATTTATGAAAAAGAACGTCCTGTAGGTATTCAGATTTTTGGAGCAGTAGAGGAGTCTATGTTGCGCAGTGTGGAGATTGTAGAGGCAAGTGGGCCAGATATTATTGATATTAACTTTGGGTGTCCAGTCAAGAAAGTAGTATCAAAAGGAGCTGGTGCGGGTATCTTAAAAGATATAGACCTTATGGTTAAGTTAACCAAGTCTATGGTAGAGCATACTAAGCTGCCTGTTACTGTAAAAACCCGCTTAGGTTGGGATCACGACAGTATTAAGATTGTTGAGGTTGCAGAGCGTTTACAAGATGTAGGTTGTGCTGCAATATCTATACACGGTCGTACACGTGCACAAATGTATAAAGGTGATGCAGACTGGAAGCCTATTGCTGCAGTAAAGAATAATCAAAGAATGCACATCCCAGTGTTTGGCAATGGAGATGTAAACTCTCCAGAGCGTGCTGTGGAGATGCGTGATGAGTATGGTCTTGATGGAGCGATGATAGGTCGTGCAAGTATAGGTTACCCTTGGTTTTTTAATGAAGTAAAGCACTTTATGAAAACAGGAGAGCATAAAAAGCCACCTACCTTAGTAGAGCGCGTAGAAGCTGCACGACGTCACCTAGAGATGTCTATAGCTTGGAAAGGAGAGATACTTGGCGTGTTTGAAACAAGAAGGCATTATACAAACTACTTTAGAGGGATTCCGCATTTTAAGGAATATCGTATGAAGCTAGTAACTTCAGATAAAAGTGAAGATGTCTTTGCTGCACTAAACCTTATTGAAGAGAAGTTTGCAGGTTACGAGTTTGTCTAGTCTGAGCTTATAAATTTCTTATTTATTCTTGAGGCTGCAAGTCTAGCGCTTAAAAAGCCTAGTATCACTATTGTTGCATATACGATTACGATATTTACTAGCTCAAATTTTACTGGGTAGGGTAAACTCTCTGTAATTGGTATAAAGCCAAACTGCTGCTGTATTACAATAAGAATTGCACCTAGTATAATCCCTACAGCGCCACCTATAAGAATCATCAGTGTGCCTTGCGTAAATATAATCATACGTATAGATGCTAGAGATGCGCCTAGATCGCTTAGTGTTTTAATATGCTTGCGCTTATCTACTATAATCATAATAAGACTCCCTATAAAGCTAAAAAGAGCTATTATCAGTACGAGCGTACATATAAAATAGAGTGCGAGGTTTTCAGTATTAAGCATCTTGTAGAGGGCATCATTAAGCTCTATTCTGTTTTTTAAAATCACGTTGTTATTGAGTAGCGAGCTTATTTTCTCGCGTAAGCGGTCTTCATCTGCTTCTGGAGATAATTTAATCTCAAGTGTACTTATCTTATCTTCTGGGTAACCCAGTAGTGCACCTACAAAGTCAATATTTGCAAAAATATGATCATTGTCAAGTGTCTCGCCGGCTTGAAAAACTCCACTCACCACTGCCTTTGATGAGTTAAAAGCTTGTGTAGGGTCTGTGATTTGTCCCGTACCAGGTTTTGGTGTCATTACAGAGAGTAGGCTGCTATAGTCTGTGAGATTAACAGAGAGTCTTCTTCTTACAAGATAGCCCATAGCTACTGCTGGCTCACCTACAGTAGGCCAGTTTCCGGCAAAGATGGTACTATCTATTTGAGTAACGTTGAGGTAATTTTCATCTACTCCTTTTATAAAGCCCAGTGAGGTTTTACCCTCGTGCTCGAGGTATGCACGTTCTTCTATTACTTTTGAGTATGCTTGTATCTCTGTAAATGAGGCGAGCTCCTTTTCTTGAGTAGGGGTGAGGGTAATTGTTTTGCCAGTAGCGGGTAGTACTTTAATATCTGGGTCTATAATAGACGTAATAGAGAGATTAAACTCCTTAAGCCCAGAAAAAGCAGAGAGCACAATAAATAGAACCATCGTTCCTAAAATGATACTCCCTATAGATATGTAGGTAATTATGTTTACAGCATTTGTACCACTTTTTGATACAAGGTAACGTTGCGCTATATAGCGAGCAAACTGCATTTATATTTTCTTTCTACGAGCTAGTAAACTTGGATCTTCTAGTGGGTTGTCACCACCTTTAAGAGAGCGCTCTATACCATCTAGGTACTCTAGCGTATCATCTATATAAAATTGAAGTTCTGGCATACGTCGCAGTTGGTGACGTGTGCGCTGTGATATGTTATGACGTATGATAGGTTTTACTTGATTAACCTCTTTGAGTATCTCAGTAGCCTTATCATTAGGGAAGATGCTCAAGTACACTTTTGCAATAGATAAGTCTGTAGGTACCTTAACCTTAGTTACAGACACAATAATGCCTCCTTGACCGCTGTCTCTAAGTGCGTTTTGAAGCACTTCTGCAAGATCTTTTTGAAGAACACCTGCTACTTTTTTCTGTCTGTTTGATTCCATAGACTGCAAAAATACGTTTTTTTGATATGTATTACTTTTGTCAAGCCTTGATATGCGGTATTTAACGTTGTATTATGGTTATTACGCTTTCGCGAAAGCGTAATTCAAACATTTATAGTACAGAAAATAAGATATGGATAAGATAGAACACATAGGTATAGCTGTTAAAAATCTAGAGGTGGGCAACTCGCTTTATGAAAAACTACTGGGCGTACCACATTATAAGATTGAGGAAGTTGCCTCTGAAGGGGTGCGTACATCTTTCTTTAAAACAGGCCCTAATAAAATAGAGCTTCTAGAGGCGACAAATGATGATAGTGCAATCGCTAAGTTTATAGAAAAAAAGGGAGAAGGGATACATCACATAGCCTTTGCGGTAGAAAATATTGTAGAGGAGATGGAAAGATTAAAAAAAGAAGGGTTTATTATTCTTAATGAAAAGCCTAAGAAAGGTGCAGATAATAAGCTAGTTGCGTTTGTGCATCCTAAAACAGCGGGTGGTGTTCTTATAGAGTTATGTCAAGAAATTAATAATTAGCAAAGAAAAGCTTTGTTAGGGTGAAGATTTATTATAAATTTGCACCCGTTTTCAACTTCTATTAGATTAGAAAACATAGAAAACAACGGTCCCATAGCTCAGTTGGTTAGAGCATCTGACTCATAATCAGAGGGTCCTTGGTTCGAGCCCAAGTGGGACCACTTAGTAAACCTCGCAAACATCTGTTTGCGAGGTTTTTTTATGCTTCATAATGAGAGATGTTCTAATCTCTGTAAAATGTGCTTTTTGGTATTTTATCCGGATTAAAGGATATTTATCTCCGACGAACAACACAAAATCTAAAATTTTTTTGAAATTTTATTAAGGTGAGAGTTTGCTCCAACTTGTTAGAATTACATTTCTATTTACTTAATTTTCAAGTAATTATAAAATAAATTTTGTTAAAATCTAGAAAATGCCTCGTTTGTTTTGAGATTGAAACTCTCAAGAAACCCTATTTTTTTTTACTCAAAGCTCAATTTTATCGATAAAATACGTATTATTGTCGATGTAATACACAATTACAGCCTACTTAACCCTCATTAAATTAGTATTAATTTAACTAGTTTAAAATATTTTATATTGAATTACTATGAGCCCCAAACTCAGAAATTTCATTACAACAGCCCCCCTTTTATTTATGGGGATAAGTGCGTTTGCTGGTAAAGAAGCACCGCCTCCGCCAGGTAGAACCCCTCTACCTGGGCTTATTGCGCCCATAGATGATCACCTCCCGTTATTACTTATAGGAGGTCTACTACTAGGTGCGTATTATATGTATAAAATTAAAATGAAAAAGGCTAGTAGCCCTCAGTAAGTCTTTTTACATACTTACCTATAACATCAAACTCAAGGTTTACACGAGTGCCTACTTTAAAGTTTTTAAAGCCTGTGTGTTCATAAGTGTAAGGAATTATAGCTACGCTAAAAGCTCCTTCTTTTGAGTCTACAACAGTGAGGCTAGTGCCATTTATAGTAATAGATCCTTTTTCTATCGTGACATTTCCTAGTGAGGTGTCGTAGTCAAAGGTGAATCTCCAGCTTCCATCTTCTTCACTTATAGCTGTACAGGTTCCTACTTGGTCTACGTGACCTTGTACAATGTGACCGTCTAGTCTTGCGCCTAGTTTCATCGCGCGCTCTAGGTTTACAATATCGTTTACAGCGAGATCGTTGAGGTTTGTTTTATCTAGCGTTTCTTGTATGGCTGTAACCGTATAAGTGTCTCCATCTATACTTACTACTGTAAGGCATACGCCGTTATGTGCTACACTTTGGTCTATTTTGAGCTCATTTGTGATTGCACTTTTTACTTTGTAGTGTATATTTTCTTGATCCTTAGTGATTGATTCAATAGAGGCTAGATCTTCAATAATACCTGTAAACATAAATGGTTTTTATTTGGTTACTTTTGTGTTACAAAAATACAAAACCCGAAAGGCATCAAATGAATAAACAGCAAAAAGTACGTGTAGGGATTTCTATAGGAGATTTAAATGGTATAGGCGCAGAGATTGTGATCAAGACGTTTTCTGAGGCAATGATGTTAGATTTTTGTACGCCTGTAATTTTTGCTTCGGCAAAGACACTTTCATATATAAAGAAAGAACTGGGGCTTCAAGCAGAGTTTTATGGGATAGACGCTTTCGCGAAAGCGCTAGATAACAAGATTAATGTGTTTAACTTGTGGAAGGAGCAAGTAGATATATCTTGGGGAGAGGCTACAGATATTGCGGGTGATTATGCGCTCAAGTCATTTATAACAGCTACAAAGGCACTTAAAGATGGTGATATAGATGTGCTGGTGACGGCACCTATAAACAAAGCAAATATCCAGAAAGAGGATTTTGCTTTTCCTGGTCATACAGATTATCTTGCTCAAGAGCTTACAGGTGATGCAATGATGCTTATGGTAACAGATACTTTAAAAGTGGGTCTTCTTACTGATCACATAGCTGTAAAAGATGTGGCAAGTAATATCACACCAGATGTAATAAAAAAGAAGGTGAATACACTCTATAAATGCTTGCAGCAAGATTTTGGAGTAGATAGGCCAAAAATAGCACTGCTGGGTATTAACCCTCACGTGGGAGATAATGGAGTGATAGGTGATGATGATGATAAAGTGTTAATCCCTACCTTAGAAAAAATGAGAGCTGGAGGACAGCTTGTGTATGGTCCTTATGCGGCAGATAGTTTTTTTGGCACTGGTAACTATAAAAATTTTGATGCTATTCTCGCTGCATATCACGATCAAGGTTTGATACCATTTAAAACTTTGTCTTTTGGTAAAGGTGTAAATTATACAGCTGGGCTAGATAAGGTGAGAACATCTCCAGATCACGGTACGGCTTACGAGATAGCTGGTAAGGGTGAGGCAGATCCTGGTTCTTTTAGAGAAGCAGTGTATGCGGCTATTAATATTTATAATAAAAGAAAAGAATACCAAGAAATAACAAAAGATGTGCTTAAGGTGTCGCCAAAACGCGCTGGAAGAGAGCGTGCAGGTAGAGGCCCAGCAAGAAAGTAAGTATAATATAGTTGTGCAATGCATTAATCATATAGCTGTTAGATTAATTTTTTTTATTCTTACCTATTGTGATTTAAAAAATTATGTATCTTTGCACGCTCCAAACGGATGATGTGATGAAAGAATTAAAACTATACACTATACAGTACGTAGGTTTAAAAGAAGGAGAGCATACGTTTGAGTACACGATTACAAAATCGTTCTTTGATCTTTTTGAATATGATGACTTTAACGACGCAAGCGTTGAGGCTACACTTCTCTTAACAAAGAAGTCTACCTTTATGGAGTTTGATTTTAATATCTCAGGAACAATCAATGTAAATTGTGATGTGACAAATGAGCCTTATGATCAACCTATAAGTGGGAGCTATGAGCTTGTAGTTAAGTTTGGTCAAGAGTTTAATGATGATATTGAAGATGTTCTCATTCTCCCATTTGGAGAGTATGAAGTAAATGTCGCTCAATATATTTATGAACTCATAGTGTTGTCTATGCCTAATAAAAGGGTTCACCCTGGTATAGCAGATGGGACATTAAAGTCAGATATATTAGAAAAGCTGGAAGAATTAAGTATTCCAGACCAAAGAGCAAAAGAAGAGAAAGAAGAGACAGATCCTAGATGGGATTCGTTAAAAAAACTATTAACAGATAAATAAGAGTACGTAATGGCACATCCTAAAAGAAAAATCTCAAAAACAAGAAGAGATAAAAGAAGAACGCATTACAAAGCTGCTATACCTCAAATAGCTGTAGATCCTACAACAGGAGAAGCGCACCTTTACCACAGAGCACACTGGTTTGAAGGTAAGTTATACTATAGAGGTCAAGTAGTTATTGATAAGACTGAAGAGATAGAGGCATAAGCTTCTATTTTCTAGACATAGAACTCTCACATTGTGAGAGTTTTTTTTATGCGTAGGATTGTCAAAAAAAGTTAATTGTAGGCCATTTTTGATCAATTTTTAGTATTTTTCTCATCGTTTTGTTCTTAGCTGAATAAAGACGAAAAATCTAACTGAAACAAATGAGTAAAATCTCAGCGGCAATTACAGCTGTAGGAGCTTATGTTCCAGACTATGTGTTGACTAACGATATTTTAGCAACTATGGTTGATACCAATGATGAGTGGATTACCACTCGCACGGGTATTAAAGAACGTAGAATTCTTAAAGAAGAAGGCAAAGGAACCTCGTTTCTTGCCATCAAAGCAGCACAAGATCTTCTTGAAAAAAAGCAACTCGATCCCAAAGAGTTAGATATGGTAATCGTAGCAACTGCTACACCAGATATGCCAGTAGCCTCAACCGCAGTATATACAGCCTCTCAAATAGGTGCGACTAATGCATTTGCATTTGATCTCACAGCTGCTTGCTCTAGCTTCCTTTACGGGATGTCTACAGCAGCTAGTTATATTGAGTCTGGTAGGTATAAAAAAGTACTGCTTATAGGCGCAGATAAAATGTCATCTATTATAGACTATACAGATAGAGCCACGTGTATCATCTTTGGAGATGGTGGTGGTGCAGTACTATTTGAGCCTAATGAAGAAGGGATGGGACTACAAGATGAGTACCTTAGATCTGATGGTGTAGGCCGTGAGTACCTTAAGATAGATGCAGGAGGGAGTATACTACCCACTTCACAAGAAACTTTAGATAACAAACAGCACACAGTTTTTCAAGATGGAAAAACCGTATTTAAATTTGCTGTTTCAAATATGGCAGATGTAAGTGATAAAATTATGAAGCGTAATAACCTTAGTGGTGACGACGTTAACTTTTTAATCGCACATCAAGCTAACAAACGTATTATAGACGCTACTGCCAAAAGGATGGAGCTAGATGAGGATAAAGTCCTCATTAATATCCATAAATATGGTAACACGACATCAGCCACTTTACCACTGTTGATGAGCGACTATGAGAATAAACTAAAAAAAGGAGACAATATCATATTTGCCGCTTTTGGTGGTGGATTCACTTGGGGTTCGATCTACCTCAAATGGGCATATAACTCTAATTAAACCTAAACAGACTAAATTCAAACACTTATGGATTTAAAAGAAATTCAAAATCTGATTAAATTTGTTGCAAAGTCAGGCGCTAGCGAAGTAAAACTTGAGATGGATGATGTAAAAATCACTATCAGAACTGGTGCAGACGATGAGAAAGCACCAACTACTTTCTTACAGCAAATGCCAGCAATGCAAATGGCTCCGGCAGCACCAGCGGCTCCGGCAGCACCAGTTGCAGAGGTAGCAGCACCTGCAGCTCCAGCGGCCCCAGCAGAAGATAATTCAAAATACATAACTATTAAGTCTCCTATAATCGGAACCTTCTATAGAAAACCGGCTCCAGATAAGCCTATGTTTGTAGAAGTAGGAAAAACGATAGGTGAAGGTGATGTGCTTTGTGTTATCGAAGCGATGAAACTTTTTAACGAGATCGAAAGTGAAGTATCAGGTACAATCGTAAAGATTCTTGTAGACGATTCTTCTCCAGTAGAGTTTGATCAGCCATTATTCTTGGTAGATCCATCATAATCCCTTGCGGGTATTTTAATCATTGAGGAGACTGTGGTTTTTTACGCTTTCGCGAAAGCGAGACTTAAACAACAACACGCAGTAATCACAATAAAAAATAAACAGTATGTTTAAGAAGATACTTATAGCAAACCGTGGTGAGATTGCCCTTAGGGTAATACGTACGTGTAAAGAGATGGGGATTAAAACGGTAGCTGTATACTCTACAGCAGACCGTGAGAGTCTTCACGTAAAATTTGCAGACGAGGCAGTATGCATAGGCCCAGCAGCAAGTAACGAGTCTTACCTTAAGATGTCTAACGTTATTGCAGCAGCAGAGATTACAAATGCAGATGCCATACACCCGGGATATGGATTCCTTTCTGAAAACGCAAAGTTTTCAAAAATATGTGAGGAGCACGACATAAAATTTATTGGAGCATCTGCAGAGATGATTTCAAAAATGGGAGATAAAGCTACTGCAAAAGAAACTATGAAAGCCGCAGGCGTACCTTGTGTACCAGGATCTGACGGTATCATAAAAGATTTTGAAGAGTGTCAAAAACTTGCCATAGAGACGGGTTACCCTGTGATGCTTAAAGCTACCGCTGGTGGTGGAGGTAAAGGTATGCGTGCCGTATGGAAAGAAGAAGACCTACTTAAAGCTTGGGAAGGTGCACGTCAAGAGAGTGCTGCAGCCTTTGGAAACGACGGTATGTATATGGAAAAGCTCATAGAAGAGCCACGCCATATCGAAATCCAAATTGTAGGAGATAGCACAGGTAAAGCCTGTCACCTGTCTGAAAGAGATTGTTCTGTACAAAGACGTCACCAAAAACTTACCGAAGAGACACCATCGCCATTTATGACAGATGAGTTACGTGAGCGTATGGGAGATGCCGCAGTAAAAGCAGCAGAGTTTATCAAATATGAAGGAGCAGGAACGGTTGAGTTTCTTGTAGACAAGCACCGCAACTTCTACTTTATGGAGATGAATACACGTATACAAGTAGAGCACCCTATTACAGAGCAGGTAGTGGACTATGACCTTATACGTGAGCAAATACTTGTGGCAGCAGGCGTACCAGTATCTGGTAAAAACTACTACCCACAACTACACTCTATAGAGTGTCGTATAAATGCTGAGGATCCTTTTAACGACTTTAGACCATCACCAGGGCGTATTACAAATTTACACGCACCAGGAGGTCACGGAGTACGTATAGATACACACGTATATAGTGGGTATATGATACCGCCTAACTATGACTCTATGATTGCTAAGTTAATTACGACAGCACAGACTAGAGAAGAGGCGATCAACAAGATGAAACGTGCTCTTGATGAGTTTGTAATAGAAGGTATTAATACAACTATACCTTTCCACAGGCAACTTATGGATCACCCAGACTATATAGCTGGTGACTACACCACTAAGTTTATGGAAGACTTCGAGATGAAGCCTCTAGAAGACTAAATAACTAAAAACTCCCCATAGCAATATCGGGAGTTTTTTATTTTAAGGTAGCTCTAACTACACAGGCTGTTGTCTAATTATTTTCTTGAGAACTACAATTTGCCCAAAATGATAATGCGAGTGCTCCAGCAGTCCCATTAGATTACGCTCATAAGTACCGTACTTTTCTAATACAAAATTACTCTTTAGCTCTTGGTCTGTAAGCCTAGATGCCTGAGATGCACATCTATCTAGATTTGTATACAATGTATCGAGTCTAAGTTTCCAAGCCTCTTGAGTTTTTAATATAGGTGCATCGTAGCTATATATATCTTTTGCAGTAAGTGGCTCACCGTCTAGTACGCCGCTTACGGCTTCTATATAGTAATTTATGTGGTACACAAGCTTTGCAATGGTATTAAGGCCGTAAACAGCTTGATTTGCCTCTTCTAGTGTTATGTCAGCTAGATGTTCTTTAAGGTGTGAACCCGTCGTGTTAGGTCCAGATATGAACTCTCTGAGGTGCTTTGCAAGATGTTGAGAAGTGGTCATCACATTATTTTTATCACAAGATAATGTTTCTAGATAAATTTTAAAATGTTGGTATTTACGCTTTAGCGAAAGCGTACTAAAAGCCTTTTACAGTAACGCTCTCAAAGAAAAAACGCTTGTAAAACCTACAATAGATTTTACAAGCGTCTCTAAACTTTGCAACAAATTTTAGTTACATCTCACTTACAAATTCTTTAAAAATCTCTTTGTGACGTTCTAAATTCATATTTGGTGAGAGCGACACACGAGCGATGTAATCCTTATCACCCTCCTTAGTTGTGCCTTGGGTAGAGGTTGCAGGTATGGTCCAGTACACACCTTTAAGCTGCCCGTAACTTACACAGTACTTGCTCTCCTCAGGAATCTCAGTAATCATTAAGTTTATGAGCTTATGATTAAGAGCTCTTTTATAACTTTCTCTTTCTGCAGGGGTATCGCCTTTAGTAGGTAGATCTAGTGAAAACACAGATGGAGTAAATCCTTGCTGCGCGAGCTCTTCTGAAACAAAATTGATTTTTGCATCTGGCAGCACTTCGCTTATAAAAGTTACAAACTTACGTGTGTTGACATAAGCATCTGCAATGCGCTGGTTCATAGAAGGCAGTTGTTGAGCAAGTAACTCATATTGCAAAGCTGTAGCCTCATTATCGCATATGGTTAAGTGCTTCTCGATATTTGCGATGAGCGGAGTTGCTTTTGTGTTTGCCACACAGTAGCCAGCAGTCACTTTACCGCCACTCGGAAATTTTGATCCGCTGGCGTATGAGATTGCTCTCACAGTTGATAGATAATCATTATCACCTAAGAAGTGTACATTAGGGCAAAACGTTTGATCTAGAATAAAAACTGGATCTATTGCTGTGTCTCCACTAGGCGTTTTACGAGGAGTGCTCAACACTTCTTTAAGTTTTACAAGATCTGGCACCTCTACTCTTGGGTTTGTAGGGATTTCTGCAATGATGTATGGTATAGCATCTTGCTCTGCGAGAGTAGTAAGTACACGGTCTACACTTTGTACCATATCATTATCACCATCTACCGGTAGGTCTACAACCTCTACATTATCAAGACAGGCGGCTACACGTCTTGCTTGGTCATTTGTCCCTCCATAACAGTTAGGCGGTACTACAAACTTGATTGCTTTACCAGGATGTTGTTCTTGAGCTTCTGCCACAAGACCCATCATTATGGCATATTGTATAGATAGTCCACTTGAACCTACAAGCGCTTTTGAGTTTGCTTGTGTTATTTCTTTTATGGTACTTAAAACCTTTACTTTATCTGCTTCTTTGGTGCTTTTTTTAGCGGTAAAATCGGTTGTGTTTACGAGAGACTCTAGTGCTACAAGTGTGTTTTCTGGTGTCATTGCCACCGTTTCCCTTCTACGCACGTGTTGTACATCTGCTACGTAGTGGTTGTTATTTTCTCCATTAATAATGAGAATACTACCTAAATCCCCATACGTATTTACATAAAAGTCTACTTCTTTATGTAAGGCTGTAGTAGCGATTTTTTGCTGTTCAGATAGTAGTACTGTGCTTCCATTAAAAGGTGTGATATCATCAACACTTTCTAGCTTTTGAAGCTCAAAGTTATAGCCGTACACTTCTTTTAAGGCTGTTGTGTCAAAACGAGAAGAGAGCGCTCTAGTATATAAAATGCGTGTGCTCTTATTTTCTAATAAATTTTTACGAAGCACGGCAAGCACAGGTACAGTCTTAGACTGAAAGCTTATAACGCTTTCTGTCTTTAGGGCATATGTTTTTGCTATTGCCCATTCTAAAATACTTGATAGTGGGTGTCCCAGTCTTATATAATCATAAGCCGTAGGTAACTGGCTCAGTGATTTTTGATCTGAAACATTATTGTTATATAGTTTTTCAAACTCATCAAGAAACTGGCTTTTGGCTTGAGACTCATCATAAATATCTAGTCTATGTGTGGTAAGACGTAACCAGTCTTGAGGCATTTCTTGTAATACTTCTTTTATATATGCTAGCATTGCGCTGTGTTTTTATGGTATCACCTCATAATCTGTGAGGCTTTATATGTGTCGCAAAGTTATGAGAAAGTATACAGAAACAGGGGAGATTTATGCGTCTTAACGATTACTTAGCGTATTAAAAAACCACCCTAGATGACTAAGGTGGTTGTTTTTTATTTTGCTTTAGCGATATGCTATGCAAAGAGCTATATAAATTAGTATTCCGCTTTCGCGAAAGCGTAAAAAATCTTCTAGCTTGCCTCTTTGTTATTTACATAATCCATAAGGTCTACATCATTACCTAGTAGTACTTGGGTAGGGTTGATACGACCTGCTTCTGGTCCGTTTTCTAACTTAAGTACGCCACGAGGACATACAGCGCTACATACACCACAACCTACACAACTAGAACGTACGATGTTTTCTCCCTTTTGAGCATATGCACGTACATCAATTCCTTGCTCACAGTAGGTAGAACAGTTACCACAAGAGATACATTGCCCTCCGTTTGTGGTGATTCTAAAACGAGATTTAAAACGTTGTACAAATCCTAAGTAGGCTGCTAGTGGGCATCCAAAACGACACCATACTCGGTTACCAAAAATAGGGTAGAAACCAGTCCCGATTACTCCTGCAAACCAAGCTCCTATCAGGAAGCTATAGGTGTCTTTTATCCACTGCGAGTTGATTCCTAAAAAAGCTTCTGCACCGGTAAAGTAACAGTATAATGTGACGAGAGTCATCACAAGTGAAAACACGAGTACCGAGTGTATGAGCCAGCGCTCAAGCTTCCAGGCTTTCATAGATTTATTAGAATGCTGGCGGTAGGGGTCACCAAGAGTTTCGGCAAGGCCTCCACAACCACAAACCCAGCTACAGTACCATCTTTTTCCAAAAAAGTATACCATTACTGGTACAATAACTAGTGTAAGTACAACACCCCATACGAGGATGAAAATACCTAAACCACCACTCTGAGTAAGTGTGTCGAGATTCCACTCAAAGAAGAAATCATAATCTAGCGGGAATGCGTTTTTAAAATCATAACCAGGCTTTCCTAAACTTGCCATAATCTCAGGGATAAGAAAGGCAAATACAATCTGAAAGAATAACACAGAGGTAGTACGTACAATCTGGTATTTATTGTGACGGTATTTTATATACATACGCACCGCCATCGTTACCATAATCACACAGTATAAAAAGCCATAAACAAACCACTGGCTGGCATCGCCTCCGTTAAGCGCATTACTTATAGGGTCGAGTATAAATGTCCAGTTTACTACATAGTCTGCATTAAAATAAAGCACGAGATAAAATAGCACGAGGTACACAAGCACTAGCCAGGCAATCCATCCTCTATTGGTTGCTGCCTCGTGATATACGTGGTCATTTTTGATACCTGGTTTGCCTAGCAACACGAGATTAGGAAAAATGAACATTAGAGCTCCTAGTATCCCCAGTCCAAAGGTTAAGAACCACATAAGCCCTTTATTTTCTACTATAAATCCTGTTCCGGCTTTTTTGGCTAGTGAGAAGCTAAAGGCTTGAAAGTCTTTATCATTTATTCTGTACTGATATTGTTCTCCTTTTTTATCCCACTCCTTTGCCGCATCATATTTTGCAATTTGTGCATCATAGTAGTCATTGTTTTGAGCAAGGGCATCTCTTACGGCACCTGTAAAAGCAAATGTGCCTAGTTTTTTACCCACTACGTTATCTGAGATTTTTTGAGCTACTAGCTCACTTTTAATTCCTTTTTCAGAAATAAAGGAATCAAGTTGTTCTTGTTGTAAGGTGAAGTCTCCCATAAAGATGGAAGCTGTCCAGATGGCAAGCCCAGTAATAAAGATCACCAAGCCTAGGTTTTTAATAATTTTCATAAGTGTAAGTCGTTAGGTTGGTTATGCAAAAATTCTTTTCCAGCTTTTCTTTTTGGGACTAAGTGATGTCCCGTATGCAGCATTATAAGCATCTAGAATATCCTTCTCATAATGGCTATAAAACTCAGGATCAAAGTTTGCATCTTTAAGATGCTCTAGCACATAATCTGTTGTGCGTCCCTCAGTAAGCCAGCGGTCAAATAGCTCGTGACGTAGCCTGATACCAAAGTTATTTATACCCACAAACTTGCGAGTACCCTCTTGCATCTCTATAGTGATACACTTGTTATCATCCTTATGCATCCAGTGAAAGTGTGTATTACCTTCTTTAGGTTTTGAGAACACCCATCCGTAGGTCTGGTACTCTATATCCATAAATTTTGCACTGTTAAACCAGTGACCGGGGTTGTAGGCGGTAGGATTTCCAGTTAATGTCTGAGCAAGTGCTTCTCCCATCATTCTGCCCGTATACCAGACAGCCTCAATGGGTCTACGACCGTTTATACCCTCGTGTTGCTCTGCACAATCACCTATGGCATAAATATCTTTTATATTAGTCTCCAGCATAGGGTTTACCTTGATACCTCGGCCTAACTCAATACCGCTATCTTTTAAGAAAGCCACATTAGGAGACACACCAGCGGTAAGCCCTACTACGTTGCAGGCTATTTCTTCTCCAGTTTCTTTTATAGTAACAGCGCGCACTTTACCATTATCATCTGCTAGAATACTATCTAGATTAAAGCCTAAACGTAAATCTACGTGGTGAGATTTAATGTGTCTGTTAATCATCTCGCTTTCTCCTTGTGGTAAAACGCCATTCCAGAAACTATTTTCTCTTACTAAAAATGTGACCGGTATATCACGCGTGAGCAGCATCTCTACCATCTCAATACCTATAAGACCGCCACCTACTACCACAGCACGTTTACAGGTTTCTTTATTTGGAGCATTTGCCTCTAGCATATCTAGATCTTGTTTTGAGTACAACCCTTGTACACCATCTAGATCTTGCCCTGGCCACCCAAATTTATTAGGTTTTGACCCTACCGCAAGCACGAGTTTATCATAACTCATTTTTTCGCCACCAGAGAGTAATAATTGCTTATTCTCGTGATCTACTGTCTCTACAAAAGCGCGTTTAAGATCAATACGGTTTTTCTTCCAGAAGTAATCTTCATACGGTTTTGTGTGCTCATATTTCATATGTCCCATATAGATATACATAAGCGCTGTGCGAGAAAAGAAGTGATCTGTTTCGGCAGAGATGATGGTGATCTTTTTGTCAGAAGCTTTGCGGATGTGACGGGCGGTTGTAACGCCAGAAATCCCGTTGCCTATAATGACGATATGTTCTTGCATAATGGTTGGTGTTTTTAAGTAAGTTGAAAAGAGGTTGTGGTAATGTGGTATGTGATTACGCTTTCGCGAAAGCGTATGTAAAACCTTTTTTCTTCACAAGTTACTAGGGTTGTGTCGAACTAAAGATAGTAAACTTAACAGCACCTAGGCTTATTTAGAACATATCTAAATGAATTGTAGATTAATGCTATAAATACATTAAGGACAACAAGCTATCTGGTGATCAAAATCAATTTATTTTAAGAAAAAGTGTAAGACGATTGTTTTTTACCCGACCCAAGTGCACATAAAACAGCAATTATGAAAATCGTTACTTTCCTTTTTACACTACTTGTTATTAACACGATGAGTGCACAGAGTACAGATGCATTTTTTACAGATGCAGATGTTTTTTTTAAAGAATATATAAAAAATGGAAGAGTAGATTATGCTGCTGTACAAAGTAATCCAGAGTCTTTAGATAAACTCCTTGCGGTTGCACAAACTATAAAAGTGAGCAAGACAGATGCAAAAACATACCAAGCTTTCTGGATCAATGCTTACAATCTATCTGTAATAAAAGGGGTTGTGGCTAAGTATCCCGTAAAGCAACCGCTCAGCATAAAAGGTTTTTTTGACAAACAAAAACACGCTGTAGGAGGTAGCTCAATCACCCTTAATGATATAGAAAACAAGAAGCTACGTGCTGTTTTTCCAGACGAGGCTCGTTTTCATTTTGTACTTGTATGTGCAGGGTTGGGCTGTCCTCCTATTATAAATGAAGCATATATACCTAGTAAGCTTGAAGCTCAGTTACAGCGACAAACTAAACTAGCGCTCAATAATCCATCGTTTATACGAGTAAAAGGCAAAAAGGTACAGATCTCACAAATATTTGAGTGGTATAAAGGTGATTTTACTAGAAGTGGGAGTGTGCTTGATTTTATAAATAAATACAGAGGTACTAAACTAGATATAGACTCAAAACTCTCTTATTACCCTTACGACTGGACCCTAAATGATGTCAAATAATGACATCATACTGAGTCTGCAACGTTTTGCGTGAAAGTTGTCATAATACTAAGGTTCGTAAAACAAAACCCTCTAGTAGGCTCAGTTTTTTAAAGTTTACAAGACTTTCTCACTCCACTACTTGCTCTTACTGAGTGGAGTGAAGAGAGCACAAATAATAAATTTCCAACCTAATATTTAAAAAAATGAAACATTTTTTAATGGGCGCACTATGCCTAATCACTACCACTATTTACGCACAAGATATTGATGATAATGAGATAGGCGGCTCTGTCATACAGACGCTTACACCATCTAAGCTTATTGCAAAAGGACAATATGATATCAAGTGGTTTAATAATTTGTACACGCAAACAGAAAGTACATTTACAGATGGTGATGAGCCTAGACAATCATTTTTTACATCATCACTTGAAGCTTTTACTGGAGTGTCAGAAAATAGAAGACTCAACGTAGGTGTAATTTTAGAAGTGCGATCTAATGTAATAGGCGGTAGAGATGCGCTAGATGTCTTTAGTTTTGACGGAGAGCGAGGCACCGCTCGTAGTGGTCTTACTTCTATCGCTCCTGCGGTAAAGTTTGTTCCTTTTGCATCTGTAAATAACTTTTCAATTCAAAGTTCGCTATCTATACCACTTATAGATCAAGAGACAGAGCAAGGAGTTTTTCTTGACCAAAAAGGATTCACGTGGCAAAACCGTTTCTTTTTTGATCACACCTTTGCAGGTGGTGATTGGCAAGTATTTGCAGAGCTTAATTCTGAGTTTAATTTTGGAAAAGAGGCAGAGCAAGATGAAAACTTTGACACCGTAGACGGCAGCTTTGCAAATAATAGTTTAAATCTTACACCAGGGGTGTTTTTAAGTTACTTCCCTAGTGCTAAGTTTACTGTTCTAGGCTTAGTACAGCACTCACAGCGCATAGATCTAGGTAATGATTTTGAGCAAGACTTTACCGCAGTAGGTGGAGGCGCAAAATATCAACTCACAGATGAGCTCAACCTCGAGGCTTTGTATACCAACTTTGTAAGAGGTAATAATACGGGACTAGGTGAGACTTTTAACTTGGGACTACGAGTTGTTTTTTAATATAAGCATCTACTAGATTTGACGTATACTTTATAATCTAGAGATAGCTAGACCTGACCACTTATAAAAGTGGTCAGGTTTTTTTGGTTTACTGCATAGAAGCCTATCTTTAATTTCTTGAATTGATACTAATGATAAAAACAGTTTTACAATCTCTCATAATCATACTGGTCTTACAAGCGTGTAGTGCTCAGCCAGCTCCAGAGCAAAAGGTTAACGGTATAAGTTTTGTGGCAAATCGCTCTCCAGTAGACAGCAGTCACGTGGCACCCGTTATTGATATAAACGCAAACTATGCTGCCGTAATGCCCTTTGGTTTTGTGCCGGCACTAGATAAAGCGCAAATTGTATACAATACAGATAGACAGTGGTATGGTGAGACTAGAGAAGGCGGTCGTAATTATGTAGCACAACTTCACGATAAAGGTATAGATGTAATGCTCAAACCCCAGATATGGATACGTCGGGGTGAGTTTACAGGTTACCTCAAGATGGAGACAGAAGAGGAGTGGCTGGCACTTGAGCAATCGTATCGCGATTTTATAATGGATTATGCCACACTTGCTCAAGAGGAAAATGCAGCAATATTTTGCATAGGCACAGAGCTGGAGCAATTTGTAGTAAATAGACCAGCTTTCTGGCAACAGCTCATAAAAGATATCAAAAAAGTATACAAAGGTAAGCTTACGTATGCGGCAAACTGGGATGAGTATAAACGTACACCCTTCTGGCAAGAGCTGGATTATATTGGGATAGATGCCTACTTTCCAGTATGTGATGATCAGACACCTACGGTGGCGTGTGCTATAGAAGGCTGGATAAAATGGAAAGAGGAGATTTCCGCTTTCGCGAAAGCGCAACAACGCAAAGTATTATTTACAGAGTATGGCTATCGCTCTGTAGACTATACAGGTAAAGAACCCTGGCGCTCTGACCGAAGTATGACTCAAGTAAATCTAGAAGCGCAAGTAAATGTTACAAAAGCACTTTATGAAGCCGTCTGGGATGAAGAGTGGATGGCAGGAGGCTTTTTATGGAAATGGTTTATACATCACGACCGTGTAGGAGGACCAGAAAATAGCCAGTTTACACCTCAAAATAAACCAGCTCAAGATATTGTAAAAGAATACTACGGTAGAAATTAAATACGATAGCTCCTGCAATGTTTACGATTAAGAACCGACGGACTCATAGTATCGTAAATAAGCCTATGAAACAAATTATATATCTATATCTGTTCTTGCTGCCTTGCCTTGTTTATGCTCAAAAGCAGCAAGTAGAAAGAATCACTTTTAAAGGGTTAAAAAAAGTAGATGAGTCACTGTTGAGAAGACTCATAAAAACAGAAGTAGCATCTCCTTATGACTCGCTTAAAGTAGCTACAGATGTAGAGCGATTTAATAGACTTCCTGCTATTGCAAAAGCCACCGCTACTATAGCTTTGGTACGTAATGGTGCTATAGAAGTCACTTATGATATTGTAGAAAATTTTACAATTATACCGGGTATACGTATCTCTGAGGCAAATGATGGAAGTTTTGCCTTTAGACTCAGTGTATTTGAGTTTAACTTTTTAGGCCAGAGCCAGATTGTGGGTGGCTTTTACCAGCGTGATGTTTTTAATTCTTACGGAGCTTACTGGGAGGCCCCATTTGTATTTACAAACAAGTTAGGGCTAGGTGTAAATTACATTAAAGATGTCACCTTTGAGCCCATTTACTTTGATACAACTACACTTAATTATAAAAAAGATAGAGCTGGGGCTGAGATTTACGGACTTTACGAAATTGACTTTCACAACAAAGCAGAGCTAGGGATTAATATTTTTAAAGAGCAGTACGCTGCAAACGATACAGAGATAGATGCTACTTTTCCAAACAAACTAGAGGCTTCAAAAATTGCTGTGCGAGCTGAGTATGAGACAAATTTTTTAGACATAGATTATCAGTATGTTTCTGGTTTTAGAAACTTACTTGATGCGAGATATATTAATGGAGGTGAGGGCTTACTTGACGACTCTTTTATAGGAGTTAATACAACCGAATATTTTAAAAGAATAGGAAGTAAAGGTAACTGGGCAAGTAGATTACAATTAGGGTTTGCTTCTTTTAATGAGTCTGAATTTGCGCCATTTACCGTAGATAACCAGTTTAACTTACGTGGGGCTGGTAATGATATCGCGAGGGGTACGAGTTTTATATTTATAAATACAGAGTACCGCCACACGCTGCTAGAGAGAGGCTGGTTTGTACTACAGGGTAATGCCTTTGTAGATGGAGGAACCTTAAGAGAGGCAAGGCAACCGCTAGATAACCTTGTAAGTGGTGATGCTCTTGAGATATACTCTGGAGTAGGAGTGCGTTTTATACATAAACGTATATTTAATGCAGTTATAAGACTAGACTATGGCGTAGGGCTAGGGGCGTCACAAAACAGTGGTCTTGTCTTTGGGATAGGACAGTATTTTTAATAGGTAGAGAGATTCTTTTATAATGATGTAAAGTGTTACAGAGAGTATTAATTTTAATGGTATGTTGCATTACCGCTGTACAGCTTTCTGGACAAGAGGGTGAAGTGCTAGACCTTAAAGTACAAGGCACAAAAAGACTTAAGCCTAGTTTTATAAAACTAATAAGTGATATAAAACCGGGAGTTGCATTAGACTCTGCAGTGATAAATCAAGATATAATACGCCTTAAAAGACTTCCAGCAGTTGCTCACGCTTATTTTCAAGTTTTTAAATCACACGATAACTTTTATAATGTTTTTTATAACGTAGAAGAAAATATCACAATAAACCCGCAAGTTAATTTCTACACGACTAATGATGATGAGTTTGCATACAGGCTAGGCCTTTATGAATATAATTTATTAGGAAGAAATATAGGTTTTGGAGGGTTTTATCAGAAAGATATTTTTAGCTCGTATGGTATAAATTTTAGAGCGCCTTTTTTATTTAATAACAATGTAGGACTTGCGATTAACTTTCAGAGTCTTACTACTCAAGAACCTGTGTTCTTAGATAATGGTACTGCAGACTATAAGTATAACAATACTTCCATAGAGATTTTAGGTCTATATGCTTTTAACTTTAAGCATCGTGTTGAGTTAGGTGTTAACCTCTTTAATGAAGATTATTTATACCTCAATGGGGCCACAGATGTGAGCGTGCCACAAGCCTTTAATGTAGATAAAATACTGCTTAAAGGAATTTATGAGTATGATGCTCTAAAGTATGACTTTCAGTATGTGAGTGGTTTTAAAAGTACTTTTAATGTACAATATGTACAGGCTAATGCGGTGACATTACCAGATTTTACTATCTGGTGGAATGATTTTAGATATTTTGCTAGAATACGAGATAAGGATGGTATTTATGATGGAAACTTCGCAACGCGATTGCGTCTAGGTCTTGCTACAAATGCAGATTCTCCTTTTGCCCCCTTTTCTGTAGATAACAATCTTAATATACGAGGTGTAGGTAATACCATAGATAGAGGCACCGGCGTGGTAGTACTCAATGCAGAGTATAGACAAACGCTAGCAGATCGAGACTGGTTTACAATACAAGGAGTGGGCTTTGTAGATGCTGGCTCTTGGCGCAATCCCGGGGGAGATTTTGGCGATTTTGGTGATGATCAAAATTTACGAGTTTATCCAGGTCTAGGCCTTAGGTTTATTCATAAAAAGATTTTTAATGCCACTTTTCGAGTAGATTATGGGTATGGTGTTACCTCAAATTCCACTAGTGGATTTGTGTTTGGTATAGGGCAGTATTTCTAGTCACGTTTGTTAAACTCAAAACAATTGAGATAATATTAATAAGATCTCATAAGTAGTATTGTAGATTTATATCAGTATTAACAACAAACCAAAAACCAATGTCACTAATAACCATTATTCTAAGTATTCTTTTTCCGCCACTAGCAGTTGCACTAGAAAAAGGAGCAGGAAAAGATTTACTCATAAATATCTTACTTACCCTATTAGGCTGGCTTCCCGGAGTGATTCACGCCTTTTACGTAAACAGTAAATAAGAGCAACACATATATTACAAGCGCCCGCTACATAAGTAGCGGGCTTTTTTATTTTATAAAGACTTGTAGGAGTTTAATAGATATAGGTGCGCTTTCGCGAAAGCGCAAAAAAAACCTTTTAAAATAGTAGGTTTTAGACAAACTATAGCAGACATTTTTTCGTAGGTTTAAAAAACCATTACAACCTACATCTATGCGCATCATTACTATTGTATTTGTACTTCTTTACGGCATTTGCACTACTGCACAAGAAGATAAAGTAAGACCTTTTGATGTAGAGGCAGACCTTTTTGGCGGAACGATTTTAGAACATAATCCAGATATCTCTCACCTTATTACAGAACACCCTACGGGGGTGATGCTGGCATATAACCGAAAGACCTATGGTTTTGAACCCTGGGAGCGTCGTTACAACTTTCCAGATGTGGGGTACACCTTTGTGTATCAAGATATGAAAAATGAGTATCTGGGAGAGCTATATAGTGCTTATGCGCATTATAACTTCTATTACTGGAAGAGGCGCTTACAGTTTAGAATAGGGCAGGGTCTCGCGATTGCTACAAAACCCTATGACAGGGAGACTAATTTTATAAATAATGCATATGGTACTACAGTCTTGAGTAGCACGATGCTTAAGTTAAGCTATAAGAAAAATAATATTTTTAAAAATATAGGCTTTCAAGCAGGGGTAACTATTATACACTACAGTAATGCAAATCTCAAGGCGCCAAATAATTCTACAAATACGTGGGCGTTTACTGCAGGATTAAATTACTTCCCAAAAGCGGCCGAGTTTCCCGAGTATATACCTATGGGAGAAAAAACTCCTTATAAAGAACCTATACATTTTAACTTAACACTGCGCGGTGGAGCAAACCAAAGCGATATAAACAACTCACCACGCTATGGTTTTGTTACCATTACTGCCTTTGTAGATAAACGTGTTAATCACAAATCTAGCTTTACGGCGGGAGTTGACGCATTTTTTGCAAATTTTTTAAAAGAGCTCATACGTTATGAGTCTATTGCATATCCAGATGGTGATGTCACGGGTGAGGAAGACTGGAAGCGTTTTGGCATTTTTGTAGGTCACGAGCTGCACTTTAATGAGCTTTCTTTTGTCTCTCAATTGGGATATTATGTGTACTACCCGTATGACTTTGAAGGGAGATTTTACAATAGGTTAGGTTTAAAAAGAACCTTTGGAAAACACCTTGCAGGGAGTATGGTCGTAAAGGCACACGGTGCAAAAGCAGAGGCAGTAGAGTTTGGTATAGGATATAGATTTTAATAAGATGAGACACTCCATTTATATAGCTAGTATAATAGTAATCATTGTAAGTGCCATTTCTTGTGATACAGAAGATACACTTACGTGTCTAAAAACCACAGGCGATATCATTACACAAGAGTATGACCTTACAGATTTTGATAGTATTACCATCTTTGAACGTGCTCAGCTCATAGTGACAGACGCTCCAGTTATCTCGGTAAGACTAGAAACTGGAGAAAATTTACTTGAAGATTTTGAAATTCTCATAGAGGACAATACACTCAAGATTAAAAACACAGCTTCTTGTAATGTTATACGTGATTATGATACATCAAAGGTGTATGTGAGTCATCCCGATTTAAAACAGATACGTAATAGCAGCGGGCAAACGGTAGAGGCAGAGGGTGTCTTGACCTGGAACTCACTCAGGTTAGTAAGTGATGACCTTATAGAAGAAGACTTTTATCATAAAGATGGAGACTTTAATCTTACACTAGATGCAGAAAATGTGCTATTACAATGCAACGGATTGTCTAATTTCTTCATAAATGGAAGTGTGACAAATCTTACCATAAATTTACTAGATGGTGATAGTAGATTACCCTTAGAAGATCTTGATGTTCAAAATGTCTCTATCTTCCACAGAGGGACTAATGATGTGATACTAGCACCACAATTATCTATCGTGGGAGAATTACGTAGTACGGGTAATTTGATTTTAAAAAACACACCACCAGTTGTTGAGGTAGAAAGCTTCTTTACGGGTGAAGTTATTATTGATTAATTATTCTTTCGCTTAAAGCGAAAAAAAAGCGCCCCAGTATGGAGCGCTTTGTATAATAAAATCTAAGTAGTTCAGACTATATAGTTTCTACCACTTTATCTAATGCGATTCTTGATTTTGGATTTTTGCTAGGTTGGTTAAAATCCTCTTCATCTCTATATCCTATAGCCACGGCAACTAGGGTTGCATAGCCATCGTTTCCTATAATCTTGTCATAGTTTGCAGGTTCAATTCCTTCCATAGGTGTAGCGTCTATGCCCATAACCGCACAAGCACTTAGTAATACACCTACAGAGAGATATACTTGCTTATCAAACCAAGCAGTAACCTGTTCTTTAGGTAGCGGTTTTAAGTTCTCATTATAATAATCTACCATTCCTTGTGGTAATTCTCTCTTTATTTGCTCTTCAAAAAGTGATAAATCATCTACTCTACTAAAAACAACTACAGTATCACTCTTAGTTACTTTCTCAGTGTTTATCCAAGATACTTTAGAGAGCTTCTCTTTTGTGTCTTGATCAGAAACAAAAGTAAATTTCCAAGGCTGGCTGTTTATAGAAGAAGGACTTAGTCTTAAACTTTCTTTAAGCTCTTCTATGTGCTTAGGATCTATCTTTTTTGTCTCGTCATACACCTTTGTGGTGTAGCGCTCTTGCATTGCATTTATAAAACTCATAACGTTTATTTTTTTTGCTGTATTAAGTATTTTAGTAAAAGTATATACAGTTATATAGCTTTGCAAGAACAGCCAAAAAGTATAGGTTTAATTTAACACATCGAGATGTATGCCTTTAAATGAGAAAAGGCTCTTGCTGTACAAGTCTTATGATGGGAGTGATAGGAGATAAGTGGTAAATGGTAATCATTTATCACCTTATAGAAGGTCCCTTACGATGTAGTGAGTTACGCAAGCAAATGCCTTCTGTGACAGAGCGTACACTTAGCCTACAGCTCAAAACACTAGAGAGTGATGGTATTATAGATAGAAAGGTTTATACTACTAAGCCACCACTTAAAGTAGCGTATATGCTTACAGATTTAGGAAAGTCACTTATACCACTTATAAACGCAATTACAGACTGGGGTCGCAAAGCAGATGAGGTATAAATCTGTTATGAGATCTTGTTGAGATAATATTTGTGCAAATCTTCTGCACTAGCGCCTAGCCATTTGCGCACATAAATACTCCAGAAGTGAAACTGTAATTTCCAGATACCATTTTCCTCATAACGACGTGCAGAGGTTGTGAGCCATTCTTGAATAACGACAAATTTACGTCGCGCATATAACTTATTTATAAGGTCATTATCCTCATAAATAATATATCGCTCATCAAAGCGGCCCAGTTCTTCAAAAAGAGCTTTGGTAATAAACTGGCTCTGGTCACCACCACGGCACGCTCGCCACTTAAACTTTGTAAGCCAGCCAGCTAGCTGTAGCCACCAGTGATTAGAATCAAACTTCATTTTAAAGCAACCTGCAGGATTACCCTGAGTGACCTCTTTTAAAATGAGTGCATCATAGTTTTGAGGTGGGTAAGAGTCTGCGTGTAAAAAGTAAAGTATGTTACCTGTAGCTTGTATGGCTCCCGTATTCATCTGTCGTGCTCGACCTTTTTGAGACGTGATAATAGATACCGTTTTACTAAGCGCTGCATATTGAGTGACTTGAGTAACAGTGTCATCACTACTGCCACCATCTACAACGATGATTTCGTGTATATAATTTTGAGAAGACGCCTTGTTTTCTAGGTGAGTGAGCAATGCACATATGGTCTCAGACTCATTAAGAACAGGGATAACTACAGATATAGAATTCATTAAAGATGTATCTTATTCTAAATGTACGCAAAAACACCTCAATCAGTTTTACTTTATTGCTTATTTAAGCCCCAATCATATTCCTTAAAAGTGACAGGTGTACCAGTCGCAACCTGAGTATTTGCATATTTATTTATATAGGGTAGTAAGCTTTTATTTGATCCTCTATAAAAGTCTTCTGTGTAAAATTTAAAAATAGAAGAAAGCGCTGCCGTATTTGCGCTAATATCATTTTTTGAACTATTAATAAACTGTTTAGTTGCTTTGTCAAGTTGCTCATTGATTTTACCAGCAGTGTACGCCTCACGCAGTAGCGGTGGGCAAGAGATAGATGCACAGTTTATAGCAAAATGTATTCTAGGCTCATTCATCTTGCGTAGCACGCCATTTTCAATGCCACCTAGAGAGAGCAGGCGTCCATCTACTCTTGCACGCCCTTTAGTCCACGGGGCATCTATATCTTTTATACTGCTTACCTCTGGGTTATCAAGTATGAGCTCTACGGTAACTGCGTTATAAAGATTAATATAATAAGCAAGTAACTCTTGTTCACTCCACTTGTTTGATGGATCAAGATTTGCGAGTTGATCTAAGTAGCCGTTAAGTAGCGGTCTATCTTTTTGGAATCCATCAAAGTCTACAAGTCCCTCTTCATTTACATACTTTTTGAGTAATGAGTCCCATTGCGAGTGATCTACATTTACAGCAGAGTTTGCCGTAGTAGATGTAAGTGGTTGTGTTACTTCCTTAGTAGGTTGCCCTTGACTTGTAATCCCTCCAGCAGAGAGCAACGCACAGCTTTGTAAAGAGATGGCTATGGCTATTAGTGATAAAATGCGTGTGTATATTTTCATAACTATTATTTTATTGTTTTACACTTTCGTGAAAACTTAATATCGCTTTTTCAAAATAGATAAGCGAGTAATTAAGAAAACTTTACTACTTATTGAGCGTCCAGTCATATGCTTTATATCTCACTTTCGCCGAAGGTGAAATAGGAGTTGTAGCGTACGTATTTAGATAATCTATGAGGCTACCCTCCGTTTTAAAATCTTTTGCAAACCAGCTGAAAATTTTAGATACCTCGACTCTTTCCGTTGTAATCGTGTTACGAGAGCTGTCATTTATAAAATTACGAGCTAGCTTATCAAGCTGGTCGTCTACACTTGCCGCTGTAAAAGCCTCATTAAGCAATGGCGGGCAAGAAAATGAAGCGCAGTTTATCCCAAAGTGAATTCTTGCATCGCCCATTTTTCTTAAAATATCGTGCTCTATCTGGTTGAGGTTATACCAGCGATCTTCAAGTTTCCAGAATCGTTGATCCCACGGGTTTTTAATATCCTTTATGCTTTCTAGCGGATAGTGACGTAAGATAAGATCTATAGTCATTGCATTATATGCGTTCATCCAGTAGACGAGCTTTTCTTCTTGAGACCACGTATCTGTAGGTGTTTGTTCTCCTAGTAGTTTAATGTAGTTGCGTAGTTTTCCCCAGTTTGATTTAAAACTATTATAATCTACATTTCCAGCTGGTGATACATATGCCTTAAGTAAGTCATTAAAACTATCGTGATTAACAGTTTCTGTAATTGCAGTATTAAAAACTTCAACTTCAACTTCAACTTCAACTTCAATTTCTTCTGATTCTGTAATCATCTCCTCTGCTGGAGCACTTACTGTGGTTGTATCTTCTGTAACAGTTATGATGGGAGCTGTTTCTATAGAGACACTATCTTTCTTTATGACAACAGGTGTTTCGGCAGTAGAGACTTCAGGTGGTGCAGTTATAGTCTTAGTTGTGCTACAAGCACAAGCAAGACCGAGTAAAGCAATGTAAAGAAAGGTTTTCATAGATGTTGGTTTCATAAAAAAGCGCCTCTTATAAAGAAACGCTTTTTGTGTGACTCATACGTATAGAGTCGTATGTATTATAAAAAACTAACAGTAGCCTAGCAACATCCACCACCATCATAGTGATACGTAGACTCGCTTATAAAGATGTCATCACGACCTAAAGCAGCAAGTGCTCCTGCTGTTTTATCACAAATAGCCAGCGGCTGATTTTTAAGAAGGATGTGTCCTAGCTTATCATCAAAAAAATCTTCTTCTCCATAATAAATAGCAGCTTTACCTGTAAAAATACAAGGTCCGTCTGCTGGCATAGGATCTTTGATTGCTGCTACTTCAATAGACTCAATGTAAATGAGCTCATCTGTAGGATATGCTCCAGGATTAAGTATTCTATATGGCTTACGAGCTCTTATCTCAATAGTTCCAAAACCAGCATCTGTAAGTGCTTTTACATACTCGGCTATAGGTAAACTCCCAGAAAGACAAAGCGCACGTAAACGATCATCATTACGTAATTCCTCATTCATTTCCTGCTCACAAGTAGGGTCGCTCATTACAAGCTTGCCGTGAGGTTTAAGCACGCGATACATCTCTGCAATGGCGCGTTTTAAATCTTCTGCTTTAAAGATGTTGAAGAGGCAGTTTTGTGCTGCTACGTCTATTGAGTTATCTGCCACATTAAGGTTAAGGGCATCTCCTTTTTGAAGATCTACAAATTCGCTCTTAAACCAAGGGTTTAACTTCTCTGCTTCTATAAAGTTTTTGCGAGATGCTTCTAGCATTTCATCTACCACATCTACACCTACTACGCCACCTTTATTACGATTAAAGTATGCAAACTGTAAAAGCTCCATACCACCACCTACACCTACATATAGCATCTTAGGCTCATTAGTAAGATCACGAGCATTTACAGTGCTTCCGCAACCATAATTCATCTCTTGCATAATCTTTGGGATCTTTAATCCAGGTAACTCCCAGATAGGATTTGTAGTACAGCACAGTCCTACATCTGGTGTAAGTGCTGCTTCTTTATAAAGATCATTTGTAGCATTAAGGTAACTCATAACTTGTTGTTTGAATAGATAGTAGTTCGTTTGTAATAATGATATCTTTTGGTTTAGATTCCGCTTTCGCGAAAGCGTACTTTACAAAGATTTAATCAATCCCGTAAAGAGCGTGATCATCTCTGGCTCTGCCTTACCAGCCATTGCAATTATTTCTGGAATATCTACTGGCTTGAGGTTGTCTGGGTCACACTCATCTGTAAGAACAGATACTGCCACCACTGGAAGTTTTAAGTGATTTGCTACGATAATTTCTGGTACAGTACTCATCCCTACAGCATCTGCTCCTATAATTCTTAAGTAGCGATACTCTGCGCGAGTTTCTAGCTGTGGGCCTACTACAGAGGCATATACTCCCTCGTGTAAGTTTATGCCATTATCTTTTGCAATAGTGCGTAGCGTATTGTTCATAGCAGCATCGTAAGGTGCGCTCATATCTACAAAGCGCTCTCCCATTTTTTCTACTCCTTTAAAAGCTAGCGGTGATCCTCCTTGTAGATTAATGTGATCATCTATGAGCATTAATTCTCCTTTTTTGAAATCAAGGTTAATCGCTCCAGAAGCATTAGATACTAATAGGTGCTTGATACCTAAAGCGTGCATCACACGTACTGGGTAAGTTACATCTGTAAGTGAGTAGCCTTCATACACGTGAAAACGGCCTTGCATAATGATAACCTTTTTACCTTCAAGCGTACCGTAAATTAATTTACCTGTATGGAACTCTACAGTTGCCGTTGGAAAATTAGGAATATGATTATAGCTTGCGGTGTGTTCTATCTCAACACGATCAATAAGTTGCCCAAGACCAGTACCTAAAATGATACCTACTTCAGGATTTTCAAAGCCTTTGCTTTTTAAGTAATCTGCTGTTTCTATGATGTATTTTTCCATAATATGTTTTTTAAACGTATTAAATTTTCTTGTTATTGTAAATACTGAGCAAACTCAGCATATGGTTTTAAGTCCTCTGCAAAGTCAATGTCGTTAAGGGTTTCAAGTTGATGAACTTTTGCTGTTGCTAGATCATTCATAGTACTGGCAAAGACCGTATCGCCACCCCATTCTTTATTGTAAAATACGTCTTTTACAAGCTTATTCATTCCCAATAAATAATAACCACCATCTTGGGCTGGGCCTATTACTGCATCATTAGAGTGTAGCGCGTCAAAAGCCTCATTTATGTGAGAAGCACGTAAGTCGTAGAGGTCACTTCCTACAATGAGTACATTGTCATACCCATCTGCAAAGGCTTTTTCAAATGCATTATACATACGTACTCCTAGATCTTCGCCTTCTTGCTGGAATTTTTCAAAAATAGCATTGTCCCACATATCATTATCGCGCACCTTCACAGAGTAGCCCACGCGTTTAGTACAATTTAAAGTGCTTACTACGTCTTTGGTGTGTGACAAGAGCTTCTTGTAAATCTCAAGAGCATTTTCTTGACCTACACCTTTGGCTAGTCTGCTTTTTACTTTGCCTAGTTCTGGATTCCTGGTGAATATGAGTACTATGTTTTTTTTCATTATTGCTTTCTATAATTATATACGAGGTACAAAAACATAAGCGCCATCGTGATGAGCTGCTGGTATATACTCGCATTAATAGACCAACCTAGGTTCTCAAAATTTAGCTTGCTTACAGTAAGTACGAGTAATAGGATAAGGAGTATGATAAATATGAGAATGATTTTCTTTCTAGTCATTACTCGTCATCTTTTTTTGTCCACTGGTCACTTTTTTTAATAGCTATAAACATCCCAATATTTGCAATAATAATGAGACTACTAGAGAGATAGTCTTTCCAGGTGGATGTCTCGTTAGTAAGATGATATGCCAGTAAAGCAAATCCTCCTATGGTGAGTCCTATAAAAATGAGTGGTATATATTTATTCATTTAGTAAACTTTATGTCCTGTTTTTAAATACTTCCCCCAAACTTTGGAAAATACGTGAACAGAGTCGGTTGGTTGTTTGTTCTTGTTTTGAATTTCGTAGCCTTCATCTTTCCAGGCAAATATGCTTCCGTAAAGATTTTTGACGTTTGTAAATCCTTTCTTCTTTAGTCGCTCGCCAAAATCTTCAGAGCGTATCCCTACAGAGCAATAAACGACGATGGGTTGATCTTTTTTTGCTTTCGCGAAAGCGTACATACTATCATTCACCTTCTCAGAAACCCACACTGCTCCTGGGATATGGCTTACCTCAAATTCTTCCTTTTTACGAGTGTCTAAAATTAAATAGTCACTCATTTCCATCTTGAGTTCTTGCACAGAAATATAAGGAACAGAGCGCGTGTTGTACTGTTTTAAGAGCACATCCATATCCGACTGTCCAAATGAAACTGCCGAAACCAATAGAAGTAATATGTAAGCGATATTCTTAGTGTTCACGTCTTATAGTTTTATGCCAAATCCTTGTAAGCCACTCTCTACAGGTGGTAGTATTTCTGTGTTGTCCCAGATGCCAGTTACGATAGTACGTGCATATTCTTCTGGTAGTAAGCCGTTCTGCATTAACTGGCTCGTGAGCTTGTAATTATATGCAAAGGTATGATGTTCATAGCTAAGATTGCCAGAAGTGTCATCTAGAATGGCATACCAGACTTCGGTAGAGCCATCATTTGCCGGCATCCCGATCACGCCAGGGTTGAGCCATAATTTATCTTCTTGCTCCGTATGAAAAGGCAAGCCGCAATGTCCAGCAATAATCACATCACTTTGTGTTGTATCAAAATTTGAACCTTTTATTTCCCAAGGCGTAGATTTAAATATAAATTCAGAAATATGATTATATGAGCCGTGTACAACCGTCACCTTTTTACCAGCGTAGGTAAATGTAATATGGTCTGGAAGCGCCTCTAAGGTCTCTAGCGAATTCTTAGAGAGTTTGCTTTGTGCGTAAGGATACCACAGCTGGCTAAAACCATCACAACGCGATCCTTCTCTAAAGTCACACCCGCAATCTTCTGCGCCCTCACTCAATTGCTTTTCTACATTACCAGCGATACCGTGTGTTCCCCATATTTTATAGAGTTGTACGGTTTCTTCTGGTTGCGCACAATATCCCACGATATCTCCTGTGCAGATGCAATTTTCTGGAGCAATTCCTTGCTGCTCTGCAATAGCTTTTAGTTTCTCTAGCGCTTGTAGATTGCTATACACACCGCCATAAAGGAGTACTTTGCCGGTAAGATTGCCTATGTTTTTTATCTTTTTATCCATCGTGGTATGAGGTATAATATGGAGCAGGCTGTGATGCCCCAGACGTTTGTCCAGAGTAACGCAGCATAAGATCCTGTTGTAAATTGTAATGATAGTGGTAAGGCATCAAAAACTAATATGAAGCCAAAAATGATACCCGTCACTACACTCAAGTAATAGCTGATTTTTGGGGCTGGCTTTCGCCAAAATAAAAATACTGGCGTTAGTCCAATTACCATCGTTCCAGATATGGTCGTCGCGCTTAAAATCTCTGCATTAAGAAATACGGGAATGGTTCCCAATATGGCAATTACAGCCATAGATAATCTCCCAAACGAAAGATTTTTACCCAAATTTAAATCGACTGAAAGTAGCTTTGAAAATGAGGAGAATGTACTATCCAGCGTAGATGCCGCCGATGTAATCATAATAAAGTTGATGACTAACAATATGACTACGCCAAAAGCTTTACCCACTTCTACCGCGGCTTGGCCTGCCATTCCTTGTGATTGGGCATAAACACCTATAACACTAAATAAGATAATACAAGCTGCTCCCAATACCGAGGCGATTAGAAAGCTTCGTAAAGTAACCTTAGGCGAACTTAAAAAAGCTCTATCTGTCAATACTGGATCGTGAAAGGGATATGAAAATGACTGTAATAAGGCTGCAAAAAGTAAATTAAGACCAAGATCAAAGCTCCACGTTCCAGAGGTCGCAACCTCCTTCACACTAAAATCATCTACCGAAAATATACTCCATAAAATCACACATAGCAGTATGGAGAATAATCCCATCTGTATCACATCTGTAAATATAGAACTGCTCAATCCGCCCTTGAGCGCATAAGCCAGAGTGAGTATGGTAAATACCAGAATCGCCCAATAATAAGGAGTGCTTCCCATTTCTCCAAAATAAGAACCTATCACCATCGTGTTACTCCACACCTCATTAAAAAGCCTAATGGCTATGAGCACAGAAAATAAGCGCATCGCTCCTTTTCCAAAGCGAGAAGTCAGAAACTGATGTATACTTGTAAACCCACCTTGCAAACGCATCTGGTAGATAATCATACCAGCCACAGCAAAGGAGAGGTAATAACCCGCATAAGCCACACCACCCACAATCCCAAAACTCAGACCTAGGTTAGCAGCATTGGTTATACTCTTTGCAAAAATCCACGAGATAATGAGACTACCCGTAAGCATCCACACATTAGGAGACTTCTTACGATGCGTAGCCTTAAAAAACTCATCAGGACTTTTGGCAAGCGGAGACAGCACAAACATCAACACACTCGATGCTATAATTAATCCCCATTGCCAGATTTCTACATTCATATATTGGTTTCTTATTCTAATCGTTATCACTTTCCGTTAGGAAAATGTATTTCATAAAAGTTCCCCTCTTTGAAGAGGGGCTAGGGGAGATGTCCGCAGTACCCTCCCACAATTCCTTAATCTACATCCCACCACACGCGCACATTAAGACTATTGCCATCTGTCGCATCAAATGCTGTCTGGTAATTATCTGCATTGAGCGCTTCTTCTTCAGATGGGTAGGGCATACGTACGGGAATTAAACCGTCATTAAGACTTGCTTGCACATCCATAAACGCAGGAAAACCGGTGCGTCTATATTCTATCCAACCTTCATAACCGTTTATAATGTTTGCAATCCACTTTTGAGTAAGTATTTGTTCTAGTGGCGAACTATCTGCGTTATTAAAAGCAGCATTTCCTGTTAGATAATCTGCTGGTAAAGGTGTTTGCCAGTATTCAAAAGCGAGTGTCACGCCATTCTCATAAAGTGCCTGCGCATCTGCGGTGATAAGTCCGCGCTGGGCAGCTTCGGCGAGTGCAAGCGAAGTTTCCCAAGCGGTCATAAAGTTTGCGTCTAGCACAGAAGTATCTTCTCTAAAAGCAGTACCTGCAAGTGATAAATCTCCTAGCACGGCAGCCGTTGAGGTTGCATCTATACCATTTATAAGTCCGTTAAATTCGTCAGTATTTGATGCTGGTCTAAAAAACGTATTAAGCCTCGTATCTTCAAGGTCTACAAGAATGGTTTCCATCGTTTCAGAAAGCACAAAGTTGTTAAAGTCACCCACACGCAACTGTGCAAGTCTAAAACTGTTAGGCTCCGTATTGCTAAAGTTAAAAACAGCATTATCACTATTACTAGTTATAAAGTTATCCTCATTAACCAGCGCTTGTAAATCTGCACTTACATCTACACGATCTGAGATACGTAAAAGATGTTTGATTTTAAGACTGTTTGCAAAGCGTACCCAAGCTTGTAAGTCACCACCATAAAGAATATCTCCTTCTAGCGGGATCACATCTTCATAAGCCTCAATAGCAGCAATTCCCGCATCTAGATTGGCTAGAATACCATCTGCTGCAGTATATATAGCCTCCTGTGTGTCATAAGCTGGTGTTACCGTTCCATCTATTCCATTAAACGCTTCTGAGTAAGGAACATCGCCAAAAAGATCTGTAAGTCCAGCCGCCATATACGCCTTGAGGATAAGTGCAGGCCCTTCATATACAGCAAAGGTCACATTAGTTTGCGCCTGCTGTAAGATAATCTCATTGTCTCTTAAATTCGTATAAAAAATAGGCCAAGGATTTCCACCTAGCTGCGGTGATTTTAAGGCGTGACGATCAAAAAGATTAAAGTCAAGAGCCGTTCTGTGCTGCGAGAGTAAATCTCCAGCCACAAAACCTTCGTAACTCATTTGCTCTCCGTAGTCATAAATAACTTGTCGCAATAACAAGCTAGGTTGCACGCTTACGGGATCATTTGGGTTAGTATTTATTTCTTCAAAATCTTCTGTGCAACTGCTCATTCCAAGTAAAAGCAGGAGGGAAGTGATGTATAAAAATTGTTTCATTTGTAATGTTTTATGTTACGCTTTCGCGAAAGCGTTAAAAGTTAAATCCTGCCTTAAATCCGAAGCTTCTTGTTGTAGCATAGCTCAAATCTTCTACACCGCTCACAAATCCTTGTCCCTGCACTGCAAGTTGCTCAGGGTCAAAATGTGGGTTTTCTGTGATAGCAAAAAGATTGCGTCCTATAAGTGAAAGGTTTACGTCTACACCTTCTTTAAGACCGATAAATCCGTCTTTAAGCTTGAAAGAATATCCTATCGAAAACTGACGAAGTTTTAAGAATGAGGCGTCATAAATGTTATTTTCTTCGTGGTTACGGTCATAAAACTGACGGTAGTAACTCTCTGCCGAAACTGCCGTGGTGTTTGGAACAAAATTTGGATTTGCCGCAGTACCTGTGTTTACAACTCCTTGTGCTATAATTCCCTCTTCTGGGCGGAAAGCTGTTTCTGCTAGTTGACCTCCTACATTACCTAGCGCTCGCGTTCTTGAGACAATATCTCCACCTTGACGCCAGTCAAATAAGAAAGAAGCACTCCACTGCTTGTAACGGAAATCATTGTTCCACCCTAGATTAAAATCTGCGGTGTAGTTTCCTATTTTTTTGAGGTTGTTATCTGCAATAAAGCGACCGTTATTATCAATGATAAAATCGCCATCGTCATTACGTAGGTAGCCTGTTCCATAAATATCGCCAACTTCCCCGCCTTCTTCTACTTGAAAGAATACGGTTTGGTTTGCGCTGTCATAAATACGGCTAAAGGCAAGCGTAAGACGACCATCAGATTGCGGTAGACTTTCAACCACAGACTTATTGGTGCTGAAGTTAAAGGTCGTGTTCCATCTAAAGTTTTCATTTACGATAGGAGTGATGCCCGCAATGACCTCGATACCCGAAGTGCGCACCTCACCACCATTTACCACCTGCTGATTAAAGCCTGAGGAAATAGCAATGGGCAAGGAGATAATCTGATCTTTAGTAAGTGCGTTGTAGTACGTGAAATCTACATTAAACCTGTCTTTAAAGAAACGTATATCCGTACCTATCTCGTACGATGTAGTTTGTTCTGGTTTAAGGTTTGCATTAGGGATAAAGTTTTGTGCGCTAAAAGTAGGCTGCCCTTCAAAAGGAGTTTGTGCGATAAACGCTCCAGAAGTTTGGAAAGGATTAGTGTCATTACCCACCTGAGCAACACTTGCTCTTAATTGCAAGTAGCTTATTGCTTTTGGAAGTTGCCATACGTTAGACCCTATAAAACTCAAACTAGCCGAAGGATAGAAAAACGAAGTGTTATCTGCACTAAAAGGTGTTGCAAGTGCACTAGACCAGTCATTACGTCCTGTAACGTCTAGGTATAAGAAATTCTTGTAACCCAGTTTTGCCACTCCGTAAAATGAGTTGATACGCTTTTCAGATTCAAATTGGAATGCTTCTATAGGTGATGCGGCATTATTAAGGTTAAAGATACCTGGTTGTGCAAGGTTTGTGGTTTGCACTTGTTTTGTAGAAGCTACTTGTGATAAGCGATTACCTCCAAGACTTACATCTAGCGAGAAATCGCCAAACTTGTTATCATAGTTAAGTAAGAAGTCTGTATTAATCTCACGATAAAAAACATCGTGCTCTGCATAGCCACCATTCTGGAAACGGTTAGAACTAAAGTTTCTTAAAAACTGTCGTTTCTCACTACTGTAGTCCATCCCTGTGCGTATGGTAAGGTCAAGATTTTTGGCGAGTGTTTGTGTAAGGGCTATGTTACCAAAAACGCGATCACGGTTAAAAGAGTTTCTGTTTTCTTGTAAGATAAAAAACGGATTATCAAAGAAAGTGTAGTTAAAAGAGTACTGCTGCACGCCTTCTAGTCCTGGCTGCCAGTAATCACGGAGGCTGTCTATATTAAGAGAGCGAGGTCCCCAGGCTACGAGCGAGTAATTTACATTCTCACTTCCGTATCCATTTGATGGGCGGTTGTCGCTTCCAGAATTTACGTAACTAATGCTCGCCTTGATTTTAGTTTTGTCTGTTGGCTTAAAATTGAGTTTTGTAGCGATGGTTTGTCTATCTAAGTTTACACCAGGGATGATAGACTCACTACGTAAATCTGTAAACGATATACGGAAATCACCTTTGTCAAATCCGCTAGAGACAGATACATTATTTATGGTGGTCACTCCAGTTTCATAAAAGTCTTTTAGGTTATCTGGGTTTGACCTAAATTCTGTAGGAGTGATGGCAAGTCCATTGTATAAAGCTGTATCTCCACCACGTACAATCGTTCCGTCTGCAAGCGTCACCGGACTATCAAATTGCGGAATTAAATTTCCGGCATCTAGCCTAGGTCCCCAAGAGTACGTAATGTTATCTGAGATTCCTGCTCCAAGGCCATCTACATATTCAAAAACGCCTCCTTGTCCTTGACCATACTCGTTTTGAAAATCTGGAAGTTGGAAAGCACTGTCTAAAAAGATAGAAGAGTTAATGCTTATACCCAATCCTTTTTTCTTGCTACCATCTTTAGTTTCTATAACAATGACTCCATTTGACGCACGCGTACCGTATAGTGCTGCTGCACTTGGGCCTTTAAGTACAGAAACAGAAGCAATATCATCTGGATTTACTTCCATTGCGCCGTTCCCAAAATCTACTTCTTGAAAACCTGCGGCTGCCTCATTTGTAAAGTTAAAAACAGTGTTGTTATTAATAGGTACACCATCTACTACAAACAACGGATTGTTATTAGAAAAAGAAGCTTCTCCACGTATGCTTATGCGTGATGAAGAGCCTACTCCTGTTGCGCCTTGTGTGATGGTAACTCCCGCAAGCTTACCAGAAAGGTTGTCCAGAAAGTTTACAGACTTTACCTCGTCTATAGCTTCTGAGTTTATGGTCTGTACAGTATATCCTAGCTCTCGAGTATTGCGTTTTACACCGAGTGCAGTAACAACAATCTCATTTAATCCCTCAAAGGAATTTTCTAGGACGATATTAAGGGTTGTTTGATTATTAATGTCAACTGACTGAGAAGTAAATCCTAAAGCAGAAAACTGTAATCTCTTGTTTTGTGTGGTTGTAGTGATGGTGTAGAAACCATTTTCGTCTGTAATAGTTCCTTGAGTTGTGCCCTCTAGAATAACATTTACAAAAGGGATTGTAGTGTTGTCTTCTGCGCTTGTGACGGTTCCGGTAACGGTAGTTTGAGCATACAAACTTGCTGTAAAAAGCAAGAGCATACTAAGATAAAATGATTTCATCTGAGTGTATTAGTTGGTAAATAAGAAAATCTAAGAATAACTGTAAGCTGTTGTGGCTTACAAGATTTAAATACGAACTAATGAAGGTGATCCTTTGTTAAAGTGGCTTTTAGTGAGCGACTCAAAGAATCGGTTTGTAGTATGGTAATCAAGAGAAAGACCTTGATTTACTATGTTTTGTATAAGTTGTAATAGTCTCTTTGATAATGTAAAAGCCTCTTTGAGCATCTGCTGTAAATCTGCAAATGTGTCAAGATCTGAAAGGGTCTCAAGGAGGTAAAGGTTTGTACGCTTTCGCGAAAGCGTATCAGAAATAATAGCACCCAGTTTACTAGACTGCCACGGTAGGTTTTTAAATTGCTCAGGCTTAAAATGTTTCTTTTTAATCCCCATTAAATAGCAACCGCCATCTGTACTTGGTCCAATAACAAGCGCAGACTGTTTGAGCTTTTCTTGTGCTAAAAGTATATGCCCCGCCGAAAGGTGCGGAGTGTCATTGCCTATGGTTATAACTTGGTCATAACCACTGTCAAAAACCGAGGTAAGCGCATTTGTAAAACGCTCGCCAAAGGTGTTTCCTACCTGCTCATTTTCAGAAAAAATAACATAGGGAATTCCCGTCTTGCGTGCCGTAGCAATAGTTTGCCTATTGAGCTCTTTAAATAAAGCCACAGACTGCCCGAGCTTCTTGCGAGAAGCTTCGGTAGTTGCTGTTTGAGCAAATATGAGTATGGCGGTTTTTGGTGTCGTGATTTTCTACGTATTAAGCAACAGTTCCTTGACAACTACTTCCTGCACCTGCAGTACAACCATAACAGTGCTGAGAGATCATAATGTTACGATCATTAAGTAAATCTTCATTATAATCTTTAATGTGCTTTACACTACTCGCCACTGGTAATTCTAGCATTTGATTAAAATCACAATCAAATAAATAACCATCCCAGCTTATTGAAATTGTGTTTTTACACATTACATTCTCTACTGCGGCAGGGTTATATGCCTCTACAAGTTGATACATATAATCCTCATAGTTTTCTGATGCGATGAGGTAATCTAAAAATCGTGCTATAGGTAAGTTTGTGATTGCAAAAAGGTTGTGGAACTGGATATTAAAATCCTCCATAAGTGCCTTTTTAAAATCCTTCTCCATACTTGCTTGGTCTCCCGGTAAGAAAGCTCCAGATGGATTGTAAACTAGGTCTAGTCTTAAGTCACTTCCTGGCATACCGTAGCCACGCTCGTTAAGCTCTTGTAATGCTTTTATAGATTTATCAAAAACTCCATCACCGCGTTGCTTGTCTGTTTTACCACGTGTCCAGTGTGGCATAGATGAGATGACGTGTACATTGTGTTTTTTAAAGAAATCTGGAAGATCGTAGTACTTTTTATTTGCACGTATAATGGTAAGGTTAGAACGTACAATAAAGTCTTTAATCCCAGCCTTACTTGCTTCTTCTACAAAACGTCTAAAATGCGGATTCATCTCTGGTGCGCCACCAGTAAGATCTAGCGTGTGAGCACCAGTATTGCGTATCACTTCTAGACATTGCTCCATAGTCTCCCAAGTCATAATCTCCTTGCGATCTGGACCAGCATCTACGTGACAGTGATCACACACTTGATTACACATATACCCCACGTTTATTTGGAGTATTTCTAGTTTGTTAGGGCGTAACGGTAGCTGGTTGGTCTCCTTTATTTTTTTAGCAAACGTAGGTAGTTCATCTTTAAAAATACCATTAGATAAAATTTCTATCTGCTTGTTTGCTTGTGCGAGTTCGCTACCTTCTTTCTTCAGTGATTTTGTTGCTGACATTTAAAAATGTTTGTCGTTTGTAGTGTTGATTTCTTTTGGTTGGAAATCTGTATGAGTACGCTTTCGCGAAAGCGTAAAAACTACCCGTCTAGTTTATTTACTTTATTCATCATCATCACGCCGTGTACGAGCGTCGCACCACTTTTTATAGCGGCACCTACGTGTACAGCCTCCATCATCTCTTCCTTAGTGATTCCTTTCTGTAGGCCGTCTTTAGTATATGCATCTATACAATATGGGCACTGCTCTGTGTGGGCAACGGCAAGCGCGATGAGCGATTTCTCACGCGCGGTGAGTGCTCCCTCTTCAAAAACTTTACCGTAGTAGTCAAAAAACTTAGTTCCTAACTCTTCACTCCACTCTGTGATTTTTCCGAATTTTCTTAAATCTTTTGGGTCGTAATATTGATCTGCCATAGTTATATATTATGTAAGCATACGAATATATGCTTAATCGTAATTAACTACAATTACTTACGTAGAAATAAAGAATAAGGTTTCTAATTTGTGAAATATGCGGTCTCGAAAAAAATATTGCAATTTTTTTCAAAAAGATGTTGCTAGATCTCAGAAAGGTTTTATATTTGCATCCGCTTACGAGAAGTATCGCATACAACTCAACAAATAGTGTGAGTCACATTGCAAACGTAAGCCACCTAAAAGCTTTAGGTACCTTAGCTCAGTTGGTAGAGCAACGGACTGAAAATCCGTGTGTCCCTGGTTCGATTCCTGGAGGTACCACATTAAAACCCGATCTTTTGATCGGGTTTTTTGTTTTATATAACTTTCGTTGTTGCAATTGCTTCACAGTCGTACATTGCGGTTTGATGTGAGATATATTTTAAAAGTAATAAGACACTAGATGATTATACTATTCCTTTTGGCTGGATTAGCCTTATTTGTTTTTATGGGTTACGGACTTTTTACGCTTTCGCGAAAGCGTACACCAGATCCTTTCCCATCTACTTGGGAGTCTTTATTAAGTGATGAAGTGCTTTTTTACAAAGAGCTCACTCCTAAAAGGAAGGAATTCTTTAAAAAAAGAATGATGGCCTTTCTCACCGAAGTAAATGTAGAGGCTGTAGGATTTGACCTGTCTGATAAGGATAAGGTGTTTGTGGCAGCTAGTGCGGTGATCCCTATTTTTAACTTTGGAGACTGGCATTACAATAATTTAGATACGGTACTTATTTATCCAGATTACTTTAATGCAAATCTCGAGTATCACTCAGAGGGTGAAGATCGTATTATAGGAGGTATGGTAGGGACGGGGCAGTTTGAAAACCATATGATACTCTCTCGCAAGGCGCTTCATTTTGGGTTTAATAATAAGACAGATAAAGGAAATACAGCGATACACGAGTTTGTACATTTACTTGATAAGATGGATGGTGAGGTAGATGGTATACCAGAACAGTTACTAGGTAAAGAAAATATTGTACCCTGGCTAGATATGATGCATACAGAGATGGAGGCTATAAATAATGATACCTCAGACATAAGAAAATATGGTGGTACAAGTAAAATAGAGTTTTTTGCGGTGGCGGCAGAGTACTTTTTTGAGCGTCCAGATCTATTTAAACGTAAACATCCGGAGTTATACAAAATGCTTGAAGTTTGTTTTGTAACAGGTTATTAGGGTGATTTTTACCATTACCTTAACAATGTGGGTGCTTTCCTTTTGTATTTTTGGCGCTTACTATTGTATATGCAACTTATAATTGATGTAGGGAATACTAGGGTTAAGGCCGCTATCTATAAAGGAGATGCGCTGCAGGCTAAGCATCACTTTGCATTACAAGACTTTAGTGAAGAGGTAGGTGAGTTTGCAGGTCTTTATCCTATTAAAAAGGCAATTATATCTTCTGTAGGAAGGCTTACAGATGAGCAAGCTAGATCTGTGCAATTACGTTTTCCTACGATTGTGCTTTCGCACAATACAACGCTTCCATTTACAAACGATTATGGTACGCCAGAGACGCTGGGTGTAGATAGAATGGCTCTTGTGGCTGCTTTTATGCAATCACATCCTCAAAAAAATGGACTCATTATAGACGCGGGTACTTGTATTACCTATGATTTTATAACTAATAAAGGTTCTTATAAAGGTGGAGCAATCTCGCCAGGTTTGCGCTTGCGTTATGAGACACTTAATAGACTTACAGCAAATCTTCCGCTGTTAGAAAAACAAATGCCAGATAGTATAATAGGGACTAGTACAGAAGAATCTATACACTCTGGAGTTGTGCAAGGCACTTTGCTTGAAATAGATGGTGCAATAAATCATTACAAAGAGCATTATAATGTGGATACCGTAATAATAACGGGTGGTGATGGAGAATTCTTGGCAAAACGATTAAAAAATAGCATCTTTGCGCACTCAAATTTTTTGCTTGAGGGCCTCAATTATATCTTAACATATCAGAATGATTAAAAAACTTTTTATTGTAGCAGTGCTGATGATGGCCGTTAAAGGTCTTGCCCAAGAAGGAGCTACTACTTCTCCATACTCTTTTTATGGAGTGGGGATACAACAGTTTAGAGGAACCGTAGAAAATAAATCTATGGGAGGCATACAGACGTATAGCGATAGTTTACACCTCAATTTATTAAACCCTGCATCACTAGGTAAATTGCGTTACACCACTTTTACAGTAGGAGGTAACCATAACGAAGTAAATGCAGAAGATGCCACGACAAAAGAGGGTTCTTCAAAATCTACTTTTGATTATCTAGCCATTGGTTTTCCTATTTCAAAAAAAGGAGGGGTGAGCATAGGTCTTATGCCATATACGGCAGTAGGGTATAAACTGGATGATAGTACAGATGACGTTCTTAACCGTTTTACGGGCCGTGGCGGTCTTAACCGTGCGTTTGTTTCTACAGGTTATACACTTGCAAAAGGACTTACAGTGGGAGCAAGTATGTACTACTACTTTGGAAATATTCAAAACGAAGCTGTAAGATCTCAAGAAGAAGCAGAGCTAGGTACGAGAGAGTCTAATAGAAGTGACTTTTCGGGATTAGCATTTGAGCTTGGGGCACAGTATGAAACAATGATTAGTGATAAGCTTGAGCTAAGGTCATCAGTAAAGTATGTTCCATCTGCTACTATAGGTACAGAAAATGAGAGAGAGGTTTCTACAGTTTTATTTAATAGTCTAGGTTTACTACAAGATGTAGATGTGCAAGAAATAAGTGTTCCAGATACAGATTTTGATCTTCCTTCTTCGGTAACGGTAGGGTTAGGTATAGGAGAAAAGAATAAGTGGTTCTTTGGTGGTGAGTACACAAGCCAGCAAACAAGTAGTTTTAGTAATAGAACCTTTACTCCAGATAATGTTTCCTTTGAAGATGCAACGCAAATGAGAGTAGGAGGTTTTTATACGCCAAAATATAATTCTATCTCAAGTTACTGGGAGCGTATGACTTACCGTGCAGGATTTAGATATGAGGAGACTGGACTTGTAGTTTCTAATGAGGATATAAATGAGTTTGGCATATCTTTTGGAGTTGGACTACCTACAGGACGAAGAATTAGTAATCTTAACTTACAATTTGAAGTAGGGCAGAGAGGAACTACAAACGCAAACCTTATACAAGAAAACTTTTTTAACGTAGGCGTAAGTTTATCAATAAACGACTTATGGTTTGTCCAAACTAAATTTAATTAACAGTAAAACCTAACATTATGAAAACTAGATTAACCACATTTTTTGTAGCGCTCGTCATAGCTGGCGGATTTACAGCAAATGCACAAATAAGTGAGGAGTGCCTTACGACGGGTTCTATATTTGTAGAAGCTGCAAAAGTTAAAAATTACGAGGCTGCAAGAGCACCTTTTGAAAAACTTCAAAAAGACTGCCCTAACTATTCTCTAGCTTTATACCAGTATGGAGAGCGTTTACTCAAAGCAGATCTTAAAGCTGCAAGCGCTGCCGAAAAAGGAGCTGTAGCACAAAAGCTTATTGAGTTTTTAAAGAAGAGAGAGCAATACTTCCCTGCAAAAACTCCAAAAGGAAAGAACGCAGCAGCACAGGCGCAAATAATGTTTGATAACAAACTTGGAACGCCAAAAGCACAATTTGATGCATTTCAAAATGCATTTAATATGGATGCAAATTCTATTACAAGTGCAAAAAACATCTACACTCGTTTTAAGCTAGCAGTAGATCTTTATAAGAATGGACAGCAAGTGCAACTTCAAGAGGTTTTTGACCTTTATGATGATACGCAAGCAAAGCTTAATAAAGAAGCGACTGCACTAGATTCAAAATTACAGAAGCTAGTAGAAAAAGAAGAATCTGGTACTGCACTTAGCGCAAAAGAGAAAAGAAGAGTAAAAGGTTATAATACAAACCTTAAGGCTTTCGGAATCTTTGGAGGAAGTACAGATGGGGCTCTTGGAGAGTTAGGTAACTGTGAGAACCTTGTGCCACTTTATCAGAAGGATTTTGATTCTATGAAGAATGATAAGGAGTGGATCAAGAAAGCTGCAGGACGTCTTGCAAGTAAAGATTGTACAGATACAGATTTATTTAAGCAAATGGTTGAGAACCTTCACAGACTTGAGCCTTCTGCAAAATCTGCAAAGTACTTAGGTATCTTAGCTGGAAACAGAGGAGACTCTGCTGCAGAGGCAAGATATTACCAAGAAGCTATCGATCTTGAAACAGATCCAAAAGAAAGAGCAAATGCTTATTACAGACTTGCAGAAAAAGCAAGAAAAAGTGGTAGCTACGGTAAAGCAAGAGGTCTTTATAACAAAGCGCTTAGTGAAGACCCATCTTACGGTATTGTTTACTTGAGAATTGCAGCAATGTATGCCGCAAGTGCAAATAACTGTGGTCAGACTACTTTTGATAAGAGAGCCGTATACTGGTTAGCTGCTAGTACAGCACAAAGAGCTGGGCGTGTAAGTCCATCACTAGCTGGTACTGCAAACAAGACAGCAGCAAGTTACAGAGCTTTAGCTCCAAGTAAAGCAGATGTATTTACATCTGGAAAAGCTGGTCAAACTATCAAGATAGGATGTTGGATTGGATCAAGTGTAAGAGTTCCAAATAACTAATGTCACTACTACATAGAAATATATTAAAAATCTTAGTCACGGCTTTTGCCGTGACTTTGTTTTTAAGTTGTGATAGTAAAGCAGACGATATACGTAGGTTAAGTATGAAGTCTGATGGTCCTGTTACAGAAGGTAGGGGTATTAATCTTAAGTATGTAGATTCTGGTAAAGTCACTGCACATTTAAAAACACCTTACATAAAAAATTATGCAAACGCCTCTTTTCCTTATGAGGAGTTTCCAGATGGAATAGAAGTCACTTTTATAAGTGAAGATGGTAAGGAGAATTTAATTACTTCAAACTATGCCATACGTTATAAGGGCACAAACCTTATAGATTTACAAGATAATGTGGTGTTGTTTACCCACGACTCTATAACTTTAAAAGCACAACAGCTGTACTGGGATCAATCTAATAGTTGGATTTTTACAGATCAGCCGTACACGCTTATTCTTAAAGATGGCTCTCGTAACGACGGAGACCTCTTTGACTCAAATGAAGACTTTACAAATTTTGTATCTTTAAACAACGTAGCAAAACAATACGTAAAAGAAAATTCTGAAGACTTATGATGCGATATGCAAAATACACAGAGTATGTATATATAATAGTTGCCGTGCTTGCAGGTTATAAAACAGTATCACTTTGGGGTGAAGATCGCTCTAGAGCATACCTGTTCTTGTTTTTCTTTGCTGTGAGTGTAGGGATGTATTTCTTTAGGCGTCATTTCCGTAAGAAGTTTGAAAACAGGAAAAACTCTTAATGGGAAGTTTTGAAGGACAGATTATAACCATATGTTGCTCGCTCATACTCTCTGCGTTTTTTTCAGGAATGGAGATTGCTTATGTGTCGGCAAATAAAATACATATTGAAATAGAGAAGAAGCAAAATGATTTTCTCTCTATTGTTCTCAAAAAACTTACTGCAAAACCTTCCAAGTTTATAGCAACAATGCTGCTGGGTAATAATATTGCCCTGGTTGTATATGGTTATTTTATGGGGGCACTCTTACAAGGGTGGCTGGAGAATATGCCTTTCGGCGAAAGTTTAACGTGGCTCAATACCTTCGTACAAGAATTTAGCCTGCTTAGTCAGACGATTATTTCTACACTAGTGATTTTAATCACAGCCGAATTTTTACCAAAAGTTTTCTTTCAGATTTATGCAAATAAGCTTCTTAAGTTTTTTGCAATACCTGCTTATTTCTTTTACCTCTTATTTTATGTGCTAAGCGCATTTATTATTTGGATATCAGACCTCGTTCTTAAATACTTATTTAAGACAGATGGAGATGAGGTGCAGTTAGCTTTCACGAAAGTGGAACTAGGAAATTACATATCTGAGCAAATGGAATCTGTAAACGACTCTGATGAGGTAGATACAGAAATACAGATTTTTCAAAATGCACTAGAGTTTTCTGAGGTAAAGTCACGAGAAGTGATGTTGCCCCGTACTGAGATTGTAGCTGTAGATGAGCGCACTACGCCTGCCGCAATAAATAAGATTTTTATAGAAACGGGACTTTCTAAAATACTGGTTTATAAAGATACAATAGATGATATAATAGGCTACGTGCACTCTTTTGAGCTTTTTAAGAGGCCTAAAACGATAAGTAGCGTATTGATGCCGGTAGTCTATGTGCCAGAGACTATGCTGGTAAAAGATGTGCTTAATGTGCTTACTAAAAAACGCAAAAGCATTTGTGTCGTTATAGATGAGTACGGTGGGACTAGCGGTATGATGACCGTTGAGGATATCGTAGAAGAACTTTTTGGCGAGATAGAAGATGAGCACGATACAGTCGCACTAGTAGAGGAGCAGTTAAGCGGTTCTAGTTACAGACTTTCTGCTAGACACGAGGTAGACTACCTCAATGAGACGTATAAACTGGATCTGCCAGAAAGTGAGAATTATGAGACTTTAGGGGGTCTCGTGGTAAGCCATACCGAAGAAATTCCAGAAGAGGGAGAGACCATTGAGATAGAGGGAATAATCTTTCACATCTTAGAGACTTCAAATACAAAAATAGAACTCTTAGAAGTCCGTATTTCTAAAGACTAAATTGCCTTGTTTTTTTATTTTTTATTATGCTATAATAATGGTATTTTCGCCCACTATTATAGCATAAACAACATACAATGGCAATTTTAAATAAAATACGTAGCAAGAGTATCTTCTTGATCATTATTATCGCACTTGCACTGTTTGCATTTATCTTCTCATCTATTTTAGATAGTGGAGGTTTTAATGCAGATAAGCAAAACCGTGTTGCATCTATAAACGGTGTAAACCTAGATCGTGAAGACTTTGCCGCAAAGGTAGAATCACAAACACGTAGAGCAGGAGCAAATAGTTCTACTACAAAAGCCGTAAACGCTGTATGGGAGCAAGAAGTAAATAGAGTACTTCTAGAAGAGCAGTATGAAGAGTTAGGTATACAAGTAGGTAAAGACCGCACTCAAGAGTTACTTAAGCAAGCACTTCAAAATGATGTACGTTTTCAAGATGGAGACGGATTCTTTAGCGAGGCAAAAATGCAAGAGTTTATTGCAACGCTTAAGGATAGCCAGAACCCCGGAGACTACCAGTCTTGGATAGTTTTTGAAGAGAGCTTAAGAAATCAAGAAAAGCAAGAGATATACTATAACCTTGTTAGAGCTGGTGTAGGAGCTACTCTTAAAGATGGAGAGGTAGCATACAAGCTTGATAACAATACGGTAGATATTCAATTTGTGCAAATGCTTTACACATCTGTTCCAGATGAAGACGTAAAGGTTAGTAAGGAGGAAATCCAGAACTACGTAAATGAGCATAAGGAAGAGTTTAAAACTGACGAGACGCGTTCTATACGTTTTGTGAAGTTTGTAGAAGAAGCTTCTCTAGAAGATGAGAATGCTATTAAAGCAGAGCTTTCAAAATTAAGAAGTGAGTACAGTGCCCGTAATGGAGCTACTGGAGTTACAGAAACTTTTGCTGGATTTGACAAAACAGATGAGATAGAAGATTTTCTTATAGATAACTCAGATGTACCATTTGTAGATCGCTGGTTCTTTAAGAAAGATTTACCTGCTACAAATGCAGATACACTTTTTGCATTAGGTAAAGGTGGTGTTTATGGTCCTTATAAGGATGGTAGATATATGAACCTTTCTCGTGTAGTAGATGTAAGAAAGATGCCAGACTCGGTAAAGACAAGTCATATTCTTATAGATTTTCAAGGTGCCGTAACAAATACAGCTAGAGGACCTATACCATCTTCGGCAACGAGATCTAAAGAAGATGCAAAGAAACTTGCAGATAGCTTACTTTCTGTTTTAAAGAGAAACAAAAGCAAATTTGAAGATCTTGCAAAAGAGTTTTCTTCAGATCAGTCTAACAGTGTAAATGGTGGAGATCTAGATTATCAAAATCCAAATCTTTTTGCAGCTGGATACAGAGACTTTATTGTAGATAATAGAGCTGGAACAATAGGAGTAGCAGAGACAGATTTTGGTTACCACGTGATTAAGATAGTAGACCAAAAGAACGTACAAGATGTAATCAAGGTAGCTACAGTAGTAAAAGAAATTTTACCTTCAGATAAAACCATTTCTAATATATACAACACAACTCAAAAGTTTGAACTTGCTGCCGAAGCGGGAGATTTTGAAGCTGTTGCAAAAGAAAATGGATATGCAGTGCGCCCAGTACAACGTATACGCGCTATGGATGAAACATTACCAGGTGAGGGAGCACAAAGATCTGTAATACAATGGGCTTTTGAAGAAGAGACAAAAGTAGGTAACATAAAACGTTTCCCTACAAATGGTGGTTATATTGTAGCACAAGTTACACGTAGAACACCTGCTGGGACAGAACGTGTAGAGGATGTGTCATTACAAGTGACACCTTTATTACGTAATATGAAGAAGGCAGAAATCATCAAAAACAAAATTTCTGGTAGCACGCTTTCAGAAATAGCACAATCACAAGGTGCAACTGTAAAAACTGCTGGTGCTGTGTCTATGAATGCCCCTACAATCGCTGGAGCAGGAAACGAGCCTAAAGTAGTAGGAGCAGCTTTCGGATTAAAAGAAGGAGAAGTATCTTCTCCTATAGAAGGATCAAGAGGAGTATATGTAATAGAGGTTGTAAAAATCTCTGAAGCTCCAGGGCTAGAAAATTATGCTGCATTTGCAGGGCAAGAAGCTCAGAAGTCTAGAGCTGCAGTAAGTACAAAAGTGCTTAACGCTCTTAAAGAAGCTGCAGATATTGAAGATAACAGAGCTACATTCTACTAGTAGATTGTATTTCAAGTAAAAAAGGCTCGAACAATAATTGTTCGAGCCTTTTTTTATGGTGTGTGTTTGCGCTTTCGCGAAAGCGTTATTCTCCCAGTATCATTTCATTATAAGGTACGATAGTGTCATATCCTTTGTTTCTAAAATAATCCATTTGAGAAGTTGTTCCTACTACCAAAACAAAGTCACCACCCCAGCCTCCTAAGCTTTTTATCGCGCGAGGATAATCTGCAAAAAGTTGTGTTTTTATTGTGGGTGTTTTAAGAATGCGAGACAAATTATCTTCGTGTTCTGAAAGTAGTTTTTCAAAAGCCACAATGGATTTACAACTCAAAAGGTCTTGTGTAAATTTAGAAAATCTAGCCCTCTCCTCAGTTAGTGATTCTTGATCAAGACTCCTATAATGTTTTATGCTCTCTCTACTGTTTTGTTTCTTATTGAGATAAACAAAGTAAAGTTCGTCCTTAAAAGGAGGGTTGTATGTCACGGGTGTGACTATAGGTGTCGTGCTGGTTTTTTGGTAGATAAGAGCGCTCTCTGTTGTGGCGCAAGCTATATCGTACCCACTACCTCCAAAAGTCATATCAAGTAGCTTGTAAGGGTCTACAGAGGCCCACCTTGCAATATTTGCAAGTAGAGTAGAAGAGGAGCCTAGCCCCCAGTCTTTTTGAAACTCTAGTGTGCTCTCGACCTCATAGCCTTGTTGCGTATTTAAAAATGAGCTGTTGAGTTTTTGTGCAGCTTGTAAAATGCTTAAAAGGCGCTCGTAAATGGCATCTTCTCTTCCATTATTACTATCCAAGGGAAAGCTAAACTTATAATCTAACCACAGCTCTCCAGTGCTTAAATAACTACGCCAGATGATTGCTTCTTGATCTATGGCCTTTATGTCTAGATGCTGTCCCTTTTTTGTAGGTAGCGCTAGCGCTTGTGCCCCATCTAGAACAAGATATTCTGAGGTGAGTAATAGTTTGCCGTGACTGTAATAATGGTGTTTCAAAAAACGAGATTTTATGAGCGTAGTCCGTCTATAAAAGTAACAACTGCGCTATGAGTAACGGTGTTTGATTTAAAGTGATTTACCGTTTGTTGCTTCTCATCTGGAGTCGCATTCATCTGGTTTAAAATGTTCATAAGGTGCATTTTCATATGCCCTTGCTGTATGCCAGTTGTGGTGAGCGACTTAAGTGCTGCAAAGTTTTGAGCTAGACCGGCGACGGCAACAATTTGCATAAGTTCCTTTGCAGATGGGTTTCCTAGTAGCTCCATACTCCACTTTACTAGTGGGTGTAGTTTTGTGAGACCTCCTACGGTACCTAGTGCTAGTGGTATCTCCATCCAGAAGGTAAAAATGCCATCCTTGATACTTGCGTGCGTAAGACTTCTGTATTGCCCATCTCTTGCTGCATATGCGTGTACACCTGCTTCCACCGCTCTAAAGTCATTTCCAGTAGCAAGTATTACGGCATCTATACCGTTCATTATTCCTTTGTTGTGGGTGACAGCTCGATAGGGTTCTTCTTCGGCAATGGTAACTGCTTGAACAAATTTTTTGGCAAAGGTCTCGCCGTCTATATTTTTTTCGGTGAGTTGATCTATAGGGCAACTTACCTCTGCGCGTACAAGACAATCTGGAACATAGTTAGATAAAATGGACATAATGATATCTAACGTGTTTCCGCTTTCGCGAAAGCGGGCATCTGCCTCAAACCCTTCTTTAAAAGTGGTTGCAAATTGCTCCAAACAGCTGTTTATAAAGTTTGCACCCATTGCATCTAGCGTCTCAAAGGTGCAGTGCAGCTGGTAGTAGTCATCTACAGCGGCTGTTTTATCTCGTAGGGCGATGTTTTTTATGCCGCCACCACGTTTTTTCATATTAACCGTAATCTCTTCTACATCTTCATAGAGCTTTGGTGTGATTTTATCAAAGTACTGCTGTAAATCTTCTTTATCACCATCATAAGTAAAGTGTACTTGTCCTACCTTAGTGGTGCCTAGAACGGTGGTTTTAAAACCACCTCTCTCTTGCCAGAATTTACCAGCTTTACTCGCTGCAGCTACCACAGAGCTTTCTTCTATAGCCATCGGGATGGTGTAGATGGTGTCGTTTATGGTAAAATTAGGCGCTACTCCTAGGGGTAGGTAGTAATTTGTGATGGTGTTTTCTATAAACTCATCGTGCAGTTGCTGGAGCTTTGCATCTGTGTTCCAGTATGAGGTTAAAGTCTGGGTTGCTGCCTCAGAATTGTTAAAGAAGTTTGTGGTAAGCCACGTAATCTTCTCAGTTTTTGATAGTTTAGAAAAACCAGATATCGCCTTTGTCATTAAGCAGTTTTTTAGAAAGTGATAAAGATAATGAGAATGTGGTTAACCTAAGTCTAATGCGTGATTATAGCGGTGTGAGTTCTTAACATTCTGAAGGTTTTTAACAGCAAAAAGCAGGGTTTTCTGCCTTATTTTTAGTAAAATTGAAATACTTTACACAATTGGTAAAAATATATGAGATTACATACCTTTTTGATTGCTGTATTTCTTCTTGCAATCCAGAGCGCAACTGCGCAAAAAAAACAAATAAGCCTTGAAGATATTTGGAAAAATGGCACTTTTAGAGCAGAGCGACTACAGTCTATACACTCTATGGCAAATGGTCAAGAGTATGCTGTACAAAACTTTGATAGAGCAACCCGCACAGGTAGTGTAGATATTTACAGCTATGATACGGGCAAGAAAGTGCGTACGGCTGTAAGTAGTGCAGATATAGACGGGCTTGATTACTTTATAAGTTATGAGTTTAGTGATGATGAGCAGCAGGTGCTACTCTCTACAAAATTGCAATCTATCTTTAGAAGATCTACGCTGGGTGAATATTATGTGTGGAATACGCTTTCGCGAAAGCTGACAAAAGTATCTGACGATCTTATTCAAGAGCCTACATTTTCACCAGACGGAAAGAAAATCGCTTATGGAAAGGATAATAACCTCTTTGTTTTTGATATTGCCTCTGGAGCAACACAACAGCTCACTACAGACGGAAAGAAGAACAGCATTATAAATGGAATTACAGACTGGGTGTATGAAGAAGAATTTGGCTTTGTGCGCGCCTTTGACTGGAGTGCAGATAGTAAGAAAATTGCTTACATACGTTTTGATGAGAGTGAAGTACCAGAATTCTCTATGGATGTATATGGTAATAAATTATACCAGACACAGACTGTTTTTAAATACCCAAAAGCTGGAGAGCCTAACGCAAAAGTGAGCCTACGCTTGCATAACCTAGATACGGGTAATAGTCGTAAAGCAAAAGATGTAGAAATTAATCTAGGTGATAACGCTGGGTACTACATACCACGCATCTCTTGGTCAAAAGACCCTAACGTGCTTTCTGTACAAACACTTAATCGTCATCAAGATACTTTAAAGCTTTCGCTTTTTAATGCGAGTACCTACCAGACTACACTTGCCGTGCTAGAAACAGATAAAGCATATGTAGATGTGACAGATAACCTTACTTTTCTAGATGACAATAGCTTTATCTGGACAAGCGAAAAAGATGGGTGGAATCACATCTATCACCATAATGCAGATGGGTCTTTAAAAAATCAAGTAACTTCTGGTAACTGGGAAGTGACAGGTTATTATGGTTATGACGCAGGTACAAAACGTATTTTTTACCAAAGCTCAGAAAATGGTTCTATTAACCGCGGTGTGTATGCTATAGGTCTTAATGGTAAAAAGAAGCAAGCCCTTGCAGATAAGGAAGGAACTAACAGTGCAGACTTTAGCGCAAACTTCAGCAACTTTATACATACATACTCAAATACAACAACACCATACCGCTTCACACTTAACAGCGCAAAAGACGGAAAGCAAATACGCGTTATAAAAGATAACCAAGCATTAAAAGACTTATATGCAGGTTATGATATCTCTCCAAAAGAATTTTTTGAGATAGATGTAAATGGAGTATCGCTTAACGCTTATATGATTAAGCCTACAGATTTTGATCCATCTAAAAAGTACCCTATGTTTATGACGCAATATTCTGGGCCAGGATCACAGAGTGTGGCAAATAAGTGGGATACGTCTAACGATTACTGGTTTCATATGCTAGCACAAAACGACTACATTGTAGTTTGTGTAGATCCAAGAGGGACCGGATTAAAAGGGCGTGACTTTAAAAAAGTAACTCAAAAAGAGCTAGGTAAGTACGAAGTACAAGACCAGATTGCTGCAGCAAAAGAGTTGAGCAAGCGTGCTTACATAGATGAAGATCGTACAGGTATCTGGGGATGGAGTTATGGAGGTTTTATGGCTTCAAATTGTCTTTTTCAAGGAGCAGATACCTTTGAGATGGCTATAGCTGTTGCACCGGTAACATCGTGGAGATTTTATGACACTATATACACAGAGCGTTATATGCAAACCCCACAAGAAAACGCAAGTGGTTATGATAATAACTCGCCTATGAGTCACGTGAGTAAGCTAGAGGGAGACTTTTTACTAGTGCACGGTAGTGCAGATGATAATGTGCACGTGCAAAACGCAACGCGCCTTGTAGAATCACTAGTACAGGCAAACAAGCAGTTTGATTACTTTAACTATCCAGATAAAAATCACGGTATTTACGGAGGTAACACACGTTTACACCTATTTACAATGATGACAGATTTTATCAAAGAAAAACTTTAGATATAAACGACTTATATTAGCACTAAATAATTAATTACAATATGGAATATAAATTCGGTGGTTCTGAAACCAATCAAAAGACTGTTTTAGGACATCCTTCTGGTCTTTTTGTACTCTTCTTTACAGAGATGTGGGAGCGTTTTTCTTATTACGGAATGCGCGCATTACTTGTTTTATTTTTAGTTTCGGCAGTACTTGATGGTGGCTGGGGCTGGGAGCGTGCAGAGGCATTACAATTATATGCTTTCTACACAGGGCTAGTTTATGTAACACCAATCTTTGGAGGGTTAATAGCCGATAAAATTACGGGGTATAGAAAAGCCGTTATCATAGGTGCATTTTTAATGACACTAGGACACGCATCTATGGCTTTTGAGATAAGCTCAGATATTTTCTTTTATGCAGGACTTGTGTTGCTTATAGTAGGTAATGGTATGTTTAAGCCAAATATTTCTTCTATGGTGGGACAGCTTTATAAAGACCAAGGAAAAGAAAAAGATGCGGGGTATACTATTTTCTATATGGGTATTAACTCTGGAGCTTTCTTAGGTATTTTATTATGTGGTTACATAGGTGAGTCTGTAGGATGGCACTATGGTTTTGGTCTTGCAGGAATCTTTATGCTTGTAGGGATGTTACAATTCTATTTTGCTCAAGGTATTTTTGGTAAAATAGGTTCTAAGCCAGCAAAAGCAGACGAGCTTGATGATGTTATAGAAGATAGCGTAGAAAATGCTGCAGAAGCTATAGATAGCGTTATAGATGATGCAGAGAAGTCTAAGGTAACTCGTGATCGACTTATCGTGATTAGTGTACTTGCATTCTTTACAATTTTCTTCTGGTGGGCATTTGAGCAGGCAGGAGGATCTATGACCATCTTTGCAGCAGACTATACAGATAGAGTGCTAGAAGGAAGTAGTGGTATGACTTTTAAAATTATAAACACGCTTCTCACTGTTGTACCTATGATAATTATTACCTGGGTACTAGGTATGTTATTTAAACAAACATATGGTAAATATGCATTGTCTAATATCATTTTAGGATTAGGTTTTGTAGTAATATGGGGTATTGTAATCTGGATGTTATCTCGCCAGTTTGCAGATGATGCTCCAGAGGTTCCAGCTTCTTGGTTTGGTATCTTAAACTCATTCTTTATCATTGCTTTTGCACCATTATTTTCAAAAATATGGAAGAGTAAATACAACCCTAGTGGACCTGTAAAGTTTGCTATAGGTCTTATTTTATTAGGTCTTGGTTTTGGTATTCTTTCTTTTGGGTCTATGGGCATTCCATTAGGAGCAAAGACAGCTTCTGTAAGTATGGTATTTTTAGTACTAGCATACCTTTTTCACACGCTAGGTGAGTTATGTGTATCTCCTGTAGGATTATCTTATGTGAGTAAACTCGCGCCAGCAAAACTAGTAGGGCTTATGTTTGGGATCTGGTTTGTAGCAAACTTTATTGCAAATACAGCTGCGGGTATAACTGGTAGTTATATAGATCCTATTGTTGAGGAGCACGGTATGGCAACATTCTTTTTAATATTTACAGTGATACCAGCAGGAGCAGGTGTAGTAATGTTATTATTAAATAAAACACTTATCAGAATGATGCACGGTATACGATAATGGTATCATCGTACACAATATGAATAAAGAAAAACGTTCCCTATATTGTGGAACGTTTTTTGTCTGTAAGAATCTAGTAATTAGACAGACTTAATAATTAAATAAACATAATGAATAAAATACTATACCTCCTGCTTCTTATAGTGACAACATCTATAAGTGCTCAAGAAATCAACTGGATGACAATGGATGAGGCACTTGCTGCACAAAAGGAAGAGCCTAAAAAGATTTTTATGGATGTCTACACTACTTGGTGTGGCCCTTGTAAAATGCTTGACAAAAATACATTTGCAAATGCTGAAGTAGCTGCTTTTATAAGCGAGAACTACTACGCAGTAAAGTTTAATGCAGAGGGTACTGAAGAAATTAATTATCTAGGTAACGTATATACAAACCCAAGGCACGACCCAAATAGAAAAGGGCGTAATAGCCAGCACGAGCTAGCAGCAGCTTTAAAACTAAGAGGATACCCTACAATGGTGTTTTTTGATGAGCAAGGTAATTACATACAGCCTATTGTGGGGTACCACACCCCTAGACGTCTTGAGATTTATGTAAAGATGGTGAGTAATGACGACTATAAGACGCTCACAACTCAAGAAAAATGGGCAAAATATCAAGAAGACTTCGTGTACACTTGGTCTAAGTAATTTACTCAATCTATTATAAAAGCTCCCTTTTCATACGTGCTATGGAAAGGGATTTTTTGTTTTGTACAAGTCGCTTTCCATCGGGATACATAACTGTGGTAATTAGACCCATCTGCAACAATTGTACAGTTAGGGTATCGCTCGATGAGTCTATTCATATTGACTTTTGGCGAGTGCGTGAGTATTACATAATCTGGATTTGCCTCTTCAAGATTGTATATGCTTAAACTATCTACAATAAGTATTTCTTTTCGCTTAAAGCGAAAATAATTTCCGTGAGACTTCTGCACAACAGTGTCTATTTTGAGAGCATCTTGATATGCCTTTACTCTACTATCTGTGTGGGTGAGATATAGGGAGTCATTATTAAACACCGTAAGTTGCTTTTCTTGTAGTTGAGTAAGTGTTGTTGAAGCGCTTCTATTAAGTATTGCCAGATGTTGAGAAGCAGGTTGATTAATTTCTAACACGATAAAACCTGTCAAAATTATTGTTGCTAGGCTAGCAACAATAAGTCTGCGTTTTGAATATTTCATACACAAAAGAAGTGTAGTAATCATAAATATATAAACGAGTATCATAAGTGTTGCAGACACACTTATATGTCTAGCTACAAAATCTTCTTGTCCTGCCACCCAAGCTATATAATTATTCATTAGATCTATAATACCTCCATAAGTTTGTGCTATAAACTCTGGTAGAAGGTCTGTGACGCTCAGAAAACACACAAGCAAGCCGCCGCCTAGTATGAGACCTAAAAACGGAATAATTAAAACATTAGAAATAATAAATAACCCAGGAAACTGATGAAAGTAAAAGAGGCTAAGTGGCATAACACCTAGTTGTGCTGCAATAGTCACAGATACCACGTCCCGTAGTTTTCTTAATATAAACAACTCTGGAGACCAGAAACTGGCTAGCCAAGGTTGCACCCATAAAATCGCTATCACAGCTAGATAACTGAGCTGAAACCCCACCTGGTAGATAAGCAGCGGGTCGAGTAGAAGTAAGAATATAGCAGAAGCTAGCACAGCATCTTGCGACTTTCTTTTTCCGCCCAGAAGCTCACCTACCTCAAGAAAGCTAAACATAGTTGCAGCTCTTAGCACAGATGGTGATAAGCCAGTAATAATGGCAAAGCTCCAGATGAGTGAGATAATGAGTAGTGATTTTACCCATTGCAGTTGTCGCCATTTTATAAAACCAAATAAGAATCTAAGTATAAGTAAAATTACACCTACGTGTAGACCAGACACGGCGAGTATGTGCATCATACCTGCTGCGGCATACTGAGAACTCATCTCTTTATCTATACCCTGTCTTTGGCCCAGTACGAGCGCTTCAATGACTGCAAGTTGTCTTGGTGTAAAAGATTGGTGGTGAAGGGACTTTTTTACGCTTTCGCGAAAGCGTGACGCCCACACACCCATATCATACGTATCCATACTAGCGCGCAACATTTCTTGAGGCTTTGCAGAAACCTGTCTGTATATTTGTTGCTTATTGAGATAAGCACCATAATCAAACTGATACGGATTTTTGGGATGGGGTACAGGCAACAGAGCAGTTCTTGCATACCACCATTCTCCAGTTTTGGGTAATATGGTTGCAGAGTCTTTATAAATGTTGAGAAGTAATTTACCAGTAGTAATAGTGCTATCTATTCCTTTGAGTTCTACTAGGTACTTATGTTGATACAACGTAGGTTTTAATTCCCTATTTATTTTGACAAGTAGCGTGTGTGAACCCTCTGTGTTAGTATGTGTATAATGATTCTGTGAGAGGGTATCATCAGTATAAGTTCTAGATAGATAACCTATGGTGATAAATATTGCAGAAGTACAGCACATAAAGAGTGCTGAGCCTATGATTTTTTTACTGCTATATGTATTAAGTAAGACTCCAGTAAGAGATAAGAGTATTGAGCAAACCCAGACTGTAATAGCTGGGGTCTTAAGGTAGTCATACAATACTATACCTATGGTGATAGATATGAGTAGCGTTAAAATAGGAATATTTAATTTTCTCACAGATAACTATAAATACTCGCTTTTTACAAGTATTAATTATCTGAAAGATAGTAAATTATGTTTTACAGAACACGTCTCGCCATTACATAAGCACGATTCCAGTAACGCTCATTTAGATTTGAGGTAAGTACTCCTTTTGAGGTTGTGGCGTGTATAAAATAGATATCATCGCCATCTACCTTTGTTACTAGGCCTACGTGGTTTATACGTTTACTACTTTTTGAAGTTCTAAAAAATAAGAGATCACCGGTGTCAATATCTTTATTTTTTACGGGTTTGCCTCGTTGTGCCATATCTCTTGACACTCTAGGCAAAACAATGTTTTCTTTTTGAAAAGCAACATATATAAGACCAGAGCAATCCATACCCTTGCGCGTAGTCCCACCAAATTTATAACGAGTGCCAGAAAATGCTTGCGCCTGCTTTATAATGCGCTCTGTTTTTGTAGTGCTTATGTCTTTTATTGTGGTTCTTTTTGAACTACCACAAGAGGTAAGTAATAGTAGTAGAGATAATGCGGCGAGAAACTGTTTCATAAGTAGCTATGAGATTTGGAGTGATCTTATTAGTTAGTTGTTTTCGCTATTTGTGATATCTACAATAAGTTTTGCAGTTTTATCACTAGCACCAGCACCACCCAGTTTTTTCTCTAGTTCAAAATAGTCTGTAAACAGTTGCTCTCTATAAGAGTCGTTTGTAATCTTGTCTAGCTCGTGCTTTAGGTTTTTTGTGTTGAGGTCACCTTGTATAAGTTCTTTTACGACTTCTCTGTCCATAATAAGATTTACAAGTGAGATGTATTTTGTTTTTATAATACGTTTTGCAATACTATAAGAAACCGCATTTGCCTTATAACAAACCACTTGGGGTACTTTAAATATTGCAGCCTCAAGTGTCGCGGTACCAGAAGTGATAAGTGCAGCGTTTGCAAAGCTTAGTATGTCATAGGTTTTATTCATCACAAGTTGTACATCGTGATTTTTTAAAAATGACTCGTAAAAAGTGGTTTCTTGGCTAGGCGCGCCTGCAATCACAAATTGATAGTCTGGATAGTTAGGTATAACACTAAGCATCACCTCCAGCATCGCATTAATTTCTTGTGTGCGGCTACCGGGAAGTAGGGCAATCATAGGGCGTTCATCAAGATTATGCTCTTGTGCAAATGCCACAGCATCTGCTTGCTCTCTGTTTGCCACAGCATCAAGTAGTGGGTGTCCTACAAAGTTTACATCATAATCATACGTGTCATAAAAATCTTTTACAAATGGTAAAATGACATACATATGATCTACACAGGCCTTAATTTTTTTTACACGACCAGATCGTGATGCCCACACTTGAGGGCTTATATAATAATGTGTAGTGACACCTAGTGGGTGTGCCCACTCTGCTATACGTAGGTTAAAACCACTGTTGTCTATAAGAATAAGAGCATCTGGCTCAAATCTAGCAATGTCTCTTTTACATTCTTTTATAAGTCCACTAATTTTACGGAGGTTGGTAATCACCTCCATAAAGCCCATAAAGGCTCTTTCTTTATAGTGTGTGACTAGAGTACCGCCCACCTCTTGCATAAGGTCACCACCCCAGAAGCGTATCTCTGCCTCAGGATCTTGTTTATACAAGGCTTTCATAAGATTTGAACCGTGCAAATCTCCGCTAGCCTCACCGGCAAGAATGTAATACTTCATTAGCTAAACATTAATATCATTGTCACAAAAGCCATAGCGATGGTCATAAGGAGTACTCCTCTTGCTCGTGCATCTTGTCCTTGTCTAAGTAGTCCAAAAAATGCTACTAGATTAAGAACGGCACCTATCGCTATAATTTTACCAAGTCTTCCCTCTGCTAGGGCAGTTTGTAATACATTAGTAAGAGTGCGGTCTTGTGTTGTGCCTATGTAAAAGGAAAAAATAAGAACGCCTAAGGTGTTTGCTAGTAGTCCTATAATGATGCCTATGAGAATATCTTTTTTCATAATTCTTCCGCTTTCGCGAAAAGTTTTAAAGGGAATAGATGCGCTTTCGCGAAAGCGTAATTACTATCCTTCCCACTCATTAAGTTCTTGAATAAAGTGATGTGCAGTAAGATCAAACTGTACGGGTACGATAGAAACATAACCTTGTGATAATGCCCACTCATCTGTGTCTTCACCTTTGTCTTGATTTACAAACTCTCCTGTAAGCCAGTAATAGTCTCTTCCCATAGGGTTTGTGCGCTTGTCAAAATCTTCTACCCATTGTGCTTTTGCCTGGCGACACACTTTGGTGCCTTTAATTTGATCTGCAGGTAATTTTGGGATGTTTACATTGAGTACGATACCTTTAGGTAAGCCGTTTTTGAGAACTTGTCTTGTGATGCGTTCTACATATTTCTTTGCAGGTTCAAAATCTGCATCGTGGCTATAATCTAGTAAGGAGAATCCTATGGCTGGGATGCCTTCTACACCGGCCTCTACTGCCGCGCTCATCGTGCCGCTGTATATAACATTAATACTTGAGTTACTGCCGTGATTAATGCCGCTTACACAAATGTCTGGTTTGCGAGTGAGAATTTGCTGGTTTGCAAGTTTTACACAATCTGCAGGAGTTCCAGAACAAGTGTATTCTTTGTGTGTAGCATCTGGATCTAGTTTTACTGGGTCGCAGTAAAGAGTGTCGTTTATCGTGATGGCGTGACCCATACCGCTTTGTGGGCTGTCTGGAGCAACTACAACAACATCACCTATATTGAGCATAACCTCTATAAGGTTGCGTATACCCGGTGCTGTGATGCCATCATCATTAGTAATAAGTATAAGTGGTTTTTTGTTCATAGCAGGAGTTGTGTTCTATACACGAAAATACGTAAATTGTACATTAATATGAGCGCTAGAGGGGTTTAACAAAAGATTACGACCACCGCTCTTTTTGTGGCACAATTTTTAATGTACATTGCTAGTTACATGAAAATACTGAATTTTATGAAGAGGAATTTAAAATTAGTCGCACTGGTACTACTGTTTTCGGTTGCGAGTTGCAGTTTTACGACAAAGTCGTTTGACGATCCAGATAAAGATAAAACATTGCTAGACCTTATTGCTTACTTGCTTGAGCGAGGTCATTATGATGCAAAAGATATAAACGATGAGTTTTCTGCAAACGTATTTGATGATTACATAGACGCACTAGATCCGTACCGTCGTTTTTTCTACAAAAAGGATATAGAAGAGTTTGAAAAGTATAAAACTCAAATAGACGATGCGATACGAGATAAAGATTTATCTTTCTTTGATCTTACTTACAACCGTCTTATAGAACGTACAGAGGAGGCAAATAAAATACAAGAAGAATTACTTAAAAAACCTTTTGACTTTGAGAAGGAAGAGATTCTTAATACAGAATATGAAAAGCAACCTTTTGCAAAAAATAAAAAAGAGCTTAAAAATAGATGGAGACAGCAACTCAAGCTTAATGCGCTTAGCTCTTACTATGATTTAAGAGAAGATCAAGAAAAGGTAGATGAAGAAGATGATAAAGAAGCAAAAGTGCCTAAAGAAATTCTTTCTAACCAAGAACTAGAGACAAAAGCTAGAGAAGAAGTAGCAGATAATACAAAAGAGTTTTTTGAATTTACATTAGAGCTTGAGCGCAAAGACTGGTTTGCAATTTTCTTAAATGCAATAGTAGAAGAGTTTGATCCTCACACCTACTATTTTGCTCCAGTAGCAAAAGATCGTTTTGATACACAAATGAGTGGTCAGTTTCAAGGTATTGGGGCTAGACTACAAAAGAAAGGTGGAGAAGTACGTATCACAGATATTATTTCTGGTGGCCCAGCCTGGAGAGGTGATGAGCTGCGTGAGGGCGATATTATTATGAAGGTACGTCAAGAAGATGAGAAAGATGCCTTGAGCATTGTAGGGATGCGTCTTCAAGATGCCATAGAGTTTATAAAGGGCCCAAAGGGAACTAAAGTAATCCTTACGGTAAAGACTAAGCTAGATGGTAGTACAAAAGATATTACAATAGAGCGTGATATTGTAGAGCTAGAAGAAACCTATGCAAAATCTGCAGAGGTTGTAAAGGATGGTAAGAGATACGGTATTGTAAACTTGCCTAAGTTCTACTTTACAATGGATGATTATAAAGAGAAGAATGCTGCAAGTGATGTAAAGAAGGAGATAGAACGCCTTAAAGAAGAGGGTGTAGAGGGACTTGTAATAGATCTTAGAAACAACGGTGGAGGATCGCTTAAAACAGTGGTAGATATAGCTGGCTTGTTTATAAAAGATGGACCTATTGTGCAGGTTGCATCTAACGGTGATGAACCAGAGGTGCTAGAAGATAGAGACTCTTCTGTATTGTGGGATGGGCCTCTCGTGATTTTAGTAAACGAGATATCTGCATCTGCCAGTGAGATACTTGCGGCAGCAATGCAAGATTATAAAAGAGCCATCATCATAGGTGGAAAGCAAACATATGGTAAAGGAACTGTGCAAAACGTAGCAGACCTTAATTCTTACTTACGTAAAAATCCATATGGAGATCTAGGAGCTTTAAAACTTACAACTCAAAAGTTTTATAGAGTAAACGGAGGTTCAACACAACTAGAAGGAGTAAAGAGTGATGTAGTTGTTCCAGACCGTTTTAAATATGTAGATATAGGTGAGCGCGATCAAGAAAACCCTTTGCCTTGGGATAAAATTAAAGCTGCAGATTATGATGTGTGGGATGGTTATGTAGACTTTGAGCAAACTATAGAAAACAGTAAGCAACGTATGTCTAAAAGCGAGCATTTACAACTAGTAGATGAGTATGCAAAATGGATCAAGGAGCGACGTGATGACAAAGAATGGTCACTTAACTATGATAAGTACAAAGCTAGACTTGCAAAAAGCGAAGCTTTTGCAAAGAAGTTTGATTCTATAGATGATTATGACACAGAGCTTACTTATAACTCACTGCCTTATGAGCAGCAACTCTTTAAAAAGGATACCATACTTCAAGAAAAGCGTGAGCGCTGGCATAAAAACTTAGCAAAAGATGCTTATGTAGAAGAGGCGCTTAATGTGCTTAATGATTTAAAAATCAACAATATTAGAAGAGATAAGCTCGTGACTATTAAGGATTAATAGATGTCGCAAAGAGCAAACTCATTAACAAGCCTAGCGCTCCAAAAATTTAAAAGAAATTTTTGGGGCGTTTTGAGTTTGGTATACATTATACTATGCGGCCTAGCTGCTTTATTTGCTTATGTAATCGCTCCAGATAGTAGTGAGAATGCAAACCAGATGCACCTCTCTATCCACTCACAACCGCCCGGATTTACGGTAGATATACTAACTATCCCAAGTGATTTAAAGGTAGAGCAATCATTTATTTCTAGATGGTTTTCGGGTAGCTATAATTCGGACACAGAAATACCTATAGCAGATTATAATTTAGAGAACGATGGTATCACATATACCCCGTATATGAGTGACGGAGTGGTAGGTTTACCAAAAAATGTTACTATAAATGGGGTTGAAGATTATAACGCTTTCGCGAAAGCGTACATATCACCACGTACATTTATACTAGGGACAGATAAGTACGGTCGAGATCTTTTGAGTAGGATGCTCATAGGTGCGAGAATATCTTTTTCTATAGGATTTGTAGCAGTTTTTATATCACTTATTATAGGCCTTTTTATGGGGTCGCTAGCAGGTTATTTTGGCGGAAAAGTAGATGCCGCTATTATGTGGATTATTAATGTGACTTGGTCTATCCCAACCTTGCTTCTTGTTATTGCAATTACACTTGCGCTAGGTAAGGGGTACTGGCAAGTTTTTATCGCAGTAGGGCTTACAATGTGGGTTGAGGTGGCTCGTGTTGTGCGAGGACAGGTGATGGGAGTAAAACAAATGCAATATGTTACAGCGGCAAGAGCACTAGGGTATACAGATGGGCGTATTATCGTAAAGCATATTTTACCTAACGTTATAGCGCCGCTTATAGTGATTTCGGCAGCAAACTTTGCAGGAGCTATCCTTATAGAAAGCGGATTGAGTTTTTTAGGTATAGGAGCACAACCACCTACACCCAGCTGGGGAGCTATGATTAAAGATCACTATAGTTATATCATCCTCGGGAAGCCGTATCTTGCCATCATCCCTGGTATTGCGATAATGTTACTTGTAATGGCGTTTATGCTTGTAGGTAATGCTCTAAGGGATGCACTAGATGTGAAAAATTAGAATTTATTAATGAAAAGAAAATACACCTATCCGTTACTAGTTATTGTTTTTACACTTGCTTGGTACGTATTTGAAAACTATGCAAACAAGGCTGTAGATGCTCCTATGATAGAGCAGGGCAGACAGCCGAAGGCAACTACAAACACCTACTTTTTACCTACATCTACCACGGGGCAGGTGGTTCACCATAATTATTACTCGCTCAGTTATAGTGAGAGAGATGAACAAGCAGAGTGGGTGGCGTACGAACTTAAAAAAAGCCATATTGTAAATAATGACTTTAAACGTCCTTATTTTGAGGTAGACCCTCAAGTGGAGACGGAGTCTGCACACTGGCGTAATTATAAAAAATCTGGATATGATCGTGGGCATTTGTGCCCAGCAGGTGATAGGGAGTTTAGTAAAGCGGCCTATGAAGAAACTTTTTTGACAAGTAATATTAGTCCGCAAAGGCACGATTTTAATGCTGGTATCTGGAATGAACTTGAGCAGCAAGTGCGTTACTGGGCAAAGAAGTATGATGGAGTTTATGTAGTGACAGGTGGTGTGCTAAAAGATAAGATGGGCGCCATAGGTACAGAAGGAGTTACCGTGCCAGAATCCTTTTATAAAATTGTTTATGATCAATCTGGAGGAGATGCAAAGATGATTGCCTTTTTAATGAATCACAAAGCATCAAATAAGTCTCTTAAAACATTTGTAACCTCTGTAGATCAGATAGAAAAGCTTACCGGCATAGACTTCTTTCCAGAACTTGAAGATAGTGTAGAAGATAGGCTAGAGGGCAGCACGAGTACTAAGGGCTGGAAGCTTAGATAACTAAAGTATAAAATAAAAAAAAAGCGGCACTAGGCCGCTTTTTTTTATTTATAAGGAGATAAGTGATTATCCTTTTATAAGACTTCTAGAGATTACAATTTTTTGAATCTCACTAGTTCCTTCATATATCTGAGTGATTTTTGCGTCACGCATTAATCGCTCTACGTGGTATTCTTTTACAAAACCGTTACCACCGTGTATTTGTACAGCTTCTACTGTTTGCTCCATTGCAACCTTTGATGCATAAAGTTTTGCCATAGCGCTTGATTGATCATAGTTGTTACCTTGATCTTTATCCCAAGCGGCTTTCATCACTAGGTGACGTGCAGCTTCTATCTCAACGTACATATCGGCAAGTTTAAAAGCGATAGCTTGGTGGTTACAAATCTCTGTACCAAAGGCTTTGCGCTCTTTAGAATATTTAAGAGCAAGCTCGTATGCTCCAGAAGCAATACCTAGTGCCTGTGCAGCAATACCTATACGTCCTCCAGAAAGTGTTTTCATTGCAAATTTGAAACCAAACCCGTCTTCACCTATTCTATTTTCCTTAGGTACTTTTACGTCATTAAACTGTAGTGTGTGCGTGTCACTACCACGTATACCTAGTTTGTCTTCTTTAGGTCCTACTTCAAAACCTTCCATTCCTTTCTCAACTATAAAAGCGTTGATACCGCGGTGACCTTTTTCTCTATCAGTTTGAGCGATTACAAGATACACGTCAGAGCGTCCTCCATTTGTAATCCAGTTTTTTGTACCATTAAGTACGTAGTGATCTCCTTTATCTATTGCTGTAGTAGCTTGTGAAGTTGCATCAGATCCAGCTTCTGGCTCAGAAAGACAAAAAGCACCTACCATCTCACCTGTAGCAAGCTTAGTCAGGTATTTTTGTTTTTGCTCTTCAGACCCATAAGTTTCAAGACCATAACAAACTAATGAGTTATTTACAGAAACAATTACAGACGCAGAGGCATCTATCTTAGATAGCTCTTCCATAATAAGAACATATGAAATCGCATCCATTCCACTTCCTCCATATTTTGGATCAACCATAATACCCATAAAGCCTAGGTCACCCATTTTCTTTACAAGTTCTGCAGGAAACTGTTGTATGTTATCTCTTTCTATTACTCCGTCTAGTAATTCTGTACGTGCAAAATCGCGAGCAGCGTCGCGTATCATAAGGTGTTCTTCTGTTAAGCTAAAATCCATGGTCAATTTTAAATATTAAGGATTGTGTAAAAAATCTCTACAAATATACTTGTTTCTTGTGCTTTTCTCAATAGATTTAGGGTGATGGAACAAAAAAACTATAACGTTATAGGTGTGATGAGCGGTACCAGCTTAGATGGAATAGACTGTGCGCTTATTAAAATTAGTATGTCACCGCAAATATCTGGAGAAGCCTATCCGGTTTTTGATGCTCAGATAATTAATGCAGAAACAATTGCCTATACAGACTTGTGGGAGAGTAAGCTTCGTACTGCACATATACTGTCTATAGACGAGTTAACAGCTATAAATAAATCATACACCCAGTATTTAGCTCAAGTTATAAACGCCTTTATAGCCCAGCATCATATAAAGGATATTGATGCGATATGTTCTCACGGCCATACTATATTACACCAGCCACAAGATGGTTTTACTTTACAGATAGGTAATCTTCCGGAACTTGCTCAGTTGCTTAGTCATAAAGTGGTTTGCGACTTCAGGGTGCAAGATGTAGCGCTAGGTGGGCAAGGCGCACCGCTTGTTCCTATAGGAGATAAGCTGTTGTTTGGTACATATGATTATTGTCTCAATCTTGGTGGATTTGCAAATGTTTCGACTGAGGAAAATGGAGTTCGGCTGGCGTATGATATTTGTCCAGTTAATGTTGTGCTCAATAAATATGCTGATAAGTTGGGTAAGCCGTATGATGATGGGGGCGCTTTCGCGAAAGCGGGAACCGTACACGCTCCCTTATTAAAGGAACTGAATAGCTTACCATATTATGGCTCTCCAGCTCCAAAATCTCTGGGGATAGAGTGGGTGCACGAACAAGTATTCCCGATAATTGAATCTTATAAAATCTCTGATATAGATGTGCTGGCGACGTTTACAGAGCATATTGCTGTGCAAATTGCGACTCAGTTTAAAGAAAACACCTCAGTTTTAGTCACCGGAGGAGGAGCTTACAATAGCTATTTGTTATCCCGTGTGCAAGCTCAGTATAAAGCAAATAAGGTCAAGGGAGCTGTGTTAAATCTTGTAGTGCCAGATGCGCAACTTATTGAATTTAAAGAGGCTCTCGTTTTTGGTTTATTAGGGATTTTAAGGCTTGAAGGGCTTCCTAATTGCCTTGCAAGTGTCACAGGAGCATCACAAGACCACTCTAGCGGAATGTTATATGATTCTTAATTTATGAACACTTCTTCTAGAAGGTGATTCAAGTTTGTATATTTGGGGCTTACTTAACTAAATATATGAGAGAGCTTTTACAGCGATACGAAGATAAGTCACCAGAGATTGTTTTTCACTGGAACGACCCAGAAACCGAAGCAGAGGGATGGGTAGTTATTAACTCTTTAAGAGGAGGTGCCGCTGGTGGTGGTACACGTATGCGTGTAGGACTTGATAAAAATGAAGTCCTTTCTCTAGCCAAAACTATGGAGGTTAAGTTTACAGTCTCTGGTCCAGCTATAGGTGGAGCAAAGTCAGGAATTAACTTTGACCCAAAAGATCCTCGTAAGAAAGGAGTCTTAGAGCGCTGGTATAAAGCCGTGTCACCATTACTTAAAAGTTATTATGGTACGGGAGGTGATCTTAATGTAGACGAGATACACGAGGTAATACCTATTACAGAAGAGAGTGGCGTATGGCATCCTCAAGAAGGCGTTTTTACTGGGCACTTTCAACCTACAGAGGCAGATAAGATTAACCGTATAGGACAACTTAGACAGGGAGTTATAAAGGTGATAGAAAATCCGTCATTTTCTCCAGATGTAACACGCAAGTATACCGTAGCAGATATGATTACTGGATATGGTGTAGCAGAGGCAGTACGTCACTATTATGATATTTATGGAGGTGATGTAAAGGGTAAGCGTGCCGTGGTACAAGGTTTTGGAAACGTAGGAGCCGCTGCTGCTTACTACCTAGCACAAATGGGTGCAAAAGTAGTAGGTATTATAGATATTGTAGGAGGTTTTATAAACAAAGACGGTTTTACTTTTGAGGAGATACGAGATATGTATCTTAATAAAACAGGTAATACACTTAACGCTTCTACAGAAGGATTGATACCATTCTCACAAATGAACGAGGAGATATGGAATCTTGAGACAGAGATTTTTGCTCCTTGTGCAGCTTCTCGTCTTATTACAGAAGATCAAATTAATAGAATGATAGATACGGGGCTGGAAGTTATTTCTTGTGGAGCAAACGTACCGTTTGCAGATAAAGAAATTTTCTTTGGACCTATAATGGAGCATACAGACGCAAAGGTGAGTCTTATACCAGACTTTATTTCAAACTGTGGTATGGCAAGAGTATTTGCATACTTTATGGAGCGCCGCGTGCAAATGACAGATGATGCAATCTTTAACGATACATCACAAACTATACGTAATGCTATAGAAAATACGTATCAGAATAATAGTTCAAAACAAAATATAAGCAAGACAGCTTTTGAAATTGCATTAAAAGAATTACTTTAATACTTGCATCTGTAAGATGTAATAATCACACCAACTTTATATACATATGGAATCAGTAATTATTCTCATTTTTATTATCGGGTACCTTTCTATAACCCTTGAGCATCCTCTTAAACTTGATAAAACAGTGCCTGCACTTATTATGGCATCACTTATCTGGGCATTTCTAGCAGTAGGTTTTCACCTAGGCTGGTTTGACGTAATAGATACCTATGAGCAAGCTTATAGCTTGTTTCCTAATGGGGTGCCTCTTACGGGAGATGCCTTGCACGATGCAGAGCACGGTTTTGACAACACACTTTTGCACCACTTAGGTAAAACAGCAGAGATACTTATCTTCCTTATAGGGGCGATGACTATTGTTGAGATTATAGATCTTCACAGAGGTTTTGAAGTTCTTAAAGGAGCTGTAAGAACTCGTAGTAAGAAGAAGTTATTATGGATTATAGGGATACTAGCATTCATCCTTTCTGCTATAATAGATAACCTTACGGCTACAATCGTACTTATAACCTTATTACGTAAGCTTATTGTAAGTAGAGATCAACGTCTATGGTTTGCTGCAATGGTAGTAATTGCTGCAAATGCTGGAGGAGCTTGGTCACCTATTGGGGACGTTACTACTACAATGCTTTGGATTGCAGATAATGTTACAGCAATGGGACTTATCAAGTTTGTAATTATACCATCTGTAATTTGTTTTGTTATACCATTCTTTATTGCAACATACTTACCAGCTTTTAAAGGCGATATAATTGTAGATACACAAGAAGATGAAGAAGCAGGAAGATTACTAAGTAGTAAGACAATGCTTTTCTTAGGACTAGGTATGATTGTATCTGTGCCTATTTTTAAAACTATAACGCACTTACCTCCTTATATGGGGATGATGCTCGCACTAGGTGTAGTGTGGTTAGTATCTGAGTACATTCACCCAGAAGAAGACTTTACAAAAGAGCGTAAGCACTTATACAGTGCTCACAAAGCACTTTCTCGTATCGAGATCTCAAGTATCCTTTTCTTTTTAGGAATATTAATGGCAGTAGCAGGACTTGAAAGTCTTGTATATGGTGTGTCTGAAGCTGGTGATCCAGTGGGAACATTGCGTTATGTTGCAGAGATTCTTAATGGAGCGGTACCTAATCAAGATGTTGTGGTAGTAATACTAGGTATTCTATCTGCTATTATTGATAACGTGCCACTTGTGGCTGCCTCTATGGGTATGTATACTGCAGAGACAGACAGTTTACTATGGCACTTTATTGCATACTCTGCCGGAACAGGAGGAAGTATGCTTATCATAGGTTCTGCAGCAGGAGTTGCAGCTATGGGAATGGAAAAGATAGACTTTATCTGGTACCTTAAAAAGATCACGTGGTTAGCCTTTGTAGGGTTTGCTGCGGGAGCTGTTGCCTTTGTTCTTCTTACGGGAGGAACTATGGGTGCTTAAGTCTAGGCAATTTTATAAAATAACGTTCGTTTCATTCTAAAGCCTCAATTAATAAACATATGCTTAATACACTTATTCAAGACGGAGCTCAAGATGCGGCAGATATACTTGCTACAGACGAGCCCGTAGAGAAGACATTATCTATCATAGATTTGCTCTTAACTGGAGGTACAGCGGGGATCATCATTATTGCCGTCCTATTTGTACTACTTTTTGTGGCTATCTATATATACTTTGAAAGACTCTTTGCTATAAAAGCAGCCTCAAGAGTAGATGGTAATTTTATGAATCAAATAAGAGATAATGTCGCTTCTGGTAACATAGAAGGAGCAAAAATATACTGTGCTCAGGCTAACTCTCCAGTATCTAGATTAACCGCAAAGGGAATCTCTCGTATAGGGAGCCCTCTTGAGGATATTAATACAGCTATAGAAAATCAAGGAAAACTTGAAGTCTATAAACTAGAGCGCAATGTGAGTGTACTTGCTACCATAGCAGGAGCAGCTCCTATGATTGGGTTCTTAGGGACTGTAATAGGTATGGTACTTGCCTTTCATACACTAGCAACAAGTTCTGGACAAGCAGAGATGGGTACCCTTGCAGAGGGTATTTATACCGCGATGACCACTACAGTTGCTGGTCTTATTGTGGGTATTATTGCTTATATGGGATATAACCACCTTGTAGTGCGTACAGATAAAGTAGTACACTCTATGGAGGCAAATGCGGTAGATTTCTTAGACCTATTAAACGAGCCTAGCTAGTATGAATCTGCGCGGAAGAAATAAAGTGAGCCCAGAGTTCAGTATGAGTAGTATGACAGACATTGTCTTTTTACTACTTGTATTCTTTCTGTTAACCTCACCAGCTATCACGCCAGATGCCCTAGACCTTATTTTGCCTAAAGCAAAAGGAAAAACCAGTAACAAGCAAAACCTATCTGTAAGCATCACAAAAGACCTTGACTATTATGTAAACAAGGAGCGTGTGACAGAAAACGGTATAGAAGGCTTTATCAATAGCGAGCTAGCTGGAGTAGAAGAACCTACCATTATACTAAGAGCAGAAGAAGGAGTGCCTATAGAAAATGCCGTAAAGATTATGGATATCGCAAACCGTAATAAGTATAAAATTGTACTAGCGGTAAGGCCTAACTAATTGATAAATGGTTTTTGGTACGCTTTCGCGAAAGCGTAATTACACTCTTAAATAAATATACCTTGGCATACCTAGACACCATACATAAACGCAAATCTTTCACCATAAGTAGTATTATTATGGCGATTATATTATTGCTTATGTTTATGGTGGGTATGAACTATATGGACCCGCCAGAAGAAGGAGGTATAGCCGTAAACTTTGGAACCTCTAGTGTAGGTTCTGGTAATGTACAGCCTACAAAACCTGTGGCATCTGCACCAAAAAATACAGCACCACAACCAGAACCCACTCCACCAGAACCAGAGATTAAGGATGAGGTTGTCACGCAAGAGATAGAAGATGCTCCGGTTATAGAAAAAAAACCAAAGGAAACTCCCAAGCCTAAGGTTGAGAAACCAAAAGAAAAGCCTGTAGAAAAACCAGTAGAAGAAGCAAAGCCAGATCCTAAACCAGATAAGTCTACCACAAGTGCACTAGACGCACTTATTAATGGTCCTAAAAAGGATGGTGTAGCTCAAGGAGGTGAAGGTAATGATAACCAAGCTGGAGATAAGGGGGATCCTAATGGAGACCCTAACGCATCTAGTTATTATGGTACCGGAAGAGGTCTAGATGGTGATGGTAACTACCAGCTAGGTGGTCGTAAAGCACTAGGAAAACCAAAACGCCAGCAAGAGTGTAATGAGTCAGGAGTAGTTGTAGTGAGTATTGAGGTAGACCGTACCGGTAAAGTTATAAAAGCTACGCCAGGAGTGCGAGGCACTACAAATAACACACGATGTCTCTTAGAGCCGGCAAAAGCAGCAGCACTTGCCACAAAATTTAATGCCGACTCAAAAGCGCCTTCAAAACAAATAGGAAAAATAGTATACCGCTTTAGTCTCTCAGACTAATCGTTGTAACACCTATCTTTATATCACAATGACATATCAAGAAACCTTAGACTGGCTTTTTAACCAGCTACCTATGTATCAACGTAAGGGAGCTGCTGCATACAAGGCAGACCTAAGTAACATAAATCTTCTAGCAGCACATCTAGGTAATCTTCATACCACTTTTAAAACCGTTCACGTAGCAGGCACAAACGGTAAAGGGTCTACTAGTCATATGATGGCATCTGTTTTACAAGAAGCAGGTTATAAAGTGGGGCTATATACCTCACCACATCTTAAAGACTTTAGAGAGCGCATAAAAATAAACGGTGAGCTCTGTAGCAAGCAGTTTGTAATGGGGTTTGTAAAAAAGCACAAAGCCTTTTTTGAAGAGCATCAACTATCATTTTTTGAAATGACTGTAGGGATGGCCTTCTCATATTTTGCAGCAAAAGAAGTAGATATTGCGATCATAGAGGTAGGCTTAGGAGGTAGGCTAGATGCCACAAATATTATTACGCCTGTACTTTCGGTTATAACAAATATTGGTATGGATCACACGCAGTTTTTGGGTGATACCATCCCGCTTATAGCCGCAGAGAAAGGAGGTATTATTAAAGAGAATGTGCCTGTTGTAATAGGTGAGTATAATGAAGAGACAGAGGAGGTCTTTAGTGCGCTTTCGCGAAAGCGTAATGCACCCCTTCACAAAGCCTACGATTTTGACTTAATGCCTATGCAGTCTGATCTTGAGGGTAATTATCAAAAAAACAACATACGTACAGTTCAAGTAGCGTTTTCTGTTTTGCAAGGAGCGAGTTTTCACGTAGGTATCCAGCATATTGCAAAGGGATTAAAGAATGTGGTAAAAAATACGGGTCTCCAGGGAAGGTGGCAAATATTGCAAGAGGAGCCAAAGGTGATTTGCGATACCGGGCACAATAAGGAAGGGCTCACTTATGTGATGAATCAATTAGGTAAGGAGCGTTATAAGAATTTACACATTGTACTTGGCGTAGTTTCAGATAAGGATTTAGAGAGCATTTTACCATTATTTCCGGGATATGCCTCTTATTACTTTTGTAAACCTGCCGTGCCAAGAGGAATGGAGGTACAACACTTAAAAAAAGAAGCAGAAGGCTTAGGACTTAAGGGTAAAGCATATCCTAGTGTAAAAGAGGCATTTAAGTCCGCAAAAAAGGTTGCGGGAACTAGCGATCTTATTTTTATAGGCGGAAGCACCTTTGTCGTAGCAGAAATAATTTAATTTTTATTGCAAAAGATTTTACACTATAAAACTTTAATTCTATATTTGCACCCGCATTGAAATAATGGCAACGCTATCTTTTTAATGTTACTTGACTACATAAGTCGGGGCGCTTAGCTCAGTTGGTTCAGAGCACTTGGTTTACACCCAAGGGGTCAGGGGTTCGAATCCCTTAGCGCCCACAAACAAGAAACGATAAACTTGTCTAAAAATAATCGGGCGCTTAGCTCAGTTGGTTCAGAGCACTTGGTTTACACCCAAGGGGTCAGGGGTTCGAATCCCTTAGCGCCCACGAAGGCTTCCAGAAATGGGAGCCTTTTTTTGTTTTTATGAATTTCTAGGTTTACATATTGTTCCCACCAAATCTTAATCGGTATTAAATCAATACGTTTTGAGATTTAAAATCTCATAGCAATTACAATAGCTTCCAGAAATGGGAGCCTTTTTTTATGCATTATTTTTTCTTTATACCATCTTGTAATGCATTACTTATAAAGCAACTATCAGTCATTGAGTATATGCAGCAGGTGGTTAATTCTTTTATATGCGCTCTTGTGGTGTAACAATATGTATTATTGATATACTTATGCACTAACAAAAACCATATATATGATTCTAAGTTTAAAGAATGTCTCAAAAACGTACCCTAACGGTGTAAAAGCCCTTGATAATGTAACTATAGATATAAAGGCAGGAATGTTTGGTCTACTAGGACCTAACGGTGCAGGAAAGTCTTCTCTTATGAGAACTATTGCAACATTACAAGAGCCAGATACAGGAGAGATAGACTTTAATGGACTAGATATACTCAATAACAAAATTGAATTTAGAAAAACACTTGGGTACTTACCTCAAGAGTTTGGAGTATACCCTAAAATGAGTGCCAGTGACTTGCTACATTATTTTGCAAGCCTAAAGGGAATTACAAATAAAGCAGAACGTACAGCTATTGTAGATAAAGCACTTGAGGTGACTAACCTAAGTGATGTGCGCAATAAACACGTAGCAGGATATTCTGGAGGTATGAAGCAACGCTTTGGTATCGCCCAGTTATTACTTAATAACCCAAAACTAATTATTGTAGATGAGCCTACAGCAGGTCTTGATCCAGCAGAGCGTCATAGATTTTTAAATGTATTACGTGAGATAGGGACAAACCACATTGTTATATTTTCTACACACATTGTAGATGATGTAAAAGAATTATGTACAGATATGGCAATTCTTAACGGAGGTAAAATCTTATCGCAAAGCACTCCAAAGGAATTAGTGCAAAGCCTAGAGGGACATATCTGGAAAACTACAACCTCTAGAGAAGGTGTAGAATCATTACAGAATAGCCATAATGTAATATCATCTAGCTTTAATGATACAAACGATCTAGACGTGCGCGTTTATAGCGAGAGTATGCCAGGAGACGGTTTTGAACCAGTAGCTGCCACACTAGAAGATGTGTATTTTACAACACTCAATAAGAATCAATCTCAAACGGTAGCATAGTTATGTTTAGTACTATCTATCTACACGAGATAAAGACGTGGTTTAAGAAACCGCTTTTTTATATATTTTCTGCCATAATGTTTTTACTAGCTGTACTTATAATGGCAGCTGGCTTAGGCGTTTTTAGTAGTGATAATGTTACAGTGACTAGCAATGTTTATCTTAATAGTCCGCTGGCTATAACGGGTATTTTATCACAGCTGGCAATGCTTGCTTATCTATTAATTCCTTCTATTACAGGGGGCACTATAGATCGAGATTTTAAAAACAATATGCACAATGTTTTGTACTCGTACCCGCTTACTAAGGTGCAGTATTTACTTGCCAAATTCTCGGCAGCAATAACCATTAACTTATTAATAGCTCTCGCTACCATATTAGGCCTACTTGTGGGCTCTGTCCTTCCAGGATCTAATGAGGCGCTTTTGGGACCTTTTAGTTTATGGAATTATGTACAACCGTTTGCTTTTATCATATTTCCTAATGTGCTTTTTTACAGTGCGATTGTTTTTGCTATAGTCGTGTTTACTCGTAATCTCAACATTGGATTTATGACCATACTCACGATGATTATTATACAGCTTATAGCGACAAGTATGGCAGATAATGCAGACGATACGTTCTGGTATGCGCTTTTTGACCCTATGGCTAATGTGGCACTAGCAGATGCTACAGAGTACTGGACACCAGTTGAGCAAAACAATAAATCTATACCTATGGTGGGTACTTTGCTTTACAATAGATTATTGTGGGCAGGTATATCTTTTGGAATCCTCTTTTTAATCATTGCACGTTTTAATTTTCAGCAGCACGCTATGCGCTTTAATTTCTTTAAGAAAAAGGCAGTGAGAGCAGTAAAGAAAAATTCTAGTAAAATACAACGCATAGAGATGCCTGCTGTCACTACAGACTTCTCAATAGTGGGGCAGTTTAAAACGCTATGGCAGCTCGTAAAAAGTGATACTAAATACATCATTACTGGCTGGCCGTTTATAATTATAACGTTTCTAGCTATTGTACTGACCTTTGTAATGATGAGTTTCTCTCAACTTATATATAATACGGCAATCTTACCAAAAACGTGGACAATGCTCGCAGAACCATCTGCATATATCGTGTTGTTTTCATTCTTGCTCATACACTTATATTCTGGATTTTTAATGGACAGAGCAAAGGCTGCTCACATTAATCAGATTGTAGATGTAACACCTACAAAAGATTGGGTTTTTCTAGTCTCTAGAGGAATTTCATTATTCTTAATGACAGCTTTTTTACAAGTTGTATTAATACTTTGTGGTCTCGCTTTTCAAACCTTAAAAGGGTTTTATGACTACCAGATAGATCTCTACGTATTTCAAGCATTTTTAATTAATGTATGGAAATATGTACCGTGGATATTACTGGCATTACTCGTACATACTTTAATTAAAAATAAGTGGGTGGGTCTGGTTACCTTACTGGTTATAGGTATAGGAGTTCCATTACTTCAGAATGCGATAGGTGTCCAGCAAGCTATCTTTGACTTTAACTCTGGAGGAACGCCTAGCCCGTCAGATTTTGATGGTTATGGTACCGTACTACCTCGTTTTTATACGTTTAGGGTATATTGGATTGCTTTTGGTATCATCTTACTTATGGCGGCTATACTGTTCTATAGGCGTGGTATGGGGGCTACGGCAAAGGCGCGTTTTGCTTTCGCGAAAGCGAGATTAACTACACCCATCATTACCACAGCAGTGGCAAGTCTCATTGTCTTTTTAGCGATAGGTAGTTATTCTTGGTACATTAATAATGTAGAAAATGAGCTGCTCACCGGTAAAGAAAGAGAAGAATTAAGGGTGCAGGCCGAAAGAGATTTAGGTAAATATGCCGGCATCCCTCAGCCACGACTTGTTGCTGTAAATACTTTTATGGATATGTATCCAGCGTCGCGTGATTTTAAAGCTGGGGCAACATTTACAATGGTAAATAAAGACTCAGTAGCCATAGACACCCTACACGTAAACCTCACAGATTATCCTACAGAAATTACACTAGATCGTGAGGCAGAGATTGTTTATGATAATGAAGATTATAACTATAAAATGTACGCTTTCGCGAAAGCAATGCAGCCTGGAGATACACTGGTATTTAAGTTTACAATGGAGAATGAGGAGAACAAATTTTTAGACGATAAGTCTCCTATTTCTACAAACGGAACTTTTGTAAACTACGGGATGTTTCCTTCTATAGGGTATGATGAGCGTTTTGAAATACGTAATACAGAGGTGCGTAAAAAGTATGACCTCGCGCCTAAAGATAGAATGCCAGACCCAGACACCCCGGGAGCAAGAGATCGTAACTATATAGGAGGATATAGTGACTGGATAGACTTTGAGGCAACCTTGAGCACGGCTCCAGATCAAATTGCAATCGCACCAGGATACCTCACAAAAGAGTGGGAAGAAGATGGACGCAAGTATTATCACTACAAGATGGACTCTAAGATGCTTAACTTTTACTCCTTCCTAAGTGCTTCTTATGAGGTGAAGAGAGAAGTGTATAATGGTATTAACCTTGAGATTTACCACCATCCAGATCATACATATAACTTAGACCGTATGATGAACGGTATGAAAAAGGGACTAGACTATTACGGGACTAATTATACCCCATACCAGCATAAGCAGGTGCGTATTATTGAGTTCCCAAAAGCTTACGGAACCTTTGCACAAGCATTTGCAAATACAATTCCTTTTAGTGAAGGCTTAGGTTTTGTAGCAGATGTAGATGACGAGGATCAAGATGCGGTAGACTACCCACTGTCTATAACTGCTCACGAGCTTGCACACCAGTGGTGGGCACACCAAGTGATAGGCGCTCCAGTAAAAGGAGCTACTTTGTTATCAGAAAGTATGTCTGAGTATAGCTCACTTAAGGTGTTAGAAAAAACGTATGGAAAAACCCAAATGCGTCGTTTCTTAAAAGATGCTATGGATGGTTATCTCACAGGTAGAACAGCCGAGCAAATAAAAGAACAACCATTAATGTATAATGAAAACCAGCAGTATATTCATTATCAAAAAGGGTCGCTTGTACTTTATGCAATGAGTGACTATCTAGGTGAAGACGTCTTTAATGGAGTTGCCAAAAGATTTGCAGAGAAGTATCAATTTAAGGCCAGTCCTTACCCTACAGCTACAGAGTTTGTAAATGACTTAAGAGCGGTAACACCAGACTCATTGCAATATCTTATTACAGATATGTTTGAAAAAATCACACTGTATGATAATAAAGTAGATGAGGCTAGTTATACAGAACTTCCAGATGGTAAGTATGCTGTAAATGTAAAAGCATTTGTGAGTAAATATCATTCTCAGAAAAAAGGTAAAAAGCAATTTGTTTCAAAACAAGGAGACAGTATTACCTATACTCCAGAAGGAGAAGAAGATGCAATAGTATCGTTACCACTAAGTGATTATATAGAGCTTGGTATCTTTGGAGAAGAAGTGGAGGAGACAGGTGATGAGAACGTTCTATACTTACAGAAGATAAAGGTGAGCGATATCAATAACAATTTTGATATCATCGTAGATCAAAAACCTGTAGAAGCTGGTATAGATCCATTCAATAAACTCATAGATAGAAGAGGAAGCGATAACCGTAAAAAGGTAAAAGAAAGCGGTGCAGACACCGAATAGTAACTGATAGTAAGTAATTAAAAAAGCGGCTAATTCTTATAGAGTTAGCCGCTTTTCATTTGTGTAGTATAGTAATTACGCTTTCGCGAAAGCATAAAAAATTATAATCCTGCAGCGTTGTATAACTTAGCCTTAGCAGCCAGTTGTTTTACTAGTAGTGCGTTAGACTTGAGTCTTGAGTCTATAAGTTTTTGCTCACGTGAGTTAATAAGAAAGAGTGAGCTACCTCCTAAAAAGAATTTACGTTCTTCGGCCTTTACAAGTGCTTCGTAATCTGTTACGATATTTGCAATAAGTATATTTTGCGTAGCCAGAGACGTGATTTCTGCCTGTGTGGCTTCTAGTTTGTTTTGTATAGAAAGAGTGCTTGCGCTACGCTCATACTCTGCATCTTGCACCTTTATTTTTGCAAGCCTAAGGTCACCACGTTCTTTACGTAAAAATATAGGGAAGCTTACATCTACAAAGGCTTTATAGTTTGCCGTATTGAGACTATTGAGTTGGTCTCCATCTGGAGTTAAGAAGTTGTATTGCAAATTTACGTTAGGTAAAAGCTTATTCTTCTTAAGAAATCTATCTACTTCTAAACTATTGATTTTTGCGTCTAGACTTCTCAATTTAGGGTGATTTGCCATAAAAACTGAAACGTCTGTAATACCAGCTAGTAGGAGTGAAGCATCAAGTACCGTAAGATCTGGAAATACTGGGTTTACAGTCTCATTTATTTCTAACGGAATACCGTCTAGCCATAAAAAATTACTCACTACAAGCCGAGCTTTTTGCGCTTTGAGTGTTGCGGCTTCGAGATTGAGTCGTCTGTTTTGCTCTGTAATACGAGCTTCGGTAATATCAATAGCAGCCTTATCGCCCTCTTGTACACTGCGCTCTACCGCTTCTAGTCTAGTCGTTGCATTTTTTAAAAAGGTGGTGTAGATGCGTTTTTCATTTTCTGCCTCTAGCCAGTCAAAATAGGCCAGACTTCCTTCGAATATGAGATTATTGACCAGTAAGTCCCTGTCTGCCTGCGTTTGTTGTTCAAAAAAACGAGCCTTTTTGAGCGTTGCCATACGCTCATTAATGAGAAGTCCTTGTGCAAGAGAAAAAGATACACCAGCACTGTACAATCCATCTTCTGGTACGGTAAGGTTAGGATTGAGAAACTCTCCAGTATTTTCTTCAAAATTTCCTTTAAGCTCTATCCCATACCACGTAGGAATTTTAAAAGTAGCATTAAGCTGGTCGTAGTACTCAGTTCCTTTAAACTTCTTGCGGTCGTAGTCTACCTCAATTTTTGGGTCAAATCCCCCTCGAGCTTTAAGTAAGTTTGCCTCGCCAGTAGTAAGTACAAGCTCTGCCTGTTTTATAAGCGGGTGGTGCTGCTTTACATAGCCTATAAACTCTTCAAAAGTAAAGGAGTTTTCTAGAGTTGAGACATTCTCTTGAGCGTGACTCACAGTAGTAAACAGACTTAACAAGCTTGTTAATATAATGAAAGTGTTTAATCTCATTACTTTTTATCTTTTACAGGTTCTTTTCCATCTGGTAAATAATAGTCTGCAGGGAAACCATTGAGCTGTCTCCATAGTTCATACCAGATAGGTACATCATTAAGTAAAGCAATAGTTTGTGCGCCGGAGCCTACACGTACGTTTTTTGGCCAGCTTTCGGCCTCTGGATCTGGAGCGATAAGAACTCTAAATTTTCCGTTACTACTTATAAAAGTTTCGACAGCCACTACGGTACCTCCATAGGTCCCAAAAGAGGCATCTGGCCATCCACTAAATACGATAGCAGGCCATCCATCAAATTGTACACGTATACTCTCACCGGTATGTATGAGTGGTAAGTCTATAGGTCTTACAAACGTCTCTACAGCTAGGTCATAGTCGGCTGGCATAATGCCTACCAGTTGCTCACCTTCTTTAAAAGTTTCTCCTATACCTGCTTTTATAGCTTTGTTTATGTATCCATTTTGAGGAGCAACTACATATTGTAATGTGCTACGTATCTCATAATTAGTAGATGCATTGTCTAATTTACTTACCTGTGCTTCTGTGTCATACTGAGCAGAAGAGGCTGTAAATTTATCACTCTGAGCTTTACTTATTTTTTCGGCATAGGTAGCTTGTGTTCTAGAGATTTCTAGGTTTGCATTAAGCACCTCATTTTGACTAGCAAGTAATTTATTTTCTTGAGAGATAAGTTTTGCCTCTGTCTCTTGTAATTTAAGGCGCTTATCTTCTACCTCTGCAGTACTTTTTAAACCTTCAGATTGTAATGTTGCGGTACGGTCGTATTGTGTTTGAGCAATATCTCTATTAGTTCTTGCAGCTACTAGATCTATACTATCGCTCTGTACTTTAAAACGAGACTGCTTGAGTTTGTTTTCTGCCTGTTGTAGTTTTAAACCACGCTCACGCTTTAAAGCCCCTAGCTGATTTTCTAGCGCTTGTACTTTAGACTTATAAGAGCCTACGGCATTACTTTTTGCATCACGCTGCTGTCTAGTTCTTTCGGCAAGAAGCGGATCTTGATATTCATTTTTTATTTCAGAAATGCGCAGTATAGTGTCGCCCTTCTTCACATAATCCCCCTCGCGTACAAACCATTGTTCTATACGTCCCGGTATTTGAGACTGTATGGTTTGCGGTCTTTGGTCTGGTGTGAGAGTGGTTACAAATCCTTTTCCTGTAACATTTTGTGTCCAGGGTAAAAAGAGGATAATCACGCCTATAATCGCAAAGGCCACGAGAAATCTATTAAAGTACTTAAAGTGCTGTTTTTTTTGCGCTTTCGCGAAAGCGGAATACCCACGTATATCCACCTTCTTGTTAAGTTGATTTTCAGATATATTAAGCATTTAGTTTTTCTTTTGAGTTATGATTTTTCCATTCTCGAGTTTGATATATCGAGTACATTGAGATTGCCAGTCTTTGTTGTTACTAGAGACAGCAAGCGCCCAAGGTCTATCTGGGTGGATGAGGTAATCCATAATCGCGCGTGCCTCTGTACTTTCAAAATGCTCAAGAGCATCTTTGAGAAGTAGCACTCTAGGCTCGTGTACTATTGCCCTTGCAAGCAAGATGCGCTTAGATATGGTATGCGGGATTTGCTGTCCTTCCGGAAAGAGCATTGTACGCAAACCATTAGTCTGCTGTCGCACAAAATCTTGCAGGCCTACTATTTTTATAACCTCGTTAAGTCGCTCTTGAGAAATCTCTTTATTGCCAAATGTGATGTTTTCTAGTATCGTACCCTCAAAAGGATTTTGCTCTGGGAGAACTTGCCCTATTTGAGACCTATATGCATTAGGGCGTAGCCCCTTGAGAGATAGGTCGTTTATATAAATAGCGCCAGCGGTAGGCTCTATAATACCAGAGATAAGTTTTAATAAGGTAGTCTTACCAGATCCAGAAACGCCATCTATGAGTAGCCTGTCTTTTGTCTCTATTTTGAGTTTTATGTTTGAGAGTATATCACCCGTTTGTGGGGTAGCGTAGGTTACATTATCTATTTGGATATCTGTGTCTTTATGATTTTCAAAAGGGTCAAATCCTACCTGAGGATCTATCTCTTTGTCTACCACTTGCCCTATCTTTTCTAGTGACGTAAGTACATCATAAAAACTCTCAAGCCCTGTAATAAGCTTTTCTACAGAGCTTATTACGAGTAAGATTATAATCTCTGCAGCTACAAACTGACCAATGTTCATTTGCTGGTTTAAAACTAGTAGTCCACCTATAAGTAGGAGTCCTGCAGTAACAAGCACTTTAAAGCCTATCATTTGTATAAACTGTATAACCAGAATTCTAAAGTGACTCTCTCTAGCCTCAAGGTATTTTTCGGTAAGTGTGTTATTGCGCTCCATAGCTAGTGAGGTTCGCCCCGAGAGTTTAAAACTTATAAGTGATCTTGCTATTTCTTGTAGCCAGTGTGCCACTTTATACTTACCCTTAGATTCTGCAAGACTGGTTTCCAAACCTCTTAATGCAGTAAATTTAAAAACGAGATACACTAAGATGACTAGTAAAAAACCGTAAATAATAAAAAACGGGTGATAAAAGGAGAGCAGCATTAAACCAAAAACGATTTGCAATATCGCCGCTGGAAAATCTAATAAGATTTTTGACAATCCTTTTTGTACTGTAAGTGTATCAAAAAATCTATTTGCGAGCTCTGGCGGGTAAAAGTCACGCAATTCGCTCATTTTAACTTTAGGAAATCTGTAAGCAAATTCAAAAGATGATCTTGTAAATATCTTTTGCTGTATGTTCTCAAGTATGCGTATTTGCATAAGTTGCAATATACCTTGAAAGGCAACACCTAGTGTAACTAATATTACAAGAACAATCCAAGAGGTACTCACTTGCGCCCCCTGTATTAAGTTTATAATCGCTTGTATACCTAGAGGTAGCGTGAGCGCAACAAGACCTGCAAATATTGCATAAAATAAAATTTGCTTTATATCTCGTCTATCGAGTTTAAGCATATTTAGAAAACGTTTCCAAGGAGTCATTTCTTTATTCATAGTGAGACGTGTCTGAGTAGAATGTTATTGCTTTATAGCATTAAGTACTAGTTCCTTATAAAATTCTGTAATGTTGTTTTTTCCTTCACATACATTTGTAAGTGATGGTAAATGTTTTGAAAAGTAGCGCTGGTGGTGTGCGCCCTCTATTACCGTAGAGATAAGCATATGTGGATACTCATACGTAGGGTGTATATCTGTAACAAAGTCACTCACACGCTGTACTACTCGCTTATAAGTTTTGTAATATCCCTTTGAGTTTTCTTTATCTATATCTTTAGTGTGGTATGCTTTTGATGATTCTGCTACGATTATACGGTGCAGTGTCACCTCGTTTACATAAGATATACTCGTGTCTTCTTTTACATCCTTAGTAAGGAGTTCTATACAAGATAGTAGTTTTATAGAAGGGTCACTTACATTAGTCGTAGCAAATACAATTTTATACTCTATCCAGCTCCAGTACCAGCTTACAAGATATACAAGAAGAGCGTGTTTGCTTTCAAAATATCGATATATAGAGCTCTCGTTAGAGTTTATAGCCAGCCCAAGTTTCTTAAAAGTAAACTTTTCAAAACCTAGCTCATCTATCATCTCAATACTCTTACTCACAATCTTACGACCTAGCTCTGTGGTCTCTGGATCACGAGTGTACAAGGCTGGATCTATTGTAATTTGTATGCGTAATCTTTCCATATCACAAAGATATGATAGTAATACTATTATAATTAAAAGTTTAACTATTTTTTATGAAACTAGAACTGTTGTGTTAGTTTTTAGGAGAAGGTTATGAGTAAGTTACGCTTTCGCGAAAGCGGACTACTATAAAACACTAGGTAATTGATTAATATAATTTTTTAAGGAAGTTTTCTTATATCTTAAATAAAGCAAGCTTCTTTCTTGAACTGAAAGTTTACTATACAGAAGTGGATACTGTGATAGGAGTCGATAATTATACTGCTTAAGATTTTGAGAGTTGCGACTATTTTTTTTGAAAATCTTAGTAAGTGATTTGTTACTTAAACTAGTTGTGCCAAGTTTGTAGTGGCTTTTTGAATTTTTAGTAGCATTCATAAAATTATGGTAGGTAAAATCTACCTTGCTGCTTACCTCTCTCTTTGTAGATGTACTAGATGCCGTTTTAATACCTGGATTGTATGAGGCTGTAACATAATGTTGAGATACCACAGTTGTGGTAGTCAGAAATAAAAGTAGTGTGATATATAGCGTTTTCATCTTTGGTCATTTTTATATGAGTAAAGGTATTGTAAGGGTAGTGGCAAGAGTATAGACATACTTCCTTAGTACTTGTACATTTTGTACATTGTATATCACTATATTTTATTATGAAACTTGTTTATAAATCTCTCAAAGAAGAGAGTACACTCGTGCTTACAAATTTTAATTGTGCACCATCTCAAGAGCTGCTAGCAAGTTCTGGTATGTATAAAATTATCTGGGCAAGAGATGCCTCGAGAGAGCTACTTATAGATGGTTATAAAATCACTTTACAAAAAGGGCAAGTTATCTTTTGCACACCTCTTAATATTCTTGAAATCAAGCAGCGAGATGGTCTTGTAGCACTAGTTTTTAATAGAGAGTTTTATTGCATAAGGGAGCACGATGATGAGGTTTCTTGTAATGGCTTTTTATTTTATGGCTCTTCAGAGCCTCCCGTAATTACCTTAGATGAAAAAGAGCTTAAAAGCTTTGATGCAATGTTTCTTATGATGAGGGAAGAGTTTGAAACTAGAGATCATATACAAGGCGAAATGCTTAGGGTTCTCTTAAAAAGACTTTTAATTAAATCTAGCCGACTTATAAAAAACACAATTCCAGCACCAGATATTGCCACAAGTCAGTATGATCTTGTAAGGCAGTATCATATACTAGTAGAACAGCATTTTAGGTCAAAACATAAAGTAGCAGATTATGCAGATTTGCTATTTAAATCACCAAAAACATTATCAAATCACTTTAAACAAGTGGGAGAAAAAACACCACTACAAGTTATAAATGACCGTATTATACTTGAAGCAAAGCGGTTGCTTATATACTCAGATAAAAATGTAGAGGAAGTTGCCTACGGTGTAGGTTTTAATGATGCAGGACATTTCTCAAAATTTTTTAAAAAACATACAACGCTCCCACCTGGGATGTTCAAAAAAACAAAAAGCTCACTTTAAAGTGAGCTTTTTTATATCTGTAGTTATACTATAACGGCTTTACAGCAGGAAAGTCTACAGGTATTTGAGTTGTATTATTTATGTAATTTGAAATTGTTTTATCTCCCACAAGCGAGATAGTGTCTATAAGGTTTTCCTTTGTCCATCCAGCTTTAAAGAAGTTTTCTAGTACATTTTGACTCGTATTACCTCTATTTTCAGTAATGTTTTTTGCAAGTTGTGCAAGGGCATCAAGCTTTGAGTCAAAAGTAGCTTTACCTGCGCGCAATTCTAAAATTTGATCTGCGCTATATCCATTCATTCCAGCAATAGCGGTGTGAGCAGAGAGACAGTATTCACATCCATTAACTTCACTTACAGCAAGATTTACAACCTCTTTTTCTTTCGCTTTAAGCGAGCTAGGTGCATTTGCAAAGTCTAGGTAGTTTCTAAGTGCATTATTAGAGTAGGCATAAGTGGCATACAGATTAGGAACAAAGCCTACTGCTTTTTCTAGATGATCAAAAATCCCTTGATTTGTCTCGCTTACTTCTGCTCTTGTTGGTACGTTAAATGTGCTCATAATATGTTATTTAAAGTTTATAATTCTATGTAGTTTATTATTTTGATGTGTGAGTGTCACAGTAATAATCGTGGTGAAAATTTGTTTCACAATCTGTTTTGAATAATTGCTTAGTGACGCGACTCTTCGTTTGTCTAAAAATCTCAATAAGGTTAAAAATGGAGTTGTTTCTTGTTTTCATATCGTGTTATTGGTTTGGTACACAACAGTAGACGTATATAAAAAGTGCTCCTTATAGTATATACTTCCTCGTAGAGGGTATATTTTTCCCGAGTAATAAATAAAGAGTTAGGAGCTCAAATATTTGGAGTTTTTTCTCAAGTTGTTTCCCGCTTTACATTGCAATTCCTCACGCCGGCGTTGCCAGGCAGTTGTGGGATTTTCATTGCAATCGGGGCTAGAGAGTAGGGTAGTAGTATAATTTATTAAGGATAGAATTATGAACTATCTAGTACAACCACATAAAAAAACTCCCTACAGCCGTAGGGAGTTTTTTTATAGTACAACGTGATGGTTTATCTATCGCTTCAACGTAAAGTGACCATTTATGGTACGTTGCGTTCCTAAGTCATCTACCTCTGTAAACTCTACTCTAAACCAGTAGTCGTTACTCGGCATCGGTTGTCCATTAAAGGTACCGTCCCATCCTGGGCTAGTAGGGCTCAGTTGTTTTAAGAGCTTCCCGTATCTATCAAAGATAAAGATCTTCGCATTCAGGTTAGGATCAACGCCCAGCCCTATGATATTCCAGGTATCGTGGAAACCATCTGCATTAGGTGTAAAGAAACGTGGGTAATCAATAATCCCTATCTCAAACTCAGAGATCGAACAGTTACCACTTGCTAGTCTTCCAAAAATGGTGTGTGTTCCCGGAGTCACATTTGTAAAAGTCGTACTACTCTGGAACGGGCCATCATCTAGTGCAAACTCATACTCGGAGTTAGGATTTGCTCCCGTGATGTTGATCACCTCTACCGTGTACAATCCGCTACTGTTAAAAGATGGTTCTAATACAATCGCCTCAAACACCGGTGCACTCTCTGCCGTATATACCGCCTCTGCTAGGTAATCACACTCCGTACCATCTACATACGTAGCTGTGACCAGCACCTGGTAGGTTCCTGCAGCATCTACAGTCACCACAGGATCTAGTGATATCAATGCNTGTTAAGATATTTTCTTTCGCCTTGAGCGAAAGGGTTTAAGATGATTTTATATCATTTTATTCTAAAACTAAGGTGGTTATAGCGACGGGGCTCACCTCTTCCCATTCCGAACAGAGAAGTTAAGCCCGCCAGCGCCGATGGTACTGCACTCGTGGGAGAGTAGGTCGCCGCCTTTTTAAGCTCCAATACAGAAATGTGTTGGAGCTTTTTTTATACAAGAAAGTCAAGGAAGTTACGCCAATATATGGATAAGTAACATCTAGAATTACACAATAGTTGAGCTAGAATTGTCTATTATCTGAGTAATGTAGGGGCGGCCTTATTATCTATTCCTTCTTTACGGTTATAAAATACAGATGTCTTTGTGTCTGAACGATAATGTTTGCGTTCTGATTTAAGTACTTCTAAGGTTAAGAAGTTAAACTCTTCAACCACATTACCAATTAATCTGTAGACTCCTTTACCTTCAAGTGGATACTTCTTTAGTGTAGGAGGGAAATGTACGGTGTCTAACCAGTTGCCTTTTCTATCTAAAAAAGTGCCAAAACACATATGTTTTCCATTTGTGGTTCTTGTAGTTTTTGCGGTTACTAAATAGCCAAAAATTTCAATTCTTTTATTTATGTATTGCTTTAAGTCTGCAGCTAAGAGTGTATTTGTAGTTGGATTTTTTAGTAATATAAATGGATCATACAAGGAAAAACTTAGGATCTCTAATTGATCCATTGCTTTTTCGAAATTGGGTATATAGAATTCTGGTAGCTTAAAGCTGTTAATAGATACTTTAAATAGCTCTTTTTGATTCTTTACCTTAGGTGCGGAGTTATTTTTATAGTGGGCTTCCCACAATAATTGTCGTTGATTTATATTTAATGATCTAAATGCTTCAACCCTGATTAACAGATCAAGTTGTTCTAAACTCATAGGTGCTCGGTCTATAAAATTATGAAGCGATGAGAATAGTCCATTATTTCTCTCGTTTATGATGGCGACGATATTTTTCTTTTCGAAGCTCTGTAAGTGCTGAAAGCCTAGATAGATATTATTACCCTTTATAATTGTTTTAATTTGACTTTTGTTTATACAAGGTGGGTGGATTATAGCTCCTTTTTTTTTGGCTTCTTGCAAATAGGTTTCAGTTCTATAAAAGCCTCCTCCATTATTTACTGTTGCAACCATATACTCTAATGGGAAATAACATTTGAGATATAAACTCTGGTATGACTCGACAGCGTATGAGGCTGAGTGCCCTTTCGCGAAAGCGTAACCAGCAAAACTCTCAATCTGTCGCCATACTTCATTTATTACTTCAATTTTTTCACCTCTTGCAAGACAATTTGCTTCAAACTTTTCTTTTACCATTAAAAATTCTTGTCTAGATCTATACTTACCACTCATACCTCTTCTTAATACATCTGCTTCTCCTAGATCTAAACCTGCGTAGTGGTGTGCAACTTTTATTACATCTTCTTGGTAAACCATCACGCCATAGGTGTCTGGCATAATATCTAGTAATACGGGATGTCCTTTTTGCTTTGCTCGTTTTGGATCTTTATGGCGGAGGATGTACTCGCGCATCATACCACTCTTAGACACTCCGGGTCTTATAATAGAACTCGCTGCTACGAGAGTAAGGTAATTATCTACAGAGAGCTTACGTAGTAGCATACGCATTGCGGGTGACTCTACATAAAAGCAGCCTATACAGTCTGCATTTGAAATCATTTGATTGATTTTTTGGTCTGTAAAGAACTGTCGAGCGTTATGAATATCTGGTAGGGTGATTCCAGGATTGTTATCCTTAATAATTGCTATGGCATCTTTTATTTTACCGAGACCGCGCTGACCCAAAATATCAAATTTGTACAAGCCTACATCTTCTGCAATGTGCATATCAAATTGTACAGTGGGAAAACCTTTAGGAGGAAGGTTTGTTGCAGAGAAGTAATGCGTGGGATGCTGTGAGATTAAAATTCCTGCTGCGTGAATACTTGTGTAATTAGGTTTACCGTGCAGTATTTGAGCGTACTTTATAATAGTTTTTTTTATGTTGTCTAGGTGACTACTGTTATAAAGTCCTTTACTTAATTTATCTATCTCAAATTTGGGCAGACCAAAGACTTTACCCAATTCTCTAACAGCGCCACTATGCTTAAAGGTAACGTAAGAGCCTAGTAGTGCTACTTGTGCTTTTGAGCCAAACTCTTCAAAAATATATCTCGTCACATCCTCACGGTCCCAGGTAGAAAAGTCTATGTCAAAATCTGGTGGTGTAGCGCGATAGAGATTCATAAATCGCTCAAAATATAAATCTAGCTCAATGGGGTCTACATCTGTGATGCGCAATAGGTAAGCCACAATACTATTTGCACCACTACCTCGACCTACATAAAAGTAATCCTTGCTGCGAGCATACTCAATAATTTTCCAGTTTATGAGAAAGAAGGCTACATACTTTTGCTGCCTTATAAGGGAAAGTTCTTTTACTAGTCTCCGTTTTACGGCATATGTAATATTATCCTTATATCGCTCTGGTAATCCTTTTTTACAAAATGCCACGAGCTTGTTATAATCTCTCTCTTCACTACCTAAAAGCGTGGTTAAATTTTGAGAGGGTTTTCCTTTTTTAAAATTAAAATATATGCTGCAACTTTTAAGTATATGCTCTGCATTAGATAGTAGGTGAGGGTATTGAGAAAACTGTAGTCGTAAATCTTTAGCTTCTATAAACGTATGCTCTGGATGCCCTTCCTCTTTTTTAGGCAGCATACTCAAAAGCATATTCTTATCTATAGCACGTAGTAATCTGTGAGTGTTAAAATCTCGCTTATGGCGAAAGCTTACCGTGTGTAACATTACAAGTTTATGGGTAAGCTTGCTAAGTGGTGAGAAACGAAGCTTGTTAAGGTTTTTATGGGTAATACCTATATACTCATTATCACTAAAAGTTGTTTTTTCTAGTTCTAGAACGTTTTCAAATGGATATACAGTGATCACGTCTTTAAAAGTGGGGCTATGGTCTGGAAAGCTAGTTTTGTGATGAAGATGGTGAGATAGAAAGTTGTTGATTTCTAAAAAGCCATTATTGTTTTTTGCTAGGGTGATATAACACTGGTGGTTACCATTTCTAAAATCTACTCCCACTATAGGTTTAATTCCTTTTTCTTGTGCGTTTTTTATAAAGCTTAGACACCCAGAGGTGTTATTAATATCTGTGAGGGCAAAGCAAGTTAAACCTTGCTTTGCAGCAAGATCTACAAGCTCTACCTCTGAGATAGTGCCATAACGCAAGCTGTAGTATGAGTGATTATTAAGATACATTTTAAGTGGGGATTAAAAATTACTGGTGTCTGTGAGCGAGAAGAATAGGTGGTTGCCCATTAAAGGGGTTGCCTTGATTACCTATAGTTCTGGAGCCATCTCCTATAGTATTTGCACGTCTTACCGTGTGGTCTCCATATTTATCCCTCAGGGCATCCATAGCTTTGTAAAGATTTACCGTCTTGTTTGTGTTTTCAAAAAGGTCTATTTGGTAATGACCCTCTGTAAGTCCAGAAAATCGTACACCTACAAGACGTATGAGCATCCGTCTGTTATAGAGTTTATTAAAAAGTTCCATAGCTTTTGGGATTAAAATATGATCTGCAGCGGTGTAGGGAATGCGTATTTGTTTTGAGTAGGTTTGAAAATCTGAGTACCTCACTTTTACAGTCACCACAGAGGTTAATTTATTACCACGCCTAAGCTGGAAAGCAAGATTCTCTGCCATTGCACTTATGGTGGTATGTAGCTTTGTTATATCTGTAGTGTCTTGCCCATAGGTGCGCTCACTAGATATAGACTTACGCTCGTGATATGCTATTATAGGACTGTTATCTATACCGTTACATCGCTCCCATATAATACGTCCGTTTTTACCGAAAACGGCTGTCATCATTTCTACAGGCATTTGTTGCACAAGATCTACCGTGCGTACTCCTAGATTACAAAACTGAATAAAAGTTTTTTGACCTACAGAGGGAATCTTTTTTATAGATAAAGGAGCGAGAAATGTTTTTTCATAACCAGGGTCTACCTTAATCTCATTATTAGGTTTTGCCTCACCAGTTGCTACTTTTGAGACCGTTTTGTTAGGAGACATCCCAAAAGATATGGGCAAGCCTGTTTCTCTCATCACACGCTGTCTCAACTCTTTTGAGTATTTATAAGCGTTATGAAATCTATCCATACCCGTGAGATCTCCATAAAACTCATCTACACTTGCTTTTTCTAACACAGGGAGCTCTTCTTGTAAAATCTCTGTCACCTCCTTAGACATTTTTGAGTACGTGCCACCATTACCTCTTATATAAATACCGTTAGGGCACAACTGCTTTGCAGCTTTTATAGGCATCGCGCTATGCACACCATAAGAGCGAGCCTCATAGCTTGCAGCACTTACCACACCACGATCACCTGTACCGCCTACTATTACAGGCTTACCCATAAGTCTACTATCTAGCCTGCGCTCACAAGACACAAAAAAAGTGTCTAGGTCAAAATGTATTATTGTGCGTTGCATAATTTAGAATTTATCCAAAATTATGGAAATATTCCTAATTTTAGTATTGAGTGCTATTTTTAAGTTATCAACAGCCTTTAGATTTTTGACTTTTCTCTTAACACTATCTGTTTACACTTGTCTTTAATTTTTAGCTATCTTGAATGCTTAAATTTTAATCTATTTTTTTGATGAAAATCACGCGTCTTTTAGCTCTAAGTTTTTTAGTAATAAGTGCCCTTTCTTGTAAAGAAGAGGGTGGAGGTGATACCGCTTTCGCGAAAGCGGAAAACTCACAATTTGAAGTTCCTTTTGAGAAGTTTACTTTAGATAATGGTCTTACTGTTATACTTCATCAAGACACATCAGACCCTGTGGTGGCAGTTGCACTTACGGCACACGTAGGTTCTGCCAGAGAGATAGAAGGGCGTACGGGATTTGCTCATTTATTTGAACACCTGTTGTTTTTAGAATCTGAAAACTTAGGTAAAGGTGGGCTAGATGCTATGAGTGCTCGCATAGGTGGTTCTGGTGCAAATGGATCTACAAGTCGTGATCGTACAAACTACTTCCAAACAGTACCAAAAGATGCTTTAGAAAAAATGATTTGGGCAGAGGCAGATAAGCTTGGGTACTTCATAAATACGGTGACAGATCCAGTACTGGCAAAAGAAAAGCAAGTAGTAAAAAATGAAAAAAGACAGTCTGTAGATAATAGACCTTATGGTCACGCTCGCTACGTGGTAGGGAAAAATTTATACACAGAAAGTCACCCTTATAACTGGCAAGTAATAGGCTCGCTAGAAGACCTGCAGAATGCTACGTTACAAGATGTAAAAGACTTTTATAATCGCTGGTATACGCCTAATAATACAACGCTCACTATTGCTGGAGATTTTGATATCGCTCAGACTAAGGAGTGGGTAGAAAAGTATTTTGGAGAAATCCCTAGAGGTGAAGAAATCCCAACTATGCAGAAGCAACCTGTACAGGTTGAGACAACAAAGCGATTATATTATGAAGATAATTTTGCTCGCCTACCACAACTTACAATGACCTGGCCTACGGTGCCAAATTATGATAAAGACTCTTATGCACTAGACGTACTATCTGCATATCTAGCAGATGGTAAAAATGCTCCTTTTAATAAAATTCTTATAGATAGCAAGCAGCTTACTGCTGGAGTACAAATGTATAATTATGGGTCTGAGCTTGCTGGTGAGTTTACGTTAAGTGTAAATGCATATCCAGGTAAAGATCTAGATGATGTACTTGTGGGAGTTAATGAAGCTTTTACAAAATTTGAACTAGAGGGAATCTCACAAAAAGATCTTGATCGTATTAAAGCTGGTCAAGAAACTCAGTTTTATAATGGTCTGTCTAGTGTGCTAGGTAAAGGATTTCAGCTAGCGCAGTATGAGATTTTTGCTGGTGACCCTGGTTATATTTCAGAAGATGTAAAGCGTATACTCGCAGTAACAAAAGAAGATGTGCAACGCGTGTATGATACCTACATAAAAGGTAAAAACTATATTGCTACTAGTTTTGTGCCTAAAGGGCAAACAGCTCTTGTGCTAGAAGATTCTCAACTTGCACAAGTAGTAGAAGAAAAAATAATAGAGGGTGCAGAGGAGTCTTTTGACGCCAGTATAGCAGCAGAGTATGAGCGTACACCGTCGTCTTTTGATAGATCTAAGGAGCCGCCATATGGTGACACGCCACAAATAAATGCTCCTACTGTGTGGGAAGAAACGCTCTCTTCTGGACTTGAAGTGTATGGTATAGAAAATAGCGAGGTGCCGCTAGTACAATTTCAAATGAATATACGCGGTGGTTTATTGCTTGAGGATATCAAAAAAGTAGGAGTTTCAAACTTACTTGCAGATTTACTTATGAAAGGTACAGCGACAAAAACAACTGCGCAGCTAGAAAATGAAATAGAAAGTCTAGGTGCAAGTATTTATACCTATGCAGATAAAGAAAATGTATACATAGGAGGTAATACCCTTGCCAAAAATTATGATAAAACCATAGCGCTTGTACAAGAGATTTTACTTGAGCCTAGGTGGGATGAGACAGAGTTTGATCTTTTAAAGCAAAGCACCCTTAGTCGTCTTGAGCAACAACAGGCAAATCCAAATAGTATAGCTGCTATTGAGTTTGATAAGTTAATCTATGGAGAAAACAGCTTACTTGCACAAAACACGCTAGGTACACCAGCCTCTGTAAAGTCTATAACCCTAGAAGATCTTAAAGCGTTTTATACTAATAATCTTTCTCCTAGTGTAGCAAAGTTACAAGTAGTAGGAGCCATAGATGAGCGTGTTGCTACAAGTGCTCTAGCAGGACTTAATGATAACTGGAAGTCTAAAGAAGTAGTGATACCTACACCAGTAGTTCCTCAGGCTCCAGAGCAGTCTAATGTATACTTTTATGATGTGCCAGATGCAAAGCAATCTGTACTGAGATTTGGGTATCCAGCAATGGCAGAGACAGACCCAAATTTTTATCCAGCTCAAATGATGAACTACCGTCTAGGTGGTGGAGGCTTTGCCTCACAGCTCACTCAAGAGCTTAGAGAAGGAAAAGGTTATACCTATGGTATTAGATCTCGTTTTTCTGGTTCTACATTGCCAGGTGCTTTCTCAATCTCAAGTGGTGTGCGATCTAATGTAACCTATGAGTCTACAGCGCTCGTAAAGGATATCTTAAAAAACTACGGAAAGAATTTTACAGAAGATGATCTAGATGTATCTAAAAGTTTCTTGCTCAAAAGCCAGGCGCGTGCTTTTGAAACTATAGGAGCAAAACTTAATATGCTAGATGATATAGCAAACCTAGGCATCTCTCCAGATTATGTAAAAGAGCGCCAGTCTATAGTTGAAAATATGACAGTAGCCGAAATTAAAAAACTATCTGCGCAGTACCTTAATCCAGATAAAATGATTTACCTCGTAGTAGGAGATAAGAAAACACAAATGGATAAACTCGAGCAACTAGGGTACGGCACACCTATATTGCTCAATGAGAAAAAACAAACGGTAAAAGATTAAGAACCTATATATTTTAAAAACAAAAGCGTATTCTTTAATTAGGGTTCGCTTTTTTTTACGCTTTCGCGAAAGCGTACTACTATCCCTTTCTTTTTATCCACACATTCCAGAGCATTCCAAGTACAAGTAAAGTCATACCAAGCACCGGAAGACCGGCATACGTCTCTCCAAAAAGGAAGTAGCCAAAGATTAAAGCATACACAAGCTCCATATATTTTATAGGAGCCACAGTTGCCGTGTCTGCCAGTTGGAAAGAGCGAGTGAGAAAGATTTGTCCAAAAAGTCCAAAAACACCTATGCCACACACATACCACCACTCTACACCCACGGGCATACGCCAGTGTTGTATAAAAAATAAACTCCCTACTATAGAAAAGACCATAAAGTAATTAATAATAGTAAGGTAGTGCTCGCGAGAGCCTAGATAGCGCACTATAGTAAACACACCACCTACTAGAATAGAAGAAATGATAACTAGAACAAAACTTAGTGTATCTATTCTAAAATCAACCCCTTTGAGGATAAATGCACCCACCACAGAGAGTGTAAGCGCTGCCCATTGCCAGGTTTTAACTTTCTCTTTAAGAAATAGTAATGCAAATATGGCGCTAAAAATAGGTGCTGTATAACGCAGTGCCACGGCAGATCCTAGCGGTATGCGTTGTATGACCACAAAGTATAAAGCAAGCGAAGCAAAGCTTAAAAAACCTCTTGCACTTAGCCAGAGTCTATTACTTCCCAGTATAGGTACCTTCTTGATAATCATATATGGAAATATGAAAATAAACGTCCCTACACATCTAAAAAAGACAACCTGCAAAGGATGAAAATCTTCAAGATATTTTGCCAGTAAATTCATCCACGAAAAAGCGAATGCGGCAATAAGCATATAAATTACTCCTCTTAGCAAGTCTTAAATTTTGGCGCAAAGGTATCTGATATTAAGTTTAAAATTGTGAATTATATAAGTTTATTGTAACTACCCATTAACACAGCCCGAGACACTTAAGCCGTAATTTTATACTCTAACCAATGAACAATCATTATTATGAAAAAAGTATTTATAATTTTAGCACTAGTAGGTTTTACATTCTCAACAGTATCTTGTAGAGAGACAACTCAAGATAAAATAGAAAACTCTGCAGATGCAGTAGGAGAAGACATCGAAAACGGTCTTGAAGAGGCTGGTGACGCAATAGAAAATGCAGCTGAAGAAACAGAAGACGCTATCGAAAATGCTGGACAAGAAATTGAAGAGGAAATAGAAGGAACAGATGATTATAATGGCGATGATGACAATAACTAGTCTCATCTAGCATATAAAAAAGCGAGCAGTGATGCTCGCTTTTTTTATATATTAAAGTTACGCTTTCGCGAAAGCGGAATAACCTACCACTCATTTACTCGATTACCATCTAGCTTTACAAAGATGAATAATAGTATCGTAAAGCCCCAAAGCCCAGAACCTCCATAACTAAAGAAGGGTAGTGGTATCCCCACAGTAGGAAGTAAACCTACCACCATACCTATATTTACTACAAAATGTATAAATAATATACCCGCAACACTATATCCATATATACGAGAGAAGTCATTTTTTTGTTTTTCTGAAAGTTGAATTATCCTTAAGATAAGGAGGATAAAAAGCCCGATAACTAGTGTACTCCCCAAGAAGCCCCACTCTTCACCTACGGTAGAAAATATGTAGTCTGTGTGTTGCTCTGGTACAAACTTTCCTTTAGTCTGCGTGCCTTCTAAAAAACCACGGCCAAACCAGCCTCCGTTTCCTATAGCAATCTCACTTTGTTGTGTGTTATACCCTATACTTTTTGCATCTACTTCTTTGCCTAGTACGATGTTAAAACGATCTCTATGTCGTTGCTCAAAAATGTTTTCAAAAATGTAGTTTACAGAAAAGGCAAAGAGGCAGGCCACAAAGGTAATGCCTAGATAAAGGCGTTTTGACGGACGTCGTTTTCTATTTCTATAAAACAGAAAAGCAGCAATAAGTATTACGGCAAGTGCTACATATAAAGGTCCTATTAATAAGGTGAGGACAAATAGGGTTATGGATGATGCCCCAAGTATAAGATAACTCGCTGCAAGGCCTTCTCTGTACAAAGGGAATATAAACGCCGCATACACAAGTGCACTACCAGGGTCTGGTTGCGGGATGATTATCAAAGCTGGAAGCGCTATAATTGCTAGTGCTCTTACTTGATCACGTATGGTTTTTATATTAGTTTGTATATCACTTAGGTATTTTGCAAGGGCTAGTGCGGTTGCGGCTTTTGCAAACTCACTAGGTTGTAAACTCATAAAACCAAGGTTGTACCAACTGGTCGCTCCAGAAATAGTTTTTCCAAAAACAAATAGAAGTAATAATGAGAGCAGGGAGGCGATATAAATAACACTTGAGAATCGCTCAAAAAACTTAGCCTCTAGAAAGAGTATAAATGAGATGATAAAAAAGCCTAGAAGTATCCAGAGTAACTGCTTGCTATGCAGGTTGTCCATACTAAAAAAGCTGTCTGCCGTAGCATCATAAGACGCCGAGTAGATGTTTATCCAGCCTATACTTATTAAAGCGAGATAAAGCACAATGAGTACCCAGTCAAAACTGCCTACGTTACGAGAAAATTTACCCATTAATAATTAATTCTAAACGGTTCTCCACTTAATGGTTTTGCATATTCTTCTTCTAGAGAGTGGGTGAGTATCCAGTTTTCTAAATCTTTGCGAGTCACTTCTCTATTAATGTATTTTTCAATCATAAGTGATGCGATACGTCCTCCGTACCTAAAGCCCCAATATCCATTTTCTACAAAAATGGCGATGGCTATTTTTGGGTTTTCTCTAGGAGCAAATGCCACAAACGTAGAATGGTCTGTAAGTTGTACCTTTTCTCCATCTATGCGAGCAAAATTTTCTGCAGTCCCTGTTTTACCAGATATTTCTATTCCTGGTACTTTTAAACTAGCAGCTGTCCCGTAATTATAAACATCATTAAGGCCTTGTATAATGGGCTCATAATGCTCTGGCTCTATAGTAGTGTATTTTTTTGTAGCAAAGTCTTTTGGGATAGTATCTGTACCTTCAATTTTTTTGAGAATATGAGGTTTGTAATACCAGCCTCTATTTGCTATGGTTGCAGTAAAGTGAGCCATTTGTACAGGTGTCATAAGTACCTCACCTTGACCTATAGAGTTTGATAGTGTTGCTGCTGCACCCCATCTTCTTTTAGGGTAATTATAGGTTCTATTATACATCTTTGCCGTAGGTATGAGCCCACGTTTACCTATAGGTAAATCATAACCCATAAAATCCCCTAGTCCAAAACTTTTGAGGTGGTTTTCCCAGACTGTTATACCTTCTTGTGGTGTGTCGTATTTGTTTATACTGTTAAGATATGCTGTGCCAAAATACGCATTACACGAGTATGCAATACCATCTATCATACTCACAGGACTACGGTGATGGTGGCATCCAAAGTTTCTGTTTCTACCATAACGCATACCTCCGTGGCAATATACCTTCTCATTAAGGTCCATAGCATCTTCTTGAAGAGCTATAAGCCCAGTGAGTGCTTTAAAAGGAGATCCAGGAGCATATTCTCCTAAAAGTGCTCTGTCATAAAGTGGCTTTGCGATAGAGTCTTGATCTAGTAATGAATAATTTTTTGAACGCTCACGTCCTACCATAAGTGCAGGGTCATAGTTAGGCGCAGTGATAAGGGCAAGTATCTCACCTGTAGCGGGCTCAATAGCGACTATCCCACCTCGCTTACCTTTCATAAGTTCTTGACCATACTTTTGTAGCTCTGCGTCTATAGTGAGGTGTATGTTTTTTCCCTCTACAGGCTCTTTGTCAAGCGCACCTTCTTTGTAAGGACCTATTACTCGATTAAAACGGTCTTTCTGTAGGTACTTAATACCTTTCTCTCCTCGTAAAATATCTTCATACTGCTGCTCAACTCCTTGCCTACCTATAAGGTCGCCACCGGTGTAATAGGGATTTTTATCTATAATCCCTTGATGAACTTCTTGTATGTAGCCTAAAAAGTTTGCTCCAAAATCTACTTGATAATCTCTAAGCGATCTCTTTTGTATAAAGAAGCCTTCATACTTACGCATTTGCTCACCTAAGTAAGCAAATTCACCTTGAGACATTGTAGGTACAATTACAGAGGGGTGTCTAGGAGAATATTTACGTGCTTTGTCTAACTGCTTTACAAGCTTTTCTTTTGTGATATTAAGCAGCTTACAAAGCTGTAAGGTGTCAAAAGGTTTTACCTCACGTGGTATCGCCATAAGATCGTAAGAAGGCTGGTTAGATACTAATAACTTGCCATTACGGTCATAAATACGACCTCGTTGTGGGATTTCATACTGCTTCTTTATAGCATTACTCTCAGACAATACGGCTGCAGAAGTATCATAAACTTGCAGGTAAAAGAGTCTGGATACAAATAGAATACCAGTCGTTAATACAATAAAAAGTAATAAGGCTTTTCTCATTCAATACGTCGGCTGAAAAGGATATTAAATACAATACAAAGTATGATTGTAAAGATACTAGTGACTAACGTTTTGTTTAGGGTGTAGAGTATGTTACTTATGTTAAAAACCTCAAGTAAAAATAAAACAAGATGATGCGTAAAAACCAATATGGATATATAGACAAAACGGCCGTATAAACTCACCTTAGATAGCTTAATGGCATTATATTCATAACTCACCCCAAAAGCAAATCGTAATGTGAGAGGTCTTAAATATGCAAGAAATAAACAAGCCGCAGCGTGTATACCACCACTGTTGCCAAACATATCCATAGTGAGACCCGTTAAAAATGCTATAAATATGTATAGAGACCTATTTGCAGTAAACGGGAATACTAAAAGGAACAACACATATGGATACGGATTAATGTAACCCAAAAAGTTTATGTGATTAAACAGGTAGATTTGCACAAACATAAGCGCTACAAAGCGCACAATATTTTTGAGAACATTATTCTTCATAGTTCTCGTTTTCTAATTGTTCAATCTCTACCCTTGCCTTGTTTTCTATAACATAAACGTGACCTAGGCTGGTCATATCATTCATAAGCTTTACAGATAGGGTGTAAAAGTTTTTACTACTATCGAGGGTGTAATCTTGTACCACACCTACAGGTATCCCTTTCGGGAAAATAGCCGATTTCCCACTCGTCTCAATCGTATCTCCTTTTGTAACAGGTGCCTGTTGTTGCATATCTATTACTTGAACGACATTAGGACTTTTACCGTCCCATTGTAGTGTCCCAAAATGTTCAGAGCCTTTTAATTTTACTTGTGTAGTAAAGTTGGAATTAAGTATAGACAGCACTGTACTATAACTTGATGATGTATTATCTATTATACCTACAATACCTTGGCTCGTAATCACACCTTGATCTTTTTTGATATTACTAGCCCCCCCTCCTTTTAAGGTGATAAAGTTATCAGTCTTTGCGTAGTTGTTATTTATAACTTTAGCTGGGTTGTAAGCATATTGCACTGTGCTATCTGCCGGGATAGGAGAATTTGCTGCTGTAAGGGGTTCTATAGATTCATCGCCAGTTTTTGTGGCGTTCACTATAGTTCTTAAACGTGCATTTTCTTCTAATAACTGCTGGTTGTAGGTTTTGAGATTAAAATAATCTTGCACACTACTTACAGAGCCATATATTCCACCGGTAAACCAGTTTGCAGAGTTTACAAACTTGCTACGATGATACGAGTGTGACTGTATGGTAAATACAAGAGACAGCATTAGTAAAAAAGCAAACAGCAGGAAATTTTTATTCCTGATCAAAAAATTGATAATCTGTTGCATACCTTAAGAGATTTCTATTTTATGAGAACGCTCTTATACTTAGCTAGATTTTTCAAGCATATACCGGTACCTCTTACCACAGCTCTAAGTGGATCTTCTGCAATATAAACTGGAAGGTCTGTTTTTTGAGAAAGACGCTTGTCAAGACCACGTAACATAGATCCACCACCTGCTAGGTAAATACCAGTATTATAAATATCTGCAGCGAGTTCTGGAGGTGTTTGTGATAATGTTTCCATTACAGCATCTTCTATACGAAGTATAGATTTATCTAATGCCTTTGCAATCTCTCTAAAGCTTATTTGTACCTGCTTAGGCTTACCAGTTAGTAAGTCACGACCCTGTACGCTCATCTCTTCTGGCGGTACTTCAAGATCTTCGGTAGCGGCACCTATTTGTATTTTTATTTTTTCGGCACTGCGCTCACCTACATAAAGGTTGTGCTGTGTGCGCATATAGTAGATAATATCGTTTGTAAATACATCACCTGCAATTTTTACAGACTTATCACATACAATACCTCCTAGTGCAATTACGGCAATCTCTGTCGTACCCCCACCTATATCTACAATCATATTACCCTTAGGTTGCATAATATCTACACCTATACCTATAGCTGCTGCCATAGGCTCGTGTATAAGATATACTTCTTTACCATTTACACGTTCTGCACTTTCCTTTACTGCTCGCATCTCTACCTCTGTAATTCCAGAAGGTATACAGATTACCATACGCAATGCAGGTGGAAATAATTTCTTTTTAAGTGCTGGTATTTCTTTGATAAACATTGCAATCATCTGCTCACTGGCATCAAAATCTGCAATTACTCCATCTTTAAGAGGGCGTATGGTTTTGATATTTTCGTGAGTTTTACCTTGCATTTGAGCAGCTTCCTTACCTACGGCAATTATCTTTTTTGTCGTGCGGTCTCGAGCAACTATAGATGGACTATCTACTACTACTTTATCATTGTGTATAATCAACGTGTTGGCAGTACCAAGGTCAATTGCTATATTCTCAGTTAAAAAATCAAAAAATCCCATAGGGTAATCAAAGCGTTATGCGTTAGTTTTTAAGTGTGCTGCTTAAAAGTACAAATATTAGGGTTAACATCACGCTTTCGCGAAAGCGTAATACTAACCCTTTTTGTTATTAATGTTTAAAGTGACGTGTTCCCGTCATTACCATAGATACGTTGTTTTCGTTACAATAGTCTACGGTAAGTTGATCTTTTATTGATCCACCTGGTTGTATCACGGCAGTAATGCCTGCTTTATCTGCAATTTCTACACAATCTGGGAAAGGGAAAAATGCATCACTAGCCATCACAGACCCCTGAAGGTCAAAGCCAAAGGATGTTGCTTTTTCAATAGCTTGTCTTAATGCATCTACACGTGATGTTTGCCCAGTACCACTTGCACAAAGTTGTTTATTTTTTGCAAGTACGATAGTGTTAGACTTAGTGTGTTTACAAATTTTTGATGCAAACAGTAAGTCTTCTAGTTCCTTTTCTGTAGGCTGCGTGTTTGTAGCATTAGTAAGATCTGCAGTAGTGTCTGTTTTATGATCACGTTCTTGTAAAAGTGTCCCGTTAAGACAAGTACGTACTGTCATCTCTGGTAGTACAATGTTTTTTAAAGTAAGAAGGATGCGGTTTTTCTTTCCTTTAAGAATTTCTAAAGCTTCTGGTGTAAATGATGGAGCAATTACTACTTCACAAAATAATTTGTGAATCTCTTGAGCGGTAGGCTCATCTATCTCACCGTTTGCAATAAGTACGCCTCCAAAAGCAGATGTAGGGTCGCCAGCAAGCGCATCTACATAAGCTTGGTGCATTGTATCACGTTGTGCAAAGCCACAAGCATTATTATGTTTTAGTACGGCAAAGGTAGGTGCCTCTCCCTGAAATTCTGAAATAAGATTTACGGCCGCATCTACATCAAGAAGGTTGTTATATGAAAGTTCTTTACCGTGTAGTTTGTCAAAAACTTCGTCAAAATCTCCAAAGAAGAATCCCTTTTGGTGTGGGTTTTCTCCGTAACGTAAGGTCTTACCGTTATTTGCACTTAGTTTAAGTGCTGGTATCTCGTGATCTGCATTAAAGTAATTAAAGATGGCAGTGTCATAGTGAGATGATACAGCAAAACTTTTGGCAGCAAAGCGTTTTCTCTCTGCCATTGTCGTGTTACCATTACCGTTTGTGATAATATCTAATACCTCTGCATAGTCTTCCATAGATGATACACAAAGAGTGTCTTTAAAGTTTTTTGCAGCGGCGCGTATAAGTGAGATACCGCCTATATCTATTTTTTCTATAATGTCTTGCTCTAGTGCTCCAGATGCAACTGTTTTTTCAAAAGGGTATAAATCAACAATAACTAGGTCAAGTTGTGGGATTTCATACTCTGCCATTTCTTTTACATCACCATCGTGATCCTGACGGTTAAGAATCCCTCCAAAAACTTTAGGGTGTAATGTTTTAACACGACCACCTAGTATAGATGGGTAAGAAGTCACATCTTCTACCGGTACCACAGGGATACCTAAATCTTTAATAAATTTTTCAGTCCCTCCTGTAGAATAAAGGGTTACTCCGTACTCGTGAAGTTTCTGAACGATAGGGGCAAGGCCGTCTTTGTGAAATACTGAAATAAGGGCTGCGCCTATTTTTTTTGTTGTGCTCATTGTGAGATTATTGATAGATTTTGTGTCCTCCCTCGCATATGGGATTTTGAAGTGTCAAAAATAGCAATTTCAACACTTTTTGTTAACGCTTTCTATTAACAAAATGGAACTACTTTGTAACAATTTATCTCGAGTGACGTCTTACTCGTATCTTTAGATAAAATCAATCAATGTTTACATATTTTAGAGCCTTAGGGGAGAGTTTTAGATTTGCTGTAAATGCCTTGCGCAATAATAAGACCCGTACCTTTCTTTCATTAATGGGTGTAACGGTAGGAATCTTTTCTATTATAGGGGTGCTAGCCGCTGTAGATTCACTTGAGAAAGATATAAAGGGAAGCCTATCTTCTCTAGATTCTAACTCAATGATAATTTGTCACATTTCTTTTGGTCCTAGTGAGGTGCCACGCTGGAAAAGGGAACGCTTCCCACTTGTGACTTATGATGATTACCAAAACTTACAACGTAATCTTCCCGGTCTAGGTGCCATAAACTACTCGATGAACGTGGCTGCTCAAAAAGTAAGCTACGAAGGCACGGTTATAGAAAGTGTTAGAATAGATAATGCTACAGAAGGATTATATGATATTGAGAGGTTAGAGTTTGAAGATGGTCGTTTTTTTAATGAGCGAGAGTCTGTTAATGGTGCGCCTGTTGCTGTGATAGGGTCTATATTGAGAGATAATCTTTTTGGTGTAGGAGTAAACCCAGTAGGTAAGCAAGTAAAAACATTAAGTAGAAAGTTTACGATTATAGGTGTGCTTAAGAAAGAGGGTATAAACGCCTTTGGAGATTCTAAAGACGAAAAATTAGTAGTGCCCGTAAATATCATACGTAGAATATATGGAGATAATAATAGATCTACATTTCCTACCATAACAATTATCCCAGAGGAGGGAGGTGACCCAGATGAACTTTATGCACTAACCGAACAAAAGATGAGGCAAGGTCGATCTATAAAATCTGGAGATGATAGCAACTTTTTTATCAATAGATTGAGCGGCTTTGCAGATGCGATAGACGGTATAATAAGCATACTTACATTTGTAGGGTGGGGTATAGGTGGTTTTTCACTTCTAGTGGGAGGTTTTGGTATCGCAAATATTATGTTTGTGAGTGTGAAAGAACGTACCAATCTTATAGGTATACAAAAAGCACTAGGAGCAAAGCGTAGGTTTATATTATTTCAATTTCTTTTTGAGTCTATCTTACTTTCTATTTTTGGAGGGCTAATAGGTTTAATAATGGTACAGGTAGTCGTTTGGTTGCTAGATGTTTCAAAAATAGCTGGTGATTTTGAGTTTGTGCTTTCTTTTGATAATATCTTCTTAGGTCTGTTTACGACTTTTGTTATTGGGATTATAGCAGGTATTGTACCCGCTATAGGAGCTTCAAAATTAGATCCTGTAGAGGCTATTAGAACAGGGATGTAGTATTATGTATATAAAATAATAAACCCCTTACTAATTAGATTAGTAAGGGGTTTATTGTTTTAAAGTTATAACGGTCTTATAGAAGAGCAGCAACTTTCTCGTTTACAAACTCTAGAAAATCTTCGTCTGCCTTAGTAAAAGGATCTACTTTATTTGAATCTATATCTATCTGGCCTATATTTTTTCCATCTTTAAAAAGTGGGATTACTATCTCACTCTTAACAGTAATGGAGCAGGCTATATAATTATCTTGCGCCTTCACATCTGGAACTACAAAGTTATCATTAGACTCTGCTACTTGACCGCAAATTCCTTTCCCGAAAGGGATAACTGTATGGTCTGTAGGCTCTCCAGCAAAAGCTTCAAGGTGCAATGTGCGTGCCTCGTGATTTGCCATATAAAAACCTACCCAGTCATAGTAGTCTATATGTTCTTGTAACAGCTCACAAATTGCTGTCATTTTATCCTTTGCACTGCCTTCATTATTTGAGGCAATGCTGCTTACTTGTATTTTTAAATCTTCAAAAGCCATTTTTCTTGTATTTTAGACGTTAAAAACATCCCTTGCTCAAATTAGTCCGCAAATATAAGCCCGTCCTCCGATTTTTAGCCATATTTATAGGAAGTTATTTGGTTTTCGTGTCGCTTTACCAACTATTTTTAACCTATGGAGCTAGTAGTCGCTATTTTCCCGATTATATTACACATAACGTTGCAAAACAAAGTCAGGCATTAATTACTGCTTTTGGGTATGATATGAAGGTAGAACCTAGTACTTGGGAGCCAGCAATGAATCTCACTATGAACGGTAAAACCCTCGCTCGCGTAGTAGAAGGTTGTAATGCCGTAAGTGTGATGCTGCTTTTTGTGTCTTTTATGCTTGCATTTTTTGGAGATGTAAAAAGAACACTACTTTTCATTTTTGGAGGAGTCGTACTTCTCTATGGTATGAATGTCTTGCGCATTGCCTTACTTACAATAGGTATTTATGAATATCCATCATATGCAGATGTACTACACGGCACTATCTTTCCGGCGGTTATTTATGGCACCGTATTCTTGCTATGGCTAGGCTGGATAAACTCGTATAAAAAACCTGTAAAAGATGCATAAGGTATTCTATATGTTGCTAGCTGTGCTATGCCTGTTTGGGTTGCTTTTTATACGCTTTCGCGAAAGCGTACTCTTCTACGATCCTCTCATAGATTATTTTCACGGAGATTATCAAAACACACCACTACCTACTTTTGCAAAAGGGAAGTTAATGGTGCATATATTATTTAGATACTCGTTAAATATGCTGTTGTCGCTGGTCTTGCTCTGGGCTGTCTTTAGAGATAGGGGGATTATTAAGTTTACGGTCGTATTTTATGCAGTTGTTTTTATTGTGCTCAGTATTGTTTACTATATTTTATTACATTACCATACACCCTCTGAGTATATGGGGCTTTTTTATGTGCGCCGTTTTTTAATCCAGCCATTACTTGTTTTCTTATTATTGCCGGCATTTTTTTATTACCGCAAGGTAAATAAGTGAGTACGTTGTATTTTTGCAGGGTTAAAACCCTAGCAAATGAAAAATGTATTTTTTGTAGCCATCGCAATCGCGTTATTTTCTTGTAAGCAACATCAAGAGGCAGAAGTAAAAACAGCACCGTCGCAACATACTGATACGGCAGTAATAACCTCTACTGGAGATCTTAATGTGACAGAAGAGTTTGTTGAGGTGACTTTTAAAACAGAAGAGGCTACACAAGTACATCGTGCTTACTTAAATCTTAAAGGGGCTTTTGTAAATACAGATGCAGAAGATGCAGCATCTGTCGCAAAGGATTTTAGCCAGATGCTTACTGTAGTACCTAGTGCAGAGACTTTTTCTGCTTTAAAATCTAATCTAGATCAAATCGCTACATCTACTAATGTAGATAAGCAACGTGAAGTTTTTGAGGATGTGTCAAAAAGCGTTGAGGTGTACCTTTCTGGTCAACTTGCAACTGGATCACTCATAAAGCAATATTGCCCTATGGCCTTTGAAGGTAAAGGTGCTTACTGGTTATCAGATTCTAAAGAAATACGCAATCCTTACTACGGTGATAAAATGCTTAAGTGCGGCGTAGTAGATAAGGAGATACAATAAGAACTTATTTAATAAATTTCTTATCAATAACAGACCTACCTGTTGAAAGCAATTTACACACTTATACTCTTTTCTATTTTTGCACTACGTCCAGTTATGAACGTAGGCAATGTACTATACTATGAGCTTAATATAGATTATATAGTAGAGACGTATTGTGTAAATAAAGATAAACCCAAGTTACAGTGTAACGGTAAATGTTATTTATCTAAGCAGCTATCACTAGATACTTCAGATAGTAGTAGTGAGAATCTGAGTATACGTATTGTAGAAGCGTTTTACCCCTTATACTTTCAGTCAGAACAGTCATTTACTATCACCTCCTTAGTAAGAAGTTACACTCAGAATTCTTACCCGCTAATAGAGGGTAAAGTAGCCTCATATCAATCTGATATAGATTGGCCTCCTCAACTATCAGTATAGTTAATCACGAGAATGGTACGTATATGTACTGTTCAAAACCTTAAGCATTCCCCATAAAGGGATATGCTCATTTTACTATACAATAATTTACACATAATAATGAAAAATTTTATAATGGCTTTGCTAGCTATAGCAATGACCACAGTATTAAGCGCACAAGAAACTCAAACTCAAAACCCTTGGTCAAGTAATCGTCCAGATGGTCACGCACCTATCTCTGTAATGGGAGATCATACACATAAAAAAGGTGAGTTTATGATTTCTTATAGATATATGAATATGCAAATGAACGACCTCAAAAGAGGGAGTGATGATGTAAGTTTTGAGAGTGTATTACTTCCTAATGGTGGGGAGTATATGGTAACTCCTACAGATATGCCTATGAATATGCATATGCTAGGAGGTATGTATGCCGTATCAAATAAAGTAACACTAGCTGCAATGCTAGGATATACATCTATGGATATGGAGCACCTTACTGCTATGGGAGGAAATTTTGAAACTTCATCTAGTGGCATCTCAGATCTTAAAATCTCTGGTCTAGTTACACTTTTTAATAAAAACAGGCAGCAGCTACACGCAAAGGTAGGTGTCTCACTGCCTACGGGTAGTATAGATGAGATGGACGTAACGCCTGCCTCCATGGGTAATGAAGTTATATTGCCTTACCCTATGCAGTTAGGTAGTGGTACACTAGATGCATTACTAGGTGCGACTTATATCTGGCAGTCAGACTCTTTTTCTGGAGGTAACCAGCTAGATGCTGTTGTGCGCACGGGTACTAATGATCGCGACTACCGTTTGGGTAATAGTTATGCTCTAAATAACTGGGTGGCATACAAGGCAACAGATTGGATTAGTTTTTCTGCAAGAGTAAAAGGAACTGTAGCTTCAGAAATAGATGGTGCAAATCCAGATTTAAATCCGCTTATGGTAATCACTGCAGATACTAGAAACTCTGGTGGTACTTATATAGATGGAGGTCTAGGCTTTAACCTTTATGCAAATAAAGGAACACTCAAAAATGTACGTTTTGGGTTGGAGTTTGCAACACCACTTTTACAAGACGTAAATGGTGTACAGCTTAAACGCAAGGAGACAATTACTGCCGGCTTGCAGTATGCTTTCTAGTAGATTTAATATAGATTTAATATAGATTTAAGAGCCCCTCGTGATGCACGAGGGGCTTTTTTGTATCTTTGTAATAAGATATGAAAGTAATTTTCCAAAATATAATGTCTGTCCTTCTAGCGGTATTAGTGCTAGGGTCTACGATGTCGTTTACGGTGTCAAAGCATTATTGTGGCGAGCATCTTGTTGATGTAAGCATTTTTGGAGAGGCACAAGCTTGTGAGATGCAAGCAGCACTTACTCACAAATATGGTGATGACCATTCTAAAAAAATGGAATGCTGTTCAGATCAAGAAACTGTGCTTGACGCACAAGATGAGCTCAAGCATCACTTTGAAGATTTCTCGCTAGAGAATCTTGAATTTATAGAGGCTTATACGCACACTTACTTATTACTATTTGATACAGTTGTAAAAAAAATAGTAATAACTGACAGGTACTTGCCACCACTTATAACGCAAGATTACCAAGAGCTCTTTGAGCAATACCTAATTTGATTTATTAAAAGTCTCCGCACTGGCGGATGGTCTTTTGCGTATCAATATCTTGATACGCAATTATTTAACGCGTTTTAAATTGAATAAAACGTTTATTTAATTAATTTAACCTCAGTCTTTTAGAGGAAAATCAAATACTAATGAAAAAAATAATTTTCACTACATTGTTGAGTTTAGTGCTTATAAAAGTTCTTGCTCAAGGTCCACCTATAACGGCAGATAAGCCCATAATGCTAGGTGGTAATAGCTTCACTACTAAGACCCTTGCAGAGATAAGAAATAATGACAGAGGCACCGCAGTATATGTACCTGTTATGTTGCATTACTTACCTACGTCTAACTCATTAATAGCACTTCATTTACCATATTTAAGTTATGATCTAGATGATGCGGGTTCTGGCAGCACCCTAGCAGATATAAAAGTACAGGGTAAATACCAGTTTTTTAGAAAGGACGGTACAGGTAGAACCTGGCGTATGGTTGCCAAAACTATTCAAACCTTACCCACCGGTAAGGAGCTAGACTTATTAGAGATTAGCACTGGAGAGTATCAAGGCTATTATGGCATAGTTTCTGGACTAGAAACTTTAAAGTATGGAATCTCAACAGAGATAGGCTATAACTGGGCTCCAGATGGTAATCAAGATGAACTTAGAGCAAAATTTGGCGTAGGGCTACCATTGCTTAAACCGCAATACCCAAACAAGCAAGTCAACCTTTATTTTGAGTACACAAGCTCGTGGCTTACAGATCGAGATTGGTATCAATTACTGTATGCTCAAGGTATACAGTATGCGCTTAAAACGGTCACTTTTGACCTAGCAGTTCAGTTGCCACTCATAAAAGATATTCCAGAAAATAGAGCATTAAACTACAGTGTCTTTTTAGGCACTAGATATACATTTTAAAAAGAAAATACAGATGAAAATAAAAGCAATAATAGTACTCGTAGCGGTTGTGATGGTTTCCGCTTTCGCGAAAGCGCAAAAAACAATGGACACCTTTGAGGTACAAGTAGACGGTCTAGGTTGCCCATTTTGTGCATACGGACTAGAGAAAAAATTCAAAGAATTTAAAGGAATAAAGAAAGTAGCGATAGATATTGAGACAGGAGACTTCTCTTTTCAATACCCATCAGAAAAGAATCTTACAATGCAGGCTGTGGTAAAGCAAGTAGAAAAAGCAGGGTATACACCCATCACTTCAAAAATCACAAGAGCAGATGGTACTATCGAGGCAAATGAAGCAAATACGACAGAGCTCTCTGCAGAGAGTGTAGTAGTGACCCAGCAAGTGCTTGTGGCTGGCAAGTGTGGTATGTGTGAGGCACGTATTATAAATGCTGCAGGTAGCATACCTGGAGTAACTGCCGCTGCCTGGAAGCAAGATCAACAAATGATGAAGGTAACTTACGACAAGAGCCAGGTCACGCTTGATGGTATACAGTCTGAAATTGCAAGAATAGGCCACGACACAAAAGCTCATAAAGCTACAGATGAGGCTTATGCAGACCTACCTGGATGTTGTAAATATGAACGATTAGATCAATAGTATGAAACAGTATATAATTATACTATTGACAGCGATGCTTATAGCCAGCTGTCAAGAAAAGAAACAAACAGAAACACGCTGGGTACATACTAAAACTATTGCTCTAGCAGATGTAAATCCTATAGGTATCGCTCAGGGCGAAAAAGGAATTTGGCTCAGTGATGGAGATCGTAATAGGGTGGTGTTAATAGATAAGAGCGGTGTAATTTTAAAAACCATAGACTCACTAGACAGGCCTATGCACATCGCCTCAGAAGGGCAGATACTTGTTATACCTCAATATGGTAATGATGAGGTATTACGCTTTCGCGAAAGCGAAAAAGAAATCGTTCGTACCCGCGATAGTCTTGATGCTCCAGCTGGGGTAGCGATTAAAGGTGTTGAAGTTGCCATTGCAGATTTTTATAATAACAAAGTGCATTACACCGAAAATTCTAGCGATTGGATCACCTTTGGAAAAGAAGGAAAAGCAGATGGAGATTTTTATTATCCCACAGATGTGCACTTAACAGAAAGTAATATATGGGTTGCAGATGCTTATAATAATAGGCTGCAGGTATTTGATAAAAAGGGCAATCATCTTAAAACCATAGGTGAAGATCAAAAGATGAATGCAGCGACGGGCATCTTTGTATCAGATACTAATGCTTATACAACAGATTTTGAAAACGATAGAGTACTTGTTTTTGATCTAGAAGGAAGTCTTACGCAAGTGCTTGATACAGATATTTCAAAACCTACAGATTTAATTATAATTGATGAGGTGTTGTATGTGACAAATTATAAAGGCAAGTCGTTAAGTCTCTACACCCAGCAAGAAGTTGAAATAAGTAGTCAAGAAGGTCACGATACTCATAATGATCATCACGACCACGAAGATCATAAGGATTAATGAAAACAAGAGTTTATACAATTAAGGGAATGACCTGTAATGGTTGTCGTACTAGCGTAGAGCAGAAGCTTGCCGGAGTTGCCGGCGTCTCGCAGGCTACTGTTTCCTTAGAAAACGAAGAGGCTACCCTTACAATGAACAACGAGGTAACACTTGACCATTTAAAAAGTGCATTGCCAGAAAAGTATCGTATATCATTAAAGAAGTATTCAAAAGCAGAGAGTGAAACGCAAGAGAAGAGCACTGGTGTTTTTGCAAGTAATGAGATTGCTACGCCAGAAGCAAGCGAGTCAAAAATGCAACAACTCAAGCCACTCTTTCTTATCTTTTTGTTTATAACTGGAGCAGCCGTATTACTTCATTTTAAAGATGGTTTGTGGGATCAAGCAATGCTAGATTTTATGGGACTGTTTTATGTTGTTTTTAGCTTTTTTAAATTTTTAGACATTAAAGGATTTAAAACAAGCTTTGCGATGTATGATCCACTAGCTGGTGCAGTACCTGCATATGGTTACGTATACCCATTTATAGAGCTTGCACTGGGACTTATGTTTTTAATGCGATTACATATAGTCATAGCACTTGTACTTACTATTGTCATACTAGGTATTACAACGGTAGGCGTGACTAGAAGTTTGTTGAGTAAGAAAGAGATACAATGTGCTTGTCTAGGCACGGCACTTAAACTACCTATGACAGAAGCAACATTTATTGAAAATGCTATTATGATTGTAATGGCGGTTATAATGCTTACAAACCTTATATGAAAAAGAAACTCACAGCGGTACAAATTTGCACTTTGATTGTATTTACGCTCTACTTAGTCTGGGAGTATAATATGCAGCAATTTATTTCGGTAAACGGATTGTCTAATTCTTTTGAGACACGTCTAGACCTTCTGCTGCTTGTCCCTTTATTGCTTGTTTTGGTGAGTATTTCTATCTGGCAATTTGTAAAGAAGTAATTACGCTTTCGCGAAAGCGTAACAATAACCATAAAAAAACCTCTGCTTTTAAGCAGAGGTTTTTGATTTTTAGAACCACTCCGAGAGTAGCTTATAAATATCTATGGCGATTCGCCATTACATCATCCCTGGCATTCCGCCTCCTCCCATAGGTGGCATTGCTGCTGGAGCATCTTCTTTAATGTCTGTAAGTGCACATTCTGTAGTAAGAATCATTCCAGAAACAGAAGCAGCATTTTCAAGTGCTACACGTGTTACTTTCTTAGGATCGATAATTCCTGCTTTAAGCATATCTGTGTACTCACCATTTTTTGCGTTAAAACCAAAGTCTTTCTTTCCTTCTAGTACTTTAGAAATCACAACAGCTCCTTCACCACCAGCATTAGAAACAATCGTTCTAAGTGGAGACTCAATCGCACGGTTTACGATCTGCACACCAGTTTCTTGGTCTGCATTTTCTGTTTTGATTTTGTCAAGAGATTTCTTTGCACGCACAAGAGCAACACCACCACCGGCAACGATACCTTCTTCTACAGCGGCACGAGTTGCGTGTAAAGCGTCATCTACACGGTCTTTTTTCTCTTTCATCTCAACCTCAGAGGCAGCACCTACATAAAGTACAGCAACTCCACCTGCAAGTTTTGCAAGGCGCTCTTGTAGTTTTTCTTTATCATAGTCTGATGTAGTAGTCTCTATTTGAGATTTGATTTGCCCTACGCGAGCTTTAATCATATCTGAATCTCCAGATCCGTTTACAACAGTTGTGTTGTCTTTGTCTATAGTTACTGTCTCTGCAGTACCTAGCATATCTAGCGTTGTGTTTTCTAGTGTAAAGCCTCTTTCTTCTGAGATTACAGTTCCTCCAGTAAGGATAGCAATATCTTCTAACATAGCTTTACGACGATCTCCAAAACCTGGTGCTTTTACAGCAGCAATTTTAAGAGCACCACGTAGTTTATTTACCACAAGTGTAGCAAGTGCTTCTCCATCTACATCTTCTGCAATGATAAGAAGTGGCTTTCCTGTTTGTGCCACAGGCTCAAGCACAGGAAGTAAATCTTTCATATTTGAAATCTTCTTGTCAAATAGTAAGATGTACGGGCTATCTAGCTCTGCACTCATTTTCTCACTGTTTGTCACAAAGTATGGAGAAAGGAAACCGCGATCAAACTGCATACCCTCTACAACATCTACATACGTTTCTGTTCCTTTTGCTTCTTCTACAGTGATAACACCTTCTTTACCTACTTTTCCAAAAGCTTCTGCGATAAGCTCTCCTATCACTTCATCATTGTTTGCAGAGATAGATGCTACTTGCTTTATCTTGTCTGAAGAGTTGCCCACTTTTGCAGTTTGCTTTTCTAGATCTGCAACGATAGCCTCTACTGCCTTATCAATACCTCTTTTAAGATCCATTGGGTTTGCACCAGCAGCTACGTTTTTAAGTCCTTCTGTTACGATAGCTTGTGCAAGTACTGTTGCTGTAGTAGTACCGTCACCAGCAAGGTCATTAGTTTTTGAAGCAACTTCTTTTACCATCTGTGCTCCCATATTTTCAAGAGCATCTTCTAGTTCTATTTCTTTTGCTACAGTTACACCATCCTTTGTTACGTGTGGCGCTCCAAAAGATTTTGAAATAATCACGTTACGACCTTTAGGTCCCAAAGTAACTTTTACCGCGTTTGCAAGTTTATCTACACCACGCTTTAATCCGTCGCGTGCTTCTATATTAAATTGAATGTCTTTTGCCATTTTCTTTTGCTTTCGCGAAAAGCTTTATGCTGTATGCAATAAGCTTTAAGCTGTTATTTTAATTTTTGTTTTAAAGAATAAATCTTCTGTTTAATAATGTTCACCTTTGAATTTAGATTTTCAAAATGTTCATCATTTATATATTGAAGATCTTTTGATAGAATAAGTAAATATTCTGTTTCGCTTGCCGATCCCATTGCTATTGTCAGAAAGCGGTTGAATTCTGCATCACTATCTCTACCACACCCTTCAGCAATATTTGTAGGTATAGAGGCAGATGCTCTTCGTATTTGTGATACAATGCCATAACTTTCATTTTGAGGAAATTCTCTAGAAACAGTATAAATATCTAAAGTAAGTTTGTGGCTTAACTCCCATATATTATACTTTCTAAAATCTCTCATAGCCTAAAGCTTATAGCATATTGCTTATTGCGGTATTATACAATCGCAAGGATATCATCCTCTTTCATAATCATATAATCTGCACCGTCAAATTTTAGTTCACTACCTGCATACTTTCCGTATATCACAGTGTCACCTACTTTAACCGTCATCGTATGATCTTTTGTTCCAGATCCTACAGCAACTACTTTACCTCTTTGTTGTTTTTCTTGTGCACTATCTGGAATATATAAACCAGATGCTGTTTGAGTTTCTGCTGCTACAGGCTCTATTACAACGCGGTCTGCTAATGGTTGAATTTTAATTGCCATTGGTATTTAATTTAAGTTATAAAGTTTGATTCTAGTTGTAACCTCTGTAAGTTACGCTAGCGTAAGTGGCAGAAATTATGCCAGTGATTATGCACTGACAAATTTGCATAAAACAAAAAAAGCCAGCTGTAAAGCTGGCTTTTTTAAATATTATAATGGGAAGATTTACTGATCTCCTCCGTCTGTATCTGGTAAGCTTACCGGTGCTGGTGCAGGAGTAGATTGCTCTACAGCATTTGCATCAAATACTTGAGACTCTCCTGTTACAGATCCGTCAAAAATAGTAAGGTTGCTAGCAAGGATAAGTACTAATAATATAGTTGCAAGAGCCCAAGTTGCTTTATCAAGAAAGTCTGTAGTTTTTTGCACACCACCCATTTGCTGTGTACCTCCGCCTCCAAAAGAAGAAGAAAGTCCACCACCTTTTGGGTTTTGTACCATAATAACTACTACTAGTAGAAATGCTACAATAACGATCAGTGCTAAAAATATATAAAACGTAGTACTCATAATATTTTAATCTTTTTGTTCTTCGAGTTGTTCTACTGCTCGAATTTGGTCTGCAAAGAAACCACTTTTTTCTGGATATTTCAAACTTAAAATGCGGTAAGCTTGTTTTGCTTTTTTAAAGTTCTTTTGCTCTACATAAACTCGAGCTAAAGTCTCTGTCATCAACGACTCAGAAGAATATGGTAATTCTTTAATAATCTTCTTTTTTTCTGACTTGGCAGGTTTTAATGCGCTTATTTTGGGATTTGTTTCTATAAAAGAATCTATGATTTTGCGCTTGCGCTCCTTGCTATTATCTTCTTGTACAGAAGTTTGGGTTTCGTTAGTATCTTCACTTTTAGGTGTTGCAATAACCTCTTTAGTGTTGTTGGTTTTTGTTTGAACTGTCTCATCTTGAGAGCGATCAATAGGAGTGAAGCTTGAGAGCTGTAACCACTCACTAAAAGAGTGTGCCTCAGACTTAGTAAACGGTAATGGTTTCCCTACTAGCAGGGTCTCTTCTGCTCTTGCTCTTGTCATCTCAGAGTCTACTTTTTCTACAAAGAGATCTGGGTCTAATATTTTTGAAGCTTTGGCTTGTTCTTCTTCATCAAGTATAGTAGAGACGTCTTCTATATCTGTGATAATAAGGTTGCGTAGTGCCGTCTCTTGCTCTTTGATTTGTGCGCTTACGTCATTTTGTAAAAAACGCTCTGACGTAATGTAGTCAAAAAGCACAGCTCTGTCAGACGTGTGGCTAGCAGTACGCTTTAGGGCCTTGTTATAAGCAAAGCTTTCTTGGTTTTTTAATCCTTTGAGGTAGAGTGCTTGAGCACTCTGAAAAAATGGAAATGCATCTACGATATCACGTAAAGTTGCAGTTTCTTCTGCCGTGATTTTATCTGGATGTTCAAGCAGGTATGTGTATTGCTCTGTATTCATTACCAGCGTGCAAGTGATGCATTAAAAACATCTTGAGTTATACGTTCATAAATCTCATCTATAGCGGTATCTAGCACGCTACCTACGGGTTGAGCCGTGCCGGTAAAGTCAGAAAAGAAAGAAAATCTACGCTCAAAGTCATATTCACCATCTGTTTGTGTGTTGTTGTAAAAACGTACGTTTATAGTAATGGTTAATCTGTTTTGAGCAGCTGTGTTTTCTGAGGTTGAAGCTTGTGGCGCAATATAGTACTCTACAATCTCGCCTTCATAAATAACGTCTGCATTACTATTTGTTAGCACTAGTGGAGACTGGTTTTGTATGATGTCCCTAAGTTGCTCTGTAAACTCACGGTCTATACCGGGCTCTACAATGGCCGCTTCATTTTGAAAAAAGCGAACTTCAAAAGTTTCTTCATTTACAATAGAAACTCCACTTAGAGAGTACACACCACAACTCTGGAAGCCAAGTGCAAATAAGATAATAAGTAAGGTGCTTTTTATAGAATTCATATGTAGATAACGAAGATGCGGTTTAAAAATTGAATGTACAAGCCTAAGGTTATAGATCAAACTGTTTGATTTTTCTATAAAGTGTGCGCTCGCTTATACCTAGTTCTTGTGCGGCAGCCTTACGTTTTCCTTTGTGACGCTCTAGTGACTTCTTTATAAGTTCCAGCTCCTTGTCGTGTAGTGATAAAGTTTCTTCCTCTTCTATCTCCTCTGCAAAGTGATATGGATCTATTACTGGCTCTGTAGGAGGTGGGGTAGGAGCTTGTTGTGATTTTTGAGGTATCTGTAATACATCCATCACTTCTTCTACTGTCTCATAAGAGTCGTCTTGATCATCATTATAAATCTTGTTTATAAGACTTTCATTCTCCTGGCGTACATCTTGCGTGTTGCCATTTTTCATAAGCTCGAGCGTGAGCTTTTTAAGATCATTTAAGTCGGCTTTCATATCAAAAAGCACTTTGTAAAGAATCTCTCGCTCGTTAGAAAAGTCTGACTTTTCTTGTGATTTTATAACCGCAGGAAGTCTAGATCCTGTATCTGGTAAATAGTTTCTTATAGTTGTAGCGTCTACCTCGCGGTTAGTCTCAAGTACAGATATCTGTTCAGCTACGTTGCGTAGTTGTCTTATATTACCACTCCATCTATATTGCACGAGTAGTTGTATAGCCTCATCACTTAGGCGTATGGTAGGCATCTTATACTTCATAGCAAAGTCTGAAGCAAACTTTCTAAACAATAAGTGTATATCGCCTTTGCGCTCTCTTAATGGTGGCAAAGCAATATCTACAGTACTTAACCTGTAATATAAATCCTCACGAAATTTTCCTTCTTCAATGGCATCAAACATCGCTACGTTTGTTGCAGCGACAATGCGTACGTCTGTTTTTTGTGTTTTTGAAGATCCTACTTTTAAGAACTCTCCATTTTCTAAAACTCTTAAAAGGCGCACTTGTGTAGGCAGCGGTAATTCTCCTACTTCATCTAGAAAAATGGTACCACCATCTGCCTCTTCAAAATAGCCACTTCTAGTGGAGGTAGCTCCTGTAAAAGCTCCCTTCTCGTGGCCAAAAAGTTCACTATCTATCGTTCCTTCTGGAATTGCTCCACAGTTTACGGCGATGTACTTATTGTGTTTTCTATGTGAAAGCGAGTGTATAATGCGTGGGATACTTTCTTTACCTACCCCAGACTCTCCCGTGACAAGTACAGATATATCAGTAGGCGCCACTTGTATTGCTTTTTCGATTGCACGATTAAGCCCAGGGTTATCTCCTATAATACCAAATCTTTGTTTTGTGGTTTGTATTCCTTCCATAATTACTTAACTCGTTTGTCGTGTCACAGCGCTCGCTTGTGATGGTTGTTTTTACGCTTTCGCGAAAGCGTAATTAAGCCCTTTAAAATGTATTAGTCTACTCCTTAATTTTAAAGCTTATTTCTATCTCTTATAACGCCTTTAAGAAACAGTTTTTTAATTCAATTAATGATACTCAAATGTTGATTCTGCCCTGAGTGTTTCACCATTAATCTGCATTCTCGTGGTAGGGTAATCTAAATCATTATATTCATATTCATAAAAAATACTGCCTTGCGATTGGTTGAAAAAGTCAGTAACATCCACTTGTGTCACGTTATTTTGAGATAAATATGTAATCTGTCTAAAGTCTCCTAATTCTAAAAACTGCAGGTTTAAATGCAAACCTATATTTTGAGGCAATCCTTTTCTGTAGGGATTGATTTTTTGATCATAATAAAAAATTTGATCTTTTCTAGGAGTAAGTTCACCTGTACCTTGGTCAATTCTTTCTGTAAAAACTCTTGTCGTATTATTTCCAGTATACTCATATGTAGTTCTAGATAAAATCTGACCACTAGAATTATCAATAGTTTCTGTTGAAATTATCTTAGAATAGCTGTCATCTTCAAATGTATAAACGTTTCTAAAGTAGAAGTCTTCATCATCAAATAAATCTCGACCTTGTAAGGTGATATTGTTGTTATCGTATGTTACTAGTGTTTCTGTAGCTCCAGTGTCTGTAGAGCTCATAGTTTTTGTCCAAATATTATTTTCATAAACATATTGAGGATTTGGAGTATTATAATATAGAAGATTTCCATTTTCATCACGAAAAAATTCAGATACATCTCCATAATTTTCTAATGTCACAATACGGCCTTCTATATCAAAACTAGCAACCCTAGGAGGGTTGTCAGTTGTCACAACATTTCTACTCACGGTTTTCAAAATCAGTTCAGGAATTTCTACAACTTCCATTTCAGATTCCTCTTCTGCAACATCAGGAGTCGGGGTTTCGTCATTTTGAGAACAAGAAAAAAAGAGGATAACAATAAAAAATAACCTAAAAGTAAAATTTTCCATAATAATTAGTTTAAGTGAAATATTAAAGTTAAACCTTCAATCTTAATTTTAAAATGGTTACTACTTTTTGTAAACGTAAATCATTATCGGTATTTCCTTATGACATTAATTTACTCCACTGTGTTTACATTAGTTTTGCCAATAATCTGCATACCCAACAGCCTCTCCTATTAGCGTTCCAGTAGTGCACTCATTTACTTTGACGTTTACAAAATCACCTACTTTATAATCACCTTTAGGGAAAACGGCAACTACGTTTTGGTCATTGCGGCCGCTCCACTCGTCTTTATTCTTTTTAGACTCTTTTTCTATTAATACCTCTATGGTTTGATCTTGATATCTTAATAGATTTTTTCTTGAGATCTCACGCTGTAAGTCTATGACATCTTGCAATCTTCTTTTCTTAATTTCTAGAGGAATGTCATCTTCCATTTTACGTTCAGCAAGGGTTCCTGGGCGTTCAGAATAGTAAAACATAAAACCGTAGTCATACTTTACGTAGTCTATAAGATCTAGCGTGCCTTGATGATCTTCTTCGGTCTCTGTGGGGAAACCTGTTATCATATCTTGACTTATCCCAATGTCTGGAATAAGGTTTTTTATATTGTCTATAAGCGTTTTATACTCTGCTACCGTATGCTGGCGGTTCATAAGCTTGAGTATTCTGTCACTTCCAGATTGTACTGGTAGGTGTATGTAGTTACAGATGTTTTTATGGCTTGCCATCACTTCTATAACGTCTAGCGTCATATCTTGAGGGTTTGAGGTAGAGAAGCGTATTCTCATTTTAGGCTGTGCTCTGGCCACCATATCCATAAGCTGTGCAAAGTTTACCGCAGTAGCCTTTGCCATCTCACTGGCTTTGTCAAAATCTTTTTTGAGGCCACCGCCATACCATAGATAAGAATCTACGTTTTGACCTAGTAGGGTGATTTCTTTAAACCCTCTATTTGCTAGGTCTTGTACTTCTTCTAGTATCGACTGTGGGTCACGGCTGCGCTCACGCCCTCTTGTAAATGGTACCACGCAAAATGTGCACATATTATCACAACCACGTGTGATAGATACAAAAGCGGTAACTCCGTTAGTTTGTAATCGCACTGGTGAGATATCACCATACGTCTCTTCTTTAGAAAGGATAACGTTTACAGCATCACGTCCTTCTTCTACCTCACTTAGTAGGTTAGGAATGTCTTTATAGGCATCTGGACCTACAACGAGATCTACAATTTTTTCTTCTTCAAGAAATTTGCTTTTAAGACGCTCTGCCATACAGCCTAGCACACCCACCTTCATTGTAGGGTTTTGTTTGCGCTTTACGGCTTGGTATTTTTCGAGTCGCTTTCTTACAGTAACCTCTGCCTTCTCACGTATAGAACACGTGTTTACAAGCACGAGGTCTGCTTCTTCAAGATTTTGAGTGGTGTTATATCCTTCATTTGCAAGTATAGAAGCCACCACTTCACTATCTGCAAAGTTCATCTGGCAACCGTAACTTTCAATAAAAAGTTTTTTACTGTTCTCGAGTTTTCGCTCTAGTGTAAGCGCTTCCCCTTGTTTATGCTCGTCTATTATTTTTTCCATCTGCTTAATCGTCCTGAATACGTTGTCAAGGATTATGCAAAGATACAGTTAATAAAGAATTGTGACAAAGTGGCAGACGCTTAGAATTGACATAAATTCTCGTAATTTGTAGCAAAAATTAAAAAATTGCAACTCAAGCTACTCCCTATTTTAGTTTGTATACTCACGCATCAAGCTTGGTCTCAAGATATCGAGCCTGCTTCTAAGCAACTGTATACACAAGAGTTTTCTATACAACACGATAATGACTTTCTTTTTGCAATAGACCGTTATTATACCGCGGGAAGCTTTTTGAGATATAGTAGAAAGGTAGAACAGGATTTTATTTTTAAAAATACGCAAGAGGCGCCGTTACAATATGATGTCATAATAGGTCAAGAGACTTATACACCACGTGAGCTATTTGTAGAAAACTTTGACAGCTTAGAGCGACCTTATGCGGGCTATTTATTTGCAAGGTTTAATCTTACAAAAGCACAGAAAAATAGCTTGTATGCTGTGGGTCTTGAGATAGGTCTTGCTGGAGAGCAATCTGGAGCGCGTACCTTACAACTCAATTATCACAGCCTTATAGGAGCATTTATGCCCGTATGGTCTGGCCAGATTGCAAATAGTACACACATTAATCTTTATGGAAGTTATATAAAGGACTATGTAATATCTAATTCTAATCTGTTTAAAAACGCTGCACTACAATCTTCTGTGGCTATAGGTTCAAGAAGAATGTATGCACGTCAAGAAGCGCTTTTATACATAGGTGATAGGGCGCAAGTGAGTACCTCTAGTGCATATGGTCAAGTAGGAAACACAACAGAATTTTATGGTGTAGGCGGTGTAGGAGTTGAGTATGTAGTGCTTAACGCGCTTATAGAAGGTAACCCACTAGGTGATGGTTCTCCTTTTACCTTAACTGCAGTGCCAGTAGTTTTTTCTTTTAAGGCGGGAGGTGTCTATCGATCGCATCGCAACACCTACCGTATGATCTATAAATTTAGAACCAAAGAAACCAAAAGAGAGGGAAGAAGTCAGTACGTAACCTTTGAGTTTGCCAGACGATTTTAAACCCCCTTATTTTAGAGCGTTCATCTCTCTAAGTATAAACCAGTATTATTTATGACCCACACAGACTTACTCACCAAAATAAAAAATGCACCACACGTAGATTTTGGCAATCTCTTTGGAGAGTCTATCAACCTTTTCCAAAAAGTGTTCTTACAAGGGTTACTCTTGCAGATACTAACCGTAGCTATTTCTTACGGGATATCTATGCTTGTTATGTTGCCTTTTAGTCTAGGTGGAGCATTTATAGATTATAATGATATCAATAGTTATAGTGATGAGGAAGTAGGCATCGTGGCTATTATCACAATGTTTTTTTTATACCTAATAATTACCGTTGTAATGGCGGTGGTAAACTTTGCATTGCAAGCAGCGTTTTATAGAATCGTGCGTATGAAAGATAGAAACAAGCGCAGCGAGCTGGGTGTAGGCTTTGGGATGTTTATAAAAAAGCAGCATATAAAAAAGGTGCTCATCTTGTCTATGGCTCAAATAGGCATTGCCGTGGTAGCGATGTTATTTTTTATTATCCCCTTGTTTTTTGTGCTTGTGCCGTTGCAATTTGCCGTTATCATATTTGCCTTTAACCCAGAACTCTCTGTAAACGATATTTTAAAAGCTGCTTTTGCTATTGGAACAAAAAAGTGGGGAATCACCTTTGGAGCTTGTCTTATTATAGGTTTTCTTGCGCTTGTGGTAGGGGTGATGGCTTGTTTTGTAGGGGTGTATGCAACGATTTCAATTGTATACCTGCCGGCTTACTTGGTATATAAGGAAGTGGTAGGCTTTACCGAAGATGAAGACCTCATTGCTCAGATAGGTGTGTAGTGTGAGTGCGCTTTCGCGAAAGCGTAATAAGCCCTATTAAACCACAATTTACAAGGCTTTAAAAATGCATTTATTACAGAAATAACGGCCTTGCGGATTGCGATATAAATAAAACATCTACTTTTGTAATCTGAAAAAATAAAATGTATGGCAAAGAATCTCGTCATTGTGGAGTCACCTGCAAAGGCTAAAACGATAGAAAAATTTCTAGGCTCAGACTATAAAGTTGAGAGTAGTTTTGGACACATTGCAGACCTTCCCTCTAAGGAGTTAGGTGTTGATGTAGATGGAGATTTTACTCCAAAATATAAAGTCTCAGACGATAAGAAAAAGGTGGTGAGAAACCTTAAGTCTCTTGCAAATAAGGCAGAGATGGTGTGGCTCGCTAGTGATGAGGATCGTGAGGGAGAGGCTATAGCCTGGCACTTAGAACAAGAGCTTGGGTTAACACCAGACCGTACAAAACGTATTGTTTTTCACGAGATTACAAAGACGGCTATACTAAGGGCTATTGAGAACCCTCGTAAGATTGATTATGATCTTGTAAATGCACAACAAGCGCGTAGAGTGCTTGATAGATTAGTGGGGTATGAGCTCTCTCCAGTATTATGGAGAAAGGTAAAAGGAGGTCTTTCGGCGGGGCGTGTACAATCAGTTTCAGTAAGACTTATTGTAGAGCGTGAGCGTGAGGTTTTAGGTTTTGAGCCTAAAGCATCATATAGAGTAGATGCAGAGTTTACTACGCAAGATGGAAAATCTTTTAAAGCAAAACTTCCTAAAAATATAACTACCAAAAAAGAGGCGCAGGCTTTTCTTGAGAAAAACCTTAGTGCTACTTTTAAAGTAGATGCGCTTACTAAAAAGCCAGCAAAAAAATCACCAGCACCACCATTTACTACCTCTACCTTACAACAGGAAGCAAGTAGAAAACTGTACTTCTCTGTAAGTAAAACGATGACGATGGCACAGCGACTCTATGAAGCTGGGCATATTACATATATGAGAACAGATAGTGTAAACCTATCTAAAGATGCAAAGGCTGGAGCAGAGGCAGAGATTGTAGCTGCTTATGGTAAAGAGTTTCATAAAGAACGTAATTATAAAGGGAAGTCTAAGGGAGCACAAGAAGCTCACGAGGCGATACGTCCTACAGATTTCTCAAAGCATTCTGTAAATATGGACCGCGACCAGATACGTCTATATGAACTTATATGGAAACGTGCGATTGCCTCACAAATGAGCGAGGCACAACTAGAGCGCACAAATGTGCAAATAGCTTCTAGTGCGGGTACAGATAATTTTACAGCAAATGGGGAGATCTTAAAGTTTGAAGGTTTCTTAAAAGTATACCTAGAAGGTAGTGATGATGAAGATGTAGAAGAAACAGGTTTACTTCCTGATCTTAAAACAGGAGAGACATTACTTAATAAATACATTACCGCCACAGAGCGTTTTACAAGACCACCATACCGTTATACAGAAGCTTCTCTAGTGAAGAAACTTGAAGAGCTAGGTATAGGACGTCCATCTACATATGCACCTACTATTACGACTATCCAAAATCGTAAGTATGTAGAAAAAGGTACTGTAGAAGGGAAGGAGCGATCTTATGATGTACTTAGTCTTGAAAACAACGAGATAAAAGATAGAACTCTTACAGAAACTGTAGGGTCAGATAAAGGAAAGCTAGTTCCTACAGATGTAGGGATGGTCGTAAACGACTTCTTGGTTCAGCATTTTGAAAACATTCTTGATTATAACTTTACTGCAAAGGTCGAAGCAGATTTTGACGACATAGCAGAAGGAAAGCAGGAGTGGACTAAAATGATGAAAGATTTCTATAAAGACTTTCATCCTCACGTAAAAGATGTAGAAAAAAATGCAGAGCGTGAAGTAGGAGAGCGCATACTAGGTAAAGATCCAGAAACAGGTAAACCTGTGAGTGTGCGTCTAGGTAAATTTGGTCCTATGGTTCAGATAGGTTCTGTAGAGGATGATGAGAAGCCTCGATTTGCAAGTCTAGGCCCAGATCAAACGCTTAGTAACCTTACGTATGAGCAGGCAATGGACCTCTTTAAACTACCTAAAGATTTAGGGACTTTTGAAGAAGAGGAAGTGTCTGTAAATAATGGTCGTTTTGGACCATATGTTAAGTTTGGAAAAACATTTGTATCACTCCCTAAAGGACGTGACCCAATGGATGTAGATCTAGATGAGGCTATAGTGTACATCAAAGAAAAGCAAAAGGCAGATGCTCCTATATATACGTATGAGGACCTTCCGGTTCAAAAAGGTACAGGTCGTTTTGGTCCGTATATAAAATGGAACGGAATGTTTATAAACGTAAACAAGAAGTACGATTTTGATAACCTCTCTGATGAGGATATTGTAGAGCTTATAGAAGTCAAAAAGCAAAAGGAGATAGATAAAGTACTTCAGGATTTTCCAGAAGAAGGAATACGTGTAGAAAAAGCACGCTGGGGACGTTCTAATATTATAAAAGGTAAGCTCAAAATAGAGCTTAGTAAAGATATAGATGCAGCTGCCTTAAGTCTTGATGAGATAAAAGACTATATCGAGAAGAAAGCTCCAAAAAAGAAGGCTGCCAAAAAGAAGGCGCCAGCAAAAAAGAAAGCTCCGGCTAAGAAAAAAACCACAGCAAAAAAGAAATAACATATGGCATTTGAGGTGCTCCTCCCTATTCCAGATCTTGCGCTTGCACATATACAGCTGCAGCATCACCAGTCATTAGGTAATAACATAAGGCTGCACAGCGAGCAAGAAGGACTACCAGAATTAGAAGGGGTACGCATAGCTATAGTTTGCTTATGCGAAAAAAGAAGAGACCCCAATAATCTTTCAGACGGGCTCTCTTTTACAGAAGTGCGCCGAACATTTTATGAATTGTTTCCCGGAAACTGGCATACTACTATTGCAGATCTGGGAGATATAGACCCGGGCGCATCTGTAGATGATACGTACTTTGCAATACGCACACTTAATGAGTCTTTGTTTAAAAAAGGAATCATACCTATTTATATAGGAGGAAGTCAGGATCTAGTGTATCCTATTTATCGTTCTTACGATAAGCTAGATCAAATGGTTAATATCGTTAATGTAGATAGCCGTTTTGATCTAGGTGATGCCAGCCAGCCCATAAACAACAAGTCTTATGTGGGTAAAATTATTGTTACAGAGCCTTATAATTTATTTAATTACTCAAATATTGGGTATCAAACCTATTTTAATCCTCAAGAGGAAATAGATTTGATGGATAAGTTGTATTTTGACTCCTATAGACTAGGTAATGTTTCGGCAGCTATAAATATTACTGAGCCTGTTATGCGTGATGCAGATCTTGTAGCTATAGATCTTAATGCTATACGCAGTAGTGAGTTGAGTACACGACATAATAAAATGCCTAATGGCTTTGATGGAAAAGAGATTTGTACCATTGCAAGATATGCGGGCATAAGTGACCGTGTAAGTTCTTTTGGGATTTTTGAATACCATAATGATGCCCAAGAAGAAAAGGCTGCTATGCTAGTTGCACAGATGATGTGGTACTTTATAGAGGGTGTGAATTTTCGCGCAAGCGAAAATATGGATGTAGAAAAAGGTAATTTCCTTACCTACCAAGTGCCTATTGAAGATGAGGTGCTTACGTTTTATAAAAGTGAGAAAACAGCTCGATGGTGGATAGAAATACCATTTATTATGGGCTTGAATAATAAATTAAAAAGGCACACGTTATTACCTTGCACATACCAAGATTATCTGGACGCTTGTAACCAAAATATCCCCGAAAGATGGTTTAAAGCGAGAAAGAAAAACGAGGTTTGATTGTGTGTTTCAACGATGAAAAGATTATTTTTGGCGAATAAATTGTTTATTTCAAATAAAATAAATAGGTTTACGCCCTTAACTTAGAATACTTAACCTAATATCCTATGAAAAAGTATATTGCATTTATTGCGATAGTAGCTTTGCTGTCTAGTTGTGGCAAAGGCGATCGTGGAGAACTCGTTGGCGCTCAAGGCAAGCGATGGAATCCCGAAAAACCATTTGGTATGACTCTCGTTTCTGGAGGTGCATACATAATGGGTAAAAGTGATGATGACTTTGCTGCGGTAAACGATGCTCCTACTAAAACTGTTACGGTTCGTTCTTTTTATATGGATGAAACAGAAATCACAAACGCCGAATATAGGCAGTTTGTAGAGTGGGTTAAAGACTCTACTGTACGTACAAAACTTGCTATACTGGCAGATGAGCTTGGAGAGACTCCAGGAGCTGGTGATGGTGCGAGTATAGGTGATTTTGCATTTAGTGATGCAGATCCAGAAAATATGACGCCATACGAGCAATATATGTACGATAACTATTATGGGTTAGGCGAGACTGGCTTTGAAGGTCGTAAACTTAATAAGGATATAGATATCATATGGGATACTGCAGAGTATCCAGATGAGTATTATGCTGAGGTGATGGATACAATGTATATCCCGCTAGAAGAGGCTTATAATGGACAGCGCACCATAGACGTAGATAAACTTAACTTCCGTTACACATACTTAGACATACAAGCTGCCGCAAAGAAGAACGGTGGTCGTCGTAAAGATCACATTAAGACAGAGGTTGTTCCGGTTTACCCTGATACGACTGTATGGATTAAGGATTTTGCATACTCTTACAATGAGCCTATGCACAATGATTACTTCTGGCACGATGCTTACGGAGAGTATCCTGTTGTAGGTGTTACTTGGATGCAAGCAAAAGCATTTTGTGAGTGGAGAACAATGTATAAGAACTCTTACCAAAAATCAAAAAAGAGACAATTTGTAAATCGTTTTAGACTTCCTGGTGAAGCAGAGTGGGAATATGCTGCTCGTGGCGGACTGGAAAGTGGTGATTACCCTTGGGGTGGACCATATGCAAAAAATGATAGAGGATGCTTCTTAGCAAACTTTAAACCTTTAAGAGGAGATTATGGTGCAGACCAAGCGCTATATACTGTAGAGGCAGATGCTTACGAACCTAACGACTACAACCTGTACAATATGGCAGGTAACGTGTCTGAGTGGGTAGCTTCTTCTTATGATCCAGCTTCTTATGAATATATGTCTACTATTAACCCTAACGTAAACGATAAGGACAACCGTCGTAAAGTTATACGTGGTGGTTCTTGGAAAGACGTTGCTTACTTCCTACAGGTAAGCTCACGTGATTATGAGTATCAAGACTCTGCACGTAGTTATATCGGTTTTAGAACCGTACAGGATTTTATGGGAATTGATGAGAAAATCAACCTTAGAAAACCGAAGAAATAACTAATATTATTTACCCAAATTATATTATTCAATTACTTAACTAAATTAACTTAACTAAACTAAAAAATTTTATTAGTCATGGCAAAATCTAAAACTGGAAAGAAATTAATGAATATGGTCTACGGACTAGGAGCGGCAGTTGTAATTATTGGTGCTTTATTTAAAATAATGCACTGGCCTTGGGGTAATGAGATGCTTATTGTAGGTCTTGTTACAGAGGCAGTAGTATTCGCAATTTCTGCATTTGAACCAGTAGATGACGAACTTGATTGGGCTCTAGTATATCCAGAACTAGCAGGCGGAGCAGGCGGATCTAAGAAAAAAGCTGCAGCTCCTGTAGATGCAGAAGCACAATTATCTAAAAAATTAGATAATATGCTTAAAGAAGCAAAAATCGATTCTGAACTTATGTCTAGCTTAGGTGCAAGCATAAGAGGTTTTGAAGGAGCGGCAAAAGAAATAGCGCCTACTGCAGATGCAATGAGCTCTACTAAAAAATACTCTGAAGAGATGGCACTAGCTGCTGCTCAAATGGAATCTTTAAATAGCCTTTATAAAGTGCAGGTTGAGTCTTCTAGCCGTCAGGCAGAAATCAATGAGCAAGTAACTGCAAACGCAGGAAAACTTAAAGAGCAAATGGAAAGCCTTGCAACAAACCTTTCTTCACTGAATGGTGTGTATGGAGGAATGCTTTCTGCTATGAACAAAAACTAATTCTAGTTGTTTTTACAATTAACTAACTAACAGCTAAAATTAAAAACAATGGCAGGAGGAAAACAAAGCCCAAGGCAGAAGATGATTAACCTGATGTATCTAGTGTTTATAGCGATGCTAGCACTTAATATGTCTAAGGAGGTACTATCGGCTTTTGGATCGATAAATGAAAAATTTGATCGTTCTAATACTACGTTTGAAACTAAGAATAATCTTGCACTAGCAGATCTTTCTAAGAAAGCAAACGAAAATGAAGAGTTCAAAGCAGCTGCAGCAACAGCTCAGTCTGCAAAGCAACTAGGAGATGCATACTTTACTTATCTAGCTTCAGAGAAAGATGCGCTACTTGCAGAAGTAGAAGATAAGACAGATTATGAAGCGATGGATAAGTCTAACTTTCTAGATGAGCGCTTCTATAAAGGAGGAAAAATCACACCAGAAGGGCAAACTTTTCTTGATGAGATGGCAAAGTACCGTGACGGTATGGTGAAGCTCGCAGGAGACAATAAAGCACTAGTTGCTCAAATCAATGAAGATTTTAGTACAAGTGATGTCGTAGATGGAGAAGGTGTAGAAAAAGATTATATCTCTTACAATTTTGTAGGGTTTCCATCTGTTTCTTCATTAACTAAGATGTCTCAATTACAAAATGATATCAAGGTTGTAGAAAATGAGCTTTTAACAAAGCTACTTTCTGGTAATCTTAAGGAGCTTGCTTCTTTAGATAATTACGAGACTGTAATGACTACTTCAAAAGGTGCTTATTACACAGGGTCAACATTTGATGGTGTTCTTTCTTTAGGTCGTGTAGACGCTTCTACAAAACCTTCTAGAGTTGAGCTTAAGCTTGATGGAAGAGCTATACCTTCAGATAAGATTTCTTATGATGGTGGTAAACTAGTATTAGGAGTAAACACTGGTGGAGTAGGTGATCACAAAATCACAGGTACATTATTTTACCCTCAAGACGGTAAAGAAATAGAGGTTGCTGTAGAGCAGGCTTTTACAACAATAAACAAACCTAACTCTGCAACAATAGCTGCAGATAAGATGAATGTTGTATACCGTGGTGTAGATAACCCTATGACGATATCATTTGCTGGTGTTGCAGATAATGCTGTTACAGCATCTGGAGCAGGTCTTTCTAAAAGATCAGGAAGCAAGTATAATATGAAACCTTCACAAGGTAGAGAGGTGACTATTAACGTTACAGCAAAGTTACCAGATGGTGGTGGAACTGTTTCTGATAAAGCTGTTTTCCGTATTAAAGATATCCCACGTCCAGTAGGAGCTTTAGGAGGAGATGACGGTGGTAACCTTAAGAAACCTCGTAACACAGTAGGTGCTGCGCCTATTAATGCAGTACTTCCAGATTTTGACTTTGACCTTAACTTAAGAGTTAATAGTTTCAAGTTTAGAGCTGGTGATCAAGCTACTGTTGCTGTACAAGGAAACAAGCTTAATGCTGCTGCAAAGTCCGCTCTTAAAAGAGCAAAGAGAGGATCTTCAGTACAGATATTTGATATTAAAGCAAGTATACCAGGTAACTCTATAAGATTGAAGACGGTGTCTCCAATTATCATTGAGCTATCAAACTAAAATAAATTTTATTATGAGTCTTAAACGTTTAATTTTTGTTGCACTAGGTCTTTTAATGGCTGTACCTGCATTTGCACAAGGAAACATCCTTAATGCAAAGACGCCAGACGAAATGTTTGAAGTAACCGAAGAGCAAAAAGCAAAAGATAATGACAAACCATTACCATATGGTTACGTTGAAAAACGTGATGTACTATGGGCAAAAAATACGTGGGAAGTTATTGATCTTGATGAGCGCGTTAACTTTCCTTTATATTACCCTATTGATACGGTAAATATGGGGTCAGATCGTCGTTCACTTTTTGATGTTCTTGTAAAGAACATTAAAAACGGTAAAATTGATGCGATATATAGAGACTCATATTTTACAGAAAAGATTCAGCTAGAAGACCTTTCTGCGGCAATGGTAAAGATCGATACTTCAGATGAAGGATACGATCAGTTTAACGCAGGAGAGTCTATCTCAGATTATAACATTGAGCGTACAGAGATTACATCTTATGATATTAATGCATATCACGTACGTGGGTACTGGTATATAGATAAGCGTCAAGGTGAGTTAAAGTACCGTCTATTGGGTATCGCACCAGTATCTGGTGATGTAAACTTTTTAGATGATTCTAGTGCGGCAGATATTGAGCTCTTCTGGATATGGTTTCCAGGAGCAAGAGAGGTATTGCATAATGCAAAAGCCTTTAACCGCAAGAATACCTCATTACCCATATCATTTGACCATCTACTCAATAGTAGACGATTTAATGCTACAATTTATAAAGAAGACAATGTACAAGGAGACCGTAAGGTTAAAGAGTACATAAGTGACAATGCAATGATGCAGTTACTTGAGTCTAATCGTATTAAAGAAGGCATACGTGATATAGAGCAAGATCTCTGGAATTACTAGCGTTATTCTTAAATAAGCTTATAAAGGTCATCAAAACACAGTTTTGATGACCTTTTTTTATGAGTGTCTATTAATACTATTCTCATCATCTATTGCTGTATTTTTGCAACGTGATGAAAGTAGATTATATAATTGTGGGACTGGGTCTAGCTGGCATTGCTTTTTGTGAGCAATGTATAAAGGCTGGAAAAACATTTATAGTTTTTGATAAGGGTGTAGAAGGAGCAAGCAGGGTAGCTGCTGGCTTATATAATCCTGTTATTTTAAAACGATACTCCCTCCCTTGGAAAGCGGTAGAGCAGTTTGATATTGCTATTCCCTATTTTCAGAATCTAGAAGCAAAGCTTGATACGCAGTTTATGTACCCTATGGCTGTGAGAAAAGTATTTCACTCGGTAGAAGATCAAAATAATTGGTTTGCTGCAAGTGATAAGCAGGGGCTTGAGCGTTTTGTAAAAACGCCTCTTGTAAAGGCAGAGAGTGAGTTTATAGATGCACCATATAACTATGGAGAAGTTGCAGAGACTGGGCGTATAGCCATTACCACATTACAAGAGCACTATGAAAAATATCTAGAAGAGATGTCCGCTTTCGCGAAAGCGGAATTCAACTACACACAGCTCACACTTACAGATACCGGAGTACAGTATAAAGATTATGAAGCAAATCACATAGTCTTTGCCGAAGGATATGGTATCAAGCAGAACCCTTATTTTAACAAATTACCTTTAGTAGGAAACAAAGGTGAGTACATCATTATAAAGGCTCCAAAATTAAAGCTGACTGCCGCTATCAAAACATCATTTTTTGTAGTGCCGCTAGGTGAGGATTTATATAAAGTAGGAGCAACGTACAACTGGACAGATAAGGACTGGGAGAGCACAAAAGACGCTCGAGAAGAGCTCGAAGATAAATTTAGAACTCTTATTACCGTGCCCTACGAGGTAGTAAGTGAACAAGCAGGTGTGCGTCCCACTACAGGAGATAGGAGGCCGCTTTTAGGAACCCACCCTAAGTTCAAGCAGCTTGCGGTACTTAACGGGCTAGGTACTCGCGGCATAATGGCGGGACCTATGCTGGCACACTATTTATTTGAATTTATAGAAAACAATATTCCACTTCCAGAGGAGGTAGATATAATGAGATTTCCAAAAAAGCTGGAGATATAGGTAGTAGTTTAGTACGCTTTCGCGAAAGCGTCATCTTACTTACTTACTTACTAGTTGATCTTTACTAGGGTCATATTTCATAAAGAAATTGATCCATATATTGCGAGAAAGTCGCATAATCACAGGCATAAATACAATCATTGTACCTACAATGGCAATAAATGTATTAACCAGGTTAGCCTCAAAAAAGAAATAGGTAATCACAAAAGCTGCTGTTGCAAAAGCAATCCCTACGGGATAACTCACATACATAGCACCATAAAAGAAAGAAGGTTCTATCTTATATTTTGTGTCACAGTGAGAGCAGCGCTCGTGCATTTTGAGCGTCTCAGATAAGATATAAGGATTTGAGTTTTTGTACATAGACTCGTTTTGACACACAGGGCACTTTCCTGTAAGAATACTGTTGAGTTTACTGCCTTTTAGAATTCCCATAATCTCCTTAGTTTTTAACTACAAATTTAAGCATCTTTGCACGGTTAGTACATACCAAATAATAACTTTTACTTATTACTCTATGCTCAATATTCACAACCTTTCTGTCTCTTTTCAAGGCGAATATTTGTTTGAAGAAATCACCTTTAGACTTAATAATGGTGATCGGGTAGGACTGGTAGGTAAAAACGGTGCTGGTAAGTCTACAATGCTACGTATCATTTCTGGCGAGCAGCAATATGATACGGGATCTATAGCTATAGAGAAGGAGATAAGCATAGGTTTCTTAAAGCAAGACATAGATTTTATAGAAGGACGTACCGTGCTTGAGGAGTCTTATGAGGCTTTTAAAGAAATAAAAAAACTAGAGAGTCAACTTGCACATATTAATGAGCAACTAGCGACACGCACAGACTACGAGAGCGAGAGCTATAACCAGCTTATGATAGATATAAACGACGTGCAACACCAGTATGAAGTGCACGGCGGGTATAGTTATAAAGGTGAGACAGAGCGCATATTGCAAGGCCTAGGTTTTAAGCGTGAGGATTTTGATAAGCTTACAGACACCTTTTCTGGAGGGTGGCGTATGCGTATAGAGCTAGCTAAGCTTTTACTACAAAATCACGATATATTACTGCTAGATGAGCCTACAAACCACTTAGATATAGAATCTATTATCTGGCTTGAGAGCTTCTTGCGAGGGTATACTGGGGCTGTGGTGATTGTATCTCACGATAAGATGTTTTTAGATAACGTGACTAACCGTACTATTGAGATTTCGCTAGGTCGCATTTATGATTATCCGAAGCCGTATACACAGTACCTTGTGCTTCGTTCGGAAATAAGAGAGCAGCAACTGGCTTCACAAAAAAACCAGCAGAAACAAATTGAGCAGACAGAAAAGCTTATTGAGAAGTTTAGAGCAAAAGCTTCAAAGGCTACAATGGCACAGTCGCTCATAAAAAAGTTAGATAAAATAGATCGCATTGAGGTAGATGAAGATGATAATAGTGTGATGACGCTTAAATTTCCTGTATCTGTAACGCCTGGTAAGGTTGTGGTAGAGGCAGAGGAGGTTGCAAAAAGTTATGGAGATAAAAACGTTTTACAAGGTATAGACTTGCTGGTAGAGCGTGATACTAAGACCGCCTTTGTAGGGCAAAATGGCCAAGGTAAATCTACGCTAGCAAAAATTATAGTGGGTGAGCTTGAGCATCAAGGGAAGGTAAAGCTAGGGCATAATGTACAGATAGGGTACTTTGCTCAAAACCAAGCCGAATATCTTGACGGTTCAAAAACTGTAGAGGACACGATGATAGATGCTGCAGATGAGAAAACAAGACCACGTGTACGAGATATATTAGGCTCTTTTCTCTTTAGGGGAGAGGAGGTAGATAAGTATGTGCGCGTACTCTCTGGAGGTGAGCGCAACAGGCTAGCACTTGCTAAGCTTATGTTGCAACCTTTTAACGTGCTTGTGATGGATGAACCTACAAACCACCTAGACATTAAGTCAAAAAATGTACTTAAAGATAGTCTCAAGCAGTTTGAAGGGACTCTTATAGTCGTATCTCACGACCGTGATTTTCTACAAGGTCTTACAGATAGGGTTTATGAGTTTAAAGATCATCGTATAAGAGAGTATCTGGGAGACATAGATTATTACCTAGAGCAGCGAGAAGTGGCAAACTTGAGAGAGGTAGAAAAGCGTGATGTTGTAAAAAAAGAAGCGCCTGTAAAGAGCACAAAAAAATCTTACGAAGACCAAAAAAAGCTCAAATCTCTTAATAATAGACTCAGTAAAGTAGAGTCTAATATTAATAAAATAGAACGCGAGATCAAGGAGCTAGATGTAGCCCTCGCGACTAACTATGATGAGACGGTTGCAGATCCAGCGTTTTTTGACAACTACAACGGCAAGAAAAAGAAGCTAGACGGCTTTATGGAAGACTGGGAGAAAATCACAGAGGAGCTAGATGCGTTAAACTAGTATTTTTACGCTTTCGCGAAAGCGTAATACCACTCAACAATAATTAAGAAACCAACAGTACAAGTTGGTTTTTTCTTTTTAACACAAACAATGTGTCGTTTTGTAGGTAATACCGGACGTTCAGGCTTTTAATTTAAGACATCCTTAACAGCGGTGGTCGGGCTCTGTGGTTAGATTTGCACTACTGGTACTCAAGCCATCAAAACAACCAAAATAGTATAGATGCGTAAAATCATCCTCTCTCTGTTAGGAGTCCTGCTCATAATTGGAGCTTTTTTTGCTTCAAAAGCAATTGTAGCAAGTAATCAACGTACAAGGCCTAAGCCTAAAAAAGTAATTAAAACCGTCTTTGTAGAAGATGCTGTAAATGGGGTCGTACCTATAGAAATTTCGGCAAACGGAAATCTCGTTGCTCAAAGAAGGCTAGAAATATTTTCTGAAGTGCAGGGCGTGCTTCAAAAAGGAAGTAAGCTTTTTAAGCCAGGACAAGAGTATAGAAAAGGACAAACATTACTTAGTCTTAATAGCTCTGAGTACTACGCAAGTGTGCAATCTCAAAAAAGTGCACTGTATGACCAGATCACTTCTATAATGCCTGACTTACGTCTTGATTATCCAGAAGCCTACCCAAAATGGCAAGCCTATCTCAATAACTTTGACGTTAGTAAAGCTACTCCACCTTTACCAGAAATCACATCAGAAAAAGAAGGTTATTTTATTTCTGGAAGAAATATACAAACGGCTTATTTTAATGTAAAAAACTTAGAGCAACGTCTAGGTAAGTATAGAATTACAGCGCCATTTACTGGAGTACTTACAGAAGCTTTAGTAACAGAAGGGACACTTGTAAGATCTGGTCAAAAGCTAGGTGAGTTTATAGATACAAACTTGTACGAGCTTGAAGTTGCGATAAGTAAGAATTATGCAGATTTGTTAAAAGTCAATAATGAAGTAGCGCTCTCTACTATAGACGGTCAAGAAACTTACACGGGTAAAGTAACTCGAGTAAATGGGAATATAGATCAAGCGTCACAGACCATAAATGCTTATATAGAAGTTAAAGGAGAAGGTCTGAGAGAAGGCGTGTATCTTGAAGCCGTGCTTCAAGCTAAAGAAGAGCAAGAGGCGATAGCTTTACCTAGAGGGTTGTTGCAACCCAATAATGAGCTTTTTATGGTGCGTGATTCAATTCTTGATGTTATAAAGGTAAATCCCGTATATTTTTCTGATAAGGAGGTGATTGTAAAGGGAATACCAGAAGGAACAAAGATTGTAAGTAAGCCAGTACCTGGCGCATATGCTGGAATGCTTGTAAAGATCTATTCAGATAAGGAATCATCACAAGAAGAAGCAGAGTAGGATGCGTAAAGTAATAGAATATTTTATCAAATATCACGTAGCTGTAAACGTGATTGTATTAATGTTTGTAGTCTTTGGAATTTACGGAGCATTATCACTCAACTCATCATTTTTTCCACTTGTAGACTCTAAGAATATAAGTATAAGTGTTATATACCCAGGAGCTTCTCCACAAGAAGTAGAAGAAGGTATTGTGCTTAAAATAGAAGATAACCTTAAAGGATTAGATGGAGTTGAGCGCGTAACATCTACTTCTAGAGAAAACAGTGGTAGCATTAATGTAGAGATAGAAAAAGGGAAGGATATTGATTTTATGCTTCTTGAAGTAAAGAATGCTGTAGATCGTGTGCCTTCATTTCCTTCTGGTATGGAGCCTCTTGTAGTGGCAAAGGTTGAAGCAATAAGGCAAACTATATCTTTTTCTATAAGCGGAGAAAACGTATCGCTTGAGACTTTAAAACAAATAGGACGCCAGGTAGAAAATGACCTGCGTGGCATAGATGGTATTTCTCAAATAGCAGTATCTGGATATCCTGAAGAAGAAATTGAGATAGCTGTAAATGAAAACAGTTTGCTGGCTTACGACTTGTCTTTTGCAGATGTATCTCAGGCAGTGAGCTCTTCAAACATATTAACAACAGGAGGGTCTATAAAAACAGAGGCAGAAGAGTATCTTATAAGAGCAAATAATAGAGCTTACTACGGTGACGAGCTGTCTAATGTCATTGTGAGGTCAAATGCTAATGGAAGAACCATACGTCTTAAAGATGTTGCAGAGGTAAGAGACCGTTTTTCTGAAACGCCTAATGCAAATTACTTTAATGGAAATCTTGCTGTAAATGTGACCATAACATCTACAAATACAGAAGACCTTATAGGCGCCGCAGAAAAGGCAAAAGAATATATAGAAGACTTTAATGCAAAGTATAACAATGTACAGCTAGCTGTTGTAAGTGACTTATCTATAACGCTTGTACAACGTACAGCATTACTTACAGAAAATGCCGTTGTAGGGATGCTCTTGGTGCTATTGTTCCTATCAGTATTTTTAAATACACGACTAGCATTCTGGGTAGCCTTTGGGCTTCCCGTGGCATTCTTAGGGATGTTTATGCTTGCAGGTTATTTTAATGTGACGATTAATGTATTATCGTTATTTGGGATGATTATCGTGATAGGTATTCTGGTAGATGACGGTATTGTCATAGCAGAAAATATCTATCAACATTATGAACGTGGTAAAACCCCTATACAAGCTGCTGTAGATGGTACAATGGAGGTATTGCCTCCTATTCTTTCGGCAATAACTACAACGATTCTCGCTTTTGGTATTTTCTTATTTTTAGATGGAAGAATAGGTGAATTTTTTGGAGAGGTTTCGGTTATAGTAATGCTTACGTTGCTTGTTTCTCTAGTAGAGGCCCTCATTATACTGCCAGCTCACCTTGCACACTCTAAGGCATTGCGAGCACAAAGCAATAAGCCAAAAAAGGGAATGGCAAAGCTATTCTCAAAACTGCGCTATATAAATGAGTTTGGAGATCGTATTATGGTCTGGTTACGTGATCGCGTGTACAGCCCAGTACTAAGATTTGCACTCGACTACAAGTTCTTGATGTTTTCATTTTTTATTGCATTTATTTTACTCACCTCTGGGAGTTTTGAGGCGGGTATTATACGTGGAGCGTTTTTCCCGCGTGTTGCAAGTGATAATGTGAGAATAAGTCTTGAGATGCCTAATGGTACAAATGCGGCTATCACAGACAGTATTATCTCTATGATAGAAGAAAAGGTTGTAGAGACAAATAAAGAGCTAACTGAAAAGTATAAAAATGAGATAGATGGACCTATGTTTGAGAATATTATCAAAAACATTGGGCCAGGGACATCTACAGCTTCTTTAAGTATAAATATGCTTCCGGGAGAAGAAAGACCTAACGAGGTTACTTCTATCATAGTAGGTAATATGATACAAGAGAAGGTAGGTCCTGTAATAGGTAAAGAAAGCCTTGTGTATGGAGGCGGAGGTAACTTTGGAGGAAGTCCCGTTGCAGTTTCTTTATTAGGAAACAATATAGCCGAACTTAAAGCAGCAAAGGCTGAGCTTAAGCAATCACTAGAGACCAACCCTGTATTAAAAGATATAACAGATAATGACCCTGCGGGTATTAAAGAAATTAGATTAGAGCTCAACGAGTCTGCATACTCACTGGGGCTCAATTTACAGACCGTAATGGCACAAGTGCGAGCAGGATTCTTTGGGGCACAAGCGCAGCGCTTTCAGAGAGGTCAAGATGAGATAAGAGTATGGGTGCGTTATGATCGGGATAATAGATCATCTATATCTAATCTAGATGATATGCGTATCACTACGCCATCTGGAGCAAAGGTGCCTCTCAATGAGATAGCATCTTACACTATTGAGCGTGGTGATGTGGCAGTAAACCACCTTGAGGGTAGAAGGGAGATACAAATACTTGCAGATCTCAAAAACCCAAAAGAAGTAAGTGCCACAGATGTAATGACAGATTTGCGTACTAACGTGATGCCAGAGATACTATCTAAGTATCCTACAGTAACACCATCATACGAAGGTCAAAACAGAGAGGCAGGTAAACTTACAGACTCACTTATACCTGTAGGCCTTACGGTGCTATTACTTATTTATATAGTGATTGCATTTACCTTTAGAAGTTATAGTCAGCCATTGATGTTATTGCTTCTTATACCATTGAGTTTGCCAGCAGTAGCCTGGGGACACTGGATACACGATTTCCCCCTTAACATACTATCTATGCTTGGTATTATAGCCTTGATAGGGATTATGGTAAACGATGGCCTGGTGCTTATAGGTAAGTTTAATACTAACCTAAGAGAAGGTATGACCTTTGAGGATGCTATTTTTGATGCTGGTCGTTCTAGATTTAGAGCTATCTTTCTTACCTCAATCACAACTATTGCTGGTCTTGCACCGCTTATTTTTGAAGAGAGTAGACAAGCACAGTTCTTGATCCCAATGGCAATATCTATTGCATACGGGATAGGCTTTGCAACGGTACTTACGCTTGTAATGCTTCCTATCTTTTTATCATTTAGCAACTGGGTAAAGACCACTACAGATATGTTACAGAAGGGAAGAAAGACAGCTAGAGAAAATCAAGAGAGAGCCGTAAAGGAAATGGAAGAAGAGCACGAGAATGACAACCAAGAGCTTCAAGTTGCCTTTAAGCCTAAAACAGATATAGCGTAAAATGAATTTGTATAAAAATCATACACCGCGAGAAATTGTTGCCGTGCTAGAGCATAGCGACAAGCTTACTTATGAAGCAAAACTCAACTTGCTAGATACAATTAGAAAGCAATCTATAGATGTTTCTACAGAAAAGCTGGAAGAGCAAATTGCCCAAAAAGAAGCGGCCATCGCAAATCTTGAAAACCTCGATGAACTAGGCTTTCATTATGAAGAAAACACAACCACAGGAGAGATTGTAGTAAAGCGCACCTCCAAAGCAAAAATTATGGATATCATATCCATAGTACTAGGTGTGTTACTGTCACTTGTAGGGCTTATAGCTTTCTGGCTACTCGTTGCAATTTTTACAGGCGATAACGAGTTTGGACTTGATAAGTTGTTTACGTATGTGTTAATGATTACTGCTGGACTTGTAGGTTTTAAAATGCTATCAGGTATAGAGCGTTTTTTAGATTTTAATAGCTTTTTGCTTACTAAATCTGGAGGTGAAGTAACTATAAAAAAAGGAGGACTACCTGGAGCTCAAACTTACCTTAGTAGCCAGCTCGGGATTGAAGAAGAAGAAGGAGAACTCGTTTTTCATATAAATGATATTGAGTTCATAAGAGCAAATCAAGACAACCTAGTGCAAAGACTTACACTAGAAACATTATTACTTAAAATGACTGCAAACAGATGATACAATCTTTTATAAAAAGTATAGTTGCTATGGTGTTGTTATTCGCTTTCGCGAAAGCGTATGCACAAGACCTCCCAGCACAATTACTCACAAAAGAAGAGGCCGTGCAGATAATGCTTGAGAATAACTTTGGGATACTACTCGCAAATAATCAAGTCGCCATAGCTGAAAACAATAAAAGTATCTTAAATAGTGGCTACTTGCCATCCCTCACAGGTAATGCAGGTGTAAATTATAGTATAGATGATCAAGAGGCTACCTTTCAAGATGGTAATGTAAGCGCTGTAGATGGGGCAGAAACCACAAGATATAATGCTTCTATTAATCTTAACTATACCTTGTTTGATGGGTTAGGTAGGTACTATAATTATAAAACATTAAAAGAGCAGTATGGCTTATCACAGCTGCAAGCACGAGAGACCATAGAGAATGTAATGTTGCAGCTATTTTCTGTGTATTATGAAGTGGCTCGTATTGAAGAAAACTTAGCTGTTTTAGAAACCGCTTTAGATATTTCAAAAGCAAGAGAGGTACGTGCGCAATATCAATTTGATTATGGACAAGTAAATAAGTTAGAGGTGCTCAATGCACAAGTAGATATTGTGACTGATAGTACAAACATTCTTACTACCAGACAGCAGTTACGTAACGCACAGCGAGATCTTAACGTAGTCCTCGCTAGAGAGCTGGAAGACTTAAAAAGTGCAGATACTACCGTTACTTTTATAAACCCGCTAGAAGTAGAGCGCTTTATAAGTGAGGGTATCACAAATAATGTATCTATTCTTCAAGCAGAGCAAAATATTACGATAAGTGATTATCAAATTAAACAAGCTAAATCTTTGCTTTTACCTACCATAGGTCTTACAGGTAGTTACGGCTGGACAGAGGGTAATTTTCCTGCTACAAATTTTCTTGCCTCAAGCACCTCTACAGGTTTTCAAACAGGTGCAACCCTGCAGTGGAATTTATTTGATGGCGGCAGCTCTATCATAGGAGTAAAGAATGCAAAAATCTTTTTAGAAAATCAAAAGTATACCCAAGAGCAACTAAGGCAGCAGGTACTGGGAGACATTGCAAATGCAAAGGGAGATTATCTCAATGCCCTTAAAATCTATGAGCTTCAAGAGCAAAATGTAAGTACAAGTCAGGCTAACTTTGATCGATCAGAAGAGCGATTTAAGCTAGGTCAGGTAAGTAGCGTAGAGTTTAGACAGGCACAACTTAACTTGCTCAATGCACAAACCACTAAGAATGCTGCAAAGTATACAGCAAAGCTGGCAGAAATACAGTTACTACAGCTCACGGGGCAACTTCTTAATGTGAAGTTGTAGGAGGTAATTCCGCTTTCGCGAAAGCGCAACAAAAACTACACTATGTTTGAACATTTTTTTCAATGTCCATACTGTTGGGAAGAGGTGTCTATGCTTTTAGACCCATCTGTAAGTACGGTTTATGTAGAAGATTGTGAAGTGTGTTGTAATCCTATAGAGGTACGCACTACTTTTGAAGAGCAAGAACTTGTAGGTTTTGAGGCTCGTGATATTGAACAATAAGCCGTTTCTGGTCTCTATTTTGTACATCTTAAGGTAGTATTTGAGATTTAAATACAGTACTACCTACTCTCAATTAAATATATTGTTACAGATATGCCTGTCTATGTGATGGTTGCAAATAATTAAAAAAATATCCTACATTTTCCTTTTATATATGACAAAAACGGTTGTATATTTGCACTCCAATTAACGCAGTACTGATGGCCTAATCAAGAAACGTGTTACTGGAACATACATCGCGGGATAGAGCAGTAGGCAGCTCGTCGGGCTCATAACCCGAAGGTCACTGGTTCGAGTCCAGTTCCCGCTACTAAGTAAAAAGTCTCAATCACAAGTTGAGACTTTTTTTATGCACTAATTTTGTGTCTAATGTCCCTATAAATTATACTATATGAAAATTGTTGTACTATCTCAAAACCCTAACTTATACTCTACAAAACGAATTGTAGAAGCTGGTCAAAAAAAAGGTCACGAGATGATTATTATAGATCACACTAAGTGTAATCTCGTGATTGAAAAAAAGAATCCGACTATAGTATACAAAGGAGAAGAGATTAGGGATATAGATGGGATCATACCTAGAATAGGTGCTTCTGTAACATTTTTTGGGACTGCTGTTGTGAGACAGTTTGAGATGATGAAGGTGTTTTCTGCCACAGAGTCACAAGCCCTTGTGAGATCTAGAGATAAATTAAGAAGCTTGCAAATTCTTTCTAGAGCTGGTCTTGGCTTGCCTAAAACAGTGTTTACAAACTACTCAAAAGATGTGAGTCAGGTTGTAGATGGGGTAGGAGGTGCGCCACTTGTTATAAAATTACTTGAAGGTACTCAAGGGCTTGGTGTTGTGCTGGCAGATAATAAAAATAGTGCAGAGTCCATCTTAGAAGCTTTTAACGGGTTACAGGCTAGAGTGATTGCTCAAGAGTTTATAGAAGAAGCTGGAGGTGCAGATATACGTGTTTTTGTAGTAGATGGGGCTGTGGTAGGCGCAATGAAAAGGCAAGGAAAAGAAGGTGAGTTTAGGTCTAACTTACACCGTGGTGGTAGTGCAAATGTAATAGAGCTTACAGACGAAGAAGAAAATGCAGCCTTAAAGGCCGCAAAAGCAATGGGGCTAGGTATCGCCGGGGTTGATTTATTGCAGTCATCTAGAGGGCCTTTAATTCTCGAGGTAAACTCATCACCAGGATTAGAAGGTATAGAAAGAGCTACGGGAACAGATATTGCAACCCACATTATTAAGTATGTAGAGAGAAATGCCTAAGCTGCCTCTCTTGAATTAAAATTATAATATTAAAATTAAAGTGTTTATTTATGGAAATTAATCCTACCGAAATTATCGGTTATCTAGCCAGTTTATTTGTGCTGTTGTCATTTTTATTTAAAGATATACGTACACTACGTATTGTAAACTCAGTGGGTTGTGCATTTTTTGTGGTGTATGGAGTATTGTTGTCAAGTATACCGGTAATCGTAACTAATGTTGCGATATTACTAATAAATGCATACTATCTTTTTATAAAAAAGAATGTAAATTAAGGGGTTGAGTAGGAGTTTTCTCTCCTTTTGGACTTGATTATCAATATTTTATACTTGTGTAGTACAAGTATTTATGGGTAAATCTTGTATAATATGGTGAGTTACATTACATTCGCCAAAATTTGAAATACTGTATGAAATTAATGGAAGAAGCGGTGGCTTTTGAGAATGCTTCAATGAGCAATATGTCCACCAGTGATCGCGTTGCAGCTTCAAGAGAAGCAAAACGCCTCATTCTTGCACTGAATGAGATTTTTAAAGAGACAAAGGATTCTGAAATAATGGATACAATGAAGCGTCTCACAGAAAAGAAAAAGAAGATTGAAAAACGCTTGAAGGGTAGACCTGATAGTATGTAAAATAAAAGAGACCTCACTTGTGACGGTCTCTTTTTTATTTATACCATAGTCATATATATATGCAGCCAGATAATTTTACAAACGAGTTTTTTGGGATAGGAATCCAGAATGGAAAAACTCCAGAAAACTTAGGAGTGCTCTGGCGTTCTGCTCAAAACCTAGGTGCTAGTTTCATTTTTACCATAGGCAACCGCTATGCAAAGCAAGCTAGTGATACACACAATGCTGTAAGTGCGATGCCTTATTATCACTATGATAATTTTGATGACTTTTTTAATCACTTACCTAAAGGAGCTCGCATTGTTGGCGTAGAGCTAGATGAGCGTGCACAATCGCTAGAGACTTTTGAGCACCCTAGGCGCTGTGTTTATTTACTAGGAGCAGAAGATCACGGCCTCACACGTGAGGCGATAGATAGATCTCACTTTCTTGTAAAATTCTCTTCTACCCTAAGCCTTAATGTTGCAGTAGCTGGGAGCATCGTGCTATATGACAGAGGGCTGGCAAAATCTAGATCGTAATTATTACGCTTTTGCGAAAGCGTAATACCTCCCATAACCACACATCATTTACATAATTAATAACTCTTTATATCCATAAAGGCAAACGTACTATTTAAAGTATCTTTGCCTAAAAGAAACACTATGTCGCACAAAGCCGGATTTGTAAATATTATAGGAAACCCAAATGTGGGTAAAAGTACGCTTATGAATGCCTTTGTGGGTGAGCGACTCAGTATTATTACCTCAAAAGCACAAACTACACGTCACCGTATACTAGGTATTGTAAACGGAGAAGACTTCCAGATGATTTTGAGCGACACGCCAGGTATCATAAAGCCGGCATACGAGCTACAAGCATCTATGATGGACTTTGTAAAAAGCGCCTTTGAAGATGCAGATGTGCTACTTTACATAGTAGAGCTAGGAGAAAAGGAGCTCAAAGACGAAGCGTTTTTTAATAAAATACGTGGCGCAAAAATTCCCGTTTTATTACTCATTAATAAAATAGACAAGGGTAACGAAGAGATGCTAGGCGAGGCGTTAAAGCTTTGGTCAGAAAAAGTGCCAAATGCTGAGGTGTTTGCGATCTCTGCACTTGAAAACTTTGGCGTACCACAAGTGTTTAATAGAATTATAGAGCTACTACCAGAGTCTCCAGCATTTTATCCAAAGGACCAACTTACAGATAAGCCTGAGCGCTTTTTTGTAAATGAGATCATACGTGAGAAAATCTTGATGCACTACAAGAAAGAAATCCCTTATGCAGTAGAGATAGATACAGAAGACTTTTTTGAAGAAGATGAGATCATACGTATGCGCTCTGTGATTATGGTAGAGCGTGATAGCCAGAAGGGTATCATTATAGGTCATAAAGGAACTGCACTTAAGCGAGTAGGAGTAGAGGCTCGTAAGGATTTAGAAAAATTCTTTGGTAAGCAAGTGCATCTTGAACTATATGTAAAAGTAAATAAGAACTGGAGAAGCAGCGAGCGACAGCTCAAGCGTTTTGGGTATAACCAGAAATAGTATAAGTACGCTTTCGCGAAAGCGTAAATCACCACCTTTCACACAATCTCCATACTAGATATTTTATCATCGTGAATAATAGAAAGCTTAAGAATAGCGAACTCAATAGAAAAACGGTTGCAGATTTTAAGGAGGCAGAAAAAACGCCACTTATTATTGTGCTGGATAACATAAGGAGTCTCAACAATGTAGGTTCGGTTTTTCGTACGGCAGATGCCTTCCTTGTTGAAAAAGTGTATCTGTGTGGTATCACTGCTACACCGCCGCATCGCGATATTCAAAAAACAGCACTAGGAGCAACAGATGCTGTAGCGTGGGAGTATGTAGAAGACTCAATCGCGCTTTCTCAAAAATTAAAAGAACAAGGTGTGAAGCTTTGTGCTATAGAGCAAGCAGAAGATGCTGTAATGCTAGACAAGTTTACTCCTGTAAAAGGGGAGAGGTATGCTGTTGTTTTTGGTAATGAAGTAAAAGGAGTGCAGCAAGAGATTGTGTCCTTAAGTGATACGGTACTTGAGATTCCGCAGGTGGGTACTAAGCATTCTCTTAACATTTCTGTAAGTGCGGGAGTGGTTATATGGGACATCTTCAGTAAGTTAGGCGTTTCTTAATGGGTTGTTAAAGTGTTATTTAACAGCTACTTATGATTTTTATTCGATATTTTGTTTATCTTTAAAAGAAAAAAGATAAACATTATGTCAAAATTCACAATGCCCATACGTTTTGCCATCGCAATGGCAGGCGGGCTCATCGCATATTTTTTAGTACTCGCATTATTTAACCTTCATACTAATGTTATGTTCTCGCTCTTTAATGGCGTGATTGTAGGTTTTGGTATTTATGAGGTGATTAAGTACACAAAGATTAAGAACGGATCAGCTTTTAGCTACACAGACGGACTTACTAATGGAGTGGTGTCTGGATTTATTGCTACTATATTATTTACGGGATTCTTTGCACTATATGCAGGTAATATAAACCCAGATTTTCTAGACGGTCTTATAGGGCCTTGGGAGAAGACGTATAATACAAGTATAGGCTCTGTAATATTTACAGTCGCAATAGGAGGATTTTCTACCGCTATATGTTTATCGCTTTGTTTTATGCAGCTTTTTAAACCTAGCTGGAATACTGAAGGAACTAAGAAGGTATTACGTGAGAGAGGACCGGTTATTAGATAGTCCTCACTTGGAAAAAAATAAATTAAAAAACCGCCAGATGGCGGTTTTTTAATTTATAATGCTCAAGAGAAGTTTTAGTTTACTCTTGTAAGAATAACGATACTTTCTCCTTCAAAATTATAATCAACTCCTTCTGGAAAACCTGAAATTTCACTATTTCCAAGATCTGTTGTAAGTACTAAAGTTGTTTCGTTTAAAACTGTTATCGTAGAAGTACCAGGGTTGATATCATCTGAAATAATCTGATTATCCGTTTGAAAAGTAATGAATCCTGTAAAACTCATTTGGTCGCCATTTACACTCCAGTTTCCTGTTGTATTAATGTCTTCAAAACTTGTAGTCTGAGTTATTTCTGAGCCATTCGTAGATGATGTGACTGTGTAATCATAAGAGCCATTTGCTATAAGCGAGCTGTCGTCATTAAATGTAATAGTATAATTAAAGTTTGAACCTGTACCGTAAGAAGTTGATGTGGCAGTCTGACCTTCGACTGTAAGATCTAGTGTGGTGTTATTTTCTAAAGAGGTAATCTCCCATTCTCCCACTATAAGGGTTGTGTTTACGTCGTTTATTTCATCATCTGTTGAGCAAGATGTAAATGTAATTGTAAGAATGACGAGTGTAATGATTGATTTAAAATGTTTCATTGCTTTTTGATTGATTATTAATATGAAGGCGAATCTACTTTTTAAAATACTCAAAAACAATTTTTTGTAGGAAATCACTTTTATTTTGATGTTTTATAAATAATGTTAGTAGCGTGAGTTCTAAGTTATTTATTTTTAAATGCGTTTTTCATTTTTGAGCTTAAAAAAACACAATTAGCGATTGTAAATCACAAGATAAATAGTATATTTGCACCCGCTTAAACTGAGAGGTTTAGGCTTTTATTAGTGTAATAACAATATTTAATTAATCGCTATGTACGCAATTGTAGAGATAGCAGGGCAGCAATTTAAAGTTGCAAAAGACCAAAAAGTCTTTGTTAACCGCCTATCTACTGAAGAAGGAAAAAAAGTCGATTTCGACAAAGTACTTTTAGTAGGAGACGGGTCTAACATCACTTTAGGCGCCCCAGCTATAGACGGAGCTCTAGTAGGAGCTAAAGTCTTAAGACACCTTAAAGGTGACAAAGTAATCGTTTTCAAAAAGAAGAGACGTAAAGGATACCGTGTTAAGAACGGACACCGCCAGTCACTTACTGAAATCGTAATTGAAAGTATCGCTACTTCTGGAGCTAAGAAAGCTGCTCCAAAAAAAGAAGCAAAAGCTGAACCTAAAGCTGCTGCTCCTGCAAAGGAAGCTGCACCAAAGGCAGAAGCAAAAAAGGCTGCTCCTAAAAAAGCTGCCAAAGCTGACGATCTTAAAAAAGTGGAAGGTATCGGACCAAAAATCGCATCAACTCTTGTTGAAGCTGGTGTTGATACATTTGCAAAACTTGCAAAAACTGACGCTGCTAAGATTTCTGAAATCATCGCAGGTGTACGTGGAAACCACGTAACAGACACTTGGCCAGCACAAGCACAAATGGCTGCAGATGGTAAGTGGGATGAGCTTAAAAAATGGCAAGACGAATTAGACGGTGGTAAAGCATAATTGCAATACCATCAAGTATAACTTATAAAACCGAAACAAGATGGCTCACAAAAAAGGAGTTGGTAGTTCTAAAAACGGTCGTGAATCAGAATCGAAACGCTTAGGTGTTAAGATCTTTGGAGGACAGGCTGCAATCGCAGGGAACATCATCGTACGTCAAAGAGGTAACACGCATCACCCAGGTGAAAACGTGTACGGAGGAAAAGATCACACACTTCACGCAAAAGTGGATGGTGTTGTAAAATTCCAAAAGAAAAGAGACAATAAATCTTACGTTTCTGTAGTGCCTTTTGAGGCATAAGCAACTAAGATAATTGCTATCTCATTATATAAAACCCTTACCGCAATGCGGTAAGGGTTTTTATGGTTATACATACTTGATTGATTTTTAAGTGTTTGGTATGTTGTTTGATGCAAGACACAAAACACTCCTTATGAGAATATTACTAGCGTTTTGTTGTGCCTTTTTATTGCAATCTTGCTTTCCTGTAGCAGTGGCGCCTAATCTGAGTGAGGGCAAGGTTAAAAAAGCAAAGAAGTTTAATAGAAAACTACCTAATAGATATGCATATCTATTTACAGACCCTAAGGATGCAAATGAGTTTTATGCGTATGTAAATACTAAATATGATCTCAATCATAACTATGTAGAAGATAATGTGCGCGTACTTATAAGTAACCAAGCCTATTATATCTCATTCTATGAAGTGGGAAAGAAGACGCAAACGGTCAATTTATTGAGACCACTAGCAAATAAGTTGCTTGAAGAAAATGGTGCGCCGCCCGTCTTTAATGATGACCCTTTGAGGGATTATGGTGATACCTGGTATATCGCATTACTTATAACAGATGAAGATTTTAACGACGCCTTGCATCCAGATTATAAACATTATAAGGATATAAGACAATTTGCAGCTTCTCTACATAAAGAGTACTATAGTATGAGTAACTATAAGCAAGCCGCATTTACAGTGGAGCATAACTAGCTTAGTTTATCTTGATTTTATCTGTACCTAGATAGCCATCATTTTTATTGTAATACCAAGCTCGATCTTTAGGCATTTTTATACCTCCTATAGTAGCAAGATCAGTAAGCAATATGTACTCACCCGTAGTCTCATCATCACCCTTAAAAAATTGATATACCTCCATTGCATATGTCTCTGGGTCAAAATAAAACTGCCACACATCTGTGCCTACATTTTTATCATAGCGCACACGTGCTACTAGGTATTCTTTTCCTTTAAAGGTGTCCTTTTTAACATCCTTCTCGATAATAGTTCCCTTATCTGTGAGCTTCATAGGTAAACCATAGAGGTATGAGTAATAATTTCTAAACATTACAGTGCGTTCACAATCCTCATCTGCAGTGGTGCTTGTTACGACCTCTCCAGCTTCGTTTGTGTATTTGCAAGCAGTGCCTAGAAGTTCTCTAAAGCTGGTCTTGCCATCTTGTGTTGTAGTTACATTGAAGTACTCTCTAGGTAAATCTAGTGTAATTACACTTTTGCGATCTGGTTTATCTGGCATATCAAGTACGAGTGTAAATTCTCCAGTAAAGGTCTCCCAGTTGCTATTTGGGTCGTGATAGGTTATAGATTTTGCCACGAGCTCTGGTCCAGATAATTGTTGTGAGTACGCTTTCGCGAAAGCGCAACAAAATAAAACAGCAATAAGCGTATAGTTTTTCATTGTGAAAGTTTGAGCTATGAAGATACACATTGCTTTTTGATAACCATAACTAACTTTAGTATCGTCTTAACAGCTGTACAAAGTGATAAATTGTATCTTAAATATATGGAAGAAAAAGTAGAAGTAGCGCTTGAGGATGGAATGCTCAATCTAGAAAATAAGCAGATCCCAAAAGAGATTTATGATGAGGCAATTATTGCCTTAGAGCACTATCCAGAATTGTGGGATACAGATATTACTTTTCAATTTAAGGACAATATAAGAAAGTCTACTATGCAGGCCCAGCCCAGGTGGGCTAGCTTTTTTAAATCTAGAAAAAACAGATCTTACATTATTTTAATCTCAAGAAAGATACAAATAGATCAAGAGGAGCTTAACTTTTCTGAAGTGCCCAGCGATGTGGTAATAGGATGGCTTGGTCACGAGCTGGGTCACGTGATGGATTATAGGGAGCGCTCTGCCTTCGGGATGCTGGTTTTTGGTGCTAAATATTTATACTCTGGTGCACATATAAAAGAAGTAGAGCGCACTGCAGATGTATATGCAATTACCCACGGTATGGGGTCATACATTTTAAAAACAAAGAATTTTATACTAGATCACGCTCATATCTCTGAGAAGTATAAGCAGCGCTTGCGTAGTTTATATATGTCGCCAGAGGAGGTGATGCACCTGCTTGAGAACGATTAAATTATAGAGTGGATTTATTGCTCATTTATAAAAGCTTCAAACTGGGCAAACTTTTCTTCATCCATTACTTTTTCCATTTTTACCTGGCCACCTTTCTTCTTATTTGCGCCACTCCACTCGTGAAAGACATTTGGGTCTATAGTGGTTACTTTTACGCCTTTTAGGGATTTGCCTCTGGCCACACCATAGTTTTTATTGGCACTTTTAAGAGATTCATCAAGAGCCTTAGCAAGCTCTGTCTCGCTAGTGGTGGCTGTTGTTCCTAAATACCAGCAGTGGTAAAACTCACCATCTATTTTTTTTGCACTCAGTGTAAACTCCGGTATTTTAATGTCAAACTTTTCTTCTAGGTCTCTCAGAGCATCTTCCATTTTATTTACAGAAAGTTGTGAGCCTACAACGTTAAGGAAGAATTTTGTTCGTCCGGTGATTTTAATTTCGGCTCTCTCCACATCTGTAAATGCTATGGTATCGCCTATGAGATATCTCCACGCACCAGAGACAGTACTTATGATAAGTACATAGTCAATTCCTGTCTCTACTTCGTTAAGTGTAAGCGCAGGTGCATCTTGTGAGAGCGAGCCATCTTCATTAATATATTCAGGTTTAAATGGTACAAATTCAAAATAAACGCCGGCATCTGTGCTAAGCTTCATAGATGCTGTTTCTGGCCTGCTCTGGTACGCCATAAAACCTTCTGACGCTAGGTAGGTGTCTATAATGGTAATGTCTCGACCTAGTAACTGTCTAAAACTTTTTTCATAGGGTTGAAAAGCTACACCACCACTAGTAAAGACCTGTAGGTTAGGCCAGATGTCGTGTATGTTATCTACATTATGGTAGGCTATTACTTCTTTAAGCATAAGCTCCATCCAAGATGGGATACCGCTTAAGGCTCCTATATCCCAAGACTTTGCATTTTCTGCGATGGTTTTAACACGCTCATCCCAGTTGTCTATTTTTGCTATTTCTTCTCCAGGTTTATAAAAACCTTTAAACCAGAAGGGGATATTGCTAGCTGTGATACCGCTTATTTCTCCCTCAAGAAATTCGTCATTTTCGGCGAGGTCTGTAGAGCTTCCTAGCGCCATAACTTCTTTGTCAAAAAAGTCTGTAGGTAAGTCATAATGTGCCAGCGCAGATACTTGTGCGATACTAGTCGTTCTTATAGCTGCTACCATATCTTCGGTCACAGGTATGCGTTTACTAGTTTTACCTGTAGTCCCACTTGATAATGCAAAATAATGTGGCTTACCAGGCCAGGTGATGTTTTCTAGGCCTTCCTTGATGCGTTTCCACCACATATCATTCATTTGATTATAATCGTGGTAGGGTGTCGCTTTTTTGTAAGCCTCGCTTACATTATCTTCTTCTAGAATTTTTGAAAAGCCGTAATAGATTCCAAAAGATGTATCCTTTGCTGTGTCGAGCATTGTACGTAACACGTTCTCTTGCTCTTCAACTGGGTTTGAGCTTGTGGTAAGTGTGTCTTTAAGATCAATTGCACCTTTTATGATAGAACCTAGAATAGCCATATGAGTTGGTTTTTTACAAATATGTTAAATAAACCCGCTTAACTTATTGTCTTTAACCCAATCTTAAGGAACAATTGTGAAAAATATAGGAGCTTTAGGTAGGGATAATTACGCTTTCGCGAAAGCGTAAAAAAAAACCATCTCACACTTATATCTTACTTGAGGTATAAGCAGTTGAATTGATAATCTATAATGCCTTTGCCTGCGTTTAAAACATCTGCACCCAGAATACCGTGTACAGGCGCTGCATTGTGAGCGATTAGTGCAGTGTTTACGTGTGACATATCAAAGAGAACGATATCAAGTTTTTTATACTGCCACTTCTGGATTTTTAGAGAATTATTGCGAGAGAGTTTAGTCTCCATACCGGTTGCTCCCGCGCCTGCGGCTAGCACCTCACTATCTTCTTGTAATAAACTAAAAAGATCTGCGTGGCTAAAATCTATACAAGAACTAGAAGCGCCAGTGTCTAGTATAAATGACCCTTCTACACCATTAATTTTCGCCTTCATCTCGAGGTGATTTGTAACGGTAGGAAACAGCCGTGAGCGGCAATAATCTTTTGACAATAAAAACTGGCGTAGTGAGGGCATATAGTGTGTGATTTCTATCAAAAATAATACAATCGTTTATACACCGCGTGGCAACTAAATGATTTTTGAAAAAAGAGGCAAAATCATTTTACTTCCTTCTCGTGGCAAAGTATTTTTGTCGTCTATGACTTTTACAGATACACATACCCATTTATACAGTGAGTCTTTTGACGAAGATCAAGCAGAAATGATACAGCGCGCAATAGATGCTGGCGTGACTCGTTTTTTTATACCAGCAATAGACTCGGCATATACAGAGCGTATGTATGCGCTAGAAAAGGCACATCCAGATACCGTGTACCTTATGATGGGATTACATCCCACACACGTAAAAGAAAACTATGAAGAAGAACTTGCTCACATAGAAGCACAGTTTGCAACACGTGACTTTTATGCAGTAGGGGAGATAGGGATTGATTTGTACTGGGATAAGTCTACTCTTGCGATACAGCAAGATGCATTTACTAGACAGATCCAACTAGCAAAAAAATATAAAAAACCCATAGTGATACACTGTCGTGAAGCTTTTGACGAGGTTTTTGAAATATTAGAGAGTGAGAAGGGTGATGATCTCTTTGGGATTTTTCATTGTTTTACAGGCACAAAAGAACAAGCCGAAAAAGCGATAAGCTACAATATGAAGTTGGGTATAGGAGGCGTGGCGACTTTTAAAAATGGTAGGATAGATCAGTTTCTTGCAGAAATACCGCTGGAGCATATAGTGCTAGAGACAGACGCTCCCTACTTGAGCCCCGTGCCATATCGTGGTAAGAGAAATGAGAGCAGCTACCTAGTGCTCGTGGCAGAAAAACTTGCGACTATTTATCAAAAACCGCTAGACGAGATTGCTGCTATTACCAGTAAAAATGCAGATAACGTTTTTTTTACAAAGCGCGCATAGTATCTTATTGTAAATAGGTAACTCAGACATAAAATATTTTGTTCTTTTGTGGAGACCAATATATACCCAATTGAACAACTACGACCATATACGCCCATACCACGACCAGGAGGTAAATGAGGCACTTTTAAGAGCAGCCAGACACCCTATGTTTAGAGTGTTGTTACAATTTACATTTCCAGATTTTTCGCAAGAGCAAATTCTAGAAGTCCTTAAAACGTGTCACTCTATTGCAGATTTTCAAGAGAAGGTGATTTATAAGTCTGTGAGTAATCTACTTGACAAAAGCTCAGAAGGGTTTACGCAAAGTGGTTTTAGTGCGCTTTCGCGAAAGCAATCTTACCTCTATTTATCAAATCATCGTGATATCGTATTAGATACGTCGTTACTCAATATGACGCTTATAGATCATAAACTTATCACCACAGCCTCTGCTATAGGTGATAATCTGGTGCAAAAAGATTTCTTAATGGAGTTGTCTAAACTTAATAGAAACTTTTTGGTCTTAAGAGATCAGTCGCCTAGGGAGTTGCTTATGAGTTCTAAGCTGCTTTCTAGTTATATTAAATTTTTACTACAGTCCGATAGATCTGTATGGGTAGCGCAGCGAGAGGGAAGAACAAAAGATGGTCTTGATAAAACGCAGCAGGGTGTTCTTAAAATGATTACTATGGCTCGTGGTAAGACGCCACTTATGACTTACCTGCGAGAGTTGAGCGTCATAGGTGTGGCGATATCTTATGAGTATGATCCTACAGATATATTAAAAGTGCCAGAAATTGTTGCCAAAAGAGAGAACCTACCTTATATAAAAACGGCAAATGAAGATTTTAATAGCATACTTAAAGGAGCGCTAGGTAATAAACGTAACATTCACATCGCCGCATCACCTTTACCAGAAAAGGTATATGATGACATTGAAGACAAGTATGATAGTGATAATGAGAAGTTACAAGCCTTTGCTGGTGAGTTAGATAAAGTAATATGGAAGAATTATAAGCTCTGGCCTACAAACTACATTGCTTATGATCTCTATCATAAAACAGATAAGTATAAGGACAAATATGATACTAAGGAATTACGTCATTTTGAGCGTAGACTCGAAGTACGTGTTGATTTATCAAAGCAAATGGAAGTAGACAGCTTCTTATTAATGTATGCAAACCCCGTGTTGCAAGCCGAAAAGTTATGAGTAAAGCAAAAATCCTTTTAATATACACCGGTGGTACCATAGGTATGATTAAAGACTATGAGACGGGAGCGCTCAAAGCCTTTGATTTTGATGAGCTACTAGATAAAATACCAGAGCTACGGTTGCTTGATTGTGAGATAAGCACCGCCTCTTTTGAGACCGTAATAGACTCGTCTAATATGAATCCTGCATACTGGAATCAATTATGTGATTTTATAGAGCAAGGTTATGATGCATATGATGGTTTTGTAGTCTTGCACGGGAGTGATACGATGAGTTATAGCGCGTCTGCAGTGAGTTTTATGCTAGAGAATTTGAGTAAACCCGTTGTATTTACAGGTTCGCAGTTACCTATAGGAGACCTACGCACAGATGCAAAAGAGAATCTTATAACAGCCGTACAAGTAGCTGCCTTAAGAAAAAGGAATAGGCCACTCATAACCGAAGTATGCTTGTATTTTGAGTATAAGCTTTACAGGGCAAACCGCACATCAAAAATAAGTGCAGAAAATTTTGAGGCCTTCACTTCGCCTAACCATCCAGAGCTTTTAACCTCAGGTGTGCATCTCACAATTAATGAAGACGCTCTCTGGAAACCTAATAAAAAGCAACTCAAGGTTCATAAAAAGCTAGTTACAGAAGTCTTACTACTTAAGATATATCCAGGTATCTCGCAGTGCCTTGTAGAGGCAATGCTCAATGTACCTTGTGTGCGAGGAGTGGTGTTAGAAACTTTTGGAGCTGGAAATACTACAACAGAGCAGTGGTTTATAGATGCACTTAAGGCAACTATAAAGAGGGGAGTGCCTGTAGTAAATGTGACACAATGTATTTCAGGCAGTGTTCATATGGGTAATTATGAAACCAGCGTAGCCCTTAAAAAAATGGGAGTTATTAACGGAGGCGATATCACCTCTGAAGCCGCAATAGCAAAAATGATGTATCTCTTAGGACAAAATTTAGGGCCTAAAGTTTTCAAAACAGTTTTTGAAACATCACTGCGTGGGGAGATGTCATAATTATGAACTAAACCTTGAGTGCTCCGAGGTTTTTTTTGTTAATTCGCACTCCTTAATATATAGCGATTGTTTTTAGTACGCTTTCGCGAAAATTAATAATAGAAAGGTGGCCGAGTGGCTTAAGGCGCACGCTTGGAAAGCGTGTATACGGAAACGTATCGAGGGTTCGAATCCCTTCCTTTCTGCGATAAACTCTTGAATCCCATTGTTTATAGGGATTCTTGATTTCAGGGGCATAAAAAGGGGCATAAAAAAACTTGACTTGCAACTTGAAGAAGGCTAGCTTGATTAAATTAGATGTCAAAAGCTCTTTCTTTTTTCTCAGCTTTAAAATTTCTTCTAGGAAGTAGATTGCGTGATAATGAAAGTGCAATTTCATCATCTTATATAATGGTGTTTTTATTCAGCGCCCGCATAAATGCAATTAGGATTCATCTTCTTGAAATCTCCGCATTGTAATTTAGTTTTATGTTTGCCTCCTCAAATTTGTCTAATAAGATACTGTTGTTTCTGGAGTACAGCATATGATAGGTTAATTAGTTGGCACGATTATCACATTACTAAACTGTTAAATAATAAAGTAATACAAATGGTGTATGTTAATATATTGATGCCTTGTTGTAAAAAAGTGCCCTGTGATGCTGTTATTCCCCTTTTACTTTGCTATACTTGCTGATTCTACGAGTAAAATACTTGGGATATTACTTGTACTAAGCTTTGTGAAGTAAATATTTAGTATCTGTTTTACACATTTACTGTATAATTTAGTAGTTACATACTAAATTAATTGTAAAAAAAATAAGACGATGCTTTTCAATATTTGTTACACATAATCTAATTAATTACTATATTTAACCCTTTACTAATTTAAACTTTAAGATCAAGAGCAATGAAAAAATTATTCTCTATCATGGCAGTTGCCGCTGTAGTAGTGTTAAGCACATTTACCGCTAACGCAAGCAACGCACAAACAACACTTCCAGTACAGATTCAACAAATAGTTGCAAATGTAGACGCTGGTACTTCATTTCAAGATGATGCAGCAGCAGAGGAGCTTTCTTTTACACAAGATTTGAAAAAACGATTTATAGAAGGAGGTCCTGGATTTATGGGAATTGTACTTTTATGTCTAATATTAGGTCTTGCAATTGCAATTGAGCGTATTATATACTTAAACTTAGCCTCTACTAACACAAAGAAGCTTCAGCAAGATGTTGAAGATGCACTTAATAGTGGTGGTGTAGAAGCAGCAAAAGAAGTTTGTCGTAACACAAAAGGACCTGTAGCATCTATATACTACCAAGGTCTTGATAGAGTAGACGAAGGTCTTGACTCTGCAGAGAAAGCTGTTGTAGCTTACGGAGGTGTTCAAATGGGACAACTTGAGAAAAACGTATCTTGGGTGTCATTATTTATCGCTCTTGCACCTATGCTTGGGTTTATGGGGACGGTAATCGGGATGATCCAAGCCTTCGATAGAATTGAAGCAGCTGGAGATATGAACCCTGCACTAGTTGCCGGAGGTATTAAAGTAGCACTTCTTACGACAGTATTTGGACTGATTGTGGCTATTATTCTTCAAATATTCTATAACTATATTATTGCAAAAATTGACAGTATCGTAAACGATATGGAAGATGCATCTATCACATTGATGGATATGCTTGTACGTTACAAGAAGTAATATATAGTAATCTTAAAAATTCATACATATTATGGGATTACATAAAATTTTAAAATTCATTGTGGCTATCGTAGGTGTTGCAGCATTAGTTGTAGCAGGTATGGTATGGGCAAACAATGATGCCATCGTAGGTGGTGATTCACAGAACCTTGTCGATATAATGATCCTCCTTGCTTGGGCGGTTATAGGTATCGCTTTAGTACTCGTAGTAGTCTTTGTTCTCAAAGGTCTATTTTCGGGTAATGCAAAAAACACACTTGTAGGAGCTGGGTCTTTCTTACTTATTGTTGCTATTTCTTACTTCGCTGCAAGCGGAGCAGAAGAAGTACCAATGAAAGACGGAGAAGTTCTCTCTGCTAGTGGTTCACAGTGGGTAAGCGCTGGTATAAACGCATTCTTTATTCTTGCAGCAATTGCAATAATACTTATGCTAGTATCAGGAGCTAAGAAACTTGTAAATAAATAATTATGGCTAGGAGAAATGCACCAGAAATTAATGCAGGGTCTATGGCAGACATCGCATTCTTACTACTTATCTTCTTCTTGGTAACAACTACCATTGAGAAAGATAGAGGACTTGTAAGAGCGTTACCGCCAGAGCAGCCTGAAAATGTGGAGCCTCCTATCATTAAAGAAAAGAACCTTTTTGTAGTTATCGTAAATAAAAACGATGAACTTTTGGTTGAAGATAAGCCTATGGAGATGAAAGATCTTCAAGAGGCAGCTATCGCCTTCTTAGATAATGGAGGTGTACCAAAAGGGCAAGAAGGGTATTGTGATTACTGTCAAGGAGAGCGTGACCCTAGTTCGTCAGACTTTCCAGACAAGGCTATTGTAACTGTAAAAAATGACCGTGAGACATCTTACGATACATACATTACAGTTCAAAATGAGCTTGTAGGAGCATACAATTCTTTACGTGATAGAGAGTCACAACGTTTATACGGTTGGAAATTCACAGAAGTAAAGAAAGCTATAGACGAAGGAGTTTATAAAGGAAACGAAGAGAGTGCAAAAGAAAAACTTGATGTTATCAAGAAAATGTACCCTCAGAAACTTTCTGAAATAGATCCTCAATCATAAGTAGAATTATAAAATAAAAATATTATGTCAAAATTTAGAAAAGGCGGGTCTAAAGAGTTACCAGCGGTAAACACGGCTTCCCTACCAGATATTGTATTTATGTTATTATTCTTCTTTATGGTGGCAACAGTTTTACGTAAAAACGACGTAAAAGTGGCGCAAATTTTACCAGCGGCAGATCAAACAGAGAAGCTACAGAAGGACAGAAGTGTATACATCTTTGGAGGGGAACCTGGAGAAGGGTATAAGCAGTTCGGTACAGAAGGTAAAATTCAAATAGGAGACAAATTCGTAAATATAAACGAAGTACAGCCTGCTATTCTTGAAGAACGTGAGAAGCTTAGAGATGAGCTTAAAGATAGAGTAATGGTAGCCTTTAAAGTAGATAAGGAAACTAACTCTGGTCTTGTATATGACGTAAAGCAAGAACTAAGACAAGCTAATATGTTAAAAGTGATTTACATCACTACTCAAACTGAAGACGCTGTAACTCAGTAGTCGATAGTTAAATTAGTAAAAAAACACCTTGAGGTAACTTAAGGTGTTTTTTTATGCAATATTGCCAGCGGCAATTCTGTTATATTTGTAATAAACTATTATTCTTGAAGTATCTCCTTTACATTTTTATAGGTCTAAGTACAATTGCAACCCTTGCACAAGATATTGATGTGCCAGACACTCCAGTTGTAGATTCTTTATATAGGGAAGACCAAGTGTATGTAGGTATCACCTTTAACCTGCTAGGTGATAAGCCCTCTGGTTTTGAGCAGAATGGTCTGAGTGCTGGTATACAAGCTGGTGTTATAAGAGATTTTCCCATAAATAAAAGACGTAATAAAGCTATAGGCATAGGTATTGGAATGGCCTTAGATACCTATAATCAAAATCTTCTCATCGCGACTCAATCTGGAAGCGAGACCTCTACATTTGACATTGTAGACGAGAGCGTGGAGAATGTTACAAATAGATTTACTAGTTACACATTAGAAATGCCTCTAGAGTATAGGTGGAGAACATCTACTGCAACAAAGTATAGTTTTTGGCGTATACACGTCGGGATGAAGCTGGGCTATGTGCTTAGATTTAAATCTACCTATCAAGATGATGTATCAGATATCATAAGTACAGATATACCTGAAATTAATAAGTTTCAATATGGGCCTTCATTCTCTTTTGGTTATGGGGCGTTTAATTTTCAAGGATATTATGGTTTAAATACCCTTTTTAATGATGATGCATTGCTCAATACAGAGGATGTAGGTATTCAAGTGATGCGTTTAGGGTTAGTTTTTTACTTCTTATAATGTTACGCTTTCGCGAAAGCGTAATTTTCTATACCCAGTAACTATACACCATAAACTGCGATACAGCGCCTACAATAAACCCTACTACAAGCTCTGCAGGAGTGTGTGCTCGCATATCTAATCTAGAAGTAGCAGTCGCGCCACAGGCAAAAATAAAGCCAGCTATAAGAAGCAAGAGGTTGATGCCAAAATGTAAGCTAAGACCTACTACAAAAAATAGGACTCCAGATAGCGCTATCATATGAAGGCTTGCCTTAAATTTAAGTAATGCTAGTAAAAATGCTCCAGTACTTGCGCCTAGTATACCTACAAAGAAGTAATATAATTCTGGTATCTCATAGCCGTCAAAGATGAGTCTTATTAAGATAAAGGTAAAAAGCATCTGCAGTAGTAAAGGCCACCTGCGCTCTTTTACTTCTTTAAGGTGAATGGTTGTAACTAGCTGTAGGTTTTTAAGCATATAAAAGCTTAAAATGGGTATGACTGTAGTCATTATAACCGTAGCGAAAACTTTTGAATACAAAAACTCTGGATTAAAGTATCGCGGCGAAATATAGAAGTAGAGCAATACCCCTACTAATGGCATAAAAAGCGGATGAAAAATATACGAAAAGCTACGTATGAAAAACTTCATTAAATTTGCTTTCGAAGTCTTGCTACTGGTAGTTCTAGCTGTTCTCTATATTTGGCAACCGTTCTGCGGGCTATAGGATAACCTTTTTCTTTAAGAATGCCGGCAAGCTTATCATCTGTAAGTGGCTTACGCTTATCTTCCTCTTCGATAACTGTTTCAAGTATTTTTTTGATTTCGCGTGTAGATACTTCTTCACCTTGATCATTAGTCATACTTTCAGAAAAGAAGTTTTTAATGAGTTTTGTTCCGTAAGGTGTGTCTACATACTTACTGTTTGCTACACGTGATACCGTAGAGACGTCCATACCTATCTCTGTGGCTATGTCCTTAAGAATCATAGGGCGTAGATTGCGCTCATCACCAGTCAAAAAGTATTTTTTTTGGTAATTCATTATAGAGCTCATTGTCACAAATAAGGTCTGCTGGCGTTGTATAATGGCTTCTATAAACCACTTTGCAGCATCAAGTTTTTGCTTTATAAAAAGTACGGCGTCTTTTTGAGCTTTTGTTCGCTCTTTAGATTCTTTGTACCCTTTGAGCATATTGCTATAATCTCTAGAGATTTTAAGCTCTGGAGCATTACGGCCATTGAGAGATAGCTCTAGGTCTCCGTCTACAATTCTTATGGTAAAATCTGGTACTACGTGCTCTACTATTTTTGTGTTGCTAGAGTAAGATCCGCCTGGTCTTGGGTTAAGGTGTTCTATCTCGTGTATGGCGTCTTTAAGTTCTTCTTCTGTGATATGAAACTTAGCCATTAACTTTTTATAATGCTTCTTACTAAAGTGGTCAAAAGACTTCTCAAGTATCTCTATCGCAAGTGCAATAGCCTTTGTTTCTGTCTTTCTGTCCAGTTGTAGTATAAGACACTCTTGAAGATTGCGCGCTCCTACGCCCGCAGGGTCAAGATCTTGTACTTTAAAAAGCATTTTTTCTATAGTCTCTTCTGTGGTGTAGATGTTTTGGGTAAATGCCAGGTCGTCCATAAGGTCTAATATGGGGCGTCTTAAATATCCAGCTTCATCTAGTGAGCCTATAATAAACTCTGCAACGCTACGCTCTTCTGGTGAGATACGCATCGTGTTAAGTTGGGTTTTTAGGTATTGGTTAAATGATGTTCCTGAGGCATAGGGTACTTGTTTATCCTCATCATCTGCACTGTAATTATTTGCGCTTAGGCGATACTCTGGTATCTCATCATCACTGAGATAATCATCTACATTAATTTCTACCTCTGGTGCTTCGTCAAAATCATCTGTGTTGTCAAACTCTTCAAAGTCATCTTGAACCTCTTCTTTACCACTATCTAGGGCAGGGTTTTCTTCTAGCTCTTGCTTTATCTTTTGCTCAAACGCTTGCGTAGGAAGCTGGATGAGCTTCATAAGCTGTATTTGCTGTGGAGATAGCTTTTGAGAAAGTTTAAAATTGAGCTGTTGTTTTAACATATGAAACGAAGTTACAAAAAAGGAGTAGATGTAGTTGCGAAATATTTGTTAAGCAAGATACGTGCCCTTTATCGTTTATAGCAATCTAAATTTGTGTCTTATAATTATAAGCTCGTGATTGTTTTTCTAATCGCGACAAGGTTAGAAAGCAATCGCTCTAAGTGAGCGAGATCAAGCATATTTGCCCCATCACTCTTTGCATTTGCCGGGTCAAAATGAGTTTCTATAAATAATCCGTCTACATTATTTACAATACCTGCTCTGGCAATAGTTTCTATCATATCTGGTCTTCCTCCCGTAACGCCACTAGACTGGTTAGGTTGCTGTAATGAGTGTGTCACATCTAGCACGGTAGGAGCAAATGAGCGCATCGTAGGGATGCCTCTAAAGTCTACAATCATATCTTGATAGCCAAACATTGTACCTCTATCTGTAATCCAGGCGTTTTCATTACCGCTCTCGTGTACCTTGCGCACGGCGTGCTGCATAGCCTCTGGAGACATAAACTGCCCTTTTTTGAGGTTTACTACTTTGCCTGTTTCTGCCGCGGCAACGACTAGCGATGTCTGGCGAACTAAAAATGCAGGGATCTGAAGTACATCTACATACTGTGCAGCTAGTGCAGCATCAGAGCTTTCGTGAATGTCTGTGACCGTAGGAATATCAAATGCCGAAGAAACCTTTGCAAGAATCTCAAGCGCCTTCTCATCACCTATGCCCGTAAAACTGTCTATGCGACTACGGTTTGCTTTTCTAAAACTTCCTTTAAAAACGTAGGGAATAGATAACTTATCTGTAATGGTTACCACCTTTTCGGCAATGCGCATAGCCATATCTTCTCCCTCAATAGCACAAGGGCCGCAGAGTAAGAAGAAGTTATTTGCTTCTGTATGTTTTATTTTAGGAATGCTTGATAGTTTCATAATGTGAATTTTTATGCTTTCGCGAAAGCGTAACAAAGATACTCTATACAGCCTAGTTACTTCTATTTGTCTAAAATAGATGTCGCTTTTTTATCTGGCTTTGCGTAGGTAAATCTGTCTATTATTTGAGGAGAAGTATACCCATCTAGCCCATTTATGGCCACGCCGTCTGCCTTTTGTAAATGCACCCAGCCATCTTCATATAAAGTATCTTCAGGAATGGTAATATTTGTAATTGCACCTATGACGAGTATGGTGCCATTTTCTTTAATCTCGTACTCGTTTACGTACTCGCACGCAAGCTGTATGTATGCTTCTTTTACAAAAGGAGCTTTAAAATCATCGCGATATGCTGCGGTAAGCCCCACGGCGTTATACTCAGATGTGTTACTGTCATAAGCTGCAGCCGTCTGGTGTGACTGGTTTATGATATTGCTATGTATGTGATTTACGGTAAAGACTCCCGTTTCTTTTATATTGCTATACGTATGTCTAGCTACTGTGGTGGGTCTTGTGATATAGCTCAGTAGTGGCGGGTTACTCCCTTTATGCGTGATACTACTTATAACTGCTAGGTTTTCTATTCCCTCTGGAGAGATGGTGCCTACAAGGTTTGCACTCTTAAAACCTGTAATGCTATTAATAAAATTTGCTCTGTAACGAGAGGGCATTGCATTAATGGCTTCTTTATTAAAATGTAGTATCTTTTTCATCATTTCAAAAATACGGAATATGTCAAAAGACCATCAAAATTACTTCTCTACTAATAAAGAAACCTGGAATAAAAAGGTAGCTATACACGCAGCAAGTGACTTTTATGATATGAAAGGATTTATGTCTGGTAAGAGTTCGCTTAACTCATATGAGCTTGATGCACTAGGGGATGTTACTGGTAAATCACTCTTGCATTTGCAGTGTCATTTTGGACAAGATACATTGAGCTGGGCAAGGATGGGAGCCCTGTGTACGGGTGTAGATATAAGTGATGAGGCGATTACGCTTTCGCGAAAGCTAAATAAAGAACTCAATCTATCGGCAAAATTTGTGTGCTGTAATGTACTTGATACAAATAGCTACGTACAAGAAAAATTTGATATTGTATTTACAAGTTATGGGGTGATAGGCTGGCTCCCAGATTTAAAACCGTGGGCGCAAGTTATCGCAGATCGTCTTGAGGTGGGAGGTGAGTTTTATATGGTAGAATTTCATCCCATAGTCTGGATGTTTGATTATACAAAAGAGCAACCTGAGATGCGTTATGGTTATGCACAAGAAGAAGTGATTTATGAGGAGTACGAGGGTACCTATGCACAAGAAGATGCCCAGATGATGAGTAAAGAATATGGCTGGAATCACGGTCTAGGCGAGGTTGTGACTGCACTAGCAGGGGCTGGCTTGCAGATACAATATATGCGCGAGCACGATGGCGCTCCATATGATGTGTTGCCAGATCTGGTAAAAAATGAAAACGGTCTCTACGTGAGTAAAGACCGTTTGTATCCTTTAATTTTTGAAATTAAAGCTGTAAAAATTTAGTGAGCATCATCCTTTAGTAACTCAGGAAACTTAGCTGCAAACCTTTTATATCTAGGCACAGATATGTTTTGAATGTATGGGTTGTTTGGGTTGTTCTTTTCATAATCCTGGTGATATGCCTCTGCAATCCAGAATTTCTGAAAAGGAAGTACTTGCGTTACAATACGTCCGTCATAAGTAGACTTATTTAAAGCTGCGATAGTATTTTCAATAATTTTCTTTTCTTCTTCGTTCTGGTAAAAAGCTATAGATCTGTATTGCGGTCCAGCATCTGGTCCTTGTCTATTTTTGGTGGTAGGGTCTTGTGAGCCAAAAAACACATCTACTAGCTGCTCAAAGCTTATAACTTCCGGGTTGTAAATAACCTCTACGGCCTCTGCGTGTGTTGTTCTTCCGTAGCTTACTTGCTTGTATGTAGGGTTGTCTTCAGAGCCGCCACTATAGCCACTTATAGCCTCATCTACACCTTTTACACTTTCAAAAACGGCTTCTACGCACCAGAAGCAACCACTTGCAAAGTATGCTTTGCGCATTCCGTCTTGAGGAGCAACTTGTACCGGCTCAAGCATAGCAGTAGGCTCTGCCATAGGTTTTGTGTCATAATTACAACTCATTAGGGTGATAAGAGCTGTGATTGCTGCAATAATTTTCATAATAATACTTTTACTGCAAAGCTATACTATAACCTTATGCAGTGTTGTTAGGGTTATGTTAATCAGTATGTGCTTGTCTTGTAAAAGTTATTGCACAAAAAAAAGCCTTCTGTTAAGAAGGCTTTTTTAATAATTTATAAAAGATGATTACAACTTACTGAAAAGTGCATTCATTTTTTCAGTTTGCTCACTTGCTAGTTCGCTATCTATTAAGATACGACCAGAATGCTCATCTGTAATTATTTTCTTGCGTCCTGCAATCTCTACTTGTACCTGTGGTGGTATTGTAAAATAAGATCCTCCAGAAGCTCCACGCTCTATAGGCACAATGGCAAGACCATTACGCACGCTAGATCGTATTCTTTTGTAAGCTTTTACAAGGCGCTCTTCTATGTTGTTTTCGTACTCTTCGCTTTTTGCTAGAAGTGCTTTTTCTTCTTTTTCTGTCTCAGAAAGGATAGCGTCTAGCTCACTCTTTTTGTGCTTAAGGTGTGCTTTGCGTTCACTTAGACGGTCTTTAGTCTGAGTAATCACTTCACCTTTTTGCTCTATTTGAGCTTTAAACTCGCGTATGTTCTTCTCTGCAAGTTGAATTTCTAGTTCTTGAAACTCTACCTCTTTGCTTAGTGCGTTAAACTCGCGGTTGTTACGTACGTTCTTTTGCTGTTCAGAATACTTTTTAATAGCTGCCTTAGAGTCATCTATTTGTATTTTTTTAGCCTTGATAGAGTCATCTACCAGTTTTAAATCGTTCTCCAACTTCTCGATGCGCTTGTTAAGACCAGCTACTTCATCTTCAAGGTCTTCTACTTCCAAAGGAAGTTCTCCACGTACATTGCGGATCTCGTCCACACGTGAGTCAATAAGTTGTAAATCGTAAAGCGAGCGTAGTTTCTCTTCTACTGTTGCTTCTTTCTTCTTTGCCATACGTTAAAAATAGTTGATAGGATTGGTATTTTCCTCAGATAAAATGATTGCAAAAGTACTAATTTTTTCTGTAAGATAGTCTGCAATTAAGTTTTTCGTAAAGCGTTCACTCTCATAATGTCCCACATCACATAGCAATATCTTATTTTCGGCTTGATAATAGTCGTGGTATTTTAGATCTGCAGTGATAAGTGCATCTGCCCCTTGAGCCTTTGCTGCACCTATGGCAAATGCGCCACTACCACCTAAAACAGCAATTTTCTTTATGCTGGATCCCTTTAGTGCAGAATGGCGTATACCTCCCGTTTTAAATATAGTTTTTGTGTAAGAGAGAAAATCACCTTCAGGCATTGGAGTTTCTAGTTCTCCTATCATACCCATTCCCACATTTTGTAGTTTGTTTTCTAGTTGTGTAATCTCATAGGCCACTTCCTCATACGGGTGATTCGTAAATAGGGTTTTAAGCACTTTAGATTGTAAATGCTTTTCAAAGGTTATATTTATTTGTGTCTCTGCTTCTGTATGGCGCACACCAGCCGTTCCTATAACAGGGTTAGACTTCTCATTGCCCTTAAAAGTCCCTTTCCCTTCTAGCTGGAAGTTACATTCCTCATAGTTACCTATGCTGCCTGCTCCAGTGCTAAATAAAGCTTCAGCGAGTGCTTGTGCATTTTTATGAGGCACATAGGTGGTTAGTTTTAAAATGTGATTCTTTTTAGGGCTTAGTATTTTGACATTTTGTAAGCCTAGTGCTTTGCACATACCATAATTTACACCGTGAGCCACATTATCAAGAGCCGTGTGAATAGCAAAAATTGCAATATCATTCTTAATCGCCTTTTGCACTACGCGTTGCACATAGTTCTTACCTGTGAGTTGTTTTAAGCCAGAAAATATAATCGGATGAAAACACACAATAAGATTACACTCTTTTGTAATAGCCTCATCTACCACATTTTCTAATGCGTCGTGTGAGACTAGTATATTAGTCACTTGCTCGTTATAATCGCCCACAAGCAAACCTACATTGTCAAAATCTTCGGCATAGGCTAGGGGAGCCCACTCATTTAATAAATTACTTACCTCTTGTACTGTCATAAGCGTAAAGATAAAAAATGATACCTTCGTTTTATGAGAAAACTGCGTCTCTTGTTGTTTCCCTTTGCGGGAGTATATTATTTGGTTACGCTTACGCGAAATAAACTCTTTGATGCTGGAATTTTAGCTTCAAAGCAGTATGATGTTCCGGTAATTTGCATCGGAAATTTAAGCGTGGGTGGTACAGGAAAATCTCCAATGACCGAGTATGTCACGAGACTTCTCAAAAATAATTATAAGATAGCGACCCTTAGTCGTGGCTATGGTCGTACCACAAAAGGCTATAAAGATGTAGCTGCAACGAGTCTAGCTACAGAGGTAGGGGATGAGCCGCTTCAGTTTGCTCAAAAATTTAATGATATTGACGTAGCTGTTTGTGAAAACAGGCAAGTGGGCATTGCTACTTTATTAAATAAAAAACAGACTCCAGAGGTGATAATTCTTGATGACGCATACCAGCACAGAAAGGTTACACCAGGTTTTACAGTATTGCTTACGGCTTACAATGATTTATATAGCAACGACTATTTACTGCCTGCGGGTAATCTTAGAGAGCCTAGATCTGGTTCTCAAAGAGCAGATGTAATTATAGTTACAAAATGCCCTGGGTATTTAAGCAAGGAAGAGCAACATAAAATAAAGAGTAATCTCCAGCCTACTGAAAGACAACAAGTCTTCTTTGCAAAAATCGCATATGATGATTGCGTTTATAGTAAGAGCGGCAGCGCTCAGTTACATAGTTTAAAAGTGCATAATGTGACACTCATAACTGGTATTGCAAACCCAAAACCGCTAGCAGATTATCTCTCTAGCGACGGCTTGTCTTTTGAGCATAAGTCATACGGTGATCATCACAACTTTTCTTCCTCAGAGATTGCAGAGTTAGAAAAGCTGGATTGTATATTAACTACAGAGAAGGATTACGTAAGGTTGCGCCCACAACTTAAGATGAAGCATTTGTATTACTTACCCATAAAAGTCGAGTTTCTGTCAGATAATCAAGTGTTTGATAAGAAGCTTCTAGATTATGTGGCTTCTTTTAGAGAGGAATAAGAGGGGTAGTCACGCTTTCGCGAAAGCGTACAATAGTCTAGTTTAAAACTTTACTGTTTCTAAGACCATTATGAATTTTCTGAAAGAATTCTTCAACCTTGTACGGTTTAGGAATAATATCATTAAATCCTACCGCATAAAAATCATCAATATTTTCATCTATAGTCACTGCAGTAAGTGCAAGAATAGGAATGTCTTTGTTAAAACTGCGTATTTGTTCTGTAGCTTCCATACCGCTTATACCTGGCATATGGATATCCATAAGTATAAGATCATATTTTTCTGTTCTCGCTTTTTCTACTGCTATTTCTCCATTATCTGCAGTGTCACAAGACATCTTGTTTTTTTCAAGAATCTTACGAGTAATCATCTGGTTAATCTTGTTGTCTTCAACCACAAGAATATGACGGTTTTCTAAAGCAACATAATCTATATCATAAATGATATTGTGCGGGTTGTCTTCACCAGGAAGAGCCTGCGTTAAGTTATACTTAAGGTCAAACTTAAAGGTTGTTCCTTTACCGAGCGTACTGTCTAGTGATATTTTACTGTTAAGTAAGTCTAGTAGATTTTTTACAATAGATAACCCTAAACCTGTACCTCCAAATTTTCTGTTTATGGCAACAGATCCTTGAGTGAAGTTCTGGAAAATGGTTTTTTGTTTCTTTTTAGAAATACCTTCACCATTATCTTCTATCTCAAAATGCAATTGTATGTCTGAGTCTCCTTGTGTTATCTTTTGTACTCGTATCCATACGTCTCCATCGCGTGTAAATTTTATGGCATTACCTACTAGGTTTATCAGTATTTGCGAGATCATAAGAGGGTCGCCTAGTACTTCTAGAGGAATATCATTATCTATTTCAAGGTGGAGTTTGTTTCCTTTATCTCTGGCAGACTTCCCTAATGCAAAAAGTACGTCTTCTATACGCTTCTTAAGATTAAAGCTCGTTTCTTCTACTTCTACTTTGTTTGCTTCTAGTTTGTTAAGGTCGAGTATGTTGTTTATTAATGATAATAAATACTCTCCAGAAAACTTGAGTGAGTCAAGGTGTTTTTTCTGTTCTTCTGTAGGATTTTCTGATAGTAATAGGTGGGTGAGACCCGTTACCGCATACATAGGTGTACGTAGCTCGTGAGTAATGGTAGATAAAAATTGAGCTTTTACCGTAGATGCTTTTTCGGCATTATCTCTAGCAATAACAAGCTCGACATTTTTTGCTTGGAGCAGCTCATTTGCTTTTGCTCTTAAGTTATTGTTTTTATAAAGTGATAATGTGAGAAGTGCTAGAATAGAACATAGCGCAATACTGAGGACTAGTGTTAATCGCATTGCTTTAGAGTTGCGATCTTTCTCAATAAGAATATCTTTTTCTAGTTGAGATACCATTGCGTCTAGCTGCTTAGTAGGTCCTTTAGGAAGCCCTTGCTTAGAAGTCGCATTTGCGGTCTGATTTATAGAAGAATAGTACATCGTAAGGTAGTCATTTGCTTCCTTGTAATTTCCTCTTGCCTGTGCAATAAGATGTTTAGTCTTATATAAAGTGTTTGTAATGTTAGGTAAGTCCTTTCCGCTTGCAAAGTTTTCTACCTCAAGTAAAGCTTCATCTGCTTCTTCAAGCCTTCCTATACTAGCTAGACTTACAGATTTATTGCTTAAGGATTGTATTTTTAAGTATTCATTATCTGCATCTATTGCAAATGCTATGCTCTGGTCGTATTCTTGAATAGCATCTATGTGGTTGCCGCTAGATTGTAAAATGTCGCCTTTGAGATTATATAGTTGAGATTTAAGATCATCTCTCTTACTATTTTCTAAAGCGTTAAGTCCTTTGTTAATATTGATATTAGCCTGTTGCTTATTTCCATTTACTAAGGATAGTTGAGTTGCTGTCACATAACTCTGCCCTAATAAGTCTGGGCTGTTTGCTTCTGTTTGGGCCTTAAGGGCTCTTTCATTTTCTTTTTGAGCACTTTCATAGTCGTCAAGCTCAAAATATAGTTTTGCAAGGGTTCCAGATGTGAGTCCTACTCTTTTTGTATGACCTATATCTATAGCAAGGTCTCTAGAATAGTTTAGAATATTTATGGCTTCTTCATAATCACTTTCAGAAACAGCAATTACCGCCCTGTTAAGAAGCGAGTCTATCTTATTGTTTACAAGTGTTTCCTTAATAGTTTCCCGTTTTTGGGCCACGCTTATCGAAGGATAAGTAAGGAGTAATGCAAAAAAGAAACGTACTAAGAGTACATTTACATTCATAGTTTTATTCTAAAAATCTTTCTGCAAGATAAATTATTTTGTAGAAATGTAAAGTATTAAGTCAACTAATCTGCTCGAATATCCCATTTCATTATCATACCAGCCTATTATTTTAACCATCTTTCCTATCACAGAGGTCATCTGAGAGTCAAAAGTGCAGGAGCTTTTGTTTCCTACGATATCAATAGATACTATGGGATCTTCTGTATATGATAAAATGCCTTTAAGTCTGCCATTTGCAGCTGTCTTCATAGCATCATTAACTTCTTTAATAGTGGTATCTTTTTTTACATTAAAAGTGATATCTGTAAGTGACCCATTAGGTACAGGTACACGTATACCACAACCGCCTATTACGTCAGATAGATGAGGGAAGATGCTTGTAAGTGCCTTTGCAGCTCCTGTTGTGGTAGGTACAATGCTCTGTCCTGCTGCGCGAGCTCTCCTTAAATCTCTATGCGGTTGATCGTGTAAGCTTTGATCTGTTGTGTAAGAGTGTATTGTGGTAATGTAAGCCTGCTCGACACCACATAAGTCATCTATAATCTGCACCATAGGAGCAGCATTATTTGTTGTGCAAGAGGCGTTAGATATTATGGTGTCTGTTGTTTTTATATCTTGATGGTTTACTCCCATCACTATCATAGGTATATCTTCATCTACAGGAGGAACACTCAATATAACACGAGTAGCACCCGCGGTAATGTGTTTCTGTAGGTCCTCTCTTTCTTTAAATTTTCCAGTACTTTCAATAACGATGTCTGGCGAGGTGTTTCTCCAGGGTATATTGCTTATATCTCTCTCGTCATATAATGGTATTTCCTTACTGTCTATATGTATAGAGCTTTGTCCAGCACTTATCTCTTTATGTAGTACACCGTGTATGCTATCGTATTTGAGTAAGTGAGAAAGCGTTTTTGCATCTGCAATATCATTTATTGCAACTACTTCCATATCTGGATGTTGCTCTATGAGTCTAAAAACAGTTCTTCCTATACGTCCAAAACCGTTTATAGCAATTTTAAGCTTTGACATAAATCTAGGTAAGGTGTTTCTGAGCCTTGTATGATGAGCGTACTAAAGCACCACTCTCTACGTGACGGAATCCCATCTCTAGACCTATTTTTTCATATTTCTGAAACTGGTCTGGAGTAATAAATTGCTTTACTGGGAGGTGTTTTTTTGAAGGTTGAAGGTATTGACCTATGGTTACAATATCAAGATTTACAGCACGCAGGTCTTTGAGTGTTTGTATCACCTCTTCTTCGGTTTCTCCTAGGCCTAGCATAATACCAGACTTAGTTCTTTTTATGCCACTATCTTTAAGATATTTTAATACACCTAGACTGCGCTCATATTTGGCCTGTATACGTACCTCACGTGTAAGACGTTTTACCGTCTCCATATTATGTGACACCACCTCTGGAGCTACTTGTACAATTCTGTCAAGTAAATCTTCTCTTCCTTGAAAATCTGGAATTAAGGTCTCAAGTGTAGTGTTAGGGTTCATACGTCTTATAGCCTGTACAGTTTCTGCCCAAATTATGGTACCCATATCTTTTATATCATCACGGTCTACAGATGTAATTACCGCGTGTTTGATGTCCATAAGTTTTATAGAACGAGCCACTTTTTCTGGCTCTTCCCAATCTACTTGCTCTGGTCTTCCAGTTTTTACACCACAAAAACCACAAGAGCGTGTACATACGTTACCTAAAATCATAAAGGTAGCGGTGCCCTCACTCCAGCACTCACCCATATTTGGGCAGCTTCCAGATGTACAAATGGTATTAAGACTGTATTTATCTACAAGACTACGTAGATCTGTATATTTCTTACCTGTAGGGAGTTTTACTCGTAGCCATTTTGGCTTTGCAACTCGCTCTGGTTTTGTAATTGTTAGTTCTTCTTGCATAGCATTTTTTCAAGCGTTACAAAGATAGTAAATAAAGAAATGAGAGGTGTTACGCTTTCGCGAAAGCGCAATACTAATACAGTAACTGTATTTCTTTTAAATCATACTCATTTACAACTTCATCTTCTTGGAGTAAAATTAACTTACCGGTCTCAGAAACTCCTTTTATGATACCGACAAATTGTGTGCCATCTGAAGCTATAAATGTAGCAGGTTTGTCTTTTTTGAAGAGATGTGCCTCGTAGTCCCTTTTTATAGTTTCAAATTCTCCTTTTATGAGTAAATCTACATAATGGTGAAACTGGGTGAGGAGCATAGATAAGATTTCTTCTAGATCAAAGTGTATCCCAGTTCTTGCTTTTATGCTGGTTGCTCTAGGCGTGTCTTTCCATTCGGTTTGATTTACATTAAGACCCACACCTAGAATCATAGCATCTAGTTTTCCTCTTTTTATGACACTCTCTATGAGAATACCACATATTTTGTCGTTATCTGTCAATATGTCGTTAGGCCACTTGACACGTACATTTTTAATCAAAAGTTTTGAAAGCACATCTTTTACAGCTAGTGAGGCTGCCATAAGTGCATAAAATTGCTCACTTATTGTAATGCGCTTTACTTTTCTAAAAACGCTGAAGGTTAGGTTTTTACCGCTTTCTGCGCTCCAGGTGGTGCCCATTTGGCCTCTTCCGGCAGTTTGCTCAAGCGCCCATACCACAATGTCTTCTTGCGCATCTTCTTCTTTAGAAATACGTTTGAGGTAACTGTTTGTAGAGTCGATGGTATGGAGTTTGTCTATGCGCATATGGAAAACACCTAGTCTAAACTTGTGTTAAGACCGCAGAGTAATGTAAATTTGTAATAACTTTGTGTAAATTAAAGAATTTAATGGCAAATAAGGAAAAGAACACAGATCAATTGATAGCGAAAATTGTTGAGGGAATTGAAGATGTGAAAGGTCAAAATATTGATATACTAGATCTTAGAGAGATAGAAAATACGGTTTGTGATTATTTTATCATTTGTGACGGTACTTCAAACACGCAAGTAGGGGCGATAGTAAGCTCTATACAAAAAACGGCAAGTAAAGCCCTGCAAGAAAAAGCGTGGCACATAGAGGGTACAGAAAACCAAGAGTGGGTACTTATGGATTACGTAAACGTAGTTGTGCACGTATTTCAAAAACACATTCGTGAGTTTTATGATATAGAAAGCCTCTGGGGAGATGCAAAGATTACTTCAATCCCATCCAATTACTAAAAATTATTAAATGGCTAAAGAAGAAAAGAAAAATAGCGGCACGCCGCCAAATAAACCTAAATTTAGTTCATACTGGATTTATGGTCTTATCGTAGTGATTTTTATTGCTATAAGTATGCTTACAGGTAGCACTGGTATAGGTGAGGCAAAAAAAACATCTTTATATCAATTTGAGCAATACTTACAAGATGGTGATGTAGAGCGTGTAGAAATTGTAAATAAAAATTCTGTAAAAGTTTATTTAACTAAGGAAGCAGAGTCTAAAGAAGTTCATAACAAAGGGCGTGGTACTGGATTCTTTAAGCCAGCAGCAGGAGCGCCAGACTATCGCTTTGAGATAGGAGATCTTCAAAACTTTGAAAATGATATAAATGAGATTATAGATACAAACAGTCTTGATACACGTGTGTCATACGAGACTGAGGGAGATATGTGGGGTTTACTTGCTAGCTTCTTACCATTTATCTTAATCATCGGGTTGTGGATTTTCATTATGCGTCGTATGTCTTCTGGAGGAGGAGGAGGCCCAGGAGGTCAAATCTTTAACATAGGGAAGTCTAAGGCAAAACTCTTTGATGAGAAAACAGATATTAAAACTACATTTAAGGATGTAGCTGGTCTTGAAGGAGCAAAAGAAGAAATACAGGAGATTGTAGATTTTTTAAAAAATCCAGAAAAGTATACAAGCCTAGGTGGTAAAATTCCTAAAGGAGCATTGCTTGTAGGGCAACCAGGTACTGGTAAGACTTTGCTGGCAAAAGCAGTAGCAGGAGAGGCAAAAGTGCCATTTTTCTCACTATCAGGTTCTGACTTTGTAGAGATGTTTGTAGGTGTAGGGGCATCACGTGTACGTGATCTCTTTAAACAAGCCAAAGAAAAGTCTCCAGCTATTATTTTTATAGATGAAATAGATGCAATAGGTCGTGCTCGTGGAAAAAATAATTTTTCTGGAGGTAATGATGAGCGTGAGAACACACTTAACCAACTTCTTACTGAGATGGACGGTTTTGGTACAAACACAAATGTGATTGTACTCGCTGCAACAAACAGGGCAGATGTATTAGATAAAGCACTTATGCGTGCAGGTCGTTTTGATAGACAGATTTATGTAGATCTTCCAGATGTACGTGAGCGTAAAGAAATTTTTGAAGTACACCTTCGTCCACTCAAAAAGGTTGATGAAGAGCTTGATGTAGATTTTCTTGCAAAGCAAACGCCAGGTTTCTCTGGTGCAGATATTGCAAATATGTGTAACGAGGCAGCACTTATCGCTGCTCGTAAAAGCAAGAAGGCAGTAGGTAAACAAGACTTCTTAGATGCAGTAGATCGTATTGTAGGTGGTCTTGAGAAGAAAAATAAAATAATCACTCCAGATGAGAAACGTGCAATTGCATTTCACGAAGCTGGACACGCAACAGTGAGCTGGATGCTTGAGCACGCAGCGCCGCTTGTAAAAGTGACAATTGTCCCTAGAGGGCAATCTCTAGGAGCAGCTTGGTATCTTCCAGAAGAGCGCTTAATCGTACGTCCAGAGCAAATGCTAGATGAGATGTGTGCAGCTTTAGGTGGTCGTGCAGCAGAAAAAGTGATCTTTAATAAAATATCTACTGGTGCTCTTAGTGATCTTGAAAAAGTTACAAAGCAAGCCAGAATGATGGTGACAGTTTACGGTCTTAATGATAAAGTAGGTAACCTTACTTATTACGATTCTACAGGGCAGTCTGATAATGGGTTTACAAAACCATATAGTGAGCAAACAGCAGAGCTTATTGATAAAGAAATCTCAAATATTATAGAGGAGCAATATCAACGCGCTATAGACCTGCTTACAAATGAAAAGGAGAAACTCACTCAACTAGCAGAGTTATTGCTAGAAAAAGAGGTAATCTTTAAGGATAATCTTGAAGATATTTTTGGAGAACGCCCTTTCGGGAAAATAGAAGACGAAGTAGAACCTGTAGTTTAAAGAGCTAGACACGTTCTTTAACTATAAAAGTCAAAAAATCTTGATTGCGCCAAAGGTTCAGTCAAGATTTTTTATATTTGACTATTACACCAAAAGAGTTGAGAAAACCTATAGATGAGTCTATTTAGAAAAATCTTCGGAAGTACATCAAACGTTGACAACCCCCGTCAGAATAAAGAAGAGGAAGCGCGCAGTAAGTATATGCCAGACATAGACACTCCTGCAGACGAGCGTTTTACAAAAAACTTTATTCTTAACGGAGGGCGTTTTTTGTATGCTCTTAATAGAGAGGAGATTAATGATAATTTTGACAATATTCTTTTAGAAAACGATTGGTATGAAAGTAATGTCTTTTGTACAGATAGTAATTTAAAGAAAGCTTTTGGTGGTTATAATTTGGATTTTGGTACAGATAGAGAGGCTTCATTCTTCTTGACCACTTGCGAGAGTTTAGTGGCAAATGATGGTTCTTTATTAGTTTGTTCAAAACAACTTAAAGAACTTAAACTACACGATTTGCCAAAAGATGTAATCGTCTTTGGAACAACTAGCCAGATTGTAAATACTATAGGTGAAGGATTACGCCTCATAAAAAACAGAAATGCAGGAGGTATACCTACTAATATCACTACTATCAAAAACTTTCAGAGTAAAGGAAATGATAAGAATTTTATGACCTATGGTAGTAGTACAAAAAATGTATATCTACTCTTGCTAGAAGATCTTTAGTATGCGAGAAGTTTTAATCCGAGCACTCTCAGGGCTACTTTATGTCACCCTGTTACTGTTAGCTATTTTTTCATTAGAAACCACCTATCTCCTAGTATTTTTAGGTTTGGGTATAGTGGTGCTATTTGAGTTTTTAAAACTTGTAGGCATTAAGTCATTGTTGCCATATGTTTTTCTTTTTGCTTGTGTAGCTGTCTTTTGTTATTTCAAACTAGATAGGCTCGCAACACTTATATTTTTAGCACTTACTATCACAGTTAACTTATACCTCATTAAAAACCTTATACGCCCATCAGAGCGTTATATTACGGTTTCTCAGAAGTATGCTTACACTGTATTTTATATCGTGGGTGGTGTGGTTTTTACCATATTATTACCGTCGTATAGAGGAGAGTATACGTCACTTCTTGTGGCAAGCGTTTTTGCTTTAATCTGGATAAACGATACCTTTGCATTTATTGTGGGTAAGAGTATTGGTAAGCACAAACTCTTAGAGCGCATATCACCTAAAAAGACTATAGAAGGATTTGTAGGTGGTCTTGTGTTTTGCTGCTTAGCGAGTTTGTTATTTTATTATTTTACAGACTTACTAAGTTTAAAGTTGTGGATTACTATTGCTCTAGTGACTTCGGTTTTTGGAACCTTAGGAGATTTGATACAATCACAGCTTAAGCGCCAGGCTGGAGTGAAGGATAGTGGTCGTATTATGCCTGGCCACGGAGGATTATATGATAGGTTAGATAGTATCATATTTGCAGCACCATTTTTATACTTATTTTTAATTGTACTTGACTATGTTCCATAAAGAAGGATATAAGATTATTGTAATAGCATTAGTGATTTTTACAGGCCTTATCTTGCTTGCAAATAAGTTTCTTGAGAAGAACTGGTTATTTTATGTAGTAGCTTTAGTGCTAGGAGTATTGTTATATCTTATACTTCAGTTTTTTAGAAATCCAGATCGTACAGCGCCTTTAGATTCTAATGTAATCACATCACCAGTAGATGGTAAGGTGGTTGTAATAGAAGAGGTGTATGAAGCAGAATACTTTAAGGATAAACGTCTTCAAGTCTCTGTGTTTATGTCGCCGCTTAATGTGCACGTAACACGATACCCATCTGGAGGAAAGATTGCATATAGTAAATACCACCCAGGAAAATATCTTGTAGCCTGGCACCCTAAATCTAGTACAGAAAATGAGCGTACAACCGTAGTGGTAAGTACAGAAAAGTTTGGTGATGTTCTTTATCGTCAGATTGCTGGTGCGCTAGCAAAGCGTATCATTAATTATGCAGAAGAAGGGCAAATGGTACAGCAAGGTGAAGATAGTGGGTTTATACGTTTTGGCTCTCGTGTAGATCTATATTTACCTATTGGGACAAAATTAGACGTAGAGCTTAATCAAGTAGTAAAAGGAGCGCAATCGGTAATAGCATCAATATAATGGATAAGAAGGTACTTCATAAAGAGTTTGAAGATGCCTTCCGTAGGGTGAGTAATTCTTCTCAAGAATTTCCGCCAGATGTATTGCTGCAGTTTTATGCGCTATACAAACAAGCTACGCAAAAGAACACCTTTAGTCATAATGAAGGTGAACACGAGCTTGTGAGTGCTTTTAAAATCAACGCGCTACTTCAGGTAAAAGGTATGACGGAAGATGAAGCAATGGAGGCTTATGTAGAAGCTGCAAAGAAGTACCTTTAACAAGAAAAATAACATAAATAAAAAGGCGTCTAAATAATTTTAGACGCCTTTTTTATGTGATATATGTAAGTCTATTAAGACAAACTAGCCAGTCGCTTTTCTAGCGCTTCTATTTTTGCTTCGGCATCTGCCATCTTTTGTTTTTCGATAGCGACCACCTTCTCTGGTGCGTTGCTTACAAAACGCTCATTAGATAGCTTTTTTGAAACCGACATTAAGAATCCTTTTGTGTATTTAAGTTCTTCCTCAATTTTTGCAACTTCGGCTTCTACGTCAATAGCTCCCGCAAGAGGTATGAAGTACTCATTAGATTTTACTCTAAAAGATAGTGCTCCGTCTAGTGGCGCTTTCGCGAAAGCGATCTCACTCACATTACCTAGTTTTGAGATGATACTATTGTAATCACTAGAAACTTCTTCATTGCTTAGAACGTGTACTTCTATAGCGTCTTTAAAAGCGATGTTTTTACTTTTTCTAATAGTTCGTATACCTGAAATCACTTGTGAGGCGTAGTCAAAATCTGCAATGATTTTTTCATTTACCGCACCACCTTCTGGCCATTTATTGATAATCAAAGCCTCTTCTGGAGTACGCGTAGCGATAGTCTGCCAGATCTCTTCAGATGCAAATGGAATAAATGGGTGAAGTATGCGTAGGTTATTTTCAAAAGCTGCAATTACCGCGTCATAGGTCTTACGATCTATAGGTTGCTGGTATGCTGGTTTTATAATTTCTAGTAACCACCCGCAGAAGTCGTTCCATACCACTTTATAACTCGCCATAAGTGCGTCTGAGATACGGTACTTTGAGAAGTGATCTTCTATCTCTAGAAGTGTTTGGTTAAAACGGTTTGTATACCACTCAATACCTTGCGCGCTATGTGCTGGTTGTGGTATAGTCTCGTCTATCTCCCATCCCTGTATGAGGCTAAAAGCGCTCAAGTTTTTCTTGATAAATCCTTTTCCTTGTTTAAGAAGATCTTCGTCAAACATAAGGTCGTTACCGGCAGCACTACTTAATAATAGTCCTACGCGCACACCATCTGCTCCATATTCTTTAATGAGTTCTAGTGCATCTGGTGAGTTACCTAGTGACTTAGACATCTTGCGACGCTGCTTGTCACGTACTAAACCTGTGAGGTAAACATTTTGGAAAGGTCTTTTATCTGTGTACTCATATCCCGCTATGATCATACGCGCTACCCAGAAGAATAAAATATCTGGTCCCGTCACAAGATCATTAGTAGGGTAGTAGTAGTTAAACTCCTCGTTATCTGGATTACGTACTCCGTCAAAAACACTCATAGGCCATAACCAAGAGCTGAACCAAGTGTCCATAGCATCTTCGTCTTGGCGTAAATCTTCGGCAGTGAGGGAATCGTTTCCGGTACGCTTTCGCGAAAGCGTAACAGCATCCTCAATAGATTCGGCAACTACAAAATCTTCCTTTCCTTCTCCATAGAAGTAAGCAGGAATTTGCTGTCCCCACCATAGCTGGCGAGAGATGTTCCAGTCACGTATGTTCTCCATCCAGTGACGGTAGGTATTTTCAAACTTCTTAGGAAATAACTTTACATCCCCAGTTTCTAGTACGGCTTTTATGGCAGGCTTTACAAGCTCTTCCATTTTAAGGAACCACTGGTCTGATAGTCTAGGCTCTATTACTGCCTTTGTACGCTCAGATGTTCCTACTTTATTAATGTGGTTTTCTGTCTTTACCAGAGCACCTAGTTCTTCAAGTTCTTTTTTTATAGCCTTGCGCACTACAAAACGATCTTGACCTTCATAGTGAAGCCCAAAACTGTTAAGAGAAGCGTCATCATTAAAGATGTCTGTTACTTCTAGCTTATGCTTGTCACCAAGCATCTTGTCATTCTCATCGTGTGCTGGTGTTACCTTAAGGCAACCTGTACCAAACTCAAGATCTACATACTCGTCTTCTATAATAGGAATCACGCGACCACTTATAGGTACAATGGCTTTCTTCCCTTTAAGATGTGTGAAGCGCTCGTCATTTGGGTTAATACAAATCGCTGTATCGCCAAAAATAGTCTCTGGTCTTGTAGTTGCTATTGTTAATAACTCCTCAGATCCTTCTAGTTTATAATTTATGTAATAGAGTAAGCCTTGTCGCTCTTCGTGTATTACCTCCTCGTCAGAAAGCGTGGTTTTTGCTTCTGGATCCCAGTTTACCATACGGTAACCGCGATATATCAATCCTTTATTATAAAGATCTACAAATGTTTTTATAACAGACTCAGACATTGCTGGGTCCATAGTAAAAGCTGTGCGCTCCCAGTCGCAAGAGGCTCCTAGTTTTTTAAGTTGGTCAAGTATAACGCCGCCATATTCTTCTTTCCATTCCCAGGCGTGGGCGAGAAATTCCTCACGAGTAAGGTCAGATTTTTTGATGCCTTGCTCTTTAAGTCTTGCAACTACCTTTGCCTCTGTAGCAATAGATGCGTGGTCTGTACCAGGTACCCAGCACGCATTTTTACCTAGTAATCTTGCACGACGTATTAATACGTCTTGTATCGTGTTGTTAAGCATATGTCCCATATGTAAGACACCTGTCACGTTAGGAGGTGGGATTACAATGGTGTATGGTTCTCTATCATCTGGTGTAGAATGGAAATAATTATGCTCCATCCAGTAGCTGTACCACTTATCTTCTACCTGTGTAGAATCATATTTTGACGCTATGCTCATAGTTTGGTCTGATTATTGTCTTATAGATGGCAAAAGTAGGGATAACAGTAGGATTAATATATAGTCTACGTGCTATTTTTGGTACATATGTACGTTATCGTCACGTGTTAATGTTAATATCATTTTTTGGCAGGCAGGTATTTTGTGACTACATTTGAATTCCCTCAAATATTTAAAATTATGAAAAAGGTACTATTTTTATTTGTCGCTATGCTTCTAGTAGTAAGCGTTCAAGCACAAGAGAAAAGAGCTGAAATCACTTTTGATTCAGAAGTTGTAGATTATGGTGAGGTAGATTATGGTGCAGATGGTGTACGTAAGTTTACATTTACAAATACAGGAGATGATGTACTTATCGTAGCAAGAGTATACTCTACTTGCGGTTGTACAATACCTAAAAAACCAGAAAACCCTATCCAGCCAGGAGAAAAAGGTGAGATAGAAGTAAAGTATGATACTAAGCGCCCTGGACCTATTAGAAAAACGATAACAGTTTATTCTAATGCATCTGAGGTTCCGCAAAGTCTTAAGATTAAAGGAACAGTAAAGCCAGAGGCTGGAGAGTAACATTACTTTAAACAAAGCAACTAAAGACCGTTTTATAGCGGTCTTTTTTTATGCGCTTTCGCGAAAGCAAAATACCCTCCTTCTAGTTTTAAAAACCACAATAATTTCCTCATTTTTGTATAAAAAAATATTCAATGCCAGCAATATCAAAGAAGGGGCTCGCAATGCCTCAATCGCCTATACGTAAACTCGTACCTTTTGCAGAAGGAGCAAAGGCTAGAGGAATAAAAATTCACCAACTTAACATCGGTCAGCCAGATATCAAGACGCCACAAGTAGCGCTAGATGCTGTAAAGAATAATGATCTTGAAGTTTTAGCATATAGTCACAGTGCAGGATTTCAGTCTTATAGAGATAAGCTAGCTAGCTATTATAGCAACCACGGTATAGATGTCTCGTCTGAAGATATTATCATATCTACCGGAGGATCTGAAGCCTTATTATTTGCAATGGGATCTGTTACAGACCCAGGAGATGAGATTATAATACCAGAGCCTTTTTATGCAAACTACAACGGTTTTGCAACGGCGAGTGGTGTTAAGGTTGTACCTGTAATATCTACACTAGAAGAGGGATTTGCTTTGCCTCCTATATCAGATTTTGAGAAGTTAATCTCAGATAAAACAAAGGCTATCGTTATCTGTAACCCGGGTAACCCTACTGGATATTTATACTCAGAAGATGAGATACGCCAGCTTGCAGAGCTTGTAAAGAAGCACGACCTATTCCTCATTGCAGATGAGGTATATCGTGAGTTTGCTTACGACGGTCATAAGCATCACTCAGTGATGAAGCAGCGTGATATAGATGCTCATACTATTATGATAGACTCTGTGTCAAAACGTTTCTCGATGTGTGGCGCTCGTATAGGATGTATCGTAAGTCGCAATAAAGAACTTATGAGCACAGCGATGAAGTTTGCACAAGCACGTTTAAGTCCTCCTACATTTGCACAAATCGCATCTGAGGCGGCATTAGACACACCTCAATCATACTTTGACGATGTAATAGAAGAGTATGTATCAAGAAGAAATACACTGGTAGCAGGACTAGAAGCAATACCTGGAGTAAAAGTGGCAAAACCTAAAGGTGCCTTTTACTGTATTGCAGAGTTGCCTATAAAAAATGCAGATGCCTTTGCACAGTGGTTACTAGAGTCTTATGATCTAGATGGAAAAACCATTATGGTTGCACCAGCAGCAGGTTTTTACAGCAGTGATAATGTAGGTCTTAATCAAGTGAGAATTGCCTATGTGCTAGAAGAAAACCATCTTAAAGAAGCAGTTACTATTCTTAAAGCTGCTTTAGAACAATACCAAGATTAATGACAGTACAAGAAAACGTATCGCTTAAGGCATACAATACCTTCGGTATAGATGTAAACGCTCGCTTTTTTGCGAGCGTTTCTTCTGTAGAGCAATTGCAAGAGTTGCTGGGAGATGCTAGATATCCTGATCCTTTTGTTATAGGCGGAGGGAGTAATATGTTACTCACACAAGATGTAAATAGACTTGTGATACATCTCGATATTAAAGGTATATCACTTATTGATGATTCGTTTTCAAAAAATGAAGTACTACTCAAAGTTGCTGGTGGCGAAAACTGGCACGAGTTTGTACTCTATTGTGTAGCACATAATCTGGGAGGTGTAGAAAACCTATCGCTTATCCCTGGTAATGTAGGTACATCACCAGTGCAAAATATAGGTGCCTACGGTGTAGAGCTTAAAGATACTTTTTATGAGTGCGAGGCTGTGCATAGAGACACACAAGAAGTGAGGGTGTTTTCGCTAGAAGATTGTGCTTTTGGCTATCGTGATTCGGTATTTAAAAATGAGCTTAAGGATGCCTACGTCATTACCTCTGTCACCTTTAAACTCACAAAGAGCAATCATAATATAAATACTGACTACGGTGCTATTTTTGACACGCTTAAAGCGAAAGAAATCACAGCACCTACATTAAAAGACGTGTCAGATGCTGTAATAGCTATCAGGCAGTCTAAGCTTCCAGATCCTAATAAAATAGGCAACAGCGGTTCCTTCTTTAAGAATCCAGTGATCTCCCAAGCGCAGTTTACTCAACTTAGAAAAGTGCATACAGAAATCCCTTTTTATCCCATAGGCAATGAGCAAATTAAGGTGCCCGCTGGGTGGCTTATCGAGCAAGCAGGCTTTAAGGGGAAACGCTTTGGCGATGCTGGTATACACGATAGGCAAGCTCTAGTACTCGTAAATCACGGCAATGCTACAGGTCAAGAAGTGTGGGCAGTTGCAATGAAAGTACAAGCGGCAGTAGAGGAGAAGTTTGGGATAAAGATTGTTCCAGAGGTGAATGTGATATGATTACGCTTTCGCGAAAGCGTAAAAAAAGCCCCACTCGCGTGAGGCCTCCAACTAAACTAAACTTTAGTTGCTAGGTGTTAGCACTTTATCTACCACGTGTATGATGCCATTTTTCCCATTGATATCGGTCTTAGTGAGAAGCGAAGTGTGACCCGCTGTATCTGTAATTGCTATTTTATTATCCTTTAAGGTAGCCACGAGCTGCTGGCCATTTACTGTCTGTAATGTAAAACTGCCATTTTCTACATTTATTTTATTTATTATTTCTGTCTCGGTTAGTGATCCGGCTATTACGTGATATAACAGAATAGATGCGAGCGTTGCTTTATTTTCTGGGTTGAGAAGGGTTGCTAATTGTTTGGGAGGTAGTTTATCAAACGCTTCATTGGTAGGGGCAAATATGGTGTATGGTCCATCTTCTTTAAGTTTTGATACAAGCCCTGCAGCTTTTATGGTGGTAACGAGTGTTGTGTGGTCTGATGAGGTTACGATAATGTCTACAATATCAGATTGTGCGTAGCTACTTATTGATAATGAGATGATTATAAAGAGCGTAATATTTTTTAAGAACTGCATAATAAAGTGGGACTTGTTGAGTTTATGATAGAATCTTTTTCTATGTTAGATGTACGTACTAACTTTGACCATTGGATGAAAGTGTATTCCCAAAATTTCGTTAATTCATAAAAACTACATTATTTGAAGACATTTGTTGAAAAACATATTGTAGATCTTCTTAAAACTGGAGATGAGCGAGCCATAGGGTTGTTATATGACCATTATGCGCCTGCGCTCTATGGTGTAGCTATAAAAGTAACACACGATGAGGAGCTTGCACAAGATGTACTTCAAGAATCTTTTGTAAAAATCTGGAAAAACGCACATAAGTATGATGCAGACAAAGCGCGTCTATTTACGTGGCTTTTTAGGGTGGTCCAGAATACGGCTATAGACAAAGTGCGCAGTCGTAAAAGAAAAATGAATAAAGAAGTCCAAACAGACGATTCTAACGTATATCATTTACAGTCTACATCACTGGCTATAGAACATATGGATTTGCAAGAGCATACAGATGGGCTAGAAGATAAGTATCGTGTGGTGATAGATGCGTTGTTTTTTCAGGGTATGACCCAGCAAGAAGCAAGTGATGAGTTAAACATCCCGCTGGGAACCGTAAAGTCAAGATTAAAAATAGGCTTGAGGGAACTGCGTAAATTATTTGGAGTTTTATTTTTGATGATAAGTGTGTTATGAGTGATAGAGTGTCACAATTTTTAGAAAGCGATTTGTTGGAGCGTTACCTTATGGGAGCTACATCACCTATGGAGTCTCAAGAGGTTGAGTACTTTGTAGCAAAGTTTCCTGAGGTAAAAAATACTTATAATGAGCTACAAGAAAACTTAGAAAACTATGCAGCATCTTATGCTGTAGATGTGCCTGGTGATTTACGAGCAAAGATTTTAAAACAAACAAAGGCTAAGCCTAAAAGAGCGTTGCCACTACTAGCTATTGCAGCTTGTACCATAGCAACTCTTTTTGGACTTGTGGCAATGATGATTTATAATCAAAATCAAGAACTTCTAGAAGACAGAAAGTTTACGTCAAACTTGCTAGAAAATCTTAATGATGACATTGTTTCAAACAGGCAGATGTTGCAATCTGTAGAGGAGCAGTTTATGATACTTAATAACACAGCTACTCAAAAATATATTCTTAAAGGTAATAATAGAGCAAATAGACTAGAGGCTGTAGCTTATATTAATGAGCTAGAAAAAAGATCTTATGTACACGTAAATACACTACCAGAGCTTCCAGATGAGCAAGTGTACCAGATGTGGGCCTCTGTAGATGGTAAACTTGTACCTCTAGATATATTAAAAGTCACAAAAGATAACCTCGTAGAGATCCCTTATGAGGAGCGTATGGCAAGCATAAATGTCACTATAGAGCCTAAGGGAGGTAGTAAAGAAGCAACTAAGGCAAATGAGGTTGCTACCATTAAGTTTGATCAAGAACAGCAGATACCTATCCCGTAAAAAACTTTTACGTCCTACTTGATTTCTGTATCTTTGTACAAAATAATTGTATGGAATTACTCTTGATAACATTAGTCCTTCTAGCACTATCGGTAGCAGGAATTGCGATAAAAATTTGGGCAAAAAAAGACGGTAAGTTTGCCGGTACTTGTGCCAGCCAGAGTCCATTTCTTAATAAGAGTGGAGAAGCTTGTGGTATGTGTGGTAAAATGCCCGAAGAAATGGGTGATTGTTCTGGAGATAAGTAAGCATAACAGCTATTGGAACAATTTTATCCCGCACTATTTTATACTTTAATAGGAGTCACGTTTGTAAACGTGGCTTTTTATGTTTTCTACTGGTTGTTCGCTTTCGCGAAAGCGTCCCAAAAACCTAATACCTCATTACCACCAGTTTCTGTTATTATTTGCGCAAAAAATGAATCGCAAAATTTACAAAAGAATGTCTCGGTCATTCTAGAGCAAGACTATCCAGAATTTGAAATTATTCTCATAAACGACGCTTCAAGTGATGATACAGAAGAGGTGATGGAAGCCTATGCTCTCGCTCATAAAAATGTACATCAAGTAAATGTGGTAAATAACGAAGCCTTCTGGGGTAATAAAAAATATGCACTTACCTTAGGTATAAAAAGAGCTACACACGCACATATGGTTTTTACAGATGCAGACTGTGTGCCTGCCTCTCCACAGTGGCTTAGGCATATGGCAGGCTCTTTTGTTGCTAAAAAAGAGATCGTACTAGGGTACGGAGCATATCAAAAAATAAAGGGTTCATTTATAAATAAACTCATTCGTTTTGAAACTCTAATGACTGCCATACAGTATTTTACCTACGCAAAGGCTGGTAGACCTTATATGGGTGTAGGCCGTAATCTTGCTTATACTGCAGCTATGTTTTATGAGCAAAAAGGGTTCATAAACCATATGAAAATCAAAAGTGGCGATGATGACTTATTTGTAAATCAAGCAAGTACTAGAAAGAACACAGCCCTACAATATCACCCAGAGTCTTTTACGATAAGTACGCCTAAAACCTCTTTTGGTGCCTGGATTACTCAAAAGCGTAGACACATAACTACGGCTAGTCATTACAGGTTTATAGAGAAATTTTTATTGAGTCTTTTCTATGTGAGTCAGTTGTTGTTTTTTATTGTTGCTATAGTAGTACTTGCCCTAATGTACAGGTGGGAGTGGGCGCTTGCTGTAGTGGGAGTGCGTTATTTTATAGCTTGGCTTGCTGTAGGTTTTAGTGCTGGAAAGCTTAGAGAGAAAGACGTGGCTTATTTTTATCCTATTTTTGAGATAGTACTTGTGTGCGTGCAATTGAGTATCTTTATAAGTAACCTTATCTCAAAGCCCACTAAGTGGAAGTAACTCCAGAAAAAATTCAACTTGAAATTACGAGAGCAAAAGCTGGAGAGCAAAGTGCTTATAATTTCTTGCTCAACTCCTTTTGGAGTGAGGTATATGGTTTTCAGCTCAAGCGTACTAAAAATGCTTATGATGCAGAGGATATAACCATACAGACATTTTCTAGAGCCTTTGCAAAAATTGATACTTTTAAAGAGGAGTACAAATTTGCAACCTGGCTAATTACCATCTCAAAAAACATCCATATAGATATCATAAGAAAGAAGGAGTCTTCTATACGTTCTAAAATCTATGATGGTGATCAAGAGCGTGTTTATAAGGTTGCAGACCTTAATCCTTCACCAGAAGATGTGCTCATCAAGGAGCAAAACCTAGCGCAACTTTTAGGTTTTGTAAAGATGCTTAAGCCTCACTATCAAGAGATGATTAATTTACGCTACTTTCAAGAGATGAGTTATAAGGAAATGGCAGAGCATCTGGATGAACCTATGAGTAATGTAAAAGTAAAATTACTACGTGCAAGGAGATTGCTAGCAGATATAATTAAAAAGGCAGATCATTGAAAGCGGTGCCTTTTAAAAAGCTGGGCCCGGGTTTACTCTTTGCCGGTGCCGCCATAGGTGTGTCTCACTTGGTACAAAGTACGAGAGCAGGAGCAGACTTTGGTTTTGGTCTTTTATGGGCGCTCATACTCGTTAATATTATAAAATATCCATTTTTTCAGTTTGGGCCTCGTTATGCTTCTGTTACAGGTAATAGTTTACTTGTGGGGTATAAAAAACTAGGAAAACCCGTGCTCTGGGTGTATTTCTTTTTGACCTTAGGAACAATGTTTACTATACAAACAGCTGTGACTATTGTCACGGCAGGTATTGCTGTTCAGCTATTTGGTATATCTAGTGATATAGCTATATGGAGTGTGGCAATAACGTTGTTATGTGCTGCTATATTAGCAATAGGAAAATATCGGATATTAGATAAGTTGATGAAAATTATCATCATCACACTCACTATAAGTACACTGTTTGCTGTTTTTTTTGCTTTTCGCGAAAGCGTAATAACACAAGGTACAGGCGCTACGACAAATTTAATTCAACTACTTCCCACCGAAGGTGCGGCAATCGCTTTTTTAATCGCCTTTATGGGGTGGATGCCGGCACCGCTGGACATCTCAATATGGCATTCTTTATGGACATTAGAAAAAGGAGATAGAGGAGAGGAGGCCGTGCGTAATTCTATTTTTGATTTTAATGTGGGGTATGCAGGTGCTGTAGTACTGGGTGTTTGTTTTATGACACTGGGAGCACTTGTAATGTATGGTAGCGGCGAGACATTTTCATCAAAAGGTGGGGTTTTTGCAGGCCAGCTTATTAATATGTACACGGCAAGTCTAGGTGACTGGGCAACGGTGCTTATAGGTGTAGCTGCTTTTACAACTATGTTTAGCACCACACTTACCACACTAGATGCGTCGCCTAGAGCACTTGAGGCAACAACAGCCCTGCTAGGTATAGGTTTTAAAAAGAAGGGGTATCTATTCTGGCTTCTAGTTCTTATACTCGGGACCTGCGGAATATTGTTTTTCTTAATAAGTGAGATGGGGGTGCTGGTAAAGCTGGCTACGATACTTTCATTTCTCACAGCTCCGTTTTATGCAATTTGTAATTACCTTTCTTTTATGGATAAAGAGATTCCTGAATCCCATAGATTATCTCTAGGTATGCGGGTGCTAAGTATCGTGAGTATTATAGCCTTAGTAGGTTTTAGTATTTGGTACGTGATTACTCTGTTTTAGTCGCTGGGGCAACTTGCTATTTTAACTATTGCTCAAGTGCGTGTATTTACTCGTTTAAAACTATCTTTGCCCCTTATGCAATTTGACTTACTTACTACAGATCCTGCTTCAAAAGCGAGAGCAGGAAAACTTACTACAGATCACGGTGTTATTGAGACACCTATTTTTATGCCTGTTGGTACCGTTGCTTCGGTAAAAGGGGTGCACCAGCGCGAGTTGAGAGAAGATATAAATCCAGACATTATTTTGGGTAATACGTATCACCTATACCTACGTCCTAAAATGGATATCTTACAGCGCGCAGGAGGATTACATAAATTTATGAACTGGGATCGCCCTATCCTTACAGATAGTGGAGGTTATCAAGTATACTCGCTTTCTAATAGACGTAAGATTAAGGAAGAAGGAGTACGTTTTAAGTCACACGTAGATGGGTCTATGCACCTTTTTACTCCAGAAAATGTGATGGAAATACAGCGCCAGATAGGGGCAGATATTATGATGGCTTTTGATGAGTGTACACCGTATCCTTGTGATTATAGGTATGCAAAACGCTCTATGCATATGACACATAGATGGCTAGATCGTTGTATTAATCATTTTAATAAAATTCCTGCGTTATATGGTCACGAGCAAGCACTCTTCCCTATAGTACAAGGAAGTACGTATAAAGATTTAAGAGCACAGTCTGCAGAGTATATTGCAAATGCTGGTGCCTTTGGAAATGCCATAGGAGGTCTTTCTGTAGGAGAACCGGCAGAGGAGATGTATGGTATGACAGAGGTTGTAACAGCTATCTTACCTGAAGAAAAACCTAGATATCTTATGGGTGTAGGTACACCTATAAATATTTTGGAGAATATTGCGTTAGGTGTAGATATGTTTGACTGTGTGATGCCTACTCGTAATGCACGTAATGGTATGTTATTTACAGCTCACGGTAGTATTAATATTAAAAATCTCAAGTGGGAAGATGATTTTTCTCCTATAGATGAGATGGGTATTACTTGGGTAGATACAGAGTATAGTAAGGCTTACTTACGTCACTTGTTTAAGTGTCACGAGTTATTAGGTATGCAAATTGCTACTATACATAATCTAGGATTTTATATGTGGCTCGTACGTGAGGCAAGAAAACATATTTTGGCTGGAGATTTCTCAACTTGGAAAGAGAAAATGGTTAAACAAATGGATAATCGTTTATAATTGAAAATATTAGATTGGTATATCATAAAGCGCTACATCGGGACATTTGTCACGATGCTTGTGCTATTTATACCTATAGGGATTATCGTAAACCTTGCCGAAAAGATTGATAAAATTCTGGCAAACGAGGTACCCTTTGGAGAAGTAGCCTTGTACTACCTTAATTTTACAATCTACTTTGCAAATCTGTTATTTCCTTTATTCTTATTTCTCTCGGTAATATGGTTTACCTCTAAGCTTGCAAACAATACTGAGGTGATAGCCTTTTTGAGTAGTGGGGTGTCTTTTACACGCTTTTTGCGTCCTTATCTTATAGGTGCCACAGTAGTTTGTGCTGGAGCCTTTATAATGGGTACGTATCTAGCTCCAAGAGCAAACAAGGGTTATAACGAGTTTATCTTTGAGTATCTCAAAAAAAATAAGAAGGATAAAAATACAAGAGATGTATATAGACAGATAAACGCTGGTGATTATATCTACGCGAGTAGCTTTAACCCGCGCACAAAACGTGGTCGTAATTTTACTTGGGAGCATTTTGAAGGTAATAAAATGACCTATAAGATGAGTGCTACTCAAATAAGATTTAATGAAGAAGATACAACCTATACACTCTATGGTTTTAAAAAACGCATTATAGGAGAAGATGGAGATGTGCTTATAAAACAAGCGAAAATAGACACCACTTTTGCGTTTGACATAGATGACCTAACCCCTGTAGAGTATATAGCAGAAACACTTAACACACCAGAGCTTAGAGAATTTATAGCAAAAGAGAAGGCAAGAGGGTCTTCATACATAAGCCGTTATGAGGTAACGTTACAAAAACGTTACAGTCTACCTGTAGCCGCATACATACTCACAATTATAGCAGTAGCCGTAAGTGCAATGAAGCGTCGTGGAGGTATGGGTATTAACCTCGCATTTGGTATTGTGTTAGCCTTTGTATTTATATTTTTTGATAAAGTTTTCGGTACTCTAGCAGAGCAGTCAGACTTCCCGCCACTGGTAGCAGTCTGGACGCCTAATATTCTATTTGCAATACTTGCAGCATACCTCCTCCAAAATGCAAAACGATAGACTCAAAGCCTATTTACATTTTCATCTTATAGTTTTTATCTGGGGCTTTACGGCCGTGCTTGGCGCGCTTATCACTATAGATGCAGTGCCACTTGTATGGTTTAGAATGGGGCTCGCCAGTTTATTTATATTTATCTATATAAAAGTACGTGGTATCTCTCTTGCGCTTTCGCGAAAAGCGTTACTGGGTTTCTCTATTGCGGGTCTGGTTATTGCCATACATTGGCTTACCTTTTTTGGAGCGATAAAGGCATCTAATGTTTCTATAACACTGGCTATGATGAGTACTGGGGCCTTCTTTACAGCCTTGCTTGAACCTATTTTTTATAAACGAAAATTAATCTGGTATGAGCTTCTCTTTGGAGGAATTGTAATAGCTGCTTTATATATGATTTTTGAGGTAGAGACGGCATATCGTACAGGGATATTACTAGCCTTACTTTCTGCTTTTTTATCTGCCGTATTTACCTTGATAAATGGGAAGTTTATTGCAAATCATAACCCTACTAAGATCTCATTTTATGAGTTACTTATAGGTACAGCTTGCATCACTTTATATTTTGTCATAGCACAGCCAGCTACATTTTTTTCTATGGAGTTTTTTAATCTCCCTACGATGGACTGGGTGTACATAGGCATACTAGCCTCTGTATGTACGGCTTATGCCTTTATAGCTGCTGTAGCTGTGATGAAACATTTGAGTCCATACACTATAATGCTTACTATAAATTTAGAACCTGTTTATGGGATATTGCTAGCGTTTATGGTGCTAGGCGATGCAGAGCAAATGAGTACAGAGTTTTACTACGGAGCCTTAGTTATACTTGCTGTGGTAATCGCAAATGGCATCTTAAAAAACACTAAAAAATTCAAGGCTGTTAAAGAGGCTTGAGTCTGTTAAGAAAACCATTATATTTGTAGACTAATCCTAACCGAAAAGATAGTGTCGTAAGACACCATAAAACCCTGAAGATGGAATATTTAGATTTCGAATTACCCATTAAAGAGCTTGAAGAACAACTGGAGAAATGTGCCTTAATAGGGCAAGAAAGCGATGTTGATGTTACCCAGACTTGCAAGCAAATAGAGAAAAAACTAGCTGCTACCAAAAAAGATATTTATAAAAATCTTACAGCCTGGCAACGTGTCCAGCTGTCTAGACACCCTAACCGTCCTTATACATTAGATTACATAAACGCCATCTGTGGAGATACTTTCTTAGAGCTACACGGAGATCGTAATGTAAAAGATGACAAGGCGATGATAGGTGGCTTAGGTAAAATAGACGACCAGTCGTTTATGTTTATAGGGCAGCAAAAAGGTTACAATACAAAAACACGCCAGTACCGTAACTTTGGTATGGCAAACCCAGAAGGATACCGCAAGGCACTACGCCTTATGAAAAGCGCCGAAAAATTTGGAGTACCTGTAGTATCTATTATAGACACACCAGGAGCATACCCAGGTCTTGAAGCCGAAGAGCGTGGTCAAGGAGAAGCAATTGCTCGTAACATCTTAGAGATGACACGCCTTAAAGTGCCTATCATTGTAGTGATTATAGGTGAGGGAGCCAGTGGTGGAGCCTTAGGTATAGGTGTAGGAGATAAAGTATTAATGCTAGAAAACACTTGGTACTCTGTAATTTCACCAGAGTCTTGTTCTTCTATATTATGGAGAAGTTGGGAGTTTAAAGAGCAAGCTGCAGAGGCGCTTAAGCTTACTGCAAAAGATATGAAAAAGCAAAAAATCATAGACGAGATCGTAAAAGAACCACTAGGTGGTGCTCACGCAAATCGTCCTGAGACTTTCCTTACAGTAAAAGATTCAATTCTGAAAGCGTTTGATGAATTTAAGAACTTATCACCAACAGAATTAGTAGATCAGCGTATGGAAAAGTATTCTCAAATGGGAGTCTTCAAGGGCTAACAAGACCTTTTTCACTTGATGCCATAATCCGCACTTTGTAAGTGCGGATTTTTTTACCCTTATTAACAATATTTTCAAGTTATTAACAGTTGCATTGTTAATGACCTGTGAGTACTACGCTTTCGCGAAAGCGTAACTCGCACAACTATTTTTTTACATTCGTAGCTATGGAACAAACCAAGCCAAAACCAGCATATAATACTTCTAAGGGTCAGGTAATTAGCCTTGAGAAAGGTAAAATACCGCCACAAGCACTTGATCTTGAGGTGGTTGTGCTGGGTGCGCTTATGATTGATAAGAAGGGTGTAGATGAGGTAATAGACATCTTATCACCAGAGGTTTTTTATAAAGAACAGCATAAACACATCTTTGAGGCGATACGCGTACTCTTTGAAGAAGGGCAGCCAGTAGACTTATTAACCGTTTCTGAGCAGCTCAAGAAAATGGCAAAGCTGGAAGCGGCTGGAGGTGATTATTACCTTATACAACTTACTCAAAAAGTAGCCTCTTCTGCACACATTGAGTACCACGCACGTATCATTTTACAGAAGTTTATACAGCGATCACTTATTAAAATCTCAAATGAGATTATAGAAGAAGCATATGATGAGACCACAGATGTTTTTGACCTACTAGACACTGCCGAGACTAAGCTATATGAAGTAACGCAGGGTAACGTAAAGCGTAGTTCAGAAAGTGCGCAGAGTCTCGTAATACAAGCTAAAAAGAAAATTGAAGAAATTGCAAATCAAGAGGGGCTCTCGGGTATACCTACTGGTTTTCATAAGGTAGATGAGCTTACCTCAGGATGGCAACCATCAGATTTAATTATCGTGGCGGCTCGTCCAGGTATGGGTAAAACGGCTATGACCCTTACGATGGCTCGTAATATGGCGGTAGACCAGAATGTGCCTGTAGCCTTCTTCTCTCTGGAGATGTCTTCTGTGCAGCTCATCACACGTTTGATCTCGTCTGAGACGGGACTCTCGTCTGAGAAGTTGCGTACTGGTAAACTAGAAAAACACGAGTGGGAACAGCTTAACGTAAAGGTAAAGAGCCTTGAGAAAGCACCACTATTTATAGATGACACACCGTCGCTTTCTATTTTTGACTTACGTGCAAAGGCGAGACGTCTAGCATCACAGTTTGGTATTAAAATAATAATGATTGATTACCTCCAGCTTATGACAGGAGGATCTGCAAATAAAGGAGGCGGTAACCGTGAGCAGGAGATCTCTATGATTTCTCGTAACCTTAAGGCACTTGCAAAAGAACTTAGTGTGCCTGTAATCGCACTATCGCAGCTATCGCGTGCGGTAGAGACGCGTGGTGGTAGTAAACGACCATTACTGTCTGACCTTCGTGAATCTGGAGCGATCGAGCAGGATGCAGATATTGTATCATTTATTTACCGTCCAGAATATTATAAGATAGAGGAGTGGGATGATGAAGAGCGTAGCCCGACTGAAGGTCAAGGAGAGTTTATCGTGGCTAAACACCGTAACGGGGGTCTAGATAACATCCGTCTTAAGTTTATTGGTCACCTAGGTAAATTTGATAACCTAGATGAATTTACAACACCGTATGAGTTTGCAAGTAGTATGAATGCCGCTGCAAATGATGATACCTTTAATCCTAATGCACTACCTAGTGCAGATGACGCCTTTGGCGGTCCAGCACCTGGGCTACCTAGTGAAGAAGAGGATGATGGAGTTCCTTTTTAGAACATAATGTAATTACAGAAAAAGCCTCAATAGTATTGCTATTGAGGCTTTTTGTTTTTATAACAATCCACAATCTAGAGTTCATCTTTTTTTAGGATGTCTTTTGGCACGCTGCTTGTCATAACAAATCCGTAAATTTCACGTTATAAAATTGATGATGAAAAAACTCTTTATACTCTCCTTTTTGATATTGAATTTCGCTTTCGCGAAAGCGTCATACATCCTCATACCTATGGATGTAGAGACACAAAAGGAACACCTCAAAGCCTATGGGATTACCTACTGGTCACTTAATAAAAGCCAGAAGGTAAAATGGTTACTCAACTACCGTGGTGGGTCATTTTTATTACCAGATACAGAGGAGGTACGCCGTGAGTGCACCATACGTGGTGTCTCTTATGAGGTACTCTCAGATAGTCAGACCGAAAAAATTCTTACAGAGATTGCGAGCCCATCGCAAAATATGGAGGCTGTCGTATTAGAAAAAGCACCAAAAATTGCCGTTTATACGCCAGATAGTAAAGTGCCGTGGGATGATGCCGTGACGATGGTACTTACCTATGCAGAGATTCCTTATACGACTATATATGATAAAGAGGTACTAAGCGACCAACTTATATTATATGACTGGTTGCACTTGCATCACGAGGATTTTACAGGACAGTTTGGAAAATTTTACGGAGCCTACAGAGCAGCACCTTGGTACATAGAAGAAAAGAAAGCCGCCGAAGCACTTGCTGCCGAGCTAGGTTACAGCAAGGTGTCTGAAGAGAAGCGAGATGTTGCTTTAAAAATACGTGACTACGTAGTGGGCGGTGGTTTTATGTTTGCAATGTGTAGCGCGACAGATAGTTTTGATATTGCACTCGCTGCAGAGGGTGTAGATATTTGTGAGCCTATGTTTGACGGAGATCCTAGTGATCCTAGTTATAGCTCAAAGATTGATTTTAAAAAGACCTTTGCTTTTAAGAATTTCACGCTAGAGCGATCGCCTACTATGTATGAGTTCTCATCTATAGATATGACCCGCAAGCGCAAGATTCCTTTTAGTACAGATTATTTTACGCTTAAAGATTATAGTGCAAAGTGGGATCCTATCCCTACAATGTTATGCCAGAACCATACGGCACTAGTAAAAGGATTTATGGGGCAAACTACGAGTTATGACTCAGAGGTTATAAAATCTAATGTGCTCGTGATGGGCGAAAATCTTACTAATGGTGAGGCACGTTACATACACGGTATAAAAGGTAAGGGCTTTTTTACATTTTATGGAGGGCACGACCCAGAAGATTACCGTCACCGCGTAGGAGACCCAAAAACAGAGCTTGAGCTTCATCCTAACTCACCTGGGTATCGTCTTATACTTAATAATGTATTGTTTCCTGCGGCTCGTAAGAAAAAACAAAAAACCTGATTACGTTGTTACGCCTATTTTACATACTGTGTGCAGTTGCACTTATGGCTACTGCAGATGCTCCAGAGCGATTTGCGTGGAGCGAGACACGTGCGTTGCAGTGGTCAGATTTTAAAGGATCGCCGGGTACGCTAGATGGCTGGGCAGCTAGTTCTAGTACGGGTATGAGTCAGGGGTATGCGACAAATGGTCAAGGTTTTTTAGATAAAAATAGCATTACCGTTACGGCACATTTTTATCCAGAATACTCGTGGGTGAGACATAAAGAAAAAACAAAACACCTGCTCGCACACGAGCAAACACATTTTGATATTACAGAGGTCTATGCTCGTAAACTTCAGGCACGCATTGCTGCCTATAACTTTACAGAAAATGGCCTAGAAGAAATTAAAGCCATTTACCAAGAAGTAGAGCAAGAGCGCATTGCTACCCAAAAGTTATTTGATAAAGAGTCTAACCACTCTATAGATCATATGAAAGAACTACAATGGGAGCTTAGAGTAGCTAGATGGCTCGATGGCAACTTTGAAGAATGAGGTAATACGTATTCAAGTTACTGCATAAAAAAACTGGATTCTCATTTTTGAGAATCCAGTTTTTTTATGTGTTAGCCTAAAGCCTAAAGCCTAAAGCCTAAAGCCTAAAGCCTAAAGCCTAAAGCCTAAAGCCTAAAGCCTAAAGCCTAAAGCCTAAAGCCTAAAGCCTAAAGCCTAAAGCCTAAAGCCTAAAGCCTAAAGCCTGTTTTTAGTTGTAAAAAGGTACTTCTACGCGTGCATTACCCCACGCCATATGTAAGTGTGCACCTTTATCTTCTGGAGTAAATTCCATACCAAAATATTCTATAGACTCATCTTCCATAGTAACTGGTACTGTGATACGTGCTACGTCATTTTCTGGTTTGTAAAAATAAGATCCCCATACGTTAAGGTCAGAGCTTAAAATTACTGTCCACTCCTTACCGTTAGGCATTGCATACATTGTGTACGTTCCAGCTTTTACCGGTGTAGTACCTAGTTTCATATCCTTATATAATGTAACCTCTACAGCCTCATTTGCTCCTAGTCTCCACACTTTACCTTCTGGGGCAAGTTTAGAGATCTCACGTCCTTTAAGTTGTGGTCTGCTGTAAGTCACTTTTATGTCTTTATTTGCCTCCTTGTAATTTGTAGGGAAAGCAGCCTGGTCCATAGGACTCTTGTCTACATTAAAATCTTGAGCATTAAGTGATGGTGCTGCTACAAAGGCAAGAGCAACCATAGCAGTCATTAGTACATTTTTCATAGTTAATTAATTTTTGTGTTAAAAGCCCTATAAGGCCTTGGGTTATAGTGTAAAGTTAAGACGTAGGTCGGCAATATTTATTAAAACTTTCAAAATGTTTTTAAAGTACGCTTTCGCGAAAGCGTATACCTATACATTTACATACTTACTCTGTATATAGTTACAATTTGTAATCATAATTGCCATTTACGTTTTATTAATGAAAGTGTAAGTGCATCTTTGACTTATCAATAACAAATAAAACAAGTATTATGTGTGGAATTGTATGCGCCTTTGATCTAAAGGAGAAAGCCGAAGATTTACGCCCCCAATTATTAGAAATGTCTAAAAAAATTCGTCATAGAGGACCGGATTGGAATGGAGTTTTTAATAATGAGAATGCGATAATGACTCACGAGCGTCTCTCTATAGTAGATCCCGCTTCTGGAAAGCAGCCTTTGTTTTCAAAAGATAAAAGCCTTGTGCTTGCGGCAAATGGGGAGATATACAATCACAAAGAGCTGCGTGAGCAACTTACGGGCGACTATGAGTTTCAAACAGCATCAGACTGTGAGATTATACTCGCGCTTTATAAAGAGCACGGTCACGATTTTTGTGATATGCTCAACGGTATTTTTGGGTTTGCACTCTATGATGTAGAAAAAGATGAGTACTTCGTTGCTCGTGATCATATGGGTATCATCCCTTTATATATGGGATGGGATCAACACGGTACTTTTTATGTAGCCTCAGAGCTTAAAGCATTAGAAGGGGTTTGTTCAAAAATAGAATTATTTCCTCCGGGACACTATTATTCTAGCACAACGGGAGAGCTTACTCGCTGGTACACCCGTGACTGGATGGAGTATGGTAATGTAAAAGATAACGAGTCTAGTATAGAAGAGTTACACGATGCACTTGCGGCCTCTGTAAAACGCCAGCTTATGAGTGATGTACCTTATGGGGTATTACTCTCTGGAGGTCTAGACTCCTCTATCACTAGTGCTGTGGCAAAGCTCTACTCTGAGAAGCGTATAGAGTCTGGTGATAAAACCGGAGCGTGGTGGCCACAGTTACACTCTTTTAGTATAGGGCTCAAGGGGTCCCCCGACCTTGCGGCTGCTCAAGTAGTGGCAGATCATATAGGCACTGTACATCACCCTATAGAGTTTACAATACAAGAAGGGCTAGATGCCATAAAAGATGTAATCTATCACCTAGAGACTTATGATATCACTACGATAAGAGCCAGCACCCCTATGTACCTTATGGCTAGAGTAATCAAGTCTATGGGAGTAAAAATGGTACTCTCTGGTGAGGGTGCAGATGAGATTTTTGGTGGCTACTTATACTTTCACAAAGCGCCTACGGCAAAAGATTTTCACGAGGAGACCGTACGTAAACTAGACAAGTTGCATATGTATGATTGCTTGAGAGCAAACAAGTCACTTGCAGCCTGGGGTATAGAAGGACGTGTTCCCTTTTTAGACAAAGAATTTATGGATGTGGCAATGCGCCTCAACCCAGTAGATAAAATGATCACCAAAGAACGCCGAAGTATGGAAAAGTGGATCTTACGTAAGGCGTTTGAAAAATACCTTCCAGAAAGTGTAGCCTGGAGACAGAAAGAACAATTTTCTGACGGTGTAGGCTACTCTTGGATAGACACACTTAAGGATGTGGTAGATCAAGCAGTAAGTGCTACCCAAATGGAAAACGCACACCACCGTTTCCCAACGCATACACCACAAAACAAAGAAGAGTTTTATTACCGCAGTATTTTTGAAGAGCACTTCCCAAGTGATGCTGCAGCGCTTTGTGTACCATCTGTACCTAGTGTGGCGTGTAGTACGCCTATCGCACTAGAGTGGGATGAAGCATTTAAAAATATGAACGACCCATCAGGTAGGGCAGTAGCATTTGTGCACGATGATGCCTATTAAGATTTTTGTTTTATTAGTTTAATTGTAAAGAACCCACTTGTAATGAGTGGGTTTTTTTACGCTTTCGCGAAAGCGGACTCATACCCAAAAAATAAAAAAGCCTTAGTAGGGGACTAAGGCTTTATAATCATTAAGAGGGGGATCGGGTATTTATACGGTCTCGGCTTTCCAAGCAAATTTTTGGAAAGGCTCATCTACTGGCGTATTTGCGATGTGGTTTGTGTAGTTACTTATCACCTTTTGAGAAAGACCCAAAATGATATCTAGTACTTGTCTCTCACCATATCCTGCAGCATAAAATGTATCAAGATCTTCTTGAGTTACATTACCACGGTTACGAGTTACTGTAAGTGTGAAGTCACGTAGTGCCTCAAGCTTCTCAGACGGTAAGGTAGTCTTGTTGCGTAGGGCATCTGTGATGGCAGCGTCTACTTTCATCATATGTGCAATCCCTGTGTGTGCTGGTACACAGTAGTGGCACTCGTGCTCTACATTAATAGTTTGCCATACAACGGTAAGCTCATCATTATCAAAAGAAGACTCACCAAATAATTTGTGAAGTGTCTGGTAAGCTTCTAGTAGTTGAGGTGACTCAGCTAGTACGCCGTGTAGGCCTGGTACCATTCCAAAGGCTTTAAGAGATCCCTCAAGTAAAGGCTTACTTTCTTGTGGTGCAGAGTCAATGTCGTGAATTTTTAAAGTAGTCATAATTTTTCTTTTTCTAGTTATTGTTAATTATATCTAAACAATCGTTTAGTTTTAGGTTAAAAAAAACCGTTACTGGTTTTTAAATATGTTTTCTATATAATGTGATAATTGCTCTTGTGTAAACATCCTCGTGGCAGATGAGAGTCCAAACATTGCAATAAGCAAGTAATCTGCCTGTGCTGCAATTTCTTGCGGCGTCTTAGTGCCATCTTTTGCAATGATGCTTGCAAATATGGTTTTAATCTCACCGGTAAAACTCGCTAGTGCATCTTTAATACCTTGGTCTGCATCTGGGCCTATCTCATTTGCTGTGTTAGTTACTAGGCACCCTTTACCATACTCGGTCTCTCTGGTAAAAGCTATAAAGTTGTAAAAGTATTCTTTTATACCTGCTACGCCTTTTTGTGTTGCCTTGAGCTCATTTACAAGCGTGTACAGCTTCTTTTTATAACAAGCAATGCTTTCTAAAAAAACACCGTTTTTACTGCCAAAGCTTGAGTAAATAGAAAATTTATTAATCCCCATTTCCTTTTCAAGCATTTGCATAGAGGTACCCTCATAGCCGTTACGCCAAAAAAGGTTCATCGCTTTCTCGATCACCAGGTCTTCTCTATATGCTTTTTTTCTTGCCATACTTGTAATAGGATACAAAACTAACCACTTGGTTAGTTATTGCCAAGTTTTTAACGTTTATTTAGTGTATGGTGGCTAGAAGAGGTGTGTTAGTTTGTTAAGATCACTAGCATTATCTAGTTTGTAAAAATGCGGTACTTGCCACTTCTGTGTGGCAATGGCTTGCTTGCTCGTAGGTACATCCCAGGGAGGGTAGACTCTAAAACCGCGCTTGCCTTCTTTGTGAGCTGTGCTTACTATCGCCTTATCTCGCAAGCGGTCTTTTGTAAAAACAAATACGCCCCTCTCGGTCTCGTTGCTTGCATAGATGATGTAATAATCAAAAAGGTCATCTATGTGAAAAGGTACAATAGGTGCTATGCCCTCTCTTTTCCAAAAAGTCACAAACTGCCCTACTTTTTTTGGCGTCTGTTTGGCTTTTCTGTAGATGATGGTTTTTTGACCGACTATAAAGCTACAGCCCTCATATGCTTTGCTCTCTGTATCTTCTGTATACTGAGACAGCTCCAGATGATGTGGAGCAAAAAACAAGTCTATAAGTGTGCAGAGCAATGGATGCATTTATGAGTTAGCTTGTAGCTGTTTTTATGGTCTGGGTAAATGTAGTAGGTGGCACCACTACATCTACTTTCCTTTACGGCTCAATGCCCTCTATCTTTTCAATGGTTTCTTTAAAGAGCCCAAGCAAAAACTGTAGTTTTTGTGCATCTCCAGAGGCGCTGAAGGTTTTATCTCCAATCTTTACACTATACCAGTCGTTCTTATTTTTCTCGTTAAGTATTTGTGGGATAGCCAGTGTAGCCAGTGAGGTGTTAGACACATCTATCTCTACTTCCCAGCCGGGGTTATCTGTGGTGTTTATTTGTATGGCTTCGCCTTGCTCCCAGGTGCCGTCACAGTTGTTTAAAAACCACTGTTGTATCCAGTCTAGTATGGTATCATTCATAAGGTGTTTTTTTATAAGGTATTTGCAATGTGTTTGAGTAAAAACGTCTCGCGCTCTATACTCATCCCCTTTTTTGAACTCGTTGCTATGGTATGCTCATTATGAGCAATGGCCTCTTGTATGGGGATCCACACGGCTTTCATCCCGTTGCTCGTCTCATAACGCTCTAGGCTTGCAGTGCCCAGTTCTTTATGTACCTCACAGGTGTAGCAATAAGAGATCATATGCTGTATATCGTGCGTGGGTTTATACCACGGCCTGTACTCCTCATAGGTGCCGTAGGGAGTAATGTTTGTAATACCCATCGCACCCGTCTCCTCGCGCAGCTCTCGCATCATACCCGTGATGATATCTTCACCCTCATCAAGACCACCGCCAGGCAGGCTGTAATCTTCATAACGAGCGGTATACATAAGTAGTATGTGATCACCTTGTATCGCGATGCTCCTTGTGGTAAGCCGCTTGATGATAGACTTGCCCTCTAGGCTTGTGATATCTGGGTGATAGTGTGTCTTTAAGTGTTGCATTGCGGTAACGTATGTAGCACGCAAAAATACCTACTTAATTCCCTTTATGGGGCTATATAGGTCGTAAAGTATAATGTAGTATGAACACGCTTTCGCGAAAATAAAAAATCACCCGTTCCTTTGGGGTGGGTGGTTTTTTAGGTTGTTGAGGTTTCTTGACAGAAAACGAAATTTGCCATCATAAAATCAGGAAGACCCTAAGATGAGAATTATGGATTAAAATGAGTTTAAAAAGGCTCCTTTTTTTTACTCATTTGTTTGTTATTTAATTTTAACGGCCATATCTTCTAATAACTCAAAAAATTCAAGTAAATGATATTTTGTTCCGTCTCGTTTAGAAGTTAACATCAAATACTCACCAACGCTTGGTGTTTTAAGTGGATTTGTACCATAATAACTTCTCAATATTCTTTTGAAACCACTTAAAGATTCAACTGAATTGTGAGCAATATGATTTCTTAATCTTTTGTATTGTGTTAATTCAGTTCTATTTACTGTGTAAGGTAATTTAATAGGATAACCATCTTTCAAATACAATTCAGACCTATCAATTACTGTATTTGGCGAATTCCAATCAAGAAACTGCATAGAAGATTTTATCAAACTTTCGGCGTGAAAGAAATCTTTTGGTTTTAAAAATGACTTGACTTTCGTTCCATTAGTTCGTTTTTTCTCCTGCGTATATAGTATGAAAACATCGCGAATTAAGTTTTCATACTCTCTGAAAGCGTTAAAGAATATAGACTCGGTTAAAAAATAAAGTTGTTTTTTAGATAAATTATTACTTTGAAAGTTAGTTTGATTTGTTGAATCAAATTTTTTTAAACTGTTAATTTGAGAACTGAAGTCATTATAAGCAGCCGATATTTTTATTCGTTTTTTAGCCATAAATACTAAAGTGCTGCATTTAATCTTGTACAAGTGAAATTTGCACGAACTAAACGAGCACCTGTATCTGTAGTTGCTCGTCTTGTATAGTTTATGAATTCTTTGTAATCTGCTGGTATTTCTGCATCTTTATCCTCTGTGAACTCATCATATTTCAAACTGATTTCGTCCAATACTATTCTTACTTTACCAATATTTTTTTCCGTAATCTTTGGTCTTGGTGTTTCTTCCAATCCATTTAATCCATAAAGACTATGTCCAACTGCCGTAAAAAGAGTGTAAAATAGTTGCGGTCTTCTCCAATTTGTTCCTTTCAGCTCTTCTGCGGGATAAATTGACCCTATATAGGTCATTATTTTATCAAACTTCCTTCTTGCGTTTTCTAAATCACCTTCATCTTCTTCATATTTTTTATAATAGCTTTCTATTCCTTTGTTTGTTTTTACTGTGTCAATTAATGAAACGAATAAGTCAGCTGTCATTTCTGCCTCCCCCATTCGACTTACACTTGCTTTTGTTAATACACCTGCATCAATGTAATATCTAACATACTTTAATCCATAAGTAAAAATTGATTGTTTAAAATAACCAACATACCTTGCATTATATATTTCTTGAGTTTTAAGCTTTACAGTGTACGAATTAATCCTTGCAAAAATGTCTAATATCTCTTCATAGGGCATATTGAATAAAAGATCGACCCCAAGTTCATATTGCAAAAATTCATCTTGAATATCTTCAGGCAGGTCATCAAAATTTTTTCCGGCAAATTCTTTATTATGTACACGACTAATTTTGAAGTCACCATTATAAAAACCTAATATTGTTCTTAACCTTTGTTGACCATCAACAACAACTCGAACATTCTTTTTTCCTTGTAATTTTTGCGATAAAAGTAGTTTTGGAATTGGTTTTCCTCTTACAATTGTATCAATCAAATAGGATTTTGCTTTTTCAGTCCAAACATACCTTCTTTGAAATTCTGGCGATAATTCTAATAGTCCATTTTCATTCCATTCAATAAAATCGGATATGTTATATGTTCTTGTATCGAAATTTTTCATTTGTTCTTTTATGTATATTCTTTAATGCACCACAACGGTCGTATATGTTGCTCGTAGTATGCAAATTATCGATTTAATTTCGGTTGAGCACAAGCCAGATTTTTAAATTCTACTATTTATCTTTTATTGAAAATCGTCAATTTTAAAAATTTGCCAGACTTGCAAATATGCCTTAATTTTAATTAAGCAACTAATTAGCTATGAGTTACATATGTTGTTGTGAGCTGGCTTTTTGGCGCTTCTTCTTTTCTGTTATCACTTTTATCTTCGATTCCATTGTCCATTCATTAGTATTTTCTACTAACAAATCTAATTCAGCTAGATGCACATAAAAATCTCTAAAATGTGTTTTATGTGGTGATTCTATTAAATCTTCTACTGCTTGAGAGATTTTCTCATAAACCTGAAATAGTACGTCTACTTGAACAAAATCTATTGTATTTATTTTAGTTGTGGTTTCTAAATTTGTCGCTGTGTTTTCAGAATTTAAAGCAACTTTCCATTGTCCGTGGGCAATTTTATTTCTAAGTTGACTAGGCTCAAGAATGTATTTTTTTATTAGTCTATCTAATGCTAGCTTTTTGTTTTGAACTTCTCCAGCATTTTTCATATTCTGAATTTGTTGAAATGCTAAATTCAAACATTTAGTCCATTTGTCAGCTAGATTTCTTTGAGACATTATTTGGTTTATTAACTCGTCAGAAAATCCATATGGTGTATGAATCATTTTTAAGAAACAAGTTTCGGCAAAAGAAGAATATACTAAAGCGTAGGTTTTTGTCAAAGTTGTTATAAAATCCGTTGATTTATTACGAATAGATTGATTTACTAATTGATTAATCTTTTTTCGATTCTTCTTTAGTTCTTTGACATTTTCAACAGATGCTTTATATATTTCTAACATAATTTCTTTGGTTATTCAAGGCGGGTAATGAAAATCTAAATTCGCATTACCCGCCCGGAATTGAACCGGGATTTCCCATCGCTGGGCGTTTTACCTTGTTAAACTACAAGTCCTCTTTAAATATTTTAACTTCAACCGAATGTTTCTTTAGCTTGCTCATAACGAGCATATAACAGCAAGTTTACTATTTATGGCCTCTAAGCCCAGTAAAACTGTATACTAGTTAATTATTTTAGTTTAATAGGTCGTATCTCGTTTTTGGTTGCATAAACGCAACCTTATAAACAGCGACGCTACAGCCCTCTAAAATACAGTACTGCTATCATACTTCTTTACGGATTTCCTTATTCTGCGCACATTTTTATAAACATTTTCCTACAAAAGGGGTTGTAGGGTGTAAGGTTGTGCGTGGTAACTTTCGCGAAAGCGTACTACATAAAAAACGGCTACCTAGTGAAAGGTAGCCGGGTTTTTCAAAGAATGCACTTTACGTTTTATTTTGTTGTTTAGGTTTTGAATTTTTAAAATAAAACGTAATAGCGCATAGGGAGATCTCTGCCAGCTAAAGCTATTTATTCAAACGGTACTCTAATCTTTGTCTCTTTTACGTCCATCCTTGTCTTATTTAAAGTTACAGTTATGGGTTCTTCTCTTTCCCTATCGTATTCAACTATTTCAAAAGTTTTTACTTCTTTTATAGACACTACTTTTACATCGACATCAATACCTTGTATTTGATTATCATTATGTAATCCAATGTAAAAAGTTCCTTGCGTGATGTTTGAATTTTTCCCATATGCAGCAACACCTTTACCGGTATCGTATTGTAAGTATTCTAGCCCATTTATAAATTTTTCAGCATTTTCATAATCTGGGAGAAATGTATAAAATACATCTTCACCAGTTTTAGGTATAAGCAACTCTGATACTGTACCCACTGCTAGCCCTGCAAGTGGGGTCCCATAAATTGCTGAAACTCCGTTTGCTAATTCACCCACTGCTCTTGCATTTTCTTTATATGCTTGTTGAGCTTCTTGACCAACACCAATCCAATATGCCCAAGCAATTAATCTTTCTTCTTTCAAATCTGATACCATAGGGTTGGGAAGATCTACTCTTAAGTAGGTGCTACTTCTATTGTCATTATAATAAGAGTGAACGCGCTGGCTTTTATTGAAAAGAATATCTTCTATGTTTTCGGTTTTGACTAATTCTCTTACTTTTTCCTTATACTGAATTTTTTTATAACCCGTAATACTGTCAATTGTATAGGGTGTGTAAATGGTATCCCTTATGGTCTTCCATTTCCAATTGGTATTGAATTTTTTTGTGGATTCATCAGCAGGAATTCTGAAAATTTTAATTTTGCCTACCCTTTTTGTTAAAGAAGAACTGTAGAATTTAAACTTGTAAAGTCCTTTGTTCCTTATATGAATTTGTTTTTTTGAGATTTTTTGCACTTTAAAATCAGCAAAAATCTTATTGTTGGGCATTTCATAAACCTCAACTTCTTTTATGTGTTTGCCTTTTACCATTTCAAAGTCAAATTCAATAATATCACCTTCGGCAAAACTGAAAAACAGTTCCTCTGTTTCGTCAAGGTTTAATGAAATTGTAGATTCTGTTACTAAAATAGGTTTTTGAGAAGCAAATAAGTTTTGTGATATAATAATCAAAATTCCGAATAGTACTTTTTTAGTCATATAGTTTTATTTATTTAATGGTTTAATGAGATCTTTCAATAATTGTCTGATATACAAACTGCTGTTTTTTTATTCTACGCACATTTTCCTACAAAAGGGGGTGTAGGGTTGTGGGTGATACTTTTCGCGAAAGCGCAACAAAAAAAACGGCTACTCGGTAAGGTGTAGCCGGATTTTTGTGATTTTAATGAGTAAAAACTTTTACTTTAGTCTCTGATACCGTCAAAGAACCAATATTCATTACGGTTCACTAACTCGATAACAAATTCTTTTGAACCTTTGGTAGAAGTACTGTCAATTAAAGAGGTTAAAACAAAAGCCTTATTTTTTTCAATTCTTACATTCTGGACTTCTATGCTAATATTCTCAGATTCAGCCAAAAGTTCAGTAAATTTTCTGTGAGCTTTTTTGTTAGAAATTAGGTTCATTTCAGGAAGGTATGCCGCCATCAGAAACATTGTATGTGCGTCACTATAGTCTTTTAAATATGGGTCGTTGAAGTATTTTAAATTAGAAAATTCCCCACTTGTAACCGCTTTAAAAAGATATAGAACGACATCCTTTGGTGATTTTTGTAATGGATAAACAAAAGCCTTTTCACTTTCTGGAGATGACAAATAGCTTTGTATGTTTTTCTGCATAGTAACGAAGACCTCTCTATTGCTTTTTGCCTCAATTATGTTCTTTTCGTTTTCTACAGAATCATACCTGTAACTATACCTAGATTTCCGATTTAGCGCATCTTCTAGTGCATTTGAGGTGTTAGAATCAGCTTTGGATAATATATCTTCTAGTTCCTTATTTCTTTGTTCAATTCCGTCTTGTAAAAAATACTTTTCTAATTGATCAGTGATTTCAATCTTTTTACCTAGACTTTTTTGAATTGAACCACTAGAGTCACCACTAGCATTTGAGTTGATATCGCTTTTACAGCTTAAGTTTAAAGCTAAAAGAATAAGTAATAGTTTTTTCATAATTTCTTGATTGATGTTTTTAAGCATTAACTGTAAATAGGTTTTTCCTACATTGAAACCTCGAAAATATGTATTTTGAAGTATATTTCATTACGGATTTCCTTATTCTTATTAAATTTTTATGATATTTTCCTACAAAAAGGGTTGTGGGGTGTGAGTGGCAACTTTCGCGAAAGCGTCGTTATGAGTTGCTGTTGCACAAAATTGTGCGCTCTTCTTGGGTCTACCGTTTTGCTAATAAAACGTTAAAAAGGTTTTCTTAACTTCGTCGTGTCAATGGTGACAAGAATAAAAGAAGTTTGACATTTGGAAAATTCTAGAGATACCTTAAACCTGCTGGGGTTTAAACTATTAATAGTTCTGTACTGTGTAATAAGTATCATCCCTCGTTTTGAAGCGATAGACCCTATAGGATCTCAGTGGTTCTACTTTGGGGTTATAAACCTTTTAGGTCTTATATTTTTTTATAACAACCGTACGCTAGGGGTGCTGCGCACTTCTTCTCGTGTTGCCTTTTGGTTTTTTGGCATCTACCTGGTCTTTTTTGTTGCCTGCTTGGTATCCATTTTTGGGAGTTTAAATATCTCTGAGGGAGTAAAAGATATTGCCCGCGTGGGGATCACGCTGGTAGGGGTCTTTAATCTTTATCTCATTTTTAAAGTTGCGCCGCATCGTTTATTTGCGTTTTTAGTCAAAACATTACACGTCATTGTGTTTATTATTGGGATTCAGATTATATTTCATTTTATTGATAACTGGAGTGTCCCACGTACCGTACCGCTACTTAAAGAAACGGAGCTGCTCTTTGGGAGTCGTAATGTGACAGCGGCTTTTCTTTCTATTACTTTACCCTTTATTATTTCTGGAGTTTTAAAACACGCAGGGCGCTGGAGAGTGATGTCATTGCTTACGCTCTTTGTAAGTTTTACAGCATTATTTTATGTGGGAGCACGTGCCGCAGTATTGAGTGCGACAGTTATATTCTCTTTATTTATCATTTATTTTATCATTGATGGCGTGCGTTCTGGTGCTCTGTCACAAAGACTTAAATACCCGATCCTGCCTATTATAGGCATACTTATAGCGGGCTTCTTACTAGTAACCAACTCTAACAGACTAGATAGAAGTAAGGCCAATAGCTATAAAAATATATTGATCACATCTTATCGTGCAAACAGCGCAGCAGCTGTCACAGTAAAGCCCACACAATCTGTTACTAGTACCAAGTCTTCTGGACGTCTTCTATACTATAAAATGGCTATGGACGACTTTAAGAGGAGTCCCCTAGTAGGTGTTGGATTAGGAAACTGGAAGCTAGGGAATAAAGACCTGTATTATAACCAGTCTAATACAGATCGATTTTTGTATCCCTTACGAGTGCATAATGACTTTTTACAGATACTGGCAGAGACAGGCATCTTAGGTTTTATACCTTATGTCTTGTTATTTATTATGTTATCTGGCGGTATATTATTGCTCTTCTTTAAAAATCAAGATTCAGAAAAAAGATGGACCTTTCTTGTGCTTGCCTTAGCCCTTATTGCTTACGGGCTTGATGCTTCTATAAATTTCCCGCTAGAGCGTACGCCTATCCAAGGTTTATTTGCCATACTAGCGGCGCTTATCATCTCACTTATGGAAACCGAAGGTGTGAAGGTGAAGAGCCAAAACGAGAAGCCAAAACTCGCTTTACCACTCGTGCCGGTACTTATAGGTCTAGGAATCGTAGGGCTGGTAGCAGCTGTGATTTCATATGCAAAGTATGACTCGTATGTAAACCAAAATTATATCGTAGCAGATACGGGATCTCAAAACTTAATGACCGCAGACTATGTCTACTCATACGGGCAAGCTAGGGGGAGAATAGATGGCTTTTTTGAAATAAGTGGTGCAGGTAGACCTAATGAGCACGTGATGGCTATGTATGCAATGAGCGAGGGTAATAATAAACTGGCGTTGCAACACCTAGATAAATCGATTGCTATTGCTCCTAACCAGTATGAGTCTAAAATGCTCAAGGCAATTATATTCGGCCAGCGTCAAAAAAATCTTGATAGCGCTATCTATTATGCAAAGCAGGGATTTGAAAAATACCCAGCCATAAAGAATAACTATGTCATCTTGCTTAATGCCTACCGTGATAAGGGAGATACCGTAAATTATTTTAAAACATACGACGCTCGATTAGAACGCTTTCCAAATGACGTACAGCAATGGAAAGCAAAAGCCTCTCGCGTGTTTGAATTCTATAAGGATACAGACCGTGCCGCTGCAATAGTAGATCAAGCCATACAGCTCAACCCTAGCGATAGCAGTCTAGTTTTGTTTAGAGAAAAATTTACCAGCCGCAAGAATGAAGGATCTATACGTGCTTGGTATAAAAAAGGGTTTGACTTTATTAATGAGAAAAAATATCCAGAGGCTAAAAAAGAGTTCTTAAAAATACTCGCAGTGACTCCGTCTAATAATCCCACACTACTTAACCTAGGTATTATAGAGGTTAAGATGAAACAGTATGAAGATGCCGTAGCGCATCTCACAAAAGTGATAGATGCAAAAGCTTTTAAAGACGGAAGACCAGAATATAATAGGGCAGTGGCTTATGAACGCCTAGGTAACAGTGAGCGAGCAAAACGCGACTATACAGTGAGTAAGAAAAAGGGATATAAACTCGCACAAAACCTCCCCAAAAGTAAACTGGAGTAAGAGCGCTTCAACTTTTAAAAGACCGCTTTCGCGAAAGCGTACTCATAATAAAAAACGGCTACCAGTAAAGGGTGGCCGTTTTTATGATTTTAGGGCTTGAGGCTTGCGCTGCGCATAGCCGAAGTAGGATTGTTTTTTTTGTGACAATAGTTCTTACTCCATACTGCCATACCAAACTAATTTCTCTCTCCAGTCAGTTTTATTGTAATCAATTACTTCGTTTGTATAAACTCTAAAAATATCATTAAAATCTGTCGATTTTAATATATCTCTAATCGAATCCAATTCTCTCACGGGAATGTTTTTATCGGCGATTAAATTATAGTGCAAATTGTCTTGTATTCCTTCTTTTGTAACAGCCATATATTCATAGGCAAAAAACTTAATGTCGGTCAAGTCTAAATTACTTTCATCATCAGATTTTGCGATTAGTTTTCCATTATTATATCCAGCGTAAATATTCAGTCCAATAGAAGATTCTGGCTCTTTAATCAGATGCTGTTTTGATGGTAAATCGATTGTTAGATATTGCTGCTTTGTTAAGTAATCAAAAGCACTTTTGATTCTTAAAAATGGTGGTTTAAAAATACTATGTGAGGGTTGTTTTAAAAAAAGAGTGTCTAGATTTACGCTTAATTTGTAATCGAATAGTTTAGTTTTCAACCCGAAGCTGTCGAGTCCTTTAACCGTCTCGAGATATAGTTTGGATTCATCAATGCTCCACTCGTTAATATACTTGTAGTATCCAGACTCTGTTACAATTAATGAATCTTTATAAAATTCTAATTCAACCAATCCATTTGGTATACTCCAATTGCCAATCAGTTTTTCGTTTTCAGTATTTGTTTTGCAAGACTGAAAAATGATAACTATAAATAAAATTGTGAGAATATGTTTCATTAGATTGTGGCTAACGCTTTAGTGTATTGCTTATAGCGTACAAAAAGACACTAACTTTTCAGATTAACACAGAGCCAGATTTTTATGTTTTGCTTTTAATTTTTCTTTTCTAAAAGTAACTTTTAAATAGGCTTGTTTTTTAACTCAGTTCTTTGGTGTAAGCAGTTATTTTCGGACTATATCATTCTTCTTCAGGTTCTTACTTTTATAACCTTCTATAAATTCGAATGGGATAGATTTTAGTCCATCATTACTGTTTACGGGTATTAAACAATTAAAATGTAAATGTTCAATATCTGTTTGACCTGTTTTACCAGATAAGGCAATTGGTTGGCCACTAATAACTTCATCGCCAACTTTAACGAGACTCCCATTTTTAACTAAGTGAACATATTGAGTAAATAAACCTGATTGTGGCTCATAAATCGTCACATAATTGCCATAAGGTTTCCATTGATCTCCTTTGCCACCGTGTTTGTATTTATCTACAACACCTACAACAAACCCACTTGTTGCAGAGCAAATAGTGTCATTTGTTTTTAAATCAAAATCTATGGCATATCTCGAATAATCTGTACTATGAGTGTAATTAGTATTATTTCCTTGAATTATTTTGTATTCCTTTTTATTTGGGAAAGGTAGTTCAAGTTTGATTTCTTCTATGTTTTTAGCAACACTTCCTAATCGTGAGCTAAACTTAATGTCGCTATTGGTTTGATTTACTTTTGGAAGGACTATTAACGTGTCTGATGTACTGTTAAGTTCTATTGGGTTGAGCTGATTAAATCTATTTTGCAGTTCATTATCATCATTAAACAACCATACTCTTAAAGGACAGTGTAAAGGGTTTTTAAGTTCAATTTTTAAATTGTTATTTTCAAAACTATATGATTTGAAATATTCATATTGTGAAAATCTCTCAGTTGGTAATTTTGTTGAATTACAACTTACATTTATGAGAACAAATATGAATATAAATACCCTGTGCATTTTTTGCTTTTAATTTTTCTTTTCTAAAGTACCTTTTAAATAGGCTTGATTTTTAGCTCAGTTCTTTGATAGTCACCGTATTTTGACTTTTCAAATGGTCTTTTATCTGAAGTGTTGATTTTATATTGTTCCAAAGCCTCTTCCAGAGTAAGATCTGTTGGCATATTTTCAACGAATGTCATAACTGATGTAAATATGAACGGTATGTTGCTTCTTGAATTAAAATCAGATTTTGTTGCAATGTCATCTAATTGATCAGCATTCCATTTTTTTCTTATTCTATTGGCACTCTTATATTTTTCTTTAGTCAAATTTGGAAGCCATATTTGGTTATTTAGAGAATCTGGCAACAAGTGATGTCTATATTGCCAAGTTGAGTAAACCTCAAAATTCCCTTTATCTTTATCATTTTGGAAATGTAGGTAAGAGATTGCCTGTTCAGGATCAAATCGTCCCTCATTTACTGCCTTGCAAAGAATTGGTTCAAGATCAATTAAATTTTTATTGCTACTTCTTTTTTGAGATGTATGAACTAAAACCACATCGTGATTTTGCCCTCTTAAAGATTTTCTAAAACCAAGCTCCATCTGAGAAGGAAAGCCAACAGAATCTGCTATTGAAACTATCCTGTTCATATTAATCACTCGATTAGCTTGAATAGTGTCATTATGAGTATCATACATAGGTCTGAATAATTGATCTCTTTCATAAATTGACTTGAATTCGTTTCTCAATCTTGAATCATATTCAATGGTTCTTTGCTCTATAAAAGAATTCCAAAGGTTTTCATCTATATAGGTGCTGACAAAAATTGACTTTAGCAATTCTAAATCATCAGAATTATTTATAAGTAGTTGAAGATTTAAATTTCTTTCATCAAAATTATTAGAGAGTTGATTTGAAAGTGCGGCATTATAAACATCTGCACCAAAAGGTTTTTTGATTTCTCTAAATGCCAATGAGTAATTTTTGGATGCTCTATCAAAATCACCATTACAAATAGCAATTTCAGCTTTATTAGTTAGCGTGTAATATGCAGTAATTGCTTCATTATTGTAGTTGCATTTTGTTAATTCTGTGATGACAGAATTATCAGACTTACTATTGGTCTCATTACGGTTTTTACAACTTATTTGAATTGTCAGAATAATTATAATGATTGTTATTCTCATTCTTTAAATTTTACTATTTATCTTTTTTATTGCAAAGTCGTCAAATTTAAAAATTTAGCGACTTTGCAAATATGCCTTAACTTCGATTAAGCAACTGACTAGATATGAGATATATACGTTGTTGTAAGCCGTATTTATTCTACTATTTCAGCTTCTTGAATTCCGTCATCTTTTGAATACCAATGTTCAAATTGTCGTAAAATATTTATATCGGATTGATTATGGTCAAATCTTTGAAACTTGACTTCTTCTTCCATTAATTCATCTGAAAAGTATTCAATAATTTTATCGTGTAAATATTCTTTATCTAAAATGTTTGTAATGTAATTGTATCCTTCTTTGTCAAAATTAGATTTATATGGCTCTGGATGATTAGAACTTGTTGCAGTTGGCGTCAAAGCAACAAATAGCTGTTTTAAATATTTTGCATCTTTATCAATAAATCTTTTGAGATATTTTTTTAAATCTTCAGAATCATCTTCATACCAGTTTGAGAAAATATAGAATAGATTGTCTGGAAATTTTTCAAAAATCGGTGTATCACCACATTCTTTCAAGACTCTTTCTCTAAGCACTTTAGCTAATTCAACATATTGTTCGTGCTTGAATATTTTTTCTTCTCCTTCACCTGACCTTAACCAATTATTTATTTGATACGAAAAATCATAAGGGATTTCTTTTCCCATTAAAGTTTTTGATAATTCAAAAACTGCATCATTGTCTTTATGATTTTTTAGTAAATTATAAATAAAAATTGCAGCTTGGGCTTGAGCACCACCCATACCAAAACTCAAAAATGAGTCACTTTTTGGAAATGAGTCCGACATAATTGCAATAGAAAGGATTAAGTTTTGAGAAGCTTTCCAAGAAAGTGTTTCTTCATAAGTTCTAGCTTTAAACAGGAAATTATCAGGGGAACTTTTATCTACAATCTCAATCATTCCTTTAGCTATATCATCAATTGCCATAGTTTCTAAAGAGTTCATAAATTCTTCAAACATAACATCAGATAATTCTCCTTCTATTACTGCATATGAAAAATACCTTTTGAAATAGCTAGTTGACACAATTCTTTTTTCTTTCAACCATTCTTTGTGTCCTTCGTGCTGAAATGTATTATGAAAAGCTTCATTTAATCTAGGAAACAAAGTTTTTAATAATTGCGAAATTGCATCTTTCTCAGTCTTGGTTAAATCTTTCGCCAATTCATCTAAATGTTTTTTTAATTCCTCTTTTTTTTCGTTTACCGGTTGACCACCATAGGTTGAATGGGAAGAATAAGAGGATGTAAAATAATGAGGGGAAGATTTTATGAATGAATAGTGTTTTGGGTAAAACACTTTTATAGCCTCAATAAGCATCAAGTCAACGTGGTTTACTTCACCTTTTAAAAGTGGAATAGCAAATGATAATGAGTTGCCATATCTTATAGCTAGTCTTGGTGTTTTTAAACGCAACAATATGTTATGGGAAAATGCAGATACAAAGCGTTGAACTTCTTTTTTTGATAATTCTAGTTCGCTTTTATTTATTGCATTATCGACTAATTCAAAACAGTATTTTTTTAAAGCATCAGGTTGTGCTTGTGGGATTTGTAGAGGAACTTGAATGATTTTCTCTAAAAAATTATGTCCTGAATCTAAATTACCTTTTCCAAATCTTTCGCCTATTGCCGATGCAACCATCTTTTCATCAAAAGAAAGAACATATGTTGTATTTGTAAAATCAGCGGTTAATTTGACTAATCTGAATAATGAATAGATTTCTTGCTTATCAAGTCTATCAATGTCGTCAACAAAAATCACTAGTTTACTTTCGCTCTCTTTTAGAAACTCGTCAATACGATTTTTTAATGTTTCTAAATCAACACTTGAAAGATTTTTTCCAATCTCTGAGATGTCCTTTCCAATAATCGAACCAATTGTTCCATATTTTTCAATAAATCCACCTAATTTTTCCTTTTTTGTATCAAGTTCTTTCCCAAGGATTTCAGCAACTTTATTAAGAAAATTTTTAATTAAACTTTCTTCATCGTTATATCTCCAAGGATTTAACGTTAAGGTCAAGATGTTTTCATTTTGGTCTAGTTCGCTTTTAATGAAATTTAAAACGGACGTTTTACCTTCTCCCCAAGCTCCATAAATACCAATGACAATTCCTTCTTCGTTTTCTCTCTGAATTATTGTTTCTGCTATTCTTTTCGAAAACCCATATCTCTGAAATCTATCTTGATTTTCTATTTCAACTGGTTTATCTGATGAGTAGTGTTCTGACATTTAGTTTTTTGGTTATATGGCTTACAACGGTTTTGTATATGAAAAGTAGCGGATTTTAAGTGCTTATTTTCCAGTTTAACAATGGCCATTTATTTATTCATTATTATTTCGTTTAAGCGATTAAACCGCTATTTTTTATATACGTTGTTATACACTGAGCCTTAACCCAATTTTTCTTTTGTATTATCAAAATATGGATATTCAATTAGAGTTTTATCTCCAGTTGTTTCATTGGTGAATTCAAATTTTAAATCTATATAGTTTCTGTCAATTAAATTTTCAAAATCAGTAATCGTAAATGCTCTATACATTCCATTATACATATAAATTGTTGGTGCATTTATAATAAAAGTACCTCTAATTTCAAATTCTGTCAAGTCAAATGATTTTTGATATTTATCTGAAAAATGAGTGGCGATTACTTCTTTGTTATCAGTAGCCCAATCAACTTTTCGCTTTAATTGAGTTTCATACTTTTCCTTAAAATTTGAATAATCTCTTTTCCAATTATTCATATCAAATCTTGATCTATTGTGCTTACACTCACAAACATAAATCAACTTGTTTTCGATATCTAAAAATAATATATCAATATCTCCAACTGTTTTACTAATATTAATGTTATCTCCTTTTGGTTGACTGAAAGAAACTACATTGTTGTCATTTGGAAATTTCTTGCCCTCTAATATTTTTGAGATAGGCTCTTCAAGAATTTTATCGTGAGTATTGTCAACGATTTTGATGAACTCTTTAAGTTCTTTGTGATTTTTCCATTCAGAAGGATAAATGCCAAAAGGAAATGAATTTGTTGGCAGAAGAGTCATACTCTCAAGCCATTTGTGATATCCTATAATATTATACTTCTCATTATCAACTACTAATTCTAAAATTGGCCTAAAAGTATGTCTAAACTCACTTTGATTATTATAAAAACACTTTTCTATTGATAAGCAATTTTCTCTTTTCACAGTTAAACCTGAATAGAAATCTTCGATAAATTGACCATTACCATTAAGTTCTGATTTTATGTTTTCAATCAGTGGTGAGATTTTAGTAAGACCTACTTTGTATGGGGGACGCACATTTTGTTGATGAATGAAAGAACATAAATTATCATAAGTGACTCCGTAATTATCTTTAATAACGTCTTTAAAATCATCTAATGAATTTGATAATGCTACTTTAGAATTATGCCGTTGCATATCCTGATGCACAAATTTGAATAGTTCAGGATAAGGTTGATAGGTCAGAATATCTAGAACACCATCTGTGACCTTTAAACCAGTCGAAGTTGGAAATAATTGGCTTCTCGCTGTAAACTCACTCAATTGTATACACCAAGACCCAATGTATAATAACTCTTCAAGGTGATTCGTAAAATCTTCTAAATTTTCTGTAATTTCATTGTAAAAGTTAGGTGCTCCTTTTAAGTCAAAAGTGGTTGATTGTTCTAGTATTATCTTTAGTATTCTCCTTGAAGCTGCAAAGTCTTCTTCATTAATTCCTAATGCTATTTTTTTGATTTGTAAAAGCCATAATTCCATTGAATCTTCGTGTAGACAATGACAAAACAGATAGAAAGAAGCTCTTTTTTCATTAACAATCTTTTCATAGAAAATTTCGCATAATTTGGAAAAACATTTTTTTAAAGTTTCACGAACCTCATTTGGTTCTTTGATTTCCGTATTCCCAACTTCATCAAATACAAGTTTGCTTATAATTGGCCAATATTTATCGCTATAATCATAATTTGGTAGGACAACTTTCTTTTTATGTACTTCGATTATTGGCATTGGTTTCTTTGCTTTGTGTATAACTAGCATATAACAGCAACTTCACTGTTTATGGTCCGTAAGCCCAGTAAAACTGTATGCCAGCTAGTTATTTTAGTTTAATAAGTCGTATCTCGTTATTAGTTGTATAAACGCAACTATGTAAATAGCTACGCTACAGTGCTCTAAAATACAGTACTGCTATCATACTTCTTTACGGTTTTCCTTATTCTGAGCACATTTTTATAAACATTTTCTTACAAAAGGGGTTGTAGGGTTGTGCGTGGCAACTTTCGCGAAAGCGTACCACAAAAAAAATCGGCTACCCAGTGAAGGATAACCGATTCTTTAAAAATCAATTAAATCGTTATAAGGTGCTTAGTCCTTTTTACGATCGTCACGTCTGTTATCGCGACCACCACGATTATCACGACCACCGCGGTTGCGATCGTTGTTTTCTCTAGGTGGGCGTGCTACATATCCTTCTGGCTTTTCCATAAGCGCCTTACGAGATACTTTCTCTTTACGAGTACGCTTGTCTATACCAAAGTATTTTACATCTAGCTCTTCACCCATAGAGAGTACGTCACTAGCGTTTTCTGTACGTTCCCAAGCGATCTCAGATACGTGTAGTAATACCTCGTTACCAGGAGCGTCTAGATACTCTACTACGGCTCCAAAGTCTAGCATCTTGATTACCTTCACCTTGTATGTGTTACCCACAACTGGCTTAAAGGTAATAGAGTCTATCTTTGCAAGAACGGCGTCTATACCTTCTTGACCTGTACCTAGTATCTCTACAACACCTTCTTCTGTTACAGGGTCTTCGTTTATCACGATAGTAGTACCTGTTTCTTTCTGAAGTTCTTGTATTACTTTACCACCTGGGCCTATTAATGCACCTATGTACTCATTTGCAATACGTACACCTACCATCTTAGGAGCGTAGTCTTTTACGTCTTCACGTGGTGCTGCAATAGTATCTGTAAGTTTCTCAAGGATGTGTAAACGACCTGCACGTGCTTGTTGTAGTGCATTTACTAGTATCTCATAAGAGAGTCCTTTTACTTTAATATCCATCTGGCAAGCCGTAATACCGTCTGCCGTACCGGTTACTTTAAAGTCCATATCTCCTAGGTGATCTTCATCTCCTAGTATGTCTGAAAGTACTGCATATTTACCAGTCTCTGCATCTGAGATAAGTCCCATTGCAATACCAGATACTGGCTTAGTCATCTGGATACCTGCATCCATCATTGCCATTGTACCTGCACATACCGTTGCCATAGAAGAAGAACCGTTTGATTCTAATACTTCAGACACGACACGTACTGTATAAGGACAATCATCTGGTACCATTCCTTTAAGACCACGTTGTGCAAGGTTACCGTGACCTACCTCACGACGTGAAGTACCACGTATAGGTCTTGCCTCACCTGTACAGAAAGGAGGGAAGTTATAGTGTAGGTAGAAGTTTTCTTCTCCCTCGTATGATGGCATATCTATCTTGTTTGCATCTCTAGAGGTACCTAGCGTTACCGTTGCAAGTGCCTGAGTTTCTCCACGTGTAAATACTGCAGACCCGTGTACAGATGGTAAGTAATCTGTCTCACACCAGATAGGGCGTATGTCTACCGTCTGGCGACCGTCTAGACGTAGTCCTTCATTAAGAGTAAGGTCACGTATTGCAGCCTTCTCTGCACTACGGTAGTACTTAGATACAAGACCACCATAATCTTCTAGCTCTTCTTCTGAGAAGGTAGCTTTGATCTCTTCTTTAATTTCAGAAAAAGCCATTCCTCTTTCTTTCTTAGAAGAACCAGCCTTTGCGATAGCATATACTTTATCATATGCCATATCGTGTACTTTCTTCTTAAGATCTTCATCTTCACGCTCTGCTGGGTACTCACGTACTTCTTTGCGTCCTACAGCTTCTGCAAGTCTCATTTGAGCCTCACACTGTACTTTAATGTGATCGTGAGCAAACTTAATAGCGTCTGCCATTTCTTCTTCAGAAATCTCGTCCATCTCACCTTCTACCATCATCACAGAATCTGCAGAGGCACCTATCATCATATCGATGTCAGACTCTTCTAGCTGTGCTCTTGTAGGGTTAATGATAAACTCACCGTTTACACGACCTACTCTTGCCTCTGAGATTGCACACTCAAAAGGGAAGTCAGATAGTTGTATTGCTGCACTTGCTGCAAGACCTGCCATAGCATCTGGCATTACGTTCTCATCGTGAGACATAAGCTGGATCATCACCTGAGTTTCAGAGTGGTAATCTTTTGGGAAAAGTGGGCGTAGTACACGGTCTACTAGACGCATAGTTAATACCTCACCGTCAGACGGGCGTGCTTCTCTCTTAAAGAAACCACCTGGGTAACGTCCTGCTGCTGCAAACTTCTCGCGGTAATCTACCGTAAGTGGTAAGAAGTCTACGTCTTTACTCTCGTAGTTTGATACTACTGTACAAAGCATCATACACTTTCCAGACTGTACTACTACAGATCCGTGTGCTTGCTTTGCAAGTTTTCCTGTTTCGATAGAGATTTCTCTTCCATCACCAAGGTCAATGACCTCTTTGTAAACCTTTGGAATCATAAAATGTGTTTTTCCTTCCCGAGTATATCGGGAAAATTTTCTCGCGGTATGAGGATTGCTATAATCCCGCTTTCGCGAAAAAGTGTTAATAGTTCAGAACACCCTTCGTGGGTATTCATAGTGTCGTTGTGTTGTGTAGTTGATGTATCTTAAACAGATACGGGATGATAAATGGGTAGTTACTTCCCAAAAATCGGACACCAATGAAAAACTAGCTGTGAAAGCTTTCTCTGCCGTTTTGTTATGATATGTAATCATACAAAAGGTCTTATGTAATATGTCTTGCCTTAAGGCGAAAATCTGAAGTTTTAGTAAGTAACCTTTATGGTTGTGTACTAATGTGTTTTCAGAATTTGATCCGTTTTGAAATTTCGCGTAAGCGTACCTCTCAAAACATCGGTATTAAATATATAGAAAAAGGGAGCCGTGAAGCTCCCTTTTTTAAAAAATTCTTATTTACGGATACCTAGCTCCTTAATAATAGCTCTGTAACGTAGTACGTCTTTTTTCTTTAAGTAATCAAGTAAAGAACGACGCTTACCTACCAGCATTACTAGTGAACGCTCCGTGTTATAATCCTTACGGTTTTTCTTTAAGTGCTCAGTTAAGTGTGTGATACGGTGCGTGAATAAAGCGATTTGACCCTCTGCAGATCCAGTATCGTTTTTCCCTTTTCCGTGCTTTGCGAAAATTTCTTCTTTTGCTTCTTTTGATAAATACATTCCAATATTGTTTTAAATGAGATCGATGTATGTCGTGATAGTGTCTCTATCAGCGTGCAAAGATACATTATTCTTTTAATTATAAAACTGTTGGCACTTATTTTCCGGTCAATTCTGTAAAAAGACTCTCGAGACTGGCGTTTTTCTGGTTGAGCTGTAAGATCTTGAGCTCATTATCGTGTGCAAAGTCAAACACGTTTGCACGCATATCCTCTTGCGTAGCAAAGGTAATCTCATAGGTAAAGCCTGTCGTGTTTTTTACACTGGCTACCTTATCGAGCCTGCTTAGCGCAACTTCTTCTACGCGGTAGTCAAACTCTACTATAACCACTTGCTGCTCGCCATCTCGTAGCTCGCTCATCTTTCTATCTGCTACAATCTGTCCCTTATTAATAATAATCACACGGTCACAAATGGCTTCTACCTCTTGCATAATGTGCGTGCTCATTAATATAGTCTTGTGTTGCCCTATATTTTTTATAAGGCTACGTATCTCTAGCAACTGGTTAGGATCTAGACCGGTGGTAGGCTCATCTAGTATAAGCACTTCTGGGTCGTGCAGCAGTGCCGTGGCAAGACCTACACGCTGGCGATACCCTTTTGAGAGTTGGCTTATTTTTTTATGTGCTTCTGGGGTGAGTCCTGTGAGCTGTATCACCTCAGCTATGCGTTCTTTACTTACCTTATATATACCTGCATTAAAAGCGAGGTATTCCTTTACATACATCTCTAGATATAGCGGGTTATGCTCTGGGAGATAGCCTACAGCGCTACGTACCTGTTGTATCTCCTTACGTGTGTCATACGAGTTTACTTGAGCGGTACCTTGAGTAGGAGTGAGGTAGGTGGTTAAGATTTTCATCATTGTACTTTTACCGGCACCGTTAGGACCTAGAAAACCTACTATCTCACCTTTGCTAAGTGTAAATGAGATGTCGTCTAGCGCTTTCTGAGTGCCATAGGTTTTTGTAATTCCGTGTACTTGGATAGACATATGATGATTTTGTTCTTACACAAAGTTAGTAAATAAGGGGTGAGCATAAAACGTAACAGTCACGAGTTTCTTGTAATCTAAGGGTGTTATGTGATGTGTGTATGTCATTTTATGATGTAGCGGTTAGGTGTTTTTGAGTTTGTAACCGTGTAGCGGTGAGATAGTGGCCTTATAATGGGAAGATTAGGTTTGTGGTGTGTGTGGTGTAATGGGTGGGTGATAACGCTTTCGCGAAAGCGTACTCAAAACCATTATGAATTCCGTAATAAAAAGAGGTTATAAAAATTTATTTCGCAAAAGAGATGGTTTGTCGGTTCTCATTAGATTTTTTTTCTACATTAGCAGTCTAAGAATTGAATATGCAAACGCAAGTTTATTATTGGAACAACTTTTTTTATTTCTTCTTTTTTAAGAAGAGATCAGGATTGGTATTGCAGTAATTAGACATACTCAAAACTAGAAAAGTCCTGATAAAATTTTTTATCAGGACTTTTTTATTGGAGTCAATTCAAGTAAAATAAAATTTAGAAAGGTGATTACAAATCATCTATAGAAAACAGATTATGAAAGTAGCGATACAAGGCGTACAAGGATCATTTCACCACAAGGTAGCTCAAGAGTTTTTTGGGGCAGATGTGGAGGTGCTGGAGTGTATGTCTTTCCCAAGACTGGTAGATGCGTTACTAGATGGTGAGGTAGATGATGCCGTGATGGCAATAGAAAACACCATAGCAGGAGCCATATTACCTAACTATGCATTACTAGATGATCATAACCTAACTATAGAAGGCGAGTACTACCTAGATATACAACACAACTTAATGGCGCTCAAAGGGCAAGATCTTACTACCATAAAAGAAGTATGGTCACACCCTATGGCAATATTGCAATGCAGACAGTTTTTTAGAGACTACCCATCTATAAAACTGGTAGAAGATACAGATACAGCGGGCGTTGCAAGAGAGATAAAAAAACGCAATCTAACGGGTATTGCCGCCATTGCAAGTACGACAGCGGCCGAAATCTATGATTTATCAATCATTAAGTCATCTATACAAACTGTAGATGAGAATGCTACTCGCTTTTTTATCCTTAATAAAAATGGAAAAAAAGCCGAAGGGGTTATAAACAAAGCATCACTGCGATTTACGACAGACCACAAGCGTGGGAGCCTGGCAACGATTCTTAACGTGCTAAGTGATTGCAAGATGAATCTCACAAAAATTCAATCTATGCCTATCATAGAGAAACCTTGGGAGTATGCCTTCTTTGTAGATGTCACTTTTGATAGTGTAGAAAGTTTTAAGAAAGCAACCACTTTAGTCTCACTTATGGCAAAAGATTTTAAAGTATTAGGTGCCTATAAAAATCAGAAGCAATGAGTAAGCCAGCAAATAGATTACAAGAAACTAAAGAGTACTACTTCTCAAAAAAGTTAAAAGAAGTACGTGGTCTCATAGCTGCTGGTCACCCTGTGATTAATATGGGTATAGGGAGTCCAGATATGCCAGCACCTCCAGCAGCAGTAGCTGCAATGCTCAAAGGCTTGCACGATAGTGTTGCACACCAGTACCAAAGCTATACCGGTATACCAGCACTAAGAGAGGCAATGGCTACTTTTTATAAAGATAATTATGGAGTCACTGCGCAAGCAGATACCGAGATCTTACCATTAATGGGATCAAAAGAAGGGATTATGCATATCTCTATGGCTTTTTTAAATCCTGGAGACAAGGTGTTATTTCCTAATCCTGGGTACCCAAGTTATGCGGCAGTAACACGACTTGTAGAGGCAGAAGCACTTACCTATGACTTAACCGCAGAAAATGGATGGTTACCAGACCTTAAAGAACTGGCAAAGCAGGACCTGTCACAAGTAAAATTAATGTGGGTAAACTACCCGCATATGCCTACAGGTACAAAGGTGCCAGATGGCTTTTTTGAAGAATTAATCGCCTTTGCAAAAGCGCAAGATATTCTTGTTATAAACGACAACCCATATAGCTTTATACTTAATGACAACCCACAGTCATTGCTTGCAGTACCGGGAGCAATGGATGTAGCCCTAGAGCTTAATAGTTTAAGTAAAACATATAATATGGCAGGCTGGCGCGTGGGGATGGTGCTAGGTAGTGCAACACATATAGGTCATATATTACGTGTAAAATCTAATATGGATAGCGGGATGTTTTATGGTATACAAAAAGGAGCCATTGCAGCACTAGGTCTTGGTAAAGATTGGTTTGATCATATTAATGGTATCTACGCACAAAGGCGTGCTCTTGTTTTTAAACTAGTAGAAACGCTAGGGTGTAGTTATGATAGTAACCAAGTAGGACTCTTTGTATGGGCAAAATTACCATCAGGTATAGACGCCGAAGCATTTATAGATAAGTTGCTACTAGAGAAATACATATTTATCACACCAGGAACCATTTTTGGAACGATGGGAGCAGGCTATATACGTTTTAGCCTCTGTGTAAAGGAAGAACAAATAAAAGAAGCTATAGAGAGAGTAAAGTAATAAGAAAGCTGAATATTGTTAATTAACAGGTGTAAGCTGTTGATTTTCAAATAAAAGTGTAGAAATAAAGATAAATGAAAGACATTTGTATCATAGGGGTAGGGCTTATAGGAGGCTCTTTTGCACGAGATTTGCGCGCGCAGTTGCCAGAAGCAACCGTGTGTGGTATAGATGCCAGTAAAGAACATCTTGATGAAGCACTAGCGTTAGGCTTTATAGATAAAGCTGGTGTACTAGAGGATGTTGCAAAAGCAGACCTCGTTGTACTAGCAATACCAGTAGATGTAGCGATACACGTACTACCAGACGTTCTTAACATAATAAATGATGATACCGTAGTGATAGATATGGGCTCAACAAAACAAGCTATTTGTGAGGTTGTAACAAATCACCCTAAACGCCGAAACTTTCTAGCGTGTCACCCCATCGCGGGAACTGAGTTTTCTGGACCTAGTGCTGCAATCACGGGGCTTTATGAGGGAAAAACAAACATAGTTTGTGAGGTAGAAAAAACCGCATTTAAGCTACAAGAGCCAGTGCTTGACCTTTTTAAAAATATGGGAATGCGTATGCGTTATATGGATCCAGTTTCTCACGATAAGCACATTGCATATATGAGTCACCTGTCACACATAAGTGCATTTATGCTAGGTAAAACGGTCATAGATAAGGAGAAGAATGAACGTGATATTTTTGATATGGCGGGCAGTGGGTTTGCATCTACGGTACGTCTTGCAAAAAGTAATCCCGTGACCTGGACCTCTATCTTTAAACAAAATAGAGATAACGTATTAGAAACACTCACAGAGTACATTGCAAATCTCAATGATTTCAAATCCCTTTTGGAAGCCGAAGATTATACAGGAGTACACAACGAGATGGAAAATACAAACCACATAAAAGAAATATTAAACGGAATAAAATAGTTTTACGCTTTCGCGAAAGCGGAATCACAAGCCCAAAGCGGCACAAATTAAATGAATATGGAAAATAAAAAAGAACTTAGAAATTGGTTAGACGCTTTTGGCCTTGATCACCCACTCGTGATAGCAGGACCTTGTAGCGCAGAGACAGAAGCACAGGTGCTTAAAATTGCACACCAGCTTAAAGATACAGATGCCACGGTACTACGTGCTGGTATCTGGAAGCCTAGAACCCGCCCAGGAAACTTTGAAGGGGTAGGTGCATTAGGTCTTAAGTGGCTTCAAAAAGCAAAAGAAGAAACAGGTATGCTTACCACTACAGAGGTGGCAAATGCAAACCACGTAGATCTTGCACTAGAGGCAGATATAGATATTTTATGGATAGGAGCACGTACAACGGTATCTCCGTTTATCGTGCAAGATATTGCAGAGGCGCTTAAGGGAACAGATAAAACCGTTCTTATCAAGAACCCGGTAAACCCAGATCTTGCATTGTGGCTAGGAGCTGTAGAGCGTTTTTACACGCAAGACATTAAAAACCTTGGAGTGATACACAGAGGATTCTCAACATACGAGAAGACGCGTTACAGAAATAATCCAGAGTGGCAAATCGCTGTAGATTTACAGAATAAATTTCCAGATTTACCATTAATTCTTGACCCTTCACACATTGCAGGGCGTCGTGATATCATACACGATTTATGTCAGACAGGTCTTGATCTTAACTATGATGGTCTTATGGTTGAGACACACTATGATCCTGATAACGCTTGGAGTGATGCTGCACAGCAAATCACACCAGCTACGCTTGTACAGATGATGAAGGATTTAAAAATCCGTAAAGAAGTAGGTACAGAGGTAGAGTATAATAATAAACTTAATACACTACGTACTCAGATAGACGTTATAGATCACCAGCTTATTGAAAACCTTGGGAAGCGTATGAAAATCTCTGATGGAATAGGGGAGCTCAAGGCAGAAAATAATGTCTCAATACTGCAAACAAAGCGTTGGAACGAGATCCTAGGGAAGATGATTCTAGAAGGAGAGCAACACAACCTAAGTGAGGAGTTTATTTTACGTGTGTTTAAAGCCGTGCACCAAGAGTCTATAAACCACCAGAAAAAAGTGGCACAGATGCAAGGAGCTTAAATCTATACTGTATTTGTTAATTGAAAAGCCCTCTAGCAGTTTATAAATTGCTAGAGGGCTTCTTTTTGTAATGATGTATGGTGTTAATCTATTTTTAAGATACCAAGCTTAGTTTCTGATCGGTTTGAGCCGTAAATGATAGTTTCATTCTCACTTAATGGGTATACGACACCTGGTCGTACCACAATTTGTCTTTTCTCAAATTCTTCAGGATCAATCCTAGTCATTTTTCCTGTAGCATCATCAAATTCAAAAGCTACTGGAATCATTTTGTTAATGTTTCTTACCTTTTTTACATCATCCATTTTTGTAATGCCTATGTTCTTTGGGTCATCATTTACAATTACAGTTAATTTATTGTCTTTGTAAAATGGCATAGAGCTTAAGTACTCAGGGCCATCTCCCATAGAAGCAACTGGAAACATTACTCCTGCAGATATCGAAAAAGATCCATTTGACGCACCACCTACAAGCCCAACAGATATAACACTTATTGCTGCTTTTTGTTCTTTAGGGATAACATTACTCCAGGCTAGTGTACCATCTGCATTAAGGGCAGTTACAATAATTTCGTTTGTGTCGTATATAACTGGAGTAGCACTTATACCTACTCCTGCTATGCCTATTCCAGAAGATCTCCCTATGGTTTTAAAGAAATACTCAGAAAGTACAATTACTCCTCCATTTTCTCTTTCAATTAAATCTGTATTTCTGTAAAAGGGTTTGAGGTTCTTACCTTTTTTTGCTCTTCTTTCACCTATGAGTTTAGATTTAGTTTCTACCGTGAAGTCATTAAAAACTTTCTTGTCTATAGCGTTATTTGTTGTGTTTACCGCAATATCAAAAATTCCTTCTATCTTATATTCTGATCTTCCGCTCTTTCTCAATTTTGAGTAAAAACCTACTAGTTGCAGCTTATTTTCGGTGTAAATAAGATCACAGTTTACTACGCGCTTGCCATTGAGGGGGATTTTAGTTTCAATTAATTCGTAGTTTTTATTTCTGTAGTAAGTCTGTAGTGTGATGTTGTTTTTTGTGGTTTTGGCTTTTCGATCTCTGTAGCTCTCCGTGTATACTATAAAAGCATCACCATTTTCGTTTACTCCAAAATCTGCAAAATCAAAAAATAAATCTTTTCTATCTTCAAAGCTTACGGTGTTTACATCCTCCTTTACAATACTCATATTTGCGTCTACTAAAGAGAACTCATACCTAAGAAGTTCTTTTTTATCGTTTATGTAAACGTGAGTTACCATATAGTTAATCTCATCATATGACATTTCAAATAAGAAAACCCCTTTCTTAGATCTGCTGTCTACTTGTGAAGACAAGATAACTCTAGGCGCACCAAGCACTAGACCGTCAAGTATTTCTAAAGCAGCAAAATTATATGTTTTATCTTTTTTGCTATAGTACGTAGCCATCACGTAGGCTTTGTCTTGTATTACAACAACATCCTCTACATAAGCTTTGTTGTCTCTAATTTTTTCAAGTTTTAAAAGTTTACTTGCTACATTTTTTTTGCTGTCGGTGTCAAAAGTCTGTAGGTAAAACTTTTTTCCCTTTTTTGATAAGGTGTGGATTAAGCCATTTTTTACTCCAGCAATATTTACAATGTTTCCTTCAGTTTCAGAAATATCTTCTCCAAAATCCAGTTGCACACTACCTACATTTAGCTGTGCCATTAAGCTAGTGGTAACTAATAAGAATAAAAGGTTAAATGCTTTTTTCATTTAATATAAATTTGATTGATTAAGCGACGAAAATAACATAATTAACGAGATAATTCCTACATCGATCAATTATTTAAGGACTTTACCACATTTGTTTATGGAGTATTAAAAAAGAGGTTATTTTTACACCTCACAATACACTATGACAGGAACAGTTTATAAATCTACAGGGAGTTGGTATACCGTAAAGGCAGAAGACGGGAGGTGGTTTGAATGTAGAATAAAAGGGAAGTTCCGTATTAAAGGAATCAAGAGTACAAACCCTGTTGCTGTGGGTGACGTGGTAGATTTTGATCTAGATACAAAAAGTGATGTAGAGACAGGTGTGATTACTAACATACACCCGCGCGAAAATTACATAGTACGTAAGTCTGTAAATCTTTCCAAGCAAACCCACATCATAGCAAGTAATGTAGATACCGTTTTCTTACTGGTAACTCTTAATAATCCTCCCACGTTTACAGCATTTATAGATCGTTTTCTGGTTACTGCAGAGGCATATCACATTAAAGCAGTATTGCTTTTTAATAAAATAGATACTTATAACGAAGAAGAAATACTGGAGATACGATACCTAGCAGCTATCTATCGCGAGATAGGGTATGAGTGTGTAGGTATATCTGCTATTACCGGTAAAAATGTAGATACTGTAAAGGAAATGATGGAGGGTAAGACCTGTATGTTTACCGGACACTCTGGTGTAGGTAAGTCTACGCTGGTAAACGCCATAGAGCCTACACTAGACCTCAAGACAAAACAAATAAGTGTACAGCACAGCCAGGGGCAACACACCACCACCTTTGCAGAGATGTTTGACCTAGGTTTTGATGCGCGTATTATTGATACACCAGGTATTAAAGGCTTTGGTATTGTAGATATGGAACGCGAAGAAATAGGAGATTACTTTCCTGAGTTTTTTGCTCTTAAGAGTGAGTGTAAGTTTAATAATTGCTTACACCTAGAAGAGCCAAAATGTGCCGTAAAAGCTGCGCTAGAAAATGATGAAATCCCGTGGTCTCGCTATAAGAGTTATACCCAAATGCTTGCCGGTGATGATGACCAGCATTATAGAAAAGATATTTATCCAGAAGAATAATGAAAGCAGTCATACAGCGAGTTACACAGGCTTCGGTTACTATAAATGGTGTTGTGAAGTCAGAAATAAAAAGCGGCCTTCTCGTGCTGTTAGGCGTTACTCACGAAGATACACAAGAGGACATAGAGTGGCTATGTAATAAAATTATAGGCTTACGTATTTTTGGCGATGAGCAAGGCGCAATGAACCTTTCGGTAGGAGATATAGATGGTGATATTTTAGTGATAAGTCAGTTCACATTATTTGCCAGTACAAAAAAAGGAAATCGTCCTTCTTTCTTACAGGCAGCACGCCCAGAACACGCAGTACCTATGTATGAGGAGTTTGTAAGTACGCTTTCGCGAAAGCGTAATAAACCCACTTATACAGGAGAGTTTGGTGCAGATATGAAAGTGCAACTGCTCAATGACGGGCCAGTTACTATAACTATAGATACAAAAAATAGGGTGTAGCGACTTGTGCGGTAGGTGTCTTTTTTATATTTTGCTGACACATCAATCAAATCAAAATGCGCATACCTACTTTCCTCCTATGTATGTGGGCACTATTTGCCTACTCTCAAGATAATTTATATACGTCAAAAAATATTCCTGAAGACCTTTTAAAATCTGCAAACAGTGTCTTGCGTTTTGAAAAGCATACCATAGATATACCTAATTCATCTACCATAAAAACAGCTCACAAACGCGTGGTGACTGTTTTAAATAAACGTGGTAATAGAGATGTAGAGGCATATATGTATTATGATGATGTTACTCGCATAAAAAATGCTTCTGTTGTAATATATGATGATAGCGGTAAGGAGGTTAAAAAGTATAAACAACGCGACTTTAAAGATGTAAGCGCTGCAGACGGTATAAGTCTCTATATAGATACACGCTTGTTATATCTCGATTTTACGCCTACCAGCTATCCTTATACAGTCGTGGTAGAAAGCGAGATTGTCTCAAAAAACACAGCTTCTATTCCATCTTTTTATGCAAACGAGGGGTATTACTCAAGCACAGAAGAAAAGATTTTTGAAATTAACTATGCAGATGGGGTTAATTTAAAGCATAAAATGTACGGGGATTATAACCGCATAGAGGTAGAAGAATCTCAAAATTCACTACGGCTTGTAATTAAAAATTCTCCATCGCTTGTTCCAGAAGATTATAGCCCTGGTTTTAGAAATATAGTGGGTAGGGTGGCTATTGCTCTTAATGATTTTCACTTAGAGGGGCTAGATGGAGACGCTCGTGATTGGCGAGTCTTTGGACAGTGGATGAATGAAAATTTACTTCAAGGGGCGCAGGACTTACCAGAAGAAACAATTACACAGGCAAAGGAACTTGTAAAAGACATTAAAGATCCTATAGCAAAGGCTAAGATTATTTATGATTTTGTGCAGAATAAGACGCGGTACATAAGTGTTCAAGTAGGTATAGGTGGCTGGAAACCTATGCTAGCCTCACAAGTAGATAAACTGGGTTATGGTGATTGTAAGGCGCTTACAAATTACACAAAATCTTTACTTGAAGCGGTGGGGGTACCATCCTATTATACTATTCTTTATGGGAGCCGTGACAAACGCGATATAGAAGATGACTTTACGGCTATACAGGGTAACCACGCAATTTTATCAGTACCCACAGGTGATGATTATGTATGGTTAGAATGTACAGATCAAGAAGTGCCATTTGGTTTTATAGCTGGTTTTACAGATGATCGAGATGTACTTGTCGTAAAACCAGATGGAGGCGAAATTGTCCATACCAAAAAATATACGGCTCAAGATAACTATCAGATAATGAATGGTTCTTTTACCATAGATGCCAGCGGTAATGCTCAAGGAGGGGTAAGTATTAAATCTGGAGGTTTACAATATGCAGGTAAATACAGGCTAGTCGCAGAAAACCAAGACGATAAAAAGAAGTATTACTATAAGTTTTGGAATTACCTAAATAATGTATCCTTAACAAGCATTGACCTTCTTAATAATCGTGATGAAGCTATAATCACCGAAAATATAGAACTTGAAGTAGAAAATTATGCTTCATTTGCTGGTGATGAAATGCTTGTACCTCTCAATTTATTTAATAGATATACAGCGCTGCCAGATCGTGTTAAGAATAGAATGTTTGAGGTCGAAATATCAAGAGGATTTAAGGATGAAGAAACTATCGAGATTAATCTTCCTGATGGATTTGAGGTAGTAAGTGTTCCAAAGGGTGAACAACTTAAATCGCCATTTGGAACATATAGTTATAGTATAAAGGAAGTAGAGAATTCAAAGATAATTTATAAAAGATCTTTTCAATTTAAAGAGGGCCAGTATAGTAAAGATGACTATGCAGATCTAAGAAACTTTGTAAGAAGTGTAATTAGAAATGATCAACAAAAAATCGTCATCAAAAAACAATAAATCATATGAAAAAATTACTACCCATCACTATTTTAATATTTTTTGCTCTAGGTGCTACTGCGCAAGATTATGACTTTGGAAAAGTTTCTAAAGAAGAGATTTTGCAAAAGGAACATCCTAATTATCCTGATGCAAATGCGAGTATTTTATACAGAAACACTGATACAAAATTTGGCTACAGCCAAGATGAAGGTTTCTATATAAAAACAGAAGTGCAAGAGCGCGTTAAAATTTACAATCAAGATGGCTATGACGAGGCGACAGTTATGTTGAGCCAGTACGTAGGGGCAAGTGATGAAGAGCAGGTTACAGGTTTAAAGGCCTATACTTATAATGTAGAAGGGGATAAAATTATCGAAAGTAAGCTGCAATCACGCGATATTTTCAAAGAAGAAAAATCTAAATATAGGAAGGTGACTAAATTTACAATGCCAGATATACGCGATGGCTCTGTAATTGAATATAAGTATACTTTCAAATCGCCCTTTTACTCAAATATAGACGAGTTTAGATTTCAAGAAGAGATACCAGTAGATCGAGTAGATATGAGATTTTTTGCGCCAGAGTACTTAATGTATCGAACACACGGTAAAGGTGTAATACCCCTTAATCTTACTACAGAAAAAAAGAATCGCACTTTGAGATATAGATATACAAGTACCAAACTTGCAAATGTAGCAAGATCTAGTTCTTCAAATGAAGAGGTCGAGTTTACAGAAAACGGATATATAGTAAACTTGACTAATGTACCTCCTATTAAGAATGAGCCATACTCTGGTAATCTTAATAACTATATGTCTGCATTAAAGTTCGAGTTGGCAATGACTAAATTTCCAAACAGTGAGATTAGATCATACGCAACGTCTTGGGAAGATGTAGCTAGTAAAATATATCAATCTACCGGGTTTGGTAAAGAGTTAGATCGTGAGAGTTATTACAAAAAGGATATTGATAATATTATAAGTGAAGCTTCATCTCAGACAGAAAAGATGTTTCTTATTTATGATTATGTAAAGAGCAAGATGACTTGGAATGACTACTATGGTGTTTATGTAGATGCTGGTGTAAAAAAAGCATATAAGGACGGCGTAGGTAATGTGGCAGACATTAATTTAATGCTCTCTTCTATGCTTAGATACGCCGGTGTAAGGTGTAGTCCCGTATTATTGAGTACAAAGAATAATGGTATACCTGTTTTTCCTACTCGTACAGGTTTTAATTACGTTATAGCAGGAGCTATTGTAAATGAGAAACTCTACTTACTAGATGGGGCTGATAAAGCTGGAGTTCCAAATATTTTAAAGCCAGAACTTTTAAACTGGATGGGTAGAATGGTTAAGGCAGATGGGTCTTCAAGGTTAGTAGATTTATTTCCAAATAGACCTGCTACTCATATAGGGATGCTCAATCTGGAAATTACAGATGATATGATAATTTCTGGAAACGCTAAGAATAGGTTTTCTGGTCATTATGCAAGGTCTGAGCGTAATAGATTTGCTGCTCTTACTGGTGATGAGCAATTAAAAAAACTAGATAGTTATTATGAAAGTATAGATGCGATAGATGTTTCTTTTAAAGATTTAAAAGTTGCATCTAAGCCACTTACGCTTGAATATAATTTTGAAGCCGAGGATATGATAGATGAAGCTGGTGATAAACTATATGTAAATCCCCTTGCACATTTGGGAACAAATAAAAATTACCTAACTGCAGAGTCAAGAAATCATCCCGTAGATTATGTGTATCCTTGGTCAGATAAGTATACGGTTTCAATAAAAATTCCTACAGGATATGAAGTGGAGTCTGTGCCAGATGATCTGGCAATAAATCTTGTGGACAATATGGGGTCTTATCGTTTTGGTGTAACCGTGTCTGGAGATAAGGTAAATGTAGGACTGCAAAACACGATGAGTGCGGCTCTTGTTAACTCTAACTACTATAAAGACTTGCAAGCCTATTTGAAAATGATAGTTGCAAAGGAGAGTGAAAAAATTGTGTTTAAGAAGATATAAATTGAGGCAAATCTTAGTTGCAATGGCTAACTTGAATTCAATTCTATAAGTCTTTTGTTGTATTTTTTGAATAGGGTTTTCTGCTAAAAACCACATTCTTTTATGCAGAGATGTATAATGAGATAAAAAAATTCTTTACCCAAATTGTAAGCAAAGAAAAAGAAACCATAGTTTTGGTAAAAAAATAAATTATGAATATCTCAAACGCTCAGCAGGCTGTAGACGACTGGATAAAGACTCACGGTGTGCGATACTTTAATGAACTCACAAATATGGCTCAACTTACCGAAGAAGTAGGAGAGGTAGCCAGAATTATTGCACGCCGCTATGGAGAGCAAAGTGAGAAAGAAAGCGATAAAGGTAAAGACCTAGGTGAGGAGCTTGCAGATGTAATGTTTGTAGTATTATGCCTAGCAAACCAGACAGGTGTAGATTTACAAGAAGCATTTGATAAGAAGCTGGACATAAAAACAAAACGTGATCACGACCGTCATCATAACAATGAAAAATTAAAGTAAGCTATGCTTTTAAAAGTTCACCATACAGCGGCACATTGCAGCGGCGATATACAGATCACAGGTTCCAAAAGTGAGACTAACAGGCTACTTATCTTACAAGCACTCTTTGATGGTATTACATTAAAAAATGTATCAAATAGCGATGATGCCCAAGTTATGCAAAAGGCACTATCATCTAGTGATGAGGTGGTAGACATACATCACGCGGGTACTGCTATGCGTTTTCTTACGGCCTATTTTTCTATTCAAGAAGGTAGAGATACACTCCTTACTGGTAGTGCTCGTATGCAAGAACGCCCTATGGCAATACTGGTAGAAGCGCTTCAAGGGCTGGGAGCTCAAATTACATTTACTCACAATGAAGGGTACCCACCATTACAAATAAAAGGGAAAGCATTACAGCGCGATGAGGTAACACTCAAGGCAAATGTGAGCAGCCAGTATATCTCTGCACTTATGATGATGGGAGCAAAGCTAGATAATGGTCTTACCATACATCTTGATGGCAAGATTACATCGGTTCCTTACATAAATATGACGCTTGCGTTATTACATCAACTAGATATAGAGGCAACTTTTGAAGGGCAAAAAATAGTGATAAAATCGGGTAGAACTTCAGCGGTAGCTAGAGAGATAACGGTCGAGTCAGATTGGAGTAGTGCGTCGTATTTTTATAGTATTGTTGCGCTTTCGCGAAAGCGTAATTTTAACACCCCACACACCATTACCATAGCTAGTTATAAAGAGAGTAGCCTGCAAGGAGATGCTGCTCTTAGAGAAATATACAAGCAACTGGGCGTGGTTTCTAGTTTTGCAGGAGATAAGCTCACACTCTCGCTTAATCAAGATTTTGAGTTGCCAGAAACGATAACCTTAGATCTTGCAAACTCACCAGACATTGCACAAACTATAGCGGTGAGCTGTTTAGGTCTAGGCGTAGGGTGTCACCTCACGGGCTTGCATACACTTAAAATAAAGGAAACAGATAGGCTAGAGGCACTGCGTGAGGAGATTACAAAGCTGGGAGGTAGCATTATGGTTACAGATCAAGATCTTACACTATTACCTCAAAAAGCTGCTGTAAATGAGAATATTACCATAGCGACATATCACGATCACCGTATGGCAATGGCCTTTGCACCACTTGCATTGCAAGTACCGTTACTTATAGAAGATGCTGGTGTTGTGTCAAAATCATACCCAGATTTTTGGACAGATCTAGAAGTTTTAGGCTTTGGTCAAGAGATAATTGGCTAAAGACTTGACAACCCCTATCTCGAGATTGTATATTTGCCGTCTTGCGAGCTAGCGCTATATAGGTGCTATAGCTTGACTTAAAAAACAAAAACCAGAACCCTTTATGAAGTTATCACACTTTAACTTTGACTTACCAGATGAATTACTAGCAGAGCACCCTGCCGAAAACAGGGACGAGTCTAGATTAATGGTCCTTAATCGCAAGGAGCAAACCATCGAGCATAAGATGTTTAAAGATCTTATAGATTATTTTGAGCCAGAAGATGTTATGGTACTTAATAATACAAAGGTTTTTCCAGCACGTTTATACGGTAATAAAGAGAAGACAGGAGCTCGTATCGAGGTATTCTTACTTAGAGAGTTAAACTCTGAGACACGACTGTGGGATGTACTTGTAGATCCAGCGCGTAAAATACGTATAGGTAATAAGCTATACTTTGGTGATGATGAGAGTCTAGTAGCAGAGGTAATAGATAACACAACATCACGTGGCCGTACGTTACGTTTCTTATATGATGGGTCTTATGAAGAGTTTAGAAAAAAACTCACTTCACTAGGAGAAACACCATTACCAAAATACATAAACCGTGAGGTAGAGCCAGAAGATGAGGAGCGTTACCAGACTATTTATGCAAAAGAAGAAGGAGCCGTAGCAGCACCTACCGCAGGACTACACTTCTCAAAGCACCTATTAAAGCGTTTAGAAATTAAAGGTATTGACTTTGCTGAGGTAACTTTACACGTAGGTCTTGGTACATTTAGTGCGGTAGAGGTAGAAGACCTCTCAAAGCACAAAATGGATAGTGAGGAAGCATACATACGTAAGCCAGCCACAGAGATTATAAATAAAGCTATTTCAGAAAAGCGTCGTGTGTGTGCCGTAGGTACTACCGCAATGCGCGTGATGGAAAGTGCAGTATCTAGTAGCGGTACACTTAACGAGTTTGGTGGTTGGACTAATAAATTTATATTCCCACCGTATGACTTTAGTATTGCAAACTGTATGATTACAAACTTCCACACGCCTAAGTCTACATTGCTTATGATGGTGTCTGCCTTTGCAGGTCACGATTTTATGAAGCGTGCTTATGATGAGGCAGTAAAAGAAAAATACAAATTTTACTCTTATGGAGATGCAATGTTAATTATCTAATACATTGCCATAATGTACAAAAGCCCAGACTGTAAAGTTTGGGCTTTTTTTGTTTGTAGCACTATCTTATGGTGTGCTTATATAGGTAGTATCCCGCTTTACATTGCAATTCCTCGTGCCGGCTACGCCAGGCAACTGCGGGATTTACATTACAATCGGGGCTAGTAGGTATAGTAGATTTGTATCTTTTAGTGTGATTAATATGTATCATTAAGCTGCTCTACAATAGCGGCTATTTTTTTATTCTTTGAAGTTCGATTTAAAACCTTTGGAGGAGCTTGTCTCACTTCACAATCTGTAATGGCACAACGTTCACAAGTAACCCCTACGTTACGAGTAGGAATATTTGGGTCCTTGAGAAATTTTATTTTGCGCTCAAGTTGTTTATTTATGAGTAGCCCTATACTTATGCTTCTAAACTTGTTTTCTTTAAAAGGATCTTTTGTTGCAGTAGAGAGCACTAGATACTGTACGCCCTCATTCTCATAGTTAGATATTTGTAAGTCAAACTTACTATTTTCATTACTCTTAGATAAATCTTTGAGCACCTGTAAAGACACCCATCTCCTGCAGTAATGCTCATCACTTTCATTTGCTCGTGGCGCGTGCTGGTGCGCTAGGTGCAACTCCTTTGTAAGGTGAAATTTTGTGTCGTTAAGCTTGTGTGTAAACCGCAAGAAAAACAAGTTCTTTATATTAAACTCCTTAGGTAGAATATTAGTAAGCCTTTGATAAAAAGACTCTGGTGATGCGTTAAACTCATTTGTGATGTGCTCAAAAGAATCTTTATGAAAAATAGGTTCCTTAAAAATATCTTTAATTTTTGCCGTAAGGTTTTTACGAGGTATGATTAATGCTCCTGCAAAGTAAGAGGCATAAAAATTATTAAGTACCTGGTCAAAAGTTTCAAAAAGTATCCACGGGAAGGTGTATAATCTTTCTTTGATTTCTAGAAAGTTATAGGCTATTTCCTTTGCATAGATAAAGGTGCGTTGTGACTCGTCTATATCATTTGCGACTAGCAGTGTGCGTGATTTAGGTATAAAAACAGATCGTAAGTTATCTAGATCTTTGTACTTATCTAGTTCATCATTTTTTATGGAGTAGTTGTATTCTTCTATGAGGATTTCCTCTAGCTCGTTTGATGAGATACTTTGCCCTATGTTTATTTGATACGATTTTACAAAGTCGAGTACCTTTTGCTCTATGTTATCAAAGTAGTTGTTATTTGCTTCTTGATATGAGCGCACAGAAGCAAGAAAAAAGCTTTCCCTCCCAAAGTTGTAGTGCTGTGCAATTTCTATGATTGTACTTATAAAGGCGTTGACTTTTGCTGGCGCATTAGATACAATATCTATGAGATCACTTTCTTTTATACCAAAAAGCTCTAGAGGAATCTCTTTTAGAATCTTTGATTTTAAAATTTCACCTATAGGAGCGAGGTTTTTATCCAGCTTTAAAGACACCATTTGATCGTACGGAATGTCTAGTTTTTCCGAAAGTGTAAATATTTTATCAGGTTTTGGATATTTTTTTCCGTGTTCAATTTCATTTAAATATGATTTTGAAAGTCCGGTTAATTTTGATAATCCAAAAAGAGATAGGTTTTTGTCAGTCCTTATCTGGCGTAGCTTAAGCCCAAAAATTAGTTTGATATCTTCTTCATCCATATACACAAATATAAGGCTTTTTGCGAATACTTAATTTTAGTGAAAATATATCTTTAGCGAACGTTCGCTTTTTTAATCAAAGTATTTTTTTTAACATTGTGGTGTAGAATTTAAAACAGCAATAGATGGCACCAGAAATAAACCAGTATGCAATAAGTTTTAACCGTAATGTTAAAAGCTATTACTCAGAGTTGTTAACAGATGAAGCTTTAGACTTTATAAAAGCCCTTCACGAACGGTTTAATTCCAGACGGTTAGAATTACTACAAGCAAGAGAGCAACAGCAGCTATTGTTTGATCAAGGTGAGAAACCTTTATTCCCAACTGAGACGAAAGATATTAGAGAGGGGGAGTGGGTTGCAGGAGAGATTCCTCACGACTTGCAAGACAGAAGAGTGGAGATTACTGGGCCTACAGATCGTAAAATGGTTATAAATGCGCTCAACTCTGGAGCAAGAACTTTTATGGCAGATCTAGAAGATAGTACCGCACCTAGCTGGCAGAATGTGATGGAAGGCCAGATTAATCTTCGTGATGCTGTAAATAAAACGATAACATATCATCACCCTACTAAGGATAAAAAATATACACTTAACGATGAGGTTGCCACCTTACTAGTAAGACCTAGAGGATGGCATCTCAATGAGAAGCATTTACTTATAGATAATGTTGAAGTATCGGGTTCACTGGTAGATTTTGGATTATACTTTTTTACAAACGTTTCCCAACTTTTAAAAAATAACACAGCGCCTTATTTCTATTTAGCAAAGCTAGAGCACTATCTAGAGGCAAGACTCTGGAATGATGTATTTGAGTTTGCACAAGAGTACCTGGAGTTACCTATAGGTACAATAAAATGTACAGTACTTATAGAAACTATTACAGCAAGTCACCAGCTAGATGAAATTATTTATGAATTAAAAGACCACATCGTAGGTCTTAACTGTGGGCGTTGGGATTATATATTCTCATACATCAAGAAGTTTAGAAATGATCCAAACTTCTTAGTGCCTAATCGTGACCAGGTAGGGATGACCGCACCATTTATGGATGCCTATTCAAAACTTGTTATACAACGCTGTCACAAAAGAAAAATCTTAGCCATAGGTGGTATGGCAGCACAAGTACCAATAAAAAACAACCCTCAGGCAAATAAGGCAGCTTTAGAAAAAGTAAGAAAGGACAAAGAGCGTGAGGTAAAAAATGGACACGATGGTACCTGGGTAGCGCATCCAGCACTAGTGCAAGTTGCGATAGATGAGTTTAATGCATATATGCCAGCACCTAACCAGATGGAGGTCACTAGAGATGATGTAACCGTCACGGCAAATGATCTTATAGCTATTCCAGAAGGTACTGTTACAGAGGACGGGGTTCGTAAAAATATCAACGTAGGTATTCTGTATCTCAATGCCTGGCTTAGTGGCCAGGGAGCAGTGGCACTCTATCACCTTATGGAAGATGCTGCCACAGCCGAAATCTCAAGAACTCAAATCTGGCACTGGCTTAAAAATAAAGCCGTCTTAGAGGATGGAAATGTGCTCACTAAAGATCTGTACACAATGCTTTTTGATGAAGAGGTAGAAAAAATAATAACAGAGGTGGGTGCAGATAAGATAGAGGCAACCCAATTTGAAAATGCTTTTAATCTTTTTAATGATCTCGTCTTATCAGAAGATTTTGAAGAATTTTTAACCACACCAGCATACACATATTTATAAACACAATCTATATAGAATAGCCTTACAGGCATTTAAATAAAATAATCTCTTAATACTTAATACTATGTCAAATTATAATTCAGCCCTTGAAGTTATTCGTACACTTAAAGCAAAGCACGGAAACTCGTGGAGTTCTATAAGCCCAGAAAACACGGCTCGTATGTCGGTGCAAAATAGATTTAAAACCGGTCTTGATATTGCCAGATACACCGCAGCTATTATGCGTAAGGATATGGAAGAATATGATGCAAACCCTATGAATTATACGCAATCACTAGGTTGCTGGCACGGGTTTGTAGCGCAGCAAAAAATGATTGCTGTAAAGAAGCATCACGGCACTACAAATAAAAAATACTTATATCTTTCTGGATGGATGGTTGCCGCTTTACGTTCAGAACTAGGGCCATTACCAGATCAATCTATGCACGAAAAAACTGCCGTGCCTAAGTTAATAGAAGAGATTTACACTTTTTTACGCCAGGCAGATGCTGTGGAGCTCAACGATCTATTTCGTCGTCTAGATGCTGGTGAAGATGTGCAGGATCAAATAGATAATTATGAGACGCACGTTGTGCCTATCATTGCAGATATTGATGCAGGTTTTGGTAATGAAGAGGCAACTTACCTTCTTGCCAAAAAAATGATAGAAGCAGGTGCTTGTGCTCTTCAAATAGAAAATCAAGTGTCTGACGCTAAGCAGTGCGGGCACCAAGATGGAAAAGTAACCGTACCACACGAAGATTTTATTGCAAAGATTAATGCACTACGCTATGCCTTTTTAGAACTAGGAGTAGAGCAAGGTGTCATTGTAGCAAGAACTGACTCAGAGGGGGCTGGTCTTACTCAAAAGCTACCGGTAAGTCAGGAGCCAGGAGATCTTGCATCACAATATCTTGCCTTTGTAGAGGCAGAAGAGATAGATATTGCTACTGCAAAAGAAGATGATGTGCTGCTAAAACGCGATGGTAAAATTGTACGTCCAGTAAGACTACCTAACGGATTGTATAAATTCAAAAACGGAACAAATATAGATCGTGTAGTACTAGATTGTATTACGAGTCTACAAAATGGAGCAGATCTTTTATGGATAGAAACCCCTACACCTAATGTAAAGCAAATCGCTCATATGGTTAACAGAGTGAGAGCGGTAATGCCCAATGCAAAGCTGGTATACAACAACTCACCGTCATTTAACTGGACACTCAATTTCCGTAATCAAGCTTATGATGAGATGCTAGAAGAAGGAGAGAATATGACAGCTTATGACCGTAATAATCTTATGGATGTAGAGTATGATAATACAGAGTTATCACACCGTGCAGATGAGAAGATTAAAACCTTCCAGATGGATGGTGCAAGAGAGGCTGGTATCTTCCACCACCTTATTACATTGCCTACATATCACACCACTGCGTTGCATATGAATAATCTTACCGAAGGCTATTTTGGAGATCAAGGTATGCTAGCCTACGTAAAAGATGTGCAGAGAGAAGAAATACGCAAAGGTGTTTCTTGTGTAAAACACCAGAGAATGGCTGGCTCAGATCTGGGAGATGATCACAAAACATTTTATGCAGGAGATAGAGCTCTCAAGGCTGGTGGAGCAAATAATACTAGTAACCAGTTTACTGTAAAAGAACCCGTAACAAAGCAAAAGGCTGTGCTCGCAGAGTAAGTAAACCTCAATTTGTTGTAAGAAGGCGATGCTTGCTCTCATCGTCTTTTTGAAATTAAAGAAATTTCAGTCCAGATATAGTCTTTGGTAGGAAGTATTGGTTTACACTATCTGGCTGGAATTTCTTATTTGTATAATGGCTGTGTGGGGTGTTATTACGCTTTCGCGAAAGCGTATACCTAAAAAGTTGTATCATTATAATGAGCACCTTTATGTAATGATTTACTCACTTCAGAAAAGAGCCTTAACATATTATTGAAAATTATGAAAAGCAGAAAATTACTTATGATACCTGGCCCAATAGAGTTTGAACCAGATGTATTGCAAGCAATGGCTGTGCCTACCACAAGTCACGTTGCGCCAAATTTTATAGACGTTTTTGGAAACGCTCTGGATATGATGAAGGAAGTTTGGAAATCAACTAGTGGTCAGCCCTTTATAGTTGCCGGAAGCGGAACGCTAGCTATGGATATGGCGGCGTCTAACCTTATTGAGAAAGGAGATAGTGCGCTTGTCATTTCTACCGGATATTTTGGTGAGCGGTTTAAAGATATTTTAGAAACTTATGGCGCAGAAACTACGGTTCTTAGTGCGCCTATAGGTGAAGTAGTGCCTTTAGATATTATAGAGGAAACGCTCAAAGAAGGCTCCTATAAATTGCTCACGTTTACACACGTAGATACATCTACAGGAGTTATGGTAGCGCCAGAGGCTATATGTAAGCTTGCGGAAAAGTATGGAGTACTCACTATACTTGACGGGGTATGCTCTGTAGCAGGGGAAGAAATTTTACAAGAAAAGTGGGGAGTAGATGTGGTATTAACTGGATCTCAAAAAGCCATAGGCGTACCGCCGGGGCTTGCACTGCTTGTTGCTTCTCAAAAAGCGCTAGACGTCTGGAAAAATAGAAAAACACCCGTAGGTAACTATTATGCTTCTTGGAATAACTGGCTGCCTATTATGATTGCTTATCAAGAAGGGAGACCTTCTTATTTTGGCACACCGCCTGTAAATCTTATTTTGGCCTTAGAGAAAAGTTTGGGTATTATTTGTGATGAGGGGATGGGTGCGAGAGTACAAAGACATAAAAGGCTTGCTCGAGCCTTTAGAGCTGGAATAGCCTCTCTTAATTTATCTATTTTACCTATAGAAGATGTGATCGCTGCTCATACACTAACAGCTGTTTATTATCCAAAAAATATAGATGGAGCGTTACTTCGAGCACATATGGTAGCAGATGATGTTATTGTAGCAGGAGGATTGCTTTCTGAAATTAAGACAACATATTTTAGAGTAGGGCATATCGGGTCTGTATCATCTAATGATTTGCTAGCTGTCCTAGGAGCGCTAGAGCGTGCGCTACAATCTCAGAACTATCCTTTTGGAATGGGATTAAGTCTTAGAACATTTCAAGATAGTCTCGTTTAATATCGACTAACATATTTAAAATAATAAAGCCCTCATTATAGAGGGTTTTGTTGCTTTATGATGGATGTAGTATTACGACCTGGTTGTATCTATAAGATCTAGTGCGGGAAACAACAAACAACTCCGTACCTTTGCATCGTGAAAACAGAAAAGAAAGACATACGTAAATTAACCAAAGAAGATCTTAGAACTTTCTTTGTAGACCAAGGTGATAAAGCCTTTAGAGGTAATCAGGTTTATGAGTGGTTATGGCAAAAGGGCGCACACGACTTTGTAGATATGACTAATATCTCAAAGGAGACACGCATCTTACTAGATGAGCATTTTGTGATTAACCATATACGTGTTGACCAGATGCAACGTAGTAGTGATGGTACTATAAAGAACGCTGTAAAGCTGCACGATGGTCTTACGGTTGAGTCTGTTTTAATACCTACTAAGAGTAGAACAACCGCCTGTGTATCTTCACAAGTAGGTTGTAGTCTTAATTGTAAATTTTGTGCGACAGCTAGGTTAAAGAGAATGCGTAATCTCAACCCAGATGAGATCGTAGATCAAGTGGTGGTCATAGATAGGCAAAGTAAGTTATATCACGATAGACCCCTGTCTAACATTGTTTTTATGGGGATGGGAGAGCCATTAATGAATTATAATAATGTGATTAAGGCTATAGATAAGATCACAGACCCAGAAGGACTTGGTATGTCGCCTAAGAGAATTACAGTCTCTACCTCTGGTGTGCCTAAGATTATTAAAAAAATGGCAGACGAAGAGGTGAAGTTTAATCTTGCTGTATCGCTGCACTCTGCACTAGATGATGTACGTACAGAGATTATGCCCTTTAATGAGCAAATGCCACTCGCAGATCTCAAAGAAGCACTTATTTACTGGTATGAAAAAACTGGAAAGCGCATTACCTATGAGTATGTAGTTTGGGATGGCATAAATGATAGACAGATAGATATAGATGCTTTATTAGATTTTTGTAAAGCAGTGCCTAGTAAAGTAAATATCATAGAGTATAACCCTATAGATGATGGTCAGTTTCAACAAGCAAACCCTCACGCTATAGACCGTTATGTAGATGTACTTGAAGCAAATGGAGTCACTGTAACAGTGAGAAGATCACGAGGTAAAGATATAGATGCCGCTTGCGGACAACTTGCAAATAAGCAATAGTTGGTAAACTCAAAATAAGACATAAAAAAAGCGACTCAATTGAGTCGCTTTTTTTATGTCTAGATATCAAAAATTATTTTTTGATAATCTTCAAAGTTTCTGTGTTGTCACCTACAGTTACTTGTGCAATATAAACTCCAGTTCTAAGGCTTGAGATGTCTACTATTCTGTCTGTCGTGTCTTCAAGTGTAGTAGATAAAGTTTTCTGACCTAATACATTAAAAATTGTGATCATTTGCATTGCAGCGTTAGAAACAAGTCTTAATCCATTTCCATCCTGCACGTTGTAATGGCTAAATGATGCTATATTAGGAACATCTTCATTTGCTAATACACCATCAATTGTAACGTCATCAAGAAGTACTGAATTTTCATCAACTGAATCAAAATGACGGAATGCTAAGAAAAGTGATTGTCCAGCAAATCCTGAAATATCAATATCTATTGTAGTTGCTGCACTTGGTCCATCTGTAGCTGCAGTTACATCGCCAACTGTCATATCAAAAATTGGTGTATCTGTAACAATATCATCAACATTGTCTGTAGCAGTAAGATATACTTGTAATCTATCAGCAATAAAACTTCCGTTAGTTTGATATGTTCCCATTGTAAAGGATAGCGTAGATGCATCAGCCGCAAGATCAATAGCAACTTTAGAAACTAATATGTTGTCAGGCGTGAATGCTGCTCCTTCCCAAGAGTCTGAGTCAGCTACAAGTCCATCTAGTATTGACATTTCAGCACCCGTAGCCGCCGCATCTATATCTCCAACTTCCCAAAAATTCCCATCTCCATCTACGTCAATAGAGTTCCAATTTGCAAATTCGGTAGCATCAACGGTTTCCGCTTCAAAGTCATCGGTAAACTGAGCATTCATAGTAAAGGCTGCTAGAAAAGCAGCAATAAGAGTAATTTTTTTCATATTTTTTTAATTAGGATTATTAATACGAGGCTTAAGGTACAGAAATTATAGGTTCTTAATGAAAATTTAACACTATCTATACAATAAGTTTATAAATACAATCCTATTTGTAAGTGGTATCTTTACTATAATGAAAGTAGTAGCTCAAATTAAAGAACCCATAGCCTATGAAATGGAGCTTTTTGAAGAAAAGTTTGCCCTTTCTATGCGCTCTAAAGTCGCGCTTCTTAATCGTATCACACACTATATCGTAAATCGTAAGGGTAAGCAAATGCGGCCTATGTTTGTTTTTCTTACTGCAAAAATGATGAATAACGGTGAGGTAAATGATCGTACATATCGAGGCGCCTCTGTTATAGAATTAATACATACGGCAAGCCTCGTGCACGATGATGTGGTAGACGATAGTAATATGCGTCGCGGCTTCTTTTCACTTAATGCTTTATGGAAAAATAAGATTGCTGTATTAGTGGGTGATTTCTTATTTTCAAAAGGATTACTCCTTTCTATAGATAATGGTGACACAGATTTATTACAAATTATCTCTGTCGCTGTACGCGAAATTTCTGAAGGAGAACTACTCCAGATCGAAAAAGCAAGAAAACTAGATATCACCGAAGAGTTGTACTACGAGATTATTAGACAAAAAACTGCAACACTTATTGCGGCCTGCTGTGCAATGGGTGCTCAAGCCGTTCACGCAAAAGGTAAGGAAGTAAAGCGTATGCATAAATTTGGAGAGCTCATAGGGATGGCTTTTCAAATAAAAGATGACCTCTTTGATTATGGTACTGCAAAAATAGGTAAGCCTACAGGTATTGATATTAAGGAACAAAAAATGACCTTACCGCTTATATATGTACTTAATACAGTTTCAAAAAAAGAGAAGGACTGGCTTATCAATAGTATAAAAAATAAGAATACAGATAAGAAGCGTGTAAAAGAAGTAATTGCCTTTGTAAAAAATAATGGCGGCCTCGATTATGCGATATCAAAAATGAAGACGTTACAGCAAGAGGCGCTCGATATACTTATGACCTATCCTAAATCTGTATATCGTGACTCGCTAGAGCTTATGGTAAATTATGTGATAGATAGAAAGAAGTAATGCTTATAAAAACTCTATGTTTTGTAAAGCCTACAAACATAAAAAGCGGCTCACAGAGCCGCTTTTGTTTTATTTATTAAGAGAATTAAGCTCTCACTGGTCTATTTAGAATAAGGTCTAAGTAGAGATTTATTTTACCTTTAAGTTCTTGTCTAGGTGTTATAAAATCTAAGAAACCGTGTTCTTGTACAAACTCTGCAGTCTGGAAGCCTTCTGGTAATTCTTTACCAGTAGTATCACGTACCACACGTGGTCCAGCAAAGCCTATAAGTGCTCCTGGCTCAGAGATATTAATGTCTCCTAGCATTGCAAAAGAGGCAGTTGTTCCTCCAGTGGTAGGATCTGTACATAGTGATATGTAAGGTATGCCAGCATCTGCTAGTTGGGCAAGTTTAGAACTTGTTTTTGCTAGTTGCATAAGAGAAAGCGCAGCTTCCATCATACGAGCACCACCAGATTTTGAGATGATCATAAAAGGGATGTTATTTTTAAGAGAGTAGTCTGCAGCACGTGCAATCTTTTCTCCTACAACGCTTCCCATAGACCCGCCTATGAAGCTAAAATCCATACAGGCTATCACTAGATCTGCACCTTTTGATTTACCTATAGCTGTACGCACGGCATCTTTAAGTCCAGTCTTTTCTTGAGCGGCAACTAGACGATCTGCATACGCCTTTTTGTCTTCAAATTTTAGAGGATCTTTAGAGGTAAGCTTTGCATCTAGCTCTTTGTATTTGTTATCATCAAAGAGTATTTCAAAATACTCATTACTCCCTATGCGTACGTGGTACCCATCTTCTGGAGAGATGTAAAAGTTTTTTTCTAGCTCTTCTGTATCTACTATTTTACCAGTAGGTGATTTATACCAGAGTCCTTTAGGAGTATCCTTTTTATCCTCTGTTGCTGTGTGTATTCCTTTGTCTTTACGTTTAAACCAAGCCATATAAGGTGTTTGAATTTGGTTAAGGGTATATTAGTTATTCTTAGCAAAGGCGTCTATGTGTGTTATCAACCTTTCGCGTAAGCGTTCAAAAATTCAAAATAATAAGCTGTAAAAATACGTAAAAGGGATTATATCAAGCAATTTTGATATAATCCCTTTTTGTAAGTAATAATATATTGATTACTAGAGTGTATCTATATTATTAAGGTCTTCAAAAGCCTTTTTGAGACGTGCTCCCATTGTTCCTTCTGCCTTGCGTAACCATACGCGTGGGTCATAAAACTTTTTGTTAGGAGAATCATCACCGGTAGGGTTTCCTATTTGTGTTTTAAGATACTCGGCATTTTCTCCAAAGTAATCACGTATACCCTCTGCGGTAGCATACTGTAAATCTGTATCAATATTCATCTTTACAGTACCGTATCCTATAGCCTCGCGTATTTCTTCTACAGTTGAGCCACTTCCTCCGTGAAAAACAAAATCTATATGGTTGTGCTCTTTTCCATATTTTTCAGAAATATGCTCTTGTGAGTTTTTAAGAATTTTTGGTGTAAGCTTTACATTACCTGGCTTGTAAACTCCGTGTACGTTTCCAAAGGCTGCTGCGATAGTAAATTGATTACTTTCCTTGCTTAGTTCTTCATAAGCATAAGCAACTTCTTCTGGTTGTGTATATAATTTTGAGTCATCTACATCGCTATTATCTACACCATCTTCTTCACCACCAGTGATACCTAGTTCTATTTCGAGCGTCATATCCATTTTTGCCATACGCTCAAGATATCCTTTACAGATTTCTATATTTTCTTCTATTGGCTCTTCACTTAGATCTATCATATGAGAGCTGAAGAGAGAGTGACCGTGTTCCTTATAATAAGCCTCACTAGCATCTAGTAAACCGTCTATCCAAGGCAGTAACTTCTTTGCACAGTGATCTGTGTGTAAAATAACTGTTGCTCCGTATGCCTTTGCAAGCTCGTGTACGTGCTTTGCTCCAGCTACAGCACCTAGTACGGCTGCTTGCTGGTTTTCATTGCTTAGTCCTTTACCAGCGTTAAACTGAGCACCACCGTTAGAAAACTGTATGATTACAGGGGCGTTAAGTGAAGCTGCAGTTTCTAGTACAGTGTTTATACTGTTAGACCCTATAACATTTACAGCAGGAAGGGCAAAGCCTTTCTCTTTTGCATAGTTAAAAATTGCTTGTACTTCGTGCCCTGTGGCAACACCTGGTTTTATAGAATGCGACATTGTATGAGTTTAAAATTTTATGTAGTAAAAGTAGTAAATATTACTCGTTTATTGTCCTTGAGAGGTGGGTTACTACGATAACGTTTTAGGAGAATTACGCTTTCGCGAAAGCATAATAACAACCACATCAGGTATTTAAAGTGAGGTAACTACGGTAAGATTTTTATGCTAGCTATAATGCTTAAAAAGGGTAGTTGATTCCCACATTATATACTGCATTTGAAAAGTTGTACTGGGTAAACCATCTGTCACCCTCTGCAATTGCAGGGTTGTAGGTTTTGAAACCTACGTCAAAACGAAGCGCAAAAAAGTCAAAATCCCATCGCAATCCAAAACCTGAACCTAATGCTAGCTCTTGTAAACTCTCAAATCCAGTAAATCTTGAGGCCTCATCTTCTACATTATCAAACACGTTCCAGATATTACCAGCGTCTGTAAAGAGCGCACCTTCTATAGGGCCTATGAGGTCAAAACGATACTCCAAGTTAAAAGCAAGTTTCATATTTGCTTCATTAAACTCATTGGGGCTACCGCTGCTTCCTGGGCCCAGGTCATAGGCTCTCCAGGCTCTGTTATCATTAGACCCACCGCCAAAGAAACTACGTATAAAAGGAATACTCCCAGAGTTGCCATAAGGAATGGCAATACCACCAAATGCTCTTGCGGCGATGATATTATTATTACCTAAGTCCCAGTGACGAGAGTAGTCTAGCTCTGTCTTTACATACTGTGAGTATACTACACCAAAGAGGCTTTTGTTACCATCTTCATTTCTACTTGTGTTTGCAATGTTACCAGCGAGCGCTAGCGCATTTCCCGCAAGCTCGATACGTGTTCTAAAACGGCTGAATGTCTCATCAAACAGGTTTTCTCTATTGTCATATATATGTGATATGTTAAGAGATACAATAAGGTTATCCTCAGTAAGTCTTTCTTGACGCTCTCCTATGGCTTGTATATCATCTACATCGCCTTGGGCGATGCTGCCTGAAGCGCCATTATCCACATCATTTATAAACTGCTCTGCGCCAAAAGGGATAGAGAGATTTACCTCGCCACTAGCATCTGTGGTGAAGTATGCTGGATTTACATCTGCCTGATTGTTTTGAGCTATGCTGTTTAAATCATCATAACTATTTCTGTAGATGTTAAAATAGTTATCTGGGTTGAGGTTACGCACATATTGTGCATTTACAAGATCTACGCTAAAAGATCTTTTCCAAGAGGGGCTCCAGTTATATGTTAGACTACCGCTCACAGTTTGTTTATCTAGACCTATATTTTGTTGTATGCCTACACCTAGGTTAAAACGGGTGTTAGGTTGCCACTCTGCAGGTATCCATTTATTAGTGTTAAAAGGAAAAAATATACGTGGGAAGGTGAGACGCATATCTGCACCTATCTCAGAGATATTAAAAAAACTATCATCTGGATTTGCCGCATCATCAGATGCTCCTACACTTCCACGACCAGAGATTTCAAGTGTTTCTGCTCCTCTAAAGATATTACGAATTAATAGCGATCCAAAACCAGCAATCCCAAAGTCTTGAATATTTGAGGTAGAGACATCAAAATCTGCCCTAAGCTTATATTTTTCTAGCGGGGTGAGTCGTATGCTCGCTATGAGATCAGAACGTGTACTGTCTGCCGGGTCTTCGATGTATGAGATACTCGGGTATTTAAATGTACCAAGCCTACTCAACCTGCTCAAACTCTGTATGCGGTCTATATCGCGGTAGATAGTGCCAGGCTTAAGGGGGATAATGTCTGTAAGTGCTTTAGGTCTATAGTTTATTTTATCATAAGCATAGATATTAAAGCTATCACTTATAAGAGAGTCGTTAAAAGTTTTATTGCGGTTCTCATAACTATAATCTGTGATGATGTTTACGCTAGATACTTTGTGCACTTTAAAAGGAACCTCATACGTAGAGTCATTTACAGTCTCTGTAGGGTTGTCTATAATATATTCAAGATTTGCCTTGTGATTTGTTTTAACGGTGTCACCTACTAGACGTATATAATCAGACTCAAAATGATAGAGCCCGTTGTTTCTAAAAAGCTCTGTAAGGCGTTGTGTCTCTGCATTAATATTTGCTGTGGCATATCGCTCTCCTGGTTTTAGTACAGACTCGTCTTTATGTACATAATAAATAGAATCTGCTACCGGAGAAGCAATGATAGGGGTAATACTATCTAAAAAGTAGGGGTTGCCCTTCTTTACCTTGTAATCTATAGATGCTCGCTGGTTGCTGTCTTTCTTAATATCATAAGATACGTTAGCATTAAAATAGCCATTGTTTACATAATACGCAGTAAGGCGTTGTGCAGATTTTTCGGTAATGGCTTCTGTGACGATGGCTGGTGCTTCGCCAGTCTTTTTAATACCATTATTAAAATTCTTTTTAAAATTACGCACGGCTTCTACTTGCTTTTCAGAAAGTACGCGCTCCCAGAAGGTATATCTGTTTGCACTTGCAGCACGTTGTTCATCTAGTATAGAATCTATATTAGGCCTTGCTAGATTATAAATGTATAGTCGTAGGGGCGTACCTATGAGGGGTAGCCTAGTGTTAGGTTTTTGATAGAGGTAATTGTAAAGACGTGGCTCGCTTACTTTATCTTCACCATCATAAATAGTGTTTTCTGTAAGGAGGTGACCATCTGCGGGAACTCGTTTTGTTGCGTTACAACCTAACAGAAAGAGTGCCACTACCAGAAATAGTGATATTTTTGTACAAGTTGTTTTCAATAGGGCGTTTTCATCATTTTCAAAAGTACATCTTAATCGTGGTAAGCAAAAATACAATCAAACGAATAACGAGTTTAGGGCAAAAAAAGTACCGCCAGCGCGAAGGTGTTTTCGTTGCAGAGGGTATTAAGGTTGTAAATGAACTTCTTTTATCATCTCTAGAGCTTGTAGAATTACATACGGAAGATGTTTCCGCTTTCGCGAAAGCGTTATCACCCCAAGACCAGTCTAAAGTAAATGAAGCAACTCCAGCCGAGCTTAAGAAACTCACCTTTTTAAAAACCGCACAAAAGGCAGTGGCAACATTTAAAATGCCAGAAGTAATAGCTATAGATAGGTCTGGGCTTACCGTTGTGCTAGATGATGTACGTGACCCTGGTAACCTGGGTACTATTATACGTCTTTGCGATTGGTTTGGGATAAAGCAGCTGGTGTGCTCAAAGGCTACTGTAGATTGTTATAACCCTAAGGTGGTGCAGGCCACAATGGGCTCGCTCACGCGAGTGGATATTATTTATACAGATATTGATACATATCTGTCTAATGAAGACCGTCCCGTATTTGGAACCTTTATGGATGGAGAAAATATTTATGCAGCATCACTGCCGCAAGAGGGTGTGATTGTAATGGGTAACGAGGCAAACGGAATCTCTACAGGTATCGAGCAGCTTGTTACAAAGCGTGTTGCTATACCTAGATTTGGCATCACACAAGCTACCGAAAGTCTTAACGTAGCAACGGCAACGGCAATTTGTTTAAGTGAGTTTAAAAGAGGGTAGTAGCGCGGTCTTACTGAAAGGTGAAGTTTAAGAACACACCTCTGGTTTGCATCTTTGTAATATTACCCGTCCAAGGACTGTTGGGTCTATTATCACGTACTAACTCGTCAGACGCGGCAAAAACACCTTTTATACTAGGTATAAATTTAAAGTAGTAGAGATATAATTCTACACCTATAGCCATCTCATAAAAGAAAGGACTAGAGGTTGTACGGAACTGTCCAGCAAAGTTGTCGTCTGGATTCTCCTCATTACTAGATAAGTTAGTTACAGTAGCTACGCCAAACTGCACATAAGGGCGCACATTATTAAGCCTTCTCGTATTAAATTTAAGCGCAAGCGGTAGGTATATATAGGTAGAAGGTACTTCTCTTAGTAAGTCTGCCTCACTGTCAAAACGTGGGTCTGGCGCATACATAAGATTACGCTGTGTGTAGATAAGTCCTGGTTCAGTACGTAAACTCACAAACTCAGAGAGTCGTAAGTCACCTATGAGGCCTACATTAAAACCTACAGTTTTTTCAACCTGTATGTCTTCTTGCTCATTTTGATAATCAAAATTGTAATCCATTGAGTTTACACCAAAGTAGTATCCCCAAGAAATAGGTTTTTTATCAAAGTTTTGATCATTCTGAACTCTGGGTCTAGATAACCACTGAGCATTAACCGAAGAAAAACTTAAAACAAGTGCTATTACAGCAATGTATGTGCGCATAAAATTATTTTGTAGCCGTGTAAATTGTTGCAACGCCAAAGGTTTGTGGCTTATGTTGCACGTCTTTAAACCCAATTTTACGTAAAATATTGTTGAGTACCTCTCCAAAAGGAAATGCATTCGCACTTTCACTCAGGTAGCCGTAAGCATTTTTGTCTTTAGAAAAGAGTTTGCCCACAGTAGGTAAGATCACTTTAGAGTGGAAGTTGTATCCTTGCTTAAAAGGTGTTTTTGTAGGGACAGAGGTTTCTAATATTACAAAAATTCCTCCTGGCTTTAGTACGCGTAGTATCTCTGCTAGACCTTTTTCTAATGTTTCAAAATTACGTACTCCAAAGGCTACAGTAATAGCATCAAAAGTATGGTCTTCAAAGGGCATATTCTCGCTATCTGCCTGCATCATCTCGATGCGGCCATCAAGTTCTTTGGCAGCAATTTTCTTTCGGCCTACAGATAGCATTCCTTCAGAGATGTCAAGTCCTACTAGCTTGCTAGCATTTGTACTTGCCATATTAATAATGAGGTCTCCTGTACCTGTTGCAATGTCAAGGATAGAATCTGGGTTAGTATCTGCCACAAGTTGTACCACCTTCTTGCGCCACTTTACGTCTATCCCAAAAGAGATCACACGGTTAAGACCGTCATACTCGCCAGAAATGTTATCAAACATTTGCTCTACTTGCTCTTTTTTAGACTGGTCTGAAGACTTATATGGGGTTACCTTTTTGGCCATTTCAATTTTTTTACAAAGATAACGCTTTCGCGAAAAATTATAATCCATAACCCCTTTATCTTCTTGACGAAAGCTTATTTGTCTTGGTCTGGGTTTCAACTCCAGATGCTTAGTTATTTTGAATACCGTTCGTTTTTTTCGCGAAAGCGCACCTACAAAGCCCTCCAAACTGGCAATAAACCCTTGCAATTTTTTTAATCCATCACCTATGTAGTATCTTTGTACGCATTTTTGAGCACATCCATTTATGAAAATAATCATTGCAGGAGCAGGAGAAGTAGGGTTTCACTTAGCAAAATTACTCTCTTACGAATCTCAAGATATTACCCTTATTGATACTAATAGAGAGAGTCTGTCATATGCAGACACGCATCTAGATATCAGAACTATAAAAGGGGACGCAACCTCTATTGCGATACTACAAGACTCACGAGTTGAGGGAGTAGATCTTCTCATCGCGGTTACCGCAAGCGAGACTACAAATATCACGGTTTGTGTACTGGCAAAACAGCTTGGTGCACAGCGCACGATCGCTCGTATATCTAACACAGAGTTTATTGAGCACAAGGAGCTGGCAGGCTTTCAGAAATTTGGGATTGATGAGTTAATCTCTCCAGAGAGTCTAGCGGCAAGTGAGATTGAGTTACTACTTAACCAGAGTGGTTTTTCAGATAGTTATGAGTTTGATAATGGAGCACTTACTATGGTAGGGACTACCTTATCACGTACGGCATCTTTTGTAGGTAAAAGTGTAAAAGAGGCAGCAAAAATCTTTCCAGAGTTACACTTTATGCCTATCGCGATACAGCGAGAAGGAACGCAATATACATTGATCCCTAGAGGTGATACTGTTTTTAAGGAAGGTGATCATATTTATTTTGTGACGGTGCAGGGCGGTGTAGAAGAGATTTACAAGCTCACTGGTAAAATACGTCAAAACATCAAAAATGTTATGATACTGGGCGGTAGTAACATCGGGTCAAAAACTGCAAAAGATTTATGTAGTAATAGATTTAATGTAAAACTAGTAGAGAAGAACCGTGAGAAAGCAATTGATCTAGCAGATTTACTACCCAAGGCTCTTGTTATAAATGGTGACGGTCGTAATGTAGAACTACTAGATGAAGAAAATATACACGATATGGATGCCTTTATCTCTGTAACAGGAGATAGTGAGACTAATATTATGTCGTGTCTGGTTGCTAAGTCAAAAGGAGTACAAAAAACTATAGCCCTGGTTGAGAATATGGATTACTTCCAGCTCTCACAGAGTATAGGTATTGATACCCTTATCAATAAAAAGCTACTAGCTGCAAATAATATCTTTAGATACATCCGTAAAGGAGAGGTAGTAGCAATGACTAAGCTCAATAATATGAATGCAGAGCTACTAGAGTTTATTGTAAAGGACTCTTCTGAGGTACAGGGGAAACGTATACGAGACATAGACTTCCCTAGAAGTGCGACTATAGCAGGAGTAGTAAGAAATAATCAAGGTCTTATAGCCTTAGGTGCTTTTAGAATAGAAAAGGGTGACCGTGTAGTAGTATGCTGTTTACCTAGATCTATTAAAAAGGTAGAAGAAATGTTTATCTAGCCCCAATGCCAAAACTTAATTACAAGATTATATTTCACTTAATGGGATTATTGCTGCTTTTTAATGGCGGCTTTATGCTCATTGCAGCACTTGTAAGTTTTCTTGCAAAAGATGGCGTAGGTCTAGAAGTCTCGGCAGCGGCATTGCTTACTGCATTTGCCGGTACGTTGCTTATGTTTATGACACGTGGGCACGAGAAAATTGTAAAAAAACGAGAAGGATATATTATTGTGACCTTTGGGTGGCTATTTATGTCACTTAGTGGTATGTTGCCTTATCTTTTTACGGGAGCTATACCAGGCGTAGCAAATGCCTTTTTTGAGACTATAAGTGGGTATACCACAACAGGTGCCACCATACTTACAGATATAGAAGCGTTGCCTAAGAGTATTCTCTTCTGGCGCTCTACCACGCACTGGATAGGGGGTATGGGTATCATCGTACTTGCTATTGCCATACTGCCACTGCTAGGTATAGGAGGGATGCAGCTCTTTGCAGCTGAAGCTCCAGGACCTAGTGCAGATAAGTTACACCCTAGAATTACTGATACGGCAAAACGTCTCTGGCTAATTTACGTAAGCTTTACAGTGATTGAAACCATCTTGCTTAAGCTGGCTGGTATGTCATTTTTTGATGCGGTAAACCACGCATTGAGTACACTCTCAACTGGCGGATTTTCTACAAAAAATGCAAGTGTAGCTTACTGGAATGATAAGCCAGTTATACAGTACATCATAACGTTCTTTATGCTTCTAGCGGGTACAAACTTCGTATTAAGCTATTTTGCATTTAAGGGTAAAATCCAGAAGATTTTAAAGGATGAGGAGTTTAGACTTTATATGGCTTTTGTTTTTGGCTTTGGGATTTTAGTGTCATTAGTAATGTATTTTAATGCAGACCTTAGTCTGTCTACAATAGAACACCCTATGGTGTGGGGTAAGGCAGAAGCTGCTTTTCGTCACGGGTTGTTTCAAGTGCTAGCAGTTATCACAACAACAGGATTTGTCACGGCAGACTACACAATGTGGACACCTTTTCTTACCGTTATTTTCTTCGGACTTATGTTCTTAGGTGGATCTGCAGGGTCAACATCTGGAGGTATTAAAGTTGTGCGCCACCTACTTACCATACGTAATGCTATAGTAGAGTTTAAAAGAACACTGCACCCTAACGCAATACTACCAGTGCGCTACAATGCAAAATCTGTAGATCGTTCTATTATATTTAACATCCTTGCATTCTTTATACTATATATGCTCTCTTGGATTATAGGCGCAAGTGTACTAGCCTCGATGGGACTTGACTTTAGAACAGCCCTAGGAGGATCTGCATCTGCACTAGGTAATGTAGGTCCAGCCTTTGGAGGGTTAAGTCCTGTAGATAGTTACGGGTGGTTACCTATAGGAGCAAAGTGGTGGATGGCATTCTTAATGCTCATAGGACGTCTAGAACTTTTTACCGTACTTATTTTATTAACACCATTTTTCTGGAGAAATAGATAATGTTTGCACAATCACCATACGATCTTATAATAATAGGCGCAGGTCCTATAGGTCTTGCCTGCGGTATTGCAGCCCATAAAAAAGGACTTAATTACCTTATTGTAGAAAAGGGAGTGCTCGTAAATACCATCTACAGGTATCCAGAAAATATGACTTTTTTTAGTACCTCAAAGTTGCTAGAAATAGGTCGCGTTCCTTTTGTATCACATACAGATAAGCCTACTCGTAAGGAGGCGCTTGAGTATTATAGAAGAGTGCAAGACACCTGGAAACTAAGATTAAAACTCTATACTCAGGTACAGAAAATGACGCCTAAAGATGGCGGATATGAGATTGAGACAGATAAGGGTAACGCTTTCGCGAAAGCGGTTATAGTATCCACCGGTTTTTATGATGTCGCTCGCACACTAGGCGTACCCGGAGAAGACCTACCTAAGGTAAAACACTTTTATGACAGTCCGCACCCATATGTAGATCAAAAAATACTTGTGGTGGGAGCTGCAAACTCTGCCTGTGATGTTGCGCTAGAAACCTACTACAAAAATGCAGAGGTGACAATGGCAATACGTGGGGAAGGCCTGTATGAAAAAACCAAATACTGGATCAAGCCTAACATTGAAAACCGAATTAAAGAAGGCTCCATAAAGGCTTACTTTAATACCACAGTAAAAGAAATAACACCGTCTACTGTAGTTTTAAATACTCCAGATGGGAAGGTCGTCTTAGAAAATGACTTCGTACTCGCAATGATAGGCTACAAGCCAGATTATACCTTGTTTGAAAAGTTAGGCCTGCCTGTTACAGATGACGAGACACGCACACCTATTCATAATGAAGAGACGCTAGAAACGCCACTAGAACGTGTATATGTTGCTGGGGTAATTGCTGCAGGAATGCGCACAAGTAAACTCTTTATAGAGAATACACGTGAGCACGGCGATATGATTATAGATGATCTTATTACTAAACTTTAAGACACATAAACCCAGTTATTTTTAGGGTGATTTTTTGGTAATAAAAAAGTCAAAAAGAGATAGGTATTCCTCAAATTCTCGACTAAATTCGCAATCGATATAGTTTTTATATTCACCACTACTTATAAAAATATCATACACGAGGTAAGCTATGGCATCACGACAAATTACAAATACAATTTTAATGATACGTCCTGTTCAGTTTAGAATGAATGAGGAGACGGCGGTTAATAATTATTTTCAAGAAGATATAAGTCTTAAAAATGATGAGATCAATACAAAAGCACAGCAAGAGTTTGATGACTTTGTTGCAAAGCTGCGCGCCGTGGGTGTAAACGTTATTGTTGAAAATGATGATATAAAAGGGAACACTCCAGATTCTGTCTTTCCAAATAACTGGGTATCTTTTCACGAAAGTGGTAATGTAGCCCTGTACCCTATGTTTGCCGAAAATAGAAGAAGAGAACGCAGAGAAGAAGTTCTTGCAAGGCTAGAAAGTGAAGGATTTACTATTAACAATATTGTAGACTACACAGAGGCAGAAGATGAAGATGTTTTTCTGGAAGGTACAGGTAGTATTCTTATGGACCGCCAGAACGAGCGTGCTTACTGCGCCTTATCTGCAAGAGCAGACGAGAGTTTGTTTATAGAGTTTTGTGAAGATTTTGAGTACACACCAGTCGTGTTTACTGCAAACCAAACGGTAGATGGTAAGAGATTACCTATTTATCACACTAACGTGATGATGTGTCTTGCAGAGGAGTTTTGTGTAATCTGTCTTGATACTATAGATGATAAAAAGGAGCGTAAAAATGTGCTCAAACACTTAAAAGAAACGGGTAAGCAAGTGATAACTATCACAGAAGAGCAAATGCATCACTTTGCAGGTAATATGTTACAGGTACTTGGAGCAGATGATAAGAAGTACCTAGTGATGAGTGCAGATGCACACCAGAGCCTTACTAAGGATCAAGTTAATAAGATAGAAAAGCACTGTGAGATTTTAAGTAGCGACTTAAGTACGATAGAAACTTGTGGAGGAGGTAGTGCAAGATGTATGATGGCAGAGGTGTTTCTTCCTAAGGAAGAATAAAGTATATTCGTATTATGCTTTCGCGAAAAACAAAATACGGATTAAAGGCACTCACTTTTCTAGCAAAAAAGCCAGAGAATACAACAGTGCTTATACAAGAAATCGCAGATTCTGAAAATATCTCAAAAAAGTTTCTGGAGAGTATTTTACTTTCTATGCGTAAAGCGGGCTACCTAGGTAGTAAAAAAGGCAAAGGTGGCGGATACTACCTTATTAAAAAACCAGAAGATATAAAGATATCATCTGTGATACGCACGCTAGAGGGGCCTATTGCGTTATTGCCTTGTGTGAGTCTTAACTTTTATGAGCATTGTGATGATTGTCCTAAAGAAGAGGAGTGTAGTCTTCATATACTTATGATAGAAGTAAGAGACCAGACCTTAAAAGTATTAGAAAATAAATCACTTATAGATCTTATTTAAACGATTTTGTGTAAAAGTGTATTAAATTCACACGAATCGGTATCTAAAGTGTAGGAAATTAGAGAATAACGCATTATATTTATCACATATAGGCGTTCTAGAATAATGTATTGAGAGAAGCAATTTTATAAGTGTTTGTAGTTTTCACTTTTAAAATTAACTGGTAAAACAGTACGGGTAATTTTTTTTAGTAGGATTTAAAAAGCGACCGAATTTATCTCTCAGATAATACACGTTCTGGTTCGCCTTTTTTTATTGCTCAAATCGCTTTGTAGCAATGTTTCTTATCATCCCACCAAAAATAAAGTAGTGAAAGGGTAGCATACTATACCAGTATAGTCTGCCAAAAATACCTCTTGGTCTAAAGGTTGCCGTCTGGTGCAGTACATCATTATCATCTATTGTAAACTCAAGCCAGGCCTCTCCAGGTACCCGCATTTCTGCAAAGAGTAATAATCTAGGCTCATCTTGATTTGCAAGTAACACCCTCCAGAAGTCTAGTACATCGCCGGTAAAAATTTTGTCAGGATGTGTTCTTCCGCGACGCAGGCCTACACCTCCCACAAGCTTGTCTATATAGCCTCTTATCTTCCACATCCAGTCACCATAATACCATCCTCTATCGCCACCTATTGCCCAGATATTTTTAAGAGCAAGATCTCTGTTTTTGAGTTTTATGGTTTGCTTGTCCTTAAGACATCCAAAACTGGGTACTTGTATATAATCATCAAGATTGGTCTTAATTCTTCCACTTACAAGGCTATCTTTCCAAGAGCTGGCTACTTGATTTTGTTCAATTTTGGCGAAAGCCAAATCAATAGCTACCTCATAGCTAATGGGAGTGATATTTAATATTTCTTGAAGTCGTGTGTCATTTGAGATGACCTCTACCTTCATACTGTCTACAAGGTTAAGTGCCAGTTTATAAGATGTTGAGGTGATAAAATATAACCAGTATGAAGATATCTTAGGGCTCATTACGGGTACCGTAAATATGTATAAACGCAAGTTGCGCACTTTTGCATAACGTTGCATCATCTCTTTGTAGCTCAATACATCTGGACCACCTATATCATATTGATTATGGTATGTTTCTTCATTGCCTAAAACGCCGGTGAGATATTGTATCACATTGCGTATAGCTATAGGCTGGCACTTGGTCTGTACCCATTTTGGGGTAATCATCACAGGTAGCTTCTCACATAAATCTCTTATAATCTCAAAAGAAGAGCTCCCAGAGCCTACTATGATCCCTGCCCTAAGTACAGTGAGTGCCGCTTCACCTTTTTGTAAAGTGGTCTCTACATTTTGACGAGAGCGTAGGTGTTTACTTAAGTTTTCATCATTTGCAATGCCCCCTAGATAGATGACTTGCTTGCAGTGAGTAGCAGCTAGGTAGGTGTTAAAGTTAAGCGCAGAGAGCTCTTCCTTCTCATCAAAATCTGATGTGCTCGAGCTCATAGAGTGCAAAAGATAATAAGCTGCATCAATATCTTGTGGTAATTTACTCTTATCTGGATTGTCTAGAAAGTCAATTTCAACTATTGTAATCTGTTCCTTTACTTTCTTACTCACAGACAGTCGCGCCTCGTTGCGCACCACACATACCACCTCGTGATTTGCCTCGAGTAGCATAGGGAGTAATCGCATCCCAATATAGCCATTTGCACCTGTAAGTAGTATTTTCATAATCTATAGATCCTCAATATTAGTAGGTGCTTGTGATGCCTTTTGGTCAAGTATGCGCTTCATAAAATTGTGTACTTTTTTATCTTTTGCCTTAGCCTCAATTTTGATAAAATAATTATCTCTATAGATGCTATACTCCTCTGCTCGACCTTTGTAAAGGTTAAGTTTCCAGTAAGGAATTACTAGTGCATAGCTGTCTAGTAAGGCTCTAAAACCTACAATGATACCTTGGGGTCTAAGCTCTATATTGCACTTATTGCGATATTTATCTAGAGCAAGAAAATTCTGGATCTGTATGCTAGATTCTGTAATGACAAGGTGACCTATACCTATGCCACCTTGTTTGATGCGCTCGCGCAATCTGTAGGGCTCGCCTACTTCTTGATTAATTTTGCGTTTTACATCAGGATTGTTGTAAGATACGTTAAGAAGCATTTTTCTTTTAAAGATACGAGTTTCGCTAGTGTTTCTCTATGCGCTCTTTCAATTTTCACATATATTTGTGCCATATTTTTAGACACTTTAAGACTTAAAAATGTGCAGCACAGGCGTGGTTATAATTACGCTTTCGCGAAAGCGCAATAAGTCTCATTATATTTTCAACTATCAAGATCCTATGTCGTTACAATCTACTATAGAAACTCACGTAAAAGCCGCTGTTGCCGAAATTTATAACGCTGCACTTCCAGCTGTCGAATTTCAAGCAACTCGCAAAGAATTTGAAGGAGATATCACAGTAGTGGTTTTTCCTATGTTACGTGTTGTAAAAGGAAACCCAGTACAGATAGGAACACAAATAGGAGAGTACCTCGTAGCACAAGTTGAAGAGATTACTGCTTTTAATGTAGTAAAAGGTTTCTTAAACTTAGTAGTAGCAGATGCGTTTTATATGAACGCCTTTGCAGAGATACAAGCCACCGAAAATTTTGGAAAAACACCAGAAGCTGGTAAAGCGGTAATGGTAGAATACTCTTCGCCTAACACAAATAAGCCACTTCACCTAGGTCACGTACGTAACGTGTTATTAGGATACTCTGTGTCAGAAATTATTAAGGCAGCAGGTTCTAAAGTTTATAAAACTCAAATCATTAATGACCGTGGGATTCATATCTGTAAGTCTATGCTGGCTTGGGAGCGTTATGGTAACGGAGAGACTCCAGAGTCTACAGGTCTTAAAGGAGATAAATTAGTCGGTAATTACTATGTAAAGTTTGACCAAGAATATAAAAAAGAAGTAGCTGCGCTGGTTGCTCAAGGTAAGAGCGAGGAGGAAGCAAAAAAAGGAGCTCCTTTATTACTTGAAGCCCAAGAGATGCTACGCAAGTGGGAAGCGGGAGATGCAGAGACTGTTGCACTATGGAAAAAGATGAACCAGTGGGTGTATGACGGTTTTGAAGTAACTTATAAAAATATAGGAGTAGATTTTGATAGCTACTACTACGAGAGTAACACCTACCTACTAGGAAAAGACAATATAGAAGAAGGTCTTAAAAAAGGCGTTTTTGAAAAAGATCCAGACGGCTCTGTATGGTGTGACCTTACAGAAGATGGTCTAGATAGAAAGATTGTGTTGCGTGCAGATGGTACTGCAGTATATATGACGCAGGATATAGGTACTGCGATACAACGTGTAAAAGACCATCCAGATGTAGGTGGTATGATTTACACAGTAGGAAACGAGCAAGATTATCACTTTCAAGTGTTATTCTTGATACTTAAAAAACTAGGATACGACTGGGCAGAAAATCTTTTTCACCTTAGTTATGGTATGGTAGACCTTCCTTCTGGAAAGATGAAGTCTCGTGAAGGTACCGTAGTAGATGCAGATGATCTTATAAATGAAGTAGCCGCTACCGCAGGAGAAATCTCTGAGGAGCTAGGTAAGCTAGATGGATATACAGATGAGGAGAAGAAGTCGCTATATAAAACGATAGGTCTGGGAGCTCTTAAATACTACATCCTTAAAGTAGACCCAAAAAAGAGAATTCTTTTTGACCCTAAGGAGTCTGTAGATTTTCAAGGAAATACGGGGCCATTTATACAATATACATACGTTCGTATACAAGCCATATTACGCAAGGCTAAGGAGCTTAATGTTCCTGCAAGTGTTGAGGGAGCTAGAGATTTACACCCTAAAGAAAAGGAGCTTATTAAGCTTGTACAAGACTATCCAGCAACGATACAGCTTGCCGCGGCCCAGAAGAGCCCAGCTATTATTGCAAACTACACCTATGATTTGGTAAAAGAGTATAACTCATTCTTCCAGCAGGTGCAGATTCTTGGTACAGATAACGTGGCAGACCAAAGCTTTAGAGTAGCGCTTAGTAAAGAAGTAGGGCAGGTAATAGAGAGTGCCTTTGGATTATTAGGAATAGACGTTCCAGAGCGTATGTAGTCCTTAGTACTGGAAATAGGAAACAAAAAATGCGAGACAATAGTCTCGCATTTTTTTATGCTAGAATGTAGCTTGTTGTTATCTCAAGATGAGTTTTTTTATAACCTCACGGCCTAATTCCTCATTAAGCATTGTGCGTATTTTTTCTTTACCATAAGAGAGTTCTTCCCTAAAAACAGAAGAGCTTAGGTTTACAAAGAGTGTCTCTCTGTCAAAACGTATAGAAGTAGTATATGTCTCAAATGCTGGATTGAGCTTGTACCAAGCGGCTGTGACATCTACTTTGTCCATACCTTTGCTTAGTTTGTTTTTTTCTACAAATTCTCCCAGCGCTTGACTTATAGAAATTGGGTCTGCGTTTCTTTTTGCCATTACTCTATGATAAGGGGTTGATATCTACGGTATTTATAAATAATATCGTCTTTATTAATAAGAATGAGCTCTTCTTTGCTAGCTTTTTTTACAGTTTCTTGCCAGCTGTCTAAAGCTGTGGTATATGATAGTATAAGAATATCATCTTCTATAATTGTATTGATGTTCTCGCTATCGTTTGATGTGATAAACTCTCCTAGCGCATTAGGTTGTACTTTTTTACGTACGCCAGTGCCGTCTTCATTTATTTCAAAAAAGTCAATATTTTGACTCATTCCATAAGTTCTTGAGGTGCCGTCTGGCATCTCTATAGCGGCAATTTCCCAGTAACCGTTTATGTGTGCAAGTTTTTCTTGCGGTGATGAGCTACAGCTCAAAATGAGGAGGGCGAGAAAGGTATAAACTAGTTTTTTCACGTAAGTGTTCTAATAATGAGTACTGCAAATTACGATAAAAACAACAGCTTATTGTGCTCGTTCTAGATGAAAAAGCTCATAACTCTGGTGTATTTTTTTTACCACATTTTCTGTGCGTTCCGGGTGGGTGTCACTTATAAACAGCTGGCCAAAGTCGTTTGTGTTTACTAGCTCGATGATATGCTGCACACGGTTTTCATCTAGCTTGTCAAAAATATCATCTAGCAATAATAGCGGTGTAGTACCACTTTCTTGCTTTATAAAATCAAACTGCGCAAGCTTGAGCGCGATGAGATACGATTTTTGTTGCCCTTGACTGCCAAATTTCTTTACAGGGTGGCCATTTATCTCAAACTGTAGGTCGTCTTTGTGTATTCCCACGCTTGTATATTGTAGAGAGCGATCTTTTGCTAGCGCATTAGTAAGTGAGTGCTTGAGCGGCATTGTACTTAGTGAGCTGTTATAAGTAAGGGTTACATTTTCTGTATCGCCACTTATGGCTTTGTATCGCTCATTAAAAATAGGTGCAAAGCGCTCTAAAAACTGCTGTCTTTTTTCAAAAATAGGAGTGCCAAAACCTTCTAGTTGCTCGTTATATACAGCAAGCGTATCTGCATTAAATGTATTATTTGCTGCAAAGTATTTAAGCAGGGCGTTGCGTTGCGATAGTATTTTTGAGTAGCCTAGTAGGTCAGAAAGATAGCTTTTGTCACTTTGTGAGATAACACCATCTATAAATTTACGGCGGGTGTCACTGCCTTCTGTGATGAGGTCTCTATCTGCCGGAGAGATAATAACTAGCGGTAAAAAACCTATGTGATCTGCAAAGCGGTCATATATTTTTGCATTGCGTTTTATGACCTTCTTCTGGCCTTTTTTTGCACTTACTACAACCTTCTCATCTCGTTCTTCTTTTTTATATAACCCATCTATTACAAAGAAGTCTGCATTGTGATTTATGTTTTGACTTGTGACGGGATTAAAGTAGCTTTTCCCAAAAGAAAGGTGGTAAATCGCATCGAGCACATTTGTCTTCCCCACGCCGTTATTTCCAACAAAACAATTAATTTTTGCATCAAAGGTAAAGGCCTTTGACTCAAAGTTTTTATAGTTAATAAGAGAGAGCGATTTTAAGATCATAGGGTGGGGTAGGTGTGGCGCGCTTTCGCGAAAGCGGTAAACATCTAGTAATATTGCTTATTAGGTCTTCAAAATTAAGCATTAATTTCCCTTTCATAATTCAATAAATATTATATTTTTGCCCGACTAATAAACGACGAAATATGGCAACATATAATAAAAGAGGATATAAACCGAAAACAAAGCCCGTAAAGGAAGAAGTTGAAGAGTTTATAGACGATAGCGAGAGTACAACTGCAGAGGTTTTTGGATCACTAGACGAAGGGGCAAATAAAGCAGAGGAGTGGTTTGAAAAAAATCAAAAGCCAGTAATAGGTATTATAGTAGGTGTTCTTGTAATTGCTTTATTATATCTAGCTTACAATAAATTTGTGGCAGAACCTGCAGAGGCAGAAGCGGCAAATGAGCTTGTACTAGCTCAAGATAGCTTTACTACTGCACTAGAGGCGACTAATACTTCTGTAAAAGATTCACTATATATGGTGGCTCTAGAAGGAAAGAATGGTAAGTACGGTCTTCTAGATGTGGCAGATAACTACGGTGGTACTGCAGCAGGAAACCTAGCAAACTACTATGCAGGGATGTCATACCTTGAGGTAAAAGATTATCAGAAAGCAATCTCTCACCTGCAAGACTTCTCATCAGACGATCAGATGCTTGCGCCACTTGCAAAAGGAGCGATAGGTGATGCATTTATGCAACTAGGTCAACCAGAAGAGGCTCTAGGGTACTACGAGAAAGCAGCAGGACTTAATGCAAACGATTTTACAACTCCACGTTTCTTATTTAAAGCAGGAGTTACTGCAATAGACTTAGGTAAGATGGATGCTGCTGTAAAGTACCTTACAAAGGTAAAAGAAGAGTATGGAGCTTCTGAGTATGCAAACCAGGTAGATTTATACCTAGGTAGAGCACAAGCAGGAAATTAATAAAAGAAGGTATTCTTAAAGTTAATTGTAACTTTAGTGTATAACTTTTAAAATATAATATTATGGCAACAGTAGGTAACAACCTCTCTGTCTATGATAAAACAACCATCCCAAACTCGAAAGATTTCAAGTTTGGGATTGTTGTTTCTGAGTGGAATGATGAGATTACAGAAGGACTTTTTCAAGGAGCATTTGATGCGCTTAAAGATTGTGGCGCTATAAACGATAACATTGTACGCTGGAACGTGCCAGGCGCTTTTGAGCTCATCTATGGAGCAAAAAAAATGACACAGGCGTATGATATGCTAGATGCTATAATGGTTATAGGTACTGTGATACAAGGTGAAACTAAGCATTTTGACTTTGTATGTGAGGGCGTTACTCAAGGCATTAAAGACCTTAACATTCAGCAGGATATTCCTGTTATTTTCTGTGTACTTACAGATAATAATATTGAGCAATCTAGAGCTCGTAGTGGTGGGGAGCACGGTAATAAAGGTACAGAAGCCGCTATTGCAGCTATAAAAATGGCACAATTACGTAAAGACGCAAAGTTTTAATACGTAGAAGTTTTACGCTTTCGCGAAAGCGTACTTACCCCAAAAACAAATCTCTTTAACGCATAGCGAGTATAAATTCGGTATGCTTTTTGGATACGAAATCGTATATTTGAAATAACAATATTATGGGATTTGTAAAACGCACAAATAAGAAGTATAGCTACGAGCCTCGCTATTACAATAGCGATAAAGAAGGGAGTCCTTTTAAGATGGAAGGCCGCTTTGATGAGCATCGTAAGACCTTAACTTATAATAAAGGTTTAAAGAAGAAGTTTACAACCGCTTGGGATGAACTTCAAGAAAACCGAAAGGGAGGTTATAACCGCACTATATTTTTTATTGTACTCATTTTGATTTTTCTCTTTCTCTGGATAATAGATTTTGATTTATCCATCTTTACCAACCCTCTATAAAGTAGTAGGTCCTAATGGCAGACATTATAAAACTCTTACCCGATCACGTAGCAAACCAGATCGCTGCGGGAGAAGTTGTGCAACGCCCAGCATCTGTGGTTAAAGAATTACTTGAAAATGCCATAGACGCAGGAGCATCTTCTATAAAGCTTATCGTAAAAGATGCAGGTAAGACACTTATCCAGATTATAGATGATGGTAAGGGTATGAGTGATACAGATGCTCGTATGAGTTTTGAACGTCACGCTACCTCAAAGATTACCACGGCAGATGATTTATTTAACCTTAATACAAAAGGTTTTAGAGGAGAGGCGCTTGCCTCAATAGCAGCCGTCGCTCACGTGGCACTTAAGACACGCCCAGAAGGAGCAGAGGTGGGTACACATATAGAGATAGAAGGTAGTAAGATTATTACCCAAGAGGTATGTGCCACGCCTAAGGGCACCTCACTTGCGGTAAAGAATCTCTTTTTTAACATACCAGCACGTCGTAATTTTTTAAAATCAAATAGTGTTGAGTTGCGTCACGTGATAGATGAGTTTCAGCGTGTGGCACTAGCACACCCTGATATTGCTTTTGCAATGTATCATAACGAGGGGGAGCTTTTTCAATTACCAAAAGGGAATTTAAAACAACGTATTGTTGGCATTTTTGGCGGGAAGACTAATGAGAAGTTAGTTCCCGTGCAAGAGGAGACAGATATACTTACCATAAATGGGTTTGTAGTAAAACCTGAGTTTTCAAAAAAGACGCGTGGTGAGCAGTTTTTCTTTGTAAATGATCGATTTATAAAAAGTGCTTACTTAAATCACGCGGTAACGGCAGCCTTTGATGGACTACTTCCAGATAGAGCGAGAGCAAGTTACTTTTTATACCTCAAGGTAGACCCAGCTACTATTGATATAAACATACACCCTACAAAGACCGAAATAAAATTTGACGACGAGCACGCTTTATATGCGATGTTACGTAGTACCATAAAGCATAGCTTAGGCCAGTTTAGTATTGCACCTGTGCTTGATTTTAATAGAGATAGCGAGCTCGATACGCCTTATGATTACAAAAATAAAGGAGTGGTAACTCCTAAGATTGAGGTAGATCGCACATTTAATCCCTTTGAGAGCGTTCCTGCGCCAAAAAGAGGAGCACAGCGCCCCGACGACTATGAGAAGCCAGACGTAACGGGCTGGGAGAAGATGTATGAGGGAATGGAGTCGCAAGCAACTGCAGGTAGTACCGTGACTTTTGAGAAGGAAGTGAGTACGGGTAATATGTTTGAGAGCGGTCTTAATACAAAAGCAGCTGCACCTATAGCTTCGACAGCAGGCACTCAAGACGAATCTTCTACATACCAACTCAATAAAAAATACATCGTAAGTACCATTAAGAGTGGTATGGTGATCATAGACCAACATAAGGCGCACCAGCGCGTCCTGTATGAAGAGTTTTTGCGTAATATAACAGTAAAAGAATCTGTGAGTCAGCAATTGTTATTTCCGTTGACGCTTACATATTCCACAACAGAGCTTGCTTTAATAGAAGAGCTTAAAGAAGGACTGGAGAATACAGGTTTTATCTTTGGTCTCATAAGCGGAGATATTTTAGAAATAAACGGTATCCCTACTTCTATAACGGAAAGTCAAGTGCCAGTTGTCATAGATCAATTACTTAGTGATTTAGAAAACGAGGTGCCAGACAGCGGTTTTAGCCAGACAGACACACTTGCAAAGAGTATGGCAAAAAGCCTCGCGGTAAAAGGAGGAGAAACGCTAGACAGCCTTTCTAGAGAACACCTAGTAAATAGTCTCTTTGCTTGTAAAGAACCTAGTATATCGCCTACTAACAAGAAAACATTTATCACCATCACAGGTGATGATCTTGATAGAAAATTTAAATAACCTATGGGAAGAATCACAGAAACGGTTAAGATATTATTAATAGTAAATGTGATCTTTTACTTAGGGTCATTGTTTATTATAAAACCAGACCCAGCAATGCAATTATTTGCATTGTGGTTTGTCGAAAATCCTAGCTGGCAGGTATGGCAACCACTTACGCATATGTTTATGCACGACTTGTCAAGCCCTATGCATATAGCATTTAATATGTATGCTTTATGGATGTTTGGGAGTCCTATAGAAAATGCTCTAGGACAAAAACGCTTTATATTCTTTTATTTCTCAGCAGGTCTTGGAGCCGCTTTGATACACACATTGGTTAATTACTACCACTTCAATAATGCGAGTGAGGCTATAATGGCTTTAGGGTTTAATGCCCAAGATATTACTGATATTCTTACTAGTGGCTCTTTTAGTGAGAGAATACCTAGAGAGACTGCACAATCGCTTTATGAGTCATTTTCTGTTCCAGCAGTAGGAGCTTCTGGCGCAATAATGGGTGTGCTCGTAGCGTTTGGTATGTTATTTCCTAACGCGTCACTAGGGCTGCTATTTATACCTGTACCTATTAAAGCAAAGTACTTTATACCTATCTTAGTAGGGATAGATTTATTTTCTGGTGTTACAGGGTTCTCAATATTTGGGGCAAACATTGCAAACTGGGCGCACTTAGGTGGTGCGTTATTTGGTTTTATAATGATGTTCTACTGGAAAAGACAAGGCTTAGGAAAGTATTAAAGTACACATATGGCAAACACATCTCTAGCATATAAATACAAAACGGCAAATATTGCAATAAAGCTCATTGTTGTAAATGTGCTTGTTTATGTACTGTTTAATATTATCCCGTGGCTAGTGGGCTTGGGCTCTGGCACTTTTAGCCAGTATTTTGTGTTACCGTCAGATGTGATACGCTTTTTACAACAACCGTGGAGCGTTGTGACTTATGCTTTTTTGCACTCTGGTTTTGGTCACCTCTTTTGGAATATGGTTTTCCTTTACGTGTTTTCAAGATTTGTTTTAAATCTGTTTTCAGAAAAGAAGTTTCTTGCGATTTATCTTTTAGGAGCTATTGCAGGGGGTGTGTTATTTGCATTACTATATAATGTTTTACCTGTCTTTAGAGGCACTGGTGTACTTTTAGGAGCATCTGCCGCAGTAAATGCTATTGTGGTTTTTATAGGTACATACACGCCAGATGCAGAGGTGCGCATATTTACATTTAATGTAAAACTATGGTGGATTGCTGCATTTATAGTAGTCAAGGATATTTTATTACTAGATTCTGGTAACGCTGGAGGTCTCATATCACACTTGGGTGGTGCGGCCTTTGGGTTTTATTATGCAAAACAATTACTAGCAGGTAATGATATAGGCCTCTGGTTTGAGAGACTTATAGATAATGTGAGTGGCTGGTTTACTAAAAAGCCAAAAAGACAAAAGAAAAGCCCACTACGCACCGTGCATAAAAATAAAAAGAGCAGTGCTAGCACTGTAAAGAAAACAGCCGTAACAACTAAGAGTGAGCAACAACAGCGCATAGATGCCATACTTGATAAAATAAGTAAGAGCGGCTATGACAGCCTCTCAAAAGCCGAAAAAGATTTCCTTTTTAAAGCTGGTAAGGAGTAACTAATGAAAAACCTAAATCTTCTTGAGAAGTTTATTTTTCTCATAAATAGCATCTGCGCGGTGCTATTACTTTTTAGTTACTTATTACCTTACATTCCGCCACATATTTTTCCGGCACTGTCAGTACTGAGCCTATTGCTTCCGGTGCTGCTTATTATTAATTTTTTATTTTTCTTATTCTGGTTATTTAAAGCCAAAAGACAATTACTATTGTCTGCCGTAATCTTAGCATTAGGGATAACACATATATTCTCGCTCATACGCTTTGGTGGTGGTAGTGATACAAAACAAGTTGATACACTCACACTTTTAACCTATAACGTACGCCAGTTTAATGTTTATGGATGGGTAGAAGAGGCAAACGTTGGCAAACGCGCCATTGCATTTATAGAAGATCAAAATCCAGATATTGTTTGTTTACAGGAATACTATCCCGACTTTGAGCTAGATGCAAAGAAGTATCCATTCAAGCATAAAGTAATGCGTCCTGCAAATAGCAAATTTGGGCAAGTGATTTTTTCAAAGTTTCCTATCGTTCATAGCGGTTCGCTTGATTTTGGAAAAAAAGGGAACAACGGTATCTATGCAGATATCAAGGTTGGTGAGGACACGATTAGAGCGTATAATATGCATTTTCAATCCTTTCGATTGTCGCCTAGTCTAAATAATCTACAAAAAGAAAATTCAAAAAAGCTACTTGGTAGACTAGGAGTTGCTTTTGAAAAACAAGAAGATCAGGTTAAAAAGTTTTTACAGAGTGAGGCAGCATCTCCGCATAAGGTTATCGTAGCAGGAGATTTTAATAATAGCGCAACTTCATATATGTATCGAAAAGTGCGTGGTGATAAGGTTGACGCTTTCGCGAAAGCGGGATCAGGTACAGGAGCAACCTTCTGGTTTGACATCATACCATTACGCATAGACTTTATACTTGCAGATGAGCAACTAGAAGTCTTAGATTTTGAAACGTATGGAGATATAGATCTTTCTGATCACAAGCCTTCTATGGCAACCTTTAAGCGCTTAAGCCAGTAAGGTCAATCTTCTCGAGGTAATCTTGTGCACTAGGACCAAGATTAAAAAGTAAATCTAAAATGGTGAGATTTTCTAAATACCCGTGATTTTCATTAAAAAGCTGATGATATTCTGGTAGAGGATATTGAGGCTCCTTTTTTGCATTTACAAGCTGTCTGCAATCTACCTGCTCTGGATGTTTAAAATATTCTTCTGTTAGTATAGGCGTTATATTTAGCTGTAAACACTCCATAATAATCGCGTGACACGCTTTATTAAAATCTAATAGTGTCTCATACTCGGTATGATAAAGTGGCTCAAACTCATCTTCATAATACTCAAAGTACGGAGAGGTTTGGTAGGCTATTTTTAAAGACCTCCAGTGATCACGCTGCCAGTGAAATTTATTCTCAATCTTTACATCATAATAACGCTGTCTCTCTGTTTTATCCTTGCGGTGGAGGATAGGTATAATGAGTGTGAGCGTACCTGTAGATGTGGCAATCTTCATACGGGTGCGGTATGACTGCTTCTGGAAATTTCCATTTGCCTCAATATGTAGCTGCTCGGTTTGAGCAATTACAGCATATTGAATGATAGGGGCGCAGTAGCCGTGTGTGATAAGAGCAGCTTTCATTATAATGGGTTATGCTTTGGGTTGTTTTTTCTTTCTAAAAAATGACCAACCTATATAAAGCAGTAACGCTCCTAAAAACCAGTATCTATAGCTCACTAGTGGTCCTTCACCACCTACTGTGGTAAATACACGATCCCAGCGTATGCCGGCAAGACCAGGTACATTTGCATCTTTACTAAACCATACAAAAACTGGTTTACCCACTACGTGATTAAAAGGCACGTAACCCCACGCTCTAGCGTCTTGAGAGTTATGACGATTATCACCCATAAGCCAGTAATAATCTTGCTCAAAGGTGTACTCTGTAAGTGGCTCACCATTCATTAATATCTCATTGCCATTAACCGTGATGTCGCGCTCTCTACCCATTTCATAGCCTTCGTACACTTCTATAATTCGTTTGTAATATGGAAGGCTTTCTGGGTTAATTGCCACAGTCTTCCCTTCTTCAGGAATGTATATAGGGCCAAAGTTATCTACACTAGATGCGCGTCCTGGTTTTGCACCAAAAATCGCTTTGTTATTTTCTATCGCATCATAATGTGTGCGCTCTATACTTATGATGTTTGAGTTGTTTTTGAGTTTTTCTATAGAAGCTTCACTTGCTTGAGCAGTGTGTACATAAGGTCCATTGTCACCTTGTACACCAGAGAGGTAGATGTCAGAAATCTCATAGCGACCGTTCATAAGATCTGAAGGGAATACATAGTTTCCGTTTGCATCTTGAGCTCTTTTTACAAGAAGTTCCTTAGAGACAATTGTGTAACTAAATTGTATGCGTGCACGATCTGGTAAATCATTCTTCTCACCATTAATATATACATAACCATCTCGTACTTCAAGAGAATCTCCAGGGACACCTACAGCACGTTTTACATAGTTAGACTTCTTGTCTATAGGTTTTCTCACACTGCCTCGCATATTACCAGGTGTAATATCTACAAGAGTGTCTACAGGCCAGCTAAAAACAACAATGTCATTGCGCTCTATGTCTTGAAAACCTGGTAATCTAAAGTAAGGCAGTTGCGGTTTTGTTGAGTAACTCTTAGTCTTTGTACCATATATAGTATCGTGTAGCATAGGTGTCGCTACTGTGGTTATAGGTGTTCTTGCGCCATAGTGAAACTTGCTTACAAACAGCCAGTCACCTACAAGTAGTGTCTTTTCTAGTGAAGAAGAAGGGATAACAAAAGGCTGCATAAAATACGTATGCACAATGGTCGCGGCAACGATGGCAAATAGTAAAGAACTCGTCCACTCACCACTAGATGATTTAGGGTTAATATCTCTCCCTTTTATATGCGGTGCATCTGTTGCATAGTTTATATAGTAAAGGTAAAGTCCCCCTGTAAGTACTGTGAGCGCTGTATCTTTAAAACTGTTAAACCCAAAAGACCTTGCTGTCTCAACCCACACTACTGGTATCATAATAAGATTTACAATAGGTACAAAGAGTAAGATAGTCCACCACTTAGGTCTATTTATGATACCCATAAGTACTACGGCATTGTAAATAGGTACTCCTGCTTCCCAGGCTTTTCTACCAGCGCGTACGTAAAGTTTCCACGTTCCGGCAAAGTGTACTGCTTGAACGATAAGAAAAAATATAAACCATTGTGTAAGTGTCATCTGTATTCTTTTAGTTTGTGATAGGTCTTAAGTTTGTCTATTATGTTACGATTATAGACCTAAAACATCACGCATTGAGAAATTTCCTTGTTTGCCTAGTAACCACTCGGCTGCAACTACGGCACCTTGCGCAAAGCCTTGTCTTGAGTGCGCCTCGTGACTTAAGGTTATGGTGTCTATGTCGCTTTTGTAATTTATAATATGTGTACCAGGTACAGTGCCCTCTCTTTCGGCAGTGATGGGTATGTGGTTATCTTTTATAGATTGTCCTTCGGCAAGTGACCAGTCTGTATACGGAGTAGTCTCTATAATTCCTTCTGCTAGGGTGATGGCTGTACCACTAGGAGCATCTAGTTTTTGTGTATGGTGTATCTCGGTCATATCTACTTTATAGTCGTTATGAGGAGCCATAATTTGAGCTAATTTCTTATTAAACTCAAAAAACAGATTCACACCTACACTAAAGTTTGATGCATAGATAAAACCACCATTTTTTTCTTTGCAAAGCGCCACCATATCTTCATAACTATCTAGCCAGCCTGTGGTGCCAGAGACAATAGGAATACCCGCTTCAAAACATTTTGTGATGTGGTTTACCGCGCTATCTGGAATGCTAAAGTCTATTGCAATATCTGCATTTTCAAGGGTGAAATTTTCTGGTGAGCTCACGCGAGCTACAATCTCGTGACCTCTAGATTCGGCAATTTTTTCTATAGTTTGCCCCATCTTACCATAGCCAAGAAGTGCTATTTTCATATTAAAACTTATAATTTATGGTTAGACCGTAGTTCATAGTTTGACCCATATCATCATTGTAAATTGCTGGTCCAAAGGTAAGCTCGTCATCTACGTCAAATTGCGATAGATGCGCATCTACATTTGCCTCAACTATCTGAAGTATATACACTCCTGCCGATACTAAAATAAATAGGTCACGACGTTTTCTAAACTGCTCTTGACCATTTAGTAAGGCGTCATCAGAAAATCTTTCGGTGGCTACACCATCTTCATCTACGTTAGTAAACTCATCTATACGTCCCGCGAGTCGTTCTTTAAAAGCGGTTCTAAAACGCTCAGATTGTGTAGAGTTATATGATACGGCATAGATGCTTGACCCCAGTGCGCCATATACAAGTGGTAACTTCCAGTAATCTTTATTGTAGAGTTGCCCTAGACCCGGTAAAACTGCGCCATAAAAGGCAGCCTTTGCAGGTCGTAACGGTTCATAAGGACCATTATCGCTCACGGCAGTAACTGTTTCTTGATCTAGAAGTGTAGATGCTGGGTCTTCTTGCGCTTTCGCGAAAGCGTAAAAAAACAAGAGTATTACCAGTAAGAGGAGTTTGTTATTTTGCACCCTTAATGAGTTTCTGTAATCGACTAAAATCTTCTTCTGAAGAAAACGGAATGGTAATCTTACCACGCCCATTCTTTGAAACTTTGATGTCAACCTTTGCACCAAAATATTCGGCAAAGTCTTTTGTGCCTTTCTTTATGAACTTAGGTGTTTCTTCCTTTGCTGGTGTCTCAATATTTGCCGTAGCGTGATAGTTTTTTACAAGGGCTTCTGTTTGTCTCACAGAGAGCTTTTCTTGTAAAATCTTCTCATATATATCTAGCTGGTCACCTGTGTTTTCTACATTTATGAGTGCACGACCGTGCCCCATAGATAAGAAACCATCTCGCATACCTGTTTGTACTATTGGGTCTAGTTTAAGTAGTCTCAAATAGTTTGTGATGGTAGAGCGATTTTTACCCACGCGATCACTCATTTGTTCTTGCGTGAGGTTTATCTCGTCTATTAAGCGCTGGTATGAAAGGGCAATTTCTATAGGGTCAAGATCTTGACGCTGTATATTTTCAACAAGGGCCATCGTGAGGCTCTCATTATCATTTGCAATACGTATGTATGCAGGTACTGTTTTGTTACCTATAAGCTTAGAAGCTCTATAACGACGCTCTCCAGATACAAGTTGATATTTACCAAAGCTTATCTTACGTACCGTGATAGGTTGTATCACGCCTAGCTCTTTTATAGATGAGGCGAGCTCTCTAAGAGTTTCCTCATTAAAGCTAGTACGCGGTTGGAACGGGTTTACATCTATATCTTCTAGATCTAGCTCTACGATGTTACCTACAACCTTGTCTGCATTTTTATCTTCTGCACTGTTTATATCATTTGCAGGGTCTTTGAGCAGAGCCGAGAGACCACGTCCTAGTGCTTGTTTTTTTGTTGCTTTAGCCATTTGTTAGCTATTGTTTTTTGTAATAAGTTCTTGAGCAAGACTCAAGTAGTTAGTAGCGCCTTTACTTGCAGCATCATAATTTATAATACTCTCTCCATAACTAGGTGCTTCACTTAAACGTACATTACGCTGTATGATTGTCTCAAAGACCATCTCGCTAAAATGTTTTTGAACTTCTTCTACTACCTGATTAGATAATCGTAGTCGTGAGTCAAACATTGTAAGAAGTAATCCTTCTATGTCAAGATCCTTATTGTGTATTTTTTGAACGCTTTTTATCGTGTTAAGCAGCTTACCTAACCCTTCTAGTGCAAAGTACTCGCACTGTATAGGGATAATTACAGAGTCTGCAGAGGTAAGTGCATTAAGAGTAAGCAAGCCTAGTGATGGCGCACAGTCTATCAAGATGTAATCATATACATCCTTTAGGTGAGAAATCGCTTTCTTTAACATATACTCACGTGCCTCTTTATCTACAAGCTCTATTTCTATAGCTACAAGGTCTATGTGTGCAGGTATAAGATCTAGATTAGGAGAAGAGGTTTTTACAATAGCATCTTCTGCCTTGTTAGTGTGTTCTAGTAGCTGGTATGTTCCTACTTCTACACTCTCTACATCTATACCTAAGCCAGAGGTTGCATTAGCCTGTGGGTCTGCATCTATGAGAAGTACTTTCTTCTCGAGCACGCCTAGAGAGGCTGCGAGATTTACAGAAGTCGTGGTCTTGCCTACACCACCTTTTTGGTTTGCAATAGCAATTATTTTACCCATAAAATTTGAGGACGATTAGGAGGTAAAAATACAATTTAAAATGGGTTATTAAAATGGATTAGAAATGAAAAAACCGAGATTATGCATCTCGGTTTTAATATTGTGAGTGATAGTGGTCTTAAAAGTAATAGTTTATCCCTAGTGTGAGTGTTGTTACATCAATCTTAAGAGGAATAACTTCTTCTTCTGTAGGAAATGTTAAGTCATTATCATAACCGGTTATATAACTTAGGCTAGCACCTAGATGATGCCCATTGCTTAATTCATATCTCACGCCTACACGCGGAACAAAAATGGGATTACCACCACTTATGTCAAAATCATTACCATCTAGAGTTCCTTCATAATAATCACCAGTAGGACCTACCGCAGCTGCGATAAAAGGCTTAAATTTTCCTTCTTTATTAAATTGATATTCTAGACCAAACAACAGTCTAAAAGAACTCATTTTAAAATTTAAATCATTAGGCAAGTTCCCAAAACTATTATCACCAGATAAGGCAGCATTTCCTTCAAGAGAGAAGTAAAGGTTTCCCTGTAAAGCTCCTAAAAAGCCTGGAGTAGCTATTACACCAAGTTGTACCTGCCCTGTCACAATAGACTCAGAATCGTCACTATCAAAAAACTTCAAATTATTAACGCTTGTACCTGCACCAATATAAAAGCTAGCTGCATCGGTATTGTAAGCAGCAGCAGCATCTACCTCATTAGGCGTGGGAGCATAAATCTCATAATCACAAGCATTATAGGCTTGCACATTACGTATAAGTGCAGACTCATTAAATTGATCTATAGCATTAAGCGGTCTTCTTATGGAATTACAATCAGAAAACAGTACGGCAAGCGTGCCAGCTATGTTTGCTCTGTCGTTATTTAAGTTTATAACCTTTGAGTTTCCTGCAGAGGTTGCAATAAGATATTCTGAGGGGCTTACTTGATATAGAGAAGCTTTTCCATCTTGTAATGGTGTGGCAAAATAAACGATGTTGCCTACTTCTATTTTATCAAGGTTTCTATTGTTGAGAGAAACGCTCGTTACTTGGTCAAAAGTGTAAACTGTGGTTTTATAATTCTTTTTGTAAAGTACTGTTTGAGTAAGGTAATCTATAGCCACGTTACCCTCTAGCGGGTTGTTGTTAAGTACTGTAATGCTTCCCGATGAGTAATTTTGAGCTGTAATTGCACAGCAAAAAGCAATCATAAGAAATAGGGATGTAATGATTTTTTTCATAGTATTTTCTTTTACATAAAAAGTTAGCACTTTTTTGTCGTTTTAAAAGCCAATTCTTTACTAAAAAATCTTAATTTACTCCCTAAGCTTTCTGTGTGTTGATATTATTCTGTCACCGCTTTCACCGCTTCTTCGGTAACCATTTCTGTCTGTTTATTGCCCCAGCTGTTCATAATGTAGTTCATTACATCTGCCACCTCATCTTCATAAAGTTCAAGGTTTGCCATCACGCCATTATATGCAACGCCATTTACGGTTATAGGACCTTGCTGTCCATATTTCACAGCTTTTATGGCTTCTTTATAGCGATCTTCTGTGAGCCAGTCTGATCCAGCAAGCGGCGGGAAAGTTCCTGCCACACCTTCTCCCTTACCTAGGTGACACTGTATACAAAAGTCTTGGTATACCTCTGCACCACGTTCTATAGATTCTGCAAGTGGGTCTTGAGAGGTGTAAACTTCTTTTTCCGCTTTCGCGAAAAATAAAAAAACACTAACTCCTGCCGTACATAAACTTATAAGTAGCTTCATTATTTCTTAACTAGTTTAAGGATTCCTTTTCCCTCTACACCTACATAGATAGTGCCATTGTGATTAATCACATTGCGCACACGACCTACATCTTCTAGTAACTTTTCACGAGCAACCACCTTGTTATTTTCTAAAATGGCAAGTTCTAGGTATTCAAATTTAAGCGAACCTATTAATAAGTTACCGTCAAGTTTTGCATCACCAGTATTGTTTGCAAAAGCCATCCCAGAAGGAGCGATAGAAGGAACCCAGTAATACACTGGCTGCTCCATTCCCTCTTTTTCTGAAATCTCTGTAAACGTAGTTCCGCTGTAATTAATACCATAAGAGATTACTGGCCACCCAAAGTTTTTACCAGCCTCAGGGATATTAATCTCATCCCCACCACGTGGTCCGTGCTCGTGTATCCATATCTTACCTGTCTCAGAATGCACAGTCATTCCTTGCGGATTACGATGTCCATAAGAGAATATGGCTTCTTTTGCTCCGTCTTTACCTACAAAGGGATTATCTGCAGGGATGCTACCATCTGCATTAAGTCTATAAATTTTGCCTCCATCACGCGTAATATCCTGCGGATTTTCATCCCTAGCACCACGATCTCCTATAGAAAAGTACACATAACCATCTTTGTCAAAACGCACGCGGCTGCCAAAGTGATGTCCCTTTCTCGTATTTGGACTTCCTTTATATAATACCTTCTTTTCGGTAAGCGCGCCGTCTTTTAATTTTGCTCTCATAAGTGCTGTCATCGCCCCGTCTTCTTCGCCTTCTGGTGATGAGTACGTGATGTATATCCAGCCGTTACTCGCATAATCTGGATGCAAACGTATGTCAAGTAAACCACCTTGATTACGCGTCACCACCTCTGGAGCTCCAGCAATCATAGTCTTCTTACCATCCTTAAAGTGTATGAGTTCTCCACTTTTTTCAGTGATGAGCATAGACTCATCTGGCAATACAGCTAGTCCCCAAGGGTTAGTAAGTTCTGGAACAATTACCTCATAGGTATAATCTAGGTTTGAGGTTAGTGTGACATCATTTTCTCTAGTTTCTTGCGCACAAGCCACACTTGCAACAAGTAATAATAAGATGTAAGTAAAACGACTTTTCATAGTATCAGATTTTAATGGCAAATTACAGAATTATCATCACACTCTATGATGTATTAACAATTTGAAAACACGTGTAAGAGCTTAGAATCTTATCTTTAATCTATGCAAGAGTAAGCTCGTTGTCAGTTATATCACTTTTGGTGATAAAGCCATTCGTTTTCTTGATAACTTGATTGTAAGGTTTGGCTTGTAAAACCTACTTTTGTAAGTAAGATATAAATAAGAATTGTGCGATTGTAAAAGTGTTTATTACGCTTTCGCGAAAGCTTAAAAATAATACAGTATGTCAGTAGAAAAAGTAAAATGCCTTATCATAGGTTCAGGACCAGCGGGATATACCGCAGCAATTTATGCAGCACGTGCAAATATGGCACCAGTTCTTTACCAAGGGCAGCAGCCAGGAGGACAGCTTACCACGACTAACGAGGTGGAGAACTTCCCTGGTTATGTAGATGGTGTGACTGGACCAGAAATGATGGTGCAGTTAATGAAACAAGCACAGCGTTTTGATACAGATGTACGTGACGGATGGGTGACTAAAGTAGATTTTTCTGGAGATGTGCACAAAGCGTGGATCAATGGAGAAAAGGAAATACACGCAGAGTCTGTGATTATATCTACAGGAGCGAGTGCAAAATATTTAGGATTACCTTCTGAGCAGAAGTATTTAAAAATGGGTGGAGGTGTATCTGCCTGTGCCGTTTGCGACGGATTCTTTTACCGTGGCCAAGAAACCATAATTGTAGGCGCTGGAGATAGCGCTTGTGAGGAGGCACATTACCTTTCTAAATTATGTAAGAAAGTAACAATGCTCGTACGTCGTGACGAGTTTAGAGCATCAAAAATTATGGCTGCTCGTGTACAGAAAACAGAAAACATTGAGATCCTTTTCAACACAGAAACTGTTGAGGTGCTAGGTGATGATGTAGGGGTAACAGGAGCAAGAGTAAAGAATAATGTAACCGGTGAAGAGCACGATATCCCAGCAACAGGATTTTTTGTAGCGATAGGGCACAAGCCTAACACAGATATCTTTAAGGACTACTTAGATTTAGATGAGACTGGATATATCATTAATACACCAGGAACTTCTAAAACAAACGTACCAGGAGTATTTGTATCTGGAGATGCAGCAGATCACGTGTACCGTCAAGCAATTACCGCTGCCGGAACAGGATGTATGGCTGCACTAGACGCAGAGCGCTACCTAGCGTCAAAAGACGAGCTTCCACAAGATGAGCCAGGAGTAGGCTCTACGTATGTGGATGAGGTGAAAGCTTAAATCAATGAGTTATACTGTTTTTATTGGGAAGTTTAAAGATGGAGAGCCAGCAAAAATTGCTGTTGATGATATCAAGAATGGTTTTTCGAAATATGGTAGTATTAGAGAAACTTCATCTGAAATAGAACTCATAGCTGACAGAGACTTATTTGAAAGTGGAACTTTTACAAAAGATAATTTCAGTCAACTTTCGCTACATAGACCCTCTATTGATCAGGAATTTAAAAATTTTGTTTTTGATTTTCTGCAAATTGATGGAACTTGCTATTTTAGTCAAGACCTCGACTTTATAAAAACAAGAAATGGAGAAATCAAAAATTTCCCAAGAGATATGATTGAGCATTGTGTGACGGGAATTACTGTTGTAACATCTCCAGAAGATTTGTAAAATCGAAAATTTATATATTTAAAACGACAGCGAGAGCTGTCGTTTTTTGTTTGTGATTCTTTGTGGACATCTCCCTTCTTGCGACTTTTCTCCTCTTTGCGGACATCTCCCTGACTCCCTCTTCAAAGAGGGACACTGTTGTGGTTTAATACTTTTTAATTTTGCAAAGCAAAATAAAAAGTATCGTGAGTGTTTTCCCCTCTTCGAAGAGGGGTTAGGGGAGATGTTTTGCCCTGGTAGAAAATGATAATTACACTTGCTAGCCTTTCATAAATCTTGGTAGGTAGAAAATGGATATTATGAATATTATTAAAGAAGAAATAAATAAGCTAACATTATGCTGAAGCTGCCATTGATTACTTAGAATACCGGCTTTCATCCAAAAAACACAAAAAAATCCAACAAATAAGAGATTAATAAAGAGTGCAGTTTTAGCGCTTTTAATGTTTACTCTTAATATTAGTAATGCAGGTATCTGAAAAATATTAAACACTAAATGATATGCGCTCATATTTATGGCTGTTCTTTCAAGTCTTTTCCAAGAGAAATCATAGACTATACTAGAAAAAGTTACACGATAAATTAGTTCAATCAAATAATGGAGAATTACTATTGTGAATACAAAAAATATGATATCTGAGTTTTTTCTCATAGAAAATCTAGTCTTTTTTGCTGTGGGATATTTTATGAACCATCAAAAAACATTATCTTATTTATAGGCTGAGCCAAAGCTTACCGCTCCAACCCCTTCTCCAGCGCCTTTTTAATTCCTTCTAGATTTTCTGTAAATTCCATCATTTGAGAGAGTACTTGTGCCATCTCGTTCTTGTCACCAAAACTTTTGAGTTTATTATTCTTTACAAAGGTTTCTTTCATCGTGTTCCAGCGCTGTTGCTGCGTTTCATCTAGCGCATTTATGAGTTCGCGGTACTTTAAGAGGTTTGCCTCTGCGCTTGAGGTGAGTGTTTGTGACTCACTTTCATAATGTGATAAGAGTAAAGTAGCCAGCTCAGTGTCATTCATAATGGGAACTACTTTGGCTACGAGTTTGTTCATATCACGGTATGACCCTTGAAGTTTAAATGACGGCTCTGTACGATAAGCATCTTCTTGCGCGGCACTGCGTATGTATTCTGCATTTACCTTGAGTACTGTGTTACGTATGGTGATTACCTTTTCTAGTACTTTTGTATAATCTGCTACCTCTTGCGCGGTGTGATTTCCTTTGAGCTGACTGTCCTGCGTCCCATTTTCTATGCGGTCTATTAAGGTATACACATCTTCAAAATGACTACTACTTAACTGTTGCAGTAGCGGATTTGCAGTGAGCGAATTCTCAATAAGACTCAATTTAAATAGATGTTCCGTATCTCCTATAATATCTCCCAGGTTATAAATGTCAGCCCTGTTTGCAAGCATATCTGGTATGCGGAATTTCTCTCCACTCTCTGTATACGGGTTACCCGCCATTATTACACAGAATTTCTTGCTACGTAGGTCATAAGTTTTTGACTTCCCATTGTACACACCTTCTATCTTACGTGTACCGTCAGATAAGGAGATGAATTTTTGTAAAAACTCAGGATTACAGTGCTGTATATCGTCTAGATATAGCATCACATTGTTACCCATCTCAAAAGCGACGTTGAGTTTTTTGAGCTCTTCACGTGCAGCGCTATTTGTGGCGCTTTCTGGATCTACAGACGTAACTTCGTGACCTATCGCTGGGCCGTTAATTTTTACAAAAACAAGACCTAGACGGTTTGCGATATATTCCATCAGGGTGGTTTTTCCGTATCCTGGTGGTGAGATGAGGAGCAACATACCCATACGGTCGGTACGTTTATTATCTCCCACGGTTCCTAATTGCTTTGCGAGGTTATCACCAAACAATGGGAAATACACTTGGTCAATCAGCTTGTTACGCACAAAGGATGTAAGGACTCTTGGTTTAAATTCGTCCAGTTTTAAAGCTTCTTTTAACTCTTCAGTAACCGTATGTTTTGCTTTTTTAAATGTTTCAAATGCGGGTACTTGCTCTGTTATAAATAAGTTGAGTCTTGCCGTAAAGTCGTGGTAGTTAAAGTTAAAAATACCTTCGGTTATCGTGCTGTGATCACCGCTTAAGCCAGTAATTTTCTCATTTGGAGAAGCCGCTTTTGTTTTTAAAACCGACTCATCTTCAAAGAGTAGTAAACACACCACTTCATCTACGTAGCGCACATCGGTTATGCTTTCTTGGGTGCGTACAAATGCCGTTACCCACTGTTTCACGAGCTGCACTTTCCCTTTTAAGCTAGGGAGCGATTCATAACTCTTTTTAAACTTAAGGTCTGCCTGTTGTTGTTTTAAGGCTTTCGCGAAAGCGTCTTTTAAACGCACCGCAACACTACTACGCACAAACTCTGTGTCACCTTGAAGCTCATCAAAGATGTAGGTCGCAATGGTCTGACTTAACTCGGGTGAGAAAAGGGATTCCGCTTTCGCGAAAGCGTGTATCTCCTCACTTAAAGTCTCAACGATAAATTGGTACTCCTTTGCATCTGGAAAAAACTGCAACACCTCTCCCGAAGCCTTTATAGATTGGTTAAGTGTTTTTTGAGTACTTGGGTCAATGCTGTTCCAGAAATACTGAGCGTATGCTCTAATTTCTGGGGCGTAGGTGAGTAGTCCCAGCTCGTTGTGTTTGTGTACGAGTACCTTTAAAATTTTAGTCGCGTCTACATCGTGTACCCCTTTTACATAGCCCTCTGCATAATCATTGCGGCTTTCTTCTTGCACTATCGCAAGTAGCGCGTCATCACCGGCTTCTAGTAGCGTGTGCTTGTCTAGTTTATTAAATAATTTATAAGCTAGGTAGGCACTGCGGTACACCTCGCTAGTTTCTGATACAAATTCTTGATCCCAGATGTGACGAGAGGCGAGAAGGGTCTCGTTTGAGAGTTCTTGGTAAAAATCGGTGCCTGTGAGGTGATAGTTAAGCGCGCCATCTTTGAGCACAATAGTGAGGTCAAGCGGTTGCTTGTTTACACCAAATTTATGCTTGCCAAGTCGTATCACCGTATCTCCATCTTCATAGAGATCTAGTTTGTCTTTGAGCTTGCGCAGCGCATCTTCACGAGCTGTTTTAAGTCCAGTCTCAATCTCTTCTGCCTTTCCAGTATCTTCTTGCTCTTTAAGTTGCTGTATGATATCACGTACCTTATTAATCATAAGGTCTGCGGCAAAATATCCGTTTATTTCAGAGGCTGTTTTAAAGCTTTCGGCTTTTTTACGTACACCTTTTAAAATGCGTTCTGAGGCATTTTTTAATGCCATTGCCTTTTTATTGCGCTTTTCTATAAGTGCATTTTTACGTGCTTCAAAAGCTCCGTATACTTCCTCGCGCTTTTCAATAATGAGCGTGATAAACTCATCCCAATCTGCAAACTTTCCTTCTAGCTCTTCTAGTTGGATAGAGATTTTAGTCTGGAACTCATCACACTTTTCTGGCGTGGTGGCAATATCTAGGTAGTTTATGATACTTTGATCAATAAGCTTCAGTTGGGCAGCAAAGTCGGCTTGTGCCTCTGCACTTCCTAGTGATTTTTTCTTATTCTTAATCCCAGCCTTTAACTGATTGATCGTCGCAAAAATGAGCGAGATATCATCTATTATCTTAGTAGAGTGAGAGGTGTCTTCTATATCAAGATTTGAAACAATGTCGATAAGTAACTCAAGATCTGTTGCAATCTGGTTTACTTCTTCTTCGAGTTTTTTGGCTTCAATTACTTTCTTGATGCCATCCATCGCCTGTTTCTTTTCGGCTACGGCATCGTGATACGGTTTTAACGCTTTGTCATCTAGTAAGAATTGTACACACTTCTCAGAAATTTTTTGTGTCTGTACGGCAATTTCTTCCTCTAACGTTTTCACGAAAGTGGGATCTACATACCGTATATCATTAAGCGAGATGGTCTCTCCACGCAATGATCGCAACTGCGTGAGCAGCGCCACAAAATCATTAATAGACTTAAAAGAGGTACTCTTTATTTTGCCAAAAATCTCAGAGGCTTTGGTCTCAACTTCTTTAGTTTGTTTGGCAGCGTTGCGCTTGAGCTGTACTACTTTTTGAAACTCATCTATAGCAGCATTTGCAGCTCCATTTATTTCTGCAAGTGGTACGTTGAGTTGCTTGGTTTCGGCTTCTGGAAGCCAGTAATATGCATCAAGTATATCCTTTGAGAACTTAGCAATATCGCTATACAGTCCGTCGTAATTATCTTCCTTGTTGAGCAGTGTGATGAGGCTATTTACCTCTGCCATTGCTTTTACAATATCTTTGTTTCCTATTTTATAAAGCAAGGTGTCTTCGTGCTGAGAAGGCATATAGTCACCCTTTAAAAATGGGGTTTGCCAGATCTGTATCACGTGATGCTTGGTTTGCTCATTTTCGGTTCTAAAATAGCATAGCTGCCCATCTTGCAATACGGTAAAACCATTACAGATAATAGGAGTTTTTATCTCTTGAGTAATCACATTATATGACATCAAGTTGTACAGCGCCTCTTCTGGCGAGTAAAAGACATATAAAAAGTCCTCCCCGTTAGGCGAACTCACCTTTTGCTGAAATTTTACATTTGGGATGGCATTGTCAAAAATGTTGTATTCTCCTGTTTGTAAGTAGTAGCCTGTTGGGAAAATGATACCTTGATCATCTGGAAGCAAGACACAAGTGTCCTTTACGCTCTGTATTTTTTGAACTTCCTTTAGTTTGTTGTTAAATACAAAATAGCGAGGCTCTTCTTGAAAGGGTTTAATTTCCAGCGCAAGTAAGTTGCCCAGATCTGCATAGCGATACTGGCCATCATCTAGTGTCTGGTCTATAAGGGCTACCGGCTCATCTAGTATTCCTTTACCTTGGTCTGTATTATCTTCTATTTTTATGGTAAGATCACCACCTATAGTCTCTACAAACACCTTGTCTAAAATAGACACGTGAGCGTGCTCACCATAACGGTGCATATCACGCGTAGCCTCTTGCCACTTAAAATCGTGTTGCTGTGGGAAGCGATACTCGTGCTCACTACGGTTATCTACATACTGTAGCGTATCTTCTTTTATGAGCCACTTAAATGTTTTAATATCTGTAACACTATCACTAAGCTGAAATACCATATAGAGGTAGTTACCTATAATCGCAAACTTTGAAAAGATGGTATTACGGTAATACTTGTACAGGTTTGCAAAGTCTAGTAGAAAAGTGTCGTCTTGTAAAAGTGAAAGATCACGAGGTTCAAAACGATTGTCTTTAAACTCATAGGCACTAAAAACATCTCCTAAGTGTATGTCTGTGCGTAGTCCAAAATGTACATTATAGCCAAACAAACACAAGTTTTTAAGCGATACAATATCACGAGCAATACAGTTATTTTCTGTATTGATACGGTCATTTGCAATGAGCTTTGTTTCTAGTGAACCAAAAACATTTTTACGCTCCTCGTTAAGTTCTTGTAATCGCTTTTGTAAGTCGGTTTTTTGTTTTTGCAGTCTACCTTGTATAATCTCATAGGTGCCGCCGTCAAGAGTTTGCGTTGCTTTAGGTTGTATATCTGGAGTTTCGTTTGCCATAAATGTTGGAAACTAATCGTTGGTTTGTTGATTGATTCTTGTGATGAAAGTTGTGAGATGTGGTTGTAATTACGCTTTCGCGAAAGCATAAAAACAATCAGCAGCTTGCCATCTCACTGGGTGCAAGCTGCCGTTGTTTACTGAGTTTTATTTCAGTTTCTTATCAGATAATCCTAATCCTTTTGCAAGGTTAAATAGGTTGCTGAATAAGGTTTGCTCATCGCTGTCTGAAGATTTAGATTTTAAATCCATCAGTAAGTTTGCAATGGTCACATTTTTAAGATCCTCAGAAGAGATGCCGTACTTATCTGCAAATTCTTTTACTTTTTCAAGCAAGTTTCCTTTTACATCATCACTACCTAAAATGGCATCTTTTACCTCTGTCACCGTTTCTGAGTGGTGTACGAGTCTGTCATAACCTTTGGCCTTTGTAATTTGCCCTATAATCTGGTCAAAGAACATTGTCTCTCCACCTACAATATCAATATTTGCAGCTTTAAGAGCATCGCCTATAACTTGTGCTTGCGCATCTGCAATATCTTTCTGGATATTAATCTCTGCAAGATCTACCTGAAGTTCTTTATCAAGACGTAGTTTAAACTCTTCGTGTTCTTTACCTACACCATCAAGTTTCTTCATAGCATTTGCCTTCTCTTCGATACCTGCGGCATCTGCAAGGGCTTTCTCTTTAATTACATCTGCCTCTGCAAGACCATCCTTACGTTTTGCCTCAGCTTTTGCTTCAATTCCGGCAGCTTCTGCAAGTGCCTTTTTCTCGATAACGGTTGCCTCAACAATACCTTGACGCTCGTTTGCATCTGCCTTAGCGTGCATTACTTGTGCCTCAGACATACCCACGGTTGCTTCTTCCTTAGCTTGTGCTTCGGCAAGGATTTTACGTGCATCTGCCTCTTTTTCACTTGCTTCTTTATGCGCTAGTGCTTCGATATTAATTTCTTCAGCTTTTTGTTTTGCTGCTTCTTTTGATGCTTCGGCTGCTTTTATGGTCTTAATAAGATCTTCTTGAGCTGCTGCTTCTGCATTTGTGATTGCTACTTGCTTAGAACGGTCTGCAGTTTTGAAAGCCTCAATATCTTTCATATTTTCTTGCTCCTCTACCACACCTTTCTCTAGCATCACGCGGTCGCGTATCACATCTTGAATGTTCTTTTTCTCAACTTCAACAACTTTCTCTTTTTCGATTTGAGCCAGTGTTACTACGCGCTCTCTCTCGGTAAGTTCTAGCATACGGTCTTTCTCCACACGCTCTGTCTCCACCTTGTCTGTACGTTGCTTGTTTTTCTCAGCAACGATGATTTGGCGTTGCATATTTTCTTCGGCTACTTTTACTTTTTCTTCGGTAGCAATGCGAGCAGTTTCAGACTTGAGGCGCTCTTCTTCGGCAACTTTAAGAATCTCTGCCTCTTCACGAGATTTTATGTTTGAGATCTCACGTTTTTGCTGTTCTTCTTTTTCGGCTAGTTGCTTATCTAGTTCTAGTATCGCCTCGCGAGCCTCCACATCTTGCTTGCGAATAACTTTCTCCTCATCACGTTTAATAAGGTTTGCCTTGATGTTTTGTGCAGCTGTAAGATCTGTGATTTTCTTAATACCTTCTGCATCAAGTATATTATCTGCCTTAAGATGTGTAACTGCAGTTTGCTCTAGGTAATCTATCGCACAATCTTCAAGAGTATATCCATTAAGATCTGTACCTATAATGTCTACAATCTCATCACGAAACTCACGACGAGCCTCATAAAGCTGTATAAAGTCAAACTTTTTACCCACGGTTTTAAGTGCTTCAGAAAATTTTGCTTCAAAAAGCTCTTCTAGCGTTTCTTGACGTGATGCACGTTGCACACCTATGGTTTGAGCTACTTTCTTAATGTACTCAACTTCATTATTTACACGTACAAAGAAGGCTACCTTGATATCTGCACGCATATTGTCTTTACAAATAAGACCCTCTGATGCAAGACGCTCAATCTGGATTTTCTTTACAGAAATATCCATTACTTCTACTCGGTGAAAGACAGGAACCACATAGAGCCCTTTATCTGTCGCTACTTTTGTCCCGCCAAAACCTGTGCGAACCAAGGCTTGACCTTGATGTACCTTTTTGTAGAACATCGCGATGATGAGGAAGTAAATAACAATGAGTGCCACAATACCCACAACGAGGGCGATGGCGATAGATGGTAGGTTTTCCATAAAATTGATGATTTTTGTTTTTGGTTGATTATGAATGTGCGTTTACACGCTTAATTAATATTTGCTGACTAAAAAGTAATTTTTATCTGGTGACTGTTTGATGATGAGTACGCTTTCGCGAAAGCGTATTTCTGACCCATCTAGTGATTTTACATAAATACTCATAGGGTTACCATCTGCTAGTACCTCTGCATTACCCATCTTATCTCCAGAAATGGTAGATAGCAACACTGCGTCACGACCTAAAAAGTCTGTAGCCTTATCACCATCTTTATTCAAGTTTTTAAAAAACGACTTAAATGGAGTGGTAAATATCTTTGTAAGGAACAAAGCAGGGATCATACAGCTCAACATAAGTATGTAACCAAAACTAGTTGCATAGCTACCGGTAATACTTGTGGTTACTAGGGTGCAAAGCCACCATAAAAATACCCATACCGTAAAGGTGAACATAAATGGAAGACCTACAAAGTTGAAGTAAATTAAAAATACTTGCCACCACTTAAGCGGTTTACGTCTTTTATTTACAACGTGTGACCTGTCTACCTCTGCACTTGAGACATCTTCAAAATCCATACTACCAGAGTCTACGGTGTTGATGTCAAAATCTGCATCTACATCTACATCGAGATCTATGTCGATGTCCATATCGTAGTCAAAATCAATACCGCTCACCGAGGTAAGCACCCAGTAAATGATCAAGAGTATCAATAAGACGCTCAAGATGATATTAACTTCTGAAAATATGAGATTTATAAAGTTGTCCAATGGTTGATGGTTTTAAGGTTTATGATGGCTAGGCGTTGTCTTTACCTAGCCCTAATTGTTCTTTAAGTTTTGCAAGCTCGTCATCTACTTTCTCCTCGCTAGTATCTGCAGCGGCGTTTATCTCATCATCTATACTTTTATTAGTATCTGCGATGTCTCCATAAGCCTCTGCAAGTGCTTCTTCTTGCGCTACTTTTTCTTTCATACGTTCTAGCATACTCACGGTGCCAGTGTTATCTAGTGCCGCCATTTGCTTGTTTACATTCTTTGTAGCATCGCTCACTTTTACACGTGCCTTGAGTGTTTTAAGCTCGTTCTCCCAGTTGCTTATGTTATCTTTAATAGTCTGGATAGTGCCTTGAAGCTGTGCTACATTGCCTTCAAATTTTGAGGTATCCTCACCAGCGCGTGTAGCGTGTGACTGTGCTTCTTCTTTTTTGGCAAGGGCTTCTTTGGCTAGTCTGTCTGCATCTGTTGCATCCATAGATCCTGCGTGTGCTTTTTTAAGAATAGCGATGGCTTTGCTCTCGTAGTCTTTTGCTTTTGCATCGTGCTCGTCACGCTCGTTTTTTGCGCGTATGGCCATTGCTTTTACTTGTGCCATTGCTTCTACACTTTTGGCTAGATCTTCTTTCATATCTCGTATGCCTTGCTCTGTCATCTTGATAGGATCTTCCATATTATCTATAGATGCATTTGCCTCTGCTTGTCCTATTTTAAAAAGTCGTTTAAATATGTTCATAATGTCGTTTTTTAATATTTTGAAAATTCTATAATCTGTTCTGAGTACTCACTCATAAGTAAACTCAGGGAGTTCAAGCTACCCTCTAGCTCGTTGAGGTCAAGATTTTCTATCTGTAGGGTATCTCTAAAGATGACCTTTTTACCAGTATCATCTAGTACAAAAGCGCCGTGTATGATATCTCGGTTTTTTTGCAGCAGACTTTTAAAAATCTTTTCTGACTGGTTATTGATGGTAAAAATAAATTGCTCGATAATTAGAATAGGAGGAGCAATGCCCAGAATCAGGTTTTTGATACCTGAGTTTTCCTTTTGTACAACCATAATACCATCTGCCGTATTTTCTGTAGTGATATTAAAGTTGAGTTCTAATAAAAAATCTCGAGTAATTGTAAAGTGGTTCTTCATAAAGAGTGTCAATGTTGTGTTCCAATACATTGGAAGGTTAATAATACGAAAACTTGTCTCTGTAAATACCCAATTGTTTATAAGTGGCTCAGGATGTAAATAATTAAAGTGGTCATAATGTTTGATTTTTGATTGATGAATGTTTGATGATGCTATTACGCTTTCGCGAAAAAGCTAAATAAATTAGCATAAGTGAATTCTTTTTGCTAAAATTGTTAGGTAAATATACAAACAATTTTGTCATTTGCAAATAAAATTAGCAAAATATGTCATTCTTTGGTAAAAACATTCGAAAAATAAGAACCGTAAAGACGCTTAGTCAGCAGTCGTTTGCAGAGCTATTTGACCTGAAAAGAGGGACGTTAGGGGCTTATGAGGAGGGTAGGAGTGAACCTAAAATAGATACGGTTATTAAAATTGCTAATTATTTTAGCATTCCTATAGATGACTTGCTCACAAAAGAGCTTACCGTAAATAGTTTGCTCAAATTTAAAGCAGACCTTACTACAGATCACGAGCAGATTACAAAAGAAACCTTTGCTACCATACCTTGCATCACCCCAAAAAACACAAACGATTATCTACTATATAATGACAGGGAAGCTTTTGTAGCAGATATGCCTGTCTTACAACTACCCGTAAATCCAGAAAAAGATTTCAGAGCCTTTACGGTAGATAACTTGGAGATGAGTAGTAATGACAAAGGACTCTTCCCAAAAGATATTGTAATAGGTGAGCACATCCCAAAAAACGTTTATAAAAAGCTCAATAATGGACATCTCATTCTAGCCGTTTTTAATGATAGACTAGTATTAAGACGTTGCTATCTCTCTGGTAATACTATTACCCTAAGAGCAGATCATAAAAATATAGACGACCTAGAGTTTCCTATAAAAGAAATTAAAGAACTCTGGCGCATACGCTACGTCTTCTATCACAGAGTGCCAGAACTGGCAGATGGACTAGAAGAAAAGATGGCACTGCTAGAAGCCCAGTTTATGAAAATAAAGGCTGGGTTGTAACTCTTAACTATTATACACATAAAAAAATGCTCGATAGTATCGAGCATTTTTTGTGTTGATTGATTGATGTTATTTGTTGTAATTATTCTTTGCTTCTTATAACCCCACCAGAGTAGCTTTTTTTAGGCTTATCCACATTTCTTGGGCTACCGTAGTAATTTATGATTCCTCCAGAAGAGGCCTCTGCCTTAAGATCTTGAGAAGCATAAACGTCCATCACACCGCCAGATGAAGCATCTGCCTTTGCACTCACAGATTTGAGTTGGCTTATTCTCGCTACACCACCACTAGAAACCGAAGCATCTAGTCGCTCTGCACTACCAGAGATACGTGCCACGCCACCGCTACTTACATCTGTCTCTACATTTTTTGCAGAAACTTGTACGCGCATTGTCCCTCCAGAAGATGCGTCAAATTCAATGTCGTCTCCAGTAAGTGTTTCCTTTGTAGTGAGACTTGCACCACTATTTACGCTCACATCAGTAAGGTTTTCTGAGTAGGTTACAAACACCTTTTTTGAGGTAGCACTTTTGATATTGTCCTCGCAGTATATTTTAAGCTTCCCGTCTTTTACATAAATTTCGGCAGCGTCTACAAGGTTTTGGTCTGCTTCAAGTATTACGGCGTTTGTGCTTCCTTTTTCTAAAAATACTTCCCAGCCATTTCCAGCGACTACTTCGTCAAAGTCTTCTGTGATGTTCAGATCTTCTGTAACTACATTTCCGTTTCCGCTTATTTGCCCTAGATTAATGTCAAGCTGACAAGAGGTGACGAGTAAAGCAGTAAGGATTCCTAAAATTGTTTTGATGAGCGTTGTCATAATGATTGGTTTTTTGGTGATTGGTTCGTTTTTGTTTGATTGATTGTTTTTGATTGATGATGTAAAGATGTAGATAAGTCCGCTTTCGCGAAAGCGTAACCTACCCAACTGTAAAAATTTATGACTGAGTTGTATAGATTGCTAGTGCAAGCTTATCACTCGTGTAATTTTCCAGCCTTTTGGGGTGTCTTTTAATATGGTAATAAACTTAGATGGTTCTGAGTGGCTGTCTTCTACTAGATTGTGAAAACTATGTTTTCCAAGTGACACAGCACCAAAACCTGCTATCTCGTGTACCTCAAAGGTACCTGGAGTAAGTGTTCTCTGTACTTTATTACAAATATTCTCCTTGAGCGCCTGCATATAATCTGTTTTGCTAGTAGAAAGTCCACCTTTGTCGTGATAAAACTCAAGATCTTCTGAGATGAGAGTTTCGTGAGTTGCGAGGTCACAATTATTGTACGAGTCAAAAAGAGCAGTATCTATAGCAAGAATATCTTTATAAAGTTTGCTATCCTCAGACACCTGCGCCACTCCGATCAAGGGGAGTAGCAACAGGATCCAAAGAAGATTGGTTGGGTTTTTCATAGTAGGTTAGTTATTTCGTAGCGCGTCTGTGTCAGGAACTTCTGGTGGCGTAGGAGCTTGGGGTGCTTCTGGCTCACGATCCCATTCTGGAGCATTTTCTCCTTCTTCATAACTGCGTTCTTCCCAAGAATCATTACCAGATTGCTCCCAAGAGTTATCATCATCATTATAATCATAACTGCGATCTTCTGGACAGCCGTCACAAATAAGCTTGCCATTACCCACGGTAAGGTATTGCTCTTCTGTTCCATTATCTAGTATGTCACGGTACCTGCTATCATTGCGGTGGTATGAGTATGTATTATCATCTGCAATGAGGGTAGTTCCTTCTGGAAGGTATACAATCACTTGTACCTCGCGATCATTCCAGTGGCCATATGATTTTTGAGTAGGTGAGGTAAGAAAGCCATCTAGTGATAAAACACCGTCTTCTAGTTTAAAATCATACTGTATAGATGAGGCTAGCTCACGTGCTTCTTCATACGTGAAGTTATCTGCTCGTTTTTCTATCTGGATGTAGCCATTGCTATCTTTAGTACTTCTCACAATAAGACGTACTTCACGCTCTATAGTCACATTTTCTGTGTCACTCTTAATCGTTCTCATAAACCCAGTAGATCGACCAAAAGGAATTTCATAACGATCACTCTCTCGCATCTGTATGCGCAGCGTGTCACTTGCTGTTATAGCAAGCTCTGTGCGCTCTACTACTTTACCAGTTTCTGTGTTAGAATACTTAATAGCTTCTTTTACAGAAAATACACCTATTACTATCGCAGATACAAGCCATAGGCCAAAGAGGCTAAGCTTTGCACTCACCGGCATAGATTTTAGGTTAGAAGAAACAATCTTAAGTCCTAAATAAAACAGGAAGAAGAAAGGTATCCCAACTGCAAATAACGTGAGAAGCAGTACAAGCCAGATAGGCAATCCTGTCTCATTATTTACCCACGGTAAATCGGCTAGATTAGGAGTAAAAATATCTACTACACCACCAGTTAAGAAGGTGATAAGTAAAGAGATAACTACGGTAGCTCCGGTTATAATAAGGAGTACCCCTATAATCTTTGCAAGAACTTTAAAGAAAAACATAATAATCTTACCAATGGTCCCGAAAAAACCCTGAGCTCCTGTTTTTACTTTATTGCCATACTTATCATAATCTACACTCTTTACGGTGTCAGCCACATTTTCAAATCCTTCTTTTACTTTTTCTGTGATATTGTCAATGTTAACTGCCTTTCCCCGCATTGCGAGTTTATCTGCCGTGGTTTGTGCTTCTGGTACAAAAACCCATAGGGCAAGATAGATAAGTGCAGTACCTCCTAGTGTAAACCAAGTAAGCGCTATAAGTAATACCCAGCCTATACGAACCCATAAAGGATCAATACCTAGATAGTGTCCCATACCGCTAGATACACCGCCTATGTAAGCGTTATCTGTATCTCTGTAAAAACGGCGTTGTGCGATACGTGGTGCTTGTTTTGACTTTTTTGAGGAGTTGCTGCTAGTTGCAGGCTCATCTTCAAAAATATCGTCATCTACCATATAGTCTTCTGGTTGTCCCATTACAGCAATCACCTCGTCCAGCTCTTGTGAGCCTATTACCTGGCGCTCGTCTTTAATGCGCTCAGAAAATAACTCAGAGATACGAGCTTCTATATCTGCTATAATTTCATCTTCACCTTGCATACCTTCAAAAGAACGTTTGATGGCAGCGAGATATCTCTGTAATTTACCGTAAGCATCCTCATCTATATGAAAAAATACTCCTGCTAAATTTATATTAACTGTCTTGTTCATTTTTTTGTGGTTTTAGTGGATGTAACTACGGCTACTGCTGTCTGTAACTCATCCCAAGTGGTTGAGAGTTCTTTTAAAAATATCTTACCCGTTTCGGTAAGTCCATAATATTTACGTGGTGGACCACTGGTAGATTCTTCCCAGCGATAGTTGAGTAAACCAGCGTTTTTAAGTCTAGTGAGAAGCGGGTAAATTGTACCCTCTACCACCAGCAACTTGGCGTCTTTAAGCGTGCCTAAGATCTCTGCTACATATGCATCTTCGTCTTTTAATACAGAGAGGATACAGTATTCTAGCACGCCTTTTCGCATTTGCGCTTTGGTGTTTTCAATCTTCATAGATTTCCATTTTTAAATGCATTAAACTGTTCGTTTTGGTCCTGATTTGGGTCAGGTGATTGATTAATTGTTGTTACGCTTTCGCGAAAGCGTACATAGTCATACCACTACATTACATAGTAGGTTGCTCTTGAGTTGATGAGTCCTCTTGAGTATCTGGGGTTTCTGCAACGGCAGAAGCTTTAATAAAATTTATAAGAAGCGGAAACTTGTAAATGCCTCCTTGTGATGCCTGCACTGCTGCCGAAATTACTGTGATAATCTCTATAAGAAATAATCCTATAGCCAGCACACCTACCACAATGGCAGTGATGAGAAAACCACCTAGATCTGCAAAGTCACTAGGGTCATTTATGTATCCATTGTTAAGCAAGCTAGCGCTTCCCTCACCAGCACTTACTATAAAATAAATAAAGAACGGAATGCTTATTACCGCCAGCGCAATGAAATATAAAAGTATACTGAGCTGGAAGTTTATGGCATCTCTACCGTGCTTGTCTATAAATAACGAGTTTCGTTTTTGAGCGCTCCATAATATGAGCGGCGCAATAAAATTTCCAAATGGGAAAAGGTATTTACAGAAGGTAGAAAGATGTATTAAGGTTCCTACATTTTTGTGATGTGTGGGTATGCTAGTTTCCATAGTCTATTAATGTCTTATGCAAATATATGTCTAAAAAAAGGTACTTTGTTACGCATAGTACTAAATATTAACATTTATTTAAGATATTAATATGCACGCATAGTATTAATAAATATTGTTACTTTTGTCTAAAAGCAATAGATATGTCCTTTCCTACACCTAGTAAATTCAATACGTTCACAATGTTTAAGCTACCCTCTGCGTGGCTTACAGGAGTGCGTGTTAAGTCATTATCACCAGAGTCTTGTACAACCACAGTAAAGCATCGCTGGATTAATCAAAATCCTTTTAATAGTATGTTTTGGGCAGTACAGGGTATGGCGGCAGAGCTTGCTACGGGAGCACTTGTTATCGCACATATACAAAAGAGCGGTAAAAAAATATCGATGCTTGTGGCAAATAATAATGCCACTTTTACAAAAAAAGCAACGGGCAGAATACACTTTGTGTGTGATAATGGCCCTCAGATTAAAGAGGCTATAGATAAAGCGGTTGCTACTGGTGAGGGTCAAACCTGCTGGATGAAAGCTGTAGGGACAAACAAAGACGGTGTGCAGGTTTCTGAGTTTAACTTTGAGTGGACTATTCTTGTAAAAAAGAAGAAGTAAGACACAGTTGTACTAGTGTGTATTCTTTATAACTAGATACATTTCTTTATCTAAGAGTCTTTACATTTGCGATATAAGTCGCTGCTCATTTTTGCAATCGCTTTTTCAACAGACTAACAGTACTTAGAGATGAACTATATCCTTTTTGACGGTAACGTACGCAATCAACTTTTACCTTTTACTTATACAAAACCCGTAGCAGACTTGCGCATAGGGATACTTACCATACGTGAGAAGTGGGAGTTTGTACTAGGTTCTACAACCTCTACCGTTACAGAAGAGTATCTCTCAGAAAGATGGCCTATGGTTGAGCTGGAGGTAAATGTGATGATTAATGCATCATATCTCCCTTCTCCTAATCTCGCCCAGATTATTAAAGGCCTAGAACCACAACAAGCCATTTTTGATGGAGAAGAAATCATTGCCTTTTATGTAAAGGAGGGTGAAGAAGTAGATTTTGACACCTATGATTGTATACAATACACTGCACCAGATATTCTTACGGTAGCCCATACTTGGGATATTTTTGCCAAAAACGGTGAAGCAATCACCAGAGATTTTGAGATGCTTACCGAGGATAGAGAGTCTCAAGACATTCCAGAGCACGTAATAGCAATAAATAAAGATCAAATATTTATAGAGGAAGGAGCAACAGTTCACTACTCACATCTTAATGCGACAGATGGCCCTATTTATATAGGCAAAGATGCCCAGATTATGGAAGGAGCACTCGTAAGAGGACCTTTTGCAGTATGTGATCACGGAGCTGTAAAAATGGGCGCCAAGATTTATAGCGGTACAACCTTAGGTCCTCACTGTAAAGTAGGAGGAGAGGTAAATAACGCCGTGCTTATGGGGTACTCTTCAAAGGGTCACGATGGCTTTTTAGGGAATAGTGTGCTAGGAGAATGGTGTAATATAGGTGCAGATTCAAACAACTCAAACCTTAAAAATAATTATGCGCCCGTAAAGTTATGGGATTATGAGACAGGTCGCTTTGCAAATACAGGACTACAGTTTTGTGGTCTTATGATGGGTGACCACTCTAAGTGTGGCATTAATACAATGTTTAATACCGGTACCGTAGTGGGCGTGGCTTCTAATATTTTTGGGAGTGGTTTTCCACGTAATTTTGTTCCTTCATTTTCTTGGGGAGGTGCTAGTGGCTTTGTAACGCACAAAACAAATAAGGCCTACGAGACGGCAAAAATAGCAATGGCACGTCGTGATATAGAACTTACAGAACAAGACATCGCTATACTTGATCACGTTTTTGAAGAGACAAAGCAGTACCGTAGAGACTAGACTTATAAAGTAAGGTAATGAAGGACGAAAAATCTAGAATAAAAATTGCGCTAGCTTCCATTTTGCTTTTCTTACTTTTTATAGGGCTCGTAAAGGTGTTCAACGATGGGGTCATTGGCCTTAACTCAAACTTACTATTTGATAACTCTTTCTTAGTGGGTGTAATTCATATATTGTTAGGTATTCTCTCTGGTGTGGCATTTGTAATGGTATATAAAAGATATTATAGGGGTACAACACCATCAATTACCACCATTCTTGTCTTATTAATTTTAGTGCTCTTTGTTTCTGGTTTGGGTATAATATCTGGGATATCCTCAGTTTCTGGTTTAAGTAATGGAGCATCACAAGCGTATATAAAGGTTTTTACAGTACAACAGTATTGTGCAACAATCTCAACACAAGTAGTTGCTCCGCTTACAGTATTTGTATTTGCATTGCTAAAACTCTTAAAGAAAAAGGTTTAAAATTTTAATACTTGTGAGGATTAAAACCATTAGTAAAAATGAGATCCCACGGTATTACAGCTATCGCAAGCACAAATAGTATAAAGGCAATAATTGTCACGATTAGGACCTTACGTCTATAGCGTTTGTTATCTCTACGTATGCGTTTACGTATTTCCATAAGTTGATCAAAAGACGCTTTTTTAGGATCTTCCCACTTTTCGTTTACAGTAGATACAAAAGATAGATCACCTCTCTTACGCTTTTGCTTAAGAAGGTTTCTATTGTTTTTTATTACTTGATTTGCTGCAAGAGCTGCTCCACCGAATCCCATATCATTTTCATTTTGGTTACATAGATATGTTGAGGTATTTTATAAAATGTTACAGAGCTTTTGTGTTGTAATCCCTCTGTTAATGGGGTTTTAGCGTGATGTTCAGATAAACAAGGCTAGTAGAATTATAGGGAGAGGGTGGTTGAGTACGCTTTCGCGAAAGCGTAAAAAAAAGTAGAATTATTTTCTAATTAAATAAACTTACAAGCAAAATACTTACCACGGCAAGTGCAATACCTATCCAGTTTTTGAGGAGAAGTTTTTCCTTAAAAAACAAGATTCCTATAAAGGTACTTACCATCACAATGGCAACATTGTTTATGGTAAAAAGTGTAGAGCTATCAAATCTTGGATCTCGCAAAGCCTGCACAAGCATATAGATAGAAAAATAGTTAGGTATACCCAGACAGACACCTGCCACAATATTTTTGAGCTTAAATGTAAATGTCTTAGTGATGATTTGATACCCTATAATTAAAAAGCCAATACAAGCAGCAGCGCCAAAGATAGTTGCGCTAAAAATGGGTACATCTCCATTACTTACATAAGCACCCTCTATAAATTTAAGACTAGTATCTATCGCACCACTACCTAAGAACACAAGAATTGGGAAGATGAGGTTTTCTTTCTTTATAGCAATCCCATCTTTTGCTTTTACAGAGGCGAGATAAACGGCTATTAAAGCAAGTATGATCCCAAGGCTTTTGTAGAGCCCTAGCGACTCGTTGTAATAGAAAACGCCAAAAAGTATGGGAATCCCCACACTCATTTTGGTCGCAACCGATACCACAGAGAGCCCACTCTTTTGCGTAGTGTATGCCATTAAATTAAATACTATAATAAAGAGCACACCTAACCCAGCAGATGCATAAAACCACTCCTGCTCTGGAACTTGAGCCAGTGTCGTACCGCCCTCGTAAAACAAGATGCCACAAGTAAAGGCGACCACATAGTTTACGATTATAGCTTGTAGCGTATTTACTTCAAATTTTGAAAATAACTTGAAGATTACAAATATGAGACTGGAAGCCGCTATGCTTAGTAATAAGTAAATCAAGAGTCGCTGCGTGTGTAAGTGTCTAACCTGTCACCTTGTAAGTGTTGACTAGATTGTAGTGAAAATTGGCTTGTTTTCTTGGGAGCCTTTATACCGACATTAAAGTTTGTAAGGCCTGTAAATACGCTAGCCTCATCCCATAAAGCCGTATCTATAAAACGTTGTAGGGTAGCAGCGCCACCCTCTACAATAACAGATTGTATGTTATGCTCAAAAAGTTCTTTACAGATGCTTTTTGGGTCACTGTCTTTAAGCACTATTGTAGGTGCTTCATTATTAAATATGTGTAACTCCTTAGGTAGGTTACCTTGTGTGTCAATCACGATTCTGGTCGGGTTGCTGCCGTGCCAGTCACGTGTGGTAAGTGTAGGATTATCTTCTATAACGGTCTTGCCGCCCACTAAAATGCCCATCTCTTCGCTACGTAGTTTGTGCACTAGTTGTCTAGAGTGGGAATTTGTAATCCACACCGGTTCTTGCTTATCTCTGGTAGCAGGAGCTATAAAACCATTTGCGGTTTCGGCCCATTTTAAAATTATAAATGGTCGCTTCTCATTGTGATATGTAAAGAAGCGTTTATTTACCTCTTGACATTCTTTTTCAAGCACGCCTACGGTAACATCAACTCCAGCTTGCATAAGTTTTTTTATGCCAGCGCCGGCTACTTTGGCAAAAGGGTCTATGGTGCCTATCACTACGCGTTTAATTCCTGAGTCTATAACGAGATCTGCACAAGGAGGGGTTTTTCCCCAGTGTGAGCAAGGTTCTAGAGATACGTATAAGGTGGATTTGGCAATGAGTTCTGGGGTATTCGCTTTCGCGAAAGCGATACAATTTACCTCTGCGTGAGGACCGCCATATGCACTTGTATAACCTTCAGCAATAATCGTGTCATTATGCACAAGTACGGCTCCTACCGAGGGGTTAGGCATTGCTGCTGGAAGCCCATTTTTTGCAAGGGCAATACATCTTTTTATATAGGTGTTGTGTATCTTCACATCGCAAAAGTAAACGTTTAATTGTGATGAACAAACCAATCATTAGACCTATTCAAAAGGAAGATAATGCACAGGTAGCGGCCTTAGTGCGTAAGGTAATTTTAGATATGGGCGCTCCAAAGGAAGGAACCGCTTATGCAGATGCGGCGCTACATACTATGTATGAGCATTACGATAGGCCTAAAGCTGCATACTTTGTGGTAGAAGATGATGGCGCGGTAATAGGTTGTGCGGGCATCGCACAACTTGATAATTATGATGGTAATGTGTGCGAGTTGCAAAAGATGTACTTCTTAGAAGAAGCACGAGGCAAGGGTCTAGGGTCGGCTATGATGAAGAAGTGCCTAGATACGGCTCGTGATTTTGGGTTTGAGCAATGCTATCTGGAGACGATGCCCTATATGGAGGCAGCACAAAAATTATACAAGCGCACCGGTTTTGATTATATAGATGGGCCTATGGGTAATACAGGTCACTTTTCGTGTCCCGTTCATATGCTTATAAAACTATGAGTATAGACGATTTTCGCGCAGATTTCAGGAAGCAACTGGCCGCACTTTATGAGCCAGAAGAGGTCGAGAACCTATGCTTCTTAACGCTTGAGCACGTATTAAAAATGAATAGGGTTGAGATCTCGCTTTCGCGAAAGCAAAACATACACCCATCACAACGTAAAGAGCTTGAAGAAATAACAGCGAGACTGTCTAAGAGTGAGCCTATACAATATATTACAGGTAGCTCGTCATTTTACGGGCTTAACTTTCAGGTAAACCCAGCTACATTAATACCTAGGCCAGAAACCGAAGAGCTCGTTGCCTGGATTATTGATGATGTGGCGCAAGGTCTAATAAAAGAGGAAGCACAAGATATGCTACGTCTTTTAGACATAGGTACAGGTTCTGGTTGTATAGCCATTACACTTGCAAAAAACACCAATAAAGCAACAGTAGAAGCGGTAGATATCTCCCAGAATGCACTTGCCACAGCATATCAGAATGCTAAGGCAAATGGCGTGAAAGTAGACTTTTATAATCAGAACATTCTTGAGACGCAAGCCCTCGATGAAGTTTATAATGTTATCGTGAGCAACCCGCCCTACGTGCGTGAGCAAGAAAAGGCAATGATGAGAGCAAACGTGCTGAGCAATGAGCCGGATAGTGCACTATTTGTTTCAGATCAAGATCCTCTCATTTTTTATAGAAAGATTGGTGAGCTGGCCAGTAAAAGCTTAGCACCTGCGGGAGCTCTATATTTTGAGATTAATGAATATCTGGGTAGAGAGACTGTAGCGTTATTAAAAGATATAGGCTTTACAGACGTTGTGCTTAGAAAAGATATGTTTGGTAAAGATAGAATGATAAGGGCGTGTATGGCTTAAACCTAAGTGCGTTTAAATATTAAAACAATTGTTAGAAAAAAGAAATCGTATGAAGTTAGCTTCTATTTGTGTGTACTGTGGTAGCAGTGCAGGAACTGATCCGGAGATTATAAACCAAGCTCGCTTGCTAGGAGCCACACTGGCAAAAAAGGATATGACACTCGTATACGGTGCTGCCAAAATAGGAGTTATGGGAGCTGTTGCTCAGGGCGCTCTTGATGCAAATGGTAAAGTGATAGGGGTGATTCCGGCATTTTTACAAATTAAAGAAGTGGTGCATACAGGCCTTACAGAGCTTATAGTAAATGAGACAATGCACGAGCGCAAGATGAAGCTCCAAGAACTGTCTGACGGTTTTATAACACTTCCTGGTGGTTTCGGAACGATGGAAGAGCTTTTTGAGGTGCTTACTTGGAGTCAGCTAGCGTTGCACAAAAAGCCTGTGGGGATGCTCAATGTAAATGGCTTTTATGATGATCTTTTAAGTGCGCTTAAAAATATGGTAGACAAAGGTTTTCTTAAACAAGAAAATTATGACATCCTTCTTGTAGACACTACCATTGATGGTCTTCTAGATCAGATGGAGAACTTTGAGCCTATGGCAATGCCTAAGTGGTTAAAAGCTTCGCTGTCTGATAATGAGTAGTTTGACTGCGTTAGTTTACACGTAGTTTACTCTTAAGCGATGCAAAAGCGTTTTTTGTCTATTACTTAAGAGGTATCTTTATTTTGTTTAAGCTTTTGTCTAAAAATGTCTAGTTTGTAGTAATTAACTAAAACAATTATTTACAAATGAACACAAAGAAAAAATTTTTTGCAGAAGGTTTGGGCACATTTGCCTTGGTTTTGTTTGGTTGTGGAGCGGCAACTATTGCTAGTGTCTCACAATCTGGTCCCGAAGGAATAGGACTCTTAGGTATCTCGCTTGCTTTTGGATTTTCGGTAGTTGTGATGGCATATGCTATTGGTCCAATTTCTGGTTGTCATATTAATCCAGCTATTTCAATTGCAATGCTTGTTGCAGGTAAACTTAGCGCAAAAGATACCGTAGGTTATGTGATATCACAATGCATTGGAGCGATACTAGCTGCAGGCGTGTTATATCTATTAGCCTCTGGAAGTGCTGGTTTTACTATGCCAGAGTGGGGTCTAGGTAGTAATGGCTGGGGTGAAGGCTATCTGGGTAATTATAATATGACATCTGCTCTCATTGCAGAGTTTGTATTTACATTTTTGTTTTTACTCGTGATCTTTGGAACAACGGCAAAAAATGCATCTCCTCTTATGGCAGGTCTAGCTATTGGAATTTCTTTAGCCTTAATACATATGGTTGCAATCCCTATTACAGGTACGTCTGTAAACCCTGCAAGAAGTTTAGGTCCTGCACTATTTGCTGGAGGTAAAGCGATGAGCCAGTTATGGTTATTTATTGTTACACCTATTGCAGGAGGTATTTGTGCTGCATTAGTTAGAAATCTGTTTATAGAAGACTAACTTTTTATATAATAAATAGTGTAAACGCTGTTGCAATCTTCATTGTAACAGCCTTTCTTTTTGGTTATTTTTACATATGACTATTGAAGAACAAATCTTACAGCTTCGTCAAGAGCTACGCGAGCACAACTATAACTACTACACGCTAGATACGCCCACTATTTCTGATTTTGAATTTGATAAAAAATTAGAACAACTTAAGGCGCTAGAACTTGCAAATCCAGTATATGATGATCCTAACTCACCTACACATCGCGTAGGTGGTGCAGTGACTAAAAATTTTGAGACTATTGTACACGAGCATAGAATGTACTCCCTAGATAACTCCTACTCAAAGGAAGATCTTGAGGACTGGGAAGCCCGCGTAAAGAAAATGGTAGATGGTGAAGTGCATTATACCTGCGAGCTCAAGTATGATGGTGCTTCTATAAGTCTTACCTATGAAAATGGAGAGCTGCTCAGAGCTGTAACCCGTGGAGATGGATTACAGGGAGATGATGTAACTACTAATATTAAAACCATAAAGTCTGTTCCTTTAAAGTTAAAAGGAGATTATCCTCCTAAGTTTGACATACGTGGTGAGATTGTGCTTCCTTGGGACGGTTTTCACGCGATGAATGCAGAGCGCGAGGAACTAGGGTTTGAGTTATATCGTAATCCGCGTAATACCGCAAGTGGTTCTCTAAAACTTCAAGATAGTGCAGAGGTTGCAAAGCGACCATTGCAATGTTTACTTTATAATATTACCGGTAATAATCTAGGTATAACTACCCAGATGGAAAGTTTGCAAAAAGCTAGAGACTGGGGTTTTATGGTGCCAGATGCGGCAGTACTCGCAAAGAGTATTGATGAGGTGCTAGATTTTATTAATCACTGGGATAAGGCTCGTCACGATTTACCATATGAGACAGATGGTGTTGTAGTAAAAGTAAACGGACTCCAGCAGCAAGAGGAGTTGGGGTATACGGCAAAAGCTCCGCGATGGGCTATGGCTTATAAGTTTAAAGCAGAACAGGTGTCTACCCGCTTACGCGAAATAACATACCAGGTAGGTCGTACTGGAGCCATCACACCAGTGGCAAACCTAGAGCCTGTAGAGCTTGCCGGGACAACCGTTAAAAGAGCCAGCCTTCATAATGCAGATCAGATAGAACGACTAGACATACGAGAAGGTGATGAGGTTTTTGTAGAAAAAGGAGGGGAAATCATCCCAAAAATCATAGCAGTAGATCTTACAAAACGCCCAGCAGATTCTGAGCCTACCGAATATATAACTCAGTGTCCAGAATGTGATACTTCGCTAGTGCGTAAAGAGGGAGAAGCACAGCATTACTGTCCTAACGATATGGGTTGCCCACCACAAATTATAGGACGAATACAGCACTATATATCTAGAAAAGCAATGGATATTGATGGGCTAGGAGGTGAGACGGTAGCCTTGCTCGTAAGTGAGGGACTTATATCAAATTATACAGATTTATATGAGCTTACAGTAGCACAGTTACTTCCGTTAGAAAGAATGGCTCAAAAAAGTGCCGAAAACTTAGTGAATGGTGTGCAGGCGTCTGTTAAGATTCCTTTTGAGAAGGTGTTGTTTGGTTTAGGTATACGATACGTAGGAGAGACTGTTGCAAAGAAACTTGCAAAACATTACAAGTCTATTGATGCGATTATTTTGGCAACAGAGGAGGAGCTGGTTGCTGTAGATGAAATAGGAAGTAAGATTGCTGAGAGTGTAGTTGCATTTTTCGCGAAAGCGGAACATATAGCACTTATACAGCGTTTAAAATCTTACGGAGTGCAGCTAGAAATTTCTGCAGAGAAACTTGCAAACCAGTCAGATGTGCTTGCGGGTAAGACTTTTGTGGTCTCTGGTGTGTTTGAGATGCCACGTAATGATCTTAAAAAACTCATAGAAGATAATGGAGGGAAAGTCTCGAGTTCTATCTCATCTAAAACATCATACCTCGTTGCAGGCGAAAAAATGGGACCAAGCAAACTGGAAAAAGCTCAAAAACTAGGAATTACTATTATTTCTGAAATAGAATTCTTAGCTTTAACTAATGCTTAGAGAGAACTTTACCGGATATAGACTACATAGATCTATCAGTATTCTGTTAGGATTTATGATGATGCTTATACCTGTTTTCTTTGATCAAAACGCAATATTTTACTTGACTCCTTTTGGGTCATTATTCTTATTTATATACGTTTTTAAAGTAACAGGTAAGTTTAGTATTTCCTTTTTAATATTTTTAGCAGCAACGCTACTGTCGGAGTATTTGTTTTTAACAGATTATGAGAAAAATATAACACTTACGTGCCTAGTATCTATTATAGGGTATGCGGCACTCTTGTTTATTATGAAACCTGTATTAAAAAAACGAGTGACGGCCTTTTCAAAGCATAATCTCGTAGAGCTCATTGTGGGGTTTATAACACTTAGCTTTGTGCTGCTATACATTGTCTATCTAGTAATGCCGTTTATACCAGAAACGAGCCTCTTCTTGCTTACAGTGGTGGTTTTTGGAATTACAATGAGTGTTTGCTTTATAATACCTAATTACAATCTTCACCCAGATAATGTGGGTCTTATTATGATAGGAGGGAGTTATATAGCAGGTACCGTATTTGGCTTCATATACTACTTTCTTTATAATGAAATTCCTATGCTTATAATGGCCACATTTATGATGGTATTTATGAAAGTAACCTTAGCCACTTATATAACTAGGTTTAAACGCATAGAAAAAGAAAGTGCATATCAGGAGTATATCTAGATTATATATCTAGTACCAAGCTCGAACTCTCTAGATTGTTTTTGTCATCTAGGTAGAAATCAACTCTTCCTAGATTAATACCTCCCCAACCTACCTGGTTTACGAGTACAAATTTTTCGTTTTTGTTTTGAACAATTGTAGGTTTCTTTAAAAATGTATGTGTGTGACCTCCTATAATGAGGTCTATACCTTCGGTCTTTCCTGCAAGTGCTATATCAGATATGGTGTCTCTATTGCGATACTCATAACCTAGATGAGAAAGGCATATAACAAGGTCGCAGCGCTCCTTTTGTCTTAGGGTTTTAACAGTATCTGTCGCCATTTCTACAGGGTCTAGATATTTTGTCTCCTTAAACATATTTTGATTTACAAGGCCACTAAGTTTTATCCCTAGGCCAAAAACACCAATACGTACCCCATCTTTTACAAAAACCTTATAAGGTTTTGTGAGGCCATCCATTATGGTGTTTGAGAAGTCATAATTTGCTGTGAGAAGTTCAAAAGATGCATTAGGCATTTGAGCAGCTAGCCCACCTATACCATTGTCAAAATCGTGATTACCTATGGTAGCGGCATCATATCCCATCATAGACATAAGTTTAAACTCAAGCTCACCTCCATAAAAATTAAAGTAAGGAGTACCCTGAAAGATATCACCTGCATCAAGAAGTAATGTGTTTGGGTTTTCTTTACGTACAGCCGTGATAACTCCCATTCTTCTGGCAGCACCACCTAAGTTTGCATATTTTGGATCGTTAGAAGGGAAAGGCTCTATGTGGCTATGCAAATCATTAGTATGTAAAATGGTAATGTGTTTTTTTTGCTTTCGCGAAAGCGTATCTACACCCATACCCATTGTTAACCCTCCTAATCCTACAAGACTTGTTGCTGCGGCGGTTTGCTTTATAAAAGTTCTACGTATCATTTGCTATCTCTTGTAAATCTGTTATCTCTTACGGGTGCGATGGTGTCATACTTTTTAAAATAATCGATGAGCACATTTCTTATTTTATAATCTAGCGGAAGCGTGCTTACCGGGTTTTCAAAAAAGGTCATATGGTCACCACCATTCTTAAGGTAGTCGCTAGTTGCGACAAAGTAAGTTTCGTTATCATCAATATCTTGGCCTTGTACTTGTGTCCTTAGAAGATCACCTGTGGCCGATAGTTGTACTTCCATACCTGCGATGGGGTGTGCACTTCCACCCTTTAAGTATTCAAAAAGAGATCTCATTTGCTTACCACTAAGCTCTACGACAACCACTTCGTTTTCAAAAGGCATTAACTCGTAAGCCGTTCTGGTGGTAATGTTTCCTTTATTAAGAGCAGAGCGTATACCCCCATAATTGAGTAACACTGCGTTAAAGGGATATCCGGTTCTTTTTTGGAATATAGGGTTTGCCATTTCATATACAGCATCTGCCATCATATTGCCTACTGCTGTGTTGAGCTTGCCATCCTTTTTTGTGTATGAAGCGGGCGCAATGGCTAGCACACTATCCATTTCTGCCTGTATAGCTTCCTTGTATGGAAGTATGGCTTGAGTTATCTCTTCACTCGTTGGGCTATTTTGATTTACAGGGATAATTTCACCTTTTATGCGCTCTGGAGCATAGTGAGACTCTTCCTTACAAGAGATTGCTGTTGTATATATAACAATAGCATAGATGATAGTTAAAAGCGTAGTCCTCCTCATAATTTATGGCGTAGGTAGCAGTAAATTTTATCTACATTTGTTCAAAAGTAAAGTTACATGTTTTTAAACGGATTAAAAGCAAAATCCATTCTCAAGCAAATAGATAAGGTGCAACTTGCACGCAATTATAAGGCGAGCAAGGGTGGCGTGGCGACAGTTGCAATTTTGCAAGAGATGGATAAGCCTTTTGACACAAAACATCTTACAAAGTTGTGTAAAGCTATGGGGGTAAAACCTAAAGATGTAACAATACTTGAGTATGTAAAAACCTTGACAAAAGAGCAGCGTGAGCAACCACAGTTATTTTCAGACAAGCAAGTAGGGTGGAAAGGAGTTTTTAAAACAAAATCGCTCAAAGATTTTAGTGCAACCCCTTTTGATATTTTAATAAGCTACTACACGCCAGAAAATTTATCGCTTAAGGCAATGACAGCACTCTCTGTTGCAAAGTTTAAAGTAGGTGTCAACCCAGAGATGGAAGCCTACAACGATCTTACGATACACGTAGCTACAGATCAAGAAGTTGTTTTTACAAAAGAATTAGAAAAGTATTTAAAAATTTTAAAAGTTATAAATTAATGCAGGAGTTAAGGGGTACAGGTGTTGCTCTCGTTACACCATTTAATGAAGATTTGTCTATAGACTATAATGGACTTACTAAGCTGGTAGAATATTGTATTTCTGGCGGTGTAAATTATCTAGTGGCGCTAGGTACCACGGCAGAGAGTGCTACGTTATCTAGTGAAGAGAAGCAGACGGTGGTTGCTCATATTATTAAAGTGACAAACGGTCGCTTACCTGTCGTACTAGGTGTGGGGGGTAATCATACTGCCGCAGTTGTAGCAGAACTTAAAAATGGTAAGTATGATGGTATAAGCGCTATACTATCGGTATCTCCGGCTTATAATAAACCTACTCAAGAAGGAATTTATCAGCACTTTGCGGCTGTAGCTACAGCTAGCTCTTTGCCGGTTGTCTTATATAATGTGCCAGGTAGAACATCTAGTAATATGTTACCAGAAACTACGGCGAGACTTGCCAGAGATTTTGATAATATCATAGCAATTAAAGAGGCTACTGGTGATATGTCACAGGTGCTTGAATTAATACACAAAACCCCAGATGATTTTATGGTGATCTCTGGAGATGATACACTTTCTTTATCATTAGTTTCGGCTGGTGGTAGTGGTGTGATATCTGTAATAGGGCAAGGTATTCCAGAAGTTTTTACAGAGATTATAAATAATGGTTTAGATAACGCTTTCGCGAAAGCGTACAAAGAACACTTTAAAATATTAGAACTTATAGATCTTATTTTTGAAGAGGGTAACCCTGCCGGTATTAAATCATTGCTAGCGCATCAGGGTGTGTGCAAGCCCTTTGTGAGATTGCCACTAGTAAAAGCTACAGATGAATTGCATCAAAAGATAGGAGCATTTTTAAACACTTTGTAGAAGTTGTTAAACGTATGCTAACAAAATAAATACTAGGGTAAAAGCGTTTATTTTTGGGCTACATTAATTAAGTTATGTTATGTGATTGATTTTACGTAATTTTGCCTGCTGTTTTTAACACTTATGAAGAATATATTTTTCCTACTAGTTGCAGTTGTTTTATTGAGCTCTTGTTCGGCGTATCAAGATGTTCTCAAAAACGATGATATAAAAGCAAAGTACACATTTGCAGATTCCTTGTATTCTCAAGGTAAATACAAAAAAGCATTAAAGCTTTGGGAGCAAATTGTGCCACTTTACAGAGGACGCCCTCAAGCAGAGCGTGTCTCATATCTTTATGCAAATACGTTTTATGAACTAGGTGACTACTATCAAGGTGGGTACCAATTTGAGCGTTTTGTAAAATCTTTTCCTCAAAGTGAGAAGAGAGAAGAGGCGGCTTATAAAAGTGCAGAGAGCTATTATAATAGATCACCTAGATTTAACTTAGATCAAGGCGATACATACATAGCAATGGGTAAACTTCAAGATTTTATAAATCAGTATCCAGATTCTGAGCGTCTAGATGATGCAAATGCAAAGGTACAGGAGCTTAACCAGAAGATAGAGCGCAAGGCTTACGAGATAGCAAAAGGATATAATAAAATAGGAGAGAGTAGAGGTACATTTCCAAACGCGATAAAAGCGTTTGATAACTTTTTACTAGATTTCCCAGGGTCTAAGTATCGTGAGGATGCTTTGTACTGGAAGTTTAACTCTACTTATCAACTAGCATTAGGAAGTGTAAGACGTCGCCAGGCAGAAAGACTTGAGGATGCAAAAGAAGCATATAACGCCTTAGAGAAGTATTTTCCAGAAGGAAAGTATAGCGAGCAGGCAGCAGAAGAAGTAGCAGCTGTAAATGAAGCGCTGCTAGCAATGGAAACTTTAAATTAAAGAAGAATATTATGAATATTAAGGACTTAGACGCACCTTTAAGCACAACTACAATTGACAAGAATCTTGTAGATGCCCCTACAGATAACATCTATGAGGCAATTTCTATAATTGCAAAACGTGCTTCACAGATCAATACTGAGATCAAAAAGGAGCTTTCAGAAAAACTAGATGAGTTTGCTACATTTAATGATAGTCTTGAAGAAATCTTTGAGAACAAAGAGCAGATAGAAGTATCTAAGTTTTATGAGCGTCTACCTAAAGCTCACGCACTAGCAGTGCAAGAGTGGTTAGAAGATCGTATTTACCACAGAGATCCATCTGTTACTGAAGAAAAAAGTAACGACTAGATAGATGTCAGTATTAAGCGGTAAAAAAATACTTTTAGGAGTAACCGCTGGCATTGCAGCATATAAAAGCGCCAGTCTTGTGAGAGCATTCATAAAGGCTGGCGCTTCTGTGCAAGTAGTAATGACAGAGAAGGCAAAAGACTTTGTTACTCCGCTTACATTAAGTACACTCTCTCGTAATGAGGTGCACTCATCATTTACACTTGAGGGTGATGATAATGCGGTGTGGACAAATCACGTGGAGCTTGGGCTGTGGGCAGACCTTATGGTTATAGCTCCTGCAACAGCAAACACGCTTTCAAAAATGGCAAATGGGGCTTCAGATAATTTGCTGCTAGCCACATACCTAAGTGCAAAGTGTCCTGTGTATTTTGCTCCAGCAATGGATCTTGATATGTATATCCATCCTTCATCTACAAATTCTTTTCAGAAACTGCAGTCTTACGGTAATGTAATGATAGAGGCTACCAGTGGTGAACTTGCTTCTGGTCTGGTAGGTAAAGGACGTATGGCAGAGCCAGAGGATATCGTGACATTTATTGAGAATGATGTAATGGGTAAGTTGCCTTTAAGAGGTAAACGTGTGATGATTACAGCAGGACCTACTTATGAAGCAATAGATCCCGTACGTTTTATAGGAAATCACAGTAGTGGTAAGATGGGATGCGAGCTTGCTTTAAGAGCAGCAGACCTGGGTGCGACAGTAGATCTTATACTGGGACCTAGTGCTATAAAAGTAAATCATAGTTTAATTACAGTGCATAATGTAGTCTCTGGTGAGCAAATGTATGATGCTGCACACGCCGTATTTGATAAGGTAGATGTAGCAATCGCAGCAGCAGCGGTGGCAGACTATAAGCCATCGCAAGTAGCAGAGGAGAAGATCAAGAAAAAAGACACTTCGATGCAAATAGACTTAGTAAAAACTAAGGATATTCTTGCATCACTGGGAACTATTAAAAAAGATCAATATCTTTTAGGCTTTGCATTAGAGACCCAAAATGAACTAGAAAATGCAAAGAAAAAGCTCGAGAAGAAAAATCTTGACGCGATTGTTTTAAACTCTTTGCGAGATAAAGGTGCAGGGTTTCAGACCAAAACCAATAAAATTACGTTTATTGAAAAAGACGGTTCGGTTACGGAGTATGATTTAAAGACTAAAGCCGAAGTGTCTATTGATATATTTGATAAAATAGCCGAAAAAATATGATGAGAGTACTTACATTCTTAGTGGTTCTATTTTGCTCATTTAGCCTTGTAGCACAAGAGCTTAATGCTGTTGTGATTATAAACGCAGAGCAAACTAATAAAGCAGATTTACAAGTTTTTAAAACTTTAGAACGCTCACTTACGGAGTTTATAAATACCACAAAGTGGACAGATAAACGTTTTAAGCAACAAGAGCGTATAGACTGTTCTTTTAATGTAATTATTACTCAGCAGGATGGTAACAACTTTCGCGCAAGCGTACAAGTAGGAGCATCGCGACCTGTTTTTGGTTCTAATTATGATACGCCTACGTTTAACTTTAACGATAAGCAGTTTGATTTTGAGTACACAGAGTTTCAGCCGCTTATTTTTAACCCTAATACGTTTGACTCAAACTTAGTTTCTGTAATTGCCTTTTATGCTTATACTATCTTAGGTATGGATGCAAATACGTTTAAGCTCAATGATGGTGATGGGTATTTTCAGATTGCAAAGCAAATAGTAACTACTGCACAACCTAGTAGTGAGACCGGATGGAACCCTCAAGACGGGTCACAGTCTAGATATAGGTTAAATGAAGATTTACTTTCTCCTAACTTTAGAGAGTTTGCAGGTATAATGTATACGTATCATCGTACAGGTCTCGATTTTATGGGTGAAGATAAAAAGCGTAGTAAACAAACACTTGCTACCACCTTATCTCAATTTAGGTCTATGTACAATAAGAGGCCTAATAATTTTTTAACCCGTGTATTTTTTGATACTAAGGGAGAGGAGATTGCATCAATCTTTTCTGGCGGTCCTTCTGTGAATGTAAAATCTCTTACAGAGGTGCTTAATCAGGTAGCGCCTACTAAGTCAAATTACTGGAGACAAATCACATTTTAATAGTATATAATAAAGACAATCCTTAATTTTAAAATTCCCGTGTTACGGGAATTTTTTATTAAATATTAAAAGCGCGTTGCGTATTTCTTTTACTTAAATCTATCATCATTGCTTACTTCTCTTTCTATAAAAAATTATGCACTTATTCAATCTGTACAATTACAGTTTGATAAAGGGTTTACTGTTATAACAGGAGAGACAGGTGCTGGTAAGTCTATACTGCTAGGAGCACTAGGTCTTATTACAGGAAAACGTGCAGATATGTCTAGCGCTGGAGATGCGTCTCAAAAATGTGTAGTAGAGGGTGTTTTTGCTATAAGTGACTACCACCTCAAAACTTTCTTTAAGGCTAATGATCTCGATTATGATGCATCTACTATTATAAGAAGGGAAATTTTACCTTCTGGAAAAAGTAGAGCCTTTATAAATGATACGCCCGTAACACTGTCACAACTTTCCACACTGGGTGCTAGGCTAGTAGATATACATAGCCAGAATAAAACGCTGCAGGTGGTAGAAAATGATTTTCAATTTGAGATGATTGATACCTTCTCAAACAGTGTGGCATTATTAAAAAAATATAGAACGGCCTACACTCAGTGGAAGACTTCAAAAGCGGCCCTGGTCGAACTTTTAGAAAAAAAGAAGCAAGCCCAGCTAGAGTATGATTATCAATCTTTTCTTTTTACAGAGCTTGATGAGGCAACCTTAAAGGTAGGAGAGTATACAGAGATAGAAGAGGAGCTTAACACATTAAGCAATGCAGATGAGATTATGCAGCAGCTAGCTACAGCTGTGCAAAATGTATCTCTAGAACAAACTGGAGCTATAGATCAACTTGCCGCAGCTAGAGCAGCGCTGGGTAGACTAAATAGTTATGGTACTCAATATACAGAATTGTATGAGCGGCTTAATAGTACACTACTTGAACTAGAAGATATAGGAGAAGTACTTAGTCAGGTTTCTGATAATGTAGATGCAGACCCACTTACACTAGAACGACTCAATACACGTATGCAGTTATTGCACTCGCTTATTAAAAAACATCAAGTAGGCAGTGTAGAAGAACTTATAGAGATACGAGATAGACTAGATAATGATTTACAAGATATCGCAGGGGTAGATGATAAGATAGAAGCGCTAGAAGCTCAGATACAATTAGAAAAGGAAAGTGCATTTGCACTGGCTTCTCAGTTACATAAAGATCGTGCCGCTGCAATACTACACCTTACCTCACTAGTAGAAAAACTACTTGTTGAACTTGGTATGCCTAATGCACAGTTTGCAGTTCAGTTAGATTCTCAAGATACTCTTACAGCAACAGGAACAGATAACTTAGAATTTTTGTTTTCGGCAAATAAAGGGAGTAATCTAAAGCCTTTAGGTAAAGGAGCCTCTGGTGGTGAGCTCTCTAGAGTAATGCTCGCCCTTAAGTCTGTTCTTAGTAAACATAAACAATTGCCTACACTTATTTTTGATGAGATTGATACCGGTGTGAGCGGAGATATTGCAGTAAAGATGGGAGCTATCTTGAAGAAAATGGGACGTACAATGCAACTTGTAAGTATCACCCACTTACCGCAAATTGCTGGCCAGGGTGCTTCACATTTTAAAGTGTATAAGAAAGATACAAATGAGCGCACCCAGACTTACATAGAACGCCTTAATGAGGATGAACGTATTGTAGAGATAGCGGCTATGCTAGGCGGGGGGCAACACAGTGACGCGGCAATTGCTCACGCAAAAAATCTACTAAACTAGTGTGGTTTAAGCAGAAACCACGATATTTACACCTCCATAACGGAGCAGGCCGAAAACCTAACTAGAATACATCAAACCATTACTGTTATTATGAGTTATAACTTACTTAAAGGAAAACGCGGAATTATTTTTGGAGCATTAGATGCAAATTCAATCGCTTGGAAAACAGCAGAGCGTGTACACGAAGAAGGAGGATCTTTTGTGCTTACTAACGCACCTATCGCTATGCGTATGGGTCAGATTAACGAGCTTGCAGAAAAGACAGGGTCAGAAATCATTCCTGCAGATGCTACATCGCTAGAAGATCTAGAAAACCTTGTTACAAAAGCACAAGAAATACTAGGAGGTAAGTTAGACTTTGTACTTCACTCTATAGGGATGTCTGTAAACGTACGTAAAGGACGTGCTTATACAGATCAAAAATATGACTGGACACAAAAAGGTACAGATGTATCTGCAATGTCTTTTCATAAAGTAATGCAAACACTCTACAAGCAAGATGCTATGAATGAGTGGGGAAGTATCGTAGCTCTTACCTATATGGCAGCTCAGCGTGTATTTCCGGATTATAACGATATGGCAGATAATAAGGCATACTTAGAGTCTATCGCGCGTAGTTTTGGATATTTTTATGGTAAAGAAAAGAACGTACGTGTAAACACAATATCACAATCACCTACACCTACTACGGCAGGTCAAGGAGTAAAAGGTTTTGACGGTTTTATCGCTTATGCAGAGAAGATGAGCCCGCTAGGTAATGCTACGGCACAAGACTGTGCAGATTATACCATCTCACTATTTTCAGACCTTACAAAGCGTGTAACAATGCAAAACCTTTATAATGACGGAGGTTTCAGCAACACTGGAGTAAGTAATGAGGTGATGGACGCTTTTATGAAAGCCGAAGGACACGAATAAACTTTAGTACGCTTTCGCGAAAGCGTAATCAAACCCATACCAACCACCGTCTATATGTCGGTGGTTTTTTATTGTCTAGCCTGCAGCTATGTCTTAGCTTTGTTTTATATGCAACTTTCATATTCATTTATTATTCCCGTTTATAATCGACCAGATGAGGTGGCCGAACTCCTTGCTAGTTTTAACCAGCAAGAGACCACTATTCCTTATGAGATTGTAATTATTGAAGATGGCTCCAGCATACCCTGTAAAGAAGTTATAGACGCTTACCCAGATCTTGATATTACCTATTTAACAAAGCCTAACTCAGGCCCAGGGAGTTCTCGCAACTATGGGATGGAGAGAGCGAGAGGTAATTATTTTATCATACTAGATTCAGATTGTATGTTGCCTCCACAGTATGTTGAGGTGATGGATAAAAAGTTAAAGGAGCGATATGTAGATTGTTTTGGAGGTCCAGATGCAGCACATCCAGATTTTTCTAACTTGCAGAAGGCTATAAGTTATAGTATGACGTCGTTTTTTACCACGGGAGGTATACGCGGCGGAAGTGAAGATGCCGGAAAATTTCAACCTCGTAGTTTTAATATGGGATTGTCTAAAAAGGCTTTTCAAGCTAGTAAAGGTTTTGGAGATATTCATCCCGGAGAGGATCCAGATCTTGTATTGCGATTATGGGATCTAGGTTTTAAAACGGCGCTTATACCAGAAGCTTTTGTCTATCATAAACGTCGCATCTCTTGGAAAAAGTTCTATACTCAAGTTCATAAATTTGGACTAGTGCGACCTATACTTAATTTATGGCACCCCAGTACTGCAAAGCTCACTTACTGGTTTCCCACTTTGTTTATCATAGGTCTAGTAGTAAGCTTGATGATAGCATTGCTAGGTAATACGATATTGCTCAAGCTTTACGCATTGTATGTTGTGATTATTTTTGTGCACTCAAGTATCATAAATAAAAGCCTTGTGATAGGTTGTCTAAGTATTGTTGCAACCGGTATTCAGTTTTATGGCTATGGTACGGGTTTTCTATCTTCTACAATAGCAGTAAAATGGTTGAGAGAGCTTCCGCGAAAGCGTTATCCACATCTTTTTTTTAGTACATTAGATAAATAAAAGGAACCATCATAAATGTTTAGAGGAAATAAGATTAACAGTGTGAGTGCAAGAGAGTTTTTATTCTTCTTGCTGTTTACAACTATCATTGCTGGTCTCATAAAATTATCTAAGACATATAAAACGCAATATGAGGTAACTGTCGAAGTTGTAGATATTCCTTTAGACAGAACGATACAAGAGATAAATCCAGAACTTATAAAGATAAATGCAGAGGGGTCTGGTTTTTCTTTACTCACAAATGCAATAGACACACCGGTATTAAGATTGCCCTTTAATGAACTTAATAAGGTGTCTGGTGAGACGTATCAATATAATATTACGGCAAGATCACTTGCTCTTAAGGAGGTTATAGATAATGAAGGCTCTGTTCTTGCAATCGCTCCTTCTCAAGTAGTAATAGCGGTAGACTCTGTAGCATCAAAGCGTATACCTGTATTATCAAAAATTACATTTTCATATAAAACGGGATATGGCGCTAAGAGTAAAATGCGTATTGAACCAGATAGTATTACCATAGTAGGGCCGGCTGGCTCAATCACAAAGGTTAACGAGGTGTTTACGACTTCAAAAGAATTACTGGAGATAGATAGTAAGATACAAGATCAAGTTGCACTATCTATGTTAGAATTGCCAGAAGATGTGCGCTTATCGCAAAAGGAAGTAGCGGTTATACAAGATGTATCAAAATTTACCGAAGGTAAGATAGTGGTACCTATTACTATATTAAACGACGCAGATGCTCAGGTTAAAATTCTTCCTAAAATAGCAGAAGTAAGTTATATAGTCGAGCTAGAAAATTTTGACAAAATAACTGCGTCAGATTTTCTAGTAACTTGTGATTATGCAAATGCAACAGATACAGATGCTTACCTACCTCTTAAAATATCTAAAGCACCTGCAAGTGTTAAGGTTGCCAGACTCATTAATAAGCAGGTTAAGTTTATTGTAATTAATTAATTATGGTTGTAGTAGGAATCACAGGAGGTATAGGAAGTGGCAAAACAACCGTTTCTGGTTTTTTTGAAGAATTAGGCATACCTGTCTATATTGCAGATGTTGAAGCAAAGTTGCTTATGAATACAGATAAGCAATTGCAACAAGAAATAATTAATCTCCTCGGAAAAGAGGCTTATGTAGATGGAGTTTTAAATAGGCCATTTATTGCTAGTAAAGTGTTTAACTCAAAAAAAATGCTATCTAGTCTCAATGCTATAGTACATCCTGCAGTTAGAAAACACTTTGAAGAGTGGGTTTCTGCTCAAAAAGCTCCTTATGTAATGCAAGAAGCTGCAATACTTTTTGAAAATGGTGGATATAAATTATGTGACTTTACCATATTAATTACAGCACCTATTAAAGAGCGTATCTCACGTACTATAAAAAGAGATGGTACGACAGAAAACGAGGTAATTAAGAGAATGAAAGCACAATGGTCTGACGATCGTAAGGCTGCAATGGCAGATGTTGTGATAGAAAACATCATACTTGAAGATGCAAAAAAGGCCGTAGCACGCATTCACACCCATATTATGGTGCGTATAGGCAAGGGCTGGACATAGCATAACTACCGCTTGTTAACATTTGGTTAAACCGAAACCGCCTGAAATGTTAAAATCTTATTTTTGGGTAGTGAACAAAAAACTATTTTACTTATTAATTGTGCTTATGAGCTTATCGCTTATAGGTATCATATTTGTACAAGGCTATTGGATATCTAGTAGTGTAGATGCTAAGCGTGAGCAATTTAGCTTTAACGCTACTCAGGCACTCTCTGCTGCGGTAGATAGGATAGAAAATCGAGAGCTAGAGGATTACTATTATCCGGTACAGAAAATGGTAGATAGTATTGGACTTCCAGACGAGTTGTCTTTTGAAGAATACTTTTACATTAATGAAGATCTTGTAAATAATGAGATTACTTTATACAGTAGCGGCATTTTACAAGAAGACTTTAAAATCACAGCTCCAGGATTTACAGGTGAAGAAGGAGATAGTATAGAGTTTAAAAGATATGCAAACAGAAGATCTACTCAAATCATAAAAAAGGGTAGCCTAGATGGTAATGAAAGTTCAACGTCAAATAGGATACAAGAATTTTCTAGATTGCTCGATTACGAAAAATACCAATTTTCTGGAATTGTAAGCGATATAGCAAATAGAATACCTATACACAAGCGAGTTACAGAGGAGGAGATTAGTAAACTTCTTACTATAGAGCTTGTAGAGCGCAATCTTGAAACAGATTTTGAATTTGGAGTATATAGTAATGATTTATTAACAAGAGTACGATCTAAAGATTTTAAATTTAGAAAATCGGCGCCAGGGTATAGTGAGCCTATTTTTCTATATAATAAGGATGTAAGCGATTACTCTTTATACGTTCAGTTTCCTGGTGAAAAGAAATTTGTAATTTCTTCTATACTAGGTATGGCAGGGTTGTCTATTATTTTTACTCTCATTATCGTGATTGCATATTCTAGTGCTTTACACCAGCTTAATAAGCAGCGACAGATATCACAGATAAAGACAGACTTTATAAACAATATGACCCACGAGTTTAAAACACCTATCGCTACTATAAACCTAGCCCTAGATGCACTTAAAAACTCAAAGATCTCAAGTAACCCAGAAAAGGTAAGCTATTATCAAGGTCTTATAAGAGAAGAAAATAAACGTATGCACGGTCAAGTAGAGAATGTTTTACGCATCTCTAAGCTTGAAAAAAATGAACTAGATATCAATAAGGAGCGTCTTGATATGCACGAACTTGTTGAAGATGCTAGTAACCACATACTTCTTTTAGTTGAAGATCGTGGTGGGTATATAAACTTGCATCTAGATGCAGAGCGCACACCAGTGCTGGCAAATGAGTCACATTTTACAAATGTGTTAGTCAATATAATGGACAATGCAGTAAAATATACTCCAGAGGATAGAGCGCCAGAAATTGATGTCTACACAGAAAACTCTAAAGATTCTATCATCATTAAGGTTAAAGACAAAGGTGATGGAATGTCTAAAACTGTGCAGAAAAAAGTATTTGATAAATTTTACCGTGAGCACACGGGAGATATACATAACGTAAAAGGACACGGCTTAGGTCTTGCCTATGCAAAACGAATAGTAGATGATCACCAAGGTGAAATCTCTGTCGAAAGCGAAAAAGGAATGGGGAGCACATTCATAATCAAATTACCACTAATATCATTATAATATGGAAACTGAAAACAAAAAGATTTTACTAGTAGAGGATGATCCAAACTTTGGAACTGTTCTTAAGGATTACCTTATGATGAATGACTACGATGTCACTCACGCAAAGAATGGAATGGAAGGTTTTGAAAAATTCAAAAAAGATGATTACGATCTATGTATTTTAGACGTGATGATGCCTTACAAAGATGGATTTACACTGGCAAAAGAAATAAGAGAGAAGAACGAAGAAATTCCTATTATCTTCCTTACTGCAAAAGCGCTTAAAGAAGATGTTCTTAAAGGATATAAAGTAGGAGCAGATGATTATCTTAATAAGCCTTTTGATAGTGAGGTCTTACTTATGAAAATTAAGGCAATCATACAGCGCAAAGCTGTAGACTCTGTTGCAGACTCAAAACAGTTTGAGTTTAACATCGGGAACTTCCACCTTAACTCTAAGTTACGTTTCTTAACGTATAAAGAAGAAGAGCCTATAAAATTATCTCCTAAGGAAAATGAGCTATTACGTATGCTTGCCCTGCACGAGAATGATCTTATGCCACGTGAGCTAGCGCTTACAAAAATCTGGAGAGATGATAACTACTTTACTTCACGTAGTATGGATGTATACATCGCAAAGCTTCGTAAGTATTTAAAGAAAGATGACGTAGTTGAGATTCTTAACATACACGGAGAAGGTTTCCGTCTAGTAGTTAAGAAAGACGAGTAAGCATTTAATATCAAAAGATATTAGTGAGTTTATAAAACGTACCACTTTATGAGTGGTGCGTTTTCTTGTTTAAAAACGAAGCGATTTCTTCAAAAGGAGTTTCAAAATCAAACCAATGTATACTCGCATCTTTACGGTACCAGGTCATTTGTCTTTTGGCAAATCTTCGGGTGTTTGTTTTTATATTTTCTACAGCACGCTCTAGTGTAACTTTCCCTTCAAAATATTCAAAAAGCTCTCTGTAGCCCACAGTGATAAGTGCGTTATTTTGCTTTCGCGAAAGCAAACTTTCTACCTCCTCAACGAGTCCATTTTTAACCATAATATCTACACGCCTGTTTATACGATCGTACATAATCTCACGGTCTGCTTTAAGGCCTATTTTAATGGTTTGAAAATCACGGGCAGGTCTGGGCTTATCTCTAAAAGATGAAAATGCCTCCCCAGATGATAGGCAGACCTCGAGTGCTCTAATCACTCGTTGTGTATTATCTATGTCTACTTGAGAATAATAGGTGGGATCTTTTTCTTTAAGAAGCTTTTGTAAAGCTGTTTTGCCGTCTGTTTCTAGTAAAGTTTTAAGATCTTCTCTCACGCCAGGTTTTACCTCTGGAAATTCATCAAGACCATTTATAACAGCGTCTACATACATTCCAGAACCGCCTACCATAACGAGTTCATTGTACGTTTTGTGCAAGGTTGTAATCTTTTGTATCGCATCTTTTTCAAAATGGCCTACGCTGTAAGGCTCATCTACAGATAAGTGTTGTATAAAGTGATGGGTTGCTGCTGCAAGTTCTTCTGGCTCTGGTACAGCCGTACCTATGTACATTTCCTTAAAAAATTGCCTACTATCTGCAGAGAGAATCTCTGTATTAAAATGCTGGGCGACTTTTATAGAGAGAGCCGTTTTACCTATAGCGGTTGGTCCTACAATGGCAATGAGATACTTAGAAGTCACGATCAAGAGAGTTACCGCATTTATGACAAAACTCTGCATCATCACGATGCTTCTTTGCATTACAATTTTGGCAGCACTGTGTATTCATATGTACATAGTCTTCACCGTCTATTGTAACTTTAGAAGGCTCTGTATCTTTTGCATACTCTGCGCTTACGATTCCTGTAGGTACAGCAATAATACCGTATCCTAAAATCATAATAAGAGCAGCTATAAATTGACCAAGAGGTGTGACAGGTGCAATATCTCCAAAACCTACTGTTGTAAGCGTTACAATACACCAGTATACACTTACAGGTATGCTAGAAAAGCCACTCTCTTCTCCTTCTATCATATACATAACAGTACCCGCTATGATACAAAGTATAAGAACGGCAAATAAAAAGATGCTAATTTTTGCACGAGAGTCTTTAAGTGCTTTTGATAATTTATTAGACTCACCCACATATCTTGTAATCTTTAAAATCCTGAAGACTCTAAGCAAGCGCAGTGCTCTTACGGTTAATAGTGCATTAGAGCCAATAAAGAAGAATGCTAAGTATTGTGGTATGGTAGAAAAGAAGTCTATAAGACCGTAAAAACTAAAAATGTAAGTGCTAGGTTTTTTGATGGTAATTATTCTGGCAAAATATTCTAGCGTAAAGAATATGGTGATAATCCATTCTCCTATTTCAAAATAATCGTGAAATCTAGCATCAATGCTCTTAACACTCTCGAGCATTACCAAGGCTATACTTGCGAGTATAAGTATAAGTAATACTACGTCAAATAACTTTCCGGCAGGCGTATCTGCTTCATAAATGATATCGTGAAGTTTTCTACGCCAGGGTGATGTACTGTTTTTTGTCACTATTTGTAATGCCTATTATGTGATAAATGTACTACTTATCTATGAGTTAGTTATTTGCTCTAGAGCAATAACCTTGAGTCGCTTTCTACTGCGACAGTAGCTTTGTATGATGTGCTTTGCATCTCTATTGTCTGTCATAGGTTCTATAACGCTAGCAAGAAAGTCTAAGTTCTTTATATCTACAGTGCGGTCATAAAAGCCAGTACCTTTAAAAGTTCCGTTTTCTATGTATACAAAAGATCGCTCATTAGACTTGCGCCCGCGCTCTGTAATAATCATACTTTTATTTTTATAACTGTGCTTATCTATAAACTGTTGTACACGTTTGTTATAAGATTCTGGAGATTCTTTTTCTACACAAGCTCCATTGCATTTTTCAATACCATAGTTAAAGCAGCTACCTGTTTTTGAGTTAAACTGCGTTTTGTTCATACAGAGGTCGTAAGATGCTATAATGCGCTCCATATTGCTCTTTGCACTCATAATGTTGCTGTAGGTAGTTATAGACTCCTTACGACCATCTGCACGTTCTGTCTTAAGATGTATGTAGCCCTGCTCATCTGTAAAGTGTGTGAGTTGTACTTTAAACTTTGTACGTCTCAGAGCTCGGTTGTATTTAGGTTTATATTGCTTTATAGCTTCATTTTCTTTAAGTAATGCTACGAGCTCACTTCCAGTTTGTACAAACGTAATATGCTCAACCTCATCTTGTATTTTTTTACTTTTTCGGTTGTCGTTTGTAAAATGCTGGGTAAGCCGCTTCTTCATATTTTTACTTTTCCCAATGTAAATAATGGTCTCATTTACATTATGCATAAAGTACACTCCAGTCTCAGAAGGAACAGATTTTATGAGCTCCTTGAGCTTAGTGTCCATATGCTTTTTAGGAAAAGAGCGTGTTGCATTTTTAAAAACTGTTTGCTCTGGATCTTTTGATAATAAGAGTTCAAAGAGTTTTACAGTAGCAATGGCATCACCATCTGCACGATGGCGGTTAGACATTGAGATGCCTAAAGCCTTTGTAAGTTTACCTAAGCTATAGCTGTCGTGCCCTGGCAGTAACTGTTGTGACAGCTCTACCGTACATAAGGTAGTTCTCTCAAAATTGTATCCTAGCCTATCAAACTCTAGACTAAGTATGCGGTAGTCAAACTGTGCATTGTGAGCAACAATGGTACAACCCTCTGTGATTTCTATAATACGTTTTGCAACCTCGTGAAATTTTGGTGCATCCCGTAACATCTCATTGTTAATACCCGTAAGGCCTACTACAAAGGCTTGTATAGGTCGCTCTGGGTTTACAAGTGTGACAAACTCATCAACAACTGTTTGCCCGTCAAATTTATAAATAGCTATCTCCGTAATACCTTCTTCGTTGTATTTTCCACCGGTGGTTTCTATGTCTAGTATTGCGTAAATAAGTCTATTGTTTTGCTCGTAAAACGAGTACTATAATTAAATTGTTGTGTGTATAATGGCTATCTAGCGCCAAATATACTACTCCCCACACGTATCATCGTGCTTCCATTATCTATGGCTAGTTTGTAATCACCACTCATACCTGAGGATAAAATGGTGAGATTTGCGCTTTCGCGAAAGCGTAAAAATAACCCTTCTAGCAACTCAAACTCTGCCTGTACCTGGCGTTGATCATCTGTAAAGGTTGCCATACCCATAAGGCCTACCACGTTTACATTAGGATAGTTGTCAAGCTCTTTAGATTGAAAAAGTGCCGTAACATCTTCTACCGCCATACCAAATTTTGAATCTTCTCGAGCAATTTTTACCTGTATAAGTACATCTATCACACGATTATTTGAAAGGGCCTGTTTGTTAATTTCTTTGAGGAGTTTTATGCGATCTACCGCGTGCACGAGACTTACAAAGGGAGCCATAAACTTGACCTTGTTAGTCTGCACGTGGCCTATCATATGCCATTGTATATCTTTTGGCATTTCTTCCCACTTCTCGGTCATTTCTTGGATTTTATTTTCTCCAAAAATGCGTTGTCCAGTCTCATAGGCTTCCATAAGATCTGCTACGGGTTTTGTTTTTGAAACCGCTACAAGGGTTACGTTTTGTGGGATGCTTTCGCGAAAGCGTAAAATATTTTCTGCTATACTCATTAAAATTCGTAAATCGTTACGCCGCTGCGTAGTTTAGGTTCAATATACGTACTTTTTGGTGGCATTTTAAGCCCTGCGTCTGCAATTTCTTTTAAGTCTTCTATGGTGATAGGAAGCATACCAAAACTCACAACAAACTCCTTACTGTCTACACGGTCTGTAAGACTCGCAATATCACGTCTCCCGTCTATATATTCTATACGCTTGTCATTGCGTAAATCTGTGATACCCAAAATAGGTTTTAACACAGTCTCATATAATATTTGAGTATCTAGTCGCTCAAGTGGTGTGTTAAAAGTTCTGAGTTTATGACGTAAATACAGACTATAATACTCACCATCTAGGTACATACTAAAGTGGTGTTTCTTAGATGGTCTATAGGGTAACTTGCCTCTGTTTTCTATTCTAAAATGGCTGTCTAATGCTATAAGAAAAGCCTCCTTACTCAAGCCGTTGAGGTCTTTTATAAGTCTATTAAACTCATAAATAAGCAACTCAGACTCTGGTATTAAGAAGCTCATAAAGTGATGGTATGCATCTTGATGCTCCGGGTGTGCATCAGATAACAGCTCAGAGGAGGAGGAGCGATGGTGCCCATCTGCTATATAAAGATTGTCTAGTTTATCAAAAGCTTCTTGTAGTGTAGTGATGGTTTGAGTATCTGTAACTGGCCATAGGTAATGGGTGTCTCGGTACGTGGTTGTAAACTCATACTCTGCACGTGTACTCATTACATCTTGCAATATCGCTTTTATACTGGAGTCATCTTGATAGGTGAGTAGTACAGCCTCTGCATTAAAACCTACCGTCTCAAGGTAGTCTTTAAAGAGTAGCTCACGATCTTGCAGGGTGTCTTCGTGCTTTTTTATGACATCATTTTTATAGTCTTCTACAGAGGCGCTTGCCACAATACCGTGAAAGGTGTTCTGGTCTCTATCTACAATCTTATATATGTAAAAAGCTGGCTTATTTTCTTTTATAAAAATACCATCTTCTTTAAACTCTTGATACCTATTACGTACAAGCTCAAATCGCTGTTTACCCGTAATCTCTTTATGAAATTTATATCCAGGGTTTATAATGTGCAAAAAAGAAAACGGATTACGTGCCATACGATGATCTCGCCCCTCTTGATCATAAAATTGATAAGCGCGTGTGGCTACTAGACCTACTTTATCTCTTGTAGGTCGCACAGCGCAGAAGGGGGAGATTTTTGCCATAATATGATGCGTATCTTAGTTATGTAGTATTATGAAAACATTGCAGCTACCTTATCTGCCTTGCGTGATTCTTTATAATCATAAAAACCTTCGCCAGACTTAACTCCATACTTTCCTGCACGTACCATATTTACTAGTAATGGGCACGGTGCGTACTTAGGGTTTTTAAAACCTTCATACATTACTTCAAGTATAGATAGACATACGTCAAGACCTATAAAATCTGCTAGTTGTAATGGTCCCATAGGGTGGGCCATACCTAGTTTCATCACGGTGTCTATTTCATAAACGCCAGCTACACCATTATATAAAGTCTCAATAGCCTCATTAATCATAGGCATAAGGATGCGGTTTGCTACAAAGCCCGGGTAGTCATTTACCTCTACAGGTACCTTGCCTAGCTTTTCTGAAAGTTCCATAATAGTTTGCGTGGTTGCATCACTAGTAGAGTATCCTCTTATGATTTCAACAAGTTTCATAATAGGTACAGGATTCATAAAGTGCATCCCTATAACGAGTTCAGGTCTTTTTGTTACTGCCGCAATCTGTGTAATCGAGATAGAAGAGGTATTTGTGGCAAGGATACAATCATCACCAGTAGCTTCATCTAGTGATTCAAAAATTTTGAGTTTGAGATCTACGTTTTCTGTAGCGGCCTCTACTACAAGTCCAGCATATTCTACACCCTCTTCTAGGTTAGTAAAAGTGGTGATGTTATCTAGCGTTTGTTGCTTTTCTATGGCAGTGATACGCTCTTTTGCAACCATTCTATCTAGGTTTTTTGAGATGGTGTTCATCCCTCTATCTAGTGATTCTTGTGAGATGTCTACAAGCTGTACTTTGTAACCGCTCTGAGCAAAAGTGTGAGCAATACCATTGCCCATTGTTCCTGCTCCTATAACTGCTATGTTTTTCATAATTGTGATGCTTAGTTTCTTTCCCAGTGGGAAAGGGTGTGTGTTTGAATATGTGTGTTTAAAAATCTGCGATAATCATTTTGGCTACGCGCAGTGCCTCTGTACCTGCCTCAAGTGAGACGATAGGAGAGGTGTTATCTTTTATTGCTTTCGCGAAAGCGTCTAGCTCATCAAGTATTGCATTATTGCTAGGTACCTCTGGATTGTCAAAATATATTTGCTTTTTGAGTCCCTCTGCATTTTGAAGAATCATCGCAAAATCATCTGGATTTTCTGGTGCATCCTTCATTTTTACAACTTCTACTTTTTTCTCTAAAAAGTCTACAGAGATGTAGGCGTCTTTTTGAAAGAAACGAGCCTTGCGCATATTTTTCATAGAGATGCGGCTAGAAGTGAGGTTTGCCACACAGCCGTTTTCAAACTCGATGCGTGCGTTTGCAATATCTGGTGTTTCAGATATAACAGAGACACCGCTAGCGTTTACACTTTTTACAGGGCTTTGTACCACGCTTAATATCGCATCTATATCGTGTATCATAAGGTCTAGCACAACAGGCACATCTGTACCTCTAGGGTTAAATTCTGCAAGTCTATGAGCTTCTATAAACATAGGGCTTTTTATACCTTCATTTACCGCCATAAATGCTGGGTTAAAACGCTCTACTTGACCTACCTGTCCTAACACATTGTGCTCCTTTGCTAGGGCGAGCAATTGCTCTGCTTCTTCTACCGTACTTGTGATAGGTTTTTCTATAAAGAGATGTTTTCCAGCTTTAATTACTTTTTCTGCACTTGTGAAGTGATACGTGGTAGGCGTTACAACATCTACCATATCGCAGGCGTCTATAAGTGCTTCTTCACTATCAAATGCTACGTAGCCAAACTCTGTTGATATGGCGTCACGTACCTCTTTTGAGGTGTCGTAAAAGCCTACCAGTTCATAGTTTTCTGATAGTTTAAGAAGTTTTAAGTGTATTTTTCCTAAGTGGCCTGCACCTAGAACGCCAGCTTTGAGCATAGTATATTGTTTTTTACAAAAATAAGGTTTTTAGTTGCTTTTATGACGTCCTGATTTTAGGGTGTGAAGATTTTAAGTAACCAGCTGGTAGCATTGATTTTGAAAATAAAATGGGGTGCTCTTGATAAATCATTTGTGATTGAGAGTGAGTTTTATTGTAAAAAAACTATTTTAGTAACCGATGAAAGACACTACTCGCCACCAAGGAAAACGCCGCCAACTCGTTCAAATATTAAAAGAAAAGGGTATTACAAATAGTCTAGTACTTAAGGCTATAGGTAAAATACCACGTCACTTTTTTATGGATAGCAGTTTTGAGCATCACGCTTACCAAGATAAAGCGTTTCCTATCGCGGCAGATCAAACTATCTCTCAGCCTTATACGGTAGCTTTTCAAAGCGAGTTGCTAGAGATAGAAAAAGGACACAATGTACTAGAAATAGGTACGGGTAGTGGGTATCAAACAGCGGTATTGTGTGAGCTTGGTGCAAAAGTATATTCTATAGAGCGCCAGCAGGAGCTGTACAAAAAGACAAAATTATTTCTCACAAAGCTGGGATACAGACCTCGTTATCTAAGTTTTGGAGATGGCTATAAAGGATTACCAGAATATGCGCCTTTTGATAGTATTATAGTAACTGCAGGAGCACCCTATGTGCCAAAACCATTACTAGCACAGCTCAAGATAGGAGGAAAGCTTGTAATACCTGTAGGCGACGACCCGCAAATAATGCATCGCTATATAAGAACCTCTGCAACCTCTTTTGAAAAGAAAGAGTATGGAGAGTTTAGATTTGTTCCGTTGCTGGAGGATAAAAATTAAAGGACGGCTATTGTTCTGAGCCTACTACTTATTTTCTAAAGAAGTATCTTTGTAATCTATGGAATTCTCTTCAAAACTTCTTGAAAACGCAGTCTATGAGATGTCTCAACTCCCGGGAGTTGGTAAGCGCACAGCCTTACGACTTGTGCTGCATTTATTAAGGCAGCCAGAGAGCCAGACGCACCATCTTGCTGAGGCGCTTAACACGATGCGAGACACCATCAAGTTTTGTAAAAAATGCCATAATATATCAGATGTAGAGTTATGCGAGATTTGTTCTAACTCTAATAGGGATGAATCATTAGTTTGTGTGGTAGAAGATGTGAGAGACGTGATGGCTATTGAGAATACAAGTCAGTACCGTGGCTTGTACCACGTGCTGGGCGGAAAGATTAGTCCGCTGGATGGTGTAGGTCCACAAGATCTTAATATTTACTCCCTCATAGACAAGGCAAAAAGCGGAGAGGTAAAGGAGGTGATATTTGCATTGAGCTCCACAATGGAAGGGGACACTACAAATTTTTATATTTATAGACAACTGGAGGCTTATGACATTAAGACCTCTACTATTGCCCGGGGTATTTCTGTAGGTGATGAGCTTGAGTATGCAGATGAGGTTACCTTAGGAAGAAGTATCTTACATCGCATACCTTTCGAAAATTCATTAAAGAGTTAGAAGGTTTATAGAATACTCACTTTAAAAAATCCTGCTTGCAATTATCTATTGTCATTGTAAACTATAATGTAAAAGACTATCTACATCTCTGTTTAGATAGTGTTACTGCTAGCATACAAAATCTAGATGCTGAGATTATAGTCGTAGATAATGCGTCTATAGATGGTAGTGCAGCAATGGTAAGAGACCTGTTTCCTCAGGTTATTCTTATTGCAAATAAAGATAATGTAGGTTTTTCTAAAGCAAATAATCAAGGCGTAGCTGTAGCTCAAGGCGAGTATGTCTGTATTCTCAATCCAGATACGGTAGTGGGTGAAAACACGTTTAATGATGTATACGCTTTCGCTAAAGCGCAGCAAAAATTAGGCATTATAGGAGTACAGCTGGTGGACGGAACCGGTAGGTTTTTACCAGAAAGTAAAAGAAACATCCCCACACTTAAAGTGTCGCTCAATAAGATGATAGGTGATGCTAGACATTATTATGCTTCACACCTTACAAATGCTCAAACTGGAAAAGTAGCTGTACTTGTAGGTGCTTTTATGTTTATGCCTCGTGCAGTTTATACAGAAGTAGGCGGTTTTGACGAGCGTTATTTTATGTATGGTGAAGATATCGACCTCTCGTATACCGTATTGCAAGCGGGTTATGTAAATTATTACCTTGGGGATACTGCTATTATACACTTTAAGGGAGAAAGTACCGTAAAAGATAAACGTTACAGAAAGCGTTTTTATGGAGCAATGCAGCTATTTTATGATAAGCATTTGTATAAAAATGTATTACAACAAACGTTAGTGAGGTTAGGTCTAGGCGTTGCAAAAGCCAAGTCTTGGATTACTCATTTTAAAAACCAGGCGATCATAAGAGATGATGAAAAGGTTAAGAGGTATATATTGCTTTCTAATAATGATGATCTGGCGAGAAAGTTGTCACAAAGTGTAAAAAAAACGGTAATGACCCAAAACGAGCTATCTACTATAAAGAGCGGTCAAGAAATACTCTTTGATGCCCAGTATACGGGCTATGAGAAAATAATTAAGGAAATTATAACACACCCCAGTAGTGGTGTTTCTTATAAACTAATACCTAAAAAGAGTACTTTTGCTATAGGCAGTAATAGTAGTGAAGGAAGAGGAGATATAATCACGTTTCAAATAGAATAGTGATTTATTCTCACCATAAAACTGAATAAATTACTATTTTTGTAAAAATAACAATTGAAAACAGCTACATTTTACGAATATGGCAAGATTTGAATTAAAGCTACCAAAAATGGGAGAGAGTGTTGCAGAAGCAACGCTTACATCGTGGTTAAAAGAAGTAGGAGATGTCATAGAGGCAGACGAGCCTGTACTTGAGATCGCAACAGATAAGGTAGATAGTGAAGTGCCTAGTGAAGTAGACGGAGTACTAGTCGAAAAACTTTTTGATGTAGATGCTGTGATAGAAGTGGGGCAAACCATTGCTATTATAGAAACAGATGGTGAAGGTGGTGATACAGCAACTACAGAGACTACTGTGCAAGAGGTTGTAGAAGAAGCTCCTGCAGAGGCAGCTGCCGTGGCTCAAACGGTAACAGCAGCCCAAGATGCGGTAGCAGCACCAGTAAGTTCTGGAGATAGATTTTACTCGCCGCTTGTGCGCAATATGGCAAAGCAAGAAGGAATCTCTCAATCTGAACTTGATGCAATACAAGGATCTGGAAAGGACGGTCGTGTGACTAAGGATGATATGGTGTCATACCTTGCAAATCGCGGTACTCAAAAAGCCGCTCCAGCAGCACAAGGTGTTAAGGCGCAGCCAGCACAAAAAAGCGCACCAGCCAAAAAAGCCGCTCCAGTAAGTGTAAATGGTGAAGATGAAGTGATAGAGATGACTCGTATGGGTAAACTCATATCGCACCATATGGTGGCATCTGTGCAGACCAGTGCTCACGTACAATCATTTATTGAGGCAGATGTGACTAACATCTGGAACTGGCGTAAGAAGAATAAAGATGCATTTGCAAAGAAGGAAGGTGAGAACCTTACATTTACTCCTATATTTATGGAGGCAGTGGCAAAAGCAATACGTGATTACCCACTCATAAACATCGCAGTAGATGGTGATCGTATTATAAAACGTAAAAACATAAACCTAGGTATGGCGGCAGCTTTACCAGATGGTAACCTTATTGTACCGGTTATAAAAAATGCAGACCAGCTTAACCTTGTAGGAATGGCAAAATCTGTAAATGATCTTGCTGGTAGAGCTCGTGACGGTAAGTTAAAACCAGACGATACCGCTGGAGGAACGTATACAGTGACTAATGTAGGTACCTTTGGATCTATAATGGGAACACCTATTATAAACCAGCCACAAGTTGCTATACTTGCTCTTGGAGCTATACGCAAAGTGCCTGCAGTGATAGAAACTCCAGATGGGGACTTTATAGGTATACGTATGAAGATGTTCTTATCTCACTCTTATGATCACCGCGTGGTAAATGGAGCGCTAGGAGGTCAGTTTGTAAAGAGAGTAGCAGAGTACTTAGAAAACTTTGATGTAAATAGAGAGATATAATCATATTTATTCTCAATGACTATATAAAAAAAGCGCAACCTCAGGTTGCGCTTTTTTTATAAGATCACATATTGTTTTCTATTCTAAGGTGCTCCAGTCATAACTACTTATAAAAGCATCTATATCTTCTATATCATAGTTCTTTTTGCCTTTGTGCATAATAACGGGTAAACCTACTTTACTGCCATCGTGGCCATCACTTTTGAGATGTTGAAACATAAAATCTGCTACTTTTTTATGTTTTGATACGACGAGAGTTCGGTATTTAAGGTGGTTGTCATTTAGGTAATTAATAAGCACTTCACATTTGTCACAGTTATCTTCTGTAAAGACTGTAAACTCACTTGCTATAATAGGACGTATGTTTACATAAGCTTCGTCGTCTTCGCCTTTGCGCTTACTTATAGATTGTAGCTTGTTGTTGTAGTTAAATATCTTAGTATACGTAGGTGTGGCACCTCTTAACGGTATTAAAGTAATCATAAGTACCTTTTCATTAGGCGGTATTTTTTTTATAACTGGTCTATCTGCACTACGCCTAAAGCCTTCGCCCTGTACAATGAGAAAAGCTTCTTGTTCTTGGTCTGTATTATTTTGGGCATAAAGAAGCCATCGCTTAGGCTGCTTTTCTTCTATGAGCTCTACATCTGGGGTGGAGGTGTTTTGCGCTTTCGCGAAAAATACCATACTCACAGTAAGTAAGACGGTGTATATAAGTTTTAATCTATTCATTGGTTTTGTGAAGTTTTAAGCTTTTGGTTACTGCATACTCAGATTTGAAAAAATGAATGTAGGTAGGTTGAGGTTTTGGGGAGTTATTACGTGGTGATTTTTTAAAAAATCGAGCCTTTGAACCGTTTAGATTTATAGTGTACTTATCATCTATATCTTGTGGTGAGCTTATAAATGACACTATTTTACCTTTAAAAGTCCATTGCCCTCTTGCATACCAATGCTCTTCTGGCTGTCCTTTTAATTGTCTTGAGTTGTGGTATTCAAAAGTTCCATCTGGAGATAGTATAAGTTGCCATTGCACAGGTAGGCTAGTCACTTCAGGGTTTGTGATGAGCGCTTTTCTGTAATCATTTGTATAGGTCCCTATCACATCTTGTGTAGTAAAGGCGGAGTTTTGGGCAAAGGAAACTTTCGCGAAAGCGAAAAAAATAACAACGAGACTTAAGTATTTTATATTCATAACAGAATGAAATCAAATCTTATACCAAGATAGCATTTCTTTGATTTTTAATAGTTAGAGGTTTAAATATTGTAATTATAAACAAGTATTTTTGTGAGATGCAGTTAAAAATCACAAGACCTATTTGTTTTTTTGACCTTGAGACTACTGGTGTCAATGTTGCAAAAGACAGAATTGTAGAGATATCTATCCTTAAAGTTTTTCCAGATGGAAGAGAGGAGGAGTTTACAGAACGTATAAATCCCACGGTACCTATTCCAGCAGTAACGACTGCAGTACACGGTATAAGTGATGCAGATGTTGCAGACAAGCCTACCTTTGCAGAGCGAGCAAAGGAGATTTATGATATTATAAAAGACTCAGATCTTGCTGGTTTTAATTCAAACAGATTTGATATACCGCTTCTGGTTGAGGAGCTACTGCGATCGGGCATAGACTTTGATATGAAAAATCGCAACGCGATAGATGTGCAAAACATTTTTCATAAAATGGAGCAGCGCACACTGGTTGCAGCATACAAGTTTTATTGTGATAAGGATCTGACTAATGCACACAGCGCATCTGCAGATACCTGGGCTACCTATGAGGTTTTAAAATCTCAGCTGGATAGATATGATGAGCTGGAGAACGATATGAAATTTTTAGGCGACTTTAGTACGCGTAAAAGAAATGCAGATTTTGCTGGTTTTATAGGTTATGATAAGGATGATGTAGAGATTTTTACATTTGGAAAACATAAGGGTAAGAAGGTAGAAGAAGTGCTAGACAAAGAGCCAGGATATTTTGGGTGGATTCAAAATGCAGACTTCCCTTTATATACCAAGAAGGTGCTTACAGCAATAAAACTACGTAAGCTTAATACTAAAGGATAATTTATGAAACTTATTTGTATAGGTCGCAATTATGCAAAGCATATAGAAGAGCTAGATAATGAAAGACCAGAGCATCCGGTTGTTTTTTTGAAGCCAGACTCTTCTATATTATTAAGTAAACACCCCTTTGTGATCCCACCATTTTCTAATGATGTGCATCACGAGGTTGAGGTGCTTGTTAAAATTAAAAAGATAGGAAAACATATAGATGAGAAGTTTGCTGCTACCTATTATGATGAGATAGGCCTTGGTATAGATTTTACCGCCAGAGATCTACAAGCACAGCTTAAAGAAAAAGGATTACCTTGGGAAAAGGCAAAGGGATTTGATGGTGCTGCGGTTATAGGGACTAAATGGTTGCCAGTATCAGACTTTGAGAGTGTGGATGATATCTCATTTAGACTAGAGTCTAATGGAGAGACTGTACAGCAAGGTTCTACAAAAGAGATGCTCTGGAAGATTGATGCGTTAATAAGCTATGTGTCTCAGTATTTTACACTTAAGATAGGAGATGTTATATTTACAGGTACCCCAGCTGGTGTTGCACGAGTGCAAGAAAATGATAAGTTAAAAGGATTTATAGGAGATACAGAGATGTTCTCAATAAACGTAAAGTAATATGTCAAGACATTACAATCTAGAAAAAGTAAGAGAGATCGCCGGTGGTGATGAAGATTTTGTTGGAGTAATAGTAGCAACTTTCTTACAAGAGATACCGCCAGATCTTGAGTCTATGCAAAATGCTATTGAGAATGTAAACCATAAAATGGCATATCAGTTTGCGCATAAGATGAAACCGAACTTAGATATGTTTGGTATAGATCTACTAGACCAAATTAAGGCAATGGAGAAGTGGAGTGATACAAATAAGCCTACATCTGCCATACAGACTAAGCTAGATGATATTACAAATACACTTACTACGGTAATTGAAGAGTTACAAGAAGACTTCTAGATGAGAGCAGAAATAATTACAATAGGTGATGAGATACTCATAGGCCAGATTGTAGATACAAATAGTGCTTACATATCTTCAGTTCTTAATAAAATAGGGGTTTCTGTATATCAGATTACGTCTATACAAGATGATAAGGCACATCTCTTAGAAGCTTTTGCGGCAGCACAAAGTCGTACAGACCTTGTCATAATCACAGGAGGGCTAGGTCCTACTAAAGATGATATTACAAAGCATACGCTTTGTGAATACTTCAGCGATGAGCTAGTACTTGATCAGAGTGTGCTTGATCACGTGACATACTTGTTTAAGGAGTATGTGAAAAAACCGATGCTTGAAGCAAATAAGACACAAGCGCTAGTGCCTAGTAAGGCACAAATCCTTGTGAATAAATTTGGTACAGCACCTGGTATGTGGATTGAAGATAAAAACACCGTCTTTATCTCAATGCCGGGAGTCCCTTATGAAATGAAGGGGCTTATGGAAAACGAAGTGCTGCCAAGGCTTCAAGAGCAGTTTAAGTTACCCTACATACTCCATAAAACCTTCTTGACCTATGGAATGGGAGAGAGTGCTATCGCAGAGCGTATAGAAGCTTTTGAAAATGAGTTGCCCGCTACTATAAAGCTAGCCTACTTACCATCACTAGGTAGAGTGCGCTTACGTCTATCTACATCTGGACCAGAACAAGATGTGCTTGAAAAAGAAATGGCTATCCAGACTAAAAAGCTTTTGCCACTTATAGATGATATTTTTATCGGTTTTGAAAGTGATGGAGAGCTAGAAGAAATTGTTGCAAAACTGCTGGTAGATCATAATAAAACAATAGCCATTGCAGAGAGCTGTACAGGAGGTCAAATGGTAGAGCGTTTTACAAAGCACGGTGGCGCATCTCAATATCTTAAAGGAAGTCTAGTAACTTATGCCACACAGTCTAAAATAGATATACTAGGCGTAGATCCTACTGTGATAGACAAGCATTCTGTAGTAAGTGCAGAGGTTGCTTCACAAATGGCGGTAAACGCAAAGCGTCTCTATAAATCAGACATAGGTATATCTACCACAGGTAATGCGGGTCCTTCTAAGGGTGATAGTGATGCAGAGGTAGGTACAGTTTACATAGGTATCGCCACAGATCAAGGAGTTACTGCACATCACTTTATGATGGGTAATCACCGCAAGAGAGTAATAGGTAAGAGTGTTAATAAGGCGCTTGAGCTATTAAGAGATGTGATACGTAAGGAGGGATAAAATGTTTTTTGGTACGCTTTCGCGAAAGCGTAATAAAACCCCTTCTATTATATAAATTAGAGGGCTCTATTGTAGAAAATAAGAGCCATAAAATAAATTAACAGGAAAAAACTAGAAATAAGTTTTGTAGTGACCTATAAAATTACGTATTTTTGCACCCTGTTTTGAAATAACTATTTAAAGTTTTAGGAATGTCTAGAGTTTGTGAGCTTACAGGTAAAAAAGCAATGGTAGGAAACAATGTTTCCCACGCGATGAATAAGACGAAGCGTAAATTTAACGTGAATCTTATGAAAAAACGTTTTTACCTTCCAGCAGAGGATAAGTGGATCACTTTGAAAGTGTCTGCATCTGCATTAAAAAATATCAATAAGAAAGGAATCGACGCGGTTGTTAAAGAGGCTCGCGCAAACGGATTCTTAACTAAATAATCCCATAAAGTAAACCGAGATGGCAAAGAAAGGGAATAGAGTACAAGTAATCTTAGAGTGCACAGAGCACAAAGCGACTGGTCAACCAGGAACGTCAAGATACATCACGACAAAAAATAAAAAGAACACACCTGACCGTATGGAGTTGAAGAAATTCAACAATGTACTTAAGAAGATGACTGTTCATAAAGAAATCAAATAAGTTATGGCAAAGAAATCAGTTGCATCGTTACAGACAGGATCAAAGCGTTTAACTAAAGCGATCAAAATGGTAAAATCTCCAAAAACTGGAGCTTACACTTTTGTTGAGTCAGTAATGTCTCCAGATCAAGTAAGCGATTTCTTAGCTAAGAAATAAGCTTTACTTTAAGATAGTTCAAAACCCGTTTCATTTATTGAGACGGGTTTTTTGTGCTTTATCTACTTAAACGAGCACAAAAAATAAATCCTCCTATCAAAAGTTTGATAGGAGGATTTGTTATGTGATTTATTTTAAGGTAGCCCTTTATTCTAACTAGTGGGTATTAAAATCGTATTAGTTAGTAAATTTCCATTCTACATAGTCGCCTACTTCTATAACCCATTCTTCAGATAGACCTCCATTTATTTTTAATACGAGTTGTGCTGGTACTTGAGAAGGTAAAAATGTACTATCATCTAGAGGAGTTGTATTCTCTGCAAAGCTCACGATTCTATTATCTCCGTTTATAAATATAATATCGAGCGGGTAGCGTATGTCTTTCATAAAGTACCCACGTAAATCTTCTTCTGGGTACAAGAATAACATACCTTGATGGGCTTTTAAGAGGTCTCTATTTTTGAGATCTGTTTCTTGCTCAAAGGCAGTATCTGCTACTTCTACATCTATTGTTCTTATAAGTTTGCCAGAAGCTTTATATAGTGATAATTCTCCCTCTTTATTAAATGCGGGAGTCTCCATAGTTATTACTTTATCAGAGCCACTAGTATTATTACAACTACTTAATGTTAATAAGGCAGCGAGTGATAGCGTAAAGGGTTTAATTAGTTTCATTAATAGGTTTTTTAGTAAATGCGGTAATAACAAAGTAGAGTCCAATAAGGATAAAGGGAATACTCAATACTTGCCCTGTGTTAAGGTTAAATATCCAGTCCTCTCTACCTTCTACTTGTTCTCTCTTAAAGTTTTCGACCACAAGACGCACTGTCATAAGAAGAAGTAAAAATAATCCAAACAAGAATCCAGGTTTTTTACGTGCCTCAGTTTTCCAGTATAAAAGGTATAATATGATAAATACAAATACATAGCCAAATGCTTCCATAAGTTGCCCCGGGTATCGGTAAGGAATACTACTTATTATTTCGGCAAATTGTGGATCTTCAGTAAGGGCTTGATATGCCTTTTTTGGGTTTTGTATGTTTGTAAGGCTTACAGCACGTCGCTCAGAAATCTCATCTTGCACAAACTGTATGCCTAGTGGGCTATCTGTAATCTTACCCACCATTTCTGAGTTTAAAAAGTTACCTATGCGTACAAAAATGGCTCCAGATGCGCAGGTAATAACTACGCGGTCTAAAATCCATAGCACAGATTTATGTAAGATTTTTTTATTGTATAAATAAAGACCAAATATAGTCGCGATGGCAGCACCGTGACTGGCAAGGCCTCTAAAACCAGTAAACTCAAATTCTGGTACAAACCTAAACGGAAGTATTACAGATAGTGGGTCTTCCCATAAAAGCTCTGTTTGATAAAAAAATACGTGACCTAACCGCGCTCCCAGTAGTATAGAAACGACTGCGTAGATAAAAAGACTATCTAACTTTTCTATAGCAACCTCTTCACGTTGAAACATCTTTTTCATCAAGTAAAAACCTAATGAAAATGCCACTACAAACATCAAACTGTAAAAATGAATGGTGATAAAACCTAAATCTAATCCAGATACGGGATTCCAAGTAAATTTGAGTGCAAACATATTTTCTATTTTGATCTTTTTAGCACCGTACTTATGACGCTGTGTTTATAATTATGGACAGCAAGTTAAAACCTTAATGGCAGATAGTAAAAAGCTTTAGTCATTATTTAAGGGTTCTTTTTCTGGGACAGGATCATAACCTTGGCCACCCCAAGGATGGCAAGATAAAATACGTTTTAATGCCAGCTTTCCACCTGTTAAAAGTCCGTGCCTTTGTAAAGCGGTCTTGGTGTAATGAGAGCAAGTGGGTGAGTAGCGACAGGTGCTAGGTGTCCACGACGAGATAAATTTTTGGTAAAACCAGATGATTCCTAAAAAGGGAGCAATTGCTATTTTCTTTGCAGAAGCCATTAGTTTACGGTAAAGGTAGTACCCTCACGACCATCTTTCAGTTGAATTCCTAGCTCTATAAGTTCATCTCGTATTTTGTCGCTTAGTGCAAAATCTTTGTTTTCACGTGCTTCTTTACGAAGTTTTATAAGTAACTCTACGGTACCACTTAATTTTGAGTCGTCCGCTTTCGCGAAAGCGTTATTGTCTTCAAGTCCAAGTACGTCAAAAACGAAAGCATTAATCGTCTCAAGTAATAACTTAAGGTCACCTGCAGTGATAGTTGCTTTTCCGTCTTTAATAAGGTGTACTTGCTTTACTGCATCAAAAAGATGTGCAATGAGTATCGGAGTGTTAAAATCGTCATTCATCGCGGCGTAGCAAGACGCCTTCCAGTCGTTTACATTAAAGCTACTTTCTTTAGATGTGTCTAGATTTTTTGCAATTTTGAGCGCTTCCATTAGTCTGTTAAAACCTTTTTCACTCGCTAGTAATGCGTCATTTGAGAAGTCCATAATGCTGCGGTAGCTACTCTGTAAGATAAAAAACCTCGCAACGCTAGGGGCAAATCCTTTTGTTAAGTGGGGACTGTCTCCAGTAAAAATCTCACCTGGGTTGATACTGTTACCAGTACTCTTTGCCATTTTCTGGCCGTTAAGGGTGAGCATATTTGCGTGTAGCCAGTACTTCACAGGCTCTGTACCTATTGCAGCTTCATTTTGAGCAATCTCACACTCGTGATGAGGGAACTTAAGATCCATACCACCACCGTGTATATCAAACTGTTCTCCTAGATATTTTGTACTCATTGCAGTACACTCTAGGTGCCACCCTGGGAAGCCATCACCCCACGGGCTAGGCCAGCGCATTATGTGCTCAGGTTCGGCTTTTTTCCAAAGTGCAAAATCTTGAGGATTGTTCTTCTCATCTTGCGCACTAAGGGCACGAGTGTTTGTAATCATATCTTCTAGCTTGCGGCCAGAAAGTTTACCATACTCGTGGTCTTCATTAAATTTTATTACATCAAAGTATACAGAGCCATTTTTCTCATAAGCATACCCGTTGTCTATAATCTTTTTGATTATTTCTATTTGCTCTATGATGTGACCTGTAGCTGTAGGTTCTATACTAGGAGGTAAGAAATTAAATTTATTGAGAATGTCGTGAAAGTCTAGCGTGTACTTCTGTACAACTTCCATAGGCTCAATTTGCTCTAGTCTTGCTTTTTTTGCAATCTTATCTTCTCCTTGATCTGCATCATCTGTGAGGTGACCAGCATCTGTAATATTACGCACATAGCGCACTTTATAACCTAAGTGTTTGAGATATCTAAATATCATATCAAAACTCATAAAGGTGCGCACATTACCTAAGTGTACATTACTATATACCGTAGGACCGCACACATACATACCTACATAACCCTCGAGTAGAGGTGTGAAGATTTCTTTCTTTCCAGAAAGCGAGTTGTAAACTGTGAGTTCTTGATCTTGGTATAAAGGCATTTTATGTGCTATTTATGTGTGTAACGAAGGTAAATATCTTAATTGTAAAACTCAAAAAGCGGTCACTAAAAAGAAACCGCTTTTTTATAGGTATGTATAAGCAAGCTGTAGCTTCTTAAAAATCTGTGTCTAGCTTGATGTAGTCTAAAAATTCTCTACGTGTAGCTTCTTCTTTAAACTTCCCGCCAAACTCGCTAGTTACCGTGCTACTTTCTATATCACGTATACCACGGCTGTTTACACAAAGGTGTTTTGCGTCTATAACGCAGGCTACATCTTCTGTGCCCATAGCACGTTGTAATTCTTGCACGATTTGCATAGTGAGTCGCTCTTGTACTTGAGGACGCTTTGCATAGTAGTCTACAATGCGGTTCATTTTACTAAGCCCTACTACTGTTCCGTTTGAGATGTATGCCACGTGTGCACGACCTACTATAGGTAGTAAGTGATGCTCACAGGTAGAGTATACTGTGATGTTTTTTTCAACTAGCATCTCTCCGTATTTGTAATTATTATCAAATACTGAAACATTAGGCTTATTATCAGGATGTAAACCAGAAAATATCTCGTTTACAAACATCTTTGCCACACGTTTTGGTGTTCCTTTAAGGCTGTCGTCTGTCATATCTAGCCCTAGGGTTTCCATAATGTGAGCGACGTCCTTCTGGATGCTTGTAAGTTTATCTGCATTGCTCATTTCAAAAGCATCTGCACGCAATGGGGTAACCGCGCTGGTCCCTATGTGGTCATCACCTATTGCTTCAATTTGGTCTAATTGTCTTTCTAATTCTGTTTTCATAGTATGCGGTACTCCTTTTAATGGGGTCTTTTACGCTTTCGCGAAAGCGTAATCAACACATTATTTTTACCTCAGTCGTTAAGACTTTTAAAGGCTTGCAAAGGTACGCAATAAACTGCGTTATTTTATAGAACTTAATGACTGAAGCGTTGTATCTCGATAGCTTCTACTTATAGGGATAACGGTTTTATCTATAGTGATGTGCTCATTTGTGTAGCTATCTATTTTTTGCACAGCAACTACGTATGAGCGATGGGTTCTTAAGAATTGTTTTGTGGGCAATTTTTCTATAGCAGATGATAGTGTCTCTCGGGTAACAATAATCTCATCGTTCGTGTGAATTTTTAGATAGTCACCTAGACTTTCTATATAAAGAATACTGTTAAAGTCTACCTTCACCATTTTACGGTCAGATCTAAAAAATGTAAAGGTATCTGTAATTGTTTTTTGCGCTGGCTTATCTACTTCGTTATAAAATTTTTGTAGGGCCTTCATTAATCTTTCTAATGAGATAGGTTTAAGTAGGTAGTCTACAGCTTGAAGATCAAAACCATCTATGGCATACTCACGGTAAGCGGTGGTAAAAATAATCTTAGTATTACCTTGTATTGCTCTGGCAAACATAAGACCTGTGACCTCCGGCATATTTATGTCTAAAAATACAAGGTCTACATCGTAAGCACTTAGAGCGCTAAAACCCTGTGCGGCATTTTTACAAGAGGCTACCACGCTTATTTGTTCAATTTTTGAAAGGTGACTTTCTAAAATCTCACGCGCCATAGGTTCGTCATCTATTATGATTGCATTGTACGTTCTCATTGATCTAATGTAATGTTTACATCTAGGTAAAACCAGTTGTCTTTGTGCTCACTTGTGAGTGTGTATCTCTGTGGATAAAGCACATCAAGTCTTTTTTTACTGTTTTTAAGCCCGAGACCGTGATTAAGCGTGTTGTTTTGAGCAGCTTTTACTGTATTTTTTATTGTAAAATGTAATCGCTTATCTACCACCTCAAGATGTATGTTTATAATAAGGAACTCATCAATAGGCCCTCCGTGTTTAAAAGCATTTTCTACAAAGGCGATAAATAACATAGGCGGGACTTGAATATCTCTCTGTATGTTTTTTGTAAAGTTGACACTTAGAGACTCCCTAAAACGCACCTGCTCAAGACCTATATAAGAATCTATATATCCAGTCTCTTCAGATATGGCAACGGTCTTTTTCTTTATTTGATTAAGTGAGTAGTCTAGTAAATTAGATAATTTGAGAATCAGGTCTGGAGTGTGCTTAGATTCTTTCAGGGCCGCTCCATAAATCGTATTAAGTGTGTTAAATAAAAAGTGTGGGTGTATTTGCTCTTTAAGGTAATGGAGTTCCTTTTCTTTAAGTAGTAATTGCCCTTCTAGTATTTTATTTTCTAATACACTATTGCGATGTATTGCCTTGTAGTTGTATTTGAGCAGTTGTGCAAGTGAGACTAATCCAGCCACGAGGTACACGAGTATGAAAACAAAAACAAAGTTGCGCGTGAGCAAGGGCATTTGCTTCATATCATAATTAGATAAGAAGATAAAGTTTATGAAGGTGATGATAATTATTAAAAAAAGTGAGCCTACTACAGTGTATAATAGGTATGCAGTAAAAACAATATATCTCTTTCTGAGAAGGAAACGTGGTATTAGATAGTATGCAATAATGTAGGTTACTACGATAGTAATAGGTAAGAGGCTAGTTGCAAAGTGTATGACAAATTGATCATTATCTGCCGCATAGCTAAAGAAATAAATGTAAAATAACCATACTAATACCCATAGTATAATATGTATAGGGAAGTAAATGGTTTTTTTAAGCAAAGATGCTAGCATCTCACAAAGATGACAAAAAAATGATAGCCCTTATTTATTTTGAGATGAATAACGCTTTATATGCTGTCTATAACCTAACAGGCTGGTGGTTATTCGTTGACGGATTTTAAATTGCTATATTGGAAGTATAAACTGGTGCTCGTCGCAAATAATATTAAGAAGTGTTTTATCTCTTTAGATTTACATCACATTAATCTTAAAAACTAAAGTTATGTCACAAATTATCGATCGTATTAATGAAGGAGGGCCATTATTTATGGTGCCTATTTTACTTGTTTTACTTGCAGTACTAGTCTTATTTATTCTAGCTCTTGTAGGTAAAAAGCGTGTAAGAAATACACTAGAGCTCATAGGTCATCTCAGTCTTTTTGCACTTATGTGGGGACTTCTCGGGTCTACTATAGGTCTTATTACGGCCTTTGATGCTATAGAGGGAAATGGAAATATCTCACAGCCTATGATGGCAGGAGGGCTCAAGGTGGCCTTGCTATGTACCGTTTTTGGGTTGCTATGCTTTGTGATAAGCAGGGTAGTAATGCTTGTGCTTACTATAAAAGCACAGAAGCAAGAAAATTTACCAGTAAGTTAATCTAGAAAGTACCAGTAAGCCCGGCGCGACCTAAGCCTACATTAAATTTCCAAGAAATGCTATTGTTTTTCTTAGAGCCGTCGGGATATACATTTGCCTTGTTCATATAGTTATCTATAGAATCTACAATCACAATACTAAGTGCAGCACTAAGGGCCACATCTGTAAGCCAGTGCGCTCCACCCCATAACCTTTGTAAAGGAGCTATAGAGCCTATAGCATAAATACCAACCTTTACCCAAACATTATCAAATTGCTTTGCTACTGCGTGGGCCATTGTTACAGAAAGAATGGTGTGACCAGAAGGGAATGCTCTAAAACCAGCCTCGCCACTATAAGGATTAAAGCTAAATTTACCTTGACCATTAGTAGGTCTACTTCTTCCTGTTGATGCTTTAAGAAGTGTTTGTAATAATCCAGCGGTTACTGCAGATGAGGTCATTAAAGCTCCAGTACGACGTACTTTTTCATTTTTCGTAAATAACCCAAAAAGATAAGTACCGGCTGTAATTCCATAAGCTACTTGAGGGCTACCTAGTCTCTCTCCAGCTTCATCAAGTACCGTAGGGATATCTTCTCTTCTATCTATAAAATAGTTTTCTACATCATCATCTACAAAGTAGAGGAGCGCAGTACCACCTACAATGGCTCCTGCCACAATAAAGTCATCCTTTTTCCATCGCAGAGGGCCTGTATATGCGTGGCCTATACCTTTAAGCATAACCTTTGTATCGTAAAAAGCAAGTTTTAAAATCCCCAGAGTATCTTGCTCTTGAGAAGGAATAGGTGTTTGTGCTTTACAAAAAACAGAAAATAGGACTACGAGTATGAGTGTATAAGTATATTTCATAACAAGATGTATAGAGGGTGATCTTAATTATAAGATTGTATGTAAGCTTTAATTAAAAAAGCTTCTTTTTTCTTAGTTCAAAATTCTGACCTAGATAAACTTTTCTCACCATCTCATCTGCTGCGAGTTCTTCTGGCTCTCCGTGTTTGAGTATACTTCCTTCAAACATTAGGTAAGTGCGGTCTGTGATAGCCAGCGTTTCTTGCACATTGTGATCTGTGATAAGGATGCCTATATTTTTATTTTTGAGCTGTGCAACGATGCGCTGTATATCTTCTACAGCAACCGGGTCTACACCGGCAAAGGGCTCATCTAGTAATATAAAAGATGGTGAGGTAGCAAGGGCTCTAGCAATTTCTGTACGTCTACGCTCTCCACCAGATAAAAGGTCACCACGGCTTTTACGTATATGCCCTAAGCTAAACTCTTCTATAAGCTCCTCCATCTTATGAAGTTGCTCTTTTTTAGACAGTTTAGTAAGCTGTAAAACGCTTAGTATATTATCTTCTATACTCAGTTTTCTAAAAACAGAAGCTTCTTGCGCTAGGTAGCCTATACCATTTTGCGCCCTTTTATACATAGGGTATTTAGTAATATCTTGCTGGTCTAGGTATATGTTACCGCCATTAGGTTTTACAAGACCCACTATCATATAAAACGACGTAGTCTTCCCGGCTCCGTTAGGCCCTAAGAGACCTACAATTTCACCTTGGTTAACCTCTACAGAAATCCCTTTTACAACCTTTCGGCCTTTGTAAGATTTCATTAAGTTTTCTGCGCGTAGTTTCATATGTAACAAATATACGTATTGTTTAAGCCTTTATTTTAAAGATCTATAACGCTCATTAAGAACAAGCATTGTAGATCTTTGTAACAAAAAAGAAATGCTTATTGATTTCCTTTCTTTTCATCTAGGGCTTCCCAGTACTCATAAGCACGGCGTAGGTGTGGTATTACTATAGTTCCTCCTACAAGAGTGCCTATACTAAGTGTTTCCATCACCTCCTCTTTAGTCACGCCCTCGTCGTGGCAGCTCTCTAAGTGATATTTTACACAGTCATCACAACGTAGCACTGTAGAGGCAACAAGACCTAAAAGTTCTTTTGTCTTTTTGTCTAGAGCACCCGCGGTAAAAGCATTTGTGTCAAGGTTAAAGATGCGCTTTACAATTTTGTTATTGTCTGCGAGTATTTTATCATTCATTTTTGAACGATAGCTATTAAAGTCGTCTATTATATTGTTACTCATAATGTAAGTGGGGGTTTACGCTTTCACGAAAGCGTACAACGATTAATTATTAATAATTTTTGCCTGTTCCTTATGCGAGACCGGCTTTTTTGAGTCGGCGTTTTTCTCTTCTTATTACACCTCTTGAGATAAAAATACTAACCTCGTAAAGGATAATTATAGGTATAGCAACAATGACTTGTGTTGATATATCTGGCGGTGTGATTATGGCCGCCAAAATTAATACAATTACAAGCGCATACTTTCTGTTTTTCTTTAAAAATTCTGGTGTAACTAGGCCTATTTTAGTTAAAAAATACATAATGATAGGTAGCTCAAATATAAAACCAGAAGCTAGGACAGATGCACGCACGAGCCCTATAAATGAGTCTATGTCAAATTCATTTTGAACGGCTTCAGATATTTTAAAAGTGGCAAGGAAGTTTATAGAAAGTGGTGCTACTACAAAGTATCCAAATGCTGCTCCCATAAAGAAAAGCAATGAGGCAACTACTATAAAGCCCTTACTAGATTTGCGCTCATTCTCATATAAGCCTGGTGAGATAAATTTCCAAAATTCATAAAGTATGTATGGAAAACCTATCACAACGCCGGCCATAATGGAGGTCCATATAGCTGCGCTAAACTGTCCTGCAACCTTTCTACTCTGTATGATAAAATCCATATCACCATCTGCAATACATCCTTTTTCGGCCCCAAAGAAGCGTGATATCTCACAAAGTATGTCGTAAGAAACAAAGTTAGGGCTTTGTGGCCCAAAGATGATTTTAAAAAGTGTTCCCTTAAAAATAAAAGCGACTACACCTATAATAACTACTGCTAGGGTTGCCCTTATTAAATGCCATCTTAATTCTTCAAGATGATCCAGAAAGGACATCTCATCTGGGTGTTTTTTTTCTTTTTTTGCCATTATGCGATTCCTTCTTTTATGAGGTCGTGTATATGTACAACGCCAGCATAGTTCCCATCTTTTACGACAAGGAGCTGGCTTATGTTATGTTCTTCTAGAATATCTTTTGCAGCGATTGCCATAGCTGTGTGATTTACAGTTTTTGGATTTTCGCTCATAATCTGTTGAGCTGTAAGGCCTTCTAGTGAGTCGTTTTTTGCAAGCATTCTACGTAGGTCTCCATCTGTGATTATTCCTTGGATAACTCCGTTTAGAACGACGGCGGTTACACCTAGTCTTTTTTTAGAGATTTCAACGATAACCTCTTTAATGCTTGCATCTGGTGTTACTGCAGGGTTTTGGTGTGTGGCACATATATCTTGCACTGTAAGATATAATCGCTTGCCTAGCGCACCTCCTGGGTGATACTTTGCAAAGTCTTTTTCTGTAAAACCTCTTAGATCTAGAAGGGCTACAGCAACGGCATCACCTATAACGAGCTGTGCAGTTGTGCTTGTAGTAGGAGCAAGGTTGTTGGGGCAAGCCTCTTCTTTTACAAAAGCGTGTAAAACATAGTCTGCCTCATTACCTAAAAATGATGTTTTATTTGAAGTAATTGCAATGAGTGTATTCTCAGTTTTTTTAATAAGTGGGACTAAGGCTTTAATCTCTGGTGTTGTACCACTCTTTGAGATACATATTACAATATCATCTATAAGTATACTCCCTAGGTCGCCGTGTATCGCATCTGCCGCGTGCATAAATAGTGCAGGAGTACCTGTACTGTTAAGTGTTGCAACTATTTTTTGAGCTATAATGGCGCTTTTACCTATACCTGTAATAACAACTCTACCCTTTGATGAGTAAATAGCTTGCACTGCTTGAGCAAATTCTTCATCTATAAGAGACGATAGATTTGCAATGGCGGCTTGCTCTATGTTAATGGTTTTCTGTGCGCTAGCAATGATTTGCTGAGTAATGTTCAAAACTTGGTTTTGTTATGATTTGTTTAACGTGGGGAAATTACTATCTTTAGAAAACACAAAGGTATGTAAAAATGCATTTGAATAGATGAAGACAGAACAAATAGACTTACACAAAGAACTTAAGAAATATTTTGGCTTTGGTCAGTTTAAGGGTTTGCAGGAAGAGGTAATAAAAAGCATTGTAGGTGGAAATCACACCTTTGTTATAATGCCTACAGGTGGTGGTAAATCACTCTGTTACCAACTGCCAGCTCTTATAGCAGAGGGAACCGCTATTGTGGTATCTCCTCTCATAGCTCTTATGAAAAATCAAGTAGATGCTTTACGAGGTATCTCACAAGATGAGGGCATTGCCCACGTTTTAAATAGCTCTCTTACAAAAGGAGAGATTAAAACGGTTAAGGAGGATATAGCAAGTGGTGTTACAAAACTGCTGTATGTTGCCCCAGAATCACTTACTAAAGAAGAGAATGTAGAGTTCTTACGCGAGCAGAAAATATCTTTTCTAGCTATAGACGAGGCACACTGTATCTCAGAGTGGGGACACGATTTTAGACCTGAGTATAGAAACCTTAGAAAGATCATAGGAAGAATAGGTGAGGGAATACCTATTATAGCTGTTACGGCAACTGCCACACCAAAAGTGCAAGAAGATATTCTTAAAAACTTAGGTATAACAAATGCAAATACTTTTAAAGCATCCTTTAATAGGCCTAACCTTTATTATGAAGTACGCCCTAAAACAGCACAAGTAGATGCAGATATCATTCGGTTTGTAAAACAAAATGAGGGTAAAAGTGGTATAATCTATTGCCTTGCACGTAAACGTGTAGAAGAGCTTGCCCAAACTTTACAAGTTAATGGTCTTAAAGCAGTGCCTTATCACGCAGGCCTAGATGCAAAGACTAGAGCACGACATCAAGATATGTTCTTAATGGAAGATGTAGATGTTGTGGTTGCAACTATAGCCTTTGGTATGGGTATAGATAAGCCAGATGTGCGTTTTGTAATTCATCACGATATACCTAAGAGTATAGAGAGCTATTATCAAGAAACAGGTCGTGCTGGTCGCGATGGAGGTGAGGGACATTGTCTCGCATTTTATGCCTATAAGGATATTGAGAAGCTTGAGAAGTTTATGAGTGGTAAGCCTGTTGCAGAGCAGGAAATAGGTCACGCACTATTGCAAGAAGTAGTTGCATTTGCAGAGACGAGTATTTCTAGAAGAAAGTTTATCCTTCATTATTTTGGTGAAGAATTTGATAACGCTTCGGGAGAAGGTGGGATGCTAGATGATAATATGCGCAACCCAAAAAAGAAACACGAGGCGCAAGATGAGCTTGTAAAGGTGCTTACAGTTATACGTGATACAAAACAAATATATAAGAGTAAGGAAGTAGTCTTTACTTTAAGAGGAGAAGAAAATGCTATTATCACTTCTCATAAAACACACGAACAAGTATTTTTTGGTATAGGTAAAGATCAAAGCAAAGAATATTGGTTTGCATTAATGCGACAAGCTATTGTTGCTGGCTATATCAAAAAGGATATAGAAACTTATGGCGTTGTAAAAATGACGCCAAAGGGGCTTGCTTTTATAGATAAGCCTGTGTCATTTATGATGACAGATGACCATACCTTTGGGGCAGATGTAGATAATGCTATTATCTCATCTCAAAAGCAAGGGGGAGCAGATAAGAAACTTATGGAAATGCTCAGAGATCTTCGTAAGAAGGTTGCAAAAAAGCTCGATGTGCCACCATTTGTAGTTTTTCAAGATCCATCATTACAAGATATGGCGATAAAGTATCCTATTACGATACAAGAGCTAGGTAACGTGCACGGTGTAGGAGACGGAAAAGCAAAAAAGTACGGTAAGGACTTTGTTAGCCTTATAAAAGCTTATGTAGAAGAAAATGATATTCTTCGTCCAGATGATCTCGTAGTAAAAAGTACAGGTGCAAACAGTGGTCTCAAATTGTATATTATTCAAAACGTAGACCGTAAGTTACCTCTCGATGATCTTGCATCTGCAAAGGGTAAGGAAATGCCAGATTTTATAAAAGAGATGGAAGCCATAGTTTTTAGTGGTACCAGACTCAATATAGACTATTGGATTAATGACATACTTGATGAAGATCAACAAGAAGAGTTACACGATTACTTTATGGAGGCAGAGACAGATAAAATAGATGTCGCTATGGAAGAGTTTGATGGTGATTATGAAGATGAGGAGCTACGTCTGTATAGAATCAAGTTTATGAGCGAGGTTGCAAACTAGTTATTTGTAACGTGAGGGGTTTAATTACGCTTTCGCGAAAGCGTAACAAAAACCATCTCAACCACATCCACTTTTAGTTACTATAGTTTTTGAAAATATCACGATGCTAAAATTTGTTTACAACATACGACACTATTTTGAAAAACGTGGTTTTTACGTGTCATCTAGACTGGCAGATAGACTAGGAATGCGAGCAAAGAATGTGCGTTTGTTTTTTATCTACGTCTCATTTGCAACCCTAGGTGTTGGTTTTGCCTTGTACTTGACTGTAGCTTTCTGGCTTAAATTAAAGGATCTCATTTATACAAAACGAACTTCTGTTTTTGATCTATGAGACTATTCTCTCTATTTAAACATAAGATTTATCTAGCTGTTATACTTCTTGTAATTACCCTTTTTATAGGTGTTGTAGGGTATAGATTTATTGCAGATTATACTTGGGTAGATGCTATGTATATGACGGTCATAACCATTACCACGGTTGGTTTTGGTGAAGTAGTGCCGCTCACCCCAGAAGCAAAAATTTTTACAATAATACTCATCCTCCTTAGTGTGGTTATAGTTGGTTTTGCCATTACGGTAATTTCAGAATATATATTGAGTAGGAGCTCGTACAATGATTTAATACATAGAAAGGTGCAACAGGAAATAGATAAAATGAATGATCACATTATAGTGTGTGGTTATGGTCGTAATGGTCAAGAGGCTGTGCAAAAATTAATGGCTTATAATAAGCAATTTGTTGTGATTGAGATGGACACAGATATCATAGAGAAGTATGAGTCTGATACAAATATTCACTTTGTAAATGGTAATGCAAATGAAGATGAGACACTGGAAAAAGCCGGTATAGATAGAGCATCTGCTTTACTATGTGCGCTTCCAGAAGATGCAGATAATCTCTTTATTGTTTTAAGTGCAAGGCAGCTTAACAGTACATTAAAAATTATAAGTAGAGCCACGGCAGAAACTTCACAAAAAAAACTCAAACTTGCTGGCGCAGATAATGTGATTATGCCAGATCGCATAGGTGGAGACCATATGGCATCTCTTGTGGTTGTTCCAGATCTTATTGAATTTTTAGACAACTTATCTGTAGTGGGAGAGGAGGATAGTATTAATGTAGAGGAAATAGGTTTTAGCCAGGTATGTCTAGATGGTAAAGAAGCTACTATTAAAGAAATTAACTTACGTTACAGAACTGGGTGTACTATTATAGGATATAGGTCTCCATCTGGTAAGTACATAGTTAACCCTGAGGCAGATATGAGAATAGAAAAAGAGTCTAAACTCATCGTTATAGGAAGACCTGAACAAATCAAAAAACTACACGCTACTTTCGGTATTTAGTAAATGTGTAGGATTTTAAGATACTTTCCTTTGAATAAGGGGCATTTTTTTAGATATTGCTAGCTGAATTTTTATTATAACCAAACACATACATATGATGAAGAAATATCTTCTATTCATTTTATCAGCATTTATTCCATTAATTTCATTTGCACAAAACAATCAAGAAGTAGGAATTGATCAAAAAATTGATCAAGCATTCCAGCCTGTTTCAGATTTCTTTTCTGCTATCGTATTTTTTGAAGTAGCAGGTACACCGTTTGTACTTATATTACTTGTAGCAAGTGCTGCATTTTTTACAATTTACTTTGGTTTTCCAAACATTAGATTTTTCTGGAGAGCTATTCAAACAGTACGTGGTAAATATGAGGATATTGAGAAGCACGGGGCTGCAGAGCTTTATGGTGAAGATGGTATCGCTCAAGGGCAAGATCTTACTAAAGTAGATATTGAAGATCATATTGAAAAGATAGATGATGACCTCGCTATAGATGGCGACATTGTAGACACGATACGTGATGAAAGTTCAGATGGTGAAGTTTCACACTTTCAAGCACTGGCAACAGCAGTTTCTGGAACCGTAGGTAATGGTAACATTGCAGGGGTTGCACTAGCAATCGCATTAGGAGGACCAGGTGCAACATTCTGGATGATAGTTTGTGGTTTACTGGGGATGTCTACAAAATTTGTAGAGTGTACCCTAGGTGTGCAATACAGAGATGTAGGTGAGGATGGTACCGTATATGGAGGGCCTATGTATTACCTTACTAAAGGACTTAAAGCAAAAGGATTTGCAACACTAGGTAAAGTAGCAGCTGTAATCTTTGCAATCTTCTGTATAGGTGGATCTTTTGGTGGAGGTAACGCTGCACAATCTAACCAAGCAACTATTGTACTTAAAGAAATGTTTAATATGACAAGTGCAGCCTCTGGTTTTATAGTAGGTATTGTTCTTGCGATTATAGTAGGTATTATCATCATAGGTGGTATAAAACGTATTGCTCAGGTAACTGAGAAGGTAGTGCCATTTATGGCAATTATGTATGTACTTGCTTGTTTATATATCATACTAAGTAACTTTAGTCTTATAGATGACGCAGTAGCACTTATTGTGCAAGAAGCATTTAACCCTACAGCAATCGGTGTAGGTGGATTTATAGGAGTACTACTAGTTGGATTTAAAAGAGCAGCCTTTTCAAATGAGGCTGGTGCAGGTTCTGCATCTATTGCACACTCTGCAGTACGTACAAAATACTCTGCAAGTGAAGGTCTAGTAGCATTACTAGAGCCGTTTATTGATACAGTACTTATCTGTTCTATGACTGCATTAGTAATTATCATTTTCAACTTTGGAGGATTCTTTGAGTACGGTGGTGATGGTTCTGGAGCAGTATTAATAGGTGGAGAATCTTTTGAGGGAGCAGGTATTACATCAAAGGCTTTTGCAGAGTACATTCCTTACTCTAACGTGTTCTTAACGATAGCAGTTGTACTATTTGCAGTATCAACTATGATTTCTTGGTCTTACTACGGGTTACAGTCTTGGAAATTCCTTTTCGGGCGTGGTAAAGTAGCAGATCTTGTATATAAGATGTTATTCTTAACTTTCGTTGTCGTAGGAGCTTCTGCAAGTATGAATTCAATCTGGGCATTCTCAGATGCAATGATATTTGCAATGGTATTTCCTAATATGGTAGGTCTTTTCTTCTTATTCCCAGTGGTGAAAAAGCAGCTTAAAAGATACCTTGATGCTATAAAGCTTAAGGAGCAAGCTATAGACTAAGATCATATAAAATGAGACTATTTAAATCCCATTTTGTTTACGACAGACGTAAGCGAAATGGGATTTTATTTTTTGCCATACTTTGTCTTGCGTGTCTAGGAGTTATTGCTGTTAGTAAAAATCTTACAGATTCACCCGTATCGCCACTGCAAGAAGATGCTCGTGTGCTTGCTTTTCAAAAAGAAATAGACTCACTTAAAGCGATTGATCTAGAAAGAAGAAAGCCTAAAATTTATCCTTTTAACCCTACATTACTTACAGATTATAATGGGTATAAACTCGGGATGAGTACAGAAGAGATAGATAGAGTAGTACGCTTTCGCGAAAGCGGAAAATGGTTTAACTCTGCAGTAGAGTTTCAGCAAGTCTCAAAAGTATCAGACTCACTACTGGCGCAAATATCTCCTTATTTTAAATGGCCAAAATGGTTGCTAGAGCAACGCAAGAATCCACAAAAGAAAAATAATTATAAGAAGAAGTGGAAAACCGCCGAAGAGAAAGGAATGCTCAATAGCATAACTTATGAAGATTTACTCGCAATAGAGGGCGTAGATGAAAATGCTGCTACTGCTATTATACGACACCGTGATAAGGTGGGAGGTTATCAAGTAGATTTTCAGATTTACAGTGTCTATGGTGTAGATAAATCTATAAAGAGACTTGTGCTTAATCATTATACGGTAAAAAACAAACCAGAAATACGTTTTGTAAACGTAAATACCGCGACAGCATCAGACCTTTCTACCGTTCCATTGCTTAATTTTGATTTGGCAAAAGAAATAGTAGACTATCGTACGCTTAGAGAGGGAATTAACTCACTAGAAGAATTGAAAGATTTGGAGGGTATGACAGACTTCAAATATGACATAATAGCGTTATATTTACAAATAAATTAAAATGTGCTATGATTACCTGCGATATCTTCAGTAAGCAGGGATAAAAATAAGAATATGACAGATATATATATTACAGAGGAACATAACCTCTTTCGCGAAAGCTTAAAAGATTTTCTTCAAAAGGAAGTAGTCCCACACCTTGATAAATGGGAGGAAACTGGACAGATAGAACGTTTTATCTGGAAGAAATTTGGAGATATGGGATTCTTCGGGATTGCTTATCCAGAAGAGTATGGAGGGATGAACCTTGATTTCTTTTATACTGTAATACTACTAGAAGAGTTACAGAAAATTAATAGTGGTGGATTTGCAGCTGCTATATGGGCGCACGCTTATCTAGCAATGACACACCTCAATGCAGAGGGCGATACTAGAATAAAATCTGAATATCTTGCGCCTAGTATCGCTGGTGATAAAATAGGGTGCTTGTGTATTACAGAACCTTTTGGGGGAAGTGATGTGGCTGGTATGCGCACAACAGCTGTAAAAGAAGGTGATCACTACATTATAAATGGATCAAAAACCTTTATTACAAATGGTGTTTACTCAGACTATCTAGTGGTTGCTGCAAAGACGGCACCAGAACTAGGAGGGAAGGGTATGAGTATATTCCTTTTAGATAGAGATATGCCTGGTATTAATGCTACAAAACTTGATAAACTAGGTTGGAGAGCATCAGATACTGGTGAGATTTCTTTTGATAATGTAAAAGTTCCTGCCGAAAATCTAATGGGGGAGGAGAATGCTGGTTTTGGGTACATAATGCAGCACTTTGCATCAGAACGTTTAATTATGGGTATTAATGCACACGCTAGAGCTGAGTATGCTATAGAGTATGCGTTAGGTTATATGAAAGAGCGTACCGCTTTTGGAGTTACAATAGATAAGTTTCAGGCATTACGTCACAAGCTAGCAGAGCGTACTGCAGAGGTGGAGATGTCTAAAGCTTTTAATTATACAGTGGCTCATCGTCTAGGTAATGGCGAGTATGTTGTAAAAGAAGCGACGATGTCTAAGCTTACAGCAACAAAAATTGCAGATGAGGTAATTTATGATTGTTTACAGATGTTAGGAGGTTACGGTTATATGGAAGAATACCCGCTAGCACGTATGTTACGTGATAGTCGCCTAGGTCCAATAGGTGGAGGAACATCTGAAATCTTACGAGAAATCATTGCAAAAATGGTTATCGACAAGAAGACTTACAAGCCTAAAACTGAAGAAATTTCAAAAAAATAAAGGTTACTGTTGCGGGATTGTTTTTTAAGCGTATCTTTGCAGTCTGAAAACCGAATAAGAATTTAAAGAAAGGAGGTCCCACTATGTTAATTATACCAGTAAAAGACGGAGAAAATATAGATAGAGCGCTTAAACGTTTTAAGCGTAAATTTGATCGCACAAAGACTATGCGTAATCTTAGAGAGCGCAAGCAGTTTACAAAGCCTTCTGTAGTAAGAAGACGTGAGATTCAAAAAGCATCATACATTCAAGGAATGAGAGATGCAGAGAATATCTAATATTCATTAATCCGTCGTCACGTATATCGTGATCTGGATTAACAGGGAGACTAATCCTCTCTCAACCATATATAACCGTTGTGTTGTAAAGTGTATCTTTACAGTGCAACGGTTTTTTTTGTTGTCTAGAATAAGTTATTACTTTTAAATATATAGTTGTAATGTCCCTCAATCCTTTCTTAGAGTATCTCAACCTTGAGAAGAATTATAGTAAGCATACAGTGCTGGCTTATGAGAAGGATGTGACTGCTTTTTTTGTTTTTTTAAAGGAGAATTATGAGGAAGATGATCCTATTGCTGTTGCGTATGCGCAAATAAGAGCGTGGATCGTTTCTTTAGTAGATGCTGGAGTCTCTAACCAGAGTGTAAATAGAAAGGTGTCATCTCTCAAGGCTTACTATAAATTTTTGCTCAAAGTGGGGGATGTGGCTATATCGCCTCTGGTGAAACACAAATCTCTTAAGGTCTCTAAGCGTGTACAGATTCCATTTTCAGAAAAGGAGGTGGGTCTCGTATTACAAGATTTGCGAGAGACACAAGATTTTGTCTCTTTGCGAGATCTTCTTATGGTTGAATTGTTGTATGGTACTGGGATGAGAAGAGCAGAGCTTATAGACTTAACATTAGGTAGTGTAGATTTTTCTCAAAAAACATTAAAAGTACTAGGTAAGCGCAACAAAGAACGTCTCATTCCCCTTCTTCCAGGAGTGATAAGTACTCTTGATAGGTATTTAATAGAGAGGTCTCGTATAGCTGGAGAGGGGAGTGCAGAGCCTTTAATTGTAACTGTAAAAGGGTTAAAAGTGTATAGCACCCTTGTTTACAGAGTTATAAATCGTTACTTTAGTGAGGCTTCAGATAAGTTTAAGACGAGCCCGCATATATTGAGACATTCATTTGCAACTCACTTACTTAATCAAGGAGCAGATTTAAACGTTGTGAAAGAGCTTTTAGGTCACGCCAGTCTAGCCTCTACTCAGGTGTATACTCATAATAGTATAAAGGCATTAAAAGACGTGTACTCTAAGGCACATCCTCGTACTAAAAAGTAGTGAGGGAACGTTTTAGTAAATAGAGCGCTATGAGAGTGCTTTATGTTGTAACCAATTAAACCATATTCTTATGAAAGTAACTGTAGAAGCCCCAAAGTTTGATGCAGATGTCAAACTCACTGATTTTATAAAGAAGAAAGTCGGAAAATTGGAACATTTTTATGATAAGATTATTCATACCGATGTTTATCTAAAACTAGAGCCAAACGAGAGACCAAATAATAAAATTGTAGAATTATTAGTAAGTGTGCCAGGTGATGAATTTATCGTTAAAAAGATGGCAAAATCTTTCGAAGAGGCTACAGATGTGTGTGTTCAGTCTATGGAGAGGATACTTTTAAAAAGAAAAGAAAAAATAAGATCGCGTGTGATGTAAATTTTTTTCAAAAAAAGTTTGGGTAGGGATAAAAATTACCTACATTTGCAGTCCGTTAGAAATAGCGGACTTTTTTATGCTTCTTTTGGGAAGTGTGAGTGAGTAAAAAGCCGATGTAGCTCAGCTGGCTAGAGCAGCTGATTTGTAATCAGCAGGTCGTGGGTTCGAGTCCCTCCATCGGCTCTTTTTTTAACTTAAAAATAAAGTTAAAAAGTTCTTTAAAATATTGTTTTATTATCAAAAAGATTTGCTTAGTTTTGCGCACTGAAATTTGATAACAAATAGGGGAGATACTCAAGCGGCCAACGAGGACTGACTGTAACTCAGTTGTTTTTAACTTCGCAGGTTCGAATCCTGCTCTCCCCACACCTTTAATCTCACTTTATATATGTAATATAGAGTGAGTTTATAAATGCGGGAGTAGCTCAGTTGGTAGAGCGTCAGCCTTCCAAGCTGAATGTCGCCAGTTCGAACCTGGTCTCCCGCTCTAAATACCTTTGAGGTGTTGAGCTTTCGCGAAAGCGTAAAATTTACCAGCCGACGTAGCTCAGGGGTAGAGCGTTTCCTTGGTAAGGAAGAGGCCACGGGTTCAATTCCCGTCGTTGGCTCAAAAAAAAATATTAATAATGAGTGCTGGTCGCACTCACTTTTCGTGTTTAAATGAGAAGGGACTCGATCACTAGTAAATAGTACACTAATAATAACTAAGATTAAATAATTACATTATGGCAAAGGAAACATATGATCGTTCGAAACCCCATTTAAATGTTGGAACTATCGGGCACGTAGATCACGGTAAAACAACTTTAACTGCTGCGATTACGAAAGTATTGGCAGATGCTGGTTTTTCAGAAGCTTCTGCTTTTGATCAAATTGATAATGCTCCTGAGGAAAAAGAAAGAGGTATAACAATTAACTCTTCACACGTTGAGTACGCGACTGAAAACCGTCACTACGCACACGTTGACTGTCCAGGTCACGCCGATTACGTAAAGAATATGGTAACTGGTGCTGCTCAAATGGATGGTGCTATTCTTGTGGTTGCTGCTACAGATGGTCCTATGCCACAAACTCGTGAGCACATCCTTCTTGGTCGTCAGGTAGGTATTCCACGTATCGTTGTATTTATGAATAAAGTAGATATGGTTGATGATGAGGAGCTTCTTGAGCTTGTAGAGATGGAGATCAGAGATCTTCTTTCTTTCTACGAGTATGATGGAGATAATGGTCCTGTTGTAGCTGGTTCTGCACTTGGAGCGTTAAACGGTGAGCAAAAATGGGTTGATACAGTATTAGAGCTTATGGCTGCTGTTGATTCTTGGATCGAAGAGCCATTACGTGAGACTGAAAAAGATTTCCTAATGCCTATCGAGGATGTATTCTCTATTACTGGTCGTGGAACTGTTGCTACAGGTCGTATCGAAACTGGTATCGCAAACACTGGAGATCCTGTTGAGATCATCGGTATGGGTGCTGAGAAACTTACTTCTACTATTACAGGTATTGAGATGTTCCGTCAGATCCTTGATAGAGGTGAGGCTGGAGATAACGCTGGTATCTTATTAAGAGGTATTGAGAAGTCTCAAATCTCTAGAGGTATGGTAATCGTTAAGCCAGGATCTGTAACACCACACGCTAAGTTTAAAGCTGAGGTTTATATCCTTAAGAAAGAAGAAGGTGGACGTCACACTCCATTCCACAATAACTACCGTCCACAGTTTTACGTACGTACAACTGACGTAACTGGTAACATCGGTCTTCCTGATGGAATTGAGATGGTAATGCCTGGTGATAACTTAACTATTACTGTTGAGCTTATCCAGCCTATCGCACTTAACATCGGACTTCGTTTTGCAGTACGTGAAGGTGGTAGAACTGTAGGAGCTGGTCAGGTTACTGAGATTTTAGATTAATTTTATCTAGATAATAAATAAAAGTAAAGGTGTTCTGTTTTTTCAGAACGCCTTGACTTTTGTTAAAGAGAGGGTTATTGCGCTTTCGCGAAAGCGTAAAAATTTATCTCAAGTAGGTTTGTCCTACGGATACGGGTTTAGCTCAGTTGGTAGAGCACTGGTCTCCAAAACCAGGTGTCGTGAGTTCGAGTCTCTCAACCCGTGCAATTTATGAGTATTTACACAATGTGTCTTGCTCATTAGAATTTTGGAATTTACTAGAAGATTATTAGATATCTTATCTACTTCTAAAACGATATAACTATTATGGCTGGATTAATTAATTACGTTCAAGAATCATATAACGAATTGAAAAATCACGTAACGTGGACACCACTTCCAGAGGCTCAGCGTCTTATGGTTGTAGTAGCTGTGTTTTCGATATTATTTTCTTTAGCTATATGGGGTGTTGATACTGTTTTTAGCAATGTAATTAAGTTATACTTTGATAAAATAGTAGGAACAAATTAATTAAGACGATATGGCTAAAGCAAACAGCACCAAACAGTGGTATGTGGTAAGGGCCGTTAGTGGTCAAGAGAATAAAGTTAAGGCGTATATCGAGCAAGAAATTTCACGATTAAGTCTAGAAGATAACATTGAGGAGGTTTTAGTGCCTACAGAAAAGGTTATTCAAATACGTAACGGTAAGAAAGTAAACAAAGAACGTGTTTATTTCCCAGGTTACATAATGGTTAAAGCAAATCTAGCTGGAGAAATACCTCACATCATTAAGTCTATTAATGGTGTTATAGGATTTTTAGGAGAAGTAAAAGGTGGTGATCCTGTGCCGTTAAGAAAGGCAGAGGTAAACCGTATGCTAGGTAAGGTAGATGAGCTTGCTGTAAAACAAGACAGCGTTGCAATACCATTTACTATAGGTGAGACTATCAAGGTTATAGATGGTCCTTTTAATGGTTTTAATGGAACTGTTGAAAAAGTAAATGAAGAGAAGCGTAAGCTTGAGGTGATGGTGAAAATTTTTGGAAGAAAAACACCATTAGAGCTTAGCTATATGCAGGTTGAAAAGGTATAAGAAATTAATTGTTACATTAATATATTTTGGATTTTGTTCTATTGCTTCCACTTTATGAACAGATCAGTTTAAATTTTTAGAAATGGCAAAAGAAGTAAGTAAGGTTGTAAAGTTACAAGTACGAGGAGGTGCCGCAAACCCTTCTCCACCAGTAGGACCTGCTTTAGGTGCTGCCGGCGTAAATATTATGGAGTTCTGTAAGCAGTTTAATGCTAGAACTCAAGATAAAGCTGGTAAAGTACTTCCTGTTGCGATAACTGTATATAAGGATAAGTCTTTTGATTTTGTAATCAAGACTCCTCCTGCGGCAGTTCAACTATTGGAAGCAGCTAAAGTAAAGAGTGGATCTGGTGAACCAAACCGTAAGAAGGTTGCAAAAGTTACTTGGGATCAAGTACGTGCAATTGCAGAGGACAAAATGCCTGACCTTAATGCATTCACTGTAGAAAGTGCAATGAAAATGGTAGCAGGTACAGCTCGTTCAATGGGTATAACGGTTAAAGGTGGAGATGCACCAGCTTAACAGCTTAAAAAGAAAACAATAATGGCAAAATTAACAAAAAAGCAAAAAGAAAATCAGTCTAAGATTGAAGCGGGTCAAACCTACAATCTAGCTGACGCTTCTGCTTTAATCAAAGAAGTAAGTAACGTAAACTTTGACCCTTCTGTAGATATTGCTGTACGTCTTAATGTAGATCCTCGTAAAGCAAACCAGATGGTGCGTGGCGTGGTAACTCTTCCTCACGGAACAGGTAAAGACGTAAAAGTGCTAGCTCTTGTAACTCCGGATAAAGCGGGAGAAGCTGAGGCAGCAGGAGCAGACTACGTAGGTCTTGATGAGTACCTTGAGAAAATCAAAGGTGGTTGGACAGATGTAGACGTTATAATCACAATGCCTAGTGTAATGGGTAAATTAGGGCCTTTAGGACGTGTCTTAGGACCACGTGGTTTAATGCCTAACCCAAAGACAGGTACAGTAACTATGGATATTGCAAAAGCAGTTTCTGATGTAAAAGCTGGTAAAATTGACTTTAAAGTTGATAAGACTGGTATCATCCACGCCTCTGTAGGTAAGGCATCTTTTGATGCGGAAAAAATTGCTGGTAACGCAAGAGAATTAATAACAACATTAGTAAAGCTTAAGCCTACAACTGCAAAGGGTGTTTACATAAAAAGTATTTTTATGTCAAGTACAATGAGCCCTTCTGTAGAGGTTGATACTAAGCGTTTTGCTACTGACTAGTTTAAATTTTAGATTATGACAAGAGAAGAAAAATCAATAGTAATTCAAGATTTAACTACGCAGTTAGGAGAGAACGCTCACATATACCTTACTGATATTTCTGGACTAGATGCTGGGACGACTTCAAATTTACGTCGTGCTTGTTTCAAGGCAGGAGTAAGTTTATCTGTAGTTAAGAACACATTGCTTGCAAAAGCAATGGAAGCATCAGACAAAGATTTTGCAGAACTTCCTGAAGTTTTAAAAGGAAACACTGCAATTATGTTTTCTGAGACTGGAAATGCACCGGCAAAGGTAATTAAGGAGTTTCGTAAGAAATCTGAGAAGCCTTTATTAAAAGGAGCATTTATAGAAGAAGCTATCTACGTTGGAGATGATCAACTAGATAACCTGGTAAATATCAAATCGAGAGAGGAACTTATTGGAGACATCATTGGATTACTTCAATCGCCTGCTAAGAACGTTGTTAGCGCTCTTAAGTCAAGTGGAGGAACCCTTGCTGGTATTATCAAAACCCTTTCTGAGAAGGAAGGTTAAGCAGTACGCACTATTATTTATTATATAACAATTACAATTTTCAAAAACGATAGAAAATGGCAGATTTAAAAGAATTCGCAGAACAATTAGTTAACCTTACAGTAAAAGAAGTAAACGAGTTAGCTACTATTTTAAAAGATGAGTATGGTATTGAGCCTGCTGCTGCAGCTGTAGCTGTTGCTGCTGGTGGAGCTGGTGGTGGAGACGCTGCTGAGGAGAAGTCAGAATTTGACGTAATCCTTAAGGCTGCTGGAGCTTCTAAGCTTGCTGTAGTTAAGCTTGTAAAAGAATTAACTGGATTAGGTCTTAAAGACGCTAAAGGATTAGTAGATGGTGCTCCATCTCCAGTTAAGGAAGGTGTTGCTAAAGATGAGGCAGAAGCACTTAAAGCTCAGTTAGAAGAAGCTGGTGCAGAAGTTGAGCTTAAGTAAGCTTACCATAATAAATAGATAAAGGTTTAGACTAGTTGTGTCTGTCAAAGGCGCAATTTGGTCTAAACCATTTGTCGTATAAAGTAGTTACCTTTTTTATGTAACTCGACTTTTTCTTGATTTCGGTCGTTAATATAAAATCTTTTTAGACTTGCTAAGGGGCAAGTTTAGTTCTAATCAAATTCCGTTCGTTGATGATGCAAGATGCAAAACAAGGAGAAAGAATCAGTTTCTCATCGGTAAAGAATAGACCTGATTATCCAGACTTTTTGGATATTCAAGTAAAGTCTTTCCAAGATTTCTTCCAGCTGGAAACAAAGTCTGATGAGAGAGGTGATGAGGGTCTTTACAATACTTTTCTCGAGAACTTCCCAATTACAGATACTCGTAACAACTTTGTACTCGAGTTTTTAGATTATTTTGTTGATCCACCTAGATATTCTATACAAGAGTGTATAGAGCGTGGACTTACTTATAGTGTGCCGTTAAAAGCGCGTCTAAAATTATACTGTACAGACGAGGAACACGAAGATTTTGAAACAATCGTACAAGATGTATATCTTGGTACAATCCCATATATGACTCCTAGCGGAACATTTGTGATCAATGGCGCAGAGCGTGTTGTTGTTTCTCAATTACACCGTTCTCCAGGGGTATTCTTTGGACAGTCGTTCCACGCAAATGGAACAAAATTATATTCTGCACGTGTAATTCCTTTTAAAGGTTCGTGGATAGAATTTGCGACAGATATTAATAGCGTGATGTACGCTTATATCGATCGTAAAAAGAAATTACCTGTTACTACACTTTTCCGTGCTATCGGTTTTGAAAGAGATAAAGATATCCTTGAGATATTTGATCTTGCAGAGGAAGTTAAAGTTTCTAAAACAGGGCTTAAAAAATATCTTGGTCGCAAGCTTGCTGCACGTGTTCTTAACACTTGGCACGAGGATTTTGTTGATGAAGATACAGGTGAAGTAGTATCTATCGAGCGTAATGAGATAGTACTTGATCGTGATACAGTTCTTGAAAAAGAGCACGTAGAAGAAATTCTTGAGGCTGGAGCAAAAACTGTATTACTTCACAAAGAAGATAATCAGCAGGCAGATTATGCGATTATCCATAATACATTACAGAAGGATCCAACAAATTCTGAAAAAGAAGCTGTTGAGCATATCTATAGACAATTACGTAATGCAGAACCGCCAGATGAGGAAACTGCACGTGGTATTATAGATAAGTTATTCTTCTCAGACCAACGTTACAACTTAGGTGAAGTAGGTCGTTATAGAATGAATAAGAAATTAGGTCTTGATATCGAGATGGATAAGCAGGTGCTTACTAAGCTAGATATTATTACCATTATAAAATACCTAATTGAGTTAATCAATGCAAAAGCAGAGATTGATGATATTGATCACTTATCAAACCGTCGTGTACGTACTGTAGGTGAGCAACTTTCTGCCCAGTTTGGTGTAGGTCTTGCTCGTATGGCTCGTACAATACGTGAGCGTATGAACGTACGTGATAACGAAGTGTTTACTCCTATAGATTTGATTAATGCAAAGACATTGTCTTCTGTAATTAATTCATTCTTTGGTACAAACCAGTTGTCACAGTTTATGGACCAAACTAATCCACTTGCTGAGATTACGCACAAGCGTCGTCTATCTGCACTTGGGCCTGGAGGTTTATCACGTGAGCGTGCAGGATTTGAGGTGCGTGATGTGCACTACACACACTACGGTAGATTATGTCCTATTGAAACACCAGAGGGACCAAACATTGGTCTTATATCTTCACTAGCTGTTTATGCTAAGGTGAATAATATGGGATTCATTGAGACTCCATATCGTAAGGTTGAAGGTGGTAAGATAGATTTAAAATCAGAACCACAATACTTAAGTGCTGAGGAAGAAGAAGGGATGTTAATAGCGCAAGCAAACAACCCTATGAATGATGAAGGTACAATTACTGAAGAAAAAGTAATTGCACGTATGGAAGGTGATTTCCCAGTAGTAGATCCAGATACAGTACATTATGCAGATGTTAGTCCTAACCAGATTGCATCTATCTCTGCATCACTTATTCCATTCTTGGAACACGATGATGCAAACCGTGCACTGATGGGGTCGAATATGATGCGCCAGGCAGTACCACTTATTATGGCAGATGCGCCTATCGTGGGAACAGGTCTGGAACGTCAAGTAGCTACAGATTCTAGAGTACTAATTAATGCAGAAGGTGCAGGTACAGTAGAGTATGTAGACGCAAATATGATTACTATAAAATATGATCGTACAGATGATGAGCGTCTCGTAAGTTTTGACGAGGATTCTAAATCTTACAATCTTATTAAATTCCGTAAGACTAACCAGGGTACAAATATCAACCTTAAACCTATTGTAAAAGTAGGAGATAGAGTTGAGCGTGGTCAAGTATTATGTCAAGGGTATGCTACCGAGAAAGGTGAGCTTGCACTAGGACGTAATATGAAGGTGGCCTTTATGCCTTGGAAGGGATATAACTTTGAGGATGCGATTGTAATATCAGAAAAAGTTGTACGTGACGATATCTTTACTTCTATACACATTGATGAGTACTCTCTTGATGTACGTGATACGAAGTTAGGTAACGAAGAGCTCACTAATGATATTCCTAACGTTTCTGAAGAGGCTACAAAAGACCTTGATGAGAACGGAATGATCCGTATAGGTGCAGAAGTAAAACCTGGAGATATATTAATAGGTAAGATTACTCCAAAAGGAGAGTCTGATCCTACTCCAGAAGAAAAATTACTGCGCGCAATATTTGGAGATAAAGCAGGAGACGTAAAAGATGCTTCCCTTAAAGCATCACCATCTTTACACGGTGTAGTTATAAACAAGAAATTGTTTGCTAGAGCGATAAAAGATAAGCGTAAACGTGCAAAAGATAAAGAAGACATCGCAGTACTTGAAGATAAGTATGATGTGAAGTTTGACGATTTACAGGCGGTATTAATTGAAAAATTATTCAAACTTGTAAATGGTAAGACTGCTCAAGGTGTAATGAATGATCTAGGTGAAGAAGTACTTCCTAAAGGAAAGAAATTTACACTTAAGATGCTTAACTCTGTAGAAGATTACACGCACCTTACACAAGGTACTTGGACTACAGATGATAAGACTAATACACTTATTGCAGACTTATTACACAACTATAAGATTAAAGAAAACGATCTACAAGGTAACTTACGTCGTGAGAAATTTACAATCTCAGTAGGAGATGAGCTACCAGCTGGTATCATCAAACTTGCTAAGGTTTATATTGCTAAAAAACGTAAGCTTAAAGTAGGAGATAAGATGGCGGGACGTCACGGTAACAAAGGTATCGTTGCACGTATCGTACGTCAAGAGGATATGCCATTCCTTGAGGATGGAACTCCTGTAGACATCGTTCTTAACCCACTAGGTGTACCATCACGTATGAACATTGGTCAGATTTATGAGACCGTGTTAGGATGGGCAGGTCAAAAATTAGGAAGAACATATGCGACGCCTATTTTTGATGGAGCAACACTAGATCAGATTAACGCACTTACAGACGAGGCAGGTATACCACGCTTTGGTCATACATATTTATATGACGGAGGTACTGGAGATCGTTTTGATCAACCAGCAACGGTAGGAGTTATCTATATGCTTAAACTAGGGCATATGGTAGACGACAAGATGCACGCGCGTTCTATCGGGCCGTACTCTCTTATTACGCAACAACCTCTTGGAGGTAAGGCGCAGTTTGGAGGGCAACGTTTTGGTGAGATGGAGGTATGGGCTCTTGAGGCATATGGAGCTTCGGCAACATTGCGTGAGATCCTTACTGTAAAATCTGATGACGTGATTGGTCGTGCTAAGACGTATGAAAGTATTGTAAAAGGAGAGCCTATGCCAGAGCCAGGTCTTCCTGAATCTTTCAACGTATTAATGCACGAGCTTAAAGGACTGGGACTAGACATTCGTCTAGAAGAAAAGTAAATGGTTTTTGGAAAGTGGAGTCTCTCGGGATTCCGCTTTCGCGAAAGCGTAACAATAACCATTCACAACAATAATTAATTCGACATACACAGAATTATGGCAAGAAATAATGACAATGTACAACAGCCGAAGTTTAACGCTATCTCTATTGGTCTTGCGTCTCCAGAATCTATTCTAGGGGCATCAAGAGGAGAAGTTTTAAAGCCGGAAACAATCAACTACAGAACGCACAAGCCAGAGCGTGATGGGTTGTTCTGTGAGCGTATTTTTGGTCCCGTAAAGGATTATGAGTGTGCTTGTGGTAAATATAAAAGAATACGCTACAAAGGGATCGTTTGTGACCGTTGTGGTGTAGAGGTGACAGAGAAGAAAGTACGTCGTGATCGTGTAGGACACATTAACCTTGTGGTTCCTGTGGCTCACATCTGGTACTTTAGATCTTTACCTAATAAAATAGGGTATTTACTTGGTCTACCATCTAAGAAATTAGATATGATCATTTATTACGAGCGCTACGTGGTTATACAACCAGGTATAGCAAAGAATGAAGAGGGTGAAGACCTTAATAAAATGGATTTCCTTACGGAAGAAGAGTACTTAAACATACTTGACAGTTTACCGCAAGAAAACCTATACCTTGATGATGAAGATCCAAACAAATTTATCGCCAAAATGGGTGCTGAATGTTTGATCGAACTTTTAAGAAGAATAGATCTTAACGAGCTTTCTTATGAGTTACGTCACAAGGCAAATAACGAGACGTCTAAGCAACGTAAAACGGAGGCACTTAAACGTCTTCAAGTTGTAGAGGCACTACGTGATGCAAATAAAAACCGTGAGAATCTTCCAGAATGGATGATTATGAAGGTTGTACCAGTAATTCCACCAGAATTACGTCCACTAGTACCACTAGATGGGGGTCGTTTTGCAACATCAGACCTTAATGATCTTTACCGTCGTGTAATTATACGTAACAACCGTCTTAAGCGATTGATGGAAATCAAAGCGCCAGAGGTAATCTTACGTAATGAGAAGCGTATGCTACAGGAATCTGTAGATTCACTTTTTGATAACACGCGTAAATCTTCTGCAGTAAAAACAGATTCTAACAGACCATTAAAGTCTCTTTCTGATTCTTTAAAAGGTAAGCAAGGACGTTTCCGTCAGAACTTACTTGGTAAGCGTGTAGATTACTCAGCACGTTCTGTAATTGTTGTAGGACCAGAATTAAAGTTATTTGAATGTGGTATTCCTAAGGGAATGGCAGCAGAGCTTTACAAGCCTTTTGTAATACGTAAGCTTATAGAGCGTGGTATTGTAAAGACTGTAAAATCTGCAAAGAAAATAATAGACAAAAAAGAGCCAGTAGTTTGGGATATATTAGAGAACGTTCTTAAAGGACACCCTATCCTCCTTAACCGTGCTCCTACGCTTCACCGTCTAGGTATACAGGCATTCCAGCCTAAGCTTATTGAAGGTAAAGCGATACAATTACACCCACTTGTGTGTACAGCATTTAACGCCGATTTTGACGGTGACCAGATGGCAGTACACTTACCACTTGGGCCAGAGGCGATACTTGAAGCACAGTTATTAATGCTTGCTTCTCACAATATCTTGAACCCTGCAAATGGTGCTCCAGTAGCAGTACCTTCTCAGGATATGGTATTAGGTCTTTACTATATGACAAAGGCCAGAAAATCGACTCCAGAGTTTCACGTAAAAGGAGAAGGAATCACTTTCTACTCTGCAGAAGAGGTAAACATTGCCTACAATGAGAAGCGTGTAGACATTAATGCTATCATTAAAATACGTGCTAAGGATTTTAATGAAAACAAAGAGCTTGTATACAAAGTAATGGAGACGACTGTAGGTCGTGTGCTATTTAATGAGGCTGTACCAGAAGAAGCTGGATATATTAACGAAGTATTGACTAAAAAGTCACTTCGTGATATTATAGGTGGTATTCTTAAGGTTACAAGTGTACCAGTTACTGCAGCTTTCCTTGACCGTATTAAGACTATGGGATATGGATTTGCATTCCGTGGAGGATTATCATTCTCACTAGGAGATATCATTATACCAGCAGAAAAGCACGGTATGATAGACGAAGCAAACGAGCAGGTAGAAGGTATTACAGGATCTTATAATATGGGTCTTATTACTAATACAGAGCGTTATAACCAAGTTATTGATGTGTGGACATCTACAAACGCGACTCTTACTGAGCTTTCTATGAAGCGTATCCGTGAGGATCAACAAGGGTTTAACTCGGTGTATATGATGCTTGACTCAGGAGCACGTGGATCTAAAGAGCAGATACGTCAGCTTACAGGTATGCGTGGCCTTATGGCAAAACCTAAGAAATCTAACGATGGAGGTGGGGCTATTATTGAAAACCCGATTCTTTCTAACTTTAAGGAAGGTCTTTCAATTCTTGAGTACTTTATCTCTACGCACGGTGCACGTAAAGGTCTTGCAGATACCGCTCTTAAAACGGCAGATGCAGGTTACTTAACACGTCGTCTAGTAGATGTATCTCAAGATGTAATCATAAACAGTACAGATTGTGGTACGTTAAGAGGAGTAGAAGTAGCTGCGTTAAAGAAAAACGAAGAGGTGATAGAATCTCTAAGTGCTCGTATCGTAGGTCGTACATCTCTTAATGATGTTATAAACCCGCTTACTAACGAGGTAATCGTTGAGGCTGGTGTTGAGATAGATGAAGATATCGCAGAGCTTATAGGCGCTGCACCAATAGAAACTGTAGAAGTACGTTCTGCGCTTACTTGTGAGGCTAAGAAAGGTATTTGTGTAAAATGTTACGGTCGTAACCTAGCTACTAATAAAACGGTACAAATGGGTGAGGCAGTAGGAGTAGTTGCAGCACAGTCTATTGGAGAACCAGGAACACAGCTTACACTTCGTACCTTCCACGTAGGAGGGGTTGCAGGAGGTGTATCTGAAGACTCTAGCGTAACAGCTAAGTTTGATGGTAAACTGGAGATAGAAGATCTTAAGACAGTAATGGGAGAAGATAATGAAGGTAACCCTGCAGAAATCGTAATCTCTCGTACTTCTGAAGCAAAAGTTTCAGATCCTAAGACGGGTATCACACTTAGTACAAATACAATTCCTTACGGTTCACAAATATTTGCCAAGTCTGGTGATAAGGTGAAAGCTGGAGAGGTAATCTGTAAGTGGGATCCATTTAACGGAGTTGTGATTTCAGAATTTGCTGGAAAAATTAAGTTTGAGTCTATTGAGCAAGGTATAACGTACCGTGTAGAGACAGATGAGCAAACAGGTTTCCAAGAAAAAGTAATTTCTGAATCTAGAGATAAGAAGAAAATACCAACATTAATCATTGAGGATAGCAAAGGAAACGCGCTACGCTCTTACAACTTACCAGTAGGAGCTCACCTTATGATAGATGATGGAGATAAGATTAAAGAAGGAAAAATTCTTGTAAAAATACCTCGTAGGTCTGCAAAGGCTGGAGATATTACAGGAGGTCTACCACGTGTAACAGAATTATTTGAAGCACGTAACCCATCTAACCCAGCAGTAGTGTCTGAGATAGACGGTGTAGTATCTTTCGGAAAAATAAAGCGTGGTAATCGTGAGATTATCGTAGAGTCAAAACTTGGTGAAGTTAAGAAGTACCTAGTAAAATTATCTAACCAGATTCTTGTACAAGAAAATGATTATGTAAGAGCAGGTATGCCACTTTCTGATGGTTCTGTAACGCCTAATGATATATTAAATATCAAAGGCCCATCTGCAGTACAGCAGTACCTTGTTAACGAAGTACAAGAAGTATATCGTCTACAAGGGGTGAAGATTAACGATAAGCACTTTGAGGTTGTAGTACGCCAGATGATGCGTAAAGTACGTATACAAGATCCGGGTGATACTATCTTCTTAGAGAACCAGCTTATTCACAAAGCAGACTTTATCGAAGAGAATGATGCTATGTACGGAATGAAAGTCGTAGAAGATGCAGGAGAATCTGAAAACCTGAAACCAGGACAGCTAGTAACTCCACGTGAACTTCGTGATGAAAATTCTTTACTAAGAAGAGAAGATAAGAATCAAGTAACTGCACGTGATGTACAACCAGCTACTGCTTCTCCTATCCTTCAAGGTATTACAAGAGCATCGCTACAGACTAAGTCATTTATCTCTGCAGCATCTTTCCAAGAGACAACAAAAGTACTTAACGAAGCTGCTGTAAGCGGTAAGATAGATTACTTAGAAGGTCTTAAAGAAAATGTAATTGTAGGTCATAAGATTCCAGCTGGAACAGGTATGCGTCGTTATGATGACATTCTTGTAGGTAGCAAGGAAGATCTAGCAAATATGATGCAAGAAAAGCAAGAAGTAAACTATAACTAGTACTTATTGTACTAACGTAACAGTTAGATATATAATCCCGTTTGGCTAGAGCCAAACGGGATTTTTTTTATTTCAGAAATGCACTACATTTTTTACATACACGGTAGTTATGATTTTGTGTGAGAGGATGAAGTTGTTTATTACGCTTTCGCGAAAGCGCACCAATCCTTACCTTCACCATATACAAAGTGAGGTATAGATATCATTTACCCCCTTTAATTATTTACAAATCTATAAAGACACCCTAATGGCAGACGATAAAAAACAAAATGCAAACCAGAAGAAAATAAACATAGAGCTTACTGAAGATATGGCTCAAGGAACTTATTCTAACCTTGCAATAATAAATCATTCAGTATCTGAGTTTGTGGTTGATTTTGTAAACATTATGCCTGGTACTCCTAAAAGTAAAGTGAAGAGTCGCATTATCCTTACACCTCAACACGCAAAACGTCTTGCAAAGGCACTAGCAGATAATGTAAAACGTTTTGAAAATGCGCACGGCGTTATTAAAGATTACGAGAAGCAGCCAGTGCCGCTTAATTTTGGACCAACAGGTCAAGCTTAATAAATTTTTATAGTAGGCATAGACAATAGGAGAGTTGATAATTTTACCTAATTTTGATTTCTTAATTATTTGTTAAATAGGTCGCTATTGATACAATTGTAAACGCTATTACAATATTGCAAACCACACAATGCCGATTTAATTTAACACATTATGAAAATGTTAAAATAAGTCGTAAATTTCTAATGCGAAATATTTTTAAGTCTTTGCTGTAGTAGTAAGTGTCTTAAATATGTAAAATATCTCGCACTAAATCCCTACTTTTTAAAGTGTCAGAAAATAAAAAACACATCATTGTTGCTGTAGGAGCAAGTGCTGGAGGTCTAGAAGCTCTAAACGCTTTTTTTGATAATGTAGTAGAAAATTATGACTACAGTTACGTTATCATACAACATCTATCTCCAGACCATAAAAGTCTTATGGCAGAGCTGCTCTCTAAAAAGACAGAGGTGCCTATCGTGGCAGTTACAGACGATTCTATAATCGAGAGGAATCACATTTATGTAATTCCTCCATCTATGAATTTAATCATAGATGAAAACCATTTAAGATTATTAGACAAGCCAGAAGCCAAAACACTTAATCTACCTATAGACTTATTTATGGAGTCGTTAGGTAATGCTTATGGTAAAGAAGCTGTAGGTGTTATTTTAAGTGGTACAGGTAGTGATGGTACAAAGGGTGTGCAGGCTATAAAAAAAGCAGGAGGCCTAGTACTTGTGCAACAACCGGAAGATGCAAGTTTTGACGGAATGCCGTCTAGTGCTATAAATACGGGTGATGTAGATTATATCGTGCCTGCCGGAGAAATGATAGACGAGATACATCGTTATTACAATAGTGGAGACGCACTTAACTTTGGAGATGAAATTACGATAGAAGATAACGAGCGTCTACGTGTAATTTTAAATATCTTACACACTAACACAAATATTAATTTTAATTATTATAAAAGACCTACCATCTTACGCCGTACAGAAAGGCGTATGACTAACCTCAAGATGGGAAGTTTTGATGCTTATATAGCATATCTCAAAATTCATCCAGAAGAAGTCTCAATTCTATATAAAGAGTTTTTAATAGGTGTGACAAAGTTCTTTAGGGATACAAAAGCTTGGAATTTACTAGAAGCCGAGACAATACCTAATATCGTTACAAACAAGCGTGATGGTGATACTGTAAAAGTGTGGGACGTTGCTTGCTCTACTGGAGAAGAGGCTTACTCACTGGCGATACTTTTTCAAGAGGAGATAAAAAGACAGGCTAAGGATATAAAGCTCAAAATATTTGCTACAGATATTTCTGAAGAGCATATACAGCAAGCATCTCAAGGAGTTTTTCCTAGCACAGTGACACAGAGTGTACCTCCTAGTAAATTACACACATACTTTATAAAAGATGATGATGAGTATAGAATTCATCCAGATTTAAGAAAGAAAATAATTTTTTCTAATCACGATATTTTAAAGGACCCTCCTTTTAAAAATATGGATATGGTCGTGTGTAGAAATTTACTTATCTACTTAAAGCCAGAAGTGCAAACTGCCGTTTTACATACATTACATTATGCGTTAAAGCTTAATGGTTACTTATTTTTAGGCTCTAGCGAGTCTAATACGGCTTTGCGTAACTATTTTGAGACCATTAATGCAAAACTTAAAATATTTAAGAACATACACCCCTCAGAGCGATTACATAGTGAGTTACTTACTTCAAATGCAGATAAGAGTAGCTTTATGCTTTCGCGAAAGCAAAAAAAGACCCAGGTACAACCAAAGGAAACATTTACTAGTGATATTAAAATGAAAATAAGCAATGCGCTTATTTCTCAATTTGATACAGCCAGCGTTTTTGTAGATCAAGACTTTAAGGTGGTGGATGCAATGGGATCTTTTTCTAAATATGCACAACTACCAGACAGTGGTTTTTCTTTAGATCTACTTAAGATGCTTCCCGATAATCTCAAAACTGCTGTAAACTCTGCAGCTAGGAAGGCAAAACGTTCTAAAAAAGATTTTATTTATAATAATGTAGTGGCTATAAAAGCAGGTGTTGAGACCACAATTAACGTACTAGTAAAGCCTATTTTTAATAATAACACAGATGACTGTAGCTATGTCATCACCTTTATAGAACAAGCCTTAAATCCTGATGCTGCGATTGCACGAGGCACTATGAATCTTGCTGCACAACCAGACGAGCGTATTAAAGACCTCATAGATGAGATAGAAGAAACTCGTGGTGAGCTCAAAAAAGCTTTAGAGGACGCAGAGACTAGTAATGAAGAATTACAAACACTTAATGAAGAGCTACTAGCCTCAAATGAGGAACTACAAAGCACAAATGAAGAATTACAAAGTGTAAACGAGGAGCTACATACAGTAAATGTTGAGCATATCGAAAAAATGGATGATCTAGCATTACTTAATGCAGATATGGACAACATTCTTAATAGTACGCAAATTGCTACCATATTTTTAGATAGGCAGCTTACTATTAGAAAATTTACGCCATCTATACAAGAGCACTTTAAGTTAATGAAACAAGACCTGGGGAGACCCATTGAGCATTTCTTAACGCAACTAGGAACTGGAAAAAAATCATCACTTAAAGAAAAGATTGAAAAAGTGATGAAGACGGGTAATGTAAATGAGACTCAAATTAATAAAAGAGATGGTCGCTCATATATAAGACGTATATCACCATTTTATACGGGAACTAATAAAATAGAGGGCTCTGTCATCACATTTGTAGACATAACAAAAACAGTAGAGTCTCAAAAGAAACTCAAAGAAAGCCAGCAGAAGTTTAAGGACTTTTATGAAAATGACCCAGTGATGCACGCTAGTGTAGATCCTTCTACAGGACGTATTGTAGAGTGTAATAAAATATTTATAGACACCCTTAAGCTCGAGTCAAGGGAGGAAGCTATAGGTAGGCGCATCTTTGATTTTTATACAGATAAGTCTAAGGCAAAAGGCCTGGGACTTCTAGATCAAATTCAAAAAACAGGTGTTATAGAGGGGGAACAAATGACTCTGGTAGATATAGATGGAGTAGAAATACCTATTATTCTCAATTCAGAACTTGTTATACCAGATGAAGGACCCTCGTACTCAAGATCTACATTAGTAAATATATCTGACCTACAAGAGGCACAGCAACTTATGTATGATAAGAACGAGGAGCTGCAACGCATTAATACAGATTTAGAGCAGTTTGTCTCTATTTGCTCACACGATTTACAAGAACCTCTAGGTACAATACGCTTTAGTAGTGATGTAATCTTAAAGAAATTTGGTGAAAATCTTGATCCAAAAGCTACAGAGTATCTAGGTTATATCTATGGTGCAGCGGGTAGAATGGCAGACCAAATAAAAGGATTGTTAGAGCATAGTCGTATAGGCCAAGAGTTAGAGCGTACAGAGGTAGATGTCCAAGAATTACTTGAGATTGTAAAATATGACCTAGGTAAACGATTAAGAGAATGCAAAGGTGAAATACACCTAAGCAGGATGCCATCTATCTGGGCATATAAGACAGAGCTTAGATTATTGTTTCAAAATCTTATAGGTAACTCTCTTAAGTATTGTAAGCCAGATGTAAGCCCGATGGTAAGAATATCTTCTTTTGAAGATGATGTTTTCTGGACATTTGTTATAAATGATAACGGTATAGGCATTGCTCAAGAAGACCTAGATAATGTATTTAAAATTTTTGGTAGAGCATCTACACAGCATAAATATGAAGGTACTGGAGTAGGTCTTGCACATTGTGAGAAAATTGTAAAACTGCACGATGGTAGTATCTGGGTAGACTCTCAAGTAAATGTGGGTAGTACATTTTACTTTAAAATTAAAAAGTAAGCATATGTCAACCCCTTCAAAATTATATCCAAAAAAGATAGACCTTACTAATTGTGATAAGGAGCCTATACATTTATTAGGACAAGTACAGTCGCACGCCTATCTTTTTGTAATAGATGCACTTAAAAAACAAATCGTACGTGTTTCTGAGAATGTATTTAATTTGCTTTCGCGAAAGCGTGAAGACATTCATACAATCACGATTAAAGATGTTTTTGGACCTAGTGCTAGTACCATTGCATCGCATATTGAAGGTAAAAATACCCAGACTATTGAAGTCGAAGTTAAAGAGAAGAGATATGTAGTAATTACTCATTACAAAGAAGACCTTATTTATATAGAGCTAGAGCCCGTAGTAGCACAAGCTGAAGCTCACATAGTACAGCGACAGCTTTCTGATATTATTACAGATCTCAGTCAGGCTATTACGGTGAGGGGGATGTGTGATAAAACGGCAAACCTTATAAAAGAGCTTACTGGATACGACCGGGTAATGGTTTATAAATTTGACCAAAACTGGAATGGGACCATTATCTCTGAGTCTCGTGAAGTAGCGCTAGAAAGCTGGCTAGGGATGCATTACCCTGCCACAGATATACCACAGCAAGCACGTAAGGCATTTTTAACGCAAGGCGTGCGTATTATAGCAGATGTAAAATCTAAGACAGCTGCCGTTTATCCAGAGCTTAATGAACAGGGCTTTCCTTTAGACCTCACAAATTGCGAGTCCAGAGCGTCTTCTCCTATACATATTGAGTATCTAGAGAATATGAAAGTGGGAGCAACACTCACGGCGGCAATAATAAGCAATGGTAACTTATGGGGGCTTATTGCCTGCCACCATTACAGTCCTAAGTTTGTAAATTATTACCAGAGACAGACTATAAAATTTTTGACACAGGTTTTCTCTACGCAGCTTACATTACGATCTTCAAATGAGGTACTCACTCGTATTAATGCAACAGTAGCCACCCGAGCAAAACTCGTGGAGCAAATGAGTGATGGATGGGATGTACATAGTGGTCTTACAGAAAAAACCACATCTATGTTGAGCATCACAGAGGCAACTGGTGGCGCTATATTTTTAGAAAATAAGATTTCTACAGTAGGGGAGACACCTGCAAGTGACGATATATTAGACCTTGTAGACTGGATTTATAACTCCCAAATGGGTGATACATACACCTCTCATAATCTCACAAAAGAGTATGATAAGGGTGAGGCTTTCGCCAAAATGGCTTCCGGAGTACTTTGTGTTTTTGTTGCAAAGGGTGAAAAAGACTGTATTCTCTGGTTTAAGCCAGAGTTGAAACAAGTAATATCTTGGGGTGGAAATCCAGAAAAAGCTGTGGTAGAAGAAGGTAAGCGCTTGACGCCTCGTAAATCTTTTGAAAAATGGAACCAAGAGCAAGTACTTACGTCACTACCTTGGAAAGATTATGAAATTGCTTCTGCACAAGCTTTAAGAACAAGTATATCTAATATCATTATAAGTAGATATCAAGAAGTAAAAGAGCTTAATGATAAATTAAAAGAGGCTTACAATGAATTAGAATCCTTTAGTTACAGTGTTTCTCACGATTTAAGGTCACCATTAAGAGGTATAGATGGATTTGCTCAGATAATAAAGGAAGATTATTTTGAGAGCCTAGATGATTATGGTAAGAATGCCATACAGACTATTATAGACTCAACAAGTAAGATGAACACCCTTATAGATGATATACTAGCTTTTTCTGGTATAGGGAAGGATCAAATTGCTATGGGAGTTTTTGATATGCAAGAGTTAGTAGGTGAGGTGTTGCAATTTTTACAGCTCGATAAAAAATATAATAACACCACTATAGAGGTAGAGGGAGATTTACCCAAAGCATATGGAGATAGAGGGATGATTTTTCAGTTATTAAGTAACCTCATAGGTAATGCTTTAAAATATAGTCATACAGAGGAAAACCCTACCATATATATAGGAGCAAGAAGAGATGAGTCTCCAGCAGTTTTTTTTATAAAAGACAATGGTATAGGTTTTAATGAGGCTCATAAGGAAAAAATATTTGGCGTTTTTAATAGACTTGTAAAAGACGAGTTTGAGGGATCTGGTATAGGCCTAGCCATAGCACAGCGTGTTGTAGATAAACACAAGGGAACTATCTGGGCAGAAGGAAAGGTAGATCAAGGAGCCACTTTTTATTTTCAACTCCCTATTAGATAATGAAAGGATTTATAGTTTCTGTAGAAGATAACGCAAATGACTGTGCCTTAATGAGGCGAATTTTTGAGCGTGAGATGCCCTTAGTAAAAATCCATATTTTAGAGGACTCTCTTACTGCGCTAGCCTGGTTTCAGAGCTTTAAGGATGTTAAAAATACTCCAGATTTAATTCTGTTAGATATAAAAATGCCTAAATTAGATGGGCTAAGCTTACTAAAAGAAATTAGAAAAATAGAGCTTTTTACAAATTCACCTATTGTTATAATGAGCTCTTCAGACCAACTAAGTGATAGAGATAAGGCTTATGCATACGGTGCAAATAGTTACTTAGAAAAGCCTAAAAGCTATACAGAGTTAAAAGAAATGTTACCTGTAATTTCAAACTACTGGTTAACCCTAAATAAATAAATATGGCAACAGAAGTACATATATTACTAGTAGAAGATACAGACTCTGATGCTGCTCTTATCACTAGACAAATACACAAATTAGATAAAAATTATAAAGTTCAAGTAGTAGATAATCTGTCTGATCTAGAGGTTGCGATAAAAACATTTAATCCTCAACTCATAATTTCTGATTATAATCTTCCTACTTGTACTGGGATGGAGGTGTTAGAGCTATCTAGAGATAAGTCACCTACTGCTGTTTTTCTTTTTGTTACAGGTACATTACAAGATGAAGAACTAGCGGCAGAAACTATATTAAATGGCGCAGATGGTTTCATACTTAAAAAGCATATAAACGTACTAGCATCTAAGTTGTCACCTTATATAGATAAAATAAAAAATAGACCTATAATCGTTCAAAACACAAGAAACAGAATAAAACAGAGTACAGATCTTGTTAATGACATTAAAGATTATATGGATGATATCAATAAAGAAAACATCACTCATCAAGAGCGCATTGCCAAAATAAGAGAACATCTAGAAAAAATTAAAAAATCCCTATGATATTAGAACATCTTAAAGAAAAAACTAAAGCGATACACGATGAGGTAGAAGAAGATAACCTTACGGGCTTTATAATGGATGGCAGCATAAATCAAGTGCAATACGAAGAGCTCTTGAGGCAAAACTTTTCTGTTTACAAGGCGGTTGAAGATTTTATAAACGCGCGTTATGATAACTTGCCAGACGAGCTTAAGCCCTTTTCTGGTTATCAAAAAACAAATGCACTGGCAAAGGATATAGCTGGTTTTTCTAACTTTCCATTACCACAACCTACAGCTATAACTGGTCCTCGGGATTTAGGTACGCTTGTAGGAGCTTTATATGTAATAGAGGGGTCTATGATGGGAGGTATGATGATGAGTAAAAAACTACAATCTTGTGAGAAGTTGTCTCATATAGAAGCGCATTATTTTTATAACACAGACACAAAAGTAGCTGCTACTAGATGGAAATCATTTAAGGAAGCTGTATTGAGTTGCAAGTTTACAAGTGAGGATATAGATAAGGCTGGTGTAAGTGCCATTCATATTTTTGAGCACTTTAAAAAGGCTTATAAAAAGCCCACAATGTAGTATCACCTCATATCATTACTACGATTTACTTTTTTATAGAGACTTATGAAATCTTACAAACTTAAAATAGAACAGGTAGATGACTTTGTACCTGAGATTGCAGGGGCATTTGGTGTAAACTTTACAAATAGTTTTGGAGAGTTTGCGGTAACAGTGCCATCTCATATAGGTACTGGAGAGATAAAGGGTATTAACTTTCCTAACGGTATAGGTTTACATATCATAAACTGTAATATGCACGATGATACCGAGTTCTATTTTGAAAATAATGGTATAAACTCTCTAAGGTTCATATACTGTATGAAAGGAGAGATTGCTCATAAGTTTTCATCTAGCGAAGAAGAAATTGCTATACGTCGCGCAGAGCATCTTATTGCCGCACCTACGTATGAGGAAGACCAGATTTATATTATAAAAAAAGATAGTCCTGCCGTTATTTGTTATTTGGAGATAAATAAAGTTAAGTTTCAAGAGCAGTTATCGTATGACCTTAATAAGATAGATGCAGCTTATTATCCGCTTTTTGCAGATGTAAATGGGCTAACCCAAATTAACCATAAAGGTTACTACAGTCTACAGATTTCTGATATCATAGATAGTATTCTCAATAACGAAGATCAAGGTCTGGTTCGTACTAATTACCTAGGAGCAAAGGCACTTGAGTGTACCTCACTTATGCTTAAACTGTATAGGGAGGACTCGCTAGAAGGTAATAAACGTACCACATTAAGACTATCAGATATGGATACTGTGGTAGCTGCAGTAAACTATATAGAAAATAACATTTCAAAACTTGAGACCATACCAGAAATTGCCGAAGCCGTGGGTATAGAAGCTCATAGGTTACAAGATGGCTTTAAGGGCAATTACGGGATGACCGTAAATGACTATATAAAAGAGTATCGATTAAAACGAGCCTTAACAATGCTCACCTCAGAAGATAAGAATGTCTCTGAGGTTGTGTATGCACTTGGACTATCCAGTAGGAGTTACTTCTCAAAAATATTTAAAGAAAAGTATGGTATTCCTCCTTCTTCATTGCGCAAGGTGCCAGAGCTCTAATCTTGTTTATCAAGAGAATTTGTACTCCAGGCTTCTGGTTTTCCAGAAAATTTTGGTTTTGTGTTTGCCCATATGCCTTTAAAGAGATCTGAGTTGCGGTAACCCTGCAGAGCCTCGTCAGATTCCCAGTGACTGTGTGTAAAGAATATAGAAGAATCTTCGGCATCTTGCAGTAGTTCTAAGTAGAGACAACCCTTAAAAGCACGTATATCATTTTTCACCTTCTCAAAGTTGGATAAAAAAGAGGGTATTTCGCTTTCGCGAAAGCGTAATTTCACCAGTCTTACAATCATTTATCTGTAAAATTTATCATTACCGTGTCTCTATAGTTGAGGCCAAAGAGGCTAGCAGCACTTCCTACAGTGCTTGGGTTACTTTTATAAATAGCAAGCTCGATGTAACCACCAGAATTAAAAACGGCTAGTTTCTTTCCTTCCTCTTCTCGCTTAGACTTTTCTATGTCAAAGTTTATAGCATCGCTATACTGCTTATAGATTTTTGTGATGTCTGCACCACGTGCTTCAAGTCTAAAGCTGCGACCTTTGCCCACTTCGTCAAATAATTTTTTTGTGATGTTACTTACCACATTACCATAGTTATCTATATAAATGACATTACCAGATATCTGGTTGCGAGCCGTGTTTATAACAGGTGCGATACCTGTAAGTTGTCTTATATTATCTATGTTTTTACCTATCACACCTAGCGTACCACCACGGGCGATATGGCAGGCTGTCTTTACAAACACATCTAGTACAGTAAAGTTAGTAAGTGTGCGGTCGTGTATGTTTATCTCTACTTTTTCTTCTGGTACGATATCTTTTGTGAGTAGCGATATGATACCATTATTTGCACATATAAAATAATGGCCATCTAGTTTTACGGCTATGTGGTTTGTTTCTGGTGTGAGCTCGCTGTCTACACCTATAACGTGTATGGACCCTTTCGGGAAATTTTGATACGCATTTTGAATAATATAAGCTGCCTCCATAAGATGAAAAGGCGATACAGAGTGCGATATATCTACAATACGCACATCCTCTAGCTCTGAGTAAATCGCTCCTTTTACGGCTCCTGCAAAAGGATCTTTCTCGCCATAGTCTGTTGTAAGAGTGATTAATTTCATATAAAGTACTGTGCTTTGTTTTCTTAAAGAGTTACTTGTTTAAAATAGTTATAAACCATCATTGTTTATTATTTAATCGTTAACAGGGTGTTGAACTCGTGTTTTGCTGATTAAAAAAGACGTATTTTAGTAGTAAACAAAGCTAAAATATTTTACGGACGTAACTCACTAAATCCTTCTGCCTTTTGAACGAATTAATCTTAGAACTCTCAGAAATCAATCCGCGCGAATTTTTTGGACAGCGCAATGCTAATATAGAACTCCTTAAGCAGTATTTTCCTAAACTCAAGATAGTAGCTAGAGGTAATAAAATCAAAGCTTACGGAGATGAAGATCTTCTAGAAGAGTTTGATAGGCGTATGACGATGCTTATGGATCACTTTGGGAAGTATAATAAGATAGATGAAAACTCAATAGAGCGCGTACTAACAAGTGTGAGTAAAGAAGATTATGAGACGCCTGTAGAGAGTGGCGATGTACTTGTACACGGGGTGAGTGGTAAACTCATAAAACCACAAACGGCAAACCAGCGTAAACTGGTAGAGCTTTCAAAAAAGAATGACCTAACCTTTGCCATAGGTCCTGCTGGTACTGGTAAAACATATGTAGGTGTTGCACTAGCCGTAAAAGCGCTTAAGGAGAAGCGAGTAAAACGTATTATACTCACGAGACCTGCTGTAGAGGCTGGAGAAAATTTAGGTTTTCTACCTGGTGATATGAAGGAGAAGCTCGACCCTTATATGCAGCCACTTTATGATGCACTTAGGGATATGATTCCTAGTGAAAAGCTAGAGACCTTTATTGAGAAAGGAGTGATACAAATTGCACCTATGGCTTTTATGCGTGGTCGTACACTTGATAATGCTTTTGTGATACTTGATGAAGCTCAAAACACAACACACGCCCAGATGAAGATGTTCCTTACTCGTATGGGGCGTAATGCGAAGTTTATGATTACTGGAGATCCAGGGCAGATAGATTTACCTAGACGTGTCACCAGTGGTCTTAAGGAAGCGTTACTTATCCTCAAAACTGTAAAAGGAGTAGGGATGATTTATCTTGATGATAAAGATGTGGTGCGCCATCCTCTAGTAAAGAAAATGATTGCGGCTTATCGCGAGATAGAAAATAGAAACGACTAACATATTTCTATACTTTTAATTCGTAATATATCATTCAGAATTTTACTTTTGAAGAATAACTAATCGTGTTGTTTTAATACCTCAAAAGGATTAATACAACAGTTCAAACCAACCTATAGTGAACACTATTACAGACACTAATTTTAACTTCCCTGGTCAGAAATCTATCTATAAGGGTAAAGTGAGAGAAGTCTACACACTCGAAGATGATTTATTACTTATGGTTGCAACAGATAGGCTAAGCGCCTTTGACGTTGTAATGCCTAAAGGAATTCCTTTTAAGGGACAAATCTTAAATCAGATTGCTACGAAAATGATGAAGGATACAGAAGATCTTGTGCCTAACTGGCTCGTGGCTACTCCAGATCCTAATGTGGCAATAGGGAAGCGATGTGAGCCTTTTAAAGTGGAGATGGTAATACGTGGCTATATGTCTGGGCACGCAGCTAGAGAGTATAAAGCGGGTAGGAGAATGCTTTGTGGTGTTGCGATGCCAGAAGGAATGAAAGAAAATGACGCCTTTCCAGAGCCTATCATCACACCAGCTACTAAGGCAGAGATGGGTGACCACGATGAGGATATCTCTAGAGAGGATATTATTAAAAAGAACATCGTTTCAGAAGAGGATTACCTCGTGCTTGAAGATTACACACGCAAGCTTTTTCAAAGAGGAAGTGAGATAGCAGTATCTAGAGGACTTATACTGGTAGATACTAAGTATGAGTTTGGAAAAACCGCAGATGGTGAGATTGTTCTCATAGATGAGATACATACACCAGACTCTTCTCGTTACTTCTATGCCGAAGGTTATGAGGAGCGTCAAGCAGCTGGCGAAGCTCAAAAACAACTATCTAAAGAGTTTGTGAGGCAGTGGCTTATCTCAAATAACTTTCAAGGTCTAGAGGGACAAACGGTGCCTGAGATGACAGACGAGTACATAGAGACTGTATCAGAAAGATATATTGAATTGTACGAGAATATTACAGGTGACGCTTTCGCGAAAGCGGATACTTCAAACATTCAAGAGCGTATCGAGAAGAACGTGCTCGCATACCTTGCAAAATAGGAGCATAGCATCTTAAAAATTAATAAGCCCTTTCGTTACGAAGGGGCTTTTTTTGTGTTACGCTTTCGCGAAAGCGAACTTATATCACTTACTAAAATCTAATTCAAACTTTGAAATCATTTTTAGTAATACCTCCTCAGTTTCTGTAAAAAATGGTCTTGCACCTTGATGAGCATCTACCTTTTTAAACTCAGCGACGATAGATCCAGACTCGTATGCGTCTACTATTTGAGGATGCACATAGTACTTGCGACATACATTGCGTGTGTTACCTAGAGCCTCTGCAGCGGCATCAAAAGCGGTGAGTATGTTTGCTTTGTTTTCTTTTTTGTCTTTTGTGTAGCCTAGGTCGTGCACGGTTTCAAAAAAAGTTTTTGTAGCTCCCCAAGTTCTAAAATCTTTTGCCGAAAATAAGTCGCCACTCAGCTCGTGTATGTAATCGTTTACCATCGTGCTATCTACGCGGTGCTTTTCGCCATTTGCATCATAAAATTGAAATAACTCCCAGCCAGGTATTTCCTCACAACGGTTTACAAGTTTTGCCAGTTTCTTATTGCGTAGGGTGATGTTGTGCTTTTTGCCTTTTTTACCCACAAACTCAAAGCGGATTTTTTCTTTGGTAGTTGTCACGTGTCTGGTGCGTAAGGTAGAGAGGCCGTAGGTTTTATTGCGCTTTGCGTAGTAGTCGTTACCTATACGTATGTGGGTTTCTTCCATAAGCCTGAGGACAAGTGCAAGCACCTTGCGTTTTGACATCTCTGGAGCGTCAAGATCCTCATCTATGCGCTCGCGTATGCTAGGCAGTGCATTTCCAAAATTGGCTAGTTTATAAAACTTAGTTTGGTTTCTAATTTTTGACCAAAGGTCGTGATAGCGGTATACTTTTCTGTTTTTAGCATCTCGTCCTACCACTTGTAAATGTCCGTTAGGAGGATATGCAATGCGCACTTTCTCCCAGTTAGGTGGTATCACAAGATTATTGATGCGCTCTAATTCTTTTTTGTCCTTAAGAGGCTTATCATTAAAGTAATAGTGAAAGTTTTTCTTCTTCTTTTTCCTTCTTATGTTGAGGTCTGCATCAGAGACGTAAATGAGATTTGCTGCGGCTGCAGTTTCCTCTGGGTTTCTTAGGATGTTCTCGATTTGGCTGGCGGTGAGTGTCATAACAGTAAATTTAGTTACGAAAACAAATGCCTGTTCAAAAATATATGTGAACGTTTTGGTAAACTGCTCTTAATTTTTGTTACTTCACCATATAAATAGATCTTGTATGCAAGCACAACCATCATTTTACGATCAGGCTAATGAACTTATAGCAGATTTTTCTAGCGCTATGTGGGGAATCCCGCTCGTGTGCTTACTTATAGGTGGCGGTCTGTTTTTACTCATCTATTCGAGATTTTTGCCATTTAGATACCTAGGTCACGCTGTTGCAGTCTTGCGAGGGAAGTATGATGGAGAAAATGATGAAGGAGAGATCACACACTTTCAGGCACTCACTACAGCGCTTAGTGCAACCGTAGGTATGGGTAACATCGCAGGTGTGGCAGTAGCGATTGCTATAGGAGGTCCAGGTGCTGTTTTCTGGATGTGGATGAGTGCCATTGTGGGTATGGCAACAAAGTTTTTTACAGGCTCACTTGCCATAATGTATAGAGGTAAAGATAGTGAGGGCAAAACACAGGGAGGACCTATGTATTTTATCACAGAAGGTATGGGTAAGGCTTGGAAACCGCTTGCCGTAATCTTTAGTATTGCGGGATTAGTTGGTGCACTGCCAGTTTTTAATGTAAACCAACTCACACAGGCGGTAAATGATATTTTACTCGTACCTCAGGGTGTTGAGGTGGGTTTTACCTCTAACTTGATTATCGGGCTTGTGCTTGTTGCTATCACATCAGTTGTTATACTGGGCGGACTCGATCGTATTTCTAAAACTGCATCAAGACTGGTACCGGCGATGGTCTTTATTTACTTTGTAGCGGTAATGGCCATACTCTTTGTAAACATAGATGTCGTTCCTAAATACTTGGGTCTCATATTTACAGATGCCTTCTCTGCCGATTTTTATACGGGAGATAAACTGCTGGGTGGCGTGGTAGGTGGTCTCATATTACTCGGTATTAAACGTGGTGCTTTTTCAAACGAGGCTGGTGTAGGTACGGCACCTATGGCGCACGGCGCTGCAAAAACTGCACAACCCATACGTGAAGGACTGGTGGCAATGCTGGGTCCTGCAATAGATACCATTGTGGTGTGTACACTTACGGCGCTTGCAATTTTGGTAACAGACGTGTGGCAAACGACAGATGCAAATGGAGTTACGCTTACGGCTTCCGCTTTCGCGAAAGCGTTATCACCTGCAGGGAAATACATATTACTATTGTGCATCGCCGTGTTTAGTATCTCATCGCTTTTCTCATATAGTTACTATGGGACTAAGTGCTTAAGCTTCCTTTTTGGAGCGCATAATAAGAAGTATTATAACATCGCTTACATCGCGAGTATCTTAATAGGAGCAACCACATCACTTAGTATGATGATTAACTTGATAGATGGATTTTTTGCCATAATGGCAATACCAACGATGATTGCAACCTTGTATCTCGCACCAAGAGTGATGAAGGAAGCGAGGAGGTATTTTAAGGAGTTGGGTTAATTATCGCAATACCTCAAAGGTGCGCTTTTCTGGTTTTTTAAGACGAACATCTATGGAGTCGTGCTGCCATTTTTCCTCAGCAAGATGTGCATAAATATCAATCTTGCCTGAACCTTTGTTTCCTTTAAGAGGGACAGTAATGCGTATGGTTTTTGCTTTATCATCTATGAGAACATCACCATCTATAATATTGCCTATTTGTAACGGTGATCCAAAGTAGGTCGTTACCTCCTTATTCTTTTCTGCTTCTTCTCTAGCTTTCTCAATAAGTTCTGGATCTGCCATTGCAGTTCCCATTGCGTTTATAAAATCACCAGCAGCCATAATGAAGAGTGTAAAACAAACAATGATAAGAGTGGTGGGTACAAACCACTTCCAGTTGCGATGTAGCCAAGGCTTTTTTGTGATGAGTTCGTTGTTATAAGGCATAAAAAAAGGTTGTTCGTTTATATAGTAAACGAACAACCTTCATATCTGTTACAGCTATTGTGATTACACTTGAATCACCCCAAGATTAAAGGGCTTCTCGATAGGAGCGTGGTCTGCGGCTTCTATTCCCATTGAGATCCACTTACGCGTATCTCGTGGGTCTATAATACCATCTGTCCAGATTCTTGACGCTGCGTAGTATGGTGATACTTGATCATCATAACGAGACTTAATACGGTCAAAAAGTTCTTTTTCTACCTCTGGTGTAATTTCTTTTCCTTGCTTTTTGAGCGAGGCAGTTTCTATCTGTAATAATACTTTTGCAGCACTATTACCAGACATCACGGCAAGTTCTGCACTAGGCCAAGCTACTATAAGCCTTGGGTCGTAAGCTTTACCACACATTGCATAGTTTCCTGCTCCGTAAGAGTTTCCTATAACAATAGTAAACTTAGGTACCACCGAGTTTGAAACAGCGTTTACCATTTTTGCTCCGTCTTTTATAATACCTCCGTGCTCACTTTTACTACCTACCATAAAGCCAGTTACATCTTGTAAGAATACAAGCGGTATTTTTTTCTGGTTACAGTTGGCTATAAAGCGCGTCGCCTTATCTGCACTGTCTGAGTAAATCACTCCGCCAAACTGCATTTCGCCTTTTTTAGTTTTTACAAGCTTGCGCTGGTTTGCAACGATACCTACTGCCCATCCATTAATGCGAGCATAACCTGTAAGTATAGATTGCCCGTAACCTTCCTTGTACTCATCAAACTCAGAGTTGTCTACCAGTCTGTCTATAATGTCTCGCATATCATATTGATCTGCACGAGAGGCAGGCAGGATGCCAAAAAGTTCTTCTGGATCTTTTGTAGGCTTTGCAGGTTCAATACGGTTATAACCTGCTTTTGTATAATCGCCTATTTTTCCCATCAATTTTTTAATGGTATCAAGGGCGTCCTTATCATCTTTAGATTTATAATCTGTCACACCAGAAATCTCACAGTGTGTAGTGGCTCCTCCTAGTGTCTCATTATCTATAGATTCACCTATTGCTGCTTTTACAAGGTAGCTTCCCGCAAGAAAAATACTTCCCGTTTTATCTACTATAAGCGCTTCATCGCTCATAATAGGTAAGTATGCACCACCAGCAACACAACTTCCCATTACTGCAGAAATCTGTGTGATACCCATACTACTCATCACCGCATTGTTACGGAAGATGCGTCCAAAGTGCTCCTTATCTGGAAAAATCTCATCTTGCATAGGGAGATAAACACCTGCACTATCTACTAGGTAGATAATAGGTAGCTTATTTTCCATAGCGATTTCTTGTGCTCTTAGGTTTTTCTTTCCTGTAATAGGGAACCAGGCTCCAGCCTTAACAGTAGCATCGTTTGCAACGATGAGACATTGCTTACCAGATACGTATCCTATTTTTACAACCACACCACCAGAAGGGCATCCGCCGTGTTCTTCATACATCCCTTCTCCAGCAAAAGCGGCAATCTCAATACACTTTTTTGGGTTGTCTACTAGGTAATCTATGCGCTCTCGGGCAGTCATTTTACCCTTAGCTTTATGTTTATCTATACGTTTTTGCCCACCACCTAGTTTTACTTCGGCAAGGCGGTTTCTCATCTCTGATAAGAGTAGCTTATTATGATCTTCGTTTTTATTGAATTTTAAATCCATAAAATGTGTGTGTGCTTGAATGTTTTTCTGTCTATAAAGGTAAGTATTGTAGCACAAGCTTGAAATGAGAATTGTAAAAATTACCTACTACCCAAATTCCAATAAATAACCGATATTTGTAGCTTGTCTTATTACATAAGATTTTCCCTAAAAATAAAACTATGGGTATGAATAAAAATACCGTTTTGGCGTGGGCCACTTTTATAATGATTTTAGTAGGTTTAGGACTTATTGCTCTAGGCGTTTTTAAATACACCGATGTTGCCGGATGGGGCTTTGCCTCTGTAGGTGTTGGATTCTTTGCCATTGCTTGGGTATTTAATGCCCTTAAGGGTCGTGTATAATGTGTGAGGATGCTTGAAGATTTTAAGCACCATATCGCACAAGATTTACCATTTCTTCTTGATAGTAAGATACTCGTCACAGTAAGTGGTGGGCTTGATAGTATGCTCTTATTGTTGTTGTGTCGTCAGGCAGGCCTTACGATACGTGTAGCACACTGTAATTTTAATTTAAGAGGAGTAGAGAGTGATGGTGATCAAGCTTTTGTAGAAAGCTATTGCAAGCTACATAACATTCCTATTTACATAAAGAGTTTTGATACTTCCGCTTACGCGAAAATTGAAAAAACATCAACCCAGATCGCCGCAAGAGAGCTGCGTTATCAGTGGTTTAAAGAACTTTCGGCTACCGAAGGTTTGGATTATATCTTAACTGCCCATCATCTCAATGATGAGTTAGAAACGTTTCTCATAAACTTAGGTCGCGGTACCGGCGTTAAAGGCCTTACTGGCATCCCAGAAATAAACGGACGGGTTGTGAGACCACTGTTGCCTTTTTCGCGAAAGCGTATAAAAGAATATGCATTACAAGAAAAACTAGCGTGGCGTGAGGATAGCAGTAATGCAACAGATAACTACGTGCGCAACCACTTGAGGCATCACGCTATACCGAGTATGGTGGCAGCGCAACCAGCTACTTTGCAGGGTTTACAGACCACGCAGCAACATTTACGTCAAACAGATAAGTTACTAGCAATCTACACAGCGTCTTTAAGGAAAGCGTATGTGACAACACGAGATGGACTACAAGTAATAGACGTACCAGCGCTAAAGAAACACGAGGAGCCACAGGCGGTTTTATACAAATTACTACACCCTTATAACTTTACAGCGTGGAGTGATGTTTATGAGCTGCTTGATGCACAATCTGGTAAGCAAATATTTTCTGAAACGCATCGTTTAGTAAAAGATAGAGACGTGCTATTACTTACAGAAAAAGCTGTTGCACAAACTACAACTTATACCTGGGAATCTGGTGTGAGTAAGATAGAAGGTGACTTTGGTACATTAAGGCTTGAAACAAGTGATACATTTGAGAGCACCTCAAGAAAGGAGATAGTGGTAGATGCGACAAAGTTGACATTTCCGCTCACGATAAGGAAGTGGGAAGAAGGTGATTTTTTCTGTCCTTTTGGGATGAAAGGAAAAAAGAAGTTGAGTAAGTATTTAAAAGATGAAAAGGTATCTTTGATAGCAAAGGAGCACGTGTGGCTGCTTTGTAATGGTAAAGATATTGTGTGGGTGATAGGTCACAGAGCAGATGACCGTTTTAAGGTAGCTGATGACACACAAAAAATGATAAAATTTACAACTATATGACGCGTAAAGCATTCATAATATTAAGTTCGCTTATAGTACTTATGGCGACTGCTGTAAGTGCACAAGATTTTAGTTTTGGTATTTCTGAAGTTACCGTGGATCCAGTACAGTGGGCAGGTAGCGTAGAGAAAAAATCTGATACAGAATATATTTTAAACTACGAGGCCACTATAGAAGAGGGATGGTATATTTATGCTCAAAAATCGCCAGCTGGTATTCCGTTTAATTTTGAGTTTTTACAAAAGGATGCGGGAGTTACTCGTGAGAAGTTTGCACAAGAGAGTGAGACAAAGACAGCCTTTGATGAGATTTTTGAAGAAGATGTCATAAAGTATGTGGGGCAGAACCCTGTGCTGTCTATGCCTATTACACTTACAGATAAGAGTATAACCATTGTCAAGTCGGTTATAAACTATCAGGTCTGTAAAGAGGTGTGTATTCCTCAAGACTTTTACATTGCTCACAACTTAAAAACTGGAAAGGCAAAAGTCTTTACAGATTATAATGAGTTTGAAAAATATGGTGCTACTCCAGCACAAAAGGATAAAGGCGATAGCGATGATGATTATGAAGACGATGAAAGCACAAGCAACAAAGGGCTGTGGACGGTCTTTTTCTTATCATTTTTAGGAGGTCTGGCAGCATTATTTACACCTTGTGTATTCCCTATGATCCCTATGACGGTGAGTTACTTTACAAAACAAAGTAAGTCTAGAGCAGCTGGTATACGTAACGCGATTATTTACGGTATCTCTATCATTATTATATATGTGGTCATAGGTCTTACGGTCACGGCAATCTTTGGTGCGACTGCAATTGTTGAAGTATCTACGAGTGTTACTTTTAATTTAGTATTCTTTGTGTTACTAGTAGTGTTTGCTATTTCATTTTTTGGAGCATTTGAGATTATGCTTCCTCAAAAATGGGCAAATAAGATAGATCGTAAAGCAGATAGAGGTGGTTACCTAGGTATCTTTTTTATGGCGCTTGCACTTGCTATTGTTTCTTTTAGCTGTACGGGACCTATAGTAGGTGTCGCTTTAGTGCAGTCTATAACAGAGGGTGGTATCACACCTATCATAAGTATGCTAGGTTTCTCTAGTGCGATTGCCTTACCATTTGCACTATTTGCAATGTTTCCAGGGTGGTTAAATAGTTTGCCAAAATCTGGCGGATGGCTCAATACAGTAAAGGTAGTTCTAGGATTTTTAGAACTAGGGCTAGCACTCAAATTCTTATCAAATGCAGATCTTGTAGTAGATGGTAATTACTTGCCTAGAGAAGTATTTTTAGTACTCTTAATTGCGATAATGATAGGCCTTGCCTTGTACTTATTTGGAAAAATTAAACTAGCACACGATACAGAAGTAAAACATATCTCGGTAGGTCGCTTGCTACTAGGTATACTCACGACGGCATTTATTCTTTATCTCATACCAGGTGTTTGGGGTGCACCACTTAAACTTATAAGCGGCTTCCCGCCACCTATGAATTATAGCGAGTCACCTTATGGTATAGGAGGACAAAACACACTGTCTAACTCGTCTGAGGAGTTTCCAGATAATGCAGAGATAGGTCCTCACGGATTATTATCCTTTACAGATTATGAAGCAGGTATGGCCTATGCGCGTCAAGAAAATAAACCTGTTTTACTTGACTTTACAGGTAAGGCGTGTGTAAATTGTCGTCGTATGGAGGAGCTGGTGTGGTCTAAGCCTGAGGTGCTTAACTTGCTAAAGAACGATGTTGTGCTTATCTCTCTCTATGGAGACTCACAAGAGGAGTTACCAAAAGAGGAGCAAGGCGTGAGTGCATCTGGTCGTCGTATTAAAACGGTAGGTAATAAGTGGAGCAACTTCCAGATAGAGCGTTATAACATTGTTGCGGCGCCTTATTACGTAATGCTAGATCACGACGAAACACTCCTAAATAAACCTGTTGGGTACACACCTAATGCAAAAAAATATGAAAAGTGGCTAGAAAAAGCCATCATAACTTTTAACAATCAATAAATGAATAACATCTTCAAACTACTTTGTGTAGTATGCTTTTTTGCTTTCGCGAAAGCGTCATCTGCACAATCACGAGAAACTATTTTAGACACTACTTATCAGGTTTCAGAGCATTATAATAAACAAGAAGTACGCATTAAAATGAGAGATGGCGTGCATCTTCATACTACTATTTACTCGCCAAAGGACACTTCAAAAACGTATCCTATTTTAATGCAGCGCACGCCTTATAGCTCTAAACCTTATGGAGAAGGAAAGATGCGCACAGCGATAGCACCTAATGCTTATTTAATGCAAGAGGGTAATATTATTGTATATCAAGATGTACGTGGTCGCTGGATGAGTGAGGGTAAGTATGATAATATGCGCGCATTTATACCTAATAAAACAGGTACTCAGGTAGATGAGGCAAGTGATACTTATGATACTATAGAATGGCTTGTTAATAATGTAGAAAATAATAATGGTAATGTAGGTACTTGGGGAATTTCTTATCCAGGTTTTTATGCAACATACTCACTCTTAAGTGGACACCCTGCGCTTAAAGCAGCGTCACCACAAGCGTGTATAGGTGATTTCTTTTTTGATGATTTTCACCATAACGGAGCTTACTTGTTAAGTTACTGGAGAGCTACTGCGGTTTTTGGATATCAGAAGGATGCACCTACTACAGAGTCTTGGTATGATTTTCCAGATTTAGATAGTGATGACCAGTTTGACTTTTTCTTAAAAACAGGTCCTTTATCAAACTTAGATAAATATTATGATGAGACTAATGAGTTCTGGACGCAATTAAAAGAACATCCTAACTATGATGAGTTCTGGCAATCTAGAGGGCTTATACAGCACCTAGAAAATATAGAGCCAGCCGTAATGGTTGTAGGAGGACTATATGATGCCGAAGATTTATACGGACCCTGGGAGACGTACAAAAACATCGAGAAGCGCAGTAATAATTACAATACGGTAGTTTTCGGACCTTGGAGTCACGGAGACTGGGCACGTAACAAAAAGAGGCAGGCTGTAGGTAATGTTTATTTTGGCGATAATATTTCAGACTATTTTCAAAGAGATATTGAGACAAAATTCTTTAATCACTTCTTAAAAGGAGGTGATAAAGGTGGAGCAACAGGATTACCAGAAGCACACGTTTTTGACTCAGGAAGTAAAGAGTGGAACTCCTTTGAGCAATGGCCACCTAAAAAGGCGATGAAAGCTTCTTTCTTTTTAGGAAAAGATAATGCACTTACAGGAAGTCCTTCTACAAAATATGATGCAGAAAAATTTGTAAGTGATCCAGCAAACCCTGTACCATATGCAGAGGGTAAAAAGATGGTATTTACACCACGTAAATATATGTCTGACGATCAGAGATTTGCTGCGGCTCGTGAGGACGTACTTGTTTATGAAACGCCTGTGCTAGAAGATGATCTTACCCTTGTAGGTGATATAATGGCAAAGCTTAATGTAGCAACCACCGGAACATCTGCAGACTGGATTGTAAAAATTATAGATGTATATCCAGATGATGTACCTAACACTGAAGAAACAGAAGAAGGAGTAGAGATGGCTGGTTACCACCAGATGGTGCGTAGTGAGGTAATGCGTGGTCGTTTTAGAAAGAGTTTTGAACGCCCTCAGCCATTTGTTGCAGGAGAGAAAGATGAGGTTTTTGTTAAGCTACAAGACGTGCTTCATACATTTAAAAAGGGACACAAATTGCAAGTACAAATACAAAGTACTTGGTTTCCGCTTATAGATTTGAATCCTCAGACGTATGTAGATAATATCTTTGAAGCAAAGGAAGAAGATTTTACTAAGCAAACACACTCAGTATTCCATAATTCTAAGATTGAGTTTAGTATTTTAATAGAGTAGTGCAGAGAATACGATAAAAAAAAGGTCTGAGATATATTTTATCTCAGACCTTTTTTTTTGACAACAATTTACTTGTAAAAAAAGAAAAACACCCCTGCTAAGCAGGGATGCCTTTCACCCCTAAATTTATGATAGCTAAATAAATAGCTCCCAAACCTTAATGTCTTAAGGCGCGTCAAATATAACTTTGTTTTTTAAATAATGTAAGGATGAAAAGTTAATTTTTAACTTGTTAAAAAGAAAAACACCCTTGCAAAGCAAGGATGCCTTTCACCCCTAAATTTGTAAGCTCAAATCTTCATTGCGACTTTAATCTTAAAACAAATGAAATTCAAAACTTTTAAAACTTACCATAACAAATCGTAGTTTTATTTGATAGTAAAGTTAATATGCCATTAGTTTTTACAGTAGGGGTGTTTGCCCCTATATATGATTTTAACAGGTGTAATCGTTAAATATGGTGGTTGGTTTGTGATTTAGATTGCAGGTATAGTTAAAACCTCGTAAATAAAGGTTTCGCTATTAGCCAATTTTAGCAGATTTCAGTCTATTACAAGGTTCGCATAACAATTGAATATTACGATAAGTATTACTGCCACCTTTAGCAAAAGGTATGATATGATCAAACTCTAAAAGTAAATTTGAACCACACTCTACACATTTTCCATTATCTCTATTCCAAACTTTATCTTTAACAGATTGTGATATATACCTACTACGTTTTTCTACTATATCACTAGTATTTATGTTATCTTGTCCCTCTGCTTTAAATGTAATAGCTCTGTGGTATGGTGCATTCAACCTTAATGAAAAAAAATCATATATGAGAAAAGCTTTAAGGCCTGCCCAAGACTTATCATTTAAAGTTATCCCAACTTTACTTAGAAATGGAATGAGTAAGTAGTCCTTAATTTGTGCGATTGTATTTAAGTCCTCGATATTGATTTTTTTTGTGAGGTCAATTTTTTTCTTACAGTCTACACACCTAATTATTAATAAAGTTGAGGTGAAATCCCAAACTTGCATATTTCTGCAATTACATTTCTGACAAGGAGGTAATTGTTTGCCTATACTATCAAATGCATTCTTTAATACGCTAGGCGAGTTAATTATGTTTGTATTATTTTTTATGTATTCCTTGCATAGTTTTCTTTGCTTTTCATTCTCTATAACGCCATATATAATAGCAATTATAAATACTATCAAACAACAAACAAGAATTATTGTAGGCTCCATAAACCAAAAGTATGTTTTTTTGCAACTATAGTAACATATCAATCAGGTAATATGACATTATTGTTGCTAACTCAAAAAAAATGGGAGCAATACCTGTAAATGATGCTACAGTATTTTTACTGCAGACCGCATCATACGATATCAGATGTTGCGTTAGTGGGGGTGGGGCTTACCCACAGCCTGGTGAGATATCGCTTTCTCATAATGATGTTTTATTTTGGATGAATTACCAGAGTTTAAAAGGTCTGTACTTGAGGTGATGAGACAGCCCTTAGAAGATCGAGAGGTAAGTATTTCTAGAGCACGATTTACAGTTACTTATCCATCTAGTTTAATGCTTGTGGCAAGTATGAATCCTAGTCCAGGAGGTTATTTTAATGATCCAGACGCACCTGTAACAATTAGCCCTGCAGAGATGCAACGATATTTGAGTAAAATATCTGGACCATTATTAGACCGTATTGATATTCATATTGAAGTGACGCCAGTTCCTTTTACTCCTATGTATTGTAACAAATGTTATTATGGTGATGATGAAATAGTGCTTTAAGCTTTCAATCTACTTTCCTATATTTAAGCAAATTATAAGCTAATGCTCACAAAAGTTTATGGAAGCGCCGTTTTTGGTGTGGATGCTACAACTATTACAATCGAGGTAAATGTAGATAAAGGTGTAGGATACCATCTAGTAGGACTTCCGGATAATGCTATAAAAGAAAGTAGCTATCGTATTGCCGCAGCACTTCAAAATAACGGCTATAAAATACCAGGTAAAAAACTTATTCTTAATATGTCACCGGCAGACCTCCGCAAGGAAGGATCTGCTTATGATTTATCACTCGCAATAGGCATTCTCATTGCTACAGAGCAAATAAAGGGTGATGAAGTAGCTAAGTATGTGATAATGGGAGAGCTCTCACTAGATGGTGGCTTGCAACCTATAAAAGGAGCATTACCTATTGCAATAAAAGCCCGTGAAGAAGGCTTTAAAGGTTTTATACTACCAGCACAAAATGCAAAAGAAGCAGCTATAGTAGATGGTCTTGAGGTATATGGTGTAGAGAATATAAGTGAAGTGATACAATTTTTTGATAAAGATGTACCCCTTGAAGCAACCGTAATAGATACTCGAGCTGAGTTTTATAAAAGTCTAGAGCATCCAGAATTTGACTTTGCAGATGTAAAAGGCCAGGAGTCTATAAAACGTTGTATGGAAATAGCTGCCGCTGGCGGTCATAATATTATTCTTATAGGCCCTCCAGGGTCTGGTAAAACAATGTTGAGTAAGCGATTACCCAGTATTTTACCACCTATGTCATTGCGTGAAGCGCTAGAGACTACAAAAATACATTCGGTAGTAGGTAGGGTAAAAGATAATCAAGGTTTAATGAGCGAGCGACCCTTTAGAAGTCCGCATCATACTATATCAGATGTTGCGTTAGTGGGAGGTGGGGCTTACCCTCAGCCTGGTGAGATATCGCTTTCTCATAATGGTGTTTTATTTTTGGATGAATTACCAGAGTTTAAAAGGTCTGTTCTTGAAGTGATGAGACAGCCGTTAGAAGATCGAGAGGTAACTATTTCTAGAGCACGATTTACAGTTACTTATCCATCTAGTTTTATGCTTGTGGCAAGTATGAATCCTAGTCCAGGAGGTTATTTTAATGATCCAGATGCACCTGTAACAAGTAGCCCTGCAGAGATGCAACGATATTTGAGTAAAATATCTGGACCATTATTAGACCGTATTGACATTCATATTGAAGTGACACCAGTTCCTTTTGAAAAACTGAGTGATGAGACTAAGGCAGAGTCTAGTGCAGATATACGTAAACGTGTGACAGCTGCGAGAGAGTTGCAGGTAGACCGCTTTCGCGAAAGCGAGAAAACAAACTACAACGCGCAGATGAATGTGAAGCAAATACGTAAATATTGTGCGCTAGATGACGCATCTAAAGATTTACTTAAAACGGCGATGGAGCGATTAAATCTTTCTGCAAGAGCATATGATCGTATTTTAAAAGTTGCAAGAACTATTGCAGATCTCGAAGCTTCAGAAGTCGTAACTGGTACACATATATCTGAAGCAATACAGTATAGAAGTTTAGATAGAGATGGCTGGCTGGGGTAGTTTTAACATACAATAAAAAGTTTAAATATTGCGTTTTATCGATAAAATCGGTACTTTTGTCGATGTTTTAAGCTATTTGTATGATTTTCAACTTATATAGATTATGCCCTGTTGGTATAAGCTGTACTTTGATCTAAAGCACAATCCTATGTTCCAAAGAGTAAACCCTAAAAACCTTGATGAGCGTCCTCAAAAGTCTCAGCAAAGTTTAGAAAAATATTTGAATCATCTAGAAGGATTCTTTTTTGATTTAAAATTTAATCATAATACTAAGGAATTTAATTTTCCTTATGTAAGTCATAACGCTATGGAGCTTTATGACTTAAACGTTTCTGATCTTTTGAAAGATGGCAGATCTGCTTATGTGAGTATTCATCCAGAAGATCAAAAACTGTTAGTCACAAAGGGCAAAAAATCTTTTGAAGACTTAACGCCACTCAAGCTAGAGTGCAGGTATACACTAGAGTCAGGTAGAAGTGGTTGGATAAAAATACTTGCAACGCCTGAGCGCTCTTCTGAGTTTAGTACAAACTGGATAGGTCACGTTTCTGACATTACAGATGTAAAGGCTACAGAGGAGGAGTATGCTATAATGAAAGAGCGTTATGAGTTTGCTATTAAAGGGTCAGACTTAGGTTTATGGGATTGGGATATTGAGAATGGAACCGTTTTTTACTCAGATAAGTCATTAAGTCTACTAGAGAAGGAACGTGGTGATATAGATCCACACGAAGATACTTGGACTAATCAAGTTCACCCTGATGATAAAGATGATTACTTTAAAGATATAGAAGATCATTTTAGCGGAGAGATACCATATTACTTTAATGAACATAGAATTTTTACAGCCAGTGGTAGTTATAAGTGGATACAAGATAGAGGTAAGGTCGTTAAGTGGGATGCGGCAGGTAACCCATTACGAGTTATAGGTACTCATACAGATATCACAGAGTCAAAAAACCGAGAACAACTCATTTTAGAAAAAAATAAACTTATAGAAAATCATAATAGTAGGCTTAAAAACTTTGCTCTTATAGTTTCTCATAATCTTATTACACACGCCGGAAATTTAAAAAATATCTTACAGCTTATTGATATGGCAGAGTCTCAAGAAGAAAAAAATGAGCTGTCTAACTATCTCAATAATGTATCGGCTGGATTGAGTACTACCATTAGTAATCTTAATGAAATAGCGACTTCTAATAAAAACCTTGCAGAAACACCAAAACTTATCTTCTTGCACGATTATGTAGAAAATGCGCTGAGTAATTTAGAAACACAGATTAAAGAAAAGGATGTAATTGTTCTTAACAATATCCCTAAAGACATACAGATTAACTATAATGCCGCCTATCTTGAAAGCATCTTGTTTAATTTAATTTCTAATGCCATAAAATATAGTGACTCAACACGTCTATCTAAAATATTTATAAATGCAGAAATCACATCGGCTAGTGATATGACATTATCTGTAATGGATAATGGTGTGGGTATAGACCTAGATAAGTATGGAGATAAACTCTTCGGGATGTACAAGACGTTTCATCACAATGAGGACGCTCAAGGCTTAGGACTTTTTATGACAAAGAATCAAATAGAAGATATGGGTGACCAGATTTCTGTAGATAGTAAAAAGGATGAAGGGGCGATATTTAGTGTTCATTTCAAAAATAAACTACCATAGTTCATTATCTTAACGCAGTATTCTAGTTAATTTGATATACTGCTTTTAATGAACTACAAAAAAAGAACAATCTCTGGGCCGGGAGTTTTAGTTGCTGCCGCTTTTATAGGCCCTGGTACAGTAACCGTTTGTACAATTACGGGTGCCACTTATGGTTTTACACTATTATGGGCAATGGTGCTCTCTATTATAGCGACCATTGTGTTACAAGAAATGGCAGCACGTATAGGTCTTGTAACTGGTAAGGGTCTTGCTGGAGTTATACGAGAGACCATATCAAATAAGTTTTTTAGAATCTTTGCAATAGGTTTAATGTTATCTGCCATAGCATTAGGTAATGCTGCTTATGAAGCTGGTAACCTTAGTGGTGGAGTTTTAGGTATAGAAGCTCTAGGTCTTTCTGGGCTTTTTAAAATAGGTGGTATCACACTTAACGCGTGGAGCATATCTCTGGGGGTTCTAGCTGCAATTATCTTATTTATAGGAAATTATAAGGTTCTTGAGAAAATACTTGTAGCGCTTGTGATTATTATGAGTCTAGCTTTTTTAATCACAGCTGTAATGACCAAGCCAGATATACTAGCGCTTATAAAGGGAAGTTTTATACCATCTTTTCCAGATGATAGTTTACTTACTATTGTAGCACTTATAGGTACCACAGTAGTACCTTATAATTTATTTTTACACGCATCTTTAGTATCAGAAAAGTGGAGTGGTAAAGAAGATATACCTGCCGCGCGCAGAGATACTGTTGTTGCTGTAATTTTAGGGGGTTTAGTGAGTATGGCTATTATAGTTTGTGCTGCAGCTATACAAAGTGGTGAAGTAAAAAATGCTGCAGATCTAGCTAGAAGTTTAGAGCCACTTTTTGGAGATTATGCTAGATATTTTATTGGTCTAGGGCTAGGAGCTGCTGGTCTAACATCTGCAATAACAGCACCACTGGCAGCCGCATATGTAGTTCAAGGTTGTTTGGGGTGGAAACCAAACTTAAAAGCAACTAAGTTTAGATTAGTATGGTTAACCATACTCATATTAGGTATTGTGTTTTCTTCTGTAGGCTATAGTCCAGTAGAGATTATACAGTTTGCTCAAGTCGCAAATGGAGTCTTATTACCTATTATAGCTGGTTATTTAATTTGGGTAATCAATAAGAGAGCGGTACTAGGAAGTCATACCAATACAACAGTACAAAACATCATTTCGATTGTAATTTGGTGTGTGGTGTTTATTCTTGGCGCCCGCACGATTCTTAAAGTTTTTGGGGTATTATGATTTCCATAGATATTAATAGTGATGTGGGAGAAGGTATTGGTAATGAAGCCTTATTAATGCCTCTTATAAGTTCTTGTAACATAGCCTGCGGCGGTCACGCGGGTGATGAAAAAACGATGCGTGAGGTTCTCGCTTTCGCGAAAGCGTATAACGTAAAAATAGGTGCTCACCCTAGCTATCCTGATAAAGAGAATTTTGGGAGATTACCTATGGATATTTCTAAAAAAACACTCCAAGAGTCCTTAAGAAATCAAATAACAACACTTAAAAACCTCGCCGAAGAAAGTGGCTTACCATTACACCACATTAAGCCTCACGGTGCATTATATAACAAAGCAGCTAGAGACGAGGAGACAGCGATGATAGTTATTGAGACCGTGCACAGTATAGATAAAAACCTTGCACTTTACGTGCCATACGGATCTCTTATTGCTAGACTTGCAAGGCCCCGTTTAAAAACCATTGTAGAAGGGTTTGCAGATAGAGCATATAATTCAGATTATAGCTTAGTCTCACGCAGCGAGTACGGGAGTGTATTGCACGATACTAAGCAAGTTCTTACGCACGTCTTGTCTATGGTCAAGGATGAAATACTCACCACTCGAGATGGTAAAAATCTCTCTTTTAAAATAGACACGATATGCGTGCACGGGGATACAGAAAATGCTTTGGAAATAGTACGCAATTTACATACTAAGTTGACCAAAAAAGGAATACAAATCATATAATGAATACCTATCAATATGCTATAACACGGCTAGGAGAATTTGCGATACTCATACAGGTAGACAGTAAAGCGTCTCACGAGTTATTAGAATGGCTACTAGCTAAGAAAGCGCAATTACAGGTGCTCACTAACGTTGAGGTGGTGACCACCTATAACGAGATACTTGTAAAGTCTATAAATCCAGTGCATTTTAATTATGAAGGTATTGAGACTCGCATTCATAAAATTCTTAACTCCTCTAAAGAATCAATAGAAGCTAACGAGATAATTCATAAAATTCCAGTTTGCTATCATCCAGAAATTGCTCCAGATCTTGAGGACTATGCTAGTAAGGTGGGGCTTGATATAAAGAGTATTATAAACCTACATACTGCGCCAGTTTATCCAGTACATTTTGTCGGTTTTTTGCCAGGCTTCCCTTATTTAGAAGGCTTAAATAGCAGGTTATTTTTAAATAGAAAGGAAACTCCTTCACAACACGTAGCATCTGGAAGCGTAGCTATAGGGGGTACTCAAACGGGTATTTACCCACAACAAAGCCCAGGTGGCTGGCACGTCATAGGTAAAACTCCTCTACACCTATTTGATATAAGTAAAACATCACCTGCGCTTATAAAAGCTGGAGATAAAATCCAATTTACTTCTATTACTCTAGAGGCGTATAACTTGTTAAGCGATAAGGATGAGTAAGAGTATTCAAATATTAGATAAAGGTTTTTTTACAACGGTGCAGGATGGTGGTCGTTATGGATATGCAGCTACAGGTGTACCAGAAAGCGGTGCGATGGATAGACTCTCATATACTCAAGCAAATAGACTTCTCAATAATCACCCTAATGCAGCAATGCTAGAATGTACACTAGTAGGGCCTAAGATTAGGTTTAATCACCCTACCTATTTTGTGATAGCAGGAGCACATATGGATGTTACTCTAGACGGGACACCAGTAAAAATAGGTGTACCAACTCTTGCAAAAGCCTCGCAGATTCTCTACACCTCAAAAATTAGCCGGGGAACTAGATGTTATATAGCCTTTGGCGGTGGTCTAGAAACTGCAACAGTTTTAAACAGTAAGAGTTGGTATACACCTATAACTCCTGATAATCAAATTAGAAATGGGGCAACATTGTCACTCGGTATTTCTACCTACGGTGATAGTAAAGGGGCTCATATAAAATATAAATCAGCATACTTGAGTGCGGGTAGGGTTCACACTATTCAAGCTTTTAGGGGGCCAGAGTATAGGTTGCTGACTCATAGTGAACAACAACTTCTGGCAGTGCCTTTTACTATTTCAAAACTATGGAATAGAATGGCGGTACAGCTCCAAGAGCCATTTGATAATAAACTTAAAAGTATAGCCACTAGCCCAGTTATTCCTGGTACCGTGCAGCTTACACCTTCAGGTAAAATAATTATACTTATGCGCGATTGCCAGACTACGGGGGGATATCCTCGTATCCTTCAGATAGCACAAACTAGTATTAATATCCTTGCGCAAATGCAGCAAGGAGATGGTATTTTATTGTCCGTTACTTGATTGACGATGTTCCATAACGATATCACTTAATATTTGTACTGCATCACCAGTACCTAGCATCTCTTCTAGTTTTATAGCTTCCTCTTTTAGCGCATCGTGTTTAAGCATTGTAAGCCATAGATTATTAATATAATCTGCATAATCTTGGTCTTCATTCCAGTGAGTAAGTTGTAGGCGTCTACTACGTGCATACAACTTTTGTAAATTTAGTTTGCAAAAGGTTAATGTTGATGGCATAATAAACGGTCGTGCACTCTTTAAACGTTCGGTTTTTGATGGTCTACCCATAATAATCTACTTATACAGGGGGGAATTAAACTTACGTAAAGATAAAGGGTGTGTAGATTTTAATGTAGGGGTAAATGCCCCTTTTTAAAAATTTGATTAACAGGGTGTTATAGCCATTTCATAAATTTTTTGAGTACACTTATTTTGCCTTTGTAAGGAGCATATCTTACAGGTACATCGAGCCAGGTGCCTCTTTTTACCACAGACTTAGCGTGACTAAAAGTGTAAAAACTCTTCTCGCCGTGATAGCTACCTATACCAGAATGTCCCACACCCCCAAAGGCGAGCTTATCATTTATAAAATGAATAAGTGTATCGTTAATAGCACCACCACCATAAGAAAAAGTTGTGTTGAACCAATTTTTAAAAGAACGCTTTCGCGAAAAAACATACGCACTCAGTGGTTTTTCCATAGCATTGATGACTAGTGAGATTTCTTCCTTTCTATCATAAGTAAGCACTGGCAGTATGGGACCAAAGATTTCATCTTGCATTACAGTATCTTTTACAGATACATCATTAAGTACGGTAGGAGCAATATATAGGTCATTTTTATCTGTTTGTCCACCTTTATAAATAGTTGCACTCTCAAGCATCTCAGAGAGTCTATCAAAATTTTTCTCATTGATTATGCGAGCAAAATCTTTCGAAATTTTTGGATCTGCTCCATAAGCCTTAGTAATTTCTATATCTATAGCTTTGAGCAAAGCATCTTTAACAGAGGAGTGCACCAGTATATAATCTGGAGCAATACAGGTTTGTCCTGCATTTACAAATTTACCCCATACAATGCGTCTTGCAGTTTGTTGTATACGCGCTGTCTCGTCTACCACACAAGGACTTTTACCACCTAGTTCTAGGGTAACTGGTGTAAGATATTCTGCGGCTGCTTTGTAAATTATTTTTCCTACGGGTACACTACCAGTAAAGAATATGTAATCCCAGCGTTGTTTAAGAAGTTCTTGGGCTACCTCTTTATCACCTTGTACAATGTTTACATAAGCCGGGTCAAACACTTCGGTAATTATTTTTTCTAAGAGATTTGCCGTATTAGGTGTAAGTTCGCTAGGTTTTAAGACCACTGTATTTCCTGCAGCAATAGCGCCTATCATAGGTCCTACGGCAAGTTGAAAGGGATAGTTCCAAGGGGCAATGATTAATGCAGTACCATAGGGCTCATAATGTACGGCGGCACTAGAGGGAAAATTAAGTAAAGAAGCCTTTACTTTTTTTGGCATCTGCCATTTCCAGATTTCCTTTATGGCTAGATTTATTTCTTTAATGACAACACTTATTTCTGTAGCAACTGTTTCAAATGCTGGTTTTTTAAAATCGGCTGCCAGTACATCTATGATATCTTGCTCGTGATTTTTTATGCTTTCGCGAAAGCGTACTAAAGCAGCTTTCCTATATGCGATATCCTTAGTTTGACCCGTCGCAAAGAAGGCACGCTGATTTTCAAGAATGGATGGAATTTTCAAAATATGTGTGTTTTCTATAAAAATAAGCTGTTTTTACGGCATCTCTTCTTCATTGACAAAGTTTTAGGAATTTTTATGGTACCTGATAAATAAGATCACAGCACATAACTCAGATTATGAAATATTTAAAATCTCACAGTTTATACTGTGATAATTAGCGTTATGATAAAAATGCTAAGACTAGAATTAGGGTAGGATTCCATTTTAAATTGATTTAAAAAACTGATTTACAGCATTTTAAATGTTTTAAGTGCACGTTGGTTGTCGGGTGTAGTTTATACTGAGTCTGTAGGTGCCGCAAGAGAGTAATAATTTTAACCAGTCAAAACCACAAACCATTGAAAGAACTTAACAAATATAGTAAAGCGGTAACTCAAGATCCTACGCAGCCAGCTGCTCAGGCAATGTTGCACGCTATAGGACTTACAGATGAAGATTTTAAAAAACCACTTGTAGGTATTGCCAGTACAGGTTATGAGGGTAATCCTTGTAATATGCACTTAAATAACCTTGCACTAGATGTTAAAAAGGGAGTACAAACTTCTGATCTGGTAGGTCTTATTTATAATACCATAGGAGTAAGTGACGGTATCTCAATGGGTACTCCTGGTATGCGGTACTCACTACCTAGTAGAGATATTATTGCAGACTCAATGGAGACTGTAGTACAAGCTATGTCTTATGATGCACTGGTTACAGTGGTAGGTTGTGATAAAAATATGCCAGGTGCTCTTATGGCACAGCTTAGGCTAGATAGACCATCTATACTCGTCTATGGAGGAACTATAGCACCAGGATGTCACGAAGATAAAAAGCTAGATGTAGTGTCTGCTTTTGAAGCTTGGGGAGAAAAAGTAGCTGGTAGTATTACAGAGCAAGAGTTTAAAACGGTGGTAAAAAAAGCCTGTCCGGGTGCTGGTGCTTGTGGAGGTATGTATACTGCAAACACGATGGCTAGCGCGATTGAGGCATTAGGGATGAGCTTGCCTTATACAAGTTCTAACCCTGCAGTGTCACCTAATAAAACTGCGGAGTGTGCTAGAGTAGGGGCTGCTTTAAGAAACCTAATAGAAAAAGACATAAAACCCTCAGACATTGTTACTCGCAAGTCACTAGAGAATGCGGTGAGACTTGTAACAGTACTAGGAGGATCTACTAATGCTGTGCTGCACTTTCTCGCTATAGCAAAGGCTGCACAAGTATCATTTACACTAGAAGATTTCCAAAAAATAAGCGACACCACACCATTTCTAGCAGATCTTAAACCGTCAGGAAAATACCTTATGGAAGATTTACATAATGTAGGAGGAGTGCCGGGCGTATTAAAATATATGCTGGAGCAGGGTATGTTGCACGGTGACTGTATGACCGTAACTGGTAAAACCATTGCAGAGAATCTAGCAGTTGTAGACCACCTTCAGGCACATCAAGATGTTATTCATTCGGTTGAGAATCCTATTAAAGAGACGGGACATATCCGTATTCTTTATGGAAATATTGCAAGTGAAGGATCTGTGGCAAAAATTACCGGTAAAGAGGGATTACACTTTCGCGGAAGCGCAAGAGTTTATAACGGTGAGTATGCTGCAAATGCAGGTATAGGTGCTGGAGAGGTGAAAAAGGGTGATGTTGTCGTTATACGTTATGAAGGGCCACAAGGAGGACCGGGTATGCCAGAAATGCTTAAACCTACAGCGGCTATAATGGGTGCAGGTTTAGGTAAAGATGTAGCACTTATTACAGATGGTCGTTTTTCTGGAGGGACACACGGTTTTGTGGTAGGTCACATCACGCCAGAAGCACAAGTAGGAGGCGGTATTGCGCTTATAGAAAATGGAGATACCATCGTGATTAACGCCGAGACGAACACAATTAATGTTGAGATAAGTGAGAGCGAACTAGAAGCACGTAAAAAGAACTGGGTAGCTCCAGAGCTTAAAGTAAAACGTGGCTCACTTTATAAATATGCTCGTATGGTCTCATCTGCGAGTGAGGGATGCGTGACAGACGAGTTCTAGCACAACACAAGCACAATAAACAGACGCCTAGCAAGCGTGATAGAATAGAAATAACATTTAAAGCGTACAACCTATGGACGTGAAGACACAAAATACATCAGACACTACAACTACCACAATGAGCGGTAGTGAGGCATTGATACACTGTCTTGTAGCAGAGGGAGCAGACCTTATTTATGGGTATCCTGGCGGTGCTATAATGCCATTTTATGATGAGCTACACAAGCATCAAGATAAAATCAAGCACGTCCTTACTAGACACGAGCAAGGAGCGACACACGCTGCACAGGGGTTTGCCCGTGCCACGGGTAAAGTAGGAGTAGCCATTGCCACTTCTGGTCCTGGAGCGACTAACTTGATTACGGGTATTGCAGATGCTCAGATAGACAGTACACCTATGGTTTGTATCACAGGTCAAGTAGGGTCTCACTTACTGGGTAGCGATGCTTTTCAAGAGACAGATATCATAGGTATCTCTACACCAGTCACAAAGTGGAATCATCAAATAACCAGGGCAGAGGAGATACCAGAGGTACTTGCAAAGGCATTTTATATAGCGAGATCTGGAAGACCAGGACCCGTACTTATTGATATTACAAAAGATGCACAGTTTGCAGAGTTTGATTTTGCTTACGCGAAATGTGACTACATACGCAGCTATACACCCACACCAGCAGTAAATGACACAGAAATCGCTCAAGCTGCCAAAGTTATAAATGAGGCCAAAAAACCAATGATAGTATGGGGGCAAGGTGTGATACTAGGTGAAGCCGAAAATGAGTTTAAAGCCTTTGTTGAGAAATCAGGGATACCAGCTGCTTGGACCATTTTAGGTGTCTCTGCAATCCCTACAGAGCATCCTCTTAACGTAGGTATGGTAGGTATGCACGGTAATTATGCACCTAATGTGTTGACAAATGATTGTGATGTTCTTATTGCTATTGGGATGCGTTTTGATGACCGTGTTACAGGTAATCTCGAGACCTATGCAAAGCAAGCTAAGGTCATACACTTTGAGATCGACCCGGCAGAGGTAAATAAAAATGTAAAGGCAGATATTGCAGTACTAGGTAACTCAAAAGAGACACTGGCAAAAATCTTACCTCATATAGAACAAAAGAGGCATAAGGCGTGGCACCAAAAATTTAAAGATCTCTATGCTATCGAGTATGAGAAGGTCATAAAGAATGACATTTTACCTACTAAGGAAGGCCTCACAATGGGTGAGGTTGTAAACCTTATTAATAAACAAACTAATGGTGAAGCCATTATCGTAACAGACGTAGGACAGCACCAGATGGTAGGTATACGCTATGCAGACTTTAAAAAGTCTAAGAGTAATATCACTTCTGGAGGGCTAGGTACAATGGGATTTGCATTACCAGCAGCCATAGGGGCAAAAATGGGAGCACCAGAGCGAGAAGTGGTGGCCATTATAGGTGACGGTGGTTACCAGATGACTATACAAGAGCTAGGTGTCATCTTTCAAGCAGAGGTGCCGGTTAAGATAGTTGTGCTTAACAACGAATTTTTAGGAATGGTGCGCCAGTGGCAACAGCTATTTTTTGATAAGCGATACGCAAGCACCACTATGAAAAATCCTAACTTCTGTAAAATAGCAGAAGCTTATGATATAGATAACCAGAAGGTAAGTACTAGAGAAGAACTAGGGCCAGCTGTAGAGAAGATGATTGCTTCAAAGGACAGTTTCTTCTTAGAAGTAATGGTAGAGAAGGAAGATAACGTTTTCCCTATGATACCTACAGGAGCATCTGTATCAGATATAAGATTAGAATAATAACCAGTATATACAGCAGTACAAAGTATACATAAACAGGTTACCTATGAGTGAAGTAAAAACATTTACCGTAAACATATATACCGAAAATAATATTGGGTTATTAAACCGTATTTCGGCTATATTTCAGCGTCGTAAGATTAATATAGAAAGCCTTTCTGCCTCAGAAAGTGAGATAGATGATGTGTTTAAATTTATCATCGTAGTAAATGTCACAGAAGAGCAAATGGCAAAAATACAAGGACAGATAGAACGTCAAGTTGAGGTGATAAAGGCATTTTATCACACAGATGAGGAAACCATCTTTACAGAGAGTGCGCTATTTAAAATCAAGTCAAATTTACTTTTTGAAGAGCCTCAAATTCAAAATATTATAAAAGAAAGTCAGGCGCGTATCGTGACTGTAAATAAGGACTTCTTTGTGCTTGAAAAAGCAGGAAGACGCTCAGAGATTGAGCTTGTACATAGAGAGCTTAAACCTTTTGGGATAATGCAATTTACACGCTCTGGTAGAATAGCAGTCACAAAAACAGAGATGCCTATTTCTACATTATTACAACGTATAGAAGAGAGTAATGAGGTCGCCTTTGGCAAATCCCAAGCTTAGATAACTAATATAAAAGAACTAATCCAACAACCTAGGAGGGTAAGACCGCTTTCGCGAAAGCAAAAAAAGAATTCTCCGCAATGTAATTACAATGAAAAATTATTTTAACACATTACCACTAAGGGATCAATTATCACAACTGGGAAAATGCCGCTTTATGGATGCCAGTGAGTTTGAAGATGGTATTGCTGCCATTGCAGATAAGAAAATCGTGATTGTAGGGTGCGGTGCACAAGGACTTAACCAAGGTCTCAATATGAGAGATAGCGGCTGTGATATTTCTTATGCATTAAGAGAAGGAGCAATTACAGAAAAGCGCCAGTCTTATAAAAATGCAACCTCAAATGGTTTTTCGGTAGGAACTTATGAAGAATTAATCCCTACGGCAGATCTAGTTTTAAACCTTACTCCAGACAAGCAACATACAGCCGTAGTAAAAGCAGTTATGCCGCTTATGAAGCAAGGAGCAACACTTGCTTACTCGCACGGTTTTAATATTGTAGAAGAAGGGATGCAGGTACGTGATGACCTTACAGTAATTATGGTAGCTCCTAAGTGTCCAGGGTCTGAGGTACGTGAGGAATATAAAAGAGGTTTTGGCGTACCTACACTCATCGCAGTACACCCAGATAATGATCCAGAAGGAAAGGGGCTTGCTCAAGCTAAAGCATATGCAGCGGCTACAGGTGGTCACAGAGCAGGAGTACTAGAATCTTCTTTTGTGGCAGAGGTAAAGTCTGACCTTATGGGCGAGCAAACCATCTTATGTGGTGTGTTACAAACGGGATCGATACTCTGTTTTGATAAAATGGTAGAGAAGGGTATAGACCCGGCATATGCAGGCAAACTCATACAGTATGGATGGGAGACTATTACAGAAGCACTTAAGCACGGTGGTATCACAAATATGATGGATCGTCTAGATAACCCGTCTAAGATTAAAGCATATAACCTCTCAGAAGAGCTTAAGGATATAATGAGACCGCTTTTTGAGAAGCATATGGATGATATTATCTCTGGTCACTTCTCAAAAACTATGATGGAAGACTGGGCTGCAGATGATAAAAATCTTCACACCTGGAGAGCAGCAACTGGTGAGACCAACTTTGAAAAACAAGAAATCACATCACAAGAGATAAGTGAGCAAGAGTATTTTGACCACGGTGTGCTTATGGTAGCAATGGTAAAGGCTGGTGTAGAGCTAGCGTTTGAAACGATGACAGCTGCAGGTATTATAGAAGAAAGTGCTTATTATGAGTCACTACACGAGACACCACTTATTGCAAATACCATCGCAAGAAAGAAGCTTTTTGAGATGAATCGTATTATTTCTGACACGGCAGAGTATGGTTGTTATCTTTTTGATCACGCCTGTAAACCGCTCCTTACAGACTTTATGAAAACGGTAGATACAGATATTATAGGTACCTCTTTTACTCACGATAAGGGAGTAGATAATCAAGAGCTCATTGCTGTAAATGATGCCATACGTAACCACCCTGTAGAAGAAATAGGAGCAACCCTACGTAAAGCAATGGTTGCAATGAAAAAGGTAAAAACCGAAGAGCAAGAAGCTGTTCTAAACTAGTACTTATTGCCACCTCGCGGTGGATACTTATGAAAGAAACGCTCAAAACATACATACCCACACTCAAATCTGTAACAGATGCGGCAAACAGGGTGCGCAAAGTGGTCTCAAAGACACCGTTTATGCGCAGTTTTACATACTCAAAAAAGTATGATGCTGAGGTGTTTTTAAAGCGTGAGGACTTACAGCAGGTACGTAGCTATAAAATACGCGGTGCTTTTAATAAAATAAGTACGCTTACAGATGAGCAGAAGCAATCGGGTATTGTTTGTGCAAGCGCTGGTAACCACGCACAGGGTGTAGCCCTTAGTTGTGCAAAACTTCATATAAAAGGGGCCATCTATATGCCTGCAACTACTCCAAAACAAAAGGTAGAGCAGGTACAAATGTTTGGTGACACTTGGGTTGAGGTTGTACTCACCGGTGACACCTTTGACGATGCTTATGCAAAAGCAAGTGAAGCTTGCATATCGCAACACAAAACCTTTGTACACCCCTTTGATGATGAAAAAATTATAGAAGGACAGGCAACTGTAGGGCTTGAGATGGTAACTCAGTCAGAAAAGCCTTTGGATTATGTATTTGTACCAGTAGGTGGCGGTGGCCTTATCGCGGGATTATCTAGTGTGTTTCATCATCTTTCTCCCAAAACAAAAATTATAGGCGTAGAGCCTGGAGGAGCGCCTGCTATGATGAACTCTCTTTTACAAAAAGAGAATACCACCTTAACAGAGATAGACAAGTTTGTAGATGGTGCCGCTGTACAACGAGTAGGGGAGCGCAACTTTAGTATCGTCCAGCAGCTAGTAGATCAAGTTGTGAGCGTGCCAGAGGGTAAAATATGCCAGACTATACTAGATCTGTACAATAGAGATGCCATTGTAGTAGAACCTGCAGGAGCACTTACCCTTGCGGTTTTAGATCAATTTAAAGAGGAGATACGTGGTAAGAATATAGCCTGTGTAGTAAGTGGTAGTAATAATGACATTACCAGAACTCCAGAGATTAAAGAACGAGCACTCTTATATCAAGGGTTAAAGCACTACTTTATTATTAAATTCCCGCAGCGAGCGGGTGCACTTAAAGAGTTTGTGGCAGATGTACTCGGTAATACAGACGATATCACTTATTTTGAATATTCAAAAAAGACCAGTAGGGAGCAAGGCCCAGCTATTGTGGGTATTGAGATAAAATCTCCAGAAGATCTGGAACCTCTAGTAGAGAGAATGCATAAGCGTAAGTTCTTTGGTGAATATCTTAATGATAAACCCGAGTTGTTTCAATTATTGGTTTGAGTTACGCTTTCGCGAAAGCGTAATTATCTTTAAAAATAAAAAGCCCTCATTATTAATAATGAGGGCTTTTATATTAATACATCTTACTTATGCTGCTTGTGGTAAACTACGTGTTAACCAGCCGCTTTTACCTGCGGTGGCAATGGCATATGGAGTTATCCAAAATAAACCAAAGGTATAGACAAGACTGTAAGTATATGCCCAGAATGACTCAGATGGAGTATACTTTCTTGCATAAAATAAAGCCGGAAAAGTGGTGACAATTAAAATGCTTACAAGAGTTGATGTCAAAAATAAAATGGGATGTGTTGCTACAAATAGGAGCATAAATATGAGAAATGGGTAACTCATTAAAATAGTTAAAAACTGATTTACAAATAACAGTCTTGCGCCTACTTTAGACTCTTTTCTAAAGTTTGTAAACACATATTTTGCCATAGCTAGGTTTTCTCTAACGTTGCTACGTCCCCATCTTATATACATTTTGTAAAGGCCTTTGTACTTTTCTGGAACGTTAGTATAAGCATATGCATTTTTTTGGAAAAGCACGTGCAGTCCTTGTTTTAAGATCATATTAGTAAGCGCTCTGTCTTCTCCTATATCTGAAGATTTGCCCATAAACTTTTGATCAATCCATTCATCTAGGCAAGCAAATACTGCATCTCTTCTGTATGCTGCTAGTGCACCTGGTGTACATAGTACTGCATTTACGTTACTCTCTGCGCTTCTCACAAACTCAAAACTAAGGGTGAAGCTCACATCTAGCATTTTTGGTAATAGGGCTCTTTCTTTATTGAGCACGCGTATATTTCCTGCTACAGCTCCACATTTTTTATTACCTATAAAGGGACTTACTAATAGTCTTAAGGTATTTGCATCTACTATAGAGTCACTGTCTACTGTGATGAAGATGTCACCTTTTCCTTCATTAAAGCCTCTATATAAGGCGTGACGTTTCCCCATATTTTTAGGTTGCTGACAGATGGAAACTCGATCACCTAGCTCTTTTTTTGCTTTTTGCATCCAGTACCAAGTGTCGTCTTGACTACCATCATCTATAGACAGTAGTTCTAGTTTGTGCATAGGGTAATCACTAGCTGCAAGACTTTTGAGGGTTGCATATACTTGTTTTCCTTCGTTGTATGCAGGGACAATAACTGTACAAGTGGGTAACTCTTGATCACTTACTGATGCTACAGGTTTGTATTTAAAATAGTGATATAGGGTATAGATAAAGAAGCTACTTTTAAAAACGAGTAGGGTAGAAGCAAAGGTCATAAAGCCATAACCAAATATCGAGCTCTTACGCTCAAAGTCTAATTGTGAAAAATCATAACGAAGCATATATGCGATATATGCTGAGACGGCTAGAAGCAGAAAGGTAGCGAGAAGTACAAATACTCCCCAAGGGTTTTTTGAGTCTTTTTGTAAAGAGCTCTGCGGGTTATGTTCTTTATTATAAGATGCAGTTGTGGGGATTTCTCTTGATGGATTGGTCGTTATATTCATATCTGGATTCATTCAAGTTTAACAATGGTTTGAATGGTTTTACGCCAGGTAAGAATCTTTGGATTACCGAGTGAATGTTATTTAACATCTATATACTGTAATTAACTTTACCCTAAGATTTATGAGTGCTAGATGTTAAAATAGGGAGAGAGCTTAAAAAAATAAAGGCTTCCATCTGGAAGCCTTTATAATACCTTGCTTATATAAGCAATGCTAGTGAATAATTAATTTTTGAGTCTCCATAGTTTGTGGCTTTTCTATATTAAGAATATATGCCCCTGGAGCAACGTCTAGTACTGGGAATTCTAAATGTGTAGCTTCATTATCTGGAGTCCAGTCTTTTATAAGTTGCCCTAGAATATTGAACAACTGTAGCGATTTTATTTCATAATCTTGCGATTTGTCTATTATAATTGATTGTGAATCTATATTAAAATACACACTAATAGAGTCAGATTCAAAAGTGTCTTCTATTACGACTTCTTCTTCTACATCTGTATCTTGAGCTACTTCGTCATCTTCTGTAGTTTCCTCATCAGTTTGTTCTTGCTCTTCTTCATCTGTAGTTTCTTCTTCCTCTTGGTCTTCACTTTCTGCTCTTTGGAAAACGATGTAAAATCTATCTTCATAAGTACCTGCAGAGAGTGTTATGGTATACTTGTCTTGAAGATTTGTAATTTCTGTTGTAGTACCTAAAAGTTCATCAAGAACATAAACAGATACATTAGCTGTATTAACATTTTCTAGGTCATCTAGTCCTATTGATATCTCTCCATCTATAGGTAGAGTAACTCTTACCGGAAATTGACGATCGTTTTCTATAGCTGGAACTCCTAGTATGATAGCCATTTCATCTTCGAGCATCCAGGTCATATCCTCAGTAGGATTTGATGTGATAACGCCATCATAAGCTCTGTCATAGTCAAAAGTTGTGTTCTCATCAATTGTCATAAGCAATTGTCTATGGAATTGACTAGGAGAATCAAACCCTATTCTAAACTTCTCTCTAAGATCTTCTTCTTGCACTACGGCATCTTCAATGTTACTGTCATCTGTATCTTCTTCTTGATCAGAATTAAAGAAGAATGTAGAAGAGGTACTCTCTTTTGCAAACGCTCTCTGTCTATTGTTAAAAGTAGTAGTGCCGGTTGATACAGCCTCGACAAAGAACCCTTGGCCAACTGCTATAAATCGAGTTGGTGTTTTAGTTCCAGATCCAGTTTGACTCACAGCTGGATGGCTTACTGCTGGTGTACCACCACTTAAGGTATATAAAGCATACCCTGCTTGATAATCTGACAGGTAGTGGCTTCCGCCACCCCAGTGTTCCCAGAAAAGTAAGGTTCCAGTAAGATGTGGATTATCGTTTATAAATGTATTTGCATCTATAGCAGATGGGAATGGATTACCAACAAGATATTGATTACCTGCATTAATTGTTTTATTTATAGGCTCTGCTGTTGTTCCATTATTAGGTTTTCCTATAAATGTATAATTCTGTGGGTCTGGTACTGCTCCAGTACCTGGTCCCTTCATCGTGTATCCATCACCCGCAACTAAGTTTCCGGCGTTACCTATATGCTCCCAAGCACTGTAGGTATTTGCAAGATTGTTTCGGTATGTAAATAACCAAAAGTCACTTATTGTTACAGGAGAGGTTGGTGCTCCGTTATATCCAGTTCCAAAAGTCATCGTTGCTGGGCTATTAGGGTCTGTACCATCATTCATTATAGTAGAAATAGAATGACCTTGATTTATAGTGCTTGTATTTACAAGACCAACTGGCGAAGACCAAACGTTATAAGAGTAGGTGTCTGATGTTCCTTGTTGATCTTTTTCTAACCTACCAGAACTAGCTAAGTCAAGATCACTATTTTCCGTTTGGATAAGTTGAGACTCGCCAACTAAATCCATTAAACCATCTAATTTTAAATAGTGAGAAACTTCAATTTTACTATCGTTCTCAATACTTAATTCATTTGTTATAATATCTAGCCCTAAGACTGTGTTATTTTCATTAGTAGTTACATTATGTGAAGTTTGAACAATGTTCCAGTCTATAGTCTCATTAGAATCTACGATGGAAACAGCTCCAGGTATCTGTTGTGTACTACCATTCTCCCAAGTGTTGCTATTAGTCCAGTCCCCATTAGTTTCAGAAACATATGGTAGAGGAGCTGTTTGGAAATCTACAGTTTCTAGATTTTTTATAGCTGCCACGTGGTTATTGTCAGACTCATCTTTAACATTTGTAAACGTGTACCTATTCATAGGTAGATATAACTCTAGATTGCTCCAAGGAATAGTAGCTACTTCATTTTTAGAAATATTTTGAGGTATAATTTTCCCTACTACAGAGGCATCTGTAAACCTTTCAATTTCTTGGTTCATAATGAACTGTAATTGCTGTTGTGTAAGGTCATCATTCCATATTCGTACTTCATCAATGGTTCCATCAAAAAAGTTTGAAGGACTTGCGTGGTCTGTAGCCGCTATAAGCAGGTGTTGACTAGAAGCCGCGGGAGCAGGTAGATTACGACCTGTATCTTCAACTCCATCAATATAAAATGTTACTCTAGTACCATTGTAGATTACAGCAACGTGATGCCATTCATCTAGTGGTAGTGTTGTAGAAGCATTGTGAGCACGAGTTGTGCCACCAGCATCTTTCCACTGTATACGTGGTCTAAAAGCCGCGTTTAATCTTAAAGAGTAGCCTTCTGAAAAAGGAACATTACGCTTTGAAATAATCTCTCTGTTTCCAGAATTTGGTCCTCTTTTTACCCAAGCAGATATAGTAAATGGTCCTGTAAGATCTGCAACATCTTCTGCATCCATATAATCTTGTACTCCATCAAAGGTGATAGAGCGCTCATAGTAGTATTCTGGAGCATAACCGAAGGTTATGTACTTAGTTCCTTCAAAATCATAGCTAGTCTCAAGATTATCACCTACGACGTTCATAATTCTGTATTCTGAAGTTGGACTAAATGAAGGTGTGTCAGATACAAACATTAAGAAATTACCAGGCGGAGTAATAGTCGCAGTTAAACTCACTTCTGGGATAGAGATCTTAACATCTCCTACAGATCCAGTCTCGACTACCTTCCAAGTTCTTCTAATAGCGGTAAAATCTACCAGCGTAGATAAACCAGCAATACCATTACTCATATCTACAGATATAGCTGCTGCTGCTGCTAGCGATTCATTGTTATTACCCCACATAAGGAAGTTTTTATCTGCTAGAGTATTTGCGTTGCTTGCGATATTGTCAGAATTTGTATCATAAATATCCGTAAGTCCCATTGTAATAATCGCACCTGGGTTACTTGACGTAGATTGCTTTTGGTTAAGTGTTGCATCGTCATCTCTACCTATACCAGCTATGTCATATGTGTATCCTGTATGTATAGCGGTATCCCAAATAATAGAACCATCACTATCAACATAGTTTTCATCACCTTCTCTTGTTTGAGTTGTGCTATTTGTACTATGTAAGGTTACGCCATTTTTAAGCGCAAGGTATGATTGTATTCTCTTTTGGTCATAATCAGAGTTTGGCGAAGAAAAACTAATAACTTCCGTTATTTTACCATTCATCCAAGTGGAAATATCTGTTCTGTTAAGTCCAGCTCTACTTACACCTAGTGAGTATGTTGAGTTAATAAAATCATCATAAGGTAAAATTTCATTACTATTAGATGATCTGGCAGTAACGTTATCTACTTGGATTCCATTCTTATATATTTCAGTGACATTACCTAGGTTATTAGCTTTGATGTTTACAATAATTACTTCATCAGTATAAGAATCTGTAGGGCTAGAATATGCTCTTCCATAAGATTCTGTAGTAGTAGCACTAACAGTTTGAGGCGTTGTACCTACCATATGAGATAACATATTATCACTACCATTAAATCTTACAGAAATTTTTCCTGTCCAAAAACCACTACCATCTTCGGAAAATTGAGTATCACCAGCTCGGCCTCCAATGATTCCTTCATAAGCACTAGCCGTGGTACCGTCTATGATTCCTTCTTGTTGCATAACTACCCAATACTCTCTACTATATAGACCACCTTTTCCCTTTAGTTGTGTTCTATCGGCTTCGGTAAATTTTATTACCGGATTATGATTAATATTTTCATCAAATGTATTGTAATAAATAGGGGCATTTTCGTGAGTTAAGAGTGCATCATTATCTGAAGCTTGGTCACTCCAAGTCTGGGTTGCTGCACCGCTTGTGGCAGCTATTCCATAATCTGATTTTAACCACAGTTTTAAATTTCCAGTTACATCACCAGGCCCAAGAGAAGGATTTGGCGGAATAACCATTGGATTCCCAGAAATTATTATGTTGTCAAAGTTTGCACCATCGTCAACAGTTGTATCGCCGTCTGAAGCAAAACGAACTCGAACTTGAACTTGATTATTATCATATAGCGTAGCAGGTAATTCTATGAACGACTTACTAAAATCTGATTTATTAATGTCATTTCCGTTATAATTAATTCCAGACCATCCATCAATATTGTTTCCTAGGCCATCTGCATCTGTTTCGGTATACCATCTTTTTTCGGCGAGTTCGGCTACAGTTCCTAAAATAACCCAATTAGTACCTCCATCTGGTGAGTACTCAATATTCATTGCATCATCAGGATCATTATCTAGATTGTATCGTACGTCTATCTGTAATCTAAGATCAGTATAACCAGAACAATCTATTATAGGGCTAGTAACATACGTATTACTATTAGGTACGTAGTTGTTGTAATTATCTGTGTACCAAAAATTTCCTTCACTAGCTGGTTCATCTGGATTCATTCCATAAGTCCATACCGTTTGTCCTCCAGGATTTGTTGCAGTCCATCCTCCGTCACTGCTGTCAAAGGCCTCGTGGTATATTGTATATTGTGGAGTTGGATCTATGGAGGAAGTGGCTAAAAGTTCAAATGTATAAACTCCTTCATTTGCATCATTAGATGTTACTGTTATCGTTGGATTACCAGACCCCACAGCTCCTGGGAAATACGTGATTTGAAAACTAGATGTTCCTCCAGCAGGGATAATATTATTAGGTAATGCAGATACACTAAAATCTCCACTCCCGGCACCCGTTATTTCAACTAAGGGTGTACCGTTTAAAACAAGGTCACTTGTACCAGAGTTTGTAATTAAAAAATCTCTTGTAGTAGAAGAACCTATAAAAGTATTACCATAGTCAGTATTATCTGCTGTAGATGGTGTTGTATCGCCATCAGTTATCGTTATGCCATTTCCAGATATATCGATTTCTGGAGAAGTAGTAATCACTCCTTGCCCAGTAATCGTAAAGTTAAATGGGTCTTCATCACTATCGTTATTTGCAATGCTTACAGTTGCCGTATGAACGCCTGGTAGAATAGGAGTATAGGTGATTTCAAATGTTGTAGAACCTCCACCTGGTATAATACTATTAGCAGGTACTTGAGTTAATGAGAAGTAGCCAGAACCGGTAATCTGAACATATGGAGAAGCTCCAGTAAGTAGTAGATTTGCAGAGCCTATATTATTTATATTAAATGTGCTCACCTTAGAGTTACCTATAAGGCTTGTGCCAAAATCTGTTGCATTACTTACTGCAGGGGTTGTACTTCCATCAGTAACTTGGTTTCCTAGACCATCAATGGCTATTTCTGGTTGGGGACCCTCTGATTCACCTGTTATGCTAAAACTATAAGGGTTTTCATTACTATCATTATTAGCCACAGTAAAAGTGGCATTATGTGTACCTCCTAAAGTTGGGTTATATGTGATTACAAATGTTGCAGATGCTCCAGCTGCGATAGTCGCTGGTGGAGGAGTGGTAATGGTAAATTCACCTGGGTTTGCTCCTCCTAATGTCCAGCCAGACAAGTTGAGAACCGCTGTACCAGAATTAGTAATAGTAAATGTACGATTAAGTGTAGTTCCTGCAGTTATAGTCCCGTAGTCTGTATCGTCATTAACAGCTGGAGTAGTATCTCCATCAGGTATTACAATGCCTTGTCCAGAGATGGCTATCTCTGGTTGAGGGGTACTTAATGTTCCTCTTATAATAATATCTCGAAAGGCAACTCCATCCCACGTTGTGTTACCATCAGAAGCAAATATTATTCTAAAACGTACATCTGGAGAACCATCGAAGGCAGGGTTTAAAGCACTTAAGTTAAGTTGGTTTGCATTATTAAATCCTCCAAGATTTCCAGACCATCCATCTGCATTATTTGCAATACCATCTACATCTGTATCATTATAATATCCTGTTGCCGCAGATCCAAGAACAGTCCAAGCACCACCGCCTATACTGTATTGAATTTGTGCCCCATCACTACCAAATTGAGTTCTAATGAAATACTGCAAATCAAAAGTTAAATTACCATAGCCTGATAAATCAATTGACGGGCTTTCAATAGCTATAAATGTGTTATTAAAATAATTATCAAAAGGTGTACTAATTATATAACCTTGACCTGTATTGATTTGAAAGGCACCATTAGTATTTCCAGCACTATTAGTCCAAGCATTATCTCCTACAGTATCATCAAAATCTGCATCAAAGAGTACGGTTTGGGCACTACTCGTGTGCGCAAATGTGGTAATGAAAAGAATGAGGGACATTAAGCCAATTGCTTGGCTTAGAGTAGTTTTTTTCATAATGTAAATATTGTCTTTTAAAGGGACCTTAGGATCTTTAAAAATAGTTGGGATTGCTAAATTACTAAATTTTACGGCGTAAAGCGTTAAAAAGTGTTAAAATAGCGCAATTCAACTGTAATTTGTGTATTTCATCGATGTTTTTAAAGAAATCACACTTAATTTTTACTTGTTTATTTTAGATAAGGTGCATTTTACCATCGACGAAATACATATATATTCCAGTTAAATTTTACAATTAGAGTGTTTACGCTTTCGCGAAAGCGCAAAAAAAAGGAGAAGTTAACCTAAGATAACCTCCCCTTTTTCTAATGATAAATAACATTAATCTTTAAACCTTTTCCGTAAGCCTAGGAATGCTCCAGCTACAATACCTACGGTTACAAAACCGTCGATGGGTGCTGCAGGCGCCTGATCATTTACATCATTTGCAAATGTTATTTGCGAGGAAGCACTTGTTGATATAAAAACTACAAATAAAGTACTTAATATATATTTTTTGAATATTGAATTTTTCATTTTTATAAATTTAAGTTGGTGTTTTTATTGAATTACAATTCTGTGCGATATTGCTACATCTTGACTTGTAATGGATAGGATATAAACACCTGCTTTTAGGTTATGTAAATTTGTGATGGTAGCTGTCGCTCCGTCAAATGAAAGGGGTTGTGCAATAACTTGCTGCCCTAAGAGATTTGTAATGGTAACATCTACAGTTAATCCTGCAAGTTTTGTAGCTGTAAGAGATAATGTTCCATCTGTTACTGGGTTAGGGTACATTGCAAAATCTATGGTATCATTACCTTCTGTAGATAGAGCTTGAGATTGATAAACTATTTTAAATCGAGTAGCTTCTATACTTGCATCTATAGTTTCATCTACAGAAAAAGTTATCGTGTTAAGACCATTCTCTAGCATTGTAAGCTCTCCTGTGTAGGTGTCCTCTAGATAAGGTGTAACTTCATTAAAACCACTTGCCGTAATATCTAATGTATAATTAGATACTCTGTACAAGGCATTATAAAGTTGTACTTCATCATTTTCTGTAGGTATAGCAAGTTTATCTACGCTAAGCAGGGTTCCATCTTTTAAGATTCCCATATTTTCGTCAATGTTATAAAACTTTGATACATCTTCACTAGTTAATTCATTACTAAAATTGTTATCATAAAGAATTACAAAGTTGTCTTGTAAACCTGCGTCTGTACCGTACCTGTCAGTTCTATAAAGTTTTGCGATAAGTTGTGACGAGCTAGCAAATGTGGTTGCGTTATTGTTAAAAACAGCTACATCATTACCAACAGCCTTATCTGTCTCGTTAAACACAACAGAGGTAGAGTTATCACCTACAGTATTTTCAGTAGCTGTAAAGAATGACTGTCCTGGTTGTATGTAATGGTAGCTTTTTGAAGTAGCACCATTGCTTGAGCCAGTTCCATCTAGTAATACAGTTACATATTGTCCTCTAGCACCAAGTGTTGCGTCCCATACCCATACTTCACTTGCTTTTATGTTATTAGATCCAGCAAGTACATCATTTATGTTTACAGATGCCTGATATGGATTACCAATAAAGTTAAAAGCGCCTGCATTATGGTTTAGCTCTGCTCCAGTAGTTTGTATAGTCGCCGTTGCTAGCGTTCCAGTACTTCTAAGTGTCGTGTTAGAAGGTGTTGCTGCGTTAGTCGTGAGGTCTATGCTTCTGTCACCTCGTACCATAAGTCGTAATGGAGTTCCTGCTGTAAGTGTTGTCGCATCTGTATTTGAAATCGCTTCCCAAGCTTGTGCTCCATTATTAAGAGCAAAGAGTGAAGGATTACCAGAACCTGTAGCGTCAAAACCATTTTCTCCAGTGGTAGAGCCTGTGATATGCGTACCATAACCTGGATTAGGATCTACATTATCTGCTGGGTAGTTAATACCTGTGTTGTTACCACCTTCTTGCCAGTTTGTATTGATACTTGTTGTAGAAGTAACAGAACTTGATAGTAATCTAAAGGCTCTTCTTGCTGGTATATAACTTTCTGTTGTAACGTTACCTACAATGCTTCCTCCAGTAATAACATCCACCATAGCAGTGCCATTTACATCACTGCCTAGAGTAAGTAGGTTACTTGTGTTGAGTTGACCATTTGTAAGTGTTAGTAGTGTTGTAAGTTTTAACGGTACAGATAGTATGGCGCCTGCTGGGTTATTTAATACAAGTGAACCTAGTTCAAACTCATTACCAAAAATACTTTGAGCGCCTGTACCATTTAGTTCTACAGTTGCATCACTAGCTGTAAGCGTACCGGTATTTATAATATTACCAGTTGTAGATAGAGTAGTAGTACCTAGATCAAGTGTTGCCCCTGGACTTATAGTCACGTTATTTATAAAAGTATTTGCCGTTAAGGATGTGGTTCCAGATAGGACTTGAATATTATGATCTATACTTGATAAGCCACTTGGGTCAAAAGGAGACCAAGTACCTGCGTCATAAATAAAATCATTACTCACACTAATTATAACATTATCTATCGCAATATCACTAGCAAATGAGTCTCCTGTTTCTCCTATGATACGCACTTTAATAATCTCTCCTACGTAAGCGTTTAGGCTCACATCTACTGTTGTAAACGGATCTGCATTTGCAGTTTGTTCTTGAGCTCCTGTTCTGGATAACTCTCTAGTCCAAGTTGCTCCGCCATCTTCACTTATATCTATATGTAAATTTCCTATTTCTGCACCAAATCTGTGATAATCAAATGTTAAAGTCGCACTCGCTGGAGTAAGCAAGTTTATACAAGGAGACTCTAATGTTGCGGTCTTGTTATTATCACCACCAGATGCTTCTGTGTAGATATATACACTACCATCAGATGCTTGATCCGGTCCTGTAGTATCTGCAGGGTTTCCTCCAGTATTTGATGGGGTAAGTCCAGATATGCGCGTCCAGTCTATATCTATGGCAGCGTTACTTTCATTTATTTGCGTCCAGTCTCCAAAACCTGTTTCAAAACTTTCTGTATACGGTGCAACCTCTGTAGGTATAACTTCCGTTCCAGGACATATAGAGCTTGTAGTAAAGTTTACTGTATCACTGTACGGAGAGTTTCCACCAGCACAGTTTGTTCTTACCTGCACATCGTAGGTTGTAACACCGGTTAAGCCAGTTAGCTCTATAGAGTTTGTTGTAACATTACTCGCTGTCCAGGTAGTTGTTCCGCTTTCGCGAAAGCGTACTCTATATGAACCACTTTCTGCCTGAAACCAGCTTATTGTAGCTGTAGTCTCAAAAATATTACTTGCGATTATATCTATAGGAGCCTCATCATTAACAACTGTTACTGTAGCTGTACAAGTATCTGTATTTCCCTTAAAATCAGTAACCGTAAGTGTGACTGTGTTAGTACCAATATTTGAACAATCAAAGGTGTCAATATCTAAGGCATAGGTCTCAATTCCAATATTATCTGTAGAACCATTCTCAATTTGATTTGCTTGAAGTACAGCTATTCCATCATATCCTAAACCGATAGTAACATCTTGGCATACAGCAGTAGGGCTAGTTGTGTCATTAGGGTCAATTCTCAAATTATCTATAGCAATATCACTAAGGTCACCATTTCCGGTTATGATTCTAAATCGTAATTGAAATACTTGGTTTGTGTATGTATTAAGGTTAACAGAACCGTTTTTCCAATCTGTACCATTTGCACTTTGTGCACCATTTCTTGAGAACACAGTTGTCCAGTTATTACTAATGCTTGATTTTGCTTCGACTATAAGAGATCCTGTATTTGAACCTCTCATATGATAGTCAAAATCAAATGTACCAGTTAGACCGCCATTCCAGTCTATACAAGGGCTTGTTATAATCACCTCTGCATTAGCTCCTACACCTATCGTATTATCAGTAGCCTCAACAAAGTAATAGTAAGTGCCTTGTGAGGCAATAGATGGTCCTGTATTATTATCTGGGGTGTTTCCAGAACCTCTTGAAAGGTCTCCGTCATCTCCTACGTTTTGAGTCCACGCACCTAGACCTACTTCAAAGTCTTCGTGATTAACGGGTGAGGTACCTGCAACACAAGATCTATCATTATCTATACTAAGTATTTTAAATTCGTCAAAAGAAAATCCAGCAAATGATGTTGTATAACCATCATCATTGTTTGAAGAGTCACTATCAAACACAAAACGTAGTTGTAAATCTTGAGCTCCAGATAAAAATGTATTTGCAGCTGGGCTTATTTCAATTTCTTCAAGAACCCACTTTTCACCTTTAAATCCTTCAAAAACAGGTTCTAATCCTGGTTGGTTTTCTCTATCTGCAGTTGATTTTGTAGTTCCTCCAGAGCCGCTTGCAGGACTATACCTATTTGAACCAAGAGTGGTTCCTGGTTTTGTGTACTTGCCGCTTAGAGCCATCCATTGCCCTGTATTACCATCTCGACCTTGCAATTGTACGTAGTCAAAACTACGCTCTAAATCCCATTTAGCAAAAAACTGAATAAGAGTAGTTTTAGAAAGGTCTGATATATCGAAACTTTGATTAAGAGCTAGATTTACATTCTTATTATTTGCATAAGGAGGCGTCGCATCAAAGGTTATTCCCCTTGAGTTTTCAAAACCACTTGTAGATGTAGTTACCCACTCTCCTGTTGTTCCAGAGCTTGTCCAGTTATTTAAGCTTGTCGGATTTAAATCTTCTGCAAAGAGAGTTGTGGTTTGATATGTTTTTTGAATAGTTGCTTGATAAATGATATGAGTATCATTACTCAAAGTAACCTCATACTCAATGGTGTCTCCACTTGCTATACTATTGTCTAAAGTGTAAGTCACGGTAACATCAGATTGTTCTTGTTTATTGATGTTTAGAGTAGGTACTGTGTCTATTGAAGTAATATTACTTGATACTGGTGTAACTGTTAAGGTTACAGGGCTGGCTGTCATTCCTAAATACTCGATTCCAAATTTGAGGTCTCCCGTAGTGCTTGTAATATTAGAAGGCGTTTCATCGTGTAGTTGAGCTAGTTTACCTGCATATAAAGCATTTACTAAGTTCATACGTGTTGCTCTAGCTGCAATAGACACAATTTGTGAAGGTAATGGCCAGAAGCCTGTTCCATATTGTGAATCTGCCTCGGCACCAGTAGGATCACCGTTTTCTGGAGCTAGTGCTAGTATGCCCTTACCAGATCCTACAGAGTTACTGTTAAGTGGGTCTGGTGCTCCACCCAGCATCCAGTCGCTCATATCTCCATTTGCAACTGTAAGAATATTTGGTGCTTCACCATATATGTACCTATTAAAGTGTGTTAGGTCGTGGCAAAATTTTACATAATCGTCTTCACGCCCAGAAGATGGAGACCCTGGGTATGCATTGTAAGCGTGTGGTAATAGGTTTGAGGTCGCGTGATGGTTTAATGCTGTCTTGGTCTCATGATTTGCTGTAAAGGCTCTAACTATTTGAGTTTCTGGTTCAGAAAAAGGCGTTGTTCCTCGGTATACATTTGAAGAAGGCGTGCCACTAGAACCCGCACCATTACCAGTATAAGTAGTATTTGACCCCCAGAAGTACTCATAGTTTCTATTAAGGTCTACACCTCTTGAAGAGTTATTACCTGTATTTGCAGAAGGGTTGAGATTCTTACGTTGTAGACCACCACCATTAGGGTTAGTTTGCTCATTCCATAAGAGACCATCAGGATTTGCTACTGGTACAAAATACATCTCGTGATTATCTACGAGGTTTTTAATATCTGCATCAGACTCATAGTTTTCTAGTACATACCACATATAGTATATGATATTCATCATACTGCTTACCTCACGAGAGTGAGTCATACCACTATAAAAAGATTCTGGCTCATTAGGTTCGTCAGTATTAGGATTGTCAGAAATACGTACGTAGTAAATAGTTTGGGGTTCCCAAGTATCGTATTGCCCACCATTAGTAAACTGGTTACCGTGAGTTTTTATAGGTGTTCCTGAGCCATCTTCGGCAAGTGAAGCATCTTTACGTACCGATATGAGGTGTGGGTATAGTTGTCTCATTCTATCAAGTTCGGCAAGCATCTCAGTATAAGTAAGACATCCATTCATAGAGCCTAACTCAAAATTTTGGGGCGTTTGCCAGTTTACTTCAGATTCTCCTTCGTATTGTATAATATTTGAGATAGAAGTTTCTACCGTGCTTACAGAACGGGATACATCTCCAGAGGCACCTTGGACTTTTAAAAGTTCAAGCTCCTGCATAGCCTTAGGAAGATCTACATCATTAAGTTCTTGATAGTAGGCTCTTGTATCTTCTATGATCGTAGTAAATGGAACGCCTTGGCTTTCAATTTCGGCAACCTCAGTATCAGAAAGTTCTAAAAAAAGATCTGTACCTATAAAGCTTGCACCACATTTTAAATCAATACCGGTGGTTGCTATATTTTGTAATTGCGTATGAGAGGGGTTTATAATTTTAATACGCTTACCATTATGCTCAAGAGCACTATGATTGTGAGATTCAGTAGGTGAATGAACTTCTTGGGCTTTACTGTAAGTAGTTGTAATTATGAGTAAAGAAAAAAGGGTTAAAACCTTGAGGTAGGTTTGTTTCATAATTTAAGTAGGTTTAGTTTTTAATTTGGGTTGTTTAAAATCTTGGGGATTTTAGACGCGTAAAACTAGACAAATATCTTAATGCACCCTTAATATAAATGTTAAAATTGTGCATTTCACAGATGATTTAGTGTATTTCATCGATAAAACTGATTGTTTTTGTCTTTCTGAACACTTATTAATTTTAAAGATAATTAGGTTCTAACTGTTTGGTATAGAGTGGTTTGTTTAGGGTGGTTCTCATAGAATGTTAAATGTTTTTTTATAAATCAAAATGTCTCTCTGTTTTTTAAATAAAAATAGATTTAGGTCTATATTTACCCGTATTTTAAGTTGAATTCTAGGTATAATTCAACTTTTTAGGATTAAAATAGAGCTAATAGAGTAATAAATAGAGAGAATGAAACTTAGAATTTTTAGTACTGCGGTAGTTATTTTATTAGCCTTACAATCTTGTTCTGATGAGGAGGTAATATTGCCAGAGGTACTAGAACCTTCAGACATTATTTTCAATCAAATTACAGTAAGTAACCCTACTACACAGCTTGTTTCAGATTGGACTAACCTTTGGCTAGAGATAGATCAGTATGCGTACGGTATGCGACCTACAGCCACCTCAAGAGCACTCGCATATATACATCTTGCAGGGTATGAGACGGCAGTCTTTAGTATGGAGGGTTATATGTCAAATGCAGATAACCTAAGTGGTCTCACTATAAACAACTCAGAAAGAGCTAGTAATATATCTCTCAATCTTGCACTCAATACGTGTTACGGTCTCGTTTTTGACCATTTTATGTATAATGTACAAGCAGATTATGATGTTAAAATTACTCAATATAGGGATGCCCAAGAAGCACAGCTAGGAGAAGGTCTTAATGCAGAGACCATTGCAAATTCAAAAAGCTGGGGAGCCTATGTGGCGCAACAAGTTATTGCATATAGCGAGACAGATGCAGCTGCCGAAGCTCAAATAACAGACCCGCAGCCATTTAGTTATGAGCCTCCAGTAGGAGAAGGCTACTGGACCTATAGTGCAGATGAGGAGAGAGCTTGGTTTCCATACTGGGAGCAAGCAAGAACTTTTATAATTTCTCCAGAAGAGACTACTACCGTTGCACCACCTATAGCATATAGTACAGAAGTAGGGAGCGATTTTTATACTCAAATGATGGAAGTATACACTACTAATAATGCAGCTAGAGAAGAGAATAATGAGAACCTCTGGATTGCAGAGTTTTGGTCTGATGATGTAGAGGGACTTATGACCAGCCCTCCAGGTCATCAAGTCTCTATTGCAAACCAACTCATAGGGCAGTATGATACAAGTCCCACGGCGTCTCTCGTATTATTACTCAAATTAGGATTCTCACTTAATGATGCTGCAGTATCTACTTGGGCAGATAAGTATGAGTATATGGTTATGCGACCTAGTGTCTATATACAAGAACATATAGATCCCTCTTATGAAACTAACCTTTATAGATTTATAAACTGGCCTAATCCGTCATTTCCTGGGTATCCATCGGGGCACTCTGCTTTTGCTTCGGCGGCAGCGGGTGTATTTATTGATGCGTTTGGGAACAATATTAATTTTACAGATAGAACCCACGAGGGAAGAACAGCCTTTAGAGGAGCACCTAGAGAGTTTACATCCTTTACAGATATGGCACAAGAAAATGGATATTCTAGAATTCCGCTAGGTGTGCATATTGAGATGGATTGTACAGAGGGACTACGACTAGGGTATGAAATTTCAGATGCGATAAATGCATATGACTTGACTAACTAGTTATAAAACTATTGTTATAAAAAGATGTCTGAGTACGCTTTCGCGAAAGCATACTTAGCTCAAAAGTTTCTTGTCATAAAAAGTTGAGATAAAATTACATAGCTCACAAAGGCTGATATATATCATAGTTATAGCAAATAAAACCTATTAGTTTTAGGTAACTAAAATAGGTGCTATGAAAAATATCCTCCTCCTTACAGATTTTACAGCCAAGTCTGAAAATGCACATCAATATGCCTTTAAGTATTTTAAAGGTCAAGAGTGCACCTTTCATTTATTAAGTATTCAGAAAGCTTGGGACTTTACTATGGATGACCTTATGGTTGCCAGCTCAAAAAGTAGTGTAGATAATGCCTTACTAGAAGATAATCGCAGTGACCTAGCATCGCTCATTATAAAGTACACTAGTATTTATAGCAACGGGACCTACACTTTTAAGAGTCACGTAGATTATGACATCTTTACAGATGCTATTTCTCAAGCCGTGCTAAATTATAAGATAGATGTCGTGGTATGTGGTACAGATGGTAATACGGGCGTTATGGAAGCAATTTTTAGCTCACACACCTTACGTGTGATACATACATCAGACTGCTCTGTGCTTGTCGTGCCAGAACATTATACTTATGAAGTACCTAAACGAGTTCAATACCTACTAGACTATGATGACTCTTTTGACACTTGTGGTAAAGATCTATTTGATGAGCTTTTACTAAAGTATAAACCTAAGGTAAGCGTGCTTAGATTAACCTTTGCTTTAGAGATGCACCCCGTAGAGTGTGATGCAGAAGAGGAGGAAATAAAGAGTTTATATCCTCACGTACCGCTAGATTATCACATACTCTCGACAGAGCAACCTATAAATGAGATTGATGAATTTGTAGAAAAAAATGACGTGCAGATGCAAGTGATTTCTGTAAAAAAGCAAACCTTTTTAGAACGTGTTTTTTCAAACTCACACCTAAGCGACATTGTAAATTCCTCTAGTTTACCAGTGTTTATTTTACGAGACTGTGAGAAGTAGTAGATGGATAAATTATGCTTTCGCGAAAGCGTAATTACAATCATCAAGCCCTTAAGAGTGGTCTTATTATAATTTGTAATGCTTCTCAAGCTCCTTGCAAGCAGACTCATAACCTATTTGAAAAATACGCTCAACATTGCGCATACTAAAAGTGCCAAACTTAGAGAGCTCATCTGGGCAAACAAGGATATCGCACATAGTAAATTTATTCTTAATACGATGGTGTAAATTAATCTCATAAGCTCTATTAAGAACTTGGTAAGAATGTTTTAAGGAAGTGATATTTATAGCACTGAGAGGGTTTACATAACTACCTATAATACGGTTGCAATTATTTATTAAAGGCTCCACGGGAAAATCATCTATAACCCCGCCGTCAAAGTATAAAGTCCCATCTATATCAATAGGAGTAAACACTCCAGGAAAAGATGCCGATGCAATAATAGGTTTAATGAGGCTACCACTATTAAAAATGTGTTGCTCACCACTCACAACGGTGGTTGCTGTTATGGATAATGGGAGCTTTAAAGCCTCAAAACTATCATCTGGAAAAAATGCAGCTAGATCATTTGCAAATTTTAAGGAATCTAGTATTCCGGGTTTACTGCGAGCATATCTACTTAGTTTAAAAATAGATGTATTTCTAAAAAAGTTTAAAATTGTCTCCCAGTCATAACCTGCAGCATAAAGTCCGCCTACAATGGCGCCAGCACTTGTGCCCGTAACATAAGAAGGTTTAATGTTATATTCATCTAGAGCCTTGAGTAATCCTACGTGAGCAACTCCTTTTATACCACCTCCAGATAATGCAAGTCCTATTTTCATAACATATGGGATTGAGTATGCAAGATAGTAGATTATGGTTAAAATTATAAGGCTAGTGGAGGGATCTTGATTATGATAAATATCATTTGCTTATCAAGCGACACCGTATAGATTTGAGTATGAAAATATCACGCCATCGTCTCGTTATAAAAATTGGTTTTTTAATGCTGTGTAATCTTACTGTATTAAAAACCTATGGGCAACAGTATAATGTAGAGTTACGTCCTACACTTCATTTTCCTACACGCACAGTACTAGATCAAAACTTACGTATAGGTAATGGTATAGAACTCGCTGGTGTCTATAATATAAGTAATCGTACAGATATATATGCAGGTGTATTATGGAATCGTTTTGATACTGATGAGTCTCGCAATGAAGAAGATATAGAATATACTCAAAAGGGGATTGTCTTAGGTGCACTTTTCAATTTTAAAATAATAGAGAAGCAGAAGCATTTGTTTTATGTAAGGACAGGATTAACCTACTCAAATGTTGCTTCTAGTAGCGTTATTGAAACTGCAAATTTTGAGTCAAAAAATGCCATAGGGACGCAAGTAGGTTTAGGTATGAGTATAAAGAGTCTGGGGCATTGGTCCATACTACCAGAGTTAAGATACAGTAGTTCTTCTCACCGCATAGATGTTACCTCTGGAAATGACTTATTATCGTTTAATACAATCGCCATTACAGTAGCTATAAGAAGATCATTGTAGCTGATATATATCATATTATACCTTATAAATGAGCCGTACTTTTAACTCATAATCTTTTAAAAATAAGTAAATATGGATGTACAGATAGCATATGTTAAGATAGATAGCAGTGAAGCACTCACGACATATATAGAAGATAAACTAGTCAAACTTTTTAAGAGGTATGACTGGCTCATAAAGGCAAATGTTTTTATCAAAAAAGAAACTGGGCAAACACACCATAACGCTATCTGTGAGATAGAGCTTAGCGTACCTGGCCCAACCATATTTGCTCAATCACAAGAGAAAAATTTTGAGATGGCTGTAAAGGAAACCATTTCAGATCTAGATGTGCAGCTCAAAAAACGCAAAGCACAATTTACTAACCAAAACATAAGCTCATAATGAAAAAGATTTTAGTTCCCGTTGATTTTTCAACACAGTCAGAAAATGCACTTGAGACGGCTTCCGCTTTCGCGAAAGCGTACAATGCAGAGATTTTAGTTCTTCATATGATGGGCCTATCTGATGCGGTACTCACTCACAGTGAAGGTGATAGTATTGCTCAAGGAGTGTACCATATGAAACTAGCCGAAAAGCAGTTTCAAACCTTTCTTGATAAACCTTATATGGAGGGAGTAAAGGTCACAGAGGTTGTTCAAAATTATAAGATTTTTGAAGAAGTAAATAAACTTGCAAAGGAGCAGGAGATAGATCTCATCATTATGGGTTCACACGGAGCAAAGGGATTGCGAGAAGAGTTTGTAGGATCAAACACAGAAAAAGTAGTAAGAAGCTCAGAAATACCTGTGCTGGTAATAAAAGATAGAGCAGGGGAGTACATACCACAAAATATAGTGTTTGCTTGCGATTTTAAAACAGAAAATGTGACAGCATACAGAGAAGCTATCCCATTATTTGAAAAGCTGGGAGCAAGGGTACACCTGGTGTATGTAAATCTACCTGCAGATCGTTTTAGAAGCTCTAAAGAGATAGAAGAAGATATGACATCTTTTATGCGTCTAGCAGAGTTTGGTAAACCCTTACATCAAGAAGACCTTATTATCATTAATGGTTATACTATTGAGAGTGGACTTTATGAATATGCTCAAAAGGTTAATGCAGATGCACTTGCAATGCCTACCCACGGTCGTAAGGGCTTGTCGCACTTTTTTAGAGGTAGCGTTGCAGAGGCGTTAGTTAATCACTCTAAAATGCCAGTGTTTACGTTTAAAATGTAATTGTAAATTATCTATTCAAACAAAAAGGAAGGCTCTCAATCGAGAGCCTTTTTAGATTTTGATATAATTAATAGCTCTATGCTTAATAGGGAGCTATATTGACCATTTAAGTAAAAGTGTCTTAAGGTTTCTAATTGTAATTGATTCTTAGTGTAACTAGATTCCATATTTCTTAATGACACCTATTTGCCCGGCGTGATAAGCCGTATGAGATACAATGCGACCCAGTGCTTCTGCCTTTGTTTTAATACCAAACTCAGTAGTTTCTATCTCTGTCTCCCAGTCTTCTTCGGTTTGAGATTCTATAATAGCACCAAGATCATACCTTGCTTGTGCTAGTAAATTTGTGATACTTTCAAGGTTTGTCCACTCACCCGTGTCACGTTTTGCAATAACTGTTTTTGCAATAATTTTTATGCTACTTGCACCAAAAACGTTTTTTGCAAACAGCAGTTCTACCTCTGCTATATGGCGCAATAAAAACCCAATAGAATTTTTAGAGGGAGCTAAGGTCTTTGTAAGATCTTCTGGGGTTATATAATTTATTTTTTCTTCAAGTCTCGAGCGAGCTTCTAGCCATAACTCATATAGGAGTTGTGTTTTTGTATCCATAGCAAGATTTATTTTTATTTTGATAACGCTTTCGCGAAAGCGTGTAAACTCATTTGGTAAGAATTAGAAAAAAAATCTATTTAACTTCAAGCAGCCTCACTAAGAACTAGTTCTAACTTACCTAGCATTATGAGTTCTGATTTATTTAGACCAGAAAATGCACGCCCTATGGTCCAAGCTGTTTGTAAAATGATATTTTTAATCTCAATGGTAAAAAAATGAGGATGCTCATTTTTATAATCTAGAAAGTCACTGAACATTTTTTGAGGGTCTTCATTAAAAGCTTCGACTCCTTCAAATACAATCTCGATGAGATATGCCGCATCTGCCCCAAAAGCATCTTGTAAATCATCTATTTCTAACCAGTAATTTAAAACACAATATTGCAATCTAGAAAACTCTTCATCTCGTACAACCTTATCTGCTGCAGCGATGGCATAAAAAAGTTTGCCTAGGTTATGATAGAAAGTAACATCTTTATTATTAGTGATTTCCATAGTATTATTTTTAAATGTTAAAAATACTTTTGACATTAATTTTTAACTATGATATATGTCATTTACAAAGACTTTTATGAAGTATTTAAATAGGGAATAGGTGATTGCTGTAATAGTTGTATTTTTAGTTTATGAAATTTTTAGAAGAGAGTATAGAAGAGGCATTTTTTATTCTATTTGAAGGCGCTTCAGAGGGAATTGTGGTTGTAGATTCTTCCCAGATTATAGTCGCTACAAATGAGTCTGCTAGAACTATTTTTGGGTATGAGTCAAATGAGCTAGAAGGTAGTAAGCTTGAGACTCTTATACCTATGCGTTATCACGGTTCTCACGGTGGTCATTTTAAAAAATTTATGGACCATAGTGACAAGCGCGAGATGGGTACTGGGAGAGACTTATACGGCTTGCGTAAAGATGGATCACAAATCCCTGTAGAGGCTGGACTCAATCCATTTGTACTACACGATAAGCAATATGTGATGGCTCTGGTTACAGATATTACAGTACGTAAATCACAAGAGGCGCAAATCTTAAACCTTAACAGCACCCTAGAAGAAAAAATTTCTGCAAGAACAGAATCTCTCAGAGAAGCGGTAAATAAGCTTAAAGATGAGGTGCAACTGCGAGTAGAAGCAGAGAATAATGCAAAAGAAGCACTTCAAAAAGAGAAAGAGCTTAATGAGCTTAAGACTAAGTTTTTATCGCTAGTGTCTCACGAGTTTAAAACCCCTATAAGCGGTATACTTACCTCTGCCACACTAGCTGGAAAATATACAAGAGAAGACCAGCAAGACAAGAGAGAAAAACATCTCAATATTATAAAGAGTAAGGTTAAATATCTTAATACTATAATTGATGATTTCTTATCTGTAGAGCGATTAGACACTGGTAAAACTAACTATAAGTTTACAGAAGTTTACTTAAGTAAAGTGCTAAGCGAGGTGATTTATGATGCAAATATGCATCTTAAAGATGGACAGCAAATACATTACCCAAAAGAGGCAGATGATGTTGTTATTGAGTTTGATGAAAAAATACTAGAACTTGCTCTTACAAATCTGGTTCATAATGCTGTAAAATACTCTGGAGAAAACACAAACGTCTATATAGATATACAACAGGACGAAAAGCAGCTTTTTATAACAATAAGAGATCAAGGAATAGGAATACCAGAGCACGAACAAAAGTTTATATTCAACCGTTATTTTAGAGCAGAAAATGCATTACTTAATGCGGGTACAGGTATAGGGCTCAATATTGTAAAAAGCCATATAGAAAACCTAGGAGGTAGCCTTACCTTTAAAAGTATTTTAAATCAAGGTTCTACCTTTACCATTATGATACCTACCACTCAAAACTGATTTTATGAAAAGAGTACTTATTATAGAAGATGATGCCGCTTTACGCGAAAACACAGCAGAGCTGCTTGAGTTATCAAATTATGATGTAACAGCTGCGCCCAATGGCCGTGTGGGTATTGAGTATGCAAAGTCATCACCGCCAGATGTGATTGTCTGTGATATTATGATGCCAGAGGTAGATGGTTATGGCGTGTTAGAGGCACTCTCTAGTGATACTACTACAAGCCACATTCCATTCATATTTCTCTCTGCCAAAACTGAGCACAAGGAAATAAGAAAAGGAATGGATATGGGTGCAGATGATTATCTCACCAAACCTTTTGAGGAGGAAGAATTAATAAGCGCTATAGAGAGCCGTATAGCAAAAGCTACTATACTTAATGCAAAAACTAAGGAGCAATCTCAAACTGCAAATGATGAGTCACTGAGAAGTCTTAATGAGCTCAAGAATTTTTTTGATGATGAGGGTGAGGAGTTTACATTTAAGAAAGGTGAAGAAATCTATAAAGAAGGGGGACATTCTAATATGGTCTACCTCATACTCAAGGGCATAGTAAAGACCCATAAAATGGATGAGAGTGGTAAAGAACTTATTACGGCTCTCTTTAAGGCAGATGATTTTTTAGGCTTTACTTCATTTTTAGATAACCTTGCATATCAAGAGTCTGCCACAGCAATGGAGGAAGTCACAGTAGTAGGAGTGAGTAAAAAAGAGCTCAAAGCTATTCTAGAAAAAAGTAAAAATGTCTCACTAGAGCTTATGGAGCTCCTCACAGATAATCTTGCAGATATTAAAGACCAGCTTTTACAAATGGCATATAGCTCTGTGCGCAAAAAAACGGCTCAAACTATTTTACAGTTTGCAGAAATTCTTAATAAAACGCCACAAGAAGGTATAAAAATAGCGCGTAATGATCTCGCAAGTGTTGCAGGTATTGCTACAGAGAGTTTAATAAGAACGCTGTCTGGATTTAAAAAAGACGGACTCATAGCCATAGAGGGGCGTAATATCAGGCTACTTGATGTAGATGGTTTACAGAGTGTAGAGTAATTTATTCTAAAACTGATTTTTATCATTCTTTAACCACTTTTCATAAAATACATTTGTCCCACTCAATGTATTTATGATGAAGCATATTCTTATTCCTGTTGATTTTTCTGAGCAATCTTGGCAAGCTGCCCTGTGCGCGCTCAATCTATATAAAAATGCGGGAGTACATTTTTATTTGTTTTTTTCTGAAGAGCACGATCATTGTACAGATGATGGTGATGTGATTACTCAAACACCATTAGTAAGACTTTCATCTTGGGTAAAAAAGTTAGAAAAAAAAATAGCTAGTGGTCAAACAATGTTACCTCTCAAATGGGAAGGTGAGTTTATAACTGGTGTACGATCTGCCGTGTCAGAAAATCAAATAGATCTTATTGTAATGAGCACAAGATATCCTAATATATTTTGTGAGGAGTTGAGTGATAGTCACGTGCGCCACATTATAGCGAGAGTAAAATGTCCGGTACTTATCGTGCCTAGAGACTTTAACTGTATAACTCCCCAGCAAGTTGTCTTACTCACAGACTATAATTTTAAGCACCGTACAGAGGCTACAAATCGTATAACAGAGTTTGTAAATCGCACCAGAGCTCACCTCAATGTACTTCAATTATCAAAAAAAGGAAATGCCCTTACAACGGCACAACAGGCTAATAAGTCTATACTTAAAGGAGCACTAGATAGCATACAGCATAGTTTTCACTTTGTGATTCAAAAAACTATGGATGAGGCATTACAGTTTTTTATAGATGTACAGCAGGTAGATATGGTAATATTATTTGCAAAAAATATAAACCTATCAGAAAATATACTTTTCTCTCCCTCACTACAAACAGAAAAGGACTATCATAAAAATATTCCCTTTCTCATCGTACACGAATAGATCTGTGAGGTGACATAAATCATAGTTTAAGGCTAGTAAAGCGCATAGATTTGAGTATCAAAAAAGGATACGTTATGCGAGTAATTATAGTACCAACAGATTTTTCAGAAAATGCTTTTAATGCACTTACCTGTGCGATGGAATACTTTAAGTATGAGAGGAGCAAGTTTGTTTTATTACATACGTATGCAGATGAGGTGTATGAAAATAAAGAGGTAATCTCTCGAGACATACTTGATGAGTATAAAGAGATTAAACGCAAAGAAAGCGAGGTAAAACTGAGCACTACCCTTGAAAATGCACGTAAAGTATCTCCAAACCCAAAGCACACCTTTGAGACTCTAGCACTTTTTGGGACGCTGCTAGATGAGGTTAATATACTGGTTAATAAAGAAAATGCAGACCTCGTTGTTATGGGTACACAGGGTAAAACTGCAGACAGAAACATCACCTACGGCAGTAATACATTACAAGTAATACGATATGTAAAGTGTCCGGTTTTAGGAATTCCACTTGATTATAAGTACCAGAGACCAGATCGTATATTATTCCCTTCGGCACTTATGATTCCTTATAAAAATAGAGAGCTCAAACTGGTGAGTTGCCTAGCACGTAGTTTCAGATCAACGGTAGATTTACTTTATATCTCAAACTATGATAGACTCTCCTTACGACAAGAAGATGTAAAAATGTTGTGGGAATACCGCTTTCGCGAAAGCGTAATAAACTACACTAGAAAAGACGAGGGGAATGTAGCTTCTATTATAAACGAATACATTAAAGACCAAGATGTAAACCTACTGGTTATGGTAAACTCAAAGCATACGTATATGGAAACCTTACTTCATACATCTGCTATAGATACAGTGGGGCTTAACACCAAAATACCCTTCCTTATTTTACAAAATTTACCTAGATAAAACGTTATGAAACATATCTTACTACCTACCGACTTTTCTGATACTTCATATGAAGCAATAACGTATGCTGTTCAATTATTTATTAATGAAGAGTGTACATTTTATGTGCTCAACACGTACACACCTGTAGCTTTATATACCACTACAATTTATGAGCACCAGTCATCACTTAATGTAGATATAGGTGAGATGTATAAAAATAGCTCTGAGAGTAATCTAACTCAGATTATAGAAAAAGTAACAGATGCATATCCTAATAAATTGCACACTTTTGAGGCTATCTCTAGTTATAATATTCTCAGTCAAGAAATAGCACATCTGGTAGAGAGTCATCATATTGACTGTATAATTATGGGTACAAAAGGCGCTTCTGGTCTTAAAGAAGTATTTATAGGGTCACAAACTATGCAGGTTATAAAAAGTGCTACTGTACCCGTTATAGGTGTGCCTTCGGGGTATAACTATACCCAACTTAAAGACATACTCTTTGCTACAGATTACAGGTCTGGAGTTACACAACCAGGTCTCAAATTACTAGAAGAAATCTGTCGTACACATATATCTCGTTTAATATTTCTTAATGCATATTATGGAGTTGAGTTAGATACTGAACAATTAAGTAATAAAACGGCGTTAGACACCTATTTTGAAAGAGATGCTCATATCAATGAGATGGCAAATGGTATGGATGTGCTGGAGGCTATAGATGATTTTCAATCTAGGCATAAAGTAGATTTACTAGCGCTTGTACATAACAAACATAACTTCTTTGAAAACTTATTATTTACTCCTGTAGTAAGTAAGATTGTGCACCATACTACAACACCATTTATGATACTTCCACCTCAGAAATAACAGTTATGATACGAGTTTTAATTCCTACAGATTTTAGTGTAAATAGTCTCAATGCATTGACTTATGCACATATGCTTTTTCAAGAAGAGCCCGTAACTTTTACATTATTGCACGCTTATGAACCTACTGCGCTACAAATATTAGGACACCAGACGCCCGTAAGGCTAGCATCTTTATATCATAGTCTTAAAGTAAAAGCCATAGATGAGCTTGAGTCGCTTAAAGAAGAGATATTGATTAAAAATGAAATAGCACATCACAGCTATGAGGTAGTGGCATATGGTGGTCATCTCAATGATGCAATTAAGAGTATGAGTGATCAAAAAAATGATTACATCGTTATGGGCAGTAAAGGCGCAACAGGGCTTAAGGAGATATTTATAGGGACAATAACTCACAGTGTGATAAGTCATCGCCATAACATACCATTGCTTGTTGTGCCAGAGAAGGCAACATTTGTCATTCCTAAAAGTATAGGCTTTGCGACAGATTTTGAAAAACCGTATCACAAAGAAGAGTTTGAGCCTTTATTATTACTCACTCGATTATGGCAGGCCACTATAAGAATGGTTGAGGTTTATGAAGAACATAATCTTAATCAAGAGCAGAAAGAACATATACAAGATCTTGAGTCTTTATTGCAGGAAATGAAATATCGTTTTCACGTAATTCCAAAGTTTTCAACGCTCGAAAACTGCATTCATATTTTTGATGAAGAATTGGAAATAGACTTACTTGTAATGATAGACTACCCAAAATCATTTTTTGAAGAGGTAATGAGAGAGCCTGTTATTAAAAAAATGTCCTTTCATACCTCTCTACCTTTTTTAGTGCTTCCTGCTCATAGCTGATTAATGTCATAGAATGGGCAGATATATGCACGTAGTTTTAACTCATAAAACAAAAAAGGATGGCACATATACTAGTACCCACAGACTTTTCAAATAATGCGTATAATGCACTATACTATGCAACTCGATTATATCCTAATGAGAAGTGCGAGATTACTTTAATACACACTTTTGAAGACCAATTTTCTTCATCTACAAGTCGGGTTGATATAGGCCGTAATGAAAAGCTCTATGAAGATTTAGAACGCAATGCCCTGCAAAAATTATCTGCCGTAAAAAAGAAGATAGAAGAGGATAGTGAGTCATTAAACATCGATGTAGCTATTGTTACAAGCGCCCAGCCATTACATAAAATGGTAAATCGTATAGTTGCTGATGAAAATATTGATTTTGTAGCGATGGGTACAAAAGGAGCTTCTGGATTAAAAGAAGTTTTTGTGGGCACGCAAGCTGTAAAGCTCATTAATAATGTAAAACCTATTCCATTGTTTTTAGTGCCCGCAGGCGCTCAACAAGGCTTGCCTTCAAATATTGCTTATGCTACAGATCTTAAGATAGACTATGCACAATATCCTCTAGAAATTGTAAAAGAGGTAATGCGAGCTCATAAGGCAAAACTACATATCACGCACATTTATAATCAAATAAGTCCAGGTAACACGGTAGAGAATAATTACAGAAAACTTAAAGATAAACTGGCAGATGTAGAGTATAATACACACTGGTTATCTAGTGAGACTGGTATGGAGACTGCCGTTACAACCTTTGTCTCAGAGCATAAAATTGATTTACTAGTTTTAATGTTCCATAAAAGTGGGTTCCTCAAAAAGATTTTTAAAAAATCATTTGTAGAAACAAGCTGCTTTCATACCCATATACCACTCCTTGTATTACCTGAAAGCTACTAGTCTTTATCATAGTTATCCCAGTTTTGTTAAGCTAGATTTATTGTATAATTAAAAACTATTGTGATGAAAAAGAAAATACTTATTCCAACAGATTTTTCAAAAAATGCTTGGAATGCACTTACCTATGCTTCAGATCTTTTTGAGCACGTAGAGTGTGTGTTTTATGTACTTAATGCATATGATGCAAAACCTTACAGTATAGGAGACTTAATGGTGCCAGAGCCAGGATCTCCATCTTATGAGAGTGCAAAAGATCAAGCCGTAAATGGACTCGCAAAAATTATGGATATGCTAGACTTTAGGGAGACTAACCATAAACATACATATGAGTTTATAGCAGAGCTTAATGACCCACTTACTGCTATGAAAAACTTTATTGAGCAGCGTGATATAGAACTTGTGGTAATGGGTACAAAAGGCGCTTCAAACTCACGCGGATCATTATTTGGCAGTAATACCATAATGGCGATGGAAAAACTAAGAGCTTGCCCAGTAATGGGAGTCCCGATAGATGCGAGAGTGGCTTATGTAAAAGAAATCGTAATTCCTACCAGTTATAAAACATATTACAAAAGAAGAGAACTTACGCACCTCGTAGAGATTTCTAGATTGCACGATGCAACCATCTCTGTCATACACGTAAATACCACAGAGGTTTTAACAGAAAAACAAGAAAAAAGTAAAACACTACTAGAAGAGTGTCTTGAAGGGGCTACCTATAGCTTTCATCACGTACACGGCACAGACGTTACTGCTGGTGTGCGTGATTTTACAAAGAGTCACGATAGTGATATGCTTGCTATCATAAATAGGAAGCACGCATTCTTTGGCAGTGTCTTTACCACGCCTCTGGTAAAAGAGCTCGGTATGTTTACTAGGGTGCCACTGCTGGTTATGCACGATATACAGGTATAGGTAGTTTTTAACTACGCTTTCGCGAAAGCGTAAAACACGCACTCTAATTTTTTTTGATGTTTTAAAAATATATAGGACTGATAATTGTCATAGTCTACCATTATACCTGGACTTACATTTATAGTGTAATTAATTAAAAATCAGTTTTATGGAAACTTCATTGCCACTCTCAATAGATCTTTATCACAATGATGTAAAGGTTTGGAAATCTAATATTTCTCTTATCACTCACGAGATAACCTTTATAGAAAACTTAACTAATTCATACATTTTTGAGCCTCGTACACCTAACTTATTTGAAAAGTTAGAGCACTTTAAAACTCATATAAGAAAAATTAAAAATAGACTTGATACACTCGTGCAATCACTTACAAAGCACGATGCAGAACTAAGCGGAATGTTAGAATGTGATACCGTGTCTTGTGATGTGTTTTTTGAGACAAAACATCTATCTATAAAAGAAGATTATCGTGATTTTATAGATACTTATAATGAAGTCAAAACTGAGATTTTTAACTATTGCGGCACTATTTTGAAAAGTAATAAATGTCAAGATAATAAGTAATGTAAGTCTTAGTGAGTTTATACAGTTGGACTCATTAAGCATTTACTGGCATTACTAATTCTTTATGTAATGTCTTACACAACTCCCATTAGAGAGGGTAATGGGAGTTGTTTTTTTATTTAATAACCTAATATGTAAGCAATGAAATACTTCTACACTTTATGCATACTAGCAACAACATTACTACTTGGGAGTTGCAATAGCTCAGAACTTATAGAAAACTGGAAAAACCCAGATATAGAGACTTTTGAAGCTCAAAAAGTGCTCGTACTAGCTATGACTAGCGATGTCAAAAATAGAGAGCTCTTTGAAAAAAAGCTTGTTGACAAGCTGCAAGAAAAAGGAGTAAACGCCTATAATAGTACAGCATTTTTTAACTCAGAGTTTACCTCAAGACCTAGAACAGAAGAGGAGCTCGATAACCTAGAAAGAGAGATGCTCACAGAGGGCTATGATGCGATACTGGTGTCAAAAGTGCTAGGTGCCGAAGATAAGGTGACACTCGTGCAATCCTATCGTAACTGGGATAAAAGATTCAACGGTTTTGAAGACGATTACTACACAAGTCAAAACATCTATGTAGAAGACGAGAGAGTAGAGAAGTTTACCGTATATCACGCAGAGAGCGCACTCTATTGTATTTGCCCCACAAAGGATAGAGAGATTATCTGGAAGGGCTCTATAGATGTGACAGAACCAGATAGTGATCGTAAGGCTATAAAGGACTACATAAACCTTCTGGTGTGGGTTCTTGAGGAGCAAGATGTACTTGTGTCTATGGAGCAGTAAATATTTTTTAGAACGCTTTCGCGAAAGCGTAATCCCTAGTAACTATTATCATAAAGCTGATATATGTCATAGTAAAAGCACTTACATAATCACACATTTGCTATAAGTATAATGGCTGTAAGGCCTGTATAAATTAATAGTATATATGTCAAGTTGTTATCATTGTGGCGATGTTTGTGAGACAGAAATCATACATCAAGAAAAATCTTTTTGCTGTCACGGCTGTAAGACTGTCTTTGATATCTTAAATGATAATGACCTTACCTACTATTATGATATTGAGCGTGCTCCAGGTATATCTCCATTAGATCAAGAAGCAAAGTTTGACTTTTTAGACAATAAAGATATAGTAGCAAAGCTCATAGAGTTTGATGAGCAAGATACTCAGGTTGTCTCTTTATTAATACCTTCTATACACTGTAGTTCTTGCATATGGGTTCTTGAGAATCTCAATAAACTTAATGCGGCAGTAAAGACGGCACAAGTAAATTTTCCAGAAAAGACCGTTCGTATTACATATAACTCATCAGAGATTACGCTTAAAGATCTGGCCATACTTTTATCAAGAATAGGGTATGAGCCATATATCTCGCTAGAGGACGCAACAGAGAAGAAGACAACGGTAGATAGAAGCCTTATCTATAAACTTGGTGTTGCTGGCTTTGCCTTTGGTAATATTATGTTCTTATCCTTTCCAGAGTATTTTGAGGTAGGTGAGTTCTGGTTAGATAAGTTTAAGTACGTTTTTAGATGGTTGATGTTCCTCTTTGCTCTGCCCGTAGTTTTTTATTCTGGGCGTGATTATTTTATATCTGCATATAAAGGATTACGATCTAAAGTTTTAAATATAGATGTACCTATAGCCATAGGTATTACCGTACTATTTGTAAGATCAAGTGTTGAGATTATGATGGACTGGGGTACTGGCTTTTTTGATAGTATGGCCGGGCTCGTTTTCTTTTTATTATTGGGAAGATTTTTCCAGCAGAAAACGTATGCCTTTCTATCATTTGAGAGAGATTATAAATCTTACTTTCCTATTGCTGTTACTAGACTTATAAAACAAGTTCAAAATAAAACCGAAAATTCAGTTACTCACGATCGTAACGAGCAAGAGCAATCTAAGGTTATAGAAGAGCAAGCACAAGTCTATGAGCTCAAGACTAAGGATCGCATACTTATAAGAAATGGAGAGCTTTTACCGGTAGATGCAATCCTTATTAAAGGAAATGCTCTTATAGACTATAGTTTTGTGACGGGTGAAGCAGCTCCAGTTACAAAGCAATCTGGTGATCAACTTTTTGCTGGAGGGAGACAGCAAGCAGGTCCTATCGAGGTTGAGGTGCTCAAGCCTGTAGAGCAGAGCTACCTTACTCAGTTATGGTCTAATGAAATCTTTAGTTCAAAAAATCAAAGTCCGTTTGAAAATCTAACAGACCGTATAAGCAGGAGGTTCACCATATCACTGCTTGCTATAGCTGTTATTGCAACTTTAGTTTGGGTTTTTATAGATATAAGTACAGCGCTTAATGTGTTTACAGCAGTGCTCATTGTTGCCTGTCCTTGTGCGATAGCTCTTGCTGCACCCTTTACACTAGGTAATCTACTGCGCATTTTTGGGCGTCATAAGCTATATATGAAAGATAGCTCAGTCATAGAGCGTATGTCACATATAGACACCGTTGTGTTTGATAAAACAGGTACGCTCACAACAAGTGTAAAGAACACAATAACCTATGAAGGTATTGCACTTACTACACAAGAAAAATCACTTCTCACCAGCACACTTAGAGCTTCAAACCACCCTTTAAGTAGATCGCTATATGAACTATTAAATACCCACAATATCCAAACGCTGGATGAATATACAGAAGATGTAGGCCAGGGTATCACAGGGACAATAAACAACCACCAGATTAAGATAGGGTCTTACGGTTTTGTAAGTGATAATGCGGCTCATAAAACTGCACAACCACATACCCGTACTGCGGTTCATATAAGTACAGACAGTATGTATAAGGGGTGTTATTTATTTTATAATGACTACAGGTCTGGTGTACAAACCGTTTTTGATCAAATAGGTAAAAAAGCTAATGTTATTATTCTCTCTGGTGATAATGATGGAGAGCGTGAGCATCTTGCAGAATTATTGCCACAAGATGCTACGTTACTATTTAATCAAAAGCCAGAAGATAAGTTACAATTCATAAAGTCCCTTCAAGATAGTAATCGCAAAGTATTGATGATAGGAGACGGTCTTAATGACGCAGGAGCTCTAGCACAAAGTGATGTAGGTATTTCTATATCAGAAAATGTAAATGTCTTTTCTCCTGCTTGTGATGGTATACTAGACGCACAAAGATTTAAAGATATACCCACTTTTATGAGCTTATCACGTAAGGGGGTAGAAGTCATTAAGTATGCCTTTATTTTCTCAATATTTTATAACCTCATAGGTCTAGGTTTTGCTGTGACAGGTAATCTAGCACCAGTGGTGGCAGCTATATTAATGCCGCTTAGTTCTATAAGTATCGTTGTATTTACGACGATAGCCACCTCAATTTTAGGTAAAAAACTTAAAACAATATGATTACACATTTACACATCCCTTCGGCAGTAGGTCCGTCTCATAATATAGCAGTATTACCTGTGTATACAGAGAGACAGCTTATAACTATGTTTTACAAATCTGTGCACCACAATGAGCCACAAGAGGGTTTTGATAGCTGGTTAAGCGCTGTGCAAAATCAACTCTCAGTAGTAGAGCAATTACCATCTAGAGATCAATCTTTTTATCTAGAGGCTCACGGTGTCATTTTACAAGAATTTAAAACCACATTGCAAGCCATTACAAGATTTGAGCATCAGTTTATGATGAGTTGTCCTTGTGCTGTACAAGGGACTGGAGTGCTGCTTTCATCGCTACAGAAAGTATCAAAAAGACTTCAAAAAGTGATTGTGTAAAAGGTGTGTGTATGAGTTGTTTTACGCTTTCGCGAAAGCGCATTTAAAACTATTTAACAGTAACTGACATTTGTCATATTTCACCTTGAAGTTCACACGTAGTTTTACACCATAATCCTATCAGGTATGAGTATTATTTATATGCTTCTTGCAATAAGTGTGGTTGTCGCACTCATCTTTTTTGCAGCTTTTATACTGTCTGTAAAAAAAGGGCAATATGACGACACTTATACGCCATCTGTGCGTATGCTTTTTGAAGATGAGGTAATTACAACTAAGGCTTCTGAGAGTGATAATAAAGATCAAGCAAATTCAACCAATTTAAAACAGTAACCCATTTTTTTTATGGAAATACAAAAATTCTATTACGATAATAAAATCGTACGTAAGTTTATAATCGCGACGATGTTTTGGGGCATTATAGGGATGAGTGTGGGGCTTCTTCTAGCTTTTATGTTTCTTTTTCCTAACCTTACAGACGGCATCTCTTGGTTAAGTTTTGGTCGTTTGCGTCCGCTGCATACTAATGCTGTGATTTTTGCCTTTGTAGGTAACGCTATTTTTGCGGGTGTTTATTACTCTACACAACGACTTCTCAAAGCTCGTATGTGGAAAGACTGGCTTAGTAATCTTAACTTCTGGGGATGGCAGGCTATCATTGTAGGTGCTGCAATCACGCTACCTTTAGGTTTTACTACCTCAAAGGAGTATGCAGAGCTAGAGTGGCCTTTTGACATTGCTATCGCATTAATTTGGGTTGCTTTTGGGGCAAACTTAATAGGTACTATTCTTAAAAGAAGACAGCGACACCTTTATGTGGCAATCTGGTTTTATTTAGGAACATTTGTAACTGTAGCGGTATTACATATTGTAAACAGTATGGAGCTGCCAGTAAGCGCGCTTAAGAGTTACTCTATGTATGCCGGGGTGCAAGATGCACTAGTACAGTGGTGGTATGGTCACAATGCGGTGGCTTTCTTTTTAACAACACCATTTTTAGGTCTTATGTACTACTTTGTGCCTAAGGCGGCAAATAGACCGGTATACTCATACAGATTATCTATTGTACACTTCTGGTCTCTTATTTTTATTTACATCTGGGCAGGGCCACACCACCTGTTATACTCTGCACTACCAGACTGGGCACAAAACTTAGGAGTAGCCTTCTCTATTATGCTTATTGCTCCATCTTGGGGAGGTATGATTAATGGACTACTCACACTAAGAGGGGCTTGGGATAAAGTACGTACAGATCCTGTTCTTAAATTTATGGTAGTGGCAATTACAGGCTACGGTATGGCAACCTTTGAGGGGCCTATGTTATCGCTTAAAAATGTAAACGCCATCGCTCACTTTAGTGACTGGGTTATTGCACACGTACACGTAGGAGCACTTGCTTGGAATGGTTTCTTAACATTTGGTATGGTATACTGGATGGTGCCTAGGTTATTTAAAACTACACTGTGGTCTACTAAGCTTGCAAACGTACACTTTTGGGTAGGTACATTAGGTATTATACTTTATGCTTTACCTATGTATGTTGCTGGTTTTGTACAAGCATCTATGTGGAAACAATTTAATCCAGATGGTACACTTACTTACGGTAACTTTCTTGAGACAGTGAGTGAGATCATCCCGATGTACTGGATGCGTGCTATAGGAGGAAGTATGTTTATAGTAGGAGCGCTTATAGGAGTGTATAACTTAATAATGACAGCACGCTCGGGTAATGAAGTAACAGATGAGCTCGCAGAGGCTGCGCCACTTCAAAAAGTAACTAGAAAACGTACCTCAAAAGAGGGATACCACACTTGGTTAGAAAGACGCCCGGTAAAGCTTACCATTTTTGCAACTATTGCCATCCTTATAGGTGGTATGGTACAAATTATACCGTCACTTATGGTAGATGATTATGTACCTGTAATCTCAAGTGTAAAACCATACACACCACTAGAACTCGAGGGTAGAGATATTTATATACGAGAGAGCTGTGTATCGTGTCACTCACAAATGATACGACCTTTTAGAAGTGAGGTAGAGCGTTATGGTGAGTACTCAAAGGCAGGAGAGTATGTGTATGATCATCCATTTTTATGGGGAAGTAAACGTACGGGACCAGACCTTATGCGTGTAGGTGGTAAGTATAGTGACAACTGGCACTTAAACCACTTTTACGATCCGCAGAGCACATCGTCTGGTTCAATAATGCCATCTTATAAATGGCTTATTAAAAATGAGTTAGATAAAGATCTTACAGAAAAGAAAATGGAAGCAATGGTCACGCTAGGTGTACCATATACTCAAGAGGAGATAGATAACGCACAAGAGCTTATGACGGCACAAGGAACGCAAATAGAGAAAAATCTTTATGCAGATCCAGACTTTGCAAATACCTATGAAGCAGATAAAAAATATGCCGAAGAGAATGGGCTAGATTTTATCGAGATGCGCAATCGTGAAGTGGTAGCTCTTATAGCTTACATACAACGATTAGGAACAGATATAAAAGTTAAAAACACAGACGGAACAACAACCATCATAAACGACTAAGCGATGTTAAAATTTGTAAAAGGAAATCTAGAAAATATTGATGGGGTTGAAATATACCCTATCATCTCACTACTTATATTCTTTGTCTTCTTTGCAGCCCTTTTCTGGTGGGTGTTTACAGCAAAGAAGAGCCACATAGCAGAGGTGAGCAACATACCACTTAACGACAATACACTTAATTCAAATAATTAAATCTATGAGAACAGTAGCATCATTTTTAAGAATCTTAGGCTTCTCGATACTGGGTTATTTTATCATAGATATTGCAGGGTCTACTGGAGAGATATCTATTTTTTTACAAGAACCTTGGATCTGGGTAGTACTGGGAGTAATCATTCTTTTTTATACAGCTGGTGAGATAAGCATAGAAGCCCTAAGAAGTATTCTATATAAAAGCCTCAAGCCAGACGCCCAAAAAGTATATGATAAAGAGGCAGCTCTTGCAAAAGAAAACCAGTTTAAGTGGTTTAAGGAGAAGTACAAGGCCTCTCTAGGAAGTAAAGCAGTAGAGGAGGAGCACGAGATTATACTTGACCATAATTATGATGGGATCAAGGAGCTTGATAATAGTTTACCGCCTTGGTGGGTATATATGTTTTATGCAACGATTGTCTTTGCGGTAATATACCTAGTGCGATTTGAAGTGTTTAACGACTATGATCAAGAAGAAGAATATCAGGTTGCGGTTGCAGAGGCAAAAGCAGAAATAGAAGAATGGAAAAAAACAGCTAAGGATCTTGTAGATATTAATACAGTAACACTACTTACAGATGCTAGTGATATCAATGCTGGTAAAGCCATTTTCACAAATAACTGTATTGCCTGTCATAAAGCAGATGGTGGAGGAGGTATAGGTCCTAACCTTACAGATCAACACTGGATTCTAGGTGGAGGTATAAAAAATGTATTTAAAACCATTTCAGAAGGTGGTCGTGATGGTAAGGGTATGATTTCTTGGAAATCTGAACTTAAACCTGCAGAAATGGCTCAAGTAGCCAGCTTTGTACTCTCTTTACAGGGTACTACTCCGGCAGAGCCTAAGCAAGCAGAAGGTGAAATCTGGATAGACCCAGATGCAGCACCTGTAACTGTACCTGTAAAAGAAGTAGACTCTCTAGTGGTAGAAGAGATTACCGTAGCAGCAAGTAATTAGTAAAAACAAGCACCTTATAATACCCCAGTATGGCAGAGCAAGGACAAGATAACTTTAGAGACACTATAGGCACTCTTAATGAGGAGGGTAAACGTGCTTGGGTTTTTCCTAAAAAGCCAGACGGTAGGTGGTACGAGTACCGCAAGTATGTAAGCTATGTATTGCTCTTATTTTTATTTAGTGCGCCTTTTATTAAAATAGGTGGCAACCAGTTTTTGATGTTTAACGTATTAGAGCGTCGCTTTAATATTTTTGGCTACCCATTTTGGCCACAAGATTTTCACCTGTTTGTAATAATGATGATTATTGGGGTGGTTTTTGTGATTTTGTTTACCGTTGCCTTTGGTAGATTATTTTGTGGCTGGGTATGCCCTCAGACCATATTTATGGAAATGGTTTTTCGTCGTATTGAGTACTGGATAGATGGTGATAGAGGGAAACAAATACGACTTAAAAAAATGCCGTGGACAAAGGAGAAAATAAAAAAAAGAGCCCTTAAGTGGTCTATATTTTTTATTATCTCTTTTCTTATAGCAAATGTGTTTCTTGCCTATCTCATAGGCAGTGACCAGCTTATAAGATATATCACAGATGGACCGTCTAAGCACATAAGCACACTAGTATCATTACTTATTTTTACAGGTGTATTCTATTTCATATTTGCGTGGTTTAGAGAGCAAGTATGCATTATCGCTTGTCCTTATGGTCGTCTACAAGGTGTGCTGCTAGATAATAAATCTATTGTAGTGGCTTATGATCACAAACGTGGAGAAAAGGAAGAAGGTCGCGCAAAATTTAAAAAAAATGAAGAACGCGCCACTACAGGTAAAGGTGATTGTATAGACTGTTTTGCCTGTGTGCACGTATGTCCTACAGGTATAGATATACGTAATGGTACCCAGCTAGAGTGTGTAAACTGTACTGCTTGTATAGACGCCTGTGACCATATGATGGAGGCTGTAAACCTTCCCACTGGGCTTATACGCTATGCAAGTGAAGATAATATTGAGAAAAAAGAAAAGTTCAAATTTACCCCAAGACTCAAGGGCTATACAGCTGTACTAGGTATTCTCATAGCGGTACTTATAGGGATGCTCTTTTTACGTAACGATGTAGAGGCACGTATCTTAAGATTACCAGGGCAACTTTATGAGCACAAGGCAGATAATATGATAAGCAATGTGTACACCTTTAAGCTAGTTAATAAAACCATAGAAGATATAAACGATGTGCACTTTAAACTTGCTTCTCATAAAGGGACTATAGAGGTTGTCTCAGGTAATTTTTTTGATATAAGCGGTCAAGGTCTTGCAGAAGGCACACTGTTTATTGAGATAAACGCAAGCGCTATTAAGAGTGATAAAGAACAACTAGAGGTTGAGGTGTATAGCGGTGATGAGCTTATAGAGACAACGGTTACCTCATTTTTAGGACCAAGAACATATAGATAGTATAACGCTTTCGCGAAAGCAAAAAAAGAACAATTATGAAGTGGAACTGGGGAAAAGGTATTGTAGTGGGAATGATCTCATTTATGGCTTTCATACTGTATATGGTCATCACAATGAGCACAGATAAGAAGTATAGTCACGATCTGGTAACCGAAGAGTATTATGCAAAAGAAATGAAGTATCAAACCGAAATAGATGCCGAAACTAATGCAAATCTTCTTGAAGGGAAAATTAATGGAATACTTACTCCAGAAGGATGGTTACTTACATTTCCAGCATCTATAGATGCTACTTCTATAGAGGGTACTGTCTCCTTATATAGACCTTCTAATGAGCTGTTAGATTTTGAAATGCCGCTTGCTATCACAGATGGTAAACAGCTCATACCAGATCATAAACTCATTGCTGGAAGATGGAATATCACAATCACCTGGAGTGATGGTGATCAAGATTATATGTATAAAAAATCAATAAGTTATTAAATGCTTTGGTCTGCACTCATATTCGGTTTATTAGGGAGTTTTCACTGCGTAGGGATGTGTGGGCCTATTGCGTTTATGTTACCCGTAGATCGTAAAAACCCCGTAAAGCGCTTTTTTCAATTATCAAGCTATCACGCAGGAAGAATTCTTACCTACAGCGTGATAGGTCTCATTTTTGGGGTAGTGGGGAAGAGTCTTAATCTCTTTGGTTTTCAGCAAAATTTGTCTATTGCTATAGGTGTTTTAATGATCGCTGTAATACTTATTCCTTCACGATTTTTAAGTAAGTATAGCATCTCAAAACCCATATATAAACTAGTGGGAAAAGTAAAAAGTAATATGGGAGCTGCGCTTAAAAAGAAAGATCCAGCAACGTTTTTTACCATCGGGTATCTTAATGGGTTGTTGCCTTGTGGACTTGTGTATATGGCAGTTTTTGGAGCGCTGGCTTCTGGAGATGCTTTACAAGGTGGTCTTTATATGGCTATTTTTGGACTAGGGACCATACCACTTATGACAACGGCTATTTACTTAGGTAACTTTTTAAAAGGAACGATTAAACAGCGCATAGTAAAAGCGATTCCGGTATTTGTAGTTATAATAGGTGTGCTGTTTATACTGCGTGGTATGGGCTTAGGGATTCCTTATATCTCTCCCTCAGAAAATGTGCGTATAGAAAAAATAGCCGCGCAGCACGCGTGTCACTAAGAGATATTACTAAACATAGATTTTTTTACAACCTCTAAACTTTAAACTTATGAAAAATTCATTATTACTACTCGTAGACTGGGGAATGGGAGCAATGTTAATAGGCGTTTTTGCCGTGGTGTGTATTGCGATGGTACTTATCGTATATAGTATGTCTCGCAACGGTAAATCTGCTACAAACCAAGAAGAAGATGATACAAATAATGGCTAGTATATTGAGCGCTTTATGTACCCGAGTAGTCTATAAAGTGATAGATATACGCATTGCTTTAATGTTTATTAAAGTGCAAAGAGGGGCTTAGGTTTAGACCGCTTTCGCGAAAGCGTTATTTAAAAAAACAAAAAAGGAGGAATCATCTTAATAAGTGATTCCTCCTTTTTTTATTATTATGACTTTTAGATTATACAGTCATAGAGAATAATTGTGTCTCTGGCTTTTTGCGCTGTAGGCGTAGGTCAAATGGTAGGCAAATATTACGCACAAAAGGTCTTCCTTTTTCTGTGATTTCGATACCAGTTGCATCTATTACTACTAAACCATCATTTTCTAACTCCTTAAGTTTTATAAGTACATCAGGTATTTCTGGAAAGTGTAGTTTTTGATCTGTCCACGAGGTTTTAAACTCACACATTAAGTTAAGAATATGCTGTCTTATAATAAGGTCTTCATCTGTAAGTAAATGCCCTCTAAAGATGGGGAGAATACCGTCTTCTACTAGCTGCTGGTACTCCTCAATGTTTTTTACATTTTGAGCAAAGCTGTACCAGCTATCACTTATAGCAGATACACCTAGACCTATCATTACTTGTGTCTTACTAGAGGTATACCCCATAAAATTGCGATGTATTTTTCCTGCTTGTTGTGAGGTGTGAAGGCTGTCATTTACTAGCGCAAAATGATCCATACCTATCTCTACATAACCTGCCTCGACTAGCATTTTTTTACCTATCTCATATTGCTTTCTCTTTTGCTCTGCAGAGGGTAAATCTTGATCAGAAAAGCCACGCTGGCCGTTCCCTTTCATCCACGGTACGTGGGCATAGCTATAAAAAGCGATGCGGTCTGGTCGTAAATTTATGGTTTTTAAGATGGTACTTATCACATCATCTTGCGTTTGGAAAGGTAGTCCATAAATAATATCGTGACCTACAGAGCTGTACCCTACTTCTCTTGCGGTTGTGGTTGCCGTTTTTACATTGTGATATGGCTGTACTCTGTTTATTGCTTTTTGAACAGTTTCATTATAATCTTGTACACCATAGCAAACTCTGGTAAAGCCTTGTTTATGTAATGTTTCAAGATGTTTTTTTGTGGTATTGTTAGGATGTCCTTCAAAACTTAGCTCAAACTCTGTGGCTTTGTTGGTGAGGCTAAAGACTCCATCTAGTAGTCTATCTAAGTGCTCTGGAGAGAAGAAAGTAGGAGTACCACCACCTAGATGTAATTGCTTAACTAGGGGAGTGCTACCTAAAAGTTTTACATAAAGCGTGAGCTCTTTGAGTACAGATTGTATGTAAGGAATCTCCACACTGTGATTTTTTGTAATACGTTTATTACAACCACAAAAGGTGCACATACTCTCGCAATAGGGTAAATGTATATAAAGACTTATACCTTCTGTAGTGTTACTTTCATTAAAACTTTTTACTAAGGTTTCTTTCCATCCTTTAAGGGTAAATAGCTCTTTATCCCAGTAAGGAACCGTAGGGTAACTCGTATATCTGGGTCCAGCAACGTTGTATTTTGATATAAGTGTGCACATAAAAAATATTTTTTTTCAAAAATAATATGTGAGCAAGATCTAGTTTATGACAATTGTCATATAGAGAAAATAGTAAATGGCTTTAGACAAAAAGAAGAAGAAATTACTTAGAAAAAAGTGGGCCTGTTTAAAGTCTAATTAATTTGTTATTTCTATCAATCAACTAATTTTACTAAAATTGAGTGTCGCCTAGAGTAACTATGAAGAAAATAAAATATTAGCACAATGTTTATTTGATTAGCTTTACTTTATTACAAATTAACATATAGATATTAATTGAAAGTAATTACAAAATATTGGTTCTTAGAAGGTTTCAACCTTTTTAAAAAACTCGGAATTCTCAATATGATGAAAATCTGTGAAATTCTTGAAATGGATAATATAGAGAAAGGCAAGCGTATAGAACTTAAAGATGAATATAAAGACAGTGTATTTTTCTTAAAAAGAGGTAGTGTCAAAATTGTTGACAGTAATAGTGGTACTGTAAAATATATTGTCAAACGCGGTAATGTTTTTGGAGAACTTGCGCTTTATGATGAAGAGGCTGCTGCAGAGGAGGTTGCTTATGCCTTAGAAAATTGTGTGATTTGTTACATTGAGTCTAAACAAATGGAATCTCTAATTGAAAAACATAAATCACTTAAAAATGGATTATTAAAAGTTTACGGATTACGTATTCAAAAGCTAGAGAGAAGATTGAACGATTTGTTATTTAAAGATAGTGCTACGAGGATTAAAGAATTTGTTTCAGATTATCTGGAGGATTTTGGGGAGGATGATAAAACAGGGAAAATAATAGCGAAGAATCTACTTTCTCATAAAGATATCGCAAACCTTACTAATACATCCAGACAAACGGTCAGTAATGTTATGAGCAATATGCGTAAAGAAGGAGTAATAGACTATAATGTTGAGTTTATTTCAAAAAATAAATAGGAATAATAACTAATATTTTTTGTGGAAGGTGGTTAATTACTAAAATTTAAATCATCTATATAATGAGACCAATAGAAAGTTATAGTAATGGATATAAGACAGGGGTTATACTACATTAAAACTATCTCACCAATTTTTTTATGAAAGGCTGGGTTAGACACTAATTGAAATGCCTATGAAGTAGTTCTTTATTTTATTTTGAAAGGAGTTTTAACATATATCGACAAAGTTAAAACTAACCAACTATCAACATAATGAAAATAACCAATATTTTAGGCTACTTAGGTCTAATAGCTTCTATTATAGTAGGACTAGGCGAATATTTACTACACTATTCATCCTCAATTTTAGAACATTCTAATGATTATGAATTTTTCAAATTTGTACCATTAGAAAACCTTACAATAGGTCATTTTTTAGCCATTATTGGTTTACCTTTTTATTTCGCTGGCTACATACATATTTATAGAATGCTAAAATCTGGAAGTGAAACTTTAGCTAGAATTGTTTTAGCAATAGGTTTTATAGCATTTGCAGTAGGTGGGATTTGGATTGGCTCACGAGCTTCTATAGGCAATATTGTGCATTTAAAAGATACTATAGATGCATCAACCTACCAAAATCTATTAGTGCATTATACAGACCATATGGAAGTTTTAGTTAAAGCTTTACGTATAGTTATAGCTTCACTTTCTGTAGTTTTTGCAATCGCCATTTTAAAAGGTGGTACATTTTATAAAAAATGGATGGCCATTTTCAACCCAATTGTTATACTTATTTTGTTAGTCGTTTTGGGAAAATTAGTTCCGTCTATCGGTAAGCATATGTTACCAATATTGATGAATGTAACACATTTTATCCTCTTTGGATTATCCTTATATCAACTAAACAGATACACTAAAAACCATCAAAATGCTTAAAAAAATTCTAAAATTCGTTGGAATACTCATCCTTTTATTAATCTTACTAGTTCTTGGTTTTTTCTGGAGAGATTCAGTTTCAGATAAATATGACATCACAATAGATGAGAGTAAAATTCCTTTATTTGAGGAAGTAGCACTCGATTTCAAGCATCAATATAATGGTGATAAATCGTTGCCTATTGCACCGTCAGCTTTAATAGATATCGATAACGATAATATTGATGAAGTATTTTTTGGTGGCGGAATGAATCAAGAAGATGCCATTTTTGCCTATAGAAATAACGAGTTTGTCAATATATCAGGAGAGGTGAATTTGCCTAAGAAGGGAAAAACAACCACTACAGTTGGTGTTGTCTCTGCAGATTTTGACAATAACGGATTTACAGATATTATTCTAGGTAGAGAAGATGGATTAACCATTTATTATAATACCGATGGAAAATTCACAGCTAAAAAAATTGACACACCAATAAACGAAAAATCTACTCCTGCAGGATTAACTGTTGGCGATATAGATAAAGATGGTGATTTAGATATTTTTATGGCGACCTACCTTAAAAAGGAGTTAATGGAAGGACAAACCATTTTTGAAGATTACACCTATGGTTCTACAAGTGAGTTACTTTTAAATACAGGCAACGAAAATTACATAAGCATTACAAAACAGGCAGGTTTAGATTATATCCATAATACATTTCAAGGCGTATTAATAGATATAGATAATGATTCTTGGTTAGATTTAGTGGTTGTACACGATACAGGTGAAGCCAGAACCTATAAAAATAATGGAGATCTTACCTATACAATGAAACCTAACCCATTAACCAAAAAATTCGCCTATCCAATGGGCTTAGCAGTTGGTGATTATAATAATGATGGTTTGGTAGATTTTATGTTTTCTAATACAGGAAGTACTTTGCCTAGAGCATTAGCAAAAGGAGATATAAAAGATGCATCCTTATTTAATGAGAAATGGATTCTCTTTAAAAATGATGGTAACTTTAAATTTACAGATACAGCTGAAGAAACTAAAATAGCCGATTACGAATTTTCTTGGGGTTGCACCTTTGGCGATATGAATAACGATGGTTTACAAGATTTAATGGTTGCCGAAAATTATGTGGATTTAGCACCTAATAAACTCTTTAGATTACCTAGTAGATTATTAATCCAAAAAGAAGATGGAACGTTTGCACCAACCGAAGAGAAAAGCGGTGTTGTCAATCCTTATTTTGCCATTACTTCGTTAGTAAGCGATTTTAATCAAGACGGATATTTGGATATGATTTGGGTAAATATTGATACACCTTCGTTAGCATATATTAATAAAGGCGGAACTAACAACTATCTACAAGTAGATTTAGGAGAATCGGTTAATGTACAAGGGGCAAAAGTAACAGTAACTACACCTACAAGAACACTAACCGAATGGCTAGTAACTGGTGAAGGTTTAGCTAGTGATCAAACATCACTGATTCAATTTGGATTAGGCAAAGAGTCTACTGTTTCCAATATTAAAGTCTGGTTAGCAAACGATAAAGAAATTACGGTTGATAATCCAGAAATTAATAGAATTATTGATTTGAAAGCTGAAGTTGAAAAACAGAATGCAACTATAGGAAAACCTGAAGAAAATATATGAGTTTTTAAATCATACTTCGTGAAGAAGTTATATAAAACTACTACAACGTGTCGCCTAGAGTAACTATTGAAAAACTAAAGCTTTCCCAAATTAATATAAGGCACTAAATTGCCTCATAACTTACTGATAGTAAATTTCTATAATATTTATATGATACGATAGGTTAATTATTTTGCCTTATTATAGTTTAGAACCCAGCAGAAATAAGGCTGTCTAGAAAAGATTATCACAAATTAGGAATAAAATAGCTCAAAAATGAAATTTATAAAAGAACTATTCGGTAATAGAAATGAGAAAGAAATTTCGGAATTATCTAGTGACTATTGTCCTAACTGTTGGGGAGACCAGGAATATGATAATCTTATAAGAGAAAAGTATAAGGACACTCAAATAAGTGTTAACAATCATAGTGCAAATTATGCATTTGTACAAGATTTTATAGTAACACAAATGAATGGGATAAAACTTAAGAGCACTGTAAAGGGACCTGAGTGTCCTACTTGTAAGGTGGTGTATAAAAAGTAATGGCTAAACAGTTCACATATTATCTCATTTTGGTAATTCTAATAATAGGAATTAATGGAGCTGGAGGTCTCGTAATTGAAGAATTTAAAACTGGCGTTGGGTGTCCCAAAATAATGTACATACCAATGTGTTTGGTTATCCTAATCTGTTTTATTCTTCCACTCATAGCGCATCTCATAAAAAAATGGAATGTCGTGTACTTTCTATTTACAGGATTGGCAGGTACTATAGCTTTAGTGGCTTCTATAATGCAATTTGCAGGAACTGCACAATGCCCTAATACAGCTTCAAGCACGCCAATGTGTTATTACTCTCTATTACTTTTCAGTAGTTTAACTATTTTGAAAATTTATTATCTAAAACCCATCAACAACAAATAATATGAAAACTTCTAATCCAACCAGAATTAGTGTTTTATGCGGGCTACTATTATTTAGTTTTTTTGCAACTGCACAACAATTAGAAACTTCAGTTTTTGTTACTGCAAATACTGGAACTGCAGATAACAATAATGTCTTATCTCAAATTAATGAGGAAGCTAAAACATTAAAAGATTCAAAATTACTCATACTTGGTAATGCTGTTTCTAAAGATGGTTATTCTAGGGAGGCAAAAACTAAAATAATATCCCAATTAGATATCTTAAAATCATTTAATGGCAAAGTGGTTTTTACACCAGGACACCACGAATGGGTTGTTGACGGTCATAGAGATGTAAGAGATATAGAAAAATTTATTCAAAAAAAGAGTAAAGCAAAATTCTACCCAGATGAGGGTTGTCCTATAAAAAAAACGGATATCACAGATGATGTCGTTTTAATTACAGTTGATTCTCAATGGTATCTAGAAGATTGGAATGAGCATATCTATCTAAACGAAGATTGTGATATTAAAAACAGGACAGAGTTTTTTCTAGCTTTTGAGAGTATGCTTAAAAAGTCGCAAGGAAAAATAATAATGGTAGCAATGCATCATCCTGTTTTTTCAAATACTAATGAAGGATTAATAGCTAGAACAGGTGGAACTTCTCTACACGATTTTCAAAACAAGCAAAACAGAAAATTTAGGAATCGTCTAGTCACTCTTGCAAGGCAGACAAAGGATATTTTCTTTGTTTCTGGACACGATAAAAATTTACAATACATTAATAAATATGGAGTTCCTCAAATAATAAGTGGAGCTGCAGGTCAAACGAGAAATGCTTCTGTAAAAAGTAGTAAAGATTTCGCTTCAAGCGAAAATGGTTATGCACGAATTGATTTTTTTAAAGGAGGTAGAATAAGTGTTACATTTCAAGGCACGGCATCACCTTATACAGCCGAAGTTATTGTGCCAGTTCAAGAAGAATTATTTAACAACTTTAAAGATAAAAGTAGCTTTGGTTCAACATTTAGTTCTTCTGTTTACTCTGTAGATGAGACGGAGAAAAGCAAAGTATATAAAGGGCTTTGGGGAGACCATTATAGAGAATACTATAGTAAATCAGTAAATGCTAAAGTAGCTTTTATAGATACCTTAAAAGGAGGGCTTACACCTACAAGACGAGGTGGTGGACACCAATCGAAATCTTTACGATTAGAAACTAAAGATGGTAGAGAATATGTAATGAGAGCACTAAGAAAAAGTGCGATTAAATTTCTACAGTCCACAGCATTTCAAGATAAGTATGTTGAAGAAGAACTAGAAGGAAGTTTTGCAGATAATTTCTTATTAGACTTTTATACAACAGCCCATCCTTATACACCTACCACAATAGGAACACTGGCAGATGCAGTTGATATATTTCATACAAATCCAGAGCTGTACTACATCCCTAAACAAAAAGGTCTCGGTGAGTTTAATGACGAGTATGGTGATGAATTGTATCTTATTGAAGAACGCGTAGAATCTGGACATAAAGACTTAGAAAGTTTTGGAAAGCCAAAAGATATTTTAAGCACAAGCGACGTACTCTTAGAAATAAATAATACGGGAAAGTCTATAGTAGATGAACCATCATACATTAGAGCAAGGCTTTTTGATATGCTCATAGGCGACTGGGACAGGCACGAAGATCAATGGCGTTGGGCACTTTTTGAAAATGAAGACGGTTCGGAAATATGTAAACCTATTCCAAGAGACAGAGACCAAGCGTTTTCAGTTTTTGATGGAAGTATATTGGGATTTTTGCGTTGTGCAGTTCCGAGCTTACGTATGATGCAGTCGTTTGATGAGGAATTACCAAGCCCTAAGTGGTTTAGTTTTGAGCCATACCCATTAGATATGACTTTTATTAATCAATCTAATTGGGAAGATTGGGAAAGAGAAGCAATAACCTTACAAACTGGATTAACAGATGAGGTAATAGAAAATGCATTCCAAAATCTACCAGCAGAAGTTGAAGGTCAAACAATTGAAGAAATTAAGAAAAGTCTTAGAGGAAGAAGAGGTAATATTATAGATATCGCTCGCAGATACTATGATTATGTAAACAAACACGAAGTTATTACTGGAACACAGAAAGATGATGTCTTTGATATCACAAGGCTTCCAAACGGGCAAACTAAAATTACCGCTCAAAGAAAAGACCTAGAAATCTTTGAAAGAATATTTAATAAAGATGAAACTAAAGAAATTTGGATTTATGGTTTAGATGGTAATGATACCTTCAACGTAACAGGAGAAGGAAACAATCACATCACTATAAAGGTTTTAGGAGGAAAGAAAAATGACATTTATAATTTTGAGAATACAAAAAAAGTGAAACTCTATGATTATAAAGGGAAGAATAATACCATCGTTAATAACAAGTCAAAAAAATGGCTAGTAGATGATTATGAGATAAATAACTACGATTATAAAAAACGTAAATATAGTATTAATCAATTTTTGCCCATCATAGGCGCAAACCCTGACGATGGATTACGTATAGGTTTTGTGAATAACTTTACAACATATGGGATTCAGCGCAATCCATTTACTACAAAGCATTCGGTGAGTGCTTCATATTATACTGGTAATTCCGGTTATGATGTTTCTTATAAAGGAGAGTTTGCAAATATATTTCATAACTGGAATTTTGGAGTAGAGGGGAAATATACGAGTCCAAATTTTGCACAAAACTTTTTTGGTTTTGGGAATGAAACGCTTTATGATAAAGATGAAGTGGAGATTGATTTTAATAGGGTAAGTATAAAAGAATGGAATGTAGCTATTTCCTTGATTTGGAATGGTAGAAATGGAGGTTCGTTTTACTTCAAACCTTTAATAGAATCTTTTGAAGTAGAAAATGTAGAAGATAGATTCATAAACTTTCTACCTGCGACGGCTTCAGTTTTTGAAAAACAAACCTATGCAGGTGCAGAAGTTAATTACAGTTTTAAAAACAAGGATGATATCGCTTACCCTACATTAGGATTAGATGCGAGTATCACGGCAGGTTATAAAGCTAATATTGATGGAGAAGACATCGACAATAATTTTGGATATGTACGTCCTCACATAGCAATAGACCATAGATTAAACAAAAGTGCCAGTCTTGTACTAGCAACAAAGATAGGTGGAGAAGCTATTCTTGGTGATAATTTTGAGTTTTACCACGGGGCTTCTTTAGGCGGTAATCACAGTCTGCGAGGGTTTAGAAAAGAACGTTTTATTGGTAAGTACTCAGTATATCAAAATACAGACTTGAGATTGCTGTTAGGTAAATTTAAAACCAGTTTTATACCACTTAAGTATGGTGTAACTGGAGGTTTTGACTACGGGAGAGTATGGGTAGAAAACGATAATTCAGATAAATGGCATAATAGCGTTGGTGGCTCCTTTTGGGTAAGTGGCTTAGAAACATTTACTACTAATCTAGGGTATTACTCAAGTACAGATGGTGGAAGGATTGTGTTTTCCTTAGGCTTTGTCTTTTAATATTAAACTTCAAAAATTATATCAAATATGAAACAACCTGTAGCAATAATTCAAGTAGATAGCTTAAAGAATAAAGAACCAGAGCACGCACTCGTTAATGGATTAGATTTAGTGATTGTGAAGTTTGATGAAGAAATTTCTGTTCTGTACGGAAGGTGTCATCATAGAGGAGCTTTAATGTCTGACGGTCACGTAGATGGCGATAATTTAATTTGTGGAGTTCACGGATGGGATTATCGCGTAGACTCGGGTGTTTCAGAATATAATAATAGTGAGGTGCTACATAAATTTTCTACTAAAATAGAAGATGGGAAGCTCCTGGTAGATGCTTTTGAGATAGATGCATATCTCAAAAAGAATCCACAACCTTTTAATAGAGATGAATATCTAGGAGCCTATGCAGATACCCATCCAGAAGACACAGAACCTTATACGGGTTATATAAAAGAACTTGCAAAAAATGGACTAAAGAATGTAGGTCATCACGGGTTTTCTGCATCGATGGGTGTAGATAGAAACACACTTCCTAAATGGGATCATATTCAGTTTTTACCTGCGCAACTAGCCTCAAGACCCTTATTAGATGAAGATGCGGTTGCTACTAAAGTCGTTATAGGAGCAAAGGCAAAGAAGCCGTTAATCCTTGATATACCATTATTTGTAAGTGATATGAGCTTTGGTGCACTATCTCGTGAAGCAAAAGTAGCTTTATCTAAAGGTGCTCAACTAGCAGGAACAGGTATTTGTTCTGGAGAAGGAGGGATGTTGCCAGAAGAGCAAGCTAATAATTCAAAATATTTTTATGAGCTCGCTTCCGCGAAATTTGGATTCTCTTGGGATAAACTAGATAACGTTCAAGCTTTTCACTTTAAAGCTGGGCAAGGTGCCAAAACTGGTACGGGAGGACACCTGCCAGGTAGCAAAGTAAGTAAAGAAATTGCTGAGGTGAGAGGGTTAAAAGAAGGAGAGACAGCAATATCACCAGCGACATTTCCAGATTTTCACGGTGTTGAAGATTTTAAAGCTTTCGCGAAAGCGGTAAGAGAACGCACAGGAGGTATCCCTATAGGATTTAAAATTGCAGCTAGTCATATAGAAAAGGATATCCAGTTTGCTCTAGATGTAGGGGTAGACTATATCATTCTAGACGGTAGAGGAGGAGGTACAGGCTCTGCACCTAAAGTATTAAGAGATCATATTAATGTCCCTACCATACCAGCACTTGCTAGAGCACGTACTTATCTAGATAAAGTAGGAGCAAAAGATGTAACCCTTATAATTACAGGAGGTTTACGCGTAGCAGAAGATTTTGCCAAAGCATTAATGCTAGGAGCAGATGCAATAGCAGTTTCAAACTCTGCATTACAAGCTATTGGGTGTTTAGGAATGCGTGCCTGCGGAAGCAATAATTGTCCAGTAGGGATCGCTACACAAAAGGAATCTTTGCGTAGTCGTTTAATTATTGACTCATCGGCAAAGCAGTTACAGAACTACTTTGAAGCTACAAACAATTTAATTAAGGTCGTAGCGAGAGCTTGTGGGTATGACAATATTGAAAAGTTTAATCAAGATGACCTTTCTACATATGATAGAGATATACATTTCTTGACTGGAATTAATTATGCTGGAATTTAATAAGATACATTATGGACACTATAGAAAAACAATTACACATCGCTTCTCAATATCTAGCCGCAGCAGGAATAAGTTTTTTGCCTAAAAAAGAAGACGATAGTCATACAAACCTAGGATTTAACCCAGAGGAAGCTATCCTTGAGACGCACTCGCTGTCTAATGCTAATGATAAGCTCATTTTGAATTATAAAAACTTTAGTTTAGAATGGAGATCTGATGCAGTTTCAAAAGTAATAGACTTAGATGGAGCTACTCATAAAGGACTTGTAGAATGGATTTCTAGTAACTCTCGTGAATTTATCAACAAAGAATATTCTTATAAATTCCATTATGAATTGCCTTACTCTATTGATGATGATTTTACTTTTAAGTTGTCTGATGTTGAGGATTTGAGTGAGATGATGCATCTACGTATTCTAGCTCAATTTATTCTAGAAAGAATAGATATTCACTATAATCTTAATACATCTATAAGAATCTGGCCACACCATTTTGATACTGGCATTTATAGCCTAATTCCAGATTCACATATAACAGTGGGCTTAGGACTAGCTATTCCAGATAGCCTTTGCGAAAATCACTATTTATACATCACAGGTTACAAAGGGGGTCAAGCTATAGATCCATCTGGATTAGAATCATTAACCATAGGTGATTGGAAATCTAACGGTTTTAAAGGAGCCATACTCGATGCTAGGGGAATTGTGGAGGCAGATGGTGTAAAGTTTTTTAAAGAAGTGATTAGTAAATTACAAGCCGTATAAAATGTATGGCCGTCTACAACGCTTTGTATATTTAAGTAATCCAAACGTTATTTAACTCTATGGAAAATTGGTACCTACCTATAACGATAGTTCCAGGTTTGGGATTACTTATTCTTTCTACATCTACCTTAATGGTAGCTTTGAGTAATGAGATTAACCAAATGATTGAGCAGTCCAAGCAAAAGAAGATGATTACAAAAAAGCTTGTGCAGTTAAAATTGTTAAATACAGCTATGGTTTTTCTTTATACAGCAGTAGGGTTTCTATTGATCTCAAGTGTGATAAATGGGCTATTTGATTTAGAAAAAACTTCATTATATACTAGTGTTCTTGCTATTGTTTTAGCATTAATAGGGATTCTGTCTTTAATAACTTATTCCTATAGAGCAGTAAAAATACGCCAACAACAATTTAAAAATAAGTTGAATTAAATACACAAGTTATGGACTCAAAGGGTAAAAAGTGGTACAAGGTATTAGACAATAGAAAAATGCTCCCTGAGGGACGAGTCCAGACTGTAACTGCTGGTCATCAAGGTATCTGTTTAACGCATTACAAAGGAAAATTTTCAGCATTAGATAACAAATGTCCACATCAGGGAGGACCTCTTGGAGAAGGTTCTATAGAAAATGGAATGTTACGCTGTCCTTGGCACGGTTGGGATTATGACCCGTGTACGGGAAACTCACCTGGAGGCTTTGATGACGGGATCAAGAATTTTGAAGTGAAAGAAGAGGGTGAGGCTATTTATGTTGCAATCCCAGAAGAGGAAACGCATAGAGAAACTATATCTGATGTGATGATTGAGACTATGGTAAACTGGGGTGTTGATACTGTTTTTGGAATGGTAGGACATAGTAATCTTGCGGTTGCAGATGCTATGAGAAGGCAGGAGAAAAAGGGGAAACTACAGTTTTTTGGTATTAGACACGAGGGTGCTGCAGCATTTGCTGCCTCTGGTTATGCAAAATTAACAGGAAAACCTGCAGCCTGTTTTGGCATCGCTGGTCCAGGTGCTACAAATATGTATACAGGAATGTGGGACGCAAAAGTTGATAGAGCTCCATTGCTAGCGCTTTCAGGGCAAATTAATACTCAGGTAGTTGGGACTGGTGCTTTTCAAGAAGTAGATCTTGTAAAAGCTTTTGAAAGTGTGACTCAATTTAATCACGCAGTGCATTTAAATTCTAATCATAGTGAGTTAATGTCACTTGCATTAAAGACGGCGCTTGTAAAGAAAAATGTAGTGCATTTAACCTTTCCAGATGAGGTAGCATTTACAGAGAAGCCAGAAAATGCAAAGGCTCAAACTCCAGAAGATAGAATTACTCCTTTTAATATAAGCCCTCCAAAAGAGATGGTTGATAAGGCAGTAGAGCTTCTTAAGAAAGCAGAAAGACCTGTAATTATTGTTGGGCACGGTGCACGTTTTGAGATGGAGGCTATTACCACTTTCGCGAAAGCTTTAAATTGTCCAATCATCACCACTTTTAAAGCAAAAGGATTAATAGCAGATAAACATCCCTTAGGTTGTGGAGTTTTAGGTAGAAGTGGTACTCCTATAGCATCGTGGTTTATGAATGAAAGTGACTTGTTATTTGTACTAGGAGCTTCATTTTCTAATCATACAGGTATCACTCCAAAGAAGCCAATAATTCAAGTTGATTATGACCCTATGGCGCTCAGTAAACATCATAAAGTAGATGTTGCCTTATGGGGAGAAATTTCAGAAACAATGAAAATTATTGAGGCTCAAACTAATAAAATGACTGTGGCGGTAGATCAACGTGGAGAAATAGAGGAACGCTGGAGACTATGGCGTGAAGAAAAAGAAAGCCGCCTTAAAGATTGTGGTGATGGGCTTAGCTCTATTTCTGTTTTTGATGCAATGAATAAAGTTACACCAGAAAATGCAGTGATAGCTGTAGATGTAGGTAATAATACGTATTCATTTGGTAGATATTTTGAGCCTACAAACCAGTCTATATTGATGTCTGGATATCTAGGTTCTATAGGCTTTGCTTTACCGGCGGCAATGGGTGCCTGGGCAGCAGAAGGTGATAAGAGACCTATATGGTCTGTGTCTGGTGATGCTGGTTTAGGTCAATACCTAGCCGAAATAAATACTTTAGTAAAGTATAATATGAATATTAAACATATAGTACTCAATAACTCTGAGCTAGGTAAAATATCAAAGGAGCAACGTGCAGCAGAGGTTGATGTATGGCAAACCTCATTAACAAATCCTAGCTTTGCAAAGTATGCTCAAAACTGTGGTGCTCTCGGTATTCGCGTTGAGAAACTCGAGGATTTATTACCAGCTATGAAAAAGCTTAATGAACATAATGGCCCAGCCTTGTTAGAAGTAGTTACAGACGTAAATTTAATTTAATTACTAAATAGAGTTACGCAAATAAGTAGTTGGTATAGTTAAGGAACTAGTACCTCTGACAGATGAAAAAATCTCTCAGAGGTAGTAGCAGTTTTGCAATTATATCAAAGTGATGTATGTAAAGGTTGATTGCTAGGAGGATAGTTAATGATAAATATTAAAAAAAATGAGTAGGCTTAATTCTATAATAGCAAATTATAAATACCTAATTGCTATTTTAAGCGTGTTCAACTTTCTTTTGACACCTTTTCATATTCTTATTTCAGGTATAAGTCCGGCTTATGTTACTGTCATAAATTATACCTTATTAATCATAGGGAGCTCCTTGCTGGCAACTAACAAGCTCGCCAAATCTATCACCTATATCATTGGCTTTTTTACATTGCTCGCTATATGGTTAGAGCTGTCTAATGACAGTTCAGTTGTTATATTAATTTATAGATTAGTATCGTCCTTTTTATTGTTTGTATGTTTTTGCATCATCTTAGTAAGACAATTATTACTCATAAAAGAGATAAACTTACAGTTTATACTAGGGCCCTTACTAGGGTTTCTTTATCTAGGAATATTAGGAGGAGTGCTATTTGAATCTATTAATTTTTTAAACAATAGTTCATTTAGATTAATTGATGGTTACTCGGGTTATAGCTTTTACTATTTTAGTTTTATAAGTATCACTACTGTTGGATATGGTGATATCACACCTCTTACTGCTCCTGCGCAATCTATAACATTAGTGATGAATATAATAGGCCAATTTTACTTGGCTATTGTGATTGGGGTATTTGTTGGGAAATATATTAATACAAAATCAAAGTAATATGTTCGAATCTTTTAGTATTGTATTTACAATTGCGGCTCTTTTTAGTTACATAAATTACAAGTGGTTAAAATTACCAACAACGATTGGGTTGATGATTTTAAGCTTGTTTCTAATTATTCCATTAACATTAAGTGAAACTATATTCCCAGAATTTTACAAATTCTTTTGTGATATTATCGTTAAGGCAGATTTTAAAACGCTTCTACTCGACGGGATTTTAAGTTTTTTATTATTTGCAGGAGCATTACATGTTAATCTTGCAGCACTTAAAGAACAGAGGAAATCAATTTTATTATTTGCCACCTTAGGTGTCCTCATATCCACTTTCTTAGTAGGAGGCCTTGTCTTTTTTGGTGCGCAATTAATTGATGTAGAGCTACCCTTTTTACACGCACTTTTATTTGGAGCGTTGATATCACCTACTGATCCTATTGCTGTAATGGCGATTCTCAAAAAGGCAAATATTGCAGAGTCTTTAGGTATAAAAATAGAAGGCGAATCTTTATTTAACGATGGGATAGGCGTTGTTGTTTTTTCTGGAATATTATTGATTGCTACAGCAACAGAGCATCATAGCGCTGCCCAGATTGGTGCAGAGATTGGGCTCTTATTTCTAGAAGAAGCTGTAGGAGGCATTCTTTACGGACTTCTTATTGGATTTCTAGGTTTGAAGTGTATCAACTCATTAAAAGAAAACCCACAACTTGCCGTAATAATAACTCTAGCTGTAGTAATGGGAGGAACATCTGGTGCTTTTTTATTAAATGTCTCTGCGCCATTAGCTATGGTAGTAGCAGGATTATTGATAGGGAATAGAATACATATAAATGAAGATAAAAATCCAATACAGAAAGCAATCAACTCTTTTTGGGAAATATTAGACGAGGTTTTTAATGGTATTTTATTTGTTCTTATGGGGCTTGCTATTCACTTATTAGAATTTAATAGTAATTACTTTTTATTAGGAGTAATGGCTATTTTAATTGTTCTTTTTGCACGATTTTGCTCTGTGTTTTTACCGTACTCATTACTTAAACATTATGAGAAAAAGCCTATCAAAACTATTGCAATTCTGACTTGGGGTGGATTGAGAGGTGGTATATCTATAGCTCTAGCACTTAGTTTGGGTGATGAATTATCAAAAGACTTGATACTGCATATTACATATATAGTGGTTTTGTTTTCTATAATTGTACAAGGACTTTCAATAGGTGTTTTTGCAAAGTTGATATATAAAAATGACTAACGATATAAACTCTTAGTTTTCATATTCAGAGTCATTGTTATATTTGACACCAAATGAGCGCAATAAAAAGAGTCGCAGGTGTTTTTGATTAGTAATAAGGGTTCATCTAAGGAGATGAGTAATTTTTTTAAAGGTAATTATGAGCGATAAAAAAGAGAAAAAAGAAGAAGATAAATACTTGATGGCAGAGCTTAACATAGATAAGGAAGCCTTAAAGCAGTTGAAAAAGAAACTCGCAAAGCTAGAACCACGGTCTGAACGTGGTGTTGAAACACTGTTTAGACTGCTGTCTAAAAATCAATACACATTGAATACAATGATAGATACAAAATCAAATATTTTGATTTCTATCAACGCTCTAATTCTTTCCCTAGTCTTGGGTACAGTAATGAGTCAATTAGGTACAGACCCTCATCTTATTTATCCTGTAGTGATGATTTTAATAACTAATCTAGCTTCAATTGCCTACGCAATTTTTGCCACACGCCCTGAGCTCGTCCACGGAGAAAGTGAAGCCAAAAATTTAATGTTTTATGGTAATTTTCACAATATGGAAGAAAATGAATATGTTGAAAAGATTACTACGTTAATGAATGAGGGCGATGAGTTATATAAAACCATTGCCAAAGATACTTTTCATCTTGGTAAGACTATGGATAGAAAGTTTAAACTACTTCGTAAGTCATTTAACATTTTTTTACTAGGTATTATTTTATCTGTAGTCGCATTTATAGGCTGTCACGCCTTGTTTGGAGGTTTTGTATAGACTGAATAAACCTTAAAATTACTAATGAAATGGTCAATCAGTTATATTGAAAAAAGCGCTTATTTTTACTTACTAATCATCTGATAAAATAGCAATGGTTAGACGTGTCTTGTTTACAATTTGTATCGTCAGAATTTAACATAAATATATTTGGTATTTCTTGATAGGTTTTAATGTACAGAAGTAAGTTTTTGCGAAAGCGGAATAGATAGAATGTTACGAAATTATGAAAAGCAAAAAGCCAACCTTAGTTAGGTTTTTTAACAACCTAGTTTTGAACTTAACTATCTGCGTGATTAGATCAGAAGAGAGATCATCTAGATATTTTGACCTGTACGATTTACGATGCTTAATACGTAAAAAATACTTTCTAAGGATTTTCAATATCAAATAACTGTTTAGATGTAAATGTTATTCCTACAATATAAGCCTTGTTATTGTTAACTATGTGGTTATCGTGTATGGATTATATAAGTTCTGGGAGAGCAGCTATTGATTTCCATTTAATTTTGTTAGACAGGAATTTGGTAATGATTACAAAATTGAAAATAGAGAATGAGTAAATACAATAGACCTTAACATAATTTATATAAAGTGTAGAGCTTTAGGTAATAAGGACTAAGTAAATTTAAATTTCATTTTATCTCAAAAAAAAGGCTTCACATAATTGTGAAGCCTTCATATTTAAGTAGCGAGAGGGGGGCACGATCCCCCGACCTCCGGGTTATGAATCCGACGCTCTAACCAACTGAGCTACCTCGCCATCTTACTTAGAGCATAGATTTACGGGTTAAGTAAAAATCACTTTTAAGAGAATAAACTATAAAAGCATTTGTCTAAGCGGGTGCAAATATAAAATATAATAGCGGTAGTGCAAACCTCTTTCTCAAATAAAATCAATTTAATTGCTTTGTTGTCGAAATTAATATCAATATATTGTCGATACAATTACAAGTTTTTATGAGCGAGAAAAAAAAATACGAGATTGAGTTTGTTGTAAGAGCCTCTCCATCTTTACTATATCAATATATGGCAACCCCTTCTGGAATGAGTGAGTGGTTTGCAGACAATGTAAATTCAAGAGGAGAATTTTATACCTTTATTTGGGACGGAAGTGAAGAAAAAGCAAAACTCTTAGGTAAACGTAACGGAGATTACATAAAATTTCAGTGGCTAGATGACGAGGGAGAGGAGTATTTCTTCCAGTTGCGCATACAAGTAGATGAGATTACAAAAGATGTATCTCTTATGATTACAGACTATGCAGAAGAAGATGAAATAGATGAAGGTAAAATGTTTTGGGAAAATCAAATTTCAGAACTCAAACAAGTAATAGGCTCAGTTTAACTAGCGCCTAATTAATATCTTTGCACCGCCTTACAATAGGCGGTTTTTTTATGATTAATCACAACGGAACAATATCGGCAGCAGCACAAACTAGTCTAGACCCTTTTAATAGAGGTTTTCTTTATGGTGATGGACTCTTTGAAACTATAAAAGCAGTAAATGGTAAACTTCTCTTTTGGGAAGATCATTATTTCAGGCTTATGGCCTCGATGCGCATCTTGCGTATGGATATCCCTATGGAGTTTACACCGGAGTACCTAGAGGAACAGCTCAAAAGCACCATAGACGCCGCCGGATTAATCAATGAGACGGCACGTGTGCGCATTACAGTCTATAGATCTGGAGGCGGCACTTATCTCCCAGAAGAGAGAGGTGTGGGGTTTTACGCTTTCGCGAAAGCGCACTCAGAACCATTTTACCTACTCAATGATGCACCTTATGAAGTAGAGCTTTATAAAGATCACTATATAAACGCAGATCTTATCTCTACACTTAAAACCACTAATAAAATCGTGCACGTGACGGGTAGTATTTATGCGCAAGAAAACGGTTATGATAACTGCCTGCTCGTAAATAGTGATAAAAATATTGCCGAAGCCTTACAGGGTAATCTCTTTCTTGTAAAAGGAACTACTATAAAGACACCTCCACTTACAGATGGGTGTTTACGTGGTATTGTGAGAAAACAGTTAATGGGTATTATTGAGCTTATGGATGAGTATAGGCTAGAAGAAGCGTCTATCTCTCCTTTTGAACTGCAAAAGGCAGATGAGCTCTTTATAACAAATACGATTAAGGGAATACAGCCTATTACAAAGTATCGCAAAAAGCAGTTCACATCAGACACAGCAACTGCATTGCTCAAAAAACTTAATGTAAAGGCTCGCCTGGGCTAGTTGTATTGAGGATTTGCCGGAGCATTAGACCATATAGCATAAGAGCCGCCTAACTCCCTTATTTTATCACTCCATAGTGCAACGTGATTACTTTTAAGGAGCTCTTTGCGAAAATTATTTTTTGTGATTACCCAAGTATGCTCGTCTATTTCTTGGTCGAGCTGCTTGCTTCCCCAGCCGCTGTAGCCTAAAAAGAACTTTATATTTTCGCAGCTTATTTTTTTGGCTAGGATTAAATCTATAGCTCGTTGAAAGTCTCCTCCCCAGTAAATACCAGAAGAGATTTCTTGGCTTCCTTCTATAAGTTCTGGTGCGGTGTGTATAAAGTACAAATTTTCTTGCTCTACGGGTCCTCCATTATAAATAGGCATCTCACAATCTTCTAGTCCCTCTATAAGATCTGCTAGTGTGACTTCGAGTGGTTTGTTAAGTATAAAACCCACAGATCCCTCTTCATTATGATCTGCTAGTAGGATTACAGATCTCGTGAAAGAAACATCGCCTAATACGGATGGCTCGGCAACTAATAATTGTCCTTTGGTCGGTAGTTTAGTCATATTTATCGCCTTTGGTATAATAAAGCTACCTATTTTTCTTAGTTTGACAAATATTTAGGTATTAAAAAAAAGTTATAAAAAATAATGACATAAGATACTGATTGTAAGTGTTTTGTGGTTTATTTGTTTAGATATAGTGAATTATAGGCCGTATTTTTAATTATGCATACACAGTATATCGATGTCAAAAACGAAGATAACCGAGATATACACAGTGCTAAAGACTGCTTATATAGTCGCAAGAGTCACACACAATAGCTATTTTTACTAGAAAAAATTGAGAGATTGACGGCAAGCTATAAAAAACATATTCTAGAGTTTAAAAGACCTAGTGGCACCTCTAGAGGTGTATTACGCACGAAAGAGACCTGGTATATTATTATAAAAGACGGCGCTTCTTACGGGATAGGTGAGTGTGGTATTTTAAGAGGATTAAGTTACGACGACGTTCCAGAGTATGAGTCTATGCTTAAATGGACGTGTGATCACATCTCACAAGGTCCAGATAAATTATGGGAAGCACTAAGAGATTTTCCCAGTATACAAGGTGGTGTAGAAATGGCATTTATGTCACTTAAAGCAAAAGACCCTTATCATATATATTCTTCTGAATTTACAACAGGCAAAGATGCAATCTCCATTAATGGATTGGTATGGATGGGAGACGAGTCCTTTATGCGTGAGCAAGTCTCAGAAAAATTAATGCAAGGCTTTAATTGCATTAAAATGAAAATAGGGGCCATAGACTTTAAAGAAGAGCTTGCCATATTATCTTCTATACGTAAAGATCACGACGCTAGTAAACTCACATTGCGTGTAGATGCAAATGGAGGTTTTACAAAGGAAACGGTTCAAAGCGTATTAAAAGAACTTGCAGCTCTTGATATACACTCTATTGAGCAACCTATCGCTACAAAGCAGTGGGATGATATGGCTGCACTCTGTGCGAGTACTCCAGTACCTATCGCGCTAGATGAAGAGTTAATAGGTGTGACAAACCTTGAAGATAAGCGTAAGGCACTAGACAGTATTAAACCGCAATATATAATTTTAAAACCTAGCTTTGTAGGAGGTTTTAAAGGAAGTGAGGAGTGGATAGAAGAGGCAAAAAAGCGCAACATAGGCTGGTGGATAACCTCTGCTCTTGAGAGTAATATAGGGCTTAATGCCATCGCACAGTGGACCTATAAAATTGATGCAAAAGGACCTCAAGGTCTAGGTACAGGCAGCCTATTTACAAATAATATATCTTCGCCACTAGAAGTAACAAACGGAACCTTAAAAATGAACCCTGAGCTATCTTGGGATTTTAAAATATAATTTATGTTTATAGAACAAGCCTATAAGGGAGAAAACGAAACTTGGAAATTTGTCATAACCTCCATACTTACAATGGGTATTTTTATCGCAAACCTGTTGTTTTTCCTTTTTGTAGATGTAGATCCACAAGCTGCGATGGATGATATGATGCGACTTTTTAAGTCAAAAAACTTATTGCTCGCATTTAACCTTGCTGTATTTATTCCCATTCTGGCAGTATTGTTTTTACTCGTCTGGGCACTACATAAACGCAGTATATTGAGCTTGACAACAGCAAGAAAGAAAGTAGACTGGAGTCGTATCTTCTTTAGTTTTATGATGGTGTTTATTTATACAGTGGCAAGTTTTGCAATAGTCTATTATATGACACCAGAAGATTATGTGTTGCAGTTTGATAGTTCTAAGTTTGGTATACTCGTTCTTATAGGTTTAGTGTTTTTTCCTTTTCAAATAGGTCTAGAAGAGTACCTTTTTAGAGGGTATGTGATGCAACAAGTAGGGGTGATGGTGCGCAATAGGTGGTTCCCGCTTATATTAACCTCAGTGCTTTTTGGGGTATTTCATTGGGCAAATCCAGAAGTAGCAGAGTTAGGCCCTATCACTATGGTGTTTTATATAGGTACAGGCTTACTATTAGGTATAATGACACTTATGGATGATGGTATGGAGCTTGCTCTAGGTTTTCATTTTGGTAATAATTTACTAGCAGCAACACTACTCACCTATGAGTACTCAGCGTTACAAACAGATGCTATTTTTAAATCTGTAGGGCAGGCAGATACGGGTATAGAGCTCGTGTTACCGGTACTTATAGTCTACCCTATATTTCTCCTCATTTTAGCAAAAAAATACAAATGGTCTAACTGGAAAGAAAAATTAACAGGTGCAGTGCATCCACCAGCCACTACTATTTCATAATTTAATATAAGGTTTACATCTTACTAACTTATATTTTACAAGTAAGACTTATTTTTAATGCATATGTTATATGCAACAGATAGACATAAATTTTTGCACCCTAAGTTTAAACTTAACGGATCTTCTCATACTAAGGCTACGCTTAAAGCCCAAGCCTATGGTTTTATAAAAGAAGGAGAACCTTATGAGGAGTCTGTAGGTGAGTTTTTACTAGAATGGCTAGACAAGAAGAAGTATGTAACGGTACAAACTTCTGGATCTACTGGAGACCCTAAGCCTATTAAAATTGCAAAGTCTCATATGATAAATAGTGCAAAAGCTACGGCAAAGCACTTTAATGTGTATGAAAAGACCACCGCGCTACTATGTCTACCTGCTCACTACATAGCTGGTAAAATGATGCTTGTGAGAGCAATGGTTTTAGGCTGGCGTATTGATATGGCACAGCCTAAATCAAACCCATTAGATAATATATATAGGAGATATGATTTTTGTGCAATGACACCTTTTCAACTAGATAACTCTTTATCTAGGCTGCATTTGCTTTCAAAACTTATTGTAGGAGGTGGCGCTATCTCTCCCGCATTAAAACAGAGAGTACAGGGGCTTGCTACTAAGATCTATGAGACTTATGGTATGACAGAGACCGTAACTCATATAGCCGCTAGACGTGTTAATTCAAAAAAGAATAAAGACAGCCTTATACCCTTTAAGGTGTTAGATAAAGTAACCATTGAGGCAGATGAGCGCAGTTGTTTAGTTATAAAAGCACCTTATGTAAGTACAGACCCTGTAGTTACTAACGATATTATAAGGATTGTTACCTATAAAAAATTTATTTGGCTAGGTCGCATAGATAATGTTATAAATAGTGGTGGGGTGAAGCTACATCCAGAACAGATAGAGGCAAAACTTGCAAGCTTTATTGATGTGCCATACTTCATCACCGGTATGCCAGATGATCGCCTGGGAGAACAGCTAGTTCTTTTTGTAGAGCAAGAGCAACCTTATGAGCTTGATATAAATGAGGAAGATATGAAGGTATTTAAGCCTTATGAGTTTCCTCGAAAAATTATTTCGGTTCCTCAATTTCAGCGCACTAGCACTGGTAAAATTCAGCGAGGTCAGACCTTAACAAAGTATCTGGATACGATATAGGTTTTTAGTACGCTTTCGCGAAAGCGTAATCACATTCATACCACTTTACTCAACACCAAGGCTCGTTTACTCATTACTAATAGGGTGTAAATCACATTTGAGATAAGTTTATACTGAATTTAAAACCAAGCAAGTATGAAATATCTAGCACAGGCAGTAGTCCTTTTTGTAATGATGCAAATGACTGCGCAGACTCAAGATCAAACCCAAACAACTGTACTCAAGGCCGAACAATTAATAACCTATGCGGCAGATAATTACCCGGCAGACGATCCGGTTCAGATTTATATACTAGTAGAGACAGGCAGTGCAGGTATACATCAAGATCACAAATTTTATATTGAGCAAGGTGTAAAATTACTCACAAAGAGACTTGAGCCAGAAGATAAAATTGCTATAGGAACTTATGGTGCTGTAAGTGCAGTTGTATTATCGTTTACAGAGGTAAGTGTAGGCAAAGTGATAGAACAGGGAGTACAGAAGCTGTTTTCTGGCTCATTTAAAGAGGTTAGTAAGGTAGATGGTATAGCTCTGGCATATGATCTTACAGAAGCAAATTATGATGAAGATGTAGTGAGTAACGTGATAATGATACGTGGTAGTGGCGTACATCAAGAGCCAGCACAAGCAAAGTCTGTTACTAGCGTTTATAAAAAAGTAAGTGAGACAAATCTTGTAGCACAAGAAGTTGAGGTAGCCAAAGCTCCAACAACCCCAAAAGAAGAGAGACAAGCACAAAGAGCACAACGCAAGCAAGCAAAAGCAGCAGAGCACAAAAATCTAGGGGGTGCTATTGCACTCACGGCACTTACTATTTTGCCAGAAATTTTAGATGTAATTAAGGATTAGAAATAGTTAGGCATCATTATTGAAAAGAGAAAAGAAAAAATAAATATGCATATTTGCAAAAAATATAGAACAATGAATTTTCGTTTATTCGCACTTATCTTTTTAATCGCTGGCTCGTCTACCATATACGCGCAAAACCTCGGGAGCATACAGAGAGGACAACGTGGATACTCACCACCTGCAAGACAGCAAGACGCTGGAGAACCAGAAAAACCAGACGTAAATTTACTTAGTATAGAACGTGCAGATATGTATCAAGAAATACTAGATATAGATGTCTTTACAAAAGAAGTACTTAAAAGTTACCTCAAAGATTATTATACAGCTACTGTAAATATAGGGTATGATGAGAATCTCAAATTTGATGCAAAAAGAGAGCTTATTAATGCAGAACGCAAAAAATTTGAAAACTCTTTAAAAGAAGTATTTACAGAAGAGCAAGTAGAAAAAATCCTTACCGAAGAGGAGTTTGGTAAAGAAAAAAAGAAATACGATAAAGAGAAAAGACAAGAGAAGCGCAAAAAGAAAAAGCGTAAAAAGAATAAAGATGACGATGGTAAATAGTATTTATTAATCTAAGTTTATAAAAAGGAGCATTTTTTTTAAAATGCTCCTTTTTGTTTTTAGTACATTTAAGTCCATAAAACAGATCACCTTATGAGAAGATTAATAGTACTCGCGCTTTTATTTATAACAACCATTAGCACCAGTCAGGTTTTATCAGAAAGAGATAGAGCAACTGTAATAGATGAGGTGCTGGCAGATAGGTTTAATAACTTACTCCCTAAGCTTATGGATCGTGCAGATATAGATATGTGGGTGGTTATCTCTAGGGAGTATAATGAAGATCCAGTACTTAAAACAATGTTACCATCTACCTGGCTCAACGCCCGTAGGAGAACGATCTTAGTTTTTTACAGAGATAAAGAAGCAAACACGATAGAAAAACTAGCAGTAGCTCGTTATAATGTGGGTAAAAATATTATCTCCGCTTGGGATAAAGAAAAGCAACCAGACCAGTGGCAGCGACTACTAGAGATTATAGAAAAACGTAACCCTTCTAAAATAGGTCTTAACTACTCAGATAATTATGGACTTGCAGATGGTGTTGTAAAAACAGATTATGATGCTTTTATAAGTAGACTAACTGCTGCACAACAAGCAAAAGTAGTCTCTGCAGAGCAGCTTGCCGTAGGCTGGTTAGAAACTCGTACTGCTCTAGAGGTGGGCTACTTTGAGCAGCTAGTAGATATCACCCACGATATAATTAAAGATGCCTTTAGTGCAAAGGTCATAACGCCAGGCGTAACTAGTACAGATGATGTGGTGTGGTATTTAAGACAGCGCGTAACAGATATGGGACTTGAGACCTGGTTTCACCCTACGGTAGATATACAGCGCTCAGAAGAGAAGCTAGAGAGTCACATCGTTTCTTTCTCAAACAGGCCAGAGGGTAAAATTATACAAAAGGGAGATTTAATACACTGTGATTTTGGGATCACTTACTTACGTCTCAATACAGACTGCCAGCAGCACGCTTATGTGCCAAAAGACGGTGAGACAAAAGCGCCAGACTTCTTAATAAAAGCTTTTAAAGACGGTAATAAGATACAAGACATACTCACCTCTAATTTTGAAACGGGTAGATCTGGTAACGAGATTTTACTCGCCGCACTTAAAGAAGGTAAAGAAGCAGGCTTGAGACCATCTATTTATACGCATCCGCTAGGGATGTATGGTCACGCTGCAGGCCCTACTATAGGTATGTGGGATTCTCAAGGAGGTGTGCCAGGTACGGGTGATTATCCGCTTTATGAAAATACGGGCTACGCCATAGAGCTTAATACGACGGTAAAAATACCAGAGTGGAATAAAGACATACGTATTATGCTAGAAGAAGCGGGGTTTTGGGGCGAAGAAGGTTTTAGATACGTTTCTGGACGACAAGAAGAACTTATGCTTGTAGACTAGTTTTAAGTACGCTTTCGCGAAAGCGTAATAAAACCTCTTTCATATCATATAATATAACTGCTAATTCTAGCTATTCTTTACCACGTGGGTGAAATTTTGCCATCTCACGGGCGAGGTCATTACGGTCTACGTGCATATAGATTTCTGTGGTGGTGATACTCTCGTGACCTAGCATTTGCTGTATGCTTCTCAAGTCGGCGCCATTCTGTAACAAGTGCGTAGCAAAGCTGTGTCTAAACGTATGCGGACTTATATTTTTCTTTATACCAGCCTTGACCGCAAGATCTTTTATAATGGTAAAAATCATTGCCCTGGTGAGCTGTCTCCCACGTCTATTTAAAAATAAAATATCTACGTGCTCTGGTTTTACATCTATGTGATTGCGCAATTCATTACGATAGATATTAATATACTTCTGGGTATGCTCGCTTATGGGGACAAAACGTTGTTTATCTCCTTTACCTACAACGTTTATAAAACCTTCTTCAAAGTATAGATCAGAAAGTTTAAGAGAGATAAGCTCTGTTACACGTAGCCCGCAAGAATAGAGTGTCTCTAGCATTGCTCTATTGCGTTCTCCTTGAGGTTTACCTAGGTCTATGGCATCTATAAGGGCATCTATTTCTTCTTCAGATAAGGTGTCTGGTAGCTTGCGACCTATTTTTGGCGATTCTATAAGATCTATAGGGTTATCTGTGCGATAATCTTCAAAAACTAGATAATTAAAAAAACCTTTAAGACCAGAGATAACACGTGCTTGTGATCTTGCTTGTACTTCTTTTGCGATAGTATAAATAAACTCTTGAAGGTCTTCGCGAGTAATTTGCAACGGGTTTATGGAGTTTTCTAGTTGCTCAAGGTAGCGCGTGAGCTTTTTTAGATCACGGGCATAATTGTCTATAGTATTGTCAGACAGGCCACGCTCTATGCGTAGATAATTCTTATAATTAGTTATTGCGGTCTCCCATTTCACGCAAGTGAAAATACAACTATTGTTACACAAATTGTAATTTCTAAATTCTGTATTTTTATGCTTTCGCGAAAGCGTATATCACAATCATATTTTATGAAAATTCTTATAATAAACGGCCCTAATCTTAATATGCTAGGGAAGCGCGAACCAGAAATTTACGGTTCTGAAACTTTTGAAGATTATTTTACGCAATTACAGTTTAAGTATAAGGATACTGAGCTTAGTTATTATCAAAGTAATATAGAGGGTGAGCTTATCTCAAAATTGCACGAGGCAAATGAAAGCTTTGATGGGGTAGTGCTTAATGGCGCGGCTTATACACATACTTCTGTGGGCCTAGGAGATGCTGTGGCGTCTATCTCTATACCGGTGATAGAGGTGCATATCTCAAATACTTTTGCGAGAGAGGAGTTTAGACATCACTCATACTTATCTAAATATGCTAAGGGTATCATTGTAGGTTTTGGGCTTAAAAGCTACAATCTTGCAATAGAGAATTTCTTAATGGAGCAATAACAATCCAGTTAGTATAGCATAAAAAAAGCCTCGCAATGCGAGGCTTTTTTTATGTTCTTAATGTAAGAAGCTTATAGGTGAATTACTTCATCATAAGCATCTGCCACGGCTTCCATCACAGCCTCACTCATAGTAGGGTGTGGGTGAATGGTTTTAAGTACTTCGTGACCTGTAGTTTCTAGTTTACGACCTAGTACAGCCTCTGCAATCATATCTGTTACACCAGCTCCTATCATATGGCATCCTAGCCACTCTCCATACTTTGCGTCAAAGATTACTTTTACAAACCCGTCTTTTGCACCAGAAGCACTTGCTTTACCAGAAGCAGAGAATGGGAATTTACCCACTTTAAGTTCGTAACCAGCTTCTTTTGCTTGCTTTTCTGTCATTCCTACAGATGCAATCTCTGGTGATGCATAAGTACATCCTGGGATGTTTGAGTAGTCTATTTTTTCGGCGTGCATACCTGCGATTTTTTCAACACAAGTAATCCCTTCTGCAGAGGCAACGTGTGCGAGTGCAGGTCCAGGAGTTACATCACCTATTGCGTAGTAACCTGGCATATTGGTCTGGTACCAGTCGTTTACAATGATCTTATCTTTATCTGTAACGATGCCTACATCTTCTAGTCCTATATTCTCAATATTAGTTTTAATACCTACAGCACTAAGAACGATATCTGCCTCTAGTGTTTCTTCTCCTTTTTTAGTCTTTACAGTTGCTTTTACTCCAGATTTAGTTTTTTCTACCTTCTCTACAGATGACCCTGTCATTACTTTTACACCCGCTTTTTTAAGAGAGCGTTCAAATTGTTTTGACACATCCTCATCCTCTACTGGTACAACGTGAGGCATATACTCTACAATTGTAACCTCTGTACCCATTGAGTTATAAAAGCTTGCAAACTCAACACCTATTGCTCCAGAACCTACAACAATCATAGATTTAGGTTGCTCCTTAAGTGTCATTGCCTCGCGGTATCCTATTACCGTCTCACCATCTTGTTTAAGGTTAGGTAACTCACGTGAGCGAGCTCCTGTTGCGATGATAATATGGTCTGCGCTATATTCTTTACCGTCTACATCTATCTTTTTACCTGGCTTTATTTTTCCAAAACCATTGATGACGTCTATCTTATTTTTCTTCATTAAGAACTGAACACCTTTGCTCATTCCTTCTGCAACACCACGACTACGTTTTACAACTGCTGTAAAGTCTTTATCTACACCTGTTGCTTTAAGACCATAATCTTCTGCGTGATTTAGGTATTCAAAAACCTGAGCACTTTTAAGAAGTGCTTTTGTAGGGATACATCCCCAGTTCAAACAAACGCCTCCTAGGCTTTCTTTTTCAACAACCGCCGTTTTTAAGCCTAACTGGCTTGCACGTATTGCTGTTACATATCCGCCTGGACCACTTCCTAAAACGATTACATCATATTTGCTCATATCTAGAATTTTTTAAGTCTAATTATTGGAGATCAAAAATACGGATTATCCCGTCATATATAAAACACAAAAACCGAAGCTTTTACCTTCGGTTTTTTATTAATTTAAGTTCATTTACTTAGAGTGCTATTTTTCAAAATCTATGCTCAAAGAGTTTACACAATAGCGTTGACCGCTTGCTGTAGGTCCATCGTCAAAAACGTGACCTAGGTGTGAGCCACAGTTTGAACATAAAATCTCTGTACGTATCATCCCGTGTGTAGTATCACGTACATACTCTACCGTACCAGGTATAGACTCATCAAAGCTAGGCCACCCACAACCACTGTCAAATTTACTTGCACTTTCAAATAACTTCTGGTCGCAAGCACCACAATGATAGGCACCTTCTTCATTATGCAAATTATAAGTACCTGTAAAAGCTCGCTCTGTACCTTTCTCACGTAAAATGCGGTAGCGTTCTGGGCCTAATTCTTCAAGCCACTCGGCTTCTGTTTTTTGTATAGGGTATGCCATATTTTTTATTTTGATGAAGGTACAAATACAAGTGCATCTCCATTTATACAATGCCTTTTTCCGGTAGTTGCTTTTGGTCCATCATTAAAAACGTGACCTAAGTGACCTCCACAAGTTGCACAATGCTCTTCTGTTCTGGTATAACCTAGATTGCGGTCTGTACTGTAAGCTATGTTACCTTCTATACCTCTATCAAAACTAGGCCAGCCTGTACCACTGTCAAATTTATGTGCTGTTTTAAAAAGTGGTGTATCACACGCAGCACAGTGAAAGGTACCAGCCTCCTTTATGTAGTTAAGTGGGCTAGAGCCTGGACGTTCTGTACCCGCCTGGCGCAGTACATAATATTGTTCTTGTGTAAGTTGTGCTTTCCATTCGGCATCTGTTTTAGTTACCTCAAAAGTTTCTTTTTTGGCCTCTTGGGCAGATCCTTTACAGCTGGTAAATAGTGCTGCAAATGCCATTAAAATAAATATCTTTTTCATCGTATGTTCTTTTTAATGTAAAGTTACTGTAATCGTAAGGAGTGAGTCGTTAAGATACTCTAAAAATTACGGTATGAAAACGGGCTGTGGGGGTGTGCGCTTTCGCGAAAGCGTAGAAATAGCAAAAGATTAGCTTTTTTAACCATATTTTATTGCAAAGGATGCCTGTAGATTAAATACTTACGTTAAATTTAACAAGACTATTATCAACTATCTATGAAAATACTTCACGTAAGCGCCGAGTGTTATCCTGTTGCAAAAGTAGGAGGTCTTGCAGATGTTGTGGGAGCACTTCCCAAATATCAAAACCGTATAGGCCACAAGGCGGCCGTCATTATGCCTTATTATAAAACAAAGTGGGTGGAGCGCGCTACCGGTAGGGTGGTTTTTACACATCAACTTGTAGTAGATGGTACAACGTACTTTGCAGAGGTTATAGATGTAGATAATGAGTTGGGATTCCCGCTATTTGTGATACGTGTGCAAGGTCTTACAGATAGGGCTGGGGTGTATGGTCATCCGGATGATGCGCTGCGTTTTATTGCCTTTCAGCGTGTGGCTTTGCAATGGATACTCACCTTTGAGAACTTACCAGAAGTGGTACACTGCCACGATCATCACACAGGTTTTATACCGTTTATGATGCAGTATTGCCCAGAGTTTGACAAGTTAATGTCTGTCCCTACAGTGCTTTCCATACATAATGCTCAGTATCAAGGTAATTTTGATAAAAGTGGTGTTGCGATGTTACCACGCTTTCGCGAAAGCAGGTATGGGCTCCTAGACTGGTATGGGCAGATTAATCCGCTGGCCGCTGCGATAAAATGCGCTTGGAGAGTAAACACGGTTTCTCCATCATATATGGAAGAATTAAAGGAGCAGGCAAATGGACTGGAAGGTTTACTAAGAAGCGAGTCACAAAAATGCGTAGGTATCCTCAATGGCATAGATGCCGAAACTTGGGATCCCAAAACAGACGAATATTTAGTTAAAAACTATACCATACGTACCAGAGCTGCTGGTAGAAAGGCAAATAAAGAGGCCCTGTGCAAAGAGTTTGGACTTGATGCCTCAAAACCGCTTTTTGGTTTTATAGGTAGGCTTGTATGGGAAAAAGGAGCAGACCTGCTGCCAGAAATTATTAACCAAGCGCTTAAAGAGTATGATATAAACATCATATTACTAGGAAGTGGGGCGCCAGAGGTAGAGGGACAACTAGAGCAGTTACAGCACACACATAAAGGCAGATTTAACGCATACATAGGGTATGAGGAGCGTATGTCACATCAGGTTTATGCCGGAGCAGATTTTCTTTTAATGCCTAGTAGGGTAGAGCCTTGTGGCCTCAACCAGCTCTATAGCTTGCGTTATGGCTGTTTGCCTATAGTAAGACGTACTGGAGGACTTAAAGATACGGTGGTAGATATAGGTGATGGAGGTCACGGTATCTGTCACGACCAGACATCTGTTTTTGATGTAGTTTACAGCATAGGTAGAGCAGAGGTTTTTTATAAAAGTGAGAAACAGTTTAAGGCAAACCAAAAGCAAATGATGGAGATAGATCATAGCTGGGAAAATGCTGCTGGGACTTATGTAAATCTCTATGATGAGTTAAAACCAAAGGCGGTAGTAACAACAAGTACTAATGCCAAAAAGAAATAAAAAAGGCCTCTTCATAAGGTCATCAAGTAATAGTCTATAATCCAACCTCAAAAAACAGTAGAAAATGAATAAAAAAGTAGTAGCAATCATATTAGGAGGCGGTCAAGGTACAAGGTTATATCCTCTCACGGCAGAGCGATCAAAGCCAGCTGTTCCTATTGCTGGTAAATATCGTCTTGTAGATATCCCTATCTCAAACTGTATAAATTCTAATATAAAAAGAATGTTTGTGCTCACGCAGTTTAACTCTGCATCGCTTAACAAGCATATCAAACATACCTATCAGTTTTCTTACTTTTCTGAGGCCTTTGTAGATATACTTGCAGCAGAACAAACACCACATAATAAAGGTTGGTTTCAAGGTACTGCAGATGCGGTAAGGCAGAGTCTACACCATTTTAAAGGGTACGAGTCTGAGTATATAATGATACTCTCTGGTGACCAGCTGTACCAGATGGATTTTAATGCTATGCTTGAGGCGCATATAGAAGCAGATGCAAAGATTAGTATCGCATCACTACCTGTTAATGCAAAAGATGCTACTTCTTTTGGGATTCTTAAAACTGCCGAAGACAATACCATAGCATCCTTTATAGAAAAACCATCTGCAGATCTACTTCCAGACTGGGAGTCACCAGTCTCAGATGCTATGGCAGCACAGGGTAAACACTACCTAGCCTCTATGGGTATTTATATCTTTAATAAAGATTTACTTATCGAGTTGCTAGAGGGAACAGATACAAATGATTTTGGTAAAGAAATCATTCCTCAGTCTATAGAGAATCACAAGGTGCTAAGTTATGCCTACGAGGGATACTGGACAGATATAGGAAATATAGATTCATTTTTTGAAGCAAACATTGATCTCACATCAGATTTACCAAAGTTTAATTTATTTAACAAAGGGCAAAACATCCTTACACGACCTCGTGTATTACCTCCCACAAAAATCTCTGGAACCACACTTGAAAAATCTATCGTGGCAGAAGGGAGTATCGTGCACGGCAGCCGTATTGAGAACTCAATTATAGGTATACGATCACGTATAGGAAAAGGCACTGTTTTAGAGAGTTGCTATGTGATGGGAAGTAATAGATTTTTAGACCTAGAAGAAATAAACCAAGCCAGAGCAAAGGGAGTACCTCACGTAGGGATAGGTGATCGCTGCTTTCTTACAAATTGTATTGTAGATAAAAATGCAAAAATAGGTGACGATGTGCGCATCACTGGTGGCAAGCACCTCAAGGATATAGAGACAGATACTTACGTGGTGCGTGACGGTATTGTTGTGATTAGAAACGGAGCTACCATACCTTCTGGAACTATTATTTAATGAGCAACGTACTATCACATAGCTTACTTACAGATTTTGATGTTGATCTATTCAAATCTGGTAAGCATTACAAACTATATGAAAAACTAGGGAGTCACATTTGCGCGAAAGCCGGTGTAAAAGGAACCTACTTTGCAGTATGGGCACCTAGTGCTCAACAAGTATCTGTAGTAGGAAATTTTAATCACTGGCAAGATGGAGAGCATAAGCTTAACGTGCGCTGGGATAGTAGCGGTATTTGGGAAGGCTTTATACCAGATATCGGCCACGGAGAGTTATACAAATATAAAATTCACGCTACGCACAACGGCGTTGTAACAGAAAAGGCAGACCCTTATGCACGTAGAGCAGAGCATCCTCCACAAACAGCATCTGTAGTTTATAAAACAAACCACACCTGGAAGGATAAAAAGTGGATGGACAAGCGCCATAAACACAACGGCCTAGATGCGCCTATTTCTGTTTATGAGCTACACCTGGGCTCCTGGCGTCGCAAGCAAGAAGAGGGTAATCGCAGCCTGAGTTACTCAGAGCTAGCAACAACACTTGTAGACTATGTAAAAAAGCTAAATTTTACACACGTAGAGTTTATGCCTATTATGGAGTATCCATATGACCCTAGCTGGGGATATCAAGTAACTGGTTATTTTGCACCTACCTCAAGATTTGGATATCCAGAAGAATTAATGACACTTATTGATGCCTTGCACGCAAGTGATATAGGTGTAATTTTAGACTGGGTGCCATCACATTTTCCAGAAGATCCGCACGGGCTGGGTAACTTTGACGGGACAGCCTGTTACGAGCATCCAGATAGAAAGAAAGGATATCATCAAGACTGGAAATCACTCATCTTTAATTATGAACGCAACGAGGTACGTAGTTTTCTCATAAGTAACGCAATGTTCTGGCTAGAGCAATACCACGTAGATGGGCTCAGGGTAGATGCTGTGGCATCTATGCTATATCTAGATTATAGTAGGGAAGATGGAGAGTGGGAGCCTAATGATCAGGGAGGTAGAGAAAACCTAGCCGTCATCTCTTTACTAAAAGAACTCAACGAGGCGCTCTACGGCGCTTTTCCAGATATTCAGATTATAGCAGAGGAGTCTACTAGTTTTCCTATGGTGAGCAAGCCTGTATTTTCTGGAGGCTTAGGCTTTGGTATGAAATGGATGATGGGGTGGATGCACGATACACTTAACTACTTTAAGAGAGATACTATTTACAGAAATCACCATCACAATGAGATTTCCTTCTCAATGACCTATGGTTTTACAGAAAACTTTATGCTACCATTATCACACGATGAGGTAGTATACGGTAAGGGTTCTATATTAGGACGTATGCCTGGTGATGAGTGGCAGCGCTTTGCAAATCTTAGATTACTATACACATATATGTATACCCATCCCGGAGCAAAGTTACTCTTTATGGGTAGCGAGTTTGGACAAGGTACAGAGTGGAATTTTCAAGATCAGCTAGACTGGTATGTGCTAGATTATGAGATACACAGCAATATGCAAAAAGCCTTTGCAGCTATAAATGGGTTGTATACAAGTACACCTACACTGTATGAAAAGCAGTTTGATCCCGCAGGTTTTGAGTGGATTGCTCACGATGATAGTAAGAATGCTGTATTGAGTTACATACGTAAGGGTAACGACCCCAAAACGGTGATTGTGTGCGTGTTTAATATGACACCAGTACCGAGAGAAGATTACCGCATTGGAGTTCCATTTTTTGGACGCTTTCGCGAAATTTTCAATAGCGACGCGTTAGAGTTTTCGGGTACAGGGGCTTATAAAAATGTAGACCTAACTGTTATAAACGAAGGCTGGAACGGAAAAACACATAGTACATCTATTACAGTACCGCCCTTATCGGGAGTGATTTTTGAATTAAAGGCAGATTAATAATACCATAATAATAAGGTTAAAAGAGATTGAATGGGATAGAATTTTCGCGAAAGCGGAAATCAACGTCGCTTATTATAGTACGAAAACGTTAGAGTTAATAAGTATTTAATTATTAACGAGGTAACTCAAAGAGTTAGCCTTATTTTGATATCTCCAAATTTTAGAAATATGATTACAAATACAGAGTTGCAGCAAAAAGGCAACCAGTTTCCAAATAAAGTCGTTGATTTTAAGAAGGACGCAGATATATTATATTTTACAACTCAAAATGAGGTGATTCTCCAGCTCACGGTATTGCGTGACAGTGTGATTAGATTTCGCTTTGGAACAGGCGGTGTTTTTGAGCCAGACTTCTCTTATGCGATAGATGAGGATGGTATACGAGGGTACAATCACCTTGAACTTAAGGAAGATGATACCTTTTATTTTGTGCATACCGCAAAGCTCAAAATCCGTATAGAAAAAAATAGTTTACAAACTTCCATTTTTGACACTGATGGCAATCTTATTAATGAAGATGAGTTAGGTTTCCACTTTGAGGAGAGCTTTGAATACGGAGGGAATATTGTAAAAATGAGTAAAAAGGCACAACACGCAGAGTCCTACTATGGGCTAGGTGATAAGCCTATGCACTCAAACCTAAGAGGAAAGAGAGTACACAACTGGGCGACAGATCAGTATGCATTTGCAAAAGATCAAGATCCTATTTACAAGTCTGTTCCTTTCTATATAGGTCTTACTCAAAAGAGAGCTTACGGGATATTTTTTGATAATACATTTAAAACATTTTTTGACTTCTGTCAAGAGCGTATGGGTGTAACAAGTTTCTGGGCACAAGGTGGTGAGATGAATTACTACTTTATTTATGGTCCAGAAATGGCAGATGTAGTAGGTAGTTATACTAACCTAACAGGAGTGCCAGAGCTACCACCATTATGGGCACTAGGTTATCACCAGTGTAAGTGGAGTTATTTTCCAGAAAGTAATGTAAAGGAGGTGGCAAATAAGTTTAGAGAACTTAAAATACCTTGTGACGGTATTTACCTAGATATCGATTATATGGACGGGTGGAGATGTTTTACTTGGAACAAAGACTACTTCCCAGATCCAAAGCGTATGGTAAAGGAGCTTGCAGATGACGGCTTTAAAACAGTTGTTATTATAGACCCAGGTATTAAGATAGATAAAGATTACTGGGTGTATCAAGAAGGGATAGAAAATGATTATTTCTGTAAACGTGCAGATGGTCCTTATATGAAAGGTAAGGTATGGCCAGGTGAATGTAACTTCCCAGATTATACAAACCCTGAAGTACGTGACTGGTGGGCTGGATTATTTAAAGAACTCATACAAGAAGTAGGTGTAAAAGGTGTTTGGAATGATATGAACGAGCCTGCAGTGATGGAGGTTCCAGGAAAAACTTTTCCAGCAGATGTGAGACATAACTATGACGGGCATCCTTGTAGTCATAACAAAGCACATAACATTTATGGTACACAGATGGCGAGAGCCACTTATGAAGGTGTTAAGAAATTTGCTTACCCTAAGAGACCATTTGTAATCACAAGATCTGCATACTCTGGCGCACAGCGCTACACAAGTAGCTGGACGGGAGATAATATCGCAAGCTGGGAGCACCTATGGGTAGCAAATATACAGGTACAGCGTATGTGTATCTCTGGTATGAGCTTTACCGGAACAGATATAGGAGGCTTTGCAGAGCAACCTACAGGTGAGCTATATGCAAGATGGATACAGCTAGGTGTTTTTCATCCATTTTGTAGAACACACTCTTCTGGTCATCACGGAGATCAAGAGCCGTGGACTTTTGATGAGGGAGTAACAGACATTGCCCGCAAGTTTATAAGTTTAAGATATAGGTTACTCCCATATTTATATACTATGTTTTATGAGTATATAAAGAAGGGAACCCCTTTACTAAAGCCTCTTGTATATTTTGATCAAGAAGATGCACAAACGCATTATCGTACAGATGAGTTTATCTTTGGACACCACATACTGGTATGTCCTATTTTAGAACCTAATGCAAAGGGTAGACGTATGTACGTACCTAGAGGAGAATGGTATAATTACTGGACAAAAACCCCTGTAAAAGGAGGTAAGGAACAATGGGTAGATGCAGATATAGATGAAATCCCAATGTTTGTAAAAGAAGGAACTATCTTACCTAAGTACCCTATACAGCAATATGTAGGTGAGCTTGAGATAGAGCAAGTAGAACTTGAGGTATATTATGGTCTTGGTAAAAATGCTTCAAAATTATATGAAGATGCTCAAGATGGATACGATTATAAAAAGGATCGTTACAGTTACCGCACTTTTAAAATGGTAGGTAGAGAAAAAGACTGGATTATACAGCAGCATAAGCGTGGTGACTTTATCACTACTTATGACACTTTTAGAATACATTTAATAGGTCTACCTTTTGAAATTACGACTATAGAGTTAGATAATGAAGTAATTTCTATGGAAGATGTGCAGTTTGACCCGAAAGCTTGTGCTTTAATCATTAAGAAAGATTTCACAGAGCTTCATCTAAGCGGTATTTAACATTTGTGTATTTTTATAAAGAATATCAAACCCTAGTACAATGAAACTTAAAAATACATTTGTTCTTATAATGACCGTACTATTAGTATGCGCTTGTAAGACGAGCCCTTTTACAGGAAAAAAGACACTTAACTTCGTAAGTAACGATCAGCTGTTTCCTATGGCTTTTCAACAATATGATGCATTTCTTTCAGAAAATAATGTCATCACCGGTACGGCAGATGCAAATATGGTAAAGAGTGTAGGTGAGAAAATTGCTGTAGCTGCAGAGCGTTACCTTACAGCTCTAGGAGAGCCAGGTTATTTACAAGATTATCGCTGGGAATATAACCTAGTAAGAGACGAAGCAGTAAATGCGTGGTGTATGCCAGGCGGAAAAATTGTAGTGTATACAGGTATATTACCTATCACACAGTCTGAGACAGGTCTTGCAATGGTGATGGGGCACGAGCTTGCTCACGCACTCGCAGATCACGGTGCGCAACGTATGAGTGCAGCGCAGTTACAGCAATATGGTGCTGTAGCCACTGCAGTAGCAGTAAGTGGACAAGATCAAAGTAAACAACAACAGATAATGCAACTTTACGGTGTAGGTTCACAAGTAGGGGGTATGCTTCCTTTCTCACGTAGTCACGAGACACAGGCAGACGAGATAGGTATTGTAATCGCTGCTATAGCAGGTTACAATCCAGATGAAGCTGCAGAGTTATGGAAACGTATGAAAGCTGCTAGTGGAGGTCAAGCACCACCACAAATATTAAGTACGCACCCATCATCAGACTCGCGTATTGCAAACCTTACAGCAAAAGCCCCTATGGCAAGAGCAGAGGCAGCAAAGTTTGGAGTGACAAGTTTCAAATAAGAATTTACAATAATATATAGTTTAAAAAGCTGTGCACTCGCACAGCTTTTTTATTTTAGTGCTATGAAAGAACAACTCAAAAAAGGTGATAAGAAGTTATTAAACGCTTGGGCGTTTTATGACTGGGCAAACTCTACATACAGTCTTGTTATCGCATCTGCTATATTCCCTTTGTTTTATGGTGCTCTGTTTAGAGGAGCAGGCATAGAAGAGATTGAGGTTTTTGGGATGATGTTACGTCGTAGTCCGCTTATATTTTACACAACTGCTATTGCTTTTTTAGTCGTGGCTATCATATCTCCCATACTCTCTGGTGTGGCAGATTATCTGGGTAACAAAAAGTTCTTTTTAAAACTCTTCTGCTATCTAGGAGCTTTCTCTACAATAGGTTTGTACTGGTTTAGTCTTGAGCATATATACCTGAGCCTTACGTTATATGCCCTGGGACTTATAGGTTTCTGGGGGAGTCTCGTTTTTTATAATTCATACTTGCCAGATATAGCATATCCAGAACAACACGATAAGATAAGTGCAAAAGGGTATTCCCTAGGCTACATAGGAAGCGTGCTGCTACTTATAGCTTGTTTAGCAATGATACTTGGTTATGAAACATTTGGTTTTGAAGACGAAGGTTTCCCTACACGTTTATCTTTTGTGCTTACGGGTATCTGGTGGATAGGTTTTAGCCAGTATACGTATGCTTATTTACCTCAAGGAAATCAAGCGCAAGGAAAGCTTACCAAAGATGTGTTCTTTAATGGTTTTAAGGAGCTAAGAGCCATTTGGTCTTCTATGCAAGACCAGCTGCGACTTAAAAAATATCTTATTGCCTTCTTTGTATACAGTATGGCGGTACAGACAGTGATGCTTGCTGCAGCATATTTTGGAGAGCAAGAACTAGAGTGGGGTAGCGATAGCGAGCGCACGACGGGATTAATTGTGAGTATACTTTTAATACAACTTGTAGCAGTGCTGGGTGCTATACTTACGTCAAAACTTTCGGCACGTGTGGGTAACATAAAAGCACTGGTAATTATTAATGTTATATGGATTGTAATTTGTGCCTGGGCATACTTTGTGTATACGCCCTTCCAGTTTTATATTACTGCGGGTTTTGTAGGTTTAGTAATGGGTGGTATACAATCGCTCTCAAGGTCTACGTATGCAAAGTTTTTACCAGAGACAGAAGACACAACATCATACTTTAGCTTTTATGACGTTGCCGAAAAAATAGGGATCATCATCGGGATGTTCTTATATGGTTTCATAGAAGAGATTACCGGCAGTATGCGTTACTCTATCGTATTTCTTATACTGTTTTTTGCAGTGGGAGTAGTGCTTCTGTACAGAGTTCCAAAAGAAAATAAATAGGCAAATGGTTTCCGCTTTCGCGAAAGCGTATAACAAAACACTCTTTGCAAGCAATTAATCCGTTTATTAAACAGCCTAGAATTGCTTGAAGCGTTTTTCTAACATTTATATACTATGAAGAGTTTTATACAAGAATTTAAAGATTTTGCCGTAAAAGGTAATATGGTTGATATGGCAGTGGGTATCATCATAGGTACTGCTTTTAATAATGTGGTAAATACTATAGTAAAAAAGGTGGTAATGCCACCACTTTCTTTACTTACAGATGGCATAAACCTACGTGAGCGCAGGTATATTTTACGAGATGCCGAAAATGAGGCAGATGTAGTTGCAATAGGCTACGGGGAGCTCATAGAGGTGGGGATAGACTTTGTTATCATAGCTTTGACTATATTTATAGTCATAAAAGGGATTAACAGATTTAAAGACAAATCTGAAGACCCAAAAAATACTGAAGAAAAAACACCAAAAAACATTGAACTCTTGGCAAATATTGAGCACTTAATGCAAGAGCAAAACAAGATTCTTAGATCACATAAGGAGTCATAAAATGCCCGTATAACAGTCCAATAAAATGATTATGTTTGCGTTTAAGGTTTACAAAATCCTACATCGATGAAAAAACTACACTACCTATTCTTATTTATAATGCTAGCCTCAGTCACAGTAATCTCTTGTGATGATGAACAACTAGAGGGCGAGTTCTCTGTAACCGGAGATGGTTCTGAGCCTGGAGAGACAGATCCAGATAGTGATACGTGTCAAATAGCATTTGATGTATTGCAAACTGCACAAGCGGCATTTGCAGCCTCTTCTGAATCAAATTACACACAGGCCTGTACAACATATGCACTTGCACTTGAAGCAACTATAGAACTATGCGGTGATAGTTCTGGAGAGCTACAATCCATACTTACTACGCTAGGCGACTGTACAACACCAGACCCGTGCTTACAAGCAGAGCTAGCTACAGAGGCAGCGCTGGAGGCACTTAACAATGCTACAGAAGAAAATGAAGAGCAATTATGTCTCGCATATAGTGCCGCGTTAAGTGCACAAATAGAAGCGTGTGGAGATGCAAGTGGTAGTTTACAAGCAACTATAGATAATCTAAACTGTGGTGGTGATTGTGCCGCTGCCGAAATTGCAACAGCAGAAGCTCAAGAAATATTTAACGCAGTAGATCCTCAAGATAGTGATGCTTATACGGCTGCCTGTGCAGATTACTCATTTGCACTGCAGGAACAGATTACAGCTTGTGGAGATCCAGACGGAAGTCTAGATGCAATTGTTCAAGAGCTAGGAGATTGTAACCCACCAGAAGATGATGGACCGGTGTATGGAACCATAGGAGGAACGTTTACAAACTTTGATAATGCAGTAGTAACTATAGATGGTTCTCTTTTAAGCGTTGTAGCAACAGATACAGATACTGGCGACACCATCACTTTTGATATTGTATTACAACAAACTGGAGATAATGTGATGCAAAACACACTTATTACTATAGATGGTGTAGTACTTACTGCAGCACCTGGAGGGACATCACCTTTTATTAATACAATTACGGCAAACGATGGTACTACAATCGTAGGAACCTTTTCTGGAGCATTTACAAACCCAGATAACGAAGAAGTACTTACGGTAGATGGAGTGATTAATATTACCTATTAGTATCCATAAACGACATATTTTTAAAGAGCATCTGTAACCAGATGCTTTTTTTATGTGCGGTTATTAAGGATGGCTCATTTATTGTACTTTTAATTTTATGAAGAATAGATATTTAAAGAGTTTTGTGGTTGCAATACTTCTGGTTGTAACTACAAGTGTCGCTGCACAACGCGAGCGAGTAAAAGGTAGTCGTAATGTCATAGATGTTTCTGAGAGACTAGATGGCTTTACCGCAATCAAGGTGACAGATGGCCTAGAGGTAACACTTATGGCAGATTCTCAAACCGGTTATGACCTAGAGATGGATGATAACCTAGTTGAACTTATAGATTTTGACATTAAAGATAGTTTACTTGTGGTCTCAACCCGTAAGGATATACGTAGTGCAAAAAGACTTAACATTACTGTGCGATATACAGCATTGAGCGCTGTAAGTTTAGATTCAAAAAGTAGTGCCTTTGTATCTACAGCCATAGAGGGAGATATGTTTACGGGTAGTTTTCTAGATGGAAGTCGTTTCAACGGAGAGCTCAAAACGAGAGAGGCAGATATTATGGCAAACGGAAACTCAAAGTTTGAGATAGATTACACTGGAGACGATATACGTGTGAATTTAAGTGATAACGCTTTCGCGAAAGCGGATATAAACACCGTAAAACTCTCAATAATTGCTTCAGGAAGATCTGATATAGCGTTTACAGGAAATGCTAGTGAAGCTACTTTTACAGTAAATGAAACCGCTCAATGTAAAGGACTCTCCTTTGATGCAGACATAGTGCAGATAGTAGGAAGAGAAAGCGGTAGCGTGACGCTAAGTGTAGATGAGAAGGTAACACTTGACCTTTCAGATAAGAGTATGGTGCAACTATATGGCGAGCCAAAAATTATAGTAGAGCGATTTTCTGGTACCGCGAGACTACTCAAGAAAGAACTATAATATGAATGAGTAAAAAAGCCCTCGCAAGAGGGCTTTTATTGTATTTGGGACAAAATAGTTTTATCCTCTAGAGATATCTCCAGATCCAGAAACCTTTGTGTCTTGCTTAGTAGGGTTACCTACATATTCTATATCTCCAGATCCTGTTACTCGAGCGCGTATGCTTTTATCACAGCTCACTCTTATATCTCCAGACCCTGTAACCTTTGCATCTACATTATCTGCTTTAAAGCGTCCTGCTTCAAGATCTCCAGATCCCGTTACACTTGTCTCGTGATCTCTTGTGCTACCTCTTAATACCAAATCACCAGATCCAGTAACACGACTCTCTGTGCTGCTAGCTTCTACTACAAGATTTATATCACCAGATCCAGATACAGAAACTCTAAAGTTATTTGCCTTTATAACATCTGTACTCATAATCTCGCCAGATCCTGATAATGATACTTGGTTTAAATCTCTAAAAGGCACTCGTATTTTAATATCTTTTCCCCAGCTTGTTTTTAGGTTTTGCTTATTTTTCACCTTGATAGTAAGTCTGTCACCATCTACTTCTGTCTCAATATATTCAAGTAGGTTACTCTCTCCTTCAATAGTAAGTTCTCCTTCATTACCGGCAACGAGTGTCACGTCAAAAAAGCCAGCAACGCTTATCTCATCATAGTCACCTACGTTACGAGTTATAGTTTCCAGTTCGCCATTACCTTTTACGCTTTTTCCCCACCATTGTGCGTGTATTTGAGTACTTGCTAAAAGGACTAAGCTGAGTGTGATTAATTTTTTCATAATAGATTGTTTAGTTGATGATTGAATTTAGTTTTTAAATAATGTAACACCCCCATACTCTGAGTTGATGTTTATGTTGTTGTTAGTAGAAGATGATCCTTTGTACCCTTCGTAATATTTGTCTGAAGATTCTACACGCTCTACATTAAAAGTAAGCTCATCTTTACCGCTTAAGCCTGCATACTCAAGTTTTATATTAAAGGTAAAATCATAAGCAGGACTGTATCCCACTTTTATGCCTGTATAATCGCTCTGTATCACGACGTCACCAGCATCTCCAGCAAGTTCTTCTACACGTATACTCCCATAATCTGCGTTGATATTTAAATCACCGTGTACAACCCCTATTTTTGCAGAGATGTAGTCACCGCGACCTATTACGTCATTACTTTCTGTTGTTTTTACAGATCCATAATCACAGTTGTAGTTCAGATTTTCAATTTTTCCAAATTCAGATTTGCTATAATCTGCGTTGAGTTCTATATCACCCCCGCGCTCAAGCATAAAACTTGAGTAGTCTGCATTAATACGACCACTTTTCATATAGCCTATACTGCTGTTTTTTGTGTAGTCAAAGTTGAGATAGTTATCCTCTGCAAGTAGTTCTCCTATAGTGATTTTACCATAGTCGCAATTAATCTTTGCATTACCTTCTAAGCGATCAAGATTTACTCCTCCGTAGTCATTGTTTATGTCTATCATATTTGTAGCTGGGAGCTTTATGGTGTAGTTAATTTCCATATTTACATTGCTGTTTTTCCAGCTATTCCACCACGAGCGGCTGCTACTTCTCTCAAAATTAGTTTTAGCACTTACATAAGATGGAGAGCCTTCAAAACGTACATCTATCTCATCTAGCTTTTCTTGCACGCGCTCTTCATCATTTCCATTAGTTTTTACTAGCACTTCTATAACAATGCGGTTTTCATTCCAGCTTACCATATTTACATTACCGTAGGAGTTATCTATAACCAGTTTTGCATCTGCATTAACGTTATATTCTTTTTTGATTCTTTTCTCTTTTGTATACTTCCCTTTAGGGTAGTTGTCACTTGCCATTACCATAAAAGGCATAGCGAGTACAAAGAGTAGGAGGTGAGTTATTTTTGTTTTCATAGTAATAGTATATTATTTAAGTAACTATAGTGTTACTGCTTTTTCAATTTGCTTTAGTTCTGTGATGGCATTCATTTGTTCTACTACATTTTGTAGGAGGTCAATGCGGTTCTGGAAGTTGTCTATCATAGCGTAGATCACACGCTTATCTTCACCACTCTCAGAAAGGTCAATTTTAAGTTTATCATATTGCTGCTCTAGCACCTCCAGCTGGACTATGGCATCTTCTACCATAGCTTGATTTTCTGGAGTCATCTTTTCTTTAATGTCAAAAAGCTCTCGTTCTATAGTCTTTGTAAAGAAGTCTTGAGTTTCCTGCATTTCTGGTGATACATCTGCAAGTTCCTTATCACTCGAGCTCGTATTAAACTGAGTAAAGATGACTCCGGCAAGCAAGAGCATACTCGCTGCTATAAAAAGAGGACGCATCCACTTTATGACTTTAGTTTCTTTCTCTGGAGTTACGGGAGCAGCTTGCGCCTGTAACTTTGCAAGAAAGTTTGCTTTGTGATCTGCACTAGGTGCAGCTGTATCTAGCTTACCTTCTAGGCGCTTAAATACTTGATCTATAGGTTCCTTTTTCATTTTTATTTAAAATTCTTCGTAAGCTGTCTTTTGCTCTTGACACCATCGTTCTGCAGTTTGCATAGCTTACATTCATTATTTCACTCATTTCTTCATAGTCATAACCCTCTATAAGATGTAATGACAGTGACTGTCTATAATTATCTTTTAGTTCACTCATTGCGTTTACCACTTCTTGAGCACGTACACTAGAGAGATCCATCTCTGCTACACCGGCCGCATCGTCTTCTATTTTATATAGATGATCATCTATAGAGGTTTCATCCAGTCGCTTACTTTTATTGTAAGCATTGAGGCTATTATTTACAACGATACGTTTTAACCAACTCCCAAAAGATGCCTCACCCTTATAGCTGTCTAGTTTTGTAAAAGCACTTAAGAAGGACTCTTGCATAATATCTTCTGCTTCTGCTTCGTGTTTTACAATGCGCAATGAGGTGTTATACATCGCCTTGTAGTAGCGATTGTAAACTTCCATTTGTGCACCCTGCTCACCTTGCTGGCATAGTGATAATAGATCTGTTATTTGATGGTTGGTAAAATTCACTTTTGGTTAATTCTATAGTAAAGATGTGGTAATTTTTAAGTTGTTACACTTTCGTGAAAAATTTATTTTATTTTTTTGATTCTCCTTTTGACAACTAGCGTGCTAGTCTCCCTAAAGATGGTTCTTGTGGCCAAAGGTTTTACTATAACTATAAGGAAAGATAAGGGTTGTGGTTTACATTTTCGCGAAAGCGTACTTCACTTGGCATAAGAATTGACTTAAAGTAATCGTGAGTGACTATATACCATACATTACAGGGTCACTCGCCGTTTTTAAATAGAATAATAATACTTAGATAGTCATAATGAGCGTAGCAATACCCGACATTGTGGCACATATATTATATGGCAAAACCAAAATTTACAACATTAGACAGATTGTCACTGCAAGAGATAGATGGAGATGCAGAGCTTATCCCGTTAATGACCCCAGAAGATGAGGAGGCGATTAATAATGAAGAGCTCCCAGAAAGTCTAGCGATATTACCTTTACGTAATACGGTACTTTTTCCTGGAGTTGTGATTCCTATTTCGGCAGGAAGAGATACCTCTATAAAACTTATAGACGAGGCAAATAAAGGAGGAAAGGTAGTAGGCGTAGTAGCTCAAAAAGATGAGTCTGTAGAAAACCCAACGGCAGATGATATAAATAAAGTAGGCGTGGTAGCACGTATACTGCGTGTTCTTAAAATGCCTGATGGTAATGTAACCGTAATCATACAAGGTAAAAAACGCTTTGAGATTAATGAAGTGACTCAAACCGAACCTTACTTAAGAGCCACGATAAAAGAATTTCCAGAAACACGTCCAGATAAAGGAAGTCAAGAATTTAAGGCTGCGATAGACTCTATAAAAGATCTTGCTCTTAAAATTATTCAAGACTCACCAAATATCCCATCTGAGGCATCTTTTGCAATAAAAAATATACAGAGCGATTCTTTCTTAATAAACTTTGTGAGTTCTAATATGAATCTCACCGTGGCTGAGAAGCAGGAATTACTTCACATAAACGATTTACATAAGCGCGCTATCGAGACGCTTAAGTTTATGGATATGGAGCGCCAGAAGCTGGAGCTAAAAAATGATATCCAAAACAAGGTTCAAAATGATATGAGCCAGCAGCAGCGCGAGTACTTCTTGCACCAGCAAATGAAGACCATTCAAGAAGAACTAGGAGGATCTACCTCTGAAGATGATCTTGAAGAGATGCGCGAGCGTGCAAAGACAAAAAAATGGGGAGAAAAAGTAGAAAAGCATTTTAAGAAAGAGCTTTCTAAAATGCAACGTATGAATCCTCAGGTAGCGGAGTATAGCATACAGCGCAACTATCTTGACCTCTTTTTAGACCTTCCTTGGAACGAGTTTAGTGAAGATAAATTTGATTTAAAACGTGCTATGAAAATCTTAGACCGTGATCACTATGGTCTTGATGATGTAAAGCGTCGTATTATAGAATACCTAGCAGTATTAAAATTACGTAACGATATGAAGTCACCTATACTCTGTCTTTACGGACCTCCAGGTGTGGGTAAAACTTCACTAGGTAAATCTGTTGCAGAGGCTCTTGGGCGAGAGTACATACGTATGAGTCTAGGTGGTATGCGTGACGAGTCTGAGATACGTGGTCACAGAAAGACTTATATAGGAGCAATGCCGGGTCGTATCATACAGAGCCTTCGTAAGGCGGGTACAAGTAACCCAGTCTTTGTACTAGATGAGATAGATAAGTTAAGTATGGGGAGTCAGGGAGATCCATCTTCTGCATTACTAGAGGTACTTGACCCAGAGCAGAACAGTGAGTTTCACGATAACTTCCTTGAGATGGGGTTTGACCTTTCTAAGGTAATGTTTATCGCAACTTCAAATAGCCTTAATACCATACAGCCAGCATTACGTGATCGTATGGAGATTATAAATGTAACGGGTTATACTATAGAAGAAAAGACAGAGATTGCAAAGAGACACTTATTACCTAAGCAACTTAAGGAGCACGGTATGACACCAGAGCAGCTTAAGATTGCAAAGCCACAACTAGAAAAAATTGTTGAAGGCTACACTCGTGAGTCTGGAGTACGTGGTCTTGAGAAGCAAGTTGCAAAGATGGTGCGCTACGGTGCCAAAAATCTTGCAATGGAGGAGGAGTATAACGTAAAAGTTTCTAACGAAGACATTATAGAAGTTTTAGGATCTCCTAGAATGGAGCGTGACAAGTATGAAAACAATGATGTTGCTGGCGTAGTAACAGGTCTTGCTTGGACACGTGTAGGTGGTGATATTTTATTTATAGAGTCTGCCTTATCAAAAGGAAAAGGAACACTATCTATCACAGGTAACCTTGGTAAGGTGATGAAGGAGAGTGCTACCATTGCAATGGAATATATAAAAGCAAATGCAGAGCTTCTTGGTCTAGATTCAAAAATATTTGACAGCTATAACGTACACATTCACGTGCCAGAAGGAGCGACTCCTAAGGATGGTCCTAGTGCAGGTATCACAATGCTTACCTCTCTAGTATCTTTATTTACACAGCGCAAAGTCAAGAAGAGCATCGCAATGACGGGTGAGATAACCCTGCGTGGTAAAGTATTACCAGTAGGAGGAATCAAAGAAAAGATTCTTGCTGCAAAGCGTGCAAAAATTAAAGAGATCTTACTTTGTGAGCAAAACCGTCGCGACATAGAAGAGATAAAGCCAGATTACTTAAAAGGTCTTACCTTCCACTATGTAAAAGATATGAGTGAGGTATTAGAACTTGCTCTTACTATGCAAAAGGTTAAAAACGCAAAGAAGCTATAAGCTTGAGACTATAAATAATTCCGCTTTCGCGAAAGCGTACAAATACCATAAAAAGGAACCCGTAATGAGGTTCCTTTTTTGTGTTTATATATGGTTGTAAGAATTCTTAAATCTATTATTGATTAGAGAACTTCATAATTATTTCCCATCCCTATCAAAATATACTATCATTGCAATCGTTTACCATTGTGTTGCCACCTTGTATGATGAGAAAAGTTTGTTACATACTCTTATTTCTAACCGCAGTATCTGCTTACGGGCAGTTAGGAGGGAGAGCAACATACCAGTTTCTCAATTTAATGTCATCACCTAGGCAAGCAGCCCTGGGCGGAAAAATAATCACAAACTATGATTATGATCCAGACTCTGCCCTTTACAACCCTGCAAATATTAATTACAGAATGGATAACCAGCTCTCTGTAAACTATGTAAACTACCTTGCAGATATAAATTATGGTACCGCCTCATATGCCTATTTATGGGACAGACGCACACAAGTACTTCACGCCGGTATAACGTATGTAAATTACGGGAGCTTTGACGGGCGGGACGAAAACGGAAATGCAACAGGAGAATTTGGTGGTAGTGAGGCAGCGCTCTCGCTGGGCTATGCGACTAATATTCCTTACACAGACTTTTATGTAGGAGCAAATGTAAAACTCATCACCTCCACACTGGCCGAGTATACCTCTGCCGGCGGAGCGATAGACCTGGGTCTAACTTATAATTATGAAGACTGGGATCTTAACGCGGCCGTAGTAGTGCGCAATATAGGCACGCAGTTTACACCCTATGTAGACACCATAGAGAAGTTGCCACTAGAGATAGATGCTGGCATCTCCCAGATAGTGCCTAATGTACCCATACGCTGGCACCTTACCCTTGAAAACTTACAACTCTGGAACATCGCTTTTGAGAATGAAGCCCGCGGCACCACAGATCTAGACGGAAACACCACTGCCGAGAAAATAGGTATTCTAGATAACGTTATACGCCACGCCATTGTGGGTGTAGAACTCTTTCCACGAGGAGGCTTTAACCTGCGACTAGGTTATAACTTTAGACGTAGTGAGGAGTTGCGTATTATTAACCAGCGCAGCTTTGCAGGGATAAGCGCCGGTTTTGGTATTAAGATTAATAAGATGCGATTTAACTATGCTTACGCACGTTACAATAGTGCTGCCGCTAGTAGCTTTTTTGGCATAGGTATAGATTTGCAGTAATTCTCTTTGTGGGAGCACACACTTATTTTTGAATCTTCACGGCCGTATCCCGCTTTACATTACAATTCCTCACGGCGCTCACGCTTGTTGCGGGATTTTCATTACAATCGGGGCTAGAGACTTGAGATAGTGCGTGTTTGCAATTGCAATGTTGTGCGTGTCTATATACCTTTTAAAAGTACTTTTAGAGTTCCTTACATCTCATAATCATAATCCCTATTTTTGCTCAAAACACACCATACGTGAAAATAACCATCGCCATAGACGGATATTCCTCAACCGGAAAAAGTACCGTAGCAAAACAACTAGCAGACTGGCTAGAATACATATATGTAGACACCGGCGCGATGTATCGTGCAGTAACGCTTTATGCAATGCGTAAAGGTCTTATATCTGATGGTTTTTTTGATAAAGAATCACTTATTAATAAATTATCAGACATTAATATTTCATTTACCAGAGACACCACTTCTGGAAAGGCAGAAGTCTGTCTTAATGGAGAAAATGTAGAGCAATATATTAGAACATTAGAGGTATCCTCTTTTGTAAGTCCTATAGCCACCGTATCAGAAGTACGAGCAAAGCTTGTAGAGCAGCAGCAACGTATGGGAGAAGAAAAAGGTATTGTGATGGACGGTCGTGATATAGGTACAGTAGTATTTCCTACGGCAGAGCTTAAGATATTTATGACAGCCAGTGCAGAAGAGCGTGCAAAAAGGCGATACAATGAGCTTGTAGAGCGCGGTGATGATGTAAACTATGATGCCGTGCTATCTAACGTAGTAGAGCGTGATCACATAGATACCACTAGAGAAGACTCTCCACTAGTAAAAGCAGCAGATGCTATTGAGATTGATAATACAGAAACTAATATAGAAGACCAGTTTCATACCATTTTACAACTCGCAAAAGATCGCATTGCACAACGTATATAATGTCAAAACTTCCTAAACAAGCCCACCTTATACTCTCTGCGAGCATAGTTATCGTGATGGCATTTGTTTACGGAGCAAACCCCAGTGTTATACTGTTTGATATTTTTGGATTTAAGGTCCAAGATCTTGAGCTCAAAAATATTTTTAGAGCCATAATGGGTGTATACCTTGCGTTAGGAGTTTACTGGCTTTATGGTGTTGTAAAGCCTATGCACTGGGAGCGCGCTACTTTTTTTAATGTATTATTTATGGGAGGTCTTACTGCAGGCAGGCTTATAAGCACTTTGATAGACGGCTGGTCTCCACAATATGGATTAGGTATGATAGGAGAAGCCATACTCACCGTATGGGGTTTGTGGAATCTCAATTATTATACACAAAAAAAACCTACGGTCTAGATCGTAGGTTTTTTTATTAATAGCCTTTATAATTTCCTTTTTACTTTACGAGTGCTAGAGCAGTGATAGAGAGCATATCATACTCCTCATCATCTTCATTAAGTTCTGTTGAAGTTGTAAATGTAATTTTAAACTGCTGTCCTTTGTAAGTGTCTTGAGTAAGGTCAAATTCTTGAGCAGCTATAGCACTTATTGCCTCAAAGGCATAAGTTAGGTCGTCGCTATCTGTAAAGTAATACGTCTCGTCACTATAACCGGTAAAGGTTGCGGTCACTGTTTCAGAAGTTGTGTTGTAAGCTATAGTAGCTAGTGTAAATAGGGCAATAAAAAGTGTTTTCATAATAGTGTAAATTAAAAGTGTTTGTTAATTCAAAAAGCCGCGTGTGCGACCACTATTGTTCAGATTTCCCAACCTAGGATTTTACCCTGCACCTTATACGTTGTTAATATAGAGAAGGTTACAAAAACGCATAAAAAAAGTGAGTTTAAGGTGTGATTTTTATATGAGTAGCTGTTAAGTGCTGTATACAGGGGGTTTCTTACTATTGGTAATGATGAGGATTTTTATCGCTTTCGCGAAAGCGTACTTATAAAAACTACCCTAAAGACTCGTAGCGCAAAAAATAATCACAAAATTATCGTTAAAGCGTAAGAGCAGTTTTTAGTTAAATTATCGTAAAAAGAGTGGCTTCTATTTCTTAAAAAGTTAAAGAATGTTAATAGTGTAATGTTGCCAAAACCAAACCTCAAATCACTGCGTAACTATGCTAGAAATTAAAAACAATTAAACCTTTTATTTATGAAATTAACTAGCAAATTAGGAATACTACTTATCGCATCTGCAGGATTTATAGCCTGTGAAACTGATGATAACGGATTATCAACAACAACAGATGATGATGGATCTGCAAACCTAGAATTAGATAACTCACTGTTTGCAACAAGTAACACAAGTGGTGACATTACAGTATATGATGTAGAAGATATAGCGAGTGTAACGGCATCTACTTTTGGAACAGCAGCTACAGATACAGAGGGTATCTATTATGATAGTAGTGATGATGAGGTGATACAGATATCACGCTCTGAGTCTCAGATACAAGCTTTTGGAGACCTTTCACTTAATGTGGCAGGTATCGCTCTTAATGCTTCTGTAAGCAGTACTGCTTCTTTATCAAGTCCTCGTGATCTTGCTGTAAATGATAATATTTATGTTGTGGCAGATAATGCAGATGTAGATGGTGATGATAGTACAGATGATGGACGTTTATTTATCTACACAAGAGGAGATGATGGATCTATCACATTAAGAAATATAGTGACAGTAAACTTTGCTGTATGGGGAATCGAGTTTGATGGAGATACTCTTATCGCAGTTGTAGACAAAACGTCTGACGTAGCAATCTTCGAAAACTTTGCAGATTCAAACACAACAGATGCTACAGTAGAGGCTACAAAAACAATTACTATTGAAGGTATTGTAAGAACGCACGGTCTTGCTGTAGATGGTGGTACCCTTATCCTTACAGATGTAGGTAGCGCAACAGATGATGCAGATGGTGCTTTTCATATCATATCTGACTATGCTTCAAAATTTGCTGGTGTAGCAAACGGTGAGACACTTGCAGTAGTAGGTAACCAAGTACGTGTAGCGGGTGACGCAACATTTTTAGGAAACCCAGTTGCAGCCGAGTATGATGCAGAATCTAACGTAGTATTTATTGCAGAGCGTGCAAACGGTGGCGGAAGAATTCTTGCCTTCTCAAACGCACAAGCTGGAGGTAACCTTACTCCATCTGTAAATAATGAACTAGAAGGAGCTTCTTCATTATACCTAAACGAGTAATCATTTACCCAATAATTATTTTATAAAAAAAAGCCTCTCAGTAATTGCTGAGAGGCTTTTTTTTACCATTATGGAGTGAAATAAAAAAGGCGCGTTAGATATCTAGCGCGCCTTTTACTTTATATTATCTGGTAGATTTATTCTTCTACCTCGTTTGCTTGCATTGTTGAGAAAACGTTCTGTACATCATCATCTTCATCTAGCTTATCTATAAGCTTGTTTACATCTGCCTCTTGCTCTGGTGTAAGCGTTTTAGTCACTTGTGGTATACGGTCAAAGCCAGACTCGAGTATTTCCATACCTCTTTCTTCTAGAGCACTCTGTATTGCTCCAAAACTCTCAAAAGGAGCATATATGTGTATTCCATCTTCATCTTGAAAAACCTCCTCGGCGCCAAAGTCTATAAACTCAAGCTCTATCTCATCTACATCTTGTCCCTCTGCATTTACTCTAAAGGTACACGTGTGATCAAACATAAATACGACAGATCCAGAAGTACCTAGGTTACCATCACATTTATTAAACGCTGCACGCACATTTGCTACCGTACGGGTGTTATTATCTGTAGCGGTTTCTACAAGTATTGCAATACCGTGCTGCGCGTAGCCTTCAAAGATTACCTCTTTATAATCACCTTGACTCTTATCTGAGGCACGCTTTATTGCTCGCTCTACATTATCCTTAGGCATATTTACTGCCTTAGCATTTTGTATTACGGCACGTAACCTTGAGTTTGAGTCTGGATCTGGTCCTCCTTCTTTTACCGCCATTACGATATCTTTACCTATACGTGTAAAGGCTTTAGACATTGCGCTCCAGCGCTTCATTTTACGTGCTTTTCTAAACTCAAATGCTCTTCCCATAAATAATAAGGATATAGTGATTATACCTGCAAAGGCAGATATCTCTTGTTAAATGTAATTGTATAAACTAAAAAAACGATCTGCACTTTTGCACAGATCGCTGTAAAAATATGAAATCGCTTGATTTCTTTAAAATTTATAGTTCCTTAAGCGCCCAAAATATCGTCTATTGCCGCTGCAAGATCAAAATCTTTTTCTGTCACACCATTTGCATCGTGTGTATTGAGTGAGATTTCTAGTTCATTATACGTATTAGTCCAGGTAGGGTGGTGGTCCATTTTTTCACACTCAAAAGCGATACGCGTCATTGTGGCAAATACTTCTCTAAAGTTTTCAAACTCTATCGTAGTATGTATTGCATTATCATCAAACTCCCAATCTGGAAAATCTTCTAATCTATTTTTAATCTGATCGTCTGTAAGTTTCATAATATAAGTTTTACCGTTTTGTATTAAAGATACTCAATTACGCTTTCGCGAAAATGCTATTACGATTAAAAATTTGTTAATGATTAATTATTCTTTTCTAGAGCTTATCTCACCCGTATATCAAGACATAAACCTATTTTCAATCAGTCGTTTTTTAGAAAGTAGTCTTCATTTGAGTAGGCTTCTTTACTCACAAATATAGAGGCATCTTTAAACCAGACTTCTGCATAATTACCATCTGCATATTGTTTTTGTAAATCTCCATCGTGTGTTTCTGCCCCAGAACACCAGTTTCTATTTACCTCGGGAGATTTTCCATTAGTCTGGTTATAAGACCCTAGTTTAAAAAACAAGCCTTCTTCTGCATAAGCATTTGCTCTTTCTAGGCCGTCTTGACCTATAGGGAAAAATAATTTCTTTGTTTGATCAGGAACATCTGCCATTGTTGTATAATCAGATGTAATCAGATTTTTAGTAAATGTCTTTGTCTCGTGTCCATCACTAGTAAAAGTGAGATTCATTATGCCATTTTGAATTTCTATTATATATGTAAATGCTTCGCCATACATAATACCATCCTTTGGCTCATCTGGAACAGTGTTTTCTGTAGGGCCTACCGTACTAAAATCATTTCCCCACACGGCTGTACTATAATCCCATCTCTTTGCATTGCTATTACCAGCGGTGTTAATTTCATAATGCCAGAAAACAGATCCCTTAGTATGACCTGGAAATTTTTTGTAAAAAATTTTAAGCGGTTCATTTTCAAAAGCATCTGCACTGTGTATTTGACCTATAACAACGGCGTGCGATGCGGCAACACGTTCATCACCTGTCCGAGAGACATTCATAACTTTAACCGTGGCTTCAAGAGAAGCCTTTGTCATAGCGCTCCATTTTTTGGTTTGTGCTAGTTCTGTTCTTGTGTTATTTGATGTACCGTGAGTATCTCCTGCATTAGGTGTTTTAAAAACTACCCAGTCTCCTGTACTGTCACTCGCTGTATAAAAGAAGTCTTTGTTTTCATATTTACTAGCATCGCCTACATTAGAACCATCACCTAGAATGAGTTTCCAATTATCAAAAAATGGTATTACCTCACCAGCATAGGGTGTTGTTGTCTCTTTAATTGAATCAAGGTCACTAGCTGGAGGTGAAGAGGCGTTATTACAGCCGTTTAATAGGAGTAGAGATGTAACCACACCTAGAGGTATGGTCTTAGTAATCATTTTTTTAAACATTGTCGCAGATTTTTAGATACACTCAAGATACCTAAAAAAGTAAGATGTATCTAAACGTATCATTTTAAAAGAATAACCTTATAAATTATAACAACTAGACAACGTTTTCAAAAATTACAACAACCTAAAGCGCATTCTATCCATTAACGTCCATTTGTCTTTAATTCTAATAGACTGTCTTAATATGATTTCAAAAGCAATGTCATTACTGTCACATATCAAGATAATATGGCCTTTTTTAATAGTTATCTTTTCGTCGTTGTGAGGCTCATAACGTACATTTTGTAATTTAATATTTTCCCACTCCACTCCAAAAGAAGTACCCTTACGTAAGATTTCATTAAAGTCTTTGGAAGCTTCCGTCTTAAAATTGGTTAGAATATTATCTACCTCTGGAACTCTCTCATTAGGCCTTCCCGCTTTCACCATTGGTATAATATATAAGATGTCATCTTTTGTAGGAAGGCTTTCCATAACTAGTTTGCTATCTTGATTTTGCAGCGCAGAAACGATATTCTTAACTAGTGTTGTTTCCTCAAAATTTTCTTGCGCAAAGACATTAAGCGATACGCAAAAAAATAAAAGAAGTAATAGTGTGGTTATTTTTTGTTTCATAAGGGGAGTTTAAATAAATTTCATATTATTGAATTTCAGACACCCAGACATCGTTGAGGTTTGACCCTTCTGTATTATAACCTGCTATTATATAAAATTTGTTATTTAGTACACTTGTTGTATGACCAAATCTAGTTGTGTAATTAACCGGGCCAGAGGTAGCCTCAAACCAAGATATACCGTCTGAGGTGTACCAAATATCATTTGTTAAGCCACTAGACGTTTCTCCGCCAAAAAACCACATTTTGTCTTCTAGTACGACGCTAGCACTTATATTTCTCGGAGAAAAACCTGGGTTTTCTGTTACAAGTTGCCAATCAACTCCATCAGAACTTGAATAAACATTATTAGTCACTCCATTATCAGTATTACCTCCTAGTACCCACATCTTATTATCAAAAACAAGACTTTCATTTACGATGCTCGAAGCTAGTGGAGGGTTGTCATTGATTAAAGTCCAAGTTACTCCGTCAGAGCTGCTCCACACATCATTGTAAGTAGATGAATCTAAACCATTAATCACCCAAATTTTATTATCAAACACTACAGAAGAATGTAAAAACCTAGGAGGAAAATTTGCATTGTCATTTTCTAACGTCCAATTTATTCCATCAGAACTAGACCAAACATCATTGAGAGCACCTATAGTTCCAGAATTTTGAAAACCAATTCCCCCTATTACCCATATTTTGTTATCAAAAACAACCGAGGTATGGAGCTCTCTTGGCGAAAAATCTGCATTTTCTGTCTCTATGTCCCAGATTACCCCATCAGCACTTGACCAAACATTATTTGAAATAGAACCGCCTATGATCCAAATTCTATTATTAAATGTAACCGTAGTATGATTACTTCTAACAGGAAAAGGGCCGTCCATTAAAAAATTTGCGGTGAGTAACTCTATACCTCTTGTATCAAATTGAAAAACGGTAGATGTTGTTGAGTTACCATCACTATCGGTAGCTATAACTTTCCAATAATAAGTTGTGTCAAGTTCAAGCTCATTTGCAAGTGCATAGCTTGTGCTAGTTAAACTAGCGGCAATTATACTATTTGGATTTGGGTTTGTGTCAAGTAGTAAATCATATGTGACCATATCACCATCGGTATCTATTGCAGTTTCCCAAGAGAATGAAGGTAAAGTTTGAACATCAACACTGTTATTTGCAATAGTAACTAATGCAAATTCATTAGGAGTATTATTTTCTTCTATGGGTGTAGAGTCATCGCTACTATCTGTTTCACAAGAATATAAAACGATAGCTAGTCCAAAAGTTAATAAGAATTTGAGGGATGAGATTGTGTTTGATTTCATTTTTTTGTTTTTGATTGATTGAAACGTGAGGAATGTTTTTCTGCCTTCAAAAATTTGATTTCTCAGTTCTGTGTTCTAAGATTTGCTAAAATTTATTGAGATGCAAGTATATAAATAATTAAAGAATATTCGCACAACTGTAATTTCCTTTAAAATAAATATGCTTTCGCGAAAGCGTAAAACCACACAGTTGTCATTATGTCTAATGTAGTGTCATAGCTTCTCAAGACGAAACTACAAACGCTTTCTACAATCTCACTGCGGATTTACCCAAAGAGGTAGGAAACAGGAAATATTCATTTAAAAACAGATAGTACTTATAATCAAAAAAGCCATAGCTGCTGTATTGCGGTCTATGGCTTTGTGTTAATATGTATACTTTTTTAATTTCTTCCAGCCATTACACCGCCATCTGTATCCCATATTGCACCTGTTACCCAACCAGCTTTGTCAGAGAGTAAGAATGTAATACTATTTGCAATGTCTTGAGCCTCACCAAAACGGCCTATTGGGTGAAAAGCGTTAAAACCTACGAGCGCTTTTTGAGCTTCTTCTTCACCGCCAAAAACATTATTATAAACCGGAGTGTTTACAAGCGCAGGCGATACTGCATTTACACGTATGTTATCATCTGCAAGTTCCATTGCTAGGTGTTGCGTGAGCGAATGTAATCCTGCTTTTTGCATAGAATATGCAGAAGATGGAGTTGCCTTTACTGCTTGCTTAGCCCACATAGATCCTACATTTACAATAGAACCACCTTGAGTAGCTTTCATTTTCTTTGCAGCACTCTGCGTGATAAAAAAGAAACCTCTATTAAGATCTTGGTAAGAGTTATAATCTTCCATTGTGTGATCTAAAAATGGCTTAGGGCCAAAGATTCCTGAAGCATTTACAAGATAATCTAAGTTTTCTAGCTCGCTGATTTTAGCAACTAAACCATCTACCTCTTGCGTGTTTGAGATATTTACGGTGTGCTTAATTAGGTTAGGAGCATCACTTATTTTATCTGTGTTTCTACCTACCACGTGTACCGTTGCACCGCCTTCTAGTAAAGTGTTTGTAGTCGCATTACCGATACCGCTTGTTCCACCTATTACTAAGGCTACTTTGTTTTTAAATTCTTTCATAGTTCAATTATTTAATTATTTATAATAGACAGACAAGTCTGTCTTTAAGTGTTCAAATTTTTTTAAGCGATCAGTCTTTCACAAATATTTTTTGACTCTAAGATAGGCCAGTCTTGTTGGTGCAGGTGACTTTCTCCTACAGCGCTTTCATAAAGTAAATAGATTTGTCTAGCAAGAGAGGCTGTTTGTTCCTCATCTTTTTCGTCTAAGTTGGTCGCTACTAGTTTTGTGATAAGATCAATGAAGGTGTTTTTCTGTAATTGGATTTCATTTCTTATGAGCTTATTGTCTTTTGGTATTTCTGCTACTGTTTTTATACACCAGCAACCATTAAAATCCTTCTGTTTATAGAATAACGTTAAGAAGTCAAAAATAGCGAGGAGTTGTTCTTTTCCCTTTATTTTTGAAGTGGTAAATGCTTCAAAATCTTTAAGAAAGCTTATGTTTTTGTGTTTGAGATATGCTAGACAAATCTCCTCCTTAGATTTAAAATGATTATAGAGGGTCGCCTTTGCAATACCAGCTTCAGCAATAATCTGATTGATACCCGTAGTATTATAACCGTTCTTATAAAATAAGTTTGAGGCGGTTTCTATAATTCTACTTTTCACTTCGGCGTGTTTCATACGGCAAATATAGAGTAAAATATTTAAAACAGACAGGTCTGTCTATTTTTTGTTTTGAGTTGCGCTTTCGCGAAAGCGTAAAAAAAATCAACATAGCCGGTTTGTTACTTGCGATGATAGGCCTCTCAAAGTTGGTGTGCGTTAAATAGTAATACAATTATACCTAACTTTTAAGAATGCTATAATTTTTGTTAGGTAGTCAGATAGCTATACCACTATTTTGAATTTTAAACCAATCCACTCACATATATCATTAATAATAGTGATCACAAGGTTATGAGATAGGCTTTATAGCTAGGTATTATAAATTTTATGATACAACTTTTAGCTTATGTTTTGTAAGAATTAATCAATCCAGTTAAAAGCCGTTATAGATACACCTGTAAAACAATCGTCTGCACAAAAGTCTGGTACAAAGCCGCAAAGGGTGAGTAATCCATTAGTTTCGGTGTTGAAATAGATGGTGTTGTTCTCCTCATCAACCGTAAGATATTCACTCACGCAGGAGTTATAAAGATCATCTATGGTTACTGGACTGGCTCCTTCTTGATGAGAGCCTAGTGTCGCTTCATTTTCTGTATATGATTCTGTAAATGTTATTTCTCCCGTTCCTCCATCCATCATATAAGATTGATATGCTCTAGAAACAACATTGTTATTTACTACTTTAATTTCGGTTACAGCTCCATAACCCGTCCAAGATGAAACATCTGTTTGGTAAATGTAGGATCTTCCATTTTCATTTTTTAAGGAAGTCCACTGGGCTAGACTTTCATCATAGGTTGAGCCAGGTGTGCCCTCTAGGTCTGTAAGTTCAGAAAGTATGCTTGAGTTAGCATCGTCATCACTGCTACAAGATGCAAGTGTGATGGTAATTGCAAGAAGTATGCTTAAATAATATTTCATTTGTATTGATTTGATTGATGATGCAATTGTAGTTAAATTTTTTGATATGATAAAGTTTCCCCAAGCTTTATAGGCGTCGCTCTTTTCTCTTTTTCTTTTTTTGTCTTTTGAGATATCTATGGTGAGCCTTTATTGTTTGATTATTGAGTTTACCCGTGACCTCTACTTTAAATCCTAAGTCTCTAAGTTTCTCTTGGTATTTCGTTAATTTTATTTTGGCTTGACGAGCTTTTATAATGTCTTCTTTTGTCTTACTCTTTTCGGCTCGCAATGCAAGGGTGTCGCAGTTTATTTCTTTCCAAGTAAATTTTTTGTCATACTCAAAGCAGCGCTCATAGCATTTACCAGGTTGTGCATTAGGAGGGAAGTCATAATTTTGAGAATGTAGGCTTGTCCTACTAAAGAGGATGAATACAGTAAGGAAGATACCTTTCATTTGGTTTGATTAAGTATTTAAAGATACAGGTGTTTGTATAAGTTTTACGCTTTCGCGAAAGCATAAAAGACAACATTACTAGCAATCTGCTTGCCTTAAGTAATTCTATAGTTTATACCACTACAAAATATATTATAAAGGCTTCTCAAAATTTGAGAAGCCTTTAAGTCTAATTGTGTATAAAGAAGGTTATTGCTTTACTACTTTTTGGGTAAAAATTCCAGCAGTAGTTTTTGCTGTTATTAAGTATAAGCCATTTGCGAGGTTGCCTAGGTTTACACTATTGGTGTTTAATTGTTTCATAACTTCTTTACCTGTTATATCTAGTATAGAAATACTATTAATTTGAACAGATGAGTGAGTAGATAGAGTTATTGTGCCCTTTGTAGGGTTTGGAAAAGCAGATGCATTTACAAGCGTTTGTCCTTCTAGACTAAGGTTACTACATTCTGCTCCGAAAAGAAAATTACCAAAAAGTTCACCACTTTCTGCCGCACCTTCTATTTCTATACTAATAACTTCTTCATCTGTATAAAACCCAAAGAAGGTCTCAACATCTATAGGTGTGTTTACCGCAAAATCTTCAATAAGGTTTCCTCCAGTACCATATATTCTAACATTTGTGGTCGCATCGAGGTTGTTATAAATATCAAATGCTGCAGCATATATAGGCGTGTCGAAATTTATAATTGTAAACTCTGCAAAAGTTGTAGCTCCTATAAGAGAGCTATTATTTGCCAAAGATCCGGCAGGTATGTTCACCACACTTGCTTGGTTTGAAAGTTCTGAAGAGGTTGTAGTAAAACCAGCCTCAATTTCTGCAGCAGGAAAGCAACTATCCCCCGCATCACTAATGGAAGGGCCACAAACAGTAATAGCTGCTGGTCCTCCTGTAAAAACTTCAGAAGTAATGGTGCTGTCATCGCAGTCTGCGATTCCTGAGTTAAAGTCTGTAAGAGAAGTATATGTATCTACAACCACTTGGCTGTTAGAGCTAGACCTGGTTATTGTCGCCTCTGTAGGAGTATTATTAGTTTGTGATGTTGTAGAATTCATAGAGTAAGCTGTCTCATCATTTTGTGCGTAAGTTGATACGCTAAAGAGGCAAATTGCTAAAAATGTAATTTTTTTCATAATATGATTTTTGATTAAAATGAATTTTGAAAGGTAAAAAATTTTTATTTATAATTACATAACATTCAGCAAACGCATATAGGGTAATAAGACTCTACATTTAGTTATTTAAATAATAGTGTGGTTGCATTATTATTCTAAAAAATTAGAGTGAAGAAATAATGACATAACCCCTTTGTAAATCAATAAAAAGGATGTATTTTTGCGCACCTTTTTGACGACCGGTAGAAAGCTGTCACAGAGGATTTATAAAAAACAAAACAAACCCTTTTACGGTTTCTTGGTTTATCTAGCTTTCGGAGAAACGTAAAATACAAAACCCATCCCGCTTTAAAGCGCTAGTTTTAAGTGAGATGTAATTTTAGCACAAATGGCTGAAGAAACAAAAAATCCTGAAGTTCAGGAAGAAGCTGCAGTAGCAGCACCAAAAGTTGAGCTATCTCCAGCTCAAGAAAACCCAGAGCAATTTCTTAAAGATTTTAACTGGGAGAAGTACGAAGAAGGAATCGATACAGTAGATGACAAGCAGCTTGAAGAGTTTGAAGCACTTGTAGCAAGCAACTTTGTAGACACTCTTGATGACGACGTAGTAGAAGGAACAGTAATTACTATTACTGATCGTGATGCAATTATCGACATTAACGCAAAGTCTGAAGGTGTAATCTCTCTTAACGAGTTCCGTTACAATCCAGACCTTAAAGTAGGTGACAAAGTAGAAGTACTTATCGATGTACGTGAAGATGCAACTGGGCAATTGATATTATCACACCGTAAGGCACGTGTTATCAAGGCTTGGGATCGCGTTAACGCTGCACACGATGAGGGAACTATCGTAAACGGATTTGTAAAAGCACGTACTAAAGGAGGTATGATCGTAGATGTTTTCGGTATCGAAGCATTCTTACCAGGATCACAGATTGATGTGAAGCCTATACGTGATTACGATCAGTATGTAAATAAAACTATGGAATTCAAGGTTGTAAAAATCAACCACGAGTTTAAAAACGTTGTAGTATCTCACAAAGCGCTTATCGAAGCAGATATCGAAGAGCAGAAGAAGGAGATCATCGGGCAGCTTGAGAAAGGACAAGTACTTGAAGGTGTTGTTAAAAACATTACTTCTTACGGTGTATTTGTTGATCTTGGAGGTGTTGACGGACTGGTACACATTACAGACCTTTCTTGGTCACGTATCAACCACCCGAATGAAATCGTTGAGCTTGATCAGAAACTGAACGTAGTAATCCTTGACTTTGATGAGGACAAAACACGTATCCAGTTAGGTCTTAAGCAACTTTCTAAGCACCCTTGGGAAGCTTTAGGAGACGAGCTTAAAGTAGGAGATAACGTAAAAGGTAAGGTAGTTGTAATCGCAGATTACGGTGCATTTATCGAAGTAGAAGAAGGAGTAGAAGGTCTTATACACGTATCTGAAATGTCTTGGTCTACACACTTACGTAGCGCTCAAGACTTTGTAAAAGTAGGAGACGTAGTAGATGCACAAATTCTTACACTAGATCGTGAAGATCGTAAGATGAGTTTAGGTATCAAGCAACTTACGCAAGATCCTTGGACAGATATTACTTCTAAGTATCCAGTAGGGTCACGTCACGAGGGTATCGTACGTAACTTTACAAACTTTGGAGTGTTCTTAGAACTAGAAGAAGGAATTGATGGATTAATTTACATCTCAGACCTTTCTTGGACTAAGAAAGTGAAGCACCCATCAGAATTCTGTGAGGTAGGAGATAAGCTAGAAGTAGTGGTTCTTGAACTTGACGTAGATGGACGTAAACTTTCACTAGGACACAAACAGATCGAGGCAAACCCTTGGGATAAGTATGAAGATGAGTTTAAAGTAGGTACAACACACAAAGCGGCTATCACAGAGATAGTAGACAAGGGTGCTACAATAGACTTTAATGAAGATATCACTGCATTTGTTCCTACACGTCACCTTGAGAAAGAAGACGGTACAAAACTAGGAAAAGGAGAAGAAGCTGAATTCCAGATTATAGAATTCAACAAAGACTTCAAGCGTGTAGTAGCTTCACATATGGTAATCCATAAAGAAGAAGAAGCAAAAATCGTTAAACAAGCAGCTAAGAAAGCTAAAGCTCAAGCAGATGAGTCTAAGCCTACACTAGGTGATGCAAACGATGCTCTTGCAGCTCTTAAAAAGAAAATGGAAGGAGGAGAGTAATCTCAACCACACATTTTTAATACAGAAAACCTCTCAAGTAATTGAGAGGTTTTTTTATGCCTTTTCAAAGAGTATAAATTTATCTTTTTTCTTACAAAGTGATTATTTATATTCGCTCGCCCATTTATATTTAGCTTGGGTTTTAATCAATCAATTAACAATCATTTATTATGAAAAAAATTATTTTAACAGCTGTAATAGCTGTAGTATCAATGACGGCTGTAATGGCGCAAGAGGCTGTTTTCGGAGCAAAAGCTGGTTACACTCTAATAGGATCTAAAGTTACTACTGATGGTCAAGAGTTTACAGGTTCTGCAAGTGGATTTCACGTGGGATTTACTACAGACGTTCAAATAGGCAACCAGTTATATGTTGCACCAGAACTTCTTTTTACTATGGTGTTTGAAGGAGGCACAGATCTTAAGTTTTTACAGGTGCCACTTTTCTTAAAGTATTATGCTGCAGATAAGTTTTATGTAAATGGAGGACCTCAAATTACCTATACTCTTGAGGAGATCTCTGACGATTTTACAAAATTTAATGTAGGGTTTGGAGCGGGTCTTGGTTATGAGTTTACAGATAATTTTTATGGAAACTTTAGAACCGTATACCAACTAAATAATTATTATACTGGTGATGCTGATGTAAAAAGTAGAAATAGTATCTTTAATTTAGGCTTTGGTTTTAAATTCTAGATTTTTAAAACTTTATTCTCATAAATAAGAAAAGCACCACATTGGTGCTTTTCTTATTTATGGTTTAGAGTACGCTTTCGCGAAAGCGTACTAAGACTTTCTATCAAACAGCTTATTGATCTTACGTCTTCGTAGCCAAGAAATTTTACGTTTTTCTGGCACACCGTGCTGAGAGATATACTCCTTAATTGCAGCTACTACTCTTGCTGATGATTTTCCATCTGTGTAAGGATGATATTGAGCTATAATACTGGCCCGCTCTGATGCATAATTATCTTGAGTGTGTATTTTCAATATGCTAGGAATTAAATTTTTTGGATTTCTGATATTTTCCCACCGTATAGCATCCGAAATATTGTTGAGGGTGATAACCGGCTTGTCTAATAGTAAAAATTCATATATCACAGAAGAGGTGTCACTTATTAAGAGATCTGCCAGGACAAGTTGTTTTACGATATCCTTTTCTTCTATAAAATAAATAGTATCATAACGAGCAGCTAGATCTTTATAGTAAGAAATAAGCTCTGGATGCATTAAATCGTGAAATTTAATATGTATCACATAATCCCTATGCGATGCGAGCGTCTCAATTTCCTTTTTTAAAACGTGGGCAGAGGTGAGTGATGGAGAAAATGTAGGTGCGTAGAGAATGATGTTACTAGCATTGTGGCGATTCAGTATTTCTAGTTTGTATGCAGAAGTATCATCTTTGATTTTCTGATAGCTATCTAACTTGGGCCAGCCAGTTTCTATAACAGATATATTGTTGTGCTTTTTCTTAAGCTTATTAAAACCTTCTGTAAAATAGGGGCCTTGGGTAAGGTAAAGGTCAAAGTAATCACGTATTCTAAAGTGCCCTTTCTTTTCTCCTGCAAGTCCGTGAAAGATTTGCACCTTAAGGCCACGCAAGTAATAAGGTACTTCATTACCAGGACAAATTATAGTGTCACTGTTAAAGGCTATTAATTCTTTTATGCTCGTAGTTACAGCATCATTATGAAAAGGAAATACATCAAGGAGTTTGGGCATTATGAACCATAGTACTTGGTCTTCACTTTGAGCAAGTTCTTCTCTTATGGTTTGCATAATCCCAAAGGCATATGCGTTTTGACAGAAGAGAATAACTTTCATTTATAAAAAACTATTTACGTGTTCTAGATCTTCTTTAAAATCTACCTCCATACAGTTGAATTTTGAGATGTCTACCGCCTGTATTTTAGTTTGATGCTTGGCAATCATAACCTCTAGTCCTTTTTCAAAATAGTCTTGTGCTTCACAGGCTTCTAGTTCTTTTATAAAGAGAGGAACATCTTTTGCAGAGATGTAATTTATACCTACAGCTTCTCCCAGTCCATTTATTACTTCTTTTGAGAGATTTTGTATGTACCCGTTTTCAAGAGTATACTTTACCTCCTCATCTGCTACAGAGCAGGTGTTTACCGCTACAAAACTTTGATCTTTTTCTATATGTGGTACAAGCTCGTTAAGTAGTAATGGGTCAAAAACCACATCTCCATTTAACCACAATACAGATTCATCACGACATTTTTTAAGCGCGCATAAAAGACTCTTAGAGGTATTTGTCGTGTCAAAATATGGATTGTAGATATACGTAATGTCTGGAAAACGCTCCATAATACTATTCTTCTTAAAGCCTACTACGGTTAATAAGTCATTTATAGAAAAATAAGATGATAAGCTCTCTATCATCATTTCCATAATGCTTTTTCCATTCTTGAGAGGGGTAAGTGCTTTAGGGTAGGGATTGCCTAGGCGTGAGCCTATGCCAGCTGCGAGAATGATTGTTTTCACTAGTTGGGTGTTTTCTTTTGTAATCTAAGCCTGCGTAGCTTGCAGTACTTTAAGTAGGTTGTCTTCGCACTAAATGTACAAAGAATAAAACCATTACGCCCATCTAAGAATCCTATCCTTATAATGTACGATCGAATAAAAATCCACGAGGGTTTTATAATGAGGTCAAGTATACTCGCTTTACGCCCTCTTTTGTAGTACTCTTTTGAAGCGATGGTGGAGAATTTTTCTGTCTTTTGTCTATGCTCTTCGTGCGTTGCGTGTACCCAGTGCAGTATCTCTCCCCTTAAAGAGCCTACTGCAGCCCCATCACTCATCTGTACTTTATCGTGCGGATTTACACCTCCCCATCGAGCCTTTGTTTTGTCAAAAACACGTAATTTTTTATCGCGACTCCAGTCTGTATGGTTAATCCACTGGCCGCAGTAGTTGTTGTATCGTTTTACGATGTAGCCACTCTTATTAAAATCTCTTTTAACACGCTGTATAGCAGTTTGTAATTCTTTGCTCAAAGCCTCATCTGCATCTAGAGATACAATATGGTTATGGCTAGCAAGGTCAAGGGCTACGTTTTTTTGCTGTATGTGTCCCTCAAATGTATGCTGTATAAATCTTACAGGATATTGCTCGCAGATATATTGTGTCTTATCTGTACTGTATGAATCTACTATCACAACTTCATCTACCACGGGTAGTAGTGACTCTATACACCTTGCAATATTACGTTCTTCATTATAGGTGATAATCGTGGCAGACATCTTTACACTACCATCGTTAACCACCGCGCTTTCTTTTAAAAAGGCACTGAGTTTTGGTACAATGAGATCTGGTTTAAACTGCTGGTAGTTTGCAGCTACCTTTTGAGGTGCTCGCTCACGTTTATTAAATTTGGGATTATAATCTATGTAGTCATATAGATGTACAGAGACGTGTCTTTTATGATCGTCATACACACTCCATTCTTCTTTATTAATCCACGGGCAAAAGATGGCAAACGTAGGGATATCTATAGCCTTTGCCATATTTATAGCTCCGCCCTCGTTACCTATAATAGCATCACAGTGACTTGTGATAGCTATAAACTCTCTAAGGCTTTTGCCATAACAGTCTAAAAATATATGAGCTCTGGTGTTTACTGCACAGTGATTGTATAAGGTAGTTATTAAATCTGCCTGTGAGGGAATGTAATTAAAGATGAGTTGTGCATCTGTGCTTTCTACAATATAATCTAGTAAGGTTGCTAGATAGGGTAGTGGGTACGTTTTTTTAGCTCCGCTGCCTAGGGCACTTATCTGGTACAACTTTTTTGAAAGGTCAATGCCGCAAGATTCTATGATATGTTTTGCGTTTGTCTTTTCCTGCTCAGTGAGGTAAATTTTTGGTGCAATAGCATCAAATGGTTTACCTGTAAGTTGCTCTAGTAAGAGCATTCTATTCTCTATGGCGAGGCCAGCTAGGGTATAAGACTTCTTTCGGCGACGTAGGGTATCTGTATAAAAAAGGTGGGTGTACCATTTATGATAACCCACGCTGTTTTTTGCTCTAGTAGCTTTAGTTAAAAATGCGCTACCTATTTTAGAGTACACATCTATAACGGTGTCATAGGCTTCTGCCTTGAGCTGTTTTTTAAATTGTGATTTTGCCTTTGTACTCTTTTCTATCTCTGGTGTATAGATAATGAGCTTGTCTATAAAAGGATTATTCTCAAGTACGGGTGTAGTGTGAGCGTTTATGAGGTAGTGTATCTCGCTTTCGCGAAAGCGTAATTTTATCGCTTCACATAAGATAGACGATGTCAAGACATCGCCTATCATTTTCTGTTGTATGATGAGAACTTTTTTCAATAGATCGTTTATACGGCTACATCATATTCTCTTAGTGCGTCATTAAGAGAGGTTTTCTTATTTGTACTTTCTTTACGTTTACCTATAATAAGTGCACAAGGTACTTGGTACTCTCCAGCGGCAAACTTTTTTGTATAACTTCCTGGTATCACTACAGAGCGAGCTGGTACGCGGCCTTTCATCTCTACTGGCTCGTCACCTGTAACGTCTATGATTTTTGTACTCATAGTAAGTACTACGTTTGCGCCTAGTACGGCTTCTTTCTCTACGTGTACACCTTCTACTACGATACATCTAGATCCTATAAAAGCACCATCTTCTATAATTACGGGAGAGGCTTGTAACGGCTCAAGTACACCACCTATACCTACACCACCACTAAGGTGTACATTTTTACCTATTTGAGCACAGCTACCTACTGTTGCCCAGGTGTCTACCATAGTACCCTCGTCTACATAGGCACCTATATTTACATAACTAGGCATAAGGATAACTCCTTTTGATATGTATGCTCCGTGTCTTGCGACAGCGTTAGGTACTACACGTATACCACGGTTTTCGTAATCTCTCTTGAGAGGAATTTTGTCGTGATATTCAAATATACCAGCTTCAAGAGTTTCCATTTTTTGAATAGGGAAATAAAGTACTACAGCTTTTTTTACCCACTCGTTTACTTGCCATCCATTTTCTGTAGGCTCTGCAACACGCAGGGTACCGCGGTCTAGCATATCTACCACCTCACGTATGGCGTTTATAGTTACAGGGTTAGTAAGGTGCGTACGGTCGTCCCACGCTTCTTCAATAATATTCTGAAGTTGTGTCATTGTATATTCTTTTAAGTTTTATAAGTGAGTATAGTGGCTCACGGTGCTATAATCTTTGGCCCAAAGATAAAGTATCAATTGAGTTTATAAAGGTAGTCTTTGTTGTAAAAGCCACACAAGGAAGTGCTTTTTTGTTATATATGTTACAATAAGCAAAGCCTATAGTGAGTAATAGACTGTCGCTTATGGGTGTGGGTTTATGTATCGGTGTGCATATCGCTTATATTCTTGCTTGTTTTTACTTATTTTTGCACCAAATTTTACAGATGGCACGCATCATTGCAATAGATTATGGAACAAAGCGCACGGGAGTCGCGGTGACAGATGAGTTGCAACTTATTGCTTCTGGCTTAACCACGGTACCGACTAAAGATATTTTTAAATTTTTAGCCACCTACCTAGCCGAAGAAAAAGTAGAGGCAATGGTCATAGGAGAGCCTAAACGTATGAATAATGAGGCGAGTGATGTTGAGGAGCATATAGTACGCTTTCGCGAAAGCGTAGAAAAAAAACATCCCGAGCTCAAAATCATTAGGCAAGATGAACGTTTTACCTCAAAGATGGCTTTCCAGACAATGATAGATAGCGGTATCGGTAAAAAGAAGAGACAAAATAAAGCACTTGTAGATCAAATAAGTGCAACCATTATACTGCAGGATTACCTGTATAATAAATAGATATGATATTACCTATAGTAGCATACGGGAGTCCCGTGCTTAAGAAAAAAGCAAAAGATATTACTCCAGAGTACCCTAACCTGAGTGAGCTCCTTGAGAATATGTATGAGACAATGTATGGAGCGCACGGCGTAGGCCTTGCAGCACCACAAGTGGGATTACCTATACGCATCTTTCTTGTAGATACAACACCATTTGCAGATGATGAGAGCTTTACGCCAGAGGAGCAAAAGCAACTATCTAGCTTTAAGAAAACCTTCATAAATGCAGAGATTCTAGAAGAAGAAGGAGAGGAGTGGGCTTTTTCTGAAGGATGTTTGAGTATACCTGGTATAAACGAAGATGTTTTTAGAAAACCTACGGTAACCATCAAGTATCAAGACGAAAACTTTAAGGAGCATACAGAAACTTATGAGGGCCTTATAGCACGTGTGATACAGCACGAGTATGATCACATAGATGGTATACTTTTTACAGATAAACTATCGAGTCTTAAAAAACGTTTAATAAAAGGAAAGCTAGCAAATATCTCAAAAGGAAAGTGCAGTGCAGACTACCGTATGCGTTTTCCGGCGGCGTCAAAAAAACGCTAAAACGTTAAACCCAAAAAACTAATTTGTAAATATGTGGTGCAAAGTGCATCTTTGCCACCCAATAAAATAATATATGAGTTTAGATAAAGTAATCGCAATCGCAGGAAAGCCTGGTATATATGAGTTAAAGCAACAAACACGTAGTGGTTTTGTAGCAGAGTCACTCGTGGATGGTAAGAGAATTACCGTAGGGATTCGTCACAATGTGAGTGTTCTGTCTGAGATAGCCATCTATACACTAAGTGCAGAAAAGCCGTTAAGAGAGGTTTTTCAAGCTATAAAGGAAAAAGAAAACGGTGGTCCTACCATACACCATAAGGTGTCAAAAGATGAGCTCGAAGAGTTTTTCTTTAACGTAGTACCAGATTATGATGAAGACCGCGTGTATGCTAGCGATATAAAGAAGGTAGTGCAGTGGTACAACATTTTACAACAAAAGGAGATGCTCAACTTTGAAGCTCCAGTAGCTTCAGACGAAGAAGAATAGTGCATAACTTTTTATAATATTAAAGAGCCTTTACAATCTATATGTGAAGGCTTTTTTAGTTTTAAACTTTATTACGCTTTCGCGAAAGCGTAATATAAACCCTCATTATATCTACTATAAAAAGAACCATTATGAAGTACTCAAGAGAAGCACAGCTCAAAGCCATAGATAGATTACTCACGATTATGGATGAGCTTAGAGTAGGATGCCCTTGGGATAAAAAACAAACGATGGAGAGCCTACGCCATCTCACCATAGAGGAGACTTATGAGCTAGGCGATGCTATACTAGATAATGACCTAGAAGAAGTAAAAAAGGAACTGGGAGACCTTTTATTACACATTGTCTTTTATGCAAAAATAGGAAGCGAGACCCAAGACTTTGATATAGCAGATGTGGCAAACAGTATCTCAGAAAAGCTTATCTCTCGTCACCCACATATATATGGTGATGTAGATGTAGCAAATGCCGATGAAGTAGCTACTAACTGGGAGAAACTCAAACTCAAAGAAGGTAAAAAATCTGTGCTAGAAGGTGTGCCTAGAAGCCTACCGGCACTTGTAAAAGCAAGCCGAATACAAGATAAAGTAGCGGGTGTAGGTTTTGACTGGGAAGAGCCCCAGCAGGTTTTTGAAAAAGTACAAGAAGAGCTAGAAGAACTACAACACGAAGTAAACGAAAATAATCAAGAGAAGATAGAAGCCGAATTTGGCGATGTACTTTTCTCTATGATTAACTATGCTCGTTTCTTAAAAGTAGACCCAGAAAGCGCTCTTGAGCGCACTAATAAGAAGTTTATAAAACGCTTTCAGTACCTAGAAGGTAAGGCCAAAGAGCTTAATAAAGACCTTTCAGATATGACGCTTAAAGAGATGGATATCTTCTGGGAAGAGGCAAAGCAATTGTAAAGGCGATATAATCTTGATGATTATGATGAGCGTTAGGGCACTTGCCTAGCTCAAAAGATGTGTTCACTCATTGTAGGTTTAGTTTAGAGTATAGCTAAGGTAGTTTTACCTCATACTTAAAAACCAAACATTATGAGAGCTATCATCACATCTATCTTAATATTTCTTAGTCTTGTTTCTTATGCTCAAGAAGTAAACATCACAGGAACAATCACTGCAGAGGGTAACCCACTTCCGGGTGCAAATATCTTAGTAAAGGGGAAGGATCGTAAATCAGTCTCAGATTTTGACGGTAATTATGAGATCAGAGCGGTAAAGCTGGATACGCTCGTATTTTCATTTGTAGGTTTTGATACTCAAGAAATCATTGTAGGAGATGCTACCGTAATTAATGTCGCGATGCTAGGCAGTCCTGAGCTAGAAGAAGTAATTGTTACAGCTTCTGGAGTAAAGAGAGAGAAACGTGCTGTAGGGTATGCTACCTCAGATGTTAGTATCGTTATAAGAGGTAAAGTTTCTGGCGTTGCAGTGACAGAAGGTTCTAGTCATCCTTCTAGATATAATGACCCGGCTTATGGACAGCTTACGGCAGGTGAGATTAATGACTTAGAAAAGTGGTCTGAGTATTATGAGATTTTCTCAAGTGGGGAAGCACAAAAAGTTGCCGGCCGCTGGCGATTTATCCATAAAAATAAAATAGACATTACCCTCAAGAATAAAGATCAAACTCCTGTAGCAAATACAATGGTTGCTCTCTATAAAAATAAAAAGCAGCTTATGAAAGGTCGTACAGATGTTAATGGATCACTAGTACTTTATAAAGGAGCACACAACCTGAGTGATCGCTTCTTAGTACAAGTGTATAGTGAGGGTACTGTAGTGGGAAAATCTATAAGTGGAGGACAACAGGCGGTAGAGATTACCATAGCGTCAAGTGTTACTGCGACTAATACAGTAGACGTTCTATTTGCTGTAGATGCTACAGGCTCTATGGGAGATGAGATTGCTTATCTCAAATCTGAGCTTAAAAATATTATGAATAGAATAGATGCACAAATCGCACAAAAACGAGTAGCGCTCACAGTGTATAGAGATCACGGTGATAGCTATGTAACTAAATCGATAGATTTTAAAGAAAATGTAAATGAGGTAAAAGATTTTTTATCACAGCAAGATGCAAATGGAGGTGGAGATTATGAAGAGGCAGTAGAGGAAGCTTTAAAAGTATCCTTCTCTCAATCTTGGAATGTGGATGCAAAGGCAAAGCTACTATTCTTGATGCTAGACGCACCTCCACACTACACAAAGCAAAATGTGGAGCTCATAAAATCACAGATTAAAAAAGCTCGAGAGATGGGTATAAAAATAATACCTGTTGTTGCTAGTGGAGCAAATAAAGAAGTAGAATTCTTGATGCGATCATTTAGTGTTGCCACTAATGGAACGTATGTTTTCCTTACAGATGATAGCGGTATAGGTAATGACCATATGGAGCCTACTACAGAAGATGTAAAAGTAGAAAAGCTTAATGACCTCATAGTACGTCTTATTGAGAAGTACGCAGGTGTAGAGAGCGCCTTGTAGAAGAACTGTTTTTTTAGTTTGTTTGTAAACGCGTTATTCAGTTATTGATAACGCGTTTTTTTATATAGACTGTAAATATAATTGCTCTACTTTTTCTCTAGCCCAGGGAGTACGTCTCAAAAATTTGAGACTAGATTTTATAGAAGGATCTTTTTTGAAGCAATTTATATCTACCTGTAAACTCATTTCTTTCCAGCCATAGTTAGTTACCAGAAACTCTAAGATGTCTACAAGTTTTACCCCGTGTAACGGGTTATTAGGTTGTTGCTGCTTCTCTTCCATAATAGCAAAGATAACTCAATCTAGTGTCTAAAGAGATTTACAGTTACCGTTGCCGCATCATTATTTGGAAATTTTTTACTTAGTTTTTCATCTCTCTTCATACCTATACTATCTAGCACTTTATGGAAAACAGGTACTTCTACTATAAATTGATCTGAGTAGCCGTGCGTAGCATCATAGGCAGTTACGGCTGTTTTTCCTATATAATCTGCTGCGATTGCTGGAGGTACACTATGTAACTCTATGAGTAATAAACCGTGTTTTCCAGTATATGGAGACCATTTTCCAAAATGTTCTGCAAGCGAGGCTTCAGCATCGTTATTTGAAATGCGAGCGCCCTCATATGCAAAGGCTCCAGTAGATGTGCTTGGACTCTTTGTAGATTGGGCTGGGGCTTTCCATACACGATTATGATCTAAGAAAGAACGCACATTAAGAAGATCTCCTAGCGTGATGTCATACTCCTCCTGTAAGTCGGCAGCGAGTCTGTCTGGGTCACCTATATCTCCCCACATCACTTTTGCCCATATTTCGGCTTGGATGAGATTTTGCTTAGTAATATCTATTGCTGTCTGGTTATAATCTGCTCCTACTAGTATAAGTGGGTGTTCATCTAGATGCTTGCCACGTAGTGTGTGACGCTCAATAAGATTGTAAAGGTGTATTAAAAAAGCACCGTTACCGCAGCCCATATCTAATATTCCTTTAGGTTGCTCGTCTAGAGGTTTGTTAAAAATATCAAGTATAATAGTATCTACTACTTTAAAGTAGGTAGCGTGCGCACCACCGCTTCCCCATACATTCATAGCTCTGTCTACGTGTCCTTCTTGGCTACCGTCACCTTGTGATTTTGCCGCCAACGCATTACCAAAAAGCAGGTCGTCAAGCTTACGCAAGGTAGGTATGTAAGAAACAGTCACGCCGTATGCGCTGGCTCTCTTTGCAAAGAACAGTCCTTTGTCTGTAAATTGATACGTGTGTTCTTTGCGAGTAAACAGTTCAAAATAAGTGAGTATGTCTAATAGTTTTTTGAAGTTCTCTCCATCTGCGTGAAACTCTTCTGGCCTAAAGCTTGCCTGCATAAAGTATTTATGAAAGGCACCATTCATAGACAGGTGTACAAAAGTAGGACCTAGTATACTTCCTTCTATATGAGCAAGTACTTGCTCTTGTATTGTTCTCTCTGCTGGATCTTCAGATAGTGTGATACTATAATGATCGCGGTATTTTGAAAAAATATCTTGTAACATTTTAAAAGGAGCAACCTCAAATTTTCTAAAATGGTAATTTTCAGAAAGCTTTTGTAGTGCTGTTACCTCTTCATAAAGTGGGAATAGTGCAAAAGCTGTTGCTGTATGCTCATTTATACCATAAGTAACCGTATTTGTGCTGTTATCTATGTGCTGCACGAGCCATCCTTGTGAGGCTAGTAGTCGCAATGCCACGTTGAGGTATCCCTCATTTGCATCAAAGGTTGATGTCAAATCACCAATTGTGACCTCTTTTTTATCTAATATATATGTGGTCACGCCCTTTTTGTAAAGCGAAAACGCAGATGGAGCGGTAACGATACCGTCTAAGTGTCTAAAAAGTCGCTCTCTATAGGTGGCTTGTAATGCTTTGGATACCATAGTATCAGTGTGTTATGTGTTTAAATATTTATTAGTCTACCAGACCACTAGGTTAATAACTTTTTTTCAAATAAAAATGTTTTTAACATCAATTTATATCCGTCTCATTCTTGTGTATTTTTACCGTTGTGAATCGTACTACTAAAACCATAACTATAACAGACCTTAATGCCTTTAAGAAACGACTACTTTCTTGGGCACAGCAGTATGAAGACATTGTGTGGCTTGATAGTAACAGTTACGAGCGACAAAATTATCCTGAGTACGAGGCCATACTAGCAGTAGATGCTTTTACAAGTCTAAAGACTGACTATCAAGGAGCTTTTGATCAACTGGAGGAGTATCAAAGTACAACAAAAGATTGGATTTTTGGATACCTCAGTTATGATCTTAAGAATGATACTGAGCGACTTACATCAAAAAATGACGACAGTCTCGACTTTGCAGACTTATATTTCTTTCAGCCCAAAAAGGTTTTTTTACTCAAAGGTGACACCCTCGAGATGCACTACCTAGGTATGGTAGATGATGAGATAGAAGAGGATTATAAGGAGATAATAAATGGTGTAAACTATGAACCCTATATCCCTGCAGAGCCATTATCTATTAAACTCAAGATTCACAAAGAAGCTTATAAAGAAAAGGTTCGTGAGATGCTTGCCCACATACACAGAGGTGATATTTATGAGGCAAATATGTGTCAAGAGTTTTATGCAACAGGCGCCATCAATCCGCTAGAAACATATGAGCGACTCAATGCAATAAGTACCCCACCGTTTGCCACTTATTTAAGGATGGAAGATCAGTATTTACTTTCGGCAACACCAGAGCGGTATATTAAAAAAATAGGAGAGAAGATTGTTACCCAGCCCATAAAGGGAACGGCTAGACGTAGTGATAATGAGGAGGAGGATTACGCTTTCGCGAAAGCGTTACAACAAAACCCAAAAGAGCGCTCAGAAAACATAATGATTGTAGATCTCGTGCGCAACGACTTGTCTCGCACAGCTCGCAGAGGATCTGTTGTAGTAGAGGAGTTATGCGAGGTATACCCCTTTAAGCAAGTTCACCAAATGATATCAACCGTTACCTCACAACTAGGCTTAGGTATCTCACCGGTAGATGTAATACGTAGCACCTTCCCAATGGGAAGTATGACCGGTGCGCCAAAATTGCGAGCAATGCAAATCATAGAGTCACTAGAAGAGTCAAAGCGGGGTTTATACAGCGGCTCAGTGGGCTATTTTACCCCGGCAGGCGATTTTGATTTTAATGTAGTCATACGCAGTATACTCTACAATGCAGAGAAACAATACATCTCATACTCAGTAGGCGGGGCCATCACCGCTGGTTCTGACCCAGATAGTGAGTATGAAGAGTGCTTACTCAAGGCTAAGGCGATGCGTGCCGTTTTAGAGGGAGAATAGTAGCGATATTTTGATTTGTTCCAAGAGGGATTATACAATATTCTTTTTGTAAGAATTATCTTAAAAGTATAATTTAATGTGATACATTTATCCCTCATCAATCAATAATCAACTTTTATGATAAAATTTACGATAGGATTCTTATTCCTTATTTGTACTTCTTTGGTACAAGCGCAGTCAATTTCAATTTCAGAAACTGGCTTTGTCGAGAATGATTCAAACAATGGTAGTGTTCGTGGAAATATAGAGATCCTTTTGGATGGCGATGCTTTTTCAAAACAAGAATTAGTTCTAGGAGAGGACTATGCTATAGCTGCTGTTCCCTCTGGATTGACACCTGCTCTTGAAGTTACACAAATAGCTGGAAGTCTATGGGTTGCCGAAACTGCAGCTATAGACTCAAAGTGGTTAGGAGTAACATATGGAAACGGAATATTTGTAGCAATCGCTCTAGAATTTGACGGCAACGTTATTATGAAATCTGAAGACGGTATTAATTGGGAACTGGTTCCTTATGATGGCGGTGTAAAACCCCTTGATATTATATATGCAAATGGAAAATTTCTCATTGTAGGTTTAGGTAATGATCAGAATGAAAGAATCATTACATCTACAGATGGTGTTGAATGGACTAATCAACAATCCCCAAATATTTCTTATGGTTTTGCAGCCTATGGTAATGATACCTTTGTTGCTTTTTCTAGACAAAGTTCGGATGCAATGACATCACCTGATGGTATAATTTGGACACAACAGGAAGTAGGCGTTGATGAATTTAATTGGGGCTCAATAACCTTTGGAAATGGTTTGTTCGTAGTTGTAGGGGCAACTGGTGATAATAGAATTTTGACATCACCAGATGGAGTTAATTGGACACCGAGACAAGCACCAGAACAAAATTCTTGGTCATCAGTAACTTACGGAAATGGTCATTTTGTAGCGGTAAGTACTTCCGGAACAAATCGCGTTATGACTTCGCCAGATGGTATAACTTGGACTTCTCAGGAGGGAATAAATAATAGTTCTTGGTTTGATGTTACTTATGGAGATGGAACTTTTGTAGCAGTAGCTGGTAATGGGTCGCAAAGAGTTATGACTTCTACAGATAATGGTGTGACGTGGACAAACCAAGAAAATTTTATCAATGCTAAATGGCATAATATTACTTATGGTGATGGGCAATTTGTGGCTGTAGCCACAGAAGGAGTAAATCGAGTAATGAGAACGCCTTCTAGAAGTATAGCACAGCTCACTTTTAATGGTAATGCAGATGCTCACGAAGATATTAATGATATTTCAAATCTTACTTTACAATTAAACGATAGTGCATTTACAATAAGTAATTCATCAGAAGTTATGAATGCTGAGGGGCCTATCGATACTGCGTTAGGAATAGATTTTATAGATGCTCCATTAGTGACCTATAGTGGCTCTGGATTTACAGAAACCGCATCTAATATGGGGGAAGTTTCTGGAGAAATAATTATTGATATTGAAGGTGATGTATTTAATTCTACTCCATTAACAGCTGGCATAGATTATGAAATCACAAATCTCCCTTCAGGATTAGTTCCAGAAATTGAAGTAGCTTTAGCAGGGGCAGATTGGGAATCAGGTATTGTAGCATCACCCATACAATGGGAATCAATAGTTTATGGTAACGGTCTTTTCGTAGCTGTGGCTTCTGGGCCATCTACTCTAGCTATGACCTCTTTAGATGGGCTGGATTGGACAACTAGAATTGCGGCAGCAAGTAGTGACTGGTCTTCTGTTGCATATGGAAATGAATTATTTGTAGCTGTGGCAAGAGATGGTGATACAAGAGTAATGATATCAACAAACGGAATCGATTGGCAACCTGTAGACGCCCCAGAGCAAAACGCTTGGGAGTCTATAACATATGGTAATGGTACTTTTATAGCTGTGGCTAGTGATGGGGAGAATCGTGTGATGAGGTCTGGTGATGGTTTGAATTGGGAGTTATTTAATTCTTCAGAACAGAACAGCTGGAAGTCTGTCACATATGGAGAAGAAGGATTTGTTGCGGTATCATCTGATGGGACAAATCAAGTTATGCAATCTTTTGATGGGGTCCAATGGGGGAACTGGATGTCTACACAGCCTAATACTTGGGAGTCTGTTGTATATGGTTTAGATAAATATGTTGCTATATCGTCTGATGGTGACAATAGGGTTATGTATAGTACTAATGGCCTTAGTTGGGAGACTGGATCAAGTCCGGTTAATAATACTTGGAGAGATATAACATATGGTGCTGGTGTATTTGTAGCAGTGTCTAATGATGGTGAAAATATGGTTATGACTTCTCTAGATGGCATAAATTGGACGTTACAAGAGGAGGCTATAACTGCCAGCTGGGAGGCAGTTACTTATGGAGGAGGACAATTTGCTGCAGTAGCTAGACTTATGGGTACAGGAACAGGAGCAATGATAAGCAAAGCCTCAACCCAGGCAATTTTAACATTAACAGGCGCCGCATCTAATAATGAAAGTAGTGATGATATTTCTGATTTACTTTTTACCTTTTCAGATAGTGTATTTAATAAGGTACAAGCATCAAACATTACAAATGCGACAGGCCCAGCAAATTCAAACTTAGGGATTGACTTTAATGATGCAGATTGTGAACTAGTTATTCAATGTTCTGATGATGTGTTTATTGTAACGGGTGAAAACTCTTGTTTTGGATCGGTAACTCTAGTAGAACCTACTACAAATGGATGCGAAGGAGAAGAATTAACAAATGATGCACCATCAGAATTTCCATTAGGTGAGACCATAGTAACTTGGACATTAACGCGTGCTGAAATCTCTGTAACTTGTACTCAATTAGTAACAGTACAAGATGAACAAGATCCTGTATTTTCTTGTCCAGCAGATTACACTGTAACTGTAGAGGAAGGAGAGGCTTACTCCATAGGTGATATATTTATAGAGCAATCTATAGAAGTTCAAGACAACTGTTCAGGAGAAATTACATTAAATCAAAGCCCTGATATAGGAGAGCAGTTAGCAATAGGAGAAAATACAATAACACTATCTGTTGCAGATGAATCTGATAATGTGACAACCTGTACGTTCTTAATAACTGTAGATGAAACACTGGGTGTTAATGCAAATTCCTTAACTTCAAGTTTGGAGCTTTACCCTAATCCTTCAAAAGGAATGGTTAATGTTTCAAATTCTGAAATGTCGTTTATTAATCAAGTGTTGGTATACGATCTTTCAGGAAGACTATTGTTAACAAAAGAGTTTAATAGTGTAAAATCTGTTTATGAGTTAGACTTAAGTCATTTAGAAAGTAGTATCTATTTTCTCAAAATTAGTGATGATAAGTCCTCCGTAACAAAACGATTAATACTTGATAAATAATCTTATTTTGATTTAAATTTAAATCTCCTGCGTATACTATATGCAGGAGATTTTTTTTTTAGTTCAGTTCATATTAAAATATTCGTTCAGTATCTAAGTATAGACAACAAGACCTTTGGTCTAAATAGATGATAGATTTTGTATTTTTGCCTTCCGCTTTCGCGAAAGCGTACTAACAATAAACCAACTAGCTTAAAGCATACAGCTTAGAGCCAAAAGCCAAATTATGAGCGACGATAAAAAGATCATTTTTTCAATGCAGGGCGTTTCAAAAACGTTTCCTGGAGCACAGACACCTGTACTTAAAAAGATATACCTAAGCTTCTTTTATGGAGCAAAAATAGGAATCTTAGGTCTTAACGGTTCTGGTAAATCTACGTTGATGAAAATCATCGCAGGATTAGATACAAACTTTCAGGGAGATGTAACTTCAGATAAAGAATTTTCTGTAGGGTATCTTGAGCAAGAGCCTAAGCTAGATCCAGAAAAAACGGTTCTTGAGATTGTAAAAGAAGGAGCTGCCGAAACGGTTGCTATTCTTGATGAGTACAATAAAATCAATGATTCATTTGGTCTAGAAGAGGTATACTCAGATGCAGATAAGATGGATAAGCTTATGGCACGCCAGGCAGTTTTACAAGATGAGATAGATGCTCGCGGTGCCTGGGAGCTAGATACAAAACTAGAGATCGCGATGGATGCACTACGCACCCCACCGGCAGATCAAAAAGTAGGTGTACTCTCTGGAGGAGAAAAGCGTCGTGTGGCTTTATGTAGATTATTATTACAAGAGCCAGATGTATTATTACTAGATGAGCCTACTAACCACCTTGACGCAGAGTCTGTACACTGGTTAGAGCATCACCTTGCACAATATAAAGGAACGGTAATAGCTGTAACTCACGACCGTTACTTCCTTGATAACGTAGCAGGATGGATATTAGAGCTGGATAGAGGAGAGGGAATCCCTTGGAAAGGAAACTACTCTTCTTGGCTAGACCAGAAGTCTAAGCGTATGGCGCAAGAGAGTAAGACCGCTTCAAAAAGACAAAAAACGTTAGAGCGAGAGCTAGAGTGGGTACGTCAAGGAGCAAAAGGGCGCCAGACTAAACAAAAAGCTCGTTTACAGAACTATGACAAGATGATGAGTCAAGATCAAAAGCAAGTAGATGAGAAGCTTGAGATCTATATCCCTAATGGGCCACGTCTTGGTACTAATGTTATTGAGGCATCTGGAGTGAGTAAAGCCTTTGGCGATAAGTTACTGTATGAAGACCTTAATTTTAACTTGCCGCAGGCTGGTATCGTTGGTATTATAGGTCCTAACGGAGCTGGTAAGACTACTATCTTTAAAATGATTATGGGTGAGGAGGCTCCAGATAAAGGAACCTTTAACGTAGGAGAGACTGCTCAAATCGCATATGTAGACCAGAGTCACAGCAATATAGACCCAGAGAAAACTATCTGGCAAAACTTCTCAGACGAGCAAGAGCTTGTAATGATGGGCGGTAAGGAAGTAAACTCTAGGGCATACCTAAGTAGATTTAACTTCTCAGGTAGTGAGCAAAATAAGAAAGTAGCAACACTATCTGGTGGTGAGCGCAACCGTTTACACCTTGCGATGACTTTAAGAGAGGAAGGAAACGTACTATTACTGGATGAGCCTACAAACGACCTTGATGTAAACACACTAAGAGCGCTAGAAGAAGGACTAGAGAACTTTGCAGGCTGTGCCGTAGTAATTAGTCACGACCGCTGGTTCTTAGATCGTATATGTACTCACATTCTTGCTTTTGAGGGAGATAGTCAAGTGTATTTCTTTGAGGGTAGTTTCTCAGAGTATGAGGCAAATAAGAAAAAGCGATTAGGTGGTGATTTAATGCCTAAGCGTATTAAATACAAGAAGTTAGTAAGGTAAGTAATTACATACAATGAGAAACGCCCCATACATAACTGTATGGGGCGTTTTTATATATAAAAGTTATTGTAGATATAATAGCTACATAAAAACAAATAACATTGCACATAAGGCAAGTATAATCACAGATACAATAAGTATAGACTTATTAATTAGGATCAGTTTGTTATTAAATTCAATGCGTATCATCTTGATAGTTTTATGGTTTCACTTTATAGATACTAAAATATGTAAAAGGTTGCGTCTAAGTAATTTAAAAATTTTTGAACACTACATTTTACGATTAATTCCGTTACAGCGATAAAATTATGCAGTTTATCTGATGTGAAGTCATAAAATATATTATTTAATCATTAACTCCCGGTTGTTTTAATGTGAAGTTTTCTTCTTTTTTTGCCTTATCTACTTGGCTTTTTACATCTCTCAAAAGTTCTTTTGCATCATAGATTATCCCGTCTTTTATAGTATACTTAACTCCACCTACACGCACCACTTCATTATCATCTGTTAGTTTTATAGCGCCTGTTCCATAAAGTACTTTGAGATTTTGCAATGGGTTTTCTTCTACAATGACAAAGTCTGCAAGTTTATTTACTTCTACAGAGCCTACTTGGTCGTCCATATTAAGCAATTCTGCGCCATTGAGGGTTGCCGCTCTTATCACTTCCAGGGGGTGAAAACCTGCTTCCCTAAGTAATTCTAACTCTCTAGGGTATGCAAATCCATATAACTGAAAAATAAAGCCAGAATCTGTACCTACAGTTACACGACCACCTCTGTTTTTATATTCATTTACAAAAGCCATCCACATACGGTAGTTGTTTTTCCAGTGTACTTCTTCTTCTGTACCCCAGAAGTGCCAGTAGCTACCGTGTGATATTTTACTAGGTTGATAAAATCTCCATAAGGAAGGAAGGGTGTAGTCTTCGTGCCACTCGGCTCTTCTTGCTCTCATTAAGTCACGACTGGCTTCATAAATATTAAAGGTAGGATCTAGTGTGAAATCTAGAGCGATAAGCTCCTCCATAACTGCATTCCATTTTTCAGACCCTGGTTTAGCCGCTTGCGCCCATAGGCGTCCTGCCTCGCCAAAACGGTGTTGCTCATTATTATAATTATAGTCAAGCGGATAGTTTTGTACTGTCGTGTTTTCAAACAGTGCTTCTGGTAATCCATACCAGTGCTCCATAGACGTAAGTCCAGCACGTGCGCTGTTAAGTACATTCCAGCGTGCGACGCTCATTTGAGCGTGGTGCATAGATGAGGTAAGACCCAGTTTCTTGTTTTCTTCAAGAGCTGCTTGCATAACCTCTGGTGGAGCGCCAAAAAACTTAATCCCGTCTGAACCATTTTTGCTATTATTTTGGACCCAAGCTCTTGCTTGTTGTGCAGTAGTTATAGTCTCTTTACTACCTTGGCCAAAGCCTGTATGCGAGATGATACGTGGTGCGATAATGCTATTGCGTGCAGATTTTTTCTTGAGGTCTAATGTAAAGTCACGACTCCTACCAGAAACCTCACGCACGGTCGTAACGCCGTGCGCCATCCATAGTTTAAAAACATAATCTGGATCTGCTCCTTGTGCTTCTCCACCTATGTGCACGTGACAATCTACAAACCCTGGTAAAAGGTACATTCCATTTGCATCTAGCTCTTTTCCGCCTGCACGTAGTTTTGGGCGTTTTGCTTCGTTAATCGCTACACCTGGATATCCTACTACTTTAATTTCGGTGATTTTATTTCCTTCTACTACAATATCTACAGGACTTATCGGTGGTGCTCCATTACCATTTATGAGCGTTACGCCACGTATGATGAGCTGATTAAAAGGACCTTCTTGTAGGGGTGATTGCGCTTTCGCGAAAGCGGAAAAAAACAACACTCCGCATATAAATGTGATAATTGATTTATGCATAACTAGTTTATTAAACTCCCGAAGAAGATTGCGTTAAGAAAGAGTTTATTGGTACCGTACCAGCTTCCTCTAAAGTTAGGATTATCTGCAAAAAGGACCACACGGCCTCTACCTTCCGGAGAAACGATAAGTGAGGCACTCTTTTTCATAAAGTCATTTAAGTTTTTATCAGATATAAATCCGTCTATATGCGGTGTGTCTGTGTATTGTGCAACGGTATTATACTCACTTTTTGAAGGCTGTAGCCATACGTTATTGTTTTTATAAACAGGTAGTGTGTTATATCTGTAGCCAAAAGCGAGTGGGTGTGTTAAGTCTAGATCTACCTCAAAAATGGCTCCGCCTAGACGCTCCTTACCACGGTTAGGACCTTTGTTTACATAAGGTTTGCGCTCTTCGGTCTTTGTGGAGTCTTCTTTCTTATCTTTTGTGAGTTTGCCCGTAGCAATTTTTGATTTTATAGCCCAGCTACTCGCAGTTCCAGAAGTAATAAGAGTATTGCCTTGAGCAATCCAAGCTTTCAAGTTTTTTTGCTGTCTGTCTGATATGACGTTGTAGTTACCAGATACCATCACTAGCGTGTTGTACTTACTTAAATCTACACGGTTAAAGTTGCTCATCATCACTTTTGTGATAGGCATATGCACACGTGTGTCAAGTAAGTGCCATACCTCTCCAGCTTCATAAGAGCTAGTACCATTACCTATAACCATAAGTGCTTTAGGAGCGTCTATTTTTTGAAAGTTGCGACTTCCTAAATCAATTCCTTTTATGCTAAAGCCAGTATTTGTCGCATAAATAGGGACTTGATATTTTTGCTGTGCAGCTACTAGTAAGTCATATACTTCATCTTCGGTCTCATCTTGACGACTTACTGGTAGCATAAGTGTACCATAATTAAAATCCCTTATACCACTTGTAGTATTTGCTGTAAACGGTTTAAAAGCGGTGGCAAGCACGAGTCCTTCTTTTTGTAGGTGGTTAAGTAGTGCTGGTGCATTATAATCATCATAATCTATAAGGTAGGCATAGCTCGTTTTTGTAAGTGGCGCTACGCGTACTAAATTATCTGTTGTGGTGATCTCTTTTCCTAAACTCGGGGTGCTGTTCAAACCTTTGTAACGCATATTGTAAAAGTTACCTACAGACCACGCACTGGCATCATAGTAAACACTATCACGGTAGGTGCTATAAGTTTCAAAAAATGATTGAACCATTCTTTTTTGAGCTTGGTTAGTAGGCACTACATAACGACCATCACCTTTATCATATAGTTTAATACGGTGCTTTAAGAGTTTATCTATAAACGCTTTTGTTCTATTTGCATCATAAGGATCACCAAACTCATATGCGGCTGCTTGATCTGTTTTTCCTTTCTTAAAGGCGCTTTTAAAGAACTCTTGTTGATACTCTCGTAGTCTAGCTTTGTTCTCTACAGCGGCCTTTACGGTAGCCATTCCAGACGTAAACTGGTTTCTTATTGTAAATGGAAAACTAATGGTGCCAAAATCTGTGTCTTGTAAATGACCACGGCTACTTGCTTGCTCAAAAAGTAGGGCGAGAGCTCCTTGTAAATCTGGATATGAAGATCCATAGCCTGGGTAGGTGCCGTCAAAGGCTTCTTTTGTAAAATAAAAACTCCCTATCTCATCTAGCGCACTAGAGAAGTATGGCGCAAAAAGGTTATTGAGCTCCTCATAATTTTCCTTAGGCATAATAGGGTCTTTACTTCCTATAGGTAACATAGGCTCAAAGAAGTGTGTACTGTTTGTACCCATCTCGTGAAAATCTGTAACCACATTAGGATACCAGTCGTGATACCAGTCTAGTTTGCCACGGCTCTCTGGGTTAATAGCGAGTAACCAGTCTCTGTTAAGGTCAAACCAGTAGTGATTTGTCCTTCCGCGTGGCCACATTTCTGTATGCTCTGCGTCTATATTATCAGATACAAGTGGTGAGCCTTTATAACTATTTGCCCACTGTGTGTGGCGATCGCGACCATCTGGGTTTATGGTAGGGTCTAAAAAGATAACACTGTTTTTACGGTAGTTTATAATATCTGGATGCTGTGATGCTACTAGTGTGTATGCGGTAAGCAATGCCGCCTCAGAACTTGATGGTTCATTACCGTGCACATTATACCCTAGTTGTATAAAAACGGGTACTTCATTATAATTAGTCACATTTTGCTTTGTGTCTACAAAGGCGAGATGCTGTTTTTTAATGGCCGTCAAGTTTGCGAGATTTTCTGCAGTAGATATGGTGAGCATAACTAGCTTTCGGCTTTCGTGTGACTTGCCGTATTGTGCTATTGTAGCTTGGTTTGATACCTCTGCTAGTTCTTGCAAGTAAGCTACAATCTGGTCGTGACGGGTATGTTGCTCGCCTATATCGTACCCCAGAAACTCTGCAGGTGACGGGATGGCGGAGTCAAAAGGAGCATACTTGCCTGTAAAATAATCTTGTGCGTGTAGTTGTGGTGATAACGCTTTCGCGAAAGCGTAAAAAACCACAGTCAGTAATAGAATCTTGTGTTTCATTTGGATTGATTTGTACTTCTAAAAATACGGAAATAATTATTGCAACATCTTTATAAAAGTACGTTTAGAATGTGCTACCTTTATTTTGTGCACGGTTTTTGATACCTGCAATATTCATTATTATACTGTATGCGCAAATTTTATTTTTTACTCTTTATTACCTCTATCACTTTTGGGCAATCTGCCATTACGCCTGGTATGGTGCACCCCAAGGTGAAGCAAGACCCTACTTCTGATAAATCATATGCCATATATCTACCTAGAGATTATGATGCACAGAGCACATATCCTGTAGTGTTTGTTTTTGATGAGAAAGGAAGGGGAGATCTCATTACTCAACAGTTTTCTATAGGTGCTGCGCTCACGAGTAGTATTGTTATAGGAGCAAATTATGAGCTAGATAGCACGATAAAGCCGGCACTAAAACAGATGGAGGAGTTGATAAACCGCTCTTATGATCAGTATGCTATAGATCGTGACAAGATCATTCTTGCGGGTTTTGGCGATGCAAGTTTAGTAACGAGTACCAGCGCGCAGTTGTCTAATAGTACTTATGGTCTTATTGCGGTAGGAGATGCATTTTTAGACAAGAAGCTTCTTAGTAAAAACCCAAAACTTAAGGTGTCTATACTCTCACCAGATGAGGGTAAGCAGTTTTATAAGCTACGTGCTTATGGTACAGGATATAGCTTAGATAAATTTATAAAGGGTTACCACGTGTATGATGGAGGCGACTTACCAGAATCTGGTTACCTAGCGACAGCGCTTACAGATATTTTAATAGATGAGGATGTAGAAAAAGAGCGCGTGCAGCAATTTTATGATACAGATATGGCCTTTGCAGATTTATTGTACAAAAAGCAAAAGCACGTTTATGCATATAACTTTGTGACAGCGCTTAAAACTAAGTATAAGAAAATACTTGATATAGACAGCCAGAAAGAGCTCGCAAAGGAGATACGTTTTAATAAAGCTTTTCGCGCTAAGCGAGATAGGAGTACTGTAATTACGTATGGTGAAGGTCTACTGGCAGAAGATTTTAAGTATTACCTAGCAGAAGACACGCAAAAGGCATTTTTTGATAACCTAGGCTGGTGGAGTTACCAGATGGATGAGCTAGATGTAAAAATAGATAGTACTGCAAGCAGTAAGCAAGAGCGTAAGGCGGCTATACGTCTTAAAGGATTTGTACAAAACAGTGTAGAGCAGCAATATGAGATTGTAAAGGCACAAAATAGCACGCCAGAAAAATTACTTTTTGTAAATATCTTACGCACACTAGTGAGCCCGTCTAACCAGGATGCGTTTATACAAGTTATAGGACTTAGTGCTCGCGAGGGAGATATTAATGCTTCTCTTTTTTATCTAGAAGAATTATTAAAATCTGGATATACAGATTATGATAATCTATATGCAATCCCTTATACAACTGCCTTACGTATAGGCCCTGAGTGGAATGAAATAATAAAAGATTACCTAGGTAAGTCTAAGTATTACTAATGCTTTGAGCTTTTTTTACAGCAGTTTTTATAGCCTCCATATTATCTGTCACCACAAAGAACTCTGAGTTTTTATTCTTTGTTTTAATGTGAATGGCTTTACCTAGCCGTGTGTTAAAAAGCGTGCCGTGTGGAGTAAATCTATAGCCTATTCCCCAGAGCAATGTTGTCTTTAAGATTTTTGTACTCGCAAGGTCCAGACGGTTAGTAGCTATTTTTCTCTTAACAAGACCTATCCCAAAACTTAATATAGCTTCATCTTCTGTAATAATAATATCTAGCTTGTAAAAAAGGACAATAATCCCTGTAAAAAGCAAAGTAGTCGTTATATAAATAGCGGGACTAGCGGCAGTCTCTGCATTACTCAAATATATATTTGTAGCTGCCAGAATAACGACAACTAGTAAAAGTATAAGAATAAGTGTACGGAAATATTGTGTCTCTTTATATAATATGTTGCTCATAAGGGTTATTGTGTCAATAAGACATTCTTAATGAGTAAAAGTTACAAAAATCTAGAATTTTAAGATGATATGATTTTATTATCAGCACTTTAGGTAGAGATGTGACATAAGTTCAGTTTGGCGCGATTATTGGCTGTTCATTACTATGTTGACAACTATGTTGTATAATCTCAACATCACTCTTAAGTATTACTACATTTATATTAAGAGTAATTTTAAAATGTCGCCTATGGATTTTAGCCAAGAAGGAAATAGTGTATCGCTCACTCGTTTTGAGTCTATGTTAAAGACTAATGATGTTCTTTTTTTTGACGCAGAAGAGTTTGAAAATATTGCAAATTACTATATCGAGAGTGGTAAAATTGCGCTTGCGCGAAAAGCTGTAAAACTAGGTCTAGAGCAGCATCCCACATCATCAAACCTTAGACTTTTTAAAGCAGAGCTTTTCATCTTTGAAAACAAATTTGAAAAAGCCGAACAAATTCTTACAGAACTACACGAGCTAGAACCACATAATGAAGAAGTTTTTATCCAGAAGGCTAACATTTATAGCAAGCAGGATGATCACAAAAAGGCTATTTACTTACTAGAGCAAGCTATAGATCTTACTAATGATCCTGCAGATGTTTATAACCTCATAGGGATGGAATATCTTTTTATAGAAGATTTTCAAAACGCTAAGCTTAGTTTTATGAAGTGTCTAGAGGTAGACGAGCAAGATTATAGTGCGCTTTATAATGTAATTTATTGTTTTGATTTTTTAGAGCAGCACACAGAAGCTATAGATTACCTCAATATGTTTTTAAACAATAATCCTTATTGTGAAGTAGCTTGGCATCAAGTGGGGAAACAATATTTTGGACTTAAGGAGTATGAAAAAGCACTCTCGGCCTATGATTTTGCCATTATAAGTGATGACCGTTTTGTAGGAGCTTACCTTGAGAAAGGTAAAGTGCTAGAGAAATTAGGTCGTTATAATGAGGCGTTAGAAAATTACCAGATTACACTAGAGCTTGAAGATCCCACGTCTTTTGCATTACTTCGTATGGGTAAATGCTATGATAAGTTAGGAAGTGATGAACTTGCTATAAAGCATTTTGAGCGCTGTGTGCACGAAGATCCTTTACTAGATAATGGGTGGATTGCCATTACAGATTTCTATAAAAAACGTCTTAACTTTCAGAAGGCACTGTACTATATAAACAAAGCGATTAATATAGATAGCGATAACGTACTTTACTGGAAACGTTATGCAAAAATTAATCACAGGCTTAAGTTTTATGAAGAGGCAGAAGAAGGGTATCGCCGTACGTTAGAACTGGGTAATTATGAACTTGAAACTTGGTTAAACAGAGCAGATATACTTTTACAACTAGGTGAGCATAATGCAGCAGTTATTAATTTAACGCAGGCTATGGAGTTTTATCCAGAAAATGCAGAGGTAGCTTTTAGACTGGCAGGTCTTAACTATGCGCAAGGGAGTGACATACAAGGGCGCTACTTTTTAAAAAATGGTCTAAAACTAGATGCCGAATTTTCTATAATTATAGATGAACTTTTTCCTTACGTGGCTGCAAAGAAAGAAGTTCGAGAATTAATTGAGAAACACTCAAACTAGTAACTTTTAAAATTTTGTTTAAAAATAGGTATGTAAAGTGAAAGCTAGTATTTTAGCTAAGACTTTAAAATAATCCTATGCCAAAAACTTCACTCGCTTACGTATTTGTTATCTTAAAAGGAATGGCAATGGGAGCAGCAGATGTGGTTCCCGGTGTATCTGGAGGTACCATTGCATTTATATCTGGTATCTATCAAGAACTTATAGAAACAATAGATAAACTAGACTTTGGAATTTTTAAAGTCTGGAAAAAGGAAGGAGTAAAAGCTGCAATAGCGCGATACAATCTTAAATTTTTAGGAAGTTTATTTTTAGGAGTAGCCATAAGTATACTCTCACTTGCTCGAGTTATAAAATATCTTCTTGATGTATATCCTATTCTTTTATGGTCTTTTTTCTTTGGTCTTGTACTTGCCAGTATTGTTTATATAGGAAAACAAATTTCAAAATGGAATGCAATCACAATCATAGCATTAATTCTAGGTGTAGCAGTTGCATATTTTATCACAATAGCCGTACCTACAGAAGCGCCTAACGCGTGGTGGTTTTATTTTGTTTCTGGTTGTATTGCTATTATCGCAATGATTTTACCTGGAGTTTCAGGTTCATTTATACTCGTATTACTGGGTTCTTATGGGATGGTGCTAGGCACAATTACAGATGCTCAAGACGCATTGCTTACTCGAGACTGGTCACTCCTTAGAAGTGCTATCTGGAAAATCATACTCTTTGCTTTAGGGTGTGTTGTGGGACTTAAACTCTTTTCAAAAATCCTTAAGTGGATGTTTGAGCATAAAAAAGAAATAACCCTAGCTGTACTTACCGGTTTTATGGTAGGATCACTTAACAAAATATGGCCTTGGAAAAAAGTCTTATCTACTCGTATAGATAGGCACGGTGATGAGGTTGCGGTAGAGGCAAAGAGTATACTCCCATCAACCTTTGATGGAGATCCACAGGTACTATATGCCGTAATATTTGCCGTTGTAGGATTTGCATTAATCTTATTATTAGAAAGAGCTGCAGGTAAAAAGAAGGTATATGCAGACTGAGACTAGATCGCTTTCTGATAAGCTCTGGCTCGTACTTAAAGGCCTAGCAATGGGTGCTGCAAATAAAGTTCCGGGAGTGTCTGGAGGAGTTGTAGCCTATGTAGCTGGGTTTTATGAAGAGTTTATATACTCGCTTCAAAAGGTAAATGGGAAAGCCTTACGGCTACTTTTTGGAGGGCGTTTTCGTAGTTTCTGGCAATACATAAATGGACGATTTTTAGGACTCCTTATTTTAGGAATGCTCATAAGTTATTTTAGTGTTTCATTATTACTAGATCTAGCTATAAGAAATTACCCCTTGTTAGTGTGGAGTGCTTTCTTTGGTATGATAATAGGTTCTATATACTATATAGGTAAAGATTTTGAAGAGTGGACTAATCGCAATATCGTAATGCTTATTTCGGGGGTTATTTTTGGTGTAGCTATAAGTCTTATGGAGCCCGCACAAGAAAATGATAATCTTCTCTTTGTATTTATTTGTGGTATTATAGGTGTTTCTGGGATGACATTACCAGGTCTCTCTGGTTCTTTTATACTTATCTTACTAGGTAATTATGTGCTACTACTTGTAGATTCTGTAAATGCCTTATTTGTAACAATAACAAAAACATTTTCTGGAGACTTTTCTTTCATTGATGACCCAGTACATATGCGATTACTTACTGTTTTGATCGTTTTTTCTTTGGGATCACTTACTGGCCTTGTTACTATTTCTCATTTTTTAAGTTATTTGTTTAAAAAGTTTAAATGGGAGACTAATGCTGCAATACTAGGTTTTATTATAGGTTCGCTAGGCGTAGTGTGGCCTTGGAAAACAGAAGTTTTTGAGCGCGACATTGCAGGAGAGATTGCACTAGATATAAACGGAACACCAATATTAGATAATTACGACCGTTACTTGCCTACAGCGTTAAATATTGAAAATGTGCTTGCCATATTTTTTATACTAGCAGGTATTTTTATGGTCGTTGCACTAGGTAAATATGGAGAGAGAACAAGACGTACTAGTTAAGTATGGCCTTTTTGGAAAAGATATAGGCTACTCCTTCTCAAGAGGATATTTTAAAGAGAAGTTTGATAAGCAAGATGTAAATGCACAATATGTAAATTTTGATGTGCCAGATGCTGCTGCTATGCAAGAGGTACTCCTAGCAAAATCTGCCGTAGGGTATAATGTCACTATACCTTATAAACAAGATATTATTCCTTTTTTAGATAGACTTGACGCACACGCAGCCGCTATAGGTGCTGTAAATACCGTTAAGACGGAAGATGATGGCACACTTACGGGTTATAATACAGATTATATAGGTTTTAGAGATTCATTATTAGAGCGTTTTGGTGAGAGTCACTTTTGTGATTTTGATGAGACAGTTCTTTCTGCATCTTCTTATAAATGTTTGATTTTAGGTACTGGAGGGGCTTCAAAAGCCGTGCATTATGCAATGCAACAGCTAGGGGTGGAGTGCACCTTTGTTTCGCGAAAGCGTTCTAACACCTCATTACAATATGAAGATCTCAATGAGCAAATCATAAAAGATCACACCTTTATAGTAAATACAACACCCGTAGGAACTTTTCCAGAGGTTGAGATGGCGCCAGCGATACCGTATCAATATATAGGCGATTCTCATATAGCTTTTGACCTTATTTATAATCCAGAGCAGTCTACTTTTCTAACTAAAGCATTGCAACAAGGTGCTCAAATTATAAACGGATTTAGAATGCTAGAATTACAAGCAGAGGCCTCTTGGAGCATCTGGAATAGCTAGCACTAGATTATTGCCCTATGTGCGCACTAAATAGTATATTTACTTCTTATAAAATAGAACCCTAACATTGAAAGATATGTCTGAAGAGAAGAAACCTCAAGACCCAAAAGTAGAAGAACATCTAGAAGAAACGGCGCCAGCAACAGATCGCACTATGAATGAAGAAATAGAAGCACTGGCTGCAGAGGCAAATGCAACACAACTTCCAGATGACGCTGAGGTAGCATCTGAGATTGATGCAGAAGAAGTTGCTTCTCCAGATCAAGCTGCTGCAACACCAGAAACTACAGAAGTAGTACCGGCTGCACCAGTGGTAAAAGAAATACCTAAAAAAGACTATACTACTCTTACAAAAGAAGAGCTTATAGAGGAGTTACAATCACTTATTAAAAATGAGAAAGTAACCGCTATAAAGGAGCACGTAGAGGAGATAAGTACGGTTATAAATGCTCAGTTTGATAAGGAGCAAGAAGAGGCTAAGGCTGCTTTTCTAGAAGAAGGTGGTAACATTATAGATTTTAGATACTTCTCGCCACTTAAAAAGGCATATAACGAGGTGTATTATGAGTATAGAAACAAGCGCCAGGAGTTTTATGAACGCAAGCGTAAGGATCAAAATGCAAACCTTGCAGAGCGTCAATCGCTTATAGATGAGGTGAAGGCTTTAAGTAAAGAGCTAGGTGGTGCTGAGAGTGTAAATACTACTTTCAATAAATTTAAAGACATTCAAGAACGTTGGAATAATGCAGGTAATATACCTCGTGACCGCTACAACCTTGTTTGGAACGATTACTACTTTAACGTAGATGCGTTTTATGAACTCTTGCACCTTAACCGTGACTTTAGAGATAGACACTTTAAAGAAAATCTGGACAAAAAGCTACTGCTCATAGAGAGAGCAGAAGAGCTAGGTGCAGAGCCTAATATCAATAAGGCTTTTAAAGAACTACAACTCTTACACCGTATGTGGAAAGAGGAAATAGGTCCTGTAGCGCGTGAACATAGTGACGCAATCTGGGATAAATTTAGTGCTGCTACAAAGAAGATACACGATGCTCGTGATGAGAAGCAAAAAGAGATAGAGCTTGTATGGGTTAAAAATCTTGAGATTAAAAATAACATCATTGCTCAAATAAAAGAAGTAGCACAAGATGATATAAAGTCTCATAAGAGCGTACAAGAAAAGATTAAAAAAGTAGAAGCACTGCGTGAGGAATTCTTTAAGGCTGGTAAAGTCCCAAAAGAAAATAATGAAGACACGTGGGCAGCTTTTAAAGAAGCAACAAAGCTATTTAATCAAAAAAAGAATGGCTTCTATAAATCTCAAAAGAAAGAACAGTACGATAACCTTACAAAGAAGCAAGAGCTTGTACAAATAGCCGAAGACCACAAAGATAGCGATGACATAAAAGGAACGCTAGATGTGATGAAGCGCATACAGGCAGACTGGAAGAAAATAGGTCACGTACCACGTAAAGATAGTGACAAGGTATGGAAGCAATTTAAAGACGCTTGTAATCACTTTTTTGACCGCCTTAAAGATTCTAAAAAGCAAGCAAGCGCTGGCGAGCAAGAAAATCTTGATAAAAAACAAGCCTTAATGAATACCGTTAAGGAAACAAAGATGACAGGCGAGCGCACCGCAGATCTTGCGATTATTAAAGAATTTATAGACCAGTGGAAGGGTATAGGTCGTGTTCCTTACTCAAAAAAGAATATAGATCAAGACTTTAATAAAGTACTAGACGGCCTCTTTAAACAACTTGATATAGATAAGAAAGAAGCAGAGCTCATCAAGTATGAAAACCGTGTGCAAATTATGGCAGGCGGAGCAGATGACCGCGCTATAGAAAAGGAACGTTTCTTTATTAGAAAGAAAATAGATGAGACTAAAGCAGAGATTAACCAGCTAGAGAACAATCTAGGTTTCTTCCAGCACGTGGCAGATGATAACCCTATGGTGGTAGAGGTGCATAAAAACATTGCACGTCATAAAGAAGATCTTAATGTATGGACTTCAAAACTGCGTAAGATAAAAACCTTAGTAGCTCAAAACCAAAAAGCCGAAGAGGAGGCTGCTGCTGCTCGAGAAGCCGCAGAAAATGCTCAAAATGAGACTTCTGAAGAAAATTCTGAAGCATAATTGTAACAATTACTCTCGTGCCTCGTCTTTATAGTATCAATCAATAAAAACAGATATTATGAGAACGCAAGCAAAAACAACAACAGCACGAGATCCTAGACAGGGAAGAAACACCATTTTGGGGGTATATGTAATCCTCTCAACATTTTTCATCTCTGCCTACACACTGGTACAGTACTTCTCAATGTAGAGCAAATCAGACAAACTAAAAAACACAGCCTTCATCAAGCTGTGTTTTTTTTTTTACGCTTTCGCGAAAGCGTAATACTCCTTAGTATAATAAAACACAAAATCCGTTTCTTAATAAGAAACGGATTTTGCTCTTTCATAGCAGATTTTTTTATCTGTCACGCATATAAGGGCGAAAGACATAATATTAGTCGCTAAGAAAGAGAAGACCTTACAAAAATGTATATTTGAGTATAAAATAATTTTCAAGATGCGCAAACTCTTAGTATTACTCGTATTAATTACCGTCTCTGTAAGCTGTGATGGACAGAAGAAAAACAAAGCTACTACCGAGCAGGTGACTAATTATTACTTCATTCGTCACGCCGAAAAAGTGCTAAGTGATCCGTCTAATAGTAATCCAGATCTCACTCCAGAAGGAGAGGCGCGAGCAGAGCGTTGGAAAGATTTTTTTACAGATAAGGATATAGACGCTGTTTACTCTACAGACTATTTACGCACTATGCGCACGGCAGAGCCTACGGCAAAGGCAAATAGCCTAGCTATAAAAAAATATGATCCCAGAGCTTTAAACGACGAAGCTTTTAAACTTGCAACGACGGGACTTAATGTTGTGGTAGTAGGCCACAGTAATACAACACCAAACTTTGCAAATGCTGTATACGGTGAGCCAGACGCGTTTAAAGAAATAGACGAGTCTGAGTATTTTCATCTCTACCACGTGCAGCTCGCGGGAGAAGGTAAAGACCTGGTTAAGAAAAAAGAAGCGCTAGTTATAGACTAGCAAGCGGGACAACTAGATACCTCCACATCCTCTAGTTCAATAATGCTAAGTAAATCAAGATTATTGTTTTCATAAAGTGCATCTAGTGTTTGCAATGGTGGATACTGCTCTTCTGGCTTGTAATTGCGATAATCTACAAAGCGTATGCCGTTTATAATGCGCTCATTGTAAGCCTCTCTAAAACGTGTCCCACCTTCTGATGTTTGGTAATTATATGCAAGATAGTCTACCGTGTAGCGGTTTTTGTGTATCCAGTACATATACTCATCTTGAAAATCTTCACCACCACCTTCTTGGGCAAAGGTAACTCTAAGACGGTAGTAAGGCTCTCCTTTTACAACGCTTTCATCTACAAGTGATTTACGCACCGCTGGGTCATTAAGGCCATAAGGTAATACAGAAAAGTAGTGTACAGAATTTACACTATTTGCATAGCGATTTTTCATACTATCTGGAAGGGTTGTAGGAGCGCTTTCGCGAAAGCGTACAAACTCTCCATTATCTTTTATAATATCCTGTTGTACTTGACAAGCAGCGTCTGTACAGCGTTCTAATGTTCTCAATCCGTCTTTTCTAGTAGCTCTATAGTAATACTTTCTAAATTTAAAATGTATGCTAGAGTTTGCAATTACCTCGCCACCAGACGCGGCGATGGCTTTATCTACAATCTCTTGTGCAGTAGGCGCTGGCGTTGTACAACTTATAGCAAGTAGTAATAAAAAAGCGATATAAAATAATCTGTGCATAGTGCTAGTTATATGGAGGATATAGTCGAGGAATAATAGATGTGCTTACATTTATATGACAGGGATGCAAAAATACAATCCATAATTTTAAAAGTGCTTAACACGGGCTGCGCATTAGTATTTTTTAAGAGCGTAAATGAGTATTAATAGTGTAACATTGTATCTTTGTAAGAATGTCAAATACGGTAAACATAAAGAACAGAAAAGCTCGTTTTGAATACGAGATACTTGATAGGCTCGTTGCAGGTATTGTACTTGCTGGTACAGAGATTAAGGCTATAAGAGAGGGTAAAGCCTCCATAGCCGAGAGTTTTTGTGAGTTTAATGATCAAGGGGAGATGTTTGTAATTAATATGACCGTACAAGAGTACTCACACGCTACTTACTTTAATCATAACCCTAAGAGTGAGCGCAAGTTACTTCTTAACAAGCGCGAACTTAAAAAATGGGAGCGTGAGGTTAATAAATCTGGTCTTACTATTGTACCCTTAAGACTTTTTACAAATGAGAAGGGTTTTGCAAAACTCGAGATTGCATTAGCTAAGGGTAAGAAAACGTACGACAAGCGCGAGACCATTAAAGATCGTGACAACAAGAAAAATCTTGATAGAATTAAGAAGGCTTTTAATAATTAACGACCGCGGTTAAGAGTTTAACAATTTGTTGGGCAGCTCTTTATAAATTTCTAGCTTTTTTTGAGTTAGAAATATTCTTATGGTCATTAGGCTTTTTGTTCTCTTTTTATGCTGTGCTCAGGTATGCCTTGCCCAGTTCCCACTATCTACCCAAGGAGAGGTTAAAATAGGCGACTTTAAACTAGAAGGCGCACACGTAAATAATCTTAACTCGCAACAAAGTATTACTACAGATAGTGATGGTCGTTTTGTGATGGCTGTAAATAAAGGTGACGTTTTACTTGTTACTCACTTAAGTGCCAGAGATCAATATGTTGTAATCTTTGAAGAGCTGGCATCACATCCATTTTTAAGTATAATACTCAAAGAAAAAGAGAACACCCTTGATGAAGTCGTTTTAACGAGTAGTGATAAAATCACCGTTCAAAGCGTGGGAATTATACAAGGAGAGCGCCCCATCCCCACAACAAATGAGCGCAGGCTACAAACTGCTGGTGATTTTAAACCAGTTCATCTACTAGGTCTTCTAGGGGGTAGTCTCCAGCTAGATCCTATTATAAATGCCATAAGCGGTCGTACCAAACGACTCAAAAAATATGTGGCTATAGATAAAGAAATAGCAGCATATGACCTTATGATGGAAAAATATGCACGGTTTTTGAGAGAACGTTTTGAGCTTACAGAAGATGAGCTTAAACAGTTTATAAATTACCTGGTAGATCTACCAGAGTTTCAAAGTAAAGCTCATCAAGAAAATGAGCTGCAGGTACAGCTTTGGCTCTGTGAGCAGTATCTTAGGCTTGTAAAAGAGTAAACATTTCATCAAATCAAAAATCAACATATGCGTACACATTACTTTATCATTTTCCTGACACTGTTTTCATTAACCCTCACAGCACAAATTACAGGTGTTGTGACAAGTCAAAATGGAGAGCAACTCCCATTTGTAAACGTATACATAGAAAACTCAAATAGAGGAACTACTACAAATGGTGATGGGGCTTACGAGCTCCTTCTAGAAAGAGAAGATCAAGGTAAGGAGATGATCGTGGTTTTTCAATTTTTAGGTTTTGAGACCATCACACGTACGGTAGAGATAGGGTCGCCACAAGTAGTCTTAGACATTGTAATGACAGAGGCAACAACCTCTCTAGATGAAGTTATAGTTGAAGCAGGTGTCAACCCTGCCGATAGAATAATACGTGCAACCATAGCAAACCGAAAGAAGAATCTTGATGTCATAGGAGAGTATACTGCAAAGTTTTACTCTCGTGGGCTATGGCAAGTACAAGATGCTCCAGATAAAATACTAGGGCAAGAAGTAGGCGACCTGGGTGGTGGTCTAGACTCCACACGTACCGGTATTATCTATCTTAGTGAGACTATATCAGATATAAAATACCAGCGTCCAGACAACTTTAGTGAGGTTATTGTGGCAAGTAAGGTAAGTGGTGATGATAACGGTTTTAGCTTTAATACCGCTAGTGATGCAAATTTTTCTTTTTATGAAAATACATTAAATCTCAATGCTCAAATCGTATCACCCATCGCTTCAAATGCGTTTGCTTATTACAAATACACCCTAGAAGGTACCTTTTATGAAAACAACCAGCTCATAAATAAGGTAACTGTAACACCTAGACGTGTTAATGACCGTGTGTTTACAGGCACAATTTATATAGTAGAAGATAGCTGGCAATTGTACGGTGTAGATTTACATACAGATGGTGCCTCTATACAAGTGCCTTTTATAGAATCTCTTAATTTTAAACAGAATTTTAAATATGAGGACGAGCTTAAGCAGTGGGTAAAAATATCTCAGGTCATAGATTTTAGCTTTGGATTTTTAGGGCTTAAAGGTGACGGGAGATTTACAGCTGGTTACTCAGATTATAATTTCAATCCCGCATTTGGCAAAGGCTCTTTTTCGGCAGAGATCTTGTCTTTTTCTCAAAATGCAAACAAAAAAGACAGTACCTTCTGGGATCAAAGACGCCCAGTACCACTCACACTGTTAGAGCAAGAAGATTATGTAAAAAAGGATAGCATACAGGTCATTAGAAAATCAAAGAAGTACCTAGATAGTATAGATGCACGTGGTAACCGTTTTAAGATAACCTCACCTATTTTCGGGTATGATTATACAGACACATATAATAGATGGAGAGTGGGAGTTTCTTCACCTTTACAGGCCATTCAGTACAATACCGTACAGGGCTGGAATGGTAGCCTGCAAGCCAGTTATTCAAACTGGAGTGATGATGATTATACAAAGACTTTTTACGCTTTCGCGAAAGCGAACTACGGCTTTTCTGAAGACCAACTGCGTTATACCTTAGGAGTCACAAGGCGTTTTAATAGAACAAATAGGGCAGTGGTGAGCCTTACAGGAGGTGTAGATCTACAACAGTTCAATAATGCCGAACCTATACGCCCTATATTTAATACTGCATACTCACTCCTTAGAGAGAAAAATTTTGCTAAGTATTACGAAAAAGAATTTGCACAAATAGGCTACGGGCAAGAGCTTGTTAATGGTTTACGAGTAAATGCAATTCTAGCTTATGAGAAACGAAACCCCGTTTTTAATACGACAGACCAAACATTTTTTCCTAGTGATGATCGCGAGTTTACCAGCAATAATCCTTTAGCTCCATCAAGTAACGGGAGTGCTGCAATCACAACACATCGCATAGGGAAGTTTTTTACAAGTGCAACGATAAACTTTGGGCAAAAATATTATAGTTACCCTAGCGGAAAGTTTAATGTACAGTCTGAAAGATATCCAGCTATAACGCTAGTATATGAGAAAGGCTTTGGAGCCTCGGTAGCCGACTATAATTTTGATCAATTGCGCATTGTTGCTCAGCAAGAGTTTAATGTGGGTAATAAAGGTAGGTTATCATATGATTTGCGTGCAGGGACATTTTTGGGCACTGGAGAAGAGATAAGCTTTGTAGATAGGCAGCATTTTAATGGTAATGAGACAGTGCTCTTTGAGCCTGGTGCTATAAATAGGTTTAATGTCTTGCCTTATTATGAGCGCAGTACAAATACCGGTTACTTTGAGGCACACGCAGAGCACAATTTTAAAGGTTGGATTCTAGGTAAAATACCAGGTATAAATAAACTCAATTTTAATCTTGTAGCCGGCGCACACCTTTTAAGTACTCAAGACCAAAGACTGTATCGTGAGTTTAATGTAGGTTTAAGCAATGTAGGCTGGGGTAAGTTTAGATTACTGCGTGTAGACTACGTTTATGGTCAAGGTGCACTAGGAGGAAATAAGGGTGCTTTTCTTATAGGCTTGAGTCTATAATTTATTCTGGAAATATAATACTCTCATAGGCACCTATATCTGGAGCCAGCGTTCTGTTAGTACCAATAATATCTGTAGGAACTGCATTTGCAGCGCTCTGTAAACCAAAACCGTTACCAGCAGTATCTTCACCTACTTGTAACATATTTTCTGTAGGGAGTAGAAAGTCTGGTTCTTCACCACGTATGATATCTTGATATAAATTTACATTTGTAAAATCATAAAGTGGCTCTCCTGTAAAGTCACCAAAAACATCATCAAATCGTATCTGTGAGTTTGTAAATTTAAAATTAAAAGTAGCGTCGTTATCTTGGTTAAAGCCTATTTCTTCCCCTTGATTACCGTACACTATACAATTAGTAAAATCGGCTTGAGCAAGGTCTCCTACAAGTAAGGTTTCTTGCGTTTGTAAGGTGTTGTCTAAAAATACAGCAGGCGTATCTCTAAAGCTTTGCGTCCAGTAGTTTGTAAAGGTACAGTGTGTAAAATTATAAATACCGCCTAGTTGTACCAGCATAGAGAACTGCCCGCAGTTGTTAATTACCGTATTTGAAGCCTCAACAGAGGTAAATCTATTAAGTAAGCCTACAGCAGAGGCGTTATAAATCTGAGAGTTAGTAAGAGTGAGGCTAGCTGAAGCGGCGTTAGGGCTCGCCTCATTAAGTATTCCTACAGTTGCATTTTTTATGGTTGCATAGTTAATTGTGTTATTTACACTACCATCTGTAAGTAATATAGTTCCCCACTGGCCAGGCACGTTAGAAAATGCAGGCTCTAGTCTATCACTTTCAAAAATCACTTCATTCTCTAGCGCTATGGGATCTGCGCTTAGTGCACCATTTATAGCTAGTGTTGCATTATCTGCTATGAGTAAACCACTATCTGCGTGAAAATGCACTCTGGCTCCAGCTTCTATAGTTAAGGTTTTTGCTGTTGTTCCGTCTGGATCACCTACAGCCATATAACCGTATATTACGTAAGGTTTATCATTTGTAAAAGTAAGTTCGTCATCCATAAGGTAACGTCCTTCTAGTGTAGTCTCTACATTATTTACAGTAAGTGTTTCTACCATACCTGTAGCACCGTCACGCTCCGGAAATAGAAAAATGGCATCTTTTACAAGCGTTACGAGTTCTACATTTTGTGATGTACCCACGCTATTAAATTCTATAGCATCTGTATATAAAAACTCATCAGAGGCATTGCCTACTTCATTGATATCTAGGGTGGTTTCTACAAAAACAAAAATACTGTCGTTTGCGAGAATTTCTACCTCTTCAAATTCTTTACCAGCTACACCGTCTACATTAAGTCTATAGTCTGAGTCTTGACCACGGCCTAGTCGTACAGATGGTATAGAGATTGCCTCATCACTGCGATTATACACCTTAAGGTTATACGTGCTAGAGCCTATGTTTGTAAATACCGTATCAAGAAAAATGGTATCTCTTGAGAATTCTAGATTACCTGTACTAGGAGTGGTTTCAAAATCATTACGGCAAGAGCTTACCGTAATTATACCGGCAAGCGCAATAAGAAAGTAGAGACTGCGCATTAAGTTATAGTTTGTAACAAATATAACTTTTTAAGAGCGGTGTTATTGCTTCTTGTTTTTTTTCTTTTGGCGTAGTTCTTTTTCTAGCTGTTTGTGGCTTTTTGTACTTACTCTGCCCATAATAATTTGAGGAAGGCCACGCTCTTCTTTTTGAAAGTTTACATTAATCTCCAGTTGTGAACCTACTTTTATTTCTCGATTTTGAAAACCTAGATAGCTATAAGTAATTATCTCCCCAGAAAACACATTTAAACTATAGTTGCCATTTAGGTCTGTTTTGTAATTTCTAGAGGTCCCTTCTACTCTTATGGTTACACCGGCAAGAGGACCATTATAGTCGGTTACAGTACCAGTGATTGTAATAAGTTTCTGCGGTGTATTTTGCTTTCGCGAAAGCGTACCTATACCCAAACTATCATATTTTTTTATAGGAAGTTCTACCGGTGCAATATCACCCATAATTATAGTCTCAGATGTAGTCTGTCCAGATGCCTCTGTAACTGAAAGCATTGCCATAGGGACAAGTAGTGCCGCTGCTGCTTGAGCAAAGCTCCTGCCTTTATCACGCGTTGCATAGATAGGCGTATCGAGCTGGTCTTTTCTAAAACGACCACAAAGATGATCGCCTTTAGTGACGCGTTTATACAGGGCATCCTTAGTAAAGGCTGTAAAGTCTACAACCTCTTTACTGCATACAGCGCAGTGTTTACCTTGCTGTACAGGTGTCATTTTTGCCCAGTCTTCGTGACAAGGTTTTGGGATGGTGATGGCGATAGGCTTTTTCATAATATCTTGATTAACTGATGTAAATCTAGTTAATCAAGCACCTTGCCAGTATCATAAATGAGTAAACGGGCTGTTGTGGTGAGTGAACGACCTATTTTTCTACAATCTCTATTTCAAAAAGTGTGTTCCAGTGTTTACCGGTTACAAAAAGGCGCCCCTCGTTTGCTTTATAGGCAATACCATTAAGAACCTCATTTGCCGGATCTGTAAGTTTTTGCACTTCGTTTTTGAGTGTGCGTAAATCAATAAGACCTTCTAGCGCCCCTGTTGTAGGGTCAATTATAGAGATAAGGTCTACTTGATAATTGTTTGCATATATTTTACCATTTACCCATTCTAGTTCGTTGAGTTTGCTAGTAACCTTTGTGTTGTCAGTAGGCTCTATATACGATTGTTCAGATAGATTAGAAGGGTCTAAGGTCCAGATTTTACTAGTTCCGTCAGACTTGTAAATTACTTTACCGTCATTTGCAAGTCCCCAGCCTTCTCTACTTTTATTGTAGGTAAAAGTTCCGGTAGTCTCAAATGTATTACGGTTGTAAATAAAGCCAGTATTACCCTTCCAGGTAAGCTGGTATATATTATCTCCTATAATGGTCATCCCTTCGGCAAAGTATGCTTTGTCTAGTTTTTCTTCCTTAAGTACTTTTCCGGTTTTGTAATCTACTTTTCTCAGGTTAGACTCGCCATAACTACCATTACTCTCATACAGTGTATCACCTACAAATTCTAGTCCTTGTGTATAGGCATCTGTCTGGTGTGGGTATCTGTTTATGATTTTATAGCCATATACTTTTGGCGCTTTTGTATGTAAAATGTTTAGTTTTTGTGTGGTGGTCGTGCTCTCTCCTCCGGCATAAATAGTAGCACTCAACTCGCGTTGTCCCAGTTTTTGAGAAGATAGGGTAGTAGTGACACCTTCCAGACTGTTACTTGAACCTATGCGCTTCCCGTCAAAGGCGTAAGAAACAGAGTCAAAGGCGATATTTTTTTTCGCTTTAAGCGAGATGGTTATTTCTCCACCATTTTTGATAGCATTTTTTTGTGCATCTGTTGTAATAGTATAGTTTCCATCTAGAGAACCTGTGTCGCTACAAGCGATTAAAAGTAGCGGTAATATGAATAGAATGAGGTGCTTAGCTTTTGCTGTCATTTTTTGTTGAATTTTATAGCAATTTAAAACAAAAAATCGGGCTAAAAAACCTTGTGACTTCTCAAAGAAGCTATATCTTTGCAGCGGCAAGTCCTACACAACCAGCTCCTGTCGAATCCCCCAGGGTGGGAACGCAGCAAGGGTAGATGGTCGTAGCGGTGTGATGTAGGTAGCTTGCCTTTTTTTGTGCGCACAAGTCAAGTAATTTGACAATGATATATAACAATCTCAAACACCAGTAATGATGTTTGAGATTTTCTTTTTTACGCTTTCGCGAAAGCGTAATTAAAACCCATAAAAAAGCCATCTCTTTATTGAGATGGCTTTTTAAGTATATGATAAATAGGTCTTAGTACCCTACGCGTTCTACAATCTCAAGACCGTAGCCTACGATACCGATACGTTTAAGCCCCTCGCTGTTAGTCATAAGTTTTACTTTAGAAATGCGTAGATCGTGTAAAATCTGTGCACCTATACCAAAGTCTTTTGAGTCCATAACAATATTAGGAGCTTTCATTACTCCATCTTTTTGAATGTTTTTGAGCTCACTTAATCTTCCCAGTAAATTTGCCGATGCATTTTCTTGATTTATAAAAACTATAGCTCCTTTGCCAGCCTCATTTACGGCTTTAAACATATCGTCTAGTTTGGCATCTGGATTATTAGTAAGTGTGCCTAGTAGGTCGTTGTTAATTTGAGTAGAGTTTACACGCACTAGTACTGGCTCATCATCTTCCCATCCACCTTTAGTAAGTGCAATGTGCACAGTGTCATTTGTGGTTTGCTCATAAGCGCGAAGTCTAAAATCTCCAAAACGAGTTTTTATCTCAAAGTCTTCTTTTTTGTCTATAAGGCTATCGTGGTTCATACGGTAGGCTACTAGATCTTCTATAGAAACAATTTTGAGGTCAAACTTTTCTGCCACCTCCATAAGTTGTGGGAGTCGTGCCATTGTACCATCTTCATTCATTATCTCTACAATGGCTCCTGCAGGTTTAAAACCAGCAAGTCTAGCAAAATCTATTGCGGCTTCTGTGTGCCCGGTGCGACGCAGTACACCACCTTCCTTTGCCTTAAGCGGAAAAATGTGTCCTGGTCTACTTAAATCATAAGGTTTAGTCTGCGGGTCTATAAGTGCTTGTACGGTTTTTGCCCTATCTGAGGCAGATATACCGGTGGTTACCCCTTGACCTTTTAAATCTACAGAGATGGTAAAGGCCGTCTCCATAGGGTCTGTGTTGCTCGTTACCATCATATTGAGTTGCAACTCTTCACAACGATCCTCAGTAATAGGAGCACAGATAAGACCACGTCCGTGCGTAGCCATAAAGTTAATCATCTCTGGTGTTACTGTCTCTGCTGCCGCTACAAAGTCTCCTTCATTTTCTCGGTCTTCATCATCTACTACTATGATTACTTTGCCATTTTTAATATCTTCTATGGCTTCTTCTATAGTGTGTAGTTGTATCGTTTTGGGTGCTGTCATTTGTATGAGTAACGTTTTGCACAAAGATACAAGAACGTGTGTATATAATGGATATTCATTTAGCTCAGATAGCCCTATAGATTATCTGTAAAATACCCTTGAGTTTTTAAATTGTCTAAGGTAATACCTAGTTTGCCTAGTCTTGAGATAGCAGCCTTACGTACATCTGTAGAGTGTCCAGATTCTTTATAGTTTTTTACAATGTCCTTGAGCTGGTTTGAAGAAAGGCTGTCTAACATTTTTTCTTCTTCATCGCTTATTGAGTAACTTAAGTCTAGCGCGTCAATATTGATAGCTTTCTTTTTAGGTCTTGCAAATAGTTTTTTAATAAACTTAGGCATAATGTCTACATCAAAGATGCCTTGGTCTGTCGTTGCACGATAAGTGAGGTACACCCCAAGCGGGAACAAAATAAATGTACTTAACCAGCTTGCTATAAACGGACTAATTGAGTTGTCTTCTGCACTATTTTTCGCAAAAATACCTATGAAGTGAAAGGTAAGAAAGAGTACCACACCTATTACAATAGGCAAGCCAAGTCCACCTTTACGTATAATAGCGCCTAGTGGAGCTCCCACAAAAAAGAGAAGAATACAGCTAAAGCCTAGTACATATTTCTCGTGTAGTGAGATTTCAAATTTGCTTAATCTCTTTACATCTATTTTGAGAATCTTTTTTCTGTTCTCTATATCTGCAATAGTGTTACTTATATTAGACTTTGCAATTTCTAAGATACGCACGCGGTCTTTAATCTCGTAGTTGTCTAATATGACTTCTTTAATCTCAGCACTTTGTTGCTCGACGTTACTTTGATAAAGGGTGTCTACAGTAGGTGGTTTTACACGACTCACATACTTGTCTGTAAATTTTGCTCTGTCTTCTACAAATCTTTTAGATAAGGCTGTAATACTAGAATCTAATAGTACAATATCCATCATCTGGTAAGTGTTGTCTATATCTCTGGCATCTAGATCTTCACTATCTAGCGCGCTTAGGTCTATGTTGAGCGTGTAGGTCTCAAAATAACTCTTTGCAAAAGGCTCTTTAAGTTTTTCTTTAGTCTTCTTCTTCTGTACTTCTGTGTAGTAGTTACCTTCCTTGAGTTGTAATGAGAGGGTAGGGGAGTCTATAGAACTTATAAGCTCTCCTTCTTTTGCAACGATAACCGTATAATTACCTAGGCGTCCTTTTTCCTTTTGATGTATAACAACATCTCTGAGATATTGATCTCTATCACCATACTTCTCTGCAACACGCATATTAAAGTCGTCACCTACTTCATTAAACTGCCCACTACGTATGAGCATAGCAGGTTTCATCTTACCTATATTATTACGTAGGTTTCTAAACTCATATTGAGATGCAGGAATCACATAGTTTGCAAATAAGAAGGATGCAATACCTAAAAATATAATGAAGAAAATCACACTCTTCATAGCCCGCTGTAGTGAGATCCCAGTAGACTTCATTGCTGCAAACTCATAGTTCTCAGCAAAATTCCCAAAGGTCATTATACTCGTAAGTAGCACAGATAGTGGTAGTACAAGCGTTACAAGGCTAGGCATTGCAAAGAGTAAAAACTTTAATATTACATCAAAGTCCAGATCTCTACCTGCTAGTTCTTGTATATATAACCATACACTCTGTAAAACAAAAATGAACATCAATATAGTAAAGATGCTCAGAAACGTTTTTACAAACGTAAAGAAGATATAGCGGTCAAGTATTTTCATTTATAAATGATAAGGGCGCAGACAAAAATAAGAAGTCTGCGCCCTTAGCTCTAGTATCTACTGTTATAATTTATTGATATAATAGTCTGTGTATTTACCCTTGTCAAAAGTAAAGGTATTCTTTGCAAGTGGCTGGTTAGTCTTAAAAGAGTTTACCGTTATTGTCACTTTAGTACCATTGTTTTGGGTAATAATAAGTTTGTGTATATGCTTAGTCTGAGCATCTACACCTAGCAAAGTATACTTCACATCACTATTAGAATCCATAGGTGTGAGTTTTACAAATTGTATCTCTCTACCATTTACTTTTTGCTTGATGTCCATCTTTTGCGTGTATCCTTCATTAAAGAAAGAAAGCATTTTAGACGGTGTGATCGCATTTTCATCTTGATCACTCATCGCGCTTATGGTTACCTCTTCATCTTCTGGTACAATCGTGTAGACATTTGTCCCATCAAATAATTGCTTCGTACCCATAAGTGATAACTTATAATTATCACCTGCCATTACTACGTTACCTTTAGTCTCTTGATTTACGCCTTCGGCTTCATTGCTAAGGGCATATTTAAAGTCTATTGCTATATTATCGTAGCTCTTAACTTTAGTGTCTACCTCTTTAAGGAGTGTTTGTACAGATTGCGCTTTCGCGAAAGCGGTCATAAATAACAACAATACCACTGGCATTGCACGCTTTGCAAATTTTCTGTACCCTTTTACTGCGACTGGAACTAAGACCTTCTTAAAAAGTATAGGTGCCAGCCAAAAAATTAATCTCTTCTTCATCTTGGTTTATTCATTGTTAAGGAGTTGATCGAGAGCCATCATATCTGGAACCAGAACCTGTCGTGCTTTACTACCTTCAAAAGGTCCTACCACACCTGCAGCTTCTAGTTGATCTATGATTCTACCTGCTCGATTATATCCTAATTTAAGTTTACGTTGCAATAGTGAGGCACTACCTTGTTGAGCTATTACCAAAACTTCGGCAGCATCACGAAAAAGTGCATCTCTATCTGATGCATCTATATCAAGACTTGTGCCACTCTCTTCACCTACATACTCTGGCAGTAAATGTGCATCTGGATATGCTTTTTGATTACCTATATACTCTACAATGCGCTCTACTTCTGGAGTGTCTACAAAGGCACATTGTATACGCACAACATCATTACCCTGAGTGTATAACATATCCCCACGACCTATAAGCTGGTCTGCTCCAGAGGTGTCAAGTATGGTGCGACTATCAATTTTTGAAGTTACTCTAAAGGCGATACGCGCCGGGAAGTTTGCCTTAATAATACCTGTAATAACATTTACAGAAGGACGTTGTGTTGCGATTATAAGGTGTATACCAATGGCACGAGCAAGCTGCGCAAGACGGGCAATAGGAGTCTCTACTTCCTTACCAGAAGTCATAATTAAATCTGCAAACTCGTCTACTACCAGTACAATGTATGGTAAGAACTTGTGGCCGTTTTCTGGATTGAGCTTTCTTGCTTTAAACTTTGCGTTGTACTCCTTAATATTACGGCACATTGCATTTTTAAGAAGGTCATATCTAGCATCCATCTCTATACACATAGAGTTGAGCGTGTTAATCACTTTTGAGTTATCTGTGATAATGGCCTCTTCTGTATCTGGAAGTTTTGCGAGATAGTGGCGTTCTATTTTATTAAATAAAGTAAGCTCCACCTTTTTTGGATCTACCAGTACAAACTTTACCTCGGCAGGGTGTTTTTTGTATAGCAATGAGGTAAGGATGGCATTAAGCCCTACAGACTTACCTTGTCCCGTAGCACCTGCCATAAGTAGGTGAGGCATCTTTGCAAGATCTACCACAAAAGTCTCGTTTGAGATGGTTTTACCTAGTGTAAGTGGTAACTCCATCTCTGCTTCTTGAAACTTCTTACTAGCCACCGCAGAGCGCATACTTACTATACGAGGATTCTTATTAGGAACCTCAATACCTATCGTACCGCGACCAGGGATAGGAGCAATGATACGTATACCAAGCGCACTTAATGATAGTGCAATATCATCTTCTAGATTCTTAATTTTTGAAATACGTACACCCGCTTCTGGTACAATCTCGTATAGGGTTACGGTAGGACCTACGGTTGCTTTTATGTTTGAGATTCCTATTTTGTAGTTGTTGAGTGTCTCTACAATGCGGTTTTTATTCTCTTCAAGTTCTTCTTGATTAATGGTAATTCCCTGCCCGTTTGTGTAGTCTTTTAATAAGTCTATAGGTGGGAATTTAAATTTTGCCAACTCAAGCGTAGGGTCAAACTCACCAAAATCTTCTACCAGTTTTGAGCTCAGGTTATCTGTAAGTTCTTCTTCTTCGACTGGTTTTTCGACCTCTACCTCTACTACAGTTTCTGGGGTAGGGATGACTTCTTCCTCTTCTGGAGCTTGGGTAACTTCAAAGCTACTTTCAACCTCAGCTGTCTTTTTAGTAAGTGTAGGTTGCAAATTTTGTACATTTTGTTCAAATGTAGAGGTGGTTGTAGGTGGTGTTTCTGTTTCCGCTTTCGCGAAAGCGGTCTCATCTCCACCAGTGTTACTTCCCTTAAGTATTTCTTGTGCCTCATAAGTAGATGAGTTATCTACAATAACAGGCTCTGGAGTCGCATCTGAAGCAAACTCGCCTGCAAGGGCATTTTTCTTTTCTTTAAAATAAGTGCTCACACGCTCTGGTGTAAGTCGTAAACGTAGCACGAAGTAAATAATCGCGAGGAAAGTCATCACGATAATAGCACCTGTAAGCCCTAGGTAGTCTTGTAAAAAATCGTTTATTTCATAACCTACTGTACCACCCAGTATGTCATTACTGTTACTAAAGAAGCCTAGAAAAACAGCAAGCCATAACATTAAAAGGAGACCCCAAAACCAAAATTTCTTAAGTGCAGCTTTTGCATAATCAAAAAAGTAATAGACACCAGTTAAGGCGGTGAGTATAGCGATGGTGAGTGCAGGGATCCCAAAACCTTTGTAAACAAAGAAGTGACTTATGCGAGCTCCTACTAGGGAGAGCCAGTTAGACGCATTATCTTCTCTAGTACCTGTTTGTAGTAGGCTCTGGTCTGCTTTCCACGTAAAGAGATACGAGATAAAAGAAAAGAGTAGGGCAAGGCCTAAAAAGAATAGAAAACTCCCAAGTATAATCTGTTGCTGGCGCGACAGTTTAAAGGAAATAGGTTTTCTAGGGGTTTTAGGTTTGGTTTTTTTTGCCGTGGTTTTCTTTTTTGCCATAGAAGCGCTCGAGGTTGTTTTTTGAGTGGATATAAAAATACAATATTGAAACGGAATTTTTATGGGTTTATGCGCCCTTGTTTAACGTTTCTGTATAAGTATATTTTTAGGGTAATATCCTCTTGAGATGCTGCTATTTAAAAGCGGCTTGTCACAAAAAATGTATGTAGATTTTTTAAAAAATTCTAGGGATGTAGATAATACCTGCGATAATAACGGAAATAAGTGCTGCAATACCCACGGCACCCGCAGCAATATCTTTAATGCGACCTATTTTTTCGTGAAAATCTGGATGTATAAAATCTGCAATACCTTCTATCGCGGTATTAAGTCCTTCTGCAGTCATAACCAAGCCTATGCATAGGGTTTGAGCAATCCACTCTGTACGGCTTATGTTGTAATAAAAACCAGCAATGGTAATAAGTATAGCCACACCAAATTGTACCTGTATGCTTGCCTCAGAGCGTATGAGTTGTATACCGCCTTGTAGCGAGTATTTCATCCCTTTGAGTCTTCCTGTTATAAATTTTATAGGCACGTGTGTTTGGTTTTTATGGTGTGAAGTGGTTACAATAGTACATAAATAAACCTGCCAGATTATACGTAGTTGTACAAGCTCAGGCAGGTTCATGTATATTTTATATTATTTCAGAGCGTTCATTGCACCTTCATAGTTAGGCTCTTGACCTACTTCTGGTACTTGCTCTGTGTAAACTACTTGCCCTTCTTCATTAAGAACTACTACGGCTCTTGAGTGTAAGCCGTCAAAACCACCATCTGCGATAGTAACTCCATAGTCTTCACCAAATTTTCCTGTCTTGAAATCAGATAAGGTGTGTACATTATCTAGACCCTCTGCTGCACAAAAACGTGCTTGAGCAAATGGTAAGTCACGAGAGATACAAAGTACCTCCGTATTTTCTGCGCTAGAAACTTTTTCATTAAACGTACGTACAGACTGTGCACATACACCTGTGTCTACAGATGGAAAGATGTTAAGTACCACACGCTTCCCTTTATAGTCTGATAAGCTTGCTGGAGAAAGATCGTTTTTTGATAACGTAAAATCTGGAGCTGCTGTTCCTACTTTTGGAAGTTCGCCTACGGTTTGTGTTGCGTTGCCGCCTAGTGTTATTGTTGCCATTTTATTTTTTTTTGTTGTCTCGTAAAAGTAAAACAAAAACTACCATTTACCACTCGCTTAACAATTGTTTATCAAGTTGCTCTGGTATACTTACATTGAGAATAAAAAAAAGTACAACTGCCAGTGGCGGTTGTACTTTTAATTAGGTTGTGCGAGTAGGAAATCTTAGTTATCTATAGAGCCCATTACACGTTTCATAAAGCCGTTAAGAGCCTCTTTTTTTGCGGTACCGCTACGCATATCTTTATGCACTTCTAGCGCTCCATACATATTTGAGATAAGTTCACCTATAACGTCTAGCTCTTCATCTTTAAGAGAAGGAACCTCTGTAAGGTGCTCAAGTGTCTCTACTGTTTCAATAAGAAAATCTTGATCGTTTTCTTCTATAAAACCTACGAGGTGCTTAATTACTGGTAACTTCATTTACAAGGTCTTTAAGTACATCAAATTTATTAGTCTGTACTTGATTAGTAAATGATCCCTTTGTAAACGTTGCAAATGTAGGAAGGTTATCTACTGTAGCCATTTTACGTGACTCAGGATTCTTCTCTGCATCTACAATAACAAACTTTACGTTTTCGTTTTCTGAAGCTAGTTTCTTGAACTTAGGCTTCATAATACGACAGTTACCACACCAGGTAGCACTGTATTGTACGACAACGGTCTCATTTTCGGCAACAATCTGGTTAAGATTATCTTGATCTAATTCTTGAATCATAGCTTCTGTTTTTTTAGTTTGCGTGAGCAGCAAGGTAGCTAGCTACACCATCACGGTTTGCGTTCATCGCTTCTTTACCATCTTCCCAGTTTGCAGGACAAACTTCTCCTTTTTCTTGTACGTGCGTGTATGCATCTACAAGTCTTAAAAACTCAGATACGTTACGACCCAGTGGCATATGGTTTACACCTTCGTGAAAAACAGTACCCTCTTCATCAATAAGGTAAGTCGCTCTGTAAGTTACATTGTCACCATCTACAAGTACAGTTCCAGTCTCTTCATCAAAACGCTCGTTAGTCACGTCAAGAATACCTAACTGGTTTGCAAGGTTACGGTTAGAGTCTGCAAGTATAGGGTATGTTACACCTTCTATACCTCCGTTATCTTTTGCAGTGTTTAACCACGCAAAGTGTACTTCTGGAGTATCACAAGATGCACCTATTACGATTGTATTACGGTCTGCAAATGCTTGCTTTGCTGCTTCAAAAGCGTGAAGCTCTGTAGGACAAACAAATGTAAAATCTTTTGGGTACCAGAAAAGAATGATTTTCTTTCCTTCTTCTTTTGCTTTTTCTAAGATGTTGATCTTAAAAGTATCTCCCATTTCATCCATTGCATCTACAGCAAGGTTTGGGAATTTTTTTCCAACTAGTGTCATTATTCTAAGGTTTTTATGTTCGTAATTTGAAAGTGCAAAAATACCCCCAAATCAAGCTCAATAAAAGCCTGTAAAATCCAATAATCTGATAGTAGTATTAGTATTCTTTATGTAACCTTGTTAGGTGTTGTAAATGTGTAGGTTACGCTTTCGCGAAAGCGTAAAAAAATCCTCTTTATGCTTTTCTTGCATCCTTAATTTGTCTGATCTTAATATTAAATCCTGCAAAAATGAGTGTCATAAATGGCGAGAGCCAGTTAAAGATGGCAAAAACAAAGTACTCTGCTACGCCTACATTAAGGACACTACTCTGGTATGCTCCACAAGTGTTCCAAGGGATAAGAACAGAGGTTACCGTACCAGAATCTTCTAGCGTACGAGATAAGTTTTCTGGAGCAAGTCCTTTGTCTTCGTAGGCTTTTTTAAACATTTTACCTGGGATGACAAGCGCAAGATATTGATCTGAAGCAATAGCATTGAGACCCAGACAAGAAATCACTGTACTTGCAAAAAGACCAAAAACCGTGTCTGCGACACTTAGTAGCGCTTTTGTAATTCTAGATAGTGCACCTATACCATCCATAATTCCTCCAAAAACCATCGCACAACATATAAGTAATATCGTCCATAGCATACCAAGTATACCTCCCGCGCTAAAGAGTTCGTTAAGTGTAGCGTTAGGTGTTTCTATAGCAGTATCTGTCCAGATAGCTGTGGCTATGGCATTTATTTTTGATGTAGATAATCCCTCTAGTATTTCTGGTTGAAAGATATATGCAAACACTGCTGCAAGCACGACACCTATTCCTAGTGCAATGAGTGGTTTTGTCTTTGTAACGATTAATGCAATTACCACACCTGGAACGATAAAAAGCATAGGAGTAATATTAAAGGTGTCATCTATTACACCTAGTAACTCTGTGACATCTGCCGTACCTGTGGTGTCTATATTAAGGCTTATAATAATAAATACCAATAGTGTGATTACTATAGTAGGTACTGTGGTAATGGTCATATATTTTATATGCGTAAAGAGATCTGTACCTGCCATCGCTGGAGCTAGGTTAGTCGTATCACTTAGTGGTGACATTTTATCACCAAAGTATGCACCAGAAATCACCGCTCCGGCTATCATACCTGCATCTATACCCAGCGCTTGACCTATACCTATAAGAGCAATACCTACAGTGGCAGAGGTGGTCCAAGAGCTTCCTGTTGCAATGGAGATAATGGCAGCAATAATAACTGAGGCTGGTAAAAAGATAGTAGGGTTTAATACCTGAAGGCCGTAATATACCATCGCAGGGATGATACCGCTCACAAGCCAGCTGCCGGCAAGAGCTCCTACTAGAAATAATATGACAATAGGTACAAAAACACTTTTGAGGTTTTCCCAAACTTCGGCGAGCATTGTGCCTAGTGTAGATTTATTAAGAAAGCCTACCACTGCGGCTGCAGCTCCTCCCATAAGAAGGATGTATTGATTAGAATACTCACCAAGCCACTCACCATCTTTAAGAAAAATATTATACGCTAGAAGCCCCATTAAAATAACAACTGGGATAAGAGCCTCCCACAAATTTAGTTCACGATTATCTACAATATGATGGTTTTTTTGCTCTTCTAGATTGTTGTTCATTGTGTGTGTTTTGTATAGGTAATGTTACAATAATAGCCTGTATTTTGCAAGGTGTGAGAGCAAATAGCTCATAGCTCTCATTCCACGCTCATCTCTTAGATTAAAAGAGGTGAGAATCTATCACTCTTTGTTATAGTTAGTTAGACTGTATAGAGCAATACTTCTTATGTTATAAAAAAACAATGCGAGCTTACAGTAGGTTACCATAAGCTCGCAAAGATTTTATTAGCGATAATGTGTTATGCCATTTTTGGAACCAAAACGCCTATCTCTTCCATACAAGATTTCATCATTTCATAAGTACGTTCTATATCTGCATCAAGGCCTATTGAGAACCTTATAAGACCATCTGTAAGTCCCATAGCTGCTTGCTCATCTTCTGGAATTTCTGATGAAGTAGAGGTTCCTGGGGCGCTAAAGAGGGTTTTGTAAAAACCTAAACTCACCGCTAGATAACCTAGGTTCTTTTCTTGCATTAACTCCATAAGTGCATTTGCCTTATCTAGTGAGCCTACATCTACTGTAAGCATACCGCCGTAGCCGTACTTATCATTCATATGTCTATTAAACACCTCGTGACTAGGGTGAGAAGGGAGTCCAGGGTATACCGTTCTTAGTCCTAGGTTTTCAAAACGCTCTGCGAGATACATAGCATTGTGACTATGTTGCATCATACGTATATGCAGGGTGCGCAAGTTCTTGAGTACAGAGGCTGCTCTCAGACTATCCATAGTAGGGCCTAGTAGCATACTTGCTCCATCATTTACATTACGTAACTCATCTATAAACTCTTGTGTACCGCACACCACGCCACCTACGGTGTCTGAAGATCCGTTTATAAACTTAGTAAGACTGTGTATCACCACATCTGCACCGTGGTTTACAGGAGATATAGAGAGCGGTGAGAATGTATTATCTACCACTAGTTTAAGGTGATGTCTTTTTGCAATGGCAGAGAGCCCTTCAATATCTGCAATCTCAAGTAGTGGGTTGCTCACAGATTCACAGTAGAGCACCTTCGTGTCTTTTGTAATAGCGGCTTCTACTGCTTCCAGATTTGTAATGTCTACAAAGCTCGTCGTGATGCTTAGTCTAGGAGCAAAGTTTTTTAAGAAGGCATATGTTCCTCCATAAATGGTACGGCTTGACACTACGTGATCACCAGCCTGGCACAGTTGTAATAGGGTAGGAGTGATAGCACCCATACCACTGGCAGCAACGTTTGCCGTTTCTGTTCCTTCCATTGCAGCTAGGGCTGCACCTAGATAAAGATTAGACGGTGTGCTGTGTCTTGAGTATAAATAACAACCATCTGCATTACCTTCAAAGGTGTCAAACATTGTTTTTGCCGATAAAAAAGTGTAGGTTGAGCTATCTGAAATAGAAGGATTTACTCCTCCAAATTCTCCAAAATACTGTAAATCTTGGATCTCGTTTGCGGGTTTAAATTTCATAAGGCGCTAAGTGTTTGAATAGATTAGTTTAAGTAAATACTTGTTATTTATAACGTAAATGTATGTATATGTAGATATTTAATCAATAGTGAGTTGGATATATAGATAATTAAACTGTATTATTGTAAATAATTAGAATTTAGCTTTCGTGAAAGCATAAGTTTACCCCAAATACTGATAATTTTTCTATGATGAAACTTGATGAACTAGACAAAAAGATTTTAGGATACCTACAACAGGACGCCAAAATCACAAACAAAGAGCTTTCTGCAAAGCTTAATCTTTCTGTAACTGCTATTTATGAGCGTGTAAAAAAGATGGAGCGCTCTGGAGTGATCGCACAGTATATTACACTTCTTAATAAGGATATTGTAGGGCTAGGCTTTCAGGTGTTTTGCCACGTAAAGCTAGAGAAGCACGCGCAAAATGCAATAGACTCTTTTGAGAAAGAGGTGACTGCGCTAGATGAGGTGCTAGAGTGTTTTCACGTAAGTGGGGACTATGATTATTTACTCAAAGTGCTGGTAAGAGATATGGAGCATTTTCGTAATTTTATGGTAACCAAGCTTACTACGCTTAAGTATATAGGGAGTACACAGAGCTCGTTTACGATAAGCGAGGTAAAAAACACTACAACAATCACGGTATGATGAATGGCAAGTATTATGTACTCACAGAGTTTTTTATATTATTCATAATACTACCATTAAGTCTATTATTACCCTATGACTTTAAGATTAAAGGAGCTTCGGTTTTAATAGGTTTTACATATTTACTGGTGATGCTTTATAGAAGTAAGGCAGTAAAGTTTAAGGTTGAGCGGTCAATAAACTGGCCGTCTTTTTTTAAGGAGACAGCTGTGAAGCTTGTTGTTATAGCTATTGTTACTACCATTTACGTGTATATATTACAGCCTTCTAGCTTGTTTTGTGTACCACAGAGCAACCCAAAATTATGGGTGATGATATTGCTAGTGTACACCTTCTTATCTGTATGGCCGCAAGAGGTGATTTACAGAACTTTTTTCTTTAACCGTTATGATGGTTTCTTTAAAGACAAGCGATTGCTTATGGTGGTAAATGCGATTGTATTTGCAATGGCGCACTTATTTTTACGCAACACCTTAGTCATTGTACTCACCTTTATAGGCGGATTATTATTTGCTTATACCTTTAAGAAAACAAGATCTACCACACTGGTATCTATAGAGCACGCTTTATATGGTAACTGGTTATTTACAGTAGGGATGGGGCAGATGCTTGCCTTCCCAGGGATGGAGGCGTGTTAATCTATGGCAAATGAGTATTTATCTTTAATCAAGGTTCTAGTAAATAGTGTAATTTTGAACTATGGAAAACAAGTTTCATTCACTAAGACAACATTTTGAAGAGTTATACTCGTTGACAGATGAAGAATGGGATTTTATTGAGCCACACTTTCATTTTAAAACATTAAAAAAGCATCAATTTTTAATTCAAGCAGGGCAGGCTGTCAATTTTGAATACTGGATTATTAATGGCCTTGTGAAAGCCTATCACATAGATGATAAAGGTAAAGAGCACATTCTCCAGTTTGCAATGGAGAAATACTGGGTGAGTGATCACTGTGCTTTTCAGCATCAAGAACCAGGAACTATATTTGTAGATTGTCTAGAAGATTCTGAATTTTTCTACTTGTCATTAGAAGATAGGGAGAAGATTTGTCTTGCAGTGCCAGCTGTTGCCAATTTCTTTAGAGTTAAATCAAATCACGGTTATATTAACCTGCAAAAAAGAGTATTGTCATTACTTACAATGACTGCAGAAGATAGGTATCAATACCTAGTTACTAAACTACCTGCTTTAATACAGCGCGTGCCTAAAAAATTAATAGCTTCCTATTTAGGCGTTTCCAGAGAGACTTTAAGTCGTTTTAATAGCTAAAAGTGATCTAAATCACATTTTTATATTGATCTACCTCACATTAAAACTGTGAGGTATGTCCTCGCACACCCCTTTGTTTTCATAGAATTTTGTATCCAACAATTAAAAACAAATTATTATGAAAACAACAACGATAGATAAACATACAACGGTGACTAAAAAGAAGAGTCTACCAGCTGCTCTATGGGCATTGACCATAAGTGCCTTTGCGATAGGTACAACAGAATTTGTAATTGTAGGTCTGTTGTCTACAGTTGCAAACGACCTAGGTACATCATTAACATCAGCAGGATTATTAGTAAGCCTTTATGCTATTGGTGTAGCCATTGGTGCACCCATATTAACTGCTTTAACTGGTAAAATTCCAAGGAAACAATTATTGATGGGAATTATGTTGCTTTTCATCATTGGTAATGGTTTAGCAGCAATTTCACCTAGTTTTGAATTGTTACTCTTATCAAGAGTCGTGACAGGTTTTGCACACGGTGTATTCTTTTCAATTGGGTCTACCATTGCCGCTAGTTTAGTTCCAAAAGATAAAAGAGCAACTGCCATTTCTATAATGTTTGCTGGTCTTACTGTAGCTATTGTAACTGGTGTGCCTTTGGGTACTTACATCGGTCAGAATTTTGGATGGAGAGCAACATTTATTGGTGTTGCACTATTAGGATTAATAGGAGCAATAGCAAGTTTAGTTTTGGTTCCTAAAAACATCAAACAATCGGCTCCATTAAGACTTGTAGACCAATTAAAAGTGATTAAAAATCCGTCTATTTTATTGGTGCTTGCCATTACTGCATTTGGTTATGGAGGTACGTTTGTCACATTTACTTACTTAACACCATTGTTAGAAAAAGTGACCGGCTTCTCTTCAGATATGACTAGTATATTTCTTTTAATCTATGGGGTTGCAATAGCTATAGGAAACATTGTAGGCGGTAAAGTTTCAAACAATAAACCAGGCAAAGCATTATTGGTGATGTTTGCATTACAAGCCATTGTGTTGTTTGTATTGTACTTCACGGCTTCAAGTCAGACTTTTGCCATAGTAACCTTATTTTTTATGGGAATACTTGCTTTTTCAAACGTACCTGCATTGCAATTATATGTGGTAAAAATGGCCGAAAAATACTTGCCAGGAACCGAAGATGTAGCCTCAGCATTAAATATCGCAGCTTTTAACGTTGGTATTGCCATAGGCGCTTATGTAGGCGGAATGGTAGTGGAATCTGACCTAGGGGTTGCCGCGACGCCTTGGGTAGGAGGTATGCTTGTAATTGTAGGGTTCTTATTAACCTTAGCTTTGTTTAGAAAAGAAAAAATATAGAAATCATAAGTCTATATATTAGAAAAAAAAGCCAATCGTGAGATTGGCTTTTTTTAAATATACTTCATATTCTTTAGAGCTCATCACTCGCTTCTTCTTGCCCCATCATCATTAGGTATCCTTTTAAGAAGAGGTCTATATTACCATCCAGTACAGCATCTGTGTTACCCGTCTCTACAGCGGTGCGTACGTCTTTTACAAGTTTGTAAGGATGTAATACGTAATTGCGTATTTGTGATCCCCACTCAATAGCCTTCTTATCTGCTTCTATCGCATTACGGGCTTCCATTTGCTTGCGTAGTTCTAGCTCGTATAATTGAGAACGTAGCATTTGTAATGCTTTTGCTCGGTTATCGTGTTGCGATCTCGAGTCAGAACAAGAGATTTGTATACCTGTAGGGTGGTGGGTAAGTTGGACCTTAGTCTCAACCTTGTTTACATTTTGCCCTCCAGCACCAGAAGATCTTGCCGTCACAATATCATAGTCTGCTGGATTGAGTTCTATCTCAATACTATCATCTACAAGTGGATACACATATACCGAGGCAAATGAGGTATGACGCTTCGCATTACTGTCAAAAGGGGAGATGCGCACCAGTCTGTGTACACCGTTTTCACCTTTAAGCCAGCCAAAGGCAAACTCACCTTCTATCTCTAGCGATACCGTTTTTATACCCGCTACATCACCTTCTTGAAAGTTAAGCTCTTTTACCTTCCAGCCTTGTTTTTCTGCATACATTAAGTACATACGCATAAGCATAGATGCCCAGTCGCAACTCTCTGTACCACCAGCTCCGGCGGTAATCTGTAAGACACAGCTTAGCTCATCACCCTCTTCTGAGAGCATATTTCTAAACTCGATATCTTCTATAAAACTAGCCGCTTTCTCATAGCGTGCTTGTACATTTTCTTCTGGAGCTTCGCCTTCTTTTGCAAATTCATAGAGCACCTCTAGGTCTTCTACAAAGGTTTGAGCCTCCTCATAATCTGTTACCCATTTCTTTTTAGAACGTAAGGTTTTCATAAAGGCTTCAGCCTCTTTTGGGTCGTTCCAGAAATTTGGGTCAAAGGTTTTTTCTTCTTCGTTTTGTATCTCGATACGTTTACGATCTACGTCAAAGATATCTCCTTAAGCCGTCTACGCGCTCTTGGAGTGATTTTATGTGGTCTGTTGTAATCATATGCTTCCCTTGCTGGGTATGTAATTTAAAATGCTATAAACTTCTAGGTGTTGAGAATGTGGGTTGTTACGCTTTCGCGAAAGCGTACTCATTACTCCTCTAGTAAGTCTGGTCTTCTTTCTTTTGTTCTTATATATGCCTGTTCTTCTCGCCACTCTTCTACCTTAGGAGTATTGCCACTGGTGAGAATCTCAGGAACTTTCCAGCCTTTATAATCTGCTGGGCGTGTGTAGATAGGTGGAGCGAGTAATCCATCTTGAAAACTATCTGTAAGCGCCGAAGTCTCATTACCTAGCACCCCAGGAATTAAACGTATCACAGCATCACAGAGTATCAGAGCGCCTAGCTCGCCACCGCTTAGTACGTAGTCTCCTATAGAGATTTCCTTGGTAATAAAATGATCTCTCACACGCTGGTCTACACCTTTGTAGTGTCCACATAGTATGATAATGTTGCCTTTGAGCGATAGCGTGTTTGCCATCCCTTGGTCTAGCGTCTCACCATCTGGAGTCATATAGATAACCTCGTCATAATCACGCTCAGATTTGAGCTTAGAGATACATTTATCTATAGGCTCAATTTGCATTACCATACCTGCACCTCCGCCAAACTGGTAGTCATCTACCTGCTTATACTTAGTATCTGTATAGTCTCGCAAATTGTGAAACTGTACTTCTACCAGACCTTTTGCAATAGAGCGTTGCATTATAGAGGCCTCAAAAGGACTCTTTAATAACTCTGGTACGACGGTAATAATATCTATTCTCATAAGTATACAATTGTAATGCGAGGCGGGTCTTGCGCTAGCGAGCCCAAAAGTAATGTAAATCGGGGTCTTTTGTAAAGCCTAGACGCTCATAAAGTTTTTGTGCCGGGTTTGTAGTACCCGTTTGTAATACAATACCTTTCTGCCCAGTGGCTGTACATAACTCTTTAACACGATTTATAAGCAAGGTACCTATACCTTTTCCTCTATGGTCTGGATGAATATATAAATCATTGAGCAATAACATACGCTCCATACTTACCGAAGAAAATAGGGGGTACACTTGCGTGAAACCTACTAGCTCCTGCGGATTACTTGCAGTGTGAGCGACATAAATGGTACTCTCATTATGTGTAAACCGTTCTTTAAGGAAGGAGCGAGCCCCTTCTATATCTGATGGTTGTTTATAAAACTGTCTATACCCATCAAAGAGCGGGATGATAAACTCAAGATCTGTAAGTGTAGCCTGGCGTATATGCATAAAAAAATCTATACCCTAAAGTACAGATTTTATAGTATTAATAAAACGAGTGCTTACCCTTTTGAAGATTTAAGCGCTCTGTTGCGCTCATCTTGTAGCTGGCGACCTAGTTTTTGCTCTTTCTCTAAGGCTTTACGGCGGTAATCTTCAAACTCTGCCTCTGTCTCATCTAGTTTGTGCTGTGCCGTTTTAGTAAGTACGTTACTACTTCTAAATTTGAATATAAAAAATAGTAGTGCAAGTAGAAGTACACCTGCAATACTCCATACCATCGTGTTGTAGTTGCCTTTACTCATTTGAGCCCCAAAAAAGTTCATTGAGTCTTTCTCACCTTCTGTTGTTTCTAGTGTAGCCTGCGTTTGAGCAAGGTCTGTGCTTACCTGTGCTGCAGCCGCTTGCTGCTGTGCCATTTCTGACTTAAGATTTTCTATCTCTGCCTGTAGGCCGTCTATGCGTTTTTTTGTGTTTTGCTGTAGGCGGGTCATTTTTACTTTTTCAATCACCTTAAACTTCTGGTAATTGTTTGAACCATCTATAACCTCTGTAAATTGATCATCAATGCTCTTTGAGGCATCTTGTGCTTGTACAGCGGTAAAAGAAAGGAGGAATATAAAAGCAAAAGCCTTTGTAATAGCGTTCATAAATCTGAAAAATTAAATGATATTTTATATAAAAACGACGATGTACCCCATCGCAGTTTACAAAAGTACGTGAAAATACATCTTTTGGACTTTTTAAATAAAATTATATCTCAAGATGTTGCTTCTTTTTTGGAGTAGGAAGGATTTGGTAGGGGTTATGGGTGAGATGGCAGAGTGGATTTAATTAAGACTAGCTCTAAAACCTATTTTGATGCGTAGCCATACGATTGCGGTAATAACCAAGTATGCAACTGCCTTTTGTGTAGCTTATTTTATCGTGAACTGCGAGCCCTAGGGCAATCAGCCGCCACGTTCAGGCTATGGTTAGTGCGGCGCGGAAGTTCAGTGAACTTCAAGCCAGCACAAGTAAAAGTTTTTGGCGTTTTTTAGTTTGTAGTTAAAAATAAGAAAAAAGCTTTTGCGACAACACAAATTAGCCCACATTTCGGCTAGCACTTGCTCCAGCATTAATTATAGCTTGTGTTAGCTGTAGTATTTCTTTTTATAAGTCTCAATTAAGCTATACAAAACACCAATATTCCAATCATCTTTGAAATAATATGCTTTATTATAGTGCTCATTATTTTTGGAGTAAATCACGTAATAATGATCATAAGCCTTAGTGCTAATTTTTTTCCATTCAGTAGTTTTTTTAGAATATAAAATTCTTTTTGAATCTATTTTAGTTTTTGCAATTTCAATTTCCTCTCCATTTTCTATATCTGTAATTAGTTTTAGAACTAAATCGTCAACATAGTTATTCCAAATTGTGTTTAAAAGGTTACTATATTTTTCCGATAATTCTATTTTTTTATATCCATAGTAACTCTTGAAACTAATATTTAATTTGTTGTTATTTAAATCTCTTATTGTTAAGATATACTTGCGCCCAATGACGAAGTAATAACCTTTAATCCATTCTATTCCAAACTTGAAGTCTTTTATATCACTATATCTAATAAATGAATTTTGTTTTTTTATAAAATCAGTGTCATCGAATTCTACACCTTGTTCGTTAAAACAAACTTTTCTTTTTTTGAAGTTGGATAAGCCTTTTCTTATGTATGTTATATAATTTACTTTTTCCAAGATTATCTTATTACAGCTAACAGTCCACTACATAAAGCGAGTGTGGCTCCCGATGGCTATCGGGATTGCAGGAGTGCCTGTTTTTTTGTTTTCAACTCAGTTCTTTGTTGTGTGTAGTTAATTAAATTAATCGATCCTTTAAAGACTCATATTGTTTTCTGAGTTTACCCACTTGAAATAACAAGAATATGGCAATAATATTGAAACTTATCATAAACTGACTCCTATCAGCCAATTGGCCTATTTCAAAATAGGAAGTCCAGAAAATGAAACCAGTAATAAAATCATCAGTAAGATCGAACTGAACACACATAATTAACCCTGACCCAAAAACATACATTAAACCGCTTATTTTAAAACCCAGAATTTGAATCAATTGATTGACTTTCGAGTAGGCTAATCCCTTAGAATAATGTTTGCCGATTAGTAAGTTCCCGGAATAAATAGAGAACACAAAAAGTATCAATGGAACTGTAGAAACAAGTAATTCACGACTTTGTAAATTTTCAATCATTATCAGTGTATATGACATAAAAACAATTCCGATAAAGCCACCAGCAATTTGGTAAATTGCGAGTAATTTATTTCTTTTCTTGAATTCATTCATCTTGTATTCGTATTACATACAACAGGCCACTACATAAAGCGAGTGCGGCTCCCGATAGCTATCGGGATTATTGGTTTTGATTTTTAATTGATTCTTCTAAATTATTGACACAAAGAGGGCCTATTTAATTTTATCCATTTTGTCGGTAAATAAATTAATTAATTCCTCTTTATAAGGGTGTCCATCTTTAAAGCAATCCTTCTCTTCAGAATCAAAAACTATTAAGCAAGTAAAATAATCATACATTGTTTCAGTTCCGTCAGTTAAAACAGTAAAGGTTTTATCATTTCCGTCTATGAGCTTTACATCCTGCCAAACAATTCTTTCAATATTTTGTTGATGTAATCCACTTAACTTTTCGCTCCATTTACCATAATTCTGACGCATTAGTTTCTTTGCATCTGTAGCTGATTCTATTTTGTAAAATCGGAGTTCGTTTACATAAATTGTATCGTTTTCAACTACGACTGGTGTATTCACTATTTTAAAATCAGAATACTTTGGTTCTATAATCACATCCTTTGAAGTTGAACAACTCCAGGCGATAACTACCATTAATATACAGATGTATTTTTTCATAATTACTTGTTACAGACCACTACATAAAGCAAGTACGGCTCCCGATAGCTATCGGGATTAATGGAGTGCTTGTGTTGATTGTTTTTTAATTGATTTTCTAAATATACGAGTATTTGAGAAAGTTGACGCTTTCGCGAAAGCGTAAAATCAGGAAGACGCCACGATGAAAATTATAGATTAAAATAGGGGTAAAACCTTGATTGAAGGTCTTACAATCGCTCTAAAACCGATTTTATCGTCCGTGATATTCCATATTCGGCAATTGTTCATCGTTCTTTAAATATTTATCAAACCAATTCAAAACTTGCTTGTTAACTTCATTTTTATGTTCAGAAATTCCGTGGTCGCCACCTTCAAACATTATAAGTCTGTATGGAATTCTGTTTCTTTGAAATTTCAAAGCAAGATTTAGACTTTGTTCTGGTTTTACTCGCCAATCAGAATTTCCGTGTAACATTAAAATTGGAACATCTTTTGGAAATTTGTCAGCCCATTTTATTGCGGACCTTTTTTCTAATTCCGCATATTTATTGTCGGCATAATTTGGAATAAGTTCTGATAAAACACCAGTTTCCATTTCAGGTCGCTCTTTAATAGAACTAAAATTATCAGAAACTGCCCCACCTACTGCGACTGCTTTTATCTTGTCAGATTTAGTTAAAGCTATATAAGTCATCATTCCGCCGCGACTCCAACCATACATTCCAATTTTACTCGTGTCAGCATCCTCTATTTCTTTCAGGACTTCCGTTAGAATTGTTACATCATTAACATCTTTTCCTCCAAATTCCTCTTGTCCTTCGCTTCCTCCATTTCCACGATATTGACTTGCAATTACAACATAACCTTCTTTTGCAATTTGACCAAGTGTAATTGCTCCGTGAGCAATTTTAAGTGAGCCAAAATTCCTATTTCCACCACGATTATATATTACACAAGGATATTTTCCTTTTTTCTTCGGCTTAACCATAAACCCATTTATTTTCAAACCATCGCTTAAATAAGTGATTCTATAAATTTCAATGCTATCTAAATATTTGAAATCTTCTTTCCATTCAATTTGTCCATTTTTGGCTTCTGTTAATCTCGGATAAATTCGTGTTTTTGATAAATCGGATATTAATTTTTGATGAAGAAGAAGTTCCTTTTTTTGGGCTTCACAGCTCGTAAATATTAATAAGAAAGCAAATATTGTAAAGTATTTCATCGGTTTCCTTAAATGGTGTACAACAGACCACTACATAAAGCAAGTACGGCTCCCGATAGCTATCGGGATTAATGGAGTGGCTCTGTTGATTGTTTTTTAATTGATTTTCTAAATATACGAGTATTTGAGAAAGTTGACGCTTTCGCGAAAGCGTAATAAAGCAACTAACTGAACGTACTATGTAAGTCGCCGATTTATCTATTACTTATCTATAGAGAAATGCAGTATGCTGCTTAAATAAGGAGCAGTCATCCTTATATAAGGTTGTTGTATAAATCACTCTCTAAGTTTAGAAGGTGATGAAGATAAGAGGTTACTTAGACACTGTAATTTTAAATTGTCCATTTGTAATGTCTACAAAATCTGAAGCATCATTTACGTTGTATAGTCTTACAGTAAAGGTTCCTTCTATAAGCTGCCTTACATTAACTAGGGTTCCAAGGAGGGAGTCATTATTACTTACTGTGCTAGTAATGGTAAATGAATTAGACGCATCATTTGCTCCATATGATTCATAGTATGTACTAACATCACTAGCAATAGGTGAGTAGTCTATACCTATCTGTCCCATTGTCCCAGAAGAATTATCGTCTAGTGCATATTCATAATTGCCAGTTGGAAAGAGACTATTAAAAGCTTGTGAAGAGGACTCTTCACTAGAGCATCTGTAAAATCTTACAAAGTTAAACCCGAGACTTGGTTGAGAATCTTCATTATCAAAATTGGGATAAATAGAAGAACCGTATGTTACTTTATAATCTAGCCCTTGATCTTGACTGGTAGCGCAAACAGCACCCTCTAGCGGTATTCTAGATATGATCTGATAGTCTAGTGAAGTAGCGTCATTACGAAGACCGTACACAAAGCTTTCTCCATTAATTTTTCCCGAAACAAAGTAAAGATACTCTGAGCTATCTACCATTTGGTTTTCGGTAGAGTCAGTATCATCTGTGCTACAGTTTAAAAAAAGACTACATAAAATTGATACTAGAAATAGTTGGAATTTTTTCATTCTTGATTGATTGTAACAGGATATCTAGTGACGATTATACGTCTTAGAGATCGATAGCCTGCATTGATTGATTTTTTTAATTGACGGCCTAAATATACACTTATTTATGAATTTGAGATATGCTTTGAGCATAATTCAAAAAAATAATTATGTAATAATTACGCTTTCGCGAAAGCGTAAAATCAGTAAGACGCCACGATGAAAATTATAGATTAAAATAGGGGTAAAGAACCTTGATTATAGCCCTTACAATCGCTCTTAAACCGATTTTGAAGCGTAGCTATACAATTGCGGTAATTACCAAGTATGCAACTGCCTTTTGTGAAGCATATTTTATCGTGGTCTGCGAGGCTTTTGGTAATTAGCCACCACGTATTGGTATATGATTAGTGTCCCGGAGGGCATTAATTATATGCCTTGTTAGGTGATGTTATTTTATCGTTTTTCCATTTATATCTAAAAGTTCAATTTTAGGCGTATCATTATTATCAATGTATATTTTGATTCTTGGATTTCCTGTTTTATCATTAATGAATAGTCCAACATCTTTGTTGAAATTTTTTCCTATAAATAGTCTGTCTTCCATTAGTAAGCTGTCCAGTTTCATTTTTTGATATTCATTTTTCTTTAAAAGTTTATCGTTAATTGAATCTAATTTTTCAAACCTTTTGTTTCGTTCTTGGTTGGTGTTTTCTTTAGGGTAATCCCATAATTGCAATCCATATTTTCTTGCATTGTTTTTTGTATTTTCCATATACTGAAGTTGCATAATTTGGTCATCACGAAATTTGTCTACTGATAAAACCATCCCAGCGTCATTTTTATTTCCGTCATATATCAATCCTCCGCATTCATCTCCAGCAGAATTAAAAAAAATCATTCCTGACGGCCTTTCTCGTGGTTTGAGTTTTTCTCCATTAATGATTCCTGGGTGTTGTCGAACTTCATTGCTGATGACCATTCTTAAATTCGTTCCAGATTCATCCACTAAGTTTATACGTTTAACTGTTAACTCATCAAGATTTTTATTTTTTTGAATATTTAAATACACTATAAATAATAAAAAGAATGTTGTACTGATTATTGAATAGAAAATTAGAAAATTAACCTTTTTACTTAAGTTGTTGTCTGTCATTTGTTTTTTAATTGATTGTTTAAATATACACTTATTTGTGAATCTGTCGCCGCGCATAGAGCTTTCAAATCCCGATGTACTTCGGGACGCGTTATGTAATAGTTCTTGCCTCAGACGAGAGAGGAATGACCGAGAGGAAGGCACCGGTCTCGGCTATGATTAGTGCGGTGACAAGCAAACTTTTTGTTTCCGCCTGCGCACGAAGCTACATTTATAAGATATAGCAACTTCAATAATAAACTCAGACCTTTCGGTTTTGCCTTAAAGGCCGTACTGCGTTTAGCTTTAGTTATTATTAGAAATAATACACAAACGTAAGACCGTTTTTCTTTAGTATTTATGTCCGTCTAGGCAAACAATCTTGAGACTCAGAACAAAAATCACATTAGTTAATAGAAGACTTCAATTGAGATTTCTCAATAGATTCACACGTCTTATTGAAAAATTTTTGTGGTTCGTCTACATAAAATGAGATTGTTGTATAATTATTTTTAATGCCATATAAGCTATAGAGCGTTTCAGTGTTCTTGAGAGTTAAGATTACATTATGAGTCTCATATCTACCAAAAATGGAGAGCCTACTTGTTTTTTGTCGCATATTTTTAGAAGAAAGCACAATACTTTTAATGTTGTTTAACTCAATAGAAGTTTCTTTCATTATCCCATATCTTAAACGAAGGATATCTTCTTCAAAAGAGATTGGTCTTTTAATAATAGATTTTAGCAAACCTAGAATTTGTAGTAATGTATAGATGCTTAAAAAGGTAATCAACCAAGCTTTTGGATTGCCCTCTTGTTCTAAGATATAATGAAAAACTGTAGCCTCTACGCCTATGATGAGCATAATGCCCAGTAATATTGAAATAGATGCGCTTTTTTTATGAATTGAAAATTCTCCATTTTTAAGTGGGCGGCGTTTCCAATTTATAATTGCATAGTACACTACTGTAATTTCTGTAGCAATTATTCTAGCCATAAACTTAGGGAGAAGATCTTGAGAAATTGTTTTTACAGTCGTATAAAAATCTATATGGTTATCTCTATTTTGTCTATAGTTCAGTCGTGCCTTTCGAAGGTTTACTATGATATATACGAGAATTCCAACTTCTAAAATAGGCAACAACCAGGTTCCTAATACAGGCAATACGGTCTGGTTTTCTGCGGGTATTATTTTGTAACAGATAAATAGACCAATAAGTAAAGCTATAACAACTGTGTTCTTTGGAACTGCATTTTTTCGAATTAAAAGAAAATAAATTAATGGAACGGTTAGAATTAAGTCTATAGTTATCCACGCAGAAATTAAACTAGGGTTTGCTGTAAACTGGTTTGATTTTGAAGTAAAAATCAACAGGCTTAAAAGAGCAAGAGGAATTAAGAAGGGTATAACTTGATTCTTAATATCAATGTTTCTAATGTCCATATGGAGATATATTAAAATTCAATTAGATTTTTGAGCTTTTAACTCAGTTCCTTGTTAGCGGTAGTTTTTATTTTTTCATTCCTGTACTCTATATGATATTCTCTTTCCTTATTTTCAATAACCGCTTCAAAAGGTTCAGGCTTTATTTTTATAGATGTTGGAAACCAAATATCTTTTAAATTATAGTTTGGTAAAAGAAAAATTCCTTCTTGTGAACCATTTGTTCCAAATCGATCTATATCTCCTTTCCAATATTCTATTTGTAATTCATTTTGAAGTTGGTCATTTGTTTTTTTAACATCCGCTGTAGGCATTCCCATTTCATTTACTCCCAAAACTTTTGAAATATCAAATTCGTCAAAATCATTATTATTCAAATCATATCTTACAATAAACTCAGCTATGTTTCCACTTGCATCATAAAAGTAAAATGAGTCAGCATTCCAAGATTCAAAGTTTTGAGTTTTTCTGCCATTTTAATATTTACAATTTCAGTTCTTTTTTCCATCCATTTTAAAGCTTCGTTTAATTTATTGGAAGGGATTAAAAAACAATAATGATATTTATATTCTCTTTCTGTTTTTTCGAATACTAATTCACTCCAACCAATTTTTACAGAAAAATGATTAGCGGTCTGTTTTAAAACTTCAAACCCTAAAGTCTTTGAGTAAAACTCTAATTCTGACTCTAATTTATTAGTGTAAAGTTTTAGTTTCTTAAATCTCATTGTCTATTCTATACAGTTTTTTAATTACAGTTTACAGGCCACTACATAAAGCGATTACGACATCCTTATACAAGCTCAGCACAAGTTTTGCTGCTGTGCCTATATTGTTGTTTTTAAATTGATTGCTTAAATATACGAGTATTTGATGAAGATGACGCTTTCGCGAAAGCGTAAAACCACGATGACGCTACGATGAAGATTATAGATTGAAATAGGAGTGAAGATCCTTGATTATTGCTCTTACAATCGCTCTAAAGCCAATTTTGAAGCGTAGACATACGATTGCGGTAATCACCAAGTATGCAACTGCCTTTTGTGTAGCTTATTTTATCGTGAACTGCGAGCCCTTGGGCGATCAGCCGCCACGGTCTCGTATAACCGTCAGTTACGGGTTAATATACGCAGACTTTTCGGTTAAGCACGGACTTTAGCAATTCCGCGTGGATTCGGACGTAGTCGAATCCGCCGTAATTGCGGTTATACATTGTTACCACACGTTTTTTATTAATCGTTTTAATTTTCTGTCGGTTATTTTCATTTGTACAAATCCGCATTTTCCAGCTACTCCATAAACAGTTCCAGCAATTTCTTCTTTAAATTCAGACCAAATTTGCGCTACATTTTCAGAGTTCAATTTGTCAATTACAACACTCAATTCAGGTTTTTCATTCAGGTTCACAATTATCGCTCTCCGATTTTTATAGTGTAAAACAAATAAAATTTTACATCCGCATTCAGTTCCGTATTGGTTTTCGTGTTCATTTATTATTGTCGGTGAATGAGCAGTTTTTATTTTGATGTCAGATTGTTTGTAAATTGAGTCAGCTTTTATTTTAGCTTTTATCAATTCAATCCGTTCAGATTTCGATTCCGCTTTTTCAAATTCCCTTTTCCATACTTTATTTTCCACTTGCAAACTACAATCAGAAGTTTTTGTTTCTTGAGCATAAGTGACTCCAAAAACTAAAATTGTCAATATGTACAGAATTTTTTTCAAATGTGTGGTAACAGGCCACTACATAAAGCTAGTGCGGCATACTTCGACAAGCTCAGTACAAGCCTTGCTGGTTTGCTTTACTTTGTGGTCTTGATTTGTTTGGACTAAATATACAATGAATTTTGGATTTGTGCGCCGCGCATAGAGCTTTCAAACCTGCCTCCGACGAGCGTAGCGAGAGGAAGGCATAAATGAGCTATATGTAATAGTTCTTGCATCCGACGAGAGAGGAACGACCGAGAGGAAGGCAAAGGTGGCGGCTGCTTGAGTAGGGTGGGAGTATTAAAATCCTAGCAGGTTTGCTCTATGATCTATCTGTACCAGATCCTTGATTATAGCTCTTACAATCGCTCTAATACCAATTTTGAAGCGTAGCCATACGATTGCGGTAATCACCAAGTGTGCAACTGTCTTTTGTGTAGCTTATTTTATCGTGAACTGCTAGCCCTTGGGCAATCAGCCGCCACGTGATTGTGTATGGTTAGTTGCGTGGTTAAGCAACTAAGTTAGTAAACTAAAACGAACCAGAGTAAATTCCGAAGGAATTTTTCAAATAGACACTTGCCAAAGCAATTAATTATACACGTTGTTACCACACGTATTATTTTGGTAGTAGTTGTTTTATTTTCAGTTGTATGTTTTTGATTTTCCCATTTTCCAATACTTTTGCATTTATGGTGTTCGTCATAAATTCTTCTTTTCTATTATACCAAAAATCACATAATTCCGAAGTTTTCAAATCTGAAATGTCAATACCATTTAGTGATATAATTTCAGAACCTAATTCAACAGTTTCCTCTAATTTGCTATCATTCCAATAACCATAAATTTGAATTTTATTTGTTAAATAATTAGGGTAGAAAATTATTTGATATTGATTGATTTCAGCTTTTTCGAAATCTAATTTTTTGTCTAAATAAAAATATTCTTCATCCCAATCTAAAGTAACCAAGTAGTGTTTTAAAAATTCGTTTCCTAAAAGTTTAGATTGACCTTTTTCAAAATTCACTATTTGGTCTGTTAACTCAATATTTTCTAATTTTATATTGTTAATTATGGATTTATAGTTAGTTCCTGTTGTAAATCCGTGAGCTGTAAATGAATTTATACCTGTTCTTGTTGTATGTTGAATTAGCTTTTTTGAGTTAATCTTATCAAAAAGTAATTTGTCAGCACTTATAAAACTACTTGAACCTGTATCAAAGGTATATTCATCTTCAATTCCATTTAATAATATTTTAATATCTGCACTTCCATAATTCCCAGAATTAGTTTTAAACCTTGTTGCTTCTTTATTAATATTCAGTTTTTTAAAATCATCAGTTATTTTTAGTGTTTTAGTTTGATAATCTATTTGCCATTTTGCTTTTCGCATTAAATTACTTCCAATTAAACCAACGTAGTGATTACAAGCATTAACCTGTTTAAAATGTGAAAAATCTGTTGTTTGAGCTCCAATATTTTCAAATTCAATTTCTCCTATTTTAAGCTTTTTGATTGATATATATTCGTTAATTCTTGTTTTTTTAGCAGCATCAGTTATTTCATTTTTCACCTTATTCGAATTGTAATCAACTTCTTCTAATAATGTTAAATCTATACTTGTTAAATCATTTCCTGTATCAAATATGAATGGATAGAATTTACCATTAATTTCTACTTGAAGAATTATTTGGTTGTCAATAAATTCAAATGGAATTTCTTTTATGTAATTCTGCTGAACAATCTTTCCTTGAGTTACTGTTTTTAATCTTTTCAAAGAAGAACATCCGTTTATTAGAAACGAAAACATTAATAAAAGCAGTAGGTTTTTTTTCATATGTGTGGTAACAGGCCACTACATAAAGCGAGTGCGGCATTTTGCTGGTTTGCTTTACTTTGTGGTCTTGATTTGTTTGATCTAAATATACAATGAATTTTGGATTTGTGCGCCGCGCATAGAGCTTTCAAACCTGCCTCCGACGAGCGTAGCGAGAGGAAGGCACACATTCGCGTTATGTAATAGTTCTTGCATCCGACGAGGAAGGAACGAGCGAGAGGAATGCACACTTGCAACTACGTGTGAGCTTTCTATACTTAAGATGTATGCCCTAGGCATTTTTGAGTCCTGCCTCCGACGAGGAAGGAACGACCGAGAGGAAGGCACAAGGTGGCGGCTGATTGAGTAGGGTGGGAGCTTTAAAATCCTAGCAGATTTGCTCTATGACCCATCTTGTGCCAGATCCTTGATTATAGCTCTTACAATCGCTTTTAAACCAATTTTGAAGCGTAGCCATACGATTGCGGTAATAGCCAAGTATGCAACTGCCTTTTGTGTAGCTTATTTTATCGTGAACTGCGAGCCCCTGGGCAATCAGCCGCCACGGTCTTGTGTATGGTTAGTTGCGTGTTTGAGCAACTAATTTAGTAAACAAAAACGAACTCGAGAAAATTCCGAAGGAATTTTCCAAGTAGGCAACGACCAAAGCAATTAATTATACACGTTGTTGTAACACGTTATTTTATTCCACTTTAATTTCCATATTGTTTATCTTATTTTCTAAATCCAAAAGTGGTCGACCATCTAAGTGATTTTCTATAGATCCAAAGGTTGCGCTATTCATTTTTCCTTCTTCATATTCTTTTTTAATCAGAGGTCTTATTTCTTCCCAAAATTCCTCTGGTGCGTGTCTAAAAATTATCATTGGTGATATGTATTCAGTACATCCAAGACCATCTTTACTAACCCAACCTCTTTTCTTAGTAATTTCAATTAATAATTTAGTGTTCTTTATATCAATTTCTTCTTGAATATTCCAAAGAGAATCTCTTACTTTCTTTGAACCTTTTGGTTGCTTTTCGGCTATTTCTCTCGCTATTTTCCCCCAATTTAATTGTTCCTCTTTACTCAAGTTCGAATAGACTTCTCGAGTCAAATCATTCGCTGTTCTGATAGAATCTAAAATTTCAAAAAAGGGGTCAGTCAATTCTGGCAAATTTCTAATTCTTTGGTCACTTTGAATCATTTCTGCTAAAATTCCACAAAGCTCTTTGTCATCTTCAAAGTTGATTTCTTTTTTACAACTGAAAATCGAGAGTGAAATTATAAATGTTAATAGTATGTTTTTCATAATGTGTTACAACAGGCCACTACATAAAGCGAGTGCGGCATTTTGCTGGTTTGCTTTGTATTGTGGTCTTGATTTGTTTGGACTAAATATACAATGAATTTTGGATTTGTGCGCCGCGCATAGAGCTTTCAAACCTGCCTCCGACGAGCGTAGCAAGAGGAAGGCATAAATTCGCGTTATTTAATAGTTCTTGCATCCGACGAGTGAGGGACGAACGAGAGGAATGCACACTTGCAACTACGTGTGAGCTTTCTATACTTAAGATGTATGCCCTAGGCATTTTTGAGTCCTGCCTCCGACGAGAGAGGAACGACCGAGAGGAAGGCACAAGGTGGCGGCTGATTGAGTAGGGTGGGAGCTTTAAAATCTTAGCAGATTTGCTCTATGACCCATCTTGTGCCAGATCCTTGATTATAGCTCTTACAATCGCTCTTAAACCGATTTTGAAGCGTAGCCATACGATTGCGGTAATTACCAAGTGTGCAACTACTTTTTGTGAAGCTTATTTTATCGTGAACTGCGAGCCCCTGGGCAATCAGCCGCCACGGTCTTATATATGAAAAGTAGCGGATTTGTTAGACAAACTTTTCGGAAATTAATATACTTAATTAAATACAAAAACGGTTTAGATTTGCACCTAAACCGCTATTTTTTATATATGTTGTTGTAGCACGTTATTTTTTCTTCGTATGTACCATTATTCGTCCGTTATCAAGCTTATTTATTTCATAATTACCGCTGTATGTTTTCACATTTGCAGAACGTAATAGCTCATTATGACTTGAATAATGATGAGGATTAGAAATATCGTTTCTACTTTTTTTATTATATGTAGATTTCTTTTTTGACATTACCATTTTGACATAAACGCTTTATAAAGTAACGAATTTTTTTCAGAATTATTTAGTTTGGCTTGACAAAAGTCCTTTTTTTGTCTTTTGTTCTTGATACTTTTAACAGACCAATTTGTTCCATCAAAGTTAGCATTTATTTCTCTGTTGCCATCAGTCCAAGTATCGTTTCCTTTAAAATCAGTGGTAAACAACCAATCATTACTATCTTTTATTTTAGCCAAATCATTTTGCATCTCTAAAACCGTATCATATCGTTGATTAGGGTCTGGATGTAATGCATTCGCTATAACTTTTCTCAAAGGTTTTGGAATATGCGGAAAATGAAAACTCCTGTCAGGAAATTGTCCATTTTTCAGCCTTTCAATAAAATGAGCATCAGCCTTAACATTCCTTTTAATAAAAGCCTCATTTATTTGATTTACAAATACTTTATCTCCAATACACATACGTAATAGAGTAATACCAGCTTGATATATATCAAATTTTAAATTATGCTCTGCTTGGTCAAAAAGTTCTGGTGGTGCATATACTTGAGTTGTTCCAAATACTTTAGAAAATCCATAGCTACCTGTGTGTTGAGCAAGACCAAAATCAGATATTAAAGCTTGATTTGAGTTTGATATTAATATATTTTCAAGTTTTACATCAAAGTGAATAAGTCCTTTTGAGTGAATATGGTGTAATCCTGAAAGAAACTGTAAACCATATCTTATAATTTCTCTCGAATTTAAAAACCTTTTGTCGCATATACCTTTTAATGAACCGTTTTGATAAAAAGGCATTGCTAAATAAATATGGTCATCATCTTTACAACCATAATTTACTTCCACAACGTTTCTATGACGAGTTAAATAAAGTTTTTTAGATTCTTCGAAAAAAAGAGACTCATCCTTAAATTTTGAATGAGCTACTTTTTTAACTGCAAGTATTGCATTCAATTGGTGGTCTTCTGCTTCATATACTTCACCTTCTCCACCTTTTCCAATCTTTTTTCCAATCTTGAAATTTAATTTTGCTTCTGTAATTAATGTTGACATCTATATTATAATTTTAATGATGCGTGACAAGCTAAAATACTTTCTCTCTCTTCTTTTGATAAAGAAGACCAATCTATACCGTCAGGTATATCTTCAAACTTTAATTCGTTGTCAGCAAACTTTTTAAAGTTTTTTCTTTCAATATCTAATAGCATTGCAATAGTAGCAATTTGCCCTAACTTATATTTACTTATAGAGCTACCAGCCAAAGATTCTAATAAAACGCCCTCTATGTAAAACCTTTCTATATCTCTTTTGCCAACATTATATAAAGACTCCTTTACACGAACAAGTGCATTGTCAATTCCGTATTCAGCGATTATATCAATAATTGTGTTTCTAATATAATTCAGCCGTTCTGGTTCTTCCATTGCAAGTGGAACGTTTATTATGTCTATTGTAAGAAAATTATAACTATCAGCCGTTTCTTCGATAATAGCATAAAATATTTTCTTGTTAGAATAAACTCTTAATCCAATTCCTATCATTTAATGTTTGGTTTAATGTGCTACAACGGTTGAGCTATGAACAGTACGTGAGCAAACTAGCGTTTACTTTCCGCCACGCACATAGCGAAATCTTTTGGTTTTGTTTTTTCTTTTTTCTGTCAAAGCGAAATCCCAAAGATTTCGCGACATTCTAAAAATACGCAAACCTTTCGTTTAAGCCCAAAGCCCGTATTGTTTATAGGTTTTGTTGTAACACGTTTTTTTTCAATACGAACGCTAAGTTTTCGTGTTTATAACTATGTAAAGTTAATTTGGGGTTTTAATCGCACACAGAATTTTAACAAACTCTATTTCAGATGATTATGTTTTTAAAAATGTATTTGTACGAAAATTTACCTACTCTTCAAAACGGAGTTATCAACACGAATAGGATTTTTTAAAAAGGGAAACGACCTCTTTGCCTTTGACAAAAAGAAAAACCTCTTTGGCAAAAGTTAAAAATGCGATTATGAATAGAATCGTTTCGATAAAGCAAATTTATTCATAACTAACTGAATATGAAACAATAGATGTTTTTAGTTATCAACAGGATATTTAGCTTTACTTTTTACATACCGTCCTCTCTTGTAGATAGCCAATCTTTATATTTTACTTTTAGTTCGTCTCTTTTTTCTTGAGACTCAACAATGATGTCCATTCCGCCATCATAAGGTGCAAGAATACAGTTCTCTTTATTTGAAATAAACATCGCTCGAAATTCGTCATCGGCTATATTTTTCAACAGTTTGTTTTGAGAATCCCGTGTCCAAATAGCAGGTCTGAAATAAACATCATAAAAAAAGTCTTCTTCATATTCTTCAGGATAAATTTTATGAAGCTCAATGGTTTTGCATTTTTCAAATTTTCCGTAATCGGATAATTCAGTTGAGATTTCGTCCGTCAATTCCATTTCGTATTGTCCAGACGCAATTATGATTTCCGAATTTTCTCCAACTAAATCTGAAATCAATTGGTTTTGTCTGTCCAAAATTATTTGATATTCAGCTTCTGTTTCCGCATAACGTTTCGACTTGGGTAAATTATGAATTCGGAACCATCTTTTTGGATAAATACCTTTCAGTTCGTGTCCAATTGGGTTGGCTTCGGGGTAGTTTGTGTTCCAATATTTATTGAATTCTTGACGGTTCATCAAAATGTGTTACAACAGGCCACTACATAAAGCGAGTGCGGCATTTTGCTGGTTTGCTTTACTTTGTGGTCTTGATTTGTTTGGAATAAATATACAATGAATTTTGGATTTGTGCGCCGCGCATAGAGCTTTCAAACCTGCCTCCGACGAGCGTAGCGAGAGGAAGGCATAAATTCGCGTTATGTAATAGTTGTGGCTGGTTGCAACTATGTGTGAGCTTTCTATACTTAAGATGTATGCCCTAGGCATTTTTGAGTAGTGGCCTGTGGCGGCTGATTGAGTAGGGTGGGAGCTTTAAAATCCTAGCGGGTTTGCTCTATGATCCATCTGTGCCAGATCCTTGATTATTGCTCTTACAATCGCTCTTAAACCTATTTTGAAGCGTAGCCATACGATTGCGGTAATCACCAAGTATGCAACTGCCTTTTGTGTAGCTTATTTTACCGTGAACTGCGAGTCCTTGGGCAATCAGCCGCCACGGTCTAGTATAAGAATAGTGCGGTTTTGTGTGCGAGGATTTTCCGAAGGAAAATCAGACGTAACAAAAGTGCACGAACTCTTGATTAAGCAACTAATTTAGCATTATTTTTATACATTGTTAGCTACAGTTTTTTATTTTTTCAGTTGCTTCTTTCAACTTTTCGGAATTAAATCCTTTTGTTAATTCGGTCAGAATCAGGCTTTCTTTTATTCCGATTTCCAACCCGTTTAATGATTTGTCATCATCAATAATTAGAAAGTCAGACGTTTTAAATTCCGTTATAAATTTCAGGATTTCTTCTTTTCGGTTTCTACAATCAGCGTATTCAGGTAAAAATCCAGCGATTTGTTTTTCTATTCCACGATTTTTAAAAATCAGGTTAAATTCAGTCAGAGTTTTCATAGTTCGTCGAGTTGAACTCAACCAAATGTCAAATTCCACAAGGGTGAGAAGTCGGTTCAAGTTTTCAACACAAGTTTCATTAAATTCAGAATATCCGTCCGAGTGAATTCGGTCGGCTTTCCAACTTGGGTTTGTTATTAAAACTCCATCTAAATCTAATATCAAAAGTTTGTCGTTTCTCAAATTGTAGCTAACAGGCCACTACATAAAGCGAGTGCGGCATTTTGCTGGTTTGCTTTACTTTGTGGTCTTGATTTGTTTGGACTAAATATACAATGAATTTTGGATTTGTACGCCGCGCATAGAGCTTTCAAACTTGCCTCCGACGAGCGTAGCGAGAGGAAGGCACACATTCGCGTTATGTAATAGTTCTTGCATCCGACGAGAGAGGGACGACCGAGAGGAATGCACTCTTGCAACTACGTGTGAGCTTTCTATTCTTAGGATGTATGCCCTAGGCATTTTTGAGTCCTGCCTCCGACGAGGAAGGAACGACCGAGAGGAAGGCACAAGGTGGCGGCTGATTGAGTAGGGTGGGAGCTTTAAAATCCTAGCAGATTTGCTCTATGATCCATCTGTACCAGATCCTTGATTATAGCTCTTACAATCGCTCTTAAACCTATTTTGAAGCGTAGCCATACGATTGCGGTAATCACCAAGTATGCAACTGCCTTTTGTGTAGCTTATTTTACCGTGAACTGCGAGTCCTTGGGCAATCAGCCGCCACGTATATATAAACGCAAGTTATTAAAAACATATAAGTTATCATACCCGTAATGGTTGTATAAACGAATGTTTCGGTGATTTTTTACCAATCTCGATTTTCAGCGTATAAACGAATGTTTTAACTTATTAACACAACTCTCACAGTTGGCTATCACAATTACTAGCAGGTTTACTCGCATTACATCTTTTATTTTCTTTCGCGAAAGCGTAAAAAAAACAAACTAGCTACACAATCTACTTAAACACATATCTCACTTCTTAAAAACAGTAAAGCCATCTTATAAAGATGGCTTTACTTAAAAAGTATGTTACAATCACATACTTAATGGAAGAACGTCTCATTCTAGTAATACGTAAACCTACGTACTTTAGAAATGTATTTTGCAAGGCGTATCACCTGGTGGCTGTATCCGTACTCGTTATCATACCAGATGTAAAGAAGTACATTTTTACCATCCTTACGTACGATAGTGGCATTACTGTCATAAATACTAGGAGCAGATGAGCCTATAATGTCGCTAGACACAAGCTCATTATCTATAGAGTACTTAATTTGCTCTACAAGCTCACCCTCTAGTGCATACTTTTTAAGAAGTGTATTTATTCCTTCTATGCTTGTCTCTTTTGTAAGCTCTAGGTTAAGTATTGCTAGAGATCCGTTAGGCACGGGTACACGTATCGCGTTTGAGGTAAGCTTCCCTTCAAAATGTGGTAACGCCTTACTCACTGCCGCACCTGCACCAGTTTCTGTAATCACCATATTAAGAGCAGCGGCTCTACCACGGCGGTACTTACTGTGCATATTATCTACCAGATTCTGGTCGTTTGTATATGCGTGTATAGTCTCTAGGTGACCTGTTTGTACACCTAGGGTGTCATCTATAGCTTTAAGAATAGGTGTAATTGCATTTGTAGTACAAGATGCTGCACTAAAGATTTGCACCTCATCTGGGTTGTGCTCTTGGTGGTTTACACCGTGCACAATGTTTGGGATTCCTTTACCAGGAGCGGTAAGTAATACCTTTGCCACACCCTTACTTACTAGGTGCCTGCTTAGTTGCTCTTTATCTCTAAAGGCACCCGTGTTATCTATCACAAGGGCATCTTTTATACCATAAGCGGTATAGTCTATATCTTCTGGTGCATTTGCACTTATAATATTTACCGTAGTACCGTTTATAATGAGGGCTTGATTCTCTACATCTACAGAGACGGTACCTGTAAAGTCACCGTGTACAGAGTCACTTTTAAGAAGACCTGCTCTTTTCTCAAGTATACCGGCATCTATCTTACCTCTTGTTACCACAGCTCTTAGGCGTAACTGGCTACCTTTACCCGTGCGTGTCATAAGCTCTCTCGCTACAAGACGCCCTATACGGCCAAAACCGTAAAGCACCACATCCTTAGGCTCAATAGGCGCTGCCTGCTGTGCAGGTTTAAGGCGTTGTGCTATAAAGCTCGTTGCGTTTTCATTTTCTTCTAGGTGGTACTCATACGTAAGCTTACCTATATCTAGCTTAGATGGTGGCAAGTTTAGTTGCTTTATAGCCTGCGCGATCTCTACACTATCAAATATAGAGATAGGCTTCCCTACAAAGGCTCCTGCATACTCGTGTAGGTCTAAAATCTGACTCACGTTGCGATCCATCACTTGGTTTCTAAATAAAACAAGCTCTATAGCATTGTCATACCATAGGTCGCTAGCTATTTTAATAAATTCTACAGTGGCTCTTCGGCGGTCTGCTTGAAAGGAAAGTTCTTTTTCGTATGTTTCTGATTGACTCATAGTAAGATACTAAACGTTACATTGTTTTTTTTTGTACGCTTTCGCGAAAGCGTAATTTTTCAAATTTTGTGCAAAAGTAGCCATTTCTGTCTGTTACTCAAACGTTTTCGTAAATGAATTTCTCCCACAAAAAAATAACCCCTCCAGAAACTGAAAGGGTTATAAGTTTTAAAACACTTGTGACTTAGTCAAAAATAAAGCGGTTGCGCTCTCCTTTTCTGTCATTAAAGACAATACTCACAGGCTCGTTTGCACTTTTATTTTTAAATATTTCTTTTACATCATCTATAGAGTTTACCATAACATCATCTATTTCAGATATAACAAGACCTACAATATCATAATTTTTCATAGACTCCCCTAACTTATCGCTTATCACAACACCATTTTTGGCTTTGTACTTGTCAAGGTCTTTTGGGGAGGCATTTTTAACCTGTATCCCTAGTCGCTCTATGTCAAAAGTGACAGACTTTACTAGTTTTACGGGTAAGGTCATAAGTTCATCATCACGTAAAATCTCTACTTGTATAATATCATTAGGTCGTTTGGTATTAATGTATCCAGAGAGGTCAGAATACTTGGTCACGTTTACATTATCAAGTTTTTTGATAATATCACCAGTGGTGATACCTGCTTGCTCTGCACCACTCTCATACTCTACACTGGCTACATAAAAGCCTTCTGTAGTGTTAAGGTCTTGATCTTTTGCAATGGCAGCATTAAGTGTGCCTCCAGTAACACCTAGTATGCCTTTTTGTACAGAGCCATATTGCATAATGTCTTCCATAATCTTACGAGCATTGTTAGACGGTACGGCAAAGGCATACCCTACATAAGATCCCGTTTGTGAGGTAATGGCCGTGTTAATCCCTACCAGCTCACCAAAAATATTTACAAGTGCTCCACCACTGTTACCAGGGTTAATAGCCGCATCTGTCTGTATAAAAGACTGGAAGTTTGCATCACGCTCATCTATATCTCTTGCCTTTGCAGAGACTATACCTGCGGTAACGGTAGAGGTAAGGTTAAAAGGGTTACCTACGGCAAGTACCCATTCTCCCACCTTTGTAGCATCACTATCTCCAAAGGGGATATAAGGCAACTCCTCACCAGCATCTATTTTAAGGATGGCAATATCTGCCTTTGCATCTTTGCCTATCACTTCTGCCATAAAGGTTTTGTTATTGTTGAGTGTTACCTCTACCTCAGAGGCGCCATCTATCACGTGGTTATTTGTAATAATGTATCCATCTCCAGAGATAATCACACCACTACCGGCACCTACAATGCCTTTATTAGTTTGTCCGCCACCACGTAAATATTCCATCATATTACGCGGTTGCTTGTACACTTGTACATTTTTTACGTGCACCACACCATTTACCGTGCGCTCTGCCGCTTCTGTAAAATCTACACCGCTGGCAGCTGCCGCAAGTGCTTCATAATTTACAGGGGTATAGGCAGGGGTGGTTTGGCTCTGTACTGGGGTTGAGACTACTTGTGTAGGCTCTTCTATAAATAATTTATAAGATCCTAGCGTTATTGCGCCGGCTAGTAAGGCGATTAAGAATGTTCCTCCGATTTTTTTCATAGTCCTTAGCATTTTATCAATAATCGTTAAAATTAAAAATTTAGTATTCTGTCGGTTTCTATTTAACTGGCATTTAACATCAAAAAGGAGTTTGATATTTGCTACTTTTGTCGCTTATATTGAGCATAAATGACAATTTCTTTTTCAAAATATCAAGGCACCGGTAATGATTTTGTAATCATAGATAACCGTCTAGATATATTTCCCAAAGATGATACCAAACTTGTTGCACAACTCTGTGACCGTAAATTTGGCATAGGGGCAGATGGTTTAATGCTGCTAGAAAGTCACCCTTCGGCAGATTTTAGAATGGTGTATTATAATGCAGATGGTAATGAGAGTAGTATGTGCGGTAATGGTGGGCGATGTTTGGTCGCTTTCGCGAAAGCGTTATCACTCATAGATGCCCACGCTACCTTTGAAGCGGTAGATGGGATGCACGAGGCCACCGTAAAGGATGGAATTGTACATCTTAAAATGCAAGATGTTGCAGAAATTAAAACAACACCAGAATATAGCTTTCTAGATACCGGGTCACCACATCACATTAAAATGGTGAGTGACGTAAAAACCGTTGCGGTAAAAGAAGAAGGTGCAGCCATACGTTATGGAGCGCTTTATGGAGAGGCTGGAAGTAATATAAACTTTGTGCAAGAGCTAGAAGATGGTCACTTTGCCGTGCGCACTTATGAGCGTGGGGTAGAAGATGAGACCTTGAGCTGTGGTACGGGAGTTACCGCCGTGGCAATTGCAGCACATAATAATGGTGTAACTTCAAAAAATAATATACAACTGGATGTAGAGGGTGGTAAACTAGCGGTGTCTTTTACAAAAACAGCTACGGGCTATACAGATGTATATCTTATAGGTCCTGCGACCTTTGTTTTTAAAGGGGAGTGGCAATGTTAACACTACGAGGTACACGAACGGCTTTACGAGCGCTAGAACTAGAAGATCTAGAGGCACTTTATGAGATAGAAAATAATGAGGCACTCTGGTTTGTAGGGGAGACGCTAGCGCCCTACTCAAAGTTTGTACTTAAGGAATACCTGGCAAATGCGCACAAAGATATATTTGAGATGCGACAGTTGCGTCTTGCTATTTGTGATGTAACGTCTGGAGCTTTTTTGGGTCTTATAGACCTCTTTGACTTTGACCCTCATAATTTACGTGCGGGAGTGGGCGTTGTGATAGCAACAGAAACAGAAAAGCGCAAGGGATATGCCAGTGAGGCGATAGCCTTACTTAAAAAGTATGCAAAGACACATCTCCATATGCACCAGTTATATGCAAACATAGGAGATGAGAATAAAGCAAGCATAGCACTTTTTGAAAAAGCAGGGTTTGAGCTTGTGGGCATAAAAAAAGAATGGAGACGCAGGCGCGACCTCACCACAGGTGAAGAATCATTTACAAACGAATTATTATATCAACACATATTATAAATGTACATCAAGAGAATACTTTTAATCATCGGGATAGTGGGCGTAGTAGTAGGCGGTATTTTTGCCTACACGGTTTACGACGCTATTTTTTCTGATAACACAGCGTTTAATAATGAGCGCGCTCATTTATACATCCCTACGGGAGCAGATTTTAATGATGTAACGGCAGAGCTTACGCCATTACTTAAAGATGTAGATGCATTTGCATCTGTGGCTCAAAAAAAGGGATATGTGTCTAACGTAAAACCGGGTCACTATATCATCAAGAAGGGTATGAGTAATAATGATATTATTAATACCATTCGTGTTAAAAATGCGCCTGTAAAGGTGGCTTTTAATAACCAAGAGCGCCTAGAGGATATGGCCGGCCGTATCGCCACACAGATAGAGGCAGACAGTACCTCACTTATTAATGCAATGCTAGATGTAAACTTTTTACGTGAGCACGATTTTAATAAGGACACGGCACTTACTATGTATATTCCTAACAGCTATGAATTCTTCTGGAACACTAGCGCCGAAGATTTTAGAGCGAGAATGCTTAGTGAGCACAAAAAATTCTGGAATAAAACCAGACTCGCAAAAGCCGAAAAATTAAACCTAACGCCGGCAGAGGTGTACTCACTTGCATCTATCGTACAGAAGGAAACCGCAAAGACAGATGAGCGACCACGAGTAGCAGGCGTATACCTTAATAGACTTAAAAAAGGAATAAAACTAGACGCAGACCCTACCGTTATATATGCTGTAAAGCGCACTAAAAATGACTGGGATATGGTCATAAAACGTGTACTCTATAAAGACCTAGAGACAGACTCTCCTTATAATACGTATAGAAATAGAGGGATACCACCAGGACCTATATTTATGCCAGACGTAACAGCAATACAGGCGGTTCTTAACCCAGAAAAGCATAACTACTACTACTTTGTGGCAGATGTAGAAAATTTTGGCTATCACAAGTTTGCAAAGACACTATCGCAACACAATGCAAATAGCGCCGCATATAGAAGATGGATAAATAGCAAGAAGATCCATCGTTAAGATGGCATCTCATAAAATTATATAAACCCAAACCTAGTGTTTGGGTTTTTTTATACCCGAGCTTAGAGAGGTGCAAAAACAGGTAGATGCCCGTATGTTAAAATGGTGTTATACCTTATAGTTGGTCGTATTTTCTGAATTATTTTTGGGTTGTAGTAAATAACAATTGACGTTTTAAGTAATTTTATACTTGTATTAAATTGCATTAAAATATGCTAAAACGTTATAGTTGAACTTATTTTGTGAGTATAAGTGTCACAAAATCAGTGACTCATAAAGTTTTGCCAAAAAATTAAAATAAGTTTTTCTGGTAATCTTTAAAGGTTGTATTTTTGCGCGCCGAAACAGACAGCACCCTAAGAGAAATTTAAATAGTAATTTCTTGGCTGTCGAAATGTATTTATATGGTTAGGAACTTGATAAAAGTTACTGTATTGCCTCTTATGTTAGGTATTCTGATAGTGTCAAACAAATCAGAAAAAACATATGATTTTTCTCACTATACCACAGATGGTATAGCTATGGACTTTAGTGTTCCTCTTCCGGAGGAGACGGTTCAAACCCCTTTTGTATTTAACCCTACGCCGCTTACAGGTAAAAATTATACCGGTTTTAAAGAAGCACTTGCTTTTAAAGAATCTCGCGGTGATTACCTTACTATAAACAGATTTGGATATCTAGGTAAGTACCAGTTTGGTGCATCTACATTAGATCTTTTGGGTATTCAAGATGGCTCTGAGTTTCTAGAGAATCCTGTATTGCAAGAGCAAGCCTTTTTGCTTAATGCCTCTCGTAATAAATGGGTCTTACGCCGTGACATAAAACGATATGAAGGTCGCTGGATTTCTGGCGTGCGCGTTACCGAGTCTGGTATACTCGCTGCAGCACACCTTGCTGGGCCTGGTAGTGTAAAGAAGTTTTTACGCTCTGGTGGAGCTACTGGTTTTCAAGATGCCTTTGGTACAAGTATACGTAGCTATATGAAGCGTTTTTCTGGCTATGATGTGTCAAATATAGAAGCGATTAAAAAGCCTTCATTACAAAACTTATCTGCTAGTTTATAATAGCATAAACATACACTTATATATAAACTCCAGTATCATTATGATGCTGGGGTTTCTTTTTATTACGCTTTCGCGAAAGCGTAATAACCCACCTCACCATCACTTCATAAAGCCATTGCTAGGAGACAGTGATCTCTATAAAGTACTGTCGTAAAATGTCAGTTTGTCACATATCGCATTGTGGTACTTTTTTCGCTTTAAGCAAGACTCAAATTTTACACTTTAAAACATATATACAATGTCAACAGGAAAAATTAATGTATCGGTAGAGAATATCTTTCCGCTTATTAAGAAGTTCTTATATAGTGATCACGAGATTTTCTTACGTGAGCTTATCTCAAACGCAACAGACGCAACCCTTAAGTTAAAACACCTTACCTCTATAGGTGAGTCTAGTGCTGAGTATGGAAATCCTCAGATAGAAGTAAAAATAGACAAGGAAGGGAAGAAGCTTCATATTATAGATCAAGGTCTTGGTATGACGCAAGAAGAGGTTGAGAAGTATATTAACCAACTTGCATTTTCTGGAGCAGAGGAGTTTTTAAACAAGTATGAAGATGGTGCAAAGGATACAGGAATCATAGGGCACTTTGGTCTTGGTTTTTACTCGGCATTTATGGTGGCAGAGAAGGTGGAGATAATTACAAAGTCACATAAAGATGAGCCAGCAGCACACTGGACGTGTGATGGTAGTCCTAACTTTACACTAGAAGCGGCAGATAAGACAGAGCGCGGTACAGAGATTATCTTACACATCGCAGAAGATAGTACAGAGTTTCTCGAAGAAGGACGCATCGCGGGACTGCTTTCTAAGTACAACAAGTTTATGCCAGTGCCTATTAAGTTTGGTATGAAAACAGAGACGCTTCCTAAGCCTGAAGATGCAAAGGAAGAAGATCCAGCTCCTACACAAGAGGTTGATAATATTATAAACAACCCTAACCCAGCCTGGACAAAGCAACCAGCAGATCTTGAAGAAGAAGATTATAAAAACTTCTACCAGGAGTTGTATCCAGCAAACTTTGACGAGCCGTTATTTAATATACACCTTAATGTAGATTATCCTTTTAACCTTACAGGTATCTTATACTTCCCAAAACTTGGGCAGGATATGAATATGCAGAAGGATCGCATACAGTTATATCAAAACCAAGTTTTTGTTACAGATAACGTAGAGGGTATCGTACCAGAATTCTTAACGATGCTACGTGGAGTGATAGACTCTCCAGATATCCCACTTAACGTATCTCGTAGTTACTTACAGGCAGATGGAGCGGTAAAGAAAATATCTGGTTACATATCTCGTAAGGTGGCAGATAAGCTTAAGTCACTCTTTAATAACGACAGAGAAGATTTTGAAAAGAAATGGAATGACATCAAACTCGTTATAGAGTACGGTATGTTATCTGAAGATAAGTTCTTTGAGAAGGCAGATAAGTTTGCACTATACCCTACAGTAGATAATACATTCTTTACTTGGGAAGAGCTTGAAGCAAAAATCAAAGAAAACCAAGTAGATAAAGACGGGAAGACTGTTGTACTTTATGCAAGTGATACAGATGCACAGCACTCATACATACAGAGCGCAAAAGACAAAGGATATGAAGTATTATTACTAGATTCTCCTATTGTATCTCACTTAATCCAGAAGCTAGAGACTAGCAAAGAAAATGTAACTTTTGTACGTGTAGATGGTGATCATATAGATAACCTTATCAAAAAGGACGAAGAGCAAATCTCAAAACTCTCTGACGATGAGAAGGAGACTGTAAAAACAGCTATTACAGATGCTATTGCAAACACGTCTTATACGGTACAAGTAGAAGCGATGGATAGTAATGCTGCACCATTTATCATCACACAGCCAGAGTTTATGCGCCGTATGAAGGAGATGCAACAAGCCGGTGGTGGCGGAGGTATGAATATGTTTGGTAATATGCCTGAGATGTACAACCTAGTAGTAAATGGTAACCACGAGCTGGTGACAGAAATACTCAATGCAGATACAGATGAGACTAAAAAGCGTCTAATCACACAGTCTTTTGACCTAGCAAAACTATCTCAAAATCTACTTAAGGGTGAAGAGCTTACTAGCTTTATAAAACGCTCTTATGAGATGATTAAATAATGTGAGAGTGCCTAGCACAACACATTAATGTAAACCACCTTTTTCATTTTTGAAAAAGGTGGTTTTTTTATTTTAGCTATGATTATACGTAACGTCTAGCATATTGTTGCGTCTTATCATACAGTATGAGAACACCTACATAGTGCAGGTGTTAATTATTAAGATTACAAAAGAAATTATATGTCACTTACTCCATCTAATATGTTACCGCTAGGTACAAAGGCTCCAGAGTTTCAACTGCTTGATACGGTTACAAACCAGCTTTGCAGTTATCACGATATTAAGGGTGAGCGCGGCACAGTGGTGATGTTTATATGTAATCATTGTCCCTTTGTAGTACACGTGGTAGATGAGATTGTGCGCATCGCAAACGATTATCGTGTGCTCGGTTTTGGCTTTGTGGCGATAAGTAGTAATGACATTGTAGCATACCCGCAAGATGGTCCAGAGATGATGTGGGCAAATGCTCGTAAAAATAGCTTTACATTTCCGTATCTACTTGATGAGACACAAGAGGTGGCAAAAAACTATGATGCTGCCTGCACACCAGATTTCTTTGTTTTTGGACCAGATGATCGTCTTGTGTATAGAGGGCAGCTAGATAACAGTAGGCCAGGTAATGGCATCCCGGTAAACGGCAGAGATCTGAGAGAAGCACTAGATAATATCTTTAACAGCAAGCCACAAGCAACCCTGCAAAAACCAAGTATGGGTTGCAACATTAAGTGGAAATAGTAGGGGAGAGTTACTAGGTACGCTTTCGCGAAAGCGCACTCAAAACCACTATTAATTGCAGTGATCGTTAAGAATGAAAACGTAAGTGTAGGCATACTATTAAACTTGATGTCATATAATTGAGTAATTATTATCCTCGCTTTTTATGGCTTAGTATTTTGTGCTTAGGCTATTTCTGCTATTTTTACGTAAATCTCACATTTTTGGAAATCTTAGAAAATTTACGCATCCTAGACGGTATCGATATTTTACTCGTAGCCATCTTAATGTTTTACCTCTATAGACTGGTAAAAGGTACGGTTGCGATTAACATTTTTATAGGTATCGTAGTCATCTACTTGATCTGGCAACTTACCGTCTTGCTTAAGATGGAGATGCTTAGTACCATATTGGGGCAGTTTATAGGTGTGGGGATGTTTGCACTTATAGTTGTTTTCCAGCAGGAGATACGTAAATTTTTGCTCCTTATAGGTAGTACAAACCTCACTAAGGGAGGACTTTTTAAAAACTTTAATTTTTCTAAAAAGGAAGGTACACTGGCTTTAGATCTTAATGCAGTTCTCACTGCTTGCGAGAATATGGCTGCTTCAAAAACGGGAGCACTTATTATCATAAGAAGAGATACCAGTCTAGAGTTTGTAAAAGATACGGGAGACAGGATGGAGATAGAAGTAAACAGACCTATTATAGAAAGTGTTTTTTATAAAAATTCAACCCTACACGACGGGGCGATGATTATAGAAGAAAATAAAATTACAGCTACAAGAGTCATATTACCCGTAACACAAGAGCGTGACATCCCACTACGTTTTGGACTTAGACACAGAGCTGCCGTAGGTATTACAGAAAAGACAGATGCGCTCGCACTGGTAGTGAGTGAGGAGTCTGGTGCAATAAGCTATATAAAGGACGGAGAGTTTGTACTCTATAAAACGATAGACGATTTACGCATACTACTAGAGACAGAACTTACGTAAACAATGGCAGATAAAAAGTCTAAAAAGCTCCCTAAAAAGGCAAAAGCACAAACGCCTAAGAAACAAAAGCGAGAGCTACTTGTAATCTCAGAGGGTTGTAAAAACTGTGGTACTCCATTAGACTTAGACCAGCGATTTTGTTCTCATTGTGGCGCAAAGCGTATGCACAACAGGCTTAATACACGCAACTTACTAGAAGATTTTACAGAGCGTTTTCTCAATATAGAAAATGTTTTTCTCAAAACGTTTATTGCCCTTTTTACAAAGCCAGAAGATGTCATAAATGGTTATATAGGTGGATTGCGAAAGCGCTATATGTCTGCCTTTAGCTACTTTGCAGTGGCACTTACTATAGGGAGTATTTACATTTTCTTATTTAGAAATTGGTTTTTAGATACAGAAAATGGACTGTTTAATGGATTCTTTACAGGTCTAGAAGCCGGTGCACAATCTAATGGAGGTGATGGCGTGATGGAGCTTGTAAATTTTATATTTGATTATAACTCCTTTATAAGCTTTCTATACATTCCATTTTTTGCAGTGATTTCAAAAATTGTTTTCTGGAATTATAAGGAGGTAAATTTTATAGAGCACATTGTAATATATCTCTATGCATACTCACAAACACAAATTATAACTAATGTACTTTTTATACTTGCGGGCTGGTCTGCTGCTGGGCAAATTATAGTAAGCCTGTTTGTATCTACATTACCGTTTTTTTACACAGCATATGTCTTGTATCGCGTGTTTAATTTAAGTATCAAAAGTCTGGTTCTTAAAACAGGTATTTTTCTGTTAATTATAGTGCCTTTCAGCATTTTGTTAAGTGCCATTATAGGTACAGCAATGTATACAGCAGGTTCTTTTGACCCGCTTATAGAATCTGTAAAGAAATCTCACGATGCAAGAAGAGCAAAGAGAGATAGCATAAAGCAAGATAGCCTAAGGCTTAAAACTCTTACCCCACAATCTTTGCTAATACCAGTACAGAAAACTCAAGATAGTATAGAGTGACTTTAACATACTTGTAATTTTAGTATTATTGTGATTCTAAATCAATCAATCAAATGAGTAAACTCTCCAGGGCAGAAAAAAAAGCTTTAAAGAAGCAAAACAATCTTTTAAAAGTAGAGGATACCTGCATAAACTGTGCAGAGTATATAGCCCTAGACCAGCGTTTTTGCTCACACTGCGGTGGTAAACGTATTTATAATAGACTCACCTGGCGTAATTTGTTAGAAGATTTCTTTGACAGGTTTTTTAATCTTGAAAATTCTTTTGTAAAAACATTTGTAGCGCTGTTTCGACAACCAGAGGATGTAATAGGTGGCTACATAAACGGGATGCGCAAGAAGTACCTTCCTGCCTTTAGTTACTTTGCAATAGCGATTACATTTACTAGTTTTTATTATTACTTACTCAAAGGTTGGTTTTGGGATAATTATATGACTGCACAAAAGCTTGTTTATGATGAGTCTGTGCCGCAAGCGCAGCTAGAGCTTCAAGAAAGTATTGCCACCCTTTTTATGGAAAATCAATCACTATATATGTTTTTGATAATTCCATTTTTTGCGGTGATGTCCAAAATAGTCTTTTGGAATTATAAAAAATATAATCTCGTAGAGCATTTTGTAATCTATTTATATGTCTATAGTCACTTTTCTATGATAAGTGTTGTAATGCAAATTGCATTTATATGGAGTCCTACTGCACTTAATATTCTAAGTGTAATAGTATTTTTATTAATGCTTATTTATACTATTTATGTGCTTAAAAGATTGTTTAAACTCACTATGGCTAGTGTGCTTGTAAAGACGCTTTTTTTCTTTTTAATATTTACCGTTTTTTCCTGTGTGTTATGCTTACCCATAGTTGCTTTAGGTTTTATGTCCGCAATTGAGGTGAATCAAAACGGTGAAAAAGAAATAGACGACAGCAATTTCATAGGTAAATTTATGAAAATGGCACAAGAACAAGAACGCCAAAAGAAAATCAAAGATTCTATAAAGCAAGACAGTGTAAAGCGACTTGAAGATATACTGGAGATTACTCCAGATATGATTAAAAATAGACCGCAGTAGAAGTACGCTTTCGCGAAAGCGTTATTAAAACCTCATAAATCTCTCTTAATAAGTACATCTTTCTGATAGGAGTATACCTATATTGATACCAGATATTACAGTATGAAGATTTTTAGAAATGAGTTGACCAGAAATGAGATCATATTTTATGTGCGTAGAGCACTATGGATCTTGCTTGCGTGGACGCTCATATCAAATATTATTTTCTTGTATGATTATGCAACACTAGTTTCTGCAAATGCGCTTACGTCTAATTTTGATATGGAGGTGTCGTTTAAGGCTAACTTACTTGTGTCTATCGTTGCTGGGCTTTTTGGCGGTATTTTTACGGTAAATATAATGGAGCTCTGGCTACGTAAGTATGCCTTCTGGAAGGCGCTTATTTTTATAACCCTTCTCTATGTTGTGATTGCTATGGTAGTGGGTACCATAGGGGCTTATTATTTTTATAGTGACTCGCTAGGTCTAGCCATAGGTAGTCAAGAGCTTTTAGATAGGGTATTACAGTTTTATACAGAGCACATATTTATAAAGAACTTTGTAATATGGTTGTTTATCGTACTGCTCACACTCATAATTTTAATGATAAATGATAAGTATGGGCCGGGCGTTTTTCCAGACTACTTGATGGGGCGTTACTTCTTGCCAAAAAATGAAACCCGCATCTTTATGTTTGCAGATATAAGAGATGCAACACGCATTGCAGAAAAGCTAGGCGAGCAAGAGTATTTTAACTTTCTTAAAGATTTTTTTAATGATATCGCTCCTGCTGTAATGCAAACTAAGGGAGAAGTGTATCAGTATGTGGGTGATGAGGTAGTTATCACCTGGAAGATGAAAAACGGTGTTAAAAACGCAAATGCGCTACGTTGCTATTACCGTATGAAAAATATTATCTATAAAAAATCTGTGCGCTATTATAAACGTTATAATGCCTTACCAGATTTTAAGGTAGGTTTTCACTATGGTCAAGTAATGGTAGGTGAGCTGGGTAAAATAAAACGTGACATTGCATTTTCTGGAGACGTACTCAATACAACGGCGCGTATACAAGGAATGTGTAATGATAAAGGTGTAGATGTGCTAGCGTCTAAAGCCTTTGCAGATTTGCTTAAAAAACTACCTAGAAACACAAGAGTGATAAAAGTAGGAGATGAACTTCTTAAAGGTAAGTCTGAGCAAGTGTCGCTTGTGACATTTGACAGGGATGTAACTGCAAAGTAATATGTTATCCTTCACAATAACATTATTCAGGACGGTCTAACTAGCCTCAGCCTGCATAAACTGTACTTCATAGAGATTGCGGTAATGACCATTTTCCTTTTTAAGTAGCTCTTTATGTGTGCCTTGCTCGATAATTTTTCCTTTCTCCATCACGATAATTTGGTCAGCCTTTTTGATGGTCGCTAGACGGTGTGCAATAACGATAGAGGTACGTCCTTTTGTTATTTTCTTAATAGCTTTCTGTATAAGCTGCTCACTGTGTGAATCTACAGATGAGGTAGCCTCATCTAGCACAAGTATAGATGGATTACTTACATAAGCTCTTAAGAAAGCAATAAGCTGTCGCTGGCCGCTAGAGAGCATAGAGCCACGCTCTTTTACGTTATAGTGGTATCCATCTGGTAGACTAGATATAAATTTATGTACGCCTATAGCCTTAGCACTTTCTATAACTTCCTCTTCTGTGATAGATGGGTCTTGTAGCGTGATGTTATTGAGTATAGTATCTGCAAATAAGAATACATCTTGCAATACCACAGCAATTTCCTTACGTAAATCTGTAAGCTTTATGTCTTTTATATCTGTGCCGTCTAGTAATATCTGCCCGCTATCTATCTCATAAAATCTACTTAGTAGATTGATAATGGTAGATTTACCTGCACCAGTAGAGCCTACAATAGCAATGGTTTCTCCAGCAGCAGCTTCTAGCGATATTCCTTTAAGTACTTCTTCACCGGGTACATACGAGAAGTGTACATCCTTAAAATCTATAACACCTTTTACATCGTTTAATTCTAGAGTACCTGTATTTGTAATAGAAGACTCTGTATCTAGTATGGTAAATACTCTATTTGCGGCCACCATACCCATTTGTAAGGTGTTAAACTTATCTGCTATCTGGCGTAGTGGTGTAAAAAGCATCTGTATGTAACTTATAAAGGCAGTAATTAAACCTATCGTTACAATATCACTTTGTGCTGCTTTAAGACCGCCATACCACACAATAAGACCTATAGTTACGGCTGTGCAAATCTCTGCAATAGGAAAGAAAATAGAGTTATACCACACAGTCTTATTCCAGGCATCTCTGTGCTTGTTATTTATAGCATTAAATTTTTTATGCTCTATGGCTTCTCTATTAAAAATTTGTACAATTTTCATACCTGTTACACGCTCTTGTACAAAGGTGTTGAGGTTAGAAACCTGTGTGCGCACTTCTTCAAAGGCAAGCTTCATCGCCCGCTGAAAAACGCGGGTGGCATATAATATAATGGGGAATACCGCAAGTACAATAAGTGTGAGTCTCCAGCTCTCATAAAACATAAAACCTAAAACGACACTCATTTTAAGTAAGTCTGCTATAATCATAAACAGCCCTTGAGAGAAAATACTAGAGATTGTCTCTATATCACCTACAGCTCTAGTCACTAGACGACCCACTGCAGACTTGTCAAAATATTGCATTTTGAACCCAAGCATATGGTCAAAGAGTTTAACACGTATATCTTTTATAACCTGCTGGCCTATCCAGTTTGAGAAGTAGATAAACATAAGCTGGAAAACGACCTCACCTACCAGTACAACCGCCATAAGGCGTAAGTAAAAAAATAAGTCTGTGGCAGAGCGTTGTGAGATCCCTAGATCTATGGCGTTCTTTAAAAAGTAAGGGCGTAGCGCTGCACAAACAGATAAGATAATCGCTCCCGCTGCGGCTATGTAAAGCCTGCTACGATAAGGTTTCGTAAAGGCAAGTAATCGTTTGAACAACTGTGTGTCAAAAGCTTTTCCTTTAGTCTCTCCCATTGTTTATATAAATTGTTTCTGGATATATAATCTCTGTTAAATATAAGCCGTGCCCAGGTACAGAAGACCCTGCTTGTGATCTACTCTTTCCTTTTACTACTTCGTGTATCCACGAGACAGGTTTTTTGCCTTGCCCTATCTCTAGTAATGTGCCTACAATGGCACGTACCATATTGCGCAAAAATCGATTTGCCGTAATATGGAAGTGGTACTCATCTTCGGTTTCTAGCCACTGCGCTCTAGTAATATCACAAAGATACGTGTTGACCTCTGTCTTTGATTTAGAAAAACATTCAAAATCTGAATAATCTAGTAACGTTGCCGCTGCTTCATTCATAAGGCTTAGATCTATATCATATGCTATAGCGTGTGCTTGTTCTGTACTAAAGGGATTTTTACGTTTTGCAATGCGATATAGATAAGATCTCGATGTCGCGTCAAAACGTGTATGAGCCTCATCACGCACATTAAAAATGCGATCTATGGCAATGTCTGGAGGCAAAAACCTATTGAGTTTATAGGTGAGATTTTTTAATTTATTATCAAGACTTAAATCATCATCCCAGTCAAAGTGGGCATACATCTGCGTAGCGTGCACCCCGGCATCTGTACGTCCTGCACCCATTATGAGTACAGGTTTTCTTAAAATGGTACTCAGTGCTTTTTCTATGGTTTCTTGCACGGTAACAGCATTAGGTTGCCGCTGCCAGCCGTGGTAGTTTTTTCCAAAATAAGAAAGCTTAATAAAATAGCGCACCGTGTTGTATTTTTGTAGCAAATATACGCTTTCGCGAAAGCGCACTCAAATGAAAAAAATCCTCCTCCTTAGCGATACACATAGTTATATAGATGACCACATTCTAGGCCACGTAAAATGGGCAGACGAGGTCTGGCACGCAGGTGATATAGGTGATCTAAAAGTAACAGACACGCTTAAGAAATTAAAGCCGCTACGCGCCGTTTATGGTAATATAGATACCACAGAAGCACGACAAGAATTCCCACTTAACAATCGTTTTATATGTGAAGGCGTAGAAGTATTAATTACTCATATAGGAGGCTACCCTGGTAGATACTCGCCTGCTATAAGGGAAGAAATTTATGCACGACCGCCTAAACTGTTTATATGCGGGCATAGTCATATCTTAAAGGTGATGCCAGATAAAAAACTGGGACTATTACATATGAATCCGGGTGCAATAGGGAAGCACGGTTTTCATAAAGTGCGCACAATGCTCAGGTTTACCGTACACGAGGGTCGCATCGAGAATCTTGAAGTAATAGAGGTTGCTAGGTAACTGTAAGAGTACTAGTCTTTAAGGTAAGTGCTAAGATTATATTAAACTTAGTATATTTTTAAACCTGCTCATTTGCCTTCCCAAAGGTAAATAGTATCTTTGCACCTCATTAAAAACAAGGATAATGCAAGACGGTATTTACGCAAAAATTCATACGCCAAAGGGCGAAATAACACTTAAGCTTGAGCACGAGAAAACTCCTGGAACAGTAGGAAACTTTGTTGCCCTAGCAGAAGGAAACCTAGAGAACTCTCAAAAACCTCAAGGAACACCTTACTATGACGGATTAAAATTTCACCGTGTCATTCCTGATTTTATGATCCAAGGAGGTTGCCCACTGGGAACTGGAACTGGTGATGGAGGATACAAATTTGACGATGAGATTCATCCAGATCTTAAGCACGATGCTCCAGGTAAATTATCTATGGCAAATGCTGGACCAGGAACAAATGGAACTCAGTTCTTTATAACACACATCCCTACAGACTGGTTAGACGGTAAGCACACTGTTTTTGGAAACGTAGTAGAAGGGCAAGACGTAGTAAATAGCGTAGCACAAGGTGATGAGATGGAAAAAATCGAAATCATACGTGTAGGAGCAGAGGCAGAGGCTTGGAACGCGGTAGAAGCATTTAGAACCTTTGAAGGATCTAGAGCTAAGCGTATAGAAGAAGAGAGAGCAGCACAAGCAGCAGAGATAGAAGCACTAGCAACAGGATTTGATACTACTGATAGCGGACTACGCTACCAGATTATTCAAAAAGGAGATGGTGTAAAAGCAGAAAAAGGTAAAACAGTTTCTGTACACTATAAAGGAGCACTTCCTGACGGAACTGTTTTTGATAGTTCTTTTAAAAGAAACCAACCTATAGATTTTCAACTAGGAGTAGGTCAAGTAATCCCAGGATGGGATGAAGGTATCGCTTTATTAAATGTAGGAGATAAAGCACGTTTAGTAATCCCTTCAGATCTTGCTTACGGTAGTGCAGGAGCTGGTGGTGTAATACCACCTAACGCTACACTCGTATTTGATGTAGAGCTTGTTGCTGTAAAGTAAGGAGTACAATTATATAGTTTTAAAAGGTCTGGTGTTATGCCAGACCTTTTTTTGTTTTATAGGTTCTGTAAGCACATAGTCTCGTGGTTGTTAATAAGGTGTGATAACAATTATGTGTAAAGGCGCAGAGACTTTTCTATTTTTGAGACTATGGAAAAGTTAAGATACCCAATAGGAAAATATTCGATGCCCACAGATATCTCAAACGAGAAGCTTACAGAGTGGATTAACATTCTAGAAGTAATGCCAGCTCAGTTACGAGATATGACAAGCGAGATGAGTGATGAGCAGTTAAACACGCCATACAGACCAGAAGGATGGAACGTGAGACAAGTAGTACATCATCTAGCAGATAGTCATCACAACAGCTATACGCGTTTTAAATGGGCGCTCACAGAAGAAAACCCAGTTATAAAACCCTACGATGAAAATGCGTGGACGGCACTCCCAGATCTAGAAGGTATGCCAGTAGAGTGGTCACTACGTCATCTTGAGGTGGTACATTATAAACTGGTACGATTATTAAGAACGCTCACAGATGAGCAACTGTCTAAAACATTTATTCACCCTGCAGGTGATAAAACCTATAACTTGAAACAAAATGTAGGGCAATATGCCTGGCACAGTATGCATCACTATATGCACATTGCAAACCTAGTGAAAGAGAAAGGCTGGAAATAATTATAGACCTAGCACAAAAAGAAAGTCCGCAGTAGTATCATACTACTGCGGACTTTTTTTATTAAAATCTCAATACGAGGTTATACTACCACTTTATAATAGAGCTGGCCCAAGTAAACCCACTACCAAAGGCAGCTAGCACTACAGTATCTCCTTCTTTTATCTTTTCATTCTCCCAAGCTTCTGTTAGGGCAATCGGGATAGAAGCAGCCGTTGTGTTTCCGTACTTCTGGATGTTATTATACACCTTATCATCACTAAGCTTAAACTTTTTCTGCACAAACTGCGAGATACGTAAGTTAGCTTGATGCGGTATAAGCATATCGATATCTGTTACATCAAGTTTGTTTTTCTGTAAACCTTCCATAATCACTTCAGAAAAGCGTACCACGGCATTTTTAAATACAAACTGCCCATTCATATACGGGTAGTAAGGGATATCCTCTTGTGGGTTAGTCTCTATAAGTTCTGGTACCCATTGCTCTGTGCTTGGTCCTTTAAGAGATAGTTCTAGTGCGTGCTCTCCCTCACTGTGTAGGTGAGATGATAATACACCTTTAGTCGTATCTTCTTCTCTAGAAAGTACTGCAGCACCTGCACCATCACCAAATATTACAGAAACACTACGTCCTCTAGTGGTAAAATCTAGACCTCCACTATGATTTTCAGATCCTATTACCAGTACATTTTTATACATACCAGATTTTATAAACTGGTCTGCCGTTGCAAGTGCGTAGATAAATCCAGAACACTGGTTTCTTACATCTAGCGCAGGGACGGTTTCCATACCCATTAAGTGCTGTACTTGCACACCACAGCCAGGGAAGTAATAGTCTGGGCTGAGTGTCGCAAAGACTATCATATCTATATCCTTATTAGTAAGTCCAGCACGCTCTATAGCAATGGTTGCAGCTTTTACACCCATCTTTGCGGTAGAGTTACCATCTCCTTTTTTGATATGTCTACGCTCTTTTATTCCGGTGCGTTCTTGTATCCACTCATCATTAGTATCCATCAGTTTTGATAGATCATCATTTGTCACCACATTTTCTGGGACGTATTTACCTAGTCCGGTAATTTTGGAATTATACATAAGCTGTGTTTGAAAATTGTTTGAGGGTAATTACGCTTTCGCGAAAGCGTAAAAACTCCCAGCGTGTAAATATACTTTATCTTAAGGGCTAGATAAAGTGTCTATAATAATTTTAGTATGCACGCATAGTATGAATGACGTATAAACACAAAAAGAGCGCCCGACTAAAAGCGCTCTTTTCAAAAAACAACCTAACCAATAACATGTCACAAAAAATAACACAATTATTAACCTTTATGCCACAGAGTCTGTGGGTACATAGTTCTTAAAATTATTGACCTTTATTTGTGCTTTGAGATCGTGCATCAAGTTATAAAGTCCAAAAAATGTTCTGTTTATATATAAGAAGTGTTTACTACCTCTGTTACCATTCATCTTACGTATTTCTGTATCCTTACTATACTTCTCGCTTAGCACGGCAATCTGATCAAAAAATGTACTATCTCTAAAATCAAATTCTTCTTGATGCATAGGCTGTGTGAAGAGGCTGAGCATCTCGTGAAATAGTGCCGAGAAGAACTTTACTGTCTCTGCATCATCATCATCTCGTAATATTTCTAACTCGTATAATTTTTGCTTAAAAATATTAGGGTCATTTATATTTGACGGTTCTGCAAGGTCAAAGTAAGGTATGTAAAAGTCTTGCGGTACGTGTTTAATACAACCAAAGTCTATGGCAATAAGATTATGGTCCTTATCTACCATAAAGTTACCTGGGTGAGGATCTGCGTGTATGCGTTTTAAAATATGCATCTGGTACATATAAAAATCCCATAGCGCTTGTCCCAGCTTATTTGCCGCTTCTTGATCTGTATTATGTGCCACAAACTCACTTAAGTGTTCCCCATCCATCCAGTCCATAGTAAGTATACGCTCACTAGATAGGTCTGGATAGTAAGTTGGGAATACAAGATTAGGTATGGTAGCACAGTCTTCTGTCATTGCGATACTTTGTGCTAGCTCTAGATTGTAATCTGTCTCTTCTAGCAGTTTATCTTCTACCTCTTTAAAAAATTTTTCTTTACCCTCACCTTGAAGATTAAACATCTTCTTTGCAATAGGTTTTACAAGGGCAAGATCACTACTGATACTGTCTGCGACTCCTGGATATTGGATTTTCACAGCAAGTTTTTTCCCATTTAATGTCGCTTGGTGCACTTGGCCTATACTGGCCGCGTTAACACTCTGAGCCGCAAACGTATCATAGAGATCTTCTGGGTATTTACCCAAATATTTTTTAAAGGTTTTACGCACTAAGGGTGGAGATAGGGGAGGAACGCTAAACTGTGATAGAGAAAACTTTTCTACATATGCCTTAGGCATAATGTTTTTCTCCATACTAAGCATTTGCGCCACCTTAAGTGCGCTACCTTTTAGACTTTTTAAGCCATCATAAATATCTTCGGCATTATCTTCATTAAGTTGCTCTTTTGTGAGCGATGGGTTAACGACCTTCTTACCGTAATATTTTGCATAATTTGCCCCCACCTTTACGCCAGTCTTTACAAGCTTTGAGGCTCTCTGGAGTTTATTAGTAGGTATGTGGTCTATTGTTTTCATATAATGATGCCCATAGGGGCTGTTATTTTATTGAGTTGAGGTAAAACCTCGTGCGCACTTATAGTACTACTTTGCCATTGTAAAATTTTCTTTGAATAAAAATTTTCCAAAGTCTATAATGCTTTCTAGCGGTGTGGTTTCAAAAATGTCAAAAATTGCATTTACAGACTTTTCAATAGCCACATCTGTTTTTTCGAAGGCAGGAGAGTTATCTTCCATCCAGTATTTAAGTAAGAATAAAAACTGCACCCAAGCTCCTTCTTTAAAAAGGCGTACAGGATTTTTTGTAATCTTATAATTCTTCTCATCATTACCAGCCTCTATAAGGTCTGCTGCAAAAGAGGTAAGGTGACCTCTCAACTCCTTGAGCTGGCTCATATTCTTGAGCATATTTTTATGCTGGTCTAGTGCTACAAGCACATAACTTCTGTTTGCAGTAAGCATCTCAAACATTGTAAAAAAGTATGAGAGCATTTTATCTTTATTGGTGTACAATTCAAAATCACTGTTTTTGTGAAGCACACCTACGGTATTTGTGTGGAAAGCATTCCATATACCTGCTTTAAGATTTTGAAAAGAGCCAAAGAATTTATAAAACTCTGCTTCTTCTATATTGTGCTCTTTACAGAACTTGTAAATCGTTTTTGGTTCTTCTCCGTGCTCTAGCACATACTCCATATATGCTGTAATGAGCACTTGTGCATTTACTGTCTTCTTCTTGGCAGTAGTCTTTTTAGTCGTTTTCTTTACAGTTGCCATAATATTCGTTGTTTGATGTAAAGATACATTATGTTTAACCTTGCAACAATACTATTAAACAAAAGTTACGTTAAAATTATTTCAAATTATATGAAATCCCTTTTTGTAGTTGCTTGTAAGATGTTTGCTTTGTGATGGTTAATAGTTGGTTGATTAGAGTAGTGAGTGGTGCTATGTGGTTTTACGCTTTCGCGAAAGCGTAATTAAAACCTTTATTTTTTAATAATGACACCTTGTCATACTTTGACCGATGGCATACTCCTTGTCTATTTGTGAGTGTTGAAAAAATTAAATAACACTTAAATACATATATAATGAGTAAAATAATAGGAATTGACTTGGGTACTACCAACTCGTGCGTTGCTGTAATGGAAGGTAACGAGCCTACGGTAATCCCTAATGCAGAAGGTAAGAGAACTACTCCATCTGTCATTGCCTTTGTAGAAGGTGGTGAGATTAAAGTAGGAGACCCTGCAAAAAGACAAGCTGTAACAAACCCTACAAAGACTATCGCTTCTGTAAAGCGTTTTATGGGTAACAAGTTTTCTGAATCTAGCAAAGAGGCAGAGCGTGCAGCATATAAAGTAGTAAAAGGTGACAATGATACACCACGTGTAGACATAGATGGCCGTTTATATACACCTCAAGAATTATCTGCAATGACTCTTCAAAAAATGAAGAAAACGGCAGAAGATTACTTAGGACAAGATGTAACAAGAGCTGTAATTACAGTTCCAGCATACTTTAACGATTCTCAACGTCAGGCTACAAAAGAAGCTGGAGAGATCGCAGGTCTTAAAGTAGAGCGTATCATAAATGAGCCTACAGCAGCAGCACTTGCTTATGGTCTTGATAAAAAAGATACAGATCAAAAAATCGTTGTTTTTGACTTTGGAGGAGGAACACACGATGTATCTATACTAGAACTAGGAGATGGCGTTTTTGAAGTATTATCTACAGATGGTGATACACACTTAGGTGGTGATGACGTAGATCAAAAAATCATAAACTGGCTAGCAGAAGAATTTATTGCAGATGAGGATATGGACCTACGTAAAGACCCAATGGCTTTACAACGTCTTAAAGAAGCTGCAGAAAAGGCTAAGATTGAGCTTTCTTCTTCTACACAGACAGAAATTAACCTTCCTTATGTAACTGCAACGGCTTCTGGGCCTAAGCACTTAGTACGTACATTGAGCCGTGCAAAATTTGAAGCGTTAATAGACGACCTAGTAAAAAGAACAATAGAGCCTTGCCAGACAGCACTTAAATCTGCTGGGCTAAGTACAGGAGATATCGATGAGATTATTCTTGTAGGAGGATCTACTCGTATCCCTGCAGTACAGGCAGCGGTAGAGAAGTTCTTTGGTAAAGCACCGTCAAAAGGAGTAAACCCAGATGAGGTTGTTGCCGTAGGAGCAGCAATACAAGGAGGAGTACTTACTGGAGATGTAAAAGATGTATTACTACTAGACGTAACACCACTATCATTAGGTATTGAGACTATGGGTAATGTATTTACAAAACTTATAGAAGCAAACACTACAATACCTACTAAGAAGTCACAAGTATTCTCTACAGCGGCAGATAATCAGCCTAGTGTAGATATACACGTACTACAAGGTGAGCGCCCTATGGCGGCAGATAACAAAACGATAGGTCGTTTCCAGTTAACTGATATCCCACCAGCACAAAGAGGTGTACCACAAATTGAGGTAGCTTTTGATATTGATGCAAATGGTATTATTAAAGTAAGTGCAGTAGATAAAGCAACTGGAAAATCTCAAGATATCCGTATCGAGGCATCTTCTGGACTATCTGAAGAAGAAATTGCAAAGATGAAAGCAGAGGCAGAAGCAAATGCAGAGTCTGATAAAAAAGCAAAAGAAACTGCAGATAAGATAAACGAGGCAGATGGTATGATTTTCCAAACGGAAAAACAACTTACTGAGTTTGGTGATAAATTATCTGACGATAAGAAGAAGCCTATCGAAGATGCACTTGCAGAGCTTAAAGCAGCTTACGAGACTAAGTCTGTAGACGCGATTACTCCAGCACTAGATAAAATCAACGAAGCTTGGAAAGTTGCATCTGAAGAGATGTACAAAGCACAAGCAGATGCTGCTGGGCAACCAGGACCAGATGCACAAGCTGGACCAGATGCTGGCGGAGATACTGCTAGTGATGTAGAAGACGTAGACTTCGAAGAAGTTAAGTAATATTTACTAAGCGTAGTCGAAGTATAGATTTTTGAAGAAGTGAAATATTTGCTTAATAAAAATCAATAATTTACTGAGACACTATATATATGAAAATCCCTTTAACGTAAAGTTAAGGGGATTTTTTTTTGCGCTTTCGCGAAAGCGGTATTACACGCATCACCACAAAATCTAATTTATAGAAGATAATGTATGGCTTTTTTGTAGTATTAATCATACAATAGTGTAGTACAACTGTATAAATACGCACTATAACGAGTTTTTTATAGAGGTCTCACCTATATTTGCGACACTAAACCAGTCTAATTATGGGGAAATTATACCTGTTTCTTATCTTTTTTGTAACCGTAGCTACAACAACATTTGCACAATGTGGTGACACAGAGACTTTTACTGTTTGTGATATGACTGTTGTAGACGGTGATAGCAACGGTACTCCAGATGGAATCATAAATCTATATGACGAGTTCTCTGCGCTGAGTGGTACAACGATCACTCCTGCAGATGGTATGTGGTTTGACCCAAACTTTAATTTTGCACTTGATGTGGTTACTGGTGATCTCTATTTATGGGATCTTGATAACTCTTCAGAACTAGATACAGACTATCAATTTGAATTTTTGAGCGGTACATCTGGCTGTCCAGAAGATGTGCAATACTTATTTAATATAGTACTAGGTCCTTATTCTGGTACTGTTGCAAACACGATGGATGGGGCAATAAATCTACAAGTATGCCAGCCTGCACCACCAGCAGAGTGTATGCAATTTACAGAGATTGACTTGTTTCAAACTATGCTTTCTAATCCTAGTCCGCATAGTAATGGCGTCTGGACATATACTGGGTCGAGCCCTAATTTTGCATCTATATCTGGTAATCGTTTTCTTAATGTAAATATTCCATATCAAGAGGGTCCGCCGCTTGTAGATGAAGAGACATTTGAACTAGTTTATACAGTGCCAGGTATAACACCTTGTGATGCAGAGCAGTCTACAACCGTCACAGTATCTGTGGTAAGAGAACCTTTTGCTGGATTTGCAAATCAATTTAATATCTGTGATACAGAACTTATAGCTGGTAATTATGATGGAGATATTGATTTACTAGAAGATGAGTTTTTAGTAAACGAAAATATAGAAGGAATATGGCTAGATGCGACAGATCCTACTGGTCAAATCACGGGTCCAGCAGATTCTGTAATTAATCTTGCTCAAGTTTATGCAGATTTAGTAATGAGTAACCCCAGGTTTGGATCACGAACTTACGAGTACCAATATTTTGTAGAAAGTAGGTCTACCGTTTGTAATGATGCGACAAGTACCATAGGTTTTACATTTTATGAATCTGTAAGGCCTTTTAGTCAAAACGAAAATGAAGCAACATTTTGTACTACAGATGAAACGCTGGGAAGTTTAAATCTATATGATTATGTAGATTTTACTACAGAAAATGGAGTGCTGTATGATTATCCTAATAATGATTACACTAACTGGACATTGGTTTCTGGACCTTCAGATTTAGGATTAGTTTCTAACACAGGTGATATTGCTACAACGACAGAAGATCCAGAGTATACAAGTCAAGGTACTATAGATTTATCAAGCCTCGATCCTCTTACAGCTGCTGGAATATATGTTTTTGAGTTTACTGTAGATGAGGAGTATAATGCAGAGGCAATAGAAGAACAAATTTTTGAAATACCTGACGGCTGTTCTTCAGAAATTAATGAGGATCATCCCTGTGATACTCAAACTACTCAAATTACCATAATCATTACAAACCCAAACTATGCAGGAGAAGATACTGCAGATCTTGAATTTTGTGAGAATGAAGAAACACTTACACTTACAGATTTACTAGAGACAGATGGTGTACAAACAGTATATGTAGGGCCAGATGGTGTATGGACAGACACAGCAACATCTACTGTGGTAGATAATAACTTTGTCATTCCAGAAATTACTGGAGGTTCACAAACCTTTGATTTTGTATACAACACAACAACTAGCGCTAGTGACTGTGCAGATAGTGCTACATTGAGCTTTACTATTTATGAGCAATATGAAGCCGGAGATGATACTCTGGTAGACATTTGCGGAAACAGTGAAGAGGTAGATCTTTTTACGCTACTAGAAGGAAGTCCAGATACTAATGGTACTTGGATGGGTCCAGATGGATACACTACTACAGATAATGTAGCAAATTATGATCCAGCGACTAATGCCGCAGGAGATTATGTATACACCGTGCCTAGCAATGAAAGTTGTGATGAAGATATGGCAACATTAAGTATAACGCTACTTGAGTTTCTGTATGCAGGAGAAGATACCGCAGGCGTAGAGATATGTGATGTAGATGCAGAGTCTCCTATTAATCTTATCAATTTATTAGATACAAATGGTACAGATACTATTTATGAAGGAACACAAGGAGTGTGGACAGATACGGTAAGTGGCGAGGAAGTTGCAAATCCATTTTTATATGCAGAGATAGATGGGCAAGCGACTTTTAATTTTACTTATACGACAACTTCAGATGACGGTTGTATAGATATTACGACACTAGAGTTTACCATATTTGAAAGTGTAAGTGCAGGTGTAGATGCAATTTATGAGACCTGTGCTGTAGATGATGTTGTAAACTTATTTGACTTTTTAGAAGGTACTCCTGCTACAACGGGAACTTGGACAGGTCCTGATGGATATATAACTACAGATAATGAAGCAATTTTTGACCCTACAATAAATGCCGAAGGTAACTATGTATATACGGCACCAGCAAACGGTGTTTGCGAAGCATTAAGTGCAACAGTTACAGTTTCATTTTTTGAAAATAATTATCCTGGAGAAGATACTGCTGGTCTTACTATTTGTGACGAGGCTGGATTTGTGAGTCTTATCTCTTTGCTAGAAACAAACGGTGTTGAGGTTATTTATTCTGGACCTCTAGGTGAGTTTACAGATGCGGTAACAGGTGAAGTGGTAGATAACTTCTTTTTCTTTCCGGAGATAGATGGTGAGCAGGATTTTAGTTTTGTATATGCGACCACTACAGAAAATGGTTGTGATGCCCAAGCTACATTAGACTTTACAGTCTTTGAGCAAGAAGATCCGGGTATTACCTCAAGTATTGTACTGTGTCAAGATGATGCGCCACTTGATTTATTTTTATCACTTTCTGGTACTCCAGATACAACAGGAACTTGGACGGGTCCTGGTGGTTATGTTTCTTCTTCAAGCGAAGCGATAATAGACCCTATGACCGCTCTAGATGGAGATTATATTTATACCATTGCTGCTACAGATGTGTGTCCAGAGGCCTTTGCTTGGGTAAATGTCACTGTAAACGGAATCGCAAATGCAGGAGAAGATCTAGACACCTTTATTTGTCCTGGTGATTATATACTCTCGCTTTTTGACTTTTTGAGCGATGGGGCAGATGTAACGGGACAGTTTATTAATCTAGATACATCGCTTACTATAGAGGATGGGCTACTTTCTATAGGCGATTTTGAACCTGGGACGTTTTCATATATGTACCTAGTAGAAAATGACAACTGTGGTGATGATGATGCGACTATCACTTTTACTATAACGGCGATAGATGCACCTTCGATAGCAAATCCAGAGACGTTTTGTATTAATGATGATCAGACTTTGGGAGATATTTTAGTTACTGGAGCGGCGGTTTATAATTGGTACGCTTTCGCGGAAGCGGGCTCCCCCTTACCATTATCCACATTGCTAGAAAATAATGTCACGTATTATGTGGCTGCCATAGATGAAAATGGTTGTGAGTCTGAAAGAGTTTCTTACCTAGCCGATATCTTACCACTTACAGATGGTAGCTGCCAGCAAGAGATATCTGACGGCGTGTCTGACAATGGTGATGGTCAAAACGATTTTCTAGACTTAGGAACGTACCCAGATTTATATCCAAATTTTGATATTCAAATCTTTAATAGATATGGAACCATTGTGTATAGAGGGAATAAAAATACTCCAGCCTTTGACGGAAGTGCAAACACTGGCTCAGGACTAGGAGATCAATTACCTACGGGTGTGTATTTCTATATTCTTTATCCAAATGACTCGGAGACAGAACCTATAGACGGTAACTTTTACTTAAGTAGATAAAATAAAAAGCATATTATGAAATTTAGATTATTCATACTAGCGGCATTTTGTAGTTTATCTACGCTCGCACAACAAGAACCACAGTACACGCAGTATATGTACAATCAGGGTATAGTAAACCCTGCATATATGATTAATGAGCCAGGACTCATACGCATAGGGAGTCTATACAGATCGCAATGGGTAGGTCTTGAAGGAGCTCCTACCACAGCAAACGTTTTTGCAAACATCCCACTCAACGAGCGTGTAGAGATAGGTGTTAATTATGTAAATGACCAGATAGGAGATGTACTTACTACAAATAATTTTAATGTAAACTTTGCTTACAGAATTAATGTAGCAGAAAGTACTAATCTGTCATTTGGGTTAAAACTAGGGGTAGATAACCAGAGTCTTGATTTTACGGGGCAAAATATTACAAGTGACCAAGCCTTTCAAAATGGCCAGACAACATCTCTTAATATAGGTGCTGGGGTATTTCTCTTTAAAGAAAATTATTACGTAGGCTTAAGTTCTCCTAGTGTGATTCCTTATAAAATAGAAAATAGATTTGAAGATGGAGGAAGCTCTGTACTTTATAAAAAGGATCCTACTGCTTACTTAATGGCTGGATATGTTTATGAGGTGACAGATATGCTCAAGATCAAGCCTTCTGGTGTAGCAAAGTGGGTGAGTGGTGCACCACTTACTTTTGACCTCTCTGTAAACGCACTTTATGATGATAAATTTGAGCTAGGTGTCTCATATAGACATCAAGATGCTATCGCAGCTCTTGCCGGCTTTAATATCACAAACAATCTCAAATTAGGTTATAGCTACGATTTTAATGTAAGTGATCTTAACAGCTTTAATAATGGGAGTCACGAGATTGTATTGTTATACACTTTTGACATATTAGGCTTACAGAAAAGATACATCTCACCTAGATTTTATTAAGATGAAAAATATATACCTACTACTAGCAATACTGTGCCTGAGTACAACAGTCATTGCACAATCTAAAAAAGGAGATCGGTTCTTTAAGAGAGGTGATTATATAGGAGCTGCACATTATTATGAGCAAGCACTTAAGGATAATAACTCTAAAGAAAACTTAAGTAAAGTAATAGATGCATACTACTTAGGTCAAGATTATAAAAGTGCAGCCTTATATCTTAATCAACTTGTAAATGAGCGTTTTAATGATCAAGATAGAGCGTTTGATAATGAATTTAATTTTAAAATGTACCACGCACTAACGGTCACCGGTGAGGGCGCAGAGGCATTAAACTACCTTGAAGCTTATTATAAAAACAAAGGAGAAGATTTTGATAAAACTAAAGCGCTAGAAACAGTCAAAGCCTTATCTAGCAGTAATCCTAAATTTGATGCTACAAAGAGTAACATAAGCTCAGAGGCAGATGATTTTGGACCTGTACGTGTAGGTGATAGTGTGTTCTTTACCTCAGACCGTATCAATGATGAGGTTTTTAAAACTTTATTTGCAAAACGTTTTAAGTCTACACAAAGACCTTTTCTCGATATTTATGGAGTCCGAGTTAATGATAAAAATGAACTAGCTGGTGAAGCCGTCCGTTTAGGTCAAGGTGTAAATTCTTCTTTACACGATGGTAACATAAGCTTTAACACAGCAGGTGATGAGATGTACATCTCACGTAGCGCTTATGAAAAAAGTGATTCAAAAAGAATTTTTGATGAAGAAGGGACTAACCGTGTTCACTTATATAAAAGTGTGCGCATAGATGAGGTTTGGAGAGAGGCAGAGCGATTACCTTTTGTAAAAGAACAATTTTCATATATGCACCCTACACTTTCTAAAGATGGTAAGCGTCTTTACTTTGCTTCAGATATGGATGGCGGTCTAGGTGGTTATGATATTTATTATGTCACGGTACACCTTGATGGCTCTTATGGTACACCCGTAAATTTAGGACCTACCATTAATACAGTTCACAGAGAGCAATTTCCTTATGTGTCAGACAGTGGAGATTTATACTTTGCTACAGACGGAAGATTAGGACTGGGATTATTAGACATCTTTGTAGCCCCACTTACCGTAAAAGGGTTTACAGAACCTATTAATCTAGGCGCACCTGTAAACTCGCCTTATGATGACTTTAGTCTCACATACTACTCTCAAAACGAAGGTCTTTTTGCAACAAGCAGAAGTGGAAAAGATGATGATATTTATAGTTTTGTCCAGACAGGTGAGCTTATTACTAGGAAGTTTAACTCACGATTTGAAATAAGAGATGCTGTGACAAATGAGTTAATAAGTGATGCAACTATAAAGATTATAGGATATCAAGGAAAAGAAATTTACAGCAAGACACAAGCCGCTACGGGCACTTTTACCGTGCCACTTACTGTAGATGATTATACATTTATAGGTTCTGGAGATAACCACGAGCAAGGTAGCTTAGACTTCCAGATAAGAGGCGTGCAAGAGGCTCCTTATGTGATTAAAGTAAATCGCATATTTACCGAGTCAGAACTCACGATGATGAAACAAAAGAATCTTGCAAAAGATCTTAAAGATAAGGATCCTAGTCGTTTTGAGTTGCTCACAGACACACAGTCGCCACAAGTGGTAGAAAAAGAAGGTAAGCTATTTATAGATGTAGCTCCTATTTACTTTGATTTTGATTTATACAGTATAAGAGAAGATTCTCAAGTAGTACTCGATGAGCTTGCTGCAAAGCTTATAAAGTATAAACGTATCAAAATGAAAATACAATCTCATACAGATAGCCGTGGGCCAGAGGCATATAATGTTCCGTTATCACAAAACAGAGCAAAAGCGACCTTTGATTATCTTGTAGAAAAAGGAATAGACCCTACTCGCATACAGTATCAAGGTTATGGTAACAGCCAGCCAGTAGTAGATTGTCCAGCTGGACGATGTACAGAAGAGGAGCACCAGCTCAACAGGCGTAGTGAGTTTGAGATAACAGGTTACTAGAGATATAATCATTCATAAAAAAAAGCAACAGTCTATGTTGCTTTTTTTTGGGTTTACGCTTTCGCGAAAGCGTACTCATAACCAGTACTTACATAAGTTTAGTACTTATCTCATTTATAAACGGAACGTGCACCTCGTGCTTTCCTTTAAACACCTGCACATTTAACCTTTCTTTAAACAACGCCGAACCTTTGAGCTGTTGCTCTGTCTTACGGGCTTCTGTGATATACTCATCTTCATCTCCATAGAGATAAGTTACCGTAGTGCTTTGTGGTAAATAATTAAAGTCTGTTGCTTCGAGTTCTTGAGGTATCGCACCAGAGTGTAGCAGTAGATAATCACAAGATAGCGCTCTGTGTGCCATCCAGCGGGTGAGTATAGAGACTCCTTGCGAGTAACCCATAAAGATAAAGCGTACTTCTTGATTTCCTATTTTCTCAAGTTCTTTGCTCCACATTGCATCTAGATAGGCAAAGAGATTTTCCTTCTCGGTTTCTATATTTTCTCTAGTGAGCCAGCTTGCACCTATGTATTTAAAACGTTTATCTTGATAGTACTTACTAGGCGCCTGTGGTGCTATGATATAATTTTCGGTAGTATCTAGAGCCTTAAAGTACTTGATAAAATATTTTGATAAATACCCCATACCGTGTAGTGTTACCCATACATTTTTAGTCTTTGAGGTTACATCATTAAGTGTGGTATATGTATTAGTGTGCGTGTAGGTTATACTATTTTCTTCCATAGGTGATAAAAGTAGAAAAGCTTGTAGAATCTTGTTAGTAATAAGAAATAAAAAAAACCACTCGATAGAGTGGTTTTTGATTGCTTTGAGAGCAATTTATATGTTAATACCTACTGGTAGTAGCTTTTTGTACTTACGGCGGTTAGAGCGCATAAATTTTGCAATTTCTGGGCTTGTAGGAACGAGGTTAATCTCTCTATCTGCTACTTCCTTAAAAACGGCTACTATAAACTCGTTCATATGGTCTTCTGTGCCTTCTGGCATAAATATTTTAGTGAGGAAGATCTTACGTTCTTGTAAGGAATATTCCATTTTTGCAAGCTTTCCGTCAAAGGTAGTTTCGAATTGTCTTAGAAACTCATTGTCTGTCAATTCAATTGCTGTTGTAGCCTCCATAAATTTTGAAAAATATTTAGTATTTGTAATATAATTAACACGTAATAAGAAATCACTCTTTAGTTTTATGCGCTGTAAGCGCTAGTATTTGAGAATATTTTTAAAACATATGAATTTCTTAATAAGAAAGTGTTGCAAATTTACAAAAAATTCCCGAAATAGGCCACAGCTTCTATGTTAAACCCTTATTCCTAAGTAAGATGATACACGTGTATTTGATGCCTGGTATGGCTGCAAATCCTTCTATATTTGAAAACATAAGCTTACCGAGTGCTTCTTACACTACGCACTTACTAGAGTGGCAGCTGCCAGAACCTGGCGAGTCACTGTCACAGTATGCCCTCCGTATGACACAGTTTATAAAGCACGATGATATTGTGTTGCTAGGTGTGAGCTTTGGTGGTGTGCTCGTACAAGAGATGGCAAAGCATATCAAGGTACGCAAGCTCATACTAGTAAGCACTGTAAAAAGTAAGTATGAATTACCCAGGAGAATGAAGCTTTCGCGAAAGCTAAAACTCTACAAAGCACTTCCAGCGAGTCTTATAGAAGATGTTGATAAACTTGCAAAATATGCCTTTGGAGAAACCATAAAAAACCGCGTAGATTTGTACCAGAAATATCTATCTATGAATGATAGAAGATATATGAAGTGGGCAGTAAAAGAAATGGTGTGCTGGGATCAAGAAACCCCTACAGAAAATGCGATACATATACACGGAACGGCAGATAAGGTGTTTCCAGTCAAGTATATAAAGAACTGTATTGAGGTTCAAGATGGAACACACATAATGGTGATAACTCGAGCAAAATGGTTTAATGAACATTTGCCAAAACTCATTGAAAATGAGTAAATTGATTTAAAATTGAAAAGACTATGATAATGATGAAGAAAATTTTTGCAGGTGTGGCGATAGTCGCAGTTGCCGGTCTTGTTATAAACTCTGCAAAGGCTCCACAAGAGCAAGAGGAAGAACAAGTACCCGTACAAGATGAAAAAGTACAAACCGAAAAGCTTATAAATGACTATAATGTATATGCCATCCCTATGCCAGATGGACTCAACTTTGCTGGAGAGGAAGTGCCTGTACAAAATCCAGACATTAAGGAACGTATGGATCGCGAACTTCTGGTAAATACCTACTGGCAGTCTAATGCGCTGTTGCTTTTTAAAAGAGCGCATAAATACTTTCCTATCATAGAGCCTATACTTGCAGAAGAGGGCGTGCCAGATGATCTTAAATACCTAGCAGTTATTGAGAGTGGTCTTACACAGGCGGTATCACCTGCAAGAGCTACAGGTTTCTGGCAAATTATGAAAGAAACGGGTAAAGAGTACGGTCTAGAAGTAAACAGCAATGTAGATGAGCGTTACCACATAGAGAAGTCTACCAGGGCTGCTTGCCAGTACTTAAAGAAATCTAAAGAACGTTTTGGAAACTGGACGGCTGCTGCTGCTGCATATAATGCAGGTAACTATGGTGTCTCACGTCGCTTTGAAGAGCAAAATGTAAATGATTATTATGACCTACTTCTAGGTGAAGAGACTGGGAGATATGTCTTTAGAATTATCGCGCTTAAAGAGATTCTTAATAACCCAAAAAAGTATGGATTTAATTATAGAACAGAAGACTTGTATACCGCTGTGCCTACATACAAGGTAGAAGTTGATACAGCAGTCACAGATTTTGTAAAATTTGCTGAGCGTTTTGGGATTAATTATAAGATTTTAAAAATACATAATCCTTGGTTGAGGGAGCCTAAGCTCAATAACAGCTCAAGAAAGAAATATTATATAGAGATACCTAAACAAGGAGCATACTCTTTAGGGAGATAATAATGTAACAACACATCGTTGTAAATGAAAAGCCTGACAGAAGTATTACTGTCAGGCTTTTTCTAATATTCAAGATATAATGAAGGTATTATTTGTTTATCACGATGGGGGCCTCGCTCAATGTTTCTTGTTTAAAAAGAAGCTCTGTGAGTAAATTTTTATAAAGATCATAATTCTCAAGGGCGGCATCTTTTTCATCTTTTGCCATTTTATTTGAGAGTCTTCTTTTTATATTAATAATTGTCTTGTCTGATGTTATGGTATAAGCAAGAGGTAGACCTAAGGAGTGCTTAAGATTTTTAATAATCTGTGTGTACTTGTTATCTGAGTCATCTACGTAAAGCACATCAATATTACGATGATATCCTTTTGCTAGTTTTTTTACTTCCTTATTGTTTCCCCAGTGCAGTAATATAATAGATACGTCATCTCCATACTGGGCTGCTAGTTCATTAAGAGCCGCTTGTTCTCCTTTACAATTTATACGCCAGCTAGAGTAGGTGAGTAGCATTACTGGTTTTGTATACTCATTAAGTGCTACCGCTTTTTTAGAAAGTTTAGTCACCGTAAAATTGTCCATTAGAGACCCTGTGATTTTATCTTCGACAAGATTATCAAAAAGTACTTTGACTTTATCTTGTTCTAAATTTCTAATCGCGTCTTCGGCTTGTAAAAGATAGGCAGGTAGGTGCACGTCTAACACATCAGAAAAAAACAGTTGAGAGTTTTGAGCCGATAGTGTAATATGCGCAGTAAGAAGGAGTGTAAGTAATAATCTTCCCATAATTATACCTTTATACTAACAAGGTATGCGAGTAAGATCTAAAAAAGAAATTTTTTCGTCCAAGCACCTGAAAATTAGGTCAAAATGCTTGTTTTTGACATTTTATCACCCTTATTTATAACAAATATCTTGTAAAATCTATTTTTATTAAGAATATGATATTTATAAGTATCCTTAGTTATTTCCACTTTTTTTAATAACTGGGATCACTTTTGGTTTAGTGGGGATTGATGTAGGTGCAGTAGCTCTATGTTGAGCGGCTTTTTCATTACGTTCAATTAATGACTCTCTTTGTTTTGTACTTTTATCATCAGAAGATTTAGTACCGTATTGTGGTTTATTTTCTTCTCTATTTTGTAACGTGCCCTCACTTATATCTGAGTTTTCTGAAAGTGGAGGTTTCTCACCATCATCTGGTGTGCTGAAGAAACCTTCATCTATTTCTGGAAGAGGTATTCCCTGTATTTTTGTAAGTGTAAAAGGTGCCTCACCTTTAAAAATATCTTCTTTGCTTAGTAGCCGCTCATCGCCACGCCAGTTAAACCCTTCAAAGGTTTGTGGCTCCTCTAGAAATTGAGACTCAGGAAAAATATTACCTCCAGGGCTCTTTATTTTATTAATCTCATCTATAGTGTTCTCAAAAAATGTAATCTCAATTCTTGCAGATTTCCCTCTATCTATGCCGGTGAGATCTCCATTATCTTCACGCATATACATTATGGTCTCGGCATTGTTTATAATGTCTACTTGCTTAAGCGCATTATTATCATCAAAAAAACCATACAGCTTTTGACCCTTAATCTGGTTAAACCCAGAGATAGTATCCTTTTGAGCGATAAAAGCATTATTAAAAACTTTGAGCGAATCTATTTTTTCTGTCTCTGTATTGCTTATGAGGTGTATGCTATCACCCGTGATCTGGCTTTCTTCACTCCATAAAATGGGCTTGTATATCATCTGTGTAAGACCTGTGCGCTGGTTACTGTGTAGTGAGTCACTCTTACCACTCATATTACTCTTGTAGAGCTTTACGTTTTTATAAGCACGCATTATACGATTCTCTGGCTTACCAGTTAGCATTAATTTATCTCCGTGTACATATACAGAGTCATTATCTTCTACAGTAATAGCAACGGCTCTTTGCGTTATAAGTACGGAGTCTTTGGCTCTATAAACCTCTGCATAATGCCCTTTTACTAGGCTTCTATTAAGCGTGTCAAGTACTTTTATATTATTAGTAGCGCTGGCAAAATTGCGATTTCTATCAAAATAAAGGCTATCCCCATATACTTGCCTGTTATCATAATCTATACGAGAGTTTTTTACAAAATAGCCATAATCATTTGCGGTATCATAAAACCCACGTTCACAATACACCTTAGAAGTCTTACTTGTAATCGTTGTTGGGCCGTATAGATAAGCGTGTTCTGGCACACTATAAAAATCTAATTGCTCACTGTTTATAGTGTACTCAGGGTTTTTTACCACCACATCACTTATAAATGAGATTTTATCTTGCTCTATATAATAACGCCCCACACGGCTTGTAATCTTACTATTAGGAGAGGTTACAACACCACCAGTTCTGTAATAAGCCTGCTGTGTGGTACGGTTAAAATACATTGTATCTGTAGTGACGGTGGTCGTATCCTTTTTTAGAAATACGTCACCAGCGGCATAGGCAAACTTTGTTTTACCATTATACTCGATGTATTTACTGCGCATAGAGACAGAGTCGCCTTGTTTGAGTCTTACATTTCGGTAAGCTTTTACAAAGTTTTCTTCTTTGTAAAAAAAGGCAAGATCACACCACATCTCTGCACCTTCGTGCTCTATGTAAACTTGCTCATTATTGTTTTTCTGTAAAAGGATTGCTCCAGGAAACTCCTCTTCATTTATACGCTCTATGGGAGATTCTATATAAATGAGCTTTGAGGGTTGTTCTTGCGCTTTCGCGAAAGCGGAAAAAAATATAATCCCAGCTAGTATGATGTAGTACTTGTAGTTCATTAATTTCAAAAATAATCAAATTGCTAGCCTTAACCGTTAGCGCATTATCAAAATATAGTTTGTAAACACTAAAACGTTGCTATATGCCAAAGCGTATGTAGCGATGTGTCTATATATAAAAAGAGCCTTCAGACTTGTGTCTGAAGGCTCTTTACGTATTGTAGATACTTACTATCTAAGGATAGTTTGTGTTCTATCTGGACCTACAGATACTATCTTGATAGGAGTCTCTAGCTCTTTTTCTAGATAGTCTATGTAGTCGTTAAGCTCTTTAGGTAGTTGCTCTGCCTTAGTCATACCTGTAAGGTCTTCAGACCATCCTGGCATATCTTTATATACAACTTCTACGTTTTCTGGCTCTATGTTATATGGAAGGTGCTCAATAGTCTCTCCTTTATATTTATAAGCCGTACATACTTTTAAGGTTTTAAAACCAGAAAGTACATCACCCTTCATCATCATAAGTTGTGTTACACCATTAACGCGCACAGCATATTTAAGTGCTACTAGATCGAGCCATCCACAACGACGCGCTCTACCCGTAGTTGCTCCAAACTCGTTACCTACACGTCCCATAGTCTCACCATCCTCATCAAAAAGTTCTGTAGGAAATGGTCCAGAGCCTACACGTGTTGTGTATGCTTTAAATATCCCGAATACTTCACCTATTTGATTAGGAGGAACTCCAAGACCAGTACAAGCACCAGCCGCAGTCGTGTTTGAAGAAGTTACAAAAGGGTACGTACCAAAATCTATATCTAGAAGTGATCCTTGTGCTCCCTCTGCAAGTATAGATTTACCGCCTTTTTGAGCTTGGTATAGGTACTCTTCTGAGTCTATAAATTGTAAGGTCTTAAGCGTCTTTATTGCTGCAAAAAATTCTGATTCTAGTTCTTCTAGGTCGTACTCAATTTTTGCATCATAAAAGTCTATCATAGAGATATGCTTATCTCTAAGAGTTGCATAACGATCTTTCCAGTCTGCAAGCTCTAGATCACCTACACGTATACCGTTACGACCTGTTTTATCCATATAAGTAGGTCCTATTCCTTTAAGAGTAGATCCTATTTTTGCTTTTCCTTTTGAAGCTTCAGAAGCAGCATCAAGTAAGCGGTGGGTAGGAAGTATAAGGTGAGCTTTACGCGAGATAACCATTTTTGCTTTATAGTCAAGACCTTCAAACTTGTCTAAGTTTTGTAGCTCTTTCTTAAAAATCACTGGATCTATCACCACACCATTACCTATGACATTCATAGCATTGTCGTGAAAAATTCCAGAAGGAATCGTATGTAGTACGTGTTTTATACCATCAAACTCAAGTGTGTGACCAGCGTTAGGTCCTCCTTGAAAACGTGCAATGATATCGTAGTCTTTTGTAAGGACATCTACAATTTTTCCTTTTCCTTCGTCGCCCCATTGGAGGCCTAGTAGTAAATCTACTGCCATTGTTATATTAGTTAGTCGTGTTTTTCTTTCCGTAAAAGTATAGGGAGTGCTTGTCTATAGTAATATCAAAAACCTCTTCTATGGTTTTTTTTATAGACTGTATGCGAGGGTCACAAAATTCTATAACCTCTCCAGTATCTGTAAGAATTACGTGATCGTGCTGTTTGTCAAAATATGATTTCTCATACTGCGCTTGGTTGTTACCAAACTGGTGCTTACGCACGAGTCCACATTCTAATAAAAGTTCTATTGTATTGTATAGCGTTGCACGGCTTACACGATAGTTCTTATTTTTCATACTAATGTAAAGCGCTTCTATATCAAAGTGCTCTTCATTGCTGTATATTTCGTGTAGTATAGCAAAGCGCTCTGGCGTCTTGCGGTGGCCTTTTTCTTCTAGATAGGCTGTAAAAACGCCTTTTACAACGTCTTGATCCTTATTGAGAGTAGCTTTTAGTGGCATCGTTTATAATAAAGGACGAATTTACGGATTTAAACTCGAGTCACTTGGTCGATACCATCTATTTTTTTGAGATTTTCTATTAAGGTTTTCAACAATGCATTGTTTCTTACCACAACGGTTATGTTGCCTTTAAAAATCCCTCCTTGAGTGGTAAAACTCAGTCCTTTTATATCTACATTAAGATGGTTTGATATCTCTGCTGTTACCGTGTTTACAAGACCTAAGTTATCAATTCCTGTAAGTTTAATGTCTGTTTGATACCCTGTGTCTGAAGAGTCTACCCATTTTGCTTTAATAATTCTGTAGGCGTAGTTGCTACGCATAGCAATGGCATTAGGGCAATTATTTTTGTGAACTTTTATACCATCTTTTATGGTTGTAAACCCAAAAACAGCATCACCCGGTATAGGGCTACAACATTTTGCAAATGTGTAATCTAGCTTTTGATCTTCAGGGCCAAAAACAAGGGAGTCAAAATTATTTGTAATCTCGTCCTTATGTATATCTGGCTGACTGTTAGGCTTTCTAATCTTACTTTTAATAAAACTCATTAAGGCATTGCTGCGTTGTGCGGCAAATTCCTTTATCATTTTATTATCAATCGTTCCATTACCCACACGGTAAAAGAGGTCTAAGCTTGTGTTGAGTTTAAAATAAGATACAAGCTCGTTTATCGTTTTTTCATTAAGCGGTATTTTCTGCGATTTCAGTTTTCTGGCAAGTATTGCTTTACCATCATCTGCTAGTTCTTTTTTCTCGTCTTTGAGTGAAGATTTTATTTTGGCTCTTGCACGTGCTGTAGTCGCATAGTCTAACCAGTTATTTGTAGGGTGTGCAGACTCAGAGGTGATAATCTCAACTTGATCACCACTTTTGAGCGTGTGGCTAAGAGGTACAAGTTTACCATTTACTCTAGAGCCACGCGTGTGCAAACCAACCTCCGTATGCACGCTAAATGCAAAATCAAGCGGTGTTGCGCCCTTAGGTAGCGATTTAAGCTCTCCCTGAGGTGTAAAGACAAATATCTCTTTATTATATAAGTTGAGTTTAAAGTTTTCTACAAAGTCTACCGCATTCTGGTCTGGATTTTCTAGTGCTTCTTGTAGCCTGTTTATCCACTCATCAAGGCTAGATTCTCCTTCTTTACCTTCCTTGTATTTATAATGAGCCGCATATCCTTTTTCGGCAATTTCATTCATACGGTCAGAGCGTATCTGTACTTCAACCCATCTGCCTTTAAGCCCCATTACAGTAATGTGTAAGGCCTCATATCCCGTAGATTTTGGTGAAGAAATCCAGTCGCGTAGTCTCGTAGGGTTAGGTCTAAAGTGATCTGTTACGATAGAATAAATTTTCCAGGCGAGGAATTTTTCATTTGCCTTATCACTTTTATAGATGATACGTATGGCAAACTTGTCATACACCTCGTCAAAGGTGACTCCCTGAGCAAGAATTTTGCGTCGTATGCTGTATATAGATTTTGGTCTACCTTTTATCTCATAAGTAAGTCCTTCTTCATCTAGTGAGTCTTCTATTACCTTCTTAAAGTCCTTTATATATTGATCTTGCTGGGCTTTACTCTCTGTGATCTTACTAGAGATATCTTTATATACATCTGGCTCTGTATATTTAAGACTAAGGTCTTCTAGTTCAGTCTTAATATTATACAAGCCCATTCTGTGAGCAAGTGGAGCATAGATATAAAGTGTCTCGCTAGCAATTTTAGACTGCTTATCTGCACGCATAGCATCCATAGTTTGCATATTATGCAATCTATCTGCTATCTTAATGATGATCACACGTGGGTCATCATTAATAGTGAGGAGCATTTTTCTAAAGTTTTCAGCTTGTAGTGATACGTCCCTATCCTTTTTTAGACTTGATATTTTTGTAAGGCCATCTACTATACGGGCAACCGTCTCGCCAAACATTTGCTCAAGATCTGCAAGGGTATACTCTGTGTCTTCTACCACATCGTGTAGTAATGCACTCGCTATAGAGGTAGCATCAAGTCCTATCTCACTTGCAACTATTTGAGCCACAGCAAGAGGGTGGAAGATGTAAGCCTCCCCAGACTTGCGACGTTGCGATTTATGCGCATCTACCGCAACCTCAAACGCTTTTCTTATCATCTTCTTGTCCTCATCGGTCAAGGTTTGATAACTTATGCGCAAGAGCTTTTTGTACTGTCTTGTCAGTTCTTTATTTTCTGCTTCTATAAATTCTGCGGTTAACTCCATATGATATATTAAATGTACCAAATTCTACTTTATGAACAACATATTTTTAATACATCTTAAGCTGTTTTAGAAAATGTCTATAAATAGAGAATTCTATTAAAGTTTCTTTTTTACGCTTTCGCGAAAGCGTAACAATAATACCACATCACCTACTTATAAATCACAGCATACTGAGCGAGTATAATTATTATCTTCGCCGTAATAAAAAACATTATATGAGCATATTTTTTATCCTAGTTGGATTAGTACTGTTAGTAGTAGGAGGGGAGTTTTTGGTACGAGCATCTGTGGGGTTATCTTTTAAACTCAACCTGTCTAAAATGGTGATAGGGCTTACAGTTGTATCTTTTGCAACCTCTGCTCCAGAACTACTGGTAAGCGTGCAGGCGGCTCTAGATGGGAGCTCAGACATTGCACTTGGTAATGTAATAGGGTCTAATATTGCAAACATAGGGCTTGTGTTAGGTATAACGGCAGTAATATCTGCCCTGGCCATAGACCGAGACTTTTACAGATTTAACTGGCCGGTGATGGTGCTATTTTCACTTGCACTTTACTTCTTACTTTCTAACGATGGTAAGCTTACAGCAGTAGAGGGTGGTGGTCTACTTGCGGCGCTGGGTGTGTACTTGTTTTTCTTAATACGTCGCGCTCGTAAAAGTAGAGAAGAAGAAGAAGATGCAGATGGTGTAGATGAGGGACTAGGACAAGCCTCTTATTTTAAAATATTTATATGGTTATTTATAGGTGCACTTGCGCTATATTTTGGGTCAGAATGGCTAGTCTCTGGAGCAAAAGATCTTGCTACAGCAGTAGGTATAAGTGAGTATGCAATCTCTGTTACAGTGATTGCCATAGGCACGAGTGTGCCAGAACTTGCGGCTTCTGTCATCGCTGCGCTCAAAAAAGAAAAAGCAATCTCACTAGGTAACCTTATAGGTTCTAATATTTTTAATATTGCCTCTGTGCTAGGCTTTACATCGCTTATAAAGGATATAAACGTTGTAGATGATGCTATTTTAGGGACTAATATTTACTGGATGCTAGGCTTTGCTATTGTACTCTTACCACTAGCATTTATACCAAAAACATTGCAGATAGGTCGTTTTAAGGGCTTATTTCTTGTAGGTGCCTATATCTTATTTATTGCGCTTGCATTTGCGGCTTAGTTTCTTGACCTCGTTTATAAAATAAATATCTAGGCTTCTCAATTATTTAATTGCAAGGAATGTATGTTGTCTTCTATAGGCAATTATAAGTCATCGTATACTGTCTATAGATATGATGAAATTACTTTTTTTATTATATGAGACGTGTTTACGCTTTCGCGAAAGCGCAAAAAAAATGCCCAACCTAAGTTGAGCATTTTTCACAATATAATTAAATCAGAATTAAACCTTTGCTGTTTTTACAGTCTCGATAATACGACCTGCTACTCTGTATGGATCTGCGTTTGAAGCTGGACGACGGTCTTCTAGCCATCCTTTCCATCCTTGCTCTACAGTGATAATAGGGATACGTATAGATGCTCCTCTATCTGATACTCCGTAAGAGAAGTCATTTATAGATGCAGTCTCGTGATCTCCTGTAAGACGCAGTTCGTTGTGAGCTCCGTATGCTTTGATGTGTTCTTTTGTAAATGGACGGAAAGCCTCACATATTGTATTGTAAGTCTCTTCAGATCCACACGTTCTCAATGTTGTGTTTGAGAAGTTTGCGTGCATTCCAGAACCGTTCCAGTCTCCTTTTATTGGTTTTGGGTGATAATCTATGTACCATCCGTACTGCTCAGTAAGACGATCTAGTAGGTAACGAGCAATCCAGATCTCATCTCCTGCTTTCTTTGCTCCTTTTGCAAAAAGTTGGAATTCCCACTGTCCAGAAGCAACCTCTTGGTTAATTCCTTCAAAGTTAAGACCAGCTTCTATACAAAGATCTGCGTGCTCTTCTACAAAGTCACGACCGTGAGTGTTTTTACCACCTACAGAACAGTAATACATACCTTGTGGTCCAGGGTATCCACCTATTGGGAATCCTAATGGTAGTTGTGTTTCTGTATCCATAATGAAATACTCTTGCTCAAAACCGAACCAGAAGTCATTATCATTATCATCTATTTTTGCTCTATGGTTTGACTCGTGCGGAGTACCATCTGCACTTAAAACCTCAGTCATTACTAAAAATCCATTTGCACGTTGTGGATCTGGGTAGATAGCAACTGGCTTTAAAAGACAGTCTGAAGCTCCACCAGAAGCTTGCTTTGTAGAAGAACCATCAAAAGACCATACTGGACAGTCTTCTAGTTTACCACTAAAGTCGTTTACAACCTTAGTTTTACTTCTCATATTTTGCGTCGGTGTATACCCGTCTAACCAAATGTATTCTAATTTTGACTTGCTCATAATAGCATTTATGTTTTTAGTTAACGAGGGCAAAGATAAAATAATTTTGAAATGCAGTATCAATTATGGGGTTGATTTATTAAAAATTATATCATCTTATTAACAACCCCTCAAAATTTAGGGGGTGTGTAAAAAATGTGACATTTTTTTGTAAATCTCTTATATTTGCAATGTATATGAGGTGAGAAATAAAGAAATTAATAAACACCTTTACTATGTATAAGGAGTTTCCTTATCGCAAAATAAGATTATATCAAACACGATAGTGCGCTGTTATCAAGAGAGTCACTATCATACAGCATTCTATATTTATGTCAAAATTACGTTTTCAAGCACTGCACGATGTGCAACATAGACCTGCAGTTACTTTTGAATCACTAGGACGACCATCGTCTTTATATAAGTCTAGTGTCTTTGGGGAGCAAGCTATGCGACAGTATTTGTCAAAATCTACGTTTGATAGTGTGCAAACGGCCATACGTAAAGGTGATAATATAGATCGCATCACTGCAGATGCTATAGCGACAGGTATGAAATCTTGGGCGCTAGAAAAAGGAGCAACCCATTACACGCACTGGTTTCAACCGCTTACTGGTGCTACTGCAGAGAAGCACGATGCTTTTTTTGAAGTTACACCAGAGGGGCACGTCATAGATAAATTTGATGGGGCACAGCTTGCACAGCAAGAACCAGATGCTTCAAGTTTTCCTCACGGAGGGATACGTAATACTTTTGAAGCACGTGGTTATACCGCCTGGGACCCTACATCGCCCGCATTTATATATGATAACACACTTTGTATACCTACAGTTTTTGTAGCTTATACTGGAGAGGCTCTTGACTTTAAGACACCCCTACTCAAAGCACTTAATGTAATAGATGAGGCCGCGACAGATGTTGCTCGCTATTTTAATAAAAATGTAAATAAGGTAACTGCAACATTAGGGTGGGAGCAAGAGTTTTTTCTTGTAGATGCATCACTCGCTGCTGCGAGACCAGACTTAACACTTACAGGGAGAACGCTTCTAGGTCACGCTGCGGCAAAAGGACAGCAGCTGGATGACCATTACTTTGGTTCTATTCCTATTCGTGTGCTAGCATACTTAAAAGAGCTAGAGCAAGAATGTCTCTTGCTAGGAATACCGGTAAAAACAAGACATAATGAGGTAGCGCCAAATCAGTTTGAGATGGCTCCAGTATATGAGGAGGCAAATCTTGCGGTAGATCATAATGCCCTACTTATGGATATTATGCAAAAGGTCGCCCAGCGTCACCATTTTAAGGTGCTCTTTCACGAGAAGCCTTTTGATGGTATAAACGGTAGTGGTAAACATAATAACTGGTCACTAGCAACAGATACAGGTGTCAACCTATTAAGTCCAGGTAGCACACCTATGAAGAATTTACAGTTTTTAACTTTCTTTGTAAATACCATAAAAGCTGTTTATGAGCACGAGGCGCTATTACGAGCATCTATTGCTAGTGCCGGTAATGATTATAGACTGGGAGCAAACGAGGCACCACCAGCAATCATCTCTGTCTTTATAGGATCACAGCTTACTAGAGTACTAGATGAACTTGAGAAGGTAACAGATGGAAAGCTGTCACCACAAGAAAAAACAGACCTTAAGCTTAATGTTATAGGTAAGATACCAGAGATTTTACTTGACAATACAGATCGCAACCGTACATCACCCTTTGCCTTCACTGGTAATAAGTTTGAGTTTAGAGCAGTAGGAGCTACTGCAAACTGTGCAAACCCTATGACTGTTCTTAACGCCATTGTTGCCCAGCAACTCATAGCCTTTAAGAAAGAAGTAGACACGCTAGTGGATACAAAGGATATGAAAAAGGATGATGCCATCTTTAACGTGCTGCGAGAGTATATTAAGGACAGCAAGAAGATACGATTTGAAGGCGATGGATATGGCGACTCTTGGGAAAAAGAAGCAAAAAAACGTAAGCTTAGTAATAACAGAACAACAGTAGAGGCTCTAAAGGCTAGAGTAAGTAAAGCTAGTGTAGCGCTTTTTGATTCACTACAGATTATGAATACTGTAGAGATACAGGCACGTTATGAGATAGAGCTCGAGGAGTATGTAAAACGTATACAGATAGAGAGTCGTGTTCTTGGAGATGTTGCTCGTAATCATATCATCCCTACAGCCTTGCGATATCAAAATGTACTTATAGATAATGTGCGAGGCCTAAAAGATATCTATGGTGATGATTATACCGCTTTCGCGAAAGCGCAAACAACCATCATAAAATCCTTATCAAATCACATCGCTAGTATTAATACACTTATCACAGAAATGATAGATGTGCGCAAAAAATCTAATGGTCTTGAATTAGAGAAAAAAGCAGGTGATTATGCAGATAAAGTAAAGCCTTATTTTGAACTTATAAGGAAACAATGTGATAAGTTAGAATTACTTGTAGAAGACGATTTATGGCCTTTGCCAAAATATAGAGAGCTTCTATTTGTAAATTAATTACAGTTTTCTGTAAGATTTTTCAAATCTATTTTAGATTTATTATTCGGTAATAGGTAGTTGTCTTTTTGTGACACCTCCTTTTTACTAGGGTTTCTGTGTGCTCTGATTATGAGTATTTTACACTTTATCGAAAACTGTGTTTGTGATAGTGTAAAATCATTTTAAGCAAGTTAACTTGCACCTATACTCGATTATAATTTCCTCCTTAGAGTATTTTTCCCCCGTAATATCAAGTTTTGGCTTTCACATTTTTGATGATGATGACGTTTCTGTTGTTGGCCTATATTGACGTGTTTTTATTAACCATTTATATATTAATCAATAACTTTTTTATTATGAAAAAATTACTAATGAGCGCTGCTGCACTAGCTATTTGTTCTGTTGCTTTTGGACAGAATACTAGTACAGTAAGCCAGACAGGAACAACAAATGGACAACTTACCCTACAATTAGGAAGTAACACCTCTACAATCACACAAGATGGATTAAACTCTGGAGCTACGGCTGGAGGAGATAGTAACATTGCAGGAGTACTGCAGGTAGGAGCTAGTACATCTACGATATCTCAACTAGGAGATCGTAACCTAGCTGGGGTTGCTCAGTTTGGGTTAGGTAACAGTGCAAATATTGATCAAGGAGTAGGTTATGCCGAAGATAACGTTGCAGGAACACTACAGATAGGAAACGGTAATACAGCTTCACAAAAGCAACGTTATGATAACAATACTGCAGGAATTCTTCAAGTAGGAGATGATAACACGGCAACGCAAGACCAGTCTACATTAACAAACGGAGCTATGGGTAGTACAGCTACTATAGATCAAGACGGTGATGATAATACGGGTACACAAGTACAAAGAGGTGAGGAAAACTTAGCAACTCTCGTACAATTTGGAGATGATAACACAAGTACAGAAAACCAGACAGGTGATCGTAATGATAGTGATGTACTACAGGTAGGTGATGGAAATGATAGTGATGTTGACCAGATGGGAGACGAGAATGAATCTCGTGTAGATCAAGATGGTGATATGAACATTGCAAGTGTAGATCAAAATGGTTTTAGTAACAAAGCAGTAGCTATTCAAAAAGGAAATAGTAATGGGTCTATTACAACCCAAGATGGAGATAATAATTATTCTTGGACACGTCAAAGAGGGGATTTTAACACAGCAGATGTTAATCAACTTGGAGACAGAAATAGAGCTGTTACCGACCAAAATGGGGATGGAAACTATGCAGAAACTGATCAAGGAGATGCTACTGGTTTCTATATATTTGGTACTCCTGGTAATGACAATGATTCAGAAATTCGCCAAACAGGAAATAATAACCTAGGATTTTCAAGACAATTAGGAGATTCTAACTTGGCAACAACGACAACAACAGGAGATAGTAACTTCGCGGCAACATTCCAGTTAGGCGATTCTAACGAATCTGAGGTGATTCAAGAAGGTAATGGTAATTTTGCACAATCTTTTCAATATGATTTTTCTGATGGCAATGCCGATAATAATATGGCTTATACTCGTCAGAGAGGAAATGATAATATTGCGAGTACTGATCAAATAGGTGATAACAACGATTCAAGAATTATTCAGGGAGCTGGTTTTGGAGATGATAACACTGCAGATGTGAACCAAACCGGAGAAGATAACAACTCAGTGGTACGTCAGTTTAGAGATGATCATACTGCTACAGTTAGTCAAACAGGAGATAATAATGATTCTGATGTTTTACAAAGAATGGGAGATGGTAACCAAGCGTACATTGTACAAACTGGTGACGATAACGTTTCTGATGTAGATCAAGATGGAGATGCAAACCTTACAAATGTAGACCAAGTAGGTAACTTAAACTTTTCTCAAGTAGCACAAGATGGTACATCAAACGTGGCAGATATAGATCAGTCTGGTGATGTAAACTTCTCTTATGCAGGTCAAGTAGGTACAGGAAACTCTTCTACCGTTAGTCAGACATCTACTGGAGTATTTTTAGGTCTTGGTAATGCGTCTATCACATTACAAGATGGTATGAACAATACATCTACAGTAACACAAAACGGGAGTGCAAACGCTTCACTAGTTGGGCAGTTAGGTATGGGTAACACTTCTACTGTTAGTCAGACGGGAGTTCTTAACTTACAGATTACTGGACAAGCGGGAACAGGTAACACTGCTTCAACTACTCAGGTAGGTGTAGGTAACGGTTCTGTAACACTGCAGGCAGGATTTTAATAACCTTTAATTGTATGCTGCGTGGGTATGCGTAGTATACACTTAGTATCTCCGTACCCGATAACATAATTATTTCATAGTAATTATATGAATGGATAAAGCACCGCCCTAGCGGTGCTTTTTTCGTTACATTATTAAGAGTATTTACTTCAAATTATACAGATTATTCATTTTGTGATTACGCTTTCGCGAAAGCGTACACCTTAACACCTACTATTTTTTAATCTATTAAAACCTTGCTATCGGGTACGTAGTTTTTAACTTGTAACTTATTGATATATAGATTGAAAACTAGACCTTTAGATGTAAGAATTATCTTAATCTCAATAACCCTTCTTTATTAAAGGGCATTTACCCCTCGCTCGTGAGTACTAGTAATTATGGGGTGTTGAGAGTTTTAAAGGCAGAGGAAGCTCTCCCTTTATCGAAAACTTTCGTTTCGATGTTGACTAAGGGTACAATTTGCATAATTTAGCAATGTATTACAAAACTATCCTCCCCCTCGTAATATATCTCCCCCGTAATAAAAGTATTGGTATAGCGCACATTATAGATGATGCTGTTGACGCGTGTGACCATTTTTAAACTGTATTTATTAACCATTTATATATTTATTAATTAAACCTTTTTTATTATGAAAAAATTATTATTAAGTGCTGCGGCACTTGCGTTTTGCACTGTTGGTTTTGCACAGAACAATGACAGTGATGTAGATCAGAGAGGAACACTTAACACATCTGGAGTTCTACAAGTAGGAGGAAACAACACCTCTGTAGTAGATCAAGATGGTAGAAACAACGCGGCTGGTGGAGATTCTAACAGTGCTCTTGTAGTACAGTTAGGAAACCGTAATGCATCAGATGTATCTTCACAGGGTGATCGTAATACAGCTGGTGTTTTACAAGTAGGTAACCGTAACGGTGCTACAATAGACCAAGGAGTTGGATATGCAGAAGACAATGTTGCTTCTACAGTCCAGTTAGGAAACAGAAACACTGCTTCACAAAAGCAACGTTATGACAACAACCAGGCATTCATAAACTCTACTGGTAATCGTAACACAGCTATGCAAGATCAGTCTAGTATGAGTGAGAATGCTCCAGGAAACTTTGCAGATATTGATCAGGATGGTAACCGTAATATGGCATCTCAAACACAAAGAGGAGAGGCAAATGCTGCATTTATTACTCAAGATGGAAACCGTAATGACGCTACACAGACTCAAACTGGAGATGCAAACATTGCAACTAGTACTCAAACAGGTAATCGTAACACTTCTCTAGAAGATCAAGATGGAGATTTTAATGTTTCAACAAACGTACAGTTAGGAGATGATAATATGACAGATCACGCACAGAAGGGTGATTCTAACGTTGCATCTACTACACAAACAGGAACTTTTAATGATAGTAGTATTGATCAAGATGGTACTGGTAACAGTGCAATCACAGCTCAGTTAGGTACTGCAAATGATTCTGATGTAGAGCAGGATGGTACTGGCAACGCTTCTTTTGTAGCACAAGCTGGATTAGGAAACGTTTCTGATGTAAAGCAGGATGGAACAACAAACGGATCTTTAGTATTACAATTAGGAGTTGCAAATAATTCTGATGTTGATCAAGTAGGAACTTCTAATGGATCTTTTGTAGCACAACTAGGAGCTGCAAACAGTTCTACAGTATCACAAGATGGTGCTGGTAACGGATCTGCAGTATTACAAGCAGGAGCTCTTAACAACTCAACAGTGAGTCAAGTAGGAAGTCTTAATGGATCACTTGTAGCACAAGCAGGTATTGGTAACGGTTCTCTGGTAGCTCAAGCTGGTATTGGTAACGGTTCTACAGTTACTCAAACAGGATTTGGTAACGGTTCTATAGTAGGGCAGTTAGGTATTGCAAATGGTTCTGTCGTAAATCAAGTAGGAACACTTAACGGATCATTAGTAGGTCAAGCAGGTGCATTTAACACATCTATAGTAGATCAAAACGGTATCGGTAATGGGTCTGCAGTTGGACAACTAGGAGGTGGAAACACTTCAACTGTTGATCAAGATGGACTTTTAAATGGTCAGGTAACTGGACAATTAGGTAACGGTCATACTGCAACTACGACACAATTAGGTGCAGGAAATGGATCTATTACACTTCAAGCTGGATTCTAAGGAATTATAGTTCTAAAGACACAAATAATCACTACATTTAAGTGTGATTAAAAATAACCTGAAAAGGGTGTTGTGATCATTAATTCTCACACACCCTTTTCTTTATATAAAATATTATGAAAATCTATAGTTTATTAATTTTTGCATTTCTTTTTAGTGCATCACTAGCTGCTCAGACTAATGAGGCTGCACCAGAAACTATAAGTCGTTCTAATCTTGTTAATCTAGTAGCTACAGAGCAGTTACCTAGAGTAAATAATAATTTGCCTAATAATAGTGTGCTCATACAGCAGGTAGGTCAAGCTAATGCATCTTACGTTAATATAGCATCGTCTAGCTCTTCTGTTACAGTTTCTCAAAATGGTAATGGTAATGATGTTGCAATAGCCTTAAGAGGTAATAACATTTCAGAGAGTGTGTATCAATTAGGAAATGGAAATTCTGTAATAGATGTTTCAACAAGCAATGCATCTGGATCTGGTATGCAGGTGATACAAAAAGGAAATAATTTAGAACTAGAAAGGTATGGAACTAGCCGTTCTTCTGGGCCTATAAAAGTAACTCAGACAGGTAACGGATCTGGTCAAGCTGTTATAGTTCGTCAGTTTAACTAATTTTATTACTTAGCTTCATAATAGCATACTTTAATGATGTTACGCTATAGTACATACATACTACTTACTGCGCTCATAATCTTGACAAACAAGATGCAGGCGCAAAAATTCTACAATACAGAAATTGCTGCAAAGATTGAGATAGTTGAGTCTAACGGACTTTACTTAATAACAGCAAATGCTTCTAATGTCACAGATCTAAATAGAAGTATCCGGTACAAGTTCTCAATAATAGAGCGAGACGGAACAAATAACCCCAAAAAAGAAGAAGCAGAAGGAAGGTCTGTAATAGAGCCCTCTCAAAAAGTCATACTCAATGACTATGCTATGCTTATAGAAAAAAGTAAAGATGCACTTATCTTACTACTCATTTATGATGGTGATAATTTGATAGGTAAAGATCGTGTTATAGTCGCAGAGATTATAGATCAAATACCTAAAGTAGGAGAAAGTAATATACTAAGCCAAGCCCTCCAAACAGGAGAATCTATAGGGCTTACAGGTTTGATTATAGAGGATACAAAAACAAAAGCTGGGCGTGATTTTTATAGATATTTCTTTCAGAAATGTAATATCAATAATATAAAATGGTCTAAAGATATTATAATAAAAGAGGATTTTGGACTTGGTAGGAGTACTGTTTTAAAAATAATAGAAGGTACTACTACTATCGTACAATTTAATGCACAACCTAGAGACGAGTTTTTAAGGAAAGCGTCAGAGGAGTGTATACGCAAAGTACAAGGTCACTTTAATCAACTAGCAAAAACAAAACAACTCTTAACATCATATTAATTCCAGACTACTTATGAAAAGTTTTATACTTATCGCAGGACTGTTTGTCACAGGTGGTTGCTTCTCACAGCAACTTGTGTACACTCCTAAAAACCCAAATTTTGGAGGAAGCTCGTTTAACTATGCCTGGCTACAATCATCTGCAGATGCTCAAAACTCATTTACAGATCCTAATGCGGTAGATCCATTTGCACAACAAACCGATCTTGAGCGCTTTACAGAAGATATAAATAGAACGCTGCTTAATAATATAAGTAATAGTATTACAAGGTCTTTATTTGGAGAAGATGGAGAGTTACAAGAAGGTACATTTACATTTGGAAGTCTTGAGGTTGAAGCTTTTCAAACTGCAGAGGGGCTTGTAATTAATATATTAGATATAAATACTGGGGAGACCACACAGGTCATTGTTCCTAACTAATAGCGATTATGAAGTATATTTTACAAATAGGCCTTATAGTTTTAATACTTAGCACGCTATCTAGTTGCGGTACTTATTTTAACCAGCCATTAGGACCTGAAGAAGCTAGAACAGGAGAAAAGCTTGCAACTACAGATTCCCTTCTAGCATTACCACCTACATCAAGAAGAATTGACGTGGGAGTATATAACTTTAGAGACCTCACTGGTCAATTTAAGGCTAGTGCTACTGCGAGTACATTTAGTACAGCGGTGACACAAGGATCTACCGCTATCTTGTTAAAAGCACTTGAGGATTCTAAGTGGTTTAGAACCCTAGAGAGAGAGAACCTAGGTAATTTATTACAAGAGCGTAATATTATAAAGCAAACCAGAGATGAAGCTAGAAAAACCACAAACCCTAACGAACCTAGGTTACCAGGTCTTTTATTTGCGGGTATCTTACTTGAAGGAGGTATCGTCTCTTATGATACAAATATTGTAACTGGAGGACTAGGCGCAAGATACTTTGGTATAAGTGGTTCTACACAATACCGTCAAGATAGAGTTACTGTTTATTTACGTGCCATTAACACTCAAAGTGGTGAGATTTTAAAAACTATTTATGTCTCAAAAACCATATTGTCACAGTCACTTGATGCTAGTTTGTTTAAATATGTAAACTTTCAGCGACTGCTAGAGGTGGAGACTGGTTTTACACGTAATGAGCCTGTACAACTAGCAATAAAGGAAGCCATAGAAAAATCTGTAAGGGGTCTTATTATAGAAGGTATAGAAGATAATTTATGGTCTACTAGTAAGGGTAGAGAACTCAATGAAAAAGTAGTAGCACAATATTATAAAGAAAAAGAGCTAGAAGAGTCTACGCGATTATATGATAGAGTATATAAACCTAATGTAGCAAACTCACACTTTGACTTTGCTTTAGGAGCAAACCTCTTTGATGGAGACCTTGCAGATAAGAAATTTGGTGAGTTTGTACAGCTTGGTTACCAGACAGCGCTAGGCTCTACTTTTGGTTTACATTTTAACGGGAGGTATCAAAGATTTAAAGCCGGGACTGAGTTTGAGCAAGCCTATACTAGTCTTAACCTCAATCTTAATTATGAAATATTACCTACAGATAACTTCACACCTTTTATCTATGCAGGTGGTGGTTATCTTTTTGGAGATAATGATGTAAGCGCTCCTAAGGTTCAGTATGGCGGAGGTGTGCTCTACAAAGTAAGTGATAGAGTAGGACTCAAGTTATTTGCCGAACAAAATTTGACCTTTGTAGATGATGTAGATTTTGCCGTAAATGGTAGAAGAAATGATTTCTACTTCAATTTTGGTTTCGGGTTGAGGTATAGCATTTTAAAAGATAAAAACGAAGAGGTAGAAGACGAGGTAATCCCATTAAATTAATCAAAATGAAAACAGGTTTATATATATTCTTTTTATGTTGCACGCTTAGCTTACTAGTAAGTTGTAGTGAAGACACATTAGGAGAATCAGGTATCGGTAATATTACGGGTGTTGTTGTTTTTGAAGGTGATAATACACCACAGGCAAATGTAAAAATATCTACAAACCCACCATCAAATACTGTTTTTACAGGAGAAGATGGAAGTTTTGATCTAGGTGAAGTCTTAGTAGGTGATTACTCCGTACAGGCCGAAAAGGCCGATTTTATAACAGCTTTTGAGCCTGCAACGGTTACAGAGGGTAGCACTACAAATGTCATTTTTGAATTACAACCAGAAACAGCAAATAATGTAGCACCTAGTATACCAATATTAGTCACTCCGGCAGATGAGGCAGAAGATGTGGCTCAAGACGTACTCTTTACTTGGACAGTAACAGATCCAGATCCTTTTGATGAACTAGTATATCAAGTAGAGTTACGTAATGATATGACTAATGAGATTCTTAATTTTCAGAACGTAACAGATACTTTTTTATCTGTAAATAATCTTGCCTTTTCTACAAAGTACTTCTGGCAAGTAACAGTAAATGATGGCATAAATCCAGATGTAAATAGTGAGTTTAGTTCTTTTAATACCATTGATGAGCCTAATAATAGATTAGTATTTGTACGTAAAGAGAGTAACGGTAATAATGTAATCTATTCTACAGATGACGGTTCTGAAACTGGATTAGGTCCCCTTGCTCTTACCTCACAATCGTCTAATAGTTTTAGACCTAGACGTAATACAGAAGTAAATAAAATCGCTTTCTTACGTACCGTAGGAGGAGAGACACAACTATTTACAATGAATGAGGATGGGAGTGACGTTTTTCAAGTAACGGCTTCACAACCCGTAAATGGTTTTAATCTAGAAGAAGTAGACTTTGCTTGGGAACCTACTGGAGAGAAATTATACTTCCCTAGTTTTGATAAATTATTTTCTATAAATACAGATGGAGGAGGCTTAGAACTTGTTTATACCACGCCAGATGGTAGTTTTATCACAGAGGTAGAAAGAGCAAGATTTAACGACTTTTTCGTTATAAAAACTAATAATGTATCTGGTTATGCGGCAGAGATTCTTGTGCTAGATCTAGATGGTAACCTTATAGAGACGGCTGTAACTGGCTTTCAGGGTGCACTAGGAGGTCTTGATATTTCTATCACAGGTGCCACCATCGTGTTTACTAGAGATGTCTCAGAGTTTGAAAATCCTAACTATCTACAACTAGACACACGTGTATTTACCTACGAGTTAGGCACGGGCAACGCTCCAGTAGATGAGTCTGGTAATAAACCTGCCGGAACAAATGATCTAGACCCACGTTTTTCACCTACTAATGCATCTATTATTTTTACAAATACACCTAATGATGAGGTCTCTGTAAGAGACATAGTGTCTTCTCAACTAGGTGATGATTCTAGGACTACACTAGTAGAAGATGGCGCTATGCCAGACTGGCAATAGGCTATATATACTTATACTAAAAGCTCCTTTATAGTTATATAAAGGAGCTTTTTTTTGTTCAAGTAAAATCAAAGAGTTTTTTTCTGAGTGTTTAGATTTCTTATGGTGTTTTCGCTAACCAAATCTTGCGGTGTTTCAATTCGTATTATCAATATAATTACGCTTTCGCGAAAGCGCACATACACTAAATCACATATTTAAATTATTGCTTTTTTTATGAAACTATTTGTTTGAGTCCAATTTATCTACCATCTGAAATATTAAAGAGATATGTAAAACTAACAGCCCCATCATAATTGGATTAATACCAAAACTTCCAAAACCAACTTTAAAAGTTGAGTAGTAAAAACCAACTAATCCAAAAATCCCAACCAATAGTGTCATTCCAAAAACTAAATAGTAAGTCATTCTATTCTTATTATAGAAATAAGCCGAAATTATAAGACTAGTAAGTCCAAGATAATGTTTTATATCAAAGACATATTTTGAAGTGAATACTACAAACAATGATGCCAAAATCAGTACAACGGAGATTATTAATGGTATGATATCGTAATCTAATTTTTTCATAGGTGTTAATACAAATCAAAAATTAAAATAAGAGTTGCATTTTCAAGATTTGACTGAGCGATAAACTTACGTTTTTTTTCATAGATCTATCAAAGGTCAAGTGCGATTCGGAATAACTATATATAATTACGCTTTCGCGAAAGCGTACCTATGAACTTTAGAAATGTAATCTTACCTTAAGACTTTTTGCGTGCTTCTTTTTGTGCTTTTTTAATGATGTTTTTTAGCGTCTTGTTAGTGGTGTAATCCAAAGCAGTAAGATTGTTCTTATTTGTGAGTAGTGCATTTGCATCTGCCTCAAGTAAAGCTGTTACATTGGGAAGTGCATTCTCGTTGCCACTAGCAGCTAGGTGTAATGGAGTCTCATCTCTTTTGTTTTGTGCGTTTACATCTGCTCCATAAGATATTAGAAGTTTTATCAAATCACTATCTGTAGTTTCATACGTCTCTGTAACTAGATGTAGGGGGTAATAACCATTTTCAAATGCTTCCGTAGGTGTTACACCTTGCTCGAGTACAAGTTTTGTTCCTTCTATAAAGTTGAACTTAAGAGCGAGCTCTAGGTCGTACTGTGTAGGTTTTGCACCATTCTCTATGAGTAATTTTGCAACGTCAAGTTGTTTGTAACGCATCGCGTCTTCTAGAGCGATACTTGTACTTAAACCTCGTTCTATAAGTTTTTGTACAACTTTGAGATTTCCTTTTCTGGCAGCAGTAGAGATAAACGACGGGTCGATATGTTCTGTTTTTGCTAAGATGAGAAGAATAATATCTTCGTCCTTAGTTTCCATAGCAGCGTTAAGAGCCTCTTCTGTATCTGCACCTTTCTCTAGTAAATAGCCAGTAATTTCCTTATTACCAGTTTCTGTAGCATCTACAATAGCCTCGCTTACATTAGCCTGTCCTTGTTCTATAAGAATTTTTGATATGGCGAGATTTTCTTTTTTTACAGCTTCTTGTAATAGCGCCGGGTCTGCCGTAGCTGCTCCCTTGGTCACCAGGAAAGCGGTAATAGATTCGTTTTCTCTAGATACGGCCGTTTTAATACCTTGAGATGGGTCTGCATCGTTTTGCACAAGTAGCTCAACCATCTCAAGATTTTCCTTTGAGACGGCAAGGTCTAATGTTTGAGTGGCATCTATAGAGGCACTTTTTGTGCTTATCACAGATTGCGCTAGCATCACACGGTCTTCTTGTACGGCAGCCTCTAGCGCTACAGCAGGAGTGCCGTTGTACGTATTAAGGGCATCATTAAAGAGTTGTGTATCTTGAGACTTTGCTGCATATGAGAAAACCTCATCTGCAACGGCTTTGTTTTTTAATGATACTTCTATGGCTGGTTTGTTATCTTTCTCAATTGCATAGGTGAGTATCTCTGTGGCTTGAGCTCCACTCTTAAGTGCCATATCAAGTATGGCTGTGTTACTGTTATCTACCGCAACCTCTGCTGCAAGATTAGAATCAAGTTTTGCTTCTTTCTTAACAAAATAATTAAAGAGATCTGTATCATTTAGTTTGGCTACGACCTCAAGCGTTTCTCCGCTTGCTTCGGTAACAGGTACAATAACATTGCGTAGAGCCATATTATCGTGCTGGGTTGCTCTGTCTAGTATGTAGGCATCTGCGGTAGAGCCTAGCTTAACAAATTTTTGAGCAAGATCTTCGTCATTATTTTCGGCAGCGAGAAGTAGTTCGTTTTTACCAGCTACAAATTCTTCAAACTCTTCACTCATTAACGCTTTTACCGTAGGGTAGTGGTAGAGCTCAAGCGCATAAGCTAGATCATTATTTCTAGGGATGGCTCCTTCTCTAAAGAGTGCATAAATCACATCTGCCTCTTTATAAGCTACCGCTTTATAAATCATATTATTTTTAGGCTTTGCTCCTCGTTCTAAGAGGATGAGTGCTTTTTCTCTCTCAAAATTTCTAGGTTCAAAAGCTACATCCAGATCTTCGGTAGTAGGTATCACGCCATTATCTAGTACAAAGTTAAGAACATCGTTATCTTGTTTATTAGTAATGATGGCTTGTAGTAATCCATTTGCACCTACGTTTCCATTTTTTTTAAATAAGTCTTTTAATAACGGGATATTACCGGTCGCAGCAGCAGCAACAAGCTCTGTATCTAGTACATAATTATAAGTAGTTGTGATGTTCTCAATAAGGCCCTCGTCTTTAATAAGCTCTGCGGTATAGGTGATATCGTAGATGTCCTTATCAATCGTTTCTAGCTCGATGGTTTTTTCTACTTTTTGCTTTAATATGTCTTTGTAATAGGTCTTTGCGTCTTCTGTACCAGAAACTCGCAAGCGCGTCCTGCCTCCTCCTTTTACTAGTTTTTTTGCATCATCCCATACACTTAGGTAGCCTCTTTTAAGGTCTTCGGCTTTTATGGTGATTATGACGTTTCTATCTAGAAGCACTTCTTCGTCTGTAATAAGGGTTTCAAGACGGAGACCACCCAGCTCTATAAGCGGTTTTATATCAAGTATAGCATCGTCTTTTGAAAAGCCACCAAAAAATATATCTCCCGTGTAGTCTGTGCTCGTTGCATTCTCACCTCCCATATTTTTTTTAATAATCTTAGTGAGATCTTGCTTAAAGCGTAGGGAGTACTTTTTATAATATTTACTTGTTACTGGTCGCTGCACAGCTTTTTGAGCATAGGCAGTTGCGACTTCTATAACACTATCTAGCATTCTTACTTTTTTTGCCTTGTCTTCAACCTCTGGCATAGATACCGTTCTAAAGAGTTCTGAAAACGTTTGCAATGTGACCTCTATGGGCTTACTATTTTGAGATACGGTACCTTCCCAGTCTGTAAACCACTGCGCATCTTTTGTTCCTCCTATGGTATAGGTGTTGCTTTGCCCAGCATTTATGTAAGGGTCTGGATCACTAGCGCCCGTATGAGTTGCAATAATATCTTTTACAACCTGTTGTTGAAACTCACCTTTCTCGTATGGTGAGTAAATATAATCTGTGTTTTTAATGAGGTTTCTTTTTAAAAATATACCACCGTATACAACTTGGTCTGCATAATGAGTTCCGTATCTGTGTATAAAACCTTCTGGTGTAATATCACGCCCCAGTCTTGAAAAATCTGCCACCATCGCACTATCTAATGTTTTTGTAGAGCTTGTGCGTAGAGATTTACGTTCTATAGGTTTTCTCTTTTGAGTATATACAAAGAGTAGCTTGTCGCTGCCGTCTGCCTCAAAGGCCTCATAATATGCGTGACTATTTATAGCCTGAAAAGGGCTGTCTAGAGAGTCTGTGCGCAAGAGTTCCTTCTCATACTCATAAGGGGTGGTGACAAAATGATAAGATACAGCAGGTGATGAGGAAATCTTACTTGTAGAGGAGCCACCCTTAAAAAGCAGTTTGCCCTTTGAAGATGTGCCCCAGTCTAGGGCATCTACATAGCGCACATCGAAGCCGTGACCTAAAACATCTTGTCGTTTGAGTCCATCATCTTGGCTCATCACAGAGAGTGAGCTTAAAAGGAGGGCGATATGTAATATGTAGTAACTTTTATTAAAAAGAAAGTTGTTCAAGGTGTATAAGATTTAATAAATAGAATGGTTAATGAACCTTGAAAGTAGACATAAATAAGCAAAGAAAAAACTCAAATAGACTAAGGCATAAATTACTGGAATGAAGAGAGTTTGGTAAAATATTGATGTAAGAAAAAACTGATTTTTAGCGTCTATTTTACGCTTTCGCGAAAGCGTAATAACAACAACCCGCCACATTTTACAAATAGTTTATAACTGCAGGCTAGTCTATTTTACCTCTCATTAATTAATCCCTATTTTTGCGCCATAAAATCTACCTAATGAGCCAAGAAATTTCTAAACGATATGCACAACGCGGAGTATCTGCTGGTAAAGAAGATGTACACAACGCGATTAAAAATGTAGACAAGGGCTTGTTTCCCAAAGCATTTTGTAAAATCGTACCAGATGCACTTACAGGAGATGATGATTATTGTCTTGTAATGCACGCAGATGGCGCAGGGACAAAATCTGCCCTGGCATATATGTATTGGAAAGAAACGGGAGACATCTCTGTATGGAAGGGTATCGCTCAAGATGCGCTCATTATGAATATAGACGACCTACTATGTGTAGGTGCTACAGATCATATAATGTTATCTTCTACCATAGGGCGTAATAAGAACTTAATACCAGGCGAAGTAATTTCGGCTATTATTAATGGATCTGAAGAGTTACTAGAAGAGCTTAAGTCATACGGAGTAACCATACACAGTACCGGTGGAGAAACCGCAGATGTGGGTGATCTTGTGCGCACGATTATTGTAGACTCTACAGTAACGGCAAGAATGAAGCGTAGTGATGTGATAGATAATGCAAATATCACTCCTGGTGATGTAATTGTAGGTCTAGCATCTTTTGGTCAAGCTAGTTATGAGACCTCTTATAACGGTGGGATGGGAAGTAATGGTCTTACCTCTGCTCGTCACGACGTTTTTGATAACTACCTAGCTCAAAAATATCCAGAAAGCTTTGACGCAGCAGTACCTGAAGATCTAGTGTACAGTGGTTCAAAAAAACTTACAGACGCAGTTACAGATAGTCCTATAGATGCTGGTAAACTTGTATTATCACCTACTAGAACCTATGCACCTATTATAAAAGATATATTATCTAAATATAAGTCAGACAGTATACACGGTATGGTGCACTGTAGTGGAGGAGCACAAACTAAAATTTTACACTTTGTAGAAAATCTACACATTATAAAAGATAACCTTTTTGAGACACCACCTTTGTTTAAATTAATTCAAGAGGAGAGTGGCACAGACTGGAAAGAGATGTATCAAGTCTTTAATATGGGGCACCGTATGGAGATTTATTGTCCTCAAGAGGTAGCAGATGATCTTATTGCGATATCAAAATCTTATAATGTAGATGCACAAATAGTAGGTAGGGTAGAAGATTCACCTTCTGGTAAAAAACTAAGTATAAGTAGTGCTCACGGTGATTTTACTTACTAGAAATAGGTAATCAATTGTTTGTAAGTAAATTACGTTACTATTAATTATTTTTTTTACTAGAATTCTTACAAAAAAATACTTACCTTAGATTAAGTTCTTTTACTTGTAAAAAAGTAATAAGAATTTTAAGAATCCTCAACTAACAACGAAGTAATGAGATTTTCGCTAGGGAAGGTATGTAAATATTTACCATTAGTTACCGTAATCTTGATTGTACTCAATGTACTTTCTATATACTTAAGGGCTGACCATAATTTTTTTAGGTTCACGCCACTGTTTACTGTAGTTGTTTATCTTATCTATTACATTCTAAGAGCAAGCCATATAAGATATCTCATTATTGGGATACTCATTATGCTAGTTTTGAGAGAGATTTCTGTTTTTTATTTTAATAAAAGCTCTGGGCAAATAGCATACATTTTATTGGGCTGCGTTTCATATGGCCTTATATGCATAAAACGTTTGGACCTATTTAGTACTTTCATAAAAGATAAGGCAGCCATATTGTACACATTTATCTTTATGGCGCTTAACGTTTTTATACTTAATGAATTAATATCTCAAGTAAAGGAGAGTTACCAAGGCAGCTTTCAGTCGGGATTTGTTTTTCTATTCGGGATTATTATTACATTTTTAGGAGCTACGGCGATTTTGTATAATAGAGTGGCTAATAATAATAGGTCGCTTGCATTTATGTTTTTTGTCTTCTGTTTTATTTTTTCAGATGTGTCATCACTTCTAGCTTACTATTTTGGTATCAATCACTTCTATTACTTATATCATATCTTTTTTGTGTTTGGTTTAACTTTTTTCTTGTACACAGTACTAGATAATTCATCACAAGAAGAAGAACAGGGAGAATTAACAAACTATTCTTAATTATATAGGAGTCTTGTTTTCTCGCTTTCGCGAAAGCATACAACCGTATTTCTCTTTCATTCCTCGCTTAAATTATCGTAAATTCGCTACTTATTATAGAAAGTAGATGTTAGAAAAATTACAGATAGTAAAGCAGCGTTTTGATGAGGTAAGTGACCTTATCATACAGCCAGATATTATATCAGATCAAAAACGTTATGTCTCTCTTAACAAGGAGTATAGTGACTTAAAGGCACTAATGGATGTGCGTGAAGAATATATTGAGCTTACAGATAATTTTAAAGAAGCCGAAGAAATCATAGCAGACGGTAGCGATGCCGAGATGGTTGAAATGGCAAAAATGCAATACGAAGAAGCAAAATCTGGTATTCCTGAACTTGAGGAAAAAATCAGAATGATGCTTATCCCAAAAGATCCAGAAGATGCCAAAAACGTCGTAGTAGAAATACGTGCGGGAACCGGTGGTGACGAGGCAAGTATCTTTGCAGGAGATCTTTACAGAATGTACACTAAGTATGTAGATAGCGTGCCTGGGTGGAAACATAGTACGGTAGATTACTCAGAGGGTACCTCTGGAGGATTTAAAGAAATCCAGTTTGAGATTACAGGTCAAGATGTGTACGGTACAATGAAGTTTGAGGCTGGAGTGCACCGTGTACAACGTGTACCTCAGACAGAAACTCAAGGTCGTGTACACACCAGTGCTGCTACCGTAATGGTACTTCCAGAAGCCGAAGAGTTTGATGTACAAATAGAGCCTAAAGATGTACGTGTAGACTTTTTCTGTTCATCAGGGCCAGGAGGGCAGTCTGTAAATACAACCTACTCTGCAGTAAGATTAACACACATCCCTACAGGACTTGTAGCACAGTGTCAAGATCAAAAATCACAACACAAAAACAAAGAGAAAGCCTTTAAGGTACTACGCTCTCGTCTGTATGATCTTGAGCTTGCAAAAAAGCAAGAAGAAGATGCTGCAAAGCGTAACTCACAAGTAAGTAGTGGTGACCGTAGTGCAAAAATACGTACCTACAACTATCCACAAGGACGTGTGACAGACCACCGTATAGGACTTACTTTATACGATCTCCAAAACATTATAAATGGAGATATTCAAAAAATACTAGAAGAGTTAAGACTTGTAGAAAATACAGAAAAACTCAAGTTCACCGAAGGAGAATTATAAGCACACAATGAAGACAGAAGATCTTATCTCGCAGATTAAAAAGAAACAATCTTTTCTTATTGTAGGTCTAGATACAGATCTTGATAAAATACCTAAGCACTTGTTAAAAGAGGAAGATCCCATCTTTGCTTTTAATAAAGCCATTATAGATGCGACTCAAGACCTTTGTGTAGGTTATAAACCTAACACGGCATTTTATGAGGCTTATGGTCTTAAGGGCTGGAAGGCGCTGGAGAAAACCATTAATTATATTAATGAAACTTATCCAGAGCAATTTACCATAGCAGATGCAAAGCGTGGCGATATAGGTAATACGTCTACACGATATGCAAAAGCCTTTTTCGAAGATCTCAATTTTGACTCAGTTACCGTAGCGCCTTATATGGGAAAAGACTCTGTAGAGCCGTTTCTCGCTTTTAAAGATAAGCATACCATAATGCTAGCCCTTACGTCTAACCAAGGTGCTTTTGACTTTCAGACCCAGACTATTAACGGGAAAGAGCTATATAAGCACGTACTTGAGACTTCTAAAAGCTATGAAAATAGTGACCAGCTTATGTATGTGGTAGGTGCGACAAAGGCAGAGTATCTTACAGATATAAGAGCCATCATACCAGAAGCTTTCTTACTTGTACCTGGTGTAGGAGCACAAGGAGGTAGCTTACGCGAAGTATGTAAATATGGTATGACAGAAGATATAGGTCTTCTAGTTAATTCTTCAAGAGGGATTATCTATAATTCTCAAGGAGAAGATTTTGCCATTGCAGCACGTAATGTTGCCCAGCAAATGCAGTCAGAAATGCAAGAGATTTTAGTTCAAAACAGCTAGAGATGCACATAGTAGATCAGATGGGGCGATCCCTTACTTTTGATCATACGCCTGTGCGCATAGTCTCATTAGTGCCTAGCCAGACAGAGCTGTTGGTAGATCTCGGTTTACAATCTTCACTTGTAGGTATTACAAAATTTTGTGTTCACCCAGTGATTTTACGCAATGAAGTAAGCGTTGTGGGAGGTACAAAGCAAGTACATTTTGATAAGATTAAGGCACTACAACCTGATATCATACTTTGTAATAAAGAAGAAAATACAGAGGAGATGGTTCGTATACTGCAAGATATTGCAACCGTACACCTATCTGATGTTAAGACGCTTCAAGATGCTCACAATCTTATCATACAATATGGTACTATTTTTAATGTGACTCAACGTGCTACAACAATCACAACTCGCATTAAAAAAGAACAAGAACGCTTTCGCGAAAGCATAACAAAACCCATTAACACCCCTAAAGTAGGCTATTTTATATGGAAAGAGCCACTTATGGTTGTAGGTGATGATACCTTTATACATCACCTTATCGAGGAGCTAGGTTTTATAAATGCGTTTAAAAATAACGAAGGAAGGTATCCTACAGTTACCGAAGAAGATCTCAAAGACTTAGATTATGTGTTCTTGTCTTCGGAGCCATTTCCTTTCTCAGAAAAGCACATAGAGGAATTTCAAAAAAATACAACAGCACAGGTAATACTTGTAGATGGTGAGTTTTTCTCTTGGTACGGCAGTAGGCTCATAAAAGCCTTTCCATATTTTGCCAGCCTGTGTAGAGATTTAAAACTTTAAGAACTTCATCTTTTTATCAAGCTGTAAAGCTTCATAGGTAAGCACATCACTCTTAGCGTGATCTGTATACATAAGATTATAAGACTCTTCTACAAGTTTTTGATGTTTGCGTTGCATAAAAGATTTGAGGCGCTTATGTTTTGAGGCAACAGTATTCATACTTGATTAATTAGTTTTTGGGGATTCCTTTTATACATTAAATGTAAAAAAAATATTTCAACCAAAATGTTATAACTATATAAAAATCAAGTAATTAATGTAAGATTAATCTTGTTAATCTTGTAATGCAAACACGCGCTTAAGTAAATCTGTAGTTCTACTTTGTGTTTTTGTTCTTATTTCTTTTTCCTCAACAGCGATCATTGTGTAGACACCTTGTAGCGCTTGTTGCGTTACATAATCTGTAAGGTCTGGATTTACATTATTTGTAAGAGGTAAGTCATTATACTTTGTGATGAGGTTAGTCCAGATTTGATCTGCGCCTACTTTGGCAAAGCTATTTTTAATTACAGGGTTGAATTTATTATACAATGCCGTGTTTGTTTTTCCTTCTAGATATTGAGTTGCGGCATTATCTGTTCCTAGTAAAATGGTACGTACATCGTTAAAGGTAATTTGCTTCACCGCGTCCACAAAGATAGGAGTAGCCTCACTTACCGCATCTTCGGCAGCGCGGTTTAGAGCTTTTATACCTTCATCTGCAAGACTTCCTAAGCCTATTGCTCTTAGTGTTTTATCTACTTTTTGTAACTCTTCTGGTAATAAGATTTTCACCAATTCATTTTTATAAAAACCATCAGTAGAGGTAAGCTTTGTTACTTGTTTATCAATCCCAAAATCTAACGCCTGCTTAAGACCACTACCTATCATCTGGTTGCTTATTCCAGAAGTTTCAGATTCTGTAGGTAAACTATCTATAACGCCTTGTAATTCGGCGCAAGAAACGAGTGAAAATAAAACGAGTACAGCGATGATCTTTTTCATAATAATGTCATTTAAGTATTGTGGTAAATATAATTGATAATTACGCTTTCGCGAAAGCGTAACCCAGCTTATTCATTTATTTTATGTAAAAATTATCGTCTTATTACCATAAACAAAACACTTGTGCTGTGCGTGCAATTTTATAGCTCTTGAGAGTACGATTTTCTCCAGGTCCCTACCTTTTGCAATGAGGTCTGGAATGGTGTGGCTGTGGGTTACACGTATGGTGTCTTGCTCGATGATGGGACCTGCGTCTAGTTCTTCTGTGACGTAGTGGCTGGTGGTGCCTATAATTTTTACACCGCGAGCAAAGGCCGCGTGATAAGGCTTTGCACCTACAAAGGCAGGTAAGAAAGAGTGGTGTATGTTTATAATGCGATGCGGAAATTCATTTATTACCGTGGGCGTTACGATTTGCATATAGCGAGCGAGTACAATAAAGTCTACGTGATGTGCTTTGAGTAGTTTAAGCTGTTCTTGCTCTGCAGCAGCTTTAGTGTCTTTTGTCACTGGGATGTGATAAAAAGGAATGTCAAAATTTGCCGCAATATGTGCGAGATCACTATGGTTACTTATGATAAAAGGAATGTCTACGTTAAGTTCGCCAGCGTTGTAGCGACCTAGTATATCATAGAGGCAGTGATCATATTTTGACACAAAAATGGCCATTTTGAGTTTTTGAGTAGCTGGATAAAGTTGCCATTGCATCTCAAAGGGAGTTGCCAGCTTTTCTTTAAAAGCCGTTTTAAACTGTGCAGTGCTAAAAGATGGATTTGTAAAAACACACTCAAGGCGCATAAAAAATACATTTGCCACCGCATCTACGTGCTGATCTATATAGGTGGTGTTTCCTTGATTTTCCAAAATGAAATTAGTCACCGAGGCGATAATTCCCTTTTGGTCTTTGCAGTGTATAAGTAAGGTAAGATGTGCCATAAGCTTGATTTTCTTACCTCTAAATTGCACATATTATAACGCAAATCACATATAAACTTTCTTTTTTGTGTAATTCATATTCAACTCGCTTTATTATTGAATATTACGTAAATTTACATCGTTATACATACTTAAAATTACAAATGGAACAAGCCACTCCTTATACTCCTAAGCATAAAGTTAGAATAGTAACTGCTGCTTCCCTTTTTGACGGACACGATGCCGCGATAAATATTATGCGCCGTATTATACAAAGTACCGGTGTAGAGGTAATACATTTAGGTCACGACCGCAGTGTAGAAGAAGTAGTAAATACTGCCATACAAGAAGATGCAAATGCCATTGCAATGACCTCTTATCAAGGAGGGCACAATGAGTATTTTAAATATATGTACGACCTTCTTAAAGAGAAAGGTGCGGGGCATATTAAAATCTTCGGTGGAGGAGGTGGTGTGATACTTCCAGAAGAGATTAAGGAGCTTATGGATTACGGGATTACTCGTATCTACTCTCCAGATGATGGCCGTGCGATGGGATTACAAGGAATGATTAATGACCTTGTACAGCAGTCTGATTATGCCATAGGAGATAAGCTAGATAATCAAGCTTCTCAACTAAGTGATAAAGTACCTACGGCTATAGCCAGAGTAATCTCTGCTGCCGAAAACTTTCCAGAGGTTGCAAAAGAAACGCTTGATGCAATTCATAAAAAGAATGAATCCTCACTCACACCCGTACTTGGTATTACAGGTACTGGAGGAGCAGGTAAATCTTCACTAGTAGATGAGCTGGTGCGTAGATTTCTTATTGATTTTCCAGAGAAGACTATTGGTCTTATTTCTGTAGATCCTTCTAAGCGTAAAACGGGCGGAGCCTTACTAGGTGACCGTATCCGTATGAATGCGATTAACAATGAGCGTGTGTATATGCGCTCGCTGGCTACCAGACAGAGTAACCTCGCACTATCTAAGTATGTAGGCGAAGCCATAGAAGTACTTAAAGCAGCAGAGTATGATTTAATCATCCTTGAGACATCAGGTATTGGGCAGTCAGATACAGAGATACTAGAGCATAGCGATGTGTCGCTTTATGTGATGACACCAGAATTTGGTGCAGCTACGCAGCTCGAGAAAATAGATATGCTAGACTTTGCAGATCTCGTTGCGATAAACAAATTTGACAAGCGTGGATCGCTAGATGCGCTACGTGATGTTAAGAAACAATATATGCGCAACAATAACTTGTGGGATACACCGCAAGATGAGTTACCAGTTTTTGGAACCATTGCAAGCCAGTTTAACGACCCAGGGATGAACACGCTTTACAAGCGTATAATGGAAAAGGTAAACACGGTAAACGAGGCAGATCTTACGAGTACTTTTGAGATAAGCCAGGAGATGAGTGAGAAGATCTTTGTAATACCTCCAGCGCGTACACGTTACCTGAGCGAGATTGCAGAGAGTAATAGAGGGTATGACGCTTTCGCGAAAGCGCAACAAGAAACAGCACAAACACTTTATGGTATTTATAAAACTATTGAGTCTATTGCCAATTTCACAATTCACATCACTAAAACTGGTCTTAATGACTCCTTTTTGTCAAATAAATCAGAAAATCGAGAAGTATTAAAATTGCTACTTGCACAATTTGACAGAGTAAAAATGGATCTCGATCCGTACAACTGGGAGATTATTACCGGTTGGGACGAGAAAGTAAATAGATACAAAGCACCTGTGTATACCTTTAAGGTAAGAGACAAGGAGATTAAAATCCCTACGCACAGTGCGTCATTATCACATACAGAAATACCTAAGGTAGCCTTGCCAAAGTATCAAGCTTGGGGAGATATCTTAATCTGGTGTTTACAAGAAAATGTACCGGGAGAATTCCCATACACTGCGGGACTCTATCCTTTTAAACGTACGGGAGAAGATCCTACACGTATGTTTGCAGGAGAAGGAGGACCAGAGCGCACAAACAAGCGTTTTCACTACGTGAGTTTAGGAATGCCAGCTAAGCGATTAAGTACCGCTTTTGACTCGGTAACCTTATATGGTAACGATCCAGGTCACCGTCCAGATATTTATGGTAAGATAGGTAACGCGGGAGTGAGTATTTGCTGTCTTGATGATGCAAAGAAATTGTACTCTGGTTTTGACTTAAGTCACGCAATGACCTCTGTAAGTATGACGATAAACGGACCTGCGCCTATGTTGCTAGGTTTCTTTATGAATGCCGCTATAGATCAAAACTGTGAGAAGTACATAAAAGAAAACGGACTAGAAGCAGAGGTAGAAGCAAAGATTGCAGCTATCTATAAAGGAAAAACACGTCCAGCATACCAAGGTGATCTTCCAGAAGGAAATGATGGTCTAGGGTTAATGTTACTAGGCGTAACAGGTGACCAAGTACTCCCAGCAGATGTATATAACCGCATAAAAGTAGAGACGCTTACACAAGTGCGTGGTACGGTACAAGCAGATATTCTTAAAGAAGATCAAGCGCAGAATACGTGTATCTTCTCTACAGAGTTTGCACTGCGCTTAATGGGTGATGTACAAGAGTACTTTATCGAGCAAAAAGTGCGTAACTTCTATAGTGTGTCTATCTCTGGATATCACATTGCAGAGGCAGGAGCAAACCCTATCACGCAACTTGCACTTACATTATCTAACGGGTTTACGTATGTAGAGTACTACCTAAGCCGTGGGATGGATATCAATAAATTTGGTCCTAACTTATCGTTCTTTTTCTCAAACGGAATCGATCCAGAATATGCGGTCATAGGTCGTGTTGCTCGTAAGATTTGGGCAAAAGCAATGAAGGAGAAGTATAAAGCAAACTCACGTGCACAAATGCTTAAGTACCACATCCAGACATCTGGGCGTAGTTTACACGCACAAGAGATTGATTTTAACGACATACGTACAACCTTGCAAGCCTTGTATGCGATTTATGATAACTGTAACTCGCTACACACAAATGCTTATGATGAGGCTATCACAACGCCTACAGAAGAGAGTGTACGTCGTGCGATGGCAATACAGCTTATTATCAATAAAGAGCTAGGACTTACTAAAAATGAAAACCCAATACAGGGATCATTTATTATAGAAGAACTTACAGAGCTTGTAGAAGAAGCAGTCTTACTAGAATTTGACAGAATCACAGAGCGTGGTGGTGTACTAGGAGCGATGGAGACAATGTACCAGCGTTCTAAAATACAAGAAGAAAGCTTGTATTATGAAACGCTTAAGCATAACGGTGAGTTCCCTATTATCGGAGTAAACACCTTCTTGAGTTCAAAAGGAAGTCCAACAGTACGCCCAGCCGAAGTAATTAGAGCTACCGAAGAGGAGAAGCAATATCAAATCGAAATGCTAGAAAACCTCCACAAGGAAAAAGCAGATAAGATAGAAGCAGAGCTTGCAAAAATTCAAGATGCAGCGATTAATAACCGCAACATTTTTGAAGAACTTATGGAAGCAACAAAAGTTTGCTCACTAGGACAAATCACAAGTGCGCTCTTTGAAGTAGGAGGGCAGTACAGACGTAATATGTAATATTACGAGATAATAATTATTTAAAAAGGCGACCGTATGGTCGCCTTTTTTGTTTTTGAGTAATCTTGACCTGCTCAATCCTTCCACGGGCCACTTTCTGTGACCAGTATAATTTTATCACCTTTTAATCTAGAAAGCCCCTGATATCCTCCTAACCAGATGGTGCCTGTAGCATCCTCATAAATGGTCTGGATAGCATTGCTTTGTAAGCCATCGTCCTGATTATAGTTGGTAAAGCTATTACCATCGTATTTGTATACCCCAGCATTTTCGGCAGGAAACCAGATGTTTCCTTTTGAGTCTTCAAAAAGACTCCACACTTCTTCTCCTGTAATTGCTCCATCTGTAGTAAAGTTTGTAAACTTTGTTCCATCATAACGGCTCACGCCTTTATGGTGTGTTGCAAACCAGATATTACCTGCGCGGTCTTCTAGCATATCATTCACATTATTACCTGCGAGACCGTCTTTGGTGCTCAAGGTATCTAGCGTATTGCCATCCCATATAAAAGCACCACTATTTGAGGCAAACCAAAGCTGTCCTTTTGTATCCTCCATTATGCTATGCACAATGGTCGTACTCGAGACACCACGAGAATTATCTACGCTGGTTTCTGGTAGCGGGAAAGGAGTAAATGTTGTTCCGTCATAGGTGTTTATGCCACTCACAGCGCCTATCCACAAGGTTCCTTTAGAATCTAGTAACATACTCCAGATATTATTTGCAGTGAGTCCCTGCGCTTCTGCGTAGTTTTTAAAAGTGGGTTTACTGCTAGATGTCGTCGCATTCAGATCATAGCTTACAAGACCTCGATTGGTCCCAAACCAAAGTGTACCATCTTTATCCTCCAGAATTGCTCGCACTGCCTCGCCATTAAAACCTTCGTCTATAGAAAAGTAGTCTGCGCTCGTTCCATTATATCGTATCACGCCATCACCATTAGTTCCCATCCATAAGCTACCTTGAGAATCTTGAAAGATCCTACGTATGAATTGGCTTAATGGCGGCGGACTCAAATTAAAGTTATAATCCTGTGCAGGTGCTTGTGTGGAGATACGGCTAGTTTCTTGCGATGGTGCTTCTTCTTGTACATCTTTTTGTTTATTTTGAGAGGTACAGCTATAGCTTAGTACGGCTAGTGAGCTTATGAGTAGGTAAATAGAAAAGCGCATCATTTAAAGAGATTTACATTAAATGTAAGTCAAACTTTAAACAATGCGCTCTTGCAACTGTCAAAAAAGTGTCAAATCTTAGTTGACTGCCTATCTATTATTTTACAAATAAGCTTTTTTCTAGACCATTATCAAAGGTGATATCTGTCCAGTCTACTGTGATCCACGGTGCATCTGTAACCGTAGCGTCCCAATCTGATTTTTTGTAACGACGCTTTGTAGGGATTTGTAAACCATCTACTTCGTCATAGCTTACCTCCATAAGGTAAGGGTCTGTCACGCCAAAGTCTACCACTGTAAATAAAAATTGATCTACACGTTTTGTCTCAGGGTTGATGTACAGTTGGTAGATATCTTGAGGTTTATCTCCAGTGCTTTCAAAACTTACTTTTACCACATCGTAGTTAATGTTGTTTACCGTTTGTTGTTTTACATATTCATACACAAGACCTGGATCTCCTAGTTTTTGCATCATTGTAAACCAGTAGTAGTTAGTAGGTCTGTTAAAGGCTACACGCTTAAGCGCAGCCTCATCTGTAATTATGGTTCCATCATTTTTAAGCCAGTATTCCTTACCATCATACCCTTGCTCTATGGTGCCTTCTAGTTCTGGAAGTGTGCGCTGGTGGGTGTTGTATAATCCATAAGAGTACTCACCGTCAAAGATGTATTTCTCTGTAGAGACGTCCTTTTGCCCGTCTGGCGTTTGATACGTGTAGGTATAAACAACATCATTTTTTGCAGCTAGCGTAGCATAGTCGCCTACTTCTTGCATCATTGTGTATACAAGCTGGTGGCCTTTATTTGTAAAAGTGGGTGTTTCTTCTTTTACAACATTTTCGGTTGTTATTGGGGTTTGCTTCGTTGTGTTATTACACGATATGCATATAAGGGCAATAAGAATGCCTAGCGTCGTTTTTAAAGTCATAAGGTTGTTGTTTGCTGTGAGTATAAGGCGCAAATGTAATAGCCGGTGTAGTGGTGAGGTTGTTTTAAAGGGAGTTTAGCATTTTTTTAGCATTGTGTAGGTGTCCGCTTTCGCGAAAGCGTAAAAAAAACCACTGCAATAGGACATTACAGTGGTTGTAGTTTAATATAGTGCTAAGCCGGCGGCTGTTTTTTAATTAGAAAGATCTAGTGCATTTACAGCATTTGCGATTTCATAGCCCAGGCGTAATCCCTCTGTTGAGTCCTCTTGTATATGTACTCCCAGCGGTACTCTAGAAAAAGCATTTTCTGAAGCCATCTCGCTGAACGAGGTATAACTACGTGGCGTACCTATAAAATCTATAATGTAATCAAAACCTAGGTAGGTGTTGTCTGTAAAGTCTATAGCATCTGTGCCAAAAAAGTCTATAAATACCCCTCCAGCTGCTCCTGCAAATGTTGCGTGGCCAGAAGGATAACTAGGGAAAGCCGGATTAGGCGCCACCACAAATCTCGCAAGATTAGTCGTAAAGTCTTCATCTATAAACTCATTAATGTAGGTGCTAGGTCGCTGCGTGTTATACGTGTACTTATCATCCCAAGCAGACACGGCTGCGTCATTTATAGCAAAACTAAGACGTAATAATAACTCCAAAGTTTGGTCAAAATCAAGGTCATATTGCTCTATAAGTTGATTTGCGATAGAAAACTGTCTTCCAGGTGGGCTTATCATAATACCCTCTACATCATCTGCCCAAAACTCGGCAATCCATAGGTTTTCATCATCTCCATTTGCAGCGGCGGTGGCAATGGTATTTACAGAACTCATACTCATATAGTAGTCACTTGTTGCGTCTTCACTATAAGTAAGTAAGGAGCTAAAGTCTGTACTACTCGTTTCTTCTGGTTCTATCACAAAGGCGCGCACCTCTCTCCAGTACGGAAACCACGCATCCTCATCATCACTAGCCGCCCAGAGGCCATCACCTACGGGAGCTACATAGTCTGCCGGAGTTTGATCTCGCACTTGCTCTTCACCAGCCTCATCTGTCTCGCTGTATGCAATAACACGTCTTGCCACGTGTCTTCCCCATCTTCTAGAGTTGTCTATCACATCTTCACTAAGGCCTTGCTCCAGCTCTTCTTCTTTGTTATTTCTAAATCTAAAGACATCACCACGTGCCTCTGGCGATATGCTAAACATAAAATGATCAAACGCAATAGCATATGCTCGGTTAAGTGCAAGATCTAGATTTACATTATCCTCAAGCTCATTTATATCTACATCCAGCTCGTCTAGTCTCTCATTATTTGAGGTATAGCCATCCATAAAAGGCACGGCGGTCTCGTAGCCCGTAAGGTGTATGTAGGCTAGGGAGCGTGTGATGGTGTTAGGGCGCATATTATTAGTAAACTGGTCTATGCTCACCCAGAGGTCGCTCCACTCTGTAATGAGCTGGGCGGTTTGATCTGTAAGGGCTATGGGATCATCATCGGCTGGGGTAGTGGTGGTCGTTGTGGTGTTGTCATCATCATCTGCACAGGCATACAGAAAGAGAAATAGCAAGATCGCTAACACTTTGATTTGTGAAGTTTTCATATATAAGGGTTTTTAAAGATTACAAACTAATAGCCCGTCGCAGTTGCCGTAGCAGTGCGCACATTTTAAATGGACATATTTGTTTGATTGACCCTTGGTATAGATCTCGGTATTACTAACTACAACTTAGATGTTTGGATAAAAATTGTAGTACATAGGGATGTTACTTCATATACAAACGCTAAAAGTCTGTATATTAATATGTAAGATAGTGTTTTTTTTAATAAATCGTATTTGGGCGGCGAGGCTAAGTGCTTTTTACAAGCTGTATAATAGGGGGCATTACGCTTTCGCGAAAGCAGAATTCACACCCTTAAAACTCATTTACCAGAAGAGTAACCATATAAAATTACCCACCACAAGCAGCTGAAGCACAAAAAGCAAGATGCTGAGGTCCTTCTTAAAGCGAAATTTAATACCAATGGCTAGCAACAACAGCAGCGGAAGCACAAACCCAGATATAAGCCTAAACGAGTAAATGCTGCGATCTTGCGACGGGAGTATGCTATAGCTATTGACTTCTTGAAATAGTAAAGAGACGGTATAGCTCATTGATTTACCTTCTGCAGACTTTGCAATATCCTCTTCTACCGAAAATTGGTGTTTTGGCGTAACAACCTCATAAGAGTTGTGTGAGTTGCCACCCGCGTTATAATACCGCTGTTTCTTTTTTTGTACACGAGTGACCTCTTCTGTATACATCTTGCCAGGCAATGCAAAGTCTAAGAGCGTCACAAGTGCCAGAAACGCTGTGATGCCGTAGATGGCAAGTGGTACTATAGATGGTTTGTTGTGCATTTTATAAAGTTAGTAAATGTAGAGTGGTTTATTTTTTTCGCCTATAAATTAATACGTATTTTTCTCTGTCAGCAATAGTCATTGCATCATCTGAGTACATAAGTATTTTACATATAACTGGTTTTTGGTAGTAAAAACCGTCCTTTCTTTTTTTTACTAGTTTTGCCTTTTTAAGTGAATGTAGAAACTTATGGTCTGGTGCAATCTGAAGTTCTAGGTTAATTTCTTTTGTTTTTTTATCGAAATACCAAGTACCCACAGAGACATTTAATGGGTTAAAACTTTTATAAGTTCCGTCTTCTTTAAAAATGTAACTATCTCTATTTACATTTTCAATACCCATATCTCTTCCAAAACGGATAAGCGGAATTTTGGTTTGTTTATCTCCATTCTCATCCTGTAATTCTATGAATTCCCATTCTCCTATTAAATCATCTTCGGTCAAATTTTGAGAAAAGCCGCTGTTATAAATTAGTATGGATATAATTATGAATATTATTTTCTTCATTTTTTAATCTTCTATATTAATTTATCAAGATATTAAATTGTTTTCAATTTTAAAGTCGGTCTAATTTTTTGGACTACTTAATTTCCTTCCACTTACCTTTTCGAAAGTACATATTGTTGAACTGAGGTGAATTAAAAACTAAGAAAAAACCCCATACTTCACGATAAATAGTCGGGTCTGAGTTTAATATATGATGTTTAGGTTGTTCCATATGAATTGACAGTCTTGCAGATTGATATGGACTAGAGGTTGTAATAGTTCCTTTAAAGGTTTTATGTATCGTTTCTCCTTCTGTGACATAAAAGTAGATAGAGTCATTATCCTTAATTTCAAATCGGAAGTTGTTGTATTGCCAGTCTGCTTGTTTTCCAGAAAAATAATCTCTGTTGATAACATATTCACCATAAAAATCTTCTTTATCAAGTACTTTTTTGGTGTAGAATGGTTTTGCAATGATTGAGATAATAAAGAGAATAATAATACCAACCCAAAGCCCAATCAAAAGCTGCGCAAAGTATTTTTTCTGACTAAAACACCATAATAAGAATAGTATAATAGAAAGTGGAAGTACAATAAAAAAGAAAAGTAAACCTGCCATATATTATTCAACTTAAAAACTCACTCCCTCACTCCCCACGCGCATCGGTGTCGAGTATGGAGTATTCAAAATTATCTGACCAGCCGGTTTTAAGGGGTAAGACCTTACGGCCGCGGCCTTCTCGTATCATTCCTACTTTTTCTAGCACTTTTATAGAGCCGGTATTTGCTACGGCACAGCCTGCTTGTATTCTGTGCAGTTTGAGTGTGTCAAAACCAAAATCTAAGACCAAGTTTACAGACTGAGTGGCATACCCTTTGCGCCAGTGGTCTGGATGGATTTTATACCATATCTCACCTCTACGGTGTTTTTGAGGCCATAATTTTAAACCGATGAGCCCAACGAACTCTTGATCTGTAGCACGCAGTATGGCAAAGGTATAAGTTGTGATAGGTGTCCCACTATGAGCTGCCACCCAGCTGGTGATGATATGCTTGGTTTCCTCTAGATCTTTTGGGATGCCTAGCGTGTTGTATCTATCTGTCTCGGGAAGAGAATGCAGTGTGTGTATAACTGCCAGGTCTGAGAGGTCTATAAGCCGTAGTGAGATGCTCTGAGCTGTTAATGCTATATGGGTCATTTTATTGGTTTGTGGGTAGAAGGGATGTTTTTACTCAGCTGCTTATTTCAATCCCACTGAATATAGTTTCTAGATCTATCTTTCTCTTTTCTATTCCGCTCATTTTCTCGATTCTCTGACCTAATATTCTGTTCCAGAAACCTCTTTTTTTTGAAAAATCATATGTATAGGAAAAGTTAAACTTTGAATTTACGCCTTTTATGTAAAGTCTAGATTTTAATACTTTATTGTCTTTAAGGTATTGTACTTCTTTACCTTTTAAACCGGTTTTTAAAAGCGATAGAACTCCATCTGTATTTTGTTTATTAAACTTTAAGCCTGGATCTCCATAACTATTTTTATCATTAAAATCGTAATAATAAAAGTATTCGTTTTCGACGTATTTGTTATAACCTGGAACTCTTGGATTAAAAATATGTAAATAGATTAGAAAATCATTTTCCATATATGCAGCTCGAATTTCAGTTAGAGAATTCTGCTTAGTAGATTTAAATGTATCTATTCTTGTCTCTCCATTAATTGCAGTTTTTGGATTATGGAAATCTCCGCTGTCTATTAAAACCCGATTTATAAGTTCCTTCCAGTTTTTAAATTTCTGCATTTTTCTTGTATAGAATTTCCTCCAGTAGCTATCTCAAAATCATTCTTTTTGGATGCTGTATAACGATATATTGGTGCGCCAGATTCAGATTTTTCCATTTAATATAAGGTAGTTTATACTTAGCTCTCTTTTAGGAATTAGTTTTTTTATTTACTCAGCGCTTTTATAATTCGTTCTTCATTAATCACAATATCGCGAAATAAAACGTGTGGAAATTCAGAATACTTTGATGATTTAAAAGCCTCTGAAATGTTTGAAAGTGTAGATGCAGTTATAAGTGATAAATTCATTTCTGTATCCATCTCACAATCTGTAACAAAATCATCACTAAACTCCGGTGCAACAAGTAGAATTTTTACAATTCGTAAATCATTTTTTAAAGCTACGTTTTGGTAAGATTTTAATTGTCTTGAGACAGAACTAAACTTGTTGTAACCTCTTTCTTTACTTGTTTTACACTCAACAATTATTATTTCATTGTTTTCTAAGTTTAAAAGAATATCCATCATATCCTTTTTAGTATTTAGTTTGTTTTTTAAGATTTCGTCCACATTAAAACCTAAACCACTAAAAATAGTCTTTGTCAATTCTTCAAATTTTAAACCGAGTTCACTTTCTTTTACAGTTATTCCATTTTCCTTTAAAAGGTTTAAATTCCTGTAAGCAACGTTTTCATAATTCTCTAAATATAAATTCTCAACATCTTTATAATGCTCTAGTATATTTAAAATATCATCACCACGTTGTTTAATTCCATTGTCTTTGATGAATTTGGTTAAATCTTGTTTAACGATTAGATCTAAGATATCTCTTGGTTTAATATTGTAATCAAGCAAGAAATCCGCTTTTAAAACAAATTCGTCTTGAAGTTCAAATTGCTCTCTTATCTGTTTATTAAGTTTTGGCAACGACTGATTTAATTCTGTAAGAAGTTTTTCAAATCCATCTAAGGAAATACCAACTTTTTCGTCTCGTTCAACACTTTCAAAATGTTCAATTAGACTGCTGATTTTTTCTTCGAGAACACTTCCTTTTAGATTTTGAATATTCAAGCCTTTTTCGCACAATTCGTTCAGTGTTTTTTTCTTTTCAGTTAACGTACTTTCTGGCTTATAAATATCTTCTGAAAGTAAACTTGTAAATGAAACACCTTCTTTTATTATTTCTTCAATTTTTTGAGAATAGGTTAATTTTCTGTCAATGTTATGTTCGCGTGCAATTTGGTTAATAATTGGTGCTCTAAGAAGTTTTAACGTTCTACGGTAGAATTTTTCAGCTACTTCTTTTTGTCTAACTCTTCGTAGCATTCTAACCATTTCATCAGCTACATAGATTGTATTTTCTTTATTTGAATAAAAAATAACGCCAATATTTTTTAGTCCCTTAATTACATCTTGAATATCAAGCTTTTTAATAGGTAAAATGGAATAATTAATCAACTTTACTTCTTCTTGTGAGAGACTTAATTGTTTAGAAAGTGTAAGTATTATTGATAATTCATCTGAAGTTATTTTAGCATCTCTATTGTTCTCGACATCATTGTGATAAGCAGTGTGTAAACACGCTTTGTAAATTTTATAGTCTCTTTTCCTAGAAGCACTTAACTCTGATTTGTCATTTTCAAAATCTGCATTTAATGTTTTTATTCTACTTTTTATATGCTTGATTTCGGTTTCATATAAACGAGAAAACCAATCCTGTTTCATTATGCAATTTCCATCGCGAATTATGATGTCAATTAAAATGTCTAGTTGTGATGTGATTTCCTGAAACTCACATTTTATATGTTCTTGAAATTCGCCTGCTGTTAGAGCAAAAATTTTCGAAATATTTTGATTGTCAACAGATTTTAGACCTTTATCTGACGAGCTTAAAATCTTGTCAATTTGTTTTGCGTTTTTTGGACTTTTAGATATTATGTTATCAATTATCTTAATGAAAGAGTTCTTTTCTATCGAACCGAGTTTATCCAGAATCTTCTCTAATTTCATATATTTTTATTTTTTTACTATCGTTACTTTAGCTTACTCATAACTAGTCTATAAACACTATTGCTAATATACCCCATACAACCCTCTCACTGTTACGGATTTCCGTAAAGCGGGTCTTAATATTTTCTTAAAATAAGTACTTGTAAAAAACGGAGAGGCTACACATCATCATTTACCTCCACCCAGTAGCCATCTGGATCTTGAAAGTATACCTGCTGTATGCCGTCATTGCGCACATAATCTTTAGTAGGCGTGCCGCGCCAGTCTGAGTAGTCTATGGCGAGGGTTTTGAGGTGTGTGATAAAACCGCCCAGGTTATCTGTGGCTAGGGCAAAGTGTACGGCTTTATTAGTTTTTATGATGGCATCTGGGCGCGGTATGAGGTGTAGTTGTTTGCCATTGCCCATCGCGAGCCAGCGAGTGGGGGAGACAGAGGCGGTGTTTTCTATCTCGGTAAAGCCAAAGACTTTTTGGTAAAAAGCGACAGCCGCCGCAACATCTGTCACAGAGAGCGCTATATGGTTAAAGGTAAATGTATGCATAGGTGATGATTGTGAGGTTTAAAGATCATCATTTTTTTGGGTACAGGCAAGCCGGTGGTGCGGCTATCTGTCTCGGCGTAGGTGGGGTGGTGGGGTGTTACGCTTTCGCGAAAGCGTACCTATATCCATTGTTAAAAAAATGGCTATAAAAGTCTCTTTTTGGGTTTTAATTCACAGGTGGAGTCCGTAATTTAGATCCCTGCTATGGATTCAAAATTAGAAGTATATATTGAGGGCTTAAATGATGCCCAGCGTGCACCTACACTACATAAAGATGGTGCCCTTATTGTGATTGCGGGCGCGGGCTCTGGTAAAACACGTGTGCTCACAATGCGCATCGCATACTTGATGTCACAAGGGGTAGATGCCTTTAATATCTTATCGCTCACCTTTACAAATAAGGCGGCACGTGAGATGAAAAAACGTATTGCCGGTATTGTGGGTAACAATGAGGCAAAAAACCTATGGATGGGAACTTTTCACTCCATATTTGCCAAAATATTACGTATCGAGGCAGATAAGCTAGGCTACCCGTCTAACTTTACTATTTATGATACCCAAGACTCACAACGTCTTATAAGTGCCATTATCAAGGAGATGCAGCTAGATAAGGATATCTATAAGTACAAGCAGGTACAAAACCGTATCTCTTCTTTTAAAAATAGCTTGATCACCGTGCGTGCCTATGCAAATAATCCAGAGCTGGTAGAGGCAGATGCAATGGCAAAACGCCCACGTATGGGAGAGATCTATGCAGAGTATGTAGATCGCTGTTTTAAAGCCGGCGCGATGGATTTTGACGATTTACTGCTACGCACAAATGAGCTGCTCAACCGCTTTCCAGAGGTGCTTAATAAATACCAAAACCGTTTTAAATACATACTGGTAGATGAGTATCAAGATACAAACCATAGCCAGTACCTTATTGTAAAGGCACTCTCAGATAAGTTTCAAAACATCTGTGTGGTGGGTGATGACTCGCAGAGTATATATGCCTTTAGAGGGGCAAACATTAATAACATTCTTAACTTCCAGAAGGATTATGAGAATGTGGCAATGTACCGCCTGGAGCAAAACTATCGCTCGTCAAAAAATATTGTGGAGGCGGCAAACAGCGTGATAGAAAAAAATAAAACCCGTCTTGATAAAACCGTATGGACGGCAAACGAAGATGGAGGCCAGATTATCGTACACCGCTCACCTACAGATGGTGAGGAGGGACGCTATGTGGCAAGTTCTATTTTTGAAAATAGAATGAACCACCAGCTTAACAATGGTGACTTTGCGATACTGTACAGAACAAATGCACAGTCTCGTGCAATGGAGGATGCCCTGCGCAAGCGTGACATCCCGTACCGTATTTATGGTGGACTTTCCTTCTACCAGCGCAAGGAGATAAAAGATGTACTGGGCTACCTGCGTGTGCTGGTTAACCCAAAAGATGAGGAAGCACTCAAGCGTGTGGTAAACTACCCTGCCCGTGGTATAGGCGGTACCACCTTAGACAAACTTACGGTGGCGGCAAAGCATTATGGCCGCTCTATGTTTGAGGTGATGGATAAAATAGAACAGCTAGGTCCCTCGATGAATATAAATCGCGGTACACAGACCAAGCTTAAGAACTTTGTCACGATGATTAAGAGTTTCCAGATTCTTAATGAAGAGAGTGACGCCTTTACCGTAGCAGAGACGGTTGCAAGAAAGACAGGTCTATTACAAGAACTTAAAAAAGACGGTACGCCAGAGGGAATTGCTCGTATAGAAAATATAGAGGAGCTTCTTAACGGTATGCGCGACTTTGTAGAAGAGCAAAAAGAGCTGGCAGATGCCACTGGCTCGCTGGCAGAGTTTCTAGAAGATGTAGCGCTCGCTACCACACTAGATAATGATACGGGTGATGATGACCGTGTGGCACTTATGACTATACACCTTGCAAAGGGGCTGGAGTTTCCATTTGTATACATCGTGGGGATGGAAGAAGATCTCTTTCCTTCTGGTATGAGTATGAGCACACGTAGTGAGCTAGAGGAGGAGCGACGTCTCTTTTATGTAGCACTCACTAGAGCAGAGAAGCAGGCATATCTCACCTACACAGAGTCTCGCTATCGCTGGGGTAAACTGGTAGATGCAGAGCCTAGCCGCTTTATAGAGGAGATAGATGATAAGTATCTGGACTACCAGACACCTATGGAGAGCTACCGCTATAAACCGCTTATAGATGCAGATATCTTTGGCGATGTAGATAAGAGTAAACTGCGTCTCAAGAAGCCGGTAAGTGGCACACCGCCTAAGGTGGGAACACCTACACAAGATCAACTACGTAAACTCAGAAAGATACGTCCAGCCGCTGGAGATAGCGCTACGCCATCACTGGCAGGTAGCCTAGAACCAGGTACTGTCGTAGAGCACATACGTTTTGGAAAAGGAATTGTAGCCGGTATAGAAGGCAAAGGTCAAGACCAAAAAGCTGAAATCAATTTTGAAAACGGCGGACTTAAAAAACTGCTCCTGCGCTTTGCAAAACTTAAGATTGTAGAGTAGTAGGTGAGGAGTGATAAGGGTTTTTGTTACGCTTTCGCGAAAGCGTAAAGAGCCTCATTACATCTTACTCGCAACACAGTTGTTTATTCTTCTATCGCAAGGTAGAGCTCTATGTATTGCCCTATCTTGGTACGTACGTCTAGGTAACTTGTCTCGTCCCAGTTGCCGTGACCACCATCATATACTGTAAAGATGTGAGGTACATTATTGTTAGACAATGCTGTGTCTAGTCGCTGCCCGTTTGTGAGGGGTACCAGCGGGTCTTCATTACCATAAAACTGTAGGGTGGGGCTGCTATCTACATTTGCTACGATGGCAGGGCTTAATGCTTCGGCAAGGTTTATATTTGCCGGGTATGCGCTCTCATCTGTAAGTGCATCTAGATATTGCTCAAAACCAGGCTCATCTGCATAAAAAGGATCTGTAAAATCTGCTGGTCCCACTATGTTTGCTACAAATTTTATTTGGTCTTGTGTATCATAGGTATAATCATACATCATAGCTAGATGTGCCCCAGCACTAAGGCCTATAAACCCATACTCGTTAAGAAAGCTTAGCTCCTCGTGGGTGTCATCTAGTTGATCTATTACCGCCTGCACATCTAGAAACTGGTTAGGAAACGCAGGTACACTAGGAGGGTCTGCCAGTACATAATTCATATTTACCACTGCGTGGTCTGGGTGTTGCGATTGCACGAGGTCTATAAAAGCAGTAACATCTTCCTTATCTCCTTCTACCCAGCCACCACCGTGTATAAGGATAATGGTTTTAGTCCTGGTTGCCTTACGACCAGCAGGGAGGTAGATGTCATACACCTGTAACGGGTCATCACCATACGATACATCTGTGAGTACTAAGGCTTCTAGATCTGCTTCTTCTGTAGGACCGTCATCTGTTGCAACAACATCATCTGTGATAACTTCTGGTACTAGCTCCTCACTATCAGAACAGTTTATTGTTAAGAATGATAGTAATACAGCAAGTAGGAGTGTGTGTAGCGGTCTCATTAAGATAGTTTTAAGTACTAACGTGTAGATGTGCTTTTTATGTTAAGGTTGCGTTAGTTTTTTATGGAGTTTGTAGTAAACACCCTAACTTTAAATAAAAAACAAGATGATTAAAGAAGGAACAAAAGTAAAATGGAGCTGGGGAAATGGCACAGCAGAGGGTAAAGTACAGTCTACATTTACAAAGAGTGTCACCCGCACCATAAAAGGAAACGAAGTTACCCGCGACGGCGAAGAAGGAAACAAAGCCCTTTACATAGAGCAAGAAGACGGTACAAATGTACTCAAGCTAGAAAGTGAAGTAGAGCGCGCAGACGCATAATACCTCCTAATTATACACAGCGTCTTTATGGCGCTGTTATTCTTTGTAATTTTAACCTATCTAAATGTTATGCTATGTCACAGTTTATAAAACTCTACGAAGAAAACCCAAACCCTAAAGATCTCAAGCAAATTGTAAAGATTTTAAAAGCTGGTGGTCTTATTATTTACCCAAGTGATACTGTATATGCACTGGGCTGTGATATCACAAATGCAAAGGCACTAGAAAAGGTGGCGCAGATAAAGGGCATAAAGCTTGCAAAGGCAAACTTTTCCTTTGTGTGTGAAGATTTAAGCAATCTCTCAGATTATGTGCGACAGATAGATACAAAGACCTTTAAAATATTAAAACGTGCCCTACCAGGGCCGTACACCTTTATATTACCTGGTAATAATAACTTGCCTAGCTCTTTTAAGAAAAAGAAGGAAGTGGGTATACGTGTTCCAGATAATGAGATTACAAGAGCCATTGTACGTGCACTAGGTAATCCTATTGTATCTACCTCTATTTATGATGAAGATGAGGTGATAGAATATACCACAGATCCAGAGCTCATCTTTGAGAAATGGCAAAATAGGGTAGACGTAATAGTAGATGGTGGTTATGGAGGCAATGTACCTTCTACCGTAATTGATCTTACAGGTGATGAGCCTATTCTTATAAGAGAAGGAAAAGGAAGTCCAGAGCTATAAATAGAAAAACCTCTTCAAAGGAAGAGGCTCTTAACTAAATCTAATAAAAAGATTTGGGGGGCTTACTAGCTATGAAACTAGTAACTTATTCTCCGCCTGCAAGGGCGTCTGATGCTACTGTAGAGAAGTTGTTATCGTGGTAAACTAACTCATCTAAGCTTAATGTGTTGATGCTGTTTGGAAACTCACCGCTAAAATCATTATCAAAAACACTTAGTTTCTTTAAAGATGGTAACATTGCGATTCCTTCTGGTAACTCTCCAGTAAATTTATTACTGTTAAGTTGTAATTCTTTTAAGTTAGTAAGACTTGTGATTGAGCTAGGTAACTCACCTTCTAAGTCATTACTGTAAATGCTTAATCTTTTAAGTTTCTTTAATCCAGAAAGATCTGCAGGTAAAGAACCTTCAAGACGGTTAAAGAACAGATCTAAATACTCAAGTGAACCCATTGCAAGAATATTTGTAGGTATTGTTCCTTCTAGTCTATTAAGAGATAAGTTAATTGTTTTTAACCCTTTTATAGTAGCAAGACTTGCTGGTATTGTTCCTTCTAGTTTGTTGTTGTGTAAATTAAGTACTTTAAGAGAAGTTAAGTTACTTAAAGAAGCAGGTAATGTACCCGTTAAGTTATTGTCTCTTAAACTTACTGCAAGAACTTGATCTCTAAAGATAGTTACACCTTTCCAGTTTTCTGGAGAATCGTTAAGATCCCAAGAGTTTGTCCACTCATTACCGTTTGTGCTGTTGTATAAATCTACAAGGGCTTGTTTTTGAGCAGGAGTAATTTCTGCGATAGCAAAAGCTGTAAAAAAGAAGCAAAGGATAGTTAGTGTAATTGATTTCATAGTTCTCTTGTTTATGATTGGGTTATTCAAATGTAAGAGCATTTAATCGGTAAACAACACTATTTTCTCGATTATCGACGAAATACACGATTTTTTAACATTTAATCGTGTAGTTTGTGTATTTAATCGGTGTTTTGGTAGTTCGGCGTGTCTTTCGTCGAGTCAGAATTGTGTATATGAACGAAAAAAGGTTACCGTTAAACGGTAACCTTTAGTCAAATCTTGTTAAAATAGATCGGGATTAGTTCCCTTCTTCTTCAGACATATTTTTCATTTCCTGCTCAATCATATTATAAAATTGATCAATCTTAGGAAGTACATAAATCTTCGTTCTTCTGTTTGTAGATTTATTTTCTGGAGTGTCATTAGGTACAAGTGGTACAAACTCACTTCGTCCAGCTGCAATAAGTTGTGCAGGGTTTGCACCTAGCTCAACAAGCTTACGTACAATAGCAGTTGCTCTTTTTGCACTTAGATCCCAGTTATCTATGAGGACACCTCTATTATAAGGTACATCATCTGTATGACCTTCTACTAGCGCTTCAAAGTCTGGCTTACCATTTATAACAGTAGCAACTTTACCTAGTATCTCTTCTGCTCTAGAAGTAATCTGGTAGCTACCACTCTTAAAGAGTACTTTATCAGATAGTGATATAAATACCACACCTTTCTCTACATTAATCTCAATATCTTGATCATTGATACCTACCTCACGTTTAAGACTGGTTACTAGAGCAAGAGTTACACTATCCTTTTTAGTAAGGGCATCTTGTAGTCTATTAATTTTAAGATCCTTTTCTTTAAGGCTCTCAAGTGACTTCTCAAGATTTACAGCGCCTTGCTTAGTAAGAACCGTAAGGTCTTTAGAACTTTGTATAAGTTCATTCTTGTCATTTCTCATTTCGGCAACTCGCTCCTCAAGTGATTTTACACGAGTGGTTGCACTTGCTTTTTCTTCAAGGCAAGCGTTGAGCTTAACCGTAGCAGAGTTTAAAAGGTCTTGAGTTTCTTGCTGTCTCGCTTCTAGCGCAGCATATTCTTTTTTAGAAACGCAAGAAGTTAAGAGTAAAGTGCTAGCTATACCAGCAATCAATAATCGTTTCATAGGTTGTTTAACTTTAAAATGTTTATAAATGTACGAAACTCACTTGCTTGTGGATCATCGTTAACACATATTTATAGATTTCTTACAGGTCCTTAAAGTACTGCTTTTTTTGAACAAAGTACTTCCAGACTATTGAGAAGGTCTGTGCGTAGGGAGTAGGATGCTTGAGTGTCATACGGTTAACCAGTAATGATGGTAAGTGGTAATAAAAACTAAAGTGCGCTTTTACAATGGCAAGTAAATGCTTGGGCTTTCCTGCAAAAAGGTATTTTAGACCAGCAATACCGTCAAGTAAAAGTCGTGCAAAGACGATAAAGAAAGCTCTTATTCCCTTTACATTCTTCATCACATTAAACAAGGTATTCCTAAAATTATAAAATGTCTTCTTAGGATTTTCTGATGGAAGTGTAGCGCCACCTAGATGCAATACTTCACTAGCACCACTCGCTAGTACTTGATATCCCATATTACGTAAACGCCAGCAAAGATCTATCTCTTCTTGATGTGCAAAAAAAGTTTCGTCTAGCGCTCCTACTTGCCAGAAGTAGGGTGCTCTTACAAAAAGACAAGCTCCGCTTGCCCACTGTACCTCCCTAGTGTCATTATATTGACCCGTATCTTCTTCACAGGTATCAAAAATGCGCCCGCGACAAAATGGATAACCAAATGCATCTAGATAGCCTCCGGCCGCACCAGCATACTCAAAGTGTGTAGGCTTCTTAAGGTCTTTTATTTTAGGTTGTACAGCACCTACTAGCGGATTATCAAATAATGCAATCACAGGTTCTAGCCAGCCTTCGGTAACTTGTACGTCACTGTTAAGCAGTACATAGATGTCTGCCATAATATGCTTTAATGCATCATTATAGCCTTTTGCATAGCCACCATTTTCTGAGTTTTGTATAATCTTAACCTCCTTAAATTGCTCTTGAACATAAGCAACAGAAGTATCTGTACTCGCATTATCTGCGACATATATTTCAGCGTTTGGACTATGGGATACTACAGAAGGTAAAAATCGTTCTAGTAGCGATTTACCATTCCAGTTGAGGATGACGATTGCAATTTTCACGGTGCAAATAAAAGCTTTTTTATGTTAATACGCTTTCGCGAAAGCGCAATAAAGTCCATTATGTTATTTATAATCTGGTAGTTCTCTTAAAAAGTCATAACGCTCTGCGGTAGCATCTACTTTGCAATAGTAATGTGAGAGACCATTTGTAACCATAAGCAGGTCTGCTTGCAACTCTAGATTATACCTGGCTATCTGGTCAAAGGTAGCTTGAGTGATTTGCACCTTTGGCGCTTTGCACTCTACTATAATATACAGAGATCCATCTGGTTTAAAAACCACAATGTCATAGCGTTTACGCGTATTTCCTACGCGTATCTCTTTTTCTACATTAATGAGACTTATGGGATATCCCTTATCGTTTGTTAACCATTGTAGTACGTGCTGTCGCACCCATTCTTCTGGAGTTAATACCAAGAATTTTTTGCGTATGAGGTCAAATATATACGGTTTGTTTTCGCTATTTTTGAGCCTAAAGGAGTATGCAGGAAAAGAGAGCTGTTGCATACCACAATAGTACGAGTTCTACGGGAAAAGCCAAAGGTGAAGCACGCAAAAAACATAGTAGACGATATTAAAAATGGGATCATAAAACCTATCTATTTTTTAAGTGGAGAGGAACCCTATTTTATAGATCAAATCACAGATTACATAGAGCATAACCTCCTTGATGAAGCCGAAAAAGGATTTAATCAAGTAGTACTTTATGGTCGTGATGTCTCTATAGAAGATATTGTGAGCAATGCAAAGCGATACCCTATGATGGCAGAGCGACAGGTGGTGATTGTAAAGGAAGCACAAGACCTCTCTCGTACAATAGAAAAGCTTGCAGATTATGTAAAAAACCCACAGCCTACTACAGTGCTGGTTGTGGCTTATAAGTATAAGAAGCTAGACAAGCGCAAAGGACTCTCAAAAGCACTTAAAACTCACGGAGTGCATTATGAAAGCAAGAAGCTTTATGAAAATCAAGTAGGTGACTGGCTGCGCCGTGTACTAATAGATGAAGGCTACCACATACAGCCTAAGGCAGCACAAATGCTAGTAGATTACCTAGGTAACGATTTAAGTAAAGTAGTAAATGAGCTCAATAAACTGATGCTTATTTTACCTAAGGGGAGTGAGATTACCCCACAAGCCATAGAGGAGAACATAGGTATAAGTAAGGACTTTAATATTTTTGAGCTTCGTAAAGCCATCTCAGAAAAAGACGTTGTAAAAGCACAGCGCATCGCACAGTACTTTACACAAAACCCAAAAGATAACCCGCTAGTACTTACCGTGGGGCAACTTTTTAGCCTTTTCTCAAGTATATTAAAATATCACGGCTTACCGCAAAAGGATAAAGCTACAGTGGCAAAAACGCTAGGAGTCTCTCCCTTTTTTGTAGGTGAGTACATCACCGCCGCTCGTAACTACCCTATGAAAAAGGTGAGCGCCTGTATCGCCCTCATAAGAGAGGTAGATGTAAAAAGTAAAGGAGTAGGAGCAAGTGCCTTTGCAAGTAATGATTTACTCAAAGAACTGCTCGTAAAGATTATGAACTAAGGACTAGCCACCTATTATTCGGCGGCGATTACGCTTATTTCTACATTTACGTATTTAGGTAGGTTTGCCACTTCTACGGTTTCTCTAGCAGGTGCTGTTGCCTCGTTAAAGTACTTACCATACACACTGTTTATCTTCCCAAAGTTTTCCATATCACTTATGAAAATGGAAGTCTTTACCACATTTTCAAAAGTCATTCCTGCTTCGGTAAGAATCGCTTTTACACTTTGCATTACAAGCTCAGTTTCCTCTTCTATACTTCCTTTAAAAAGTTCGCCAGTTGCTGGTATGATGGCAATCTGCCCGCTAGTATATAACATTCCGTTTACAAGGGTTGCTTGATTGTACGGTCCTATAGGTGCTGGGGCGTTTGAAGTTGTGATTATTTTTTTCATTAGTATGGTTTTTAGTACGCTTTCGCGAAGGCGTAATTACTACTATCTCTATTATAATTGCTGGTCTGGCGTACGACGTTTGTCATATTTTATATCACTAAGCAGGTTACCGGTAATCCCAATAAAGAAATTCCACGAGGTTCTACTCAGGTCATTATTTACAGGAGGTACCCAGCTAAAACGCATATTCCAACTCTCAAGATCTCTTGCAAAGTTAAGTGAGGTGTAAGTAATACCAGGGTTTGCAAGGTCATACCCAGTAGATCCTCCTACGGTCCAGCGGTTACCTAGTTTTATATCACCACTTATTACAATAGAGTGGGTGCTTATCTGGTCTTGTCTGGCATTATTTGCATAACCTACTTGATAACCAAAACGTAAATTCCACGGCACTTTAAAGGTGTAGAATTCTACTTCTTTTTCTTCCTCATCCTCATCCTCATCTGGTTCATCTCTTCCGGCATTTCTATTTCCGGTAATATCTACTCCTTGACCCAGTAAGTCATCTGGACGGCCACCACCAGCAAAGGTTGAGTTTTCTGTACGATCTGTATTACGACCGGGATCTTTCTTACCGCCTTTCTCAAAGTCTCTACTTGAAAAACTGTAACCAAAACTCGCTTGCCCAGAAGTAAGTCTAAAAAGGCTACCACCATTATTTATGTTGAGTTTATCTATTCTTTGATTAGAACTGTTAAGCGCATAGATATCTAGATTTCCACCAAAGTTGATATCTAGCTTGTCTTGTATAATAGGTATAGAGCCATTAACATTTATAGGAGAAAGCCTGAGACTTTCTGCGGCAAAATTATAAGAGGTCCTTATGTTAAGGTTGTTTATTAGATTGATTTTACGGGGCTCTGTAGCTGTACTGTCTTTGCTTCTCACTTTAGCCTCAAGTGTATTTGCTAGACTAAAAGAAAGTGAGTTAGACACCTGGTTACTAGGTGCTCCAAAAAAACCTCCATCAAAACGTGAGTACTCAACAGTCTCATCAAAAACGTCACTCAATGGGTCGTTAGGGTCGTTGCGCTCATAAGTGTCATAAAACTGGCTAAAGGCAGGAGTGTATGACCACCCTATAGAAGGACGTACCACGTGGCGTATGGTTTGTATTTTACTACCTTCTTTAAAGTTAAAAGTACCATATACAGTTGTCCCTAGGCTTACACCTCCTCTATAAGTACGGTAGGCATCAAAACCATTTACGGTATCGCGTACCACTGTTTTTGTGTCTTGATCAAAACTCTGATCTATGGTTTTAAAAACCCAGCTCTCTTCAAAGTTACCATTTACTGAGGCACTTATGTAGTTAAAGAGTTTAAAGTTAGTAGAGATTGGGATGCTGTGTCTTATACCTGTCTGAGCGCTCTCAAACATCTCTGAGGTAAAAAACTCATCATCTGTGGTATTAAAACGGTTATCTGCTCGTAGGGCATAGCTCAGATTTACATTTTTAATAAGCCCTTTTTTGGACCCAGACTTACCTGCAAAGGGGTAGATTCTATCTACGTTAAGCTGTGTGGTAGGTAGCGACATCGTAATTTGCTCTGTCTGTGAGTTTTGAGAGTGTGTTGCTGCTACCGTAAGGTTTACAGGTACCGTACCTGGGAAGGTACGTGAGTAAGACACAGAAGAACTAAAGTTGTTATTTAAAAAGTTACCCGTGTTTGCCTGACTTAACGATTGTATATAAAAGTTACTACTACCTAAGTTTACAGAGGCAGAAAACCTACTGTTAGGACTAGATTTTGTGTCTTGAGAGTGGTTCCAGCGTATGTTATAGGTGTTTGTTTCAGAAAAGTCTGGTAAGCCTCGCTCACTAAAAAGGATGCGCTCAGAGCTAAAACTAAAACGACCGTTAAATTTATAACGCAGTTTATATTCTGTATCTGCTCGTATGGCATAACTACCATTAGTATAATAATCTCCTGTAAGCGCAAGATTAAAATAATCACTTAGTGAGAAGTAGTAACCACCATCTGTTACAGAGTAGCCACGCTCATTACTCTCACCCACACCAGGTACAATAAAGCCAGATACACTGCGCTCTTTTTCCATAGGGAAAAAAGCAAAAGGAATCCCGATAGGTGTAGGCACATCTGCGATGTACATATTAGTAAGACCCGCAACTAACTTTTTACCAGGTACAAACTTTACACGCCTAGCATAAAAGTAATATTCTGGATTGTCTAGATCTTCTGAGGTGGTGATCTTTACATTACTCATAAACACCACAGAGTCGTTTACACGTTTACTACGTTCGGCTTTGAGGTTTATTTGTTGCCCTCCAGCACCTTCTACGCGTGAGCCATAGATGAGGGCGCGCTGTGTGTCAAAATTAAATTTTATAGAGTCTGGTTGTACCTCATTTACACCTTGTATAAAGACGGGTATTTGAGAATAATTACCAGCAGAGTCTTTTATACCTTTTGCAAACACCGTGTTAGACTCATAGTCAAGTATGATCTCTCCGGCATTAATTTTCATATCCTCATAAAGAATCTCTGCCTCGTTATATAGGTATATTTTCTTTTTGCGCTGTGAGATGCGCTGGTAGTCTGTAGCTTTATAGGTTACCTTATCTGTAAGTGTTTCTGGTTTTTTCTTTACAGAGTCTTGAGGTTTTATAAGCAGCTCCTCTACGCTAATGTTTTTTGTAGTTAATGTGTCTACAGGAGCTTTTAGCGTCTTAAAGCCTTCTGTAGCACTCTGCATAAGCGTGGTGTCTTGAGGCGGTACACGTCTGGCATCATTCTTGGATGGAACGTCCTGAGCATTTACTGTAAGAAGTGGCAGCAAGCAAAGTGAGCAGATAATAAGAAGGAGTCCAGTTTTTGTTTGCAATGGGATTAGCCTATTTTTGTGCGAATATCAATCAATTAAAGTGCCAAAATTACGTATATTTTTTTCGGCTTTTGCCTTAGAAAATATTTTTTGAAAATAACACCCGTATTCAGCACGTTACATCAGTAAACGAGTTTAATTTTATACCTAACGCTTAAAAGAGTAAGATTTGATACAAAGGATGCGTAAAAAAGACACATTTAAGATTTATTTAACCATTGGGCTGCTCGTGTGGAGTTGTTTTAATGGCGCTTTCGCGAAAGCGCAATCATCCTCAACCAGTAAGAAATTTAAGGTCGTGCTTGATGCCGGTCACGGTGGTGACGATAGCGGAAACCGTGGAAACGGGTATTATGAAAAAAATATTGCGCTAGACATTGTACTAGCCGTAGGTGCCGAACTTGAAAAGCAAAAAGACGTAGAAGTTATCTATACTAGAAAGAAGGATGTCTTTATACCACTAGCAACCAGAGCAGATATCGCAAACGAGGCAAATGCAGATCTCTTTATAAGTGTACACTGTAACTCGCACTCTAGCCAGGCAAAGGGTACAGAGACGTTTGTAATGGGTATCGATAAGAATGAAAAAAATATGCGCATCGCCAAAAAGGAAAATGCGGTAATCCTTCTTGAAGATAATTATGAAGAGCGCTATGCTGGCTTTGATCCTAATAAACCAGAAACAATGATAGGGCTAGAGCTTATGCAAGAGGAGTATCTTGACCAGAGTTTAAATCTAGCGAGTTTTATAGAAAAAGAATTTACAAGTGCCGTGAGAAGAAGTAGTAGAGGTGTAAAGCAAGGACCTTTCTGGGTACTACACAGGTCTGTAATGCCTAGCGTACTTGTAGAGACCGGCTTTCTTACTAACAATGAAGAGGGAAGATTTTTAAACTCAAACGCGGGGAGAGTTAAGATGGCAAAGGCCATAAGTACCGCGGTGACTAATTATAAGAAGGCTATACAAGCGACAGAAAGTATTACCGTAGCGGCAGATGCACCTGTAGTTAATGAACCTGTGCGTGTTGAAAAATCTAAGGTTTATAAAGATATTACTTTTAAAGTACAGCTAGCAGCAAGTAAGCGCAAGCTTGAGACTAAATCTTACAATTTTAAGGGACTTAAGAATGTGAGCCGAATTAAAGATGGAAGGCTTTATAAATATTTTTATGAAGCAACCTCAGATTATACACTGGCTAGAAGATTTTTACAAGATGCAAAAGCAAAGGGGTATAATGAAGCTTTTATTGTACCTTTTGATAAAAGAAACAACAAGTTACAGCTTAAGCAAGTGTTAAATTAGTCTTATCTGTAAGGTAGACCTTTAACATTTCACCTACATTTGTTTTTATAACCATCATCTCAATTAATGTCTAAAGAAATCAAAACCGCCATACTAGTAATTGCAGCATTGCTGTTACTTATTTTTGGCTACAATTATCTTAAAGGAAATAATCTACTAGATAAGAGTAAAATTCTCTACGCAAAATATGATAATGTAGAAGGTCTTGCACCTTCATCACAAGTGACTATTAATGGGTTGCCAGTAGGTAGAGTACTATCTATAGACTTTGCAGACAGTTCTGGTAAGCTTGTCGTAAAGTTTGTGGTTGAGAAAGATTTTGAGTTTTCAAACCAGAGTCTTGCTAGAGTCTACGGTGGAGGATTAATAGGAGGTAAGTCACTAGCGATAGTTCCTAATTATGAGAAAGGGCAAAATGCAAAAACTGGAGATACATTACCAGGTGAGATGGGTGAGGGTATTATGGAGCTGGTAAACGAGCGCCTTACGCCATTACAAAATCAAGTTGAGAAGGTAATAGGTGACACAGATTCTCTTCTGGTAAACGTAAATTCTGTACTAGATAGAGATACAAGAGCAAACTTAAGAGACGCGATTGCAAACTTTACAACAGCTTCTAGAGAGCTTAAAGGAATATCTGGGTCTGTAAATGCCTTATTATCAGAAAACCAAGTAAAATTAGACCGTACCATAGCAAATCTTGACAAAATGAGTGGTAATTTTGCAACATTATCAGATTCGTTGTCGCAGATACAAATGGGGACAATGGTTGCAGATTTAGAAAAGACTATAGCAGATTTTCAAGAAATCTCTAATAAGTTAAATTCTCCAGAAGGAACCGTAGGTAAACTTTTGAATGATGAGCAACTTTACTTAAATTTGGATCGTACAGCAAATCAGATGGGGGACTTACTTCAGGATATGAAGCTCAACCCTAAGAGATATGTTCATTTTTCGCTTTTTGGTAAAAAACCGGGAGCGTACACTCCGCCTAAAGATTCGTTACAGTAGGCGCGAGCTTAACTAACGAATTTTATGCAATACATTCAAAATTTTATTTTCCTTGTAGCCCTAGTTCTTGGGGTTGGTTTCTTTGTAAAAAACATTAAAAAGCTTTCCCGTAATATAAATCTGGGAAAAGATGTAGATCGTTCTGATAACAAGCCACAGCGCTGGAAGAATATGGCAAAGATTGCCTTAGGCCAGTACAAGATGGTAAAAAGACCAGTATCTGGTATTCTACACGTTGTTGTTTACGTAGGTTTTATCATTATAAACATAGAAGTGCTTGAGATCATTATAGATGGTCTTTTTGGTACACACAGAGTATTTAGCTTCTTAGGAGGGTTATATGATTTTCTTATAGGTAGCTTTGAGATTCTTGCATTTTTAGTACTTGTAGCGGTTATCATTTTCTGGTTACGTCGTAATGTGATTAAAATACAGCGATTCTTAAAACCAGAGATGAAGGGATGGCCTAAGTCTGATGGTAATATCATACTCTATTTTGAAGTAGTATTAATGGGGCTTTTCCTCACAATGAATGCTGCCGACTTACAATTACAAACTATGGGAGCTGCTCACTATGCATCTGCAGATGGTAGTATAATGGGCTCTTTCCCTATAAGTAGTTTCATAACACCACTTTTTGAAGGAATGTCTGAGAGTGCTCTTATAATCGTAGAGCGCGCTGCCTGGTGGATACACATCTTAGGAATATTAGTTTTCTTAAATTACCTATACTACTCAAAACACTTACACATCTTACTTGCATTCCCAAACACTTGGTATGCAAAGCTTAAACCACAAGGTGAGTTTAATAATCTACAAGCTGTTACAGATGAGGTAATGCTTATGATGGATCCTAATGCAGACCCATTTGCCGCACCACCAGAAGGAGCAGAAGAGGCAGAGGTAGGAAAATTTGGAGCAAGTGATGTGACAGATCTTAACTGGGTACAACTTATGAACTCTTACAGTTGTACAGAGTGTGGACGTTGTACGAGTGAGTGCCCTGCAAACCAAACAGGAAAAAAACTAAGCCCTCGTAAGATTATGATGGATACTCGTGATCGTCTTGAAGAAGTTGGTAAAAATATAGACAGCAATAACGGTGTATTTGTACCAGATAACAAGCAATTGCTAGATGATTATATCACAAAAGAGGAGCTTTGGGCCTGTACTACGTGTAATGCTTGTGTTGAGGCTTGTCCTATAGGTATTGATCCATTGAGTATCATTGTAGATATGAGACGTTATATGGTGATGGAAGAAAGTGCAGCACCTACAGATTTAAATAATGCAATGTCTAATATAGAAAATAACGGAGCACCGTGGCCGTTTAATCAATTAGACAGAGGTAACTGGATTAATGAGGGGTAACATTTTTATAATAGTAGGATTGTTGTTTTTCGCTTTCGCGAAAGCGCAAACCCCTACAAAAAATTATAAAATTGATAGTTTACAATTTAAAATGTACACACGTCTCTTCGTAGGGCCACAGTTACAAATAGATAGCATTACAGTAAGAAAAATATTTTGTGATTGGTGTACAAAACCCCAGATGCAAGTATTAAGAGATGAGGCAATGCGACAATCTATGATAGAGCGTCACAACCCTAGATATAAAAAACCTGGAGAGCATAGACTGGCGCTCTACGTAAGATTTAGTAAAGAAGATTTTAAAAACCTAAACGATACCAATGAATAAAGAAGACGTAGACAAGCTATTAAGCGAGAAGTTAGAAGATGGAGAGCACGTAAGTCCAGTACTTCCAGAAGGTGTTAAAAATTATCTTATAGATATAGATGGTACAATTACAGAAGATGTTCCAAATGAGGAGCCAGAGCGTATGGGTACTTGTGAGCCTTTTCCAGATGCATTAAAAACGCTTAACAAGTGGTATGATGAGGGGCACATAATCTGTTTCTTTACTTCAAGAACAGAAGAGCATAGAGATGTAACAACAGAATGGTTAAACCGTCACGGGTTTAAATTTCATAGCCTTTTAATGGGGAAACCTAGAGGAGGAAATTATCACTGGGTAGATAATCACCTAGTAAAAGCAACACGCTACAAAGGTAAATTTACAGACCTAGTAGAAAAGAATGTGACCATAGAGGTCTTTGAAGATTAAATTATAATTAGATTACATAGTAATATACGCATATGAGTGAGACACTTAAAGTACCCACAATGGCCGAATATCTGGCGCAAGGAAAGCAGCCAGAAGTACTCTTTTGGGTAGGTTGTGCAGGGAGTTTTGATGACAGAGCAAAGAAAATTACAAAAGCATTTGCTCGTATATTAAATAAAGCAAACGTAGATTTTGCAGTTTTAGGCGCAGAAGAAAGTTGTACTGGAGATCCAGCAAAAAGAGCAGGAAATGAATTCTTGTTCCAGATGCAGGCAGTTACAAATATTGAAGTGCTTAATGGTTATGAAGTAAAAAAAATAGTAACGGCTTGCCCGCACTGTTTTAATACACTTAAAAATGAGTATCCATCACTAGGAGGAAACTATGAAGTGGTACATCATACACAATTCTTAAAATCACTACTTGATGACGGTCGTCTTACAGTAGAGGGAGGTAAGTTTAAAGGAAAGCGTATCACCTTCCACGATCCTTGCTATTTAGGACGTGCAAATGGTGTGTACGAAGCTCCTAGAGAATTACTACGTAAACTTGATGTAGAGCTTGTAGAAATGCGCAAGTGTAAGACTAATGGTTTATGTTGTGGAGCTGGTGGAGCACAAATGTTCAAAGAGCCAGAACCAGGTAATAAAGATGTAAACATAGAGCGTACAGAGCAAGCACTAGAGGTGAAGCCAGACGTGATAGCAGCAGGATGTCCTTTTTGTAACACAATGATGACAGATGGTGTTAAGAATAAAGAAAAGGAAGGTAGCATCGAGGTAATGGATGTTGCAGAGATGATTGCCTCTGCAGAAGAATTGTAGAGACTATGGGTGATAAGGATAAGCCTGGTCAGAAGGTAAATTTGTTTGATAAAGTCATTCATATCATATCGACACCTGGTAGTATTTTACTCCTTATAATCATTGTTAGACTCACATATCGATACCTTAAGTACGATAGTTTTAGTTTATTTTAAGCGGATGTAACATCCGCTTTTTTTTACTTTTAAAATAGAATATATGCTTGTAGATTTTAATTCACTTTCAGACACATCAAGAATCTGGTTATACCAGTCTGATCAAAAATTTACAGATGAGCAAGTAGCTCAACTAGAAAAAGATTTGAGTACTTTTTTAACCGGCTGGACAGCTCACGGAGCAAGTCTTAAGGCAGGTTTTGAAATAAAATATAATCGTTTTATAGCCATAGGCCTTGATCAAACAGAAGCTGCCGCTAGTGGATGCTCTATAGATAGCCAGGTGCGATTTATTATATCATTACAAGAGGAGCTAGGTGTAGATCTTCTTGATAAAATGAATGTGACTTATTATCAAAATGATCGCATACATTATAAAACACTTCTTGATTTTAAAAAAATGATCAAAGACGGTGCAGTAGGCAAGAACACTATAGTGTTTAATAATCTAGTAGCTACTGTAGGTGAGTATAAAGTAAACTGGGAGATTGCTGCAAAAGATAGCTGGCATTCTCGCTTTCTTAAAAAAGGAAAATAGCTAGTCTCTCTTAGTTCATAAGATGTTGTTAAGATTTCTAATTTTTAAGAACAGGGTTACAATAAACCTCCTATTTTTATATTAGTAATTAGAAAGCACTCCTTGGCGTTATTTTTGATTTCTACACGACAACTTAAAAACTTAGACTATATGGCGTTTACACGCAATCTCACCATACTATTATTTCTTTTAATTACGACTTTTGCTTACGGTCAAGAGCAATATCCTTTATATGCAAAGGATATTGTGGCACAGCGCGCTTGGGTTGATTCTGTTTATCAACAAATGACTCCAAAGGAGCGCATAGGTCAACTATTTATGGTTGACATATTCTCAAGTGACCCTCAGGTCAAGATAGATAAAATCAAAAAGCTCATTAAAGAAGAGCACATAGGCGGTCTCATATTCTCTAAAGGTGGCCCTATGCGACAGGCAAAACTCAATAATGAGTTTCAAGCAATGTCAAAAACAAAACTCCTCGTGGGTATGGATGCAGAGTGGGGACTTGCAATGCGACTAGATAGCACATATGCTTTCCCTTGGAATATGACACTAGGTGCCATACAAAATAATAATATTGTGAAGAAGGTGGGGAGACGCATAGGCGAGCACTCAAAGCGTCTTGGTGTACACATTAACTTTGCTCCTGTAGTAGATATAAATATCAACCCTGCAAATCCTATTATAGGTAACCGCTCTTTTGGAGAAGATAAAATAAATGTTACAGAAAAGGCAATTGCCTTTATGGAAGGAATGCAAGAGGCGGGTGTCTTAGGCAGTGCAAAGCATTTTCCTGGTCACGGAGATACAGATAAAGACAGTCATAAAACGCTCCCTACTCTCAATTTTACAAAAGAGCGACTTCAGAGTGTAGAGATGTATCCCTATAAACCTATTATAGAAAATGGTATTGCCAGCATTATGGTAGCACACCTCAATGTACCAGCACTTGTGCCAGAAGAAGGTGTACCCACAAGTATATCACCTACGGTGGTTACAAAAATGCTCAAGGAAGATTACCTCTTTCACGGTTTAATATTTACAGATGCCCTTAATATGAAAGGCGCTGCAAACTTTAAAGAACCTGGAGATATTGATCTTGCAGCCTTTAAGGCAGGTAATGATATCTTACTCATAAGTGAAAATGTTCCTTCGGCTTCCGCCAAAATTTTAAATGCATTACAACAAGGTGAGATTACAGAAGAGCGGTTAGCCCATTCTGTTAAGAAGATACTATATGCCAAATACAAAGTAGGCTTACACAACCATAAGCCTGTCTCAACTAAAAATCTAGTAAATGACCTGAATTCTAGATACGACGATATCGTATATAGCGAGGCAATCGAAAATGCAATTACTGTTACAAAAAACAATAATAACGTTATCCCAGTTACAAATATTGATCAGAAAAAGATAGCTTATGTAGGTCTTGGTGATGATGACGGTTCGGCTTTTAAACAGCAACTACGTAAGTATGCTTCTATTGAAAATATTACTACAAAAACCCTAGAGGCAACTCAAGAAAAACTAGCCGATTTCAACTATGTGATTATTGGTTTCCACAGATCTAATGTAAACCCTTGGAAGTCCTATAAGTTTACAAAAGAAAACATACGCTGGATTAAGGAGATAGCCAAAACTAAAACGGTAGTACTAGATCTTTTTGTGCGTCCGTATGCAATGCTAGACTTGCAAGACACACAAGATATAGAAGCGATAATACATAGTTACCAGAACAGTAAACTAGCACAAGAAAAAAGTGCACAGCTCATTTTTGGAGCAATCCCCAGTAAAGGAAGATTACCCGTATCGCTAGGTGAGACACCTATACGCACAGGCTTACAGTCTGGAACCTTAAGAAGAATGTCTTACGGTATACCAGAAGAGGTAGGTGTAGACTCAGACACGCTCAATATTAAGATAGACTCTCTTGTTAATCTAGGTATTAAAAGAGCAATGATGCCTGGAGCACAGGTACTTGTAGCGCGCAGGGGAAAGGTGATATATGATAAAAGTTTTGGTTATCACACCTATAATAAAAAACAACCTGTACGTCCAGAGAGTATGTATGACATCGCCTCTATGACAAAAATTCTTGCCTCATTACCGCTGTTAATGGAGCTTGAGAGCGAGGGAAGTATCAATCTAGAAGATAAGTTAGGTACGCTTATACCAGAACTAAAGGGTAGTAATAAAGCAAACATAACACTTAAGAAGGCCCTTTCTCATTATGGTAGATTCAAGGCGTGGATTCCGTTTTACGTGAGCACGCTAGACTCGGTTACAAAAAAACCGCTAGATGATTACTACAGTACCTCATACTCGCCTAATTATAACATTAAGGTGGCAGAGAAGATGTATCTGCGCACTGGATATACAGATACCATCATAAAGAAAATAGCAGACAGTGACTTGCGCTCTCGCTTATCTTATAAGTATAGCGACTTGCCTTATTATCTGATGAAAAAATTTCTAGAAGATTACTATGGGCAAAATCTTGATGCAATTACAAGCAGTCATTTTTATAATGCGCTTGGTGCAAATTACACCGGCTACAGACCCCTTAGAAAGTTTAAAAAAGAAATGATTGTACCCTCAGAAAATGATACCTACTGGCGCAACCAGAAAGTACAAGGATATGTACACGATATGGGAGCAGCGATGCAAAGCAATATGGGTGGCCACGCCGGGTTGTTTTCAAACTCAAATGATGTTGCCAAGTTAATGCAAATGTATCTTCAAGATGGTTATTATGGAGGCAAACGCTATTTCTCAAAAGAAACAATGGACCGCTTTAACACCTGTAATTATTGTGATAATAAAGTGCGCAGAGGTGTAGGCTTTGATAAACCACAACTTAGTGGTGGAGGCCCTACTTGCGGTTGTGTGCCTATGACGAGTTTTGGACATAGCGGTTTTACAGGGACTTACACTTGGGCAGACCCAGAAAATGAGTTAGTTTACGTGTTCTTATCTAACAGAACATTTCCTACTATGGACAATAGAGCACTTATAAAATCAGGATTGAGAACCACCATTCAAGAGGTGATTTATCAATCTTTAATTGATTAAATTTGTAAGGCTATGAGCTACTTGTACTACTTATAAAGTGTATGAGTCCGCTTTCGCGAAAGCGTAAAAGAAACAACCCAAAAAACCGTACTATGAAAATTGCAATTGTCTGTTACCCAACCTTTGGAGGAAGTGGTGTAGTAGCAACCGAACTTGGAATCGCTTTGTCAAAAAGAGGTCACGAGGTACACTTTGTTACTTACAAGCAGCCAGTGAGACTTGCATTGCTTAATGACAATATTCATTTTCACGAGGTAAATGTACCAGACTATGCGCTATTTCATTATCAACCTTACGAGCTTGCTTTGTCTAGTAAGCTAGTACGTATTATAAAAAAAGAGAGCATTGATATCTTACACGTGCACTATGCAATACCACACGCATATGCCGGTTATATGGCAAAAGAAATGCTCAAGCAAGAGGGAATAGAAGTGCCTATGGTAACCACACTTCACGGTACAGATATAACTCTTGTGGGGAGTCACCCTTTTTATAGACCAGCAGTAAGTTTTAGTATTAATAATAGTGATGTTGTTACCTCTGTTTCAGAAAGTTTAAAGCAGGATACGCTACGCTTATTTGATATCACAAAAGAAATAGATGTAGTACCTAACTTTATAGACTACACTGCTGTAGATGATACATTTACAGACTGCCAGCGCAGCCTTATGGCAAATGAAGATGAGCGCATAGTAACTCACATAAGTAACTTTAGAAAGGTAAAACGTATCTCTGATGTTATTGAGGTGTTTTATCGATTACAACTTGAGATTCCTTCTAAGCTTCTTATGGTAGGTGAGGGGCCAGAACGTGAAGCGGCAGAGCAGCGCGTGAGAGAACTAGGTATAGAGGAGAAAGTACGATTTTTAGGTAATAGTAATGAGATAGATAAGATACTTTGCTTTTCTGATCTCTTCTTACTGCCTTCTGAGGCAGAGAGTTTTGGGCTTGCAGCGCTAGAGGCTATGGTAAACCGTGTACCAGTTATATCAAGTAATGCCGGTGGTATACCAGAAGTAAATGTAGATGGTGTAACAGGTTATTTAAGTAACGTAGGGAACATTGCAGATATGGCTCAAAATGCTATACGCATACTTGAGGACGATAAGATTCTTGAAGAATTTAAAACTAATGCCAAAAAAGAAGCGGCCAAGTTTGATATTCAAAACATTGTACCGCTTTATGAGGAGTTATATGAAAGAGCATTAGTAAAAGCTTAGATTTCTCTTAAAAAAGGTATCTTATACCTAGTGCTACATCAAACTCAAGACTATCATCAAAGTCATTAAGTATTGCTATCTCCGGTCTAAAATCTAGAGAGAGTAGTAGTGGGAAGTCAAACCTGTATTCAATCCCGATATCACCAGCTGCGTTAAGAAAAAACTCACTGTCGTTATTGTCAAATCCAGGAAAATCTTCATCTACATCAAAAGACCCTACAGATGCACCTGCTCCGGCATACCAGTTTAAGCCACCATCTATATTCCATACCCACTGATAAATACCTGTACCTTTTATAGCATCAAAGTTATTACCCGTTCTCCAGGAGAGGCCTAACTCTAGTCTATTATTCTCACTTAGTGCTCGCTGGTAATTTACTTCTGTGCTAAAACCATTATTATCGCCTAGTCTTAATCCTATAGCATTAGGAGAGATCTCTTGCCCTATAGCTGTAGCGCTAAGTCCTATAAAGAGAAGTAGGGTATATATTGTATGTTTCATAGTTATTTATTTTAAGTGTAAAATTATTAAGAACACTACCTCTATAACGTTAACGACTGCATAAAATTTTATCTATTTTTATCCCCGTGAAAATATTATTAAAAAAATTACAGACTCAATTAGAAGGAGAACTTCACTACGATGATCTACATAAAACTATTTATGCGACAGATGCATCTGTATATCGTAAAATTCCGCTAGCTGTTGCTCTTCCTAAAACAGGGCAGGATATTAAAGTTTTATGTGAGTTTGCTTTACAAAATAACATCACACTCATACCGCGCACCGCAGGAACATCCCTAGCGGGACAGTGTGTGGGAGATGGGATTGTGGTAGATGTGTCAAAACACTTTACAAACATCATCTCTTTTGATAAAGAAAAAAAACAGGTTGTTGTACAGCCCGGAGTGATACGCGATGAGCTTAATTTATTTTTAAAGCCTCACGGCTTGTTTTTTGGACCTAATACATCTACTGCAAACCGCTGTATGATTGGGGGTATGGTGGGTAATAACTCTTCCGGAACCACTAGTATTCAGTACGGTGTGACCAGAGATAAGACGGTAAAACTTAAAACTATTTTATCTGATGGTAGTGAGGCTACTTTTGAAAATTTAGATGAAGTACGCTTTCGCGAAAAGTTAACACATAACACCTTAGAAGGGAGTATATACAACACAATTTATACATCACTAAAAGACGAGGAATCAAGAGCTGAAATAGTAGCGCATTTTCCAAAACCAGAGATACATAGAAGAAATACGGGCTATGCTCTAGATTACTTGGCACAAATGAACCCTTTTCACGTAAGTGGAAAAGATTTTAATATGTGTAGTTTACTAGCAGGAAGTGAGGGTACGCTTGCTTTTACTACAGAAATCACTTTACAACTTGACGAGTTACCTCCTGCATATAATGTACTTGTAGCCGCGCATTTTGAGGATTTAACTAGTTGTCTTAAAGCTGTTGTGCCGGCTATGCGTCATAATCTCTTTACCTGTGAGATGATGGATAAAGTGATTTTAGACTGCACAAAAAACAATCGTGATCAGCTCAAAAATAGATTTTTTGTAGACGGTGATCCGGCAGCAATATTAATGCTAGAAGTTTGTGACCATACACTAGAAGGTGCAAGAGCACAAGCAAGTGCTGTTATTACAGATTTACAAAAGGAGCAAATAGGTTATGCCTTTCCAATACTGGAAGGAGCAGAAATAGCTCAAGCTATGGAGTTGCGCAAAGCAGGCCTGGGTCTCTTAGGAAATATAATAGGAGATAAGAAGGCAGTAGCTTGCATAGAAGACACGGCAGTGGCTCTAGAGGATCTTGCGGCTTATATAGACGAGTTTACAGCTATTATGGACCGTTATGAGCAAGATGCTGTGTATTATGCACACGCGGGCGCTGGAGAGTTGCATTTACGACCTATACTTGATTTAAAGAAAAAGGAAGATGTATCGCTCTTTAGACAGATTACTACAGATGTAGCGTATCTGGTTAAAAAATATAATGGCTCAATGAGTGGTGAGCACGGTGATGGTATTGTACGTGCAGAGTTCATACCACTTATGGTGGGTAAAAAAAATTATGAGATGATGAAAGCAGTTAAGAGTGCTTTTGACCCTCATCATATTTTTAATGCCGGAAAGATAATAGATGCTTTCCCTATGGATCAAAATTTACGCTATGAAGTAGGTCGTCAAGAACCAGAGGTAGAGACGCTATTAAATTTTAATGACAATCAAGGAATACTACGCCTAGCCGAAAAATGTAATGGTAGTGGTGATTGTAGAAAGATGCCTAGCGCTGGAGGTGCTATGTGCCCTAGTTATCGTGCGACTCGTGATGAGAAAGATACAACTAGAGCGAGGGCCAATACCTTACGTGAGTTTTTAACAACTTCAGAAAAGGCAAATAAGTATAATCACAAGGAACTTAAGGATGTTTTTGACTTATGCCTTAGTTGCAAAGCGTGTGCAAGTGAGTGTCCAAGTAATGTAGATGTTGCTACGCTCAAAGCAGAGTTTGAGTATCAATATCAAAAATCTAATGGGAGTAGTTTACGCACCAAATTATTTGCGCATAACACAAAAATTAATAAGTTAGGAGCTGCAGCTCCTAGGTTTTATAATACAATGCTAGCGGTAACTGGTGGTATTGCAAAAGCCACTTTAGGTATAGCAAAAAAGCGTAGTTTGCCTAAACTTGAGGTATTTTTAAATCCTCAAGAAAGTAATGTAGCTAGCTACACTAATTTAAGTACTCCAGCTATATCCAAAACTAAAGTTGTTCTTTATATAGATGAATTCTCTCAATATCTAGATGGATCAATAGCGCAAGATGCAGTTGTACTTTTAACTAATCTTGGATACGACTTGCAGGTAATTACAAACCACGATAGTGGTCGTTCTTACATCTCAAAGGGATTCTTAGATGAAGCAAAAGTTTTGGCAAATAAAAATATTGCGGCGTTTAAAGATATTGGGGATCAAACTGTCATAGTGGGTATAGAACCTTCGGCGTTGCTTACGTTTAGAGATGAATATATTCGACTGGCAGATGACGTAGAGATAGTAAAACAAATAGCTGCAAAGGCTTTTCTTATAGAAGAGTTTTTACATAATGAAATTAAAAAAGGAGTAATTACTGCCGAGCAGTTTTCCGCGAAAGCGAAAAAGCTCAAAATACACGGGCATTGCCATCAAAAGGCGCTCTCATCTGTATCACACACATTTGCAATACTTAATTTACCGGTAAACTATGTGCCTACCATTATACCATCTGGCTGCTGCGGTATGGCGGGCAGCTTTGGGTATGAGAAGGAGCATTATGAAGTGAGTATGAAGGTAGGTGAGCAAACCTTGTTTCCAGCAGTGCGTAAGGCAAGTAATGACACTGTTATAGTTGCAAACGGGACTAGCTGTAGACACCAAATAAAGGATGGTACACAACGTGTAGCTTTACATCCTGTTACAGTTTTAAGACAAGCGCTTATTTAATCATCACCAGCGACATCATAGGTAGTAATCACTTGATTAGTAAAACTAGAAGCACTCTCAGGAAATGGGAGCGTTACACCAAAGCTGCTTAAGTCCTCAAATTCATATTGAAAATCTAAATCAGAATTTACAAGACCAATATTTTGAGCATAGGTGTTAGTCGTTACGATAACATCTTGTGACTCAAGAAGCGTTACTTGTACACCTAATATAGATGCACTTATAGTAGCATTAATAGTAAGTGTTGCTGTCAGAACACGCGGGAATGTCACTCCATTTATACTACTGTTTTCTATTGTATTACCACTAGTAGATGTAACAAGTGCATCTATAGTAACAGGGATTCCTTCTATTTCTTGAGTAATAGTTTGTGTAATCTGATCTACTTGCGTGCCTGCTGTCGTAATGGATTGATCATATAATTTTATTACTGGTATTAGTAGCGAGATATTATTAGTCTCATCTAGAGGTATAGTCACTTCTCCAGAGTAACGCAAGGTACCTTCACTTTCTACAAGTCCACCAGCAGCGATAAGATTTGTAATAAAGCCTGCGCTATCTACATTTGACTCAAAGTCTGTAAAGCTTGTTCCATTAATATCGGTGAGTCCTATTACCTCAAGATTGTCTTGTGTAGTGTCCATATCATCTGTGGTAACGTCATACTGCCAGTTATCTCCAGTGGTTAAAGAGTAGTAGCTATAAACCGGAGTATCTTCCATCTGGTCCTCACTCTCACTCATATCTGTAGTGCTCTGAGTATCCTCATCTGAGTCACTGCAACTTATAAAAGTTATAAAAAGGGATAAGGCGAGTAGTGTGTAAAATTTCATAATGTACTTATTTGCTTTAAAACAAATATAGTAAACAATGCCTTGCTGCTATTTTAGAACATTAGTTAACAAGCTGCTAAGATCATACATAGGGTCTAAGGCTTCTTCAATGTAAGAGGTTTTATCAAACTCTGCTCTGTAGTTTTTGAGGCTCCACTCTTTATCGTGATATTCTAGGTATGTAAGATTTTCAATCCAGTCTCCACTATTAAGGTATAAGGTACTTCCTTTATGATTTTTAACCTTACGTATAGCGGGCTGATGTATGTGACCACAGATTACATAATCAAACTTGTTTTTTATAGCCAGATCTGTAGCCGTGTTTTCAAAATCATTTATAAACTTAACAGCTCCTTTTACACTATTCTTTATTTTTTTAGAGAGCGAGTATTTCTCTCTTCCCATTTTTACAAGCCATTTATTAAGTAGCCTATTAAAGAGTATTAAAAAGTCGTAACCCCATCCGCCTAGTTTTGCAATCCACTTGGTGTGCTGTATGGAGACATCAAAAACATCTCCGTGAAAAAACCACGCTTTTTTACCATCTAGGTTAAGTACTAACTTGTCTATGAGATGGATATTACCCATCACAGCATCGCTAAATTTACGAAGCATCTCATCGTGATTACCCGTAATGTAGTACACCTGTGTACCCTTTGAGGCGAGTGTAATGATCTTTTTAATAACCTTAAGATGCTCTTTTGGGAAAAACCGTTTTCTAAACTGCCAGATGTCTACAATATCACCGTTAAGGATAAGAATTTCTGGTTTTATTGAGTTTAGATATTGAAAAACCTCTGTAGCGTGACAGCCGTAAGTGCCTAAATGTATGTCTGAAAGTACAACTATTTCTACAGGTCTCTTCAATGTATCGTTTTGATTGCAAGTTCTTTATAAAACACAATGTAATTGTTAATAGGCGGTTAAGTGGTTTAAAAGTTTTTGTTATGATTTGATAGCTACTTTAATTAATCATTAAGTGAGTTATTAGTTTTTGATTATGAGCTTTTCAATTTACATTTGTTGAAAACAAGTACAATGGCTGGTAATACCTACGGAACAATATTTAAACTCACCACTTTTGGCGAGTCTCACGGTAAGGCAATAGGAGGAATCATAGATGGATGTCCTGCAGGCCTTGAGATAGATTTTGATGCAATACAAAGAGATCTAGATCGTCGTAAACCAGGACAATCTAAAATTGTAACCCAGCGTAAGGAACCGGATACGGTAGACTTTTTATCTGGTATTTTTGAAGAAAAGACTACAGGGACTCCTATAGGTTTTCAAATTGTAAACACAAATCAGAAATCTAAAGATTACGGTCATATAAAAGACACCTATAGACCAAGCCACGCAGACTATACGTATGATAAAAAGTATGGTAATCGCGATTATCGTGGTGGTGGAAGATCTTCGGCTAGAGAGACTGCGAGTAGAGTAGTAGCTGGGGCGATTGCAAAGCAATTTTTACAAGGCATTACCTTTCACGCATTTACAAGTGCAGTAGGAGATTTATCGATGGATACTCCATATCAAGAACTTGACTTCAATGAGATTGAAAAAAATGATGTGAGATGTGCTGATCCCGCTTTCGCGAAAGCGTGTGAAGAAAAAATTAAAGTAATAAAAAAGCAAGGTGATACCATAGGAGGTGTTATAACCTGTGTGATACAAAACGTACCTATAGGGTTAGGAGAGCCTGTGTTTGATAAACTACACGCAGAGTTAGGTAAGGCTATGCTTTCTATAAATGCTGTAAAAGGCTTTGAGTATGGAAGCGGTTTTGAGGGAGCAAAGATGAAGGGCTCAGATCATAACGACCATTTTAATAATGACGGTACTACAAAGACCAATCTTAGTGGTGGCGTGCAAGGCGGTATCTCAAACGGGATGGATATTTATTTTAAAGTAGCGTTTAAGCCGGTAGCAACGGTGATGCAAAAGCAAGAAACGATTAATGCCGCCGGAGAAACTGTAGAGATGCAAGGTAAAGGGCGTCACGACCCTTGTGTAGTCCCTAGAGCGGTGCCTATAGTAGAAGCAATGGCAGCACTTGTGATTGCAGATTTTGTACTACGAGATAAATCTGTTAGATTGTAGCATAATTCATTTATTTAATAAAGAGCTCACTTATTAAAAAGTAGGCTTTTGTATAAACTATATCGATATAGCGTGGCTTTACGTCGTGCCTAGTAAATATTAAGACCTTTATGAAAAAACTTGCGTTACACTGGAGAATATTAATAGGAATGGTTTTAGGAGTTGTTTTTGCTCTCATTATGACAAATTTTGAGTGGGGAAAAGACTTTGTAAGTGACTGGATAAAACCCTTTGGAACCATCTTTATTAACTCTTTAAAGTTAATTGCAATACCATTAATACTTGCCGCACTCATCAAAGGAGTGTCAGATCTTAAAGATATATCTAAGCTCTCACAGATGGGAGGACGTACTATAGGGACGTATGTTGTCACTACGGTTATTGCGGTATCTATAGGACTTGTTTTAGTAAATATAGTATCTCCAGGTAAATCTATCTCAGACGAGACGCGTACAGAGCTTGTAGACGGTTATACAGATAGTACAAATAAATATAAAGAAACTGCAAAGGCACAAAAAGAAACAGGACCATTGCAGGCTCTTGAAGACCTTGTACCACAAAATATATTTTCGGCAGCGACTAGTAATCGTAATATGTTGCAGGTAATCTTTTTTGCAGTATTCTTTGGTATAGGGCTAATTTTAATACCAGAAGAAAAGAGTAAGACGGTAAAAAGCTTTTTTGATGGTGTAAATGAAGTGATACTTAAAATGGTAGATCTCATTATGCTCGCAGCACCCTACGGTGTGTTTGCACTTCTTGCAGCCCTTGTGGTAGAGTCGCCTAATGCAGATCTTTTTAAAGCCCTGGGCTGGTATGCATTTACGGTTGTACTTGGTCTATTATGTATGATAGGCGTGTATATGCTCATCGTTATCATCTTTACAAAAAGAAGTCCAGCATCATTTCTTAATGGTATTTCTCCGGCACAATTATTAGCATTCTCAACAAGTTCTAGTGCTGCTACATTACCAGTAACAATGGAGCGAGTTACAGAACACCTAGGTGTAGAGGAAGAGGTGGCTAGTTTTGTCTTACCTGTAGGAGCGACTATCAATATGGATGGTACCAGTTTATATCAAGCAGTAGCGGCAGTATTTATAGCACAAGCTTTTGGTATGGATCTTACACTGGGTACACAACTGGGTATTATTGCAACAGCAACACTAGCTTCTATAGGTAGTGCTGCAGTACCTGGTGCGGGTATGGTAATGCTTGTGGGTGTGCTAGGTTATGCAGGAATACCTGAGGCAGGACTTGCACTTATTTTTGCGGTAGATAGACCTCTTGATATGTGTCGTACAGTAGTAAATGTGACTGGTGATGCTGCGGTATCTATGGTAGTTGCAAAGTCTGTAGATAAACTAGGTGATCCTAAGGTTAAAGACTGGGATGACAACTATAAGGGGTAGAAGCGCTAGCTTTTATTTGTCATTATCAATATCATAATTTAAGAAGGTTTATTGCGTCGTTTTTTGCGAGTCTAGTATTGTAGTTTTAGGAGATTTTCTCCTTGTATTCTGTACTTTTATAGCCACTAAGATGATTATAAAATAATGAAGAATATAAAGACTATTGCTTTTGATGCAGACGATACTCTATGGGTAAACGAAACTTTCTTTAGAGATGCAGAACATACTTTTTGTGAACTGCTAAGCGATTATATAGACTATGATAATTGCCAGAAGCGTCTTTTTGAAATGGAGATGCGCAACCTAGCACTATATGGTTATGGTATCAAGCCTTTTACATTATCACTAATAGAATGTGCGCAAGAGGTGTCTGATGGAAAAGTTTCTAATGCCATTATAGGCGATATTATAGATCTAGGTAAGGATATGCTCAACGCGCCTGTTACCTTACTACCGCATATAGAAGAGGTGCTAGAGGAGCTATCAAAGCATTACAAGCTTGTAGTTGCTACTAAAGGTGATTTACTAGATCAAGAACGTAAGCTCGAGAAATCTGGTCTGTCAAAATATTTTCACCACATAGAGGTAATGTCTGATAAACAACCGGCAAATTATCTAAAGCTTATAAAACATCTAGATATAGACCCTACTTCATTTTTAATGGTGGGGAACTCTTTAAAGTCTGATGTGTTGCCAGTGCTTGAGGTAGGTAGTTATGCGGTGCATATTCCTTTCCATACTACTTGGGCTCACGAGCAGGTTGATATAGAAGTGTCTCACGAACGTTTTAAAAGTCTTGAAGATGCTAGGTCTTTAAGTTCCATTTTATCTTAGTTTTATACGAGTAGATTAAAATATAAAAAGAAAAACCTATGAATTTTCACACACGCAAATGGATTAAACCAGAAGACTTAAACCCAAATGGAACTTTGTTTGGAGGAAGGTTGTTAGAGTGGATAGATGAAGAAGCTGCATTATATACTATAATTCAGATAGAAAACCCTCGATCTGTCACAAAGTATATGAGTGAGATAGATTTTCGCGCAAGCGCAAAAAAAGGTGACATTATTGAGATAGGTCTTGAGGCTACTAAGTTTGGGACAGCATCTGTTACTCTTAAGTGTGAGGTGAGAAATAAAATGACACGAGAGACTATTATTACTATAGAACGTATTGTTATGGTAGGGCTAGATGAAGAAGGTAAGCCCCAACCACACGGTAAGACAGAAATAGAGTATGTAAAAAATAGACTGGGCGCATCTACAGAGTAGAGAGGGTAATTCTTCTTAAGAATGGGTTAACTCTTATCGGTTGCACCTGTAAATGAATATTTTACGTTTAGTTTTATAGTATCGAAATGATGCTTTGCTAAATGAAAAAACTATTACTACTTGTATTACTTATTATTATCACATCTTGTGATGAGGGAGATATTGTCTCTACCGAAACTATTGCAGAGGAGATTACAAGAGGGGCTGTTTTAAGAACGCAGGAGTACATAAATAATGACTACTTAATTACAGATGTGCAAAGTGATTTTCACGTTGTAATTGAAGAGCAAGATCTTGAAGATGGAGACTTGCTAGATGAGGTTGAGGTTTATATACAGTACATAGGTAATACTTCGGTCACAGAGGCAATTTCTACACAAGAGGTATTATATGATGTCATACCGGCTTCAGATTTTTATGAAGGCGAATTTGGTTTACCTCGATATGAACTTAATATATCATTTCAAGAGGCACTTTCCTTTGTAGACTTACAGCTTAGTGATGTTGCTGTAAAAGATCAATTTATATACAGGCTTAATTTAAAACTTACTGATGGTAGAAATTTTACCACGGGTACTTCTAGCTCTATAATAATTGCTTATGATACGTTCTATAGTTCCCCATTTCTTTATACTATTAATGTAGTATCACCTATAGATGATACGGCATATACGGGGGTGTATGCCGTAGAGTCTATACTGGATGGACCCGGTCCAGATGGAGAAACCTTTGTAGATTGCTATACGGTAGAAATTACAAAAGGGCGGTCTAATACCACAAGACAATTTTATGCCTGGCACTGGAGGTATCATAGGGGCATAGAGCAAAAACGAAGATGGGAGTTTAATGTAGTGGGAGATGAGATTATTTTTGGTAAAAACCAGCTGTCTTCACCAGAAGGTTATTGCAGCTCTACAGCGCCTATTTTACTTGGGCCTGATACAGAAAATGGGAGTGCAGATATTGTAGATGATACTGTTTTTGAACTCTGGTTTGTAGAGGGCTACCTTAACTTTGATGGAGGTTGTGGATTTAACACCGCACCATCTAGATATAGATTTACAAAACAATAAATTATGAAAAAAATATACTTTATAATCTTAGTAGGCATTTTAACAGCCTGTAGTGATGACGAAAAAGCGATAGAGGTTGTTACTGAGGGAATAGAACGTGGTGCTGTGTTGAGAAACATCAATCGTATAGAAAAGAATTTTGTAGATGGAGATCTTACCAGCACATTTGCGGTAGAAGTAGAGGAGCAAGATGAAGAAGATGGAGCATTGTTAGACTTTGTACGAGTTTATACAAAGTATATAGACCGAGATTTGTCTAATGGCAACGATAGTACAGCAGAGGTTATACTATCAGATATTGAAGCGTCGAGTTTTACTGCTGGACCCTTTGGTTTGCCTAGAGATATTATTGAGGTAAGCTATGAGGAGATGATAAATGCACATAGTTTAGATCTGGATAATATAGAGCCTGGAGATCAGTTTGAGGTAAGGCTAGAAGTTTTCTTAACAGACGGTCGTAGTTATAGTAATGATAGTGGCTCTGCTTCTATACTTACAGACTTTTGTTTTTTTAAATCCCCATATCGTTATGTGATTAATGTGATAGAACCCATCCCTGATGCAGATTTTACGGGCACCTATTTTTATGAAATAATAGGTGGAGATGATGCCGATGGAGTTTCTAAACAAGGTTTTATTACAATATCTAGTACGACTATGCCTAATGTACGCACTATGCCATTATATACAGATGCGTTAGAATTTACTATTGCTGGAACTTCTATTTATCCAAAAATTTATGGATCATATAATGGTTTTTGTAGGGATTCTACACTGCATCTTCTTACTGGACCTAGCGAGACATCCTTTGGGCAACTTAACCTTGTAGATGATACCGTATTTGATATGACTATTGTGATAGGTTATGAGGGCTGGGATGGACAGTTAGGAAATAACGTGAGAGAGTTTACTTATAGATTTACAAAACAATAAATTATGAAAATAATATACTTCATAATCTTGATGGGTATTTTTACAAGTTGTAGTAGTGATGACAAAGCTTTTGACATTATAAATAGGGATATACAAAGAGGCGCTCTTTTAAGAAACATCAACCGAATAGATAATAATTTTATTTCAGGAGATCTCAACAGTACTTTTGCAGTAGAGATAGAAGAACAAGATGGAGAATGGGGTGATTTGTTAGATTACGTGCGGGTATACACAAAGTATATCGATCGTGATGTGTCAAATGGAAATGATTCATCTCCAGAAATTATGCTCAAAGATATTGAGGCTTCAAGTTTTACTGCAGGACCATATGGGTTACCTCGAGATACACTAGAGATAAGCTACGATGAGGTGGTAAATAAGCATAATCTTGATATCGGTAATATTAGACCTGGAGATCAGTTTGAGGTTCGACTAGATTTAGTGTTAAAAGACGGTCGCAGTTTTAGTAATAATAGTGCGAGTGCCCATATGCTTACAGATATATGTAATTATAAAAGCCCATTTCGATATGTGATTAATGTATTAGAACCTATACCAGATACAGATTTTACGGGCACCTATTTTTATGAAATTGTAAGTGGTAACAATCCTGAAGAAATTAATAAAGAAGGCTTTATAACAATATTTAACACCGGTAAGCCTAATGTGCGCTTTATGGAAATCTCGTTAGAAGGTATAGAATTTACCATAGCAGGTAAATCTATATACCCAAAGATTTATCAAATGCATAAAGGTTTTTGTAATGACGCATTAAGCATAGTTCTTACAGGACCCAGTGAGACCTCCTTTGGGCAATTTGACCCTCTAGATGACTCTGTATTTGATATGACTATTGTATTTGGTTATGAGGGCTGGGACGCACAGTTAGGAAATAACGTGAGAGAGTTTACTTATAGGTTTACAAAGCAATAATATGTTTACGCTTTCGCGAAAGCGTAATACCCAATTGTTAATATTATCTAAATTAAATTAACTCCCAGCGGTCAATTCTTATTTTCGAGTAGAAATAAACTACAGATGAAAAGAATACTACTCCTTTGTTTACTAACTACTTTTTTTACAACTCAAGATTCCTTTGCACAAGGCAAAAAAACACGCCGCAAAAAATCTAAAAATAAGACTGAGAAGAAAGCTCCAGAAGAAAAGCCAGATAAGAGTGGTTTTAAACCGTACAATAAGGTAATCACAAAAGAAGCGGTTACAGATTCTGGATTATTTCAAGTACATAAAGTTAAGGATGAGTTCTTTTATGAGATTCCTTTCTCACAGCTTAATAAAGATATGCTGTGGGTAACCCGTATTGCTCAAATTCCTAATGGATTAGGAGGAGGTTATATAAATGCTGGCTCAAAGACCAATGAGCAAGTAGTGCAGTGGGAGCGCTTTCAAGATAAAATACTTATTAAAATTAAATCGTATGCCAGTGTAGCAGATAGTACAAAGGCGATAAGTAATTCTGTACGTGTAAATAATTATGAGCCTACACTCTACGCGTTTGACATCAAGACTTTTGATAAAGACTCCACAGCTGCTGTTATTAATGTAACAAAGCTGTTCTCGTCTGATGTAAAGGGTATAAGTGCACTTTCTGGTCGTTTACGTAAACAGTATAAAGTAAAAAAGCTAGATGCAAATCGCAGTTTTATAAACAGCGTTAAGAGTTTTCCAGAAAATATAGAGGTAAAACAAGACTTTACATATGATGCGGCAGAGCCGCCTACAGAGAGGGCTGCAGAGAGTATAAGCCTTCAGGTAAACCAGTCTATGATATTACTGCCAGAGCAACCTATGCAACCTAGGTTGTATGACCCAAGAGTAGGCTTCTTTACAGTAAAGCAATATGATTACGGTAGTGAGGCGCTCAAGGCAGATCAAAAAACATACATACGCCGCTGGAGACTAGAGCCTAGTGATGTAGAAGCATATAAGCGAGGAGAACTTGTAGACCCTGTAAAACCTATTGTATATTATTTAGACCCTGGTACGCCAGAGTCACTTAAGGAGTATATAAAACAAGGTATAGAGGACTGGCAAAAACCGTTTGAAACAGCAGGTTTTAAAAATGCCATTATAGCAAAAGATGCTCCTACACCAGAAGAAGATCCAGAGTTTAGTCCAGAAGATATACGTTACTCTGTAGTGCGCTACGTAGCCAGTACAACTCGTAATGCCGTAGGCCCTAGCGTGTCTGACCCACGTAGCGGGGAGATTATAGAAAGTGACATTATCTGGTATCACAATCACTTAAGAAGTTATAGAAACCGTTATTTACTAGAGACTGGAGCGGCAAATCCAAGCGCACGCACACTAGATACTCCAGAAGAGGAGATAGGGGAGATGATGCGTATGGTGATAGCTCACGAGGTAGGCCACGCACTTGGTTTTCCTCACAATATGGCGGCAAGTTATGCATATAATGTAGCGTCATACCGTGATGGGGCGTTTACTCAAAAAAATGGTATCGCAGCGAGTCTAATGGATTATGCTCGTTATAACTATATCGCACAGCCAGGAGACACAAACATTCGTTTTGTGAGACAGATGGGACCTTATGATCACTATGCTACAAACTGGGGTTATAGATGGATACCAGATGCTACCTCACCACTAATGGAGAAAGCAACCCTTAACCAGTGGATTCAGGAAAAAGTAGGAGATCCAATCTATAAATTTGGGAGACAGTCTAGTAGCTTTGACCCACAATCACAAACGGAGGCGATAGGTAATGATCCTGTAAAGGCAAGTACGTATGGTATTAAAAACCTACGCTACGTAGCAAAAAACTTACCGTCGTGGACATCTCGTAAAACAAACGATTACCAAGACCTAGAAGAACTCTATGGAGAACTCATAGGGGTATATAGTAGATTTGTAGGTCACGTGGTGACTAACGTAGGTGGCGTATATGAAAATATCAAAACTCCTGCACAGGGCGGCGTGGTGTACACGCACCTAGATGAAGCATCACAAAAGGAATCTATGCAATGGTTACAGAATAACCTTTTTGAAACACCTACCTGGCTTGTAGACCCTGCTATCTTACAAAATATAGACCACGCCGGTTATGCAGAAAAAATAAGAAGAACACAATCTAGATACTTAAATAGACTTTTAAGTTTTGATAGACTAGGGAGATTAATAGATGCAGAGACTACACAGACAGAATATTATAGCGCTCTAGAGATGCTTTCAGACCTGAGGTCTGGTATCTGGTCTGAGACAAGAAGAGGTACTTCTGTAGACATTTATCGTCGTAACTTACAGCGATCATACTTAGATCGTATGGCATTTTTAATGACAGATAAAGGGCCAAAATCAAGATCTGGAAGACCAGGTTTTGAGGGAGCTTTACGTTATGATATAAGCGCATCAGATGTAAGACCCCTTGTACGCGGAGAGTTGCAAAAACTTAAAAAGACATTAAGGTCAGCACGCAATGCAAGTGTAGATACAATGACTAAGTACCATTATGAAGATGCAATTGCACGTATAGATCAATTACTTAATCCAAAATAATTACTCACAGTCAAAGTCTATGTCGAGCACTTTTAACCCGTAATTTTTTGCGTCATAGTTAAAGTGCCACCATTCGGTACGTATGGGTGAAAAGCCAAATTTTTTCATCACAGACCACAGCTGTTTTCTATTTGCCGTAATGGTATCGTTATGTGGGTGGTCTATATGAGCTTCTTTTCCAAAAAAGTCATAGTCACTACCCATATCTAGCGGTGTGCCGTCCAGCTTTACAATGGTCATATCTATCGCAGCACCACGGTTATGTATAGAACCACTACCGTAAGGATTACCCACGTAGCCAGGGTTAGGGTAAATCTCCCACATCTTTTTTTGTACAGAGAGTGGGCGATAGCAATCATATAGCTGTATCATATACCCTAGCTCGCAAAAGTAATTATTTGCCTCAACAAGCGCCTCTGCAACCTCTGGTATAAGGAGACACTGTACACAGTCGTAAACGGTTTGTTCTAGAAAATTATCATCTGTAGCATAGCGTACATCATATGAAAATTTTGAATCAAATTCGGCTATATTCACCAGCGGACTTTCTTGATCGCTTTGCATTGAAAGAAAAAAAAGTGCTGATAGTACTAAAAAAAACGTGCGATATATCTTCATACTGGAAAATTACGATTAATTTGGTTTTTTACGCTTTCGCGAAAGCGTAATTTTAATAATACAACGCTCCTTAATGATTGATTTACCTAAAATTGAAACCAAACGTCTTGCTGTAAAGCTCAATGCTAGAGCCGAAAAGCTTGTTAAACAAGGGCACCCTTGGGTTTTTGATAATAGTATTGCAAAACTCAATAAGGAAGGTCAAGCTGGAGATCTTGCTATTCTTTTTGATAACAGGGCAGATAAGGTGTATGGTATCGCTCTTTATGATCCAGATTCACCCATACGTCTTAAGGTACTAAGTAGTACCCCAGCTACTGCAAACGAAGCATTTTTTAAGGGTAAAATTCAAGTAGCTTTTAAAAAAAGAGCTAAACTCTTACGTACAGACACTAATAGTTATCGACTTCTTTTTGGTGAGAATGATGGTTTTCCGGGTCTCATTGCAGATGTGTACGATAGGGTGATTGTAGTAAAAGTATATAGCGCTATCTGGTTTCCATACCTAGAGATGGTATTACCACATTTACTAGCTATTTCTCATACTGAGACTATGGTGTTGAGGTTGAGTCGTAATGTGGGTAAAGGCAATACTTACGGTCTTGCAGATGGACAGGTGATACACGGCGTACTTAAAAACGACGTTGTCACTTTTGTGGAGCACGGTGTAAAATTTTCGGCAAATGTGATTTATGGTCATAAAACAGGTTACTTTTTAGATCATCGCAACAACCGTAAGCGTGTGGGAGAACTTTCTAGAGGAAAGAGCGTACTAGACGTTTTTAGTTATGCCGGAGGATTTTCTGTACACGCGCTTGCTGGTGGAGCAAAAGAGGTGGTGAGTCTTGACATAAGCGCACAGGCTCTAGAAGTGGCAGTACAAAACGGGAAGTTAAACCCGCATAAGGGTACACATAAAACGATGGCTATAGATGCTTTTGTGGGATTACAGCAACTCATAGATGAGCAACAGCAGTTTGATATTGTGGTGATAGACCCGCCTAGTTTTGCAAAAAGTGCGAGAGAAGTGCCTACTGCTAGAAATAGTTATGCAAGACTGGCACAACTGGGAGCGCAGCTCACTAAGAGAAATGGGTTGCTGGTACTAGCGTCTTGCTCTTCTAGAGTGGAGGCTCAGGTATTTTTTGATATATGTGAGGCACATATAAGAAAGTCTAATAGAACCTTTAATGTAGAAGATAAAACCTACCACGACATAGATCACCCTATAGGTTTTCCAGAAGGTGCTTATCTCAAATGTGGGTACTACAGGCTTAATTAATTACACAAAAAATAAACATATGCGTTGCCTACTGGTTCTTTTTATATCGATAGCTATACTTTCTTGTAAAGAAGAAAAACCGCTTGTAGAAACCACTATAGAAGATGTAAATTTTATCCCTATACCTAATGAGGTAAAAGCGCACCCATATGGTTTTCTTTTTGATATAGAAACCGTAATAGTAAGTGACACGCTCACAGAAGTTAGAAATGTGGCTAGTGATTTTAAAAAGTACTTTAAGGTAACACCATTTTTAAAAGAAGCCGTACAAACCACCCAGAAAGAAGAAAATGTTATCTTATTTTCTCTGGTCTCTCCAGATAGTATTCAATCTGAAGAGGGTTATGTGCTAGACATAACGCATCATAAAATTGCCCTTGCAGGATCTACAGAAGCGGGACTTTTTAAAGGTGTGCAAACATTAACCCAGCTACTTCCAGACAGTCTTATAGCTGCTAAGCGTTTGGATAGTATTGTTATACCAGGTATACGTATAATAGATGAGCCTAGATTTGCATACAGAGGGATGATGCTTGATGTAGCCAGACACTTTTTTACCGTAAACGAAGTAAAGCGTGTCATAGATCAAATGGCGTCTTATAAGCTCAACAAGCTACACTTGCACCTTACAGATGATCAAGGATGGCGTATTGAAATTAAATCTTGGCCCAAACTTACAGAGATAGGAGGAAGCTCATCTGTACGTGATGAGAGCCCAGGCTTTTACACACAAGAAGATTACAAGGAAATTGTGGCTTACGCACAGAGTAAATATATTACGGTAATTCCCGAAATAGATATGCCAGGTCATACTAATGCAGCTCTTGCATCATACCCAGAGCTTAATTGCAATGGTAAAGCAACAAAACTTTATAGAGGTATGCGTGTAGGTTTTAGTACGCTATGTGTAGATAAAGATATCACGTATAAGTTTATAGATGATGTAATAAGAGAAGTAGCAGCAATAACTCCTGGAGAGTATATACATCTAGGTGGTGATGAATCTCACGTTACTTCAAAAAAGGACTATAATATATTTTTAAATAAGGTTTTTCCTATTGTAAAAAAGTATGGTAAAAGTGTTGTGGGCTGGGAAGAAATACAAAGTGCAGATATAGATAGTACCTATGTAATACAGCACTGGCAAAAAGAAGCTACCGCTCAAAAAGGAATAGATAAAGGGGCAAAAGTGATTCTCTCACCGGCTAAGAAGATGTACTTAGATATGAAATATACAAAACAGTCTCCCATAGGTCTTACTTGGGCGGGTATGGTAGAGGTAGATAGTGCTTATATCTGGCAGCCGTCTTCTATATTTAAGGATATAGATACCTCGCAATTACTAGGTTTAGAATCACCATTATGGGCAGAGACAATACAAACATCAGAAGATATTGAGTATCTGGCTTTCCCTAGAGTTATAGGGCACGCAGAATTAGGCTGGAGTAATCCAGCAAATTATAATTGGGATAATTACAGAGGGAGATTACAAAAACACTATTCTAGAATGGAGATACTAGGTATAAATTTTTATACATCTCCACTCATTCATTCTTCACTTAAGCAGTAGTTCTACGATCATCATACTTTAGTTGCTCACTTATAGCCCATTTTACAGCTTCTTCTAAATCAAAGAATTTTTTAATTTTTGATTTAAAAAATAAACGTTCTAGTAAAATATTAGATCGTTCTTGCTGGCTGTATGATACCACAGCAAAAGCGCTAATAGAGTTTCTAGCTTTAAAAAACTTTAGCCAGTCTTGAGGAACAAGTGAGTATGGATGTACTCTGTTAGAAATGTAAGCTACCTTTTGACCTACACCATAGTAAGACTCTGCGATAGTTATAATTTCTTGAGCCATCTCCCAGTCAAATAACACGCCTTCTTTTATTTCTGAGATAATAAAATTATCAAAGAAGTAAAAAGTGCCATTATCAAGAATGTAGATGTCTTGTAATTCGTAATTAAGATTTGATTCGGATACTAACATATGTCAAAATTAAATCTTTAGTAATAATCTTAAATTTAAAGATTTTAAGTGAGTATGTCAATAGATAATAGGTTTAAAGTTATCGATAAAGTACTATAAATGAGTAAAATATTGTGTTATTCACAGCCACTAGTGAACCCTGTTGCATCAAAAGAGGTTTGAACAATACCATCTCTGTCACCAGTTATGACTTGTATAATAAGATCATTATCACCACTACCATCACGTTTTGGGCTACAATATTCAAAAAGATAGAAACTATTTGCTTGCCCAGCGACTCCGTTTGATATGTCATTAAAAACAGTTTCCAGTTCGTTACTATTTTCGGCAAAAGCGCTACCTGTTTTACCTATTGCTGTGAGAACCTCCTCATCTATTTCTGAGCCTAAACCTATGGTAAAAAAACTTATATCTTCTGCGGCATTACTTACAGCGTCTAGTGCTTCTTGCTCACTATATCTGGCAGCTTGATCTGTCCCATCTGTAAATATTACGACAGATGCAGCTGCAAATAAATCTTCATTTTCTAAGGTGTCTACTATGTTTTCGGCATTTGTAGCCGCTTTGATTACAGCTCCATACAAGTCTGTAGAGGGGTCGTTACTTATGTCATCTGTAATACCATCTATAGCCTCTTGAAGTTGAGTTGCGCTCGTAGTAAGTGGTTGTAACTCGTGCAGTACATCTTCTCCATCAAACCAATAAATAGCCATTTTAAAAGATTCTGTAGGTACGGCTGGCATCACATTAGTAATAAAACTGGTAGAGGCTTGTTTTAATTCTTGTAGACTTGAACTCAACACGCTATTACTCAAATCAAGTACAAGGAGGGTGTTGTTTGAAAAAATTTGAGCATTTGGAGATATCGCGGCAGATGCTTCTGAGCTAGAGATTTCATTATAACAATCATCATTGCGACCTTGTTCAAAAATGGTAAAGTTAGAAGGAGTTAACCCGGCCACAGGGCTTCCATCTGCACCATTTACTTTAAAAAATACAGAAACCTTAGATGGTAAGGTTGTGTATGATTCTTGTATGGTAATATTTAATTCTTGGGTACCTAAGTTAAGACAAGCAATACTATCATCACCACCTCCATCATCGTCTCTTGAGCTACAAGAGGTGAAAATTGAAATACTCACAAGGGCAAAAATTAATATGTATAATTTCATAATTAGTCATTTGAGATTGTTGACTAAAGAACGCCTTACTTTTGTATTTATTTCTTTGTAATTGTAATGGATTCTATTTTTTCACTACCTATTAAATACGTTAAGAGTTGTAATTATTTTATATTTGAATGTAGATTAATGAGATAACGCTTTCGCGAAAGCGTACTAAAATCAACTATTGGCATACTTTGTGTAACACCCTTATTACATAATGTCACATTTTTAAAAAAACTAATTGACCCCTTGAAAACTATTTCTCCCATAACGTTATGGCTCATTACACTGGGTGTAGTGGTATGCTTTGCAGGTACAGTAAATGCGCAGATAGATGCACCTAGAGCTTCTATAGAAATAAAGGGAGAACAACCTAATGAGGTGCCTACAGAAGTTTTTGTATCACCTACAGCTCCAAAAAAGGATAACACGATACAGTCTGGATCACTCATATTTAAGAGTAAGATAAAGTTAAGCGACCCTTTTGCCGCAAAGGAAAAGCGAGAAATCAATCTCATAAAAGGAGACGATTTTGCAAAAAAAGACTTTAGCGCTCTTGAGAATAAAATGAATAACTCTAACGCAAAGGATAAAGAAAAATTAAAGCCAGAATATTATAGAGATCAATATCTAGGAGATTTTAAAAGTGGCTCTAAGTTTGTAAACTTTACGTATCGTGATCACGGTACTGTAGATGGTGACCTCGTGAGTGTAAGCGTTAATGGTACAGTAATTCACCCTCGTATCTTTTTAGAAGGAGAGTTTCAAGGTTTTTATCTTGATCTTGTAAAAGGTTTTAATAAAATAGAAGTAAAGGCCTTAAATCAAGGCTCTGTAGGAGCAAATACTGCACAGTTTGTTATGTATGATGATGAGCGACAGGTCATCTCGTCAAACTCTTGGTTTCTTGCTTCTGGATTTACCGCTACCGTTATTATTGTAAAAGAAGAGTAGTCTACTCCTCAAAAGATTGCATAGATACCAGTTTGTGGTACATTCCTTTCTGATCTATTAATTCTTGATGTTTTCCTTGTTCTACAATTTCACCTTTTTGCATAACCACAATCTCATCTGCATTTTGAATAGTTGAGAGTCTGTGAGCAATCACAATAGAGGTACGATTTTTCATCATATTTTCTAGGGCCTTTTGCACGAGACGCTCACTCTCTGTATCAAGAGCAGAGGTAGCTTCATCAAGTATCATAATAGGCGGGTTTTTAAGCACTGCTCTCGCGATAGACAGTCGCTGCTTTTGTCCACCACTTAGCTTATTACCACTATCACCTATATTAGTATCAAGACCTTCTGGAAGCTCTTTTACAAACTCCCAAGCATTTGCAATTTTAAGTGATTCTATAATTTCCTCATCTGTTGCATTTGCTTTACCTACAATCATATTATTGCGTAGGGAATCGTTAAATAGAATAGCATCTTGCGTTACAATACCTATATTTTTTCTTAAGTCTTTAAGAGACATATCGCGTATGTCTACCCCATCTACTGTAATATCACCAGAAACGACATCATAAAAACGGGTAAGTAGGTTTGCAATGGTACTCTTACCAGAACCAGACTGGCCTACTAGTGCAACTGTTTTGCCTTTTGGGACGTTAAGTGTGAAATTCTTAAGTACTAGTTGTTCTTCATACTTAAATGAAATATTATTAATCGCAATAGCCTTTGCAAAGCCTTCTACTGGTGTTGTGATATCTTTATTTGTAATCGTATTTTCTGTTTCAAGAATTTCTAGAATACGTTGAGCAGAGGCATTACCACGTTTTACACTGTAACTAGCTTTAGAAAATGCTTTAGCCGGGGTTAATATCCCATAAGCGAGTCCCATAAATGCGATAAATGTAGGGCCATCTAGAGTTCCTTCTGTAAGCACCATATTACCACCAAACCAAAGCAAAACACCTATCACTACAATACCTAAAAACTCACTAGTAGGAGAGGCAAGAGCCTGGCGTTGCATCAAGCTGTTTGCATAATCATTAAAGCGTTTTGTGCTCGTGTTAAAGCTATCTTGAAAACGGTCTTCGGCATTAAAACTTTTTATGATTTTGAGTCCGCCTAGAGTTTCTTCTAGTTTTGATAAAATCTCTCCTTGCTCACGTTGTACACGGTCAGACTTCTTTTTAAGACGCTTGCCTATGAGTGATATTACAAATCCCATTATAGGTATAAACGTAAGCACAAATACTGCCAGCTGCGGGCTGAGTAAAAACATAGTTCCCAGCGCAAATATGATGGTAAGAGGTTCTCTTACAATGAGCTCAAGGATGCTTAAAAATGAATGCTGTACCTCCTGCACGTCTGATGTGACACGAGCAATGGTGTCACCCTTGCGTTTTTCTGTAAAGTAAGCCACAGGTAGTGAGACAATTTTCTCATACATTGCATTTCTAATATCCATCAAGACTCCATTTCTTAAAAAGGTAATGAAGTACATCGCTAGGTAACCGAAAAGGTTTTTGAGTAAGAATACCGCAATCACAAATCCTATCATTAACGTGAGGGCTTGCACTTTATCATCTCTAGCAATTTCTGTGACATAATATCCCAGAGAGTCTTCCATAAAGTCTTTTGCTTTGAGGAGGCCGTTCCACTCTGGTTTTTCGGTAACTGTTTTTGTTTTATCAAAAAGGACCTGTAGCATAGGTATAAGTGCTACAAAACCTAATGTGCTAAACAATGCATAAAATACATTACAAATGATATTGAGAATCCCATATCCCTTGTAAGGCATTGCGTAAGAAATAATCTTCTTAAAATATTCCATAAAGTATGTGTGCGCTTTCGCGAAAGCTAAAAAAGTTTATACCCCTAATGCAGTTTTTATACCAGCAATGCGATTTTCTAGATTTGCAGTAACACTGTCATACTCCTCAAGAGATGAAAGTGGTGCATTAACGCTTATGTAAAACTTAATTTTTGGCTCTGTACCACTTGGTCTAGCGGCTACTTTACTACCATCTTCTGTATAATAAATAAGCACGTTAGATTTTGGGATGTCAATGGTACTAGTGTTTCCGGTGGCTAGGTCAAGAGAAGTAGATGCTTGATAATCTTCTACACGAGTCACCTTGCTACCATTTATTTCTTGCATAGGGTTCTCACGTAAATCTTTGAGCATTTGTTTTATTTCGGCTGCGCCAGATTGTCCTTTTTTAACAAGTGAGATTAGAGACTCTTGATAATACCCGTGCTTTAGGTAAAGCGCTTTTAGTTTTTCAAATAGTGTTTGTCCATTTTTCTTTGCTTCTGCTGCGATGGTACAAGCGAGTAGGGTAGCGGTTACGGCGTCTTTATCTCTCACAAAATCACCTACCATAAAACCAAAGCTTTCTTCACCACCACCTATAAAGTGTTGCTGTGGGTAGTCTTCAATCATTTTTGCTATCCACTTAAAGCCAGTAAGTCCAGTTTTACACTCTACATCGTAAGAGGCAGCAAGTACGTCCATCATAGGTGTAGATACGATTGTACTCCCTACAAATGGTTGTGGGTGCTGGTTTGCGCTTTCGCGAAAGCGTTCTAATAAATAATCTGTCATCAAGACCATAGTCTGGTTACCGTTGAGTATGGTGAGTTTACCATTATCACCTCTCACGGCTATACCTAGGCGATCACAATCTGGATCTGTACCTATCACTATATCTGCTCCTTCTTTTTCTCCTAGCTCTAAAGCCATTTTAAGAGCAGCAGTCTCTTCTGGGTTAGGAGATACTACGGTAGGGAAGTTACCATCTGGCACTTCTTGTTCTTTTACAATAGATAGGTTTGCAAAACCAGCCTGCTTTAAAGTGTCTGGTACTAGTGTTATAGAAGTCCCGTGTAAAGAAGTAAATACGATACCTAAATCTTCTTTGGTTTTATTGTCAAGACCAAAAGATACCTTTGCAACACTTGCGTCTATAAAAGCTTTATCTACTGTGGTGTCAATACGCTCTATGAGATCATCATTACCCTTAAACTTTATATCACTAAAGTCTAGTGCATCTATGGTTTTAATTATTGCAGCATCTTGTGGTGGCACTAGTTGTCCTCCATCTTGCCAGTATACTTTATAACCGTTATACTCTGGTGGGTTATGACTCGCAGTGAGTACAATGCCACAGTGACAGTTTAAGTGTCTCACAGCAAAGCTAAGCTCTGGTGTAGGTCTTAGGTCTGAAAATAAGAAAACCTTAATACCATTTGCCGAAAATACATCTGCTACAACTTGTGCTAGTTCTTTACTATTGTGACGACAGTCATAAGCTATGGCGACACTTATTTGCTCATCTGTAAACTGAGTATATAAATAGTCTGAGAGTCCCTGAGTGTTTTTACCTAGGGTATATTTATTAATTCTATTAGTTCCTGCACCCATAACACCGCGCATACCACCTGTACCAAATTCTAGATTTTTATAAAAACTATCTGCGAGCTCATCTGGGTTATGAGCTATGTTATCTTTAATGCTTTGTTGTGTCTGTGCATCAAAAGTGTCAGTAAGCCAGGCATTTGCCTTTTCTAAAATTGCAGGATCGTGGTATACCATAATATTCTATTTGTTAGAGTAACAAAAGTACGGTTTTGTGTTAATTTTTATCGGGAAATACCAATTTCTCATAAATAGATTTGATATTTGACGTATGTCAATTAAAAATCTCTCGCTTCTTTTACTATTATGCAGCACAGTTACCTTTGGTCAGCTCGAAGCGAGTAAGTGGTATTTTGGTAATGGGGCAGGGTTAGATTTTTCTGAGGGTTGCCCAATGCCATTTGATGGAAGTGTTATCAACACTATTGAAAGTAGTGGTGCTATATGTAGTTCATTTGGAGCTCTTCTTTTTTATAGTGATGGACTTACAGTTTATACAGCAGATAATGAAGTGATGGAAAATGGCACCGGACTTCTAGGAGAACTTTCATCTACGAATGGTACACTCATAATACCAGAACCTGGCAGCCTTACTAGATATTACATTTTTACTGCAGATGCGGTACAGCATTACCAGTCTAGCGCTCAGGGTAACGGTATTAATTATTCTGTCGTAGATATGAACGCTGCGGGTGGTAATGGTGCTGTGGTAGAAAAAAATATAAATATTTTAAATCAAGGTTCAGAAAAGCTAACAGCTGTAAGGAACGCAAATGGTTATTGGGTTTTAACTCAGTATGAAGATAGTTTTTATGCATATCCTGTTACAGCGGCTGGAGTAGGTACTCCTGTTATAACTACAATAGGACCTAATATTTCCGATTTTAGAAACATAAGAGGAGCTATAAAATTTTCTCCAGACGGCTCTAAGGTTGCCATCTGTCACTCTTATTTTGAACCAGCACTTGCTGGTGAATTGTATTTATATGATTTCAATATGAGTACTGGCGTTTTGAGTAATGAGCAATTACTTGGTGATGATGTTGTTTATTATGGAGCTTCTTTTTCTCCAAACTCTCAAGTGCTTTATGCTTCTGGAAAGGTGCCCATTGTAGGAGGGCAAGACACAGGTAATTCTAGAGTATTTCAATATAACCTGCAAGTAGCAGATATACCTGGGTCAAGAATACAGCTAGCAGATTATCTATCAAGTCCATTTATTAACCTTGCAGGCTTATTACAACTATCTATTGATGGTAAACTGTATCATAGTTTTGGAGGTGCTACACTATCTGTAATAACCTTACCTAATAGACTAGGAGTAGATTGTAATTTTGAATTTAGAGCGGTAGGATTAGGAAATAATACTTCTTCTTTAGGTTTACCGATAACAAATGAAGATAACTATAGAAACATTATAGAGTATGAAAATTTATGTAGCGGTGATGAAACTTTATTTAGCTTAAATACTCAAGATGCGATAACTAGTGTTGTTTGGGATTTTGGAGATCCAGATTCTGGAGTCTCAAATCAAAGTGTTCAATTTGCACCATCACATATTTTTTCTGGAGTAGGTACATATACAGTTACTGCACAGGTTACATATTTGTCTGGATTAGTAGAGGTTTACAGTGTGCTTGTAAAAAATGTCTTAGCGCCAATAATTATACCTGCTTTTTTATATCAATGTGATGTAGATGGAAATCTCGATGGTATTTCTCAATTTAATTTATATGACGCGCTTGATGTACTTTTTATTGAAGATGGCACGCTTGTAGGTGGAGTTAACCTTCAGTTTTATGAAACTGAAATTGATGCGCTATTAGACCAAAATCAAATTATTAATCCGGAGAGTTATACTAATTTGAATAATGGACAAACGGTGTACGCCAGTGTTCAATCATCTTTAGATTGTAGAAGAGCGACCGAGATTATTCTAAGTGTCGATCTTGGACAACCTTTTGAAGATATCGAGTTGCTTATATGCCCATCAGTAGAAGGGGAGAACTCATCAGTAGTACAAGTAGAAAACATTATTGATGCTCTGCAAGATATTTATCCTGACGTTTTAATACGTCTATATGAATCTATTGAGTTTGCGGGTTTACAGACCAATGAAATCCAGGGTTCAATCCTATTTGATTTTTCTCAACCCACTTCGTTATACTACAGACTAGGTGAGCCAGATGATTGTATTGGCGTGGGTTTAGCATCGATAATGCTAGGTGAACCTCTAGACTTAGAAAACCAAGAACTCGTTATTTGTTTTACGGAAGAGGGCACCGTCTTAGAAGGTCCAGAAGGCTTTATGGAGTATGAGTGGAGTACTGGAGAAACTACAAAAGACTTGCTCATAACAGAGGCAGGAGTATATACACTAGATGTTACTTTATTTGCAGGTTGTAGTGGTTCACTATATTATGAAGTTGTAGCAGGGCTAGAACTACAAGTAGAGGTAGAAGTAGAGGATTTTTTACAGAGTAACACGATTATTGTAGATGCCTACCTTGCAGAAGGGACTATTTATTACAGTATAGATGGAGGAGCGACTTTTGGTACATCAAATGTGTTTGAGGACTTATCTCCTGGCATTTATAATATCGCTGTGAGAGATGAAGTGGGTTGCAATTATATTACGAGAGAGGTAGAAGTAAGGGGTGCACCTAAGTTCTTTACACCTAACAGCGACGGTTACAATGACACCTGGCACGTTATAAATGCTCAAAATTATCCAGGATTGACCGTAGAGGTATTTGATAGATTTGGAAAACAAATGACCTCACTCACAAGTAACTCACCAGGATGGGATGGTACCCACAACGGTAAAAAACTAGCAACTAATACTTACTGGTATAAAATCACTTATGAAGAAAGAACTACATATGGTTTCTTTACTTTAATAACAAGAGGTGATTTATAATGTTTCCTTAATGTGGTATCGTTGCTTTTCTCTCTTTGTACGTAAGATGAGTTCTCCTATAAAACCAGCTATAAATAGTTGTATACCTATGAGCATAGATACAAGAGAGATATAAAACTGTGGTCTTTGTGTAATGAGCCTCCCGGCCTTATTTAAGAATAGTTTATCAATACCTAAATATGCCGCAAAGCCAAAACCTACTATAAACATCACCACTCCCAGTGCCCCAAAAAGGTGCATAGGTCGTTTACCAAAACTTCCTAAAAACCAAATAGTCAATAGATCAAGAAAACCGTTTAAAAAACGTTCCATCCCAAACTTAGTCTCCCCATACTTGCGAGCTTGATGCTGTACAACCTTCTCACCTATGTTAGAAAAACCAGCATTTTTTGCCAGTACTGGGATGTATCTGTGCATTTCACCATAAACATCTACCGTTTTTATAACTTCATTTTTATAAGCCTTAAGACCGCAGTTAAAGTCGTGTAGTTTAAGACCACTTGTTTTGCGAGCGGCGGCGTTAAAAAGTTTTGAAGGTAAGTTTTTTGCAATTACAGAGTCGTAGCGCTTCTTTTTCCAGCCAGAGACAAGATCATAATTTTGTTCTGTAATCATTTTATAGAGCTCAGGGATCTCTTCGGGATTATCTTGAAGATCTGCATCCATTGTGATAATTACATCACCTTCGGCAGCTTTAAACCCAGCGTGTAGCGCTTGTGATTTTCCAAAATTGCGATTAAAACGTATCGCTTTTATGTTGTTACGCTTTCGCGAAAGCGTACTTATCACCTCCCAAGAGCCATCTGTACTGCCATCATCTACAAATATGATTTCATAAGAAAAACCATTGGAATCCAGGGTTTCTGAAATCCAATGGTGTAATTCATTTAGTGATTCTTCCTCGTTAAGTAGAGGGATAACAACAGATATTTGCATATGTATTTTCTAAGCGTCTGCGTGCGGGTTCTCTTTCTTTAATATTAATCCACCTATAAGCGATATGATAAAACCAAAAAACAGAGACATCATTATAGCTACTGGTAACATAAAACTAATCTTTGTGAAAGGCTCTTGAAAAGAAATAGATTGGTCTAACTGTGCATCACTCATATCTGGGTACATCTCGATTATTTGATTACGAGCCGCATCTAGTGCAAGTTCAGAATAATTAGGCTCTAGCACTTGGGTGAGTATAAGAAGCCATATACCTCCTAGTAGTGCTGCTATAAGTGATACGCCTAGTCCAATTTTTATCGCTTGACCAAGCTTCATAAACCCGCCATTACCTTGTTTAAAAGCTTTTAGAGCCATTATAATTATAATGATTGTAATCACAAAGTTTAAAACCCCTAGTGACCAGTGTGGTGCAAGAAAATTATCTGTTGCATAAAGTACAACATTGAAGAGTATAGACATTACACCAAGTACGAAACCGAATTTAATCATTACATCTTTGATAGTGGTCGTGTTTGTAGTTTCAATTTTCATAATAGTATGATGGTTTGGTTATGGCTAGTTAGTACACAAAGATACAATATCGTTACATCGAGCCTATAAAAATCGTAACTTCGTACAATAGGTGAGAATTATTTTAAATAATAGTTGTAGTTTTTTAAAAATTATGTAAATTTGCACCTCGAAAAATCGAATATTAAAGCACTGAATTAAGATGAAAGCAGGAATACACCCAGAAAATTTTAGAGTAGTAGCATTTAAGGATATGTCTAACGATGAGGTGTTCTTAACTAAGTCTGCTGCAGATACAAAAGAAACAATTGAGATAGAAGGAACTGAGTATCCTTTAATCAAACTTGAAATCTCAAGAACGTCACACCCATTCTATACTGGTAAAGCTAAGCTAGTAGATACAGCTGGACGTATTGACAAGTTCAAAAACAAATACGCTAAGTTTAAGAAGTAATTCTTATACTTTAATTTATAAAAAGCCTCCTTATTCAAGGAGGCTTTTTTTGTGCAAAAAATTATCATATTCAGCACAATAATATTTTTCTATAGATAATAGTAAAAATAACGCAACCTATACGTAGATAGTAGTCTTATAGGTATAAACAGATATTCAATAATCATCAATTAAATTTTATCTATGAAACTATCACACATAATCCTCTCAATTTTTGCACTTCTAGTTTTTGCTAGTTGCGATAATGAAGATGTAGACGATTTGAGTCAAATCACAACAGCAGACCTTATTGCCGAAGAGTCTAACCTTTTTAATTTAATAGATCGTATTGTTACAGATGATCCAGATGCTCGAGAAGTTACTTGTATAGACTTTGTGTATTCCTTTGTTGTTATTGAGTATAATGAAGATTTACAGATTATTTCATCTCAAACCGTTTCAAATGATAGTGAGTTTGCGTCTCTACTAAGTAGCATAGAAGAAAATCACTTTATAAATGTAAGTTTTCCTATAACTAGTCAGCTAGAAGATGGAACTACTTTTGAAGTAGCAAATAAAGAAGAGCTTGAGGAAGCAATAATTGCTTGTAGGGCCGAGGAAGAGCAACAACTCATAGAATCGGGAACAGAGTTGCTTCTTGAATGTGTTTGGGAAGTGATGTTACCAGAAGATGAGGTTTTTAACACCTATACAAATGCCGTTTTTGACAACGGTAATGAAGGCCTCACAGAGTTTTATTATAGAGGAGAGTCTTATAATGGGACTTGGATTGTTTTTGCAATAGAAGGAGAGGTACACGTTAATATTAATTTACAAGGAGATGGAGATGTGCAATCAGATTGGAATTTTGATTGGAAGTTAATTGTAGACAGCAATAATAGTTTTACTATTGAAAATGATGAGGGTGTTACTTTTGTGCTCAATAAAGAATGTGATGAGGCAGACTATTGTAAAACTTTAGACTTTGAGAGTTGTATTATAGATGGAGAAGCTTCATTTACATTATCAGATTATGATGACTGTGTTGTAATTATCGCGGCACCACAACAAGAAGTAGATGAGGTTACGGGTGAAGTATCACCACTAGTAGAGTGGGGTATTACCTACTATGCTTCTCAAAGTGATGCAGATGCTTCAATAAATTTACTTGTAGATCAATATGTTATAAGTTCTACAGCGGGAACTCAAGTAGTTTATGCCCGTATTGAAAACCCAGATACACTTGAGTATACAGTTGCTGCTATAAACTTAATTCCAGAAGATTGTGAGTAGGTGAGGTTATCTCAGTACTGACTAAGCGACATATATGATATGGCTATCTTTATAGGTAGCCATATTTTTTTGGTTCTTTTTTATAGAATCTACATCTGTTAATCTGTGCAAAACCGCTTCAAATTCTTAAATTTGCAACCTTTACATACTACCAGAAAACTATGTTTGATAATTTAAGTGATAAGTTAGATAAAGCCCTCCACGTCTTAAAAGGACACGGAAGCATTACAGAAGTAAATGTAGCCGAAACTCTTAAGGAAGTGCGTCGTGCGCTTATAGATGCAGATGTCAACTTTAAAACTGCCAAAGAATTTACAAATCGTGTAAAACAAAAGGCACTAGGATCTGACGTGTTAACGACTCTTCAACCGGGTCAATTAATGGTTAAGATAGTAAAGGATGAGCTTACAGAGCTTATGGGGGGTGATGCTGCAGGCATAAACCTTTCTGCAACTCCGTCTATTATCCTTATGTCTGGACTGCAAGGTTCTGGTAAAACAACCTTCTCTGGTAAACTGGCAAACTTTCTTAAAACTAAGAAAACTAAAAAACCACTTCTAGTAGCCTGTGATGTATATCGTCCAGCGGCAATAGACCAGCTACACGTCGTGGGAGACCAGATTAAGGTAGATGTATACTCAGACCGCGATGAGAAGAACCCTGTAAAAATTGCTCAAGATGGTATCGCTTTCGCGAAAGCAAACGGTCACAACGTAGTAATCATTGATACCGCAGGTCGTCTAGCAGTAGATGAAGCAATGATGAAAGAAATAGCAGATGTACACACTGCTATACAACCACAAGAGACACTCTTTGTAGTAGACTCAATGACAGGTCAAGATGCTGTAAACACAGCAAAAGCCTTTAATGATATTCTTAACTTTGATGGAGTTATACTTACAAAGTTAGATGGTGATACACGAGGTGGAGCAGCAATCTCAATAAAATCTGTAGTAGATAAACCTATTAAGTTTATAGGTACTGGAGAAAAGATGGAGGCTATAGATGTCTTTTATCCTTCTCGTATGGCAGACCGTATCTTAGGTATGGGAGATGTTGTCTCACTAGTAGAGAGAGCACAAGAGCAGTTTGATGAGGAAGAAGCTAGAAAGCTTCAAAAGAAGATAGCAAAGAACCAGTTTGGTTTTGACGATTTCTTAAAGCAAATTCAGCAAGTAAAGAAAATGGGTAATATGAAGGACCTAATGGGGATGATCCCAGGTGCCGGAAAAATGCTCAAGGATGTAGATATAGATGACGACGCTTTTAAACATATAGAAGCAATCATACACTCTATGACACCAGGAGAACGTGAAAACCCTTCTACTATAAACGCAAGTCGTAAAAAGCGCATAGGAAAAGGATCTGGCACCTCTGTACAACAAGTAAACCAGTTGCTCAAGCAGTTTAACCAAATGAGCAAAATGATGAAAATGATGCAAGGCGGCGGTGGCCGAAAGATGATGCAGATGATGAATCAAATGAAATAAATTATATACAAAGGCATTCTAAAAGGATGCCTTTGCTCTTTTATATACCTAACTAATCAAAATAATAAGGAGTCACTTATGGTAATTCTCGACGGTAAAAAAACCTCAAACGACATTAAAAACGAAATCAAAGCCGACGTTGATAAGATGAAGGCAAATAACGAGAAGGTGCCTCACCTTGCTGCAGTAATTGTAGGTAATGATGGTGCTTCTCTTACTTACGTGGGTAGCAAAGTGCGCGCTTGTGAGCGTGTAGGCTTTGAGTCTACTATGGTGCGTATGCCTAATACCACTAGTGAGATAGAGTTGCTAGATAAGATTGAGGAACTTAATGATAATGATGATATAGACGGTTTTATCGTACAGTTACCATTACCACCACAAATAAATACTCAAAAGGTACTACTAGCAGTAAACCCAGATAAAGATGTAGATGGTTTTCACCCTACAAACTTTGGAAAGATGTCACTAGATATGAGTACGTTTATACCTGCAACACCATTTGGTATATTAGAACTTATGGATCGTTATGGTGTAGAGACTAAGGGTAAACATACTGTTGTAATAGGTCGTAGTCATATAGTAGGAAGACCTATGAGTATCCTTATGGGGCGTAAAGGTTTTCCAGGAAACTCTACGGTGACATTAACCCACAGTCACACAAAAAATATAACGCAGATTACCTCGCAAGCAGATATTATTATTACCGCATTAGGTGTCCCTGGTTTCCTTAAGGCAGAGATGGTAAAAGATGATGCAGTAATTATAGATGTAGGTATCACACGTGTGCCAGACGAGTCTAGAGAGAGAGGGTATTACATTACAGGTGATGTAGATTTTGATGCTGTAAGTAAGAAAGCTAGTTTTATTACCCCAGTACCTGGTGGAGTAGGACCTATGACTATTGCTATGTTACTTAAAAACACATTACTAGCAAGAGAGCGTCACAGAGCAATGTCTAAGGGTAAATAATTAATTATGCTTTGCTGCTCCAAAAAATATGGGGACAGCAATCATAAGCATTATAGCAATGCCTAGTAACGTTACAATCCAGTTGTAACGCTTTGTAAACAGCCTAGATAGCGCATAAACAATAATGCTTGCAATGCCTATAATGACAGGTATGTAAACAATAGACTGTGAAGACTTCTGTAGCGTTCCATAATCGCTGTATGATAGCATTAAGGAACTTAGAAATATAAAAAAGCCCAAGGTGATTAAATTCCACTTTGGGCTTTTGCTTTTTTGACTAAAACTCATATTAATTGTATGCTTTTACATCTGTAAAATAGAGCCTAAAACTACCGTCTTCACTTTTATGATCTGTAGCAATCTGTAAGCCATTTATATCTTTATAATCCTCAAAAGTGGTAATCATAGACGGCTCGCTAGCATTTGCCTTTCTAAAAACCCACTCTGTGATACGGTAATCATCACCGTAGTAAAAATCATAAGCATCTCCTGGTGTATAACCACCTTCATCTCCATAAAGTAAGGTAAGTTTATGGCTACGCTTTCGCGAAAGCGGACTCATAACACTATCATTTACAGTTACTGTTGTTCCTTCATCCCATAATATCTGGTAAGGTGCAAGTAGCCAGTATTTATCATTTATAAAACCTTGGTCTGCCGCCATAGAGGTACTGTCTACGCTTGCACGATTGTAAGTAACGGTATCACTGGCAGCGGTCATTGTGACTTCATTTTGTTTTGGTTTCCAAGACCAAGAACGTTTTGCGACGGTATTACCCCCGCGATCTACATTAAAGGTGAAGTCTAGCTGTGTTACCTTATCCCAGTTTTCTATACCGTTTGCATAAGCAATTTTTTCGGCTTCGGTAGTGGGAGTAAATGTTACTTCTGCTTCATCTTGAGTTGCTGTTTTTGAATTTTCATTACAACTTATCGTTATGGCAAAAAGAGATAGTAATGCGATGTATTTTTTCATAGTGGTAGTTTTCTGGTTCAAAAATAACCAAAAAAAAGCCCCATACATAAGGTATGGGGCTTTGATAGCTGTAGTGTATCTTATTCTACTATAAGAACGTTATCTGTAGCTGTTTTGTTAAGCGGGCAGAAGTATACGTACTCACCTTTTTTAAGTGTAGTTGCGTTTGAGTTACCTGTCGTATTGTTAGGTACAACGGCAGTTACATAAGCCGTTTTAATGTGATTTTCTGGATTTGAAATGTCTTTACCTTTTGGTACTAAAACAAAACCTACATCTGTGCCTACGTTGTTATTTGCAATAGAGAAGGTGTAAGTTCCTTCATTAACAACGATTTGTTTTTGAGTAAACTCACCTTTAGTTTGCTCTAAGGCAATAACTTTTGTAGGAGCATCTTTCATCATTTTATCTTGCGCTTGTGCTGTAAATGTTACAGATAAAAGTAAAACGAACATTGAGATTAATTTTTTCATAGCAATTTTTTCTTTATTTGATTTTTTTATTTCAGTTTCTATTTTAGAGACTGTATGATTGTTATGAGTTCTTTGACGTAGCATTATACAGGCACTTACAAAATTTGTTTCCATAGCTTAGGATATTTATGGTAACGTGCTTGCTGTGAGTCTTTTTTGTGCAATATTTTTTTCTCTAGAGATCCATAATTCTTGTTTTGACGTATATAAATTGTAATGACTATTTGAGCGTATAAGGTTTCGTTTACAATAGATTAATAAATAGCCATCGTTATCTATACCCTCCTCTGGATAATAAAAGGTCTTGACGCTACAGTGTTAAGACCTTTTTTAATTTTAGATCACAAAAAAAAGCCTTTCTTGTTATAGAAAGGCTTCTTGTTTATATGTATTGATGATTAATCTACGGCATTCTCAACATCATCTACAGCGTTTTCTACTGCGTTACCTACTTTTTCTCCAGTTGTTTTTTCTCTACAGCTAGAGAATGAAAGTGTAAATATGGCTACAGCTACTAGTGTTAAAAATCTCTTTGTCATAATGTTTGATTTTAATGGTTAATTGTTTTTAAATAATTAATATCACCTTATTGGTATATAGTTGATATTAATCATCATACATTAAAAGTACATTGGTTTTTATATAGCTCGGTATGGCTTAACGGTATTTAACAACAAAGTCTTAAAGTAAATATCGCCTTAGCTCTTTAAGAGCCTATGGGCGTTATAGTTTTTAATTTTGAGATGTTAAATGAAGAGACCATTTTTTGAGTCCGGCTTGTAGTTTATTTGCAGCTTTATACAATTGCTTTGCTCTTTTGTCTTGTGGCTGGTATATGTTTTGGAGAGTAACACATAGTGTAATAATTTTTTCTACACGTTGTTCTAGAGTTTTTTTAAAAAATAGTTTTTTGCCATAATCTGTAGTAACAGAGGCTTCGGCTATTGTCATAGGTAGTGTTAGTGCGCTTGTAGAAATATCTTGACTTAGGTTTGAAGCTATACTCCTTTGTTTTAAGCAGTGCCAAGCGCTTGATGATAAATGATTTTTAGACAGCTTTCGCGAAAGCGTAAAAAATGCTACTGCATCTGCATATAGCGTGCATCTAGAAACATCCGTAGTGTTTGCAAGTTGTATGTCTTTAAAAGTTACCATCAGTAAGGTAAAAATACAAGCTTGAGTTGATAACTCTATTTAGATTTTTAAGTAAAAAATTTGTTTTGCTTATGAATAAATGTATTTTTAAGTAATAACTTTAAAAATTATGATTGATTCATTAAATAATCGCATTTTACAATGTTTGCAGGAAGATGCTAGGCAGTCTAATACTGCTATTGCAAAAAAGGTAGGCGTGAGCTCTCCAGCAGTAGGTGAGCGTATACGTAAAATGGAAGATGCAGGTATTTTACAAGGGTATAAAGCAATAGTTAACCCAGAGGCAATGGGATATCAACTCAAGGCAATTATAACGATACGTGCTTTTATGGGTAAATTAAAACCATTTTTAGAAAATGTAAAAAAATGGGAAGAGGTAGTAAACTGTTATCGTATTACCGGTAATGAGAATATTGTTATGGAAGTCGTACTCCGTAACCAGAAGCATCTGGAAGAGCTTATAGACAGGGTTATTACCTATGGTGAGTCTAAAACCCAGATTGTATTGTCACACGTAGTGTCTTATAATCCTATTGTTAAATAAGGTCGTCATCATCTCCATCATCCCAGTCATCTTCTAAGTCTCTTAAAAATGCAGAGGAGTCAAAGCTCAAACTATCTATAGGGTCATCATATGCGATTCCTGGAGGATTAAATAGCCCCCAGCGATCTATGATAAAGTTTTTTGTATCAAAAGATTGCACCCACTCTGCAAAGAGTGGTCTAAATTCTTCTACGGCATCATAAAGTAGCTCTAAGTACTCTGTTTCTTTGTATCCAGAGGCTTGTAAGCCTTTACTATCTACTAGAATTTCTTTTGCTGCTTTACGTATCATAGTTGCATTCTCCATTTTATGATCATAAAGGTCTGTAGAGTCTGCAGTGGCTATTTCTGAAGGGATGAGCAGTGCATTTTCCATCATTTGTCTCGTATAGCGCTCGTATAATTTAAGTTTATAATGAGTGCTTGGATGTGGATCATCTAAGTGTATACTTTCTATAATATGCTCTATAAGATGTAGAATAACGAGACCTTGTTTAAAAACAGGAAGTTTACGCCACTCGTCTAGTTCACTATTAAAACGCTCATCTTCGTCATTTATCATAATTGGGTAGTAAAGTTGGTATAGTTAAAACAGTGAGCCTTTTATAGCCTATTGGTTTCTTATAAATGTACAGTTTATTTAGATTGTATTATTCTTAAATAGACGTATGTAGCTCACTTTTCGATAACTAGAGAGAAAGACTCGACAAGGGGATGCGTTTTTCAATTATAAAAACTAAGTGTACGTATTGCTACATAGTACAAGAAGTCATAATGCAGAAAAAAAGACTTTTAAATAACGGCTATGAGACAAAATACGGAGCAGATATATACTGTTAAAAACTCCGTTATTTTTTGTCTAATTATATGCCTTATAACTTTATATAATTATACTATTTTTGTCTATGCAAAATAACGTTCTCATCTTAGACTTCGGGTCTCAATATACGCAGTTAATAGCACGACGTGTGCGTGAGTTAAATATCTACTGCGAGATTAAACCATTTAACAATCAACCTAAAGATCTGTCTTCTTACAAGGCTGTAATCTTATCTGGGTCTCCACACTCTGTACGTAGTGAAGATGCACCACATCCTGACCTTTCTGAAATAAAAGGAAAAAAACCCTTACTGGGCGTATGTTATGGAGCGCAATACTTAGCACAATTTTTTGATGGAGAAGTAGGGCAATCTAACACACGTGAGTATGGTCGTGCAAATCTATCTATGGTAGAAGAGGGAGAAACATTTTTAGAAGGTGTATCTACTGGTAGTCAAGTATGGATGAGTCACAGTGATACCATAAAAAAACTACCAGCAGGAGCAAAGCGCATAGCCTCTACCCACGATGTAGAAAATGCAGGGTATAAAATAGAAGGTGAAGATACTTATGGTATACAGTTTCACCCTGAGGTATATCACTCTACAGATGGTAAGAAAATTTTAGAAAATTTCTTAGTAAAAATTGCTGGTGTAGCACAAACTTGGACACCAGATGCCTTTGTAGATACCACCGTAGCAGATTTAAAAGAAAAACTAGGAGAAGATCGTGTGATACTCGGTCTTTCTGGAGGTGTAGATAGCACAGTTGCAGCTACATTACTACATAAAGCAATAGGAAGAAACTTATACTGCATCTTTGTAAATAACGGTTTACTGCGCAAAGATGAGTACACACAAGTACTTAAGCAGTATGAAGGTATGGGACTTAATGTAAAAGGAGTAGATGCTTCGGCACGCTTCTTGGATGCTCTTGAAGGTGAGAGTGATCCAGAGACTAAGCGTAAAGCTATAGGTCGCGTTTTTGTAGAGGTTTTTGATGATGAGAGCAAGCTCGTAGAAAATGCAAAGTGGCTTGGTCAAGGAACTATTTATCCAGATGTGATAGAATCTGTAAGTGCAACCGGAGGTCCTAGCGCAACAATAAAATCTCACCACAACGTGGGTGGATTGCCAGATTATATGACGCTTAAGGTGGTAGAACCACTTAGAATGTTATTTAAAGACGAGGTACGTAGAGTAGGAGCGAGTATGGGCTTATCACAAGAGCTTTTAGGTAGACACCCTTTTCCGGGGCCTGGTCTAGCTATTAGAATACTAGGTGATATTACGGCAGAGAAAGTACGCATACTACAAGAGGTAGATCATATATTTATAAGTGGTCTTCGTGAGTGGGGATTATATGATAAAGTATGGCAAGCAGGAGCAATGCTTCTCCCGGTAAACTCTGTAGGGGTTATGGGAGACGAGCGCACCTATGAGAAGTGTGTAGCGTTAAGAGCAGTAGAGAGTACTGATGGTATGACGGCAGACTGGGTAAATCTTCCTTATGAATTTTTACAAAAAGTGTCTAACGATATAATTAATAAGGTAAAAGGCGTTAATAGAGTAGTATATGATATAAGCTCTAAGCCACCAGCCACTATCGAGTGGGAATAAAATATGAATATGACTAAATATATTGCAGTAATAGCGGTTGTTTTTTGTTTCGCTTTCGCGAAAGCAAACGCAGCCACAGCAGCCTCAAAAGTATCTAGCACCTTTTTTCAAAAGTTTATATCTCACCAAGTAAAAGGTGGTGAGACAGTAAAGGATATCGCAAAAAAGTACGGTATTAGTGAAAAAGAAATCACTAAGCTTAATCCAGATGCCAAAAAGGAAATCTATAATGGTCTAGTACTCATCTTGCCAGCTTCTTCACAAGGAAGTGCACAAGTTGTAGAACAAGATAATCTTAAATTTAAGACGCATAAAGTAAAACGCAAGGAGACATTGTATAGTTTATCTAAGCGTTATGGAGTGCCTCAAGATGTGATTAAGAGATACAACAAGCGTTTATACAGTGAGACTCTTAGAAAGGGTGATAAACTTCGTATCCCGACTAACTATAAACCAGAAATAGTTACGGAGTCTGTTGTAACACTTCCTGAGCCTCAAACTACTCTTGAGCAAACCACTCATAAGGTAATTGCAAAAGAGACCAAGTACGGTATTGCCAGAAAGTATGGTATCACAATAGCAGAGCTCGAGCAGGCAAATCCACAAGTAAAAGGTGGGCTTAAGATAGGAGATGTTATAAATGTACCTAAAGCAAACTTTGCAGAGAGTACAATTATTAATAATGACAAGTATGCTTTTTATGAAGTTAAGAAAGGTAATACAATGTATAGTTTATTACGTTCTTTAAACCTTGAGGCAGACGAACTTTTAACCCTTAACCCTGCACTAGACGAAGGACTTAAAGAGGGGATGATACTTAAAGTGCCTAAAGGAAGTCCAGGTTCAGATAACCCTACGCCAGCATACGGCGAGACCTCTACACAAACAGAAGTTGTTATAGCACAGGGTAAAAAAGGTAGCCTAGCTACTAGTCTAACAGATTTTTCTACAAAGCGTGTTGCGGTTATGTTGCCCTTTGGTGTAAACCGTGTTTCTAGTGATAATGTAGAGACTAATGAAGATTTGCTTAAAAATGATCGTATCCTACGTTTATCATTAGATTTATATAGCGGTATCCTTATGGCTGCAGAAGATGCAAAAAAGCTAGGAATATCTGTTCAACTAGATACTTATGATACAGCATATAACCGTAAAGACGGTAAGGCAGTAAATGCTAGAAAAGTTGAGACTGTGATACAGTCTAATGATTTTAAAGGTGTAAATGCTGTAATAGGACCTCTTTTAGGTAGTAATATAGATCGTGCTTCATCATTATTGGCTTCTCAAAATGTACCCGTAATATCCCCTAGGTCTAACAATGTGGCTGGAAGAAAAAATATTTTTGTATCGTGGCCTGCAGATGCGTTGTTAAGAGATAAAATGCTTTCTTACCTTAAACTTAATGGGCAAGGTAAAAATGTAGTGATTATTGCAGATGCAAAAAATGCAACTACAAAATCAAAAATAAAAGCACTTTTTCCTAGCGCAAAAACGGTAACACCACGTTCTGGTGATAATGGATACTATTTATATCCAGATGATATACCTAATCAACTTTCTGACGAATTAGAAAACTGGGTATTTATAGAGTCTAATGATGTCCCTTTAATAAGTAATGTAACGACTAATCTTAATGCTCAAGTAGGAGCGCGTAAGGTTGTTTTATTTACTACCAACAGAGGGAGAGCTTATGACAGTGATGAGATACAACACGAGCATTTAAAAAATCTTTCTTTTCACTTTCCGTCTGTAGAGAAAGAGTATAAATATAAAGATGTAAAAGCCTTTGTAGATAGCTATGAGACTAGATTTAATGTAAGCCCAAGTGAGTATGCAATACGTGGCTATGATCTTATGTATGACACGTTACTACGTCTAGCATATGCACAAGATTTATATAGTGCAGCTTCTTCTGGAGTAGAGACAGATTATATAGAGAATAAATTTAAATACGATAGAAGAGGGGCAGGTGGTTTTTCTAATCAGGCAGTGTACTTATTAAAGTATACAGATGGTTTACAACTAGAAGAAGTACTTTTTACAGAGGTAGAAGATTAAACCTTTATCTTATTAGATAACAAAAAAGGGCGATTGAGTAATCAATCGCCCTTTTTTTATTCAAGTTAGTGTGCGTTATAGCCCACCATTTGCTTGTAAATCTTGAATACATAAATCATCAAAGTCTGGTATACTTTCTAATGAACTTGTATTAAAAGAGTTTGTTACCGTCTGGAAATACATAAGACAATCTTCTACATTACAATGTCTAGGGTTATCTAAATCTTCGTGAGCAGATAGATCTGGAGTTCCCACATTCACAAGGCCAAATATATGTCCAAACTCGTGACGTATGGTAGAGGTCTCTATAAGTGTTCTATTAACAGGTGTAGTTGAGTTATTTGCTATATCAATAAAAGTTTTCTCATAAATAACCATAGATGTGTTTCTATAAGCAGAGCCTAGTACAACAGAGTTGCCACTGTCTCCCTCGCTACGCTCGTCAGAAAAGAAAAGCCACACGCCTAGTTCATCACCATTGTTAAACACCGTCCTATTAGCATCCTCAATATCTACTATCTCGTTTATATCATAAGGTCCTGTTTCATCTGTTGTTATTATAGATTCTACCATTGTAATACCGTCTGGTTTATCTAGTCTTTCTTCTAAAAACGGAATCAATAAATCTAGAGTTTGCTGTGTAGGTCTAAAACCTTGCGGGTAAGCTACCTCTACACGTAAGCTCGTGAAGTCTTCGCTTGAGAGTAATTCTGCAGCAGAGCTACCTAGAGGTTGTTGGTTTGCTGCATTTTCATTTGTTTCTGGAACGGTTGTTGTATCATCGTCACTACAACCTAAAGTGATAGTAAGGAATACAAATAAAAATGTGAGCCATTGTGAGGATTTCATATGTAATATGTTCTATATTTATCGCTATAATTTAATCGTAAAAATGATGAAAAAATTACTTTTAGCCATATTTTTTATTTCTTCTCTAACTATTCAGGCTCAAGATACTAGTTATCACGAAGATGTACTTGCTTATTTTAAAGTAAATGGAACTGCCGCTCAGTACAGTAATGCAACAGACGGATTATTTGATTTACTTAAAAAGCAATATGAAAGTCAAAATGTGCCAGAATCTGTATGGACAGAGCTTAAAGCAGACTCTCCAAAACAGGTAGAGCGTGTATTAAATATGCTAGTTTCTGCATACAGAGGGACATATAGTCACGAGGATATACAGAATATGCTTGCCTTTTATGAAACAGGTACAGGTCGCCAGTTACTTGCAGATAGAACAGCGCTAGATTATGAACAGCAAAAAGAAGCTTCTGTATTTTACAACACACCTACAGGACAAAAAATATTAATGGCAGAGCCAGATATAGCACAAAATATAGGAGAGATTTCTCAAATATGGAGTAGAGATTTGTATCGCTCTATGGTAGATAAACTTGCCGAAAAGGGATACTCTATGTAAGCGATAGTCTTGCAAGATAATCATAATGATCACCTTCAAAAATGAGCTCACACTTGAGCTCATTTTTTTTTGCATACCACTCAAGCTTTGCATAATCTAGATATAACCAGTCAAAAGTGTCTCCCTGCTCACCCTTGTAGCTCATACTGTAAGTAACTTCACCATAATAATCACGATGTGTATCTACCCAGAAACCACCATCTTCGTCTTCAAACATATAGGCAATATCAGACCCATCTATGAGAATTTGCCCTTCTGGCGATAAGAGTGATTTGAGATGTTTTAAGTAGCTATCTATTTTTTGCACTTTTTCAAATATTCCCGTGCCGTTCATAAGTAATAGTAGCGTGTCATAAGTGCCCTTGTGATCAAGTATAGCACCGTGTATAGAATTTTTAAGGCCACGCTTTCGCGAAAGCGTAACAGCACCCTCACTTATATCAATGCCAGTAACATCAAGACCTTGCTCTTGTAACCAAAGGCTATGGCTACCGGCACCACTACCTATATCAAGTGTTTTTCCTTTAGAAAGGGATAAGGCTTTCTGTTCAAGCAGAGGCATTTCTTTAAAATCTCTGAATAGGTAAGGAACAGGTATCACATCATCTTCGGCTATAGAAGAGTGTACCAGAATATCTTCTGTATACTCATCATTTATAAAATCAAGAAGCGCTGCCCCAAAAATATCTGCCTTTGTACCCATACCTTTATTATTACCTTTGCGCGATGGAAGAAGTATTAAAAAGCCTCCCACAGCTGGCCAAAGATAAGCAGAATGAGAACAAAAAGTTCTTTGCAAAGTTGCGTAATAAACCGCCAAAAAAGCTAGACTACATAATGCAAGAATTGCACGAAGAGGAGTTTGAAAGGACAGACTGCCTTACGTGTGCAAACTGTTGTAAAACCACGGGGCCTTTATTTACAGATAAGGATATAAAACGTATTTCTAAACATTTTAGAATGAAGGAATTTGATTTTATAAACGCATACCTTAGAATAGATGAAGATAAGGACTATGTACTGCAAGAAACGCCGTGTACCTTTCTAGGTGCAGATAATTACTGTTCCATATATGAGGTGCGTCCTAAGGCTTGCAGAGAGTTTCCGCATACGGACAGGAAGAAATTTCAACAAATCTCTAAGCTTACATTACAAAATGTAAAAATGTGCCCAGCTGCCTTTAATATAGTAGAAGAAATGAAAAAGCGTATTAAACTATAACAATGTTGTAGTGTGTGCTTCTTATTTATAAAGCTTTGGCAATTTCCATACCGCCAAAAACGGCAAGTATCCCTAGCGCAAAGCTAGCAATTGCATAGAGGGCAAAGGTCATAAAATCTCCAGATTTAAGAAACACGTGGTTCTCGTAAGCAAAGGTTGAGAAGGTCGTAAAGCCACCACAAAAACCTGTAGCGAGCAACAGAGCAGTATTACTAGAAAGAGAATTGTTTTTAAGCGCCCACCCTAAGATGATACCTATAAGTAAACTACCTAGTACGTTTGCGGCAAAGGTACCATAGGGTATTCCCGTTGTTGTGCTGTTAAGATATTTACCTAATAAATATCTGGCTACACTACCAGTACCACCACCTATAAAAACGAGTAAGAGCGATTTCAAAATAGCTTATTTTATATCTTCTATAGGTACATAAATCTCTGTAACCCAGTTTGCAGGATTAGGGTGATTTTGAGGATCTGTTACATACACCTCAAACGGTTTTTCGCTTGATAAGGTGTATCCTTGATCTTGTACATATTGCATTGCCGTAGCCCAGGCTTCTCCTAGTTGTACGTAATTACCTTTTAAAGTTGCTTTTACAGCTGTTACGGTAGGCATATAACCGCTAAAGACGTTTGCATCACCTGCAACGATTATTTTTTCTCTTACTGGAAGTGCATTAGTCATAATAACATCTCCATTCTCAAGTGTCTCGTTATAAATTGTAAATGGCATTCCAGTTATTGCAATGTTATTCTCACTCATAAATGACGTTATGCCACCATAGTTCTCGCCCATTATTTGAGAGACTTTACTAGCCTTTGCAGAGGTAGTTCTATAGAGGTAGAAGCCACCACTGTATTGCGTGATACCATCTACATTTATGGTGTATTTTGAGATTTCTTTTCTTGCAGCCGTTTCAAGACCAGTAAGTCCTTCTTCATACATTGCCATCATATCACCGTCAAAGTCCATCCCTGTGATAGCATAATATACTTTATCCATAAGTGTATGCTCTCCCTGTATACCCCAGGTAACAATGGTTGCTAGTTCTGGTGTTGTTTCAAAAGTCCAGTAAACCTCAGGCTTGCGCTCTCCTCCAGGAGTTTGTAAAGTCATATTTTGTTTTATAGAAGTGTGTGGTACAGCTTCTGTAGTAGTCATACTACCATCCATCTCACCTTGCCAGCTATATGAAGCTCCCTCGCCAGATGTTTTATCTGCATAGTTAAAAACCATTGTAGGTTCTTCTTTTTTCCAAGGTCCCCAGTCCTCCCAAGTTTTATACTCATTTACTATATCATAAATCACCTCTTTTGGTGCATTTATAGTACGAGTAGATTCTATTTTATAGGTACCGTCTTGCGTACCAAAATAAATAGCACCTCCTATAACTACGATAAGGATAAGAAAAAGGAAGAATTTTAAAAATTTCATTGGTGGTGGTTTGGTTTATGGGTAAAGATAATAAAATTCATCGTGTGGAATTTCGTTATATTTACGACCATTATTCACACAAAACATATGAAATATAAAGGAGTATACGCACTTGCCATTGCCGCTATGGTAGTAGTAGGATGTGCAGAAGAAAAGAAGGGTGATAACGCTTTCGCGAAAGCGGAAAAAACCGCCACAACAGACTTTGATTTTACAGTAGGTCAGTTTGCAGATATTAAAATACTACGTTATCAAATACCAGGATTTGAAGATCTTACATTAAAAGAGCAAAAACTAGTGTACTATATGACACAGGCTGGTCTTGCTGGTCGTGATATTATGTGGGCACAAAACTACAGACATAATCTTGCTATTAGAGAGGCTCTTGAGACTGTATATACATCAGATAAGGTTGAAAAAACAGGCGAAGAGTGGGCACAGTTTGAAACATACCTAAAGAGAATCTGGTTTGCAAACGGGATACACCACCATTATAGCAATGCAAAGATGAAACCTGCCTTCTCACCAGAGTATCTTAAAAAAGTACTTGCTGAGAGCGGTGCTACGCTAGAAGGTGAAGCTTTTGATGTACTTTTTAATGATAAAGACAGCAAGAAAGTAAACCTTTCTAAAGATGCAGATATTGTACTTGAGAGTGCGATAAATTTTTATGGCCCAGATGTTACCACAGCAGAGGCAGAGCAGTTTTATGACGCCATAAAAGTAGATGCAAATGAGCCTATAGAAAAAGGACTTAATACACGTCTAGTAAAAGAAAACGGAAAACTTGTAGAGCAAGTTTATAAGAGTGGAGGTCTTTACGGAGAGGCGATAGATAATATCATAGGATGGCTAGAAAAGGCAAAAACTGTTGCCGAAAATGAGCAACAAGAAAAAGCCTTAGGATTACTTATCGAGTACTACCAGACGGGAAGTCTAGACACATGGGATGATTACTGTATCGCCTGGGCAACTTCTACCGAGGGAAATATAGACTGGATAAACGGTTTTATAGAAGTATATAATGATCCCAAGGGATATAAGGGGTCTTATGAAACCATCGTACAAATCAAAGATTTTGATATGTCAAAAAAGATGGCTGTACTCTCTACAGAGGCACAATGGTTTGAAGATAACTCACCACTTATGCCAGAGCATAAAAAAGAAACTGTAAAAGGTGTTTCTTATAAAACAGTAATTGTTGCTGGTGAGGCCGGAGATGCATCACCTTCTACACCTATAGGAGTAAACTTACCTAACAATAACTGGATACGCCAGACGCACGGTAGTAAGTCTGTATCGCTAGGTAACATTATAAACGCATATAACAATGCGGGAGGTTCTGGGCGTCTTAAAGAATTTGCACACGATGAAGAAGAGGTTGTACTAGAGGAGCAATATGGTCAACTAGGAGATAAACTTCACACAGCGCTACACGAAGTAGTAGGTCACGCCTCAGGTCAAATTAATAAAGGAGTAGGGACACCTAAGGAAACACTTAAACGTTATAAGTCTACCATAGAAGAGGGTAGAGCAGATCTTTTTGGGCTGTACTATCTTATGGATCCAAAACTTCAAGAACTAGGTCTTGTAGAAGACTGGGAGAAAACTGGTAAGGCGGCCTATGACGGTTACATACGTAACGGTCTTATGACGCAACTTATACGATTAGAACTTGGTGATATGGTAGAAGAAGCACATATGGTAAACCGCCAGTGGGTTAGTGCTTGGTCTTACGAGCGTGGCCTAGAAGATAATGTGATAGAAAAAGTTACTAGAGATGGTAAGACATACTATAACATAAATGACTATGTAAAGCTACGTGAGATCTTTGGAGAACTTCTTAGAGAGACACAACGCATTACTTCTGAAGGAGATTATGAAGCTGCAAAAAATCTTGTAGAAGATTATGGAGTACAAGTAGATCAAGACATTCACAAAGAAGTGCTTGATCGTAACAGCCAGTTTAAAAGTGCACCTTACAGCGGTTTTGTAAACCCAGCTATTGTACCTACTATGGATGGTGAGGAGATCACTGGTTTTTCTATCCAGCAGCCAGAAAGCTTTGAGTCACAAATGCTAGAGTATGCATCTAAGTATGGCTCACTAAAATAGGATAACGCTTTCGCGAAAAGTAAAAAGGCTCTCTTTCAACATTGAAAGAGAGCCTTTTTTTTATCAATAGAAATCTTAGTAAACAAAAGCTCCACTGTCTGAGAAGGACAATGGAGCTTATCTAAACAAATTTCGGGGGAAAATTATAAGTCTCTTAATACTCTGCTCACAGCGTGTATAACGCCATTTGTAGCCTGTACATTTGTAGCAACTATTGGGTTTTCACCATTATCTGGATCAATTGCCGCAGCAGGATCTGCCTGGATAGTAATATTTGTACCGCCTAGTGTTTCTACCATCATTCCATCAAGACCAGCAAGATCTTCTGCTCTTACATTTGCTCCAGCAATAACGTGTAGTTCTAGTGTAGCAGCGAGTGTAGCAGTATCAATATCATCTAGAGAATCTACACCAAGATCAGTAAGTAAATTTTCAAAAGCCGTGTTTACGGGAGCAAGCACAGTAAATGGCGCAGGATCTGTTCCATTTGGAGTTTGTAAAGCTCCTACGTATCCAAATGATGCATCTGCTGTAAGCGCTGCAACTAGTGTAGAAAAGTTAGGATCTGCCGTCGCAAATGTTGTTACATCTGGTAACCCTATTACTGTATCTACTACGTGTACGACACCATTTACCGCAACGATATCCGCAATGATTACATCAGACCCACCGTTAAGAGTGACACCGTTATCTGTATTAATATATAAACTTAAAGGAGCATCTACCTCACCATTAAAGGTAGCTGCAGTATTTACATAACTATTAGTAAGTGTTCCAGAGATGGCAACTGCACCTGGTACGACGTGGTTAGATAGTACCTGTGCTAGTACATCATTATCTACATCCTCTAGCGCTGCACCATCAAGAAAAGCTGCGAATGCATCATTAGTAGGAGCAAATACTGTAAAGTCTTGTTCTGTGTCGCTTAGTAGTGTTGTAAACGTTGTGTTTCCCTCATCTGTGAGTGCTGCAACTAGTGAGGTAAGTGCAGGGTTTGTTGTGGCAAATGTAGCTATGGTAGGTAAGGCTATTACCGTATCTACAGCGTGTATGACACCATTATCTGTTTCAATATCTGGTGTTGTTACAGTAGACTGTCCATTAAGAACAACACCATCTGTTGTGTCTACATAGAGACTAATGTTTGCATTAGAAGAAGGTTCTGTTGCGAGGTTTGTTACATAACCAGTTGTTAGGTCTGTAGATATAAGTGTCGTGTTAAGAACGTGATTTAGTAATACCTCACGTAATACATCTGTATCTACGTCTTCTAAGGCTGCTCCATCTAGAAATGTTTCAAAAGCCGTGTTGTTAGGAGCAAATACTGTAAAAGTACCACTACCTGCCAGTGTTGCATCTAGATCTGTCTGTTGTAGCGCAGCTAGTAGCGAACTGTAATCATCATTACTGGCCACAAAATCTGCGATGGTATTGCTTTCACCTTCAATAATATTTCCATTATCATCATCATCATCACACGATACTGAGACTAATAGCGTTAATGCAAGAAACGCTAGTTTTGTAAAATTAAATAGATTTTTCATAGTTTGTAGTTTTTGTTTAATGTAAAACTAGAATAGATAAACAAAAAATAATCCCAACAGAAAGTTAAAATGTCAAAATTAACAATCCTTTTTTTCTTAATAACTGCCCATATTAACCTTACAGCATCTGCGCAAGCTCTCAATGAATATGACGCTCAAGGTAAGCGTCACGGTAGTTGGCAAAAGTTTTATGACAGCTCAAAACAACTAAGATATACCGGATCTTTTAACCACGGTAAAGAAGTAGGAGTATTTAAATTTTTTGATTCTAGTGGTGGTCACCCCACGGCTATAAAAGAATATACGACAGATTCACCCTTTGTAGACGTTACTTTTTATACCACAGAAGGAAAGAAAGTGAGTTCAGGTAAGATGAAGGACCGTAAAAGACAAGGTGAGTGGCTGTCTTATCATCAAGATGGTGTAACTGTTATGATAAAAGAAGCTTATAGTAATGGTCTTCTTCAAGGACAGCGCAATGTCTTTTTTATAAGCGGAGTTCCAGCACTAGTCGAGCAGTATGTAGATGGAAACAAAGAAGGAAAGGCTATCACATATACAGAAGAGGGAAAGGTGCTTAAAAGTGTGACCTATAAACAAGATAAACTAGAAGGACCAGCCATCTTTTATAACGGTTATGGACGGAAAGAGGTAGAGGGTAATTATAAGAATAATAGAAAACACGGCCTCTGGAAGTATTACAAAAATGGTCAGGTAGACAAGGAGATTAAGTATCCGCGCAATAAAATAGGCGTACAATAGTACTGTAAGGATATCTTACCAGTTACTACTACAATAGACTATTATAAATATGTAGTTATATAGTGAGTATAAAAGTAACATTTTGCCATTCTTATAATGGCTTGTTATTTTGTAATTTTGCGCCACAATTTTTTTAAGTGTTTCTAGACACTTTATACGAGTCTCAAAAGAGACTATTGAGTATACAATATCTAAGTAAAAGTTATGAAAACGGTAGTAGTAGGTCTAAGTGGAGGAGTAGATAGTAGTGTTACAGCATACTTGCTTAAGGAGCAGGGATACAATGTGATAGGCCTTTTTATGAAAAACTGGCACGATGACTCTGTAACAATCTCTGATGAGTGCCCGTGGCTAGATGATAGTAACGATGCGATGCTTGTTGCAGAAAAGTTAGGAATCCCTTTTCAAACCGTAGATCTTAGTGAGCAGTACCAAGAACGCATTGTAGATTATATGTTTAGAGAGTATGAGATGGGTCGCACGCCTAATCCAGATGTTCTATGTAATCGCGAGATTAAATTTGACGTGTTTATGAAAATTGCACTTTCACTGGGTGCAGACTACGTCGCAACAGGACATTACTGTCAGAAATCATCTATAGAGGTAGATGGTAAGACAGTGTACCAACTTATAGCTGGGGCAGATAATAATAAAGATCAATCTTACTTTTTATGTCAGCTATCGCAGGAGCAACTGGCAAAAACGTTGTTTCCTATAGGCCATTTACAAAAGCCAGAGGTACGTGACATTGCACTACAACAAGAACTCGTTACTGCAGGTAAGAAAGATTCTCAAGGACTTTGTTTTATAGGGAAGGTACGTCTGCCAGATTTTCTTCAGCAGCAGCTTAAACCTAAGGAAGGTGTTATCGTTGAGGTGCCAGAGACCGTTATACCTGAAGTTGCGGGTGGGGAGAAGGCTAGTAACGCTTTCGCGAAAGCGGAATTAGAAAACCTTGTAAAAAAACCATCATATACCGTAGCCGAAGGAAAAGTAGTAGGGAAGCATCAAGGGGCTCATTATTTTACCATAGGCCAGCGCAAAGGACTAGGCGTAGGAGGAACGGTAGAGCCACTCTTTGTAATAGATACAGATGTAAAGGATAATGTGATATACACCGGTCAAGGTAAAAACCATAGAGGTTTATACCGTAAAGGACTTTTTGTAAAGGAAGAAGAGATACACTGGATACGAGAAGATCTTACACTTGCGGTAGATGAGACAATGCAGGTAGAGGCACGCATACGTTACCGTCAACCTCTTGAGAAAGCCACTTTATATAGAGTAGATGGGGGTATGTATGTCATATTTGACAACCCACAAACAGCCATAGCCGAGGGGCAATTTGTAGCCTGGCATCACGGTGAGGAGTGTCTTGGTTCTGGGGTTATTTCGTAACTTACGTACGAAATCCTACGAGCCTTGGCTCATAAACTATGTCGCTATGAGATCCCTATTATTTTTTAGTCTACTGTTTGTATGCTTTTATACAAATGCCCAAGAGGCGCAAGATGCCTGGGTTTATTTTGTAGATAAAGAAAATGTCACCCAAAGCCTAGAAAATCCCATAACGATACTCTCACAAGAAGCACTTGATCGTAAAGAACTACACGGTGTTATTATAGATGAGCGTGATGTCCCTGTAAATGAAAATTACATTACTGAGATAAAATCACAAGCAGGTATTACAGTGCTTGCAAAATCAAAATGGATGAACTGTGTACACGTACGTGGTACAGAAACCCAGATAGCAACACTAGAAAGCCTATCATTTGTTAGCGCTATTGAGTATGCAAATAAAAATATTACTAGAGCTGCGACACCACTACTTTCTTCTAAAGAAGATCCTTTACAATCTCAAAGTAGAGTAGTTTTTAATTATGGGGCGACAGATAATCAAGTTACTATGCTATCGGTAGATGAGTTGCATTTGCAAGATTATACAGGCGAAGGGATGGTTGTAGCCGTTATGGATTCTGGTTTTCCTGGAGTAGATGAAAATGAAGGTTTTGCACGACTAAGAGATGCAGGAAAGTTACTGGATGGTTATGATTTTGTAAGTAGAGAAGATAATGAGTTTGCATTTTCAAATAGCAGTCACGGTACACGTGTGTTGAGCGATATTGTAGGTTTTGTAGAAGATGAGTTTGTGGGAACAGCTCCAGATGCTGCTGTTTATTGTTTTCGTACAGAAGATGTAGCTAGTGAAAATCCTGTAGAGGAGTCTTACTGGGTAGAAGCAGCAGAGCGAGCAGATAGTCTGGGTGTAGATGTTATAAATACCTCACTAGGCTATCGCACTTTTGACAATCCAGATTATGACTATACATATGCAGATATGGATGGCCAGACTACCTTTATATCGCGCGGTGCAAATCTCGCTTTTGAGAAAGGAATGCTTGTCGTAACTAGTGCTGGCAACAGTGGTAATGGGATGATAAGTGCCCCAGCAGATGCTTTTGGATCTTTTACGGTAGGAGCTGTAGATGAAAACGGCGATTATGCGAGTTTTAGTAGTATAGGTCCTTCTAGTGATGGTCGTATCAAACCAGATGTGGTTGCAAAGGGTGCTGGTAGTGCTGTGATAGATCAAAATAATAACATAACTACAAACAATGGTACGAGCTTTAGCTCACCTATAATGGCGGGAGCTATTACAAGCTTTTGGCAAGCAAATCCACAACGTACTAATGCAGACGTTATGCAAATAGTGAGGGAGTCTGCCTCTCTATATACAAACCCTACAGCACAGCTTGGGTACGGAATACCAGATTTTGGCGCAGCACTAGATGATTTATTAACTCTAGAAGATTATACTAATAAGAGCACGTACCAAATCGTGCCTAATCCTGCCTCGGAGATTGCGATGATAGTATTTCCTGAAGATGTAAGCAAAGTAGATGTACATATCTATGATATTCTTGGAAAACTCATAGCAACAAAAATAGTAGAGTCTCGGGCAAGTTATCTACCTCTAGAAAATCTAAAAAAAGGAGTGTATCTCATACAGATTAATGATGGTACCACGCTCATTACACAAAAATTTATAAAGTCCTAATGAATAGAATTACTTCGTTATTTAAAATAAAATATCCTCTTATACAGGGAGGAATGATTTGGAACTCTGGATGGCGTCTTGCTAGTGCTGTAAGTAACGCTGGCGGTCTTGGTATCATAGGTGCTGCTTCTATGTATCCTGATGTGCTTGTAGAGCACGTTGAGAAGTGCAAGAAAGCTACAGATAAACCTTTTGGGGTTAACATACCTATGTTGTACCCTAACATAGAAGAGCATATGAAGACTGTGGTAGATTATAAGGTGCCTATTGTTTTTACAAGCGCAGGTAATCCAAAGCTTTGGACTAAAGAATTAAAGAAGCACGGTATTAAAGTTGTACACGTAGTAAGTAGTGTGAAGTTTGCACTAAAGGCTCAAGAAGCTGGTGTAGATGCCGTTGTAGCCGAAGGTTTTGAAGCAGGTGGTCATAATGGTCGTGAGGAAACAACAACATTTACACTCATCCCTATGGTAAAAGATAAGATAGATGTACCTCTTATTGCAGCTGGAGGTATTGCTACAGGTAGAGGTATGCTTGCCGCAATGACACTAGGAGCAGACGGTGTGCAGGTAGGAAGTAGGTTTGCAGCAAGTGATGAGTCTAGCGCGCATCAATTATTTAAACAAGCCATTATAGATACGCAAGAGGGAGATACGGTATTAACTCTTAAAGAACTGGCGCCTGTAAGACTTATAAAAAATAAATTTTATGAAGAGGTAGCAGCCTTATATACTACAGCACCTACTAAAGAGCAACTAGTTCAATTATTAGGTCGTGCAAGAGCAAAAAAAGGGATGTTTGAGGGAGACCTAGAACAAGGAGAACTTGAAATAGGACAAATATCTGGACTTATAAATGACATAAAACCTGCTGCAACTATAGTAAGCGATATGATAGCTGAGTATACGGAGGCAAAAAATGCATTACTCAATTTTGATAACTGGTAATACTACTATTATAGATTAGAGAAAGGCCAACAATCCATTAGATAGTTGGCCTTTTTTTATTGGTTTTATACACTTTTGAGATGTATGAATCTTGTTATTTACTAGTTGCTCTTCTTTACATATTTTGTTACAATAACAACTTGCTGCCCTTGTATTCTACCTTCTATATGCTCTGCATTATCGTGTACTAGACTTATGTTTCTCATAAACTCTCCACGCTTTGCTGTAAAGTTTGCTCCTTTTACATCAAGATCCTTTATGAGCACGACACTATCACCATTTGCTAGGCGTGTACCATTTGCGTCTTTGTGTATTACCGTATTCTCATCTTCTTCTATATGCTCACCTGTAGCTTTTGCCCACTCTAAGGTTTCTTCTTCTAAATACATCATATCAAGAAGATCTTGTGGCCAGCCTTCTTTACGAAGTCTAGTAAGCATACGCCACGCCACGACCTGTACAGCTGGTACAGTACTCCACATACTATCATTAAGACAGCGCCAGTGATTTACATCTACCTCCTCAGGATTTTCTATTTGAGTAATACAAGTCTTGCAAGCGAGTATATCTTCTTCCTTAGGAACTACTATAAAAGGGGAGAGGTCATACTCATTACTACAAAGTTCACAAATGATGGTACGTTTATTAAGTTCTCTTAAGCTCACGGCAATTAGTTTTTATTGATAAAAAGAATATGTAGGGTAATAGCGCGAAGAAACAAAATTTAGCCGTAAGCTAGTTATTCCTTTCGCTCTTTTTCTTGCTCGTAAAATTCACGTCCTAATTGAGCGAGAAAGGGAATACCTATTTGCTCATACTCATAAGTGTCGTCATTAAAAATTTGATTCTCATTAACAAGTATGGTGGCAGAGAGTATAAAGCGTATATCATTTTGAGTATCCTCAATATAGGCGGTTTCTGTAAGCGTGCCGTATGCAAATCCTACTTTGTTATAAATATGTATATTATCTGGGATGGGTGTTGTTACATCTCCATACATAAAGAATTTTACATAGCTGTCGTAGTATTCTTCTTGATTATACTTTGCATCACGTGGGAGCGTTTTCAAAGCCTTAAGTACTCTTTGTCTAGATGTTTCAGATAGTTCTAATCTTTTTGAGGTTTCAAAAGAGTGTGGGAATACCAGACTTTTTACAAAATGATGTTGCTCTTGTAATGGGAAGTGATTTTTTAAACCAAAATCCATAGGCTCATTTATAAGATTTCCATTTTCAATATAGCCTTGTCCTTTTTTATTACCTACCACATTGTTAGGAATGAGGTCTTTGTCTTCTTTATTTGTGATAATAACACTTTCGGCTGTATAGCTTGGGAAAAATTGAATTGTTTTTCTAGCATTAACTGCTGCTTCAGGTGTAGCTAGTCTATGTTGTATGGTAGTTTGTGTGTAGCCTTTTTCGCGTAAGCGGGAGTTTATATAATCTCTACCTAGTAATTCATAAAGACGGTTATAAGCTTTATTATCGCTTACGGCAAAAATCTGTTGTAGGTCATTACTTATGCTGTGCAACTCCTCATCACCGTCTATGATGTAAGGTGTATCTAGGGTTATATCTTCTCTAGCATCTGTATATTCTGCGGCGAGTACGGCAACTGGAAGTTTTACAGTGCTTGCTGGGTAAAAGTAATTCTGTTCATTGAGTCCATAACTGTAATCTTTAAATTGCACATCACCGTTATCTGTAGTATCAATCTGAGTAAAAAGAATCTGGACTTCGTATTTGTCTATACTATCTGTAACCCTTGTGATAATCGGGCTAGATGAGTTAAGGGCTTTCTCTATGGGTGTAGAGCAGCTTGCCATAAATAAACATAATATAAGTACATATCTCATATTATAAATGTAGTTAGTATTCATAAAAAAGACCAGCTTAGGGCTGGTCTTTTTATAAAATATATCATTACTATTCTTCTATGAGAACTTGATTTGCAATAAGATCATCAAAGGTCTCTCGCTTGCGTATAAGGTGAGCTTTACCGCCTTTTATGAGTACCTCTGCAGGTCTGTAACGGCTATTATAATTACTTGCCATTGTAAAGCAGTAAGCACCTGCATTATCAAAAGCGAGTATGTCTCCTTCAGAAATTTCGGCAATGCGTCTATTATTTGCAAAGGTATCTGTCTCACAGATGTAGCCTACTACGCTATAAAAGCGCTCTCTTCCGTTAGGATTGCTTATGTTATGTATCTCGTGCTGGCTACCGTATAGCATAGGTCGTATAAGATGGTTAAAACCACTGTCTACTTGTGCAAATACTGTTGAGGTAGTTTGTTTTACGACGTTTACCTGTACAAGAAATTTACCAGACTCGCTTACCAGAAACTTACCTGGCTCAAAGGTGAGTGTTAATGGTTTTTTATACGCTTTCGCGAAAGCGTTAAAACGTTTCCCTAGTTTTTCTCCTAGTTCTTCAATATTAGTTTCTATATCTCCCTCTTTATAAGGTACCTTAAAACCACTTCCGAAATCGATAAAAGTAAGGTCGCTGAACTGTTTTGCCGTCTCAAAAAGGATTTCTGTAGCATACACAAAGACATCTATATCTAGTATATCACTACCGGTATGCATATGTATACCGTTTATATTCATACCCGTGTTTTCTACTATGCGCAGTACGTGTGGTAACTGGTGGATACTAATCCCAAATTTACTATCTATATGTCCTACAGAGATATTTGTATTTCCTCCTGCCATCACGTGTGGATTAATACGTATACAAACAGGTGTCTCTGGGTGTTTTGTGCCAAACTGCTCTAATATAGATAGGTTATCTATATTAATTTGCACGCCCATTGCTGCAACTTCTTCTATTTCTCCTAGCGAGACACCGTTAGGTGTAAAAATGATACGATCTGGAGTAAAGCCAGCCTTAAGACCAAGTTGTACTTCTTGTATAGATACGGTATCAAGACCAGAACCCAAGCCTTTTAAGTGTTGAAGAACAGATAAATTGCTTAGCGCCTTTACTGCATAGTTAAGACGTAGCTGTTTTACACTTTTAAAAGCGTTTGTAAGTCTATTATATTGAGCGGTAATAGTGTCTGCATCATAGACGTAAACAGGGCTGCCGTAGTTTTTTACTACGTTTAAGAGGTCTTTATTGGTCATTACTTTATATTTAAAGTAAAATTAAAAGACTTCTATAAATAGACAGAATACTTTTGTTATAAATGTTGAACAATAAGGTTAAAAAATGTTCATTATATAACAGCCTCAAGAGGCTTTTGTAAATTTCATATAAAAACAGATGACTACAGCCGTGTTACCTATGTTTCCTCTTGAGATGGTGGCTTACCCAGGAGAGCTACTTTCTCTACATATATTTGAGGAGCGATATCAACAATTACTTAAGGATTGTGAGGAGGGTAATATAACCTTTGGTATCCCTACCTATATAAATAACACCTTATCTTATGGCACAGAAATGCGTGTTGTAGAAGTGGTGAAAAGATATCCCTCTGGTGCGGCAGATATTATATGTAGAGGAGAACGTGTCTTTAAACTAGTAGATTTTTATAACACACTAGGAGAACGATTATATGCCGGGGGAGAAGTGGTTTTTCAAATTTCGCAAAATGATGCTTCCTTACAGATAAAGGAAGAATTTGTAAGCCTGCTTACCATATTTTATAACCTTCTTGATGTAAAGACACCAGAGGTTGCTATACAAACCGTAAGTGCGTTTAGGTTTGCTCATAAAATGGGACTTAATATCGAGCAGCAGTATGAGCTACTTCAGATTTCTTCAGAGATGGACTGTTTTGTATATCTCATAGCGCATTTACAAGCTGCAATACCTACCTTAAAGTCTGTAAACCGTACCAAAGAGCTCATAAAGCTCAATGGTCATTTTAAAAACTTTGACCCATTAGACTTCAAGGATTATAAGCTTGAGTAGATTTTTGTTGCATATTATTTAAGATTATAACAAAATAGCTGTAAAATTATCAAATTCTCAAAAATGATATTTTCTTAGCACTTTCTTAATAGTCACTTTACACTCATATTAATGTAATTATTGACGTTAACGGGGGTAATCTCTACCAATTTACTAGACTAATCACGACTTTATCACCCTTGAAATAGTTGTTAATCAGATTGTTAAAATGCAATAAAGGATTTCCTTTATTGCATTATAGATTAATCAGTAAATTATTTAATAATATGATAAAAATACTAGCGAAAACGTTGTAGTGGTGATAATAGATTAATATAAGTGTTAAAAAGAGTTAATTTTGAAACTAATATTAATCCTAAAATATGCAACCCAAAATGAAAAACAAATTCAAATTTAGTGCGATGGCACTAGCGCTAGTAGCAGTATCTTTTACTTCTTGTGAAAAAGAAGAAGCAGATGCCATTCAAGATGATCAAGCAAATGTAGAACTAGTAGTCGAAAACAATCGTGTTGAGGTTACAGATCAAGCTATTATTGATCAAGTGCGTGGTATGGCTATAGATATAGCTGCGATCACAAAAGGAGATTTTCACCTTCCAGATGGTACTGTAGAGCAGCGTATCTACATAGGTGATGACATTGTAACAACTGCAAAGGAGTTACAGGAAATGCAGGTCAATGACCAGCGCCAGTTTAGAACGTTTAACCTAGTAACTGGAGCAAACAGAACAATAGACATTATAGGTTACACAGGTAATGATAACTTTGGTCTTACTAATAAAGGTAGAACAGCTTTACAGTGGGCGGTAAATAACTTTAACCGTATCTCAGGATCTGCACTACGTTTTAGACTTACGTTTGGAACAAACTTCTCAAACAGCGATATGGTTGTTTATGATAACTCTGCAAATAACTCTGGTTCTGGAGGTGTAGCAGGTTTTCCAGATGCACAAGGGCGTCCTAATAAATTTGTACAGATTTACAACCTTGAAGGTTCTAGTACAAACGTAAATGAGCACGTTATTACACACGAGATAGGTCACTCTATAGGTTTCCGTCACTCAGATTACTACGATCGCCAGAGTTGTGGTAGTGGAGGAGGAGAGTCTGCAGGATCTACTGGAGCAGTACAATTACCAGGTACACCTACAAGAGATTTTGACTCAATAATGCAAGCTTGTTTCTCAAATAATGAGGATGGAGAGTTTAGCAATAATGATATTACCGCATTGCGAGCTATGTACTAAGAATTGAGGTTTACAAAGATTACTAGCTAGTAAGTAAACGCCCTATCCATCTGGATAGGGCGTTTTTAATTTTATAGATTGTGAGAGCGTTTGTTATGCGCTTTCGCGAAAGCGTAATTCTCACCTATTTTGTAATCTATTATTTATGCATTGCACCTTTCTCAATCCCAACAGATGATTTTTTGATAAACTCACGTATATCATCATTTGCTTTGATTAAGTCCTCATTACGTAAGTACATCATATGTCCAGATCTATAACCTTTAAAGCTTAATCTATCTGCTAGTTTACCGCTAGCATTAAGCTGCCACATTACATACTTTGCATTAAAGTAAGTTGTAGCGCCATCATAATAACCACTCTGTATCATTACATTAAGGTTAGGGTTTACACCCATCGCTCTGCGCAGACTTGGTCCTGCATTATTATTTGATCTGTCCCAAGGTCGTACTGGGCCAAACATATTATAAGATAGATCTGTTTTTAATCCTAGCTCTTGACTATAGTAGTAATTTATCGCTGGAGTAAATGAGTGTAGCCACGAGGTAAGCTCGCTATTATAATCTGGTCGATCTCCAGATTCTTTTACATCCATTCCCTTATAGCGAGAGTCTAATCTACCTATAGTAAGGCCGTCACGATCTCTTAAGAGATCTTTCCAGAAGTAGTTAAAGGGTACTTCTAGATTGTTTTGACGTATTGTTTTTTCAGAAAGGCCAGAATAATATGCCATTTTTTTGATAGCAGCCTCCTTTTTTGATGCATCTAGGTAACCAGACTTTACAATAAGTGGTAGGAGCTCATTTACTGCATAGTCTTCACTTTCGGCTAGTGCTTCTGTAAGGTCTTTTTGTTGTAATGCTGGTGGTAGCATATTGTGGTACCAGGCTGCCGCGGTAAAGTAAGGAAGCCTGTTTGCTACTTCTACAGGACCGTCAAAGTCAAAACCTATTTCTGTAGGAGATACAAGTATCACTCCATTTATAAACATCCATTTACTGTCTTGAAGCGCTGCGGCAAGTCCAGAAACTCTTGTTGTACCGTAGCTTTCTCCTATAAGAAACTTAGGTGATCTCCAGCGGTTATTTCTTGTAACAAAAGTGTTTACCCAGTCTGCTAGGTATTTAATATCTGCATTAACGCCAAAAAACTGTTTCTTGTCTGGCATTTCTCCTTTTTCATTAGGTAACATTCTACTGTATCCTGTATTTACAGGGTTTACAAAAACAATGTCTGCCACGTCAAGTATCGAGTTAGGATTGCTTTTTATACCGTAGGGTTGTACAGGGTAGCCCTCATCATCTATCTTTAAGATGCGTGGCCCTGTGTATGCAATGTGCATCCAAACAGAGGCAGAGCCTGGTCCTCCATTAAAGGAGATTACTAGTGGTCTCTCTTGATCATCTTTTATGTCAGATCTTTTGTAATAGGTGTAAAGTAGACTAGCTACTGGTGTTCCTTCTTGGTTAAAAACGGGTTGAAACCCAGCGATTGCCGTATAAGGAATGGTTTTTCCTTTTATGGTGGTGGTGTGTTTTGTGACAATTGTGGTGTCTACAGGTACTGGGATTTTTTGAGAATACGCTTTCGCGAAAGCGGAAACAACAAGCAGCCCTGTGAGTAGGTGTTTGAAATACATAGGTTGGATATTTTGGTTGTGACTCCTAAAATACCAACTGACATTTTATTATTTCAAAATTGGGAAATTTTTAACGTCCCGAAATGGGAAGTACAAAGAGTGTTATGACCAGTGCACAAGCAATTGCAATGGCAAAACTGAGCATTGTACCTATTAAAACATATTCGGTTTTAAGGTAATCACCATCTTTAAATCTTAATATAGATTTTGCGGTAATTAAAAAGCCTACAGCACTAAACTGGCCTATTATTATAAGTACAAGCACGAGCCAGCGCTCTGTGATACCTATGAGTCTACCTGCATTGGGTAAGTCTTGTGACTTCTCTGTAAACGATACAGAGAAGAGCGTAAAAATTTCTTTAATAAGGATATTTGCGGGCTTTGTACATAATAAAAATACTGCAATAAGACAGATGTATGTAAAGTGTGTAGTGTCTATAAGTATAGGTTGCCATCCTATAAGTTTTATAAAAGTAGTACTCACTAGCGCGTATATAAGAATGTGCAATAACTGATCTATAAAAAAGGCTCCTTTATGTAGTCTTTTGCTAGCTAGTATTTGAGGTTTAAAACCGTCTATCACCCAGTGTAATGCACCTATGAGTATAGCTGCAGGAAGAAATCTATAATCAAAAGAGAGAAGGTAAGAACACACAAAAACTATTAATATATGCCACTTGAGGTGTTTGCTTTTAAACCCTTTTTTTGCCTTAGATTTTGCTGTTTTCTTAGATTGAAAGGTATAGTCTCCTAGTAAGTGAGCTATAGTCTGTAGGGCGATTAAGGTTGCTATTTCCATTAATTAAGAGTGCTTAAAAGATGAGAAAAATAACGAATGGATTTATCCATACCGTTCCACCCAGAGGCGGTTGAGTGCTGGTTTATAGATGACTGGCTCACAGATAACTGCTTTGCAATGGTCTTCTCACTGTTACCCATAATTTTTAAAAACAACACTTCATTTTGTCTACTTGTAGCTCTGGCGAGCAGGTGATCTAGTAGTGCGAGTATGGTTTCTATATTAAAAGTGAGCTCCTCGTTATCTGAGCTAAAGAATAATGTGTTTTTTATAACCATACGCTCCTTGTTGTGCGTACTCTCGTCGCTTATAGCGCGACCACTTCTATAAATGGCGTCGCCATCTATGACATTATTTGCAATGTCAAAACGATCTAAAGTACCTAGACCCATTGCCAGGCGTATGCTGTACGTCTGGAATACTTTTGATCTATTATTTTCTGGTTTATCTTCTATCTCTAGTGACTTAATAAAAGTCTTTATAGCAAGCATTACAGATAGTCCATTTGCAGGATCTGGCACTACACACTCTAAGTAGTCACCCTTTATGAGTCTAGAGAAGGTGTCAAATTTTTCTTGAAGCTGGTCAAACAGTTTGTACAGTGATTGCTCAAGAATTTTCTTTTCATCTGTACTTAAACTTGTATAAGCAATAAAGTCTCCAGAGATAACTATATGTTGTTTGTCTTTCACTTAGATAGTTTATATAATTCAAATATAAGCATATTTACTTATATTATTGTTTTATAAGTGTATTTACTTATAAGTTGTATTTATAAGTGTTTTGACTTATAGATTAATCATTGCTATGTATAATTGCTCCGTTTTTAATAACAAGCCAGATATCCTCAGTCGCTTTAATGTCTCTAAGCGGATTACTATTTAAAATAACAAGGTCTGCTATACCTCCTTTTGAGAATTGATATAATGATTTATTTAAGAAATGAGCACCATCATACATACTACTAAGTGCGGTACTCGTAGATATACCCGCTCTGGTCATCTCTCTTAGTTCGCCGTGTAGTGATGGGCCAGGATATGTATAAGCATTATAAGCTCCACTATCAGATCCAGATAGTAGGGTAACACCTGCGTCATCTAGTTTTTTTACTAACTGTAAAAAGAATTCTTGCAAGTTCTTTCTATTTTGTTTTGCTTCATCACTAGCATTTAATGCACTGTTTACTCTACCCTCGTAGGTCACGATAAAATCTTCTTCTAGTAGTGCTAAGTATGAGTCATTACTATGGTCTACCTCGTCCATATAGCTCAGAATGTTACCTATAAAAAGGGTAGGAGTGACATATACGTTATTGTCTTTGAGTTTTTTAAAAGTGCGCTGCGCGGTATCTTCATCATAGGTTTCTATAAGTTGTGCCATACTTCCCCAAAAGCCTAGTTTACCTTCTTTTATTTGTGCTGTGATTTCTTTTTCTTGAGATGAGCAACCCTTTAAGATGTAGTAAAGATGTTCAATGTTGTCTATTCCCGCATCTATAGTTTCATCAAGGGTGACGGTAAATGGCATATGTCCAGAAGTTATCATACCGCGAGACTCTGCTTGTTTTATAATCTCTAGGTACTGCTCTCCAGATAGTGTACTATCATAAAGCTTTACATAATCTACATTTATAGATTGTAATGAGTCTAGTGCTTTGCTTATTTCATCACTGTTAGAAACACCTATAGAGCCTGCCCAGCGTGCATTTTTGCCATCTAGCTTAGGTCCAGAGGTATAAATTGTAGGACCTATGCGTGTGCCATTTTGTATCTCTTTGTCCCACTGCTGTACTTGCGGTGTGAGGTCACCACCTGCATCTCTTACAGTAGTGATACCGTACTTTATAAACTGCTTTAAAAAAAAATCGTTTTGAGTAACCAGTTTAGATCCTCCTCTAAAATGTGTGTGATTATCCCAAAATCCAGGTAAAATATACTTGCCACTTCCATCTATTTCCTTTGTGGAAAATAAGGATTTTGAAGTGTCTAGAGGATCAATTTCGGCTATTAATCCATCTTTAATATAAACTGTGTAAAGATCCCCATCGCTTATACCTTTCTCATTTATAATCGTGATGTTCTTTATAGCGAGGTCATATGTATTTTGAGAAGTATGCTCTTGACAAGCGTTTAGAATACTAAGACTTACAAAAGCAATTAAATAGTAAAAGCGTACAGATAGATTCATATAATATGTCTAGATACTAGGTGAGTTACGCTTTCGCGAAAGCGTAATTAATCCCCTAAAACTACAAATTATACAGCAACCAAAACATTTTTATGACTCCAAAATAAAAGTTACATTGCGCCATTAAACCATTATAAATGACTACCGAAAATCTACAAATTATATCAGATATGATTGCTATGGCAAAAGCAGATAGCCACTTGCACGAGCGTGAATATCACTTTATACTCGAGGTTGCAAAGCGTCTTGAGATATCTAAGGAAGCAGTAGATGAGCTTATTAAAAATCCGCTGCAGGAAATGGTTTTTAGTACAGAGTTACAGCGCATCACACAGTTTCATAGACTATTGCTAGTAATGAATGTAGATGAGCAAACACATTTTGTAGAGATTGATGCTCTTAGGAATTATGGTCTCAAGCTGGGTATACGACCAGAAGCGGTAGAACAAATACTAGGGGAGATGGGTAATTATGATGGTAAACTTATACCGTCAGAACGACTTGTAGAAATCTTTAAACGATTCTATAATTAATAAAAAACGACAAAAAGTCACTATTTAAAACCTGAAATATGTCATAACGTCATAATTTTATTGTTGGAACTGAATTTGTCTATAGCTGTACAAGTTTGAAAACAATTTAAAAATTATAGTTATGACATTAGTTAGAAAAAATACAGCTCCATACTTACCATCTGTTTTTGAAGAATTACTTAACACAGACTGGCTAGGAGGAAGAACAAACACATTTACAAACGCAACACCTTCTGTAAACATTATAGAAAAAGATGATGCGTTTGAGCTTCACGTAGCCGCTCCGGGCTTAAAGAAAGAAGATTTTAATATAAATCTTGACAATGACTTACTTACAATCTCCTCAGAAATTAATAACGAGGAAGAAGTAAAAGAGACAGCAAAGTTTACTCGTAGAGAGTTTAACTATGCTTCTTTTAAACGCTCATTTAATTTACCAGAATCTGTAGATACGGCAAAAATTAAAGCAAGTTATACAGATGGTGTTCTTGCGGTTTCTTTACCTAAGCGTGAAGAGGCTCAAGTGCAACCTTCAAGGTTAATTGAGATACAATAATAAATTTGGTTGGTTAGTTTGAGATTGGGTTCCCGCAAGGGAGCCCTTTCTTTATTTATGCTAGTTCCTTAATTTGCTCTTGGTATACTTTAATCTGGTCTCTAAGCTTTGCAGCCTGCATAAAGTCTAGTTCTTTGGCAGCAGCTTCCATTGCCTTTCTAGTGCTTCGTATTTTCTTCTCTATTTGTGGCTTAGTAAGATACTCTTCTGCATCTTCGGCAGCTAGATTAACGAGCTCTTCGGCTTCAATCTTGTAAGTTTCCTTTCGCGTAAGCGCATTATCAAGACTCTTTTTAATAGCCATAGGGGTAAAGCCATTTTTAGTATTATAGTCTATTTGCTTCTGGCGACGGTAGTTACTATCATCTATGGTTTCTTGCATAGACTTTGTAATCTTATCTGCATACATAATAGCCTTCCCATTTACGTTACGTGCGGCACGTCCTATAGTTTGGGTAAGTGATCTGTTACTACGTAAAAAACCTTCCTTATCTGCATCAAGTATAGCTACTAGAGATACCTCTGGTAAATCTAGACCTTCTCTAAGTAGGTTAACACCCACAAGTACATCATAAACGCCTTTACGTAAATCTTGCATTATTTCTACACGCTCAAGTGTATCTACATCAGAGTGTATGTAGCGGGTGCGTATATCTATACGGGTGAGGTATTTTGTAAGCTCTTCTGCCATACGCTTAGTAAGCGTGGTGACAAGCACGCGCTCATTGCGCTCTGTGACTTTGTTTATTTCTTCTATAAGATCATCTATCTGGTTGAGAGATGGGCGTACTTCTACTATAGGGTCTAAAAGACCCGTAGGACGTATAATTTGCTCAACATAAGTTCCTTCAGACTTTTGTAATTCATAGTCTGCTGGGGTAGCCGAAACATATATAACTTGATTTTGCATCATTTCCCATTCTTCAAATTTAAGTGGGCGGTTATCCATCGCTGCGGGTAGTCTAAAACCATATTCTACCAGGTTTTCTTTACGACTTCTATCACCTCCATACATCGCACTTACTTGCGAGACCGTCACGTGACTCTCATCTACTACCATCAAGTAGTCATCTGGAAAGAAATCTAGTAGACAGAAAGGTCTTGTACCTGGCTCGCGACCGTCTAGATATCTTGAGTAATTTTCAATACCAGAGCAATAGCCTAGCTCTCGTATCATTTCTAAGTCAAAATTTGTGCGCTCGTCTAGTCTTTTTGCTTCTAGGTGTTTACCTACTTCTTCAAAAAAGCTTACCTGTTTAGTAAGATCCTCACCTATTTGATTTATGGCTCCTTGTAGTACATCTTGAGAGGTTACAAACATATTTGCAGGATAGATGCGCAAGCGAGAATACTTCTCAATCACCTCTGCAGATGCTGGGTCAAAAGCCTCTATCTCTTCTATCTCATCACCAAAAAAGTGAACTCTAAAAGCCATATCTGCATATCCCGGGAACACCTCTACCGTGTCTCCCTTTATTCTAAAATTACCACGATTAAACTCTCCCTCGGTACGTGAGTAGAGTCCTTGTACGAGTTTTTTAAGAAACATCGTGCGTGCCATAACTTGATCTTGCTTGATTTCTGTTATGTTTTTCTCAAACTCGGCGGGGTTACCTATACCATATAAGCACGATACAGATGCAACCACAATCACATCGCGACGCCCAGAGAGTAGGGAAGTCGTGGTGCTTAGTCGCATTTTTTCTATCTCTTCATTGATAGAAAGATCTTTCTCTATATACACTCCAGAAGAAGGAATAAAGGCCTCCGGCTGGTAATAGTCATAGTATGATACAAAATACTCTACCGCATTATCTGGAAAAAATGCTTTAAACTCGCTGTATAATTGCGCTGCGAGTGTTTTGTTATGAGCGAGTATGAGTGTGGGTTTTTCTGTCTCTTGTATCACATTTGCGACCGTAAATGTTTTACCACTTCCGGTAACACCTAATAGTGTCTGGTAGGTTTCGTTTTTATTGATGCCGTCTACTAGTTGTTTGATTGCAGAGGGTTGATCACCAGTAGGTTTAAAGTCAGATTGTAGTTTAAATTTCAAGATCAGCTTTTTTTATAAAATTACGAGTTTTTACGCTTTCGCGAAAGCGTAACTATCCCAATGAATTGTTATAAAGTATTTTAATTATGTTAAGCTACCGTGCTTCTCTAGTGCTTGGTCTAAGGCCGCTAGAAGAATAGCGCATCCTTCTATGATTTCTTCTGTTGTGATCGTAAGTGGCGGAGTGATGCGTATGGCGCGATCTTCAAAAAGTAGCCAAAACAAAATAAGACCCGCATCTTGACAAGCAAGTATCACCTCAGAAGTAATTGCTGCCGAAGGGGTGAGTGCAGCAAGCATAAGGCCGCGCCCTCTTATTTCTGTAATATATGGGTGTACGAGTTGCTCGCGTATGAGTTGTTCTTTTACTAAGGTGTCTGCTATAAGAGTGGTCTCTGTGATTTCTTGTAGTGTGGCTAGCGCTGCCGCCGCAATCACTGGATGCCCGCCAAAGGTGGTAATATGTCCCAGCTTAGGATTATCTGATAGTAACGCCATTGTGTCGCGAGATGCAGTAAATGCACCTATAGGCATACCGCCGCCTAGCCCTTTACCTGTTACAAGAATATCTGGAACGACATTGTAGTGCTCAAACCCAAAAAGTTTACCTGTGCGCCCCATACCCGGTTGTATCTCATCAAGTATGAGAAGAGCGCCTACGTCTTTACATCGTTGTTTTACCTTAGATAGAAAGTCATTAGTAGGCTCTATAAAACCTGCACCGCCTTGTATGGTTTCTAATACAACTCCGGCTGTATGTTCTGTGATGCGTTCAAGATAGCGGTCACAATTAAATTTTATAAAAGAGACATCACCTATCATAGGTTTAAAGGGCGCGGTGCGCTCTTCATTACTCATAAGGCTTAGTGCTCCATAGCTATTACCGTGATAGGCATCTACGGCTGCGATAATCTCTGTGCGACCCGTCGCTCTACGAGCGAGTTTTATAGCACCATCTATAGCTTCTGTACCACTGTTTACAAGGTATGTACTCTGTAAAGATGGAGGTAAGTGCGCTGCAAGGAGCTTTGTGAGCTGTACGGCTGGAGACTGTGCATATTCTCCATACACCATCACGTGAGCATACTTATCTAGCTGATTGATAATTGCAGTTTTCACTCTAGGATGTTGATGTCCTAAGCTACAGGCAGAGACGCCTGCTACAAAATCTAAAAACTTCTTGCCCTCTGTATTATATATGTAACTGCCTTCTGCCTTTGCTACCTCCATCGCTAGTGGGTGAGGAGTGGTTTGTGCTTGGTATGTTAGAAAGTCAGCTTTCATTGTGTAGCAAAAGGTATACTATCGCTGTCTTCTACCAGCTCTGGCAGATGTAGGTCTTCCGTACTGGTGTTTTGGTTGATTACCAGCGGCCTTGAAGTTTGCCTTCATAGTCTTGAGTTGCTCTCCTAGCATACCGTGCTTATCGTGAGCTTCTGCCTCTTTCATAAGGGTTTGTGCCTCACGTCTTCTATTTTTACTCATTGCAATACCTGCAAGACTTAATTTTGCCATTGCAAGATCTGCATCCATAGAGAGACCTAGGCTTATGGCTTTCTTAAAATATTTTTCGGCCTGGGTCATATTAGTCTGTGATACCATAAGTCCTTGTAGGTAGTTATAGTATCCTTCTTGTTTTGTAACTAGAGCGCTGCTTGGGTTTTTAATTTTTGAAAGCCACTTTTGAGCTCCAGGGAAGTCTTGCTTACGTAAACGTAAAAAGGCAAGTAAGATAATTTCGTTTTTAAAATATAAGAATATAAAGATTCCCATAAGTAAGAGTAGCATTATACCATTACCTATTTCATTCTCTGTAAATTGCCATATTGCTGCTGCAAGAGTTGCTATAGCTAGAACGAGTTTGATGTTTTTATTAAACATAGATTATATTTAGACCGTTTGTTTTCTTATTTTTGCCCTATATACAGGCGGGAGCAAAGGTATATAAAAGGAGATAAAAAAAATTTATTTTTCCATTTGTAGAAGTAAAAACTTCTCGTATATTTGCGCCCAGCTTAGAAAGCTGTAAATAAAAGAAATTATAAGGCGGTCCTAACAAGACATTAAAGAAGATACAAAATGAGCAAGAGAACGTTTCAGCCATCAAAAAGAAAAAGAAGAAACAAACACGGTTTTAGAGAGCGTATGGCTTCTGTAAACGGTCGTAAAGTTTTAGCACGTCGCCGTGCTAAAGGAAGAAAGAAAATAAGTGTATCTTCTGAGCTTCGTCACAAAAAATAATGCATCTCGTTGATGTAAATATATAGGTGTTACTTTTTTTAAGTAACACCTTTTTTTATACCCTATCAGTTCATAATTTTAGATAATTCTAGAAAAACCACAGTAAATGCCTAAAAATAAAGACTTAAAATCGATTCTACTCATAGGTTCTGGACCTATTGTTATTGGTCAAGCGTGTGAATTTGATTACGCAGGATCACAATCATTAAGATCATTAAGAGAGGATGGAATTGAGACTATTCTAATCAATTCTAACCCGGCAACGATTATGACAGATCCCTCTATGGCAGATCACGTCTATTTATTGCCACTTACTACAAAGTCTATTGTAGAGATACTCAAAAAGCATCCTAATATAGATGCAGTGCTTCCTACTATGGGAGGGCAGACTGCGCTTAACCTTTGTATTGAGGCAGATGAGAAGGGTATCTGGAAAGATTTTGAAGTAGAGCTTATAGGTGTAGATATCGCGGCTATTAATATTACAGAAGATCGCGATCAGTTTAAAACACTTATGGGAGAGATAGGTATACCTATGGCACCACAGGCAAGTGCAAACTCATTCTTAAAAGGAAAAGAGATTGCTCAAGAGTTTGGTTTTCCATTAGTAATACGTTCTTCTTTTACACTAGGAGGAGCGGGAGCATCTTTCGTTTTTGAAGAAGAAGATTTTGATAGACTCCTATCTCACGGTCTAGAAGTATCACCAGTACACGAGGTGATGATAGATAAAGCCTTACTAGGGTGGAAAGAGTATGAGCTAGAGTTACTACGTGATGCAAATGATAATGTGGTTATTATCTGTGCTATCGAAAATATGGACCCTATGGGTATCCACACAGGAGACTCGATTACTGTGGCACCTGCAATGACATTATCTGATGTTACTTACCAAAAAATGCGTGATATGGCTATCCATATGATGCGCAGTATAGGTGACTTTGCTGGAGGGTGTAACGTACAGTTTGCGGTAAACCCAGATAATGAAGAAGAGATTATCGCAATTGAGATTAACCCACGTGTATCTAGATCATCTGCACTGGCATCAAAAGCAACGGGATACCCTATTGCAAAAATCGCTACAAAACTAGCGATAGGATACAACCTTGATGAACTAGATAACCAGATTACAAAATCTACATCGGCCCTTTTTGAGCCTACATTAGATTATGTAATTGTAAAAATACCACGTTGGAACTTTGATAAATTTGAAGGAAGTGACCGCACGCTAGGCTTACAGATGAAATCTGTAGGAGAAGTAATGGGTATAGGACGCTCTTTTCAAGAAGCCTTACACAAAGCAACACAGTCACTAGAGATTAAACGTAATGGTCTAGGAGCAGATGGTAAAGGGTATAAGAGTTACGACCAGATTATAGACAAACTTACCCACGCAAGCTGGGACCGTGTATTTGTGATTTATGATGCAATCCAGATGGGTATCCCGCTTAAACGTATACACGAGATTACAAAAATAGATATGTGGTTCCTTAAACAATATGAGGAGCTATATGCAATGGAAAAAGAGATATCTACTTTTAAGGTAGATACGCTTCCGCGAAATTTATTACTCGAGGCAAAACAAAGAGGTTTTGCAGATAGACAAATAGCACATATGCTAGGATGTCTCGAAAGTGCAGTAACAAGCAAGCGAGATGAATTAAAAATAAACAGAGTTTATAAACTGGTAGATACGTGTGCGGCAGAGTTTGTAGCACAAACACCATACTTTTACTCAACTTTTGAAAATGAAATGGAGCTTCCTGACGGAACTCGATTTGCTCAAAACGAAAGTGTAGTTTCAGACAAGAAAAAGATAGTAGTATTAGGTTCAGGACCTAACCGTATAGGGCAAGGTATCGAGTTTGATTACTGCTGTGTACACGGTGTACTTGCCGCTGCAGAGTGTGGTTATGAAACTATAATGATAAACTGTAACCCTGAGACTGTATCTACAGATTTTGACACGGCAGATAAGTTATACTTTGAGCCTGTATTCTGGGAGCATATTTATGACATCATACGCCACGAAAAGCCAGAAGGTGTAATCGTACAACTAGGAGGGCAAACAGCACTTAAACTTGCCGAAAAGCTTGACCGTTACGGTATCAAAATTTTAGGTACAAGTTACCAAGCACTAGATCTTGCCGAAGACAGAGGAAGCTTCTCTACATTATTAAAAAATCTTGATATTCCTTATCCAGAATTTGATACAGCAGAGACGGCAGACGAGGCACTTGCAGTGGCACAAAAACTAGATTACCCTATCCTTGTAAGACCATCTTATGTACTAGGAGGACAAGGAATGAAGATTGTAATAAACGATGACGAGCTAGAAGAGCACGTTGTAGACTTACTACGTAAGATACCTAATAACAAACTCCTACTAGATCACTACCTAGACGGAGCGATAGAGGCAGAGGCAGATGCTATTTGTGATGGAGAAGATGTATACATCATAGGTATTATGGAGCACATTGAGCCTTGTGGTATACACTCTGGTGATAGTAATGCAACATTACCTCCATTTAACCTTGGAGACCTTATACTAGAGCAAATTAAAGATCACACTAGAAAAATTGCACTAGCACTTGATACAGTAGGTCTTATAAACATACAGTTTGCTGTAAAAGATGATAAGGTATACATCATAGAGGCAAACCCAAGAGCATCTCGTACGGTTCCATTTATAGCAAAAGCTTACAAAGAGCCATATGTAAACTACGCAACTAAGGTGATGCTAGGTGAGAAGAAGGTAAAAGACTTTAACTTCAACCCACAGCTAGAAGGATATGCAATCAAGCAACCAGTATTCTCTTTTAATAAGTTTCCAAATGTAAATAAGAACTTAGGACCAGAGATGAAGAGTACAGGAGAGAGTATCTTATTTATAGATAACCTTCGTGATGATGCTTTTTACGATTTATACGCAAGAAGAAAGATGTACTTGAGTAACTAATTTACTGCTCAAATTACAGTATTAAAAAAGGTCTACTCAATGAGTAGACCTTTTTAAGTTTATGGGGGTTTTGAGTACGCTTTCGCGAAAGCGTAATAAACACTCTTAATCTCCCTATTGTCTATTAAAATGTGGTGATTGCTCTGGTACTACATTTGTAATAAAGTACTTAGTATCTCCCCAGAAAGAGAAGGTCCCAAAGCGCTCTATATACTCAACCTTTACATATTGACCTTGATATTTATTAAGCGCCTCAATAGCCTCCTCTTCTTGATCTAATACCGAAAAGCTAAAGATTTGTGCTCCACTTATACCCTGGCTTATCTCACCTTCCCAAGTTTTAAAAATTACTCCTTTGCTAGAGAATTTTATAAGTTCGCCGGCGCGTGTTCCTTTACTATAAGGGACGTAGTAAATGAAGGCAAACCAAGCTGCTGCCAGTAAAAAGATGGTAGTAAGGACTACAAATAGTATTTTTTTCATAATTATTTAGTCTAGTAAGGTTAGGTCATCATCTGCATTTGCACGCTTGATGATAGCTTCTGGGAGTGCTTTTTTCGCTTTGGCACCCATTTTTTTAAGGCGTTCTACTCTTGTGATTAGGTTACCATTACCTTCTACAAGTTTATTCATAGCGGCAGAGTATCCACTTTTTGCATCATCCATCTTTTTACCTACGGCCGTAAGATCTGTTACTAGCCCGTGAAATTTATCATAAAGTCCTCCAGCCTGTTTTGCGATTTCTAGCGCATTTTGTTGTTGCTTCTCATTATTCCACATTGAGTCTATAGTGCGCAGTGTGGCAAGTAGGGTAGAAGGTGTAACGATAACAATATTTTGCTCAAAAGCTTTATTATAGAGTTCATTTTCCGCATTTATGGCAATGGCAAAAGCTGGCTCGATAGGTATAAATAGCAGTACAAAGTCTGGGCTTTCTATCTGGTAGATATCTTGATAGTTTTTATCACTAAGCTGTTGTACGTGTCGCTTTAAATCATTTACGTGCTGCTTTAAGTGCGCATCTCTAAGGTGTGGGTCTTCTTCATTTACAAAGCGCTCGTAGGCACGTAGGGATACTTTACTATCTACAATCATCTTCTTATTTGCCGGTAAGTGTATCACCACATCTGGAAGTACACGTTTACCCTCTTCTGTAGTAAAGCTTTGTTGTATAAAATACTCGCGGTCTTTTTCTAGCCCAGATTTTTCTAGCACACGCTCTAGTACAAGCTCGCCCCAGTTACCCTGCATCTTACTATCTCCTTTGAGCGCTTTAGTAAGGTTACTGGCTTCTTTTGTCATTTGCTCATTAAGAGCAGTAAGACCTTTTATTTGCTCTCTAAGGGCAGAGGTTCTATCTATTGCCTCTTTATTAGTTTCTTCTACGCGCTTCTCAAAGTTTTGAATTTTTTCTTGAAGCGGTTTTAAGATGATATCAAGGTTTTGTTTGTTTTGTAAAGTGAACTTGTTAGACTTTTCATCAAGAATTTTACTAGCGATGAGTTCAAAATCTTTGGTAAACTTTTCTTGCAGTTGTTCTAGCTCTGCCGTTTTTTCTTCCATCCTTTTTTGTAAGCCTTCAAAGGCTACGTTGCGAGCGGTAAGTTCGTTTTGAAACTGATCTTTTTCTTCTCTAAGGTAGCTAAGTTGTTTCTCACTATCTGCGCGTAGCTGCTGGAGTTGCTCATTGTTTTCTGCGCGAAGTTGCTGCATTTGTGTCTCTACTTTAAGGCTTGTGTTTCTAGCCTCTTCTATCTTAAGTTCTTCTTGACGCAAGCGCTCTTGTAAACCACTAAGTTCTCCCTTCTTTTTAAGATTTGAGATAAATATCCCTAAGAGCGTACCGCCCACTAAGCATATGAAAGCAATAAGAAAAAGTAATAAAGTATCATTCATATGGTAAAGATATAAAGAAGATCGTGCAATACGTATTTTAAAAGATGATGTTAGGAGGAAATTGTGAGCTATTAATTTTCAAAACCATTTATGTTTTTAGTTTTAATAGTTTTATTCTTTCAATTAAAATGTGATGAAGACTAAAAATCGTTAAGACAACTAAGGTTTTTGCTAATAAGCCCTGAATTAAGAACATTCCGTCGATATCAAAATCATCGAATAGACTCCAATTATCAGGTGAATAATCTCTGTGAATTGTTACTATGATAATAATAAACCTTTCAAACGTCAAGACAAAAAGAAAACTTATTATTAGTCTGTTGACTAGGTATTTTGTGAAAAATGTGATTCTATATAGTTGTGTTAACACAAACCAGAATATAGGTTGAGCCCATATACCATAACTATATTCTCCAGTTAACCTTTCTAAATATTTAATTCGTTCTGCTTGATTTTCTAGACTAAAATAGTAAAGTATTAAACCTAACAACCACAGTGAAATCCAAACAAACCCTAAGCGTATAACTAATTTTATAGTATTGTCATCAAACCGTTTTAAAAATAGATTATTTTTTAGTGTTTTATTGAGCACAAAAAATATGATAGAATACAATCCAAAACCAATGAATAAATCTATTCTAATAAAGTCTCTTACAAAATTTATAATGTCAATCAAACTATAATTATTTTCTACCACTCCGCCTCGGCAACAACCACGTTTGCCGGAATAGCTATGGCTAGGTAATGACTTATACTTTTTGTGCTTTGAGAGTAGAGTGATAAGGTGTCACCGTTAGGCTGGTGCACTTGCGGGTTATAAAATTGTTTTCCACTCTTATTTGTGAGGTGATGCCTTGTATATAAGGTGTTGTATGTATAATCGTAATAACCGTGGTCGGTTACTTTCGCTTTAAGCGTATCAATGCTTGTGAGGTCAAAATCATCAAAAACCGCTAGCTTTCCATCTTTGTAAAATTTTAGATATTTCTTGTAATTATATTCAGCTACTACATTGGTTTGATTGGTATCATATTTATAATAACTCGCCACAAGCTTATAAATTTTTGATGTGTCTATAACCTTATAAACTGCCTCTGTAGCAGTTGGGATGGATGTTTTTACGCTTTCGCGAAAGCGTTCTTCTTCACCCTTAAAAGAGTGTGCCGAACAGCTAGCGAGCACCATAGCTACTAGAAATAATTGAAGAAAACGCATCGTCTTACTTTTTGAGAAAAAAGATACGGTTTTTACGGTCAAACCCCACATTGTGAGAAGGAAAGAGTACATCAAAAACTCCCTGAGCAATAAGTGCTTCTGGAGTGTCGTATAAGGCTTGTCGCTCTTTCATCACAATCATTTTATCACAACGGGTAAGTGCATAATCTATCTCGTGTGTACTAAAAATGATAGTTTTATGCTCTTCTGTTGCGATTCTAGCTAGCAGGTTTAAAACAGAGGCTTTGTGATGTAGGTCTAGATGTGTCATAGGTTCATCTAGCATAATTATAGGTGTGTCTTGAGCAAGTGCTCTTGCTATGAGGACACGCTGCAGTTGCCCGTCACTAAGCTCGTAACACTTCTTGTCTTTGAGTATGTAGGTTTCGGTACGTTTTAAAGCTGTTATTATAATATCCTTATCTACCTCTGTGAGCGTGCCTAGCCAGTTTGTATAAGGCTGTCTGCCAAGTGCTACAAGCTCTGCTACCGTAAGATTTTTTGAAATAGCTTGATTAGTCAATACAACACTAAGTTGCTGTGCGAGTAATGCTGGAGTTACTTTGGTAATCTCTTTATCATTAATATAGACAGCACCAGCAAGCGGTTCTTGAAGTCCTGCGAGTGTTCTCAGCAATGTAGATTTACCAGACCCGTTTATCCCTACTAGCGCAATGAGTTCTCCTTTTTTACAATCTATATTAAGATTTTTTGCTATAGGTGTTTCCTCACGATTATTGTTATAGCCTATAACAAGATCTTTTGTGCGGAGGGTGATATGATTGTTTATAGATTGCATTAAAAAAGAAGTTTCTTTTTACGAACTAATAGCCATATCACTACAGGAGCACCCACCATTGCAGAGATAGCGTTTATAGGTAATGTATACTCACTATACGGTACCTGTGCTATTGTATCACAAACGAGCATAAGGATTGCCCCTCCTATAATAACAGCTGGTAATAGTATGCGATGATTTGCCGTAGGTATAAGCTGGCGTACTAAATGTGGTACTGCAAGCCCTATAAAGGCAATGGGACCTGCAAAAGCAGTGATACTGCCCGCTAGCAAACTTGTCGCAATAATAATGAGTAGACGTGACTGACTAAATTTTGTACCTATCGTACGTGCATATGCATCTCCTAAAAGAAGGCTGTTAAGTGATTTGAGACAAAAAACAGCGCCCATAATCCCAATGACAAAACAAATAGAAAGGATTCCCACGCCACGCCAAGAGACGTCACCAAGACTCCCAAAGGACCAAAAAACAAATCGTTGTAACTCTTCTGCTTTACTAAAATAGGCCAGCACACTTACTACGGCACTCGTAAGGCTTCCTACCATTAAACCTATGATAAGGAGCGCCATTGTATCTTTTATACGCGTAGCTACACCTAGCACCATAAGTAAGACTAAAAAACTTCCTACACTAGCCGATATGATAAGCCCCCATTTACCAGATAATAGGGTAGAAGATAGCCCCAGTGCCGTACCTCCTAAGATATATAAAGCGACGCCTAGACTGGCACCACTACTTATACCTAATACAAATGGCCCCGCCAGCGGATTGCGAAAAAGCGTTTGCATTAACAAGCCAGAAACCGCAAGGCCTGCACCAGCAATAATTGCCGTAATAGCCTTAGGTAATCTATAATCTACGATAATATATGACCAAGATGTTTTTGACACATCACCACCCAGTAACCCAGAGATAACCTCTGTAAAAGGAATGTTTACGGAGCCTAAACTTATGTTTACAATAAAGCACAACACTAGTACAAAAACTAATATGCAAAAGGGTATGATGTAACTTTTATTACTCATCTAGCGGTGCAAAAAATGTAAACTCTTCTGTAATAAGCTCTGGGTGTAAGATTTTGGTAAGATCTCTTAAGACAAGATCTGGTCTGTTAGGCGCAAGTTCATAATATAATAAACCACCCGTTGCTCCCTTACTCTTTGCAAAGGTATAGACCTTCTTATTCTTAAATGCATCAAACTGTCCGTAGGCAGGGTTGTCACTTAGTAGTTTTGAATATGATGTATACTGCCCAGGTGCAATCCAGAAGTCTGCTTGCTGTCCTTTTTCCAGCACAGATTCTATACTCAAGGCAATACTTCCCACTCCCTCGGTATCTGCCCATAGGTATGAGCCTCCGGCATCTTCTAGAACTTTAGCCTGCCAGCTATCACCCTTAGGTAAATACCAAACGTCTTTATACATCGCACCACTTAAAATAGTAGGACTTGACGTTACAGATGCAAGTTGTTTCTTAGTGGCTAGATATTGATTTTTTATGTTTGTAAAAATGCTATCTGCCTCTTTTTCTTTCCCGTACAGAGCGCCAAAGAATTTGATCCACTCTGCTTTGCCTAGCGGTTCTTTTTCTACCCAGTCGCCGTTGTAAAGCACAGGGATTCCTGCACGTTGTAGCGTGTTTACAGATTTGTTTTCTCCTTCTACACCAAAGGTGATAACTGCATCTGGATTGAGATTTATTGCAAGTTCTGTGTTAAGCGATTCGTTTTGACCTAGCTCTGTAATGAGATTGTTTTCAATACGCTTTCGCGAAAGCGGACTCGACACATAATCAAGATTAGGAAAACCTTTTAGAGTTTCAATAACCCCAAGCATTTCTAACGAGGGGATGTGCGTAGTAGAGGTAACGACTACATTTTTTATAGGCGTTTTTATAATGGCATCTACACCTCGATTAGTAAGTAACTCGGTGAGGCTTTTACTGTTTTCTTCTTCTATAGAAGCTTGCAACCCTCCTTCTGGCACAAGGGCGTAGGTAAAGGTTTTATCTGCATTTGGGAATGCTTCTGTGACCGATAGCAATGTGTAGTTTTCATACTTTGTAATGGTAAAACCATCTGCATAGGTTACTGCTTGTGATGCACTCATTGTGGGAGTAACAGTCGTGACTTCTGGTTCATTTTTACAAGATGTTACCAGAAGTATAAGACAGACTAAAAGGTGTAAGTACTTCATTTGCCAAAAGTAGTATTAAATTATCCAATGCCGCAAGAGGGCTTTCTTCTTTTTGATTTACTGCTAGGTATGGTAGTAATGTTATGTATATTTGCGACGAATTTTGGTTTTGATGCATCACACGGGTGCAGAAAATTAAAAGGGAATTCCGTATAAATCGGAAGCTGTTCCCGCAACTGTAAGCTAAGCCCATAAAGGGTTTGTTACTACTACAAAGCCACTGTCATAAGGTGTTATGATGGGAAGGTGTAACAAAAGCAAGCCAGGAGACCTGCCACTATTCATAATTAAAATCAAGCAACTTTCGGGTAAAAAGTTGGTAGATAGATGAAACATAGATTCCTTTTTATTGTTGTCGTGCTATGCGCACTTACAACTGCCGCACAAATAGATACACTTCAAGTTTTACCTGAAGTAATACTTAGTGACTCAAAGTTAAAAAACCACAGCGTAGGTATAGCTCTTGAGAAGATAAGTGATAGCACCATACAGCGCTCGCGCACGGCTCTTACAGAGGTGTTGCGAGCAAATAGCACCATATACTTTAGAGAAAATGGGCCTGGTGGCGTAGCCTCTGCCTCTTTTAGAGGGACTAACGCGGCACAGACAGCCGTCGTGTGGAACGGTATAAACATAAATAGCCAGCTCACTGGCCAGTCTGATTTTAATACCTTATCGTCAAAAAATTATGATCAGCTCGATGTGAGAGCGGGCGGCGGGAGCATTATATATGGATCTGGAGCAGTAGGTGGTAGTGTTCATCTAGGTAATGATATTAGATTTAATAAAGGACTGAGCACGACAGTAGCCGCAGGTTACGGAAGTTTTGATACTCAAATCGCAACGGCCAAAACGCAATTTTCAAACACTAATTTTTACATAGATGCCGGCCTAGATTACCAACGTTCTGAAAATGATTTTGACTATCTCGATACAGATAATCAGTTTAATGAAAATGGTCAATATGATAATCTTAACGCCATTTTTAATATGGGTTATCTCCTTAAAAATAAGGGTGATCGTACACATTTATTAAAACTGCACCACAATACCTATGTAGGTAATCGCAACTTTTCTGGCACGCTCACGGCACCGTCTAATGATGGGTATGAAGACAGAAATACAAGAACACTCGCCATATGGGAAAACCTGGGTACAAGATTTAATGGCAAGTTGCGTGCGGCTCATATTTTTGAACAGTTTAGATATTTTGCAAATAACCAAACTGACGATAATGATCTAGGTAAATCTATACGCTACCTGGCAAACTACGAGGCAACTTATAAGCTAGATCGTAAAAAGGAACTTACTGTAATAGGTGAGGTAAACCATATTTCGGCAGCTGGTGCGTCTATCGTTTCGACTACTAGAAATCAAGGATCTGTTGTCGCCTTGTGGAAACAGCAACTTACTAATCAATTTACCTATGAGATTCAGGCTAGACAAGAGCTGGTAGAAGGTTTTGATAGTCCATTTCTTTTGGGAGCTGGTTTTGATTACGCTTTCGCGAAAGCGTATACACTCACATTTAACGCGTCAAAAAATTATAGAATCCCCACATTTAACGATGCTTACTGGTCTGGACCAGGTGCTGTAGGTAACCCAGATTTAAAACCTGAAACAAGCATACAAGCCGAAATAGGCTTAAAAAGAACACGTAAAAACCTCACTTTAGGACTGAGAGGATTTTACATAAACACAGATGATTTGATACAATGGCAGCCTAATCTGAGCGGTATCTGGTCACCTATAAACATAGCAGATTCTGAGCATTATGGTATAGAGGGAGCACTTGATTATACGGCTATTATGGGTAGCCATAAAGTTACAACCACTGCTCAGTATGCCTATACACAGGCCGAAGATGTAGCCAGAGGCAAACAGCTTATCTATGTGCCAGCTCATAAAGCGATACTCGGTATCGCGCATAACTATGGCAGGCTGAGTAGTTATGTGCAAACTACTTTTGTAGATCGTGTTTTTACAACTACAGATAACACGGCGCAGGTAGACGGCTATGCGATTGCTCACATAGGGACAAGCTATGACATCTTACACAAGCAAGGTACTAAGCTCCAAGTAATGGCGAGAGTCAATAACTTATTTAATACGAACTACCAGACGGTTGCTTTTAGACCTAACCCTGGAAGAAACTTTTTATTACAAACAACTATTACTTTTTAAACACACTTATGAAACATTCTTTTTACACATTTTGTATTGCAACACTTTTATTATTTTCTTGTAATACAGATGATGATATTTTTATACCAGTTACCCCAGAGGTTGAAGGGCCATATGCTACTGGATTTTTAGTAACAAATGAAGGACCTTTTTCAAATGGTTTTGGAACAGTAGATTATATAGATGAAAGCCTTACTACGGTGACATCATCTATCTATCAAGCTGTAAATGGTGATAACCTGGGTAACATCGTGCAATCACTAACTATGACAGATGATAATGTTTATGTAGTTACAAACGTAAGCTCACGTATCACGGTAGTAGAAAAAGATACCTTTGAAGAAATAATCCAAATTACAGAAGGACTTAATAACCCACGTAATATGGTAATAATAGGGGATAACGGTTATGTGACTAACTGGGGAGATCCAGCTGTAGCTACAGATGATTATGTGGCTGTTTTAGATTTAAATACAAATGAGATAGTAAGTACAATTGCTGTTGCAGAAGGGCCAGAGCAAATCGTAGCAAAAGGAGATGCTATTTATGTAGCACACAAAGGAGGTTTTGGAGTAAATAACATTGTATCTGTAATCTCTAGTGAGCAAGAAAATGTTGTTACTACAATAGAGGTTGGTGACGTACCTAACTCACTACAGTTTGACACAGCGGGACGTCTTGTAGTTCTAGCTAGCGGCGCTCCAGCATTTACAGGTAATGAGACAGGAGGACAATTTACTATTATAGATACAGATACAAACACTGCTGTAGAAACAGTTTTATTTACAGATACCGAACACCCTAGCTTCTTAAATGTAGTAGGTGATGATGTGTTTTATTATCTAGGTGGAGCAGTTTATAAAACAACAATAGCAGATTTTACAACGACTAGTACAGCAATTATATCTGGATCTTTTTTCTATAATATGACCATACTCAGCGACGGTACACTTGCAGGATGTAACGCTGCAGACTTTGCTAGTAATGGAACTGTAGAGCTTTATGACACTACTACGGGTACTTTATTAAATACGCTTAATGTAGGTATTGTACCAGGTAACGTTTACGAGATTAACTAGGTTATTCTAATAGTTAATTAAAAAGGGGTGACATAATTGTCACCCCTTTTTTGTGCTAGTTTATATCAAGTTGATCAACTATCATACGCTGGTAGAGTGGGTTTTGTTGCTCTGTGTCATAATATGAGGGTTGTATCGTCGTGTTATATTGTGCGTTGCTTCTTCCGTTAAGAATAACATCTATGGCTGCATCTAGAAGTGGCTCGCCTTGCTCACCTAGCTGGCCATAGTTTGTAAAATCTTCTGCTATTTCAATATCTGGTGTAAAGCCATCAAAATAGTCAGTAAGACCATTTGCATTTACAGACTTAAGTACAAGCGGTAGCATTACATATCTATGATTTGGGTTTGCCTCAGATCTTCTAAAACCTGGAGCTGGCGCATCATATAATAAGAAGGACCCTTCAAATTTTCCTACGGTGTTTGTACCTATCTGTATAATCTCAATATATGGATCTAGACCACTTAGTATAAGTTCGCTGGCACTTGCTGTTCTTCCCGTAGTGAGTATGAATACTCTAGAAAGACCTAAGCTGTTTATAGTTGCTCCATCATTGCCACTTCCTAGATTATTATTGAAAGTACGTGTAAATTGATTCTCTGGATTGCGATCTGAGTTATACTCTTGAGTGATAAAGGTTTGTCCCTCAAACTGACCAGTAATCATAGACGAGAGGTCGTTTGCCGTCTCTATAGAGCCACCACCATTATAGCGTAAATCAAGCACAAGATCTGTAATGCCAGCTGCCTGAAACTCTGCAAAAGCATTATTAAGAGCACTGTCAAACTCATTTGTAAAGCCGGTATAATGTAAGTACCCTATCTCATTACCACCTACACTTAAAACATTCACCGTATGTACAGGGTTTATAATGAGCTGTATTTTATTTATTACGATTTCTTCTCCCGTAAGGTCAAAGTCTGTACCGTTAAAGGTTGCTGTACTTATGGTATAGCTTTCTGGACTAAAAAAGCTAGAAAAACTTGTGTTACCATCTATAGGTTGTCCAGTCGCATCTTGTAATGGTTGCCCGTCTACAAGTGTAAAAATCATACCTCGCTGTACACCCGCAATAGCTGCCGGACTATCATTTACCACATATCTCACAATACCAAAGGCTCTAGCAGGGTCGTTAGGCATAATAAGCAGGGAGATATTCATACCAGAGGCAGTGCGAATTCCCGCTAGCGAGTTTTCTAATTCTGTATAATCATCTCGTAATATACTGAAACGGTCTACAGGTGCCGTAAGTGCATCAAAAGCATCCTCTACAGAAGCAAACTGCGATAAGTAGTCAAATTTTTCTCCATCATTACTAAAAAAATCATTTGCTAGCTCTGGCACTTGGTCTTTATATAATGACCAGTAATTGAGACCTCTGTAAACAAAGTCAGACAACTCTACTGTAGTTGCTGGTCTTATAGTATCATCAAGATCGTCATTACAAGAAAAAAAGAGCATTGTAAAGACGAGTAGGAGTAGGGTAATCTTTTTCATAGGATTAATATTAAGGGAGTATATCGTAATCTAGTATCAAATATAGTTAAACGTAAAAAAGTCACTACAATTACATTGTCTGCTTTAAAGTTTTGAGATTAATTAACAAGCTTTGCTAACAGCGGCAAATCGTGATCTAGTTGCTCAAACGCGGTTTTTGGTGTTCTATACCCTAAGAAGGGGGCAAAGTAAATGTAAGATTCAAGTTTGTGGCTATAAGCAAGTTTATTATGTGTAGACAGTTTTTTATCTAGATCTAGACTAATATCCATCCACTCTGAAGAAAAAAACTGAGCGCCTTGTCTATTAAAAAGTAAGATAAGCCTAGGAGCAACATAGGTGATGACCTCCTTAGTAATCTCAAGTTGATCTCTGAGAAACTGTTTACCTATCTCATTGTTAAGAAAGTTTGCTATTTGTTTTTGCTCGGTATGTCGTTGATAGAATAAATCGCAATAAGTAATTCCTTGAGATTCGAAAGCTGATAGTAAGTTGTAAAATTTTTTAAAGTACCTATCCTCGTGTAATTTACTATAATCATAGCTACACATATCGTCACTTATAAAATCTGTGCGTAATGATGGATTTATACCCATAACCAGCACGTTTGCCGTAGGATCTATCTTAGAGAATACAAAGCCATTACGTATGATGTCTTGCTGTTCTTGTGTATGAAGAAGCTTTGTGTAGGTGGTAAATAGGGTTTCAATTTTCGCTTTAAGCGAAAGCAAAAACGCATCCCTACTCATACATTAGATATTTTGAGCGTATCTTTTTAAATCGTTCTATACCTGGCAACCATTTTCTTTTAATCTCTTTAAAGGTGTAGCCCGCCTCAATGTCTTGCTGTAATTGTGTTGAACCTGCGTGAAGTGTAAAACTAGCTGTTTTAAAGAAAGCATCCTTCTTGCTACTAGCAGCATAGGCTTCTATGAGCCATTCAAGATTTACAGTGTTCATATAGGCCTCATCACGTAGGTCTTTACCGTTACAGGTGACTCCCTTATGTTTTGGTGATTTTGATCCAAAATTAGGTTGTGGCGTGTATAAGAATGAAAAGTGCTCTTTAGGAAAATCTGGTGCGCCAAAGATTTGAAACTGCATCTCTGTCCCGCGACCAGCATTTACCGTAGTTCCTTCAAAAAAGCCTAAGCTAGGATATAAATTGATACTCTTATCATTAGGTAAGTTAGGCGATGGTCTTGTAGGGAGCGCATATTTTTTCTGGTACGACCAGTTTTTAAGCGGTATTACCGTAAGATCTACTGTGACCTTATCTTTTAGCCAGCCTTCTCCATTTACCATTTTTGCATATTCGCCTATTGTCATACCATATACAAGTGGTATCTCGTGCATACCTAAAAAGCTAGTGTGTTCTTTTTCTAGTGTAGGACCGTCTATGTAATGTGCATTAGGATTAGGTCTGTCTAGCACTATGACAGGAATCCCACTTTCGGCAGCTGCTTCCATAACATAGGTAAGGGTAGATATGTAGGTGTAAAAACGCACGCCCACATCTTGTATGTCAAAGAGTAAGACATCAACCCCTTCTAATTGTTGTGCTGTGGGTTTTTTATTCTTTCCGTAAAGAGAGATGATGTTGAGACCCGTTTTTGGGTCCTTACCGTCCTTTACTTTTTCGCCGGCATCTACATTACCCCTAAAGCCGTGCTCTGGCGAGAAAACCTTCTTTATCGTAACTCCCATACTTAGTAAGGAGTCTACCAGGTGAGTACTTTGCGCTTCTGTATGCAGTGTCTCGGTAAAGATGAGTCCGCTTTTGTTTGTAACTACTCCTACATTTTTATTTACTAGTAATGGGAGGTACAGCTCTGTTCTATTTGCACCCACAGTAATGCTAGAATCTATGACTACTACGTTACTTGTCGTGGGTTGTTTGGATTCCGCTTTCGCGAAAGCGGTCTTATCCCCACCCGTATTTGCACAAGAAATTAAGAGTGTGAGCGTTAAAAAAAGGGTATTTTTGAATAAAATGAGACGCATTTGAATCTAGAGTATTTTATAGCCAAACGCCTAAATGGCGGGACATCGTATAAAAGTAGTGCTTCCAGTACGATAATTAAAATTGCCATTGCAGCAATCGCAATAGGTATGGTGATGATGCTTATTTCTATAGCTACCGGTGTAGGGCTTCAACGTGAGATTAGACAGAAGGTGTCTGCCTTTTCTGGTGATATACTCGTATCAAACTTTGATGGAAATAATAGTGAGGAGACTGTAAACCCTATTACCATTAATCAAGACTTTTACCCAAACTTTGATGCTGTACCAGAAGTAACACACGTGCAAGCAATCACGACTAAGGCAGGAATGATACGCACTGCAGAGACCTTTGAAGGTGTGGTTTACAAAGGTGTGGGTGATGATTATGACTGGTCTCGCATAGAAGATTATATCATAGAAGGCCGCAAGCCAGAGCTCACGGGTGACCTCAATAATGAAATCTTAATGAGTACCTATCTTGCAAAACGTTTAGGTTTTAAGGTAGGGGATAAAGCGGTAATGCACTTTGTAAATAAAGAAAACACACGTTTTAGATCACGATCACTTGATATTGTAGGTCTTTATGAAAGCGCTTATCAAGAGTTTGATAAGATTTACATTATAGGAGACCGCCGCCATCTTACTTTTATAAATAAATGGGAAAAGGACGAGGTAGGAGCGTTTGAGGTTTTTGTAGATGATTTTGATAATATAGAGCGAGTTAATAATGAAGTGTATGAAAACTCTGGCTCTATGCTTAGATCAATATCTATCATACAGCGCAACTATAATATCTTTGAGTGGATCAAGTTATTTGACTTTAATATAATGCTCATTATCATTGTGATGATTCTTATAGCAGGTATAAATATCGCTGTGGCACTTCTTGTACTTGTACTTGAGCGCACACGTATGATAGGTATTCTTAAAGCACTGGGCAGCACAGACTGGAATGTGCGTAAGATATTTATCTACAATGCAATGTATCTTATAGGTCTGGGACTCTTCTGGGGTAACCTTATAGGACTAGGAATTTTATTTGCTCAGAAGTATTTTGGGTTTATAAAACTAGATCCATCTACTTATTATGTAAGTGAGGCGCCTGTACTCATAAACGTGTGGCATATTGTATCTCTTAACTTGGGAGTCTTTACAATTTGTGTCCTTGTACTCCTTATACCATCTTATATCATCACAAAAATTAGCCCCGTGAGAGCTATAAGATTTGAGTAGGTATTACCTACATCTTTCTTATATCTACATACATATTACGATCTATTTGTACGGTGCTAGTTCCTTTAGCTACATCTAGGCACTGCCATATATCTGTAGGATCAAGCCATATATACTCATCATTAATCTTGATACGTAAGGGCATTGTAAAGCCTTGTATGGTATTATTAAATCGATAGTGCATTTCTTTTTTATTGATTTTATACTCAAATGTTGGGATATCTTTTTCTCTGAGATATTGATTAAAGAAGGGCGTTAAGTCTAGATTTAGCGCATTTGCAATATAATTTTCTACAGCAGCGGTTGTTGTCGTTTGGTGATAAAATTCTTTGCTTAAGCCTCGCAGTGTTGCTCGCCATAAATCATCATCTTGCGCTATGCTACGTAAGGTGAGTAGTATGTTTGCACCTTTGTAATACATATCACCACTTCCTTCCTTATCTACATTATAGGTGCCTATTATGGGTCTATCATTACGTATTTTATCACGAGTACCTATAGTATAAGTTGCTGCAGTTTCTTTTCCAAAGTGATAATCGAGATATAGATTTTCAGAATATGAGGTAAAGCCTTCGTGTATCCACATATCTGCCACGTCCTTATTTGTAATATTATTTGCAAACCACTCGTGACCAGCCTCGTGAATGATGATAAAATCAAATTTTAATCCCTCACCTGTACCAGAGAGATCTCTTCCTAGGTATCCATTTTTAAATCTATTGCCATAGGTTACAGAGCTTTGATGTTCCATCCCAAGATAAGGTGCTTGCACGAGTTTAAAACTATCCTCATAAAACGGGTAAGGACCAAACCAGTGCTCAAAAGCCTCCATCATCATAGGGGCTTGTTTAAACTGCTCTCGAGCCTTCTCTTCATCCTCTTTGAGCACCCAGTAGCTCATATCTAGAGGGCCTTTCTCTCCTTTATAAACTTCAGAGAAGTTTACATAATCGCCTATGTTTAAGTTTACACCGTAGTTATTTATTGGGTTTTTTACTGTCCAGTGGTATGTTTTTGTAGTTGCGTCTGTATCTATGTGCACAAGTCTTCCGTTTGACACGTCTACGAGATCTTTAGGCACGGTAACGTGCATATCAAGACTGTCTACCTCATCTGCCGGGTGATCTCTGTTAGGCCACCATACACTAGAGCCTATGCCTTGATTTGAACTAGCGATAAAGTGTTTCCCGTTGCTATCTTTTTTCCAAGTGATACCACCATCCCAAGGCGGGTTTTTTGCAATTCTAGGTTTACCTTCAAAACTTAGCGAAATCTTCCTTAGCTCACCCTCACTCTGTGGATCTTCAAGTTGTATAAAATGGGCATTACCTTCTGACCGTACATCCAGCGAGTGACCATCTTGCATTACAGCGGTAAGCTCCATAGGTGCTTGTAGATCTATTTGTAACTCATTAGTGCCTTCATTAAGCACTTTGTAGGTCATCACATTAGTCCCTATAATTGTCTTTGACTCTGGCATCACCTCTACAGAAAGGTCATAATGTACAAGGTCCCACCACGCTCTTTGTGGTGTGATGCTACCACGTAAACTGTCTTGACGAGTTATTTTTTGAGAGTATGAAGATAGGCTCGTGAGTATAAAGCCCAGTAAAAATAGGTAACGCATTAATCTGGTTTAATTTATTGTGTAAGGTATGCTTGTAACGGTTTTTTAAAATGCAATAAGCGAGTATCCACTCATTTGTGACTGGCTTAAAACGGTCATTGCAGAGAGGGCTACATCTATTATTTCCAATCTTCGTGCCGAAGTAATGTTGCGTGATCCCGCCGTTTGCCCGCAGAGTATAAGTTCTACTCCGGCATCGCTTAGTGCTTCTAGAAGTGCAATATTGGGATTATCTACCCCATATTTTTCTTTATAAAGTTCATTTGTAAGAACGCCATATGCCGCTTTGCCGTGTATAGCTGCACGTAAGTGCATATTCTCCCTAGGCACACCTGCTTTATCGTGCATATTTAAAAAGCGAGCCATCGTCTCTATGTATGGATTTCTTACACTAGGGTCTTCTGGGGCTTTTGCCACATCAAAAACAATATAAAATTGGGCTTCAGTATCGGTTTTAAAATCTGGTTCTGGTACGGCAAAAGTTTTTCCAAAATCTTTGATAAACTCACCAGGTTGTGATGAGGGTTGTTGTGAGTACGCTTTCGCGAAAGCGAAACATAAAGCAATAAGAAGCAAATTTTTCATAAAAGTAAATGTAGTTTTAAGTAATGCAGCACGCATTATGTAATGTGTATAAAGAAAAAGAAAACCAGTCAAAAAACCTTATCTGGTGGTAATAATATCATCTAGCCTGTTTGCACTTCACTAGCCACCTTGTTTAAAATAGCAAGATCTGACTCGTTTTTGATAAATTGGTTTGCATCATCTATGATGAGTTGTACTTGGTTGATAATAGCCTCTGTATACTCGTCCTTTAACGCATCAGATGTACTTAGGTATCTCAAGCTTTGCAACATTTTATGTAGCATAATAAAGTCTTCTTTGCAATACTGCCTTAGGGATGCAAAAATAAAATAGAGGACTTCTTCAAAGTTTATAGTGCGTAGTGATACGAGGGCATTACCATCTTTATCTGTCACAAAGCTGTTATCTCTCTTTTGCATACGTAATACAAATAGCTCGGTAAGGTAGTCTAGACAGGTAATTGCCGTTCCGGGATCATTTATACCCGGGCTCATTGCTTTTACAGCAATCTCTGTAAGCTGTTTAAAACCGAGTATATAATTATTTTTCACAATCTCAGATCTAGAAAAGCCAAAACAAGAGCGTAGCGCCTCAATAGCCTCCTCGTTAAGATCCTTATTTACACTTACTATTTTTGTACTATCTAGTACAAATGATCCTTTAGGAATTAGTAGTGATACCTTACAAGAGTGCTCATTACAAAAATCTACAAGGGAGTCTAGTGCTATATCATTAAGATGTCCAGAGAACTTTGTGGTATAACTTTGCCAAGAGTCACTGTCCTTAAAAACGGCTACTCCAGTGGGGTCACTCTCTGTGTCTATAAGTTGCTGGATGCGATCTCGTGATACTTTGTAAATACGATTTATAATATTATTAATCTGTATGGCTTGAGATATAGAGTGTATAAAGTATATAAAAGCTGCAAGCACGTGTATGCTTAATACAATCCCTACAAGTACAGCAAAGCCTGGTAGTTGCGTTTTAGACTGTTCTGGCTCAATACTAAGTAAGATAATGATACAGTAAATGATGACAGCAATATAAAAGCCTAGTACCACCTGGTGACGTTTATTTGCAATAAGTCCTGGTAATATGCGTGGTGAATAATTACTAGATGCCTGGTTAAGTATGAGCATAACCATAGAAAAGCTAAAAACCATTAGACTAAAAATACCACCTATAAAGGTGCTGAGTAGCGTACGAGCCGTATCTGCATCATTAATTACAAGCGCTGGTACAACGTCTATAAGATACTTTGAGATTCCTTGCTGCTCTGCATAAGACATTAAGAACCCTAACCCGAGTCCCATAAAGGCAATGAGGCTAGGGTAGAATGCTACATTACCAGTAATGCGGCTGTATAGAAGCTCAAGTTTTGTGTACAGTCTATTCATAAGTTACAATTTCCGTAAAAAACTTAAGGATAGCATTGCTTTTAGAACTACGTTAACAGCTGTTAAGGGTTGTTTTTACGCTTTCGCGAAAGCGTGATTAAAATTTTCACCTTGTTTATTACCAATGGCAATGTAATTTTCTTGCTCAAATCAATGTGCTTGCTAGGGATGGCTATGTTTTGTTATACAATTGTATATCAGCATCTTTACTACGTAAGTTGTCGCTCTTTGGATTATGTGAATATCTAATTTTAACAATTTTTAATATCGGGCGTTAATTGTATGGTAAAAAGAATATTTTAGCAGAAGCAATTAAAATAAAATCCAATTCTTTGCATTAGACGTATAACCAATAAAATTAAACTAAATATTATGGACAACGGGAAAAGTGGAAACGGTATTAAGATCATTGCAGGGATTCTTGCAGTACTTTTAGTCGTTGCCGGTGCCTTTGCAGTAAAACTGTATAACCAAGAAAAAGATACAAAGAGCCAACTTACAAAAGAGAAGAATGTAGTGCTTGCAGATCTTAAGGAAATGGTGAGTAAGTATGATGTAGTTATAGAAGAAAATAACCTTAAAGACACAGAGCTTAACGATGCTCGTGATAGAATACAAGGTCTTATATCTGACATAAATGCAAAAGATGCCACCATAGCGAGTCTTGGGAAGTATAGAGCAGAAGTTTTTAAACTACGTAACGAGCGTGATTTCTTATTTGCTCAAAATGACTCCCTACGTGGTAGTAACCAGATGCTAGCGATGCGCGTAGACAGTACAACGTATGAGCTAGAGGTACAAAGAGGTGTAGGAGATTCTCTATCACTAGAAAATAGTGCCCTGGCTGAGCGCGTAAGCTTAGGTTCTGCACTGGCGGCAAATAAGCTTAGTGCAACTGGAGTTATAGAACGCTCTTCTGGTAAGCTTATAGAAAACTCAAATAATAGACGTGTAGATAAGTTACGTGCGTGTTATACAGTACCACAAAATCGTCTTGCCGAAGCTGGTGACCGTATGCTTTATGTACAGGTTGTAGACCCAGAAGGAAACACGCTAGGTGATAACAAGCAAGTAGCCTTTGACGGGATAGTGGTTACATACAGTACAATCTCTAAGTTTTATTATGAAAATACAGCGCTAGATATTTGTGAGAATATAGGGAAGACCACAAAGTTTTTTCCAGAAGGAACTTATAAGGTCTTTGTGTATGATAAAGGGGCGCTTCTTGCTCAAACTTCTTTTAGTCTAAAGTAAAAGAGACCATATTTAAAAGCATATTACACCGCTCTAAGGTATCCATCTTAGAGCGGTGTTTTTTTTATTCTACTGTAGGGTACCAGTCTAGCTGGGCAACATTAATATTACTATCGCCTTTATTTACTAGTTCTTTAAATTTTGAGACGTCGCTTAGACCTTCTGTACCTCTGTAATGATATGGAAATACGGTCTCTGGCTTAAAGTCTAATACCGCACTCGCAGCGCTCTCTACCGTCATTGTATATGGCAAGTTCATACATACAAAAGCTATATCTATATTTGCTAGATTGCGCATTTCTGGTATGTCTTCTGTATCTCCAGAGATGTATACTCGTTTATCATCTTTTTCAATTACATAGCCATTTCCTCTGCCTTTTGAGTGAAATTTAAGTGCCTCCTCTCTAAGGTTGTACATAGGGATTGCAGTGATGTCAAAACCATTTTTCATTAATGAATTATCATTACTAAGTACGGTTGTGATTTTTTGTAAATCTTCTGGGAGTTTATCTACTACTGCTTGTGGCGCAATAATCTTTGTAGATTCTGTTAGAATACCTTGTACAGTGTTTACGTTTAAGTGATCACCGTGTATATCTGTAATCAAGATAAGATCTGGCGCATCATAAAGGTCAAAATTTTCCGGACCTCCTACGGGATCAATATAAATAGCATTATCATCCCATTTTAAAACCATAGTAGCGTGCGATACTGGGTAAATCTCAAAGTTACTTTTCTTTGCTTTCCCCTCTTTTACAACCTCTGTAGTTGTTTTGGTTTCGTTTGGTGTATTCTCTTTACAGCTTGTAATACTTATGGTAAGGGCGGCTAAGAGTATAATGTTGAGTAATTTCATTTTCGGTTATTTATGGTTAATTATTTTTTCCATTTTTATGTTTGCTCGCTCGTATGATGCATTTTCTTCTACGGGAATCTCAATAAAACCCCATTTTTTATAAATATGAATAGCGTTTTCTAAAACGGTGTTTGAATAGAGTATGAGTTTTGAAAGGTTTTCCGCTTTCGCGAAAGCGATACAATGCTCCATTAATTTTTGACCTATGCCTAGACCTCTAGCCTGTGGAGATACTGCCATTTTTGTAAGTTCTAGTACACCATTTATTTGTGTGGGCATAAGCGCCACGGTGCCTACAATCTCATCATTGTGCTGGGCAAAAAATATGTATCCTCCTTTATTTATAATGTAAGTCTCTGGCTTACTTAATACTTCTAAGTCATAAGGTTCTACATAAAAATAGGTCTCTAGCCATTCTATATTAAGATGCTTGAAGGCGTCTTTATGTTTTGTGTTATAGGGTATAATGTTCACGATGATTTCTTATAAAGTCTGTAACGAGGTAAGATAATGCTTTACCTACTTGTTGATAATTTTTCTTTGTTGGAGCGGCCTCACAAATATGTAAATAACCACATTTATTATTTATCGCAAGCTGTCCTAAAAAATAACGCATCATCTCTAAGTTAAATCCAGAAGGCGTTTGTGCGCTACTTGAGAAATTTGCAATACTATCTACATCTATCTCAATACCTAATGTATTGTCACTTAACTGGGAGATAGCAGTTTTAAAATTTTCCACCTGTTTACTTTCGAGAAGCATATCCTCCATATCAAAAGCGGTGATATGATTGCTAGTAGCTATCATATTGTAAATATACTGTGGTGTGTAGTTTTTATGTAACCCGAAGATACAATAGGTCTTGAGGTATGAGTTCTCACTTTCTAGCGCATACGTAAAGCCATTGCCACTATGTCTATAATCTGTTTTTCTTAAATCTGTATGAGCATCAAAATTGATGACATTTATAGCTTTTTGCAAAGCCGTTGCAGTACCTTTTATATTTCCGTAGGCGTTATTATGACCGCCTCCTATAACTATAGGTATTTTGCCCGCACTTACTATGCGGTTTACTACGGTTGCTACTTTACTATCTATTCTTGCTACAATACTACCTAGGTTTTCTGGATTCTCTTTATCTATATCGTCTATATCTGGCGATACAGCTATATGACCTAATAGTAGGATATCGTTACCATTATTAAATTGATTGTCTTGAACGTTTACAAAAGCTTTTACAAAACTTCCCCAAGCTTTTATTGCCCCGGGCTTACCGTAATTTGCGCGAATTCCAATATCCTCACAAATTCCAAAAAGAACATAGGTGCAATTATTATTTACAATGTCATCTAGGCTATCACATAGTTGCAAGGTTTCTCCTAGCTTGGTCTCACCAGCTCGAAGATGTGTGAATGGTTTAATGTCACTTTCTGTTGCAATGTGTAGCTGTATCATATCAATGCGTTATCGCGTCTGAGAGCGCTTCTATACATTGCTCTCTTATAATGTAAAGTTCGTCTAGCGTATATGGTAGGTTATCTCTTTTTATCCAGTCTGCGAGTACAGATTTGTGATAGTTCTTTTTATACTCACCTATCTGGTCTGTATCTATTGTGGTTTGCATTAGTATTGCATCTTTCCACTTAAGGTTTTTAGACTGAGCAAATGTGTAATCATATACTTCGTCATCATAACATAAAAACGTGTGTGCTTCTAGCATATATGGCAGGTTGTATTTATCAAGAGTCGCTCCCACACCTGGGGTGTTCTCTTCATTCATAGCATAAATAGCAAGTTCTAGTTGTAAGCCATAAATTGCGTGCTCATCTGTGAGTGTTTTTAATGTGGCGTGTTTTGTACTACAAGTGCCTCGACCATTTGTAATAATGTTTCCAAACTCTAACGGGTTTTCTACTCTCCCATAAGGAAGATGATGCACTTTGCGTATCGCGTCATAAAAAGTAGTAACTCCGTGTTCAATAAATGTGTCACTTACCGGGCTTCCCGGTACGATAAAAAAATTAGGTATAATCATAAGACTTCTCCATTTACAATTACCTTATCAATCTGGTGTTGTCCAAAGTGATAGGGAATTGCATTGTAAGAGGGTAGGGGTTTAGTAATTATTAAATTTGCTTTTTTTCCTTTTGTAATACTTCCAGTTTCTTTTGCGACATCCATTGCAAATGCACCGTTTATAGTAGCTGCAACAATTGCCTCTGCAGGGGTCATTTTAAGATTGATGCACGCCTGTGAGACTATAAAATTCATAGAGCTGCTAGGTGATGATCCTGGGTTGTAGTCTGTTGCCACAGCAATACATAGGCCTGCGTCAATAATCTTGCGTGCGGGTGTATATGGTATATTTAAGAAGAAAGAACAGCCTGGTAAGGCTACCGGTATCGTATTTGATGTTTTTAAGGCATCTATATCTTTTTCGGTAAGTTCTTCTAGATGATCTACAGTGAGTGCTTCAAGCTCTATAGCCTTCTGTATACCACCTATACTTGTAAACTGGTTTACGTGTACCTTAGGTTTTAAGCCGTGGGCCTTTCCTGCGTTTACTATGGTATCCATTTCTGCTACAGTAAAGTATCCTGTCTCACAAAATATGTCTATAAAATCTACTAATGACTCCTTTGTAAATGCTGGTATCATCTCATTTACAATCTCATCTATATAAGCTTCTCTATTTTGTTTGTGTCGTTCTGGTATAGCGTGAGCAGCTAGTAACGTTGCTTTTACAGGGATATCTACGGCAGTACTGAGTCTTTTGATAACGCGCAGCATCTTAAGTTCTGACGCTACTGTAAGGCCATAACCTGTTTTAATCTCTATAGCTCCAGTACCCGTTTTAATACATTGTGATAAGCGCTCTAATGCATCTTCATAAAGTTCATCTTCGCTCATTGCCTGTAACTTGCGAGCGCTGTTCAAAATTCCACCACCTCTGGCAGCAATCTCTTGATAACTCAAGCCTTTTATGCGATCTACAAACTCATCTTCACGAGTTGTAGCAAATACTAGATGCGTGTGAGAGTCACACCACATAGGTAATACTATTTGACCTGTTGCATCTATAACTTCATCTACAGCGATAGGATGTAAGTCATCCATACTACCATACTCATAAATGCGATCTTCATCTATTACGAGATACGCATTCTCAATATATGGCATAGCGCCCATCTCCTTACCACAAAGAGGCTTATCATATTCTCCAGTTACTAAAAGCTGATATATGTTAGTAATCAATTTCATCCTTTTAAAGGTAGCAACTTTATACGACTATTGCATTAACATTTTTAAGAGAATGTCTAAAACTGTGCTAAGCCATTGGCCCAGAGTGCACTATTTTATTCTTTAATAATGAGAGAGGTGCTCTAGGTGTTTTTTGTATTTTTAGAACATTAAAAAAAGTAAAGTTATGTCAAAGTCAAACCAGGGTCTCAATACCATTTGTACTCACACGGGAGAAGTTAAAGACGAGCAGTTTCAAGGAGCTGTTTCTCCTATATTTATGTCATCTTCATATGCCTTTATGGATGTAGATGTAAAGCGCTATCCACGTTATTTTAATACACCTAACCAAGAAGGTCTAAGCAAGAAAATTGCAGCTTTAGAAAAAACTGAGGCGGGAATGATTTTTGGCAGTGGTATGGCTGCAGTGAGCACAACGTTACTTGCGTTTTTAAGAAGTGGCGATCACATTGTATTACAAGAAACTTTATACGGAGGGACTTACAACCTTGTGGTAGAGGAGTTTGATAAATATGGTATCACCTATACGTTTACAGAAGATCTTAGTGAGGCCGCTTTCGCGAAAGCGATTACCCCACAAACCAAAGTTATCTACATAGAGACCCCGTCTAACCCGCTTATGAAAGTGACAGATATGGAAATGGTCTCTGCACTAGCCAAAAAGCACGGCATTGTAACGATGATAGATAACACCTTTGCATCACCTGTAAATCAAAATCCAAAAGTTTTTGGCATAGATATAATGATACACTCGGCAACAAAATATATGGGTGGTCATAGTGATATCTGTGCAGGAGCCGTTGCAGCAAGTCAAGAGCATATAGACCGTATCTGGAACCTAGGTAAAAATCTAGGAGGAAGCTTAAGTGATCTTATGGTCTGGATGCTTGAGCGTAGTATCAAGACAATGGCGCTACGTGTTAAAGCTCAAAATAGAAATGCAAAGAAACTTGCCAAGTGGCTCGATAAAAAGGAGGAAATAGATAAGGTGTATTATCCAGGTCTCAAGTCGCATCCTGACTATGCTCTTGCAAAAAAGCAAATGAGCGGTTTTGGTGGTATGATGTCCTTCGAGTTAGCACCACACATTGATGCAGAGGAGTTTCAAAAAGCGCTTAAACTCATAAAACCTTCTATGAGTCTTGCAGGTGTAGAGAGTACAATGCTTTGCCCAGCGCAAACCTCTCACTTTTTACTAGGAGAAGAAGAGCGTGCAAAACAAGGCATTGCAGATGGCTTGATACGCTTTTCTGTAGGTATAGAAGAGAAAAAAGATCTTATGGCAGATATTGACCAAGCGCTTGAAGTTGTGCTTAAAAAAGCAACAATAGTAGCAGACTAGAATTGTACGGCTTATAAAATGCCATTACAGGCATTATAACAATATATTTTATGAAATTAGACATACTAGCTATAGGAGCACATCCAGACGACGTAGAGTTGGGCTGTGGTGCAACGATAGCAAAGGAAATAGCAAACGGAAAGAAAGTAGGTATTCTTGATCTTACAAGAGGAGAGTTAGGAACAAGAGGATCTGCAGAGATACGTGATGTAGAGGCAGCAAATGCAGCAAAGATATTAGGTGTGAGCGTACGAGAAAATATCGCACTTGCAGATGGATTTTTTGTAAATGATAGAGAGAGCCAGCTCAAGATTATAGAAATCATACGTAAATATCAACCAGAAATGGTACTCTGTAATGCTATTACAGATAGGCACATAGATCACGGTAAAGGGAGTAAACTGGCCAGTGATGCTTGCTTTTTAAGCGGTCTTAAAAAAATAGAAACTATAGTAGAAGGAAAGCCTCAAGAAAAATGGCGTCCCAAAACTGTGTATCACTATATACAGTGGCAAAATATAGAACCAGATGTGGTAGTAGATGTTACTGGCTTTATAGATAAAAAATGTGAGTCTGTGTTTGCTTACACATCACAGTTTCACGATCCAAATAATAAGGAAGGAGACACGCCTATATCTAGTAAAACTTTTAAAGATAGCATAAACTATAGAGCAAGAGACCTAGGTAGACTTATAGGTACAGAGTATGGTGAAGGTTTTACTGTAGAGCGATATGCAGCTGTAAATAGCCTATTTGACTTAATATAAGAGCTCACAACACACAAAGCATATAAAAACAAAAAAGCTATCCAGAAGGATAGCTTTTTTTTAAGGGTGGAAGACCGGTTTCGAACCGGCGACCTCTGGTACCACAAACCAGCGCTCTAACCAGCTGAGCTACAACCACCATTTTAATTGCGAGTGCAAAGATAATTAATATTAATAGATGTACAACCTTTTATCAAAAAAAATGGAGCATTTTTTTTGCTCCATTTTTTATAATTCTGATAATGAGTTGTTTCTGTTTTACTCTTTTTCGGCTTTATCTACTACCGGTTTTTCCTTTCTGTTTGCAAGTTCCCACGCTGTTGCAAAAACGAGCTTTGTGCGCTTCTCAAGTAAAGGATAGTTAATCTTATCTGGAGTATCACTTATTTTATGATAATCATCGTGCGTTCCATTAAAGTAGAAGATTACTGGCACATTGTGCTTTGCAAAGTTATAGTGGTCTGAGCGGTAGTAAAATCTGTTAGGCTCATTTTCTACATTATAACGGTAGTCTAGGTTAATGTCAAAGTACTTTGCATTTACTGCAGATGAGATATTGTGTAAATCTGTACTAAGCTTATCAGAGCCTATGAGGTACACATAGTTGTTATCTTCTTTGTGCGCATCATCATTACGACCTATCATATCTATGTTAAGATCTGCAATGGTATTTGCAAGTGGGTATACTGGATTTTCTGAATAATATCTTGATCCATAAAGACCTTTTTCTTCACCTGTAACGTGTAAAAATAGGATAGAGCGTTTAGGTCCCTTCCCATCTTTAACAGCTTGTTTAAAAGCCTCTGCAATCTCAAGTAAAGCTACTGTTCCAGAGCCATCATCGTCTGCACCGTTATATACATTTCCTTTTGCGTCCATACCTACGTGATCAAGGTGTGCAGAGAGCACAAGAACCTCTTCTGGCTTTTCTGATCCTTTTATAAAAGCAAGAACATTTTCAGAATCATTAAGCCCGCTTCCTTTTCTAAAAAATGTATTAGGAACGATTTGATAGTAATCACCATTATTACCTGGTTGTACGTTTAGCTCTTTGTAATAGTTTACAAGGTATGCTGCTGCCTTTTTTTGACCTGGGTCTCCTGTGTTACGCCCTTCAAATTCATCACTGGCATACACGTAGAGCATTTCTTTGAGTTCTCCTTCGGTGATTGTGTTTGTGTACTTACGTACGTCTGTCTCGTCACTTTCTAAAGCGGTAACATCTATTATTACAGGGTCTGCTGCTTGGGTAGGAGCTACTGCTTTTTTTGATTCATTGCAAGATAATGCTACAAGGCTTAAACCTAAAAGCGCAAAATATTTTTTCATTCAAATTTATTTTAAGATTGCTAAAAGTACAGAATTCAACCGAATAAAATAGGAGAGTGCTGTAAAGCCTGTTAGTACGCTTTCGCGAAAGCGTAAAGAAACTGCATAAAAAATGCCACTCTAGTTAAGAGTGGCATTATGGTATTACTTTATGAGGCGTAAGTCTCTTAGTTGTTAAGCATTACTGGCATTACAAGCATTGTTACTTGCTCACCTTCATCAAGACCATCTACTGGAGTTAAGATACCTGCTCTATTAGGAAGTGACATTTCTAAAGAAACATCATTTGCATTCATATTATTAAGCATCTCTGTTAAGAATCTTGAGTTAAAACCTATTTGCATATCATCACCTTGATAATCACAAGTAAGTCTCTCTTCTGCCTTGTTGCTGTAATCTATATCTTCGGCAGAGATGTTAAGTTCTGCTCCAGCAATTTTAAGACGTATCTGGTGTGTTGTTTTATTTGAGAAAATAGATACACGACGCACAGAGTTTAAAAATTGGTTGCGGTCTATAGTAAGTCTATTTGGGTTTTCCTTAGGTATTACGGCCTCATAGTTAGGGTATTTACCATCTATAAGTCTACATACAAGCTCTACGTTATCAAAAGTAAATTTGGCATTGCTCTCGTTGTACTCTACAGATATCTCATCGTCAGACGTAGAGAGGATTCCTTTAAGTAAGTTAAGTGGCTTTTTAGGCATAATAAACTCTGCTGCCTGTGATGCTACAACATCTGTACGACCATACTTTACAAGCTTGTGAGCATCTGTTGCTACAAAGGTTAAACCATCTGTTGCAAACTGAAAGAAAACGCCGCTCATCACTGGGCGTAAATCGTCATTACCTGTTGCAAATATGGTGTTGCTTATAGCCGTAGCAAGCACGCTTCCAGGTATTTTTACCACACTAGGATCTTCTAGTGATACGGCATTAGGAAACTCTGCACCATCTGCATATGCTAGTGCATATTTACCGTGGTTAGAGCTTATCTCTATGGTGTTATTTTCGTGCTGAGTAAAAGTTAGTGGTTGCTCAGGAAATGTTTTAAGCGTGTCTAGTAACAAACGCGCTGGTAATGCAATAGCTCCATTATCACTAGACTCTACATCAAGTTTTGAAGTCATTGTAGTTTCTAAATCTGATGCCGAAACCGTAAGGGCGTTACCATCAAGTTCAAAAAGAAAATTATCTAGTATAGGTAATGTGTTGCTATTATTAATCACCCCTCCCAACACTTGTAGTTGTTTGAGAAGGTAAGAGCTAGAGACTATAAATTTCATAGTATTATTAGGTTTTGCTATGCAAGAAAATTGAATATAAAGTGATGCAATAAATTACCTGCACACTACTTACAAATATATTTGAAATGCGACGGCTTTAGAAATTAACTTATCAACATCTAGCGGGCGTAACGACGCTTTCTTATTGCAGTATATATGACGCCAAAAATAAGTAGTATCACAAGCGGAAGCCCAATGGTCAAGACTTGCCACGTGGTGATCTCTTTTGAAACCTTCTGGGAGTCTATAAATGGAAGGGCAATTTCTTTACTTCTTATGTTAATAAGACCATTATCATCGAGCAGGTAATTAACCGCATTAAGCAAAAACTCTTTGTTACCATAGCTGGTTCTTGTGTAGTAGTCAAAGCCTAATTCTAGTGGCTGCCCGCGGCTATCTAGTTCGTTTGCTATAATGTCACCGTCAGATATGAGTATGAGTTTTGAGGGGTTTGTTGCGCTTTCGCGAAAGCGTTCTTTATCACTTCCATCTGGTAAAACACGATTTGTAAATGCCGAAGAAAATGCACCTTCTACTAAAACAGCTAGTGGTTGTTGTCCTGCTTGAAAATCTGCCTCCTGAGGTTCTATATCTACTTGTGCAAGTGCAATTTCTCTAGGAGTTGCTTCTAGCTTTGTATAGATACTAGATTGTAATAATACTGTTTTTGAGAGTTCATTATTAGACTCAAGAAGTTCTATAGGGTTTGCGTAGTTAAAGCGTACCGGTTTTTCAATATTAGTATTTATAGGGTGGGTGTTAAGGCTAGGTACCTGTGGTCTGTATAACCACGGTAGTTGTATGTATTGTGACTCACTTCCTTCTCCAGATGCTACACTTAGCGGGGCAGAGTAGAGGTCTACCACTAGTGAGGGATTTATGCGTACACCATATTTAAAGAGTTGATCGTCCAGATTGAGATCTCTAGGAAATGCAACTGTTTTACCTGCATCATTACGCAGACTATCATCTTCTATTGCCACAGCATCGAGCATCCAGAGGCTGTTACCTCCGTTTATAATATATTGATCTATCACATATTTTTGTTGCTCTGTAAATGCCTTTGTAGGCTTTGCGATAACTACGAGGTCAAAGGTGTTTTGTAAGGCTTTTAGTGCTTTTTCTGGGTCTTGGTTTGCCACCTCCATTGGGAAGGGGGCAATATTATAAGTATCGCCCAGCTTACGAAACATATCTGCAATTTTTGCATCTGGTAATTCACCATTATCTCGTAGTACTGCTATGCGCTTAGTCTTTGCATTTAAAGAGATGTTAAGCCCCTCTGCAAAGGCATACTCAAGATTTTGAATAGACGCATAAACCAGCTGTTCTGGTGACGATCCTACCGCATTTTTTACTAAAGAAACAGGAACGGCTTTACCATTAAAATTAATAGTAGCCCAGGGGAAAATAGTTTGTGTAGTCTCCCTGCCGTCTTGTTTTACTTTAAGCGGGATAGTGGTCATTCCAAACTCGTTAAACTGCCCTGCTACTTGAGCGGTCGTTTCGCCAGGCTCTACAGGGTTTGAAAACTCAAAGTAAATATTAGGATTGTGAGCCTGCATTTCTTCAAGAAGGTAGCGCGTCTCGTTCTGAAGCTTTTTAAATTCTGCAGGAAAGTCTCCTTCAAGAAAAATATCTATGATAAGAGGACTTTTAATTTGGTCTAATAATTCCTTTGTAGGCTTGCTTATGGTATACCTACCGTCCTGAGTTAAGTCATAACGTTTATATGCAAATGAACCAGCATAATTTATAAGTAGTAACCCTACAAACAAGAGTAGCGGTTGCGCTATGTTAGAGATTTTTTTCACGTAAGTCTGTTGATTTTTTTGCAATCTCCATACCGTGAGTATGATAAAAAACGCAGTTACACTTATAAAGTAGATAAGATCTCTCGTGTCTATAACTCCTCTGCTTATACTTTCATAATGTGATTTAATACTTAAGCTTGATAAGAAGGTTTTGCTACCCTCTAGGCTGCTGTAAGCTACGACACCCTCAATTCCAAAATAGAGAAAAAAGCAAAGCCCTACTGATGCAATAAAGGCAACAATTTGATTACTAGTACAGGTAGATATAAATATTCCTAATGCCGTATAGATACTAGCAAGCAGTATAAGTCCAGCATATGACCCTATGGTTACACCAACGTCGAGATTACCTACGGGGTTACCTAGCATATATATAGCGAGCACATACATTAACGTAGGTATAATAGCAATAAGTATGAGGCTGTAAGCACCCAGATATTTACCTAGCGTAAGTTGTAATGTAGTAATGGGTTTTGTGAGTAATAGTTCTAAGGTTCCTGCTTTTTTTTCTTCACTAAAACTGCGCATAGTTACCGCAGGTATAAGGAAAGTAAACATCCACGGGGCGATAAGAAAAAATGGAGCAAGGTCTGCAAAGCCTGAGTTAGGAATATTAAATTCTCCTTCAAAAACCCATAAAAATAATCCTGTGACCACTAGAAATAACCCTACGACTAGGTAGCCTATAGGTGAGGAGAAAAATGTGGTGATTTCCTTTTTTAATATTGCGTACAATGGGTTACTTTTTTTGAGTAAAACTACAGTAGATTTTTTAATTTTTGAAATACATTTTAATCTGAGTATGTAGATTGAGGAGGCCCATCTATTGGGATTTTTGCCCCTAGATAGGTAGGCTCTTTACTTATGCCTAACTCTAAGTATGCTTTTACATTTGCTAGAAGTTCTCTGCGTTTATTAGCATTCTCACGCTGGTAGATATGTTTATCTCCTATAAAGCCGTAATAGTCAAGACCTAATCTATTTGCGATAAAAAGTGCTCGAGGTAGGTGAAATTTTTGAGTTACTACAATAGCTTCCTTTACATTAAAAACAGAGCTTGCTCGATACATACTATCATAGGTGTCAAAACCTGCGTAATCTAAAAATATATCTTCTTCTGGCACTCCTTGGTTAATAAGGTACTGTTGCATAGCCTTAGGCTCATTATAAGATTTTGTACCATTATCTCCAGAGAGTAAAAATCTAGACACTTTACCCGCGCGATAAAGGGAGAGCGCGCTCGAGACCCTATCTTCTAGCATAGTAGATAGATCACCGTTAGATCGCACACTAGCACCTAGTACAATAACTGTATAAGCTTGAGGTACCTCGGTAATTTTATTATAAGTTTGATCTTTAGTGCTAGATTTAACGTGGCCAGAGAGTATAAATATCCCACAAGCAAGGAGTGCCAAAAAAGCAAAAAGTAGGATGGTTATTTTCTTAATAATTTTTCTCACTAGGCCTTATCAATAATATTAATAGGTTTTTTGTCATCATTTATAGCGACAAAGGTAAATTTACCCGCCACGGCTAGCTCGCGATCATAGCTATACATATCTTCCTTGTAAATCTCAACGCGTACCATACAGCTTGTATTGCCCACAGTTTCCACCTGAGCAATAAGTTCTACAATGGTACCTTCTGGAATTGCCTTTGTAAAATCTATTTTATCTGTAGATATAGTTACTACTTTCTTACGGCTAAAACGTGTTGCACATATAAAAGCAGCCTCATCCATCATATGTAATGCGGTACCCCCAAAAAGGGTGTCATAATGATTAGTCGTATTAGGAAAAACCGCTTTAAAAATGCGTGTCTCACTTTCTTTAATACGTTGTTGTACTGTAAGCATAGGTAGATGTGACTTAGTAATTCTTACTGCATAACATACTAGATATGCAGCCTTGTGTCTGTATCTTTGCAAGGTCTAAAAACAGAACAAATGCTACAAGTAATAGAAGCTTTAAAATGGAGGTATGCGACTAAAAAGTTTGATAACAAGCGTATGCTCTCTACCGCTCAAATAGATATTTTAAAAAATGCCTTTAATCTTACGGCCACAAGTTTTGGGTTACAGCCCGTGCGACTTGTAATTATAAGTGATAAAAAGCAGCAAGAGGCTTTAGTACCTGTAACAATGAACCAGCAACAGGTGGCAGATGCTTCTCACGTACTTGTATTTTGTATAGAAAAAAACGTAGATGGTACCTATGTAGAAGATTACTTTAATAACGTTAAGGCTATACGCAACACACCAGACGAGGTTCTAAAACCTTTTAAAGATTATCTATTAGACCATTTTAAAAACGTAAGTGTTGCAGATAATCACCTCTGGGCGACAAAGCAAGCATATCTCGCTATGGGTAATTTACTTACCGTTTGCGCGTTAGAAGAGATAGACGCCTGCCCTATGGAAGGTTTTTCTCCAGAAGGTTACAGCGAGGCCCTTGACCTAGATAAACACGGTATACAACCAGTACTAGTTATGCCTGTAGGTCATAGGGCAGAAGATGATATGTTTTCTTCCTTAAAGAAGGTTAGAAAACCTATTGCAAATGCAGTTTTAGAATTATAGTAAGTTTTGTAAATTGTAGGCAATTACAATTTTGTGGCAAGATTGTTGTTTATTTCTAGAAGTTTTTAAATTTGCAATAGCCCTAAAACAATTATAATGAAAAAATTCATCGTCTTTTTACTACTCATTTCGGCAGCGACTATGCAAGCGCAGCAGGCAAAATGGTACACAGATTTTGATAAAGCAAAGAAAGTAGCACAGCGTCAAGGTAAGCCTATCTTAATGTATTTTACAGGTAGTGACTGGTGTGGCCCGTGCAAAATGCTTAAAAAAGATCTTTGGCAAACAGATAAATTTATCCAGCAGGCAGACGACTTTGTGCTATTAGAGATAGATATCCCTTTTAGAGAAGATATCATCACACCAGAGCAGAAAAAGAAAAATATGAAGCTGCAAGACAAGTATAATAGAGACAAGTCTTTCCCTACCGTACTACTACTAGATGCAAACGGAAGAAGAAAAGACGAGGTGTCTGGATACAGTATGCTACGAGATACAGCACCGTACTACGCGTTTTTTGATAAAGCACGTCGCTTATAATAACGGTTCAAAAGAAATTATTTCAAAAGCGTTCAAGTAATTGGGCGCTTTTTTTTTTACGCTTTCGCGAAAGCGTAATAACAACCCATCAACTCTTCCCTAGTAATTTGAGACGAAGGTATCTGTAAAGGTCATATCTTCTTATCTTTGCCCCACTCTAAAATAACATATGTCAAAAGTAGTTTTAATCACCGGTGCCTCTTCTGGTATAGGGCAAGCCATCGCACAGTTTTTAGTAAATCATTCATACACCGTCTATGGTACAAGCCGTAATCCTAAAAATAGTGTAGAAAATGGTGTACATATGCTGGCACTTGATGTAACAAAGCCAGAAACCATAACGACAGCAGTAGCCACGCTTCTCAATGCCGAAGGAAAAATAGACTACCTTATAAATAATGCAGGTATGGGCATAACCGGCCCTCTTGAAGAAACTCCAGATACAGAGACGAGACGTGTTTTTGAAACAAATTACTTTGGCGCACTAGAAGTGATTAAAGCAGTATTACCTACTATGCGAGCACAGCGCTCTGGTATGGTTATAAATATTACATCTATAGCTGGATATATGGGGTTACCTTATCGTGGTATTTACTCAGCAACAAAAGGTGCACTAGGCATCACTACAGAGGCATACCGTATGGAACTTAAAGAGTTTAATGTGAAGATGACTACTGTAGCTCCAGGAGATTTTGCAACCAATATTGCTGCAGGTAGATATCACGCCCCCGTACTAGATAACTCACCTTATAAAGATAACTATAAGAACACGCTAGCTCTTATGGATGAGCACGTAGATAAAGGAATGGACACCGCTATTATGGCAAAAGTCATAAAACGCGTTATGGAATCAAAAAATCCAAAAGTGCATTATCGAGTTGGGTTCTTTATGCAACGTTTTAGTATAGCACTTAAGCGTATGCTGCCAGATACTTGGTATGAAAAACTGTTGCTCAACCATTACGGCTTGTAGTTAACAAACAATTAATCCTTGTAAGGGAAACGACTTATCACTTTTAGCTACATTTGTGTATAATCAACAAAAGAAAAACCTATGAAATTTTTTATAGACACCGCAAACTTAGACCAGATTAGAGAAGCGCAAGACCTTGGTGTTCTTGACGGGGTAACTACAAACCCATCACTTATGGCAAAAGAAGGTATCACAGGCCGTGAGAATATCTTACAGCATTATAAGGATATCTGTGCTATTGCTACAGGAGATGTGAGTGCAGAGGTAATCTCTACTACGTATGATGAGATGATTAAGGAAGGGGAGGAGCTCGCTGCATTACACGAGCAAATTGTCGTAAAGGTGCCTATGATTAAGGATGGTATAAAGGCTATAAAATATTTTTCTGATAAAGGGATACGTACTAACTGTACACTCGTGTTTTCTTGCGGGCAAGCATTACTTGCAGCAAAGGCTGGTGCAACATATGTATCTCCATTTATAGGAAGACTAGATGATATCTCTACAGATGGGCTTAATCTTATAACAGAGATACGTCACATATATGATAACTATATGTTTGACACACAAATTCTAGCAGCCTCAGTAAGGCACACAATGCACGTAATAGATTGTGCAAAAATAGGGGCAGATGTTATGACAGGTCCTTTATCTTCTATAGAGGGATTATTAAGACACCCGCTTACAGATAGTGGTCTTGCTAAGTTTCTAGCAGACTATGAGAAGGGTAACAAGTAATCCTCATTAATTACTAAGCATAAAAAAGCCTCCTTAGTAAGGAGGCTTTGTTATGTAATTATATGTGGTCTATTGATTTAAATAGGCAAGTAGCTCATTCTCAAATTTTGAGCTGTGTATGTTTGCGTGGCTATTAAGAATCACACCTTTTTTATCTAGCACTATTGTCTTGTTAATATCATTGAGCACTAGTTGCTTTCTGCCCAGAGCAGGCTTTGCAAGTTGGTATTCCATAAGGGAGTTGTAATTCTTGTTATCTAGATGACGTATCCACTTATCTTGTTCTTTATTTACATTAATCGCTATAAAGTTAAACTCTGGGTATTTCCTTTGTAAATCTTTTGCTTTTTGGTGCGAGTTGTTCATATGTGACTTTCTCGAGTAAGACCAGAAGTATAGCACAGTAGGCTTTGTAATACGGCTTGATAGTGTGCTCATTGCAAGGTTAGTATCTACAATAAGAACATCTGGTATCGTGTTTCCGGCCTGCATACTCTCATTGTTAGAGTACAATGCATCTATGTTTTCAATGGTTTCTTGAGATGAAGAAACGGCCTTTATCTCATCAAACAGGGTTGCAACCTCTTTAGAGTTATTGCTGTTTGCAATAAAAATACGTGCCATCTGGTTGAGAAGTCTTTCTTTGAGCGGCTCATTTGTAATAATACTATCTATAACAGCAATCTGGTGGTGATTATGCACGTAAGACATACGGTCGTACTTAGACTGGTCACCATATCTTAAAAAACTTAGATGGTTTATGTATGATCCCAGATATCTTCTAAAACCGTATAATTCATCAAGGTTAGGATTATTTATATCTACGCTTTCGCGAAAGCGGTAAAAGTCACCTGGCAGTTTTTTAATGAAGTTAAGTTTATCTTTCCCATAATGAGCAAAGGGGTAAAGCTCCTTGCGCTGATAGTTATCCAGTTTTGAAACCGCTCGGGCAATATCTATAAAATCATCTGAGTAGGTGGCTTCGGGATTATTTAAGAAATCGCTCAATTCTTCTTGATGTATAATAGACATTGAGTCTAATGTCTTTTGAAAGTTTTGAGGATTTTTCTGATACTTTCTTTTTATGTTGTTGTTTTCAGACTCCCAGTGCAAGTACATATCTATAAGAAAAGTACTTTTTTCTGAACCGTAGCCAGAGAAGCTTAAAGACTCATCAAACTCTTTTGTATTAACACGCAATAGTATACTGTCACCTTCCTCAATATGAACAATCTGGTGTTCTCCGTGCTCAAAGCGATAAAGGCCGCTTTCAAAATTTTCTAGTTTATGTAAAAATCTATTACGTCTATCTAGGGGTATACTATCTGTAACGTTTTCACCTTTGCGCAAAAGTACATAGCTCTGTACAGGGTTAATAATCTCACCGCCTATGTAGGTTCCGTCTGCCTTGTCTTTGTCTTCAGAGATGCAACTGCTTGTACATACTACAAGTAACGAGAGAAGGGCGATGTGATATTTCATATAGGGTATTAATTTATGCTTGAAAAGCAAGCATAGCGCATTGTTCTCAAAAATAAGTTTAAAGGTGTATTGAAGTTGTTAAAGCCACGTTAAAAGCATTTAACTATCCTTATGTTTAAAATTTCTTTAATTATAGGTATTTTTGCAGGCTCTAAACAGACAATTTTATGTTATCAGTTTCTAATCTTTCGGTTCAATTTGGTAAACGCGTTTTATTTGACGAGGTAAACACTTCGTTTCTTAATGGCAATTGCTACGGTATTATAGGTGCAAATGGTGCAGGAAAGTCTACTTTCCTTAAAATATTAACGGGACAGCAAGACCCTACTTCTGGTCACGTTCACCTAGAGCCAGGTAAGCGTATGTCTGTACTAGAGCAAAATCACTATGCTTATGATGAGTTTGCCGTACTTGAGACTGTGGTAATGGGTAATAAGCCATTATATAAAATCAAATCTGAGATTGATGCATTATATGCAGACTACTCAGATGAAAATGCAGACCGTATAGGAGAGCTTCAAGTACAGTTTGAAGAGATGAATGGCTGGAATGCAGATAGTGACGCAGCTACAATGCTATCTAACCTTGGTATAAAAGAGGAGCTTCACCATACATCTATGGCAGATCTAGATGGTAAGCAACGTGTACGTGTCTTAATTGCACAGGCACTTTTTGGTAATCCGGATGTACTTATTATGGATGAGCCTACAAACGACCTGGATTATGAGACGATTGCTTGGTTAGAAAACTTCTTAGCAAACTATGAGAATTGTGTGATAGTAGTATCTCACGACCGTCACTTTCTTGACGCGGTTTGTACACACATATCAGATATAGATCACGGTAAGATCACTCACTATAGTGGTAACTATACCTTCTGGTATGAGTCATCTCAACTAGCAGCCAGACAACGAGCACAGCAAAACAAAAAAGCTGAGGAGAAGAAAAAAGAATTACAAGAGTTTATCGCTAGATTCTCTGCAAACGTTGCAAAATCTAAGCAAGCTACATCTCGTAAAAAGATGATAGATAAACTTAATATAGAAGAAATTAAGCCTTCTAGCCGTCGTTATCCAGGTATTATATTTGACAGGGATCGTGAGGCTGGAGATCAAATTTTTAATTGTGCAGGCCTTACTGCAAGTCTAGATGGAGATGTACTCTTTAAAGGTGTAGATATCAATCTAAATAAAGGTGACAAGGCAGTATTATTTTCTCGTGATAGTCGTGCTACTACAGCATTTTATGAGATTATAAATGGTAATCAAACTCCAGATAGCGGTAGTTTTGATTTCGGAGTTACAACAACACAGTCATATTTACCGCTAGATAACTCATCGTACTTTCAAGACGGAACGCTTAACCTTGTAGACTGGTTACGCCAGTATGCACAAACAGAAGAGGAGAGGGAAGAGGTTTTCTTAAGAGGTTTCTTAGGAAAAATGATTTTTTCTGGTGAAGAAGCACTTAAGATGTCAGACGTATTATCTGGAGGAGAAAAAGTGCGCTGTATGATTTCAAAAATGATGATGAAGCGTGCAAACATCTTAATGGTAGATGAGCCTACAAACCACTTAGACCTTGAGTCTATTACAGCGTTTAACAATGCACTTAAAAACTTTAAAGGTACTGTAATGCTTACTACACACGATCACGAGTTTGCAAGCACAGTAGGTAACCGTGTAATAGAGCTTACTCCTAAAGGAGTTATAGATCGCTTTATGAACTTTGATGAGTATATGAGTGATAAGAGCATCAAGGAGCAGCGTATGGCGATGTACGAGTAGGCTACTCCCTTACTTTTTATTAGTGAAGTAAGAGATGAGCATATAAATACAGAATATGCTTAACGCGCCGCTTATTATAATGCGAAGTAATGGTAATTCCTCACCTCTTAATAAAGGTGATAAACGCCATAAGGAGTATAATAAGAAGAGTACATAAAAGATAAGACGGCCAGGAGATACTCCTGGCTTTTTCTTTTCTGTAGTACTTTTAGAGATCGTTTTTAGAGGTTCACTTTGCGATTCTTCTTGTGAGAGCGAGTTAAGCTCATCATCTGTAAGGGCATTAGTTTTAAAATCCTCTAGGGTCGCTGCTACGACGTGTTTTGCTTTTACTAGATGTTCCTTGTCAACCAGTAGTCTTGATTGATCTGGAGAGCCTAGTGCATAGCCAGCTAGCTTTGCACTCTCATTATCATCTCTCAGTATACTAGGGATTCCTTGTTCTTCTAGAATGATCTGTAAACGTTTTGTCTCAATGGCAGATCCAGTGTGGATCTTCTCATAACGGGAATCTGGTAGTATACTCATATAGTTATCTTGTTTTATCGTAAGTGCTATTCCATATCGCTTTGTTGAAATTTTTACCTAGTGCAAAGGCATAAAATAACACAATCGCTGCGATGGACTTAAACATAAAGAAAAAGACCATAATATCTTGACTTAAATCTTGATTCTTTGTAAAAAGACCATCTGGTATAAGCATAGTGGCTATTAGGCTTATTAAAAGTGTGGTTACGATAAGGTTTTCAAAAGATTTAAAAGACCAAGCCCACTGCTTTCTAAAGGGGTTAAGGTCATTTCCCCATTTATGTATGAGGTAGTAATAGCCATTACCCATAGGGGCAAAAAGTAAAGGGTCGTCTGCTTTTTCTAGTACAAACATTTTTGACGGAGCTATGATTTTAAAACCATCTAGCTCTGTATTGTGCGTGTTTTCAAGATATTTAATATTGTCTAGCGCTTGCTGTGGATATTTACCTTTAAAGTACTTTGTGCCTAGAAAACGAAGTCTGTAATCTATACAAATCTTTTCTATTTGTTTAATGTGGAATATATTTTCGGCGGCCAGTAGGTCTATGTTAAACTCATTGTAACCTGAGCCAGAAGGACTATTAAGGGTTTTTAAGATTCCGCTTTCGCGAAAGCGGTCTTGTGTAAAAATAGCTTCTACTTGAGCCAGAATATCTTGCTCTTGCTCACTCTTGCTGCGCTCACGTAATAATTTGTTGTGAATGTTTGTTCTGGTTAATAGCATCTCTTTTTTTCTACTAAATATACAATACAAAAGCCGCAATGTCAATGCAACAGTCATACTGTATAAAATTATTGAAACTATTAAACAAATATGTTAAGGTCTTAAGAGCAGTAAGTTGTGCTTCTCTAATTGTAAGATGCCTCGATTGTAGACAATAAAAAAGCCCCAAATTTTCAAGAAAATTTGGGGCTTAAAGTAATTTGTTAAAATGATTATCTAAGCGTTGCTCCTAGTTCTTTTTCAAAACGTTGTTGCAGTTTATTCATCACTTTGTCAATATTCTTATCTGTAAGTGTTTTGTTTTCATCTTGTAATAAGAAACTCACAGCATAACTTTTCTTTCCTTCTGGCAAGTTTTTACCTTCATATACATCAAAAAGGTTTACTTCTTTGAGTAATTGCTTTTCCGTTTGTTTTGCAAGCGTTGCAACCTCCTCAAACTGGACCTTTGTGTCAAGTAATAAGGCAAAGTCTCTGCGCACAGATGGATACTTTGGGATATCTTTAAAGCGTACTTTATTACGAGCAGCAATCTCTAAAATCGCGTCCCAGTTAAAATCTGCAAAGTATACGTCTTGAGAAATGTCAAATTTCTTTAAAACACTTTTCTTTACAATACCGTAGGTTACCACTTCTTGTTTTCCAAGAGATAAACCTACAGCTTCAGAAAATAAATCATTTTTCACACTCGAAGGACGTACTCTGGTAATATTAAGTTTTTCTAGTACTGATGTCACAACACCTTTTAAGTAAAAGAAGTTAGTAGGAGTGCTAGTACCCGTCCACGACTCACTGTTGCGATTACCTGTTACAAATAATGCAAGGTGCTTATCTTCCTTGCGCTCACCTGGGTAATTGTGATACGTTTTTCCAAACTCAAAGAGCTTTATATCACTACGACGGCGGTTTACATTATACGAGATTGCTTCAAGTCCAGAAAACAGCATAGACTGTCTCATTACACTAAGTTCTTTACCTAGCGGGTTAAGCATCTCTACATTGTATGCATCTTTAAGATTTTCAGAGAGTGTTGTGTAGGCTGGAGTGGTAAGGCTGTTTGCCATCATCTCATAGAAGCCTTGTGCCGCGAGTTGATTACCCACTACATCACTTACTCTGTGATCATCAAATTTTGAGGTAGATGATACGGTAGCATTAAGCTTGTTGCCAAAAGAGATGTTGTTATAACCGTATACACGTAGTATCTCTTCTATAACATCTGCCTCTCTCGTCACATCATTTCTAAAAGCTGGTATGGTCATACCTATACCGCTTTCTGTCACGTTGTTAATTTTAATATCTAGTGACATTAAAATTTCTTTAATCACCTCACGAGGTAATTCTTGGCCTATAAGTTTTGTAGTATTATCAAAGTTTAAGAACACCTGCTGGTCTTCTATCTTTTTAGGGTAGATGTCTACTATCTCGCTTGTAATCTCTCCACCGGCAATCTCCATAATAAGTATAGCAGCTCTTGTAAGTGCATACTCAGTAATATTAGGATCTATACCTCTCTCAAAACGAAAAGATGCGTCTGTATTAAGCCCGTGGCGCTTTGCTGTTTTACGCACAGCCACAGGGTTAAAGTAAGCGCTTTCTAAAAAGATGGCATTTGTATTTTCTGAAACGCCACTATGTAAACCGCCAAAAACTCCGGCAATACACATAGGCTTCTCTGCATCACAGATCATAAGATCATCTCCGTGTAGTTCACGCTCTACACCATCTAGTGTCGTAAACTTTGTTCCAGCTTCTAGTGTGCGTACTTCAATCTTTTCTCCAGTGATTTTACTAAGGTCAAAGGCGTGTAGCGGTTGCCCTAGTTCGTGAAGTACATAATTAGTCGCATCTACAATATTATTAATAGGCGAGAGGCCTATAGCTTTAAGTCTGTGTTGTAACCACTCTGGCGAGTCTTCTACCTTAAGACCGCTTATCACAACTCCCGCGTAGCGTGGTGCTTTTTCTGAGTCTAGTACATCTACATCTATTTTGTGTACACGCTTTTCTATTTTAAAAGAAGAGGTAGATGGAGTGATAAGTCCTTTGTTTATCTCTTTTTGTAACAATCCAGCTTTAAGATCACGGGCAACACCCCAGTGACTCATAGCATCTGCACGGTTAGGCGTAAGACCTATTTCAAAAACTTGATCATTTTCTATTTCAAAAACTTGAGCAGCTGGTGTTCCTGGTACAAGTGCCTCGTCTAGTATCATAATACCGTCGTGACTCTTACCTAGGCCTAGCTCATCTTCTGCACAGATCATACCGTGAGATTCCTCACCACGTATTTTTCCTTTCTTAATTTTCCACGCTTCACCTTCTTCTGTGTATAGTGTAGTGCCTATAGTTGCAACTGGTACTTTTTGACCTGCAGCTACATTTGGCGCACCACAAACTATCTGTACTGGAGCCTCAGCACCTATGTCTACCGTAGTTACTTTAAGCTTGTCTGCATTGCTGTGTTGCTCGCAGGTAAGCACGTGACCTATTACAATCCCTTCTAGACCGCCTTTTACACTTTGGTATGTATCTATACCTTCTATCTCTAGACCTAGGTCTGTTAGGAGTTCGCCAGTTTTTTCGGCATCCCAATCTATATCAATAAACTGCTTTAACCAGTTGTAAGAAATTTTCATAAAAATGGAGCTTTTTGAAGTAGGCAAATATAGGATAAGTAAGCAAGTAGGCAAAGGAGAAGAGAGAGTATCTGTGTAGTTTTTTACGCTTTCGCGAAAGCGTATATATCCCCATTTCATTACTTACAACCGCATATTTTGCACTTGCGTAATAAAGTCATTGTTACATCTTTTTAAAAGTTGCGGTTACTATAACTTTGTTTTATGAATAAAATATTGATCATTTTAGTTTTGGCTAGTTTCTTTTCTTGTAAAAAAGACGTCCATTCGCCAGTAAATAAAGGTATTAAAGAAGGTGTGTGGCGTGCTACACTAGCAGTTCAAGACAATGAGGAGTTACCTTTTGTCTTTGAGTCTTTTGAAGACGGGACACTTGCTATACATAATGCCAAAGAGCGCATTCTGGTAGATGAAATAACGATTACGGGTGATAGTGTACGTATTCAAACTCCAGTTTTTGAGGGATATTTTTCTGGACGCTTTCGCGAAAGCGGAAACCTAATAACGGGTAATTTTATAAAGCCCAGTCTTGATCGCATAGTCCCTTTTAAGATGGTGTATGGAGACTCAGTACGTTTTATTACTAAGTATGCTCAAGAAGATGATAAGCTGCCGTATGTGAATGTGACAGGTAGTTGGGAAACAGTTTTTAGCCCAGAGAGTGAAGAAGATCGTTACATTGCAAAGGGTATGTTTAAGCGTACGGGAGCTGTTGTAACAGGTACTTTTAGAACAACCACCGGAGATTATAGGTATCTAGAGGGTAGGATTAATGGTGATGAGATGCGTCTCTCTACCTTTGACGGGGCACACGCTTTTCTATTTGTGGCTACCGTAACAGGTAGTACGATGCAAGGTGATTTTTATAGTGGTAATCATTGGAAAGAGCCTTTTGTAGCAAAACGTAACGACACTTATGAGTTGCCAGATGCAAAGAATCTTACATATCTCAAAGAAGGCTATGATCGTGTTGACTTTGCCTTTCCAGATGAAAGCGGGAATATCATTTCTCTGCAAGATGAGCGATTTAAAAATAAAGTCGTGCTTGTGCAGATATTGGGCTCTTGGTGTCCTAACTGTATAGAGGAGTCTAAGTTTTATAGGGATTATCTCAAATGCAATCCATCAAAAGATCTTGCAGTCATAGGTCTGGCTTATGAATATGCAAAAACAGAAGAGGCTGCGCGCAACAGTATAAAACGCCTTAAAGACAGGTTAGAGCTTCCTTATCCGGTGCTCTTAGCGCAGTATGGGCAAGGAGCAGACAAGGCTGCTGCTGCAAAAACATTGCCTATGCTTAATCACGTTCTTTCATACCCAACTACAATTTATATAGATAAAAAAGGCGCTGTGAGGCGCATACATACTGGGTATAACGGTAAAGCGACAGAGGAGAAGTATCTTGAGTTTGAAAAAGATTTTAATGATTTTGTAACGGTGTTGCTTTTAGAGTAATCAAGAGATATAACTCCAGATATTCTTAAACTTCATCATCTGGGCATACATAAAGCGTATGATCTGGTTTTCTTCTTTCTCAAACTTAGGATCGTCTTTTACCAGTTGCCAGGCGTAGCTTCTGGCTACTTTTAGAATGTCATTGTCACGTATAATATCTGCTATTTTAAGGTTGAGCGCGCCACTTTGCTGGGTTCCTGTAATGTCGCCTGGGCCTCGCAGCTTTAGATCTACCTCTGCTATTTCAAAGCCATCATTTGTACGTGTCATTGTCTCTAGGCGCACTTTACTATCGCTAGAGAGTTTGTGACTGGTCATAAGGATGCAATAGCTTTGCTCTGCACCCCGACCTACACGACCACGCAGCTGGTGTAACTGGCTTAACCCAAAACGCTCTGCACTCTCAATAATCATTACAGAAGCGTTAGGAACATTTACGCCAACTTCTATTACGGTTGTGGCGACCATAATTTGAGTTTCACCTTTTATAAAGCGATTCATTTCAATCTCTTTATCGTCTGGTTTCATCTTTCCGTGCACGATAGAAATCTGATATTCTGGCATCGGAAATTCACGAGAAATACTCTCGTAGCCATCCATCAAATCTTTGTAATCCATCGCCTCAGATTCTTGTATTAATGGGTATACAATATAGACCTGTCTACCTAGGGCAATTTCGTCCCTAATAAACTTAAAAACTTTGAGTCTATTTGCGTCATATCTATGCACCGTTTTTATGGCTTTTCTGCCCGGTGGTAACTCGTCAATTACACTCACATCTAGATCACCGTAAACAGTCATCGCAAGGGTGCGGGGGATAGGGGTGGCGGTCATCACAAGTACGTGTGGTGGGTACTCATTTTTGTGCCATAACTTGCTGCGTTGCTTTACCCCAAAACGGTGTTGCTCATCTATCACTGCGAGCCCAAGATTCTTAAATTTTACCTTGTCTTCTAGTAGAGCGTGTGTACCTATAAGGATGTCTAGCTCACCATTTTCTAGCTGCTCGTGTATGATTTTACGTTCTGAAGCTTTGGTTGAACCTTGAAGTAATGAAATACTGGTATTCAGTTCTTTACATAAATCTAATAATCCTTGATAGTGTTGCACTGCCAGGATGGCAGTAGGCGCCATTAAACAAGCCTGAAAACCGTTGTCAAGTGCCATTAACATTGACATAAGCGCTACTATGGTCTTACCAGAACCCACATCTCCCTGTAAAAGCCTGTTCATTTGCGCATTTGTACCTAGGTCGTGACGTATTTCTTTAAGAACACGTTTTTGTGCACCGGTCAACTCAAAGGGTAAATGGTCATTATAAAACTCTGTAAAAATGGGACCAACTTTCTCAAAGGGATACCCCTTTATTTTAGTTTTATGGTTTACATTTTTAAAGGCAAGTTGTAGCTGGATATAAAAAAATTCTTCAAATTTTAATCGGTATTGAGCACGTGCAAGATGCTCTTGAGATTGCGGAAAATGAACGTTTAAAAGTGCCTCTCTTTTTGGCATTAATTTGAGCTCTGTAACAAGGGGTTTTGAGAGGCTCTCAAAGAGGTGATTTTTTGCCTCCATAAAGAGGGTTTGCATCACTCCATTTACCACCTTGTTTGTGATGCCACGATTAGATAATTTTTCGGTAGATGGGTACACGGGTTGCATTGCAGATCGTATACTTTTTTCGTGCTCAGAAAGCAGTTCCATCTCTGGATGTGGCATCGAGAATTTGCCGTTGTAATAATTACATTTTCCAAAAATTACATAAGGCGTATTCATCTTGATACCCTCCTTGATCCATTTATGACCTCTAAACCATACTAACTCCATCTGTCCACCATCATCTCTAAAGGTTGCCACAAGCCTGCGACCTTTGCCCTCTATCATCTTCATACTGGTAAACTTCCCTATAATCTGCACCTCTGCATTGCTACGCTCAAGCTCGCTTATTTTATAATAGCGCGTTTTATCAATATATCTGTGCGGGAAAAGATGCATTAGGTCCTGAAAGGTGTGTATACCCAGCTCAGACCGCAATAAGTCTGCTCTGTTAGGACCTACGCCTTTAAGGTAATCTATGGGAGTTTGTAAAAATGTGGGATTCATTAAAAGTAAAAATAAGCCTTTAACTCAAATTTTCGAATGCCTGTATAAAAGATACTGGCTCAAAAGTTGTTATTTTGAGTATATGAAATACCTATTGCTCGCTATTATATCGTTGTCCGCTTTCGCGAAAGCGTATACCCAAGAAATATCTGCTCAAACCAAAACCATAGATTTTAAGCAAGTTACCGCTTCCTTATCGCTTGATTTTGACACAAATTCTGTTTTAGGAAAAGTGACTACAACCTTTACCGCATTACAAGACGTAAATCAAGTTGTGATGGATGGAAAGGCGATGCAGCTCGTAGATAAAACACCCACATTTGCCATAAGTGCAACAGATACCACCATAGTCTTTAATGGGACGTTTAAGGCTGGGGTGACCTATAAAGCCACTTTTGACTACTCAGTGCAGCCTACACAGGCCGCATATTTTGTAAATAATAACGGGAGTGAGCAGTTCTGGACGCAAGGTCAAGGTAAGTATACCTCACACTGGTTGCCTAGTATAGATGATATGAATGATAAAATCATATATGATTTTAAGGTGACGGGACACAATAGGCATACAGTTATTGCAAATGGCGTAGCTGCAAAAACATTAAAAGATTATAACGTGTTAATTTCAGAATTTGATATGGAAAAGCCTATAGCAAGCTATCTCGTGGCACTTGTGGTGGGAAATTATGATGTAAAAACAGCTACGGCTTCGTCTGGTGTACCTTTAGAGTATTACTATTATCCAGAAGACTCTTTGCAGGTAGAAGCTACTTATAGATACTCCAAGGAGGTTTTTGACTTTTTAGAACGTAAAATAGGCGTGCCGTTTCCTTTTAAGGTCTATAAGCAAGTACCTGTAAAAGACTTCTTGTATGCAGGTATGGAGAATGCGAGTTGCACCATCTTTTCTGACGATTTTATGGTAGATGGAATAGGATTTACCGATCGTAATTATGTAAACGTAAATGCACACGAGCTTGCACACCAGTGGTTTGGAGATCTTGTGACAGAGACTAAAAGTGAGCACCACTGGCTACAGGAGGGATTTGCCACTTACTATGCACTTCTCGCCGAACGAGAGATCTTTGGAGAGGACTATTTTTACTTTAAACTCTTTGAAACTGCAGAGCAGTTACGAGCTTTAAGCGATCAAGGGAAGGGGCAAAAGCTTGTTGCTTCTGGAGGAAGTAGTCTTACCTATTATCAAAAAGGTGCTTGGGCAATACACATATTACGAGAGCGAGTAGGGGCAAACACCTTTGATCTCGCTGTGCAGAATTATCTTAAAAAGTATGCATATAAAAATGTAACTACAGAAGATTTTATGACCGAGGTTGAGGCGCTAGCTACCGTAGATCTCACAGACTTTAAGAAGAACTGGCTATACCAGACTGCTTTTCAAGCAGAAGATGCCTTACAGTCGCTTAAAAAGAGCGAATTTATGCAACAGTACTTTAGATTACAGTCAGGTAGAGAAGCTCCGTTATCAAATAAGTTTACACAACTTATGGATGCTGTAGCCTCTGGTAACGACTACCTAGGGCAAGAGGCGATATACCAAGCGGCTCAAGAATCTATAAACGCGACACTGCCTGTTTTTAAACAAGCTATAAGTTCTGATAACGTCTTTATACGTCAGGCTGTAGCTACATCGCTAGAAAATGTACCCCAATCACTTGCTACAGATTTTTACAAGTTGCTTAAAGATGATAGCTATGTCACCCGCGAGCAGGCAATGATTAAATTATGGGTGTACCACCAGCAGCGCAATGATCCTGCCTCACAACGCAAGGTGCTTGATATGATGGATGGGCAGTTTGGGTTTCAAGACGGGAACTTACGTACCTTGTGGCTTGCACTATCACTTGCAACACCAGAGTATAAGCCGTCACAATCTTTTGGTCGATATCAAGAACTCATAAGCTACACACAACCAGAACAACCTTACCAGTTGCGACAAAACGCCTTTAACTACCTGCGCCAGCTAGACTCTTTTGAAAAGGAAAGCTTACAATCACTTGTAGAGGCGAGTGTGCATCACGTATGGCGCTTTCGCGAAAGCGCAAGAAAACTACTCAAAGAGCAGCTTAAAAACCCTAAAAATCTTGCTGTTGTAAAAGAACTTACCAGCTCTCTTACTGAAAAAGAAATAGCTTATCTCAAACGAATAGAAGTACTATAATTAAATTATCTCACGTACCTCTTGCTTTATAAATTGTAGGGCTGTCTCGCTAGGTGATACATTGTCCATAAGGTCGCGCAGTAAGGTCTCACGCAGTTGGTCGCTTGTTTCTACTTTATTACTCATATTGGTTTTACGTATGATGGCAGCGGTACTACTTTTTGAAGTGCGTACCACGTTCCAACATTCTTGAGTAACATAGATTTGTTGTGATAAGTTATGCTCAAACTCCTCATTAATCGTGCGTAATAACAAGGCTTCATAATCGTTAGGATCATCATTATACGGTTTTACACGTGTAACTAGTTTGCCAGGGGAGATACGCTCTAAAAATAGTGTAAGACGCTCGTAGGCTTGTAGTTTTTGTGGTAGCGCGTTTGCCTGATTGTCCTTATGTAATAAAAAACGACGTCGCCCTTCTTGTTCTTTTGTAAACTGGTTAAAGAAGTAGTAGGCTAGTAGCGCTACAACTATGGCTGGAAGAAGGTTAAAAGCAAGGTTTGTTAGGTCTTGAGTCATTGGTTGTATTGGGTTTAAAGCTGGTTATCTTTATAACTAGGGTATACTATTTTTAGTATGTACAATTTATAGAGAGACGTTAATAACGCACGTCATCCATATCTATTTCTTTGGCTACTTCTTTTTTATTGTAGTTTCCACCTAGGTCTGGACACTTCATAAGTGCTTTTGTACTTTTAAAAGGAACAGCAACTTTGTTGTAACCATAAACATCTGCTAGGGTTTGCGTTAGGTTTTTATCACCTAGGTTGATATCTACATCATCCATTGTGAGTTGGGCTGGGTGCTCATAACCACAGGCACGAGTAATCTCTAGTAATTCTTTTTTAAAGTTTTTAAAGTAGTAGTGTGTGCGCTCTGCTTTATCTTCTATGTTAATACCACGCTGCAGCCACTTGTTTTGTGTAGCAACACCAGTAGGACAGGTGTTATTGTGACATACCTTAGCTTGTATACAACCCACAGCAAGCATTGCCTCACGTGCTACGTTTATACAATCTACGCCCATAGCAAATGCCATTGCAGCCTTTGCTGGGAAGCCTAGCTTACCAGAACCTATAAAAACGACACGATCTGTGAGTTTATATTCTTTAAAGATTTTATAAATATCAGAAAAACCATATACCCAAGGCAGTGCCACGTGGTCTGCAAAACTAGGTGGTGCAGCTCCCGTACCACCTTCACCACCATCTACAGTGATAAAGTCTGGCCCCTTGCCAGTGCTTGCCATAATTTGAGCAAGCTCTCTCCAGGCATCAAGTTTACCTATTGCAGCTTTAATACCTACAGGTAATCCAGTCTCTGCAGCGATATCTTCTACAAAATCTACAAGTTCTGGCACGTTTGAGAATGCTTTATGATTAGGAGGTGATAAGACGTCTTCGCCTTGTTTTACCCCGCGTATCTCTGCGATTTCTTTTGTGATTTTAGATCCTGGTAAAACGCCTCCTTTTCCTGGCTTTGCACCTTGAGAGAGTTTTACCTCTATGGCACGCACCTGCGGATTTTCTGAAACTAGTTCCTTCATTTTAGGCATTGAGAAACCACCTTCCTCACTTCTCACACCAAAATATCCTGTACCAAAGTGAAAGACAACATCACCGCCTTTTTTGTGATATGGAGATAACCCACCCTCACCAGTATTATGATATGCATAAGCCTTTGCACAACCTCGATTAAGAGACTCTATAGCTTTTGCCGAAAGACTACCAAAACTCATTGCACTCACATTTATAATAGAGCCAGGTCTGTAAGGACGGGCTCTTCTTCCTGCGCCCATTACTTTTGCACACGCTAGGAAGTATGGATCTTTTGCATTGGGATGATCCTTTTCTACCTTGTAAGGCATCATCGCATTGTTTATAAAAATGTAATGAGACTGGTTAATATCACGGTCTGTACCGAAACCTTCGTAGTTATTTTCATTTTTTGCAGAGGCATAAATCCACCCGCGTTCTATACGGTTAAAGGGTAGTTCCTCACGATTATTTGCCACAATATACTGGCGTAGCTCTGGACCTATACTTTCTAACATATATCTAAAGTGCCCTACTACTGGGAAGTTTTTTAAAATGATATGCTTCTTCTGTATAAAGGTGTCATAAATAGCTACAAGTAGTACAACGAGTATGAGCCACATCCACCAAGAAATAGCACCTAAGAATGATAAAATAGAATCCATTAACTATAATTTTTTTACTAAAATACGACTAGAAACAATTTGAATTGTAATTTTTAAGTCAACTTTGTTAAACACACATTGTAAATTGTGTCGTAATTTAAATCATATCGCTTGAAAAAGAATCGCATAACGCTCATAATTGGATTACTATTATTTGTACAAATGCTCGTTGTACGACTACTAGCTTTATATCCACAAGCTGTAGAGCAGTGGTACAGTAATGGGATATACCCTGTGATTTCAAAAGGTTTTAGATATGCTTTTGGGTGGTTACCGTTCTCCTTTGGAGATATTATGTATGCAGTTTTAATTGTGCTTGCGGTGCGTGAGATTGTAATCTTGGTAAGAAATAGATTTAAGACCATCAAGTCGTTCTTACTACGTACCCTTGCGATGCTTTCTATTGTATATTTTGCCTTTCACCTGCTTTGGGGGATGAATTATTACCGCTTACCACTACACAAATCCTTGTCTATAGATAATGAGTATACCACACAAGAGCTTGTGTCACTTACAGAAAAACTTCTTAATAATAGCAATAGATTACACACGGCACTTGCTGTAAATGATAGTGCGGTGGTTAATTACGCTTTCGCGAAAGCGGAAATATTTAATCAAACCCTCAACGGTTATGAAGCTTTACAACAGAAGTTTCCTTCCTTGCAATACCCTCCTAAAAGTATAAAAAACTCATTATTGCGATATCCACTATCTGTTATGGGATATAGTGGCTATCTCAACCCCATCACAAATGAGGCACAAATAAATGGGATGGTACCCGCTCACAGGTGGCCTGTTATATCTTGTCACGAGCAAGCGCACCAGCTAGGGTTTGCTAAAGAAAATGAAGCAAACTTTATGGCAGTTATGGCTACGCTTAATAATGAGGACGTACATTTTCAATACTCGGGAAGTATTTTTGCGCTTAGGTATTGCTTAAATGATGTGTACCGCCGAGACAAAGAGCTAGGCGATTTATTAAAAAGTAAGGTACATCCTGGTATACTTGCCCAATATCAAATGTCTAGAGATTTTTGGGATGAGATGGATAACCCGCTTGAGCCTTTATTTGATCTCTTCTATAGTAACTACCTTAAGGCAAATAACCAGCCGGGTGGTTTAGAAAGTTACAGTTATATGGTTGCATTACTGGTGAACTATGACAAGCAGTTCCCAGAGACTTTTTGATGTTAAAAGTCTCTTAAATATTTATTAAACCTTAACGCTTGCTTAACAAGGTAGTTATCTTTAAGAACTAAATAATTTACAATCTAAATATGTTCTTTAAAAAACTACTTGTCTTAGGGCTGGTAACTTGCTCATTTACAATGTATGCGCAAGATTACTTTCCGGCAAATGCTGGAGTTAAGTCCAAAAATGAAAACTACACGGTGTTTACAAACGCCACAATACACAGTTCACCAAGCGAAACCATTAAGAAAGGTACCCTAGTGGTACAAAATGGTAGAGTGGTGTCTGTAGGTAAGTCATCTAAGTACCCGGCAAACGCTGTTGTGGTTGATCTAGGTGGTAAACACATCTATCCATCTTTTGTAGATATCTATACAAACTTTGGTATAGCAAAGCCTAAGAGGGCTGGAGGTTCTGGTCGTGCTTCTCAATATGATAACTCGAGAGAGGGAGGATACTGGAACGATCATATTCTCTCAGAACAAAATGGCTATGACGACTTTGAGTATGATAAAAAGAAAGCTACCGAATATATAAACGCAGGTTTTGGCGTAGTAGCAACTTTACAACACGATGGTATTGCTCGTGGTACGGGAGCACTTATTGCTCTTAACAATGATGGTAATACGGCAAACCGAGTGATGGAGGAGCGTCTCGCTCAATATTTTTCTTTTGACAAGAGCGTTACTTCTCGACAAGCATACCCTTCTTCAAAAATGGGAGCTACAGCCTTACTACGTCAAGTACAACACGACCTAGACTGGTATGAGAAAGGAAATGTAGATACAAAAGATATGTCTCTTGAAGCGCTTACGCGAAATGAAACCTTACCGCAATTTTTTGAAGGTGATGGGCTTTATGACGACTTACGTATAGATAAGCTAGGAGATCAATTTGGGATAGACTACGTAATAGTAGCAGGCGGAGACGAGTATAAGCGTATAGGTGAGGTGCAAGCAATGAATCGTAAAATGATTTTGCCACTTAAATTTCCAGATGCTTATGATATGGAAGATCCATATGCAGCCGAATATGTAGCGCTGTCTGATATGAAACACTGGAACCAAGCGCCTACAAACCCTAAGGCATTACAAGATGCTGGAGTGACATTTGCACTAACTACATTTAAACATAAATCACCAAAGGATTTTAAAAAGCACCTTATGAAGGCGATTACTTATGGTCTTTCTAAAGAGCGTGCGCTAGAAGCACTTACTACGATACCAGCACAAATGGTAGGTAAGAGCGGTGAGATAGGTGTTCTTAAAAATGGAGCGTGGGCAAACTTTATGATTACTTCTGGAGAGGTGTTTGAAAAAGACACAAAATTATTTGAGCACTGGATTCAGGGTAATAAAAATGTAGTTAAAGATATGACTACAGTAAACATAGATGGCAACTATGCAATTAACCTTAACGGTGCGACTTATAATCTAGAAGTAAAAAACTCAACCGAAAAGGCAAAAGCAACTTTGAAAAAAGGAGGAGAAGAAGTAAAGAGCGAGTTTGCTTATAAACAAGACTGGGCTACAGTTACTTTTAAAGAAGCCGAAGGTAAGTTTATAAGACTCGTTGCTAGAGCAGATGCAAATGGTCTTAATGGTAAAGCAATTCTTGCAGATGGAACAGAAAAGAACTTTACCTCTAGAAAGACAGCTTTAGAGGCAAGTGAAGCTAAGGATGATAAAAAAGGTGGTGATAAAACCCTAGATGTTATGCCACTTACCTTTCCTAATATGGCTTTTGGTTATGAGACACGTCCTAAGCAACAAGATATTTTAATCACAAACGCAACAGTCTGGACAAATGAGGCAGAGGGTATTCTTGAAAATGCAGATGTCTTAATAAAAGATGGAAAAATAAGTGCAGTAGGAAAAAATATATCAGCGCGAGGAGCGATGGTAGTAGATGGTACAGGTAAGCACGTTACTTCTGGTATCATAGATGAGCACTCGCATATTGCTGCTTTTGCAATAAACGAGTCTGGTCATAACTCTACAGCAGAGGTGCGTATGAGTGATGTAGTTAATCCAGATGATTCTGATATTTATCGTAACCTAGCTGGTGGAGTAACGGCCATCCAGTTACTACACGGGTCTGCAAACCCAATAGGTGGACAGAGCGCAGTGATGAAGCTTAAGTGGGGAGCACCTATAGATGAAATGGTAATTAAGGACAAGAAGTTTATCAAGTTTGCCTTAGGTGAAAACGTAAAACAAGCAAACTGGAATAGCTACTCAAGATTCCCTCAAACAAGAATGGGAGTAGAGCAGGTTTTTGTAGACTACTTTACAAGAGGTAAAGAATATGAAGCAAAGAAGAATAGCGGACAACCGTATCGTGTAGATGAGGAAATGGAAACTATAGTTGACATTCTTAATATGGAGCGTCTTATCTCTTGTCACTCATATGTACAGAGCGAGATCAATATGACAATGAAGGTGGCAGAGCAGTTTGGTTTCAATGTAAACACCTTTACACACATACTAGAAGGTTATAAGGTTGCAGATAAAATGGCAAAGCACGGCGTAGGAGGATCTACTTTCTCAGACTGGTGGGCTTATAAATATGAGGTAAACGATGCGATTCCTTATAATGCTGCTATTATGCACAGAGCAGGAGTTACAGTAGCCATTAACTCAGATGATGGGGAGATGTCAAGACGTCTTAATCAAGAAGCTGCAAAAATCTATAAGTACGGAGGTATTGAAGAAGAGGACGCTTGGAAAATGGTCACATTAAATCCAGCAAAGCTTTTACATATGGATGATCGTGCAGGAAGTCTTAAACCTGGTAAGGATGGAGATGTCGTTATATGGTCAGATCACCCACTTAGTATAAAAGCTAGAGCAGAGAAAACGATAATAGAAGGAAAAGTATTCTTTGATATAGAAAAGGATAAGGAACTACGCGCAACGGTACAAAAAGAAAAAGCACAACTTACTGCAATGATGCTTGCAGAAAAGAACAAAGGCTTAAAAACACAACCGGCAAGAAAGAAAGAAAAACAACGTATGCATTGTGATACAGAACAAACAATTTACTAAGATGAAAACACTACAACAATTACTAGTAGCCGTTGTTTTCCTTTTAGGAGCAACAACAAATGCACAACAAACACCTGCACCAGCTCAAGCAACTGCTTATACAATAACGGGAGTTACAGCGCACGTAGGTGATGGGACCGTAATAGATAATGCCACTATCGTTTTTGAAAATGGTAAAATATCTACAATTCAAAGTGGAGGAAGCGCCACAAAGGGAACAGTGATAAATGCCACAGGTAAACACGTATACCCTGGTTTTATAGCAACAAATACAACGCTAGGCCTTGTAGAGGTAGGCGCAGTAAGACAATCTAATGATGATGATGAGATAGGAGAGATGATCCCACACGTACGTGGTATCATTGCTTATAATGCAGAGTCTAAGGTTGTAGAGTCTATGCGTCCTAACGGAGTGCTTATGGCACAAATTAGACCTGTAGGAGGAACCATCTCTGGAGCCTCTTCTGTAGTGCAACTAGATGCTTGGAACTGGGAAGATGCAGCTTATAAAACAGATGAAGGTATCTTTATGGACTGGCCTCGTACAATGCGTCGTGGTAGATGGTGGCTAGGTGAGGAGCCTGGTTACAAGCCTAACAAGTCGTATAAAGAGGATATAAATAAGATTAAAGTGTTTTTTAACAACTCAAGAGCTTACAGTAAAGCTAAGGGAACTAAAAACTTACCTTTTGATGCGATGAAGAATGTCTTTAACGGTACTCAAAAAGTATATATAAGTGCAAATGACCAAAAGCAAATTCTTGATGTGATAGCATTTGCCAAAGAGATGCAACTTACTAATGTAGTGCTTGTAGGAGGATATCAATCTTATAAAGTAGCAGAAGAACTAGCTAAGGCAAACATACCTGTGATACTACAACGTGTACAAGGACTACCATCTATGGAAGATCACGATTATGACCTACCTTATAAATTACCAAAGTTACTTACAGATGCAGGTGTCACTGTAGCCTTAGGCTATGATGCAGAGTACTGGCAAGTGCGTAATTTGCCTTTTTATGCAGGTCAAGTAACACAATTTGGGTTAAGCGATGAAGACGCGCTTAAAATGATTACTTTAAATCCTGCTAAGATTATGGGGATAGCTTCTACAACTGGTACGCTAGCGCCTGGTAAAGATGCGACACTTTTTATAAGTGATGACAATGCGTTAGATATGAGAGGTAACAATCTATCTAGAGCCTTTATACAAGGTCGTGATATTAGTTTAGAATCACACCAGACTAAGCTTGCAAAGCGATATGCAGAGAAGTATGGTCAGAATGAATAATTAATTACCTTCACAATCCAACCAAAGAAAAATGCCGGGCAATTGCTCGGCATTTTTTATTGTATTATATGATATGGCAACCCGTGCCAGAAATTCGGCTGGAGTAGCTGTCTACTTGGAGACCGTTTTCTTGATATAAGGCTACACTCTTAGCTAGATATGAGTCTATATGCGCTTTCGCGAAAGCGAGACAAAACATACTAGGCCCACTACCAGATATGCCAAAGGCAATGCATTGGTTCTCTTTAGAAATAGTGCGTATCTCATCAAAATGCGGAATCAATTGCTTGCGGTGGGGCTCTACAAGAACATCTTGTATACTCTCTGTAAAAAGTTCTTTATCCCATTCATACAGTGAAGCGACAAAACCGGCTAGATGTTGCGATTGCTTAATGGCATCTGCAAGAGGTACCGTTTTGGGTAAAATCTCCCTTGCTTCTTTGGTTTTTATAGTAATATGCGGGTGTAGTATACCTACGTATACCGTTTCCATAGGTGGGAGCGCTATAATTTTAAGAGGAGAGTAGCCGGTAACCAGCGTTGTACCTCCATAAATACAAGGAGCCACATTATCTGCGTGTTCATTACCACTTGCAAGTGCTTCACCCTTCATTGCATAGCGAGTGAGTTCAAGATTAGATAATGGCTCATCAAGTAATTGATTAATGCCGTAAACAGCACCAGCCGCGCTTGCACTGCTGCTGCCTATACCAGAACCACATCGTATTTTTTTATGAATTTCTATAGCTACGCCAAAATCTGCTTGTATGGCTTCTAGCATTGCATTACCTGCCACGCCGGCTACATTATTATGTGCCTCCATAGGTAAATCATCACCCGTAATTTTTGTGATAGTAACGCCCTTACCGGTAGTTTTTTTAAACACCATCTCATCACCTATGCCCTCAAGGGCAAAACCTAGCGAATCAAAACCGCAGTTTACGTTTGCAACAGTTGCGGGGCAAAAAATACGTACCTCATCACGCGTTTTAGGGCTTTCTTTATGTGTTTGTTGAGACATATTAAAATTATCTAAGTCTTATTATATCGCTGAAGAGTCCGCTGGCAGTAACATCTCCTCCTGCACCTGCACCTTTTACAATAAGCGGTTGCTCTGGATAACGTGCTGTGTAAAATAAAACAATATTATCTGACCCTTCAAGGTTGTAAAACGGACTGTCTGCGCCTACAGACTGTAAGCCTACGCTTGCTTTACCATTATCTAGCTGGGCTACATACTTAAGGCGTTTTCCTGCTGCTGTAGTATCGGCAACTAGTTTTTCAAAGTGTGCTGCATCTTCTTTAAGTGTTTCAAAGAAGTGAGGAACGTCTTTGCTTTCGAGATTGTTTTTGGTTAAAAAAGGTGTGTTTACAATATCTTCTAACTCTAGCTCAAGACCACTTTCTCTAGCTAGTATAAGAATTTTACGTGCCACATCTACACCACTTAAATCTATACGTGGGTCTGGCTCTGTATAACCTTCTTCTTTGGCTTGTTGTACCACATCATAAAAGCTGCCACCACTTTTAAAGTTGTTAAAAACAAAGTTTAAGCTTCCCGAGAGTACAGCCTGCACCTTAGTAATTCTATCACCAGAGGCAATAAGGTTTTGTAAGGTGTCTATTATAGGCAGTCCTGCGCCCACATTAGTCTCAAACTTAAATGGAGCGTTGTACTTGCGGCTAAGCCTTTTGAGATTTGCATAATACTCTTGCTTACCTGCGGCGGCTATTTTGTTACAAGCAACCACGGCAATGCTATTTCTTAAGTATTCCTCATATGCCATTGCCACAGGTTCATTTGCGGTGATGTCTACAAAAACTGAGTTGCGCTGGTTGAGGTTTATTACGCTTTCGCGAAAGCGTAAAATATCTGCTTTTTCTCCTCCATCTAGTTGTGCTTCCCAGTTATTGAGATCTATAGGATCTTGCGATACGAGCATCTTGCGACTGTTAGAAAGTCCTAGCACTCTTATGTTGAGGTTGAGCTGCTCTTTAAGGTATTGCTTTTGATTGTTAATTTGCTCAAGAAGCTTTGCACCTACGTTACCTACACCCGTTATAAATAGGTTTATTTGCTTACGGTTACCTTCAAAAAACACTTCGTGCAAGCTGTTTAAGGCTTTTTTTACATCTTTCTCGGCAATTACTGCAGAGATATTTTTCTCACTCGCTCCTTGTGCAATGGCGCGTATGTTTACATTGTTTCTACCTAGGGTAGAAAACATCTTTCCTGAGATGCCTTGATGACTTTTCATAGATTCACCCACAAGCGCGATAATTGCTAGAGACGTCTCAACAATTACTGGGTCAATCTTATGCAAAGATAGTTCGTAAGCAAACTCTGTTTCTATCGCTGTTTTTGCACGTAAAGCACCTGCCTCCATCACACCTATACAGATACTGTGCTCACTAGAAGCTTGAGTGATGAGTATGATATTAACTTGCTGTTGCGATAGTACCTCAAACAGACGTTTTGAGATACCAGATATTCCTACCATACCTGCTCCCTCAAGAGTTAATAAAGCTACATCACTTATGTGTGATATCCCTTTAATAGGGTTGGGGTGTGCGATGTCTTGATTACCTATACGTGTGCCGGGCTCTTCTGGAGCCATTGTATTTTTAATATAGATAGGTATGTTTTTACTCAATACGGGTACAATAGTAGGAGGGTAGAGTACTTTTGCCCCAAAATGTGATAACTCCATAGCCTCGTGGTACGAGATTTCTTGTATGGGTTTTGCCTGTTTTACCAGCTTTGGATTTGCCGAAAACATACCGCTTACATCTGTCCATATTTCTAGTTGCTCTACATCTAGGGCTGCTGCTATAATTGCTGCAGTAAAGTCTGATCCTCCACGACCTAGTGTGCTTGTGTCACCTGCCTCTGTACGTGCGATAAATCCGCCTAGAACAGTGATTTGTGCTTTCTTTTCTGCAAAATGAGTAGTGATGTTTTGGTTTGTAATCTCATAAAGCACACTCGCCTTTGTGTGGTTTGCATCTGTTATAATAAGCTCTCTGCTATCTTTGAGATTTGCCTCTATACTTTTATACTCAAATGCAGCGGCTATGATGTAGCTACTTGTAAGTTCGCCATAAACGGCTAGTTTATCTAAGGTTTTTGGAGAGAGTTCATTTATAAGATAGATACCTTTAAGTAAGTCCTCTAGGTGTGACATTTGTAAAGTAATCCCTTTGAGAGCCTCTTGGTTACCACCAGTAAGCGTTTCAGTAAATGACAAATGCTTTTGAGAGATTTCTTTAAGAATATCTTTGTAGCTCTCTTCTTTTCTAGCTGCTAGTGCTCCGGCTTTAAGTAGCAAGTCTGTTACACCACCTAGGGCAGATACCACTACAGCAACCGGACTTGTAGCTGCCTGGTTTGCCACGATGGCAATTGTTTTTTCTATGTTTTCTACACTTCCTACAGAAGTGCCTCCAAATTTTAATACACGCATATGTAAATGCTTTGTCCTCCTTATAAGGCTAAAGAGTGATGATTACTATTAAATTGTGTGTGTGAAGAGTATTCCAAGAAACTGGAATATATGATAAACGATATATAGATTAATACCCCATAGGGGTAATAGTACCATTAGTAATAATGGTAGTGTAAAAAGTAGCTATGTTTTGTGCTTCGTTCATCTTGTTTGTGATGAAGTAAATGTATTACTTTTACCTAAACGAGCAATGATGCGATATTAGTTTTACGGATATCATAAATAACCATAAGCTATCTCTACTTTATTATAGATGTGATAATTTCTAAAGGATTTTTACAACTATTTAGTGATAGATTAAGCATCTTGTCATTGTTTCAATAATAGACTTATTAATATTAATGATTGTGAGTAAAGAAACTCACTAACACCTATACTTATGAAGATTTTTAGTCCTAAGCAAATATATGAAGCAGATAAGGCAACGATAGAGAAGGAGGGAATTCCTTCTTATAACCTAATGGAACGTGCAGGCGGTTACGTATATGAGTGGATGCATAAACGATTGCAAGGACAACCAGTACCTATAAAGGTCTTTTGTGGTATAGGTAATAATGGAGGAGATGCCTTAGTTATAGCAAGGTTACTACTTAAAAATGGCTATAACGTAGATACGTACATAGTAGATTGTAGTGATAAACGATCTACAGATTTTTTAAAGGCGTATGAGGCTCTTAAAAATGAGGTAAAAAAATGGCCAGAAATTATTAAGGGAGTAGAAAACTTCCCAGAGATAAGTCCGCAAGATATTGTGGTAGATGGAATTTTTGGAATAGGACTCAATAGATGTCCAGAAGATTGGGTAAAAGCACTCTTTGTAAAAATTAATGAGTCTAAAGCCTATACCTTATCTATAGATATACCATCTGGTATGTATGGAGATAGAGGTCTCGATAAGGATGATATTGTTGTGCACTCCACCTTTGTACTAAGTTTTATGTCTCCTAAGCTTGCTTTCTTTTTACCAGAAACAGGGAAGTATATAAATATGTGGGATACTATTGATATAGGTCTAGACCCAGAGTATCTAGCAACCACACCTACAGATGTGAAGCTTATAAGTAAACCTGAAATACAGCAAATGTATAAAGGTCGCTCGCAGTATACTCATAAAGGAATGTTTGGGCATAGTTTAATTATAGGTGGAAGTTTTGGTAAAATGGGGGCAGTACAGCTTGCCAGTAAGGCAGCGTTAAGAGCGGGAAGTGGTCTTGTGACGGCTTATGTACCGCAAATAGGCGTTCCTATTTTACAAACGGCATTGCCAGAAGTAATGGTAGAGACCGATAATTATAATGGAAAAGTGTTTGAAGAAATAGATTTTCAGACAGAGGCAAATGCTATTGCTATAGGCCCAGGTATGGGAACAGATGAGAAAACTGTTGCTGCAATGGAGTCGTTCTTAAAATCACAAAAAGCACCACTAGTTATTGATGCAGATGCTATAAATATAATAGCAAAACGACCTGCACTTATGAAGCAGGTACCACCATTATCAATTTTTACACCTCATCCAGGAGAGTTAGAAAGACTAGTAGGGAAGTGGGATGATGATTTTGATAAGCTAGAGAAAACAGCAAAGTTTGCAAAAAATCATAATGTTATCATAGTTATTAAAGGTGCACATACCATCACAGTGTATGATATGCAGCTTTATATTAACACTACAGGTAATCCAGGTCTATCTACAGCAGGAACAGGAGATGTGCTTACAGGAGTCATTACAGGGCATCTAGCACAAGGATACCACCCTATGGAGGCAGCGATGATGGGAGTATACTTTCACGGTCTAGCAGCAGATGTTGCCGTAAATCAATACGGTATAGAAGGACTTATAGCAGGTGATGTAACAGAGTTTTTAGGAAGAGCAGTAATGAGTCTTTTTGAAAAACCAGAACAAGAAGGAGCACAGGCACCACCACAACAGTAGGACATACATCATAAAATAATAAAAGGGATAACGCACTAGCGCTATCCCTTTTATTATTAAAAGTATACTTACTTTACATTACTCAACAGTAACAGGAAAAGTAACTTGAATATCTGTTTCTCCACCAGCATCACTTAACGTTCCATCGTTAGGCTTAGTAGGCTCGTGACGTAGGGTAACTGTAAGTGTACCTGTACCAGCAGTTGCTCCGGTAGTAAGTGTCACTACAGTACCAAGTGGGTTATTATCACTATCAAAGTTACCGTATGCAATCGCTGCATCTACTCCTGCACTTGGAGTATAAAATACTTGGTGCTCATCTGCCTCTTCTTCTACCTCTTCGGTAATATCTTCTGCTGGGCTTTCTGTTTCGTTAAGAAACTCTACAGTACCGTTATAAACAGTGCTTACATCTAAGTTGCCAGAGACTGTAATTGTAGGTGCATTAGGGCCATCTCCATCAAGATCTTGTGATGTAAGAACGATCGTTTCTGCGCCAGACTGTAGTGTAAGATTTAAGGTTGTTATTACCTCTTCTTCGTTGATTATTTCTGGAATATCTCCGTCATCATCACTAGAACAAGCTGCAAGGCTAATGGCAGTAAGGGCGATAAGTGTGTAATTTCTAAAGTTTTTCATTGTTTGTGTGTTATTACGCTTTCGCGAAAGCGTGATTTTAATAATTAATTTTAAGTTGTAATAAAACATTTCTACCTAGATCGTCTGCAAAATAGCGCTGACGATTTAAGTACTCCCTGTAAGAGGTGTCAAATAGATTGTTTACCATAAGACCTACATTAAGATTGCTCTTATCATTTATTGCAAAATCAATAGAGCTTCTAAAGTTGAGAAGATGATACGCATCGGGAGGTGTGCTTATATCTACTAACTCTGTTGTGTTAGTCTCAGGTAGAAAAACGTCAAAGTTTGTGTCTGGAAACTCATTTTGACGAAATACATAGTTACTCTCAAGTGACAGCTTCAAGTTATTTACAGACGGCATTGTATACGTAACACTGTTACGCGTACTTGCCGAAGGCACATTGATTAAAGCTCTGTCAAAGGTTACATCCTTTCCTTTTACTAGTGAAAACTGGTTAGAAAATTCAAAACGATCTGTTACTTGAACGTTGTTATCTATGTCAAAACCTAACAGTCTAGCTTGTGTCTGCCTATACTCCCATACAGGAAAACTACCTCTTAAGGTTTGCTGTACGCCTGTAGGCTCTATAAGGATAAAATCCTCTATAAAGTTTGCAAACGGAGCAATAGTAAAACTCCAAGTGTCTGTAGATCTTGTGAAATTTAATGAAATTTTATTTGCGACTTCTTGATTAAAACTTAGGTCACCTAGCTCTAGACGGGCAGCACTCTGGTGTAATCCATCAGAAAATAATTCTGATACATTAGGCGAGCGTGATGCCATTGCATAGTTTAAGGAAACTGTAGTCGCATCATTTACCTCATAAGAGGCTCCAGCTGTTGCTGAGAAATTATGATACTCAAATTCTGGTTTTACAAATATTTGATTTTCAAATTCTTCAACAACAAACTGACCAAAGTTTACATCATATTCCCTGGCTTCCCAGAGGCTAGTGATATAAAACTTCTCTGCATTGATGCGGTTGTAATCATATCTTGCACCTGCCTCTATAGTCCATTTTCCAAAGTCTTTAGAACCTAACGCATAAATACCAAAGTCATAACCTTGGTAATCTGGTATTAGTCTTCTCACTCCGGTAACGGGATCGGGAAAGTGATCTTGATATCTTCCAGAAATACCCACCTTTGCGGTAATGGTATTATCTGCCGTGTAGTCAAAATCTATTTTTCCTCCTATAGTTTCAAGTTGTAGATCAATAGATGGTCTTAAGTCATCGCTATCGCGACGTATGTCAAACTCAAGTCTGTTATTGCGCTGGTAATCTACCTGAGCACTTAACTTCCCAAAGTTATCAAAGCGATAAAATGACTTTAGTTTTGCAATCTGATGTTTTACTTCCTGTCTAGGGGCATTAATATCATACGTAAATGGCTCCACCACAAATGGCTCTTGGCTGTTTATAGCAACCGAGAGATCTGCAGCATTACCTACGTGCGATGAGCGTAAAATACCAGATTCTTTGTCAAAAATCGAGTAGCTAGCCTCTACACCGTAACGATATTTATTAACTCCTATACGTACAGAAAGGTCTCTCTCATACAGAGCTGTGTTACTTAGCACATAATCTGGCGCTTCAAAATCCCCAAAGCGTTTTAAAGTTCCATTTATGCCTCCATACCAGCCGTTATTATATGATTTTATTAAAGAAGTAGTCAGAGAACCTCCACGACCATTGGTCGCTCCGGTTATAATTGTTCTTCCAAAAAGGGTATCCTTTACAGGTACCCGCTCTGGCTCTATGATAATGGTGCCTCCTATAGCATCACCACCATATTGCAATCCTGCTGCTCCTTTAATAACTGTGACTTCACCAGCCGCATTTACATCTATATTAGGTGCGTGTTCTACACCCCATTCTTGATCTTGTAATCTCGTACCTTCTGTAATAAGTACTACTCTACTAGAGTGTAGTCCCTGTATCACAGGCTTTACAACAGAGTTACCCGTGTTTAATGAGGTAACACCACTTAGGTTTTTAAGCGCATCACCTAGTGATGCTGCGCTGTTATTTTCTAAGAGGTTGTGGTCTACCACACTTTCTGTTGCTGTACGGCTTTTACTTTTATGAGCGTGTGCAACAATCTCTACATCGCCTAGAGACTCTAGGTGATGCTCCATATTAATAGTACGAGTTGTATTACCGCTTACAGTTACTTTTACAAGTTGTGTCTCACACGCAGGATGAGATACCTGTAGTGTATACTGGTCCTCACACAGATCTGTAATCACATATTTTCCTTGAGCATCTGTTGTCACAGATCGCTCAGAACCTACTATAATAATGGTTGCTTCTTGAAGCACTTCATTATCGTGTAAATCTATAATGTATCCAGATAAAGTGTACGAGCATTCTTGTGCTGTAGCTGTAATGCTCAGCAAGGCAATGCTAAGCCATAAATAAAATTTCATAAAATTTGTTTTGCGAATTATTGAATGTTATTCAATGCTTAACAAAACGGTGGTCCACGGTCTGAGGAACTTAGGACAATGTTTTTGTAAAATGTTTTAGGTAAAACATCTACTTCCTTTAAGTTGGGTAATGTGATTGTTCTATACGCTTTCGCGAAAGCGTAAACTCCTACTTTAACAATATGAAGATCGCCTAGATCACAATCAAGGTTCTTCTCGTGTACGTGAGTTTTATTACCAAATGAACAGGTGTCGTAATGAGTGTGATTTTCTGTACTATGAATGAAAGAAACAATCGCAGGCAGCATAAATGCAAACATTACAAGTAATGCAGCTGCGCGATAAAAAGTATGTAATTTATGTTCTTTCAAAATCTACTTTGAGAATATAAAGCCTAATCCCATTCTCGAAACCATCTTTGTAGCAAACGCTTTAAAGAATGTATACTGACCAAATAACCAACCAAATATCACTAAAAGCACTTGATAAATAGGAAAAATTAACAAGATTCTAACAGGCCAATAGATCCAGCCGCTTGTGACATCTTTTCCTAAGCCTATCAAATCCATTAACGGATTTGATAATCTGCCTGCTGTTGAGCCAGTTACAGCAAAAGCAAGAAATATTGCAATAAGTTCCCAGCGATATGTTACTCCCCATCTATCATATAATTTTGCAAATAACCACAGGGTGATTTTAATGATGAGATAGGAGAGAAGAAGTGTTCCTAGTACAAGAAGTACTAGATACGTAGTAGAAGTTGCTTCTATAAATTTTGAAATAATAGCCTTTGCAAGCAAAAATGCCGAAATGAAAGTGGCAATTAATCCCAGTATAACGTGAATAAATTGCCAGTCTTTTGTGATTTCCCAGCGCGATTTGAATTTTTCCATAGCGCTGCAAAAATACGATTATCGCAGTTTCTGATTGTTACGTTGTTGAAAATATTCAAACCAGTTATATAAAAGATAGTTTACTTCATATCCATAATCTACTCCACGCTGGTAGTCTATTTGTTGTAAGTAAAGATTTGGGTCATACTGGATGGTGTTTATCACACGGTTGTTATACTCTGTGACATAAAATATGTTTCTGTTCTCTAGCCAGAACTGTTCATAATAACCTCTTTGTGGTTGTGTAACTAGCCATTGATTAAAGCCTGGTTCTATGATTATAATTTCGTATTCAAGACTGTCGTTTGCGATGCGCACGGTGTCAGACATAGCTTCTGAGCTATTTGTAATGTCTTGTGTTTTTGTCGTGCTAGCACAACCTATTATAATTCCGGCGAGTAATAAAGTGTAGAAAAGGTTTTTCATAATATTAAAGTTAATGGTTTTACATATAATCTATGTTGTAATTAGTAAGTTCTTAACGCCTTGACTAATTGTACACCATAAAACTACTCATAGATTGTACAGTCTTAAAGTACCATTGAGTAAAAGGGCCTTTACAATGAGGTAACTAAAAAAAGGGTACCGTGTGGTACCCTTTGTAATATATTGAAAAGTAGTTTGTGTCTTATTTTCCAAAAAGACCACCTAGTAATCCACCTATACCACCTTTTCCTTTACTGCTTCCTAATACCATACCAGCTACATCATCAAGGATGCTTCCATCTCCATCTGAGTCTAGTAGTGTTGTTATAAGGCTTTGGTTTTCTTTTGGCTGTCCTCCTAGCATACTTCCTAGAAGTGCATTCATACCACTACCATCGCTTACGTTATTTTGCTGTGTTTGTTTTCCTAACACACCCATAAGTACTGGAGCAGCAACTTTAAGTATTTGTGCGATAGATCCAGCATCCATACCTGTTTTGCTACTTAATGCGTTTTCTACTTGTGGCTGGTTACCACCTAGTAGGTGACCTAGAATACCTGCACCATCTTGTAATACGTCATCACTAGGTCCTCCATTACCCATAAGGTCTCCTAGTTGGTCAAGAATACCACCACTATGTTTTCCACTTAAAGCTCCCATTAATCCAGCAGCACCTTCTGGAGTTTGTACATTTTTTTTCATTGCACCCATAAGTACTGGCAAAGCCATACTTAATACGTTTGCAGTATCTCCTTCAGATTGTCCAGCTTTTGCGCTAGCTCCTTGTATAAGTGTTTTTCCTATTGGTCCATTAAGTAGATCTAGTAATCCTGACATATTATTTTTAGTTTTAATTGTGAGATTTCAATTTACGAATTAATATAACTGGTTTAACAAACAAGTATAAAAAAAACACCCAAAAGGGTGTTTTGATTAATATTATCGATAAAAAGCAAATAATGTTAAGTTAGAAATCAAATGTTTAATCTCGCTGCATTATTTTAAAATACTCATAATCTGGTCTGCTAGCTCTGTACCTATGCGATCTTGAGCTCCACCAGTTGCCGCACCTATGTGTGGTGTAAGGCTTACTTTAGGATTCATAAGTACTTGTACCGCTGGAGTAGGTTCGTTCTCAAAAACGTCTAGACCTGCAAATGATAATTTACCACTGTCTAAAGCTGTGATAAGAGCTACTTCATCAATAACACCACCACGAGCTGCATTTACAATTGCTGCGCCATCTTTCATAAGCTCAAACTCTGGCTTACCTATTACATAGTCTTTTTGTGCAGGTACGTGAAGGGTCACAAAATGTGCAGATTTTAACACCTCTTCCTTTGAAGAAGATTTTATTGTAAATGAAACTGACTGTCCATCAAAGAATGGAACTTCAACAGTTGCCTCTTCTGTAAATGGATCGTGAAAGATAACTTTCATCCCTACACCTAAAGCAATTTTTGCAGTTTCTTGACCTATACGTCCAAAACCGATAACACCAAGTGTTTTACCACGTAGCTCGGTTCCTTTCGCGTAAGCTTTCTTTAAACCTTTAAATTTTGTATCGCCATCTAGAGGCATATTTCTGTTTGAATCAAACAGAAAACGTACACCATTGTAGAGGTGAGCAAAAACAAGCTCTGCAACAGATGCCGAAGATGCTGCCGGTGTATTGATCACGTGAAGTCCTTTATCACGTGCATATTGTACATCAATGTTATCCATACCTACACCACCACGGCCTATAACTTTTATAGATGGGCAAGCGTCTATTAACTCTTTGCGCACTGTGGTTGCACTACGCACAAGTATAACATCAATTTCATTTGTGTTAATGTAGTTCTCAAGTTGATCTTGGGCTACGTTTGTAGTAATTACTTCAAAGCCTCCTGCGGTAAGCGCGTCAACTCCTGTTTGTGATATTCCGTCGTTTGCTAATACTTTCATAGTATATAGTGTTGTATGCGTTTTTTTAATTATGCTTTTCTTTCTAGCTCGCTCATTACGTCTACTAGTACACCTACACTGTCCATAGAGAGGGCATTATACATAGATGCTCTGTAGCCTCCTACACTTCTGTGTCCATTAAGACCGTTTATACCGGCTTCTTTCCACATTGTATCAAAGGCATCTTTAAGATCTCCATCTGTTAGTGAGAAAGTAGCATTCATTGTAGATCTATCTTCTTTGGCAGCAAATCCTTTAAATAATGGGTTAAGCTCAATCTCACTATAGAGTAAGGTTGCTTTGCGATCATTAATCTCCTCAATAGCTTTTACACCTCCTAGGTTTTTAAGCCATCTCATTGTAAGCATAGAGACATATACTGCATAGACTGCAGGTGTGTTAAACATACTTCCTTTGCTTATATGCGTTTCATAATTGAGCATAGAAGGTATTTGACGTGTCACTTTCCCTAAGATGTCTTCACGTATAACAACAAGTGTAGTACCTGCTGGCCCCATATTTTTTTGAGCACCTGCGTAGATAAGATCAAATTGTCCAAAATCAATCTCTCTAGAGAAGATGTCACTACTCATATCACATATAAGAGGACAGTCTACTTCAGGAAAATCCTTTATCTGTGTTCCGAAGATGGTATTGTTACTTGTAAGGTGCAAATAATCTAGTCCTTCTGGAATTGAGTATCCTTTAGGTATATAATTAAAGTTTGCCTCTTTACTAGATGCAACCTCTACAATCTCCCCAAAAAGCTTAGCTTCCTTTATTGCTTTATCACTCCAAGTACCAGTATTTATGTAACCCGCCTTAGATTGTAATAAGTTATATGCAGTCATTAAGAATTGTGTACTTGCACCTCCTTGTAGGAAGAGGGCTTTATACCCTTTACCTTCTAGGCCTAGTAGCTCTAAAGCCAGTTGCCTAGCCTCATCCATTACATCTACAAAGTCTTTACTTCTGTGAGAAATCTCCAGTATGGATAAACCAGAATCGTTAAAATCTAATATGGCTTGTGATGCTTCTTTAAAAACATCTTGAGGTAAAATACAAGGTCCTGCGCTAAAGTTGTGCTTCTTCATTTTATGCTAATTTTGAAATGCAAAGATGCTCAAAACCACATAGAATATTATAGATAAAATGATAAAATTATGGCAAAATCGATACTAAAAATGCAATAGTATCAACTCCATCAGCATAATCTTGAAGATTCGGTTTTTGAGTCTTTCCAAATGGTATAAGTGATGTAAAACCTTGTAGATTTTTATCATCACCTACAATGCACTGTATTTTATCTGCATCTTGAGAAAGTTTTAAATCAAGAGATTCTTTTGACTCATATTTTTCATAAAATAACGTTGCAATAGGAGAGCCGTAACTTTCATCTTCCTTAAGCATCAAAAACCCATTTTCTAGTAGGTCAAAAAGACTCATAAGGTATACTGCCTTATTATAGTCATAGTTATTTGCATACTTTGCGTCGTTCATCACATCGCTCCACGAGTAGATAGCTTTAAAAAATGCATCAAAGTTATACCCTTCTGGCACCAGTAATTTAGACACATTGCGACAGCCTAGACCGTAGTATCTAAATATATCTTCACCTAGCGCTTTAAGTTGCTCTTCACTCTCATCACCCGTAAGAATGGCAACAGAGTTTCTGTTTTTTCTTATAATGTTAGGCTTCTTACCAAAGTAATATTCAAAATATCTTGCTGTATTATCACTTCCCGTAGCAATCACAGCATCGTGTGCAGGTAGTTTTTCTTCTGAAAATGAGATGCGACCTTTAAAGTCTGGTGCTACATATTCCAGATATTTGGCTAGGTAGGGTAGTAGGTGCTTATCGTTTGAAGATTGTTTTATTGCGACGTTTTGATCTGCAATAAGTACACATAAAAAGTCGTGAAAACCTACTAGCGGTATATTACCTGCCATTATGATAGCAACGGTTTTTTGGGATTGCGCTTTCGCGAAAGCGTCATTATAACCGCTCATCCACTCGCTAAGTTTTTCTTCGGTAAGGAGTGCTGCCCATCCCTCAAGTGCAAATAGAATATTTTCTTGCGTAAACCACCCATTGTTTTCTCGCGCGAGTTTAAACTGATGTTTCATTCCGTCAAAAAATAGGTCATTGTGTGCAACTCCCTCTTTTTGAGCAATATTAGTGCGTGAAAACTGACTCAAGAAAGTCCCGAGTTTACTAAAAGCGTTAATTCTTTGTTGAAGCGTCATAGTGTTTTGGCAAATCGATGGCTAGGCATTATTTTTGTGCAAAGTTACCCAAAAAGAAACCTATGGCAATTATCATAACAGACGAATGTATAAACTGCGGTGCCTGCGAGCCAGAATGTCCTAATACGGCAATATATGAAGGAGCAGATGACTGGCGCTATGCAGATGGTACAGATCTGGAAGGAAATGTAGTACTACCTAACGGTAAGGAAGTAGATGCAAACGAGGCGCAAGAGCCAGTGAGCGATGAGATTTACTATATCATACCAGATAAGTGTACTGAGTGTAAAGGTTTTCACGAAGAGCCACAGTGTGCTGCCGTATGTCCAGTAGATTGCTGTGTACCTGATGATGATCACGTAGAGACAGATGAAGTTTTACTTGCAAAGCAAGCCTTTATGCATAAAGATGCATAGAGTATTATGATACTTATAATAAAAAAGCCACTCGTACGAGTGGCTTTTTTTGTTAGGTAGATTATCTTGATATGCTACGTATTAGAATTATTGCAAGAAAAAAGACCAAACTGAATTAAGTTTGGTCTTTTAAATTATGTTGTTTTATTCTTAAAGTTGTGTAAGCTTCACATACATAGCATACTGCTCATCTGTGAGGTATGTCTTTAAGTTTCCGTTTTTACGACTTGCCACTTTGTCTAGTGCTGCTTGCTTGTCTGTCGCATTCATATTACTAGCTTTAAGTCTATCTTCTGTAGCTTTAAAACCTGTAAGAGTCTTTGCAACATTTGCCTTTTGCTCTGCTGTAAGGTTTAATTTTTGAGCAAGCATATCAATCTGGCTTACTTGTTCTTTTTGTACTGGCGCATTTGCAACTTTTTGTGCTTGTACGGTTGTCATACCAAGAAAAGCAACGATGGCTAGAGTGACTATTGATTTCATAATGTCTTAAAATTGTAGTTATTTATTTCTCTAAGAGTTCATTAATTAACTCTGTTGGTCTACCAATAACGCCATTTTTATCGAGAATTACAATGGGACGCTCAATTAATTTAGGATTTTCACTCATCGCAGCCACAATTTGAGCATCTGTGAGGTCTTTTCCTTTATAATCACTTTTCCAGATGGCTTCATTTTTTCTAACGAGCTCTATGGGTTTAATATCCAGTATGTTTATAATCTCATTAAGTTGCTCTGTACTAAGAGAAGTATCAAGATACTTGATTACTTCAAATTCTTTTCCAGATGCCTCTACGACAGCAAGACCTTGTCTACTTTTTGTACAACGAGGATTGTGATATATTTTAATCATTATATAATTATTGTAAAGTTACATGTACGCCTAGTGTTCTAAGTTGTACAGCTAGTGTTTTTGCATTTTTAAAATGAATTCCGGCTATGCCAGAGCGTTTACAGCCCTCAACATTGTTAAGACTGTCATCTATAAAAACAGCCTCCGCTGGATTAATATTATACCTGTCTAGCATAAGGTCATAAATTTCTTTAAAAGGTTTGCGTGTACCCTCATCTCCAGAGACTAGAATTCCTTCAAACCACTGCAGCCAAGGAAACTTTTCTAGCGCAACAGGAAAGGTCTCTCCGCTCCAATTTGTTAATGCTAGCACTCTATAGTCCGGATTATCTACTAGTTCTTTTAATATTTTGAGCGTGTCTAGGTGTGTAAAACCGAGCATCTCCTCCCAGCGACCGTAATACATTTTTATGAGCTCTTCATATTCTGGAAACATCGCGATGCGCTCTTGGGTTGCTTTTTCTAATGGATAGCCTGCATCTTGATTTACATTCCAGTCCCAAGCACAAACGTGTTCTAAAAACCAGTCCATTTTCTCTCGATCGCCTCTAAATTCTTTGAGATATACATACTCGGGGCTCCAGTCTATGAGAACGCCTCCTAAGTCAAATATGACGGTTGTGATTTTTGAATTTTCCATATTATTACTTTGTTATGAGGTGCGGTACATCATCTAGTTTCCAGTCTATCACTAATCCTCCGGCTAGTGATCTTGCAATTTCTGCGCCGTAAAGAAGTTCGGTGAGATAGAGAGCGGCTTCAAAACTTTTAGCACCTCCAGCAGAGGTGATATACTTCCCATCGTGCACAAATAATACATCTTTTCTAATATCAAGATTAGGAAACGTCTCACGCATCTTATCGATGTCACTCGGGAAGGTCGTTGAGACACTGTTGTCTAGTAAACCTGCCTTTGCTAGTACAAAAGCACCATCGCAATGTGAGGTTACATACATAGCTTCTTTATCTACTTTTTTTACAAAGTTAATGAGCGCTTCATCCTCCAGATCTGTATCTAGGTGATGCTCTGCACTTGGTACAACTAGTATATCTATTTTAGGTAGGTCTTCGCTAGTATAGTCAAAGTCTGGTAGGAGATACATCCCCTCAAAGGTACGCACGGGTTGTAGGGTATTTGCTACTGTAAAAACATTCATCGCTTTTATATTCTCTCTGTAAATAGTATGCTGAAAAATGTCAAAAGGTGCCGTAAGCTCTGTGTTAAAAGTGCCATCCATAATTAAGAAGGCTACATTGTAGCGCGTTGAGTCTAGTACTGGTTTTGCTTTCGCGAAAGCGTTATCAACCTCATTAGTAACAGCCGGCTGTTCTATAGTTTTAGGTTCTGTATTGCAACCTATTAATATAAGCGTTGTAAGTAGTAGTAGTATATAGTATTTCATTAGGTTCTCTTTTTAATGATAAAGATACGAGTTCTCATAGGGTTTCTTTGGCAAGCATTCTCTTTACAATGTAGAGTAGGAGCCAGGCAATAAGCGTGAGCCCTATCAAAAATATCCAAGTGGTCTGAAAGCCATAATATGCAGTAATTTGCATCCCGCTATTGTGACCAAAAATATGAGCTACAGAAAATGACATACTGTAAACACCCATATATGCTCCTTGTCTCCCTAGCTTAGATCTGTCTAACGCAAATTTGTTACTAAAAGGGAAGGAAATCATCTCTCCAAAGGTTGCGATTACCATACCTATCACAACAACACCTACCCAAGTCTCCCACAGCAATAATAGAAAACTTGCACCCGTCATAAGCAAACCTACAATGGTGCTTTGCACATTAGTAAGCGCCTTTTTTTCCATCCAGGCTATGAGTGGCATTTCAAACACAACAATGAGTGCGCCATTAAGCGCTAGTATGAGACCTATGGCGTCTTCATCAAGTTTATAGGCATCCTTGTAATAAAGCGGTACAGTAGAAAAATATTGTACAAATATGATCCCAAAGAGCGCAAGTGCTATTAAGAATAATACATAAGGCGTATCTTTAAGAGGTTTTACTGGATTCTGAACAACTACTTCTTTATCTAACTCTTTAGTCTTTTTAGGGTTGAGTACTTGCATCATAAGTACACCCGCAAGCAAGCAGGTGATACCGTCTACATAAAACAATGTCTTATAGCCAGCGAGTGCTATAAGAAAACCACCTATAGCTGGTCCCACGGAAAACCCTAGATTAATTGCGAGCCTAATGAGTGTTAATGACCGCGTTTTATTTTCTGGTTTTGAGTAGGCGCTTAATGCTACAAAAAAAGCAGGTCGTCCCATATCTGCTACAGCAATAAGAACAAAGAATGAAATACACATCATCCAGAAACTCTCTACGTGCATTACCCATAAAAAGTTAATACCAGTGAGTAACAGGCTTAATAAGATGACTTTATAATATCCTATTACATCACTTAGTTTACCGCCTATCCAAGCACCAGCAAAAGAACCTAGACCGTACGAAGTCATTATCCAGGCGACGTCTTGTAGGCTAAAGTGTAAACTCTTATTGAGGTAAATAGACAAGAACGGGATAACCATCGCCCCAGATCTATTAATGAGCGTGATGAGTGATAACCACCAGATCTCTCTTGATAGGCCATCAAAGGTTTTAAGGTAATTGCGCAGTAGTGTTTTCATACAGTTGGTTGGTTAGCTTGTTAAGACCTACGCTTGCCCATAAATATAAAGAGTCCAGCGTGGTGGCCGGACTCTTTAATATCGTTACTTCTTATAATCATATAGTGACAACATATCAAGTCTGGCGCAGCAATGTGCACGAGGTAAGTTTATATGTTGTGACTAAATTCATAATGTGGTGTAAAGTTATAAAAATAATTGAGTTGAGTACGCTTTCGCGAAAGCGTAATACGTTTCTATTATAATGTCTCTTCTCTCTTTATTAATTCTGCCTTGATTGCTTTTTTAGACATAAACTGCATAGGCAATGTTGCCGAACAGCATAAGCCTACCGCTAGTGTTGCTATAAATGTGGCATTATCGTCCTTTGTGAGCATACCATAAATAGATATACCTATAAGTAATGATAAGATGATGAGTAGGGCAACAATGAGCACCTTAATCATATTTAAGTTAGAGAGCAGTTGTGCCGTTGTCTTTGTTGAATAATCTATTTTCATTATCTGAAATTGAGTTTTTTTAAATAAATATTACATCTCGCTCCCAAAGAAGATAGCGTTCATAAGCAGTTTGTTAGTTCCATACCAGAACGCTCTAAAGTTTGTGTTATCTGTAAATAAGATAACCTCACCACGACCCGCACTCTGATGTACAAAAGGTCTTGTCTCTGGGATAGCTTTAAGATTAATCTTAGAGATGTAACCAGCTTGTAATGGTGACTTAGTATACTGTATAGGGTTCTTGTAACTTGTAGAGTCTGCTTTTATAAATAGCGTAGTGTTTCTAAAAAGAGATACTTTATCACCCGTATATCCAAAGTTAATAGGGTGTGAGCGATCTTGCTTTGCTTCAAAAATTGCACCTCCTATTACTTGCGCTCCTGTAAAATCTCTACGTTGCTCAAAGCTCACGTTTTTTGCAGGGTTTTTAGTTTTTACAAAATCTATGTCTAGCATCTTATTTCTTTCAAACCAGTTTGCTACGTTTTTATAACCTATAAGAGTTCCTCCAGATCGGACCCACTGTTTTATCTTATCTGTGTTGCCTTTATTTATAGCATTACCCCATAAATTAGGTAAGATAATATCTGTATATCTAGACAAGTCTGCGCGACCTAAATCTTTAGTGTCAATTTTTGTGATACGCATATTGTAACGTGTGTCAAATAGGTGCCACATCTCACCCGCATCATACGGGTTGATACCTTCACCTACTATCATTGCCACGCGAGCAGGCTCTAATGCTCTAAACTGGTTACTACCAAGATCTATACCTTCTGTGAGGCCAGTGCTTACTGCCTTGATGGTTACGTTTGCATCTTGTACCACTTCGTTTATAAAACTCGCTAGTTCTTGCTTATTAAGCGATTGATTTTGCACAGGTATCATAATGGTACCATAGTCATAAGAGATACCTTCTACACTAAATTTTTGCATACCCACCTTTGCTCTTATGCCTTTATTAAGTATGGTGTTGAGCGCCTTAGGAGTGTAGTAATCGTGCCACTCCATAAGGTATGCATAGGTACTAGTACCTACAGCTGGGGTAGGTTTTCTTTTTAAATCTTGTATCTCGTTGCCAGCTTTGCTTAAAGATGCATTTTCTGTAAAATCTACACCAAAAGAGAGTGGGAAAGACCAAGCACTAATATCATAAAACAAACTATCTTGAAAGGTGGTACGCTTTTCAAACATCGCTTTAATGAGGCGGCTCTGTCTTTGGTTTTTTGGGACGATGTAGCTCATTCCTTTTTTAAAGTTTGCTCCATCTTGCGAGAAGTCTTGTGCCACCTCGTGTACTTTTATTTGATGTCTTTTAAGTATCTCTGCTAGGTGATATGCGCTACCTGCATCTTTCTCACTACCAAAAGCATATGCGCCACTTCCTTTTTCGCCTCGAGCGTTCTTAAAAAAGTCACGTTGATAGTCTAGTAATTGCTTGCGCATACCTTGTGCAGCCTCAAGGGTAGATAATATAGCTGTAAACTGGTTACGTATCGTAAAAGGAAACTCAAGTAAACCGTTTTCTGTTTCTTGAGCGTGGCCACGGCTACTTCCTTGCTCAAAGAGAATACCAATACCACCATTTATGTCTGGAAAGGTAGATCCTTTACCGTAGTAAAAATCATCAAAACTCTCTTCTGTATAGTAAAAGCTACCTATTTTATCTAGTGCTGCCGCGTGGTAGTTTCCTATTTGCTTTGTGAGTTCTTGGTTAAGCGCAGGTGTGAGTGGGTGTGTACGAGATTGTATACCTGGCTGAAAGAAAAAGCTACTGTTAGATCCCATCTCGTGATGGTCTGTAAGAATGTTAGGATACCAGTTATGAAATGTCTTAATACGCGCTCTTGACTCTGGTAGTTGTACTGGAAGCCAGTCTCTATTCATATCAAACCAGTAGTGGTTAGTACGACCACCTGGCCAGACCTCGTCATACTCGCGGTCTTGAGGGTCTGCATTTACGTTTATACTCTTATTTGTATTTGCCCAGTAAGCAAAACGCTGTAAACCATCTGGATTAAATGATGGGTCAAAAAGTATAATGGTATTATCTAGTAGTGCATCTATTTTAGGTCCTTGAGCGGCAGCGAGATAGTATGCAGCTATGAGTCCTGCATTAGCGCCAGAAGGTTCATTACCGTGTATAGACATCCCTTGGTATACTACAATAGGCATACTGCTTGTGCTCAAGCTAGCACTGCCATCTTCTACCAGTTTTACGTGTTCTTTACGTATGTTTTCAATATTGGAGTGATTACTAGGTGAGGTGACCGTTAGTAATAAAATAGGCCTTCCCTCAAAGGTAGTCCCTCGACTTTCTATAGTCATACGATCACTTGCTGCTGCAAGCGTGCGCATATATTCTGATAACTTGTCGTGACTTACGTGCCACTCTCCAGGTGTGTAGCCTAAAACACTTTCTGGTGTAGGGATATTTGGATTGTAAGTGACATCTGTAGGTAAATAGTAATCCATATCTACCTTTCCGCTTTGTGCGAGTGTAGATATGCTACTTAATAGTAGGGTAGTAAGTACGAGTAATAAGCGCATTCTATAAGCTATTTTTTGAGTTGTTAGACTCTAAAAATAAGCAAAAGAAGTAACGCCTGCACGTAACAATTGTTAACTAAAATATGTGGTAGTAGGAGATATGGATACTAGACTAGCGTTCTAGTTTATCTAGATAGCCACAAGCAGCACCTATTATGCCAGCGTGATTCTTAGTTTTTGCCGCAACAATAGGAATATCTGTGGTAAGATATCTTTCAAATTCTGCCATATGCTTACTTATACCACCGCCTATTATGTAATGGTTAGGTGTACATATTAACTCTACATTTTTGAGAAAGAAATTAAAGCGCTCTGCCCACTCTTTAAAAGTGAGTTTTTCTTCCTTTCTTACAGAGTTTGCTGCATACTTTTCAATAGGTTTTTTCTTATATGGAATGCGACCAAATTCAAAATTTGGGATGAGTTTACCGTTATAGCAAAGTCCAGAGCCTATACCTGTGCCTACTGTAATCACTGCTACCAGACCTTTTAAATCTTTTCCCGCTCCGTATCTAACTTCGGCGAGGCTTGCGGCATCTGCATCGTTTATAACAGAGCAAGGTAAACCAGTTTTTTTAGAAAAAAGTTCATCTATCTGTACACCCATCCAGCTCTTGTGCATATTACCATATGCCATAGCTTTACCATCTACGATAACGGTAGGGAATCCTATTCCTATAGGTCCTGTCCAGTTAAAGTGATCTACGAGTTGCTGTACACAATCTGCTACAGCCTTAGGTTTTGCAGGGCGCGGGGTTTCTATTCTAAAACGTTCACCTATGTACTCTTCTGTTTCCAGATCTACAGGGACACCTTTTATTCCCGTTCCGCCTATGTCGATACCTAATATCTTCATCTATGATGGTTTTTGTGTGGCGAAAGATAGGAATTTTTGAATAATATAGAAGTGGGGTGGGTGAGTCCGCTTTCGCGAAAGCGTAACCTTATAGAATCAGATACTTAGAGTACTTCTTCTTGTTCTGATGGTTTTTCTTTACCATATTCTTGTTTGTAAATTTTTACAATAAGCAGAAAAATACTCACTACAATAGGTCCAAAAATGAGACCTATAAATCCAAATAAAGGCACACCTACGATAACCCCTATAATGGTAATAAGTGGGTGAACGTCTGCCAGTCGCTTTTGAATCACAAGTCTAAAAAGATTATCTGTAGAGCCTACTACGACCGTACCATAGATAATCATCACGATGGCTTGCCAGATGTCACCAGCAGCGTATAGAATGATGCAAACTGGTACGATACCTAAGGCGGTACCTACAAATGGTATCATAGACCCAACGGTGACAATTGCAAACCAGAAAAAGGGATCTTCTACACCAAGTATTAAAAAGCCTATAAGTGCCACAAGTCCCTGTAGTAATGCTACTAGTGGTATGCCTATGGCATTTGACTTTACAAGCTCCTGACTATCTTTACCTATGAGTTTTAAGTTTTTCTCACTGAGGGGTATATACTCGAGCATAGACTCTCTAAAAGTCCTTCTATTAGTAAGCATATAGTACAGCATAAAATACATAAGACCTATGGCGATAAATACATTAAAGGTCCCACCGGCTAGCCCTTGAAGGTTACTACTTATCCAGTCTGTTACAGAACTGGTATCTATTGAGCTTGCGATATCGAGATTAAAGCGAGACTCTATATCTGCCATTTCTGTTTTTACAATGTTTATGACTTTGCCACTATTTTCTACCGCTTTACTAATTTTTGAGGTGAGCATTAAGACAAGTCCAGCAATAGGTACTAGTATTACAAGAAATGAGCCTGCCATAAGAACGCAAGCGGAAACGCTAGAGTTCCATTTTCTTTTTTTTACTAGATATTCTTGCCACTTACGTAATAAAACAAAGAGTGTAATCGCACCTAGTATACCTGATAGATAGGTTGCCATCTCTTTAAATATTAACCACCCAAATAAGATGATTAAAAAGATGATAAAGAACTGTCGTAAAAGGTTAGGTTTGAGTGTTTGCATATATTATTTGGCAAATATTTGAGAGTCGTTTCTAAAGGCTTTAAACTCAAGCGCGTTACCACAAGGGTCATAGAAGAACATTGTAGTCTGCTCTCCAGTTAGACCTTTAAAGCGTACATAAGGTTCTATTACAAAATCTACGTGTGGTGCTATTTTTTCGGCAAATGCTTCAAAATCTTCCCAAGCGAGTACAACTCCAAAGTGAGGCACAGGTACCGCTTTACCATCTACTTCATTATGCACTTCATCTACAGTAGATTTTTCCTTGTAATGAATCACTAGCTGGTGTCCAAAAAAGTTAAAATCTACCCAGTGGTCGCTGCTGCGACCTTCAGGTAGATTTAAAATATCTCTATAAAAAACTCTTGCTTTCTCAACGTCATCTACGGGAATAGCAAGATGAAATGGTCGTACTGTCATAATTGATGTTTTGAAGTACTAATTTACACCATTTTTTTAGGTTATTTATTTATCAGATGCAATTGCGTCTGTATCTTTTCTATGTTTAAGTAATGAGATGCCCGCAAAGAAAAATATTACACCTAATATTGTAAATGCCCACGGACTCATACCAGTACTTAAACTTCCAAAGATCCCCATAACTCCGAGCACTAGCATTATAGCTCCTGCAACAAGCGCTATTACTCCTATAATCTTAATCATAACTTAATTGTTTTTATTATTTGGACTATAAAAGTAATTGATTGGCGGAGTGAAGCTTTGCTACTTAACAGCACATTACCACAGTTTTAATAGGAGTTTATGAATGTGAGTTATATTTTGGCAGTCTTTAAGAAAAGCAGTTTTCATTTTGTGGGGTAGTAGCGGCACTTTTGTATAAATTTGCATCCTTAAAACTAATCTTTTATACGCGCAACGTGATTACAAAAAGAATTATCCCTTGTCTCGATATTAAAAATGGTAGAACCGTAAAAGGAACTAACTTTGTAAACTTGCGTGATGCTGGAGATCCAGTGGAGCTAGCAAAGCTATACTCTAATACAGGAGCAGATGAGCTAGTTTTTTTAGATATATCTGCAACAGAAGAACGTCGTAAGACCCTTGCAGATCTAGTATTAAGAGTGGCTTCACAGGTAAACATACCATTTACAGTAGGCGGAGGAATATCTTCTGTAGAAGATGTAGATATCTTATTACAAAATGGTGCAGATAAAGTTTCTATAAACTCTAGTGCTGTAAAAAGACCAGAACTCATAAATGAGCTTGTAGCAAAATTTGGCTCACAATGTATTGTTGTAGCTATAGATGCAAAATATATAGAAGGAGAGTGGATTGTACATTTAGTGGGAGGAAAAGTACCTACAGAGCATAATCTCTTTGACTGGGCAAAAGAGGTGGAAGAGCGAGGAGCTGGTGAGATCCTTTTTACCTCTATGGATAATGACGGTACAAAAGATGGTTTTGCAAACGAGGCGCTAGCTAGACTTTCTGAAAGTCTAAATATCCCAATAATTGCAAGTGGTGGAGCTGGAAATATGCAACACTTTGCAGATGCTTTTACAGAGGGTAAGGCAGATGCAGCTCTTGCAGCAAGTGTTTTTCACTTTAAGGAAATAGAAATAACAGATTTAAAACAAGAGTTAACCTCGCAAGGTATTGCGATGAGATTATAACTTTTACTAGATATTACAAATAATGAGAATAGATTTTGATAAGTATGAGAATGGTCTTGTTCCAGCAATAATACAAGACATAAGAACCAAAAATGTTTTAATGCTAGGCTTTATGAATCTTGAAGCCTATGAGAAAACACTTGCGTCAAAAAAGGTGACTTTCTTTAGCCGTTCTAAAGGTAGACTATGGACTAAGGGAGAAGAGACAAAAAACTATTTACATCTAGAAACTATTGAGGTAGATTGTGATAATGATACTTTGCTAGTACAAGTGACTCCTCAAGGGCCTACTTGTCATAAAGGGACAGATACCTGCTGGGGTAATAGTAACAAAACAAACTTTGGCTTTTTATCACATCTAGAAGAAATAATAGAAGATCGCTGGAATACTAAAGATACTGCAGACTCTTATGTCGCGTCACTCTTTAGAAGTGGGATTAATAAAGTAGCTCAAAAAGTAGGAGAAGAGGCTGTAGAGGTGGTTATTGAAGCAAAAGATGATAACGATCATCTATTCCTTAATGAAAGCGCAGATCTCTTGTTTCACTATATGGTTTTATTACAGGCAAAAGGGTTTCACCTACGTGATATAGAAAAAACACTTATTGCTCGACATAAATAAGCATAGATTGTAAGTAATTTATTACATTTAGGACTTGAAACCTAAATCATTTAAATGAAAAAAATCATTCTAGCTTTTGTATTATTTCCAGTATTACTAACAGCTCAAAAAGTTAAAGTAAAAAAAGATGATGTCTACATTGATAAAGTTCTTGTAGGAACTATTGTCAAAACAAAGGATTCTTTAAAAAATAAACTCTTTACTTACTCTGATGTAGATGGAAACCCTCTAGTCATCTATAAGTATGAAACCTTGCACTCACCAATAGAGGGAGATGAAGAAGTTTATGCTTATAATGAAGTTACTATACCATCACTCAACATAGTTGCTGGTCTAGATATAAAGAATGAATACTCTCAGACTAGAAAGAAAGTCGTTCCTTATTTTATAGAAAAAGGAATTCTCAATAAAGATGGCTCTCTTAATAAAGAAGCTGCACAATCTTATTATAAAACTGTACCAGAAATTCCTCTTGAGATTACAGCGATGTATAATCAAGAACTTGAGGAAATGAACGATCTTGATTTTATAGAAGAAAGAGATATGACCGCTAAGCCATATCTAGTTTTTAAAAATAGTTCTAGAGAGACTATACCATATATTAATATGATTTCTAATAACAACTATATATTAGATACATATGATATTAAACAAGGTGATGTTGTTATAGGTAAAATGATCACTCGTTTTAAACAAGCACTCACTTCTCAACCAGGTCAAAAACCAGGTAAAACAGGAGATCCTATTGTTTTCTTCTATAATAATAAGGGCGGGAGAGTAGCAACAGCAGAGCTTGGTTTTACAGAGTTAAGAGTACATAGATATAAGTGGAAACTAGGTAGAATAAAACATACGTGGCTCAAAGAAGAAAATAAATCAAAATTATATAAGGAAATCGCTGGCTATCTTGTAGATAAGAAAGCCCTCTAAGATTCTATATAGTTTAATCTTGAAAAAAAAGCATCAATTATTATTGATGCTTTTTTTTAGATTAGAATGTGTGTTCTTCAAAAAGGATTTTCTCAATATTCAGCATCTTGTTTTTTAATATAATCTAGTGTTTGCTTAATCCAGTCTTCATTATAATCTAGTACAATGTCTGGTTGTATCCCTACATATTCATAATCTATATATTTATGAAAGTTCATATCTGTGGGGTAAATGGCAAATAGACCAGAGGGGCTTTCTAAGAGCTTACCGTAATTAGATCCATAAGCTATCGCACCATAGGTGCGCATACCTAAGTGAGTTGTGTTTTTTAAACTCTTTAATTTGAGGGTGAATTGCTCGCTATTACTGGCAGACCAGAAGTTGGTAATGACATAAACATTTGCTTTACTCTTTTTAAGTATTTTATAAAATGGATCAGAATATTTTGAGTTACCACCTCCATTGTTGCGTAAGTCTATAATTATGTTTTGATCCGTAATTTTTGATTTATGTGAGTTGTAAAATGAAGTAAAAGCAGCTACATTTTCTTTACTATTAGAAAACGAGCCCATATATAGGTACTGTGTATTAGGTGAGATTTGTTTAAAATACCAATTTCCGCTTTCTTTGCCCACCGCCGCATATGGACTTGCATTTTCTTTTTTAAGATGCCATAGTGTACCATTGTGTAAATATAAAGCCCTTATAAATCTCAGTGTTCCTCCCGGTATATCACTAGTCATAATATCATACATACCCTCTCCATTGGGAATAATAGTGTAAGCAATTTGACCTGGGATCCATAAAGGCGACTGTGAGGCGAGTACCACACCGCTATAAAGGTTTCCATTCTTTACAACACCTATTGTAAATACACCTTCCCTTTGGTAAACGCCTTCTATACTTCTGGAAGGTGAATTTTTAAGCTCCTTTTCAATAGAAGTGAGCGATTCATCATACCTAGGATGATTTGCAAACGATTTACTCTTACGGTATTGGTTTATATCTTTATCTGTTAGTAAGGTGCTAGCAAGTATACTCGGTTTTATATGTTTGATATGTGCGTGTTTATCCTTTACCTGAGAGAGTAATATATTAAGAGCTCTATAGCACTCTGCAATAGGCATACTCCTTGTTACCTTTTTACTTAATTCGTTTAAAGTTTGCTCATAGGCTTCTTTGTGATCTCCTTTTATTTGCTTTTTAAAAGAAGTCATTTCTGTAATGTGAGAATCTATAAAGGCAAGCTCATCTTTACAATTACAGGTTTGTTGTGATTGCGCTTTCGCGAAAGCAAAAAAGACAAAGAATAGCAAAAGAAAGTAGGAAATTGAGATTTTCATAACGCATTATTTAAAGAAGTTGAACAATTATTTGATGCAACAAATCTAAACTTGAATATGTTTAAATCTCTTTATATAATAGGTCTTGGGGCGAAATGCCCTTAGTTTGTGGCGAAACTAAACGCCTCTTTTACCTGTGAGATATAGGTTTTTGAAACTGGAACAAAAATATCGTGTGTAAGTATAACTCCTAGCTTGTTATTTTGTGTTTTTAGAGAGGTAAAGTGGACTCTGTTTATGAGATATGATCTATGAGTGCGTAGTAGTTGCGTATGTTCTTTTTCTAGTCGTGATAACCTAGCACGTATCAATTGTTTTTTTAAAACACCTTGGCTTTGATAATGGACTTCCACATAATTATCCGATGCTTCTAGTAAGATCAAATCAGACTCTAGAAGTCTTATACCCTCATAATTACCATCACCAGATATAAAAAGTTTAGAATTTTCTACCTTCTTACTTGCATACTTACCTAAGGCATATCTAGCGATAGCTACTATAGGAAATATGACTAGAACGGCTGGTAAAAATATTGAGGTAAAGTAATAGCCTAGAGAGTATGGGTTAGGCTCATTAAAAACCACAACATATAGGTAAAAGCACCGCATCACGATAAAAGTAATCGTTATAAATAGTGAGAAAAACAGCAGCTCGCTCAATAGTGTCCATTGTTTATTTTTATGCTTGTAGAGACGCTTTTGTATAGGATAAATACCTAGATAACATATCGCGGCAAGCAAACCATATAGCGGGAGATAAATGAGTTTTTCGCTTGTTTTAAATTGATTTACATCAAGCGGTTCTGTGAGAAAGAGAAATGCAAATACCCAAATAGCCAGCCCTAATGCAATAAATAGATAGCTGCTAAATTTTTGGTCAAATGGATATTTTTGCAAAACTTTAATTTTGCTTCAATTTATGAAGTACATCATTACCAGTCAAGTGTCCTGTAAATTTTACCACCATACTACAAAGGCTTTATCAACTGTGGTGTCATCTTTTTGTATCCATACAAGCGGTGCTCTCTTGAGTGTATGTTTTTCTTTTATAATAGCTAGTGCCTCTTTGTGATTGAGCCAGTTTACTTCAGTATGTGGCTTGTGTAACCATTCTGGCTTGGTCGTTATATAGTATCTATAATCTAGAAAGCGTGCGGTGCAAAAGCTATCTAGTTGTATCCAGTAACCTATTATGGCGCGAGGATCTATTTCCTCTGGGAGTATTACGTTTTTATTAAATGGCGTAAAAAGTTGACCCATAAAAAGTGTGCGTTGTTCTAGTTGTTGTGGGTTAACATTTATAGACTGCAGCGCCTCAAGTCCTTCTGCAGAGTAGGCAAGAGGTAGTTGCCTATCTCTTGTTTTTTGCATTTTTAGGTAGAAGTGATCTTTTCGGTTGGGACCCATAAGTTGGTGTATGGGGCTAGTAACCGCAGTATCTATAATGTAGAATTTATAGGTAAGCTCAATGTGTATTTTTACGCTTTCGCGAAAGCGGTCTTCTACCACAAAGTCAAGTTCACCTAGTGTTATTTTATCTCGTTTAATCTGGATGTTGTGAGCCAGCACGGTATATCTTTCAGAATGATCTAGTAGTTGTTTAAAGATATACTCTACCTGATGGCCTAATCTTAAATGAGGTGGTATAGCAGTAGCGATGAATGTTGATAGGTCTATATGAGGTATTTCAAATTGAGTAAGGGAGAATTGCGTGCCCGTCCATAGTGGTGGTGTATTGAGAAAACCTTCAATTTGTTTCATAGTCTAAAAGTAGTAATTGTAATGCTACATAAAAAAAGCTACTCTGTATACAAAGTAGCTTTTTTGAACGTTACATTTTTTTTTACTTAGTTGAGCCATCCTTTTGACGCACAATATTTACTCCACCAGTATTCAAAAATAGCGAGGAGTATTATAATAAGAGGAAATATAAGGCCAGCTCCCACACCAAAGAGTTCCATCGCATTTGCAAAACCTATATTATATACCGTGTGTATAATAATTGCAATAAGTGATATTGCATAAACACGCACAGCACCTATTTTTCTAGCTAGTAACAATATGGCAGCAAGCAGACCACCTAAGGTTGAGATACCATATAGTATCTTAGACCATAATGGCGTAGCGTTTATAGCAGCCATTTGCTCTTCATTATAAGCGCTTGCAATCATATCTGTAAAGAAGTTGTCTACTATAAAGGCACTAGCACCCATTAAATTCCAGAGGAGGAGCACAATACCAATAATCCAGAAAAGTGTAGAAGGTTTTTGTGTAGTCGTCATAATAATTGGTTTAAGTTATTTGAGTTTTAATTTACAATTATTTTTTAATTATCAATCTAAAATTAAAATGAGGTAACTATTTTTGAAGGATGTTTGATAAGCGATACTACTATCTTTTAAAGATTCAATACTTAGGTTTTAGATACCACGGCTGGCAGAAGCAGCCAGATGTTCTCACTGTAGAGCGTATGATGGAGCGTACCTTTGCCTATGTGCTAGATCGCAAAAATTTTAAACTATTGGCTTCTGGCAGAACAGATGCAAAGGTGTCTGCAAATGTGGCTTATGTTGAGTTGTTTTTAAATGATAGCCCACTACCAGTAGAAGGTTTTCTTACACTGCTTAATGATAACTTACCTCAAGACATACGCTGTCTTGAAATTACTCAGGTAGATAAAAAATTTAATGTGATGGATGCTCCCATCGCAAAGGAATATGTGTATCTCTTTTCTTATGGAGAAAAGAATCATCCATTTGCCGCACCTTATATGATTAATATAGCGGGTGAGCTCGATCTAGAACTTATGAAAGAGGCTGCAAGGCTTTTTGAGGGTGAGCACGATTTTAGATCGTATGCTTATAAGCCTAATCCACAAACTAAAACTATTGGTCACGTACTATCATCTACAATTGAGATTAATGATCTGTATACCGCTAGTTTCTTCCCGGAGGAGAGTTATGCTTTTCGCGTAAGCGGTAAAGGGTTTAAACGCCACCAGATACGTCTTATGATGGGTGCTCTTTTTGATTTAGGGCAGGGAAATATTGATCTTGATTTTTTTAAAAAGACACTAGATGCTAGTAATGATATTAAGCTCACACGCATTGCACAGGCGAGCGGTTTATTGTTGCAGGACGTCCAGATTTAACATTCTTAACAGCTTTACGAGTCATTTAATAAAGGTTTAACCCTGAGCCAGTTTATCTTATCATCTCTTTAACGGCGAGGGTAAGAGCCTCCCAGTATCTTTGTTTCATAATTAATTGTTTAACTAAAAAGAAGAAAGATTATGACAAAGAGAGTAGCAATATTAGCAACAGACGGATTTGAAGAGAGTGAATTAAAATCACCACTTGAGGCGATGAAAAATGAAGGCTTCACCGTAGATATAATAAGTGAAAAAACAGGAACCATAAAAGGATGGGCAGACGGTAACTGGTCTGGTGAGTATGATGTAACAGACACAGTAGATAACGTGAGTGCAAAAGATTATAATGCGCTAATGCTACCTGGAGGAGTTATTAACCCAGATAAATTAAGACGTAATGATGACGCGCTTATATTTATTAGAGACTTTTTTAAGCAAAGCAAACCAGTAGCAGCAATATGCCACGCACCGCAATTACTCATCGAGGCAGATGTAGTAAATGGGAGAACAATGACATCTTTCAACAGTATTAAGACCGACCTTAAAAATGCGGGAGCATTATGGGTAGATAAAGAAGTAGTAGTAGATGAGGCGCTCGTAACAAGTCGTAATCCTGGAGATCTAGAAGCTTTTAATGCTAAGCTCATTGAAGAAGTAAATGAAGGAAAGCACGAATTACAACACGCGTAATTCAGGTTTGATTTGATTGATGATTGAAATAGCCACCACATTTTGTGGTGGCTATTTTTATTTATATAAGTAACTTAGACAACCTAAAGACATTTTATGATTACAGCTGTACCTAGGGCTTCCCTCGCATTTCTTAAAGATCTCAAAAAGAATAATACACGTGAGTGGATGGCAAACCACAAATCTAGATATCAAGATAGTGAAAAGGTTCTAAAAGAGCTCTATGCTACTATTAAAGCGGGACTTAATGAAACCGATGAAATAGAGAAACTCAAAATCTTTCGTATCAATCGTGATATACGATTTAGTAAGGACAAGACACCTTATAATGTGCATAGGTCTGCAAGTTTTAGTAGGGCAGGAGCGCACAGGCGTGGCGGTTATTATCTTCGTATTGAACCGGGAGACAAATCTGTTATAGCCGGTGGGTTCTTTAATCCAGAAGCTGCAGATTTAAAGCGCATACGCACAGAGTTTCATCTTGATGCTAGTGAGATAAGGGATATACTTAATGATTCCGCTTTCGCGAAAGCGTTTCCTAATGGATTTGAAACCACAAATGCTGTAAAAACTGCTCCACGAGATTTTGATAAGAATGATCCAAACATTGACCTTATAAAACTCAAAAGCTTTGTGGTGCGCAGGGAGTTTACAGATAGGGAAGTAATGCAAAGTGATTTTAGTGAGACGGTTGTATCTCATTATAAACTACTAAGACCATACTTTGATTATATGAGTGACGTGCTCACAACAGATCTCAATGGCGAGTCCATATTATAAATTACTTCTTTTTCCTTTTATCCCTAATACGTTTTCTGTTTACAAAGTACACTACAATAAGTAGTATGGGTAATGCAATAAAGATAATGAGCTCTAGAGGTGATGAGGGGTCTATAGGGCTATTATTTTGCGGTTTTGGTATGTCTGTAGGTATTTGCATTAACTAGCTTTAATAAGTACTTCATTTGGGTTATCAAAGAGTTGCACTTGGCTTATAAGGCGTTCTCTTAAGAGATTTGCCATTCTTTTATTAAGAGCAGATGAGTTTTGTATATAGATAAGATACTCCTCTACAGTAAACTGGCCTATTATCATTCCTTTAAGGCTGTTACGGAATTTCATATCCTTATTAACTGCGTTTTCGATATAAGTAAGACGTTTTTCGAGAGATAGGTTGTAGAACACATTTTTCCTTTTTGTGATATAGTTTCTAAACATCTCAATAAGAAGAGGGTTTTGCAATTTTACAACGGGTCTTAGTGTTGTGTTTTGAAATCGCTCCTCATCACTCATTTGATCGTTAATACGTGCTTTTGGAATTTCTGGACGTATTCTCTTAATATCATTAGGTCTGTCATTCATAACTCCTGTGTTTTCTTTAAAGTTAGGTAAACGTTTTGCGCTTTCGCGAAAGCGTACCTAATACTTCTCAACACCTTATTAACGAGCAAAGCCCCCGAAAAAATCGGAGGCTTTGCAATTAACACTTAAAGTAATCTATAATTGATTAGTTAAGTTTAAAAGTTACTCTTCTTACTAACTGACGAGCAGGAGCAGAGTTTTTATCTACAGAAGCATCTTCACCGTTTCCAGTAGCTGTAAGACGGCTAGCAGAGATTCCTGCTGCTACCATAATGTCTTTTACTTTTTGAGCTCTTCTCTCAGAAAGACGTTGATTAGTAGATGGATTTCCAATCTCATCTGCATACCCTACTAGTTGAGCAGATGAACCAGAGTTCTCAGTCATATACTTAATAAGGTAGTTGATAGACTCAAGGCTATAAGTTTCAGGCTTAGTGCTATTAAACTGGAAGTATACGTTTACGTATCCATCTTCGATTAATTTTTTGATTACGTCATCTCCTGAAGCGATAGCTGGAGTAGAAGTAGGGATATCACCCTTCTTAGCATAACGATTATCTAGTGTAGACTCTAATTCGTCTGGCACTCCGTTTTTGTTTTTATCTACTGCAACACCTTTAGTATTTACTGCTACACCAGAAATTGTGTTAGGCTCACGATCTAAGTAATCTGCAACACCATCTTGATCTGTATCTATAAGATCAGTCTCAACTTTTGCTAGACGGTTCTGTAAGTCTGCGATTTGCTCTTCAGCAACGTTTTTACTTGAGTACCAGTCTGCGTGCTTCTCAGCTTTTCCTAAGTATATGTTTATACCTGCTGTTGCGTTTACATAAAAACCATCAAAACCTCTTGTTCCACCAGCTTGGCGTCCATCAAAAGTTAAATCCTGGCGTACATTACCTACTGCAGTAAGATCTGCTACTAAAGAAATTCTATTAGATATTCTTACTTGTGGAGTTACACCCACCATAAAGCTAAGCATCTGATCTGCCTCTCCAAAATCTCTCTCAACAGCAGGAGCATCTGTAGTTAATGCAGAATATCCCATACCACCGTGTACAAGTACGTTAAAAGTGTTAGTCCACTCTCTAAAACCAAGAATGTTACCAGCGTTAATTACTCCTTCTAAAGAGAAGTTGTAAAGTGCTGTGTTAAATTCACTCGCATTGTCGTTATTTTCAAAACTATTGTAAGCAATACCTCCTTTAAGACCTACTTTCTCGTTAAACATATAGCGTGCGCCACCTGTTACGGTATAAAGTGATGGAGTGTTTGAGTACGATCCAGAAAATGGACGTACTGGCTTGTTAACCCCTCCTGTAAGCTCTACAGACCACTTGTTAAAGTCAGTAGACATAGTCTCAGTACTTTCTTGTGCATTTGTTGCTAATTGCATTCCTACTAATGCGATTATAGCAAGTGTAATCTTTTTCATAAATGTTATTGTTAGTTCAAATTCAGCCGCAAAATTAATCTTAAAAACTGCTTAAACAAGGTTATTCGCATTTATTAACTAAGATTTACCATATTCTTAACACGTAGATAATTGGCTAAAATACCGTCATAAATTTGTACTAGTATTTACAAATATGATACATAATTTCACATATTATAAAGAATAGTTAAAATACCGAGGGAACACGCGTTAATTATTATTAATAAACCGCTCCATTTAGTGCTATAAAAATACTTTTATAAAAAAAAGAATATGAAAAAGGAAACTACAACAGAGTATATGATTAATCCACTTATAGAGAATAGATGGAGTCCAAGAGTTTTTGGAACAGAAGCCATTTCTGAAGAACAGCTAAGAGTACTATTTGAAGCGGGTAGGTGGGCACCAAGTTCTAATAACCACCAGCCCTGGGTTATCATATGGGGTGTTAAAGGGACAGACGCTTATGACCGTATATTTTCTTGTCTTGATGAGTTTAACCAGTCGTGGGCAAGTAATGCACAAGCTATTATATTAGGGGGTTATAAAAAGACCACTCCAGATGGTAAAGATAATTTTCACGCATTACACGACTTGGGATTATTTATGGGTAATGTATCACTTCAAGCACAGCAATTAGGCATAGCTCTGCACCAGATGGCAGGAGTAAATTATAAGAAAGCAATGCAAGAGTTTTCTTTGCCAGATGATTATCATATTGCTACAGCAACGGCTATAGGTTATTATGGAGGTGACCTAGATAAGCTATCTGATGATCTTCAAAAAGAAGAGACAAAATTAAGATCAAGAAAATCTCAACATTCTTTTACTTTTAATGGAGATTTTAATGAGGAACTTTTTGAGAAATAGTTTTAAGCTATTGTAACAAAAAGGAGCCACTTTAATAAAGTGGCTCCTTTTTTTATGAGATGAAATTTACATTTTATACTTGTTGTTCATCATCAGTATTAGATGTTATTTCTGGCTCATCACCTACGTGGTGCTTTTCTAACCCAGCCGAATCTACCCCTATAAATCCCAATACTTCAGAAGGGGTTTCTATCTGAATAGCCTTAGTACCTTTTATGAGTATAGGCTTTTGTATAGCGTTACTATTATTCTGTATAAAGTGAATCCAGTCATCATCACTTAAGGTAGCATCTTTTGCAAAATTATCTACATCTGGATGATTTTTTGATACAAGTTCGTCTATACTTGCTCCAAGCATATCTGCCACCTCACTCCACTGCGTGCCTGTAAGTCCAGCTTCTGATATGTTAATCAGATTTAGTTTGGCTTCACTGCTTTTTGCATAGCCTATTACTTGTTTTCCTATACTTGACTCTTGTGAGTAAATCACAATGAGCTCATTATTATCTATTGCTAGTGTCATATCGGTTGGCATACTTTTGATTTTTAATGATGTTCTTGCATTTTTTCTTTCTTTTTTCTCAACTGTACTTCTACTTCTTTAATAGCTTGTTTTAAAGAAGGGTAAAAGTCATCAGAGCTATGTTCGGCAAATAATCTTGGGCCAGGCATACTTATGCGCACACCAGAGATTTTTCCTGTCTCATCACTTGACGTATTTTCTAGTTTAAAAAATACATCTGCTCTGTGTATAAATTGATATTTATCTGCAAGTTTTTCTAATTGCGCTTTCGCGAAAGCTTCTAACTCTGCACTTGCAGTTACGTCGTGATATTCAAATATTATTTCCATAGTTATCTGTTTTAATTTAATTAGTATTCTTATTAAAGCTAAGTGGAAATTCTTTTACTCCACCATATAGCTTAATTTCTTGTATATCTGCAGGCATATAATACCCATTATCTTCTAATGCTTCTTTTACTTTGCGTACCACATTACCCTTTGTAATCATAGCTTGTTTTCTAAAGTCCTTAGTATCTACCCAAAAAAAAACTTTTAAGTTTACAGTGCTGGTAGCTAGCTCGTCTTCTATGACAAAATTTTCGTGTACATCATCATTTATTACATTTGGCTCATCTTCAAGAGCCCTTAGTACCGTTTCCTTTGCACCTTCTATATTATCTTCATAAGCGATACCTATTACAAAATCCCATCTGTAAAAACCATCTTCTGTATAATTTGTTACGGGCTCTGTGAGTACATCACTGTTTGGGATATAAACATCTTTACCGTCAAAAGTTTTGAGCTTTGTATACCTTAAATCAAGCGTCTTTACTTTTCCAAAGTTAGACCCAACCATTACCGTATCATCTACATCAAAGGGCCTATTAAAAGCAAGTATGATACCTGCAATAAAGTTTTCTCCTATATCCTTAAATGCAAACCCTAGTACTACAGCACTTGCACCAGCAGCAGTAAGTATTCCAGTTGCTACACCACCTAGTCCAGCTGCTCTCAAGGCGAGCATTATAGTAATTACTATTACAAGATACTTAATAGCGGTGCCCAAAAATTTGCTCATTAAAGGGTCATCGGTTCTTTCAGAAATTCTCTTTCTAGCAAAACGACCTATCCATCCCGCTATAAGAACTCCTATAACTATTATGAGGATTCCTGTTGTAATTTGCGGTAACTGGTCTATAAAGTTATCTGCGGCATTTTTAAATGCCTCAGGTATCGTAGTGGTTTCAGTTTGTTGGGTTATATTCATAAAATTAGTTGGTTTTCTAAAATTACGTCTCAGCTTTGCAAACTTTCTTAAAACAAAACCAATTCACATTTTGTTAAGACCTTTTACCTACTTACCGTTAAAATGCTCTTAACCATAATGCTCAACCCTTATGGGCTATGTAACTTTATAAAAAAATAGGCTATGAATATTACCTCAACAAACCCATATAATAACGAAGAAGTTGCAACAATTAAGGCTTTTAATCTAAATGAGATAGAAGATACACTTTCACTTGCGCAAGAGACTTTTTTACAATGGCGTACCACAAGCTTTACAGAACGAGCAAAACATTTACATAATGTCGCCTTAGAGCTAGAAAAAAATAAGGACGAGTATGCAAAAACAATGACGCTTGAGATGGGTAAGCCTATATCTCAAGCCATCGCCGAGATAGAAAAATGTGCTTGGGTATGTAGATATTATGCAGATAATGCTCCAGATCACCTCGCACCAAAAACAATAGAAACAGACGCTACAAAAAGTTATGTACGTTATGAGCCTATAGGAGTTGTGCTAGCCGTAATGCCTTGGAATTATCCTTTCTGGCAGGTTTTTAGATTTATAGCGCCTGCGCTTATGGCGGGTAATATAGGAGTACTTAAGCACGCAAGTAATGTGATGCAAAGCGCCCAGAATATCCAGAGAGTTTTTGAGCGAGCAGGTTTACCTAAAGGTGTTTTTCAAAATATGCCCGTGGGTAGTGACCGTATAGAAAATATCGTGCGTGACGCTCGTATAAAGGCAATCACTCTTACGGGGAGTAAACCGGCTGGTGCTGCCGTGGCTAGTACAGCAGCTAGTGAGATTAAGAAATCTGTACTTGAGTTAGGAGGCAGTAATGCCTTAGTGGTTTTTGATGACTGTGATTTTGAGCAAACAGTTACCACTTGTGTTCAGGCACGTTTTCAAAACACGGGGCAGAGCTGTATCGCTGGTAAAAGACTCTTGCTACACGATAAGGTATATGATAAATTTATGGACGCTTTCGCGAAAGCGGTAACACAACTAAAGTCTGGTGACCCTCTTGATAAAGATACCTACATAGGAGTAATGGCACGTGAAGACCTCGCTATAGAACTTGAAGAGCAACTCAAAGCTACGGTAGATGCTGGTGCCAAAGTGCTCGTAGGAGGTCACAGGCAAAAAGCATATTTTGAGCCTACGATTGTTACCGGAGTAACGCCAGAGATGACTATTTTTAAAGAAGAAACCTTTGGGCCTGTGATAGGAGTGACCCGCTTTACAGATGATCAGGAAGCTGTAGATCTTGTAAACCAGTCAGATTTTGGGTTAGGAGTATCAATTTTTACTCAAGATACGGCGCGCATAGAGAAGCTTATACCACTTTTTGACGATGGTGCTGTATTTGTAAATGATATGGTCAAGAGTAATCCTAACTTACCTTTTGGTGGGACTAAGATTTCAGGTTATGGTAGGGAGCTATCGCTAGATGGTATACAGGAGTTTGTAAATAAAAAAACGGTTTATATAAAGTAGGTATCCGCTTTCGCGAAAGCGTAAAAATAAAAAATCCCGATATGCAGTTGCACATCGGGATTTTTTATGAGTGATTATCGTTTACTCTTTGCTGTCTAAAAAGGCTTCTTTAGTATCAAAGGTAATAGGTTTCATTTCTTGCTTTTCTAAGTATTTTTCAAACTTCACTAGGCGTTTTGATTTAATCTTTTCAAAGTCTGCTTTTGCAGTATTAAATCGTTCTAGTAGTAAGTTTATATTCTCCTTTTGAGCAGCACTAGGTGCCTCGTAGTTTGAAGCAACATCACTGTACAGTGTGCTTAGCTTTTCTCTAAGTTGTGGTGGGGCAGTACCTACGTAGTTGTCACCTGTGGTAACTACGAGTGTGTTTTTAAGCTCATTGAGATCATCTATGAGTGGTTGTGCAACCTTTGTTGCTTTTGCATTTGCCTCTATGGCATCTTGAGCACTGTTTACCATCAAGTTAGTTTGATACACCATATAGGCTAGGTCTTCTTGAATATCAAAAAGTTGTTTTGAAGTTTTATATTGCTCCTTTCTTTCTGGTGCTGTAATAAATGATTTTGGGTCATTCTTTACTTCAAAGGTTGTTTCATACGTGTCCTTACCTTTTTTAAGGACCGCTTTATACATTCCTGCTTGTACTCTTACTGGAGTAAACCCTCCAAAGGCAAATGTCTTTGCCGCGGCAAGCTTAGGTGACTTGCTTGCATAGTTCCAAGAGACAATATTTATTCCTTTTGATTTACCTGGCGCAAGCGTTGTTATCTCATTGCCTTCCATATCTTGTATGGCAAGCGTCATTTTACCAAAGGTGTGTCTCTTCTTTAGATAGTATTTGATTTTGAGAGCATTTCCAGGGTTAGGGCCTACAAACTCTAGTTCTGTGCTTCCGCCGCCAAAACCGCCTTCTTCTACCATTGTACCTGGCTTAGTATCAAAAAAGTGTACATTCTTATCTAGTATTTCTGGCTTTATATCTCTTAAGATACTTATGTCATCTATGATAATAACACCACGTCCGTGAGTACCAGCAACAAGGTCATTAGTCTGTTTTTGTAAATCAAGAAAGTGAACAGCGGTTGCTGGAAAGTTATTTGTAAATTTTGACCAATTAAGACCTCCATCTACAGTAATATATAGACCGTTTTCTGCTCCCAAAAAGAGTAGATTTTCATTTTCATAATCTTCTTGAATGTTGCGGGCAAACATTGTAATATCATCTGTTGTGATACTTTTCCAGCTTTTACCATAATCTGTAGTTTTATATACATAAGGTTTCATATCACCTCTTGCGTGTCCTTCAAAAACTGCATATGCAGTTCCGGCACCGTGCACAGATGCTTCTATGTGGTAAACCCAAGTATTTGCCGGTAGGCCAGGTACATTTGCAACGACATTTATCCAGTTTGCACCACCGTCGCGTGTTATTTGCACATTACCATCATCTGTACCTACCCATATAACTTTTTCATTTATAGGTGATTCTGCAATGGTAAATATCGTGGTGTGTGTTTCTGCTCCCGAGTTATCTGCAGAGAGTCCGCCAGAGTTTTTTTCTTGTTTCTTTGGGTCGTTTGTGGTAAGATCTGGAGAGATAACCTTCCAGGTGTCACCCATATCTTCACTCACGTGTAAGAACTGGCTCCCCATATAAAAGCGATCTGGCTGGTGTGTACTTGTTGCCATAGGAGGGTTCCAGTTAAAGCGTAGATCTGCGCTACCCTTTGCAGGTAGTGGTTTTACATTTTTTGTGTAGTTGCGCTTCATATCATAACGCCACACATTATCTGCACCTTGCATCTCAGAATATAAGATGTCCTTTGTAGGGTGGGGTAGTACTCTAAAACCATCACCTACGCCTACACGTGTCCAGTCTCTAGCTTCAATCCCACCTGGAGAAGAAGATGGGCCGTACCAAGAACCATTGTCTTGTAAACCACCGTAAATATTATAAGGCTCTGCATTATCTACAGAGATGTGATAAAATTGAGATAAAGGAAGGTTAGATACTATTTCCATTGTTGTACCACCATTCCAAGAGCGATATACGCCACCATCTGTACCCACGTGCATCATATCAGAATTGTTTATGTCAAAAACAATATCGTGTATGTCTGAGTGCATATTACCCAGAGGTTTGAAGGTATTACCACCATCACGAGATATTGAACCACTAAGTCCACCTTTTACTACTACATCAGGATTTTTTGGATCTACTACTATTCTTGAAAAGTAAAACGGGCGCACAGTAAGTGAGAAGTCTCCATTAGTACGTTTCCAGTTTGCTCCGCCATCTTCAGATCTGTATAGTCCTTTATCTTTTTCTTGTTCAGACTCAATCACCGCATAAACAATGCTAGGCTCACTAGGTGATACTGCAACGCCTATACGTCCCAATTTACCTTTTGGAAAACCATTGTGTATTTTTTTCCAGGTCTTACCTCCATCTGTAGATTTATGCAGGCCAGAGTTAACACCGCCAGAGTTGAAATCCCAAGCCGTACGTCTAAACTCCCACATAGATGCATAGAGTATGTTTGAGTTGCTAGGATCCATAATAAGATCTGCAACACCTGTTGTATTATTTATATAAAGAACTTTTTCCCAAGTCTTACCGCCATCTGTTGTTTTGTAAACACCACGATCATCACTATCGCTCCATAAAGCACCCATTACACCTACATACACTGTATTACCATCATTAGGGTCTATCTCAATACCAGAGATGCGCTCACTGTTATCAAAACCTGGTATTTTTTGCCAGTTGCTACCTCCATCTTTTGTGCGGTATAGTCCATCTCCTACAGAGACTGAGTTACGGGTCCATATTTCTCCTGTACCTACCCATACCGTTTGATCTGGATCTGTAGGGTCTATAGCCACTTGACCTATAGACTGTATGTGGTCATCAAAAATAGGAGCGTAGCTAGCACCTCCATCTTGAGATTTCCATACACCACCACCTGCGGTACCGGTGTATATTATTTGAGCATTAGTAGGGTGAACTTCCATATCTATAATACGACCAGACATAAGCGCGGGTCCTATCTGTCTAGCGGTAATGTCGCCAAAGAGTTCTTTACCCTTGAGGGCAATTTCTTGTGCCTGGGTAGGTATGCTTAGTGCAGCAATACACAGACCTAGGAGGATGTGTTTAGTTTTCATATGGGTTGGTTTGGATTGATATTTTCTTAAAAAATGCGATAAAAAAATCCCCAAGTAGTCTTGGGGATTATGTTATATATGTTTTTTATTTTCCTTCTGGAAAAGCAAACATCTCATCAGATACTTCGGGATTAATTTCAACAGATTTAATTACAATCTCTTGTCCTCCAGGTTGCCCTTTTGCACCAGCTACAATAGAGAAAGGAAAATATATTCCGCCAGCTTCTTGATAGTCACTTAACTTAGTCTGTCCTGTCATTCCTTTACCAGGACCAGAAACTAGATCTTGTTCTATTACAATAGGTACAAAGTTGTCCATATCAAAATAATAGTATGCTACGGTAGGTACTTCTGCACCATCTACCATTGTAGGTTCTTTTGTAAGTTTTATTTTATAAGTTTCTGTCCCTTCAATAGTCTCGTTACCTAAAAGTTCTACAGTATACCCTTTATCTGCATAGTTTAAAAATGGATCACCAAAGTCATTCATCTCTAGCTTTGCATTTGCAGTAGTCTCTGCATCACTCTTTTCAGCAGCCATTGTCATCTGGTTTGTACCCCACATTGTTTCTCCATCAAAAACGCCTTGGTAGAACTTCATACCTTGAAATTCTGCAACAGATAACTGCTTTCCAGCTTTAGTTTGTATCATAGTCATCGGTAATTCCATACCTTGAACTTTTATCGCTCCTTCAAATTTTAGAGCTTCCAGAGAATTCCAGGCATCCATTCCGCCTGTGTTTTCAAAATAGTTTGCAATGATTTCTTCGGCTGTTTGAGCCTGTGCCATTGTTGCGAAGCTTACAATTACGGCAACTAGTAATAATTTGATAGTTTTCATATGATGTTGTGTTAATGATTCTTGTTTGCACATAAGACTATTAAGATCGCATAATGTTACAAGTTATTTAATAAAATATCTTCTTTTGTGTACTTACGTTATCTTTAAACCCGTAGTTCTTTAGATATGATAAATTTTTAGTCATTGTGAAGAACATATTATAAAGATTTAAGAGTATGAAATTTGGCGCAGTAGAGCAACCAGAGTTAATTGATTTCACCTTACCTCCAGATCACCCTGCAACTAGAGGTGTGATTGAGGACGCTTTCGCGAAAGCGCAAAACAAAAATCTAGAAGTCTATGTAGGTTGTGCAAAATGGAATAAAGCAGAGCTCAAAGGTTTTTACCCCAGAGGTACTAAAGACGAACTTTCGTATTATGCAAAGCAGTTTAATAGTATAGAGCTCAACGCTACATTTTACAGGCTGTTCCCAAAAGAGCAGTTTGAAAAGTGGTATAATAAAGCGCCAGAGGGATTTAAATTCTTCCCGAAAATCACAAATATGATAAGTCACCGTAAAAGACTTATAGATGCTCAAGATTTTATCCCAGAGTATGTAGATCACGTGGCGATGCTCAAAGAAAAGCTAGGCACCGTGTTCTTACAGATGCACAATAACTTTCAACCCAAAGATTTTGACCGTGTAGATAATTTTGTAAACCACTGGCCAGAAGCGCTTCCCATCGCGTTAGAGTTTAGGCATACAGACTGGTTTAATAACCCAGATACTGCAGAGCGATTATATTCCCTTCTAGAAGAGCATAATATGGCAAATGTTCTGGTAGACACTGCTGGAAGGCGAGATATTATGCATATGAGGTTAACAAATGGAGAGGCTTTTATACGTTATGTAGGGGCAAACCATCCTAGTGATTATGCACGACTAGATGCCTGGGTAGAGCGGCTTACGTACTGGGTGAGTCTTGGCTTACGTAAAATTCATTTTTTTATACATCAAAACATCGAGCAAGAGTCCACCTTACTTTCTGCCTATTTTATAGAGCGACTCAACCCTGCATTAGGGATTAATCTACGCGTACCACAAAGTGCAAGTAGTGCGGCAAATACTCTTTTTTAATGAGTGTAGTATATATAGTTATGGGCGTTTCTGGGTGTGGTAAAACCACTATTGGTAAAAAACTTGCGGCAACTCTAGACCTACCATTTTATGATGCCGACGATTTTCACCCACAAGTAAATATTGATAAAATGGCTTCTGGAAAACCTTTACAAGATAGTGATAGGTGGCCGTGGCTGGATATGCTAGCAATTAAAATAAATACCTGGTCACAGGCAGAAGGTGCGGTTCTAGCGTGCTCTGCTCTCAAGGAGGTGTATAGGGAGCGGTTGTATAGTGATAACGCTTTCGCGAAAGCAAAACAAAACTTTGTCTATCTTGATGCGAGTTTTGAGACTATAAGCAAGCGACTTGCATCAAGGCAAAATCACTTTTTTAATCCCTCATTATTACAATCACAATTTGATACACTTGAAGTTCCGTCATACGGCATAAAAGTATCTGTTGCCCAAAGTACAGATCAAATACTTACAGACATTTTAAAAGAAATAGAAGCATAATTTATGGATTACCAACTACTCTTTGCTGTTATAATAGGCATCTCAATATTACTATTTCTTATTTTAAAATTAAAAATGCAAGCCTTCCTTGCATTGCTTATCACGTGTATTGCCGTAGGAGTTATTGCTGGAATGCAACCATCGTCTATACTAGATTCTGTAAAGAATGGAATGGGCGGAACCCTTGGTTTTGTTGCCACTGTGGTAGGTCTAGGAGCTTTATTTGGGGCCATACTAGAACGTTCTGGTGGTGCTCAAAGGCTCGCAGCATCTTTGTTAAGTAAGTTTGGAATAGAAAAATCTCCTTGGGCAGTAATGCTTACAGGTTTCTTTGTGGCGATACCTGTGTTTTTTGATGTAGCATTTATTATACTTATCCCCATCATCTATGCATTACAAAAGAAAACAGGGAAGTCATTACTGTTGTATGCTATACCCTTACTTGCAGGACTTGCCATCACACATACATTTATACCACCTACACCAGGCCCCATAGCCGTCGCCGAAATTTTAGGGGCAGATTTAGGTTATGTAATTGTTTTTGGTTTTATAGCCGGTATACCTTCTGCTATAATTGCTGGGCCTATGCTTGCAAAGTATTTATCAAAAAGAATGCATATCGAGACACCAGAAGATATGGTTTCTGAGATGAAAGTCCCAGATAACGCTCCTAGTGCTGGAACCATATTACTCATCATAGCAATCCCTATATTTTTAATAGTATGTAACACCGTACTTAATAGTCCGTTATTTGCAGAAGGGGAGTTACCAGCTTGGCTTATATATGGGGCAGATCTTCTGGGACACCCTTTTGTTGCGCTTATTATTGCAAATCTAGTTGCTTGGTACTTTTTAGGAATAAAGAAAGGATTTTCTAAAAGTGAATTATTAGATATATCTACAAAATCACTATACCCAGCAGGAGTTATTATATTACTTACGGGTGCCGGCGGAGCTTTTAAACAAATATTAATAGATACTGGAGCCGGTAAAATGATAGCAGAAAGTTTGAGCAGTGATATCTTTCCTCCTGTAATTTTTGGCTTTATAGTCGCAGCTATTGTCCGTGTTTTACAAGGGAGTGCCACCGTTGCAATGATTACCGCTGCCGGTATAACCGCGCCACTGTTAGGTCTCTCTGAGACTAGTGCACCACAACTAGCTGTGCTTGTAATAGCCATAGCTTCTGGTGCGAGTATCTTTTCTCACGTGAATGATAGCGGCTTCTGGCTTGTAAAACAGTACCTTGGCCTTACAGAAAAAGAAACCTTTAAATCGTGGACGGTAATGACCTCACTTATTGCTATTGTTGGGCTTGTGGTGTCTACAGTGCTTTGGTTTATAGTATAATATCTTACTTATGATTAGAATGATAATAATTTTATTTTGTTTAATTTTTAATTCTTGTGGAAACACACAATTACTAAGTGTTGACGTGAATAAAGTCGGGAATAATAGGCCAATTTCAGTAATTGGTAGTGATGACAAATCGCAGTCGTACATTATGGCTGAAAATTACGGAGCCAAAGGGGATGCGTTACAACTTTCAGATTTTTCTTTAAAAGGTGATATCTTATCTTCACCTACAGCAAGTTTTACAAATTTAGATATAGGTAAATCTGTAAGTATCGCATTTGCGGGAAAAAATGCGGAACATTTAGTGAGTACGATAATTTCGGTAATAGATAGTAATAAGGTTAAAATTGCGAATAAGGCGTCCAAAGATGTGGTAAATGTTTTAGGCAGTTATGGTACAGATAATATTAAGTATTTACAAAATGCTATAGATGCGGCTATTAATCTCGATAAAACTCTATATGTAGATGAAGGAATTTATCTAATAGGTGATCGTAATAGCATCACTGGAAATACTTCTCTTCGAATTAATATGAACAAAAATAACCAGAACTTTAGACTAGTAGGTGCTGGTAAGAATAAAACAATTTTTAGAGAAATAGATGGTAAAACACAACGTATAGGTAGATATACTAAGATATTTTACCACTACTTAAATAATTCTAATAATATTAATGAAATAGAATTATCAAACTTTTCTATCGACAAAAATGGTAGATCACTGACTAAAAGTCCTGCTACATTATACACTTGGGAGCAGGCACACGGATGGTCTTGGGCGGCTAGTAAAAATGTGTCAAGTAAAATTAATGCAATAATTTTGAGAGACTTAGAAATTATAGACAAAATAGGCGCAGGTATTAATTTCTCATCATCAAATGTCTTAGTAAATGATGTTGTAATTCAGAATATTACAGAAAGAAGTTTTAACGGCTCCATAAAAGGAGCTATTAATTATGGACAGAGAGGAGACTTAGAGATCAGTTGTTTTAGCCCTAGTATTGCAATGAAAGATTTAGATTTACGGTATATCCAATTAGAGCCCGTTAGGTCTATGTCTGCGATTAAGGGAAGAGAACGGCACGTGACTATTAAGAACAGTATTATTCAAACTTTAGACTACACAGAAAGTGATAATGGCAATCCATTATATAGTTCGCTTACCGTTGATAGTTTGGTTTCATCAAATTTTTTAGTGAGATCTATTCGGTTCTCTGTAACTAATAGTACGTTATCTGTTAAAAATCTAATTAATTCAGTAGATGGAAGTTTTAGGAATTGTAGATTTTTATTGCCTTACGATTTAGAAACAAATAAAATTAAATCAATCAATAACTCTTATTTAAAAACTTTAGGTAATATAAAGAATAACATTGCTTATGATAATTGTTCTTTTATTATAGATGATTCTAATCCTTCTATAAAACCAATAGGTAATGCTCTTACAGCAAGTAGCAAGGTAACTAGATTAGATAATAATACTATTACTATCCAAAACTGCACTTTTGACAAACGTTTAGAGAGTACAGTAAATGCTTATGGAAATGGAAGTTGGAGTTTTATAAATAATAAGCTAGCTGGAAGAGATAAAATAATAATCGGTGGCAGTTACGGCGTTTACACAAGTCAAATGACGTTCGACAATAATACGATTACAAATAATAGTCAGGGAGAAATATTTGTAAATAATAACAATGATTTATGGACAATAGATCTTAGCCAAGAGAATGAAGAAATTACTCAAAGGCTAAAATTAAAAAAGCCTAGATCTTATAAAAAGAATCAAATAATAAAGTAATTATATATTTAAAAACAAAAGGCTAGGAATAAACCTAGCCTTTTGTTTTTAATATATGTCACGCTTTCGCGAAAGCGTTCTTAAGCTATATACCTGTATAATTTTGAGGTGTAATGGCTTTAAGCTCATTCTTGATATCTAAACTTACATCAAGGGTATCTACAAACTCTGCCATAGATTGTTGTGTGATTTTACTGTTTACACGTGTGAGCTCTTTAAGCGCCTCATAAGGATTAGGATAGCCCTCACGTCTTAAAATGGTCTGTATTGCCTCTGCAACTACCGCCCAGTTATTTTCAAGATCTGCAGCAATTTTTGCTTCGTTTATAAGGAGCTTATTTAAACCTTTTACCGTAGACTGTAAACCTATAAGCGTGTGTCCTAATGGTACACCTATATTACGTAAAACCGTACTATCAGTAAGGTCACGTTGTAATCTAGAGATTGGTAATTTTGCAGAAAGATGTTCAAAGATTGCATTTGCAATGCCTAAGTTACCCTCACTGTTTTCAAAATCAATAGGGTTTACTTTGTGTGGCATTGCACTAGATCCTACCTCACCGGCTTTAATTTTTTGCTTAAAGTAATCCATAGAGACGTATGTCCAGAAGTCACGGTCAAGATCTATTAGAATGGTGTTAATACGCTTTAAACCATCAAAGAGTGCCGCCATATGGTCGTAGTGCTCAATTTGAGTAGTAGGGAATGAGTGTTGCATCTTAAGTGTATCGTGCACAAAAGATTGTCCAAAAGCTTTCCAGTCTATATGTGGGTATGCTACTTTGTGTGCATTAAAGTTACCTGTAGCTCCACCAAATTTTGCTGCACTCGGGATATCATTAAGTAAGTTAAGTTGCTCTTCTATACGTACTACAAAGACTTGTATTTCTTTCCCTAAGCGAGTAGGAGAGGCTGGTTGCCCGTGCGTGCGCGCCAGTAATGGTACATTTTCCCACTCATCTACTAGCTGGCGTAAATGATCTACAACTTCCAGTAGTTGTGGGATGTAAGATTGGTTCATCGCATCCTTAAGTGATAAAGGAATTGCAGTGTTGTTTATATCTTGAGAAGTAAGTCCAAAGTGTATAAACTCTTTAAACTCTGACAGCTCAAGAGCGTCAAATTTTTCTTTTATAAAGTACTCAACCGCTTTTACATCGTGGTTTGTTATCTTCTCTATATCCTTTATAGCTTGCGCATCTTCTATTGTAAAGTTCTGGTAGATATCACGTAAATCTGTAAAGATATTTTTATTTACACCTGTAAGTTGCGGTAGTGGTAACTCACAAAGAGCTATAAAATACTCTATCTCTACTTTTACTCTATATTTTATTAAAGCAGCTTCAGAAAAGAAGGGAACTAAGGCTTCAGTTTTTGAAGCATATCTACCATCTATAGGTGAGATGGCTTGAAGTGGTGACAACGACATTTGTTGTGGGTTTAGTTAAGGGACAAATATAAAAATTAGACTTTGTCTGAACGAATTATGAGAGATAAATCACAGTATTATAATATACCTCGTGCTTTAATCTCTAGATATTTATTAATCGTATTTACGGTGAGATCATCTGGTTTTGTTAATATGGTTTGTATTCCATATTGTTCTAGACGTGCTACCATTACTTTTTTATCATAATCTGCTTTTTGAGCAATAGTCTTATGATAGACATCAGGTAAGGAGGTTGCGGGTTTTGTAATAAGTTGATCTAACTCTGTATTCTGAAAGAAAATAACGACGAGAATATGCTTTCGCGAAAGCGCTTTTAAATAAGGTAACTGTCGCTCTAGCGCAGTAATATGTTCAAAATTTGTGTATAGTAATAATAAACTACGCTGTGTGATCTTACGTTTTACTTGATTATATAAACCACCATAGTCACTATCTAAAAACTTAGTGTTTATATTATAAAGTACCTCTAGTATGGTTTGTAGATGGGTTTTCTTGCTACTAGCAGGGAGGTGATTTTTCACCTCTTCGGCAAAGGTGAGCATACCTACCTTGTCCTTCTTTTTAAGCGCAATGTTAGAAAACGCAAGCGTACTGTTTATGGCATAATCTAGTAGGGTAAGTCCTTTAAAAGGCATTTTCATCACCCGGCTGGCATCTATTAATGCATAAACGGGTTGTGACTTTTCATCTTGAAACTGATTGACCATAAGGCTACCTCTCTTTGCCGTCGCCTTCCAGTTTATAGTACGAGCGTCATCACCAGGTACGTAATCTTTAATCTGCTCAAACTCCATAGTGTGACCTATACGGCGTATTTTTTTCATACCGTGTAAGGTGAGTCTATTGTCTAGTGCGAGAAAGGCATATTTCTTCATCTGGATAAAAGAGGGATATACTTTTACCATCTGGTCTTTCTCAAAGCGGTAACGTCTTCTTACTAATTTTAGTTTTGTGCTAGCGTATAAATTAAGATGTCCAAAAACGTACTCTCCACGCTCTGTAGGTCGTAATGTATAGCTAAATGAACTAGACTCCCTGGCTGGTATCTCAATATGCTTACTAAAGTCTCGCTTTTGAAACTGCACTGGGATCTCATCTATAATATCAAGAGATACGGAAAATGGATATTTATTTTCTAGTGTGACCTTAAGTTCATTAACGTCACTATTAGAAAACTTTTCTGGAAGCGCACGTGTTGCTTTAATTTTTCCGCTTCCGCGAAAGAGGACTAGGGTATCTATAAATACCACAAGCAAAAACACCAATAATAAAATGTTTGTAATTCCAAAAAGACCGTGAAACCAGTAGGAGAGAAGGTATAGCAAAGCTAGTACTGCCAGCCCATAAAATAGGCGCTGGTGTAAAAATAATCCCTTTATGAATCTAATAATAGCCAATGCTATCGAGGTATTTCAACAGATTGTACAATCATATCTATCACTTGCTCTGTAGTCATTCCCTCCATCTCACGCTCAGGAGCCATAATAAGACGGTGTCTCATTACTGGTACTACAGCACGTTTTACATCTTCTGGAATAACAAAGTCTCGTCCAGCGATTGCAGCAAATGCTTTTGACGCATTCATAATAGCTAGTGATGCTCTAGGAGAACCACCTAAGTATAAATGAGGGTGTGTACGTGATTTTACAACAATCTCTGCCACATAGTTAAGAATCTTCTCTTCTATAATCACCTCTTGTGCTTGTTTTCTAAAGGCAGCAAGTTTTGCAGGATCAAGTACAGATGCAATAGCAGCTTGTGGTGCCCCTCCCTTACGGTCGTGATGACTCTGTAAGATGGCAACCTCTTGCTCAAGGGTAGGGTAGTCTACTTTTATTTTAAATAAGAAACGATCTAGTTGTGCTTCTGGAAGCGCATACGTCCCTTCTTGCTCAACAGGATTTTGTGTTGCTAGTACCATAAATGGTGGGTCCATCTTATATTTTGTACCATCTATAGTAACCTGGCGTTCTTCCATCACCTCAAAGAGGGCTGCTTGCGTTTTTGCAGGAGCACGGTTAATCTCATCTATAAGTACAATATTTGAAAATATAGGCCCTTGCTTAAACTCAAACTCACTAGTTTTCATATTGAGTATAGAGGTACCTAGTACATCACTAGGCATAAGATCTGGTGTAAATTGTATACGTCCAAAGGCGGTATCAAGTGTTCTGGCAAATAGCTTTGCTGTTACCGTTTTTGCAATACCAGGAACACCTTCTATGAGCACGTGACCGTCACTAAGCAATGCCACAATAAGAAGCTCTATAAACTCGTGCTGACCTATAATAATTTTACCTAGCTCTGCTCGTATTGCCTCTACAGCAGTGCGTAATTCTTCTAGGGGTATACGATTCTCAAAAGCCATACCTTCATCTTGTGGTACGTTTTCTTGTGGAAGTCCATCTGTAGTGTGCTCAGAATCTTGTGGTGTGATATCGTCCATTAGTTTTGTTTTTTAAATGCTTCAATGCGTTTGTTGAGTTCTAAAAGTTCCTCTTGAGTAAGTGCTTGTCTAGAGCGTAAGGATACTATGTAATTAATGAGTAATCTCGTTTCTTCAAGAGTATTATCACTCTTCAGCGCCAGTTTTTTTATAAACTCATCGTTTATAAAATTGGTATCTAGATTATAAGTACTTCGTACAAATTCTAGAAAGTGATTAATTTGATGAAGGGCTATGCTCTTATGGTCTTTTTTATCAAAGTACATACCAGCAATAGTTTTTGTAAAAGTAAGCGTCTGGTTAGGTAATGGTTTTACAATAGGTATTGCACGTTGCTTGCGTCTTCCTTCAAAGATTACCCAGAGCACCGTACCGATAAGTAAGATGTAGTATGCCCATTTTAAATATCTATTTCTTAAGAAAATATACAACGGACTAGAATAAACGGTCTTACCATTTTTATGATGATTATCCCATAAAAGATCTTTCTCTTGATCTATGTATGAAAGTACGTTCTGAGTGTATTTATAATTGTTTTCTTTTAAAACAAAGTAATTTGTAAATACTTCTGGCATTAAGTGTATGAGAATCTCTCCATCGCCAAAGGACTGCTTGACAAAATTTACTCGAGGCTCCTCCATATGCAGCGTGTCTTTATCTACCATAAGGCTAAACTCTCCTAAGGCTACTGTAGCGAGTGTATCTACTTGGTCAAAGTAACCTACTGTAGTTTCTCTATCTAGGTAAAATGGGCGCTCACGATGTAGTGCAGGATTGACCAAGTTTACAAGAGGCTTACGTTCTAGATTATCCAGATCATAAAATAAATCTGTGCTTAAATTAAGTGTATCTAGTATAGTTTCGCCTATACCTCTTGAGCCTATAAATAGCGTGTTACCTTTACTTACCCACGAGAGTAGTTTTTTTGACTCGGCTTCGTCAAAAAGTATGTATTGATTTATAAATAAATAGGTGCCAGAGACCGTCGTACTATCATCAAGAAACTCATAAGGTGGTTGTCTCACCTCCTTAAAATTATCTTGGGTACGACTGTTTGAGAGCAGGTCGTGCAGTACGTACGTACCGTAAGGTATTTTATCTGTTTTAGAATAACTCTGAAACCAGTTTACTTCATCTTTCTCCCCAGACTCCATATAAATCACCAGAGCAAGAGCAAGGAGCAGCACACCGGCTAAGACCTTATATTTATTACTCATAACTGATTTTTTATAGATTTAAAATGGGTTTCCGCTTTCGCGAAAGCGGTCTTATCTACCTCAAAATTACCGTACCAGATATAATCGTAAATATCTGTGACTTTTCTAAAATCACCCTGAAGCTGCGTGTTTTGAATCTCAAAGATATAGTCGTGGTTAGTCTTTTGAACTTGCCAGTCTATAAGGTCTTTTGTACTCAATTGCTGAAGGATAAATAAATAATAAAACCGCACAGCGAGTCTGTAATTACCATCTTTTATGGCTTCGTCTATAAGCTCATTTAGGTCTTGGCGCTGTATGAGTTCTTCATCATCTGAGATTAAGGCTTCGGGAGCTTTTACATTTTCCATTAATAGAGAACCACTATCTATCTTCGTAAATACATAGACAAATAAGGCGAAGAGCCCAAACATAAATAGGTAGGGAAGTATCTCTACCACAAACCTCCATACTCCAGATGCTTCATCACCACCAGTGAGCCATCTTATAAAGCTGCTATAAATATCATTGAGTTTTTGTTTAAAGCGAGTCCACCAGGTATCTTCTGGAATGGCTTCTTTGTAATTAAACTCATCGTCGTTTTGATAGTCCCTTAATGTAGCTTCATCTATGGTAAAGGATGTAACTTTATCTTCATCATAGATTATGACGCCTCTAGGGTCATTATAAACTTGTTCTGGCCTATTTATTTCTTCTATAGCTATTTCTTCGGCGGTTGTCTCATCTTCATTTTGTTGTACGACGGTTGCTTTCGCGCAAAGCGAAATAAAGAAAAAGGTAATAAGAAAGAGTTGTCTATGCATTAGTGCGACCTATACTGTCTATTTGATCTAAGCTTCCAGACTGGTCTTTGCGCTCATTAAGGTTAAAGTAAATCAGGTTTATAGCAATAGCAAGGATTAAGTATAATATATAATTCATAGCAGATGCAAGGGTTTGTAGGGTTATAGAGACGGTGTCATATAAAGCAGCGGGGTCACTCATAGATCCAGCATCTACAGCCGCAAATGTTTTGATAATGGTATAAATTAATACAGGTATCTGAAAGACAAAACCTATAATACCTATTAAAAATGCCATTATAATAACGGTGATAAAGGTCATCCACCACTCATCTTTTACAAGTCTCCAGCTTTCTTTTAATGAGGCCACAACGGTAAGCTCTTTATTTACCATTGCAGGAAAAATAACCATAAGCTTTGTATAAATATATAACAGTGGGAAAAACAAAAGTAATAATAAGATAACGCCCATTGCATTAGATCCAGAGGCGATTAAAAATCCTCCAATACCTGCAGGAATAAGTGCAACTCCAAGTACGATAATGAGGTTTACAAAACCTAGAGCAAGAAAGTTTCCGGTTTTCTTTTTTATAGTCTCTACGATAGCATCTGTCTCAGGTGCCTCACCACTTGCAACATATGCTTTTATATATTCAGAAGTACTGCCATATAACATAGAGTTGTAGATAATACCAGCTATAGCAAGACCACAACCGGCTAGAACAAAACCTATTATATCACTCTCAGTACTTAGTGCTGCTATTAAGTTTGCCCCAGAAGACTCGTTTGTATAAAAACCTATTGCTACGATGAGTAGAATAAACGGAATAATACAAGTGCGTACAAGTACTTTAAAAAGTGGTTTTGCATTAGTCCTTAAGAACTTAAATGTGTCACTTATAACATCACCTAGTTCACGTTTTTTTCTAAACTCAACGTATTTCTTTATACTCATTCTTATAATTTTTATAATGTGGGAAGCGCAGCTAGACGAGCTTTCTCTTCTTTATGTTTTTTTATAGGGTAATAGACGTAATAGAATATGATTAAGGCAAGTGAGCAACTTATAATCGTAATTGCTAGCCAGTCTGGCATCTCTGTGTGGCGCGTTACAAACCCTTCTAGAAAACCTGCAATAACAAAAAGTGGTATGGTGCTCACTACAATCTTAAGCCCGTTTTTCATTCCTCTCTTAAAAGATTCTAGGCGTGTATAGGTTTTAGGAAAGAGGATAGAGTTACCTAGTACCATACCTGCACATCCCGCAATTATAATAACAGAAATCTCTATAGTACCGTGAATCCATATAGTACGCACAGACTCCCAGCCTACACCTTGCTCAAAAAAGAAATACTGAAAACTACCTAACATTACGGCATTGCGCATTATTATATACAGTGAACCTACCGTAAAGAATATTCCATAGATAAAAGCAAATAGGGCTACCTTGATATTGTTTATGGTAATACCTAAAAACATATTTATTTCTCCCTGCTTCTTATAAACGCCCATAGGGTCGCCTTTTTCTATATTATCTAGGGTCATATTTACATAGCCATCACCCATAATACTTCTTACAAAGGCACCATCACTGGCAGCGCTATAAGCACCTATAATGCTAAATAGTAGAAAGACTAAAAATGCAATGAGTAGCTGTCGCTGGTATTGATACATTACAAGCGGAAACTCTTCTGTAAAGAAGGTAATAAAGCGCTTACTAGACTCGCGCTTTGTTTTGTAAATAATCTGGTGTGATTGTGAAGCAAGATGATTGAGGTACTCTAAGGTCTTACTATGAGGGTAAAACGTTTGTGCATAACTTAAGTGGTCTGTAACTTCCATATACAGGCTAGATAGCTCATCTGGGTGAATCTGGTCTTTGTTTACCAGAACACTTTCAAATGTTAACCATTTATCCTTATTTTGCTTAACAAAAGCAGCTTCACGCATATACACTTAATTATACAGGTAAAGAAAAAGAATATATGGATAACTTTCAAATAGAAACCGCTCAAAATGTGAGCATTTATCAGAATGTTGCAAGCATAGGAGATCGTATACTAGCATACATTGTAGATTTGCTCATAATTATTGCTTACTGGGTTGTTTCCATTTTTATCATAGCTCAGTTTGGGTTAGACTCTCAAGCAATGGGTGATATCTGGGCATACTACCTTGTATTAGGGTTGCCTATATTCTTATACTACATACTTTTTGAGACCTTCTGGGATGGTAAAACACCGGGTAAGGCTGTTATGAAAATAAGAGTGGTAAAACTAGACGGCTCAAAACCAGGTTTTGGGAGTTACTTTGTAAGATGGCTTATGCGTATTATAGATATAGCTGGCTCTTCTGGAGGGATTGCTGTAGTAAGTATCCTTATGAGTGAGAAAGGGCAAAGACTAGGTGATATGGCAGCAGGTACAACAGTCATTACAGAAAAAAAGCGAGCACGTCTATCAGACAGTCTTATTGTAGACATACCAGAAAACTATATGCCTACTTATCCTCAGGTGACCGTTTTTAACGATAAGGATGTACAACTTATTAAAACACTCTTTAAAGATGCTAAGCGTAATGGAAATCACAACGTGATCATAAAACTAGCAGATAGGCTTAAAGAAAAAATGGATGTCACTCCAGAAGAGACTAATGTAGCCTTTGTAGAGCGTGTGCTTGCAGACTATAATTATTACACACAGCAGTAAATGGAGATTACCACAATTATAGACATACTAGGTACGGTCTCGTTTGCCATATCTGGAGCACTTACCGCTATGCGTAAAAAGCTTGACGTCTTTGGGATATTAATCATCGCACTGGTTACCTCAGTAGGTGGTGGTACACTGAGAGATATACTCATAGGGAAGACACCCGTAAGCTGGATGCTTAATATGACCTTTGTTTACGTGATTTTTGTGGCAACACTAGTGGCAATTATTTTTAGAAGCTATTTAAAATACGTGAGGAGATCTCTCTTCTTGTTTGACACTATAGGTATTGCCTTGTATACTATTGCTGGAGTTCAGATTGCTACGGCAGCAGGTTTACACCCTGTAGTTTGTGTGGTGCTTGGTACAATCTCGGCGTGTTTTGGAGGTGTGCTTAGAGATATACTATGCAATGAGATCCCTATAATATTTCATAAAGAGATATATGCTACAGTATGCATATTAGGAGGGAGCGTATATCTAGCATCTACCACGGCTGGACTTCCACAATCTATAGCAATGCTTGTTGCAGGCTGTATTATTATTTTAGTTAGAACGCTTGCAGTAGTAAAGGAGTGGAGTTTGCCTAGTGTGTATAGAAAAGATTATTCTTAAAAAACAAAAGGTCCCTGCGTGAGCAGAGACCTTAAGAAACCTAATAGACTCTTTAGAAAATAGGTTTAAAATATTATAAAGGCTAATTCAAATAATTTAAAATCCTGATTTGAGTATTCAGTTGAGACTATTACTTACTTATAAGACGTAAAAAGGTGCTCAATGTTTCATTTGATTAGGGCAATTAACAATTATTTAACCGTAGTATCAGTAGATTAGGTCGTAAACAACAAAATCCCGAGACTCGATATCTCGGGATTTTTTGTCAGGTAACGTTTAAAATTAACACTAACCATCAAAACGAATTAAAAACGTACCTAACAAGTAAGTTAACTTATTATAGAGACGTTTAAAATAGCGGTCTGTTACACCGTAATAATTTTTTAACTTTACGTTATGTTAAAAACCACAATGGTTATCGGGGCATCCTTAAAACCTCAGCGATATTCACATAGAGCAATCATACGCCTTAATGCACAAAATCACCCCGTGATTGCCGTTGGATTAAGAGGAGGAAAGGTAGGTGATATAGAAATCATCACTTTTGATCAAGCCATAGAGACCGTAGATGAGCTTAAAGAAGATTTAGATACCATCACACTTTATCTTAATCCGCAGCGGCAAGAGGCTTATTATGATTTCATAATTAACCTGGCTCCTAAGCGTGTCATCTTTAACCCAGGAACAGAAAATCCTGTTCTTTTTAAAAAGTTACAAAAGCACAATATCGAAGTTGATGTTGCGTGTACACTAGTGTTGTTGGGAACAGATCAGTATTAAAATTTTCTAGGTTTTATAAGTACGCTTTCGCGAAAGCGTAATAAACTATTTTCTTATAAATAATAATCCTAAAAAGGTCAACGCACCGTTTAAGATTAAAATAAAGAACCCAAATTCAAATCCCACTCCCGCCGAAAGCGTACTTATGATGTATGCAAGAATAGGCGATGCAATGGCAACTACTGGGACAAACTTGTCTTTTACATTCCACTTTGTAAAGAGTCCGTATGCATAAAGGCCTAAGAGAGGTCCATATGTATATCCAGCAAATGTAAATAGTTTTACGATTACTGTAGCATCTGCAATTACGTATTTAAATATGATGATCACGGCAATGAGTACAAGCGACATTACAATGTGGATGCGTTTGCGCACTGCTACTTGCTTTACGGCATCATATTTTTTTTCGATGTCTAGTATGTCTATACTAAAAGACGTGGTAAGTGATGTAAGGGCGCTATCTGCACTTGAGTATGCTGCTGCAATTAATCCTAGTAAGAAAACAATAGCGAGTCCTATTCCCAAGCCGCTATTTACAGCAATGGTAGGGAAGAGTTCATCTTTATGTGCGTCTATACCGTTTTGTGATGCATATACAGTGAGTAATAATCCCAGTGCTAAGAATACAAGATTTACAATGGTAAGCACGATGGTAAACCAAAACATATTTTTTTGGGCATCACCTAGATTACGACAAGTAAGGTTTTTTTGCATCATATCTTGATCTAGCCCTGTCATTACAATAGATATAAAGGCTCCAGATAAAAATTGCTTCACAAAGAAGTCACCGCTTTTCCAGTCGTCAAAAAAGAAAATCTGACTCATATCGCTATTAGAAATGAGATCTAAAGCCGCTCCTGCATTGAGACCCATCTCATCGCTCACAAAGTAGATTGCCACACCTACTGCGATAAGCATAAAGAGTGTCTGCAAGGTATCTGTCCACACAATGGTTTTTATACCAGCCTTAAAGGTATAGAGCCAGATAAGTATGATGGTGAGGGTTACTGTTACAAAAAATGGTACACCCATCTCATCAAAAACGAGTAGCTGTAATACGTTTGCAACTAGGTACAATCTAAAACTCGCACCTATAATTCTGCTTAGTAAAAAGAAGGATGCTCCAGTCTTATAAGAGTAGGTGCCAAATCTCCCTTCTAGATAGGTATAGATAGAAGTAAGGTTCAATTTATAGTAGAGTGGGAGTAGTACAAGGCCTATAACAGCATAACCCACAGTATAACCAAGGACGACTTGAAAATAGCTAAAGCTTGATGCCTCAATCCATCCAGGGACAGATATAAAGGTTACTCCAGATAGTGAAGCTCCTATCATCCCAAAAGCAACAAGATACCAAGGAGATTGCTTGCCTGCTTTAAAAAAATCTGTGTTAGAATCTCCCTTGCTTGTTAAGTAGCTTATGAGCATAAGCACACCAAAGTAACCAGCAATAAGAAGTAATATATGTAAGGGCTGCATATCAATTATATTAAGAATACGAATATACTCTTTTGATAAATGATTGCAGATTGTACAGTTAAGATTTCTCTATACAGAGCTTCTCTTACTCGTAACGTAAAGACTCTACAGGGTCAAGCTTTGCTGCTTTTATTGCTGGAAATAAACCAGATAATATTGCAATTGCAAATGTGATTATAGTTGCTGCAATAATTGCTCCCCAAGGAGTGGTAAATACAAAGTCTGCAATAGAGGCTATAAGTGCACCTATACTTATACCTAGTACAATCCCTGTAAGACCTCCTAGTTGCCCCACGATGATTGCCTCGTATAAGAATTGTGCTGCAATAGTAGATTTTTTTGCTCCTAGCGCCTTACGTACGCCTATCTCTCGTGTGCGCTCAGTCACAGAGACAAGCATTATATTCATAAGTGCGATGCAAGATCCAAAAATCGTTATGATACTTATTACCCAGGCAGCTACATTAAGCACACCCGTTATTTCGGCTATTTGATTAATAAGGTCGTCACTGCGTCCTATACCAAAGTTGTTTTCTTCTACAGGCGTAAGCCCACGTATGTTTCTAAAGGTGAGTATCGCTTGTTCTTCGGCGCTGTCTAGAAGTTCTGCGTCTTCTACCATTACACTCACGTTGTAGTTTATGTTAGGTTGGGTAAACATCGTTCTCGCTACTTGTATCGGTATGAGAACTCGCAAGTCTTGATTGTTGCCAAAGGTGGCTCCCTTTTCTTCAAGCATTCCTATTACGTTAAACTTGGTACCACGTATGCTTATGGTTTTCCCTATGGGGTTATCATCCTTAAATATATTTTTATAAAAGTCACTTCCTAGTACACAAACTCGTGTGTTGTTATTTATATCAAAAGAGGTGAAGTTTCTTCCCTTTTCTAGCTTGAGGCCGGAGTTGTTTAAGAAGTTTTCATTTACACCTACTACGCTTGCTTCTGGATCTGTCTTTTCATTTTCATACTTCACTTCTGCACTTCGTGTTCCTTGAAAAGAGATAGCCGTACGGGCAGTAGGGTAATTGTATTGTTCTGTAAATTCTTTTACCTGGCGATAACCTATAACAGGGTTAATAACTTGTTTTTCATTAGAGCGACGTGAGGTAAACTCATAACGTTGCACATTAAAGGTGTTACTTCCCATACTTGCAAAGTCTGAGCTTATCGTATTCTCAAGCGCCTTTACAAGACTTAAAATCCCTACCAGTGCCGTGATACCTATGGCAATGATAAATACAGTCAAAATAGTACGCAACAGCTGACTTTTAATACTGTCAAAGGCGATTCTTAAATTCTCGCGAAATAGTGAAAACATAGGTTCAAGTATGAATTAAGCATTTCAGAAACATAATTGTCTCTGTACACAATGTACGATAAGACTATTAACTCGTCAAAAAGTTACCAAACTTTTCAAATAATTCTCTCGTGGCTTCAATTTTTAAGATATTTGCGAGTGCATTTTAAATATGCCACAACCGCAAATTTTGTGGTAAATCACATTGTAAAAAAGAGATATACGCTTTCGCGAAAGCATAAAAAGAACACAGGTAGTCTTTCCTTTTAATTATTTTGATAGGAAGTACCTTAAAGAATACGACTGTAACATATGAGTACAAAACCTTCTATACCTAAAGGAACCAGAGATTTTTCACCAGAAGAAGTTGCAAAGCGCAGCTATATTATGAACACCATACGCACACAGTTTCAGCGTTTTGGTTTTCAGCCTATCGAGACGCCTAGTTTTGAAAACAGCAGCACTTTGATGGGAAAGTACGGAGAAGAAGGTGACCGCTTGATATTTAAGATTCTTAATAGTGGTGACTATTTACGTAAGGTGAAGGATGAAGCTTTCGCGAAAGCGGACTCAACAGCACTCACACCACAAATCTCAGAAAAAGCACTTCGTTACGATCTTACGGTACCTTTTGCGAGATACGTAGTACAACATCAAAATGATATTGTGTTCCCATTTAAGCGTTTTCAGATGCAACCTGTATGGAGAGCAGACCGCCCACAGAAGGGACGTTTCCGCGAGTTCTATCAGTGTGATGCAGATGTGGTAGGAAGTGATTCTCTATGGCAAGAAGTAGAGTTTGTACAGTTGTACGATGCTGTTTTTAGCGCATTAAAGCTAGAAGGAGTAACTATCAAGATGAATAACCGCAAGGTACTTTCTGGTATTGCAGAGGTGATAGGGGCGAGTGATAAACTCATAGATTTTACCGTAGCGCTAGATAAGCTTGACAAAATAGGAGAAGAGGGCGTGACTAAAGAAATGCTTGCCAAAGACATTAGCCAAGAGGCGATAGATAAGGTAGCACCGTTGTTTACACTATCTGGTTCTTTTGGTGATCAGCTAGCAACACTTAAAACCTTGCTTGCAGACTCTGAGATGGGAATGGAAGGAATTAACGAACTTCTATTTATTAATGATGCTATAGAAAACTTAGGTCTACAAACCGCAACACTACAACTAGATGTAACACTAGCCCGCGGGCTCAATTATTACACGGGAGCTATTTTTGAAGTGAGTGCTCCAGAAGGTGTAAAGATGGGAAGTATAGGTGGCGGTGGTCGCTATGCAGATCTTACAGGTATTTTTGGGCTTAAAGATATGAGTGGTGTAGGAATTTCTTTTGGTCTAGACCGTATTTATCTTGTGATTGAGGAGCTAGGCTTGTTTCCAGAAGAGGCGACAGAGGGTGTAAAAGTGTTTTTTGTAAACTTTGGAGATCAAGAAGCGGGTTATGCAATGCAAGCAATAAGCAAGCTACGCCAATCAGGAATCTCAGCCGAGTTATATCCAGATGCTGTGACGAGCAATAAGCAAATGAAAAAACAAATGACGTATGCAAATCGTCGCGATATTCCGTTTTTAGTATTAGCTGGAAAAGAAGAGATGGATGCAAAACAATACACGCTCAAAAATATGGCAGAAGGCTCACAAGAGACTGTAAACATAGATGAGCTAGTAGCAGCTTTGAAATAAAATTAAACCGAGCTACCCTTCAGGGATGGGGAAAGCTCGTTGACTAACGACTATTGACATAACACCTATGAACATCGATTTTAAAAAACTCCTTCCGCATATTCTAGTTGTACTTGGCTTTGTAGTCGTGGCGCTGGTTTACTTCAATCCGGTGTTATCTGGAAAGCGCATTTATCAAAATGATATTAAGCTCTATGAAGGGATGGCAAAGCAACATCGTGACTTTAGAGCAGAGACGGGTGAGGAGACCTACTGGACTAATAGTGCCTTTGGAGGGATGCCTACCTACCAGATGGGAGCGAGGTTTGAGTATGATATGATGGATAAGTTGGACCGTGTGATTCGCTTTTTACCACGCCCAGCAGATTATCTTTTTCTATATTTTATGTCTTTTTATGCGTTAATGCTTGTGATGCGCGTTCCTTGGAAGCTTGCTGTAGTTGGTGCGCTTGCCTTTGGTCTGTCTACGTATCTCATTATCATTATAGGCGTAGGGCATAACTCAAAGGTGCACGCCATAGGGTATTTCCCGCTCGTACTTGCGGGTATTATACTTACGTATCAAAAAAGATATCTCTGGGGATTTTTACTCACTGCCGTTGCAATGGGGCTAGAAATACAGGCTAATCACTACCAGATGACTTATTATCTAGGGTTGCTTTGTGTGATTTTAGGGATTGCATACCTCATAGATGCTATCAAGAAAAAACAACTTCCACATTTCTTTAAAGCTTCGGGAATACTAGTAATTGCTGTACTATTAGGTCTCGCTACAAACGCAACCACCTTACTTGCTACTGCAGAGTATGCAGAGACAAGTATACGTGGCGAGCAATTATTAAAAGATGACCTTGCCAAAGACGCCGTAGAAGACGGTCTTGGTTTTGATTATATCACGCAGTGGAGCTACGGTAAGCTAGAGTCTCTCAATCTCATCGCTTCAGATTTTATGGGAACCGGTACCGCTGCCGATTTGGGTCGTGATTCCGCTTTCGCGAAAAAGCTAAGCGAGTTAGGAGTGCCTCCTAATGAAGTAAGTTACTACGCGCAAGGAACGAGATTATATTGGGGAGAGCAACCATTTGTAGAAGCTCCTCCATACCTTGGAGTAACAGTTTTTGCACTTGCATTATTAGGACTGTTTCTAGTAAATGGAAGATTGCGCTGGTGGTTACTAGCAGGTATGATGGTATCGCTCGTGTTAAGTTGGGGAAAAAACGTAGAAGGAATTACACGTTTCTTTATTGACTACGTACCGTTATACAATAAGTTTAGAGCAGTTACGAGTATACAAGTGATTTTAGAATTACTGTTACCTATCGCTGCAATGGTAGGTTTACACAGATTTTTAAACGACCGAGTTGATCAAGCCGAAAAGCAAAAGAAATTACTCATCGCTATAGGTTCGCTAGCAGGTCTTTTTGTGATACTCTACCTTTTTAGCGGAAGCTTATTTAACCTACGCTCTGCTGCCGAAGGACAGATGGCCATCGAGCAACCAGAAATATTAAATGCCATAAAAGAAGATCGCCTCGCTGTATTAAAAAGTGATGTGTTGAGGTCTTTACTATTTGTGCTTTTTATAGGAACCGCTCTGTGGTTAACGCTCAAGAAAAAGATTTCAGAAAACATTGCAATAATCACCATTGGTGCGCTCATAGTTTTTGACCTTGTAGGTGTAGATAGACGTTCTGTAAATGAAGAAAACTTCATCACCCAGCGACAGTATGATCAAAACTTCCAGATTACTCCAGCAGATGAGGAGATGCTTAAGGATGATAGTTATTTTCGCGTGATTGATCTTGCTCGAGGATTTAATAATAGCCATACTTCGTACTATTTCAATTCGCTTAACGGTTATTCTGCCGTACAACCGCGTACGATTGATGATTTATACAATCAGCAGATTGCTCAGGGTAATGCTGAGGTGCTTAATATGTACAATGTAAAATACATCCTTCAAGATAGTGAGCAGGGTATGAGTATAAGTAAAAACCCCGAAACAAACGGTCCAGCTTGGTTTGTAAATGAGATACAGTACGTACCAGATTATAATGCAGAGTTTGATGGTCTCATTAAAGTAGACACAAAGAATACAGTACTCATCCGTGAGGAATACCGTGAGGAACTAGGAAAATTCCAGCCTCGTAGAGATAGCACAGCTGTGGTACAAACTAAAGAGGTACAACCTAACAAACTCGTGTACCAAGTAGAAAATGGAAGCGATGGCTTTATGGTTTTTGCAGAGAACTATTATAAAAATGGATGGATTGCCACTGTAGATGGTGTAGAAACTACCATTTTACCAGTAAACTATGCCTTGAGAGGTATAAAGGTGCCTGCAGGCGCTCACGAAGTGGTGATGACTTTTGAGCCACAAGTGGTAAAAACCGGAGGGATGATTATGCTAGGCAGTAGTTTATTACTTGTCTTACTAGTTGCGGGAGGAATATTCTACACGGTAAAAAACCGTGATACAGAAGCACAGGCTTAATGAATAACAAGGTACTCATCATCGCATATTATTGGCCGCCTGCTGGTGGTCCCGGTGTGCAACGATGGCTCAAGTTTACAAAGTACCTACCAGAATTTGGGATAGAACCTATTGTTTACGTTCCAGAAAATCCTAGTTATCCTATCGTAGATGATTCTTTGGTTGCTGAGGTTTCAGATAAGGTGACTGTGATTAAACAACCTATTAAAGAGCCGTATGGGTGGGCGAGTACGCTTTCGCGAAAGCAAACTAAAACCATTTCATCGGGTATTTTACCTAAGGAAGGAAAGCAGAGCTTGTTACAAAAAGCGATGCTCTACGTGCGTGGAAACTTCTTTGTGCCAGACGCAAGAGTAGGGTGGGTAGCACCTTCTGTGGAGTACTTGAAAAAGTACGTCGAAGAAAACGATATTGAAAAAATCATCACTACAGGACCACCGCACAGCCTACATCTCATAGGTAACCAACTCAAAAACTGGAAACCCAACCTAAGTTGGCTAGCCGATTTTAGAGATCCGTGGACGACTATTGGGTATCACGATAAACTCCGAATGACCGCCAAAACAAAAGCGCGTCACAAGCAGTTAGAAAAGCAAGTACTCACCACTGCAGATCATATCATTGTAACCAGCCCAGGAACAAAACGAGAATTTCAAGCAATTACCAAAAGACCTATTACCGTTATCACAAATGGTTTTGACGATAGAGTAATCACTCCGCATCAACCTACAGAGCGGTTTGTATTAGCTCACATAGGTTCTTTACTCTCAGACCGCAATCCGCAGTTGTTGTGGAAGGTGTTGAGAGAATTATGTGATGAGTTACCAGCTTTTTCTAAAGCGTTAGAAATACAGTTTGTAGGGAAAGTAAGTCAAGAAATCATTGACGCAATAACGGCAGCAGGTCTAGAGTCAAAATTGAACCTTGTAGGTTATGTAAGTCATCAAGAAGCACAGCGATTACAAGAACAAGCAAATGCCTTGCTCCTTATAGAAATTAACGCCGAAAAGACAAAAGGCATCATAGCAGGAAAACTTTTTGAATACCTAAGCGCACAGCGACCAATAGTTGCTATAGGTCCAAAGGGAGCAGATATAGGAACTATTATAGAAAAAACAGCAACAGGTAGTTTTGTAGATTACAGTCAAGAGAAAAAGTTGAAATCAGTAATTGAAGCGTTATTTACTGGTGACTACAAGTATGAAAGTAATACAACCGAAGTAGCCAAATATCATAGGAGAGAGCTCACAGCACTACTGAGTAACTTAATAGCGCAACTATAAAAGAAAACTGTGGGAATCGTATTAAAACAATCTTTTCAGAATCTTATCACAACCTACTTAGGTTTTGGTTTAGGTGCCGTAAACACACTGTTTTTATACGTAAACTTTATGAGCGATACGTATTATGGCTTGGTAAGCTTTATTCTGTCTACGGCTTTTATTTTAGTGCCTTTTCTGGCCTTTGGGGTTCAAAATACGATAGTCAAGTTTTACTCATCTTTTGAGGGAGAAGATCAAGATAGGTTTTTAAGTTGGATGCTGGTTTTACCACTATTTTTAATTATTCCCATTACTGCAATCACGTATTTCTTACATCAACATATTGCAGATTTCCTTTCGTCAAAAAATGAGATTGTTTCTGGCTACGTGTGGTATATCTTCATTATTGCCTTGTCATCGGCTTATTTTGAGATATTTTTCTCTTGGTCTAAGGTACAGCTCAAAAGTACGTTCGGTAATTTTTTAAAGGAGGTTTTTCATCGTTTGGGCGTGACCTTACTTCTTGTGTTACTGGCTTTTTCTATCATAAATGTGGATACTTTTCTAGTGCTTACCGTTGCAATCTATGTAGTGAGAATGATTGTGATGCTGCTCTATGCCTTTAGACAACGAAAACCTGTTTTTACGCTTTCGCGAAAGCGTACTAATTCCTCAAAACTTGATAGACAGCGCACCGCTATTATAAAGTACTCAACGCTTATCATAATTGCGGGTTCTGTGGCGACTTTGCTTATCGATATAGACAAGTTTATGATAGGTAAATATGTGGCGATAGAAAATGTAGCTTACTATGCAGTTGCTATCTACATCGCAACGGTGATAGGTGTACCTGCGAGGGCAATGCACCAAATTACGTACCCGATGGTGGCAGGTATGCTCAATAATAAACAGTGGGAGGAAATGCGCATACTTTATAAGAAAAGTAGCCTGAGTTTATTAGTGATTTCTGGCTTGTTATTTTTACTGATATGCTGCAACATTAAAAGCCTTTATATCATTGTAGGTCCAGCCTATGCGACGGCACTTTATGTAGTACTTTGTATAAGTGCTTCAAAACTCTTAGATAACTGTCTGGGTATAAATAATGCTATTGTATTTAATAGTGATTATTATCGCATTGTACTGGCAATAGGAGTTGTGGCGGTAATTGTAGCAGTAATTTTAAATATCGTGTTGATTCCCACACTGGGGATAAATGGTGCTGGAGTGGCAACGCTTATCGCAACAGTAGGCTACTCGCTTGCCAAATTACTTGTGGTACAGGCCAAATTTAAAATGCAACCATTTTCTAAAAAGTCGCTATTAACCTTTGGAGTGATCGCTACCTTGTTTTGTGGGTTTTACTTTTGGGATTTTTCTTTTAATCCGCTAGTGGCAATTGTTGTAAAAGGCACTATGTTAGGAAGTATATACCTCATACTTTCTTATAAGCTCAAACTTTCTTTAGATATTAATAACGCAATCGATAGCTTGCTCCGTACTGTGTTTAAAAGATAGAAACTTTGCTTAATAACATAGAAAAACCCCGATTTACAATTGTAAATCGAGGCTTTAATAAACCAACCAAAGTTATCGTTAGTATTTGAGGATGAACAATTATCCTCGTACACGTATTTTTTTATTCTTCTTAATCTTTATATTTCTTCCGTTTGCACGCTGTGCTCTGTGTGTACGGTAGTTATAATCTACAAGATCTACAATACGACCTCTTCTATTATAAATCACCTTCATATCTCCTACACGATCTAGACGACCATTATTATATCTCAAGGCAACAGAACCTATCTGTCTTACTTTACCACGACGGTTGTAATCTATGAGATTGCGACCTACTTTATAAATTTCACCTTGACGGTTATACTTTACAAAAGTGTTATTTCTGTAAGGATATGTTACACCGTAGGCGCGTCCTGGCGTACCTTGATTAAAACCTCTGCGCCCTTGTGTGCGAGTTTGATATCTATTACCACGTTGTGTAAAATCAAACTGTCCATTTGTATATACCTCAAAGGTGATACCTCTCTCAGTAAATGTGATAGACTGTGGTACATTGTAACGTGGCCCTCTTTCTGTAGTGTGATCGAGATCTGTCACTGTGTTTGCTTGTGCAGTAATTCCTCCTAGAAACAAAACTGCGATTAATAGCTTTTTCATAATATAAAAGTATTAGGGTTGATACGTTACCGTCTTTCGGTGTACGCTTGCTAGTTAGTTTGCAATCAGCGTGCCAGAAATGGAAAAACCTTGTTACGTGCAGTGTTTGTGGGTGTTTACGTTTTTGCGAAAATGTACTCGGTATGAATTTTAGAAATTAAAAAAGTGCTATTTCAAAACTTTTATAATCAGAAAAGCGCTATTTAATGATATAAATAACGCTTTTCCTCAACCAAACCTCAACCTTAGTTATAGATTAACTTTTTTATATTTTGGATACTTCAGTTCATAAGAAAATTGTTTGCTATTAGATGAAGCAGGAGAGAGCGTAAGTGTCCACTCAAGAATACCAGTATCCTCATCGTATAAAGCATCGCCTGTAACAATTTTTCCTACCTTGATTTCTTTGTTTTGTGATATAGGAACACGATCTACTACTTTTACAGTGACAGGTTTTGATTTATTATTTTTTACAACTACTTCATATTCTTTATTGATAATACGTTGTGAGCCTATTAAAGATTTCGACTTAAAATTATCTAGTTCCTTACGTTTTACAATCAGGTTTGGATCAATACCTAATGATATGGAAAGCTTCTCTGTGGTTTCTAAGGGATTGAGATATGTCTTTCCAGAAAAACTACCCTCAAAATAGACATTTGCCTCACCTGGTAATAAGCTATAGTTAATCCAATCTTTAATGGAAGCAGTGAGAAAAACATTTTCATTTATCGCTGGTGCTACGTAGTACTCATAACTTGCTGGAATCATAAAGCTATCTATCTCAATCACGGTTACATCACCATCTGAGTCTATAGAGTATGGTTTATTAATTTCAAATTTTGTATTGGTGATTCCTTCTGTTTTTATATCGCCAGTTGCCGTTGGAATACTACTATATCCACGAATTTTTACATCGTCAGATGAGCTAGAAAAAAGCTCCTTAACTTCAGAAACAGCATATCCTAATACACTACGTTTCCTCTTCATTCCTTGGGCAGTGACTATTACTTCATCTAGCTGATTATCTGCTTCAAGATTGGCATTTATAATACTAGCGTGAATAGGGATTTCTGTTGTAGAAAAACCAACAAATGAAAACATAAGTGTTTCACCTTCATTTACCTGAATGGTATATTTTCCATCAAAGTCTGTTTGGGTTCCATTTGAAGTTCCTTTTACTATCACATTTGCGCCTGGAAGTGGGCCATTATCTTCAGTAACTATTCCTGAAATTGTTTTAATGTTTGGGTTGTATTTATAGTTATAAGCTCTCGTTGTTGTGCTATTGTTGCGATAACTACGATTTACAAAGCGCAAATGTTTTGTATCAACTGTTGGTTTAATGTTATTCGTATTGGGGTCTCCAGTAGACAGTACAAGTTGCACGTTGTCCCAATCTTCACTTGTTTTTTGATACAAATGAGCTTTGTAAGAAACATCTAGCGGAGCGTCTGTACCTGTTGCCTTAATATCATATTCTGGATACCAGCCCGCTTCACGTACATTGTATTTGAGTATGAGATTAAGAGTTGTGGTTTCTTCACTAGATAATTTTAAGGTTATCTGTCCTTTACTTTTCTCTTCTGTGACATTTAGCTCTGCAAATTGCTTTTCTATATCTCTGATGTGTTTCTGTATTTTAGATTTTTCCAATTGAGCATCTACAATCGCATTTTTAATTTCTGTAACACGCGTTCTGTAATAGGTAGAAAGCTCCTTTACTTTAGAAATGTCTAACTCCTTACTAGTACCTCCTAAGCGCTGATTTGCTGAGATAACTTCTTCCTCCTTAGATAATCCGCTCATTTTACTATTAAGTTTAAGTATTTTGACTTCTAAACTTGTTTTTAAAGTATTAAGGCTGTCTATCTGAGCAGAGTTGCGCTTCTCTGTTAGGTAATTAATACCAAAGTTTATTGACAAAATAGATGCGTTGTCCAAACCAGATATTTGGATACTATTTTCGTTAACATCATTAGAAAGATTGTCAAATAATATACTCGTAGTACCGGGTGCAATGGTTACCTGTGATGATCTTTCTACCTGAGCGCCGCTTAAATAAACAGTTACCTTAGATATTTTAGATGGAGTAGGTCTTAGTGGATTCGAGTACGCTTTCGCGAAAGCATAATTTACAAGTAGCAGTAGCGAGGCGAGAAGTGTTAGTTTTTTCATCGGTTTGGTTTTTAAAGTTGCTCAAATCTATGAGTAACTCATACCGACTGAAATAGCCATTGAGGGAAGTGCCCTTATGGTTGAGTAAACATAACACTACATAGGTGTAGTGTCCAAAAACTTACTCTTAAGCTCTGGAGTAGGAATCATACAGGCTTCTTTTTTGCCAAACCATTTATAGCGATTACGGGCAATAAAGTCATATACCACATCACGCAAGAATCTCGGAAGAATTAAAAAAATAGCAAGCAATGGCCAGCCCGCAGATAGTTGCTTTGCAATGCGAAGCGCAGCCGTAGATTTTGCATAGGCTTTATCTTCAGTCACTAAAATGATAGAGTCTACCTTATCAAGATCTATATGATGTTTTGCAGCAAGCTCTTTTCCTATCTCGCTTTGCAATGGAGCATATCTAAATAGATCCTTCTTATCACGCTGTATGATAAAGGTGATGGCCCCGTTGCACAAATTGCAAACTCCGTCAAAAAGGATGATTTTTTTAGTCATAATTTTGAATATACTATAACGTTTTTAGCCCGGTTGATTAAAATTAAAAAGCATTTGATTTAAAATTTGAATAACTCATTTCATCAATGTTTATAGTTATATTCCAAAAGCAAATACCACCATCGTTAACTTTTAAAATACCGTTTCGTAAAGAAACTTGTTTTGGCTGAGGGTCCTCAAAATTCGGAACTGGATTGTTTACAAAACTCTCACACAAAGCGTTTACATAAAAAACTTTATCACCGTTCGTTAAAACATAAGGAACTAATTGATAATAGTAATTACTTTTCATTTTGTACTGTTTAGGTACATCTGGATTAATTTTATAGGCGGTAATAGACTTATCTATCATAAGTTTGGCCTTATTCTTATCTGAATGAGAAGGGTGCCAAATATCAAATTCTTGAAGGTTTAAATTTTCTAGCTCTAATTTGTCTTCAAGAAAAATGTAATTGTCATCAACACTTTTTTTTGTGCAGGATATAATTGTTATTAATATCAGCATAAATTTTAGAGTGTATTTCATTTTGAAATCTCTTTACTTAGCATTCTTCTTTTTGCGTTGTACGAGCTCTAGTTGTTCTAGAGAGACGTTTGTGGTAAACATCCCGTAATCTACGGTGGCTTTGCCTTTTTCTATACTATCTATCACCCCTACAGCCTTACCATCAAACATACGCACGCGATCTCCTTCTCTTAAAATCACCTTTGGTTTTACAACCTCTGGTGCTGTTTTCTTAGCCTCTTTCTTTTTCTCACGTATGACTTTTACGTGCTTTTCGGCTTCTTTTTTTGTGGCGATTGCTTTCGCTTTTTCTGCTTTGGCTTGCTTTGCACTTTGTTTTTTACGCTTACTATTTTCTATCTGTACGATTTTCATAAACTCAGCTACGAGTTCGCGTTTTTTCTTATCGTGATAGAATTTCTTGCTTATGCCATCTAGCTTTGTACCTAAGTAAATCAAGCGCTGGTTGCTGTCATACAGTTCTTGGTAAGCCTCTAGCTTACTTTGTACTTTCTCGTTTATTTCGGCGAGTTGGGCTTTTTCTTTTGCGGCTTGTTGTTCTTTTGCTTTAAGCGAACTAGTAGTTTTTGAGAGTTTGCTGCGCTCCTTTTGAAGGTTTGCGATACTCTTGTCAAAACGTATTTTGCCACGCTCTACCTTTTTCTTAGAACGGTTTATAAGCGAGTAGGGGATGCCATTTTTTTGTGCCACCTCAAAGGTAAAAGAGCTTCCCGCTTCTCCCATATGTAGCTTAAATAGTGGCTCAAGCGTGCGTGCGTCAAAGAGCATATTTGCATTTACAATCTCTGGCGTCTCGTTTGCCATCATCTTGAGATTTGCATAGTGCGTCGTGATAATACCAAAAGCCTCACGCTCGTGAAAAACCTCAAGAAACGTCTCTGCCAGCGCACCACCCAGCTCAGGATCTGACCCTGTACCAAACTCATCTATAAGAATAAGCGTGTTTTTATCACACTTCTTAAGGAAGTAGTTCATATTCTTAAGGCGGTAGCTGTAGGTACTTAAGTGATTTTCTATACTCTGGTTATCACCTATATCTGTAAGAATCTTATTAAACAGGCACATTCTAGAATACTCGTGTACCGGTATAAGCATACCACTTTGTAGCATTACTTGCAGCAGCCCTACGGTTTTTAAAGTGATACTCTTACCGCCGGCATTAGGTCCAGAAATCACAATAATGCGACTCCCTTGATCTAGATGTATGTCTTGCGGATACGTCTTCTCATTTTTTGCATTGTTATTAAGAAGAAGTAGCGGGTGATAGGCATCTTTTATGGTAAGTTCCCTATCTGTGGTAATTTTAGGAAGTAGGCCATTCAGCTTTTCGGCATACTTCATTTTTGCGGCAATTACATCTATGTCACTCAGGAGCTCTTGATACTCCTCAAATAGCGGAATGAAAGGACGCATCGCATTAGTAAGTTCTTTAAGAATACGTTTTACCTCCTCATCTTCCTCAAAAATAAGATTGTTGAGTTCGCGCTGCGCCTGTAGCGTCGCTTCTGGTTGTATATAGGTGATGCTCCCCGTCTTTGAGCTACCCATAATAGAACCTTTTACCTTACGTCTATGCATCGCAGTTACAGCAAGTACACGCACATTATCTACTATAGTCTCGCGTATGTCATCTAGATAACCATAACCAGCATACTGCCCTAGTGCGCTAGAAAAGCTTGAGTTTATACGACCTTTAGTTTGGTTAATCGCTCGGCGTAAAGTGCCTAGGGTAGGTGTTGCATCATCGCGCACGTCACCATACTTATCTATTATTCTTGTGACAGCGTCTATAATCGCTGTGGTATACTCCGTTTCCCTTACAGTATTATAAAGCGTAGGGTAGAGTTCTTCAAACTTTTTAAAAAACTTGAGGTGAATATTTACCGTTTCAGAGATGCTAGATAGTTTTTTAAAACTCCCTTTCTCAAGGGTACTATCTTCTATGGCTAGGTATTTTAACTCGTGGTCAAGACCATCAAAGCCGTGATTAGGTATTGCACTATCTGCCGTTCTAGAAGACAGATACTCATTAGTCTGATGAAGGCCAAAAAGCGCTTGCTTAGGTGTAGGGTAGGGCTCTATGATGAGCGCTTTTGCTTTACCTTTTTCTGTCGTACAACGCTCAGAAACCTGCTCACAAACAATATCAAATTCTAAGTCTTGAAGTGTCTTTTTATTGATTTTTATCATAGGGATCTCGCTTTCGCGAAAGCGTAATAGAACCACAACGGCTCTGTAATTATTTCTTTTTTCTCTAGCTTTGAGTTGTCTAATAGCAATGACAAACTCTTATACAAAAATACGGATTATGCACGTAAATATAGAAGACAGCTGGAAGCAAGAACTCACTGCCGAATTTGAGAAGCCTTATTTTAAATCGCTTACTACATTTGTAAAGGAGGAGTATGCTACACACACGTGCTATCCGCCGTCTGGGGAGATCTTTTCTGCCTTTGATCATTGCCCTTTTGATAAGGTAAAAGTCGTGATTATAGGTCAAGATCCTTACCACGGTGCTGGACAGGCTAACGGACTTTGCTTTTCTGTGCAAGATGGCGTAGCTCATCCTCCATCACTTAAAAATATCTTTAAGGAGCTAGAGACAGATATGGGACTACCTACACCAGTATCTGGTAATCTGGACAGATGGGCAGCACAAGGAGTTTTACTTCTCAATGCAACGCTTACAGTAAGAGCAGGCGAGGCAGGATCTCATCAAAAGCAAGGCTGGGAGCAGTTTACAGATGTGGTGATAGATACGCTTTCGCGAAAGCGTGAAAACATCATTTTCTTACTCTGGGGAGGATTTGCCAAAAAGAAAGGTAGAAAGATAGATGCGTCAAAACATTTTATCCTACTCTCTGGGCATCCATCACCACTAAGCGCAAACCGTGGGTACTGGTTTGGTAACAAGCATTTTAGTGAGGTAAATGAGATTTTATTGAGTAAAGGAGAAGCACCAATAAACTGGTAAAACAGGACATAAAAAAAACGACGCCGAAAATTTGAATTAGCTTTCAGCGCCGTTCTTAACTTAATATATAATTAGCTTACTCTTCTTCCTCGGTTTCTACTTCTGACCCTTTGTTGCAAGAAAACTGTAGCAGTAAAAAATTTACAGCGACTAGAATTCCTATAACAATAAAAAACGTCGTCATCTAGGGTATTGAAGGTTGGTTGTTGTGCTATAGATGCATAGAAATAGGAATGGTTGCGTATAAAATCAAAAAAATTATAAATTAATCTTAAATTTATTTATATCTATCTGATTATCAATCATTTTTAAATCAAATATTTTTGACTGCACACGTGTTAATTCTTCGTCTGTAATCTGTTTTTGAGACCAAGTGGTCATAGAGAGCCATTGCTGTATGTCTTCTAGTTGTTGCTCGTATCTATTTGCTAGGGTACGGTCTATAGATGGTATTTTCTTAAAATCTGCTGTAACGGTATTAATTACATCTAGCACAATCTCTATTGATGCCTTATGTTCCTCTATAAACGACTCTCTACCTGCAATTACAAAACAACTCCAAGGTGTAGGAAAGTCACCTAGACGTCTAAAGACTCCATTATCTACAATGGGTTTTGTGGTAAAATGTTCCCACATAAAATAGTCTGCAGTACCTTCAGTGAGTGCTTCTATAGCCCCGTCTAAGGTGTTAATCACATTAAACTTAAGAGCACTAGTATCCCAGCCGCGCTGTTCTGCTTGTACGTGTGCCATAACGTGAGAGCCAGACCCATAACGGCTTATGGCACAGGTCGCGTTCTCAAGTTCTTCTATAGATGTAAATTCACTTTTTGCACCTACGTGTACTCCCCATTGTAAAGGAGATGATACGTAGACCTGCAATATTTTTGAAGGATTGCCATTTGCTATGTCTTTTATTATTCCTCCCGTGAGGATAACAGCAAGATCAATCTCTTTGTTGCGCAGTGCCTTATTCATTGCTCCAGTTCCTTCTGGAAACATTATCCACTCTAGATCTATGCCGTGATGAGCAAACATTCCATCCTCTATAGCAAGATGCCAAGGGAGGTTAAAGTGTTCTGGTACTCCGCCTATGCGTATTTTAATCATATATTAGGTATGCTTATTCTTTAAGTAGTCAAAAATAGCATATTGTGACCTAATAGCCGTTTTATTTTCATTCTGCTGTCTCACATATGTATTTGAAGCCACAGCATCTTGTATGCGGGCTTTAACCGTATCTTCAAGTTGTAGGGTTAATATATCTAGTAATTCCTTTTTACAGTCAGGCTGTGTGATAGGTACAAGTACTTCTATACGTCTATCTAAGTTACGCGTCATAAGGTCTGCACTTCCCATATACACTTGCTCCTCACCACCGTGATAAAAATAATAGATGCGACCGTGCTCTAAGTATCTATCTAGTATAGAAGTCATATAGATATTGTCACTAAGCCCTTTTATACCAGGTACAAGAGAGCTAAAACCTCGTACCAGTATACGTATTTTTACTCCGGCCTGACTAGCTTTATACAGCAACTTAATCATTTCTTTATCCTCGAGGCTGTTGATTTTTATTTTAATTTCTGCCTTTTGTCCTGCTTGAGCATATTCTATCTCATCATATATAAGTTTTTCAAAAGTGCGACGCGTGGTAAACGGACTTACTAGTAAGTGTTTGTTGCGCGGTACAATGAGGTCTCCCTGTAGTACTTTAAATACCCTATCGAGTTCTTTACTTAACTTCTTATTTGCAGAGAAGAAGCCGTGATCTGCATATACTTTTGAGGTTTTTGCATTAAAGTTACCAGTGCCTATGTAGACGTATCTTCTATTTTTACCTTCTTCTTTGCGCTTTACGAGTAAAATTTTAGAATGTACTTTTATTCTAGGGTAACTGTAAATAACTACAGCGCCTTTTTCTTCAAATTTTCTTCCCCATTTTATATTGTTCTCTTCGTCAAAGCGTGCTTTGGCTTCTATAAAAATAAATACCTTCTTACCGTTATCTAGAGCTTTAAGTAGGGCAGAGGTAAGTGGTGACTCATCTGCAACACGGTAAAGGGATATTTTAATTTCGGTAACTGTGGGGTCTATAGAGGCTTGTTCTATAAAGCGCTCAACATAGTTAAAAGACATAAAAGGAAAATGCACCAGATGATCGCGCTCTTTTAATGCTGTAAAATAATTGTCTGTATGGGCTAGCGTGCTGTGTGGTATGGAGGGTTGTTCTTGATAATGAAGTTTTGGGTTATCTGTAGGATCGGGAAAACTAAAAAAATCATTAAAGTTATGATAACGACCTCCTGGCATCATATCTACCTTACCTACATTGAGTAATTTTCTTAAGCGTTTTGCATCTTCCTTGTCCATAGACGCGTCATAGAGTAGCCGCGTAGGTTGTCCTTGGTGTCTTCGTTTTAAAGATTCATAAATACGCTCTGCAAGTATACCATCTACCTCATCATCCAGATATAACTCTGCATCTCTTGATATTTTTACCTCGTAAATTCCTCTAATAGTTTCGGCAGGAAAAATATCTTGCATTTTATGATGAATGATATCATCTATAAATGTGAGATAATGCGCTCCATTTTCTTCATATAGCTCTAGAAAACGATTTATTTTATCTGAGGGAATATTTACAAACCCTACCTTTTGAGTATCCTTAAATAGCACATAAAAATAAAGCGCTTGATCCTGCAAGAAGATATCACCTTGTTTTACATTTACTACAGTTACTTCTAGAAGAGGTTTTAATTTTTCTTCATAGTAAGCATCAATAATAGCATCGTGCTTTTCTGTATATAATTTTGAGGTAAGAAGATGTATGCCATTTGCCTTAAGCTCTGGTATAATATGTAGTCTAAAGACCTTGCCAAAACGCTCCTGCTGAGTATGTACAGTTTTCTTTATCTCCTTAACAATCTTATTAGGCCTTAGTGAGAGTTCTTTACGTATTTTCTTCTTAACTCTTTTAAGTTGACGCAGCTGTGACACGCGCACACGAAAAAACTCATCAAGATTAGTAGAGTATATGGCAAGAAACTTTATACGCTCATAAAGCGGATTATTTTCTACATCTTCTGCCTCTTGTAATACGCGCTCATTAAAAGCTAGCCAGTTTATATCGCGATGCTTAAAATTAGTCTCGTCTAGTTTAATCATAGGGAGTTTTTCTCAAATGTACAAAAGCGTACTCCCTACAGTTTTAATTATCTGTTAAATGATAAACGGAACCATTACCTCTTTGTTTTATGAGTTTTAAAGCCTTTCTAAAACTTCTTGTATAAGTCTTTCTGTTTGCTCTGTAGGTGTTGTGCTAAAGGTTTTGTTTACTCTATTTGCGAGGATACAGTTTAAAGAAATTGCTCTATGTCCTAATAATTTTGCGAGCCCATAAATTCCAGAGGTTTCCATTTCTAGATTTGTAACGCGCAGGTTGAGTCCGCTTTCGCGAAAGCTAAAAGAACCCAATTTATCATTCATCGCTAAGTCACTCGTCTTAAGTCTAAGCATTCTACCTTGAGGCGCATAAAAACCTATGTTTGTAGCAGTAAAACCTTGGTAAAAATCTGGCTCATTAAATTTTGCTGCTAGCGTTTCATCACAAGACACTATGTAAGGAGCACTCTTTTCTTGAGCCCAGTTCATATGTTTCATAAAAGCCTCTTGCATCTCAGGATGTTGTATGTGCTTACTATCATAAAAATGTAAAAGCGCATCAAGTCCCATAGCGTAGCGACTTATTAAAAACGAGTCTACAGGGATGTCTTTTTGTATAGCCCCACTGGTCCCAATGCGTATAATATCAAGTGTAGTGTGCGTATCTTTTACAGCTCTAGTCTCTAGATCTATATTTACAAGCGCATCTAGTTCATTAAGGACAATGTCAATATTATCTGTACCTATACCAGTTGATATGACGGTAATCTCTTTTCCTTTATAAGTTCCTGTGCTTGTTTTAAACTCACGTTTTTGTGTTGTAAATCGTACACTATCAAAGTATTTTGTAACCGTATCTACACGATCTGGATCACCTACGGTGATAATTGTTGTAGCAATATCTTGCGGTTTAATATTAAGATGATAGATACTCCCGTCTGGGTTAAGTATAAGTTCTGAAGAGGCTATGGCCATATTATAGTTTTGTAAGCTGGTGGTTATTTTCATCATAGGTGTAATCATACTTTGATACACCACCTAGGTTGCAAGAATAAGCGATTTTTTGAAATACATTTTTACCGGTGTCTAGAATGCTACTAGACTCTTCTGTGAGTGTAAGTACATCATTCTGGACTGTAAAAAAAGGTCGCATTCTTTCAATCATTTTAAATAGTTGTATATCTCCATACCCATAGTAACCTTGGTAATTGAGCATATAACCACATAGTTGTTTTTCTGATTTAATTTCATACTTGCGTATGAGTCTAAGCATATTTGTTTCCAGTGTGTTAAGTCCACTCTGCACGTGCGGAAATCGCTCTTTGTGTGCACTTATACAGTTAGATAAATAGGTGAAGCTAGTATCTTTTGCACGCTGTGGCTTAAGCTTTAAGTGGTCATTGCCACAATATAGCCTCCATAAATCATCTGCAAGAAAGATATCGTGGTTTGTAAGCGTAGTCTTGTCTTTATAATGAGCCAGTAGTTGCTGGTCAGATAGTTGCGAGAGGCCTTTAAGCTCTTTTTCGCCAGTTACACGACCGCTACACACAAGTGAGACAATACCCTTGTAATTTATAGCACGTAAAAAACTTATACAGGCAAGCATATTAATGTGACAAAAGAGATCATATTCAAACCATAAGACGACTTCTTCATATAAATGGGCGTCTGCAATAATAGCTAGCTGACTCCCAAATTTATCATCATAAGATCCAGCGTGCTCCGGGTAATTTGATTTAAAAAAAGATATACGTGCCGCTCTAAACTCTTCACTGGCTAGGTTTGCCACTGTCTTACCTTCACATAGCATCTCTCGCCATACCGCATAATCTCCTTTTACTTGCATTGCAAGTAATCTATCATTAAGGCTATCGCCGTTTGTAACGTGTAAGAGTTGTGACATAGGGATGGTGTATTTACTTGGGGTTAAGATACGTTTATCCGCCTACACGTTTAGTTTTAAAACCTTTATCTTTTAAAAAAGACATAATGCGATCTCTATAATCACCTTGTATAATGATACTTTCATTTTTAAAACTACCACCTACACCTAGTAAAACTTTAATCTCTTTTGCAAGAATTTTAAAGTCTGAAGTAGCGCCGGTATACCCCTCTATAATCGTGATAGGTTTTCCTTTACGTTTCTCGTATTTACAAATGAGAGGATCATCTTGTATCCAGAGTGTATCTTCTATGTCAAGATTTTCTGTAGCATCTTTTTCCGGAGTGTGATCCGGAAAAAGATTCTTTAATTGATCACTTAAGTCCATACTTATTCTTTAATCAACCCTATTTCTACAAGACGCTGGTGTAAAAAGTCACCCGCTGTAATATCTTCAAAAGCCTTTGGGTGGTTTTCATCTACACACTCGTCAAGACAGTTAAGTTTCATATCTGATCTAGGGTGCATAAAGAAAGGAATACTGTAGCGAGCCGTTCCCCATTGCTCTTTTGGAGGGTTTACCACACGGTGTATAGTAGAACGTAATTTATTATTAGTATGACGCTCTAGCATATCACCTACATTTATAACAAGCTCATCTTCATTAGGTATAGCATCTATCCACTCGCCATCTTTACGTAGTACTTGTAATCCTCCGGCAGAGGCTCCCATAAGTAAGGTTATGAGGTTTATATCACCGTGAGCACCTGCACGTACGGCACCTTTAGGCTCTTCGGTAATAGGAGGGTAGTGTATAGGTCTTAAGATGCTGTTTCCGTTTCTAGCCCAGTGGTCAAAATAAAACTCATCAAGACCTACATAAAGTGCTAGTGCACGTAATACATAGATTCCTGTTTTTTCTAGCATACGGTATGCTTCCATACCTTTTTCATTAAACGCTGGAACCTCGTTTACAATCACATTTTCTGGATACTCTTCAATAAGATTTGCATCTTCATCTGCCTCTTGTCCAAAATGCCAAAACTCCTTTAAGTCACCTTCTTTCTTTCCTTTTGCGTGTTCTTTACCAAAAGAAATATAACCGCGCTGGCCACCGCCACCTTCTATTTCATATTTCTTTTTTGTAGCCTCTGGAAGTGCAAAAAAATCCTTTACATTCTTATATAAATCATCTACAAGCTCATCATCTAGAAAATGGTTCTTAAGGGATACAAATCCTATTTCTTCATATGCCTTACCTATTTCTTGAACAAACTTATCCTTAGTTGCAGGATCATCGCTCAAAAAATCTGCAAGGTTTACACTTGGTATATTATTCATCTTGTAATCTTTACTGTTGTGTGACGAAGGTAAGCATTTTTAGGGGCTTAACAGCGTTTTTCACATTTTGGAGCCTCAAATTGTTAGTAACTTTTTGTACGCTTTCGCGAAAGCGTATTGCAACACATTAACAATTGCTTTATGTTAATTTCATTAGTAATTGATTCTCAAAATGATACTTTCATACTAAATCGAAGTTAAACCGATTAGTAATCTATGGTTTGCCGCCAGTATCTTTCTATCTTGAGGTTATGGAAAAGATATTAGTAGCAGGTGCCCACGGTACCACAGGAAAAAAAATAGTAAACCTTTTAAATGAATCACAATACTTCACACCTATAGCAATGGTGCGTAAGGAGGAGCAAAAATCTTTCTTTGCATCTAAGGGTATAGCAACCGTAATGGGAGATCTTGAAGAAGATGTAACTCCAGTATTTAACCAGCCTTATGATAAAGTACTTTTTGCAGCCGGATCTGGTGGTAAAAAAGTAGTTGCTGTAGACCAAGAAGGAGCAAAGAAGATGATTGATGCTTCAAAACAAAATAACATCAAGAAATTTGTAATGCTAAGCTCTATGGGAGCCGATAATCCAGAAGAGGCAGAAGACTTGCAGGATTACTTAAAAGCAAAACATAATGCAGATGTGTACCTTAAAGAAAGCGGTCTTAACTATGCAATAGTGCGCCCAGGAAGCTTAACAAATGATGAGCTCACAAATAAAATTGAGCTACAAGAAAAGCTAGGAAAGCACGGAGAGATAAGTCGTAATGATGTAGCTCAAACGCTGGTACGCTCTCTTAATGATGATGTAGCAAACAGAGAAACTTTTGAAATTATAAAAGGAGATACGCTCATAGCAGACGCCTTAAATAAAGTAGCAGTAGAGGAGGCATAATAACCCCTTTTTAAACTATTTACAAATTTTATGAGAAGCTAGTAGCTCGTATGTATTACATATGAGTTACTAGTTTTTTTTTGAATAGAGGTGCTTATTAGTCAGTATATAACATCAAGATTTTACTGCAGGTAATCGTTAGGCAATAATGATTACATTTGGTTATATCAAACACAACCTAATGGCTACGCATACAAAAACCACACTCTCATTTAATTATAATCGAGGTACTCTTGATGACAAAGTACTCTTGCAATTGTACAGAGCGATGCTCAAACCTCGTATGATAGAGGAGAAAATGCTCATCTTGCTTAGACAAGGAAAAATCTCAAAATGGTTTTCTGGTATAGGTCAAGAAGCCATTTCTGTAGGAGTTACATCTGCAATGCGCGATGACGAGTATATCTTGCCTATGCACCGTAACCTAGGAGTGTTTACCACGAGAGAGATACCGTTGTATAGATTATTTACACAATGGCAGGGTAAAATGAGTGGTTTTACAAAAGGAAGAGATCGTAGTTTTCATTTTGGTACTCAAGAATACAATATTGTGGGAATGATATCACATCTGGGACCGCAACTTGGTGTGGCAGATGGGATCGCTCTTGCTCATAAATTAAGAGAAGAAAAAGCCGTAACGGCCGTTTTTACAGGAGAGGGTGGTACGAGTGAAGGAGATTTTCACGAGGCGCTCAATGTAGCGTCTGTATGGCAGCTGCCAGTACTTTTTTGCATAGAGAATAACGGCTACGGACTCTCAACACCTACTAGCGAGCAGTATAATTGTGAGCATCTTGCTCACAGAGCGCAGGGCTACGGGATGGAGTCACATATTATAGATGGTAATAACATACTTGAAGTCTACACACAAATCTCAAAAATAACAGAGGATATACGTAATAACCCGCGACCAGTACTTATAGAGTTTAAAACCTTTAGAATGCGGGGTCACGAGGAAGCTAGTGGTACAAAATACGTACCTCAGGAGCTTATGGATATGTGGGCAAAGAAGGATCCGCTTTCAAATTATGAGGCCTATCTGGAGCAAGAAGGTATACTTTCGGCTACGGTAAAAGAACGCTATGCCGTTGAGATTAAGAATGAAATAAATGAACACCTAGAAAAGTCGTATCAAGAGGAGCAAATCACTCCAGATCTCAACACAGAGATGGAAGATGTGTATGCACCTTTCCGCTTTCGCGAAAGCGTACCCAGTAACACTACAGAAGAGCTAAGACTAATAGATGCTATCTCTCAAGGCTTGCGTCAGTCTATGGAGAAGTATGATGACCTTGTGATAATGGGGCAAGATGTGGCAGAGTATGGTGGTGTTTTTAAAATAACCGAAGGCTTTGTAGCGCAGTTTGGTAAAGAACGTGTGCGCAATACACCTATTTGTGAGAGCGCCATTGTTGAGACTGCAATGGGTCTTGCTATAAATGGAAAAAAAGCAATGATGGAAATGCAGTTTTCTGATTTTGCAACCTCGGGTTTTAATCCTATTGTAAACTACCTGGCTAAGTCACATTACAGATGGTCACAACCGGCAGATGTGGTGGTACGTATGCCTTGTGGTGCAGGCGTGGCTGCTGGACCTTTTCACTCTCAAACTAATGAAGCCTGGTTTACACATACACCAGGTCTTAAGGTGGTTTTTCCTGCTTTTCCGGCAGATGCAAAGGGATTACTTGCAACGGCTATAGAAGATCCAAATCCCGTGCTGTTCTTTGAGCATAAAAAGCTATACAGAAGTATAAGACAAGAAGTGCCTACAGATTATTACACAATCCCGTTAGGTAAGGCTGCACTAGTACGAGAAGGGTCACAACTTACCATCGTCACCTACGGAGCAGGGGTACACTGGGCGCTTGACTTATTAAATAAAAGGACAGAGCTATCTGTAGATCTTATAGACTTGAGAACACTACAACCACTAGATAAGGAGAGCATCATCGCATCTGTTTGTAAAACGGGAAAGGCATTATTACTTACAGAAGATTCTGGCTTTGGGTCTATTATGTCAGATATTTCGGCCCTTATAATGGAATCTTGTTTTGAGAAGCTAGACGCACCGGTAAAACGTGTGACAAGCTTAGATACTCCTATTCCTTTTGATGCAAATCTAGAGCAGCAATACTTACCTTTAGAGCGTCTAGAAAGTGAGCTTCAAGAGCTCATAGACTATTAAGAATTTACACTAGATTATTATTTAAAAAGGGCTTCATATATGAAGCCCTTTTTTATGGGGTTGAAAATGTTAATGTTTTAAGTAAAAATGAGTTAAAAGGGGGAATCTTGGCTATCGATTAACATTTAGCCGTTAAAGGCTGCTAAAGTCTAAAAAAAACGCAACAAATGGCGATACTTTTACATCATACTAATCAATAAAACAATCACATTATGTTACGTTACACAATCATATTTATTATTATCGCAATTATCGCTGCAATCTTTGGATTTGGTGGTATAGCCTCTGGAGCTGAGAGTATTGCAAAGATCTTATTCTTTATCTTCATTGTATTGTTTGTACTATCATTAGTAAGTCGTTTATTTAAGAGATAAGACTTGGCTATAAACCATATTTGGCAATCTTTCCATTAGTGAGAGATTGCCATTTTTCATTAAAAACCTAACTATTATGAAATATTTAAAAATGTCAATGCTAGTTGTAGTACTAGCTGTGATTACAAGTTGTGGTTCTACATCTGTTATTAAGGAATCAAAAAAAACACTTAAAGGAACCTGGACACTTAACGATGTGAGTTATGACCGTGCAGGCACTTATAATATAAACCTTTTGAACGATGCTTCTGAGGAGTGTATGGAAGGTAGTACTTGGAGATTTATACCTAATAATAATTTTGGAAACTATGAACTTTCGGGCGCAAGCTGCGATACCGAAACAAGATACTTTGTATGGTCTATACCTAATAACGAAGGTGATGAGATGAATTATGACATCTTACTAAAGCCTACAGATTCAAAAATGAAATCTGAGACTAATACTGGTTTTAGAATAGCGCTTTCTTACCTGTCTGATAGTCAGTTGCAAATGACGCAAACTGTTAATGTAGAAGGATCTCCTTTTAAAATCACAATGAATTTTACTAAAAACGCAGAGTAATTATTACACATCAAAAAATCATAAAAATGAAAAATATATTAAGAAATATAACGGTAGTAGCCCTTGGTGCTGCAATGCTTACAGGTTTTACTAGCTGTGAAGCGACAAAAAATGCAAATAATAAACAAAAAGGTGCCGTAATAGGTGCTACTGGTGGTGCCATACTAGGAGCCATTATAGGTAACAATGCCGGTAAAGGTGGTAATGGTGAGCTAGGAGCAGTTATAGGTGGTGTAGTAGGCGGTGGTGCTGGTGTTCTAATAGGAAATAAAATGGATAAGCAGGCACAACAGATAGAGCAAGAAATACCAGGTGCAAGTGTAGAGCGTGTAGATGATGGTATAGTCGTAACATTTGATGAGAACTCTGGTGTGTATTTTGATACAGCCAAGTATAACATTAACGCAAATAGCCAGACTATGCTCAACAAGCTTTCTAATATTATGAAAGAGTACAACCAGACTAATGTTATTGTAGCAGGGCACACAGATAGTGTAGGATCTGATGCAAGTAACCTGACATTATCTCAAAACAGAGCAAATGCAGTTACAAATTATATGATAGGTACAGGGCTTTCTGCAGGGCGTTTTACGACCGTATGGTATGGAGAGGCACAACCAGCAGCTAGTAATGATACAGCAGAGGGGAGAGCTCAAAACAGAAGAGTGCAACTTGCCATAGTGCCTAATGAGCAAATGAAAGAAGATGCAATAAATCAAGCGAACGGAGGTAATTAAGAACCAGCCTCAATAGAATTCATAAAATCCTTAAAACTTTAGTTTTAAGGATTTTTTATTGTCTCGTGGTTTGTAACTTCACAATGTGAGACAAGATTATGACATTATTATTGTAGGAGGTGGCCTTGCGGGACTAACCGCAGCTCTCCATTTATCCCAATCTGCTCATAGCATTCTTCTTATAGAAAAAAATGAGTATCCAAAACATAAGGTCTGCGGTGAGTATGTCTCAAATGAGGTATTGCCATATCTCAAACGTTTAGGTATAGATCCCATCGCTCACGGAGCAAGGGAGATTACAAAATTTTCTTTCTCAGGTTTAAGCGGTAAGGTGCTGCGCATAGATTTACCACTAGGAGGTTTTGGTATAAGTAGGTATGCACTAGATTATATGATGTACAATAGACTTCTTGAAAATGGCGTCACCGTTGAGAGAGCAAGCGTATTAGACATAACGTATGATGATCATATTTTTGAAGTTGCCATAGCTGGTAAAAGTTATAGAACACCACACGTAATAGGAGCCTACGGAAAGCGAAGTACGCTAGATATTACGCTTTCGCGAAAATTTATTTCCACCCGTTCTCCTTGGCTCGGTGTGAAGGCACATTATCAAGCAGATTTTCCAGAAGATCAAGTTGCCTTACATAACTTTAAAGGCGGGTATTGTGGTCTATCTAAAGTAGAGACAGATGCTGTAAATGTTTGTTATCTGGCAGATGTTGCATCATTTAAAAAATATAAAGATTTAGATACCTATCGAGTTGAAGTATTAGAAAAGAATAAAGAGCTGAAGTCATTTTTCGCGAAAGCGAAACCCTTGTTTAAAAAACCACTCACCATAAGTCAGATATCCTTTCAAAACAAGCAGACTGTGGAGAATCATATACTTATGATAGGTGATAGTGCAGGTCTTATACACCCGTTATGTGGTAATGGTATGGCGATGGCGATACATAGTGCTAAGATTGCTAGTGAATGTTTATTAGAATATCTGTTATACCCAAAAAGTAGAGCGCACCTAGAGCAAAATTATACCAAGCAGTGGAAGGCTGCATTTACAACCAGAATGCGCAACGGTGCTATCATACAGCGAGGCTTGCAAAGCGATACTATCACTAAAGTAGGTGTGAGAGTTTTACAGCAATCACCTAGATTACTCACTAAGATTATAACATCTACTCACGGCAAAAACCTTTTGTAATGAATTTTGATAAACGTAGTACTGCTCCAGAATTAATGGATGACCCAGAGTTGCCAGAAGCAGACCTACGTCTCGCTCTCAAAGATCTAGCTGTGGTAAACAAATACTTAGGCGGTAACAAGATAACAATCAATGCCCTTCAGGATATGATTACCTCACAACCCGATAAAAAACATTGGAGAGTGATAGATGTAGGTTGTGGAGATGGAGAGGTTTTAAGACAGATTGCAAGACATTTTGAAAACCTAGATTATAAGATAGATTTTATAGGGCTTGATATAAATGAGAAGAGCATTGCCAGAGCAATAAAGAAGTCAGAAGGTATCTCACATCTCGCGTTTAGTACTCAAAATATACTTACGCTAGACGCTGCTACAGCAGGGTGCGATATTATATTATGCACCTTGACAATGCACCACTTTACAGACCAGCAAATCTTTACCTTTATTAAAACCTTTGTGCAGCTTGCAAGTACAGGAGTGATTATAAATGATTTGCAGCGCAGTAAGATTGCATATCGTTTGTTTCAGCTTTTTAGCGGTATATTTATGAAAAGTAAGATTGCTAAGTATGATGGTAAGGTGAGTATAGCTAGAGCCTTTAAAAAAGAAGAATTAGAAACCTATTCAAAACAACTCGCACTAGATAGTTATTCCATAAATTGGAAATGGGCATTTAGATACTTGTGGGTTATAAAAACAATATGAGCGTAAAAATCACAACGGTAGCAAAGCAGTTGCCACAATACTCTCGCACCACAGAGGAAATCTTACCTTTTTTAGACATATGGTTAGACGGGCAAGAAGATCGCTTTAAGAGGAAGGTAAAAAAGATTTTTGGCAATGCCGCAGTAGATAAGCGCTATAGTATAATGGCACCAGAGGAGGTGTTTACTGCTACCAGTTTTCAAGAAAAAAACGATATCTACACGCGAGAGGTTATAAAGCTAGGAGAGCAAGTGCTCTCAAAAGCACTTGATAAAGCTGCGTGGGAAGGGCAATCGTTAGATTTTATAATAACAGTGAGCTGTACAGGTATTATGATACCGTCACTAGATGCCTATTTAATAAATGCTTTAAATCTAAGACAAGACATTGTACGTCTTCCAGTAACCGAGATGGGCTGCGCCGCTGGCGTGAGCGGTACTGTTTATGCAAATGAGTTTCTCAAAGCAAATCCTGGCAAGAGAGCCGCGGTGATTGCTATAGAGAGTCCTACGGCTACCTTTCAGCACGATGATTACTCTATGGTAAATGTGGTGAGTGCGGCAATTTTTGGTGACGGAGCTGCCTGTGTTTTATTATCGAGTAGAGAAGAAGATAAGGGGCCAGAGATAGTAGATACCGCAATGTATCACTTTTACAATGCACAAGAGATGATGGGTTTTAAGCTGGTAAATACAGGTTTACAAATGATACTAGACCAGCAAGTACCACAACAAATAGCAGATAAGTTTCCAGATATTATACATCCGTTTCTTGCACAAAATGGATTTAGTATAGAAGATGTAAACCACCTTATATTTCATCCAGGAGGCCGTAAAATTGTAGAGACGGTAGAAGACCTTTTTGGTAAACTAGGTAAAAATATAGATGATACAAAAGAGGTTCTAAAGTTGTATGGTAATATGAGTAGTGCCACTGTTTTGTACGTTTTAGAACGTTTTCTAGACCGACAGTGTGCTCCGGGGGATCTAGGGATAATGTTGAGTTTTGGTCCAGGTTTTTCGGCACAACGTGTACTTTTAAAATGGTAATAAGAGATGAGTCAAAGCTATAAAAATAAATATGCTGTTATACTGGGTGGAAGTGCAGGATTAGGCCTTGCCACGGCAAAGAAGCTTGCCCACGAGGGTATGAATATTATTATCATACACAGGTCAAGACGTAGCGTGGTCGCAGCTTTTGAAGATGCTGTGCGGGAGATGGAGGTCTCTGGCTGTGAGATTATATCTTATAACACAGATGCACTTAACCCTAAGAAAAGGCAAGAGACTGTAGATGATATTTTAGCAAAACTTGGTAAAGGTGTCATTAAATTAATCTTACATAGTATTGCACGCGGTAACCTAAAGCCGTTGTATGATACAGAAGGCGGACATACACTTTCTAATGAAGATTTTAAAGGCACGCTGGATGCAATGGCAGTGAGTTATTATGATTGGGTTTCCGCTTTCGCGAAAGCGGAATTATTTACCCCATCTGCAAGAGCCATTGCATTTACGAGTGAGGGGAGTAGTCGTGCGTGGCCACAATATGCAGCAGTTGCGGCGGCAAAAGCTGCCCTAGAGAGTATCTCTCGCGGAATTGCCCTTGAGTTTGCACCGCTGGGCATAACGTCTAACTGCATACAAGCCGGCGTTACAGATACTGAAAGCTTACGCCTCATACCGGGTAGTGATAAGATGAAAGAAATGGCGGTTAAGAGAAATCCATACCAACGACTTACACTTCCTAACGATGTGGCAAATGCAGTGTATCTTTTAACAAGAGACGAAGCCTCGTGGATTAACGGTACAACAATACCAGTAGATGGAGGTGAACACATAAGATAATGAGCGGAGAAGAAATCATTGCAGCACTACCATATGGCGAGCCATTTTTATTTGTAGATACTATAGATATGGTGACAAAAGAGGAGATACACGGTAGTTATACCTTTAAACCTGAGGCTTTTTTTTACAAAGGCCATTTTAAAGATCTACCAGTTACTCCTGGAGTCATTCTTACAGAGTGTATGGCACAAATAGGTCTTGTAAGCTTAGGTATTTATAAAATGCAAGATAAGGACCTATCTCAATTACAAGTAGCTTTTACAAATGCACAAACGGAGTTTTTAAAACCTGTATTACCAGGAGAACGAGTTTTAGTAAAAGCTGTACAAAAATACTTTAGATTTAATAAATTAAAGTGTGCCGTAAAGTTATATAATGAAGGAGGTGATATTTGCGCTCAAGGTGAGCTAGCAGGAATTTTTAGCACAAAAGATGAAGAATAGAGTAGTGATTACAGGTATGGGTGTTTGTGCTCCTAACGGAATAGGGTTAGCACAATTCTCTGATGCTATATTTTCGGGTAAAAGTGGTGTTACTTTTCATCAACAGCTAGCAGATTTGAATTTTGGCTGTCAGATTGCGGGACAGCCTGATGTTACTCCTGAGCTTTTAAAAGAATACTTCACACCCTTGCAGTTACGTGATTTACAAAGTTCGGGTATTGAGTATGGTATGATAGCAGGTGTAGACGCTTGGAAAGATGCTGGTCTCAATATTATGGATAAGGATGCTGTAGACTATGATAGTGGGATAATTTTTGGCGTTTCGCTTCTGGGTGCAGAAAAATTTAGAAGCGCTATTTACCAAACTGATGAGGGTAAAGTGCGTCGCTTAGGAAGCACTACAGTAATCCAAACAATGGCAAGCGGGATAAGTGCCTACTTAGGTGGTTACATAGGTTGTGGTAATCAAGTTACAACAAATAGTAGTGCCTGTACTACAGGTCTTGAGAGTGTCTTAATGGGATATGAACGCGTGCGCAATGGTGATGCGGTACGTATGCTAGTAGGGAGCTGTAACGACAGTGGTCCTTACATATGGGGTGGTTTTGATGCTATGCGTGTACTTACTAAAAAATATAATGAGAACCCTACGGCTGGAAGTAGGCCTATGCAAGAAGATGCAAATGGTTTTGTACCGGGCAGTGGGGCAGGAGCACTTGTGCTAGAATCTTTAGATAGTGCAATGTCACGGGGAGCTCGCATTTATGCAGAAGTATTAGGAGGAGCCGTAAATAGTGGCGGACAGCGTATGGGAGGCACAATGACAGCACCTAACAGTGAAGCTGTACAGCACTGTATTCGTACTGCTGTAAGAAATAGTGATATAGATAGTCGAGATATAGATACCATAAATGGTCACCTTACATCTACAGGAATGTGCCCTACAGAGATAAAAAATTGGAGTGAAGCGTTAGAGTTAAGGGGTAAAGATTTTCCTTATATTAATTCTCTCAAGAGTATGACTGGTCATTGCCTTGCTGCCGCTGGTAGCATTGAGACTGTGGCAACCATATTAGAACTCAAGAATAATAAGGTCTTTGGCAATATAAATACGGGTAATTTACACCCAGATATAAAGGGTATAATAGATGATAGCTGTGTGCCTAGTCATACCGTAAACAAAACAATTTCTATAGCGGCTAAAGCTAGTTTTGGCTTTGGAGATGTAAATTGCTGTATGATATTTAAAAAATTTACAGCTTAATATAAATATGATAGTAACCTGATGAGTAAAAATCTCATCACACATTTAAAGATATGAACACAAAGCATTACGACGAGTTAAAAAACATTATTAAAATCTATCTTCCAGAAGATGTCTCTGTAGATGATATTAAACCTACCAGTCATCTCACTCAAGAGCTTAATATAAATTCTGCAAATCTGGTAGACATCGTATTAGACGTAGAAGATCATTTTGATATTACCATAGAGGATGATGAGATAGAAAAGATGGAAACAGTAAAATCTGCTATAGAAATTATAGAAGCAAAGGTTTTATAAGACTTTTTGAAGTAAAATAAGTTATTCAAAAAGCTCCTGATAGGGGGCTTTTTTATTTGTAGTACATTTCTTTGTTGAAAATTACGCATTTTTATTCCGAAGTATATTTACTCTATTTTTTATGCTAACCGATAAAAACTTACTTTTTAAAATATTGATTTACAGTATTTTATATTTATCGGGGTTTATGATTAATATAATTTGTAATTTTAGTGTATAAGTAAACTTTTATCGGCGTGTACTTATAATCAATGGTTTATACGATGTTTTTGTACCTTACAGACATCAACCAAACGAACACTTATGAAATCATCACTCATTGCATTGCTTGTTTTACTTAGCATCCCGCTAGTCGCTTTTTCAAATCCTACATTAGATCCAGGTGAAAATCCTATACTACAAACTCAAGAAGGTCTTTATATAGACGCAGCCAGTGCTTTAGAACGACAGGCTATTGCATTTACCAAAAAAGGTGATACAGATAAAGCCGTAGCAGCACTAGATGCCTACATACTTGAAACTGGTGATTTTTCAATCTTAGAAAATAGTTCTTATGAGAGTTTAAAGCGCAATGAAGGTTTTATTGCTCTAAAGGATAAATACCTAGTTAAATTTAATATGGGTACTTTCTTTTATCTATATGTAGGTTTAATAGGCATATTTATAGCACTTATATTAAATGCTAGAAAGAAACAAGATAAGATTGCAAATGGGCTCATAAGCCTTTTTGTATTTATGCACTCATTTTTCTTAATACACGTAGCGCTTTATTTATCAAACTATGTGTATTACGAGCCGCACACATTATCTATGTCTGCACCGTTTTCATTTTTATATGGTCCTGTACTTTATTTTTATTTTAAGCGAATTACCAAAAATTATGAGTTTAAAAAGAAAGATGCTCTCCATTTAATCCCTACGGTTATATTTTTAATATTACTCATCCCAGTCTTTGCAATGTCTGCAGAGGGTAAATTAGAAATTATGCTAGGGGAAGGGTCTTACTCTACATTACCATATCTAGTACCAGCAACCATACTGAAATTTACATCACTAGTAGTTTATGGTTTCTTTACTATCAAATTATATTTAGATAGTAAAAAGGAAAAATCAACAGATCTTAAGCAATTGAGATTACGTCGTAATATAGTTATCGTGCATAGCGTCTATGCTGTATTTTATGCACTGTATGCTTTTATTATAGTGCAATATAGTTTTGGTAGTAGCCTATTGCATATTCAGCTCTTGGCAATGACAAGTCTTGTGTTATATGTAGGTTATGTCGCGTACTCAAATCCACTAGCACTCATAGGTAGTGTCAAAAAAGTCAAAAAGGCAGCTACCAAATATCAAAACTCTGGTCTTACTCAAAGCTTCTCTACAGAACTTAAAGAACAACTTGTCAAGTTACTAGAAGAAGATAAACTGTACAGAGAAAGTACTCTTAAACTGGAGTATGTAGCAGAGCGTTTAGGAACTACCCGTCACAACGCATCGCAGGTTATAAACGAACACTTTGGTCTTAACTTTTTTGAGCTTATTAATAAGTATCGAGTAGAAGAAGCAATGGAGCGATTAAAAAACAATCCAGAAAACCTCAATATCATAGATATTGCCTACGAGGTGGGTTATAATAATAAAGTGACTTTTAATAAGTCTTTTAAAAGGTTTTGTGACCTTACACCTACACAGTTTTTAAAACTAGAAAGTGTGAGTTGATCATTGTATTAAATAGTTGGAATATTCATAATCGGCTCTCAAGTAGAGTCGATTTTTTTGTGCGTCTGTGCGGTAGCCTTTACGCTTTCGCGAAAGCGTAAACCCTTTTTCATTAATCATTTCCTCATTAATAACCAGGCTATAATGATCTGAAGTTTTTACCCAGTATCCCAGCCAGTCTAATGTAGACTCGTCATAATAAAGATACCAAGTGTCTGTACCGTCTTGAAAAGTCACTTTAAGCTCGTGTGCTGGTGAACCTTGAAAATCTGTAATACCCAAGTATGTTTTTACTGAGCTATCTGTGTCTAGCGTGTAGGGGAGACCTAGCACAAAAGTCGCCGCATATAGTTTCTTTTGTAGGGCAGTCTTACTTACAGATGTATCACGTATTCCATCTTTAAACTGTAGTATAGCAGTATCCTTTTGTATGAGTTTAAACGTGTGTAGGCTATCTTTCCAGGTGATAGATCTCATAGCGCCATTTGTAAAATCATAGGTGTGTTTTTCGAGACGGTCTATTTCGGTAGTGCTATCTTTATCATAAAGTTTGAATGCTTTTTCAAAAGAGAGTGATTTTATGCTCTCGTAATTTTCCTTTCCGCCGCTGGAGCTCATTATTTTTTGTAATAATGCATTTCCAGTCATTACTTCTGGTGTAGAAGCTGTGTTGGTCCTAAATAAAAAAAATAATAATACTGCGATGCCACCAGCAATAGCAATAAGTATGAGTCTTCTTTGTAAACCTCTCAATACAGCCATAAATTTGTAATATTAGAATCCACAATATACAATATAGTGCACATTTATAAGAGTGATTTATAGTGATGATAGGGGTGTGGTTTTTCGCGAAAGCGTAAAAAAGATAGCAATCAACAAAGAGATTTTAAAATTGTTAATTACTTCTTTTTTTTGTGCTTACTTAACCCATCGCAAGTCCTTATATTAGCGACTCCACGACATTTTATGGCTCAAGAAACACAATACAACGAAGATAATATACGCTCCCTCGACTGGAAGGAGCATATCCGGATGCGTCCCGGGATGTATATAGGTAAACTAGGAGACGGCTCAAGTGCAGATGATGGTATCTATATCCTTGTAAAAGAGGTGCTGGATAACTGTATCGATGAATTTGTAATGGGTGCTGGTAAGACCATTGAGATTTCTATACAAGGCGAAAAAGTAATCGTACGCGATTACGGCCGTGGGATTCCGCTAGGAAAAGTGGTTGATGTGGTTTCAAAAATGAACACGGGTGGTAAGTATGACTCGCGTGCATTTAAGAAATCTGTAGGACTTAACGGTGTAGGTACAAAGGCAGTAAATGCCCTTTCTAATTACTTTAGAGTAGAGTCTACAAGAGATGGTAAGTCTGCAAGTGCAGAGTTTGAGCGTGGAGAGCTTACAAATCAAGATTTACTAGATGAGACTTCACGTAGGCGCGGGACCAAGGTTTCGTTTGTGCCAGATAGTGAGATATTTAAGAATTTTAAGTTTCGCTCTGAGTATGTAGAGCGCCTTATAAAGAACTATGTATACCTTAATCCGGGTCTGACCATTGTTTTTAATGGTGAGAAGTTCTTTTCTGAAAATGGATTAAAAGATTTACTATCTGAGTCTATAGCAGAGGGGGATAGACTTTATGATATTATCCACCTTAAAGGTGAAGATATTGAGGTCGCTATCACACACAGTAAAACGCAGTACTCAGAAGAGTATCACTCTTTTGTAAACGGGCAGCATACCACTCAAGGAGGTACACACCAAGCGGCATTTAGAGAGAGTATCGTGCGTACTATACGAGAGTTTTATGGTAAAAACTATGAAGCTTCAGATATTAGAAAGTCCATTGTTTCCGCTATAAGTATCAAGGTGATGGAGCCTGTTTTTGAGTCGCAGACAAAGACCAAACTAGGTTCTACAGATATGGGAGGAGACTTACCTACGGTAAGAACCTACATAAATGATTTCTTAAAAACCGCCCTTGATAACTTCTTACACAAAAATCCGCCAGTGGCAGATGCTTTGCAACGCAAGATTTTACAAGCAGAGCGTGAGCGTAAAGACCTCTCTGGAATAAGAAAACTTGCAAAGGAGAGAGCAAAAAAAGCGAGTTTACACAACAAGAAATTAAGAGATTGCCGTATACACCTTACAGATAGTAAGAAAGCCCGAAACCTAGAGACTACACTGTTTATCACAGAGGGAGACTCTGCATCTGGATCTATAACAAAGTCACGAGATGTAAATACGCAAGCGGTTTTTAGCCTTAAGGGAAAGCCACTTAATAGCTACGGTCTTTCAAAGAAGATTGTATATGAAAACGAAGAATTTAACCTCTTACAAGCAGCACTCAATATAGAAGAGTCTATTGAAGATTTGCGCTACAACAACATTGTAATCGCTACTGATGCCGATGTAGACGGTATGCACATACGCCTGTTACTAATTACATTTTTTCTTCAGTTTTTTCCTGAAGTAATTAAAGAAGGACATCTGTATATACTAGAGACACCACTTTTTAGAGTACGTAATAAGAAAGAAACCATATACTGCTACAGTGATCAAGAAAAGGCAGATGCGATGGCAAAGCTAGGCGCAAAGCCAGAGATTACACGATTTAAGGGACTTGGTGAGATATCGCCAGATGAGTTTCAGTTTTTTATAGGAGAAGATATTAGGCTAGCACCAGTAATGCTTGACAAAGCACTTATGATAGAAGATCTTCTCTCTTTCTATATGGGTAAAAACACCCCAGATAGACAGAAGTTCATTATTGAGAATCTAAAGGTAGAACTAGATAGAGTAGTAGAGGAGTAAAAGAATAACGCTTTCGCGAAAGCGTAAAAAAAAGATTGAGGCAACCATTATAAGTTTTTAAGCGTCTATAGTTATAGTAAGAACCTTAAAACAAGTGAAGATGATTAAAAGATTTACAATTATTGCAACCCTAAGTATTTTATTAATGGGCTGTGCCTCTGCAGTTATAAATACGGTGATGAAGATTAACACAGGAGAAGCAAAACGTTTTGCTAAAGCTGTAATGAGTGATGAAGCAATTGATTTTAGAAAATTTTCTGTGTCTAGTGATTTAAAAGAATATTTGAAGAGTGAGGAAGGAGTTACCTATTTCAACTCAATTAAGAAAGAGGCGGGTACTTTAAAAGCATTAAAACTTAAAAATGTCAAAGGTTCAACCTCAGACACTATGAACTATAATTTTATTGCGAGTTTTAAAGAAAATGAACTTCAAAGTGAAGTGCGAGTTCAAACCTACGGCGATAGTAGATTTATAAATGTATTTGTAACTCCGCAGCAAGAGACGGTGGAACTATTAGAAAAGTAAGTGTTATTACAACCAATTAATGAGCGAAGAAATAAACGACCATAACGAAGACGAAGAATTAAACTCAGATATGCTTCCATCTCAAACTGGAGAAGGAAGTGGGGAGACGATTACTCGTGTCTCTGGAATGTTTGAAGATTGGTTTTTAGACTATGCATCTTATGTAATACTTGAGCGTGCTGTACCTGCAATAGAGGATGGCTTTAAGCCTGTGCAGCGACGTATTATGCACGCACTTAAGGAGCTAGATGACGGTCGTTATAATAAAGTAGCAAATGTAGTAGGGCACACAATGCAGTATCACCCTCACGGTGATGCGAGTATAGGTGATGCAATGGTGCAAATAGGCCAGAAAGACCTACTCATCGATACACAGGGTAACTGGGGTAATATTTTAACCGGAGACCGCGCGGCGGCATCTAGATATATCGAGGCACGCCTCTCAAAATTTGCACTAGACGTTGTTTATAACCCAAAGATTACAGACTGGCAGGCCTCTTATGATGGTCGTAAAAAAGAGCCTATAAACTTACCAGTAATGTTTCCTTTATTACTCGCTCAAGGTGCAGAGGGAATTGCCGTAGGGTTAAGTACTAAGGTGATGCCTCACAATTTTATAGAACTCATAGATGCTTCTATAAAACACCTTAAAGGAAAACGATTTACCATTTATCCAGATTTTCCTACCGCTGGTATTGCAGATTTTACAGACTATAAAGATGGTTTAAGAGGCGGGAAGATACGCTGTCGTGCTCGTATGAGCCAGCAGGATAAAAACACGCTAGTAATTACTGAGCTGCCTTTTGGACAGACTACTACATCGCTCATAGATTCTATTCTTAAAGCAAATGATAAGGGTAAAATCAAGATAAAAAAGATAGAAGATAATACCTCTGCAAATGTTGAGATTCTTGTGCATTTGCCGAGTGGTATTTCTCCAGATAAAACCATTGATGCATTGTATGCATTTACAAATTGTGAGACATCTATATCACCACTAGGTTGTGTTATTGAAGATAACAAGCCACTTTTTGTGGGAGTGTCAGAAATGTTACGCAGATCTACGGATCGTACAAAAGCACTTCTTAAGTCTGAGTTGGAAATCCAGCTTGGAGAATTTGAAAACCAATGGCATTATGCTTCACTAGAACGTATTTTTATTGAGAATAGAATTTATCGTGATATTGAAGAACAAGAGACTTGGGATGGCGTAATTAAAGCTATAGATGAAGGTTTAAAACCTCACATAGGTCACTTAAAGCGCGCTGTGACTGTAGAGGATATCACACGTCTTACCGAGATACGTATTAAACGTATTTCTAAGTTTGATATAGATAAAGCACAGCAGAAGATAGATGCTCTTGAGGATCAAATAGCCCAAGTAAAGTATCATCTAGATAATCTCACACAGTATGCGATAGACTACTTTACGCGTCTCAAAAAAGATTACGGAAAAGGAAAAGAACGTAAAACTGAGATCCGTGTTTTTGACGATATTCAAGCAGCTAAGGTTGTCTTAAGAAATACAAAACTTTATGTAAACAGAGCAGAGGGCTTTGTGGGTACCTCTCTTAAAAGGGACGAGTATGTTACAGATTGTTCAGACATAGATGATATTATTGTATTTACAAAGTCTGGATCTATGATGGTGGTTAAGGTGGAGTCCAAAACCTTTATAGGTAAAGACATCATACACGTTGCTATATTTAAGAAAAAAGATAAGCGCACTACCTATAATATGATTTATAGAGCAGGTAGTGGATTACCTACATATGTTAAACGTTTTAATGTTACCTCTGTCACACGTAATAATGATTACCAGCTTGCTGGTGATAAAAAGGGAGCTCAAGTACTCTATTTTAGCGCAAACCCTAACGGAGAGGCAGAACTTGTGACGGTCTATTTACGAGCTGTAGCATCAGTTAAAAAACTTAGGCTAGAGATAGACTTTGCAGATGTGCTTATAAAAGGCAGATCGTCTAAGGGTAACATCGTTTCAAAAAACGCTGTAAAATCTGTAGAGCTCAAAGAGAAAGGCCTCTCTACGCTCAAGCCTCGTAAAATATGGTTTGATGAGACTGTGCAAAGACTTAATCTTGATGAGCGTGGTGATCTTCTGGGAGAATTTAGACCAGATGATAGATTACTTATCATTAACCAGCACGGTAATGTACGTACTATTATACCCGAGGTAACACATCACTTTGATGATGATATGATTGTTCTTGAAAAGTGGGAGCCTAGAAAGCCTATCACAGCCATTTATTGGGACGGAGAAAAGGAACGTTACTACGGTAAGCGCTTTTTAATAGATAGTCCAGATAAGGAAGAAACCTTTATATCAGACCACAGTAATAGCCAGCTAGAGCTTGTATCTACAGACTGGAGGCCTGTTGCAGAGATGGTTTTTTATAAGCAACGTGGTAAAGACCAGCGTGAGAATGAAACAGTCTCTATGGAAGACTTTATCGCTATAAAGGGTATTTCGGCAATGGGTAATACGTTCTTTACCGAAAAACTTAAAGGTCTCGACTGGATTGAACCACTGCCGTACGAGGTCCCAAAAGAAGTAGCAAAGGAGCAAATAGAGGTAGTAGACGAGCAAGAGGTTTCAAACAGCCCTAGTACAGAGCTACCATCAGGCAAAGACAATAACTCAGAGCCTTCAGATGATGTAGATGATGGCGAAGGGCAAACCACATTGTTTTAAATCACATTTACTATATACCCCTCATTGAGACATATATTAGATATGTCTAATGGTTATTGTAAATATGTTAGTTTCCAGTATATTTACTAAGCTAGACATACTTGGCGCGGTGATATTATGATGGAGTTAATAAAACATATCAACTTAAAAACTATTTTTATAGTGTTGTGTGTTTTTAATTCCGCTTTCGCGAAAGCGTATACCACCTACGACCCCTGCGCATTACTTACCTCACCAGTACAGGGAGCAATAGATGTTTCCATTACCGAAACTATATTTTTTGAAAGTATACCTGGAGCAGTGAGCTACTTTGTAGATTTAGGCACTACACCAGGGGGGATAGATATTCTTGATAATTTCAATACCGGAAGTAATACTCAGTTTACGGCTCCTCAGGGTTTTCCAGAAAGCACATTGATTTATATCACCATAAGAGGGTTCTTTCCAAGTGGAAGTACTGTAAGCTGTGATTCTCAATTTTTTACTACAGAAGATAATATACTCCCACCCGAATGTACAGAAGTTGCTTTTCCGTCTAATGGAGCGATAGATGTACCGGTAAACACAAGTATATCGTGGGCGTATGCTTCACGCGCCACGGGTTATTTAATAAGTATAGGTACATCGCCTGGAGGGGTAGATGTAATTAATGCTCAAGATGTAGGTAATACACTCACATTTACGCCAGCTTTTAATTTTGATTCAGACACTACCTATTATGTAACGATAACACCTTATAATGAAAATGGGCAGAATTCCACCTGTGCAGAAACCAGTTTTACAACAGAGGTAGTAGCCTCAGAAGTGCCAGAGTGTACACAACTTTTTAGCCCTATGGATGGAGCGATAGAAGTTGCACTCACGCCATTGCTTGAATGGTTTCCTGTAAATAATGTTGAGGGGTATTTGATAAAAATAGGATCAACACCAGGAGGTGATGATGTACTTGCAAATACTAATATAGGTCAAGCAACATCAACTCCTGTAATAGACTTTGAAGAAGGCGTTACGTACTACGTGACCATAACGCCATTTAATGCCGCTGGACAAGCTCAAAACTGTACACAAACTAGTTTTACTACAACACTAGGCTGTGGACCATACACAGATGGCATTACTGGTGAGATGGTAGATTTAAATCCCGTAATCACACTAGAAGATAGTTATGAAATTTGTGATGAAGAGACTCCATTAGAATTAAGTTACTCAGAAGGTTATGATACAATATTTTGGTACAAAATAGTAGAGGGGCAACAGCAACTCATATCTACAGACGGTAATGTGGCTATAGCAGAGACTGGTACGTATCTACTCGAGGTTAATGAAGAGGCAATGATAGAAGCAGGATTTGTGACTTGTACTGCTACACATTTGTTTAATGTCACGGTTTCTCAATCTCCTGTCATAAGTAATTTGATTATAAATAATGAAGGTAGTTTTGTTTCCGTTATTGTAGAGTTAGAAGAAGAAGGAGATTTTGAATACTCCAGTACGGGTGTAAACGGACCTTATCAATCTAGCTCCTTTTTACAGAATATAAATCCGCTTGATATTCAAGTATTCGTAAGAGACCGCATAGGTTGTGGTTCAGATAGTAGAACTATAAAACCTGACCCAGGCTTCCCAAAATATTTCACGCCTAATGGTGACGGTATAAATGACACCTGGCAGGTGAGGGGAGTAGAGGTAAATGGAGAGACAGTTACTAGTATAGAGATTTATGACCGTTACGGTAAGCGATTAAAGACCATTTTGCCATATGGTTCAGGTTGGGATGGAACATATCAAGGCAGAGAATTACTAGACAGTGGGTTTTGGTATAAAGCAAATACAGCGTCTAACGTAATCTTTACGGGCTATTTTGCATTAAGACGACAATAGAATAGGTACGCTTTCGCGAAAAAATAAATTTATTTTATCATCAGTTAAATTAATTTATTATTGATTTTGAGAGCATTACCATTAGAAATTAATTTTTAAGGTAAAGTTTATAAATTAATCCTCATTTTATTCTTGTTTTCTTGTATTTCTTGATGTACATTTGCATCCGCTTATAACAAGCAAGTTCATTTATTAGTGAAAGGAGAGGTGCCTGAGTGGCCGAAAGGAGCGGTTTGCTAAATCGTCGTAGGTGGAAACACTTACCCAGGGTTCGAATCCCTGTCTCTCCGCAATTGTCAAAAAAATCTATATGTTTTATAGATTTTTTTGATGTATGAGATTATGCACTTAGTGCAGGTCTCGGGGTATAGCGTAGCCCGGTTATCGCGCCTCGTTTGGGACGAGGAGGTCGCAAGTTCGAATCTTGCTACCCCGACTTTTTGTTGATTAGGGCTCTTAGCTCAGCTGGATAGAGCACCTCCCTTCTAAGGAGGCGGTCGAAGGTTCGAATCCTTCAGGGCTCACAACATTCATTAAACCACATCTATTATAGATGTGGTTTTTTTGTTTATCATAATTAGTTTTACTGCGCTGTAAATTAAATGATATACCCATTACTACTATACATTAACCTTCAGTCTCGTTAAAAATTAAATATTGATAAAGCGGTATGAATAAGTTATAACAAATCTTAGGACAAATGTTAACAAGCTTGTTATATTACAAAGCGTTCGTACTCAGTGTTTGAGTACGTTTTTTCATATCTTTCGCTAGGTTTTACTCAGTTTGATTAAAACCAAACGAAATAGTAAGAAATCTCCCTTTAATCCATACCCATTATGAGATCATCTTTAGTACTTATATCCGTCTTATTTTTATTCTTTACAGTACATATTAATGCACAAGCAATAACGGTAGATGGCAGTGCCACCACGGTTGCAGATGTTGAGACATTAATTACAGATATCCTTATAGGTAGTTCTAGTGATTGTGCAGAAATAAGTAATGTTTCAAAATCTACAGGTATTGACGAAGGTGCAGGTATAAATGGTATAGGCTCTTTTGAATCTAATGGAGCAGATTTTCCCTATGAAGCGGGTATAGTCTTAGTCTCTGGTAATGTAAATAATGTTCCGGGTCCAGAAGTAGATGGTATACCCAGTGGAGGGGGCTGGGGAGGTGACACAGACCTTGAGGCAAATACAACAGCAACAAATACTAATGACGCTAGTTTTATACAATTTGATTTTACTCCATTCGTAGATGAGTTAAATTTTAATTTTATAATGGCCTCAGAAGAATATAATCAAGGATTTGAATGTACCTTCTCTGACGCATTCGCCTTTATCCTCACTGATCTCACTACCGGTGTTGTTCAAAATTTGGCAGTTCTTCCCGGAACTAATATTCCAATCGAGGTTACAAATATTCGTCCAGAAGTTCCTGGTAACTGTGCAGCAGTAAATGAGGAATTTTTTGACCGCTATAATTTTGCTCCATTCAATCCAGAAGCAAATTCTGCTATAAACTTCCAGGGGCAAACAGTTTCCCTTACAGCTATGGGAACGGTAGTTGTGGGTAATCCCTATACCATAAAATTGGTTGTTGCAGATCAAAGTGATTCCGTAAGAGATATTGCTGTTTTTCTAGAGGCGGGGAGTTTCAATCTTGGAGTTGATATTGGTGGTGATAGAATAGGATCAGAATTTAACGCTGCTTGTGAGGGTGAAACGTTAACATTAGATGCTACGTTTGATGGGGCTATAAGCTATACTTGGGAAGTAGATAATGGGACTGGATTTGTTCCTTTGCTTGATGGTATGGGAGTACCGGTAACAACTCCTACTATAGATGTGACTGTTGCTGCTACTTATCGTGTCCTTGTGGATGCAGGTACAGGATGTCTTGGAGAAGACACTGCTACTATCGAGTTTGCAAATCCTATGTATAACGACCCTATGGATTTAACAGTGTGTGATGATATTTCTGGTGATGGTGTAGAAGTTTTTGATTTAACTGATCAGACATCAGATATTTTAGATACGCAAGATCCTACGGTTGTTAGTGTTACTTTTTATGAAAACCCATCAGACGCCGAAATGAATATTAATCAGATACCGAACCCTGATGCTTATTCAAATACGATGTCTTCTCAAGAAATATGGGTCCGTGTCGAAACAGATTTAAGTCCAGATTGTTTTGAAGTTGGTTCATTTATGATTTCCGTAAATAGTCAGACTATAGCAAATGATCCAGGTGTGTTTACAGTATGCGATGATGCTTCTGATGGTAGTGATACAAATGGGATAACTGTTTTCGATCTCTCGTCTTTAAATAATTCTATTCTTGGCACGCAAGACCCTACTTTATTTAGTGTTTCTTATCATTCCAGTGCTATAGATGCTACTAATAACGATATGCCGCTACCACTTGCCTACACGAGTGCAGATGATATGATATGGGTCCGTGTTGAAAATAATGGAGATGTAAATTGCTTTGCAATTAGAGAGATTACGCTAGATGTGGCAGAGCTTCCAGTTCTTTTAAATAATCCTGTACTATTATCACAGTGTGATACAGATCAAGACGGTTTTGCTTTTATTAATTTAACTGAAGCTCAAACCTTATTAAGTGCAGATGCTAACAATGAAACGTTTCTTTATTTTGATTCAGGAGGATCTCCTATTATAGACCCAACGTCTTATGTAAATCAAACCGCAAACAACGAATCCGTAAGCGTTACTATTTCTACCGTAAATGGATGTACACGTCAGGCGCAGATTGATCTTGAGGTAGATACTTCAGAGATTCCTGATACTTTTCAATTAGAATATTTTGAGTGTGATACAGATAGTGATGGTCAGTCAGTATTTGATTTCTCTGATGCTACAGCACAAGTACTAGCTTTATTTCCTGCTGGACAGATGCTCACTGTAAGCTACTACGAAACCCAGCAAGAAGCAGAAACAGAGACCAATCCTATAACGGCAACTATTGATGCCTATACAAATAACCTCACCTATACAGATGCAAATGGACAGCAAGGCATCTGGGTACGTGTAGATGGCGATACCGCAAACGACTGTCGTGGTCTAGGGATACACGTATTACTCAATGTGGAAGCTAACCCCACCTTCCTACCCAACATCTCTTCACTTGAAGAATGTTCACCTATCGCAAACGCAGCCCAATTTGATCTAACCGAGAACGATGCTCAGATTACTGGCGGTGATTCTAATATTATAGTTACTTATTATGAGAATGTAGGGAATTACACAGCGATGAATGCTATTGCTAACACAACTGCTTTTTCAAACAGTAGCAACCCTCAGACCATTTACTACAGTCTAGAGAATGCCACTACGGGTTGTACCACATTTGATTTTGTAAACCTGGCAATGAACTTTGAGCTCATCGTAAACCAAAACCCTGTACTCACCACACCTACCGAGCTTCAAGTTTGTGATGATGATGGTGTGATAGATGGACTTACCACAGTAGACCTCTCTTCAAAAGATATTGAGATCACGGGTGGTTTTGATGCAAACCTTACCATCACCTACCACCTAGACCAGGCTGGGGCCGATGCTGGTGATGCAAGTATCCCAGACAAAACAATGTTTACAATGACCACCAATCCTCAGATTGTAGTGGCTCGTGTGACCGATAATACCACAGCTTGTTATGCAACGGTCAACCTTAGTGTGCGCAGCTTCCCAGTGCCAGTACCCGTAACCCCTGCAGATTATGAGGAGTGTGATGATGATAACGACGGAGTTTTTGACTTCTTCGTGCTTTCCTCTAGAGATGCCGAAATCACCGGTGGTGACCCAACCCTTACCGTAGCCTATTACCTCACCCAGGCAGATGCAGATAATGCACCGGTGGGTCAGGAGCTTGACAATATGATGTATATCAACAATGAGCCTTTTGAGCAAATTGTGTATGCTCGTGTCTTTAACGATGCCGGTTGCTATAGCACCACACCGCTTACCCTGCGTGTGCTCAACACCCCGATGCCTAACCAAGATGCGCTTCCATACGCCTTGTGTGATGACGATACCGATGGGCTTCAGCTATTTGATTTAAGCACACAAGAAGCTAATATTCCATTTACGATAGATGGTACGGTAGAAGATCCTCAGATTGGGGTGAGCTACAGCTATGCGTGGACACTAGATGGTGCATTGATATCACTAGATCCTGTGGTGACTGTAGATGCTGCAGGAACCTACCAAGTGCTGGTCACAGCTACGTATGTAGATGGTACGGAGTGTGATTACCTAGCAGAGGCGGTATATACGGCAGAGAGCGCACCGGTGTTTGAGGCGATTGTACTAGAACCTTCTTTTAACAGTAGTGGTCTGTACACGGTAGAGGTGATAAACATCACAGGGGTAGATCCTACCTCTGAGTATGAGTTTGCACTAGATGATGGTCCGTTCCAGAGTAGTACGACTTTTACAAATGTGACTCCAGGAACACATACCATTTTTGGAAGACTAGCAAGTGGTAACTGTTCTATCTCTGAGTTTGAGATAGGGATTATAGATTACCCACGCTTCTTTACACCTAATGCAGATGGTTTTCACGATACGTGGAATATCATAGGGCTAGGGGTAGACCCTAACCTGAATGCGAAGATCTTTATCTTTGATAGATACGGGAAGCTCTTAAAACAACTGAGCCCTACAAGCCCAGGATGGGACGGTACCTTTAATGGCCAACCGATGCCGAGTAACGACTACTGGTTTAGAGTAGAGTTTACAGAGGTAGATGACCTAGGGACACAGAGAACGGTTAATGGTCACTTTACTTTGAAGAGATAAGGAATACATAAAACCAATTATTAAAAGCTCTCAGTATTAAATACTGAGAGCTTTTTTAGTTATGGTATGAGGTGTAAATTATAATCTAGTCGCGGAGTAATTTGATTGTTGTGATATTGGTTATGTAATGTGCAATGAAAGTTAGCAGCGATTAATTTTTTGCGTGAGGGATAGCAGTGGTTACCCTGCAGTGTTGTGGAGCGATAGCGTAGCATCACGAAGCGTATGAACGTATAGCCCGGTCTCTATACTTGAAGAATGAAATGATGAAAGAATAGGGGCACGCCCTAGTAGAAAGAATGAGACTATCTAAAAAGTTCCCAATCTAGTTTTACAGAAAATACATTAGAATATATCGCAGCGCTCTGATCACCTATGTCTGTGAGTGCATAATCTACGTGAATACCTTTGTACTTAAAACCTACTCCAATGTTAGGCTGGAAACCCACTGTAGTGCTATTATCAAGTGCTGTGAGTTCTTGAAAATTACCTACACCCGCTCGCACATACACCAGCTCTGCATAACCAAATTCAAGGCCTAGGGCAGGAGTAGCACTTACAGACGAGCTAGAAATGATATCATTAGTTTGAGTAAATCTAAAATTCATATCAAGTTCTGCTCTTAAGGAGTAGTCATAATGAAAAATCCACTGTCTTCCCATACCTATTTGAAGTTTAGGGATGGTGATTTCTGTTTTTTCTGGAAGTTCTTGATTTTGCCCTTCTACAGCATCGCTTATGGTAGCAAACTGCTCTTCATCTATGCTCCACGCATTTACGGTAGTGGTGATGTCACGCGCCATAAGTCCAAAATCCCAGTCGCCTCTCTTAAATTGTAATCCTACATCAAGGCCAAAACCCCAACTATTTGCAAAGTCGCCTATCACACGACGTACCACCTTTGCATTCACCCCTAGATTTAAACCATCTAGTGGCAGCGCGCGTGCATAAGAGACCGTAAAGGCATAGTCTGCAGTAGAAAATAAGCTTATACGATTGTAATCTATATTACCTTGATCATCTATGAGCTGTGTGGTGTTTAAAATATCGTCTACCCCAAACCTTATAATAGAAATACCTACGGCACTTTTATCATCTAGTGGTTTTGCAAAGCCTATGTAGTCGTAGTTTGCAATGTTTGCAAAGTAAGATGCGTGCATTAATGAGATCTGGTTATCTTCTAGATTCACTAGCCCTGCAGGGTTCCAGTAGCCCGCATTTACATCACTTGTACTTGCTACAACCGCATTACTCATACCAAGAGCGGCAGCGTCTACACCAATATTTAAAAACTCATTTGAGTAAGAACGTACCGCTTGAGAAGCAGCAGTCATTGTAATAAGTATAGATAGTATGGTAAGCGATTTTTTCAATAGCAGGATTTGTGAGACAAATATCTCACTTTTAGTACACATTGTAAACAATAAAACCGTCTAGATATTGCCTGTAGTCACATTACTATAGATATCTTCCCTATTTTTACCGAAAATTATAAAATGTCTATAAAGAGTTACGTACCTAATGCCATCACAATGGGCAACCTTTTAAGCGGTTGTGTCGCAGTCGTATTTGCTGTAAATGACAGGCTTGAACTTGCTGCAATATTTGTAGCTCTTGGGATTTTCTTTGATTTTTTTGATGGATTTTTTGCGCGTATTCTCAATGCCTCTAGTGAGGTAGGATTGCAACTGGACTCACTGGCAGATATGGTGACTAGTGGTGTAGTGCCTGGTGTGGTAATGTATCAACTACTAGAAGATGCTAGCGGCATCCCTTGGGGAGCGGCACTTGAAGAGCAGCACTTTCACTTTGGGTATATAGGTTTTGCAATAACGATGGCTTCGGCATATAGGCTAGCAAAATTTAATGTAGATGATCGCCAGACTAATTCTTTTATAGGACTTCCTACGCCTGCAAATACCTTATTTATACTAAGCTTGCCGCTTATATTAATGTTTGAGGAGTACGCTTTCGCGAAAGCGTTATTAGAAAACCCATATGTCCTTATAGTACTTACCGCATTAAGTTGTTTTATGCTCAATGCAGAACTTCCTTTATTTGCATTGAAGTTTAAAAACTGGTCTTTTGGCCAAAATAAAGTACGCTACTTATTCTTACTAGCCAGTGTATTATTACTGGTGTTCTTTCAATTTTTAGGAGTTCCTCTTATTATTATCTTATACATTCTTCTTTCCTTAGTTTTTAGGGAGCAATCATAGGTCTAGCTTATTTCAAGCTATTATCTTTGTGAAAAATTTGAACACAATGGATAATCAAGAAATAAGAAATCTCGAGCCAAAAGCACTCTGGAATAAATTTGCCGATCTTAATGCCGTACCACGACCTTCTAAAAAGGAGGAACGTGTGATTGCGTTTATGAAAGATTTTGGGACTAAGCTTGGCCTAGAAACGATAGAGGATGAAGTAGGGAATGTGATCATAAGAAAACCAGCTACTGCAGGTCACGAAGATAAAAAGATGATTGTGATGCAGTCACACCTTGATATGGTGCATCAAAAAAATAATGATACCGAGTTTGATTTTGACAATCAAGGTATTGAGATGTATGTAGATGGTGACTGGGTACGTGCAAAAGGGACTACACTAGGAGCAGATAATGGTCTTGGCGTGGCGACCATAATGGCTGTGCTTGAAAGTACTACCATAGAGCATCCTGCTATAGAGGCGCTTTTTACAATAGATGAAGAGACTGGAATGACAGGAGCAATGGGGCTTAAAGGAGGGATTCTTAAAGGCGATATCTTACTTAACCTTGATACAGAAGAAGACGATGAGATAGGTGTAGGTTGTGCGGGTGGTGTAGATATCACGGCTACACGTGCCTATACAGAAGAGGGACTGGATGACGGCCTTGTAGGTTATGAAGTAAAAGTGGCAGGTCTTAATGGAGGTCACTCTGGGATGGATATTATAAAAGGCCTAGGTAACGCAAATAAGATGATGAACCGTCTCTTATACAATGCTGCAGAAAATTTTGAAATACGTATATCTAGTATAGATGGCGGTAGTTTACGTAACGCGATACCAAGAGAAAGCGTAGTTATCATAGCTGTAGATGAAAATCAGAAAGCTGCTTTTGAAGCAGATTTTACAGATATGGCGGCAGCAATACACGGTGAATATGCTTCACTAGAAAAAGAGCTAGAGCTTTCTATCAAGCAAATAGATCTCGATGATAATGTGATGAGTCTTGAGTCACAAACACAGTTCCTTAAAGCTATTTACGCGGCACATAATGGTGTGTACAGAATGAGTCCAGATATAGCAGACCTAGTAGAGACATCAAATAACATAGCAAGAGTTATAGTAAAAGATGGAAGTATAAAAATAGGATGTCTTACTCGCTCATCTGTAGATAGCTCTAAAGATGATCTTGCAAATACACTTACAGCTACTTTTGAGCTTGCAGGTTTTGATGTAGCGCTTTCTGGCGATTATCCAGGATGGGCGCCAAATATGGATAGTGCCATTTTGAAAGTGCTTGAAGCAAAGTATAAAGAAATAAATAATGAAGCTCCAAACGTAGCTGCTTGTCACGCAGGATTAGAGTGTGGTATTTTAGGTCAAAACTATCCTGAGATGGATATGATATCCTTTGGACCTACTATAAAAGGAGCGCACTCTCCAGATGAGAGAGCAAGTATTTCAAGTGCTCAGAAGTATTGGGATTTTGTTATTGAGATTTTAAAGGATATACCAGTGGCTTAGTAGGTTACTTGTGTTTATATATAAAAAAAGGGAGTCATAATTATGACTCCCTTTTTTATGCTTGTAAGATTTGTGCTTACTTAACAATTTCTAATAATTCTATTTCAAAAACTAAGTCAGACTTAGGAGGTATAGCTCCTGGGTAACCTTGTTCTCCGTAACCTAAGTGATAAGGTATAAACAATGTTGCTTTGTCACCTACAGACATCTTTTGGAGTCCTTCCTTAAAACCAGCTATGAGTCTAGCCTCTGGACTGTATACAGTCTCTAGCGGGTTGTATTGCCCTACGGCTTTACGACGCTCGTCTAGTTTATTGTTTTTCTCTGCGATTTCTGCACTACTTGTGTCAAAAAGTTCTCCCGTTGTAAAATACCCAGCGTACTCAACTTTTACTTTTTGTCCTGTATTAGGTTGTACACCTCTTCCTTTTTTGTCAAAGAAGATGGCAAGACCGCTTGGTAAATCTTCTGCCTTGTCTCTTTTTGCAAAGATTTCGGTTTTCTTTCCTGCAAATTGTTTTGCACGTTCTGCAGCTTCTGCTACTTTTCTATCTTCAAAAGCAGCTAGCTCTTTTGTAAATGTTTCTGCAGCATTATAATTTTTTACAGCGCTACCTTTACGTATGATGTTTACTTCTTGAATATAAACTGGGTCTTTAGGTTTTCCTGCTCTTGGATCATTCATAGATACACCAGCGATAGCATCTACCACTTTAAGACCATCTACTACCTGCCCCCATACAGTATGACAGCTTACGCGTGGGTTCTCACAGTTTTTGAGATCGCCATTTGCATCATACCCATCAAGATGTGGTGTTGCTTTATGAGTGATAAAAAACTGGCTACCGTTTGTGCCGTAACCAGAGTTTGCCATAGAGAGTGTCCCTACAGAGTCGTGACGACGCTCTGGAGATAACTCATCAAAGAATTTGTAACCTGGTCCACCAGAACCTGTTCCTTGTGGGTCACCACCTTGTATCATAAAGTCCTTTATAATTCTATGAAAGGTAAGACCATTGTAAAAAGGCTTCCCAGCATAAGCACTATCTACTAGAGGGTGTGTACCCTCTGCTAGTGCAACAAAATTTGCCACAGTAGCTGGAGCATCTTCATAATAAAGCTCTGCAACGATGGTTCCCTTATCTGTTACAATCTCTGCATACAGACCATCGTTTAGATCTGGATACTTGTCGTTGCAAGAGAAAAGTGATAAAATGACTGCAATTAATAACATACCTGTTTTTTTCATTGTTAATGATTTACTTAATCGTTTGATTGGTTTTTAATTTCTAGCAAAGTAACGGTACTACGTACCGGTGTATTGCTGGGCACTCTATTTTCAACACCATAATAGCCATAAGCTTTATGGCTAGGAAAAAGAAAAGTTACTGTCTCTCCTTCTTTCATAAGTTTAAGACCTTCTCTTATACCAGAAATGAGGTCTTGATTGCTTTGATCTATTTGAGTAACCGTATTACCTATCTCTTCTTGAGATACAAGTACCTTGCCATTTATAGCGGCAATATTGTAATTAAATAATACGAGGTCTCCTACCTGAGGTGTAGGTTTTGATAAGGTGTCTTTTTGTACGTATGTATACCAAAAACCACTAGCCGAACTTTGATAATCATTTATGCTATCAGACTCAATAACTTTTTTTAAAGCTTTCTCTTCTTGAGCAACACGTTCTATATTACGGGTGATAGTTTTTGTCTTAACATAAGAGCCAGATTTTTGAGTAACTGGCCTTCTTGCTACAGTTTCTGAACAAGAGATGGTAAGCAGTGCTATACAAAGTATTACAAATATGTATCTCATTATGTTAACTGTTCTTTATACGTAGGTAATAATGCTTTAAACTGCGCTACGGTTTCTTCAAGAGATTCATCACTTTTACCTCCCGCTGCATTTGTATGTCCTCCACCGTGGTAATGTGCTCTTGCAAGTTCATTTACAGAAAAATCACCTTTAGAACGCAGTGACATTTTAATGATACGATCTGCTTTATTTTCTATAAATATAACGGCAAATATAATGCCCTCTAGTGAAAGACAGTAATTTACAAACCCCTCCGTATCTCCTTTTTGAAATTTATGATCATCCAGTTCCTTTTGTGATATGGTGATGTATGCCGTACGATATTCACGTAAGACTACAAGATTGCTTAGTGCAACGCCTAGTAGTTGTAGTCTAGACTCACTATTAGTGTCATAAATGTTTTGATGTATCTGGTCATTATTTGCTCCTTTCTTAATAAGGGCTGCAATAACCTCGTGTGTTGTGGCTGTGGTAGACGGAAATCTAAAAGATCCCGTATCTGTCATAATACCTGTGTATAGACAGCTAGCCATATCTGCAGTAATGACATCCTCATCGCCTAGTGATTTTATAAAGTGATATACCATCTCACACGTACTACTCATACTTGTGTCACTATAGGTTACAGCCGCATAAGTGTCTGGCTGCTGGTGATGGTCTATCATTATAAAGGGAGCACTTACTTTATCCAGCTCTGCCTCAAGGTCGCCTGCACGAGAGAAGTGGTTAAAATCTAGCGTAAAAATAAGATCTGCTGTTGTGATAGCTTTTCTCGCATTGCCTGTATTTGAGGTGTAAAATAATACATCACTATCTCCCGGAAGCCATTTTAAAAAATGTGGATACTCATTAGGAGCAACGACTACAGCCTCGTGTCCCTTTTTATTAAGGTATGCTGCGAGGGCAAGCGTGCTTCCCATTGCATCTCCATCTGGGTTTTTATGGGGTATAATGGCAATTTTTTTTGAGTTAGAAAGTAACTCTTTTGTGGTTGTGATTTGCGTAGGATTCATAGATAGCGAAGATACAATTTCTCTTGTGCTTGTTTTCGGCTTGTGATTAATTATTTGGGATTTTAGGTAGTTGTAAACTTAATATTGTGATAACATTAAAAATCGGTATTTTTGCACGCGATTTCAAGAAGGTATTTACGCTTTCGCGAAAACAAATAAGTTATTCTCACAAATGTGAGGGTTTTTGACAACACAAATTGCTTAGGCACATAAACGTACAGCCTTTGCAGAAAATGAAAGATATGACAAATAGAACTTTTACAATGATTAAGCCTGATGGCGTTGAGAATGGACACATCGGAGCAATTTTAGAAAAAATCACTGCTAGTGGTTTCCGTATCGTAGCGATGAAGCTTACTCAAATGACAAAGGCAGATGCTGAGACGTTTTATGCTGTACACAATGAGCGTCCATTCTTTGGAGAGCTTGTAGAGTTTATGACACGCGGACCTATCGTTGCAGCGGTACTTGAAAAAGAAAACGCAGTAGCAGATTTCCGTACTTTAATAGGAGCTACTAACCCTGCAGATGCTGCCGAAGGTACTATACGTGCACTTTATGCAACTTCTATGGGAGAAAACGCAGTACACGGTTCTGATAGTGATGAGAATGCAGCTATAGAAAGCGCTTTTCACTTTGCTGGACGTGAGATGTTTTAATTGCTAGCGCAGTTACAAACTACCATATAAGGTGTTTTACACCATACTTTAAAAGCCTCTCTGTAAACGAGAGGCTTTTTTTGTGCCTTCATTTTTTTGCGTTAAGGATAGCAGCGGTTACCCCACAGGAGCGCTGCAAGTGGAGGGACGACACTTGTGTAGCGACGAGGAGTATGAGCGTATAGCCTGCCTCGTAGAGGAACGCCCAAAAGTGCCAAAACAACTTCATAACTGTGGGTTATAGAACGATAAAAATGAGATTTACAACGTTTGAAATTACGTTAATGTATATCTATTAATGTAATAGCAAATAAATTAATTAATTATAGCTATTTTTGCACCGCCAAAAACACGGCATTAATACAACCTATTATGGACATAAGGAATATCGCGATTATCGCCCACGTAGACCACGGTAAAACAACCCTGGTAGACAAAATTATGTATCACTGTGAGCTTTTTAGAGAAAATGAGTCTAAAGGTGAGCTTATATTAGATAACAATGACCTGGAGCGTGAGCGCGGGATTACTATTACTTCAAAAAACGTTTCTGTAACCTACAAGGGTACTAAGATTAATATCATTGATACTCCTGGTCACGCCGATTTTGGTGGAGAGGTAGAGCGTGTATTAAATATGGCAGATGGTGTGTGTCTACTTGTAGATGCCTTTGAAGGACCTATGCCACAAACACGTTTTGTATTACAGAAGGCAATAGACCTAGGTCTTAAGCCTTGTGTGGTTGTAAATAAAGTAGATAAAGAAAACTGTACTCCAGAGGAGGTACACGAGAAGGTTTTTGACCTTATGTTTGAACTAGGTGCCGAAGAGTGGCAACTAGACTTCCCTACAGTTTACGGAAGTGCAAAAAATAACTGGATGTCTGACGACTGGCAGAAGGAAACAGACTCTATCGAGCCATTATTAGAAATGGTGATGGAGCACATACCAGTACCAGAAACTAAAGAAGGAAACACACAGATGCTTATCACATCTCTAGACTTCTCTTCTTTTACAGGTCGTATCGCAATAGGACGTCTTAACCGTGGTGAGCTTAAAGAAGGTATGCAAGTATCTCTTGTAAAGCGCGATGGTACTATCAAGAAAACTCGTATCAAAGAACTTCACACTTTTGACGGTTTAGGTCGTATTAAAGTAGAGTCAGTACAAGCAGGTGATATCTGTGCGATTGTAGGTCTTGAAGGATTTGAGATAGGTGATACTGTAGCAGATTTTGAAAACCCAGAAGGTCTTGCAACGATTGATATTGATGAGCCTACAATGAGTATGTTATTCTCTATTAACGATTCTCCTTTCTTTGGAAAAGACGGAAAATTTGTAACATCACGTCACATTAAAGATCGTCTTACTAAAGAACTAGAAAAGAACCTTGCCCTACGTGTAAACGATACAGATAGTGCAGATAAGTTCTTAGTATATGGTCGTGGGGTAATGCACCTTTCTGTACTTATCGAGACAATGCGGCGCGAGGGGTATGAATTACAGATAGGGCAGCCTCAAGTAATTATAAAAGAAATAGACGGTGTAAAATGTGAGCCGGTAGAAGAGCTTACTATTGACCTTCCAGAAAATGTTTCTGGTCGTGCAGTAGAGTTTGTAACAATGCGTAAAGGTGAGATGCTTTCTATGGAAGCAAAAGGTGAGCGTATGATTATAGAATTCTTAATCCCATCACGTGGTATTATAGGATTACGTAACCAACTTCTTACTGCTACTGCTGGAGAAGCAATTATGGCACACCGCTTTAAAGAATACCAGCCTTTTAAAGGTGATATCCCTGGACGTATTTCTGGATCACTTGTATCTATGGAAAACGGTACAGCTATCCCTTACTCTATAGATAAACTTCAAGATCGTGGTAAGTTTTTCGTATCACCGGGTGAAGATATCTATGAAGGTCAAGTAATAGGTGAAAACTCTCGTCAGGATGATATGAATATCAATATCACAAAAGCAAAGAAGCAGTCTAACGTACGTTCTTCTGGAGCAGATGATAAGGCTAAGATTGTACCTGCAATTAAGTTCTCACTAGAGGAAGCACTAGAATATATTCAGAAAGATGAGTATGTAGAGGTAACTCCTAATCACTTAAGACTACGTAAGATTTACTTAAAAGAAGTAGACCGTAAGCGTAACAAGATTGCTTAAGGATTTAGTATTCTTATAAATCATAAACCCCGCTCTATGAGAGTGGGGCTTTTTTATGCGCTTTCGCGAAAGCGTAATTTAATCTCTTACCATATCCTATAGAATTAAAAATAGTTTTACTTTTATTGAAATATCCTAAAACTCGCAACCAAACCATCTATACTGTAAAAAAATATCAATCCGCAGATGTCCAGCGCTGGAACAAATTTGTAGCACAGGCAAAAAATGCAACCTTTCTACACGACCGTTCCTTTATGGAGTATCACAGCGATAGGTTTACAGATTACTCGCTGCTGGTTTACAAGGGTAAAAAACTTGTAGCACTCCTTCCGGCAAATGCAGACGGGAATGATCTATACAGTCATCAGGGATTAACGTATGGTGGTATTTTGCTTTCGCGAAAGCAAAAACTACAAGATGTCATAGCAATTACTCAAGAAATATTAAAGTATGCGCAGCAGCAAGGCTTCATATCTTTATATCTAAAACAGCTTCCCACGTTTTATGCGGTGATGCCCAGTGATGAGTTTGAGTATATCGCACAATTACTTAGTGCTAGCTGTTACAGGGTAGATACTGCGTCTGTGATAAATTACAGGAATAAATTATCCATACAATCTAATCGTATGGAAGGAGTAAAAAAGGCAGAAAGAGCAGGTCTGGTTATAAAAGAGGAAGTAGGTTTTGACAACTTTTGGAGCGAGATACTCGTACCTAACCTAAAGCAAAAACATCAATCACAACCCACACATACCCTAGAGGAAATAAAAAAGCTACAAGCTTCTTTTCCAGAAAACATAAGGCAGTTTAATGTCTACCATAATAATACGATAGTAGGAGGAGCAACTATATTTGAGACTAAAACCACGGCACACGTTCAATATATTTCGGCAGGAGAGAATAAGCAGGAGTTGGGAACCTTAGACCTCTTGTTTTATGAGCTCATAGAGGAAACCTTTGCACATAAAGACTATTTTGATTTTGGTATTTCAAACGAAGAGGGCGGCACAAAACTCAATAGTGGCTTATCTTACTGGAAAGAATGTTTTGGAGCACGTACCCACGTTCACAAATTCTATAAAGTTGCCGTGCAGAATCATTCACTACTTAAAGATGTCTTGATATGATTCCATTTTTAGACTTAAAAACGATAAACGCACCTTATGAAAAGGAGTTTAAAAATAAGTTCGATTCTTTTTTAAAGAAGGGATGGTACATTCTGGGCAACGAGGTGACTGCTTTTCAAAAGGAGTATGCAGCTTACTGTGGCACTCAATTTTGTATAGGTACAGCAAATGGTCTTGACGCCTTGAGGCTCATTCTGGAAGGCTATAAATTACTAGGTAAACTACAAGAGGGAGATGAGGTGCTCGTTGCTAGTAACACCTATATCGCAACCATCATAGGTGTCAAACAAGCGGGATTAATGCCTGTACTTGTTGAGGCAAATCTCGATACATTCAACTTTGATTATAGCGATTTAGAACAGAAGATCACGTCAAAGACAAGAGTGATTATGCCTACACATTTGTATGGCAGACTTACAGATATGGATAGGGTTAACGCTTTCGCGAAAGCGTACAACCTACTCACCGTTACAGATTGTGCACAATCACACGGGGCAATTACAGCTTCTGGTAAGCGCAGTGGCTCTCTGGCAGATGCGAGTGGTCATAGCTTTTACCCCACAAAAAATCTAGGCGCTCTAGGTGATGCAGGAGCAATCACCACAAATGACAAAGCGCTAGCCGAAGTTGTAGAAAAATATAGAAACTACGGCTTTAAAGAGCGCTATGTCGCACAATATACTGGAGTAAATAGCCGCCTCGACGAACTGCAGGCTGCCTTTTTGAGAATAAAACTTAGAGATCTAGACACGCAGAACAGTAAGCGCATTGCTATTGCAAAGCAATATCTTGAAGGGATAAATAATGAACATATTATTTTGCCACAATGGTCTGAGGGTAAGGATCACGTCTGGCATCTATTTGTAGTGCGCTGTGTGCAGAGGGATGCATTACAAGAACATCTCAAGGCAAATGGTATCGCAACGATTATACATTATCCCGTACCGCCACACAAGCAAGAGGCTTTACAAGAGCTTGCATCTATGTCCTTACCGGTTTGCGAGCAGTTGCATAGTGAGGTGCTCAGTTTACCTATCAGTCCATCGCTTGCTAAAACGGAGATTACCCAGATTATAAAAGCCATAAACGACTTTAAATGCTAGGTAAACTACGTAGCGGTATTGCAAATAATCTTTTACTTAAGATTACTTCTTTTAATGCAATAAGTGTGGGCTTACAAATACTGGGAGGTCTTATTACGTCAAAGCTTATCGCTATTTATCTAGGAGAGCGCGGTATGGCATTGCTGGGTTATTTACGCAATTTTATGACCACCACGCAAGCAGCTGGTAATCTAGGTTTGTCTAACGGTATAGTAAAGTATGTTGCCACAGGTGATGAGGAACGTCATCCATTATCAAAGTTACTGTCTACTGCTGTCATCGTGAGTTTGATCGCTACTATAATTGTTTCGACGATTTTATATGTAGGTGCTACTTATTTTAATACTCAGATTTTTGGCGATGGGGCACAGTACACATATGTGTTTAAATGGCTGGCAATAGCACTACCTTTTATAACACTTAACGGAATTTTACTAGCTGTTATTAATGGGCAGTCGGCTTATAAGAAGGTGGTGAAGATTCAAATCTTTTCTAACCTGATAGGTCTTGCCATAACCATCTTAGGCATCATATACTATGGTGTACAAGGAGCACTAGTTGCGCTAGTTGTCAGTCCGGCGGTGATACTAGTGATTACCCTAGTTGCTTTAGGAAAAGAAGGTAGCGTATTGAAAAATGTCTCATTCTCAAAATTTGACAAAGGCGCTTTGCGCAAATTAGGGTCTTACACGCTTATGGCCTTATTCTCTATGATTGTGTTACCGCTTGTATATATCGCGATACGCCGAGAGATAGGGGAGGGAGCTGGTTACTGGGATGCTATGACGCGCGTGTCAGACTACTATTTTAAGTTTGTAGCGACATTAATGACCTTATATATTTTGCCTCAATTATCAAAAGCCAACACAAGCAGTGCTTTTAGAAAAGAGATTTTTGGGTTTTACAAAACCATCTTACCCCTGTTTGGGCTCGGGTTGTTGCTTATTTATTTTTTGCGTTCATTTATTGTTCAGTTATTATTTACTGAAGATTTTATGCCTATGACCTCATTGTTTAAATGGCAGTTGCTAGGGGATTTTTTTAAGGTTGCCTCACTAGTGATAGGATACCAAATTATTGCCAAAAACAATCTCAAATTATTCCTCATTACCGAGGTGATCTCCCTCGCTATAATCTATACTTCTGGAATATACTTTGTGCAAAATTTTGGTGCAGAGGGTGCTACAATGGGACATTGTTTAAGTTATTTTATGCATTTATTGGTATTACTGTTTATCTTTCGGGGACCGCTTTTTACAAAAACGAATGAGTAGCCTAGGTAACATATTGCAATCATTTAGAATCTGGAAGTACAAGTTGCTCTCACAGACTACCTATGTAGACGGTAAACCTATGCTTTATCAACCCGCACAACTTAATGGAAGGGGTGTGATACGCTTTCGCGAAAGCGTACAAATAGGTGTCATTAATTCTCCGTCATTTTATAATACCTATGCTTATATCGAGGCAAGAAAGGAGGGAAGTGAGATTGTTTTTGGGAACAACGTTGCGATAAATAATAATTTTTGCGCCATAGCAAACGAAGGAACGATTGTGATAGGAGACGATACAACCATAGGGCTTAATTGCTCAATTTATAATTGTAATTTTCACAGTCTTGACCCCACCAGACGCCGAAGCGATGCTGGACCAAGTGCCGCAGTAACGATAGGTAAAAACGTTTTTATAGGCAATAATGTAAGCATATGGAAAGGCGTGTCCATAGGTGATAATGCCGTGATTGCTGCTGGAAGCGTTGTGACATCCTCGGTAGCTGCGGGAGTTACATTCTCTTAGTTATGTAGCTTGCCAGACTTTTAGGTATTGCTGGGCGACTTTTGTGTAGTGGTGATGGGTTTTTATAAAGTGATGTGCGTTCTCACTTATCTCTTCAAGAAGCGCAGGTGACGCTATGAGCTTTTCTAGATTTGCCACAATTTCATTTACATCTGGTTTCGCATCTATTGCCACCGTTTTATCTAATTGATATTGTGCTTTAAAATGCGGGCCAGCACCAGTAAAGACCACCTTACCTTTTGCCATAGACTCTAGCGCATTGTAACCTTGATCGTGAGCATAAACTTGATCTAGCACAATATGTGCTTTATTGTAAGCGGTAATATATTCATCATACGGTAGATTTTCTGTGGTGATGATGTTTACCTTCTCGTTGTATTTCTTGCTTATAATTGCAAGCGCTTGCTCAAAAAGGTCATTTCCTTTTTTGTAATAGTTATTTCTATTAATCCCGTGAAAGATGGTAATAGGATACGTAAATGCAATCTCCTGCTTAGGTATCTTATCTATGTTAATAGGGTTTGGGATGAGCCCTTTGTATAAACGATGATTTTTAAGAGGGAAATGATAATCAAGATCTGTAGCAATCACACCATCTACAAGCTTATATAGTGCCGTGTGTAATTTTTTATAAGCGGGTGTTAGGTACTTGAGCGCTGGGGCAAACGATGTTTTTGTGAGTTTACCCTCCATATAAGGTGTGGCAATTGTGTATGGCAATTCGTCTGTAAAAGCGTGGGTAACACTTATGTGATCTGTACCGCACGAGAGGAGAAAGAGTTTTTTATTATGCGCTTTGAGATACTGAGCTATCTCAAGTTCTAATGATGGTGTGGTGTTAAAACTAGACTCGTTAATAAGTTGCACCACGTCATAACCAGAAAGTTGAGGTTTTAATTTTGTAAAGTGGTTACGCAGTGATTTTTCTGAAATATCAATGCCGGTCATTTTAAGAATGCTCAGTTTTAGCTTCTTTTTCCAGCCAGAGGTATAACCTCTTTCTAGCGTGATGTCTACGGGAAATTTTTTAAAACCATCGCCAGAACCCACAAGGGTAACCTCGTGACCTAATGCGGTGAGACCTTCTTTGAGAGAATTATGAAGTCGGCTGTATTCGCCTACGAGTAAGATGCGCATTGATTATATTTGGTAAACAAAAACTCCTTCTGTTGCCGAAAGATACTCATAAAAAAATTGCACTTGTTACAATCTCCCTATCTGGGGGTGGTGCAGAGCGGTCTACGGCATTTTTATCACAAGTACTCACAGGTCTTGGGCATACGGTACATATCATCTGTATAAGAGATGGGGTTTCTTATCCCTATGAAGGCATATTATTTAATCTAGGAGCAGATAAGCGTGAGGACGACGGCCTAGTTACAAAGTATAAGCACCTCAAAAGACTAAAGAATTACTTACATAATGAGCAGTTTGATCTTGTTATAGATAGCAGGTCTCGATCTTCTGCTTTAAAAGAATGGGTATATACAAAGTACATTTATAAAACTCAAAGAGTTCTTTATGTGGTGCGAAGTGCTCGATTAGAAACATATTTTCCAGCACCAGATATGCTTGCGAAATGGTTTTATGGTAAGAGTCATTTTGTAGGAGTTTCAAAAAGTATAGCTGCAAAAATTAAAGCGAGATATGGCTTTAAGCATATTCATCAGGTGTATAACCCTATCCCAAAAATGATTTTTGGCGAGAGCAATGTAAGCCTTCCAGAGACATATGTTTTAGGGTATGGACGGCTGGTAGATGATGTGAAGAACTTTAGTTTGATGATTTCCGCTTTCGCGAAAGCGAACTTAAAACTACCTCTCGTGATTATGGGAGATGGTCCAGATGCCAAAAAGCTAGCAACACTCTCAAAATCTCTGGGAATAAATGATAAAGTTATTTTTATAGGGCATCAATCTAATCCCGCACCCGTAGTGGAGCGAGCCTTGTGCACCTTACTCACTAGTCATTACGAAGGCTTCCCAATGGTACTTGTAGAGTCACTAGCGCTAGGTACTCCGGTTATAAGTGTGGATTGTGACTCAGGACCAAAAGAGATTGTGCAAAACGGTATAAACGGTATGCTAGTCGCAAACTACGATGAGGTGGCTTTAAGTACCGCCATTCGTACATTTGTGCTAGATGGCGAGCTTGCCAGTAGATGTCAAAAAAATGCGCAAGAAAGTGTAAAACATCTAGCCGCAGAACACATTGCTCTAGACTGGAAAAAATTACTAGATAGCTTATGAAAAACCTTATAGAAATACCAAGAATTACAGACCCTAGAGGTAATCTAGCCGTGATAGAAAAAGAGGTGCTACCTTATGCTATAAAGCGTGTGTATTATCTTCACGATGTGCCTAGTGGAGCATATAGAGGAGGTCACGCTCATAAGGAGTGTAAGGAGTTGCTCATTGCTGTAAATGGGAGTTTTGAAGTAGTGCTTGATAATGGAAAAGAAAAGGAGCGTGTAATGCTTAATAAGCCTAATCAAGGCTTGCTTATTGATGTAAATATCTGGCGAGAGTTAGAAAACTTTTCTTCTGGAGCAGTATGTCTCGTGCTGGCATCTCACGAGTATGATGAAGATGACTATATACGTAACTATGAGAATTACAAATCCCTAAAAAGCTGAGAGTTTGAGTCCAGCCCTTTCAAGCAAGCTTTGACTCTTAAAAGCAAGACGTAAGGCGTAGGTGGGTAGACTTAATAAAAACCGTTGTTTATTATTAAGGTTATTTATATCAAGATGCTCTAGATAAGTGTTTACTTCTTTCTCTTGACCCCAAAGTCGCGCTCTTATGATGAGCGAGTACCTATTGAGATCTATGAATCTTTTGAGTCCGTGGTTTGTTTTTTCTTCTTTTAAATATGCTAGATAGTCTGGTCTATCTTTTACAGAACGAGTTCCTTTATAAAGGCTTTGTGGCGCATAGCGATAGGTTGCACACGCTTTTGTGCTAAAGGCTATTCTATATTGTAAACCTATGCGTATCCACAAGTCGGTATCTTGACCGCTTTTTATCTTTTCATTAAAATAGCCTACATCCTCACATACAGAACGGTGAAAAACTGTTGAGCTGCTTGTAAGAAGTGTGTTTTTATAACTGCTTGTAAAGTAATCAAGGTCTAGAAAAGGTTTGTTGTCTGGGTTTTCAAAGCTATAACTGTTAGGTCTTGTTGAGTTTTTATATTCCTTAAGCACGGCTGTTGCAAATGCGTAGTGCTCGGGATATACATTAATAAGAGCTGTGATTTCCGCTAGGTAGGAGGGAGCCCATAAATCATCACCATCTAGCAGTGCGATAAACAATCCTCTGGCAGATTTTATACCTATGTTGCGTGCAGCGCCTGCTCCTACATTTTCTGCAAGCGGGAGATATGTAATTTTTTCTGAGGCTATGGATTTTATGACAGCATCACTACCATCTGTAGAGCCATCGTTTACTACTATAATCTCAAAGTCTTGAATGCTTTGCTTTAGTACACTCTCTATGGTCTCCTTTACAAAAGAGGCTTTGTTATATACTGTAATGACCACAGAGAATTTAGGCATTTTTTCGACTTTTTATATAGTAGTTGAGCCTGAATAAGTCAAACAGAAATAACGACGGTCTATTGCTCACGATGTTGTTCTGTATACCTAATTTAAAGAGGCTAAAAATTGTAGGGTATACAAAGTCTAGACGGAGTTTTCTTAATTTTTGATAAGCTTGTTGTAATGATATGAAGTCTCGGCTTATACTCCCGTTATGCTCATAATGTATGAGTGTGTCAATAGCCTGTAGTGACTTGTCTAGAAATATCAAATTCTCTTCAAGACCCGTATGTACAATAGGATTATCTATGTGTAATACGTTGATTTTTTGATGATAAATCTGGTAAGAGAATATATTGTCAAGTCCGTAGCGCCTGCTTTCTACAATGTTTAGACTAAAGAATACTTCTTTTTTTACAAGTATATTTTGAGAGATAATATACGATGGGTTTTCCATTCGTATTTTGGCATTTTTTGCCTCTCGTTTTATACCGTATTTCCAGCGTAGCTCTTTATTTTTTGGTGGTACGTCTATATATGAAGTACCACCTACTATGATAGAGTCGCCGCTTGGTAATGCTGTCAGGTAGTTTTTGATAAATTGATCATTCTCAATGAGAACATCTGCATCAAGAAAGAGAAGCCAGTCATACTGTGCGTTTTTGGCAAGCTTTGACCGTGTGGCTGTTCTTCCTAGGTTGGTTTTATTTATAAGTGCGCATACGTTGGGTAGTGCGGTAAGTGCACTATTTTGCTCTTGGTATAAGGTTGAGGCATCCTCACAAAAAATAAGTTCATAGACTACTCCTGCCTCTCGTGTCTGATCAAGAAGTGATGTGACGAGTGCAGTGATGTCTGTATTATATGTCGGGATAAGAATGGAAAGCATACCTGCAAACGAAAATACAATATTAAGATGATGTATACCTACGCTTATAAAAACGGTAGCCGGTAGCTTGTCTTGGTAAAAAGATTATACTGTCTTCTGTACAACCTCAAAAACCTTGTTACCGTCACACTTTAATGTCTTAGAAGGGTATTTAAGTAAAAGTGCATAGTCGTGTGTTGCCATAAGGATGGTATTGCCGTTTTTATTAATCTCCTGCAATACTTCCATAACCTCTACACTTGTTTGTGGGTCTAGGTTACCTGTAGGCTCATCTGCCAGAATAAGTTCTGGGTCATTGAGCAAAGCACGAGCAATGGCGATACGTTGTTGCTCACCTCCAGATAGCTGATAAGGATATTTAAAACCTTTACTTTTCATCCCTACTTTATCCAGAACGGCATCTATTTTTGCCTCCATAGCTGTTTTGTCTTTCCAGCCGGTAGCCTTGAGTACAAATTTTAAATTATCTATTACCGTACGGTCATTAAGCAATTTGAAATCTTGAAAAACAACACCTAGTTTACGGCGTAAGAAAGGAATATTTTTTTCTTTAAGTCCGTTAAGGTCTACGCCTACTATGTTTCCTTTGCCCTCTGTGAGCGGGAGGTCACCGTAAAGCGTTTTCATAAAACTACTTTTTCCAGATCCCGTTTTACCTATGAGGTACACAAAGTCACCTGGCTCTATGGTAACATTTACTTCAGAGAGAATGAGGTTTTCTCGTTGGTAAATTGCGGCGTGTGATAATTGAAGTACGGGTTGTGACATAAGTTTTGATCTGAGTTTCAAAGTAACGGAATTTAGATGAAAGTGTTTTATGACCTTCTAAAAATTTCTTTAAGTATCTCAGTTATATGATGCTCAGCGCTATTTTGAGCTCTTAAACAAGATTGTTAAAAACCCTTTTTACAACTTCACATAATTAACAAAGATTTAGGTCGTTATCTTACTGTAAGAAAGATAACTTTGAACAGGCTAGAAAAGGGCGTTTTTACGCTTTCGCGAAAGCGTAATTCTTCCCACATAACATCAATAAAACAACTCATAACTATGCACAAAATCAAGTATGTACTTGTTGCATTATTTTTATACACCAGTATTGCGGTAGGGCAACAATCTGCAATTTATACAAATGACCTCGCTCAGTTTAATAAGGCACTGTCGTTATACAATAGCAAGCAGTACCTAGCATCTCAAACACTTTTTGAAGAAGTAAAAGCACAAACTGATGATACAACAGTACAAGGTGACTGTGCTTATTATATTGCAAATGCCGCTGTGAGACTTAACCAGCAGGGAGCAGATAACTTGATGCTTGCTTTTGTGACAGAGTACCCTACAAGTACAAAACGCAATAGTGCTTTTCTAGACGTAGCGCAGTATTATTTTGAAAATGGCAAGTTTGCTTATGCACGTAAATGGTATGATCGTGTAGATGAGTCAACACTCACAGAGGGAGAGAAGGAGACTTTTTACTTTAATAATGGGTATGCTTATTTTAAGAGTAAGCGTTTTGACGAAGCAAAAAAATACTTAAATCGTGTGCGCGATTCTCAAAAATACGGGGCACAGGCTAAGTATTATATCGGTTTTATGGCATATGAGGGGGATGACTATGAGCAGGCAAATGAACTTTTTGATGAGGTAGAAGCAGAGAGTGGTGGTGCATATAATGAAGACCTTGCCTATTTTAAAGCAGACCTCAATTTTAAACTAGGAAAATTTGATCAAGCCATCTCAGAAGGTAAATCTCAGCTCGCAAATGCAAACCCAAAAGAGAAGTCTGAGCTTAACAAAATAATAGGTGAGAGTTACTTTAACCAGAATAAATACAGCGAGGCATTACCATATCTTAGAGAGTATAAAGGTAAACGAGGCAAGTGGAATAATACAGATTACTACCAGCTAGGATATGCTTATTACAAGCAAGGAGATTATGCGAGTGCCGTAAATGAGTTTAATAAAATTATAGACGGTAATAACAGCGTTGCACAAAATGCTTACTATCATCTTGCACAATCGTACATAAAGCTTGATAAAAAACAAGAGGCACTTAACGCATTTAAAAATGCGAGTGAGATGGACTATAATGAGACTATAAAAGAAGACAGTGGTCTCAATTATGCAAAGCTTAGCTATGAGATAGGTAATGCATATAAGCCTACACCTACTGTTATAGCAGACTATATGGAGGCGTATCCAAAATCTCTGGCAAAAAGCGAGTTAGAGTCATTACTCATAGATTCTTACATCACCTCAAAAAACTATAAGGAGGCAATGCAATTACTTGAGAGCAATAATAGCTTTGATAATAAGACAGCTTACCAGAAGGTAGCCTTCTTATATGGGCTTGATTTATATAACGAAGGAAAATTTCCAGAGGCTAGCGCAGCCTTTACAAAGTCGCTTAAAGAACCACAAGATCCATTATACGTTACAAGAGCAACCTACTGGAAAGCAGAGAGCGATTATATTGCAAATGATTTTAAGGAAGCCATCATAGGGTACAAACAGTTTTTAGGGAGCAGTAATGCTGCCAGTACTCCAGAATATGGTGATATAAACTACAACCTGGCCTACGCATATTTTTCTGATAAGAATTATGAGCAAGCAGCCAGCTATTTTGAAAATTATACAAAAGGAAATGTACAAGATAGAACACGACTTAACGACGCCTTTCTTCGTCTGGGAGATAGTCGCTTTATAAGCAGTAAGTACTGGCCAGCGCTAGAGGCATACAATAGTGCGATTGCTCTTAATGAGACAGATCAAGATTATGCGACTTTTCAAAAGTCTATGAGCTACGGTTTTATAAAAAAGAATAGTGACAAGATAGCGGGTCTTAAAAGTTTTGCAACTAAGTTTCCGAGATCTACCTATCGTGATGACGCTTTATACGAGCTAGGTAATATGTATGTCTCACAAAATAATAATGACCAGGCCATTGCGGCTTATGATAAACTTGTAAGGGATCTACCGGGAAGCTCATACGTGTCAAAAGCACTGCTCAAAAAAGCACTTATTCTTGATAATAACAACAACTCAGATGAGGCGTTGCGTATACTACGTGGCGTTGCAGCAGATTATCCTGGTACGCCAGAAGCACTACAAGCAGTGACTACTGCAAAGCTTATTTATATAGACCTAGGTCGTGTAGATGAGTACGGCCAGTGGGTGAGCACGCTAGATTTTATAGATGTTGAAGATGCAGAACTAGATGATGCTGCATATGCCTCTGCAGAGAAGCAGTATGTAGAAAATAATATAAACCAGGCATCACGACTCTTTGAGGAGTACCTTACTAATTATCCTAATGGTCAGCACGCGTTACAAGCTCATTTTTATGTGGGTCAGATCGCTTTCGCGAAAGCGGAATACCAACAAACCATACCACACTACAAGTTTGTAATAGACAAAGAGCGTAGCGAGTTTACAGAGCAGGCACTGGCAAGACTGGGACAAGTATACCTTACTGCCGAAAATTATGTAGAAGCCATCCCAGTATTACAACGACTAGAAACAGAAGCAGACTTCCCACAAAACATCATTTTTGCACAATCTAACCTTATGAAATCATACTATGAGGGAGATGATTATAATCAAGCGGTAATCTATGCTACAAAAGTGCTAGCAAACTCAAAAATAGACAACACTGTAAAAAGTGATGCTCAAATTATCATTGCACGTTCTTCTATAAAAACTGGAGATGAGGTAAGAGCAAAAACAGCCTATGCAGAGGTGCAAAAAATTGCAACAGGTTCTCTAGCGGCAGAGGCTTTGTATTATGATGCTTATTTTAAAAATAAAGCAACAAGCTATGAAGCGTCTAACGTTGCTGTTCAAAAACTAGCAAAAGATTATAGTGGTTACAAAGAGTATGGAGCAAAGGGTCTTGTTCTTATGGCAAAAAACTTTTATGCGCTAGGTGATGCTTATCAAGCTACTTATATACTTGAGAGTGTAATCACAAACTTTGCAGATTATCCAGAAACGGTAGAAGAAGCACAAACGCAGCTTGCTATTATAAAAGAGGCAGAGGCAAGAACAAATGCTTCTGTAGAGAAAGGATAATAGTAGTAGTACAATATATATTTAAACACGTTAGTCTAACAACGTAAAAAGTAAAACACATTTTATGAATAGTTCATTTCATACATCATATAAACTTATAGTTGCTGTGATAGCACTTCTAGCTGTGCAAGTAAGTTATGCTCAAGAAGAAGAGTCTACTATAGGTACAGAAGTGGTAAATGTGGTAAAGGCATACACGCCTACCATACGCGACGCTTTTAAGGTAAAAGCTACTCCGCAGCTTAACGACTCCATTACTACAGCAAAGAAAAAAGTGACTTACAGTATCTTTTCTGTACCTGTAGCGAGTACGTTTACACCAGCAAAAGGTAAGGCGGCTGTTGTAAAAAAAGCAAAAAAAGAAAAGTTATATGATAACTACGCAACCTTAGGTTTTGGGAGTTTTACATCTGTACTAGCAGAGTTTTACAGCAATTTCCAAATAAGCCGTACAGAAGATTTTGGAGTATTTTTAAATCATAACTCTTCACAAGGAGGTATAGATGGTACTGTGGTAGACGATTTCTTTTACGATAGTCGTCTCAATCTCAATTATGGAGCAAGAGAGCGTGATCTTACTTGGCGCGCAGATCTAGATGCAAAGCATCAAGTGTATAACTGGTATGGTATACCGGAGGAACTTAAGGAATTGCAAGGCCCAGCAGATGGTCCTTTATTTACAGAAGATTTTGATGTAACACATTCATATCTCACAGCTGGTCTTAATGGTTCTATAAGTCTTAAAGATTCTTTCTTTAAGGAGGCTACGGGAATGGTGCGTTATTTTGGTGATGACCTAGAGAGTACAGAGCTTAGAGCAGTGGTAGCACCTACGGTTGAGTTTCCTATAGCGGGTGAGTTAATTACAACAAAACTGTCTGTAGATTACCTGAGTGGTTCTTTTGCAAATAGCTTTGGTACAACTGGGACAGAGATTAACTATAGCTTTTTAAACGCAGGTATTAACCCAAGTCTAGTAATTCTAAGAGATGACTTAGAGGTAAAACTAGGGGTAGAAGGTGTTGTATCTCTTGATACAGAAAATAGTGAGACAGACTTCTTTATTTACCCAAAAATCGCTGCATCTTATAGAGTAGCGGGCGATTACTTCATTGCTTATGGGGGACTTGAAGGAGGTCTTATACAGAATAACTACCACGACTTTGCTCAAGAAAACCCTTTTATATCACCTACACTTATAGTAGCCCCTACAAATAAGCAGTATGATGGATTTTTAGGTATGAAAGGAAAACTCTCTGAAGCCCTAAGTTATAACTTACGTGCTAGCTATGCATCAGAGAGTGGGAAGGCGCTATACCAGCATAACCCTTACTCGCAGAGTGGTAACAACTTTGGGCAAAATGGCTATGAGAATGGAAACTCCTTTGGTATCGTCTATGATGATGTTAATACATTAGGTGTTTTTGCAGAGCTTAACTTTGATGTAAATGCAAATTTTAAAATGAAGCTTAACGGGCAGTTTAACTCATATACTACAGATACAGAAGCAGAGGCTTGGAACCTTCCAGACCTACAAGCGTCATTATTTGCAGATTATCAGATTACAGAGCAATGGTTTGCTGGAGTAAACTTATTTTTTACAGGAGAGCGTCAGGATCTTGTATTTAGTCAAGACCCGGCAGATATATTAACGCCTAGCTCTATAGAAACATTAGAGAGCTATTTTGATGCAAATGCGCACGTAGGTTATCGCTTTAATAATCGTCTATCTGCCTTTGCTAGAGTTAATAACATACTAGATAGTAACTACCAGAAGTGGCTTAATTATGAAGTGCAAGGACTTCAAGGTATGGTAGGTGCTACTTATAAGTTTGATTTTTAGTAAAAATAACACCCATCACAAAGCAACCTTTCTCTAGTACCTGCATCCTTTATGTAAACCCTATATAATGAAAAGAATGTTAGGCATTGTTGCCTTGTTTATAGCTACTATTTCTTGCAGTTCTGATTTAGATTCTGCTAGTCTTTCAGATTGTAGTCTTGTAGATTGTGCATCTGGTAATTTACTATTACAATTTTTAGATAGTGAGACAGAAGAAGATGTGTTTTTTAACGGCACTTATAATCTTGAAGATGTAGTTATAACAGATCTAGAAACTAATGAGGATTTTGTATTCTTTACAGGTACCTCTCAAGAGTTTGAAACTGCACAAATAGCGCTTAATACATTTTTTGAAAGTCGTAACAATGTGATGCTTCGTATAGCCGTGCCAGATGGCTTTGAGACTACCTTATCATTTGATGTGACATTTATAGAGGGAGAATGTTGTAATGTAAATAATTATACAGACGTATCATTTACAAATGTGACTAGCGTAGATGATAGTGATGGAGATCTCATATATAAAGTATTCTTATAAAACACTTAGGTATGAAAAAGCTACTTGTTCTTATCATATTAAGTTTGTCACTAGTTACTTGCGAATCAGATGATCTAGATTGTGCAAACGTACTCTGTGCGCCAGGCCCAGCGATGGTAATAACCTTTTTTGATGCCGAAACTGGAGAGCAATTATATACAGATACAGATGGAGAAGCTCCAGAGGAATTTACTGTTACCGTACAAAATGACTTAGAGCTTTTATATAACCAAGGTTATGTTTTTCAAGATGGAGAGCTTGTCATATATGTTTTTCCAGAGATGGCTACTATCGTTCAAGAAAGTTTTTTTGATGTGACAATAAATGCAACAGTACAGACACAAGAATCTTCAGGGTGTTGCCCAGATTATAGCATAAGTAACATTAATGCTACAGGTGGAGATCTCACTGTAACACAATCACCAGAGTTGAGGTTGCGCATAGATTTTTAGAAAAAAATCGAAACTAAAAAACAAGAGGTTTTGTACATTAGTGCAAAACCTTTTTTCTTTTGAATAAAACTTGGCACTGCGAGCTCTGTAACCACCAGCGTAAAAACCTAAAAGAAGGTTCTATTTGCAATCTTACAAAGCGAAAACCAGCCTTTAATCGTACCTGCTCAAAAAAGCTGTTTTCTACAAAATTTAAAAACCAACTTAGAGAAGTAAACGTTATTTATGAACACGCTATAAAAGATAAATGGTGGAACTACAGCTATACTATAATATTTGGCTTGCTAGGTGTGGGAGTCACTTGTTTGGCTGCTTATTCTATAGTTTACATAAATGATCTTAATAATTCATTTCATTCATCAAGCTCTTATAGTTTAAGAATATACTTAATACCATTTATAATTTTTGGAATTGCCCTTAAGATTTTATCACAAGCAATAGGGATGTACAATATGTACGTATTAAAATCTCGAGAGGCAAAACTTAAAAAAGATCGGGTAGATGCCGTGCTTGCTTTATATGGTATCACCTATGATATAGACGTACAACTACACTCTAATTATAGGTTTCCTCAAGATGCTCAAGTAGATTTACAAATTAATAATCTTAGGTAATCACTTATAACTTCTCTTTCGTATTTTTATGCTTTAAACCATATTTTGATGCGTAAACTTTTATTTTCTTTATCAGTTCTTAGTCTTTTCATTTCTTGCGATAACAAGCAGGAGGCAGACCTTATTGTCACAAATGCAAATGTGTATACGGTTAATGACGCTTTCGCGAAAGCGGAATCCTTTGCCGTAAAAGATGGAAAGTTTATTGCCGTAGGAAGCACAGCAGATATAACAGCACAATATCAAGCCACCGAAACTATAGACGCTACAGGTAAAACCGTTTTACCAGGTCTTATAGACGGGCACTGTCACTTTTATGGACTGGGGCAAAACCTACAAATTGCAGACCTCGTAGGTACCCAAAGTTATGATGAGGTTATAGAAAAGGTAACCGCTTTTGCCAAAGCAAATCCAGAAGCAACCGTTATACGAGGAAGAGGTTGGGATCAAAACGACTGGGCGGTAAAAGAATTTCCTACTAAAGATAAGCTTGATGCTCTTTTTCCAGACACACCAGTGGTACTAGAGCGTGTAGATGGTCACGCATACCTTGTAAACCAGAAAGCGCTCGATCTTGCAAAAATAGATAACACCACAAAGGTAAGTGGTGGAGAGATTGTACTGGTAGATGGTAAAGTGACTGGCGTACTTATAGATAACCCACAAACGCTTGTAGATGCCGTAATGCCACAAGCCAGCGTTGCCGAAAATGCTCAAGTATTACTAGAGGCGCAAGAACTTTGTTTTTCTTACGGGCTTACTACGGTAAATGACGCGGGTCTTAATAAAGATATAGTAGAGCTTATAGACAGCTTGCAACAGCAGGGAGACTTAAAAATGCGCATCTACGCGATGTTGTCTAACAATAAAGAAAACCTAGATCACTACTTAAGCTCTGGTAAGATTAAAACAGATCGTCTTAATGTGCGTTCTGTAAAGGTGTATGGTGATGGTGCTTTAGGATCTAGAGGTGCTGCGATGCGAGAGTCATATAGTGATAAAAAAGGTCACTTTGGGGCAATGGTAACACCAGTAGATGAAATTAATGAACTTGCAGAGCGTATCGCTGCTGCAGACTTCCAGATGAATACGCACGCCATAGGTGATAGTGCAAACGTGGTTGTACTACGAGCATACGATAAGGTTCTTACTTCAAAAAAAGATCCACGCTGGAAGGTAGAGCACGCTCAAGTAGTGTCTACAGAAGATTTTGATGTTTTTAGTGATAAAATTTTACCTTCTGTACAGCCTACGCACGCGACAAGTGATATGTACTGGGCAGAAGATAGAGTAGGAGCAGAACGTATAAAAGGCGCTTATGCTTATAAAGACCTACTTAAACAATCTGGGCTTGTTATTTTAGGAACAGATTTTCCGGTAGAGCAGGTGTCACCTTTCTACACATTTTATGCAGCAGTGGCTCGTAAAGATTTAAAACAATATCCAGAAGGAGGCTACCAGATGGAAAATGCATTGTCTAGAGAAGAAACCTTAAAAGGAATGACTGTATGGGCAGCCTACTCAAACTTTGAAGAAGCAGAAAAAGGAAGTATCGAGTCAGGTAAGTTTGCAGACTTTATCATTATGGATCAAGATATTATGACCGTAGATGAAGATGCAATACCTAATCTTGAAGTGGGTGCAACATACGTAAATGGCGAAAACGTTTACAACAAGCTATAATGAAGTCACAACAAGATCACCTCATTGAGCTTGCTCATTACAGAATGCCTTTTGGGAAATATAAGGGTAAATACTTGGTAGACCTGCCTGAGTCCTATTACGTATGGTTTAGGCAACAAGGTTTTCCAGAAGGGAAGCTAGGTAGGTTGTTACAAGAAATGATGGAAATAAAAGTTAATGGACTAGAGCCTATGGTGCGTAAAATACAGCGCGGTTTCCCTAAGCCTATTAACTTGAGCTAGCTTAAAACCCTTTGTGTATTATAAAAATAGCAGGTCTTTTATGTAGGTCTGGCGCATTAGATTTCCAGAAAGAAGCACTTTTTGTGATAATATACTCTGTAGGTAAGGTGATATCACAGGCTATACAAACTTGTGTGTCTGGGTGTACTGTAGCACAAATGTCTTCTAGCATTTTATTATTACGATACGGTGTCTCTATGAAAAGTTGCGTCTGGCTGTGCTCAAATGAGAGACGTTCTAGTCTTTTAAGCTCTTGTTTGCGCTCTTTTTGATCAATGGGTAGGTAGCCGTTAAAGGCAAAGTTTTGTCCATTCATACCACTACTCATCATTGCCATAAGTATAGAAGACGGCCCTACTAGTGGCACTACTTGTATTCCTTTTTGATGGGCTATTTTTACCACTTCTGCACCGGGATCTGCAACCCCAGGAACGCCAGCCTCAGAGAGTAAACCTACAGACTCACCTTGTAAACAAGGCTCTAAGTATGAAGGTATCTCAGATACGTCTGTGTATTTATTGAGTTGAAATAGCGTGAGTGACGGCTGTGACTTGCTAGGCGAGATAGCCTTAATAGAACGACGTGCCGTTTTTTCATTTTCTACTATATACGTATCTATAAGTTCTACCACTTTCTTTACAGAGATAGGCATCACCTCTAGAGCACTTGTATCGCCTAGAGTAGTAGGTATGAGATATAATTTTCCGGTAGTTGTAAATGTGCTCATAGATAAGTCTACGGTCAGTCATATGGTTGGGGAGCTGATCGTGATAGACGCAATATAAATAGCTTTACCTAGATGCACAACCTTAAGCGCATATTCTATTGCTGCTCACAAAGAAGATTTATTACTGCAGCTGTCCTACAATCTCTTCACAGGCTTGGTCTAGCATCTCATAAACTCTTTCAAAATCTTCTTGCATACCATTATAAGGATCTGGAACATCTACCTTCTCACCGGGAAAAACGGTGTCCAAAATCATTATAACCTTTCGGCGTTCCTCATCTGTACTGGCAAGCGCTAGTACATCTTCTAGGTTGTTTTGATCCATCACATAGATATGGTCAAATTTTTTAAAATCGCTCTTTGCTATTTGCCTCCCTTTTAACTGTGAGATGTCTATACCATTATCTCTAGCTACTTTTATGCTTCTAGCATCTGGAGCATTTCCTACGTGCCAGTCACCAGTACCGGCAGAGTCTATTGTAAATTGCTCGCTATCTAGTTTGTTACGTAAGATACCTTCGGCTAGGGGAGACCTACATATATTACCTAGGCACACCATAAGGATATTTGTTTTTGACATCTGTAAAATTTTGAGCCGAAAGATAATTATTTTGAGTGCGCTTTCGCGAAAGCGTACCTTGTTTTATAAAAAATATAAAGCCCCGACTTTGTATAGTCGAGGCTCTATGATTAAGGTTAGTTAGTGTCAAATGTAAGTGAGAGTTTTGTTACTCACCTCTATCTCTTTTTCCTGGGTATGCTATGGTACCGTGCTCTGCCATATCTAATCCTTGCTCTTCTATCTCCTTACTTACACGTAAACCGATAGTTTTCTTGAGTATAAATAGGATAACAAATGATAGCCCTATAGACCAAGCAGCATAAGCAAAAGCTCCTAGAGCTTGAACACCTAGCTGGCCAGCGCCACCACCGTTTAAAAGACCTATGCCTGTGTCTCCATCTATACCCCAAAGACCAATAACAATAGTTCCCCATACACCTACAACACCGTGTACAGAAACAGCACCTACTGCGTCGTCTATTTTAAGTTTTTTCTCAATGATTTCAATAGAGAAAACAACTAAGATTCCTCCAAGAAGTCCTGCTAAAGCTGCTCCACCGGCACTCATATTACCACATCCTGCGGTAATACTTACTAAACCTGCTAGGGCACCATTTAAAGTTTGTGCAAGGTGTGGTTTTCCATACCAGATCCACGTAGTGATGAGGGCACCAAGTCCACCTGCAGCGGCAGATAGGTTTGTAATTAATACCACATTTGAAGCTCCTATGGCATCTGCACCACCCCAAGCGAGTTGTGATCCACCATTAAAACCAAACCATCCTAACCAAAGGATAAATACCCCTAGCGTTGCAAGTACTTGGTTATGTCCTGGAATTTCCAACACTTTTCCATCAACAAATTTTCCAATACGTGGTCCTACTAGTATAGCCGCTACTAAAGCAGCCCATCCACCTACAGAGTGTACAATAGATGATCCAGCAAAGTCTATGAAGCCTAAGTTAGATAACCAGCCTTCTCCTTGCCATTGCCATCCACCGGAAATAGGGTAGATAACTGCTGTCATTATTAAAGAGAATATGATATAGGTAGAGTATTTTGTTCTACCAGCAATCGCTCCAGAAACGATAGTTGCGGCAGTTGCGGCAAACATAGTCTGGAAGAAAAGATCTGCACCTTCACCTTGAAAAAGACCACTCCAGAAAAACCATCCGTTAGAAGTGTCTCCATACATAAGTGAGTATCCTACAATCCAGTAGGTTAAAGAACCTACACAGATGTCTAGTAGGTTTTTCATAGCAATGTTTACAGCATTTTTTGATCTGGTCATCCCAGATTCTACCAGTGTAAAACCAGCTTGCATAAAGAATACGAGTATTCCAGATAAGAGCATCCAGAGCATTCCTAGGTCTCCATTAATCCCTGAGATGGCATTTTCCAAATCTTCAGGGCTCACAGTATCTTGTATTAACAAGAGGTTAGGCATTATTGAGTTTAATAGTTGTAACATAATTAGTAATGAGTAGTTAGTTTATTAAAATTTATATATTCCGGCAATTACAAAAGATGATAAAGAATTGCTAGGATCTTGATCTGTGTCTAAAAATGTGTCTTCACTAGCGCTATCTAGACGAAATTCTGGTTTTATAGTAAGATCTCCTACGCTGTAGCTACCTGTAAGTGTTACTGCCACTACAGAGGCATCACCTTCTAGGTCATAACCTCCTATTGCTCCAGCACCACCTTCACCTTCTGCAAAGTACTCACCACGTAAACCTAAGGTGAATGCGTCAGAAGTTTTGAACTGTGGGTATAGTGCTACGCCATAAAAAGAAGCACCATCTGTATCATTATAAGTTGCGTTAAGACCTAAGAAAAAGTCGTCAGATAAGTCATATCCAGTAGTAAGGTCTACTTGAAAAGTACTTTCTGAGCTACCACCTTGCTTACCGTATAAAAAGTTTAAGTACGTGCTCTTATATCCTAGTTGAGCTCCTAATGTATAGTCGTTATCAAAGTTAAACTCTGTTGCATCTGTCTGGTTAAGTACAGCAAGCATCGCACTAAAATCTTCAGAGAGGGTAAAGTCTGCCTTAATACCCGTGTGAGAAAAAGGACCATAAGAAAACATATACGAGGTAGAGTAGTTGAAGTTTGCAGTAGGTGATATCACCTCATACCCTAAGAAGGTATTAAAGTTACCTAGTGTAAGTTTTACTTTTTCTGAAACGTTCCAGTATACATAAAGTTGGTTTACAATGTTAGAAGAAGGTCCAGAGAGGAAGACTGCTTCTTCACCTCGAGGTCCAAAGACAAGATCTGCCACGGCACCTACTTTTCCGTTTTCACTTTCAAAAGAGCCTATCACATTTGCCATACCTAGTGCAAATCCATTTCGGTTTGCAAAAGATGTGTTTGGAGCGATAGCATCTTCACCATTGGGTCCAGAAATATTTTGTCTAAAATAGACATCGACACTACCTTCTACGGTAAATTTTTTCTTGTCTTCTGTTTCTTCTTGAGCAAACATAAATGTTGTGCTTATGGTTAGTAATAAAAGCGTGCAAATAGATTTCATAAAAATATAATTTTCAGTTGATTTGACGTTAAAAGTATCTTAAAAAAATATTAACATATTAATTTTAAGGGGTTATGTGTAAATTTTTATGATAATTTCAAATTGACCCCCTTAATTTTAGGGGTATCTTAAATAAATACTGTTTTTACTGAATATTTGTTCTTCTCAATTTTCTATTTTCATTAATAAATCGCCTTTTTTAATGTGAATAATTTATAATTTTTAGAAATAGATTGAAATTGCGATAACGTTTTCGCATATTTTAACAAAAATTAAGGTTTGCAAATTCTCAGTTTTGCAAGGCAAAAAATATGTAATTAGAAATTTGACTAGGGTCAAAATGTGATAGTCATAATTATGATTACCATTTTTTGAGACTTCAATAAGTAAATTTATCTTGAGCATAAGTAATAATGGTTTTACCATATAAATAAGGAGTTATGCTAAGAGATCAAGGGTTATATTTAAGGGAGTTTGAGCACGATGCGTGCGGTGCAGGATTTATATGTAGTCTTAAAGGAGTAAAGTCTAATGATATTATTCATAAGGCACTTGAGATACTAGAAAAACTTGAACATAGAGGAGCTGTAAGTGCAGATGGCCGCACAGGAGATGGGGCTGGTATATTAATAGACATCCCTCACGATTATTTTCAAGCCACTTGTGACTTTACATTGCCTAAAGAAGGAACGTATGCCGTGAGCAATGTTTTCTTACCTCGTAAAGAAAATCAACGTGCATATTGTATTTCGGTTTTTGAAAAAAGCCTTACAGATCAAGGTATCAATATTTTGGGATGGAGAGATGTGCCGGTAGATCAATCTATACTAGGCGAGATTGCTCAAGTGTCTGAGCCTTTTGTAAAGCAAATCTTTGTGAGTTATGAGAGTAAGGGAGATAATTCCGCTTTCGCGAAAGCGCAACAAAAACCTACACCAGAGTTTGAGTTTAACTTAAAACTATTTACTGCTCGTAAAATCGCCGAACATACCATCTACAACTCAAAGTTATCTGAAAGCTCATTCTTTTACTTACCTAGCTTCTCAACCAAGACCATTATATATAAAGGACTATTAATGCCTCAACATATTAAGGTATATTATAAAGACCTTATGGATCCTCGTGTCGTGACAAGGCTTGCGCTTGTACACCAGCGATTTTCTACAAATACATTTCCTACTTGGGATCTGGCACAACCTTTTAGGTATATGTGTCACAATGGGGAGATCAATACCTTAAGAGGTAATGTTACCAGAATGTATGCACGTGAGGAACTTATGGAAAGTGCACTATTTGGTGAAGAGATAAAGAAAATACTTCCTGTTGTATTACCAGGTAAGTCAGACAGTGCCTCTATGGATATGGTAGTAGAGCTCTTACTTATGACGGGTAGATCATTACCAGAAGTAATGATGATGCTCGTGCCAGAAGCGTGGGAGAAAAATGAAGATATGTCTCCGGCAAAGCGTGCTTTTTATGAGTTTAACTCTTGCCTTATGGAGCCTTGGGATGGTCCAGCCTCTATACCATTTACAGATGGTAATTATATAGGTGCCGTTTTAGATCGTAATGGATTGAGACCTTCTCGATACTCTGTCACAAAAGATGGTTATGTGATAATGTCTTCAGAAATTGGAGTGGTAGAGATAGAGCCACAAAATGTACAGATGCACGGTCGTCTGGAGCCAGGTAAAATGTTTCTGGTAGATATGGCGCAAGGTCGTATTATAAATGATGAGGAAATAAAAGAAGAGATTGCAACACGTCACCCATATCAAGAGTGGCTGGATAATAACCTTATTCACCTTAAGGATATACCTTATAATGAGTGCCCTTTATTTTTAAATGAAGCACCACTTAAGGAGCGTTTACTCACCTTTGGGTACACGCAAGAAGATATAAATACGATTATATTGCCTATGGCTGCAAAGGCAAAAGAGCCTATAGGGTCTATGGGGAATGATGCCCCTATAGCGGCACTTTCTGAGAGGCCACAATTAATCTATAATTATTTTAAGCAACTCTTTGCACAGGTTACAAACCCACCTCTAGATGGTATACGAGAGGAGTTAATTACAGATATCTCACTCACGCTGGGTGCAGACTCAAATATTTTTGAAATAAACGGAGAGCATTGTAAAAAGCTAAAAATTCAAAATCCTGTTATCTCAAAACAAGATTTAGATAAAATCAAAAGTTTAGATAACGAGAGCTTTAAGGTGGTTTCTGTGCCTATTTTATATAAGGTAGAAAAAGGACACAATGGTCTGGAGGATGCTTTAGAAAACTTGCTTCAGGAGGTTTCTCAACAGCTAGATGAAGGTGCAAACATCATTATCTTATCAGATAGAAACACATCTCAAGAGCTTGCGCCCATACCAGCATTACTTGCTTGCTCTTATGTAAATAATGGACTAGGCGGTAATAAAAAGAGATCCAGTTTTAGCCTCATCATAGAGTCTGCAGAGCCTAGAGAGGTGCATCACTTTGCTTTGTTATTTGGATATGGTGCTAGTGCCATAAACCCGTATATGGTTAATGAGATTATAGAAAACCATCCAGAAGATTTAAAACTTGCAAATGTTGATGTAGAAGAGGCAATACAAAATTTTAATAAAGCCGTAGGCAAAGGAGTCCTCAAGGTGATGAATAAAATAGGTATCTCTACCCTTAACTCATACCGTAGCTCACAACTTTTTGAGTGTATAGGTATCAGTAAGAAGGTAGTAAACCAGTACTTCCCACGCACGGTTACGAGAATAGAAGGTGTAGGGCTACACCAGTTAGAAGGGGAGATAAGTAAAAGGCATAAGACAGCATATCATACAAAAGATATCGCAGCAGATCTTCCTCTTGAGATAGGTGGTGAGTATAGATGGAGAAGAGATGGAGAGGCACATTTATTTAATCCGCTTACCATTGCAAAGCTTCAAGAATCTGTGCGTAGCAATAAGCCTGTTATTTATAAAGAGTATGCAGATCGTGTAAATAATCAAGCCAAACAGCTTATGACCATACGCGGTCTATTTGAGTTTACTAATTATGATCCTATAGATATTGATGAAGTAGAACCGTGGACAGATATTGTAAAGCGTTTTAAAACAGGTGCGATGTCTTATGGTTCTATTAGTAAGGAAGCTCACGAGACACTTGCCGTAGCAATGAACCGTATAGATGGTAAGTCTAACTCTGGTGAGGGAGGAGAAAATCAAGAGCGTTTTTATAAGGACGTAAATGGCGATTGGAAAAACAGCGCCATAAAGCAAGTGGCTTCAGGGCGTTTTGGGGTAACCTCAAACTACCTAACAAACGCTGCCGAGATACAAATAAAAATGGCGCAAGGAGCAAAACCTGGTGAGGGCGGACAGTTGCCTGGACCTAAGGTAAATCCTGAAATTGCAAAAACACGTAATTCTACACCATATGTAGGGCTTATATCGCCACCACCACATCACGACATTTACTCTATTGAAGATTTATCGCAGTTAATTTATGATCTCAAATCTGCAAATAGAGAAGCGCGTATTAATGTGAAACTAGTGTCTGAGGTAGGTGTAGGTACCGTTGCAGCTGGAGTTGCAAAAGCAAAAGCAGATGTAATACTTATATCTGGACACGATGGAGGTACAGGAGCAACACCTCTTACCTCGCTAAAACATACCGGTTTACCCTGGGAACTAGGTCTAGCAGAAGCACAGCAAACCCTTGTGATGAATGATTTACGTGGGCGTGTACGACTTGAGTGCGATGGCCAGCTCAAAACAGGCCGAGACGTAGCGATCGCTTGTTTACTAGGAGCCGAAGAGTTTGGGTTTGCAACAGCACCGCTAGTAGCCTCTGGATGTATAATGATGCGTGTATGTCATTTAAACACTTGTCCAGTAGGAATTGCTACTCAAAACCCAGAACTACGTAAGCGTTTTAAAGGAAAACCAGAGCACGTAGTAAACTTTATGTATTTCGTAGCGCAGGAGTTGCGTGAGATTATGGCAAAGCTTGGATTTAAAACGGTAGATGAAATGGTAGGTCAAGTGCAAAAGCTGGATCGCAATAACACCATAGAGCAGTACAAAGCGTTAGGCTTAGACCTTACTCCTATATTGCATAAGGTAGACACTTCAAAAGGGCAGCCTTTGCATAATGTAGAAAAGCAAGATCACGACCTTGAGAAAGCGCTTGATTTTAAGATTATATCACAGGCGCACCCGGCACTTTTTAGAAAAGAAAAAACCACACTAGATCTTAAGATTACAAATGAAGATAGAGCAGTAGGAGCTATATTAAGTAATGAGATATCTAAGATTTACGGTGTGAATGGATTACCAGAAAACACTTTAAAAATTAACTTCGAGGGTTCTGCAGGGCAGAGTTTTGCAGCCTTTGCAACGCACGGACTCACACTGGCAGTTACTGGTAATACAAATGATTACATAGGTAAAGGCCTTTCTGGAGCCAAGGTAATAGTGAAGGTTCCGGTAGAGGCGACCATCATACCAGAAGATAATGTCATTATAGGTAATGTAGCATTTTATGGTGCCACCGCTGGTGAGGCATATATAAATGGTAAAGCTGGAGAACGTTTTTGTGTACGTAATTCTGGAGCAAAAGCCGTCGTAGAGGGTATAGGTGATCACGGTTGTGAGTATATGACAGGGGGTATTGCAGTCATATTAGGCGAGGTGGGAAGAAACTTTGGCGCTGGTATGAGTGGCGGTATTGCTTATGTGTATGACACAGCAAGTACGCTTTCGCGAAAAGCAAACACAGAGGGGCTTAACTTCCTTAAAGTTGAGGAAGATCAAGATAAGAAAGAGCTTAGGCAATTAGTTGAAAACCATTACAACGCCACGCTCTCTCCACTGGCTCAACGACTGTTAGAAAACTGGGATACAGAGATTAAAAATTTCACGAAAGTGTTACCAGAAGAGTACCGCAAGGCATTGATAAGATTAGAAGAAGAAAAAACATTAGCAAACTAGAAGATGGGGAAAGTAACAGGATTTTTAGAATACGATCGCAAAGACGAAGGATATATAGCGCCAGAAGAGCGTGTTAAAAATTATAAGGAGTTTACTGTACCGTTAGAAGAAGCAGATTTAAAAGAACAAGGCGGCCGCTGTATGGATTGTGGTATTCCGTTTTGTCACTCGGGATGCCCGCTGGGCAATCTCATTCCAGATTTTAATGATGCAGTCTATAAAGGAAGGTGGAAAGAAGCGGCGTCTATACTACACGCGACAAATAATTTTCCAGAATTTACAGGGCGTTTATGTCCAGCGCCTTGTGAAGAGGCGTGTGTTCTAGGTATAAATGCAGATCCCGTAAGTATAGAAAATATAGAAAAAAATATAGTAGAGCGAGCTTTTGACGAGGGCTGGGTTGTCCCACAACCACCGCAAAAACGTACACACAAATCGGTTGCAGTGATAGGGTCTGGCCCTTCTGGACTAGCCGCTGCACAGCAGCTTAATAGGGCTGGGCACACTGTGACCGTATTTGAGCGCGATAGTAAAGTAGGAGGTCTCTTAAGGTATGGTATTCCAGATTTTAAGATGGAAAAAAATGTGATAGACAGACGCCTGGCTGTACTTAAAGATGAGGGTGTAACTTTTAAAACAAATGCAAATGTAGGGCATACCATAAGTGTAGAAACGCTTCAAGATGAGTATGACGCGATTGTACTCTGTGGTGGTGCTACTTTGAGGAGGTCTATACCTATAAAAGGGGCGCATCTTAAAGGAGTTTATCAAGCAATGGACTTTTTAAAACAAAACAATGAGCGACAAGATGGTATAACTGAGTGGGATGAAACTATTGTGGCTACAGATAAAAACGTGATTGTTATAGGTGGTGGTGATACAGGCTCAGACTGTATAGGTACTAGTAATAGACAAGGAGCAAAAACCGTTACAAATTTTGAGATTCTTAATAGGCCTACTATAGAGCGACCTACAGAGCAACCCTGGCCTTATTACCCTATGCGCTTGCGCACCAGTTCTTCTCACAAGGAAGGGGTAGAAAGAGTTTTTAGTATTTCTACAAAGGAGTTTGTGGGTGATGCCAGTGGTAATCTCACGGGTCTTATAACCTCAGAGGTAGAGTGGGTTACAAATGACAATGGTAGACGTGAGCTTAAAGAAATACCGGGAACAGAAAAGGAGTGGCCTTGCGATATGGCTTTTCTTGCACTAGGCTTTACAGGGCCGGAAAAAACTCTAATAGACCAGCTACATTTAGATACAGATATGCGTGGTAACGTAAAAGCTACGTCATATGCGACTAGTGTTTCAGGCGTATTTGCTGCTGGAGATATGCGTAGAGGGCAATCACTCATTGTGTGGGCAATCTCAGAAGGAAGACAAGCTGCACATCACGTAGATGCATACTTGATGGGAAGTTCACAATTGCCACTTAAAGATGAAGATAGTGACTTACCTAGACGCTAGTTTATAGTAGTTAGTACGCTTTCGCGAAAGCATAAAAAAAAGCCTCAAAACATATATTTTGAGGCTTTTTCTATTTTATGATTCTGGTTTTAAACTGAGAGTTTTTTGCCAAGGTCTTCTACATATTTTCTAAACTGCTTATCTGTACTCGCTAGATTATCTACCGTTTTACAAGCGTGAAGAACTGTTGCGTGGTCGCGCTGTCCTATCTGTGAACCTATGCTTGCTAGTGAAGCTTTAGTAAGCTTCTTTGCAAAGAACATTGCTAGTTGTCTCGCTTGTACGATATGTCTTTTACGTGTTTTAGACTGTAATGTTTCTACATCCATCTGGAAGTAATCTGAAACAATCTTTTGGATATAATCTATAGAGACTTCTCTCTTAGTATGTTTTACATAGTTGTCTACAATCTTTTTTGCAAGGTCGAGAGTGATCTCTTTCTTGTTAAAAGATGAGTGTGCTATAAGTGATATAATTGCACCTTCTAGCTCACGGACATTAGTTTTAATGTTATTTGCAAGAAACTCTACAATCTCTTCTGGCATTTCAACACCATCTTGATAAAGCTTTTGCTTTATAATGGCGATGCGTGTTTCAAAACTAGGGTGTTGTAGCTCTGCACTTAATCCCCATTTAAAACGTGATAAGAGGCGTTGCTCTATATCTTGCATATCTACAGGGGCTTTGTCTGAGGTAAGGATTACCTGTTTTCCGTTTTGGTGTAGGTGGTTGAAAATGTGGAAAAATACATCTTGTGTACCTGCCTTACCACTTAGTAATTGAATATCATCTACAATAAGAACGTCTATAACTTGATAGAAGTGAATGAAGTCATTTCTATTATTCTTTTTTACAGACTCTATATATTGTTGTGTAAACTTCTCTGCAGAAATGTATAAAACAGTTTTTGCAGGATACTTATCTTTTATCTGTACACCTATTGCGTGAGCAAGGTGTGTTTTACCTAAACCTACTCCTCCAAATATTAAAAGCGGATTAAAAGAAGTCCCTCCTGGTTTATTTGCCACGGCCATACCTGCAGATCTTGCAAGACGGTTTGAGTCTCCTTCTAAAAAGTTTTCAAAATTATAGTTAGGGTTGAGCTGTGATTCTATTTGTAAATTTCTTATTCCAGGAATTACAAAAGGATTTTTAAGCTCTGGATTTTTATTTTTAAGCGGAGCATCTACCTCTTGTGATTTCATAGTGCTACGATTTGCACTAGGAATTCTTTCTGTAAAAGGTTGATTGTTTCCGTAGGTATTTTCCATCTTGATCACATAGACCAGTTTGGCGTTTTCACCTAGTACTTTATTGAGAGCAACTTTAAGGAGCTTTACGTAGTGTTCTTCAAGCCACTCGTAAAAGAATTTACTAGGTACTTGAATACTTAGTGCGTTATCTGTGAGTTTGACCGCCTTAATCGGTTCAAACCACGTTTTATATGCTTGGGGTGTAATGTTGTCCTTTATAAAGGAGAGACAGTTATCCCATACAGATTGCGCAGTTAGAGTCATTCGTTTAGTTAAATTATTAGGTTTTCGGTTGTCTAGAAAGCCTTTTGAAAGGTTTATCGTTGTGTTGATAAAGTACCCTTTAAAAGCATCACAAATATGTGAACAAAAAAAGTAATAAAAAAACTGAATAGGGGTTGTTTTTTCGCAATTTTTGTTGCAATATGAACTGAGGATTAAAACTACGAAAAAATACCGTTTACTCTGTGAAAAATCATATTACTTTTCTAAAAGTTAGATATTCTGAAACTGACCAAATGGGCTTTGTGCATCACAGTAACTATGCACAATACTTGGAAGTAGCTAGGCTTGAGTGGCTTGAGGAATTAGGAATCTCTTACAAGTGGATGGAAGAAAATGGAGTGATGTTGCCAGTTTATAATTTACAAACTACGTTTAAGAAGTCTGCGCTCTTTGACGATACCTTAAAAATTGTTACAAACTTACGCGCTACTCCGACGGTGAGAATAACATTCGATTATGAGGTTTTTAACCAAGATGATGATTTATTAACAATCGCAAGTACAGAATTGATCTTTATCAATACCGAAACTGGCAGACCTATGAGATGTCCGCAATACATACTTGATAAGCTATAATTAATCTTCGTCTTCTAGAAGTGTTATCCCGTACACTTCATTAAAAGCATTAATCACTTTTTTAGACTCTTTTCTACGTACGGCAAGTGTAAAAACACAGTTCATTTCCATATGCTGGTTAATGATAGTCACTTTGTAATCATTTATTAACCGCATTGCTTTATTAAGTAGTGGGTATTCAAATTGTACTTTAAAGGGGATGTCTATCGTTTTTTCTACAATATGAGAAGCCTCTAGTGCATTTTGAGCTCCTGTGCGATACGCATTTATTAAACCTCCTACGCCAAGCTTTGTTCCGCCAAAATAACGCACGACTACAACAAGCACATTTGTAACATCATAAGACTGTAGCTGTCCATAAATAGGCGCTCCAGCACTGTTAGACGGTTCTCCATCATCATTCGCTCGGTATTGCTCGTACTCTTTACCTAGTACATATGCATAACACCAGTGACGCGCTTGGTAGTGTTGTTTTTTAAGACCTTCTATATGCTCTTTTACTTCGGCTTCTGATGTCACCGGAAATGCGTAGCCAAAAAACTTGCTGTTTCTATCCTTAAATAGTGTCTCTTCAGATGGGGTGAGTATCGTTTTATAGGTGTCTTTTAGTGCGATGGCTATTGATTTTTATTGATGAGGGGTTATAATTTTTGCTTCTTCACATATTTCAACACAAGAAAGTTTTGTGCATTAGGTTCAAAACCAGAAATCGTTTTTTGAGTAAAGCGCACTACCTCGTCATAATAAAGCGGTATAATAGGAGACTTGTCTATTATAAGAGAATCCATAGTGCGATATAATTTTTTGCGCTGGCCTATATCTGTAATGCTCAAACTATGCTCGTATAAACTATCATAGGTTGCACTTTTAAAATGCGTGTAGTTTGGTCCATTTGGCGTGAAGTTCTTACTATAAAATAAGCTTAAGTAGTTTTCGGCATCTGGATAATCTGCAATCCAGCTTGCTCTAAAGGCATCTAGCTCTCCGCTACTCTTCATCTGTCGTAGCGTGGATGGAGGCATCACGTCTATATTTACTTTTAGCCCTACCTTTTGTAACTCTCGTTGTATGTACTCACAGATGTCTAGGTACTGGCTATTTGTGCCTATAGTGATTTCTGGAGATGTGTCTCCTGTTTCTTTAATGTATTGTGCTATGAGCTTTCGCGAAAGCGTACCATCATACTCATATCCTTTTATATAGTCATAGCCAGGTAGCCCTTTAGGTATAAAACCATTTACAGCCGGCTTGCCGATACCATTGCGCAGGTACGTAATCATTTTTTTACGATCAAAACCGTAGTTTACCGCCTTACGTAGTAAAGCAGATTGTACCTCTGGCGTGTCACTGTCTAAGTAAAAGCCTATATATTCTGTATTAAGCCACGGTACCTTTTCAAACTGCACGCGATCTTGATACTTTGCTCTTAAAGTGCCAGAAGCGGTAAGAATCTCATCTTTATATGATGGATCTAAACTATTAAGGTAATCTATATTGCCTTGTGCAAATTGTAAAAACTCACTTTGCTTATCTGGTAAAAATGTAATAGCCACTGCCTCAAGATAGGGGAGTTGGACGCCATCCTCATCTTTTTCATAGTAGAGTTCATTTTTACGTAAGACTAATTTTACACCTTCTTCCCAACGTTTGAACTTAAATGGTCCAGTGCCTATGGGGTGAGATCTAAACTCGTTACCATAATGTGTAGTAACCTCTTTAGGAACAACAGAGCAGTAGCGCATACTAAGTAAACCTAGATAAGCGGGAAAGGCCTTCTTTAATGTAATGATAAATGTGGTGTCATTTACAGCGCTGTAACTTGCCACATTACCCAATACCCAGCTCCCTGGTGAGGCAATTTTTGGGTCACGTAGTCTATTAAAGGAGTAAACAAAATCTGCAGCGGTTACTATGCGTGTACTGTCTTTAGTGTTAAAAGCAGGGTGTTTGTGAAATCGCACGTCATCACGTAGTATAAATGTATACGTAAGCGCATCTTGAGATATTTCCCAAGACTTTGCAATATCTGGTTGTACGTTAAGGTCATTATCTAGTTGTACCAGACCATTAAATAGCTGGTTAACCGGCCATATTATAGGAGGGTTACGAGCAAACGCAGGGTCTAGTGTAGAAATTTGATACTGCTCGTTATATCTAAAAACTTGATGATCACGATCACTCGTATCACCTTTGTCACAACCTATAGTACTAAGTATGCAAAGTATAAGTAAGGAATAATTAAGTAAAAGTGAGCAGGTGTTTTTCAATTTGAGTAAGCAAATAATTAAGAGTATCTTTGCCCACCTTTTTTAAGGCTAAGCAGTACACAAATATAGTCCAAATGTCTTCTACAAAGAAAGTCGCTTTTTATACCTTAGGTTGTAAACTTAATTTTTCTGAAACCAGCACCATCGCGCGCAGTTTTGGCAAGGAAGGTTTTGATAAGGTAGACTTTTCTGAAGCCGCAGATGTTTATGTGATAAACACCTGTAGTGTTACAGAAAATGCAGACAAGCGTTTTAAAAACATTGTAAAGCAAGCTCAAAAAGCAAATCCAGATGCTGTAAAAGTAGCTGTAGGGTGCTATGCACAACTCAAACCAGAAGAACTTGCTGCGGTAGACGGAGTAGATCTTGTACTAGGAGCTACAGAGAAGTTTAATGTAACAAGCTACATAAACGACTTGCTTAACAATCCAGACCGTGCCCGTGATGGAGGAGAGGTGCACGCCTGTGAAATACAAGATGCAGACTTTTATGTAAGCTCTTACTCTATAGGTGATCGTACACGTGCTTTCTTAAAAGTGCAAGATGGTTGCGATTATAAATGTACCTATTGTACCATACCACTAGCACGTGGTATCTCTAGAAGTGATACTTTACAGAATGTACTGGACAATGCGGCCAAAATCGCTGCTCAAGACATCAAGGAGATTGTACTCACAGGTGTAAATATAGGTGACTACGGTAAAGGAGAATTTGGTAACAAAAAACACGAGCACACTTTTCTAGAACTCGTACAAGAGCTTGATAAGGTAGACGGTATAGAGCGACTGCGCATCTCATCTATAGAGCCTAATCTTCTTAAAAATGAAACCATCGAGGTCGTGTCAAATTCACGCACCTTTGTGCCTCACTTCCATATACCCCTACAAAGCGGGAGTAATAAAATATTAGGTTTAATGCGACGTCGCTACCAGCGAGAACTCTACGTAGATCGCGTTGCAAAAATTAAAGAAGTGATGCCTCACGCCTGTATAGGTGTAGATGTGATTGTAGGTTTTCCGGGAGAGACAGATCAAGATTTTCTTGAGACCTATAACTTTCTTAACAGCCTAGATATATCATACTTACACGTATTTACTTATTCTGAAAGAGATAATACGCCGGCAGCCACAATGGATGGTGTGGTGCCAAAAAATGTGCGTAGCAAACGCAGTAAGATGTTGCGTGGCCTTTCGGCAAAAATGAGACGTGCCTTTTATGAATCACAGCTACATACCAATCGCACGGTACTCTTTGAAAGTGAAAATAAAGAGGGATACATACACGGCTTTACAGAAAACTATGTAAAAGTAAAAGCTCCTTGGAACCCAGAACTTGTAAACCAGTTACACGAGGTACAACTTACCAGTATAGATGATGATGGTATGGTGCGATTTGACTTTGTGGGTGTAGAGGCGTAGTGTTTTTACGCTTTCGCGAAAGCGTATTCATAACCCTATTCTTCACTACGGTTAAGTACTTCTACAAAGCGAGTGTTTTTAATATCTTCCCACTCATCTCTTAAAATTGAATAGCAGCAAGAGTTGCGCCTACGGCCATTTTTTGTAATGATGTCTTTGCGTAAAATTCCTTCTAGGGTTGCGCCCAGCTTTTCGACCGCTTTTCTTGATCGTGTGTTGCGCTCATCTATACGAAACTCTACTCGCTCATACGAGAGTTTTTCAAAAGCATAGCGCAGCATTAAAAACTTAATATGCTGGTTGAGACCGCTTCCGCGAAAATCTTCTCCAAGCCACGTCCATCCTATATGAACGACTTTGTTAACCTTATCTATATTTCCAAAACGAGTAGAGCCTGCAAACTTACATAGCTCCTTATCAAAAATGATAAATGGGAGCGCAGTTCCTGCTTGACGTCTGGTTATGGCATCTTTGATATACTTCTTTAATTTTGGACCTGTTGAAATATCTGAGCCTCCATATGCATTAAGGTCTACCTGACTTGATAATGGTAATAAATCGCGATAGTGATAACTCTCTAGGGTGAGAAGTTTTGCACGCTTGTTTTCGAGAGTTTTGATTTTCATATATAAAAAAATGTGTCGCACTTTAAAAGTACGACACATTTTTAAGAAGTGATAGGTGTTATAAGATTATAGTCCTAAAATCTTTGCATCTACTCTAAATCTTGTATAAATCTCAATCTCGTGGTCAGACTCTATGGTTTGATCTGTAGTAGTCTCTGTGCGCAATGTATAAGTCTCACCTTGTATGTATTCTTTAAGCTCTGTATCTACTACATCTATATCTAGTGTTCTAGCCCCATCTTCTGGTATACTTGTACTAGAGGCTATGAGACGTTCTTCAAGACCATCTGCATTTATGTAGATAGCGATGTCATTAAGAAAATCAAAATCACCAGACTCTGGCGTTTGTAAGTTTAATGTGAGTTTTGTGAGTTTCACACTCTCTACAAGATTTGCATTTGTATTATTATTATCAAACTCTTGTTGAGAGTTTGTAGTAGTTTCTGGTGTAACAATATCAAATGGAGCGTCTAGTATACTTGTAGACTGTATTGTAATGTTTGTGGTGTAATCTATATTAAACTTTGTTAACTCATCTAGCTTATCACAGGCTATAAAAGTTAAGAGTAATACGGTAATTGCTATGGTCTTTTTAATCATAATTAAGGGAATTTGTCCGCAATATTAACGAAATTTGAATACAGAAAGTTCTGCATAGAACATTATTTAACATATTACTATGAATTACACAAAAGACGAAGTGCTTGCACGCCTGGCAGAAAGCTGCAAGAATACATTAATGGAAACTTTAGACATTGAGTATATAGACTTTGGTGAAGATTTTTTGACAGCACAAATGCCTGTTACCCCTAGAGTTCACCAGCCAGACGGTGTTTTACACGGCGGCGCAATGGTGGCTCTTGCAGAGAGTGTAGGTAGTGCAGCTAGTTTTATGTTTTTAGACCAGGCACATACGATAAGAGGTATTGAAATCTCTGCAAATCACGTAAAGAGTAAACGTGAAGGAATGGTGTATGCAAAGGCAACATTTATTCATAAAGGTCGCACCACTCAGCTATGGAATATTGATGTGGTAGATGAAGAAGATAATCTTATCTCAAAGTGTAAACTTACAACGATAGCCCTGCCTAGAAAGTAATGGATCAAGACGCATTCTTTATAGAGATTCAAAATCATTTTGATGAAGCATTACCCTTTGTGGTATACAGAAAGCCAAACCAAAAAAAGGTTACTGCTTTGCTTCAAGAAGAAGATGAGTTATATACTGTTTCAGACTTTATTGAGAGTGGATTTGTGTTTGCTCCTTTTGACACAACTACGTCAGAAACCATATTGATTCCGCAATCACAGTCTTATGAGATGCGTCTAGATGTGTATGTAACTACTCAATCTAACGAGGAGATTGTAACAACTTCGGTTGAGGCGGCTCAAGGAGCAAAAGAGCAACATATTGTACTTGTAGAAAGGGGTATAAATGAGATTGAAACTACTGGATTGAAGAAAGTTGTGCTTTCGCGAAAGCAAAAAATAAATCATAACTATGAGTCACCTGTATCAATTTTTAAAAGATTGCTGGACAGCTACGCAACAGCTTTTGTGTATTGCTGGTATCACCCTAAAGTAGGATTATGGCTAGGCGCCACACCCGAAACCCTTCTCTCGGTCGAAAATAGAAAGCTTTATACAATGTCGCTAGCTGGCACACAGAAGAAAGAAGATACTCTAGAGGTAAGCTGGGGAGCAAAGGAAATAGAAGAGCAGCAGCTTGTTACAGATACTATAACATATAATCTTAGAGATGTAGTAGAAGACTTGAAAGTGTCTGAAACCCATACGCATCAAGCTGGTACTTTATTGCATCTTAAAACAGATATTACTGCCATAGTACACGATAGTGATGCTAAGCTTGCATCTATAATACAAGCACTGCACCCTACGCCAGCCGTATGTGGTTTGCCTAAGCTTGAGGCCAGAGATTTTATCTTACAAAATGAGAATTATAATAGATCATATTATACTGGTTTTTTAGGAGAGCTCAATATAAAGACAGAAAAAAAACGAGCAAGCACACGTCGTAATGTTGAGAATCTAGCCTACGGCGCTGTGAAAAAGCATACGCATCTATTTGTGAATCTACGCTGTATGGAAGTAGATGCTCAGGGCGCACAATTATATGTAGGTGGTGGTATAACCGCTTCTAGTAAGCCAGCGTTAGAGTGGGAGGAAACTGTAAATAAATTGCAGACAGTTGCAACTGTTTTATAGTCATTGTATGTGTTTACTATTCTAATAGAAATTTCAATAAAACTGATTTTTTCTACTAGTATACTGCGGTGTAGAAGTCGTATTTTTGTAATTAATGATTCATTCAAAAATTCCAGTTGCACAATCTATCGTACACCTTTGCTTGAGTAAAGGTATTGATACGGTTATTATATCACCGGGCTCACGTAATGCGCCACTTACGATAGAGTTTACAAAGAATCCTAAAATCAAGGCATATAGTATAGTAGACGAGCGATGTGCTGCTTTTGTAGGTTTGGGCATAGCTCAACAAACGGGTAGACCTGTCGCGCTGGTATGCACATCTGGAAGCGCCTTGCTTAATTACTATCCAGCAATCTCAGAGGCTTTTTATAGTGACATACCGCTCATAGCAATAAGTGCAGACAGACCCATAGAGCGCATAGATATAGGTGATGGACAAACTATACGACAAAAAAATGTGTTTGAAAATCATATCCTTTATTCGGCAAACTTGTATTCTGAGTTAGTTCCTACAGATGATGTAACAGATACAAAGGTGGCTCAAAAAATAAAGGAAAGCCAGCGTCATAATAATCAAGAAATCAATAAAGCGCTTAATGTAGCCATAGAGCAATCTGGGCCAGTACATATTAACGTGCCATTTTATGAGCCATTATATGAGATGACAGATGTGTCTATAGATACTCCTATAGAAATTGCACCTAAGCTTATAGAAAAAGAACTTTATAATAAAGAATTACTGCCTTATACTCAAGACTGGAGTAAGGCAACTCGTAAACTTGTAATTATTGGAGTGCAAGATCCAGATACAATGTCTCCGGCATTGCTAGATTTACTAGGTAATGATCCAAGTGTTGTTGTGTTTACAGAAACTACGTCTAATGTAGCACATCCTAATTTTTTTACACGTATAGATAACATTATAGGGAGTCTAGACGATACTGGATTTAAAGACTTGCAACCTGAGATCCTTCTCACCTTTGGAGGGATGGTGGTATCAAAAAAGGTTAAAGCCTTTTTAAGAAATTATCAACCTGAGCAACACTGGCACGTAGATACTAAGAAAGCATACGATACATATTTCTGTCTTAATAGGCACTTTGAGGTAAGCGCTTCTTTCTTTTTAGAAAAACTGCAGGCACTTACCAGGCCTAAAGAAAGTACTTATCAAGAAAGTTGGCTCGCTGTACGGGCAAAGAGAGATAGATTGCATAGTGAGTACATTGCGCAAATGGATTGGTGTGACTTTAAAGCCTTTGATCACATATTAGAGATAATTCCAGATCACTCTATATTGCAGTTAGGTAATAGCAGTACGGTAAGGTATGCACAACTCTTTGACGTAAATAAAACACTAGAGGTATATTGTAATAGAGGTACGAGCGGTATAGATGGTAGTACGAGCACAGCAATAGGTGGTGCGATGGTAAGTGATAAAATTACAACCTTAATAACGGGAGAGCTTAGTTTCTTTTACGATAGTAATGCATTATGGAATCAATATATTCCTAATGACTTTAAGATTATAGTTGTTAATAATAGTGGTGGAGGTATATTTAGAATTTTACCTAATGAGGATAAAAACACAAATAACTTTGATGAGTTTTTTGAAACAACACACCACTTAGCTGCAGAGAAGCTTTGTGAGATGTATAATTTTAGATATCTCAAGGCAACAAACGAAGAGGAATGTGTAGCCGCAAAAAAACAGCTATATGCATCTTCATCTCAACCTACGCTGCTAGAAATCTTTACACCGCGCAAAATTAACGATGAAGTGCTTCTTGACTACTTTAAGTTCATAAAATAAATTTTTTTAAGAGAGTTTAACTTTTTCCTTATCTTTAAAGTGAATTAATAATTTAATCAACAAGTAACTATAAAAAATTATGAGCAAAAGAGCAGAACTCATCTCAAAATATGCAGATGATTTAAAGAACAAATGTGGTATGACCGCAGATATGGATCTCCTTACTAAAGTAACAATAGGATGTGGACCGTCAATTTATAACAAAGACTCATCAACAGTATCTGGAAGTTCTGAAACAGAAATTGCTACTGTAAAGAATAACTTTTTGATTAAAAAATTAGGTCTTGCAGATAGCGCAGATCTTGACAAAGCTATAGACAGCGTTCTTGAAACTTACGGAAAGTCTAATCGTAATAAATACCGTGCAGTAGTATACTATATGCTTACTAAGCACTTCAAAAAAGAGTCTGTTTATAAATAGACTACCTTATAATGAATGTAGAAAGCGCTTTGACTCACGTCAAGGCGCTTTTTTCTTTGTAGTAGTTGTACTTTTGCATTTTACAAAAGAATATGTTAGAAATAGGAAAATACCACATAATGAGAATAGACAGAGAGACAGAGCCAGGGCTCTTTCTTTCTAATGAAGCAGGAGATGATGTCTTGTTACCTAATAAGTACGTGCCAGAAGAGTATAAAATTTGGGATGAACTTAATGTATATGTTTATTTAGATCACGAGGAGCGACCAGTAGCAACTACACTAAAGCCTTATATAGAGCTTAATAATTTTGGGTACTTACGTTGTACTGCGGTAAATAATGTAGGAGCCTTTTTAGACTGGGGGTTAGAAAAAGAACTTTTTGTTCCTTTTGCTCAACAAGCAAGACCTATGAAGGTAGGTAGCTGGTACATAGTTTATATGTATCTAGATGAGAAAACAAATCGCCTTGCAGCGACTAGTAAAACAATGAAGTACCTCTCTAATGATAATATAGAGGTAAAGAAGTTTGATAAGGTAGACATCATTATCTCACATATTACAGATAGAGGAGCAAACGCCATAGTAAACGGAAAGCACAAAGGGCTTATATATAAAGAAGACATCTTTGAAGATATAAGAACCGGTGATAAACTAGACGCTTGGGTTAAAAAAGTACGACCTGATGGTAAAATAGATCTTATCTTACAAGAAGAAGGTTATAAAAGTATAGAGCCTAATGCGCAATATATCTATGAAGAGCTACAGGCTAATGATGGTTTTATGCCGCTACACGATAAATCAGATCCAGTAGATATTCAAAATCAACTTGGTCTTAGTAAGAAGAGCTTTAAAAAAGCAATCGGGACGCTATATAGAGACCGTAAGATTTTAATAAAAGAAGATGGGATTCATATAATTGATTAACCCAAGTTCTTTATACTATATAAATGAGCAAAAACTATAACTAGTTTTTGCTCATTTTTTTTGAGGTAGCTTTATCTAGCCCTTCTTTATGCATAAGTACAGAGATGGCCTTGAGACGTATGTAGGGCACACTCATATATATGTAGCCATCATACTTCGTTCTTCCAGAGTCTGTACCCCACGAGTTTTTTACTTTATAATAGACATTACCATTTTGATCTGTTGCTTTTCCTGTAATATGCATCAAGTGGTCATCTGTAGTATTATAGTTTTCAAACTCATCTTGACGGTATTGTTGTGTAATTGTTTTTTCTTGCTCTGGTCCTAGTACAGCGAGTTTCTTATTACTTTCATTATCTGGAATTACAGCTACACCGTGTTTTGAAGAAAAAGATAACTCACTCACATCACAATCTAGCGTTACTGTAAAACCGTTGCTCAATGCATTATTTATATTTGAGACAAACTCATCTAGCGGTACATTATACACCGCTCCATTAGAAAAGTTATCAGGAATATTAAGAATAAACGATTTGTAAAATGGCTGGTGAGTAAAAGAAGTTAGTGTTACATAATCGCTAGGCACTATCTTCATTTCCTTCGCAAACTCTTTAGGAGTGTACGTTTTACCATCATAAGAAAAATTAGTAATATTCTCACCTAGATAAACATCCAGCACCTTATCTACTGCGGTTTTCCACTTTTTGCTTAATGTTCTTCCTGGATTATCTATATAAGTGTCTAGCATACTATGTATAACAGCCACCATTTCGGCGTGGTTATGTTTAGTATCTGTAAGTGTCAGACCGGTGTAGGCGCTGTTTGGTGCTAGGCCATAACGCGTAACACTATTAATGACATCGTGCGCGAGTCCGCCTTCAGAAAATTGAGCCTTTCCTTGACGCATTACATAATTTTCAGCTTTTGCCGGGTAAGTATTTCTTACTGTGTACATTTCAGAAAGGTCTACCATTTTACCAGTAAGTCTAGCAATCTCACTTTCTAAAAATGAAGATGTACTAAAACTCCAGCACGTTCCTGTTACTCCTTGACTTATGACTGGTGTAGCCTGTAAATCAATAGTATCTGTAAAAATGTAGGAACCCGTAGTGTTTTCTTGTGCGTAATACGCTTTCGCGAAAGCAAAAACAACCACAATACTTAGTAGTACTTTTTTCATCATCTAGTAATAAAGAATTATTTTTACGTAAAAATAGCACATTATGGATAAGCCAAACTGGCAAACAGCCAAAGAATATAAAGACATAACTTACAAAAAGAGTAACGGTGTTGCTCGTATAGCGTTTAATAGACCAGACGTGCGCAACGCGTTTAGGCCTAATACCACAAAGGAATTATATGATGCCTTTTATGATGCAAATGAAGATACATCTATAGGAGTAGTTTTACTCTCTGCCGAGGGACCATCTTCTAAAGACGGTATTTATAGTTTTTGCTCTGGAGGAGATCAAAAAGCGCGTGGTAAAGAAGGTTATGTAGGTGAAGATGGATATCATAGATTAAATATACTTGAGGTGCAACGTCTCATACGTTTTATGCCTAAGGCAGTAATTGCTGTTGTCCCGGGATGGGCAGTAGGAGGTGGGCATAGCCTGCACGTAGTTTGTGACTTAACTCTTGCAAGTAAGGAACACGCTATTTTTAAACAAACAGATGCAGATGTAACTTCTTTTGACGGTGGTTACGGAAGTGCTTACCTGGCAAAAATGGTAGGTCAAAAGAAAGCGAGAGAGATTTTCTTCTTAGGCAGAAACTATTCTGCTCAAGAGGCTTATGAGATGGGTATGGTAAATGCAGTGATACCTCACGCAGAGCTAGAAGATACTGCATACGAGTGGGCGCAAGAGATTCTTGCAAAATCGCCAATATCTATAAAGATGCTCAAATTTGCAATGAACCTTACAGATGACGGTATGGTGGGACAACAAGTTTTTGCTGGAGAGGCTACACGTCTAGCATATATGACAGATGAGGCCGTAGAGGGTAGAAATGCATTTTTAGAAAAAAGAGCACCTAACTTTGATAAGAAGTGGATTCCTTAATGAAAGGAGTAATTTAATAGTAAACATAAAAAATCCCGCTCTATATTATAGAGCGGGATTTTTATTAAAAACGCTTTCGCGAAAGCGTAATTACGACTTATTCAAAATATGAAAACGTCTCACCATCTTCTATAGTAAGCAGCGTTTCATAAATAAGTTTTATTACATTCTCTACATCTTCACGGTGTACCATCTCAACAGTAGTATGCATATATCTTAATGGTAATGATATAAGAGCAGAGGCAACACCACTACCGCTATAGGCAAAAGCATCTGTATCTGTACCCGTAGCACGAGAAAGTGCAGCCCTTTGGAAAGGAATCTCTTTCTTCTCTGCAGTCTCTGTAATACGGTCACGTAGTTTTTGCTGTACAGCAGGAGCATATGCAACTACAGGGCCTTTGCCTATCTCTGCGTGTCCTTGTTTTTTCATATCAATCATAGGTGTTGTCGTGTCGTGAGTAACATCTGTGACAATGGCAACATCTGGTTTTATACGCTCTGCAATCATTTGTGCTCCACGTAGTCCTATCTCTTCTTGTACTGAGTTTGTGATGTATAGTCCAAAAGGTAGTTTCTTTTTATTCTCGTGTAAAAGTCTCGCTACCTCTGCAATCATAAAACCACCAGCGCGGTTATCTATCGCTCTACACACAAATTTATCGTCATTAAGAATATGGAAGGTGTCTGGATATGTAATTACACAACCTACGTGTACACCCATTTTTTCTACCTCCTCTTTATCTTTTGCTCCTATGTCTATAAAGATATTGTCAGGTTTTGGCGCCTCTTCTTTTGCTTTATTACGAGTATGTATTGCTGGCCAACCAAAAACTCCTTTTACAATTCCGTTTTTAGTATGCACGTTTACAATCTTAGAAGGTGCAATCTGGTGATCACTACCACCATTGCGTATTACATAGATAAGACCATTATCTGCTATGTAATTTACATACCAAGAGATTTCATCTGCGTGACCTTCTATTACAACCTTATATTTTGCCTCAGGATTTATTACCGCAACCGCCGTACCGTAGGTATCTGTGATAAACTCATCTACATATGGTTTGAGATAATCCATCCATAATTTCTGTCCATCCCACTCATAGCCTGTAGGAGCTGCGTTGTTGAGGTAACTCTCAAGAAAGTCTAGAGACTTTTTATTTAAAATGCTTTTTGAAGCCATAGAATAATATTTTTTTTAAAAGTAAGAATATTAACCAAGAGTTAATGACGTTATAGCACTCTAATCTTTAATTTTGGAATGATTTTAGCTTAAAGCGAAATAAAAATGATGCGCATACATAATCTCCTATATATAATAGTATTCATAGCAGGGCTTGCACAAGCTCAAGAAACTCCTGTAGATTCAACAGAAGTTGAAATTGAATATTACATAATTCAAGGAGACACCATTCCAAGGAGCGCTATAGATCTTAATGAGGTAATCGTTTTTAAAAGGCTAAAATTTGATAATAAGCAAGACCGAAGACGATACCTAATACTGCGCCGTAAAACCAGAAAGGTTTTTCCTTATGCAAAACTCGCTGCAGATAGGCTGGTCGCGCTTAATAATAGACTTGACTCCATAGAAGGAAAACGTGCTAGAAAGAAATACACAAAAATCATTCATAAGTACCTAGAAGGCGAATTTTCCGCAGAGCTTAAGAAACTCACACGCACAGAAGGGCAAATACTTATTAAACTCATACATCGTCAAACAGGTGAGACAGCCTTCGAGTTAATAAAGAGACTACGCAGTGGCTGGAGAGCATTTTGGTATAACACCACCGCAAGCGCTTTTGATATTTCACTTAAGAGAGAATTCAATCCAGAACAAGAACAGGAGGATTACCTTATAGAAGATATACTACAGCGCTCTTTTCAATCAGGTATACTTGAGCCACAGCCTAGTGTGTTAGATTTTAAATTTCTCGAATTATCAGATAAGTGGAAGAATAAAGGAGTAGAGTAGTACCTATATACTTTAGTGTAGTGTACCTTTTACGCTTTCGCGAAATAATATCCTCGACTATTTCCCCTCCATAGTACACGTTTAATTACTGCAATATTAGTCTCATTCTAAGAGAAGATATAATTCATATTGTTTAAGGTTAAGAAGGTCAGTGGTTTGTAAATTATTTTGAAATTTATTTAAAAAATACTTGTCAGACTTGAACTTCTGTGTATCTTTGCCGTCCGTTTAAATGTGAGCGGTAGTTCTTATAAATGTTTGTTTAATTGGCTTTAAAATTTATTTCAAATTATTTTCAAAAGATAGTTTGTAAAGTCAAAAAAGGTTGTAGTTTTGCAGCCGCTAACAAATGGAGGTTTATTTGTAGGAGTTGTTCTTAGAATTGT